>CAWFHB010000008.1:0-30278 GCA_963815565.1 uncultured Solirubrobacterales bacterium | reverse complement strand
CGTCGATGCTGTTCGGTGACGCGAAGAAGTCGATTGCGGACGTGACCGAGGAGCTCAAGGCGCTCTAGGCGCCTCGGGGAGCTCGGCGACGAGCACCTCGCACGGGCCGGCCACCGGGAGCTCCCCGCTGGCCGGCACGAGGAAGCAGGAGCCGGGGGCGAAGCGCTGTCCCCCGCAGCTCGCCTCGCCGCCGAGCACCGTGACGAGCGCGCACTCGCCGGGGACGGCGACGTCGACCGGCTCGTCGGACAGCGTCAGCCGGGTCACGGCGAAGAAGGCGTTCGCCTCGACGACGCCGTTTCCGGGTCCGCGCAGCGGCGGCTCGACGTCGTCGAAGTCGATGGAGGCGAGCGCTTCCGGCACGTGCAGCTCGCGTGGGCGGCCGTCGAGGCCCGGTCGGTCGAAGTCGCTGACCCGGTAGGTCGTGTCCGAGTTCTGCTGGATCTCCACGATCAGGCAGCCGGCCCCGATGGCGTGGACTCGCCCGGAGGGGATGAAGAGCGCGTCGCCCTCGGCGACCGGGATCCGGTGGAGCAGCCCGGAGACGTCCTCGCCCGCCTCGAGCGTGGCCGCGAAGCGCTCCCGGGTGACCCCGGACCGAAGCCCGGCGAAGAGGTGCGCGTCCTCGGAGGCGCCGAGCAGGTACCAGAGCTCGTTCTTCGGCTCGCCGCCGAGCTCTTCGGCCACGGAGGCGGGGGGGTGGACCTGCACGGAGAGGGTCTCGCGCGCGTCGAGAAGCTTCACGAGGATCGGGAAGCGGTCGCCGGCATCGCGGGAGCGTTCGCCGAAGAGGCGCTCGCGGTCCGGGCCGCTCCACAGCGCGTTGAGCCCGGTGCCCGCGTGCGGACCGGTCGCCAGGACGCTCTGGGCGTCGGCCCTGTCGACGATCTCCCAGGACTCACCGACGCGCTGCCCGGCCGGAAGGGCCTTGCCGAGCCCCTCGAGCGCGCGGCCGCCCCAGACGCGCTCCATGAAGAGAGGGGTGAACGCGAGCGGCTTCATCGCCGCGCACGCTATCGGTCTCAGTGCCTTGGAATGAGTGCCGCGTCGTCCTCGTGTTCACGGAAGAACCGCACGATGTTGGGCGCGTAGTCGACGAACCGCGGGCAATGCAGCCCGGCCCGCCCGAGGACCTCGTCGGCCCGGGTCGTGTCGAACGTGACGGGGTGCGCGAGGTAGACGAGCGACTCCGCAGGGGTGCCGCCGTAGAGCTTCCGGACGGCCCCGATCCGGAGCGCGCGCTCGAGCAGGGAGGTCGGAATCCGGTAGCTCGGCTGCCGCCCCGAGTAGAGCTGGGCGAAGGTCCGCATGAGCTCGGCGGAGGCGACGGGCGCCGGATCGCAGAGCGCGAGCGTCTCCCCGACGGCCTCGGGGTCCCGCGCGCCGGCCGCGATGGCGTCCACCACGAAGTCGACCGGGACCACGTTGAACGTCGCATCCTCGCTCGCGATCTGGGCGATGGGGAGCCGCTGCCCCGCCTGCTGCAGGAGACGCAGCAGGTAGTAGGGGCCGTCGAACTTCGCGGTGACGCCCGTCTCGGAGTCCCCGACGACGATCGCCGGCCGGTAGATCGTCGTCGGCACCTCGTCCATCGACGCGCGGACGAGCACCTCGGCGCCGAACTTCGTCGACTCGTAGTGGTTCTTGAACGGCTGCCCGCAGGCGAGATCGGCCTCCATGACCCGGCCGGAGCGGGCGCCCGCGACGTAACAGGTGGAGATGTAGTGGTGGCGCTCGAGCTGCTCGCAGGCGCGGCAGAACGCGATGACGTGCTGGGTGCCGAGCACGTTGACGCGCTCGGCGGCCGCCAGTGGCACGGCGAGGTCGTAGATGGCCGCGAGGTGGTGGACCTGGGTGGTGCTGGCCGTGAGCTCCGCATAGCGGCCGGCGGTCAGGCCGAGCGCAGGGTCGGTGATGTCGCCGGGCTCGATCACGATCCGTTCGGGGTCGATCGCCGCCGCAGCGGCCCGTGCCGTCTCGACCATGCGGGGCTCCACGAGGGCGACGAGGGTCGCCTCCGGCGCGTCGGCCAGGAGCT
The DNA here is from genome assembly GCA_963815565.1 of uncultured Solirubrobacterales bacterium. Classification (GTDB taxonomy): domain Bacteria; phylum Actinomycetota; class Thermoleophilia; order Solirubrobacterales; family Solirubrobacteraceae; genus Paraconexibacter. Next base: position 28,240 of record CAWFHB010000008.1, on the reverse strand, counting down.
TCGGGATGAGCCGTGCTCCGATGAAGCCCGGGAAGCCGGTGAACAGGATCGTGGAGCGAGCCATGACCCGGAACCTATCCCCCCGGGTCCATAGACTTAGACGCTCCGTGATCACGCGCGCACACGCCATCGCCGCCCTGGCCGCCGAGCGCTTCGACGTGGTGGTCGTCGGAGGCGGCATCACCGGCGCCGGCGTTGCCCTCGACGCGGCCACCCGTGGCTACTCCGTCGCCCTCGTCGAACGGGCCGACTACGCCTCCGGCACCTCGAGCCGCTCCTCCAAGCTCGTGCACGGCGGCCTCCGCTACCTGCAGAACTTCGATCTCGGCCTCGTCCGCGAGGCGCTGCTCGAGCGCCAGATCAACGTCAAGCTCGCGCCCCACCTGGTCAAGCCGCTGCCGCTCGTGGTCGCCGCCTTCGACGGCCAGCGCCCGGACCGCCTCACGGGCATGGGCCTGAACCTCTACGACGTCATGTCCGTCGACAAGCTCCGCACGCGTAGGCCGCTCCGCGGGCAGGCGCCGAACGAGGAGCACGGGGCGCTCGCGGTGGCCGACGTGGACGGGGACGGCCTCGCCGACTGGTCCCCCGACCGGCACCGGGTCATCTCGGGGGAGGAGGTCGCCGAGCGGCTACCTGCACTGGCCGGCCGCAAGCCGACGTCCGGGTACCTCTTCTACGACTGCCAGACCGACGACGTCCGGCTCGTCCTCACCGTCCTGCAGGAGGCCGAGCGCTTCGGCGCCGTCTGCTGCAACGGCCTCGAGGTCACCGACCTGCTCGACGCGGACGGACGCTCGCGCGGCGTCCAGGTCACCGACGTGATGAGCGGCGACTCGTTCCCGGTCCACGCCGACAACGTCATCAACGCCACGGGCGTCTGGGCCGACCGGCTGCGCCCGGAGGAGCTCCGCGACGAGGCCGAGGTCCCGATCATCAAGCCCTCGCGGGGCACGCATATCACGCTGCGCCACGATCAATTGCCGCTCGTCAGCGGCGCCATCGTCCCGGCCGGCGGCGGACGCACGATCTTCGCGCTGCCCTGGCTAGGCGGCACCCTCATCGGCACGACCGACAACGAGATCGAGCCGAACGGCGACCCGCATCAGCTCGATCACGTGGCGCCCGAGCCCGAGGACATCGAGTACCTCCTGAACGCGACGAACGCGTACTTCGGCACGTCGCTGAAGCCGTCCGATCTCGCTGGCGCGTACGCCGGTGTGCGCCCGCTGATCTCGACGGGGGATCCGAAGAAGTCGGTGGACATCTCGCGCAAGGCGGAGCTCTACGAGACCTCCAGCGGCATGATCACGATCACCGGCGGGAAGCTCACGACGTGGCGGCGGATGGCCAAGCAGACCGTGGACCGGCTCGTGGAACGAGACGCCCGGGACGCGCCGTGCCGCACTCACGAGATCCCGCTCGGACAGTCCGTCGCGCTCGAGGACCTGCCCCGGATCGAAGGCGTGCCGGACGCCGCCTACGCCCAGCTCGCTGGGCGCTACGGGCACCACGCGCACGACGTGCTCACCATCGCCACCGAGCGGGGCGAGCTCGCCCAGGCGATCGTCGACGGTCCCGGTCGCCCGCCGGACCTGCTCGCCGAGGTGGTCTACGCCGCCCGCCACGAGCAGGCCCGCACCGTCGGTGACGCGCTGTTGCGCCGCACCCGGCTCGGTCTGACCGCCGCGCGAGACGTCGCCGCACCGGACGGGATCGCCTCCCGGCGGGTGGCCGCCGCGATGGGCGCGGAGCTCGGCTGGGACGCGGGCCGGGTCGAGGCGGAGGCCGAGGCGTTCCTGCAGGAGGCGGCACGCGAGGGCATCCTCGTCGGCGCCTCCGTCCCCGGCACGCCGTAACTTCTCCCGTCCTCGCAGGTTGCGACCCCTCGAACCATGACGCCTCGCCTCTCCGCCCTGCTCATCTCCACCGCCGCGCTTCTGGCCGCGCCCGTGGCCGCGCAGGCGGGGTACTTCGCCGGGGACGTGATCGACGGCCCCGTCGGCGGCGCCCTGAAGGTCGGGGACGTCGACGTCGCCCGCGACGGTACGGGAGCCGTGGCCTACGTCAAGGACGACGGGGGCGTCCCGCACCTCTACGTCTCGCGGCTCATCGGCGGCGCGTTCCAGGCGCCCGAGCGCGTCGACGGCGCGCTGCCGGGGGCGGCCTCGCAGCCGGCGGTGGCCGCCTCCGACGGCGGCCGCGTGGTCGTGGCGTTCCGCTCCGGCAACCAGCTCAACGTCGCGGTGAAGCCCGACGCTCCTCGTCCGTTCCTGCCGCCGCAGCCGCTCGTCGACGGGGCCTCGAACCCTTCCGTGGACATATCGATCCACGGCGTCTCCTACCTCTCCTTCACCGCCCCCGGCGGAGGTGCCGGCGACGTCCGCGTCGCGCGCATGGCTCGCACCGAGACGGCCTTCGCCGTGCTCCCGGACGCGCTCGACGTCACCCCGGCCGCCGACGCCGGGCTCGGCACCGGCCGCAGCCGCACCGCGGTGTCGGCCGAGGGCACCGCCGTCGTCCTGTGGGGCGAGTCGGGCCACGTGTACTCGCGTCGCGTGTTCGGCCCGAAGCTCTCCGCGACCCCGCAGGACCTGAACGTCCCCGCGATCGACGGCCACGCCGGGGGCGCCGCGGAGCTCCCGGACATCTCGATCGAGGACGACGCGAGCTACGCCTGGGCGGCATTCCGGCAGCGGTTCGACGACGGCCGCACGCACACCGTCGCTCGTCGCCTCCGCGGCGCGCTCTACGAGGCGGGAGCGTTCGTCGACGGCCTCGGCTTCCCGGCGCCGGCCGACGTGGACGAACTCGCCATCGCGATCAGCGGTCGCGGCGAGGGCATCGCGGTGAGCAGCGCCGGGGGCGGCTTCAACGCAGCACTCATCCACCGCGACGAGTTCTTCCCGGCCGCCCCGGTCGGCCCCGCCGCCGCTCCGAGCCTGCCCGCCGTTGGCATCGCAGAGAACGGGGACGCCTACGCCGTGGCGCTGAGCCCGGACGGCGGCGTGCGGATGAGCGGCTACGACATCAGCCCGTCGAAGCCCGGGGTCCCGGGCCCGGGTCCGCTGCAGGTGCTCTCCCCGCCGGACTTCGGCTCCGCCGAGGCGGCCGGCGGCATGGACCTCGGGGTCAACCGGGCCGGGGACGCTTGGGCGGTCTTCGTTCAGAACGGACCCGGCGGGCGACGCCTGGTCGCCGGCGGGTTCGATCGTGAGCCCGGCCGGTTCCGCACCTACACGTCGTCGAAGTTCCGCCGATTCACCCTGCCGAAGCTCACCTGGCAGCCTGCGTTCGAGATCCAGGGGGCGCTGCGGTACCGCGTCGAGGTCGACGGGGTCGCGGTGGGGGAGACGACGGATCGATCCCTGACTCTGAGCGCGCCGCTGAGCGACGGCATCCACCCCTGGCGGGTCGTCGCGACCGACCGTCGCGGGCAGACCTCCGTCGCGAACGTGCGCCTGCTCCGGATCGACGGGACGCCGCCGACGTTCGCAGCCCGGCTGTCGGGGTCGCGGAAGCAGGGCAGCACGATCAAGCTCGCGGTGACCGCGAGCGACGCCGCCGTTCCCGGCGCCGTGCCGACCACCCCCGGCGCCGTCGCGAACGGCTCCGGCGTGAAGAGCTACCGGATTGACTGGGGCGACGGGAGCCGCGCCGACACCAAGCGCACCGTGAGCCACGTCTACAAGCGGAACGGCACGTTCACGCTGCGCATCTCGGTCCAGGATCAGGCCGGCAACGTGACGGTCGACAAGCAGCGCCTGGTGATCAAGAAGGCGAAGAAGAAGAAGTGATCCCGGCTCCGCGCGGCTAGCCTCGCCGGGATGCGAGAGCTGCGTGGTGCACCCGGGGACGTCACCGCCGAGGAGGCCGTCGAAGCGCTCGGGCTCGAGCAGGGCGGGCGGCCCGGTCGTCCGCGGGTCGTCGCGATCATGGTCGCCTCGATCGACGGCCGCGCCACGGTCAGCGGCCGCTCGGGCGGGCTCGGTCATCCCGAGGACAGAGCGCTCCTGCGGGGCCTTCGCGCCGCGGCCGACTGCGTGCTGGCGGGCACCGGGACGCTCGCCGCCGAGCGGTACGCCAACCTCCTCGACCCCGAGCAGCGGGCCGCACGAACGGCGGCCGGCCGTGCGGCGCACCCGATCGTCGCGACCTTCAGCCGGGGCGGCGACTTCCCCTGGACGGTGCCGGTCTTCGGCGAGGAGGGGGTGCCGAAGCAGCTCTACGCCGAGCAGCCGGTAGCGATCCCCGACGCGGCCGTGGAGACGACGCTGCAGGTGACCGACGGCGGGTTCCGCGGAGCGCTCGAGCACCTGCACGCCGAACGCGGCGTGCGTTCGGTCGCGTGCGAGGGCGGGCCCGCCGTCCTGCGAACTCTGCTCGCCGAGGAGCTGGTTGACGACCTGCTGCTCACGCTTGCGCCGCTCGTGGTGGCCGGGGACGGTCCGACCTCGCTGACGGGGGACTCGCTCGAGCCGCCCTCCAAGCTGCGCCTCGCCGGCGCCCGCCGGGCCGACGACCACCTGTTCCTGCACTACACGCGGTGATCCCGCCGCTCGACGCCCGGGGCCGGCTGCTGCAGGCCGCACCGGGACGCCCCCTGCTCATGGGGATCGTCAACGCGAGCCCGGACTCGTTCTCGGACACGGTCGGCCGGCAGGGCGCAGAGGCGCAGGTCGAGCACGGGCTTGCGTTGGCCGCGGCGGGAGCGGACCTCATCGACGTCGGCGGGGAGTCCGGCGTGACCCACACCCCGGTCACGGACGCGGCCGAGGAGACCGAACGGGTGCTCGCCGTGATCGAGCCGCTGCTGGCCGCCGGGCTGGTGGTCTCGGTGGACACCTGGAAGGCGGAGGTGGCCGCCGCCGTACTGGCCGCCGGCGCCCACCTCGTCAACGACGTCTCCGGGCTCCGTGACGAGCGACTCGCGGTCCTCTGCGCTGAGCACGGCGCCGCCCTCTGCCTGATGCACACCCGCGCGGCACCCAAGCAGGAGCACTTCGCCGACTACCGCGGGGCCGTCCTCGACGACGTCGTCTCCTTCCTCGGTGAGCGCAGGGACCGGGCGCTCGCGCTCGGCGTGCCGGGAGAGCGCCTCCTGCTCGATCCGGGGCCTGATTTCGCCAAGACCCCGGCGGAGTCGGTGGCGGTGCTCCGCGGCCTCGACCGCATCCACGCCCTTGGCCACCCGGTGCTGCTCGCGGTCTCGAACAAGTACTTCCTGGGTGCGATCACCGGCCGCGCGCCCGGGGAGCGCCTGGCCGCGACCCTGGCCGCGGTGGGCTGGGCGGCGGACGCGGGCGCCGCGATGCTGCGCGTCCACGATGTCGCCGCGGCCGCCGATCTCCTCGCCGTCCGGGACGTGCTCGCCGGGCGGGCGGAGGTCCCGGAGATCGACCGGGCCGACGCCTCGCTGAAATGGCTGTCCTCGCCGCATCGAGCAGATTGAGCGGCGCGTGATCATCTAGGCTCCATGGTCACTCGCTCGCCGGCCGCTGATCAACGCGGCGGGGCGCCCACCGAACGAACGCACCGAAAGGCACCACCATGTCCGTCCTGACCCGCTCTTCCCTGGAGAGCTCGCCGCTCGCCGACCTTCACGTCCTCGCCGCCGAGCTTGGCCTCGAGGGCTTCCGCCGACTCCGCAAGGCGGACCTCATCCAGACGATCCTCGAGGCGCAGCCCGGCGGCGCGCCCGCCGAGGACGACACCGCAGCCGACGACGACGCCCCGGCCCGCCCCCGGCGTCGCGGCGGCCGCTCCGGCAACCGCGCGGCCCGCGACGAGGACGCCGAGGAGAAGAGCTCCGGCACCCAGCTGAAGTCCGTCCCGGACGAGGACGACGACGAGGAGCGCCCGGCCCGTCGGCGCTCGCGCGGCGGTCGTAACCGCGGCGGCAACGGCGGAGGCGGCAACGGCGGCGAGGACCGTCAGGCCGACGACGCCGAGGACGGCGCGGTCGTCGACGGCGTCGTCGAGGTGCTCGGGAACGGCTCCGCCTTCCTGCGGGTCTCCCCGCCCGAGCCGTCCGACGCCGACGTCTACATCTCCGCCGCGCAGGTCCGCCGCTGCGAGCTCGTCTCCGGCGACAAGGTCGGTGGCCCGATGCGCTCCCCGCGCCGCTCGGAGCGCTACCCGTCGCTGATCCGCATCGAGACGATCAACTCCCGCCCGGCCGACGAGGTCGCCGAGGGCACCCCGTGGGACGAGCTGGCCTGCGCGTTCCCGACTGAGCGCTTCGCCCTCGGCTCCGAGGACCCGACGCTGAAGGCGATCGAGTGGTTGACCCCGATCGGGCGCGGCTCCCGCGTCGCGATCACGGGCGGTCCCCGCGCCGGGAAGAGCGAGGCGCTCCGTCGCCTGGCGGGTGCGCTCGTCGGCCACACCGAGCTCGAGGTCTCCCTCGTGCTGACGGGCGTGCGCCCGGAGGAGCTCGGGCTCGCGCCCGAGGGCCTCACGCCGGTCGCCACGCTCGGCCTCGGCGCCGGCGCGGAGGCCCAGGGCCACGCGGTGGAGCGCGCGATCGACACCGGCAAGCGCGTCGCCGCTCGCGGCGGGCACGCCGTCGTGCTCATCGACACGCTCGAACAGGTGCCGGAGGGCGTCGCCCGCAAGGCGCTCGCCGCTGCCCGAGCCATCGTCGACGGCGGCTCCCTGACCGTCGTCGCAGTGACGCCTGAGGCCCTCGGCGGCGAGACCACCGTCATCGCCCTGGACACCACGCTCGCGTCCACCGGGCGCCTGCCCGCACTCGACCTCGTCTCCTCGGGGACGCTCCGCCCGGAGCTGCTCGTGGGCGACGCCGGCGCCGAGGCCATCGCCTCGGCCCGCGCCGCCGCGCTGGGCTAGCACCGCCTCCGAACGCAGCGAGGCCCGGGGGGACCCGGGCCTCGAGCGTTCTGGACTGCTTGAGAAGCGGGCGCGAAATCTTCCGCGCCCGCTCTTCTTCAGCGCACTAGCCGACGATCACCTTGCGCTCGACCGGGATCACCAGCTGGCGGGTCTTGCCGCCGACCCGGATCGTCACGCCGGCCCGCGCCGAGGACTTCAGCTTGGCCCCGCTCCGGCTGGTCAGCCGAACCGATCCCTTGCTGGTCCGCGTGAGCGTTCCCTTCCGTCCGACGACCAGGAGCGAGCCGCGGACGGTGACCTTCGCCGTCTTCGAGCTGGCCCGGATCTGCGTCACCGTGCAGGTGACCGCACGGAGGTTGGCCGTCCGGCGGCAGGTCACCCTGATGCGCGGGATCGTGCCGTCGGCGCCCTTGGGACCGGTCGGTCCGGGCGTTCCCTGCGGGCCCGCGGGGCCCGCGGGACCCGCCGTGCCGGGCGTGCCCGGAGCACCGGCGGCACCCGGAGCACCGGCGGCGCCAGGAGTACCCGGCTGACCGGCCGGCCCCGCTGAGGCGGAGGAGACCGTCCGCGAGGCGGACGTCGCATCGCCACTACCGGCCTCGTTGCTCGCCGTCTCGCGACAAGCGATCTGCGTGCCCAGATCGTCCGAGGTGAGCTTGTAGCTCGCCCCGTCGGTCCCGGCGATGGCCACACCGTCACGCAGGAACGCGACCGTGGTCGTGGTCGGACCGTTGGCGAAGCCACCCGTCACGCAGGTGACCGTCTCGTCCACCACCGGCGATCCGGCGAGCGTGGGCTTCCCCGTCGGAACCGGGGACTCGATCACCGCGTCGGCGGCGACCGCGTTGACCGTCCGCGTCACCGTGGTGACGTTGCCGGCCTTGTCCTCGATCTCCGCCGACAGCTCCAGCGGGGATCCGACCTCGCTCGGGGTCGGGGTGTAGCGCGCCTGGAACGGGAACGAGACCTTCGTCAGGAAGCGCACGCCGTCCTTGAAGAAGCGCACCTCCTTCAGGTCGCCGCGCTCGTCCACCGCATCGACCTCGATCTCGATCGGGTCGCGCGGGGTCACCTCCGCCCCTGCGGCCGGCCGGATGAACCCGCCGGTCGGGGCGACGGTATCGGCGCTGGTCGGCAGCAGGTACGCGAGCGAGCGCGACAACAGCGCCTCACGCGTGCTCTGGTCGACCTGCTCGAGGCCGAAGCCGAACGTCACCGAGTCCCGGGTGGAGATCGCCGCGCCGCCCGTCGTCGGGTTCTGCCCGGTGTAATCGATCTCGACCCGCTCCTGCCGGATCGCCCGCTGGCCCGTCGCCACCGGGATGAGGCTCGTGGACGAGCGGAGCCGCTGCGGTGTCTTCACCACCGGGGTCGAAGCCCCCGTGGTCGGATCCTGCGTCGGATCGAGCGTGCTGCCCGCGCCGACGGTCGAGTCGATCGCGAACGGCGGCACGTCGGCGAACAACGTCGACGGCCCGGTCGTCCCCGATGCTCCGGAGGCCCCCGATGCACCCGAGGCGCCGGTCGCCCCGGTGGTCCCGCCGACCGGCACACCCATGCTGGTGTTGATCGACGTCGTGTTCGGTCCGCCCACCCGGGCGGCGACACCCAGGAAGTACGACCCGAAGTCGTTCGAGATGTCGAGCTCCCGGAAGAACGCGGTTCCCGGACGATCGTCGTCCCCGCCCTGGTTGGCCGGGTAGGTGAAGCCGAAGACCGGCTCCTGCCACCACGTGTAGCCCGAGTAGGCCGTTGAGCCCGTGCTCGTGCTGGTCTGCGGCGTCCACAGGTTGCGGCCGGCGTAGATCAGCTTGCCGCCCTCGTTCATGTAGTCGCGGATGGCCTGCCAGTTGCGCGGGCCGTATCGAGCGACGTGCGTGGAGCCGGTGAACGAGGTCGTCGTCGACGAGCCGCCGGTGACCCGACGGTAGGTGGTGTCGGTGACGGTCTCAGTCGTGTCCTGGGGCACGAGATCGTCGCCGGTCTCGTAGACCACCGCGTCGAAGTGCCCGAGCGTGCCGAGCTTCGACAGGTACTTCGTGCCGGTTCCCGTGGGACCGACCGGCGGGTTGTCGATGTCGAACGTCTCGACCGCGTATCCGGCGCTGGTGAGCGCGGATGCGTACGTCGAGGCGTACCGGGGCGAACTCGCGTACGCCGTCTTGTTCGGGCTGACGCCCTTGTAGTCCTCCGCCGCGACGACGAGCACGCGCTTGGCCCCGCCGGCGGGACGGGTCGACTGCACGCGGTAGCGGAACTGCTGCTGCTGGCCGCCCGCGCGGATGATCACCGTGACGACGTCACCGGCCACGAGCGGACGCACCGTGCCGGTGGTGCCCGGCTGGCGGAAGTCCGCCGGCGCGGTGACCGAGACACGGCGGTAGTACTTGCCGCGCAGGTCGCCGAAGCGCTCGCCGCCACGTTGGTCGCTCATACGCAGCGTGATGCGCCGTGAGGAACCACCGGGGCCGGTGGCCACCGTCATCTCGGCGTCAACCGCACCCAGCACGCGGCGGACGTTCGCCTCGATCGGCTGCTGGCTGCCGTAGGAGACGTCGAAGGCGTTCGCCTCGATGTCCGGGGAGCCCTTCACCTGGTACGAGGAGCGGTCGGTGTTCGCCTGGACCGGACGGTCCGGGCGGTCACGGTCGGTGACCGTGGTCGCGACGTTCCGTGCGAAGTCGAGGTTCTTCTCGAAGACGCCCTGCACCTTGGTCTCGTCGTCGGGGAACGTGAAGCCGGAGACGCAGAAGTTGCCGCCACCGCCCGTCAGGCACTCGTCGAGCTCCGGTGTCCAGGACATCGACCCGTACTTGTTGTAAGCGTGATCGGTGGTCTCGCCGTTCGTGATGTAGAGGTCCGAGGAGCGCTCGGAGATGTACGGATCGACCGCGGCGTCGCCGTCGGTGCCGGTCAGCGCCTGGAACCACGGGTTGTCGTCCGTGGAGACGTCGGTGATGTAGCCGAACGGGTAGAGCAGCAGCTGGGCGGCGGAGTGGTAGTTGACGACCGCTTCCGGGCGAATCTTGCGCAGCAGCCGGTCGTAGGCGAGGTTCTCCGGCTCGGAGAGGGGGTACGGGCCCCGGTAGGTCTCGCCGCTCGTGGTGTTCGACGCGCCCTCCTCGTCGAGGTTCCAGGCGGTCGGGTAGTTCCGGTTGGGGTCGGTGCCGTCCCCGGAGGTGCCGAAGACACCGTCGTTGTTGTTGTCCCGCAGCGTCTTGCGCCACAGGCGGTTGTTCGACGTATAGACGTTGCCTTCCGCGTCCTCATAGCGGTAGGTGCCGGTCGCCGGGTTCAGCAGCGAGCCGCAGGGCACGTTGGTCGGCAGGCCGTCGCCCTGGCCGCAGGTGAAGGTGTAGTCGTAGCCGTCCGGGTTCATGATCGGCAGGAACCACAGCTCGGAGCGATCGACGATCTCCTTGGTGGCCCCGGAGTCCTTGTGCTCGAGGAACCACGTCGGCATGCGCCGGGCGGTCTCGGCTGCGATCCACTCACGCGCGTGGTTCACGCCGCTGTAGAGGACGGCGGGCCGCGACCCGTCGGGGGTGTTGCGGGCGTCCCGCGTGACCTTCAGGGCGAGGATCGGCTTCCCGCGGGTGGAGGTGCCGATGCGGACGAGCTTGGAATCCGCCGGGTACTTCGCGGCAAGCGCCCGGAGCTCGTCGGCGATGCCGCCCGGCTCTGAGTAGGTGCGGAAGACGTCGTAGAACGTGTTCGGCGAGTCGCCGCCGGTCTCCGGCTTGGCCACGCCCCGGCCCTGGGCCGACTTGGCCGCGGCCCGGGAGGCCGCCTCGGGGGCGGCGGTGTACGCCTCCGCGGGTTCGAGGTCGATGCCGTCGGCCTCGAGGTCCTTTGCTTGGGTCGGGTACAGGGCGAGGTGGACCTGCTGGCGGCCCGGGTTCCGGCGGTCGAACCCGACGTGCCCGGAGTCGATGCCCTGATCACCGAGGCGGGACATCCCGTCTGCGTCGATCGTGGCGAGGTACCCCTGCAGGTTCTCCTCGGGGGCGGGGGTCGCCGCTCCCGCACCGGGGGTCAATAAGGCGCTGCACGCAAGGATCGAAATCCCGGCTCGGACGACTGTTCGTCGACGCATTCTGTGCCGTTCTCCTTCTGGAAATGGACGCCCCAGAAGACCTGGAGCGGCATGATCCAACAGGAGGGGAGAACACAACGCAAGGAGATTCTTAACGTCGTCAATTGACCGCTTGCCGGTCTGTATAAACGGCGTTATCCAGGCGCTCCGGGCGGGGCTAAAAGTGCCTGCTGTGTCTCACTACGCTCGGGGGCTGTAGGCGCCTCAGCGTGAGACGTACGAGACCCGGGCCCACGATGGCTCGGGCGCCAGCTCGACGGGCTCGCCGCCGCGGTCGGGCTGCACGTAGGTGAAGCTCTGCCCGACCGGGTCGTAGGCGACGTCGAGCTCGCCCTCCTTCACCCGCTGGTCGAGCCAGGCGGAGCGGAAGACGAGGCGGCGTAGCCAGTGCACCAGGCTGCGGTCGCTGGGGCCGACGAGCTCGGGCCAGCAGTCGTTCACGTGCTCCCCGAGGGAGGAGGCCGGGTCCTGGATCTCGCCGTTGACCGCGAGGTTGACGAGGTCCTCGACCTCCCACTCGTCCAGGCGCCCCGCGACGAAGCCGAGCTTGAGGCCCGCCTGCTCGCAGCGCTCGGCGAAATCGCGTTCGTTGAAGGTGAACCGGAGCTCGCCGTATTCGAGGACGAAGTCTTCGCCCGAGTCGTAGTTGCCGCGTTTCTCTGTATGCATGAAGAAGGAGCCCCTGGGCCGCGGGACATCCCGGGGCGAGGGGCTTCGCGGCGCATCCTACGGACCGTTCTCCGCGTGGCCCGCCGTGCAAGGCTTGTTGCATCGGGAGGGTTCGCGGACGGACCGTCGTGGCGCGTTCTCGACGGCGCTGCGACGAGCGTCTTCGCGCCAGGATTCGCACCTCGTCCCCGGGGCGCTCTCTGGGTCTCGTATGAACGACGACGAAGCCCCCGCCACCCTCCTGGTCGTCGAGGACGACGCCGCCACACGCGCGTTCCTCGCCGACAACCTTGTCGCCGACGGCTTCCTCGTCGAGACCGCCGGCAGCCTCCAGGACGGCGTCAGCCGCCTCGAGCGGTCGTTCCCCGACGCGGTGCTCGCCGACGTCAACCTGCCGGACGGGTCAGGCCTCGACCTCCTGCGCCGGGTGCGGGGCGGGACGGGGGCGGCGTCGCCGGTCGACCCCCGGACCCCGGTGCTCGTCCTCTCGGGGCGGGCGGCCGAGGTCGATCGACTCCGGGCCTTCGAGCGCGGCGCCGACGACTTCCTGGCCAAGCCCTACAGCTACCCCGAGCTGCGTGCGCGGATCGGGGCGCTGCTGCGCCGGACCTCCGAGCGTCCGGCGCGGACCCGGTACCGGGTCGGACCGTTGGAGCTCGACCCGGCTTCGCGAGAGGTTCGGCTGCACGACCGTCCCATCGAGCTCGCCTCGAAGGAGTTCGCGCTGCTGCGAACCCTCGCCGCGGATCCGAGCCGGGTCTACACGAAGGAGGAGCTGCTCTCGTCGATCTGGGGCTACCGGTGCCCGGGGTCGACGAGGACGCTCGACTCCCACGCCTGTCGCCTGCGGCAGAAGCTCTCGACCCACGGGGAGCGCTTCGTCGTGAACGTCTGGGGCGTCGGTTACCGCCTCGTGGACGGGCCCGGGAGCGTGGCCTGATGATGGCCCTGGTGCTCACCGTCGGCATTGTCGTGCTCTGCCTGATGTTGTGGCATGAGCGTCGGGTCGCGGCCACCCGCGCGGAGCTCGTCGCGCGCGCCTGCCACGAGGTGCGGGGGCCGCTGGGCGCCGCCCATCTGGCCCTTCACGCGCTCACCCGCCGTGGTGTGCCGACGCGGGCGATCGAGGACGAGCTCTGGCGTGCTGCCCGTGCGCTCGCCGACCTCGCCGCGGCGCCTGCCGGCGAGCGCGCGCTCGACACCCCGGAGCCGGTCGACGTCGGCGCCTTGCTCCGTCGTCAGACCGAGAGCTGGGAGGGAGCGGCGCGTGCGCAGGGCTGCGAGCTGGTGCTGCGGGCTCCCACCGGGGCGGTCTTCGTCCGTGCTGACCGGCTGCGCCTGGCCCAGGCCACCGCGAACCTCGTCGGTAACGCGCTCGAGCACGGGGGTGGGCGGGTCGAGGTCCGCCTGGCCGCCGTGGGAGAGCGGGTCTCCGTTGAGGTGACCGACCAAGGACCGGGGCTGCCGGCCACGCTGCCGGCGCTCGTCGGCCGGGCGCGGGGCGGGCGGGGTAGCCGTGGCCGCGGCCTGGCCATTGCCTCGGATATCGCGGCTCGTCACGGCGGCTGCGTGGCGACCGCTCCGGCGATCTCGGGGGCGCGGATCGTGCTCGAGCTCCCCGTCTGGCGTCCGGAGGCGGCGGCCGAGGCCGGGCCTCGATGAGCCGTCGTCGGCGCGCGGTCGTGCTGGCGCTCCTCGCCGTGGTGCTCGGCGGGCTCGCGGCCTCGGACGTGGCGGGGCGTGAGGCGGCGCTCCGTCGATCGCTGGGTGCGCCCGTCACGGTGCTCGTGACCCGCGGGGAGGTCGCCGCCGGTGACCGGCTCGACCGGGTCGGGCTCGCCGTACGTCAGGTCCCTGCGCGCTACGCGCCGGACGGTGCGTTCGGCGCTCGCGGGGACATCGCGGGTCTGAAGGCCGCGGTGGCCATCCCCGCGGGGACGGACCTGACACCCGCGGTGGTCGCCGATCCCGCCGAGATGGCGCAGGCCGCGGTCCCGGTTAGTCCGGGCGAGCGCGTCGCGGACGTGGTCGCGCTCGGCTCCCCGAGCCTCGTCGTCCGCGGCAGCCGCGTCGATGTGCTCGTGACACGAGACGACGGCGATGCCCGTGGGGAGACCTCGGTGGCCCTCGAAGACGCCGAAGTGCTGGCTGCAGCGCCCGCGCCGGAGGGAGCGGGCCGGCCGGGGGACGGGCCCCGCGTGGCCCTGTCGCTCCGGGTGAAGCTCCGGGACGCGGTGTACCTGGCGTCCGCCCAGGCCTCGTCGATCCTCCGGGTGCTGCCGCGTGCCGCCGGCGACCGGTCCCGGGGGGCCCGGGGACTTCGCGCCCGTCCCCAGCGGTGAAGTCCCCGGGCACGACGTCCGGGGCGCGCTCGGCTCGCGCTCAAGGTGGGCACCGGCCACGCCGATGGAGCCCGTGGCGTTTCACCCGACCGCGCCAGGCACCCCATGCTCCGATCGCTCCGCGTCCTGCCCCTTCTCGCCTGCCTGGCGCTCTTCGCCTGCCCCGCCGGAGCCGCTGCGGCGACGGCCGCGTTCCCGACGGTGAGCAAGGTCTCACCGCAGAGGCTCGGCCTCGGCGGCAACCTCACCCTCCTCGGCCGAAACTTCCGGACGGGACTCCGGAAGAACACGGTTGTCTTCAAGCGGGACGGTGCCCGTCCGGTCTTCGTCCGGGCCGGTCGCGCCACCAGCCGCAAGCTGGTGGTGACAGTCCCGAAGTCGATGCTCGGCTCGCTCAAGCAGAAGGGCGCACGTCCTGTCTCGACGCGGTTCCGGGTAAGGGTCCTCGCCCGACGCTTCGGGAAGAGCTACACGTCCTTTGAGTCCTCGCCGCTGCTGAGCCCGGTCGTCAGCGACCCCGACGACGCCGACGGCGACACCCTCAAGGACTCGATCGAGCGCAAGATCGGGACCGACCCGCTGAAGGCGGACTCCGACCGCGACGGGATCGAGGACGGCTTCGAGTACTACTCGGCCAAGGACCTGAACGGGGCAAGCCTTCCCTTCCCGGGGAAGCGTCCCTATCCGAACCCGCTCGATCCGGCCGACGCCGGCATCGATCACGACGGAGACGGACTCTCGCTCGCGAACGAGTTCCGCGCGTGGCGCTACACCGGCCGGCCGTTTCCGCTCAGCTACTCCGACGGCAACCCGTTCACCCGGGGACAGCCGCTGGATTCGAGCAAGGACGTCGACGGAGACGGGGTCTCCAACTACATCGAGGTCTCTGGGCCCCTTAGCGGGCCAGAGTGGTGGGCCGGCTTCGTGAAGGACAACAAGTGCTCGAATGAGTACGTCGAGTCCCGCTACCCGGGGCCGCTCTACACCGGGCTGAGCTTCGTCGATCCCGACAGCGACGGCGACGGCGTGCCGGACGGCGCGGACGACATCGACCACGACGGCTTGAGTAACGCCGAGGAAGGGCAGTTCCGGCGCGCCGATTGGTGCGAGGTGTACGTCTCGACCGGAAAGGGAGCGCACAGCGGCGATCCGAACCCGGACCGCTACGCCCGGCACGATCCATTCAACCCGTGCAAGCCTGTGTACTCGCAGGCCTGCCACCAGTTCGTGCCGCTCGGGTACTACGCGAACACCGACACCTACGTCGAGGATTGGGCGGGGGCTCCACCCACCCGGTAAGGCCAGTCGTGTGCGACCGCCCGGCCGCGGCTCAGACCCGCAGTAGCCTGGCGCGTCCATGCGCCGTCTGGTTCTCCTCGCGAGCGCGATCGTCTTCGTCGACACCGCGTTCTACGCCGTCGTCGCGCCGCTGCTCCCGAGCTACGTCGAGGAGTTCGACCTCTCGAAGTTCGGGGCGGGCGTCTTGGCGGCGGCGAACCCGCTCGGGACCCTCGTCGGAGCGCTCCCTGCCGGGCTGCTGGCCTCCCGCTACGGCGCGCGCCGCCTCGTGCTCGTCGGGCTGGGGCTGCTCGGCTCCTCCAGCGTGGTGTTCGGCTTCGCGGGCCACATCGCGTTGCTCGATGGCGCTCGCTTCGTGCAGGGGGTGGGCGGGGCCTGCTCGTGGGCCGGTGCGCTGACCTGGCTGCTCGGCCAGGCGCCGCCCGATCGCCGCGGCGAGCTGCTCGGCACCGCGATCGGCGCGGGTATCGCCGGCGCCCTTGCCGGGCCCGCCATCGGTGGGCTCGCCGACGCGACCTCGCCCGAGCTCGTCTTCAGCTCCGTCCTCGTCGTGGCCGGCGCGCTGGCCGTGTGGGCGCTGGGCACGCCCGAACACCACATCCCCAACCCGCAGGGGATCGTCGCGGTCGTCCGGACGCTTCGGGAGCCGGCCGTGATGCGGGCGATGTGGCTCGTCACGCTGCCTGCTCTCGCGTTCGGGACGCTGTACGTGGTGGGCGCGCTGCGGCTCGACCACCTCGGCGCTGGGACGGCCGCGGTGGCCGGGACCTTCCTCGTCGCCGCGGGGGCTGAGTCGCTCGTCTCGCCCCTGGTCGGGCGGCTGTCCGACCGGCGCGGCCGGCTCTATCCCGTGCGGCTCGGGCTGCTCGCCTCGACCGGGGCGTTCGTGCTCGTGACGCTGCCGACCGCCCCGCTGCTGTTCGCCGCGACCGTCGTCCTGCTGGGCGCGACCCTCGGCACGTTCTGGGCGCCCGCGATGGCGATGCTGTCCGACGCCGCCGAGGCCACCGGGCTCCATCAGGCCTACGCGTTCGCGCTCGTGAACCTCGCCTGGGCCGTCGGCCAGGTCGGGGGATCGCTCTCCGGTGGAGCCCTCGCCGAGGCCACCGGGGACGCCGTGCCGTTCCTCGTGGTGGCCGCTATCTGCCTGCTCACCTTCACCGTGCTCTTCCCGCGGGCGCGGGAGTCCGCGGAAAGCGTGCCAGTGAGTGGGAACGCGCCAAGCTAGGCACGGATGTGCGACCTTGGACGGCGGAGGCACCCCAGGTAGGACATGAGCCTCGTCGATCAGGACCGCCTGCACGAGCTCGCCGGCGTCTTTCGAACGCAGCTGGTCGCCGAGGTGGGGGACGCCTCGACCGGCCCAGCGGCGCCGCCCCGGGAGCGCATCGAGGCGTTCGTCGCCCGCGAGGCCGGGGTCCTCGCCCCGGAGACTCGGGCCGAGCTCGCCCGCCTCATCGCCCAGCGCTCCTTCGGCTTCGGTCCGCTCGAGCCGCTCCTTGCCGACCCTGGCGTAGACGAGATCATGGTCAACGGGACGGGGCCCGTCTTCGTCGAACGCGCCGGACGGATCGAGGCCACCAACGTCGCCTTCGCCCGGGTCGAGGACCTCCGCCACACGATCGAGCGAATCCTCGCGCCGTTGGGTCGACGGGTCGACGAAGCCGAGCCACTCTGCGACGCCCGGCTCCCGGACGGTTCACGGGTGAACGTCGTGCTGCCGCCGCTGGCGGTCGACGGCCCCGTGCTCACCATCCGTCGCTTCCGGCCCCGCGGCTTCTCCGCTGCCGACCTGGTCGATCGCGGCACCTGGACGCCTCCGCTCCACGACCTCCTGCGTACCGCCGTCGCAGCACGCTGCAACATCCTCGTGAGCGGCGGGACCGGCTCGGGGAAGACGACCACGCTGAACGCGCTGAGCTCGTTCGTGGGGGAGACAGAGCGGATCGTCACCATCGAGGACACCGCGGAGCTACGTCTTCAGCAGCCCCACGTCGTCCGGCTGGAGGCGCGGACCGCGTCGGTGGAGGGGCGTGGGGAGGTGACGATCCGCCGTCTCGTCAGGAACGCCCTGCGGATGCGGCCCGACCGCATCGTCGTCGGCGAGGTCCGCGGCGCCGAGGCGCTCGACATGCTCGGCGCGATGAGCTCGGGCCACGACGGGTCGCTCTGCACTGTGCACGCGGGCTCCCCTGCGGAAGCACTCCGACGGGTCGAGACGCTCGCGCTCATGGCCGGGGTCGGGCTCCCGCACAGCGCGGTCCGGGAGCAGGTCGCGGGCGCGATCGACCTCGTGGTGCACCAGGCGCGGCTGGCCGACGGCCGCCGCCGGGTCGTGCGGCTCGCCGAGGTCGTCCGGGAGGACGACGCCCCGGTCGCCCGCGAGCTCTACGCGTTCCACGACGGTCACGAGCGCTGGCAGGCGCCGCGGGCCCCGGGACTCGCCGCGCGGCTCCGGATGGAGGACCCCTCATGATGCGCTTGATCCCATCGCCGGGAAGCCTCGCGTGAGCACCGCCGTGGTCTTCGCCTTCGCGGCGGGGGCCAGCGCGGTCGGTGCAGCGTGGGAGCTCGCCGCGCTCGCCCAGCAGGAGGCTCCGCTGGCCCGCGTCCGTGCGCTCGCCGCGCCCCTGCACGCCGCGGGCACAGTGGGGCGACGCCCGACCGTCGACGAGCGTCAGCGGCTGGCTGCAGTGGTGGCCGTGACGCTCATGGCCGGCGGCTGGCTGCTGCTCTCCCCGTGGGCGGGGCTGGCGCTCGCGGCGGGTGGACCCTGGGGGCTCGGCCGGGTCCTGGCCGCCCGTCGTCGGCGATGGCGGCGGGCGCTCGTGGCGGGCGCACCCCACGTGGCGCGGAGCATGGCCGACGCCCTCTCCGGCGGTCACGCCATCCGGGGCGCGCTCCAGGAGGTGGCGCGGGCGGGGGGCGCCGGGGCGGCCGTGGACCCCGAGCTGCGGGCGGCGGCCTCGGCGCTCGAGGTGGGGGAGCGGACCGAGACCGTGCTCGAACGGCTTCGGGACCGCGCCGCCGCCCCCGCGTGGGAGACGGTGGTGGCCGCAGTCCTGCTCCAACGAGAGGCCGGGGGAGACCTCGCCGGGCTCCTGCGGAGCCTGGCCGGCGATCTCGAAGCCGGAGCCCGGGCCGAGGCGGACGCACGTGCGGTCACCGCACAGGCGCGCTTCACCGCGCTCCTCATCTGCGCGCTCCCGCTCCTCGGCGCCGTGCTTGCCGAGCTCGGAAGCCCGGGCACCGTCAGGACGGCGGTGTCCGAGCCCGTCGGTCTCGTCCTCTGCGTCGTCGCCGTCGGGCTCCAGCTCCTCGCGCTCCTCGTGGTCCAGCGCCTCTCCCGCCCCGGGCTCGGATGACACGCGCGACCCTGCTCGCGCTGCTGGCCGGCATCGCGGCCGCCGCCGTGATCGTCGACCTCGCCGGCCTCGCGGGGGAACGGGCGGCCCGGACCCAGGCGTCGGTCCCGCTGGGGCGGCGGATCGCGCTGCTGGTCGCGCGGGTCGGGCGGCGGGTGGGCCTGACCATCACGCCGCCTGAGGAGCTCGGCGCCGCGATCGCTGCCGCGGGGCTCCCCGCGCGCATCGGCGTGCGGGACGTGATGGCCGCGAAGGTCGGCGGCGGTCTCGTGGCGGGCCTCCTCGGGCTGGTCCCGGCCCTCGCGGCGCCCGGAAGGCTGGGGCCGGTCGTCGCAGTCCTCGTCCCGACGGGCGCGTTCATGCTCCCCGACGCCTGGTTGCGGCGGCGGGGGCGGGCCCGCGGGCGAACCATGCAGGACGAGCTCCCCGAGGTGCTCGATCTGCTCCGGGTGGTGCTCGCCGCCGGCCTCCCGCTCAGCCGGGCGATGAGCGAGGTCGGGGCGCGCCGGGGCGGGCTCCTCGCGGGCGAGCTGGCGCGGGCCGCCGATCAGATGGCGTTGGGCATCCCGCGCGAGGAGGCCATCGCCGGGTGGCGGGCCCGGTGTCCGCTGCGGGAGGCGGGCGCGCTCACCATGGCCGTGCAGCGCTCCGACCGGCACGGGGTGCCGCTGGCCCCCGCCCTCGCCGCGCTCGCCGCCGACGCCCGGGCCGACCGGGCCCGCCGGCTGGGGGACCGAGCGGCGAAGGCGGCGCCGAAGATCCAGCTGGTGATCGCGCTGCTGCTGGTTCCCGCCGTCATGCTCCTCGTCGCTGCCGCGATGCTCGGCGCGTTGCGCTGAGGGACCGCGGCGCGGCGGGTGGACCGGCCCCACACGCCGCCCGCCGCCGGAGCACGGTCGCACGACCGTGGCCCCGGGGCGAGGACGGTGCGTGGGCTACTTCAGGCCGACCGACAGGGTCCGCAGGTTCAGATCGCCGTCGCGCTTGCCGCCCGCGACGATCACGCCGATCCGGTCGAGGTAGCCCCGGATCTTCTCGAAGCCGGGCTGGCTGCCTGCGGCAAGGCCCACGAGGCCCGCGACCTTGGGAAAGTCGAGTAGGAAGGTCGGCTCCAGGCCGTCCCCGAGCTCGCCCGCGGCGCTCTTGAACGCATCGTCGTCCCCGAGCTTGGCCGACGGCTTGACCGCCTCGTCGAGCGCGGACTTCGTCACGGCCAGGATGAAGCGGTCCCCGGCGAGCGCCGCGAACACCTCCACCGGGGTGGAACCGGGCAGTGCGGCGGAGAACCCGTCGTCGATCCCGGCCCCGCTGAGCGCCTGCGGAGACAGGCCGCCACCGGCGACGAGCGTCCGCGCCTTCGAGAGCGCGGCCTTCGTGGCGGCCGGGTCCTTGCTCTGCACGACGAGCGCACCTCCGATGTCGGTGATCGACGTGCCGCGGAGGAACAGACCGGTCTGTCCCATCCAGTCCAGAAGGTCCTTCTGGACGTCGATGCCGGCCTGCTGCTCGAGCTGCTTCAGCCCGGCCTCGACGTCGAGGCCCGGGGCCTTCGCCGTCTTGAGCCCGTCCAGCGCTTCGCTGATGCTCTTGCCGACGTCCCCGAGGCCGAACGCGGCCCACGAGCCGGCAGGCAGGTTCGCCACGGTCTCCGCGACCTTCTCGGGGTCCCCCGAATCCTTCTGCGCGGCCGCGGCCTTGAGCTTGACCGACGCCTCGGTCACCGCGATGCCGGCGCCGACGGTCTTCAGGTCCTGACGGTTGAGCAGCTCGCGCACGCCCTCGAGCTGCGCGCCCTGCCCGGAGGCGCGGGCGCTCGCCTGCGCGAGCTCGAACGCCTTGGCGACGTCGGCGTAGATCGTCGCGACGGCGTTCTCTTCGACCTTGGAGACGACGTTCTTGTAGTCGGCGTTCGTGTCGAGCCCATCGCCCTTCGAGGCGTCTACGGCGGCCTTGAAGCCCTTGTCGCTGCCGATCACGAGCGTGCCGTCCATCACCGCGGCGGCGGTCGGGCTGCTGCCGCCCGAGTCGAGGATGTACTTCACGCCGTTGTACTCCTCGTCCTTCACCGGACCGTCGGCCTCCTTGCGCAGCAGTGCGAGCGCGGCCTTGCCGTCGTCCTTCGTCTGCACGAAGGCGGCGACGTCGGGGTCCCCGCCTCCCGTGGGAAGCGTCGTCACGGCGAGGCCGGCTCGCTCGCCGAGCCACGGCTTGATGTCGGCCTCGTAGGAGACGTCGCCCTTGCCCTTGAAGGCCTGGCTGAGCAGCTTCTCAGCGCTCTGGCCGGGGGCGAACTTGGCGATGGCCGCGTCGAGGTTCTTGGCGAGGTCGCCCTCGGGCCGGACCGCGGCCTCGACGTAGAAGGGGACGTCCTTCGGCGCGAACTTGGCGAGGCCGTCGCCGGAGGCGGCGGGGGTGGCGTCGTCGCCACCGCAGCCGGCAAGCGGGAGCAGGGCGAGCGCTGCGAGGGCGGCGGTGGCGCGCCGTGGGGCGCGGGGGAGGGTGAGGGTCACGGTGGGATGGCTCCTGCCGGCTCCAGCCGACGATGGGGTGCGTTCGGCAATGGTACGCCCGCGCCAACTCTTCCGTCGACCTGAGCGGTAAAGGTCCTCGTGCGCGCGAGTGGCGACAGGCCCTGCGCACGCGGGTCGGACCCACCGTCGCCCACGGGACGCCCCATCGCCTCCCACCGAGGCACACGCAGCGGACGGAATCGGGGTCGCCGAGGCGGCAGACGGCGTGCAACGGGCGATTTGCAACCGTCCTTGCGCCGGATGGCCGTTCAGCGTCCTCGGCGTGGTGATCCGCGAAACGCCTGCTCCTGTCGGACTTTCTCGCAGAATCCCGGGCGTCGAGAGAGCCCAGTGGGGGAGTGTGTGCAAGTCGGCTTGCTTTGTGGGGGAAAGTGGGGATACAGTGCGAGCGCGGACCGGGGTGGAGGGGCTCCTCCCACTCCTCCACTCCGGCCCGCCCCACCTTCTGATGTCCTTCAGCGGCACCTTCGACTACACCCTTGACGCGAAGAACCGCCTGACGGTTCCTGCGCGCATGCGGGCTTCGCTGCCTGAATCCCTCGTCCTCTCGCGCGGGACCGAGAAGTGCGTCGCGATCTGGCGCCCCGAGGACTTCCAGGCGTTCGTCTCCCAGGCGCTCGAGGGCACTCGCCAGCTCGATCCGAAGCGCGACGCGATCAAGCGCTTCTTCTTCTCGAACTCGTTTCCCGTCGAGGTCGATTCCGCCGGCCGCGTCATGGTCGACAAGGAGCTCCTCGCCTACGCGGGCCTCAAGAAGGACGTCGTCGTGAACGGGATGGACGACCGCATCGAGATCTGGGACCGCGAGCGGTGGACGACCTACAACGCCGCACTGAACATCAACGACCTGGCCGCGCTCTTCGCGGACGCACCCGCGTGATGAGGAGCATCCTGCTCGACATGACCGCCGCCCACGTCCCCGTCCTCGCCGGAGAGCTCGTGGAGCTCTGCGACCCGCAGCCCGGCCAGCTCGTCGTCGACTGCACGTTCGGTGCGGGCGGCCACGCCCGGCTGCTCGCCGACCGGCTCGGTCCCGACGGCACCCTTGTGGCCATCGACCGGGATCCGGAGGCCGAGCACCGCTTCGCGCTGTTCGCCGCCG
Source organism: uncultured Solirubrobacterales bacterium (assembly GCA_963815565.1). Lineage (GTDB taxonomy): Bacteria > Actinomycetota > Thermoleophilia > Solirubrobacterales > Solirubrobacteraceae > Paraconexibacter. Next base: position 5,981 of record CAWFHB010000008.1, on the reverse strand, counting down.
AAGCGCCCTGCCGGACTCGGTTCCTCCGCGCGGACTTCGCCGACGGCCTCGCCCAGCTCGGTGCCGAGGGCGTGCGGGCGGATCTCGTCTACATGGACCTCGGGATGTCCTCGATGCAGGTCGACACGTTCGAGCGCGGCTTCTCGTACAGCTTCGACGCGCCGCTCGACATGCGGATGGATCCCGACCAGGAGCTGACCGCCGCGACGATCCTCAACACCTGGGAGCCCAAGCAGCTCACCCGGCTGTTCCGGGACTACGGCGAGGAGCGCTACGCGCCGCAGATCACCCGCGCCCTCGTGCGAGCGCGCGAGAAGCGTCCGCTCGAGCGAACGACGGAGCTCGTCGAGCTCATCACCCAGGCGATCCCGACCCCGGCGCGGTTCGCGGGCGGCCACCCGGCCAAGCGCGTCTTTCAGGCGGTGCGCATCGCGGTCAACGACGAGCTCGGCCAGATCGATCAGGCGCTCCCCGGGGCTTGGTCGCTGCTCAGCGTCGGCGGGCAGCTGGCCGCCATCTCCTTCCACTCGCTCGAGGACCGGCGCGTCAAGCGCTTCCTCGTCGCCCGCGCTCAGGGCTGCATCTGCCCGCCGGAGCTGCCGGTCTGCGGCTGCGGACGCACGCCGGAGGCGGAGCTCGCCTCGCGGCGCTCCATCGCCCCGAGCCCCGGCGAGATCGCCGCGAACCCCCGTTCGAAGTCCGCGCGCCTGCGCGTCGCCCGCAAGCTCCGAGAGGACCCCGCGCCATGACTCCGCCTGCCGCCGCACCGCCCCGTTCGCGCCCTTCGACCGCAGCCTCGCGCGGGGCTGCCACCCGGCGGACCGCCGCCCGGGCAGCGGCCCCCCGGGCACGCGCCGCGCGTCCGCAGCCTTCCCAGGGGCGAACCACCGTCGCCCGGCCGGCTGCGGGTCGCGTCCGGCCGAAGTCCGCTCCTCCGGCTCCCGCGGGACGGGGGCTGTTCCGCACGCTCGGCGGGCTTCCCGACTCCAGGCTCGTGGACCGCATGGTCCGGGGCCGGGTCTGGATCGCGATCCTCGCGGCCGGCCTCGTTGGGATCGTGTTCCTGCAGATCTCCCTGCTGAAGCTGAACACCGGCATCTCGCGCTCCGTGGAGACGCAGCAGACCCTCGAGCGGCAGAACGCGTCCTTGAAGACCGAGTTGTCCTCGCTCGGGAGCAGCGAGCGGGTCAAGGGCTCGGCGGCGGCGATGGGCTTCGTGAGCCCCGCGACCGGCCAGCCGCGCTTCGTGGACGCCCGCCGGGCCTCGGCTGAGCGGGCGGCGGGCAACATCGTCGCCCCGGCCCCGATCGAGCAGCTGCCCATCGGCATGATCTCCGCGCAGGACGGTGGCACCGGCGCAGCGACCGCCGATGCAGTGTCGGCTCAGGGTGTCGCCGTGGTAGCCCCGGCCCCAGCGCCCGTCACGGTCCCCGCCCCGGCGCCGACCCCGGCACCGGTGGTCGCCGCGCCCGTCCCTGAGCCCGCGACGACTGCTGTCGCACCGGCCCCGACCCCGACCCCGACGCCGGCCCCGGTTGCGAGCACCGCTCCCACCACCGCCTCCGGGGGCATGAGCGCGGCGGGGCAGGGCTGAGAGCATGAGCCTGGTCGACCGGCGCATCGGGCTGCTGTTCCTCGCCTTCGCGATCCTGCTGACGACCGCCTTCGGACGAGCGCTCTACCTCGGGACGGTCAAGGGCGGGAACCTGGCCCAGGCCGCGAACACCCAGCAGACCGCGACCGAGGTCGTGCCGCCGCGACGCGGCTCAATCCTCGACCGGCGCGGGGTCGAGCTTGCGGTCTCCGAACCGGCAAGTGATGTCTCGGTGACCCCATATCTGGTCAAGCGGCCGGCCCGCACGGCTGCGCGGCTCGCGCCCCTGCTCGAGCTGCCGGAGGATGAAGTGCTCGAGAAGCTCACGCGGCCGAAGACGGGGTTCGTGTACCTGAAGCGGAAGCTCGCCGCCACCCGCTCCGAGAAGATCCGCAAGCTCGCGCTCCCCGGCATCGCCCTCGCCCCCTCGGAGTCTCGTGAGTACCCGCGCCGCTGGCTCGGCTCGCAGGTGCTCGGCGTGGTCGGCACCGACAACACCGGGCTCTCCGGCGTGGAGGCCGAGCGCAACCGCCTGCTGACCGGCAAGCCCGGGCTGCGCCGCTCGGTCCGCGACGCCCTCGGGCAGGACCTGGAGGTCCGCGACGTCACCCCGGCCAAGCCCGGCAAGGACCTCACGCTCACGATCGACGCCCAGATCCAGGATCGCGCCGAATCGGTGCTGCACGACCTCGGCGAGAAGTTCATGCCCAAGGGCGCGAGCGCGGTCGTGGTGGACCCGCGCACCAACGAGGTGCTCGCGATGGCCAACTGGCCGCAGGTCGACGCGAACGCCCCCGGCCTCGCGCCGGAGACCGCGCAGCGCAACCTGGCCACGAACTTCACCTACGAGCCGGGCTCGACCTTCAAGGCGTTCACGGTCGCGGGCGCGGTCGAGGACAAGACGGTCACGCCCGACGAGACGTTCAACCTCGCCCCGACCATCCAGGTCGCCGACCGGACGATCGGGGAGTCGCACGACCGCGGGCCGGCGACGCTCTCCACCAAGGAGATCCTCGCTCAGTCTTCGAACGTCGGCGCGGTCACCATCGGCATGAAGATGGGGGCCAAGCGGTTCGACGAGTGGACGCGGCGCTTCGGCTTCGGCTCCCCGACGGGCGTCGACCTGCCGGGGGAGGAGCGCGGACTCGTGCTCCCGCTCGACAAGTACTCGGGCTCGACGATGGGCAACCTGCCGATCGGCCAGGGCCAGTCGGTCACGCAGATGCAGATCGCCACGGCCTATTCGGCGATCGCCAACGGCGGCGTGCTGCGTCCCGCCCGCGTGGTGAAGGCGGTCGACGGCCGACCGCTCCCCGCGCCCAAGGGCAAGCGGGTCATCTCCGCGCACACGGCCCGTGAGGTCCGCGGCATGCTCGAGGGCGTCTTCGCCCCGGGCGGCACCGCCGCCGAGGTCGAGATCCCCGGGTACACGCTCGCCGGCAAGACGGGTACCGCGAACAAGTTCGACACGAAGCTCGGCCAGTACTCGAAGGCGAACTACACCGCCTCGTTCGTCGGCTTTGCCCCGGCGAAAAGCCCGAAGCTGCTGATCTCCGTGATGGTCGACGAGCCCAGGGGCTCGTTCTACGGCGCCCAGGTCGCCGCGCCGGCCTTCGGGAAGATCGCCTCCTTCGCCCTTCCGTACCTCAAGATTCCGCCGCGCTGAGCCCCGGGCGTGCCGCCGGTGCGCCGCGTAGGATCGACGGCATGACGCTGGCCGACCTGTTCGGTCCCGAGCAGCCGCCCGTCGAGGTGCGGGCCCTGGCCTTCGACGATCGGGTGGTGGAGCCCGGGACCGTCTTCTTCTGCGTCCCGGGGTTCTCCCGGGACGGGCACGACTTCGCCCCGCAGGCCGTGGCCCGTGGGGCGGCGGCGCTGGTGGTCGAACGGCAGCTCGAGGGGATCGACGTCCCTCAGATCCTCGTGCCGGACGTCCGCGCGGCGATGGCCCCTGCCGCAGCGGTGCTCCACGGCGACCCCACCGCGCGGCTCGCCACCGCAGGCATCACCGGGACGAACGGCAAGACGACGACCGCCTATCTGCTGCGCGCGCTGCTCGAGGCGGGCGGCCACCGGACCGGGCTGCTCGGCACCGTCGCGAGCGTCATCGGCGGGGTGGAGGAGCCGACGCAGCGCACGACCCCAGAGGCGATCGACCTGCAGGCGTCCTTCGCCGCGATGCTCGCCGGCGGGGACACGCACTGCGTCATGGAGGTCTCCTCGCACGCGCTCGAGCTGCGCCGGGCCGATGCCATCCACTGGGCGGTCGCGGTCTGGACCAACCTCTCGCAGGATCACCTCGACTTCCATCCCGATCTCGAGGCCTACTTCCAGGCCAAGCGCCGCCTCTTCCTCGCGACCGAGGGCCCGTCGGTGCTGAACGTGGAGGACGAGCACGGACGCCGGCTCGCGGAGGAGCTCCCGGACGCGATCACGGTCGGCTTCCGGGAGGAGGCCCAGGTCCGGGCCACGGACGTCACCTTCGGGCTGAACGGCTCGGACTTCCTCCTCGACGGGACGCGGATGCACATCGCGCTGCCCGGCCGGTTCAACGTGCTGAACGCGCTCGGGGCGATCGCGGCGGCGCGCGCGCTCGGCGTCGACGACGCGACGATCGCGGGCGCGCTGCCCGGGGCGACGACCGCGCCGGGACGCATGCAGAGCGTCGACGAGGGCCAGGACTTCGCGGTGCTCGTCGACTACGCCCACACGCCCGACGGGCTCGAGCACGTCCTCCGCGCGGCGCGCGGCCTCGCCCGCGACGGGCGGGTCATCGTGGTCTTCGGCGCCGGCGGTGACCGGGACCGGGGCAAGCGACCACTGATGGGGGCCGTCGCCGGCACGTTGGCGGACGTGTCCCTCGTCACGAGCGACAATCCCCGGTCCGAGGATCCCGCGGCCATCGTCGCCGAGGTGCGATCCGGTGCGGGGCCGGACGCCCGCGCGATCGTCGACCGGCGGGAGGCGATCAGGGCGGCCGTCGCCGAGGCCCGGACCGGCGACGTGGTGTTGATCGCAGGAAAGGGCCACGAGCAGGGCCAGGAGTTCGCAGACGGCCGCAAGGAGCCCTTCGACGACGTCGCCGTCGCCCGTGAGGCGCTCGCCGCCGCCAGGCCAGGCCACCGGTCACGATGATCGACTGGTCCCCTGAGGAGCTCGCCGAGGCGGCGGGCGCCGAGCTCGTCTCCGCCCCCGAGGCGGTGACGCAGCGCTCCCCCGGGGGAAGCGCCCTCGCGGCGGGCGACGCCCACCTCCCGGGTCCGGGCCAGGCGGTCATCGACTCGCGCTCCGCCGGGCCGGGCGACCTCTTCGTCGGCCTACCGGGTGAGCGGACGGACGGTGGCCGGTTCGCAGCCAAGGCGTTGGCGCAGGGGGTCTGGGGCGTCCTCGTCGGCCCGCAGCACGCCGCCACCGCGGGCGCGCTCGTCCCGGCCGATGCCGTGGTGCTCGTCGCCGAGGACCCGCTCCTCGCGCTCCAGCGCCTGGCCACCGCGTGGCGGCGCGCCCTCGGGGCCCAGGTGATCGCGATCACCGGCTCGACCGGCAAGACCTCGACGAAGGACGTCCTGGCCGCGATGCTCGCGCCGCACCGCCGGACGGTCGCCACCAGACAGAACTTCAACACGGAGATCGGGCTCCCGCTCACCGTCCTGTCGGCGCCGCCCGGGACCGAGGTCCTCGTGCTCGAGCTCGCCATGCGCGGGGCCGGACAGATCGCGGAGCTGACGACCATCAGCGAGCCCGACGTCGGCCTCATCACGAACGTCGGCCCCGTGCACGTCGAGCTCCTGGGCTCCGTGGAGGGCGTCGCAGCGGCCAAGGCCGAGCTCATCGCCGGGCTCGCGCCGGGGTCCACGATCATCGTCCCGGCGGGTGAGCCCCTGATCGAGCCGCACCTGCGCGACGACCTCCGCACGGTCACCGTCGGACCCGGAGGGGAGCTCACCGAGGACGACCTCGCCGGGCTCGAGCTTCCGTTCGCCTCCGCGCACATGCGGCAGAACGCGGTCGCCGCGCTCGCCGCCGCCCGAGCCGTAGGGGTGGAGCCGACCGGCCGCCTCGAGGTCGCGCTGAGCGCGATGCGCGGCCAGCAGCGGCAGCTTCCCGGCGGCATCACCGTGGTCGAGGACTGCTACAACGCCAACCCGATGTCGATGCGCGCCGCCTTGGACGACCTGCAGCGCTCGGCACCGGGCCGCCGCGTCGCGGTGCTCGGCGACAGCTCGAGCTCGGCCCCGACGCCGCCGCTCACCACGCCGCGATCGGCGAGCACGCCCGGGCCGTGGGCGTGGACCTGCTCATCGGCGGGCCGCTCTCCGCCGGGCTGGCGCCCACGCATCCGGTCGCCAACGCCGAGGCCGCCGCGACGCTGCTGCGCGAGCTGCTC
>CAWFHB010000007.1:0-1315446 GCA_963815565.1 uncultured Solirubrobacterales bacterium | reverse complement strand
TCGGGGAGACAGGATTTGAACCTGCGACCGCCCGGCCCCCAGCCGGGTGCGCTACCAGACTGCGCCACTCCCCGTGGTGCGTCGAGGACGGGATGGTACTCGGCGGTCGGGCGCGGATGACGCGCGGCATCGAACCCAGGGCCGATCAGGCGATGGCGCGACGCGGCAGCGCGCTCTACGTTGGCTTCCCATGCGTGTGCGCGGACGAGGGCTCGGGGCGGCGATCGCGCTCCTGCTCGGCGTCGCGGTCCTCGCTCTGCTCCTCACACGCGGGGGAGACGAGCCGGCACCCACCCCGCGGACCCTGAGCAAGCCGCGCCCGCTCACCCTGCTCGGTGACGGGCCGCTCGGCACCGCGCCCGTCGCGCTCGAGCGTTGGCGCTACACGCAGAACACGGCCAGCACGAGAGCGCTCCGCCGGGGCACCTTCACCGGCCGCGAGGTCTCCGTCCCCTTCTCGCCGAACGCGGCAAACACCAGCGGGCCGGGTGCCCAGCGCGGCTACGAGGGCACCGTCGGCTGGTACGCGCGGAGCATCGGCGTCCCGGTCACCGGTCGCTACGCGCTCGGCTTCGCCTCCGCCCACCACCGGGCGACCGTCTACGTCGACGGGCGAAGGGTCCGGCGGCACGTCGGCGCCTACGAGCCGTTCACCGCCACCGCGGGGCTGGCCGTGGGTCGGCACACGGTCAGCGTCCGCGTCGACTGGCGGAACCCCGAGCGCCAGGCGGCGGCCGGCTACGGGCGGGGCTGGTTCAACTTCGGCGGGCTGAACGGCCCCGTGACGCTCGCGCGCACGGGGGAGGCGGAGCTCGGCGCGCTCAACGTCCGGACCGGCCTGCGGCCCGGCGGTGCCGCCCGGGTCCGCGTGAGCGTCCGCCTGAGGAACCGGGGACCCGCCCGCACGCTCCGGCCGCAGGGCTCGCTCGCCCGCGGCGCCGGCTCAACCCCGCTGCCCTTCACGAAGAAGACCGTCGCGCGCAACGCATCCCGCACGTTCGTCGCGACGCTCACCCTTCCCGACGCCGCGCTCTGGTCGCCCGACTCGCCCCGGCGCTACGCCCTCACCGTCAGGGTCCCGGGGGAGGCCGCGCTCACCCGGGAGGTCGGGCTGCGCGAGCTCCGCTGGGACGACGGCCGGCTACGGCTCAACGGCAAGCGCCTGCGCCTGCGGGGTGCGGGGCTGCCCGCCGACGCCGGCGGCCACGGCGACGCGCACACCGCCGCCGACGAGCAGCGCACGATCGGGGAGCTGCAGGCGCTCGGCGCCAACGCGACCCGCTCCCAGCACCCGCTCCCCGACACGATGCTCGACCGGCTCGAGGCCGCCGGCATCCTCCTCTGGCAGGAGATCGGCCCCTGGGAGCCTGCCGGCGCGTTTCGCTCCACCTCGGTCGCCGGGCCGAGCGACCGGGCGCTCCGCAGCGCCGAGCGCGAGCAGCCCAGCGCGAGCGTCGTGGCCTGGACCCTCACCAACGAGGCGGCCGGAACCGGACGCCCGGGGCAGGTGGAGTACGTGGTGCGCACGGCGGGGGAGCTCCACCGGCGCGATCCGGGCCGGCCGGTGGCCGTCGACCTGTGGGGTCGCCACCTGCCGCGCACCAGCGGGCCGATGCTCGAGGCCGTCGACGCGCTCGGCCTCACCGACTACACCGGCTGGTACGAGGGGAGCGAGCTCGCCCCCGCCGCGCAGGCTGCAGAGGTCCGCGCGCGGCTCGACGGCCTCCGCGCGCTCTTCCCCGACAAGCCGATCGTCGTGACCGAGCTCGGGGCCGTCGGGACGCCCCGCGTCGCACCGCGGGCCTTCGGCGGCACCCGCTTCCAGGCCTCGCTGCTCGCGCGTCGGGTGGGGGAGCTCGAGCGCCGCAAGGACCTCAGCGGCGAGCTCATCTGGCTCCTGCGCGACCACGCGCTGCGCCCCGACTTCCGCGGCGGCTCCATCCTCGACGACCACCCGGGACTCGAGCTCGAGCGCGGGATCAACGAGAAGGGCCTCTACGACATCACCGGCCGCCCGAAGCCGGCGCTCCGCTCGGTCCGCGCGGCGTTCGCCCGGGCCGCCGGCTGAATCGCTCGTGGCGCCGCGGGAGTGACTACCATTCGAGTCCGCTCGCGGGTGTAGCTCAGTTGGTAGAGCGTCAGCCTTCCAAGCTGAATGTCGCCGGTTCGAACCCGGTCGCCCGCTTCGATTCTTCGGACGCGCCCGAGGTGGTGCGCGCGTTCAACCCCCGGTCGCCGTGCCGCCACCCGCCCCACGGGCCGCGCGGCCGGTGCCTGCCGCCGAGGAGGCGACCGCGGTCACCTGCGAGGCGGTCACCGTGCCGCTCGTGGCGGTCTTGCCCTGGACGACGACGGAATCGCCGGGGTAGATGCCCTTCGCGCTGGCCGCCGCGTTCCGGGTGATCGTGGCCGTGTCGCCGGCCTTCACGCGGACGACCGTGCCGTCGCTCGTCTTCACGTAGAGGGTGCTGCCGCTCTTGGAGGAGACGGTCCCGGCCGTGACGTCGCCGCCCGGGGCCGCCGCCCTGGCCCCGGCACCCTGTCCGCCGGCGCCCGCAGCGCCGGCCCGCGGGCCACCTGCGCCCGGGAAGCCACCCGCCCGTTGCGCGACGCCGCCTGCCGCCGTAACCGCCCCGTCCGAGCCCTGGCGCTTTTGCACCTCGACACCGCCGTAGAACGCCACGGCCGCCAGCGTGATCGCGCTCAGGGCGCCGGTGAGGGGGGTGAGTAGCCGGCGCTTCGGCCGCACGGGAAGGGAGCCGCCCGACTCGGGCAGCGCGTCCTCCTCGTCGAGGTGGTCGGGGAGCGTGTTCATCATCTTGGTCATGGGGATCCGATGGTCGGCCGCTACTCGAAGCGCAGCGCTTCGATCGGACGCAGGCGGGCCGCACGCGCCGCGGGGTAGGTGCCGAAGAAGAGGCCGGAGGCGAGCGCGGCGCGCGGCCGCCAGCGCCGAGCGAGTAGCCTGCCGCCGCGGGCTCCACGCCGGCGATCTCGAAGCTGGCTGCCGATCAGGCCGACCGCCATCCCGAGCACGCCGCCGAGCATCGAGACCAGCACCGCCTCGGTGAGGAACTGGGCGAGGATGTCGCGCGCGGCGGGCGCCGATCGCCTTGCGGATGCCGATCTCCCGGGTCCGCTCGGTGACGCGACACCAGCATGATGTTCATCACGCCGATCCCGCCGACCAGCAGCGAGATGGCGGCGACCGCAGCCGAGCAGCGTCGTGAAGACCGTTCGTCGAGTTGACGAGGCTGTGCGATCGAGCCCTGGTGTTAGACGGGTGAGTCCCCGGTTCGCGTCGTTCACTGTGCCTTGAGACGCGTCATCTCGGCCTGCGGCGTCGGTCGACCGCTCCTTCGAGCGTTGCCTGGACGGTGATCGCGCTGAACTCGGGCTGTAGCCGCGAGAGCGTCCTGCACGCGCGGTGAGCGGCGCGAGACGACGTCGTCCTGGTCGCGTCGTGCCGTTGGAGCCCTTCGTCCTGGACACGCCGCGACCTGGAAGCTCGCCGTTGACGCTGCAGCGTCTGCCCGACGGGGTCCGCCCCGGCGAAGAGGTTCTCGACGACGGTCGGGCCCGACGACCACCACCGTGCGCGTGCTCCTTGACGTCGTCGTCGGTGAACATCGCGCCCGGCCTCGACCCCGAAGTCGCGCGCCGTCGGCGTAGCTCGGCGTCGTCCCGACGAACGTCGCGGGCGGTGTAGCGTCGAGCCGGCGACGAGCGTCGACCCGTGGCGCGCGATGACCGGGCCACTCTCTCGATTGCGGGCGAGCAGCTCGGGTACGACCTCGAGGCGGCGGAGAACGCGAACGCGGCGAGGCCGTCCGCTCTGCCCGCGCGCCGCCGAGGGCCGGGCGCAGGGTGACGATCAACGGGGTTGGTGCCGAGCGCGTCGATGCGGCCGGACCGCGCCGGCGGAGCCGTTGCCGACGGCGACCAGGACGATCACCGACGCGACGCCGATCGTGATGCCGAGCATCGTCAGGCGCGGAGCGCAGCCGGTTGCGATCGCGATGCCGCCGATGCGCGATCACGCAAGATCTCGACGCGCCCTCATGCGGCCGACTCGTGACGCCGGTGCAGCTCGTCCTCCAGGACGATCAGTCCGTCGCGCCAGCCGGATCACTCGCGCCGGCGCGATGTCGGCGACGTCGTCCTCGTGGGTGATGAGCACGACCGTCCGACCCTCGTCGTTGAGCGCGTCGAAGATCGTCGAGCACGTCGTCGGTCGAGCGCGAGTCGAGGTTGCCGGTCGGCTCGTCGGCGAGGATCAGCGCCGGGTTCGGTGACGATCGCCCGCGCGATCGCCACGCGCTGCTGCTGGCCGCCGGAGAGCTCGTCGGGCTGGTGCTCGATCCGGTCGCCCAGCCCGACCGCCTCGAGCGCGGCCGCGCGCGCGCCGCGCCCGCTCGCGCCGCGAGCACGCCGGCGTAGGCCAGCGGCAGCTCGACGTTGCGCCAGCGCCGCTGGTCCGCGGCACGCAGGTTGAACGACTGGAAGACGAAGCCGATCTTGCGGTTGCGGAGGTCGGCCAGCGTCGTCCTCGTCGAGCCGGCGCACGTCGACGCCGTCGAGCAGGTAGCGCCCGCCGGTCGGGCAAGTCGAGGCAGCCGAGGATGTTCATCAGGGTCGACTTGCCGCTGCCTGACGGTGCCCATGATCGCGACCAGCTCGCCGCGATCGATCCGCAGCGTGACGCCCGCCAGCGCCCGACCCTCGTGCTCGGCGCTGATCGCGTAGACGCGCTCGGCGTCGCGGACGGCGATGACCGGGCGGGCCGCGCTCATGGCCGGGCTCCCCGGCCGGCGGGCGGTCCGCCGGTTCCCCCGCCGAGTCCCGCGTCCGCGCCTCCGAACCGACCGGCCCGGCCGCCTCCGCCGAGCTGGGCGCCACGGTCGGCGCCGGCTTCGGTGTCCGGATCCGCCGCCGGTGGCCGCGGTCTTCACGGTCGAGACGACGGCCAGCTCGTCGACCGGCGCTGAGGCCGCTGAGGATCTAGCAGTCGTCGTGTCGCCGACCACGCCTGTCTCGACCGGCTGGGTGGTCCGCTTGCCGTCCTTGACGACCGTGACGCTGCCGCGGCGTGATCGCCTGCGTCGGGACCGCCAGCCCGTCGGACTTCTTCATGATCAACTCCGCCGTGCGCGCATCCCCACCTTCATCTGCAGCCGGGCTCGACCAGCTTGATGGCCACCGTGTTGCTACCGCGCTGGCGTCCGCTCCCGCAGCCGAAGACGAGGAGGACAGGACCGCACCGCGGCGACCCGGGCGGCGAACTCACCGTCGGCGGCCGCGTTGACCGTGACGGTCGCCCGCTGGCCGACCTTGACCTTGGTGATGTCCGCCTCGCTGCGCGAGACCTCCATCGTGTACCGGCTCAGCTGCACGAGCGTGACGAAGCCGGTGGCGCTGGAGTCGTTGGTGCTGGCCGCGGCCGCCCCGCTCCCCGCGCTCGCGCCTTCCGAGCCGGTCGAGGCGGCCGTGGTGCCCGTGCCCACCGTGTCGCCGACCGCTCCACCCAACGCCGCCACGGTCCCGGCGTCCGGGGCACGCAACACGGTTGCGTCGAGCGCGTCCTCAGCCTGGCTCGGCGCCGAGCTCCGCGCTCGCCACCGCGGCCTCGGCGGCGGTCAACGAGCTCCCCGTGACACCCGCGATCTGCGCGTTCACGAGGGCGATCCTCGGCGGTCGCGAGCGTGCTGCTCGCCCGCGCCAACGCGGCCTTCGATGAGGCTGCGTCGATCCGAGAAGCTGGGCGGCGCTCACTGCTCGCCGACCTTCACGTGACCTTCGTGACCGTGCCCGTCGCGCCGAAGCTCAGCTCAGCGCCTGGTCGAAGGGGAGAGGGAGCCGGAGCCGGACACGGTCGTCTGCACCACGCCACGCTTGACGGTGACCGTCTGCTCGAGCGGTGCTGCGGCGGTCTCGCCGCCGACCGCTGTGGCCGCGAGGGCGACGGAGCCCGCGCCGACGACGGCGAGCAGGAGGGGAACCGGTGCCAGCCGGCGGCGGGCGGCCATCAGTTCGCCCCGTCCGCGGCCGACGGTGCCGCGGGCCCGGGGGTGCCCGTCGTCCCGTTCCGCGCACCCGGCTGCCGTCCGGGCAGCGAGACGCCACACGCCTCCATCGCCGCCTGACGCTCGACGCGCTCGCCGGCGCCCTGCCCTGCACCCGGGCGCTCCCCGGCCGGGGGCGCGCCGTCGGTCCCCTCGGGCGGCGGGCCACCGGCTCCGGGGTCCCCGCCGCCACGTGGGCCCCGTCCAGGACGGTCACCGCCGGTCGGGATCGTCACCCCAGCCTTCTCCAGGCAGCTCTGCTGCTCGTCGGTGAGCGCGATCGGCTGCCGGCCGCCACCGGGGCCACCGGCCGCGCCGGTGCTGTCGTCGTCCCCCGAGCCGCAGGCGGAGAGCCCGCCGGTGACGAGCAGCAGGCCGCCGATCGCGAGTGGGCGACGGAGCCGGCGCAGGCCGCGGACGTCGGCGGCGGGGCGAGGAACGGCGGGAACGGACAAGAGGACTCCTGGCGGGGGACGGTGGGGCGGGCGCGTTCGCGCCGGACGACATAGAGCGAACGTCGATCGTCGCGCCGGTTTCTGTGGTCCGGTTAGGAAAACCCGTGCTGTGAGGCCTCACGCGTGCCGGGGCCGCCGCCCGCCCTGCCCCTCGTCAGGTCGCCGTCACGGAGTACACGGGCGGCAAGCGGCTGGCGACGTTGCTCCAGCTCGCTCCCGCATCGGCGGTCCCGAAGAGCTCGCCCGTGGTGGAGCCGAAGTACAGCTCGAGCGCGTCGCCCGAGGCGCGGCGGGTGAAGGCCTGGCGCAGGACGGTGAGGTAGGCGTGTTCCTGCGGCAGCCCGTCGCCCCGAGCCGTCCAGGAGGCTCCGGCGTCACGGGTCTCGTACACGTTGACGCGGCCGTCAGGGGTGACGCGATCGGTGTCCGCGCTGAGCGGGATCACGTAGGCGCTGTCCGGATCGGCGGGGTCGGTCACGAGCGGGAAGCCGAAGTCCGAGGGCAGGCCGGCACCCACGTCGGTCCAGCTCTCGCCGCCGTCGTCGGAGCGGTAGACCCCGCCGTGGAACTGCATGAACATGCGCTCGGGCCGCCCGGCGGCACGCTCGACATGGTGGACGCACAGGGCGACCTCGTCGGGGTCGGCGTCTTCCGGCAGGTAGCGGGGGCGCAGGCCGGCGTTGCCCCGGCGCCAGGACGCTCCGCCGTCGTCAGTGAGCCACATGCCCGCGGCCGAAACGGCGATCGCCAGCTTGTCCGGCTCACCCGGCCAGGGGACGATCGAGTGCAGGCACAGCCCGCCGCCGCCGGGCTGCCAGGTCGGCCGCGACGGCTCGTTCCACAGCGCCTCGTTCAGTGTCCAGCTCGCGCCGCCGTCGTAGCTCGTGAACAGCACGCCGGGGTCGGCCCCGAGGTGGAGCAGCCCGTCGGCCTCGCCGGGCGTGATCACCCAGATGCGTTCGAGCGCGGCCTCACCGCCTTCGGGCAGGCTCACGCCGGCGGCCTCGTGCCAGTCGCCGGAGGGATCCTCGGCGTACATGAGCTTCGGGCCGTAGAACGGCGAGGTCATGCCCGCGAAGATGCGCCCGCTGCGCGGATCCCGGCAGGCGAAGTCGACCGGCTCACCGGCGAACGCGCGGGCGGTCACCTCGAAGGAGGCGCCCACCTCGCCCTCGAGCACGAACAGGCCCTTCTTGGTGCCGACGACAAGCTCGGTCATGCGGATCCTCCTGAGATCGCTGGAATCACCTCGAGGCGATCGCCGGCGGCGACCACCGTCCCGCCGTCCGCCCAGTCACCGTTCACGAACACGTTGATGTGGCGCCGGATCCGGCCGCGCTCGTCGAGGATCCACCCGGCGAGCGCCGGCTGCTCGTGCTCGAGCACGCGCAGCACCGCGTTGACCGTCGCGCCGTCGAGCTCGTGATCGGCGGTGTCGCCGGCGAGTTTCTTCAGCGGTCCACGGAGTCGCAGATGCGGCATCGATGGGTGAGACCGCTGCGGAGCTCGGAACTCATCGGTCGCGCAGGGCGTCTTGGTCTCAAACGCCAGTTTCCGCCTCCGCGAGCGTTCTGGCCTGCATGCGCCTTTCGCCTCGTTGGCTGTCGTCGGCTGTTCTGACCCCGCTCGCACTCCTGCTCGCCGCGGCGCCCCAGGCCTCGGCCGCGACCCCGATCAGCGTCGACACCCTCGACCTGCTGGGCGGTCGGCAGTCGCTCACGACGGCCACGGCAGTCCGGCGCACCTGCTTCGACGCGCCGCTTGCGGCCGGGGCGCCGGGCGTGCTCAAGCGGACCGTCACCACCACGATCGACGGCTACGTCCAGGCCCGGCTGCACGGCACCCCGCACGGCGACGACTGGGACCTCGCCGTCTTCGACGCGGTCACCGGCCGGCTCGTCGACGCCTCCGCGGCCTTCGGTGGGAACGAGCTCGTCAGCGCGCCGGTCGCCGCCGGGCGCACGCTCATCGTTCAGGCCTGCCGCTACGACGGCAGCGCCGCGCCGATCGACCTGAGCGTCGACGAGCTCGTCGTCTCCGGGGACGTCCCGCCCGCGGAGCGGCAGTCGCTCGTGCTCGTGAAGGTCGCGGGCCAGGCGGACGTCGACAGGCTCGTCGCCTCCGGGCTCGACCTCAACGAGACCGGGACGAAGGACGGCGTGTACGCCGTGCTTCACGGGAGCGCCGACCGGGCGACGCTGAGCGAGCTCGGCATCCCGTTCACGACCTCGATCCCCGATCTCCGCCAGGCCGACCTCGAGACCCTGCGCGCCGACGCCACCGCCTCGCCGCAGCGGGCCGCGCTCGGACTCCCGAGCGGCCGGACCTCCTACCGCCACCTGGCCGACTACCAGATGGACCTCAAGAAGCTCGTCACCGACCACCCCGGCGTCGTGCGGCCGCTGATCCTCCCGCACAAGTCGATCGAGGGGCGCACGATCGAGGGCGTGGAGATCGCCACCGACGTCGCACGGACCGACGACGGGCGCCCGACCGTCTTCGAGCTCGGCCTGCACCACGTGCGCGAGTGGTCCTCGGGCGAGATGACGATCGAGGGCGCGCTCGACCTCTTCACGGCCCGGGACGGCGCCGACGGAGCCCGCAAGCAGGCGGTCCTCGACGGGGTGCGCAGCTTCGTGATCCCGGTCGTGAACCCGGACGGCCTGGTTGCATCCCAGCTCGCGGGCGACTTCAATGCGGCCACCGACGACCTGGGGACGACCCCGAACATCGCGGCCATCGCGAGCGGCACCGGCTCCTACCGGCGCAAGAACTGCTCGAACGGGTTCGACAACTCCGTCCCGGCCAACGCGCCCTGCTCGCTGCAGCCGGGGGTCGACCTCAACCGCAACTACGGCGCCTTCTGGGGCGGGCCGGGGGAGTCGGACAACGTCTCCCAGCAGGACTACCGCGGGCCCTCGCCGTTCTCCGAGCCCGAGGCGCAGAACATCCACGAGCTCTCCTCCACCAAGCAGGTCATGGTGATGAACTCGAACCACAACTTCGCGGGCGACGTCCTCTACCAGCCGGGCTTCAACCGGCAGGACGAGCCCGGGCTGCCGAAGGGCACGAAGGTTCCCTACCAGGACGCGATGAAGGCGGTGGCCAAGCGGACCGCGCAGGCGGCCGGCTACGTGGACCTCGTCTCCTACGACCTCTACGACGTGAGCGGTGCGACCGAGGACTGGAACTACTTCGCTCAAGGGGCCTTCGGCTACACGACCGAGGTCGGCTACGACAACTTCCACCCGAACTACCAGGACGCCGTGATCGACCAGTTCCTCGGGACCCTCGACGGGAAGCTCAACAAGGCGGCGGCCGCGAAGGCCGGCTCGACGCGGAAGGTCACGCAGGGGCTGCGCGAATCGCTGCTGCTCTTCGCCGAGGCGGCGGTCGACCCCGCCTACCACTCGGTCATCACCGGGACCGCGCCCGCCGGGCGCATCCTGCGGCTCACGAAGGACTTCAAGACGACGACCTCCAAGGTGCAGACCAACACGGAGGGCGTGGCCGCCGAGGGCGACGCGATCCTCATCCCCGAGCACCTGGAGAGCACGCTCACCGTCCCGGCGTCCGGGACCTACCGGTGGGCGGTCAACCCGAGCACCCGGCCGCTCGAGCTGATCGCGGGCCGGACGGAGGCGTGGACGCTCACCTGTGAGGACGAGGAGAGCAAGGTGGTCTACGACACGCGGAAGGTGACCGTCGAGATCGGTGCGAGCTCAACGCAGAACTTCTCCTGCGGGAAGGCGGCCCCGCCGAAGGTCATCACGACGACGCCCGCACAGACGACCACGACGTCCGACCCGGCGACCCCGGCAGCTACGGCAGGCGACACGACCTCCACCCCGGGGGGGCCCCCGGCGGGGACGACCACCTCCGTCAGCCCCGCAACGCTCGGCCTCACCGGCGGGTCGACGACCGCGTCGCCCGCCGTGACGTCCTTCCAGCTCCTGCGCCCGGCGTTCTCGGCCCGGCGGACCGCGAAGCGCGGCTCGATCGGGGTCTCCGTGCGGCTGACGGGCGAGACGCTGAAGAACCTTCGGGTCAGCATCCGCGACGCGAAGGGCCGGCTGCTGCTCTCCGGGTCGCGGGCGAGCCTCACCCGGAGCGGGAGCGTCACGCTGCGCCGCCGGGCACGGCTGCGTCCGGGGCCCGTGCGCGTGCACCTCAGCGCGGTCGGCCGCGACGGGCGCCGGGTCAGCCTCACGCGCAGAACCCGCATCGTGCGCTGAGGCGAACCGGCCCCGAAATGAACAGAAGCCCGGCGGCGGACCGGGCTTCTGAGTGCGGATGAGAGGAATCGAACCTCCACGGGGTTACCCCCACGGCGACCTGAACGCCGCGCGTCTACCTAATTCCGCCACATCCGCGAGACGCGGCATGCTACCGCCTCCGGGGCGCGGACGGAGGCCGCCCCCGACGCGAGCCCCGTCGGACCGGTTCGCGCCGAGTCGCCTTGCTACCCTCCCGAGGCTTCGTTCCTCGCCGCTATCGTCCAGGGGACTAGGACGCCGCCCTCTCACGGCGGAAACCCGGGTTCGAATCCCGGTAGCGGTACCTCCGAAAGCCTCGCTGATGCGGGGCTTTCGTCGTTCCGGCGGGGATTCGGCGGTCACCCGTAGGCGGAGAGCACGCCGACACGCTGCTGAACCGCGTGACCGTCGTTCGTGCGGAACCCGACGAGGCCACCCGCGGGGAGCCACGGACGGGATGCGGCGGCGGGATGCCGTGTGTGCCAATGCTGCTCGCCCGTCTCGATAGCGACGCCGCGAAGCTCCTCGCCGTCGACGATCCACAGCTCGTCCCCCGACACCGCGACGACGCTTCCGGTCCGTTGCCAGCGGACACGGCCGTCGTCCTCGATCGCCGTGGTGTCCGTCCGGCCCGTCCCGAGGACCGTCAGGCCGCCGCGACGCGCGTGGAGGGTCGCCCGGGCCGGCAGGCTCCATCGGTCCGTCCCGTCGTCGACGCGGCGAAACGTGGTCGTCTCAGCGTGACGGAGGACGTGCTCGGCGTCGACGCCGACCGTGCTGCGCTCACCGCTGAGGGGCGGGGCCGAGTCGATTTGCACGACGTCCGCGCCGGTGCTCAGCACCAGGTCTCCGAGCGCCGTCCGGACACCGGGGCCCGGCGGCAGGCTCGCCCGGACGACCGCGAGGCCTCCGTGCTCGTCCTGCGCCGCGAACGTGACGGCGAGGCGCGCGTCCTCGTACCCGGCCGGACGCGGAGTGCGTACGAGCTCCCGGCGGGAGCCGTCGGCGAGGGCGACGGCGCAGAGCACGAGCTCCCCGTCGTCGTGCTCGAGCTGCCAGAGCTCGTCGACCCGCAGCGGGCCGGCGGCATGGGTGAGGACCGCGTCCCAGACGGTCGTCCCGGTCGCGAGGTCCAGGGCGCGAGCCGGACACGGCGCCTCGGCGGACGGACCTGTCGCGATGACGGCGCGACCGGCCGTATGGGCCAGTAACCGGGGTCGCTCCTCGCAGGCGACGGTCCAGCGCCCGTCCCCCGAGGCGAGGTCACGCGCTGACAGCCGGCCGTGGCCCCACGAGAGCAGGCAGTCGTCCGCGATACCGACGGTCGGCTCTGCGACGGGCGGCCACACGGGCCGCTCCCAGCGCACCTGACCGGTCGCGAGCTCGAGCGCGACCTGCGCGAGCGCCCCGTCGGGCCCGTGCGCGAACAGGGACGTCGTGTCCTCGACGACGAGCGTTCCACCGCCCCGGGCGACCAGGCGGGAGAGGGGAGCCAGCTGGCGCCGCCAGCGCTCCGTCGGAGTCCTGCCGGTTGGTGGGGACTCGTCGCCCGCCGCCGGCTCGCCCATCGGGACGACGCGGGGGACGGCCGGCAGGTGCGCCGCCGCGGGCGGGTCGGCGACTAGTGCGCGGACGAGCAGGAAGCGGCAGAGCGCGTCCTCGTCCGTGAACGCCGTCTCGTGGGTCATGCCGCGGTCGTCGTCCTGGACGACCCGCCACGGATCGGTCGCGACGCGTTGCCACCGCCGGCGCAGCAGCTCGATGTGATCGGGAAGCCCGAGGCGAGAGAGCGCGGCGTCGAGCGCGGCACGGTCCAGCGCCGGTCCCGCTCCCGGAGGGACCAGCAGGGGCCCTGGGGCGTCGGTCTGGCTCACGCGACCGAACCCAGGGCGAGCAGCCGGTCGTCGGAGGTCCAGACCACGTGGCCGTCGTCCTCGCGGTACCCGCTGCGACCGTTCGGCGCCGACCAGGGGATGGGAGCGGGGGAGGGGCGAGGCGCGCGCCAGCGCTCGGCTCCGTCCTCGAGGCCGACGCCGAGCAGCCCGTCCTCGCCCGAGAGCCAGACCTCCTCGGCCCGGACGACCACGGCAGCCCCCGGGGCGCTCCAGCGCAGCTGGCCGCCGTCGTCGATCGCGACCGTCCGCGGACCGTCCGCTCTCGTGGTGAGGATCGTGAGCCCGGGGCGCCGGTGGACGAGCTTCCCGCCGCCCGGGCGCGCCCAGAGCTCGCGTCCTTCCGCCGGGGAGAACAGCGTCGTGGTCCCTTCCTGCGGGAGGGTCGGGAGGTGGAGGAGATGCCCAGCGTCGGCGCCGGCCGTGAACCGGTGGCGATCCAAGTCGGGTTCCGGGTCGATCACGACCAGCTCGTCCCGATCGACCAGGAGCACGAGGTCGCCGAGTCGCGTCCCGACGTCGCTCTGGCGTCGCTCCGCGCGGCCC
Organism: uncultured Solirubrobacterales bacterium; assembly: GCA_963815565.1. Taxonomy (GTDB): domain Bacteria; phylum Actinomycetota; class Thermoleophilia; order Solirubrobacterales; family Solirubrobacteraceae; genus Paraconexibacter. The sequence goes on along the minus strand of CAWFHB010000007.1, from coordinate 1,302,235 downwards.
CGGACGAGCGCGAGCTCGCCCCGCTCGTCCCGTTCGTGGAAGAGCAGCATCAGGTGCGCGCCGCGGTACCCGGACGGACACGGCACGCGGGTGAGGACCCGGCGGGCACCGTCGTCGACGGTGATCTCGCTGAGCACGAGCTCGTGCTTCCGCTGCTCGATCCGGTGCAGCGCGGTGCGGGCCTCCGGGCCGGCGAGGGCGTAGACGGGGTCGGAGGTGGTCTCCTTCCAGACCGTCCGCCCGTCCGCGAGGTCGATCCCCCAAGCGGCGAGCTGGGCGTCGGCGACACCGCCCGTGGTGAGGACGGCGCGGCCGGGCGCGTAGGCCAGCAGTCGCGGGCGTTGCCGAGCCCGCACCTGCCAGCGCTCTTCGCCCGAGGTCAGGTCGTGGCCGGTGAGGCGGCCGTGGGCCCAGCTCAGCAGGCAGTCGTCGGCGACGCCCACCGTCGGGGTCGCCGCGGGGGGCCACACCGGTCGGGCCCACCGCACCCGACCCGTCGTGACCTCGATCACCTGCTGGACGAGCGCGCCGTCGCCGCCGCGGGCTAGGAGCGAGCCGGTGTCCTCCGTGATCACGACGCCGGCCCCGCGGGCGGCCAGCCGTGAGAGCGGTGCGAACGCGCGCTCCCAGCGGAGACCCGGCGGGTCGCCGGGCTGGCCGGGGTGGGCCCGGTCTGGGGCGACGCTCGGCGGCAGCAGGCGCGGGGCGCGCGGGACCCGACGGGCGGCCGGCGGCTGGGCGAGCAGGCTCCGCGTGAGCAGCCACCGGCAGAGCGCGTCCTCGCTCCCGAAGTCCACGACATCCGCGGGGCTCCGGTCGTTCTGAACGATGAGGCTGGCTCGGTCCCGCCCGACCCGCTCCCAGCCGCCACCCATCTGCGACTGGTGATCCGGGAGCCCGAGCCGCCGCAGGGTCGCGTCGAGCTCCACGAGGTCCATGCCGTGGAGTCTGGCGATCAGTGGCCGGCGAGGCGTGCGTCGCGCTCGGAGAGGCGCTTCAGGTTGAGGAGCTGGCGGCGCATCATCACGAGATCCCCGGCGCACAGTGCGGCGAGTGCGGCCCGAGCGAAGGGACCGGGGAGCGCCGGCGGCGCGCCGACGCGGACGTGGGCGCTCAGGCGACTTCCGGTGCCGCTCGGCTCGATGACGTAGGTCACCGCGAAGGGCGGGAGCAGGCGCGAGCGGGGCCGGGTGAGGATCGTGAGCTCTTCGCCGGGGGTGAAGGAGGCGACGTGGAAGGTGATCAAGAGCTTCTGGCCGATCTCCAGCTGCTCCAGACCCGGCGTGAGCTGCTGCGGCGAGCGGCGGCCGAGGTTGTCGATCCAGTCGTAGGAGTAGGGCGCGGCGCGCAGCTGGCAGAGCCAGCGCCAGAGGATCGCGGGCGGCGCGGCGACCTCGACCGCCCGCACCCAGGGCTGCCCGCCCGGCACGAGGTCGTCGGCCGGCGTGGGGGTGGCGAGGGCGGCGGCGGGGGCTCCCCAGGCTTCGAGCACGCAGGGGGTACGAGGCGGGGGCCGGCTAGGGCTCAGGGCGCGACGTGGCGCGCCGCGTACTCGAGCAGGCCACGTTGGGTCCACGGCGGGCTGTCGGGCGTGAACTGGGTGTGGACGGTCAGCTTGTCCTCGTCGTGGGCGACCGCCACGATCAGCGCGACCCGCTCGAGGGTCGCGTCCTCGCCGTACTGGTCCTCGAGCTCCTGCATGAGCTGGGCGGCGAGCTGGCCCACCTGGGACTGGTCGATCGGCATCGTCCGAACCTATCCCGCGGTCGCCCGCAGGGGTGCGCTCGCGAACTCGATCATCCCGGCGTCGAAATCCTCCGTTCGCGCGGAAGCCGAGGACGTCCCGCGCCCGCTCGGCCGAGGCGAAGACGTGGCGGACGTCGCCGAGCCGGTACTGCCCCGTCACCTCGGGCTCGGGGGTTCCCGGCGCGTAGGCGGCGTGCAGCGCGCGGGCCATGTCGCCGACGGTCCGGGGGTGGCCCGAGCAGACGTTGAAGGCGCCCGGGACCGGCTCCTCGGCGAGCAGCCCGCGGAGGTTCGCGCGGGCGACGTCGCGGACGTGGACGAAGTCGCGGGTCTGCCCGCCGTCCTCGAAGACACGGGGGCCGCGGCCGGCGGCCAGGGAGGAGGCGAAGATCGAGGCGACGCCCGCGTAGGGGGTGTCGCGGGGCATCCGCGGGCCGTAGACGTTGTGGTACCTGAGCGCGGTGACGGGGACGTTCGTCTCCCGCGAGAAGGCGAAGGCCAGGTGCTCCTGCTGGAGCTTCGTCGCGGCGTAGACGTTCCGCGGGTCGACGGGGGCGTCCTCGGTGATCGCCTCGGGGGTGAGCGGCTCCCCGCAGACGGGGCAGGGCGGCTCGAAGCGGCCGGCGTCGAGGTCGCTCACCCGCCGTGGCCCGGGCCGGACGATCCCGTGGGTGGCGCAGGCGTAGCGGCCCTCCCCGTAGACGACCATGCTCGAGGCGAGCACGAGCCGGCCGGTGAAGGAGGCCGCGGCGAGCTCGCGGAGCAGGACGGCGGTGCCGAGGTCGTTGTGGCTCGTGTAGTCGGCGATGTCACCGATGTCCGTGCCGAGGCCGACCATCGCGGCCTGATGGCAGACGGCGTCGGCGCCCCGGAGCGCCACGCGGACCGTGTCGGCGTCGCGGACGTCGCCCTCGGTCCACTCGGCGCCCTCCGGCAGGAACGCGGGCGGACCGCCGTGGGCGGCGGGGTGGAGGTTGTCGAGGATCGCCACCTCGTGACCCTCGGCCAGGAGCTGGTCGGCGATGTGGGAACCGATGAAGCCGGCACCGCCGGTGAGCAGGACGCGCATGGCCCGGAGGCTACGCGGCCCCACCGGCGCGTCGAGATGTCTTGAATCCCCCTCCACGGGTGAGACAAGACATCTCGACGTGTCGGGAGGGGTGGACGTCTAGGGTGCCGCGGGTGCGTGAGGTGATCATTCCCGTCCTCGACGAGGCCCAGGCCATCCCGGGCGTCCTCGCGCGCCTGCCCGAGGGCTTTCGGGCGATCGTCGTCGACAACGGCTCGACGCGACGGCTCCGGCGAGATCGCGCGTGAGCACGGCGCACAGGTCGTCCACGAGCCCGTCAAGGGCTTCGGCGCCGCCTGCTTCGCGGGCCTCACGGCCGCCACCGCGGAGATCGTCTGCTTCATGGACGGCGACGGCTCCCTCGACCCCCGGGAGCTCACCGCGCTCTCCGACGTGGTCGCCGAGGGCCGCGCCGACCTCGTCCTCGGCACGCGCAAGCCGACCACCCGCGGCGCCTGGCCCCCGCACGCCCGCCTGGCCAACCGCGTGCTCGGGCTCGAGCTGCGCCGCCGCTCGGGCATCCGCACCACCGACCTCGGTCCCGATGCGCGCCGCGCGCCGCACCGAGCTGCTCGCCCTCGGCATCACCGATCGCCGCTTCGGCTGGCCGCTGGAGATGGTCCTGCGCGCCGCCGCCGCCGGCTGGCGGGTGGAAGAGCGCTCCGTCTCCTACGGACCCCGTGACGGCGGCAAGTCGAAGGTCACCGGCACGGTCGGCGGGACGGCCAAGGCCGTGCGGGACATGCTGAAGGTGCTCTCCGAGGTCGACGCGAAGGTCGCGCGGGAGACGGGCGCGTGAGCACCCCCGCGCCCCACGCCGACGAGGGCCCCCGCGGCGAGGCGCTCATCGTCATCGCCAAGGCCCCCGTCGCCGGTCGGTCGAAGACCCGCCTGTGCCCGCCCTGCACCCCGGAGCAGGCCGCCGAGCTCGCGCAGGCCGCGCTCGAGGACACGCTTGCCGCCGTCCTCGCCACCCCGGTCGCCAGGCGCGTCATCGTGCTCGAGGGCTCGCCGGGACCCTGGCTCCCGGACGGCTTCGAGGTGATCGCCCAGCGCGGTGACGGCCTCGAAGAGCGCCTGGCCGCCGCCTTCGAGGACGTCGCTGACCCCGCGTTCCTGGTCGGCATGGACACCCCGCAGCTCACCGCCGCGCACCTCACCGAGGGCCTCGAGGCGCTCGGGAGCGAACCCAGCGTCTACGCCCCGAGCGAGGACGGCGGCTACTGGGCGATCGGCCTGCGCACCCCGGATCGGGCCGTCTTCACCGGCGTCCCGATGAGCGTCGAGGAGACCGGCGCCCGTCAGCGCGCGCGCCTCGTGGAGCTCGGCCTCGGGATCGTCGATCTCCCTTCCCTGCTCGACGTCGACACCATCGCCGACGCCCGCACCGTCGCGGCCCTCGCACCGCAGACGCGCTTCGCCCGCGCGCTCGCGGCGATGGCGCTCGCCTAGTCGCCTTCACGCACGAAGAGCCGCGCGAGCCCGTGGCGGACCCGTTCGCCGAGCGGCGGGCCGTCGCCGCCCGGCTCGGGGTCGCCGTCCCTCACGCGCGGCCAGGCGACCGCGACCTGCGCCCCGAAGAGCGCGACGTTCGCGGTGACGAAGAGGAAGACCAGGAAGGCGACGATCGCCGCCAAGGACGCGTAGACCGCGCCGTAGTTCGCGAAGTTCGCCAGGTAGACCGCGAACCCCGCCTTCGCGAGCTCGAAGCCGACCGCCGCGACCGCCGCTCCGGGCCAGACGTCGCGGAAGCGTGTCTCGCAGGCGGGCACGACGCTGAAGAGCAGCGCGAAGGCGCCGAAAGCCACGAGCATCGGCAACAGCGGCCCGAGCTCGAGCAGCAGCCGGGGCACGACCGACCCCGCCGGCCCGAGGAAGTCCTCCAGATCGGCGCTCAGCGACGCGGTCAGGCGAGCAGCCAGCGTGATCACGAAGGAGACGAGGACGATCGTGCCGAGCCCGATCACGAGCAGGATGTCGACCGCCTTCCCCTGGACGAGCGGACGCCTGTCCTCCACGTCCCACGCGTTGTTGAGCGCGTTGCGGATCGCGCCCATGACCCCGCTGGCGGCGAACAACAGGCCGAAGACGCCGGTGACCCCGAAGCCGCGCGCCTGCTCGGTGACGCTCGTGAGCAGATCCTCAAGCTCGCGCCGGCCCCGATCCTCTCGCAAGGGCACGTTGTCGAGGACGAGCTCGATGATGCGCGAGCGCGCGTTCGCGTCGTCGGCGACAAGGCTGAAGGCCGCCACCGCGAGGATGGCCAGGGGGAACAGCGAGAACAGCCCGTAGTAGGAGATGGCGGCGGCCGACTGGGTGGATCCGTCGTCCGCGAAGCCCTGGATCGCGCGCCCGACGGTCGAAAGCGCCTGCCTCGCACGCGAGCCGGCGGCCTCCCGCACCCGCGCGAGACGGCCGCTCACGTAGCTCAGCTCGGCCGGCCGGCGCGCATCCGCACGCCGGTGCCGACGAGCATCGGCTCGACGACGCCGTGCCACGGACCGGGACCGCAGCGCACGCGGTAGTGCGCGGCGAGGGCCGCGGCGTGGCGCTTCATCAGCGAGTCCGGCGGCGCGTCCGCGCACGGGGCGCTGCGGACGAGCTCCCGGTCACAGGCAAGCTGCACGCCGTCGATGCGGTGGCGGAGGCCGCGCGCGGGAGCGAGGACGTATCGATCCTCCGTCCGGGGAAGGCACAGCAGGAGCCACCCCGGTGCGCTGCCGTGCTCCTCGAAGAGCACGTCGGCGACGGACCCGATCCGGGCCCCGTCGGCGTCGTAGGCGCGGGAGCCGATCCAGCCGGGCACGAGGGCCGCGGCCGTGGGGGCGGGCGGGGCGGGGGCGACGACGGGCATGGGCACCCGTTCGGCGCAGAACCGGACGCTCCTGCCGGCGGGCCGGCGCGTGCACCGGGGAGCGGCGTGGTGACGCCGGGCTACTGCGCGCGGTCGGCGAGCTTCCCGAAGGCGTCGAAGGCGGCCTTGTAGCTGGCCCGATCGTCGAGCCCGCCGGAGACGACGAGGATGAGGTTCCCGGCCCGGGCGCTCTGCCCACCCTGCTTCACGATCTTCTCACCGTCGACGGTGGGCGCGGCGCGTTCTGCGTCCTGCGGGGTCGGAAAGACCAGGAGGTCGAGCTGCGAGTTGTCCTGCACGGTGTAGGTCTCCGAGGTCCGCGGCTCCGGCTCGAGCCCCTCCTGGAGGGCGGAGCCGTTGCCGTGACGAAGGAGGTCGAGGCCGCCGTCGCGGAGCGCCCGTTCGGCCTCCGGCAGACCGTAGGTGGCAGCGGGGGCCGAGCTCGGGGCCGATGCGGTGTTGCCGGTAGGCGGGGACGCCACGTCGCTCCCGCAGGCGGCGAGGGAGAGCGCGCCGAGGGAGAGGACGAGCGGGACGAGCGGACGGAGGACCATGGTTCCGAACTGCCCGAGGCCAGGGGCGCCCGAACGCAGGGCGCGACAGCCTGGCGCGGGAGTACCCTTGAGGCAGGTGTTCCGTTCCCCGCGCATCCCGCTTCTCGGCGCGCTGGCCAGCCTGATCGGCTTGGCGGTGACCGGCGTCCTCGCCTATCTGGTCCCGGTCGCGCAGTCGCGGGACTCGGCGACCCTGTTCGGCTTCACGCAGCTCAACCGGCCGCGGGTGACGCCGGTGCTCGACGACCTCGCCCGGCTCGCCGACCCGCGCTCCTACGCGCTCATCGGCCTCGGACTGATCGGCGTCGCGGTCCTTCGCCGCCGGTACCGGATGGCGGGCGTCGTCATCGGCCTACTGGTCGCCACGGGCTACACGACCCAGACGTTGAAGCCGCTTCTGGCCTCGCCGCGCTACGACGAGTGGCTCGGCACCGGACAGATCGCCGCCGCGTCCTGGCCGAGCGGCCACGCGACGGCCGCCATGACCCTTGCGCTCTGCGCGATCCTCGTCTCGCCGGCGCGGGCCCGGCCGACCGTGGCCGCCGTCGGTGCGCTCTTCGCCATCAGCGTCTCCTACTCCATCCTCGCGCTCGGCTGGCACTTCCCGTCCGACGTCCTCGGCGGGTTCCTGGTGGCGATGACCTGGACGCTCGCGGCGGTCGCCGGGCTGCTGTGGCTGGAGCAGCGGCGGCCGAGCGTGGCGCGCGATCCGCGCATCCGCTCGAGGCCGGTCGACGCCATCGGCCCGATCGCGCTCGGCTCCGCGGGAGCCGCCGTGGTGACGCTCATCGCGCTCTCCCGCCCCGACGAGGTCGCTCAGTACGCGGCCGAGCACTCCACCTTCGTCGTCGGCGCGGGCGGGATCGCCGGCTCGGCGGTGCTCCTCGTCCTAGGGCTCGCCCGGGGCGTGCGGGCCGCCTGAGCGGCCCGGCTCAGCCCTGCGACTTCCCCGGCTCCCACAGCGGCTCCTCGCCGCCGTTGGCCCCGCGGGAGAGGATGAAGAAGAGGTCGGAGAGGCGGTTCAGGTACCGCAGGACCTCCGGGTTGCCGTCCTCGACCAGCAGCGCGCGACGCTCCGCCCGGCGGCAGACCGTGCGACAGACGTGCAGGTGCGCCGCGGCGGGCGTCCCACCGGGCAGGACGAAGCTCTTGAGCGGGGCGAGCGTCGCGTTGACCTCGTCGCAGCGCTCCTCCAGCCAGCTGACCTGGACCTCCTTCACGCGCAGGCGTGAACGGTCGCCCTCGTGCGGGACCGACAGGTCGGCGCCGAGGTCGAACAGGTCGTTCTGGATCTGCCGCAGCCACGCCACGTAGGCCTCCGGCATCCCGTCGACGGTGAGCGCGAGCCCGACGTGGGCGTTCAGCTCGTCGACCTCCCCGTAGGCCTCCACGCGCGGGTGGGTCTTCGCCACGCGGGACATGTCGCCCAGGTGCGTCTCGCCCGCATCGCCGAGCTTCGTGTAGATCCGGGTCAGGTTGACGGTCATGGTCGGCGACTGTATTAGGCGTCGGCACGCTAGCCTTGCTCTCGTCAAGAACGGTCGGTGGTGTAAGGGAAGTCCGGTGTGAATCCGGCGCGGACCCGCCACTGTGACCGGGCACGAACCCCCTCGCACGCATGACGCGAGCCACTGGGACCGAGTCGGTTCCGGGAAGGCGCGAGGAGGGGCCCGGGAGCCAGGAGACCTACCTCCGGCCGACAAGCCACCAACCCCCGTGGAAAGGGGAGGCCCTCCCATGAAGTCCATCATCCGTACCGGCGTGCTCGCCGGTGCTCTCACGCTCGCCGCGGCCGCGCCCGCGCTCGCCGTGCCCGCGACCGTCGACCTGCGCGTCGAAGGACCGACGAAGACGCTCGTCGAGCAGAAGGTCACCGTCGACACGCGGACCTTCAAGTTCTCCAACAGCGCCCAGACCTATCAGTGCGACGGCACCGGCTCGAGCGGAACCACGACGGTCCCCTCGCCGACCCGCAACACGGCGCTGGCCCAGGCCTCCGAGCAGAGCGGCTTCGAGCTGCTCGGGCACCTTCGGCCAGTTCGGCGCCTCGTTCACCCGCATCAACGGCGAGAACGTCGATTACGACCCGAACACCTTCAAGTTCCTCGCCGAGTACAAGAACAACGTGTCCTCCCAGGTCGGCGGCTGCGGAGACCCGATCAAGCAACGGCGACGACGTCCTCTTCGCCTACGGCGACGGCTCGGAGCAGCTGCTCGGGCTGACCGGTCCGGCCACCGTGGCCCCCGGGGCGTCGGCGACCCTCACCGTGAGCGACGCGGGGACGAAGGCGCCCGTCGCCGGCGCCGCCGCGGCGGGCAAGAGCTCCGGTGCCGACGGCAAGATCGTCACGGCTCCCCTGACGCAGCGCGGCCCGAACGCCTTCAAGGCGAGCAAGACCGGCGCGATCCGCTCCAACGCGGTCAGCGTCTGCGTGACCGACGGGGCCGACGGCTTCTGCGGCACCAGCGCGCCGGGCCAGCCCGCGACCGACGACGACGCCGGCTCCCAGCGGCCCGCTCTTCGGCGGCGACGACACGTCGAGCTTCGCCAAGATCACCTCCGTCCAGGAGCAGAAGACGTACAAGTTCGGCAGCGCGCCGCGGGAGCTCAAGGGCACCGTCGACGAGGATCTCGTCGGGGTCGACGAGGTCCGTCTGCGGCTCTCGCGCCGGGACGGCAACCGCTGCTTCAAGTACGTCGGGTCGAGCGAGCGCGAGGAGTTCGTCCGGACCCGCAAGTGCTCCATCAAGAGCTCGCGCACCTTCAAGGTCGGCAGTGACCGCACCTGGGAGTACCTCCTCCCGAAGGACCTCGAGAAGGGCCGGTACGTGCTCGACGTCATCGTCAAGGACCGCGCCGGCAACCAGACCAAGAGCTACCAGCGGGGTCGCAACCGTGTGGTCTTCTTCGTCAAGTAGGGCGTTCGCGGCCGTCGTGGCCTGCGCTGTCGTCTGCCTGCCGGCGGCCGGCGCGCAGGCCGCGGCCCCGCGGGTGAGCGTCAGCGTGATCGGCCCCGGCGGGAAGGTCGTGCGCGCACCGCGGGCCGCGAGCGCCGGGGCCGCGCGCCTGCGGATCGGCGGGCGGACCTGTGCGGTGCCCGAGGCGACACCGCTGGCCGCTCTGGCGGCCCTGCGGCTGCCGCTCGGCGTGACCGCGTCGGGCTCGTGCACCGCCTCGACGTTCTTCGTCCGGACGATCGGGCGCACGACCAACCGGGGCCGTGACGGCTGGGCCTACAAGGTCGGTCGGCGGGCCGGAACGGCCAGCGCGGCGAACCCGTCCGGCTCCTTTGGCAACGGGCGGCGGCTCGGCTCGGGCGATCACGTCACCTGGTTCTGGTGCGTGCTCGGCCAGCGTGGGTGCCAGCGGACCCTCGTCGCGACCCGGGTAGGTGCACGAAGCGTCCGGGTCATGGCCTACGACGATCGAGGTCGCGGGATCCGCGTCAGAAGCGCTCTCGTCCGGGTGCGCGACAGCCGCGGCCGGCGGCGCAGCGGCCGCACGGACCGCCGTGGACGCGTCTCTTTCGGGGGCCTCAGCGGGTCCTGGCGGATCAGCGCAAAGCGCGGGCGGTACGTCCCAGCGCTGCCCGGAGGCGCTCGGTGAGCATCCGGGGCCGCGTCGCTCCCGTGCTCGCGGCGAGCCTCGCCGGGCTCGTCCTCGGCGGGTGTTCGGTCGGCAGCGGCGCGCCCTCGACCTCCCTGCGGCTGCTCGTCACCGAAGACTTCGGCGCGGTCACCGTCGACGAGATCGATGCGCCGAAGAGCGCCGCGTCGGACACGGTGATGCGGCTCCTGCAGCGCAACGAGGAGGTCGAGACGCGGTTCGGCGGCGGGTTCGTGCAGTCGATCGCCGGGCGCGGCGGCGGGCGGGAGAACGGCCGCCCCTACGACTGGTTCTTCTACGTCAACGGCGTCCAGGCCGAGAAGGGCGCGACCGCCGTGAAGGTGCGCGCGAGCGACCGGATCTGGTGGGACCGTCACGACTGGGGAGCCACCCAGTCCGTTCCCGCGGTGGTCGGCTCGTTCCCCGAGCCGTTCCTCCACGGCTACGACGGAGAGCGGCTGCCGACCCGGCTGGAATGCACCGAGGCGCGCTCGCAGGGCTGCGAGTCCGCGGGCAAGCGGTTCGGCGACGTCGGCGTCGTCGCGGGGCGCGGCCGCCTGCAGGGCTCGACCGCCCAGGAGACCAACCGGGTGATCGTCGGGCAGTGGAACCAGATCCGGGCCGACGAGACCGTGCAGAACCTCGAGAACGGCCCGAAGGCCAGCGGCGTCTACGCGCGCCCGGCCCGGGACGGCAAGAGCATCGACGTCCTCGATCCCACGGGGAAGGTCGTCCGGACGCTCGGGCCCGGCAGCGGGCTGATCGCGGCCACGCGCTTCGAGGGCGGACGCCCCGTGTGGATCATCACGGGGACCGACGACGAGGGCCTCGCCGCGGCGGCAGACGCGCTGCAGGAGGGCAACCTCGGCGGCCACTTCGCGCTCGCGATCGCCGGCGGCCGGGCGGTCGACGTGCCCTCCGTCAAGCGCGAGGCCCCGGACGCCCGCGGGGACGCGAACGCACCCGAACCCGACCCGGACGCTCCCGGCGGCGCGAACGTGCCGGAGCCCAGCGGGCCCTGAGGTGCGCTACCGGCGGCTGGCCAGCCCACTGCACGCCGCGCGCGCCGCCGCGGGGGCGGCCTACTGCCTGATGCTCGTGGCGGCGATCCTCGCCACGCACCACCCGATCGTCCTCGCGGCCCTCGCCGTGGCGGTCGTCGGGGCCGCGCGGGGCGCCCGGGTGGGACGGGAGGTCGCACGCGCCGCGCGGCTGGCCGTCCCGCTGGCGCTCGCGATCGCGCTCATCAACCCGCTCGTCGTGCGCGAGGGCCTCACGGTCTTCGCGCAGCTCGGCAACGTCCCGCCCTTCGGCCAGGTCGATCTCACGGTCGAAGCGCTCGTCTACGGCGCCCTCGACGGGGTCCGCGTGCTGCTCGTCGTCCTCTCCTGCGCGCTCTTCTCCGCAGCCATCGATCCCGACGAGCTGCTCCGCCTCCTGCGCCGGGTCTCCTTCCGCTCCGCGCTGACCGCGGTGCTCGCCGTGCGCCTGGTCCCGGTGCTGGCGCGGGACGCGCGACGGCTTGAGGAGGCCCGCCGCTGTCGGCCCGACGGGGGCGGTGGCAACGGCCCGGCCGCACGCCTGGCCGTCCTGCGCGCGGTCACCTCCGGCGCGCTCGACCGGGCCGGGGACGTTGCGGCGACCCTGGAGGTCCGCGGGTACGCCGCGCCCGCCCCTGCGACGCTCCGCGTCCCGCTCGCCGCAGCCGTGGAGCCGCCACGACCGCGCTTTCGCGGGCGCGACGCTCGTCCTCCTCGCGCTCACCGTCGCCGCGCCGCTCGCGGGCGTTGCGGGGCTGAGCGCCTACCCGCTGCTGCGGCTCGACGCAGGACCCGCCGAAGCACTCCTGGGTGGGCTCATCGTCCTGGCCGCGCTGCTCCCGTTCGCCGATCACCGGGGGGTCGAACGGTGAGCGTCCTCAGCGTCGAGCAGCTCACCTACACCTACCCCGGGGCGCCGTCCCCCGCGCTGCGGGGGGTCGACCTCGAGGTCGCCCACGGCGAGTTCGTGGTGCTCGCGGGCCTGTCGGCGAGCGGCAAGTCGACGCTGCTGCGCGCCGCCTGCGGCCTCGTCCCGCACACGCACGGCGGGCGCTTCGCCGGGCGGGTGCGCACCGGCGGGCTCGACACCCGCGAGCACGGACCGGGCGCGATCGCGAGCGTCGCGGGAACGCTCTTCCAGGACCCGGAGACCCAGTGCGTGCTCGGGACGGTGCGCGCCGAGCTCGCCTTCGGCCTCGAGAACCGCGGCGCGAGCGCGGCCGCCGTCGCGCGTGGGGTGGAGGAGGCGGCGCTCGCGCTCGGCGTCGAGGGGCTGCTCGAGCGCCCGACCCACGAGCTCTCCGGCGGCGAGCTCCAACGGGTCGCGCTGGGGGCGGCGCTGGCCGGCCGGCCCGAGGTGGTCTTCCTCGACGAGCCCACGTCGCAGCTCGACCCGGTTGCCGGGGACGAGCTCGTCTGGCTCCTGCGCCGCCTGAACGAGGAGTGGGGGACCGCGATCGTCCTGGCCGAGCACCGGCTCGAGCGCTGCCTCGGCGCCGCCGACCGGGTCGTGGTGCTCGCCGACGGCGAGGTCGCCTGTGACGCGCCGCCCCGCGCGTTCCTCACCTGGGCGGCCGAGCACGCCCCCGCGCTGCAGACCCCAGGCGCGAGGCTCTTCGCCCGCGCGGGCCTCACCCCGCCCCCCGCGGGCGTCAAGGAGGCCCGGGCGACCCTGCGCGCCCACGGCCTGCTCGGCGCGGCAGCCGTTCCCGGCCCCACCGGGGAAGGAACCGCCCAGCCTTTACCCGCCCCCAACCGGAAAAGACTGGCCAGTTCGGCGGGGGCGAGCGGGGAGCGTCGCTCGATCCTCCCGGGGCGCCGCGCGCCGGACACCGCGGCGCTCCGCTTCTCCGACGTGTGGCATGAGCGCAACGGGGGCCGCACGGTCCTCCGCGCTGTCGACCTCGCGGTCGAACCGGGCGAGCGCGTGGCCCTCATGGGCCGCAACGGCGCCGGGAAGTCGACGCTCCTGCGGCACGCTAACGGCCTGCTCGCGCCGACCCGGGGACGCGTGACGGCGGCCGGCCGCGTCGCGCTGCTGCTCCAGAACCCGGGGGACTACGCGCTCCACGAGCAGATCGGCCAGGAGGCGAGCGCCGCCGCACTGGCCGCCGCCGGGCTCGGCCACCTCGACCCGTCCCGCCACCCGCGCGACCTGAGCGGCGGGGAGCGCCAGCGGCTCGCGCTCGCGGTCGTCCTCGGGGACCTCGACGGCGACCCGCCGGCGGTCGTCTGCCTCGACGAGCCCACCCGGGGCATGGACCGGGGCGCCAAGGGCGACCTCGCCGACCGGCTTCGCGCCCTCGCGGGACGCGGCGCCGCGGTCATCGTCGCCACCCACGACGCCGAGTTCGCCGCCGCGGTCTGCGCGCGGGTCGTCCTGCTGGCCGACGGCCGACCCATCGCCGACGGCCCGGCGTCCGAGGTGCTCACGGGCGGCTGGTACTTCGCGACCGAGACCGCCCGGATCCTCGGCGGGGAGGGCGGGGTGCTCCGCCCGGAGGAGGGCGCCGCGCTGCTCCGCGGCAAGCTCACGCTGGAGCCGCAGCCGTGAGCTGGCTCGCCGCCTCCTTCGGCGTGCTCGCCCTCGCGTTGGCGCTCGGCTTCGCCTGGTACGAGCGCTCCCGCCCGAGCGCCGGAACGCTCGCGCTCGTCGCGACGCTCGCCGCTCTCGCGGTCGTGGGGCGGATCGCGTTCGCCCCGTTCCCGAACGTCAAGCCGAGCACGGACATCATCCTGCTCGCCGGCTACGTGCTCGGCGGGGCCCCCGGCTTCGTCGTCGGCGCCGTCACCGCGCTCGCCTCCAACCTGTTCTTCGGGCAGGGGCCGTGGACGCCGTGGCAGATGGGCGCCTGGGGGCTGTGCGGCCTTCTCGGCGCGGGCCTCGCCGTGCTCAGCCGCCGCCGGCTGCGCCGTGTTCCGCTCGCCCTCTGCTGCGGGGCGGCCGGCCTGCTCTTCGGGGCCATCATGGACTTCTCCACCTGGGTGACCTTCACCGGGCAGCACACCCTCGACCAGTACCTCGCGATCTCGGGAGTCTCCTTGAGCTTCAACCTGGCCCACGCCATCGGCAACGTCGTCTTCTGCCTCGCCTTCGGGCCTGCGCTCGTCCGCTCCCTGCAGCGCTTCCGCGACTCGCCTGGAGATCGAATGGACGCCGCTGCCCGCTGCCTCCGCGCAGCCGCTCGCGGTCGTCCTCGTCGCCCTCGTCTGCGTGGGCGGGCTGATCGTCGCCGCGCCTCCGGCGAGCGCGAGCGCGCGGACCGACGCGGTCGGCTACCTCACCGCCGCCCAGAACGACGGACGGCGGCTTCGGGGGCGAGGTGGGGGAGGCCTCGAGCCCGCTCTACTCCGCCTGGGCCGCCATGGGGCTCGGAGCCGCCGGCGAACGCTGCGGCACGGGGCTCATCGGGACCCTTCGCCGCGACGCGCGGCGCGTCCGGGAGACGGGCGACATCGAACGGACGATCCTCGGCCTCCGCGCCTGCCGTGTCTCCGCCGGGGGGCTGCCCGGAAAGCTCGCGCGCCGCCAGGACCCGGACGGCTCCTTCGACGGGCTCGTGAACACGACGGCCTTCGCGATCTTCTCCCTGCGCGCGAGCGGCCGTTCGACCCGGGACTCGCGCGTCCGCCGCGCCGCCGCGCTGGCTCGCAGGACAGCAGAACCGCGACGGCGGCTTCAACTTCGGCGGCCGCGGCGGTCCGAGCGGCGTCGACGACACCGCGGCGGCGCTCCAGGGCCTGCGGTCGGCCGGCCGCTCCACGCGGTCGAAGCCCGTGCGGCGCGCCGCGTCCTTCCTCGTCCGACGCCAGAACGGGGACGGCGGCTTCTCGCTCGCGCCCGGCAGCGGCTCCAACAGTCAGTCGACCGCCTGGGCGGTGCAGGGCCTCGTCGCGGCCGGCCGCACGATCGGCAAGGTGCGGCGGAAGGGAGCGCGCAACCCGATCGCCTACCTCGAGTCGCTGACCGCGCCCGACGGTGCGGTCCGCTACTCCCGGACCTCCTCCCAGACACCGGTCTGGGTCACCGCGCAGGCGCTCACGGCGCTCTCCCGCAAGCCGTTCCCGATCATCGGGCCAAAGGCGGGATCCAGCCAACGGACGGTGGGCGACGCGCAGCTGACGGGTGTGCGCCTGGTCGCCGCGTGGCGGTCCATGCGGGCGTTCTGACGCGCGGTCCCGGCCGCGTGCGCGGCGCGCGACGGGCCGGGAACACGGGGGGCCGCCGCGCGCCCCGCACGCGGCCGGGCACCTCACCAGCGGCGGTGCGGCGCCCACGAGCGCCGCACCACCGGACGACCTACCGGGTGCGCAGCCGGACGGTGCGGGAGATGACCTGGCGCCGCCCCGTCCCGTCGATGACCGTGGCGGAGATCACCACGGAGACCGACTTGAGCCGCTTGGCGAGCAGCTTCTGCTTGGGCGACTCGACCGGGAGCTTCACGTAGCCGACCGCACGCCGCGGCAGCTGGATCTCCGCCGACCCGAAGGTCACCCGCCCGAGGCGCGCCTTCTTGCCGAGGCCGGTGCGCACCTTCTTGGCCGTGCGGATCTTCAGCGTGCCGGCGCACGAGGTGGCGGCGGTGCCGCGGCAGTACACGCGGATGCGCATGCGGCGTGAGGCCAGGCCGCTGCGCCCGAGGGTCAGCTGCTTCGCGTCGATGCGCAGGAGGCGTTCGGAGGGCTGCAGCGAAGAGCCGAACACCACGCCCTTGACGTCGCTGCCCTCGCCCGTCGAGGAGCCCGCGGCCCCCGCCGGTCCCGCGGGACCGGCGGGACCGGCGGTCCCGACCCCGTCCTTGCCGGGCGCCCCGTTCTGGCCGTTCGTCCCGTTCTGGCCCGCGGCGCCGTTGGTTCCGTTCGTCCCGTCGGTTCCGTTGGTTCCGTCGGTTCCGTTGGTCCCGTTGGTCCCGTTGGTCCCGTTCGGTCCCGTTGGTTCCGTTGGTTCCGGCGGGTCCTGTGGGACCACTGGCCCCGGCGGGGCCGGTGGTGCCGTCGTTTCCAGCGGGTCCCGTCGCGCCGGTGGTGCCGTCGTTTCCGGCCGGCCCCGTTGCGCCTGTTGCACCGCCGGGCCCTGTCGCACCGGTGGCGCCTGTCGCACCGCCGGGTCCGGTGGCGCCGGTCGCACCGCCGGGTCCTGTCGCGCCCGTCGCCCCTCCGGGGCCGGTCGCCCCGGTCGCGCCCGTCGCACCGCTTGGGCCGGTCGGTCCGCCAGTGTCCTCACAGACCGCACCCGAGCGCCCGACGACGCTTTCGCCGACCACGGCGTGCACCGTCGGCTGGCCGAGGAGGCTCAGGACCTGGACGTCGAGTGCCCGCCGCCGCAGCGACTGCGTCCCGCTCGCAGCGGTGCCCGATCGATTCTCCCCGTTCAGCTCGATGCGGACGAGCGGAAGGACGTCCAGCACGGTCGGCTTGCGCACCGTCGTCGGGAATATCGATCGCGTTGCCGTTGATCCGCAGCCCGACGACCCGGCTGGTGCCGGCCAGGACGGGGGCGCCGGCGACGCAGGCACCCTCGGCGGCGGACTCGACGAGGTCCGCCTCCACCCGGACGGCGTTCGGCCCGAGGTTGATGTCGACCGAACGCGTCACGCCACCCTGCGCACCGATCGACTGCCCGCTCTTCGGCCCCCGACTCCGGCGTGATCTTCGTCTTGGCGAACGCGGCGCGGACGGCGATCTGCCCGGGCGGCGCGAGTGCCCCCGGCGGGAGCGTGATGTCCGGGACGCCTGCGTCCTGCGTGCTGCACCGCGTGCGATCCGGGTTCGCGACGCTCGCGACCCCGTTCGCGCTGATCGGCTCGATGCGGACATCGCCCAGGAGCGGCGCGGCCTCGAGATAGGCCGCGCTCGCGCGGCAGGTCCAGTCGGTGTCGGCGGCCGTCGCGGCCGCCGGCGCGAGGGCCGTGAGGGCGAGCAGGCCCGCGGTCAGCGCGAGCGTGCTCCCAGTGTTCGGATGAGACATTGTTCCCCTTGGTGTGAGACGCGCCGTGGGCGACGCGATGGAAGGTCGCCCCCCGGCGGCCTCGGCACGCTTTCTGCCTGCCGAACCGCAACTTCCCTCACCCAGGGATCGAACTCGTATGGATGACGCTGTCAACCGGAAGGAACACGGCGCGTCGCCGCTGCTCACCGCACGGCGGTCCGTGGGTCCGATGCACTAGGTTCCCTCGCCTTCATGCGTCTCGGAGTCCCGAAGGAGACCGCCCCTGATGAGCGCCGCGTCGCGCTCGTCCCGGAGGTCGTCAAGAAGCTCAAGGCCAAGGGGGTCGACGTCGTCGTCGAGCCCGGTGCCGGTGAGCAGGCCCTCATTCCCGATGGCCTCTACGAAGCGGCGGGGGCCACACTCGGCGACCCCTGGGGAGCGGAGGTGGTCGTCAAGGTCGCGCCGCCGAGCCCGGAGGAGATCGGAAAGCTCGCGGACGGATCCGTCCTCATCGGCTTCCTGGCCCCGCTCACCAAGGGGGAGACGATCCCCGCGCTGCGCGACAAGGGCGCGACCGCCTTCGCGATGGAGGCGATCCCGCGGATCTCCCGCGCGCAGGCGATGGACGCGCTCTCGAGCCAGTCCAACGTCATGGGCTACAAGGCGGTCCTCTCGGCCGCCGAGCACTCCACGCGCTTCTTCCCGATGCTGATGACCGCCGCCGGGACCATCCCGCCGGCCAAGGTCCTCGTGCTCGGCATCGGCGTCGCGGGCCTGCAGGCGCTGGCGACCGCCCGTCGCCTGGGCGCGCAGACCACCGGCTACGACGTGCGGCCGGAGACGGCCGAGCAGGTCGAGTCGCTCGGCGCCAAGTGGCTCGACCTGGGCATCGACGCCAGCGGCGAGGGCGGGTACGCCCGGGAGCTCACGGAAGAGGAGCGCGCCAAGCAGCAGGAGGCGCTCACCGAGGCCACGAAGGGCTTCGACGTCGTCATCACGACCGCGCTGGTCCCAGGACGCGCCGCGCCGCGCCTGGTCACGGCGGCCGCGGTCGAGGGCATGAAGCCGGGCTCGGTCATCGTCGACCTCGCGGGGGAGACGGGCGGCAACTGCGAGCTCACCACGCCCGGCCAGACCACGGTCGTCCACGACGTGACGATCGTCTCGCCGCTGAACCTGCCGGCCGACATGCCCGAGCACTCGAGCCAGCTCTACGCCCGCAACGTCAGCGCCCTGCTCGAGCTCATGCTCGGCGAGGAGGGCGAGCTCGCCCTCGACTGGGACGACGAGATCATCGCCGGGGCGGCCGTCACCCGCGACGGCGCAATCGTCCACGAGCGCGCCAAGCAGACCCAGGAGGCCTCCGCATGACCCTGATCGCCACTGCGAGCGAGACGGCGAGCGCCAGCCCGCTCGTCCAGAACCTCATCATCCTCGTGCTCTCGGGCTTCGTCGGCTACGCCGTCATCTCGAAGGTGCCGAACACGCTCCACACCCCGCTCATGTCGGGGACCAACGCGATCCACGGCATCGTCGTGCTCGGCGGCCTGCTCCTGCTGGCCGAGGGCCGCGACCTGGGCGTGGGTACGCAGATCATCCTCTTCGTCGCGCTGCTCTTCGGCGCGATCAACGTCGTCGGCGGCTTCGTCGTCACCGACCGGATGCTCGAGATGTTCAAGCAGAAGCCGAAGGAGCTCGTCGAGGCCGACGAGTCGGAGGTGGCCAAGTGACCCTCGCCTCGTTCCTCACCGACACGAACTTCAAGACGGCCCTCTACATGGTCGCCTTCTCGCTGTTCATCTACGGCCTCTCCGGTCTCACGGGCCCGAAGACCGCGGTCCGCGGCAACCGGATCGCCGCCGCCGGCATGGTCATCGCGGTCGTCACGACCCTGCTGGTCGGGGACTTCAACAACGTCCTGCTCATCGTGGCCGGGCTCGTGGTCGGCACGGCCATCGCGGTTCCCGCGGCGCAGAAGGTCAAGATGACCGCGATGCCGCAGATGGTCGCCCTCTTCAACGGGGTGGGCGGCGGCGCGGTCGCGCTCATCGCGTGGGCGGAGTTCCGCTCCACCGAGGCGTTCGGGCTCGAGCCCACCTACGTCGCGCTCTTCTCGGTCTTCTCGGCGATCATCGGCTCGGTCTCCTTCTGGGGCTCGAACGTCGCCTTCGCGAAGCTCCAGGAGCTCATCGACGGCAAGTCGCGGACGCTCGGCAAGCTGCAGCTCCCGGCGCAGGTCCTCACCCTCGGCGGGGCGATCGCCTACGGCGTCGCCATCGTCGCGGGCGCGGACAGCGAGGCGTTCATCGTCGGCCTGCTCGTGCTCTCCGGCATCTTCGGGCTCCTGCTTGTCCTCCCCATCGGCGGCGCGGACATGCCCGTCGTCATCTCGCTGCTGAACGCGTTCACCGGCCTCGCGGCCGCCGCCGCGGGTGTCTCGCTGAACAACCCGGCACTCATCGTCGCCGGCATGATCGTCGGCGCCTCCGGCACGATCCTCACGCAGCAGATGGCGATCGCCATGAACCGGACGATCACCTCGGTGGTCGTGGGCGGCTTCGGCGGCTCGGTGGAAGCAGCGGCAGGCGCGGTCGGCGCCGGCGGCGGGACGGTGCGCTCGACGAGCGCGTCGGACGTCGCCATCCAGATGGCCTACGCGCGGCAGGTCGTCGTCGTGCCCGGCTACGGCATGGCGGTCTCCCAGGCCCAGCACGCGGTCCGCGAGATGGCCAAGCTGCTCGAGGCCAAGGGCGTCGAGGTCAAGTACGCGATCCATCCGGTCGCCGGGCGCATGCCCGGGCACATGAACGTGCTCCTGGCCGAGGCGGACGTCCCGTACGAGCAGCTGAAGGAGATGGACGACATCAACGGGGAGTTCCCCCGCACCGACGTCTCCATCGTCATCGGCGCGAACGACGTGACGAACCCGGACGCGCGCACCAAGGCCGACTCGCCGATCTACGGCATGCCGATCCTGAACGTCGACGAATCGCAGTCGATCATCGTGCTCAAGCGCTCGATGAGCTCCGGCTACGCCGGCATCGACAACCCGCTGTTCGTCAACCCGAAGACGTCGATGCTGTTCGGTGACGCGAAGAAGTCGATCGCCGACGTGACCGAGGAGCTCAAGGCGCTCTAGGCGCCTCGGGGAGCTCGGCGACGAGCACCTCGCACGGGCCGGCCACCGGGAGCTCCCCGCTGGCCGGCACGAGGAAGCAGGAGCCGGGGGCGAAGCGCTGTCCCCCGCAGCTCGCCTCGCCGCCGAGCACCGTGACGAGCGCGCACTCGCCGGGGACGGCGACGTCGATCGGCTCGTCGGAGAGCGTCAGCCGGGTCACGGCGAAGAAGGCGTTCGCCTCGACGACGCCGTTTCCGGGTCCGCGCAGCGGCGGCTCGACGTCGTCGAAGTCGATGGAGGCGAGCGCCTCGCGGCACGTGCAGCTCGCGTGGGCGGCCGTCGAGGCCCGGTCGGTCGAAGTCGCTGACCCGGTAGGTCGTGTCCGAGTTCTGCTGGATCTCCACGATCAGGCAGCCGGCCCCGATCGCGTGGACGCGCCCGGAGGGGATGAAGAGCGCGTCGCCCTCGGCGACCGGGATCCGGTGGAGCAGCCCGGAGACGTCCTCGCCCGCCTCGAGCGTGGCCGCGAAGCGCTCCCGGGTGACCCCGGACCGCAGCCCGGCGAAGAGGTGCGCGTCCTCGGAGGCGCCGAGCAGGTACCAGAGCTCGTTCTTCGGCTCGCCGCCGAGCTCTTCGGCCACGGAGGCGGGGGGGTGGACCTGCACGGAGAGGGTCTCGCGCGCGTCGAGAAGCTTCACGAGGATCGGGAAGCGGTCGCCGGCATCGCGGGAGCGTGCGCCGAAGAGGCGCTCGCGGTCCGGGCCGCTCCACAGCGCGTTGAGCCCGGTGCCCGCGTGCGGACCGGTCGCCAGGACGCTCTGGGCGTCGGCCCGGTCGACGATCTCCCAGGACTCACCGACGCGCTGCCCGGCCGGAAGGGCCTTGCCGAGCCCCTCGAGCGCGCGGCCGCCCCAGACGCGCTCCATGAAGAGAGGGGTGAACGCGAGCGGCTTCATCGCCGCGCACGCTATCGGTCTCAGTGCCTTGGAATGAGTGCCGCGTCGTCCTCGTGTTCACGGAAGAACCGCACGATGTTGGGCGCGTAGTCGACGAACCGCGGGCAATGCAGCCCGGCCCGCCCGAGGATCTCGTCGGCCCGGGTCGTGTCGAACGTGACGGGGTGCGCGAGGTAGACGAGCGACTCCGCAGGGGTGCCGCCGTAGAGCTTCCGGACGGCCCCGATCCGGAGCGCGCGCTCGAGCAGGGAGGTCGGAATCCGGTAGCTCGGCTGCCGCCCCGAGTAGAGCTGGGCGAAGGTCCGCATGAGCTCGGCGGAGGCGACGGGCGCCGGATCGCAGAGCGCGAGCGTCTCCCCGACGGCCTCGGGGTCCCGCGCGCCGGCCGCGATGGCGTCCACCACGAAGTCGACCGGGACCACGTTGAACGTCGCATCCTCGCTCGCGATCTGGGCGATGGGGAGCCGCTGCCCCGCCTGCTGCAGGAGACGCAGCAGGTAGTAGGGGCCGTCGAACTTCGCGGTGACGCCCGTCTCGGAGTCCCCGACGACGATCGCCGGCCGGTAGATCGTCGTCGGCACCTCGTCCATCGACGCGCGGACGAGCACCTCGGCGCCGAACTTCGTCGACTCGTAGTGGTTCTTGAACGGCTGCCCGCAGGCGAGATCGGCCTCCATGACCCGGCCGGAGCGGGCGCCCGCGACGTAACAGGTGGAGATGTAGTGGTGGCGCTCGAGCTGCTCGCAGGCGCGGCAGAACGCGATGACGTGCTGGGTGCCGAGCACGTTGACGCGCTCGGCGGCCGCCAGTGGCACGGCGAGGTCGTAGATGGCCGCGAGGTGGTGGACCTGGGTGGTGCTGGCCGTGAGCTCCGCGTAGCGGCCGGCGGTCAGGCCGAGCGCAGGGTCGGTGATGTCGCCGGGCTCGATCACGATCCGTTCGGGGTCGATCGCCGCCGCAGCGGCCCGTGCCGTCTCGACCATGCGGGGCTCCACGAGGGCGACGAGGGTCGCCTCCGGCGCGTCGGCCAGGAGCTTCGGGATGAGCCGTGCTCCGATGAAGCCCGGGAAGCCGGTGAACAGGATCGTGGAGCGAGCCATGACCCCGGAACCTATCCCCCCGGGTCCATAGACTTAGACGCTCCGTGATCACGCGCGCACACGCCATCGCCGCCCTGGCCGCCGAGCGCTTCGACGTGGTGGTCGTCGGAGGCGGCATCACCGGCGCCGGCGTTGCCCTCGACGCGGCCACCCGTGGCTACTCCGTCGCCCTCGTCGAACGGGCCGACTACGCCTCCGGCACCTCGAGCCGCTCCTCCAAGCTCGTGCACGGCGGCCTCCGCTACCTGCAGAACTTCGATCTCGGCCTCGTCCGCGAGGCGCTGCTCGAGCGCCAGATCAACGTCAAGCTCGCGCCCCACCTGGTCAAGCCGCTGCCGCTCGTGGTCGCCGCCTTCGACGGCCAGCGCCCGGACCGCCTCACGGGCATGGGCCTGAACCTCTACGACGTCATGTCCGTCGACAAGCTCCGCACGCGTCGGCCGCTCCGCGGGCAGGCGCCGAGCGAGGAGCACGGGGCGCTCGCGGTGGCCGACGTGGACGGGGACGGCCTCGCCGACTGGTCCCCCGACCGGCACCGGGTCATCTCGGGGGAGGAGGTCGCCGAGCGGCTACCTGCACTGGCCGGCCGCAAGCCGACGTCCGGGTACCTCTTCTACGACTGCCAGACCGACGACGTCCGGCTCGTCCTCACCGTCCTGCAGGAGGCCGAGCGCTTCGGCGCCGTCTGCTGCAACGGCCTCGAGGTCACCGACCTGCTCGACGCGGACGGACGCTCGCGCGGCGTCCAGGTCACCGACGTGATGAGCGGCGACTCGTTCCCGGTCCACGCCGACAACGTCATCAACGCCACGGGCGTCTGGGCCGACCGGCTGCGCCCGGAGGAGCTCCGCGACGAGGCCGAGGTCCCGATCATCAAGCCCTCGCGGGGCACGCATATCACGCTGCGCCACGATCAATTGCCGCTCGTCAGCGGCGCCATCGTCCCGGCCGGCGGCGGACGCACGATCTTCGCGCTGCCCTGGCTAGGCGGCACCCTCATCGGCACGACCGACAACGAGATCGAGCCGAACGGCGACCCGCATCAGCTCGATCACGTGGCGCCCGAGCCCGAGGACATCGAGTACCTCCTGAACGCGACGAACGCGTACTTCGGCACGTCGCTGAAGCCGTCCGATCTCGCTGGCGCGTACGCCGGTGTGCGCCCACTGATCTCGACGGGGGATCCGAAGAAGTCGGTGGACATCTCGCGCAAGGCGGAGCTCTACGAGACCTCCAGCGGCATGATCACGATCACCGGCGGGAAGCTCACGACGTGGCGGCGGATGGCCAAGCAGACCGTGGACCGGCTCGTGGAACGAGACGCCCGGGACGCGCCGTGCCGCACTCACGAGATCCCGCTCGGACAGTCCGTCGCGCTCGAGGACCTGCCCCGGATCGAAGGCGTGCCGGACGCCGCCTACGCCCAGCTCGCTGGGCGCTACGGGCACCACGCGCACGACGTGCTCACCATCGCCACCGAGCGGGGCGAGCTCGCCCAGGCGATCGTCGACGGTCCCGGTCGCCCGCCGGACCTGCTCGCCGAGGTGGTCTACGCCGCCCGCCACGAGCAGGCCCGCACCGTCGGTGACGCGCTGTTGCGCCGCACCCGGCTCGGTCTGACCGCCGCGCGAGACGTCGCCGCACCGGACGGGATCGCCTCCCGGCGGGTGGCCGCCGCGATGGGCGCGGAGCTCGGCTGGGACGCGGGCCGGGTCGAGGCGGAGGCCGAGGCGTTCCTGCAGGAGGCGGCACGCGAGGGCATCCTCGTCGGCGCCTCCGTCCCCGGCACGCCGTAACTTCTCCCGTCCTCGCAGGTTGCGACCCCTCGAACCATGACGCCTCGCCTCTCCGCCCTGCTCATCTCCACCGCCGCGCTTCTGGCCGCGCCCGTGGCCGCGCAGGCGGGGTACTTCGCCGGGGACGTGATCGACGGCCCCGTCGGCGGCGCCCTGAAGGTCGGGGACGTCGACGTCGCCCGCGACGGTACGGGAGCCGTGGCCTACGTCAAGGACGACGGGGGCGTCCCGCACCTCTACGTCTCGCGGCTCATCGGCGGCGCGTTCCAGGCGCCCGAGCGCGTCGACGGCGCGCTGCCGGGGGCGGCCTCGCAGCCGGCGGTGGCCGCCTCCGACGGCGGCCGCGTGGTCGTGGCGTTCCGCTCCGGCAACCAGCTCAACGTCGCGGTGAAGCCCGACGCTCCTCGTCCGTTCCTGCCGCCGCAGCCGCTCGTCGACGGGGCCTCGAACCCTTCCGTGGACATATCGATCCACGGCGTCTCCTACCTCTCCTTCACCGCCCCCGGCGGAGGTGCCGGCGACGTCCGCGTCGCGCGCATGGCTCGCACCGAGACGGCCTTCGCCGTGCTCCCGGACGCGCTCGACGTCACCCCGGCCGCCGACGCCGGGCTCGGCACCGGCCGCAGCCGCACCGCGGTGTCGGCCGAGGGCACCGCCGTCGTCCTGTGGGGCGAGTCGGGCCACGTGTACTCGCGTCGCGTGTTCGGCCCGAAGCTCTCCGCGACCCCGCAGGACCTGAACGTCCCCGCGATCGACGGCCACGCCGGGGGCGCCGCGGAGCTCCCGGACATCTCGATCGAGGACGACGCGAGCTACGCCTGGGCGGCATTCCGGCAGCGGTTCGACGACGGCCGCACGCACACCGTCGCTCGTCGCCTCCGCGGCGCGCTCTACGAGGCGGGAGCGTTCGTCGACGGCCTCGGCTTCCCGGCGCCGGCCGACGTGGACGAACTCGCCATCGCGATCAGCGGTCGCGGCGAGGGCATCGCGGTGAGCAGCGCCGGGGGCGGCTTCAACGCAGCGCTCATCCACCGCGACGAGTTCTTCCCGGCCGCCCCGGTCGGCCCCGCCGCCGCTCCGAGCCTGCCCGCCGTTGGCATCGCAGAGAACGGGGACGCCTACGCCGTGGCGCTGAGCCCGGACGGCGGCGTGCGGATGAGCGGCTACGACATCAGCCCGTCGAAGCCCGGGGTCCCGGGCCCGGGTCCGCTGCAGGTGCTCTCCCCGCCGGACTTCGGCTCCGCCGAGGCGGCCGGCGGCATGGACCTCGGGGTCAACCGGGCCGGGGACGCTTGGGCGGTCTTCGTTCAGAACGGACCCGGCGGGCGACGCCTGGTCGCCGGCGGGTTCGATCGTGAGCCCGGCCGGTTCCGCACCTACACGTCGTCGAAGTTCCGCCGATTCACCCTGCCGAAGCTCACCTGGCAGCCTGCGTTCGAGATCCAGGGGGCGCTGCGGTACCGCGTCGAGGTCGACGGGGTCGCGGTGGGGGAGACGACGGATCGATCCCTGACTCTGAGCGCGCCGCTGAGCGACGGCATCCACCCCTGGCGGGTCGTCGCGACCGACCGTCGCGGGCAGACCTCCGTCGCGAACGTGCGCCTGCTCCGGATCGACGGGACGCCGCCGACGTTCGCAGCCCGGCTGTCGGGGTCGCGGAAGCAGGGCAGCACGATCAAGCTCGCGGTGACCGCGAGCGACGCCGCCGTTCCCGGCGCCGTGCCGACCACCCCCGGCGCCGTCGCGAACGGCTCCGGCGTGAAGAGCTACCGGATTGACTGGGGCGACGGGAGCCGCGCCGACACCAAGCGCACCGTGAGCCACGTCTACAAGCGGAACGGCACGTTCACGCTGCGCATCTCGGTCCAGGATCAGGCCGGCAACGTGACGGTCGACAAGCAGCGCCTGGTGATCAAGAAGGCGAAGAAGAAGAAGTGATCCCGGCTCCGCGCGGCTAGCCTCGCCGGGATGCGAGAGCTGCGTGGTGCACCCGGGGACGTCACCGCCGAGGAGGCCGTCGAAGCGCTCGGGCTCGAGCAGGGCGGGCGGCCCGGTCGTCCGCGGGTCGTCGCGATCATGGTCGCCTCGATCGACGGCCGCGCCACGGTCAGCGGCCGCTCGGGCGGGCTCGGTCATCCCGAGGACAGAGCGCTCCTGCGGGGCCTTCGCGCCGCGGCCGACTGCGTGCTGGCGGGCACCGGGACGCTCGCCGCCGAGCGGTACGCCAACCTCCTCGACCCCGAGCAGCGGGCCGCACGAACGGCGGCCGGCCGTGCGGCGCACCCGATCGTCGCGACCTTCAGCCGGGGCGGCGACTTCCCCTGGACGGTGCCGGTCTTCGGCGAGGAGGGGGTGCCGAAGCAGCTCTACGCCGAGCAGCCGGTAGCGATCCCCGACGCGGCCGTGGAGACGACGCTGCAGGTGACCGACGGCGGGTTCCGCGGAGCGCTCGAGCACCTGCACGCCGAACGCGGCGTGCGTTCGGTCGCGTGCGAGGGCGGGCCCGCCGTCCTGCGAACTCTGCTCGCCGAGGAGCTGGTTGACGACCTGCTGCTCACGCTTGCGCCGCTCGTGGTGGCCGGGGACGGTCCGACCTCGCTGACGGGGGACTCGCTCGAGCCGCCCTCCAAGCTGCGCCTCGCCGGCGCCCGCCGGGCCGACGACCACCTGTTCCTGCACTACACGCGGTGATCCCGCCGCTCGACGCCCGGGGCCGGCTGCTGCAGGCCGCACCGGGACGCCCCCTGCTCATGGGGATCGTCAACGCGAGCCCGGACTCGTTCTCGGACACGGTCGGCCGGCAGGGCGCAGAGGCGCAGGTCGAGCACGGGCTTGCGTTGGCCGCGGCGGGAGCGGACCTCATCGACGTCGGCGGGGAGTCCGGCGTGACCCACACCCCGGTCACGGACGCGGCCGAGGAGACCGAACGGGTGCTCGCCGTGATCGAGCCGCTGCTGGCCGCCGGGCTGGTGGTCTCGGTGGACACCTGGAAGGCGGAGGTGGCCGCCGCCGCACTGGCCGCCGGCGCCCACCTCGTCAACGACGTCTCCGGGCTCCGGGACGAGCGACTCGCGGTCCTCTGCGCCGAGCACGGCGCCGCCCTCTGCCTGATGCACACCCGCGCGGCACCCAAGCAGGAGCACTTCGCCGACTACCGCGGGGCCGTCCTCGACGACGTCGTCTCCTTCCTCGGCGAGCGCAGGGACCGGGCGCTCGCGCTCGGCGTGCCGGGCGAGCGCCTCCTGCTCGATCCGGGGCCCGATTTCGCCAAGACCCCGGAGGAGTCGGTGGCGGTGCTCCGCGGCCTCGACCGCATCCACGCCCTCGGCCACCCGGTGCTGCTCGCGGTCTCGAACAAGTACTTCCTGGGCGCGATCACCGGCCGCGCGCCCGGGGAGCGCCTGGCCGCGACCCTGGCCGCGGTGGGCTGGGCGGCGGACGCGGGCGCCGCGATGCTGCGCGTCCACGATGTCGCCGCGGCCGCCGATCTCCTCGCCGTCCGGGACGTGCTCGCCGGGCGGGCGGAGGTCCCGGAGATCGACCGGGCCGACGCCTCGCTGAAATGGCTGTCCTCGCCGGCATCGAGCAGATTGAGCGCCGCGCCATCGTCTAGGCTCCATGGCCACTCGCTCGCCGGCCGCTGATCAACGCGGCGGGGCGCCCACCGAACGAACGCACCGAAAGGCACCACCATGTCCGTCCTGACCCGCTCCTCCCTGGAGAGCTCGCCGCTCGCCGACCTCCACGTCCTCGCCGCCGAGCTCGGCCTCGAGGGCTTCCGCCGACTCCGCAAGGCGGACCTCATCCAGACGATCCTCGAGGCGCAGCCCGGCGGCGCGCCCGCCGAGGACGACACCGCAGCCGACGACGACGCCCCGGCCCGCCCCCGGCGTCGCGGCGGCCGCTCCGGCAACCGCGCGGCCCGCGACGAGGACGCCGAGGAGAAGAGCTCCGGCACCCAGCTGAAGTCCGTCCCGGACGAGGACGACGACGAGGAGCGCCCGGCCCGTCGGCGCTCGCGCGGCGGTCGTAACCGCGGCGGCAACGGCGGAGGCGGCAACGGCGGCGAGGACCGTCAGGCCGACGACGCCGAGGACGGCGCGGTCGTCGACGGCGTCGTCGAGGTGCTCGGGAACGGCTCCGCCTTCCTGCGGGTCTCCCCGCCCGAGCCGTCCGACGCCGACGTCTACATCTCCGCCGCGCAGGTCCGCCGCTGCGAGCTCGTCTCCGGCGACAAGGTCGGTGGCCCGATGCGCTCCCCGCGCCGCTCGGAGCGCTACCCGTCGCTGATCCGCATCGAGACGATCAACTCCCGCCCGGCCGACGAGGTCGCCGAGGGCACCCCGTGGGACGAGCTGGCCTGCGCGTTCCCGACTGAGCGCTTCGCCCTCGGCTCCGAGGACCCGACGCTGAAGGCGATCGAGTGGTTGACCCCGATCGGGCGCGGCTCCCGCGTCGCGATCACGGGCGGTCCCCGCGCCGGGAAGAGCGAGGCGCTCCGTCGCCTGGCGGGTGCGCTCGTCGGCCACACCGAGCTCGAGGTCTCCCTCGTGCTGACGGGCGTGCGCCCGGAGGAGCTCGGGCTCGCGCCCGAGGGCCTCACGCCGGTCGCCACGCTCGGCCTCGGCGCCGGCGCGGAGGCCCAGGGCCACGCGGTGGAGCGCGCGATCGACACCGGCAAGCGCGTCGCCGCCCGCGGCGGGCACGCCGTCGTGCTCATCGACACGCTCGAACAGGTGCCGGAGGGCGTCGCCCGCAAGGCGCTCGCCGCTGCCCGAGCCATCGTCGACGGCGGCTCCCTGACCGTCGTCGCAGTGACGCCTGAGGCCCTCGGCGGCGAGACCACCGTCATCGCCCTGGACACCACGCTCGCGTCCACCGGGCGCCTTCCCGCACTCGACCTCGTCTCCTCGGGGACGCTCCGCCCGGAGCTGCTCGTGGGCGACGCCGGCGCCGAGGCCATCGCCTCGGCCCGCGCCGCCGCACTCGACGGCTAGACGTATCGTGGGCGCCCGAACCGGGCGTCCCACACTTACGGGTCCCTCGAACGGGCGCGCGCCGATCCGCGCGGCGCCTCAGCGCGAGACGTACGAGACCCGGGCCCACGAGGGCTCGGGCGCCAGCTCGACGGGCTCGCCGCCGCGGTCGGGCTGCACGTAGGTGAAGCTCTGCCCGACCGGGTCGTAGGCGACGTCGAGCTCGCCCTCCTTCACCCGCTGGTCGAGCCAGGCGGAGCGGAAGACGAGGCGGCGTAGCCAGTGCACCAGGCTGCGGTCGCTGGGGCCGACGAGCTCGGGCCAGCAGTCGTTCACGTGCTCCCCGAGGGAGGAGGCCGGGTCCTGGATCTCGCCGTTGACCGCGAGGTTGACGAGGTCCTCGACCTCCCACTCGTCCAGGCGCCCCGCGACGAAGCCGAGCTTGAGGCCCGCCTGCTCGCAGCGCTCGGCGAAATCGCGTTCGTTGAAGGTGAACCGGAGCTCGCCGTATTCGAGGACGAAGTCTTCGCCCGAGTCGTAGTTGCCGCGTTTCTCTGTATGCATGAAGAAGGAGCCCCTGGGCCGCGGGACATCCCGGGGCGAGGGGCTTCGCGGCGCATCCTACGGACCGTTCTCCGCGTGGCCCGCCGTGCAAGGCTTGTTGCATCGGGAGGGTTCGCGGACGGACCGTCGTGGCGCGTTCTCGACGGCGCTGCGACGAGCGTCTTCGCGCCAGGATTCGCACCTCGTCCCCGGGGCGCTCTCTGGGTCTCGTATGAACGACGACGAAGCCCCCGCCACCCTCCTGGTCGTCGAGGACGACGCCGCCACACGCGCGTTCCTCGCCGACAACCTTGTCGCCGACGGCTTCCTCGTCGAGACCGCCGGCAGCCTCCAGGACGGCGTCAGCCGCCTCGAGCGGTCGTTCCCCGACGCGGTGCTCGCCGACGTCAACCTGCCGGACGGGTCAGGCCTCGACCTCCTGCGCCGGGTGCGGGGCGGGACGGGGGCGGCGTCGCCGGTCGACCCCCGGACCCCGGTGCTCGTCCTCTCGGGGCGGGCGGCCGAGGTCGATCGACTCCGGGCCTTCGAGCGCGGCGCCGACGACTTCCTGGCCAAGCCCTACAGCTACCCCGAGCTGCGTGCGCGGATCGGGGCGCTGCTGCGCCGGACCTCCGAGCGTCCGGCGCGGACCCGGTACCGGGTCGGACCGTTGGAGCTCGACCCGGCTTCGCGAGAGGTTCGGCTGCACGACCGTCCCATCGAGCTCGCCTCGAAGGAGTTCGCGCTGCTGCGAACCCTCGCCGCGGATCCGAGCCGGGTCTACACGAAGGAGGAGCTGCTCTCGTCGATCTGGGGCTACCGGTGCCCGGGGTCGACGAGGACGCTCGACTCCCACGCCTGTCGCCTGCGGCAGAAGCTCTCGACCCACGGGGAGCGCTTCGTCGTGAACGTCTGGGGCGTCGGTTACCGCCTCGTGGACGGGCCCGGGAGCGTGGCCTGATGATGGCCCTGGTGCTCACCGTCGGCATTGTCGTGCTCTGCCTGATGTTGTGGCATGAGCGTCGGGTCGCGGCCACCCGCGCGGAGCTCGTCGCGCGCGCCTGCCACGAGGTGCGGGGGCCGCTGGGCGCCGCCCATCTGGCCCTTCACGCGCTCACCCGCCGTGGTGTGCCGACGCGGGCGATCGAGGACGAGCTCTGGCGTGCTGCCCGTGCGCTCGCCGACCTCGCCGCGGCGCCTGCCGGCGAGCGCGCGCTCGACACCCCGGAGCCGGTCGACGTCGGCGCCTTGCTCCGTCGTCAGACCGAGAGCTGGGAGGGAGCGGCGCGTGCGCAGGGCTGCGAGCTGGTGCTGCGGGCTCCCACCGGGGCGGTCTTCGTCCGTGCTGACCGGCTGCGCCTGGCCCAGGCCACCGCGAACCTCGTCGGTAACGCGCTCGAGCACGGGGGTGGGCGGGTCGAGGTCCGCCTGGCCGCCGTGGGAGAGCGGGTCTCCGTTGAGGTGACCGACCAAGGACCGGGGCTGCCGGCCACGCTGCCGGCGCTCGTCGGCCGGGCGCGGGGCGGGCGGGGTAGCCGTGGCCGCGGCCTGGCCATTGCCTCGGATATCGCGGCTCGTCACGGCGGCTGCGTGGCGACCGCTCCGGCGATCTCGGGGGCGCGGATCGTGCTCGAGCTCCCCGTCTGGCGTCCGGAGGCGGCGGCCGAGGCCGGGCCTCGATGAGCCGTCGTCGGCGCGCGGTCGTGCTGGCGCTCCTCGCCGTGGTGCTCGGCGGGCTCGCGGCCTCGGACGTGGCGGGGCGTGAGGCGGCGCTCCGTCGATCGCTGGGTGCGCCCGTCACGGTGCTCGTGACCCGCGGGGAGGTCGCCGCCGGTGACCGGCTCGACCGGGTCGGGCTCGCCGTACGTCAGGTCCCTGCGCGCTACGCGCCGGACGGTGCGTTCGGCGCTCGCGGGGACATCGCGGGTCTGAAGGCCGCGGTGGCCATCCCCGCGGGGACGGACCTGACACCCGCGGTGGTCGCCGATCCCGCCGAGATGGCGCAGGCCGCGGTCCCGGTTAGTCCGGGCGAGCGCGTCGCGGACGTGGTCGCGCTCGGCTCCCCGAGCCTCGTCGTCCGCGGCAGCCGCGTCGATGTGCTCGTGACACGAGACGACGGCGATGCCCGTGGGGAGACCTCGGTGGCCCTCGAAGACGCCGAAGTGCTGGCTGCAGCGCCCGCGCCGGAGGGAGCGGGCCGGCCGGGGGACGGGCCCCGCGTGGCCCTGTCGCTCCGGGTGAAGCTCCGGGACGCGGTGTACCTGGCGTCCGCCCAGGCCTCGTCGATCCTCCGGGTGCTGCCGCGTGCCGCCGGCGACCGGTCCCGGGGGGCCCGGGGACTTCGCGCCCGTCCCCAGCGGTGAAGTCCCCGGGCACGACGTCCGGGGCGCGCTCGGCTCGCGCTCAAGGTGGGCACCGGCCACGCCGATGGAGCCCGTGGCGTTTCACCCGACCGCGCCAGGCACCCCATGCTCCGATCGCTCCGCGTCCTGCCCCTTCTCGCCTGCCTGGCGCTCTTCGCCTGCCCCGCCGGAGCCGCTGCGGCGACGGCCGCGTTCCCGACGGTGAGCAAGGTCTCGCCGCTTCGGGCGGGGGTCGGGGACACGCTGGTCCTCAGCGGACGGAACTACCGGTCCGGGCTTCGACGGAACACCGTCGTCTTCAAGTCCTCCGGGCGTCGTCCCGTGTTCGTCAGGGCCGGTCGGTCCACGAGCAAGCGCCTCAGCGTCAAGCTGCCCAGTGCGCTGTTGCGATCACTTGCCCAGAAGTCGGGCAAGCCGGTAGCGACCCGGTTCCAGGTTCGCGTCCTCGCCAAGCGCTTCGGCAAGCGGTATACGACCCTCAAGCGCTCGCCGGTCATCGGGCCCATATCGCTCGGCCCGAAGGTCACCGTGAACGACTGCGACGGCGACGGCCTCCCCAATTCGCGTGACGCCGACGACGACAACGATCTGCTGTCCGACGTCACCGAGGCTGTAATCAAGACCGATCCCTGCAACCGGGACACCGACGGTGACGGCCTCAGCGACGGTTGGGAACAGGAGTCCGCGCTCGACTACAACGGCCGCGCGACACCGACACCGCTCAAGCGCCCGTACCCGAACGCCCTGGATCCGAAGGACGCCGGCGTCGACTCCGACGGCGACGGTATGACCAACGCTCAGGAGTACCTGGCGTGGGCGCTCTTCGGTGGGGACAAGCTTCCGCTCAGCTACTCAGGCGGGGACCCCGCAACCGGCGGGAAGAACCGACCGACGGCGGGGATGGAGTTCGCCGACCGTGACCTCAACGGCTTCCTCTCCGACAACGAGCGTGACGCCGACGGCGACGGGCTGCCGAACCAGGAGGAGGACCTCATCGACGGGTTCCCCGACCCTAGGCTTCCACCGCTAGACGCACGAGGGAGGCCACTCGGCATGTTCTCCGAGCGCTTCATCGTGGCACCCGAAGTCCACGCGGTCATCGACGAGGTACCGCTCTACGGCGCGCTTGCGCACACACGGAAGGTGCTCTCTCTCAATTGGCTCGACCGGGACTCGGACGGCGACACGATCAGCGACGGTGCCGACGACCAGGACGGGGACGAAATCTCGAATCGTGACGAGCTCGTTACTGAGGTCTCGAGCTCGGAGCCGGTCAGCTACCTGCCGATCAACCCGTGCTCTCCCAACCTTGACGCCCGCCTCTGCATCGTCGGCGACGATGACATCGACAAGGACGGCATTCCCAACCGTGCGGACGACGACGACGACGGCGACCTGCTCTCGGACGTCGACGAACGCCGGTACAAGACCAACCCGTTCAAGGCGGACACGGACGGCGACGGGGCGACTGACGGCTATGAGTTCTTCGCCGCGAAGGATCTGAATGGAGCTGCGTTGCCTTTCCCGGGCAAGCAGCCGTACCCCAACCCGCTCGACAAGGACGACGGAGCGATCGACCACGACGGCGACGGCTTGTCGCTGCTTCAGGAGTTCAAGGCGTGGCGTTACACCGGCTCCCCGCTGCCGCTGAGCTATTCAGACGGCAAGCAGCGTTCGGACGACGGCGAGCTCGACTCCTTCCGTGACGTCGACGGCGACGGCGCGAGCAACTACGCCGAATCCTCAGGCCCCCTGAGCGGACCGGAATGGTGGGCCGCGTACTCGAAGAGCTCACGAACCGCTCTGGGGTGTGCCATGGGGTACGTCGAGACGCCCTACCCCGGGCCGAAGTTCCAGGGGCTGAACTTCGTCGATCCGGACACGGATGGGGACGGCATCCTGGATGGTGCCGACGACATCGATCACGACGGCCTCAGCAATGCCGTCGAGGGACAGCGGCGTGTTTCGAACTGGTGCGACGTCTACGTCTCGGTCGGTCCCCCGCCACTGGGCGATGGTCAGCCGACCGGACACGCAGGTACGAGCCCGGGCGCACGTATCGATCCGTTCAATCCATGCAAGCCGTTCAACTCCAACGCCTGCCACAAGTTCGAACCGAACAACTACTACGTGAGGACCGACGCCTACACCGAAGATTGGCAGGGGCCGCCGCCTCCAGGGTGATCGGCCAACGGCCAGCTAGCCTGGCGCGGTCATGCGCCGTCTGGTTCTCCTCGCGAGCGCGATCGTCTTCGTCGACACCGCGTTCTACGCCGTCGTCGCGCCGCTGCTCCCGAGCTACGTCGAGGAGTTCGACCTCTCGAAGTTCGGGGCGGGCGTCTTGGCGGCGGCGAACCCGCTCGGGACCCTCGTCGGAGCGCTCCCTGCCGGGCTGCTGGCCTCCCGCTACGGCGCGCGCCGCCTCGTGCTCGTCGGGCTGGGGCTGCTCGGCTCCTCCAGCGTGGTGTTCGGCTTCGCGGGCCACATCGCGTTGCTCGATGGCGCTCGCTTCGTGCAGGGGGTGGGCGGGGCCTGCTCGTGGGCCGGTGCGCTGACCTGGCTGCTCGGCCAGGCGCCGCCCGATCGCCGCGGCGAGCTGCTCGGCACCGCGATCGGCGCGGGTATCGCCGGCGCCCTTGCCGGGCCCGCCATCGGTGGGCTCGCCGATGCGACCTCGCCCGAGCTCGTCTTCAGCTCCGTCCTCGTCGTGGCCGGCGCGCTGGCCGTGTGGGCGCTGGGCACGCCCGAACACCACATCCCCAACCCGCAGGGGATCGTCGCGGTCGTCCGGACGCTTCGGGAGCCGGCCGTGATGCGGGCGATGTGGCTCGTCACGCTGCCTGCTCTCGCGTTCGGGACCCTGTACGTGGTGGGCGCGCTGCGGCTCGACCACCTCGGCGCTGGGACGGCCGCGGTGGCCGGGACCTTCCTCGTCGCCGCGGGGGCTGAGTCGCTCGTCTCGCCCCTGGTCGGGCGGCTGTCCGACCGGCGCGGCCGGCTCTATCCCGTGCGGCTCGGGCTGCTCGCCTCGACCGGGGCGTTCGTGCTCGTGACGCTGCCGACCGCCCCGCTGCTGTTCGCCGCGTCCGTCGTCCTGCTGGGCGCGACCCTCGGCACGTTCTGGGCGCCCGCGATGGCGATGCTGTCCGACGCCGCCGAGGCCACCGGGCTCCATCAGGCCTACGCGTTCGCGCTCGTGAACCTCGCCTGGGCCGTCGGCCAGGTCGGGGGATCGCTCTCCGGTGGAGCCCTCGCCGAGGCCACCGGGGACGCCGTGCCGTTCCTCGTGGTGGCCGCTATCTGCCTGCTCACCTTCACCGTGCTCTTCCCGCGGGCGCGGGAGTCCGCGGAAAGCGTGCCAGTGAGTGGGAACGCGCCAAGCTAGGCACGGATGTGCGACCTTGGACGGCGGAGGCACCCCAGGTAGGACATGAGCCTCGTCGATCAGGACCGCCTGCACGAGCTCGCCGGCGTCTTTCGAACGCAGCTGGTCGCCGAGGTGGGGGACGCCTCGACCGGCCCAGCGGCGCCGCCCCGGGAGCGCATCGCGGCGTTCGTCGCCCGCGAGGCCGGGGTCCTCGCCCCGGAGACTCGGGCCGAGCTCGCCCGCCTCATCGCCCAGCGCTCCTTCGGCTTCGGTCCGCTCGAGCCGCTCCTTGCCGACCCTGGCGTAGACGAGATCATGGTCAACGGGACGGGGCCCGTCTTCGTCGAACGCGCCGGACGGATCGAGGCCACCAACGTCGCCTTCGCCCGGGTCGAGGACCTCCGCCACACGATCGAGCGAATCCTCGCGCCGTTGGGTCGACGGGTCGACGAAGCCGAGCCACTCTGCGACGCCCGGCTCCCGGACGGTTCACGGGTGAACGTCGTGCTGCCGCCGCTGGCGGTCGACGGCCCCGTGCTCACCATCCGTCGCTTCCGGCCCCGCGGCTTCTCCGCTGCCGACCTGGTCGATCGCGGCACCTGGACGCCTCCGCTCCACGACCTCCTGCGTACCGCCGTCGCAGCACGCTGCAACATCCTCGTGAGCGGCGGGACCGGCTCGGGGAAGACGACCACGCTGAACGCGCTGAGCTCGTTCGTGGGGGAGACAGAGCGGATCGTCACCATCGAGGACACCGCGGAGCTACGCCTTCAGCAGCCCCACGTCGTCCGGCTGGAGGCGCGGACCGCGTCGGTGGAGGGGCGTGGGGAGGTGACGATCCGCCGTCTCGTCAGGAACGCCCTGCGGATGCGGCCCGACCGCATCGTCGTCGGCGAGGTCCGCGGCGCCGAGGCGCTCGACATGCTCGGCGCGATGAGCTCGGGCCACGACGGGTCGCTCTGCACTGTGCACGCGGGCTCCCCTGCGGAAGCACTCCGACGGGTCGAGACGCTCGCGCTCATGGCCGGGGTCGGGCTCCCGCACAGCGCGGTCCGGGAGCAGGTCGCGGGCGCGATCGACCTCGTGGTGCACCAGGCGCGGCTGGCCGACGGCCGCCGCCGGGTCGTGCGGCTCGCCGAGGTCGTCCGGGAGGACGACGCCCCGGTCGCCCGCGAGCTCTACGCGTTCCACGACGGTCACGAGCGCTGGCAGGCGCCGCGGGCCCCGGGACTCGCCGCGCGGCTCCGGATGGAGGACCCCTCATGATGCGCTTGATCCCATCGCCGGGAAGCCTCGCGTGAGCACCGCCGTGGTCTTCGCCTTCGCGGCGGGGGCCAGCGCGGTCGGTGCAGCGTGGGAGCTCGCCGCGCTCGCCCAGCAGGAGGCTCCGCTGGCCCGCGTCCGTGCGCTCGCCGCGCCCCTGCACGCCGCGGGCACAGTGGGGCGACGCCCGACCGTCGACGAGCGTCAGCGGCTGGCTGCAGTGGTGGCCGTGACGCTCATGGCCGGCGGCTGGCTGCTGCTCTCCCCGTGGGCGGGGCTGGCGCTCGCGGCGGGTGGACCCTGGGGGCTCGGCCGGGTCCTGGCCGCCCGTCGTCGGCGATGGCGGCGGGCGCTCGTGGCGGGCGCACCCCACGTGGCGCGGAGCATGGCCGACGCCCTCTCCGGCGGTCACGCCATCCGGGGCGCGCTCCAGGAGGTGGCGCGGGCGGGGGGCGCCGGGGCGGCCGTGGACCCCGAGCTGCGGGCGGCGGCCTCGGCGCTCGAGGTGGGGGAGCGGACCGAGACCGTGCTCGAACGGCTTCGGGACCGCGCCGCCGCCCCCGCGTGGGAGACGGTGGTGGCCGCAGTCCTGCTCCAACGAGAGGCCGGGGGAGACCTCGCCGGACTCCTGCGGAGCCTGGCCGGCGATCTCGAAGCCGGAGCCCGGGCCGAGGCGGACGCACGTGCGGTCACCGCACAGGCGCGCTTCACCGCGCTCCTCATCTGCGCGCTCCCGCTCCTCGGCGCCGTGCTTGCCGAGCTCGGAAGCCCGGGCACCGTCAGGACGGCGGTGTCCGAGCCCGTCGGTCTCGTCCTCTGCGTCGTCGCCGTCGGGCTCCAGCTCCTCGCGCTCCTCGTGGTCCAGCGCCTCTCCCGCCCCGGGCTCGGATGACACGCGCGACCCTGCTCGCGCTGCTGGCCGGCATCGCGGCCGCCGCCGTGATCGTCGACCTCGCCGGCCTCGCGGGGGAACGGGCGGCCCGGACCCAGGCGTCGGTCCCGCTGGGGCGGCGGATCGCGCTGCTGGTCACGCGGGTCGGGCGGCGGGTGGGCCTGACCATCACGCCGCCTGAGGAGCTCGGCGCCGCGATCGCTGCCGCGGGGCTCCCCGCGCGCATCGGCGTGCGGGACGTGATGGCCGCGAAGGTCGGCGGCGGTCTCGTGGCGGGCCTCCTCGGGCTGGTCCCGGCCCTCGCGGCGCCCGGAAGGCTGGGGCCGGTCGTCGCAGTCCTCGTCCCGACGGGCGCGTTCATGCTCCCCGACGCCTGGTTGCGGCGGCGGGGGCGGGCCCGCGGGCGAACCATGCAGGACGAGCTCCCCGAGGTGCTCGATCTGCTCCGGGTGGTGCTCGCCGCCGGCCTCCCGCTCAGCCGGGCGATGAGCGAGGTCGGGGCGCGCCGGGGCGGGCTCCTCGCGGGCGAGCTGGCGCGGGCCGCCGATCAGATGGCGTTGGGCATCCCGCGCGAGGAGGCCATCGCCGGGTGGCGGGCCCGGTGTCCGCTGCGGGAGGCGGGCGCGCTCACCATGGCCGTGCAGCGCTCCGACCGGCACGGGGTGCCGCTGGCCCCCGCCCTCGCCGCGCTCGCCGCCGACGCCCGGGCCGACCGGGCCCGCCGGCTGGGGGACCGAGCGGCGAAGGCGGCGCCGAAGATCCAGCTGGTGATCGCGCTGCTGCTGGTTCCCGCCGTCATGCTCCTCGTCGCTGCCGCGATGCTCGGCGCGTTGCGCTGAGGGACCGCGGCGCGGCGGGTGGACCGGCCCCACACGCCGCCCGCCGCCGGAGCACGGTCGCACGACCGTGGCCCCGGGGCGAGGACGGTGCGTGGGCTACTTCAGGCCGACCGACAGGGTCCGCAGGTTCAGATCGCCGTCGCGCTTGCCGCCCGCGACGATCACGCCGATCCGGTCGAGGTAGCCCCGGATCTTCTCGAAGCCGGGCTGGCTGCCTGCGGCAAGGCCCACGAGGCCCGCGACCTTGGGAAAGTCGAGTAGGAAGGTCGGCTCCAGGCCGTCCCCGAGCTCGCCCGCGGCGCTCTTGAACGCATCGTCGTCCCCGAGCTTGGCCGACGGCTTGACCGCCTCGTCGAGCGCGGACTTCGTCACGGCCAGGATGAAGCGGTCCCCGGCGAGCGCCGCGAACACCTCCACCGGGGTGGAACCGGGCAGTGCGGCGGAGAACCCGTCGTCGATCCCGGCCCCGCTGAGCGCCTGCGGAGACAGGCCGCCACCGGCGACGAGCGTCCGCGCCTTCGAGAGCGCGGCCTTCGTGGCGGCCGGGTCCTTGCTCTGCACGACGAGCGCACCTCCGATGTCGGTGATCGACGTGCCGCGGAGGAACAGACCGGTCTGTCCCATCCAGTCCAGAAGGTCCTTCTGGACGTCGATGCCGGCCTGCTGCTCGAGCTGCTTCAGCCCGGCCTCGACGTCGAGGCCCGGGGCCTTCGCCGTCTTGAGCCCGTCCAGCGCTTCGCTGATGCTCTTGCCGATGTCCCCGAGGCCGAACGCGGCCCACGAGCCGGCAGGCAGGTTCGCCACGGTCTCCGCGACCTTCTCGGGGTCCCCCGAATCCTTCTGCGCGGCCGCGGCCTTGAGCTTGACCGACGCCTCGGTCACCGCGATGCCGGCGCCGACGGTCTTCAGGTCCTGACGGTTGAGCAGCTCGCGCACGCCCTCGAGCTGCGCGCCCTGCCCGGAGGCGCGGGCGCTCGCCTGCGCGAGCTCGAACGCCTTGGCGACGTCGGCGTAGATCGTCGCGACGGCGTTCTCTTCGACCTTGGAGACGACGTTCTTGTAGTCGGCGTTCGTGTCGAGCCCATCGCCCTTCGAGGCGTCTACGGCGGCCTTGAAGCCCTTGTCGCTGCCGATCACGAGCGTGCCGTCCATCACCGCGGCGGCGGTCGGGCTGCTGCCGCCCGAGTCGAGGATGTACTTCACGCCGTTGTACTCCTCGTCCTTCACCGGACCGTCGGCCTCCTTGCGCAGCAGTGCGAGCGCGGCCTTGCCGTCGTCCTTCGTCTGCACGAAGGCGGCGACGTCGGGGTCCCCGCCTCCCGTGGGAAGCGTCGTCACGGCGAGGCCGGCTCGCTCGCCGAGCCACGGCTTGATGTCGGCCTCGTAGGAGACGTCGCCCTTGCCCTTGAAGGCCTGGCTGAGCAGCTTCTCAGCGCTCTGGCCGGGGGCGAACTTGGCGATGGCCGCGTCGAGGTTCTTGGCGAGGTCGCCCTCGGGCCGGACCGCGGCCTCGACGTAGAAGGGGACGTCCTTCGGCGCGAACTTGGCGAGGCCGTCGCCGGAGGCGGCGGGGGTGGCGTCGTCGCCACCGCAGCCGGCAAGCGGGAGCAGGGCGAGCGCTGCGAGGGCGGCGGTGGCGCGCCGTGGGGCGCGGGGGAGGGTGAGGGTCACGGTGGGATGGCTCCTGCCGGCTCCAGCCGACGATGGGGTGCGTTCGGCAATGGTACGCCCGCGCCAACTCTTCCGTCGACCTGAGCGGTAAAGGTCCTCGTGCGCGCGAGTGGCGACAGGCCCTGCGCACGCGGGTCGGACCCACCGTCGCCCACGGGACGCCCCATCGCCTCCCACCGAGGCACACGCAGCGGACGGAATCGGGGTCGCCGAGGCGGCAGACGGCGTGCAACGGGCGATTTGCAACCGTCCTTGCGCCGGATGGCCGTTCAGCGTCCTCGGCGTGGTGATCCG
Organism: uncultured Solirubrobacterales bacterium; assembly: GCA_963815565.1. Classification (GTDB taxonomy): domain Bacteria; phylum Actinomycetota; class Thermoleophilia; order Solirubrobacterales; family Solirubrobacteraceae; genus Paraconexibacter. The sequence continues at coordinate 1,262,258 of CAWFHB010000007.1, read as the reverse complement.
CGAAACGCCTGCTCCTGTCGGACTTTCTCGCAGAATCCCGGGCGTCGAGAGAGCCCAGTGGGGGAGTGTGTGCAAGTCGGCTTGCTTTGTGGGGGAAAGTGGGGATACAGTGCGAGCGCGGACCGGGGTGGAGGGGCTCCTCCCACTCCTCCACTCCGGCCCGCCCCACCTTCTGATGTCCTTCAGCGGCACCTTCGACTACACCCTTGACGCGAAGAACCGCCTGACGGTTCCTGCGCGCATGCGGGCTTCGCTGCCTGAATCCCTCGTCCTCTCGCGCGGGACCGAGAAGTGCGTCGCGATCTGGCGCCCCGAGGACTTCCAGGCGTTCGTCTCCCAGGCGCTCGAGGGCACTCGCCAGCTCGATCCGAAGCGCGACGCGATCAAGCGCTTCTTCTTCTCGAACTCGTTTCCCGTCGAGGTCGATTCCGCCGGCCGCGTCATGGTCGACAAGGAGCTCCTCGCCTACGCGGGCCTCAAGAAGGACGTCGTCGTGAACGGGATGGACGACCGCATCGAGATCTGGGACCGCGAGCGGTGGACGACCTACAACGCCGCACTGAACATCAACGACCTGGCCGCGCTCTTCGCGGACGCACCCGCGTGATGAGGAGCATCCTGCTCGACATGACCGCCGCCCACGTCCCCGTCCTCGCCGGAGAGCTCGTGGAGCTCTGCGACCCGCAGCCCGGCCAGCTCGTCGTCGACTGCACGTTCGGTGCGGGCGGCCACGCCCGGCTGCTCGCCGACCGGCTCGGTCCCGACGGCACCCTTGTGGCCATCGACCGGGATCCGGAGGCCGAGCACCGCTTCGCGCTGTTCGCCGCCGAAGCGCCCTGCCGGACTCGGTTCCTCCGCGCGGACTTCGCCGACGGCCTCGCCCAGCTCGGTGCCGAGGGCGTGCGGGCGGATCTCGTCTACATGGACCTCGGGATGTCCTCGATGCAGGTCGACACGTTCGAGCGCGGCTTCTCGTACAGCTTCGACGCGCCGCTCGACATGCGGATGGATCCCGACCAGGAGCTGACCGCCGCGACGATCCTCAACACCTGGGAGCCCAAGCAGCTCACCCGGCTGTTCCGGGACTACGGCGAGGAGCGCTACGCGCCGCAGATCACCCGCGCCCTCGTGCGAGCGCGCGAGAAGCGTCCGCTCGAGCGAACGACGGAGCTCGTCGAGCTCATCACCCAGGCGATCCCGACCCCGGCGCGGTTCGCGGGCGGCCACCCGGCCAAGCGCGTCTTCCAGGCGGTGCGCATCGCGGTCAACGACGAGCTCGGCCAGATCGATCAGGCGCTCCCCGGGGCTTGGTCGCTGCTCAGCGTCGGCGGGCAGCTGGCCGCCATCTCCTTCCACTCGCTCGAGGACCGGCGCGTCAAGCGCTTCCTCGTCGCCCGCGCTCAGGGCTGCATCTGCCCGCCGGAGCTGCCGGTCTGCGGCTGCGGACGCACGCCGGAGGCGGAGCTCGCCTCGCGGCGCTCCATCGCCCCGAGCCCCGGCGAGATCGCCGCGAACCCCCGTTCGAAGTCCGCGCGCCTGCGCGTCGCCCGCAAGCTCCGAGAGGACCCCGCGCCATGACTCCGCCTGCCGCCGCACCGCCCCGTTCGCGCCCTTCGACCGCAGCCTCGCGCGGGGCTGCCACCCGGCGGACCGCCGCCCGGGCAGCGGCCCCCCGGGCACGCGCCGCGCGTCCGCAGCCTTCCCAGGGGCGAACCACCGTCGCCCGGCCGGCTGCGGGTCGCGTCCGGCCGAAGTCCGCTCCTCCGGCTCCCGCGGGACGGGGGCTGTTCCGCACGCTCGGCGGGCTTCCCGACTCCCGGCTCGTGGACCGCATGGTCCGGGGCCGGGTCTGGATCGCGATCCTCGCGGCCGGCCTCGTCGGGATCGTGTTCCTGCAGATCTCCCTGCTGAAGCTGAACACCGGCATCTCGCGCTCCGTGGAGACGCAGCAGACCCTCGAGCGGCAGAACGCGTCCTTGAAGACCGAGTTGTCCTCGCTCGGGAGCAGCGAGCGGGTCAAGGGCTCGGCGGCGGCGATGGGCTTCGTGAGCCCCGCGACCGGCCAGCCGCGCTTCGTGGACGCCCGCCGGGCCTCGGCTGAGCGGGCGGCGGGCAACATCGTCGCCCCGGCCCCGATCGAGCAGCTGCCCATCGGCATGATCTCCGCGCAGGACGGTGGCACCGGCGCAGCGACCGCCGATGCAGTGTCGGCTCAGGGTGTCGCCGTGGTAGCCCCGGCCCCAGCGCCCGTCACGGTCCCCGCCCCGGCGCCGACCCCGGCACCGGTGGTCGCCGCGCCCGTCCCTGAGCCCGCGACGACTGCTGTCGCACCGGCCCCGACCCCGACCCCGACGCCGGCCCCGGTTGCGAGCACCGCTCCCACCACCGCCTCCGGGGGCATGAGCGCGGCGGGGCAGGGCTGAGAGCATGAGCCTGGTCGACCGGCGCATCGGGCTGCTGTTCCTCGCCTTCGCGATCCTGCTGACGACCGCCTTCGGACGAGCGCTCTACCTCGGGACGGTCAAGGGCGGGAACCTGGCCCAGGCCGCGAACACCCAGCAGACCGCGACCGAGGTCGTGCCGCCGCGACGCGGCTCGATCCTCGACCGGCGCGGGGTCGAGCTTGCGGTCTCCGAACCGGCAAGTGATGTCTCGGTGACCCCATATCTGGTCAAGCGGCCGGCCCGCACGGCTGCGCGGCTCGCGCCCCTGCTCGAGCTGCCGGAGGATGAAGTGCTCGAGAAGCTCACGCGGCCGAAGACGGGGTTCGTGTACCTGAAGCGGAAGCTCGCCGCCACCCGCTCCGAGAAGATCCGCAAGCTCGCGCTCCCCGGCATCGCCCTCGCCCCCTCGGAGTCTCGTGAGTACCCGCGCCGCTGGCTCGGCTCGCAGGTGCTCGGCGTGGTCGGCACCGACAACACCGGGCTCTCCGGCGTGGAGGCCGAGCGCAACCGCCTGCTGACCGGCAAGCCCGGGCTGCGCCGCTCGGTCCGCGACGCCCTCGGGCAGGACCTGGAGGTCCGCGACGTCACCCCGGCCAAGCCCGGCAAGGACCTCACGCTCACGATCGACGCCCAGATCCAGGATCGCGCCGAATCGGTGCTGCACGACCTCGGCGAGAAGTTCATGCCCAAGGGCGCGAGCGCGGTCGTGGTGGACCCGCGCACCAACGAGGTGCTCGCGATGGCCAACTGGCCGCAGGTCGACGCGAACGCCCCCGGCCTCGCGCCGGAGACCGCGCAGCGCAACCTGGCCACGAACTTCACCTACGAGCCGGGCTCGACCTTCAAGGCGTTCACGGTCGCGGGCGCGGTCGAGGACAAGACGGTCACGCCCGACGAGACGTTCAACCTCGCCCCGACCATCCAGGTCGCCGACCGGACGATCGGGGAGTCGCACGACCGCGGGCCGGCGACGCTCTCCACCAAGGAGATCCTCGCTCAGTCTTCGAACGTCGGCGCGGTCACCATCGGCATGAAGATGGGGGCCAAGCGGTTCGACGAGTGGACGCGGCGCTTCGGCTTCGGCTCCCCGACGGGCGTCGACCTGCCGGGGGAGGAGCGCGGACTCGTGCTCCCGCTCGACAAGTACTCGGGCTCGACGATGGGCAACCTGCCGATCGGCCAGGGCCAGTCGGTCACGCAGATGCAGATCGCCACGGCCTATTCGGCGATCGCCAACGGCGGCGTGCTGCGTCCCGCCCGCGTGGTGAAGGCGGTCGACGGCCGACCGCTCCCCGCGCCCAAGGGCAAGCGGGTCATCTCCGCGCACACGGCCCGTGAGGTCCGCGGCATGCTCGAGGGCGTCTTCGCCCCGGGCGGCACCGCCGCCGAGGTCGAGATCCCCGGGTACACGCTCGCCGGCAAGACGGGTACCGCGAACAAGTTCGACACGAAGCTCGGCCAGTACTCGAAGGCGAACTACACCGCCTCGTTCGTCGGCTTTGCCCCGGCGAAAAGCCCGAAGCTGCTGATCTCCGTGATGGTCGACGAGCCCAGGGGCTCGTTCTACGGCGCCCAGGTCGCCGCGCCGGCCTTCGGGAAGATCGCCTCCTTCGCCCTTCCGTACCTCAAGATTCCGCCGCGCTGAGCCCCGGGCGTGCCGCCGGTGCGCCGCGTAGGATCGACGGCATGACGCTGGCCGACCTGTTCGGTCCCGAGCAGCCGCCCGTCGAGGTGCGGGCCCTGGCCTTCGACGATCGGGTGGTGGAGCCCGGGACCGTCTTCTTCTGCGTCCCGGGGTTCTCCCGGGACGGGCACGACTTCGCCCCGCAGGCCGTGGCCCGTGGGGCGGCGGCGCTGGTGGTCGAACGGCAGCTCGAGGGGATCGACGTCCCTCAGATCCTCGTGCCGGACGTCCGCGCGGCGATGGCCCCTGCCGCAGCGGTGCTCCACGGCGACCCCACCGCGCGGCTCGCCACCGCAGGCATCACCGGGACGAACGGCAAGACGACGACCGCCTATCTGCTGCGCGCGCTGCTCGAGGCGGGCGGCCACCGGACCGGGCTGCTCGGCACCGTCGCGAGCGTCATCGGCGGGGTGGAGGAGCCGACGCAGCGCACGACCCCAGAGGCGATCGACCTGCAGGCGTCCTTCGCCGCGATGCTCGCCGGCGGGGACACGCACTGCGTCATGGAGGTCTCCTCGCACGCGCTCGAGCTGCGCCGGGCCGATGCCATCCACTGGGCGGTCGCGGTCTGGACCAACCTCTCGCAGGATCACCTCGACTTCCATCCCGATCTCGAGGCCTACTTCCAGGCCAAGCGCCGCCTCTTCCTCGCGACCGAGGGCCCGTCGGTGCTGAACGTGGAGGACGAGCACGGACGCCGGCTCGCGGAGGAGCTCCCGGACGCGATCACGGTCGGCTTCCGGGAGGAGGCCCAGGTCCGGGCCACGGACGTCACCTTCGGGCTGAACGGCTCGGACTTCCTCCTCGACGGGACGCGGATGCACATCGCGCTGCCCGGCCGGTTCAACGTGCTGAACGCGCTCGGGGCGATCGCGGCGGCGCGCGCGCTCGGCGTCGACGACGCGACGATCGCGGGCGCGCTGCCCGGGGCGACGACCGCGCCGGGACGCATGCAGAGCGTCGACGAGGGCCAGGACTTCGCGGTGCTCGTCGACTACGCCCACACGCCCGACGGGCTCGAGCACGTGCTCCGCGCGGCGCGCGGCCTCGCCCGCGACGGGCGGGTCATCGTGGTCTTCGGCGCCGGCGGTGACCGGGACCGGGGCAAGCGACCACTGATGGGGGCCGTCGCCGGCACGTTGGCGGACGTGTCCCTCGTCACGAGCGACAATCCCCGCTCCGAGGATCCCGCGGCGATCGTCGCCGAGGTGCGCTCCGGTGCGGGGCCGGACGCCCGCGCGATCGTCGACCGGCGGGAGGCGATCAGGGCGGCCGTCGCCGAGGCCCGGACCGGCGACGTGGTGCTGATCGCAGGCAAGGGCCACGAGCAGGGCCAGGAGTTCGCAGACGGCCGCAAGGAGCCCTTCGACGACGTCGCCGTCGCCCGTGAGGCGCTCGCCGCCGCCAGGCCAGGCCACCGGTCACGATGATCGACTGGTCCCCTGAGGAGCTCGCCGAGGCGGCGGGCGCCGAGCTCGTCTCCGCCCCCGAGGCGGTGACGCAGCGCTCCCCCGGGGGAAGCGCCCTCGCGGCGGGCGACGCCCACCTCCCGGGTCCGGGCCAGGCGGTCATCGACTCGCGCTCCGCCGGGCCGGGCGACCTCTTCGTCGGCCTACCGGGTGAGCGGACGGACGGTGGCCGGTTCGCAGCCAAGGCGTTGGCGCAGGGGGTCTGGGGCGTCCTCGTCGGCCCGCAGCACGCCGCCACCGCGGGCGCGCTCGCCCCGGCCGATGCCGTGGTGCTCGTCGCCGAGGACCCGCTCGCTCGCGCTCCAGCGCCTGGCCACCGCGTGGCGGCGCGCCCTCGGGGCCCAGGTGATCGCGATCACCGGCTCGACCGGCAAGACCTCGACGAAGGACGTCCTGGCCGCGATGCTCGCGCCGCACCGCCGGACGGTCGCCACCAGACAGAACTTCAACACGGAGATCGGGCTCCCGCTCACCGTCCTGTCGGCGCCGCCCGGGACCGAGGTCCTCGTGCTCGAGCTCGCCATGCGCGGGGCCGGGCAGATCGCGGAGCTGACGACCATCAGCGAGCCCGACGTCGGCCTCATCACGAACGTCGGCCCCGTGCACGTCGAGCTCCTGGGCTCCGTGGAGGGCGTCGCAGCGGCCAAGGCCGAGCTCATCGCCGGGCTCGCGCCGGGGTCCACGATCATCGTCCCGGCGGGTGAGCCCCTGATCGAGCCGCACCTGCGCGACGACCTCCGCACGGTCACCGTCGGACCCGGAGGGGAGCTCACCGAGGACGACCTCGCCGGGCTCGAGCTTCCGTTCGCCTCCGCGCACATGCGGCAGAACGCGGTCGCCGCGCTCGCCGCCGCCCGAGCCGTAGGGGTGGAGCCGACCGGCCGCCTCGAGGTCGCGCTGAGCGCGATGCGCGGCCAGCAGCGGCAGCTTCCCGGCGGCATCACCGTGGTCGAGGACTGCTACAACGCCAACCCGATGTCGATGCGCGCCGCCTTGGACGACCTGCAGCGCTCGGCACCGGGCCGCCGCGTCGCGGTGCTCGGCGACATGCTCGAGCTCGGCCCCGACGCCGCCGCTCACCACGCCGCGATCGGCGAGCACGCCCGGGCCGTGGGCGTGGACCTGCTCATCGGGGTGGGGCCGCTCTCCGCCGGGCTCGGCGCCGACCATTCGGTCGCCGACGCCGAGGCCGCCGCGACGCTGCTGCGCGAGCTGCTCGCCCCCGGGGACACCGTGCTCGTGAAGGCCTCCCGGGGCATCGGCCTCGAACGGGTCGTCGAGGCGCTCGCGTGACCAACCTCGGCGAGGTCCTCATCGGCGGCACCGCGTCGCTGCTGCTCTGCATCTTCCTGAGCCCGAAGTTCATCGCGTTCCTGCGGGCCCGCGAGTTCGGCCAACAGATCCGCGACGAGGGGCCGGCCGGGCACCACGCGAAGGCCGGCACGCCCACGATGGGCGGCATCATCATGTTCACGGCGATCTCGGTCCCGTTCCTGATCCTCGTCGACTACAGCGACGCCCGGGCGATCGGGGTGTACGTCGCGGCGATGGCCTGCGCCGGGCTCGGGCTGCTCGACGACGCGCAGAAGGTGTTCAAGCGGCGCTCGCTCGGCCTCCAGGGCCGCTGGAAGCTGCTGGTGCTCGTGGTCATCTCGGTGTTCCTGTGGTGGATCGCGACCCAGCAGGCGGGCCTCGACCCGACGCTGCGGCTGCGCACCCTCGACTACACGGTCGACCTGGGGCCCTTCTACCCGATCCTCATCTACCTGGTGATTGCTGGCACCTCGAACGCGGTGAACCTCACCGACGGGCTCGACGGCCTCGCCGCGGGCTGCGTCGCGATCGTGACGCTCGCCTACCTGGGCATCACCTTCATCACCGGTGGCCAGCAGGAGCTCGCGCTCCTCTGCGGCTGCCTGGTCGGCGCCTGCGTCGGCTTCCTCTGGTTCAACGCCTTCCCCGCGACGATCTTCATGGGGGACACGGGCTCACTGGGCCTCGGCTGCGCGATCGGCGGGCTCGCGATCATGACCAAGACCGAGGAGCTCCTGATCCTGCTCGGCGGCATCTTCGTGGCCGAGGCGCTCAGCGTGATCATCCAGGTCTTCTCCTTCCAGACCTTCCGCAAGCGGGTCTTCCTGATGGCGCCGATCCATCACCACTTCGAGATCTCCGGCTGGTCGGAGACGAAGATCATCCTGCGCTTCTGGATCGTCGGGACCGTGCTCGCCGCGGTCGGCTTCACGCTCTACCAGAAGTCCATCTCCTGACCCCCGGGGCGCGCGCACCCGTTCGTCCGGTGCTCCCGGACGGCCCCTTCCTGGTGGTCGGACTGGCCCGGTCCGGGCTGGCCGCGGGGCGCCTGCTCGCCGCGCGGGGGGAGCGCGTCGTCGGTGTGGACACCCGGCAGGCCAACGCGGAGGCGGGCTTCCCGACCCGGATGGGCGACGGGCTCGATCTCCTCGCCGCGGCCGGAGCCGTCGTGAAGTCCCCCGGGGTTCCGCCGCACGCACCGGTGATCGCCGCTGCCCGTGCGCAGGGGATCCCGGTCCTCGGCGAGCTCGAGCTCGCGTGGCGACTGATCGACCGGCCGTTCGTCGCGATCACGGGCACGAACGGGAAGACGACGGTGACCGAGTGGACCGCCCATGTGCTCCGCCTCGCCGGGCGCGAGGTGACGGCGGCCGGCAACGTCGGCACCCCGCTCTCGAGCCTCGTCGACGACCCGCCGGAGATCGTCGTCTGCGAGTGCTCGAGCTACCAGTTGGCCGACACCCTCGCCTTCGCGCCCGAGATCGCCGTCCTGCTGAACCTGGGGAGCGATCACCTCGACTGGCACGGGTCGGTGGAGGAGTACCGGGCCGCCAAGATGCTGGTGTTCGCCCGGCAGAACGCGGAGCAGTTCGCGATCGCGCCCCCCGGCCTGGCCGTTCCCGGCGAGGCGAGGCGGGTGGACCTCGCACCCGACAGCCGCTCCGGCCTGCCCGGCGCCCACAACGCGCTGAACGCCGGCGCGGTCGCCGCGATCTGCACCGCCCTCGGTGCCCACCCGGAGGCCATCGCCGAAGGGCTCGCGAGCTTCCGCGGGGTCCCACACCGCCTCCAGGTCCTCGGGGACCACGACGGGGTCCGCTGGATCGACGACTCGAAGGCCACGAACGTCGCCTCGACGCTCACGGCGCTCGCCGCGACCCGCGCGCCCGTCCACCTGATCCTCGGCGGCGACGACGCCAAGAAGGAGGACTTCACCCCGCTCGCCGGGAAGGCCGCCCACGTCTACCTGATCGGTGCGGCAGCCGCACGGCTCGCCTCGGAGGTCGGTGGCGAGCTCTGCGACGACCTCCCGACGGCGGTCGCCCGCGCCCGCGCCGCGGCCCGCCCCGGCGACACGGTCCTGCTCTCGCCCGCCTGCGCCAGCTTCGATCAGTTCACGGATTATGAGGAACGGGGAAGGCGCTTCGCGGCGCTTGTCGAACACAAGGCCTGATGGCCGGAGCCCCCCGACGCGCGCAGCCCCTCGAGTACAACATCCTCCTGACCGCGGTCCTCTGCCTGTTGGCGGCGGGCGCGGTCATGGTCTACTCCGCGTCGAGCTCGCGGATCCTGCTGGAAGGGGAGGGCAACGGCTCCTCGTTCCTCATCAAATACGTGATGTACGGCGCGGTCGGCCTCGTCGTCATGAACGTCCTGGCGCGCCACGGCCTCAGCCTCGTGCTGCGCTACACGAACGCTCTGCTCATCGGCGCCTTCGCGCTCCTCGTGCTCGTGAAGACCCCGCTGGGTGTGGAGATCAACGGGGCGCAGCGCTGGCTCGGCTTCGGCCCGCTGCAGTTCCAGCCCTCCGAGGTCATGAAGCTCGCGATGGTGCTCTACGCGGTGAAGCTGCTGGCCACGAAGCCGCGCCTCGTCATGGAGCCCCGGTTGCTCGTCCCGCTCGGCATCGTCGCCGGCGCGGCCTGCCTGCTCATCGTCTCCCAACCGGACCTCGGGACCGCCCTGGTCATCTGCTTCACGCTGATCGCGCTGCTCGTCGTCGCGGGCATCCCGCTCCGCTACCTGGCCATCGGCCTCGCCGTCTTCGCGGTGCTCGTCCTGCTCTTCGCGCTCGTCGAGCCCTACCGGCGCGCCCGGCTCACGAGCTTCCTGAACCCGTGGGCGGACGCGGGCGGCGACGGCTTCCAGTCCGTGCAGGGGCAGATCGCGCTCGGCTCAGGCGGGCTCCTCGGGCGCGGGCTCGGCGAGTCCGTCCAGAAGGCGTTCTTCCTCCCTGAGGCCCACACGGACTTCATCCTCGCGATCATCGGAGAGGAGGTGGGCGTGGCCGGAATCGGCGCCCTGCTCTTCCTCTACGCGCTGATCGCCTACGCGGGGCTGCGGATCGCGAAGGCGGCGACGAGCGCCTACGCGAAGCTCCTCGCCGCCGGGCTGACCGCGATGGTGCTCTGCCAGGCGTCGCTGAACGTCTTCACCGTGCTCGGGCTCGCGCCGCTGACCGGTGTGCCGCTGCCGTTCATCTCCTACGGGTCCACGAACCTCGTCGTGATGCTCGGCGCGATGGGCCTCCTGCTGAACGTCGCGAGTGGGGGCGCTGCGCAACTGCGCCTCGTTACGACACCATCACGTCCACATGCTCAGAGTCGTGATCGCAGCAGGGGGAACAGCGGGCCACGTCGTGCCAGCCCTGGCGGTGGCCGACGCGCTGCGGGCTGATGGCGCGCAGGTCAGCTTCGTCGGCGGCCAGCGCGCCGAGGCACGCCTGGTTCCCGAGGCCGGATACCCGCTCCACCCGATCCGGGTCGAGGGGATCTCGCGGACCAATCCGCTGAAGGCGGCCCGCGCGGTGCTGCGGGCGGGGGGCGCGGTGGCGGCCGCACGACGGATCCTGCGGGAGCAGCGTCCGGACGTCGTGCTCGGCGGGGGCGGCTACGTCGCCGGTCCTGTGGGCGCCGCCGCGCTCGCGGCTCGGATCCCGGTGGTGCTCACCGAGGCCGATTCGCACCTCGGGCTCACGAACCGGCTCCTCGCGCCGCGGGCGCGGAAGGTCTGCCTCGCCTTTCCGATCGCCGGCCGTGAAGGCGGGCCGTACGTGGTGACCGGGCGCCCCGTGCCGCCGCCCGCGACCGACCGCGCCGCGGCGCGGGTGCGGTTCGACCTGGCCGACGAGGAGACCTGCGTGCTCGTCTTCGGCGGGTCGCTGGGTGCCCGCTCGATCAACGAGGCGAGCTTCGGCGGGCTTCGCGACGCGAGCTTCCGCGTGCTCCACGCGGCGGGGACACGGGATCACGACGACCTCCGGGCGCGCCTCGACGCGGCACCGGACGAGAACTACGACCTGCGCCCCTACATCGACGGCTTCGCCGAGGCGCTGTTGGCCTGCGATCTCTGCGTGGCCCGCTCGGGAGGCTCGGTCTTCGAGGTCGCGGCGGCGGGGCGTCCCGCGATCCTCGTGCCGTACCCGCACGCGGCGGCCGACCACCAGACGGGCAACGCGCGCTGGATGGTCGACGGCGGCGCCGCGACGGTGATCTCCGACGCGGAGCTGACCGCCGGACGGCTGCGCGCCGAGGTCGACGGCCTGCTGGGCGATCCGGCGCGGCTCGCGGCCATGGCGGCCGCCTCCCTCGCCCTGGCCCGCCCGGACGCCGCGGCGCGGATCGCCGCCGAGGTCCGGGCTGCCGCTGCACCGAGCTGATCGCCCGGTCAACGCGAACCGCCCACTCTTTTCCCCCTCGGGAGCGGGAAAAGGGTGGGCAGTTCACCGTGGTGCGGCGCCCGGCCTCTCCGCGTCGCGCCGCGCCGCGCGGGAAGATGCGGGCATGAGCCTCTGGGGCCGGATCTTCGCCACCCTCTACGACCCCGTCCTGCGGGCGTCGGAACGGAACGGGCTCGGCGAGCTCCGCGCCGGCCTGCTCGCACAGGCCACCGGCCGCACGCTCGAGCTCGGCGCGGGGACGGGGCTCAACCTCGAGTACTACCCGCCCGCGGTCACCGAGCTCGTGCTCACCGAGCCGGAGGCCCCCATGGCCGCTCGCCTCGAGCAGCGCGCCCGCGGGCGCTCGGTCCAGGTCCTGCGCGTGGGGGCGGAGGAGCTTCCCTTCGAGGACGGGAGCTTCGACACGGTCGTCGTCACGCTCGTGCTCTGCACGGTGCCCGACCTCGAACGCTCGCTCGCCGAGATCCGTCGCGTGCTCGCCCCGGGGGGTCGACTGCTCTTCCTCGAGCACGTCCGTCACCCGGACCCCGAGCGCGCCCGCCGGCAGGCGCGCCTCACACCGATCCAGCGGCGGGTGGCCTGCGGCTGCCATCTCGATCGCGACACGCCGGCGGCGATCGCAGCGGCCGGACTCAAGGTGACCGAGCACCGCTCCGAGCACTTCCCGAAGGCCGCGAAGTTCCTGCAGCCCCTCGCCGTCGGAAGCGCTGAACGGTGAGCGCCTGGGCGGGTCGCCGGCTGCACTTCGTCGGGATCGGCGGCGCCGGGATGAGCGGCTGGGCTCGCGTCGCCCGACAGCTCGGCGCGGAGGTGAGCGGCAGCGACCGCGCGGAGGGTCCCACGCTCGCGGGCCTGCGCGAGGTCGGCGTCACCGTGCACGTCGGCCACGCCGCCGAGCACGTCCCCGAGGGCGCGGAGGTCGTCTACTCGAGCGCCGTCCCGCCCGAGAACCCGGAACGGGAACGGGCCCGCGGCCAGGGCTGGCCCGAACGGCCCCGGGCCGAACTGCTGCGAGAGCTCACCTCGCTCAAGAAGACCATCGCGGTGGCGGGCGCCCACGGGAAGACGACCACGACCTCGATGCTCGCCCACGCGCTCCTCGAGCTCGGCGCCGATCCCGGCTACCTGATCGGCGGACGGCTCTCGACCACCGGGCAGAACGCGGACTGGGGGACGGGGGAGTGGCTCGTGGTCGAGGCCGACGAGTCCGACCGGTCGATGCTCGCCCTCGAAGTCGAGATCGCCATCGTCACGAACGTCGAGCTCGATCACCACGCCACCTTCGGCTCACTCCAGGAGGTCGAGGCCGTCTTCCGAGAGTTCCTCGCCGGTGCCCCGCAGGCGGTGCTTCCGGAGGAGCCCGCCGTGCAGGCACTGAGGGCCGACGGAGCGGCCCGGGTCACCTTCACGCCGCCGGACCCGCCGCTCGCGCTCGCCGTCCCGGGGGCCCACAACCAGGCCAACGCCGCCGCCGCGATCGAAGCGCTCGTGCTTGCGGGGTTCGACCGGGTCGCGGCCGCCACGGCGCTCGCGAGCTTCCGGGGGGCCGGCCGTCGGTTCGAGGAGCTCGGCCGCACCCCGGCCGGCGTCCGCGTCGTCGACGACTACGCCCACCATCCGACCGAGGTCGCCGCCGCGCTGTCCGCCGCCCGGGAGGTGGCACCCGGCCGGGTCGTGGCGATCTTCCAGCCGCATCTCTTCTCCCGTACCGAGGCGCTCGCGGCCGAGTTCGGGGCCGCGCTCGCCGCAGCGGACCTGCCGGTGCTGGTCGACATCTACCCCGCCCGGGAGCAGGCGGTCGATTTCCCCGGGGTGACCGGGCGTCGTGTCGCCGCCGCGGTGGCCGACGCGCGTCCCGGGCACGAGGTGCTCTGGCTGCCCCGCTTCGAGGACGTGCTGGCGGTCCTGCGGCCACGCCTGCGGCCGGACGATCTCGTGCTGGTCCTCGGGGCCGGCGACGTCGACGCGCTTGGCCGGGCGCTGGTCACCGCCTGAGCGGGTTCCGCGGCAGGAGGTGGGCGGCGCGCGCCGAAGAGAAGCCACCAGTGCGTGTCTCACCCCGACGTCTCGGTCCCGCCCTGCGCCGCGCCCGCCGCGGCCCCCGACGGGCACCGCGCTGGGTCTCCGCGCGCTCCGTCATGACGCTCTCGATCCTCGCCCTGCTCGTCGGCGGCGGCTGGTTCGCCCTCCGCGACTCGGGTCTGGTCGCGGTGGACAAGGTCGAGGTGACCGGCGTGACGGGTCCGCAGGCCGGCGCGATCCGCGACGCCCTCGCCACCGCCGGCCGCGACATGACCACCCTTCACGTCGACCAGGCTGCGCTCGAAGACGCCGTCGAGCCCTTCGCCGCGGTCCGGTCCGTGGCCGCCACCGGCGAGGTCCCGCACACGCTCCGGGTCCGGGTCACCGAGCATGTTCCGGTGGCCGCCCTGGTGACCGACGGCGCCCCGGCGATCCCGGTGGCCGCCGACGGGACCGTGCTCCGCGGCGTGGCGGCGACCGGCCTTCCCACGATCGACGAGAAGCTGCCGCCGGCCGGGGATCTCGTGACCGACAAGCGCACCCGCACGCTGCTCGGGCTGCTCGACCGGGCGCCGGAGCCTTTGCGAGCGAAGTCCGCGCGGGCCTATTTGGGGGGCCGGGGGCTCACCGTCCGCCTCACGGACGGGCCCCTCGTGCACTTCGGGAGGAGCACCCGGCTGCGGGCGAAGTGGGCCTCGCTCGTCGCGGTGCTCTCGAGCCCAGAATCCCGTGGGGCGACGGCGATCGACGTGCGGGTCCCCGAGCATCCGGCGGCGGCGGGCCTCGAGCAACGCTCGACCCAACTCGGTGAACCCTCGACCGGGAACTGACCCTCCGACAGACGCGAGCCTCCTGCTCACCTCAAGGGTTCTCACGACTGCAACGAACGTTGCGGACTAGACTCCCGCGTTGACAGGCCTCGTTGGCCCCGCGTACCGTGCACCGCCCCAGGGGCGCGCTATGCCCAAAATCCCTTGACCTTACGTCGAGGGTAGGACGGAACGGCACCAAACACATGGAATCCAGCGGAAGCTATCTCGCAGTCATCAAGGTCGTCGGAGTCGGCGGCGGTGGTACGAATGCCGTCAACCGGATGGTGGATGCGGGGCTACGCGGCGTCGAGTTCATCGCCGCGAACACGGATGCGCAGGCGTTGCAGATGTGCGACGCCGACATCAAGCTCAACATCGGTCACGACCTCACCAAGGGGCTCGGGGCCGGTGCGAACCCGGAAACGGGTCACGGCGCCGCGGCTGAGTCGCGCGACGACATCAAGGAGGCGCTGAAGGGCGCCGACATGGTCTTCGTGACCGCTGGCGAAGGTGGTGGCACCGGCACGGGCGCCGCGCCGGTCATCGCTGAGATCGCGAAGAACGAGATCGGTGCGCTCACCGTCGGCGTCGTCACGAAGCCGTTCGAGTTCGAGGGCACGACGCGGATGCGCCAGGCCGACGAGGGCGTTCAGCGCCTTCGTGAGGTCGTGGACACGCTGATCGTGATCCCGAACGAGAAGCTGCTGACCATCGTCGAGCGCCGGACCACGATCCTCGAGGCGTTCCGCGAGGCCGACAACGTCCTGCGGCAGGGCGTCCAGGGCATCACCGACCTCATCACCATCCCGGGCCTGATCAACCTCGACTTCGCCGACGTGCGCACGATCATGGCGGACGCCGGGTCCGCGCTCATGGGCATCGGCACGTCGAGCGGCGAGAACCGGGCGGCCGACGCGGCGCGCCAGGCGACCTCCTCGCCGCTGCTGGAGGAGTCCGTCGAAGGCGCCACCGGCGTGCTGCTCAACATCACGGGTGGTCGTGACCTCGGGCTCTTCGAGGTCAACGAGGCGGCCGAGATCGTCCAGGCCGCGACCGACCCGAACGCGAACATCATCTTCGGCTCGGTCATCGACGAGCAGATGGGCGACGACGTCCGCGTGACGGTCATCGCCACGGGCTTCGACCACGGGCGCGCCCGGACGCGCACGGCACGCGAGGACACGAGCCGGCGCGCCGACCGCACGACGCGCGACCGCTCCCCCCGGGTCGATCGGAGCTCGCTGGAGATCAGCGACGACGACATCGACATCCCGCCGTTCCTCAGGTGACATCGCCTGTCGAAACGTGAGCGCTGCCCGCTAGGGCAGCGCGAATCCACCGGCGAAGCCGGTACGCAGTTCGAAGTTCAACGGGCGCGGCTGCCCGTAAGGGCAGCGCGAATCCACCGGGTGACGTCGCCTTCGAAACGTGAGCGCTGCCCGCTAGGGCAGCGCGAATCCACCGGCGAAGCCGGTATCCAGTTCGAAGCCCGTTCAGCGTTCGAGGTTCTGCTCCCCGGTCGGGACGAACCTCGAACGCCGACGTTCCCGGCGACGTCGCCGAAGCTAGGCTGACGACGTGCCGATCTTCGTCGACGACCGCCCCCTCGGAGCCGCGGTCGAGGACTACACGAAGGCCGTCTACACGCTGCAGTCCCGCGGTGACGTCGCCGTCACGACGAACGCGTTGGCCGAGCGGATGAGCGTGTCACCGGCTTCGGCCTCGGCGATGGTGAAGAAGCTCGACGGCCTCGGGATCGTCACGCACGAGCCGTACCACGGGGTGCGCCTGACCCCCGCCGGGAAGAAGGTCGCCCTCGAGGTGCTGCGCCACCATCGGCTGCTCGAGCTCTACCTCACCCAGGAGCTCGGGGTACCGTGGGACGAGGTCCACCGCGAGGCCGAGGTGCTCGAGCACGTGCTCTCAGAAGAGCTCGAGGCGCGGATCGCCGCGAAGCTCGGTGACCCGCTCGTCGATCCGCACGGGGACCCGATCCCCACCTTCGACGGCCACGTGGCGCAGAGCGCGACCGACAGCCTCGACACCCTCGGTCCGGGGGCCGAGGGGATCTTCTCGCGGGTCTCGGATTCAGACCCGGAGATGCTCCGCTACCTGGCAGAGCGCGGGATCCGTCCCGGGGACCGGTTCCTCGTCGTGGACAAGCAGCCGTTCGACGGCCCCACGTTCGCGCGCTTCGGGGACGCCGAGGACGTTCACGTCCTCGGCGGTGACCTCGCCAAGGCGATGCGCGTCGAGCGCAGCGCCTGAGTGGTCCGGCGGCGCCGCGGCGGTCCGGTACCGCCTTCGGCGGTGGTCTTCGCGCTGCCCTGCGGACAGCGCTCACGTCTCGACTGACGACGTCACAAGGCGCTCTTGATAGCGAGCTCCATCGCGTTGAAGCCGAAGGAGCCCTCGAGCCGCTGGGTGATCCTGCCCTCCTTGTTCACTGCGAACAGCCACGGTTCGGTCGGCAGCCCGAAGGCCTTCAGCGGCGCCCGCAGGCCCTTCTGCACCTCGTTGTCCACGTAGACCTCCTGGTGGATGAACTGGACGCGGTCGCCGTAGGTCGCCTTGAGCTGCTCGGCGATGTCGACGACCGGTCCGCAGACACGCGAGGTGCACAGTTGCGGCGTCGCGAAGAGCAGCACCGTCGGCCGCTTGCCGAGCACGTCGGCGAACGAGGCATCGTGCATCGTGCTCGGGGGGCGACGGGTGTCGATCTTCGCGGCGTCGCCGCCGGCCGAGGCAAGGGTCTCCGTCTCCACCCGCGGGGGGCGCTCGCCGACGTTCGGAATCTTGTCCTTCGCCCGTGGGATGACCTTGATCTGCGTCCCGGAGCCGACGTCCTGGCCGCCGACCTTGGAGACGGCGAGCACGTCGTAGGTGCCGGGCTTCTCCAGGGGAACGGTCGTCTCGTACACGGCGGCGAAGGGCGACGCCTCGGTCGCGGCGGTCTCCGAGCGGAACGGCGTGTCGGTGAGCAGCAGGTCGGCCGGCGCCGCGAACGGTCCGAGCGCCTTGCTTCCGCCACCGGTGGGGGCCAGGTAGATCACCGTCGGGGCGTAGAGGAAGCTCTCGCCCTGGTCGAGCACGCCGAAGGCGAGTCGCTCATGCTCGCCGGTCGTCAGGACGGAGGTGGCGAGCGCCAGGGTGGGGCCGCTCGCGTTGACGGCGTCGGAGACCTCCTGCAGGGTGCGTCCGGCGACCGCGGGAAACGCGCCGGGCTCCACCTTCGTGGCCTTTGCGAGCTCCGCTCGGAGCTTCGCATCGACGGGACCGCGGGGGGCCCGGGGCTCGGACGCGGTGTCCTCGCCCCCGCCGCAGCCCGCGAGCGGGACGACGCAGAGGGCGAGCAGCAGGCACAGGAGGCGACGCATCGGCCTCATCGTGACGGACACGCGCGGACGACTACTTCACCCGCAGCTTCATCCCCATGCCCGGGTGGATCGTGCAGACGATCGTGTAGGTGCCCTTTTTGGTGAGCTTCTTCCGGTAGCTGCCCTTGGTCTGGACCTTCGAGCTGAACTTGACGGGGCCCCTGGTGACGCTGACGTTGTGCGGCGCCCTCCCGGTCCAGCGGAAGACGACCGTGGTGCCCTTCCGCACGGTCTTCGCCTTCGGCGAGAAGAAGTCGTCCTTCAGGTTCACCGTCGCCGTCGAGCTTCCGATCGCTCCGCTCGCAGGCACGAGGGACACGCCGACGGAGGCCATGAGGGCGAGGGGCAGGGCGAGGACACGCTTGCGCATCAGCCCAGGGTACGGGCCGCATCGGCGACGGGCGGCGTCGGCGGACGAATAGCGCCCGACGGGCTTGGTAGCTTCCGGGCCTCATGGCCGACCCCGCCTCGCTCCTGCGCACGCCGCTGTACGCCCGTCACGTCGAGGCGGGCGCTCGGATCGTCCCGTTCGCCGGCTTCGAGATGCCGGTCCAGTACGACGGCGTTCTCGCCGAGCACCGCGCCGTGCGTGAGAACGCGGGCGTCTTCGACGTCTCCCACATGGGCGAGGTCGAGACCACCGGGCCGGAGGCGGAGGCGTTCCTCCAGCGGGTCCTCTCCAACGACGTGACGAAGCTCAAGCTCGGCGGCGCGCAGTACTCGCTGCTCTGCCGTGAGGACGGCGGCGTGCTCGACGATCTCTTCACCTACCGACTTGGCCCCGAGCGCTACCTCACGGTCACGAACGCGGCCAACCACGCAAAGGACCTCGCCTGGCTGCTGCAGCAGGCCGAGGGCTTCGACTGCACCGTGACCGACCGGGCGGCGGAGTACGCGATGCTCGCCGTCCAGGGTCCCCGGGCCCGCCAGATCGTGCAGGAGCTCGCGGACGGGCCGCTCCCCGCCAAGTTCACGGCCGAGCGCGGGAGGGTCGCCGGCTGCGACGTCCTCGTCTGCGGCACCGGCTACACGGGGGAGGACGGCGTTGAGCTGCTTCCGCACCCGGACGACGCCGTGAAGCTCTGGGACGCGCTGACCGAGCAGGGGGTCGTCCCGATCGGCCTCGCCGCCCGGGACACGCTGCGCCTCGAGGTCTGCTTTCACCTCTACGGGAACGACCTGATGGAGAGCCGCGGCCCGATCGAGGCCGGCCTCGGGTGGGCCTGCAAGGAGGACACCGGGTTCATCGGGGCCGAGGCCGTCCGCGCGGTGCGCGACGCCGGGCCGACCGAGAAGCTCGTCCCGTTCGTCATGATCGCCGGCGGGCTCGCCCGGCAGGGCAACCTCGTGGTCGGTGGCGGCGAGGTCACGAGCGGCACCATGGGACCGTCCCTGGGCGTCGGCATCGGCATGGCCTATGTCCCGGCCCAGATGGCCGTCCCGGGTACCGAGTTCGAGATCGACGTCCGCGGCAAGCAACGTCCCGCCGCAGTCCACACCAAGCCCCTGTACTCCAAGGAGACCCCCTGAGATGGCCGACCCCAGTTACCCCGAGGACCTGCAGTACCACCCAGAGCACGACTGGGCCCGCGTCGACGGCGAGATCGCCACCCTCGGCATCACCTGGTACGCGCAGGACGCGCTCGGCGAGGTCGTCTTCTTCGATCCGCCGCAGATGGGCACGAAGGTCGTCAAGGACGAGTCCTACGCCGAGGTCGAGTCTGTCAAGGCCGTCTCGGACGTCATCGCGCCACTCTCGGGCGAGATCGTGGAGGTCAACACCGCCCTCTCGGACCACCCGGAGACCATCAACGAGGACGCCTACGGCGAGGGCTGGCTCATCAAGGTCCGCATGAGCGACCCGTCCGAATGTGACGGGCTCCTGAGCCAGAAGGATTACGTGGCTACGCTCAGTTAGTGAGCCGCTACACGACGACGACCGAGGCCGATCTGGCCGAGATGCTCGAGACGATCGGGGTCTCCTCCCTGGAGGAGCTCTTCGACCGCCAGATCCCCGAGGGCGTGCGGCTGCGCGACCGGCTCGACCTCCCCGAGGGGAAGTCCGAGCAGGACGTCTACACGCACCTGCGCGAGCTCGCCGCGAAGAACACGAGCGCCGAAGACGAGATCACGTTCCTCGGGGCCGGGATGTACGACCACTACGTCCCCGCGGTCGTCGACATGCTCATGTCGCGCTCGGAGTTCCTGACGCCGTACACGCCGTACCAGCCGGAGATCTCCCAGGGCGGCCTGCAGGTCATGTTCGAGTATCAGACCGCGATCTCGGAGCTCACCGGGCTGGCGGTCTCGAACGCCTCGGTGTACGAGGGGCCGAGCGCGGTGGCCGCCGCGGGCTACCTCGCGAAGCTCACCAACGGCAAGGGCCGCTTCGTGGCCTCCGCCGGCCTGCACCCGCACTCGATGGAGACCCTGCGCACCTACGCGCACGGCTACGACATCGAGGTCGTCGAGGTGCCGCTGAAGGACGGCGTGACCGACCCGGAGGCCTGGGCCGCCGCGATCGACGACGACACGAGCGCCGTCTTCTTCGCCCAGCCGAACTTCTACGGCGCGGTCGAGGACGCGAGTTCCCTGTCGGACGCCGCGAAGAACTCCCCGGCCGTCGTGGTCGCGCAGGTCGATCCGATCACGCTCGGTGTCCTCGCCCCTCCCGGCGAGTGCGGCGTCGACGTCTGCGTCGGTGAGGGCCAGTCGCTCGGCCAGCGCCTCGACTTCGGCGGGCCGTCCTTCGGCTTCTTCGCCGCCACCGAGGCCTACCTGCGGCGCATGCCGGGCCGGATCGCGGGGGAGACCAAGGACGTCGACGGCCGCCGCGGCTTCGTGCTCACGCTGCAGACCCGCGAGCAGCACATCCGCCGCGAGAAGGCGACCTCCAACATCTGCACCGCCCAGGCGCTCAACGCGCTCGGCGGCGTCGTCTACCTGACCTGGCTCGGCAAGGAGGGCCTCGTCGAGCTCGGCGAGCTGCTCGTCCAGCGCACGCACTACGCCCGCGAGACGCTCAGCGCGCTCGACGGCGTCACGAAGCTCCACGAGCAGCCCGTCGTGCGGGAGTTCGCGCTCAAGCTGGACGTCGCCGACAGCCACGCCGTCGTGGCCCGCTGCCAGGCCGAAGGGGTCAACCCGGGCCTCGCGCTCGAGGACGGCGGCCTGCTGGTGGCCGTCACCGAGCAGCGCACGAAGAACGACATCGATCGCCTCGCCGAGGTGCTCGCCGCAGCGGTGGCGGCAGAGCGAGCCGGCACCGGCCAGGAGGTCGCGGCATGACCCTCGTCAACGACAACGTCCTCCACGGCGACCCGGGCGTCGAGCACGAGGCCCTTCACACCGACGTCCCGACCGCTCCCTCGCAGGAGAGCGCGCTGCAGCGCGAGGTCGCCACGACGATCTTCGAGAAGGGCGCGCCCGGCCGCCGGGCCTTCCAGTGCCCCGACATGGACGTTCCGGTGGTCGATGGCCTGATCCCGACGGCGATGCGGCGCAGCGAGCCCGCCCGCCTGCCCGAGGTCTCCGAGCCGGAGCTCGTCCGCCACTACGTTCGCCTGTCCAAGCGCAACTACGACCTGGACTCGGGCTTCTACCCGCTCGGCTCCTGCACGATGAAGCACAACCCGCGCCTGCATGAGCGGGTCGCGGCGCTCCCGGGCCACGCCCGGCTGCACCCGCTGCAGAGCACCGAGCACGCCCAGGGCGCACTCGAGCTGATGCACAACCTCGAGCACGCGCTCGGCGAGGTCGCGGGGCTCCCGCACGTCTCGCTCCAGCCGTCGGCGGGATCCCACGGCGAGCTGCTCGGGGTCCTGCTGACCCGCGCCTACCACGAGTCCCGCGGCGAGCGGCGCGTGAAGGTCCTCACGCCGGACACCGCGCACGGGACCAACCCGGCCACGGTGACGATGGCGGGCTTCGAGGTCGTCCGGGTCGCCACGAACGAGAACGGCGGCGTCGACGTCGACGACCTCCGCTCCAAGGCCGACGACCAGGTCGCCTGCCTGATGCTCACGAACCCGAACACCCTCGGGATCTTCGACCCGAACATCGAGGAGATCTCGAAGATCGTCCACGACGTCGGCGGCACGCTCTACTACGACGGCGCGAACCTCAACGCGGTCATGGGCATCTCGCGCCCGGGCGACATGGGCTTCGACATCGTCCACTACAACCTGCACAAGTCCTTCACCCAGCCGCACGGCGGTGGCGGCCCGGGCTCCGGGCCGATCGCGGTGAGCGACCGCCTCGCGCCGTTCCTCCCGAAGCCGATCGTCACCAAGAAGGACGACGGGACGTTCTTCCTCGACTCGGACCGCCCCGACTCGGTCGGGCGCCTCCGGGGCTTCCAGGGCAACTACGGCTGCTTCGTGCGCTCCTACGCCTACATCTGCTCCCTCGGGGCCGAGGGCCTGAAGGACGCGAGCGAGACCGCGGTGCTGAACGCGAACTACCTGCTCGCGAAGCTCCGCCAGCTCGATACCGAGAAGCGGATCCCGCTGGCCTTCGGTGAGCTCTGCATGCACGAGTTCGTGCTCTCCGGCGCGCCGATGAAGAAGGAGCTCGGGATCCGGACGCTCGACCTCGCGAAGCGGCTGCTCGACCACGGCTACCACCCGCCGACGGTCTACTTCCCGCTGCTCGTCGACGAGGCACTGCTCATGGAGCCGACCGAGACCGAGACCAAGGAGACGCTCGACGCCTTCGCCGCGTCGATGGTCGCGATCCTCACCGAAGCCGCCGAGGACGCGAGCATCGCCCAGAACGCGCCGTACACGACGCCGGTGCGTCGCTTGGACGAAGCGGGTGCGGCGAAGCGGCCGATCATCCGCCAGCCGCTGTAGCCCTCCCGGATCAGGCCGCGACGCGCTTCTGGGCCGCTTCGTAGCTCTCGGCCAACAGCAGCGGCGGGACGCTTCCGCCGGTCGTGCGGCCCGAGCTGCGTCGAGCGTTCTCCAGGCGTGCCCGCCGGGCGGCCGCCTCGGCTCTCCGGCGCGCGTCGTGCTCCCGCTGCACCCGACGGGCGCGCACCCGGCCGGGCATCCGGTAGGCGAGGTCCACCGCGAGCATGACCACGAGCAGGCAGCCGAGGAAGATCAGGATGGAGGGCAGGTAGCCCTTCTGGAAGTAACACATCGCCTGGCCCTCGCCGGCCGGAGGGCAGCTCGCTGCGGCGGGCATCTCGGCCGGGAAGGCGACGACGGCGCCGAGGATCGAGCCGACGGTGCCGGTCGCCACGAGCACGGCGCGGTCGATCCGGGCCCGCGCTGGGCGTGCGCCGCGGTCCCGCCGGCGATGCCGCCGACGGGCTCGGAGGGGGTCGCAGGCGGGGCCGGGGCGAGCGCCGTCACGGCCACCGGGGGCTTCGGAAGGGCCGGGTCGGGGCCGAGCGTGAGCGGCGGGGACCGCCTGCCCTCGTCGATCTCCCGGTCCTGGACCCGCCGGCGCGCCCAGTTGAGCCATTCGGCCGTGGCCGGACCCGGCATGGCCTCGCAGAAGAGCCAGCCCTGCACGAGGTCGCAGCCCTGCTTGCGGACGAAGGCGAGCTGCTCCACGGTCTCCACGCCTTCGGCAACCACCTTGAGGTCGAGCTGATGGGCGATGCCGACGATCGCCTTGACGACGGCCGCGGCGTCCGGGTCCTCCGCCGCCCGGCGGATGAAGCCCCCGTCCACCTTGACCGCGTCGACCGAGAGCCGCGTGAGGTAGGCGAGCGACGAGTAGCCGGTGCCGAAGTCGTCGATCGTCACCCGCACGCCGATCGCCCGGAGCCGCCCGATCATGTGCGCGGCGCCGTCGGGGTCCGCGAACATCGATTCGGTCAGCTCCACCTCGAGCCGTTCGGGCGGGAGCCCGGTCGCGGCGAGCGCGTCGGCGACCCGGGCGGGGAGGGAGGCGCTGCAGAGCTCGCGGGCGGAGAGGTTCACCGCGCAGCGGACCGGCGCGACGCCCTGTCTGTCCCAGGCCTTCAGCTGACGGCACGCCGCCATGAGCGCCCAGGCGCCGATCTCTTCGATCAGGCTCGTCTCCTCCGCCTGGGGGATGAAGTCGCCGGGGAAGAGCAGGCCCCGCACCGGGTCGTCCCAGCGGACGAGCGCCTCGACGACCGTGATGTTGTCGTCGCCGAGCTGCACGATCGGCTGATAGTGCAGGACGAGCTCGTCCGCCGCGATGGCGTGGCGCAGGCGAGAGGAGAAGGACGAGCCGCCGGCCGCACGGGGCCGCAGCGCCGGTGCGTGGCCGGGTGACGTGGGGCGCGCCTGAGGAAGCGTTCCGCTGACTCGCAGAGCCGACGCGGCACGGGCGAGGAGGTCCTCGGCCGTGCCCTGGCCGGCGCCCGCGAACGCGGACCCGGTGCGGACGGCGAGCTGGACGGAGCCCTCGGGCAGCGCGACGGGTCGGTCGAGCGCCCGCTCGAGCTCGTCGGCGAGTCGGGACGCTCCGGCGGGGCCGCCGCCGACGTCCGCCACCACGCCGTATCGGGAGTCGCCGAGATCGAAGAGCCCGTCCTCCGGGCCGAGCCGGGCGCTGAAGCGTTCCGCGACCGCGCGCTGCAACGCAGGGGCACGTCCGTCGTGCTGTCGGTCGAGCGGCGGCATCGTCTCGGTGACCAAGCGGATGACCGCGACGTCGGCGCCGACCGCCTTGGCCGTGCGGAGCTTCGCCTGCACCGCCTCCTCGAACGCGGCCCCGTCGACGATCGTCCGCAGCGCGGCGGCGAGCGTCGGACCGTCCATCGACCCCTTGCGGAGCACATCCGTGACCCCGAGGCGGCGGGCCTGATCGGCGACGGTGTCGTCGGCGTAGCCGGAGTAGACGACGACCGGGGTGGAGCCGATCTGGGCGCGGAGCGCGTCGAGCGCCTCCATGCGCGAGGCGTCGGGGAGCCCGAGGTCCACGAGCACCACGGCGTACTGCTCGCGGGTGAGCAGCTCGAGCGCCGAGCTCAGGCGGTTGGCGACCGTGAGCTCGAACCGATCACCGCTCTCGTTGAGCAGCTCCTGCACGAGCCGCGCGTCGGCCGGGTTGTCCTCGACCAGCAGGGCGCGATGGGTGTGGGGGCTGAGCGGCATGCGGGGGTGGGACTCCGGCGGGTCGGGCGTGTACCTGTCTGCCCAGGAGATCGACCATCGGGGCTCGGGCTTGAGCCCGATGCGACGGATGTCTGAGTGCGAACATGGAGCATCACCCACTAGCGTCGCGACCTGCATGCGGATCTTCAGCGGCATCCAGCCCACCGGGGCCAAGCACCTCGGCAACTACATCGGGGCCATCCGGCAGTACGTCGAGGGGCAGGACCGCGGCGACCCGGCGATCTACTGCATCGTCGACCTCCACGCGATCACCGTGCCCTACGAGCCGGCCCAGCTGCGCGAGCGGGTCCTCGACACCGCGGCCACGCTGCTCGCCGCGGGCCTCGACCCCGCGCGCTGCGTGCTCTTCCGCCAGGGGGACGTGCGCGAGCACTCGGAGCTCAGCTGGCTGCTGACGAGCGTGACGTCGGTGGGCGAGCTCAGCCGCATGCACCAGTTCCGCGACAAGTCGAACGCCCAGCGCGAGCTCGTGAGCGCGGGGCTGCTCTTCTACCCGGTGCTCATGGCCGCCGACGTGCTCGCCTACCGTGCCCACGAGGTCCCGGTGGGGGAGGACCAACGTGAGCACATGGAGCTCATGCGCGACGTCGCCCGGCGCTTCAACGGACGCTTCGGGGAGGACCTGCTCGTCGTGCCCGAGGGGCGCATCCCCGAGGTCGGCGCCCGCATCATGGATCTGCAGGAGCCCACGCGGAAGATGTCGACCACCGGCGGCTCCGTGGAGGGGACGATCTACGTGCTCGACGAGCCGAAGGCGATCGAGAAGAAGCTCAAGCGCGCGGTCACCGACTCCGAGGACCCGTTCTCGATCCGGCGCGATCCCCAGGCCAAGCCCGGGGTCACGAACCTGATCGATCTGACCGCCGTCGCCCGGGGGACGAGTGCGGAGGAGGTCGTGGCCTCCCTGGAGGGCGCGCGCGGCTACGGCGATCTCAAGCTCGCTGCGGCCGACGCCATCACCACGATGCTCGCGCCGGTACGTGAGCGGTACACGGAGCTGCGCGCGGACGAGCAGGCGCTGGAGGCGGTCCTCGCAGAGGGGGCCGAGAAGGCCCGCGCGCTCGCCGCCCCGGTCCTCGCGGACGTCCGTGCCGCGATGGGCTTCTCCTGAGGTTTCCCGCAGGTGCAGGGAGAAGGACCCGGGGCGCCGATGACGACCGACGCCACGATTACCGTTCTGGCGCGTGGCCACCGTCATCGAAGAGCTGGAGCTGGACCTCGAGGTCTTCAGCGGCCCGTTCGACCTCCTGCTGACCCTGGTGCTGCGGGAGGACGTCGACCTGCTCGAGGTCTCGCTGGCCGACGTCGTCATCTCCTACCTCGACGTGCTCGAGCAGCGCGGCGAGCTGGACCTCGAGGTGGCCACGGAGTTCCTGGTGCTGATCGCGGCGCTGCTCGAGCTGAAGTCCCGGCTCATGCTGCCGCGCGAGGAGGAGGAGCTGCTCGAGGACATGGGGCCCGCGGAGGCCGCCGACGAGCTGCTGGCCCGCATGCTCGAGGCCAGGCGCTACCGCCGGGCCGCCGGGCACCTCACGGAGCGGCTCGCGGCCGAGCACGGGTATCGCTACCGCAGCGCCCCCCGGCCGTCGTTCTTGAAGCAGGTCGTGTTCCCGGTCGCCGAGCGGGTCGAGGCGGTCTACGACCCCGCGGTGCTCGGCGCGGCGGTGGGGGGGCTGCTGCGGCTGCCCGAGCCGATGCAGCTCGAGCACCTGACGATGGTCCGCGTGACGGTGGCCGAGCGGCTCACGCACCTGCGCTCGCTGCTGCGGCGCGGCGCCTGCACGTTCTCGGACGCCGTGGAGGGCGCCGACCGCGTCACGGTGGCGGTCACGCTCTTCGGGCTGCTCGAGCTCTACAAGCAGGGCGAGGCGACCTGGAGCCAGGCCGGCACGTGCGAGGAGATCCACATCACGCCGTGCGCTCCGCGCGTGGCGGTCGGGGCCCACGCGTGAGCGCGCTCGCTCGCCGGCTCGAAGCGCTGCTGTTCGTCGCGCCGGAGCCGGTGACCGGCGCGGAGCTGCTGGAGGCGCTCGAGGTCGAGCCCGCGGAGCTCGACGCAGCGCTTGCCCAGGTGCGCGAGGAGTACGCGCCCGGACGCCGGGGGATGGAGCTCAAGGAGGTCGCGGGCGGGCTCACCCTCGCGACCGCTCCCGAGGCCGAGGACGCCGCCCGGCGCCTGCTGGCCAAGCCGCGCACCCCGCCGCTCACGCCCGCCCAGGCCGAGACCCTCTCGATCGTCGCCTACCTGCAGCCGGTCTCCCGCCCGGAGATCACGCGGATCCGCGGCGTGAGCGCCGATTCCGCCTCCGGCACGCTGCTGGAGCGAGGGCTCATCGAGGAGGCGGGACGCTCCCAGTTCGGGGCGGTCCTCTACCGCACCACGCCGCTCTTCCTGAAGCTCTTCGGCCTCGCGGACCTCGCGGACCTGCCGGACGTCAGCGCCTGGGATCCCTCCCCGGAGGAGACCGCCGAGCTCCGTGGCCGCCTGCTGCAGGCGGGTGAGGCCCGTGCGGGCGGACCGGTCGGGTCGGACCCGGCGGGCTGAGCGGCCGGATCAGTCCTGGATGCGGCCGCGCGCCGGGCCCGCCTCGTAGCGGCGCCGGTCGCGCTTGGTCGGCCGCGGGCCGGACTCGCCGAGCGGGACGCCCGCGAGCTTCTGCTGCGCGGCGAACTCGGCGCGGGCCTGCTTGCTCTCCTCGCTCTCGGCGTAGAGCAGCACGGCCTCCGCGGCGGGCCGGCGGTGGGCGACGACGGCGACGACCTCGACCCGGAAGCGTCCGTGGTCGGTCTGGATCCGCAGCTGGTCACCGACGGCCACCGGACGGCTCGGCTTGGCCCGCAGCTCGTCGGGTCCGAACCGGACGAAGCCGCCCTTGACCGACTCGGCGGCGATCCCGCGCGTCTTGTAGAAGCGCGCGGCCCACAGCCACTTGTCGAGCCGGACCGCCTCGCTCACGGCGCCGCCGAGGCCTCCGCGTCCGGCGCCGGGCCGTCCTGGTCGCCCGCGACCTTCGCCGCGAGCTGGCCGCAGGCGGCGTCGATGTCACGGCCCATGGTCAGCCGGACGGTCGCGCCGACGCCGTGCTCCTCGAGCACCGCGCGGAAGCGCTCGATGACCGCGCGCGGGGAGCCGTCGTACATCCCGGTCGGGTTGTACGGGATCAGGTTGACCTTGTAGATCTTCGGGTCGAGCACGGCGGCGAGCTGCACGGGCGTGCTCGGCCTGGTCGTTGACGTCGCGCGAGCATCACGTACTCCACGAACACCTGGCGCTTCTTGACCGCGTAGAAGCGCTCGCAGGCCGCGAGGACCTCGACGAGCGGGTAGCGGTCGTTCACCGGCATGATCTGCGAGCGAAGGGCGTCGTCGGCGGCGTGAATCGAGAGCGCCAGGCGGATCGGCATCGGCTCCTGTGCCAGCGCCTCGATTCCCGGGATCCAGCCGACGGTCGAGATGGCCGTGCGTCGGTTCGTCACCCCCATCGAGGGCAGGCGGCGGCACGTCTCGAGGACGTTCGGGAGGTTCATCATCGGCTCGCCCATGCCCATGAAGACGACGTGGTTGATGTCGTGCTCGCGGCGGAAGTGAAGCGCCTGGTCGAGGATCTCCCCGGCGGTCAGGTTGCGTCCGAACTTCATCGCCCCGGTCGCGCAGAAGGTGCAGGTCAGCGGGCAACCGGACTGGGAGGAGAGGCAGACCGACCGTCGACCGTCGCGGTACTGCATGAGGACGGCCTCGACGGAACGGCCGTCGTGGGTCCGGAAGAGCGCCTTCACGGTGCCGTCGGTCGCGAAGGCCTCGCGCACGAGCTCGAGCGAGGAGAACGGCACGCGGGCGGCGAGCTCACCTCGCAGTGCAGCGGGGATGTTCGTCATCTCGCCGTAGCCGCCGACGCCGCGCGCGGCCCATTCCCACACCTGTCGGGCGCGGAAGGCGGGCTGTCCGGCGTCGGCCAGGGTGCTCTCGAGAAGGGCGGGGTCCACGCCCCCATGGTGACAAGCCGCCAGACTGGAGCGCATGCGTCTCGGAAAGCACCTGGCCCACGCGGGCGTCGCCTCACGACGTGGCTCCGAGCAGCTGATCTTCGACGGACGCGTCGAGGTGGACGGCTCGGTCGTCACCGACCCCGCCCGGGACGTCGGCGGTCAGGAGGACATCCGGGTCGACGGCAAGACCCTCCGCCGCTCCGAGCCGGGGGCCGAGCGGTCCGTCTACCTGCTCAACAAGCCGGCCGGGGTGGTGTCGACCGCGAAGGACACCCACGGCCGTCGGACCGTCGTCGAGTTCGTGCGTGCGCCTGGGGTCCGGCTCTACCCGGTCGGTCGGCTCGACGCCGAGACGACGGGGCTCATCCTGCTCACCGACGACGGCGACCTCGCGCACCGCCTCACCCATCCGAGCTTCGAGGTCCCGAAGCTCTACGTGGCCGAGGTCGAGCACGCGCCCGTGCGAGAGGACGCGCTCAAGCGCCTGCGGGAGGGCGTGAAGCTCGAGGACGGGATGACCGCACCGGCCCGCGTCAAGCAGGTCCGCGCCGGGGTGCTCGAGATCACGATCCACGAGGGACGCAAGCGACAGGTCCGCCGGATGTGCGAGGAGGTCGGGCACGCGGTGAAGCGGCTGCAGCGCGTCGCCTTCGGTCCGCTTCGCCTGGGTGACCTCGCCGTGGGCGGCGTCCGCCGGCTGAGCGCCGCGGAGGTCGACAAGCTCCGGGCCCCGCCGCCGGGCGGCACGGGCCGCGACGGCACGCGCGCCTAGCGCCGCGCTGCCCGCGACCTAGACTCGCCCCAATGCGCCTGTTCGCCCTCCGTGGAGCCAGCTCGGTCGAGGCCAACACCTCCGAGGCGATCGTCGGCGCGACCGACACGCTCATGCGCGAGATCATGGAGCGCAACGCGATCGGCCCGGACGACGTCGTCTCCTGCATCTTCACCCTGACCGAGGACCTCGACGCCCAGTTCCCCGCGGTCGCCGCCCGGAACCTCGGCTTCGGCAAGGTCCCGCTGCTCTGCTCGCGGGAGATCCCGGTGCCGGGCGCGCTGCCGAGCGTCATCCGGGTCCTGATCCACTACCACGCCGAGCCCGGCCACGAGGCCCGGCACGTCTACCTCGGCGCGGCCAAGGCGCTTCGGCTGGACTTGGAGGGCGCGCAGTAGGCGTTGCCGTGGGCAGGCTCTCGCCTACCATGGCCGACCATGGCCATCGAGTACTCCGCCCGCGTCTCGCGCATCCCCGTCTACCCGGCGGCCGCCGGCTACGCGCTCCCCGAGGACGTCGCGCTGATGGCCTCCAACGAGTCCCCGGATCCGCCGCTGCCCGCGGTGATCGAGGCGGTCACGCGGACCCTCGGTGGGCTCAACCGCTACCCGGACCCGACCAACCGGGGGCTCCGCAGCGCGCTCTCGGACCGCTTCGGCGTCCCGTCCGCGCGCATCGCCATCGGCAACGGCTCCTGCGACATCCTGCTCGCCACGGGGGAGGCGCTGCTCGAGCCGGGGGCGGAGCTCGTCTACGCCTGGCCGAGCTTCTCGGTGTACCCGCAGCTCGAGGCGGCCAGCGGCGCCACCGGGATCCGGGTGCCGCTCAACGCCAAGCACGAACACGACCTCGACGCGATGGCGCGCGAGATCACCGTCGCCACACGGCTCGTGATCGTCTGCAACCCGAACAACCCGACCTCGACCGCGATCCCGCTGGCCGACATCGAGGCGTTCCTGCAGAAGGTCCCGAAGAACGTCGCCGTCCTGCTCGACGAGGCCTACTGCGAGTTCAACGTCCTCGAGGACCCCGACGCGAGCGTCGACCTCCTGAAGCGGCACGCCAACCTGGTGCTGCTGCGCACGTTCTCCAAGGTCTACGGGCTCTGCGGCCTCCGGGTCGGCTACGCGCTCTGCGGGGACGAGCGGTTCGTGCAGGCCGTCGACCAGGTCCGGCAGCCGTTCTTCTGCAACGCGGCCGCGCAGGCCGCGGCGATCGAGGCGCTCAAGCACCAGGACGCCGTCACCGAGCGTGTGGAGCGCGCGATCTACGCACGGGTCGACATCGAGGCCGGATTGAACGACCTCGGCATCGAGACCGCGGCCTCGCAGGCGAACTTCTGCTGGTTCGACCTCCCGGAGGACGGCCCCGACGGAGAAGGAGGTCGTGAGCGGGCTCGCGGAGCGGGGCGTCCTCGTCCGCGCCGGGACGGCGCTGGGTCGCGAGGGCGCGCTCCGCGTCACCTACGGCACCCCCCAGCAGAACGACCGCTTCCTGGCCGCCCTGCGCGGGGTGCTCGGCCGCTGACTACCCGTTCTGCTGCCAGAAGCTCGTCTTCTTCGCGGCGCCGAAGGAGTTGAGCCCGACGTGGAGGCGCTTCGCGTGCGGTGAGCGGCCGCGGTAGCGGCGCATCACCTTGGACGGGGTCTTCGCGCTCCATGCGGTCCCCCGGTAGATGATCTCCTGGACGCCCATGCGCCGGGCGAGCGCGTAGTCGTCGGCCAGCAGCAGCGCGATGAGCTTCTCGGCGCCGGCGCGCGTCCCGACCGCGAAGTCGACGGCGCGTCCCTTCGCGTGCAGGTCCCGCCGCCCGCCGTAGGTGCGCTTCGAGCAGTGGTAGATCGTCGAGCGGCCGCGCTGCCGCACCCCTGCGTCCCGCATCCAATTCAGCAGCGAGCGGGCGCCGCGGGTGGCGCGGCCGGAGCACTTGCGGCCGGGCCGGTCGAAGCGAAGGCCGTCGTACTTCCCGAGCGGGCCGTATCCGGAGCCCTCGTCGTCGGCGAAGTCGCCCTCGGAGGGAAAGTCGTCCTCGGTGGGGAAATCCCCCTCGGTGGGGAAGTCGCCCTCGGTCGGGAAGTCGCCGGCGTCGGGGTCGTCGTCGCCGAAGTCGCCGCCGTCGCCGGTGTTGTCGCCGTCCGGCGTGCCGGTCGTGGGGTCCGCCGGCGGGTTCCGGTTGCAGCCCGAGCGCTGATCGGTCTTGCACACCCGCATCGAGGAGCTCGCGTTGTTCTGAGCCTTGAGCACGAAGGCGGCCGGCCGGCTGCCGGTGGCGCAGAACATCGCGGCGTCCCCGCCCCAGACCTGGTTGAGGAAGAGCCGGGCGCAGGTCCCGGGGGCGACCGCGATCGACGAGCGCGTGTTGTTCACGTCGTAGACCCGTGAATCGATGTTCTTGAACTTCTCGAAGGTGCGCTGATCGGCCTCTCCGCCGAAGGCGACGGAGACCGAACTGCCGGTGCAGTCGCCGCGATCCCAGAGCTGCACACGGGAGTTCGGGGCCTTCGCGGCGGCGTTGCAGGTGGCGGCTGCCGGGGCCGCGCCGACGGTGAGAAGCCCGGCCGCGGCGGTGAGGGTGAGCAGGAGACTGGCGCGCAGGGTCTTCATGAAGCGCGGAGCGTACCGGCGTTCCCCGCCCTGGGGAACAGTGTTCAGTGAGACGATCGTGAGAGGTTCTCAAGCGAACGCGAGGGGGCCGGCCGCCGCCGACCCCCCGGGCCGCTAGGCGAGCGTCGCCTCGAGCGTGATCTCCGGGACGCCACCGAGCGCCTTGGAGACGGGGCAGTTGGCTTTCGCGTCCTGTGCCGCCTCCTCGAAGGCCGCTGCGTCGAGGCCCGGGACGGTCCCGGTCGTCGTCAGCGCGATCTTCGTGATGGTCGGACCCTCGTCGAGGACCTTGAGGGTCACGAGCGCCGTGGTCTGCACGGAGTCCACCGGCGTGCCGGCCTCGGCCAGGGCGTTCGAGAGCGCCATCGAGAAGCAGGCCGCGTGCGCCGCTCCGATGAGCTGCTCGGGGTTCGCGCCGTTGCCGTCCTCGAAGCGGGACTTGAACGAGTAGCTGCCGGAGATGTCCTCACCGGCCTTGAACGTTCCGTTCCCGCTCTTCAGGTCGCCCTTCCATTCTGCGGTGCCCTTCGATGCCATGCGATCCCCTTGCGTTGTGGTTGCTTACGCAACCATCCCCACGGGCGGGGCCGTCAAAACCTCCGATCGACGCGAACCGTGCCCCGGGGAACCTCGAAGCGCGCCAGGTTCCGCACCGGCGAGCCCTCGGTCTGGATCGTGCCGACCGCCCGGTAGGTCACCTCGAGCGCGTCCGAGCCCGCCTCGATGACGGCGTAGCCGTGCTCGACCGGGTCGGAGTGGACGAGGTGCGGGTTGGCCCGCAGGTCGGCGGCGGAGAGCGCGGGGACGCTCGCCGGGGCGAGCGACTCGAACGCGGAGGTCCCGGAATTGGACGCCGCGAGCGTCCCGGCGCAGAACTCGGTGGCGAAGGGGCGCCCGGCGGTGCCGCCGAGTGTCGTGTTCGTCCCGGTGTAGAAGGCGTGCGCGTCGCCGCTCACGACCGCCACGTCCTCGATCCCGCGGGCGAGCACGGCCTCACCGAGCGCGCGTCGATCCTTCGGGAAGGCCTGCCACGAGCCGGCCGAGGCACCGGTGACGTCGACCGAGCCCGGCCCGTTCAGGTCGAACATGGGAACGGGCGAGCCGATCAGCTTCCAGCTCGCCCGCGACCGGGCGAGCCCCTCGGTCAGCCACTCCTGCTGCGCGGGGCCGAGCAGGGAGGCGGCCGGGTCGCGGTACTGCCGGGCGTCGAGCGCGAACAGATCGAGATGGCGGCCGAGCCGGACGCGGCGGTAGACGCGGTCGCGCTGACGGGGCGGCCGCTGGACCGGCATGTGCTCGAACCAGGCTCGGTAGGCGTTGGCGCGGCGTTCGGCGAAGGAGGTCCCGCGGCCGCCGGCGGGCCCGGCGTCACCGTCGTAGTCGTTCGTGACCTCGTGGTCGTCCCAGACCGGGAGGAAGCTGTGGGCGGCGTGCATCGCCCGCAGTTGCGGATCGGAGCGGTAGGCCGCGAACTTGGCTCGGTACTCGGCGAGCGTCTCGGCCGTCCCGCTCGCGCCGGTGGGCTTGGGCTCGGTCCGCACGAGGTCCAGGTAGGTGTCGTAGACGTAGTCGCCGAGGCAGACGACGAGATCGAGGTCCTCTTCGGCCAGCCCCGTGTGCCCGTTGAAATAGCCGAGGAAGAACATCTGGCAGCTGAAGACGCCGACGCGCACCGGCTCCGCGGAGTCGGCGGGCCGGAGGGTCTTGAAGCGGCCGACCGGGGAGCTGCCGTCGGCCGTACGCCAGCGGTAGAAGTAGTGCTCGCCGGGCGCCAGACGCCGCGACCGGACGCGAGCGCGCGCGATGCCGGTCTCGGGATCGACGGCGATCCGCTGCCGCAGCAGGGTCCTCGCGAAGCCGGCGTCGCGTGAGAGCTCGAGCACGAGGGGGCCGGGCCGCTCCGGCCGAGCCAGTTTGGTCCACAGCGTGATCGCCCGCAGGTTGGGCTGCCCGGCCATGACGCCCTGGGGGAAGGCGCCCCCGCGGGCGAGGAGTGCCGGGGCCCGGGCGGTGGGGTCCCGGCGCACGGCCGCCCGGGCGCCCGGAGCGAGCAGCGCGCCGGCACCCACGGCGCCCGCCACGATGATCCCCCGCCGGGTGGTCTTCTCGGGCTGCACGCACGCAACTGTGCCAGTCCCGGCGGTGGCGTGAGGCCTTGCGCCCCGCTCAGCCGTACTCATGACACGAGCCCTTCGCACACCCCATCCCGGCTTGCCGCCAACCACGTGCCTTGCGGAGAGCCTTCGACCTTCGACATCGGGGGCATCAAGGTCGGCGGGGATCACTTCGTCCTCATCGCCGGGCCGTGCACCGTGGAGTCACGCGATCAGCTGCTGCTCGCGGCGGACCAGGTGCTCGCCGGTGGGGCCTCGATGCTCCGTGGCGGCGCCTACAAGCCGCGGACGAGCCCGTACGCCTTCCCCGGCCTGGGGGTGGAGGGCCTCGAGCTCCTGGCCGAGGCGAAGGCGCGGACCGGCCTGCCGATCGTCACCGAGTGCATGGACGCGCGGGACATCGAGGGCGTCGCCGAGGTCGCCGACTTGATCCAGCTCGGGGCGCGGAACATGCAGAACTACACGCTGCTCACCGAGATCGGACGCTCCGGCGTGCCCGTGATGATCAAGCGCGGCTTCTCCTCGACCCTGGACGAGCTTCTCTGGGCCGCCGAGTACGTCCTCAAGGAGGGCAACGAGAAGGTGCTGCTCTGCGAGCGCGGCATCCGGACGTTCGAGACCGCCTACCGGTTCACGCTCGATCTGACCGCGGTGCCGGTGCTCCAGGAGCTGAGCCATCTGCCGGTCATCGTCGACCCCTCGCACGCGGCGGGGCGCCGTGACCTCGTCGAGCCGCTCTCACTCGCGGCCGCCGCGGTCGGGGCGGACGGGATCGTCGTCGAGGTGCACCCCGAGCCCGAGGTCGCCGTGTGCGACGGCCCGCAGCAGCTTCGAGGCGAGGACTTCGCCGCCTACGCCCGCAAGGTCGAGCAGGCGACCGCTCTCGCGGGAAAGACGCTCAGCGTCACGGTCTGAGCCCGTCACGCGGAGTGCGACCCCGTCCGCCGCCGGGGCCGCGAGTAGGTTGCAGACGTGCGGATCGCGGTGCTCGGCGTGGGGCTCATCGGGGGATCGGTTGCCCTGGCGGCCCGTGAGCGGCTGGGCGCCGAGGTCACCGGCTGGGACCCCGACCCGGCCGCAGGTGAGGCTGCGCTCGCCCGCGGGGCGATCGATCACCGCGCCGACGGACTCGAGGACATCGCGGGCTGTGAACTGTTGGTGGTTTCCGGCCCGGTCGACACCCTCACCGAGGGGGTCCGGGCCGCGCTCACGGCCGCCGCGCCGGGCGCCGTGGTCACGGACGTCGGCTCCACCAAGGCCGCGGTCGTCGAGGCCACGACCGACCTGCGCTTCATCGGTGGCCACCCCGTCGCGGGCGCGGAGACGTCGGGGGTCGCCCACGCGCGGGCCGACCTCTTCGCCGGTGCGACCTGGTACCTGACGCCACGCCCGGACACCGACGGTGCGCTCTACGAGCGCCTGCACCGCTTCGTGGCCGGCCTGGGGGCGGTGCCGACGGCGATCGACCACCACGAGCACGACCGCGTCATGGCCGCGGTCTCCCACCTGCCGCACGTCCTCGCCAACGTGATGGTGGCCCAGGCGCATGCCGCTCTGGGCGGGGAGGCGATGCCCGCGACCGGCGGCTCGTTCCGCGACGCGACCCGCGTGGCCGGCACGAACCCGCCCTTGTGGGCCCAGATCTACGCGCAGAACGCCGATGCCCTCGGGGCGCAGCTCGACCAGGTCATCGCGACGCTGCAGGAGGTTCGTGGCCGGCTCCCCGCGCTCGAGAGCTGGCAGGCGCGGGCGGCCGACCAGCGGCGGGCGCTCGTCGAGGCCGAGGCGCACGGTGGTCCGCTCGCGGAGCTGCGCGTGTTCGTTCCGAACCGTCCGGGCATCGTTGCGGACCTTGCCCTTGCGCTCGGCCGCGCGGGCATCAACATCTTCGACATGTCGCTCGCGCCCACCCAGGACAACCGGAACGGGACCGTCGTGCTCTGGGTCGCCTCGGGAGAGGCCGCGCGGGCCGGCGCGCTCGTGGCCGAGAAGGGCCTGAGCGTCACGTGAGCGCCTTCGTCGAGCCGGCGGACCGGCTTCGCGGCACCGTGCAGCCGCCGCCCGACAAGTCGATCAGCCACCGTGCGGCGCTGCTCGGGACGATGTCCGTGGAGCCGGTCACGATCTGGAACTACCTCGACGCCTCGGACACGGCCTCGACCCTGGCCGCCATGCGCCAGCTGGGCGCGCTCGTGGAGGAGCACCCGGACCACGTCGTCGTCCGGGGCACCGGGCTGCGTGAGGCCGCGCCGGTCGACGCCCCCGTCGACCTCGGCGAGGCGGGAACGCTCGCTCGCGTCCTACCCGGCTGGCTGGCCGCCCAGGAGGGCCGGGCCTACGTGCTGGACGGCGGCCCGGGACTCCGTTCCCGCGCGGTGGACCGCATCCTCGCCCCGTTGCGGGCGATGGGCGCCGAGATCGAGGTGGGCAGCGACGGGCGCCCGCCGATCACGGTGCGCGGGCACCGGCTCCGCGCGGCCGAGCACCACCTCGAGTTCGCCTCCGCGCAGGTCAAGGGCTGTCTGCTCATGGCGGGCCTCTGCGCCGACGGGACCACGATCGTCCACGAGCCGGTCGCCACCCGGGACCACACCGAACGGCTGCTGCGGACCGCCGGGGTGCGGGTCGAGCGGGCGGGCCCCTCCGTCCGGGTCACGAACCAGGACGAGCTCGTCCTCGACCCGATCTTCGTGCCGGGGGACCCGAGCGCGGCGGCCTACGCGGTCACGGCCGGGCTGCTGGTCCGCGGGTCGCGCCTCCTCGTCACGGACACGTCGGTCAACTGGACGCGTACGGCGTTCCTGCAGATCGCGATGCGGATGGGCGCGATCATCCTCGGCGACCTCGAGGAGCCCTCCGAGGTGGTGATCGCCGAGGAGCCGGTCTCCGACCTCGACGTGACCGCCGGGCCGCTCCAGGCCACGGAGATCACGCCGGAGGAGGTCGCCCCCGCCATCGACGAGCTCCCGCTCCTGGCGTTGCTCGGGTGCTTCGCCGAGGGGACGACGGTGCTGCGCGGGGCGCAGGCCCTGCGTCAGCGGCCGGGCAACCGGCTCGAGCGGGTGGTCGCCGGCCTGCGCGGCCTCGGTGCCCGCATCGAGGCGACGCCCGACGGCTTCGCCGTCGAGGGCACCGGCGGGCTCACGGGCGGACGCCTCGACGCCCAGGGCGACCCGCGGCTCGCGATGCTCGGCGCCGTCGCCGGGATGGCCTCACGTGATGGGGTCGAGGTCGTCGGCATGGACGAGAGCGCCGTGCGGTACCCGCGATTCCTGCAGCACCTCGTGACCCTCGGCTGAGGCCGCTGCGCGGTCGTCGTCGGCCCGCAGCGCCGGCACGAGGTAGTAGACGCCCATCGTCACCGCTCCTCCGAGCAGGCCGCCGCCGAGCAGGGTGGCGTCGACGCCGGCAAGGGCCGCCATCGGTGCGGTGAGCGCGAAGGAGACGGGGGAGAGGCCGATGGAGACCGCCCAGTCCAGGGCGCTCACCCGGCCGAGCATCGCCGGTGGCACGCGGGTCTGCATGAGCGTCGCCCACACGACCATGCCGCACGCGATGCCGACCCCGAAGAGGAACGTGAGCACTGCGAGCTGCCAGACCGCGGTAGCCACCGCGTAGCCGGCGATCGCGGTGACGGAGATCGCCCACCAGCCGTACATGAAGCGCAGCGGCCGCGGGGGCAGGCCGCGGCTTCCCATGACGAGGCCACCCGCGATGCCGCCGAACCCGCCGGCAGCCAGCACGAGCCCGAAGGCGCCGGCCGTTTGGTCGAGGTCGTGGCGGATGACGTAGGGGAGCAGCACCTCCTGCGGGCCGACGGTGAGCATGATCCCGAGCGCGGCCATCAACAGCGTCGCGCAGAACCACGGCTGCGTCCGGGCCCAGTCGAGGCCCTCGCGGACCCCGCCGTGCATCTCGGAGAGCGTCCGGTCGACCACCTCCGGACGGGCCCGGATCGCGAGGACACAGCCGATCCCCACCACGAAGGTCCCGGCGTCGATGAGGAACGCGGTCCCGGCGCCGAAGAGCGCGACCAGCAGGCCCCCGAGGGCCGGGCCGAGGAGCCGGAAGGCCGCGGGTCGGACGATCTCCTGCAGCGCGTTGGCCTGGACGAGCCGCTCACGCGGGACGAGCTGGGGGATGAGGGCCGAGAACGCGGGGGAGAAGAACGCCTCCCCGATCCCGAAGAGCAGCGAGAGGGCGACGAGGTGCCACACCTCCACGGTGCCCGTGACGGTGAGCACCCCCATCGCGCCGACGGCCACCAGTCGGAGGAGATCGGCCGCCACCATCTGCAGGCGCCGGTCGACGCGGTCGGCGACCGAGCCTCCGATGAGCAGGAACCCGACCATCCCGAGCGACCAGGCGAGGCCGACCAGGGCGAGCGACGCGGGCGCGTCGGTGAGCGCGTAAACCTGCCAGGCGATCGCCACGAAGTAGATCCCGTCGCCCAGAAGTGACACTGTCATCCCGGCCCAGAGCAGTGCGAAATCGCGGTGCCTCAGCGGGGTCAACAGGGCGACACGGCTCACGGACCGCCATCATGACTCAACATGGTCCCGTTTACGAAACGTTCTTGCGCAATCTGATGCTGGTCGCGATCGATGGCCCCGCGGGAGCGGGGAAGTCCACGGTGGCTCGCGCGACCGCCGAGGCGCTGGGCTTCACGTACCTGGACACGGGGGCGATGTACCGGGCGGCCGCGCTCGCCCGGGCCGCGCACCCCGAGGTGGACCTGAGCCGCGTCCACATCACCTTCGAGGACCAGGTCGTCCTGCTCGACGGGACCGACGTCACCGCCGCGATCCGCACGCCGGAGGCCTCGCAGGCCGCCTCGCGCCTCGCGGTCGACCAGACCGTGCGGGAGGTGCTCGTGGCCAAGCAGCGCGCCCTCGTGCACGAGGGGGACTGGGTGGCCGAGGGCCGCGACATCGGCACCGTGGTCGCCCCCGACGCCGAGGTGAAGGTCTGGCTGACCGCCGCCCCGGAGGAGCGCGCGCGCCGCCGGGAGATCCCGGTGGCCGAGCTCGAGGAGCGCGACGAGCGGGACGCGAACCGCGCGGCCTCGCCGATGCACGCCGCGAAGGACGCCGTCGAGGTCGACACGACCGGCGTGAGCATCGAGACCGTCGTCTCCCGCATCGTCGCCCTGGTGTCCCGATGAAGGTCGCGGTGGTCGGATACCCGAACGTGGGCAAGAGCTCGCTCGTCAACCGCCTGTCCCAGCGTCGTGAGGCCGTGGTGCACGAGCGCGCCGGGATCACCCGGGATCGCAAGGAGATCCCCTGCGAGTGGAACGGGCGTCGCTTCACGCTGATCGACACGGGCGGCATGGACTTCCTGGACGCCGACCCGATCTCCGGGTCGATCCGCGAGCAGGCGCAGGCCGCGCTCAACGACGCGCAGGTCGCGATGCTCGTCGTCGACGCCAAGGCCGGGCTGCGGCCGGGCGACGAGGAGATGGCCGAGCTGCTGCGCCGGTCCGGCCTCCCGATCATCCTCGCGGCGAACAAGATCGACGCCGTGGGCGACACGGCGCTCGCCTACGAGTTCTTCGCCCTCGGCATGGGGGACCCGATCCCGGTCTCCGCCGGCCAGGGGCTCGGGACGGGCGACCTGCTCGACGCACTGGTCCTGCTGCTCCCCGAGGACGACGCGGAGCCGGACCCGGATCTCATCCGCCTGGCCGTCATCGGGCGCCCGAACGTCGGGAAGTCGACGCTCGTCAACCAGTGGATGGGCTCCGACCGCGTCATCGTCTCCGACGTCGCCGGCACCACCCGCGACGCGATCGACCTGCCGCTCGAGGTCGACGGGCGCAAGATCATCGTCGTCGACACCGCGGGCATGCGCCGCCAGGCGCTCGTGCAGGAGTCCGTCGAGTACTACACGGTGCTCAGGACCCAGCGGGCCGTCGAGCGGGCCGACGTGGCGATCGTCGTCTGCGACGCGGCCGACGGGGTCACCTCCCAGGACATGCGGATGGCCGAGCTCGCCATGCAGGAGCACTGCGCCACGGCCCTCGTGCTGAACAAGTGGGACGAGAGCCCGCTCTCCGAGGAGGACCTCAAGTACGCCCGCGGCCACGTGCAGAGCAAGCTGCGGCTGCGTCCCAAGGTCCTCACGGCGAGCGCGAAGACCGGGCGCCAGGTGTCGCGGATCCTCGAGGAGGCGATCGTGCTCGGCGACCGGATGAGCGGCCGCATCCCCACCCCGCAGCTCAACAAGTTCCTCTCCGAGGTCACGCAGGCCCGGCAGCCCCCGGCCAAGCAGGGGCACCGGCTGAAGCTCCTCTACATGGCCCAGATCGGGGAGCGCCCGCCGCGCTTCGCAATCCAGGTGAACTCCCGCAACCGGGTCACCCGGGAGTACGCCTACTTCGTCGAGAACCGGCTGCGCGCCCGCTACGCCATGGAGGGAGTGCCCCTGATCATCGACTTCAACGAGCGGGGCAGCGGGCGCCGCGAACTGGCACGGAAGTGAGGCGGAACGGGCGGCCCCACTAGTCTTTCCGCCCAATGACTCCCCTCAACGACAACGAATACCTCTTCACCTCCGAGTCCGTGACCGAGGGTCACCCGGACAAGGTGGCCGACCAGATCTCCGACACGATCCTCGACGCGATCCTCACGGACGATCCCTACGGCCGCGTGGCCTGCGAGACGCTCGTCAACACCGGCCTGGTCGTCGTCTCCGGGGAGATCACCACCACGACCTACGTCGACATCCCGGACCTGGTCCGCGCGAAGGTCAACGAGATCGGCTACGACCGCGGCGAGCTCGGCTTCTCGGGCGACGCGGTGGCCGTCATGGTCGCGATCGACAAGCAGTCGCCGGACATCGGCGAGGGCGTCACGACCTCCCAGGAGGTCCGCGACATGTCCGACGAGGACAAGATCAACCTCGCCGGCGCGGGCGACCAGGGCATGATGTTCGGCTACGCCTCCAACGAGACGCCGGAGCTCATGCCGCTCCCGATCTCGCTGGCCCACCGCCTGGCCGAGCGGCTCACCGCGGTCCGCAAGGACGGCACGCTCGACTACCTGCGCCCCGACGGCAAGACCCAGGTCACCGTCCGGTACGTCGACGGCAAGCCCGTCGAGGTCGTGAAGCTGCTCATCTCGACGCAGCACAGCGCCGACGTGGAGCGCGACCAGATCCGCACGGACCTCTGGAAGCACGTCGTCTCGGAGATCATCCCGAGCGAGCTCTACGACGAGGCGAAGCTCAACACGGCCGAGAACTACTACGTGAACCCGACGGGCGTCTTCATCATCGGCGGCCCGGTCGGCGACGCGGGCCTCACCGGCCGCAAGATCATCGTCGACACCTACGGCGGCATGGCCCGCCACGGCGGCGGCGCGTTCTCCGGGAAGGACCCGTCGAAGGTCGACCGCTCCGCCGCCTACGCGGCCCGCTGGGTGGCCAAGAACCTCGTGGCCGCCGGCATCGCCGACCGCGCCGAGGTCCAGGTCGCCTACGCCATCGGCGTGGCACACCCGGTCTCGGTCATGGTCGAGACCTTCGGCACCGAGAAGATCGCCAAGGCGCGGATCGCCGAGCTCGTCGACGAGCACTTCGACCTCCGCCCCGGAGCGTTCCGCGAGGAGCTCCAGCTGCACCGTCCGATCTACGCGAAGACGGCGGCCTACGGCCACTTCGGCCGCGAGCTCCCCGAGTTCCTCTGGGAGCAGACGAACAAGGCCGACGCGCTGCGCACGGCCGCCGGGCTCTAGCCCTCCCAGTCGGCGTACCCCCCGGCCGGCCTCTGCCCCGTCCCCGGACAGGGCAAAGGCCGGTCGCTGCGCCGAGCGTGGGTCGCACCGAAGCGTGGTGCGACGCGCGCAGACGCGGTGCTCTAGGTTCGCGGGCCATGCACCGCACCCCCCGTCTTCTCGCCCTGGCCGCGGCGGCTCTCGTCGCCGCGCCGGCGTTCGCGTCGGCCGCCGAGCTCCCGCCCGCCGGCGACCCCGTCTACGGACTGGTCGGAGGCTGCTTCGCGGTGCAGGCTCTGAGCGGCTCCTATGTCGCCGATCAGGGCGCCGGCTACGCCGCCACCGCGGGCGGGCCCGATCAGGCGCAGGGCTTCCGCCTGCAGGCCACGGCGCTCGGGCGGTACCTCCTCTACGGGCGCGACCAGAAGGTGCTGGCGGAGACGGGCGACGGCACGGTCGGCCGCCTCGCGACGCCCGGGCCGTCCGCCGACTTCACCGTCCGCTCCGCGGGCCCGTCGCAGTTCACCTTCACCACCTTCGCGACAAAGAAGCGGCTCGAGGTCGGCCCCGCTGGTGCGCTGCGCCTCACCGCCGGGGCCGGCGAGGGCGCCGGCGCGCTGAAGCTCGTGCCCGGGACCGGCTGCGCCGACTTCCCCGAGCTCTCCACCGACACCAAGGGCGAGCCGAGCAAGGGCGCCACCCCCTTCGGCTCGGTCCGCGGGTGGCTCGATTCGATCAACCACATGATGGCCTACGAGTTCATCGGCGGCTCGATCCACTGCGGGCGCCCGTGGAGCCCGTACGGCGCCGCGGTCGCGCTCACCGACTGCGCCGATCACGGGCCGAACGGCTCGAGTGCGGCGGTCGAGAACGCGCTCTCCTACGGGGACCCCACGCACATGCACACCCCGGACGGCTGGCCCGGCTTCACCGGCTGGCCGACGGCTCCCTCGCTCACGCACGAGCAGGTCTACTGGAAGTGGCTCGAGCGGGCCTGGCGCGGCGGCCAGCGGCTCATGGGCGGCATCGCCGTCGACAACGGCCAGCTTTGCGAGCTCTACCCGCTGCGGCGGAACTCCTGCGACGAGATGGTCGTCGCCCGCCAGCAGTTCGACGACTTCCACGCGCTCGAGGACTACATCGACGCGCAGTTCGGCGGTCCCGGAAAGGGCTTCTTCCGCATCGTCACCGATCCCTACGAGGCCCGCCAGGTGATGAACGACGGCAAGCTGGCCGTCTTCCTCGGCGCCGAGCTCTCGCGGCCGCTCGGCTGCCGTCTGCTCGACAACGTGCCCGCCTGCGACAAGAAGCAGATCGACCGTGAGCTGAAGGACCTCTACGACCGCGACATGCGCTCGATGCAGCTCGTGAACAAGTTCGACAACGCGCTCACCGGGGTCGCGGGAGACGGCGGCCCGACCGGGGCCGTCATCAACTCGGGCAACCGTCGCGAGACCGGCCACTACTGGG
The DNA here is from genome assembly GCA_963815565.1 of uncultured Solirubrobacterales bacterium. GTDB lineage: Bacteria > Actinomycetota > Thermoleophilia > Solirubrobacterales > Solirubrobacteraceae > Paraconexibacter. The sequence goes on along the minus strand of CAWFHB010000007.1, from coordinate 1,218,973 downwards.
ACCTCGAGACCTGCACGACGCCCGGGGCCGACAAGGAGCAGACCACCGCCCTCGGCGACGATGAGGCGAACTTCTCCCAAGGGCTCGCCGCCGTCGCGCCCACCGGTGCCCCCGGCGGCGCGGTCCCGCTCTATCCGCCGGGCCCTCACTGCAACAAAGCGGGGCTCACCGATCTGGGCGAGCACTTCCTGCAGCAGCTGATCGACCGCGGGATGCTCATCGACCTCGATCACACCTCGGTGCGCGCGCGCAACCAGGCGCTCTCCTACATCGAGGCGCACGACTACTCCGGGGTGCTCTCCACGCACGGGTGGAGCACCGCGGACGCCTTCCAGCGCATCTACGCCCAGGGCGGCCTCGTGACCCCGTACGCGGGAGGCTCGGACAACTTCGCCAAGGAGTGGAAGCGCAACCTCGGCTTCCGGAGCGCGCGGTACGGCTTCGGCTTCGGCATCGGCTCGGACATCGAGGGCTTCGGCTCGCAGGGCGGACCGCGATCGGGGAACGCAAAGAACCCGGTCACCTACCCCTTCAAGGGGCTGGATCCGGCCGTGACCATCGAGCAGCAGCGCTCCAACACCCGCGTATGGGACATCAACAAGGACGGCGTCGCGCAGTACGGGCTCTACCCCGACTGGATCCAGGACCTCCGCCAGATCGCCGGCGATCCGATCGTCGAGGACCTCGCGCAGGGCGCCGAGAACTACGTGCAGATGTGGGAGCGGGCCGACGGTGTCCCGCGGGAGCACTGCGTCGAGGCGCGCAACCGCATGACGGCCAAGGGGCTCGGCGAGATGCGCTTGGGCGCCGGCCACGTCGCGCTGCTGCGCTCCGCCGGCCAGCCGTCCAAGCGGCCCGATCGCGTGTGGACCTACTGCGCCAAGGCGCGGGACAAGCGCCCGGCCGGCCGGGTGAAGACCGTGTTGACCCCGGGCGGAACGCTCGGCCTCATCGTCTCCACCGGAGCGGAGCACCGCATCCGCGGGGTCGCCCGTGGGGCCCGCGCGAACCGGGTGCCGAAGCGCGCTACGCGCCTGTCAAAGACGCTGCGCAGCGTCTCGGCCGGAAACGGCAAGCGCTACGTGTACCGCGTGAGCAAGGGCCGCGTCACGGCGACGGCCATCGCCTCACGCGAGGTCGCAAAGACCTCCAAGAGCCTGCGCGCCTACCTGCGGATGGCCGGCCTGCGCTAGCGCCGTTCGGCTCAGGGGGTGCGCTGGGCCTCGTCCACCGCGCGGACGACCTCGCCCGGATCCTCGACGCCGCGGAAGGCGAAGTCCTCGTCGGACTCGCCCGAGGCGGTGTCGAAGTCGACCGTGCCGATCCCGAGCATCCGCTCGAAGAAGCTCTGGCGGGTCGAAACGTCCTGGATCCGGTCGAGGCGGGTCTGCTGCTCGTACTTCGAGAGAAGCCCCTCGCGGATGTAGAGCCGCTGTGAGGTGATGACGTAGCGCACGCGTCGGCGCGCGATCGCCCCGATGAGGACCGTCAGGAAGGCGATCGTCAGCGCGACGGCGATGCCGACCGCGGGCGAGACGATGAACCAGAGCGCCGCGCCGATCACGAGCGCCAGTCCGTCCCCCTTCGCGTACAGCTGCAGCGTCGCCCTCGGGGACGGGTGCCCGTCGAAGATCATCGTCTCGTCGTCGCGAAGCTCCATGGCGCGCCGAGACTATCGTGGGGTCCCTTGCCGGGCGTGGTGAAAGTGGAGCCGATCACCACCGCCAGGGTGCTGCGCGGACCGTTCGACTACCTCGCCCCGGAGGGCGCGGTGATCGGCACGCGACTGATCGTCCCGTTCGGCCGTCGCGACATTCCGGGAGTGGTCACCGGGCTCGCCCCGGACTCCGAGTTCGCGCTGCTCGAGCCCCGGCGTGTGCTCGATCCGCCGCTTCCGCCCGAGCTCGTCGAGCTCGCGTTCTGGCTCTCGGACGAATACTGCTCCACGCCCGCCCGCGCCCTCGCGCTCCTCGCGCCGCACCCGCGCATGCGCTCGAAGACCGCGCTGTACGCCGAGCGTGCAGGGGGGTCGCCGACCACCGGGTCCGTCCCGAGGCTCTCCGAGACGCAGCGGGGGCTGCTGGAGAGCCTGCCGCGCTTCTGCGGACCCGACACCGCCGCGCTGCGGCGCCTCGAGACCCGGGGGCTCGCGCGGATCGCCCCGCGGGTGGTGCGCCGGGCGCCCGTGCACCTGCCGGTGGGGGCCGAGCGGCCCGCGCCCGCGCTCACCGCCGACCAAGCCGCTGCGGTCGCACAGGTCACGACGGCGGCACCCGGGGAGGAGCTCCTGCTCCACGGGGTGACCGGCTCCGGGAAGACCGAGGTCTACCTGCATGCCGCCGCGCACACCCTGGCCCAGGGCCGCTCGGTCATCGTCCTCGTCCCCGAGATCGGCCTGACGCCCCAGATCGTCGCCCGATTCGTGGCCCGCTTCGGCGACACCGTGGCCGTGCTGCACTCCCGCCTGGGGGCCGGGGAACGGCACGACGAGTGGCTGCGCCTGCGTCGCGGCGAGGCCCGCATCTGCGTCGGCCCGCGCTCAGCCGTCTTCGCCCCGGTGCAGGAGCTCGGGCTGATCGTCGTCGACGAAGAGCACGACGGCTCCTACAAGCACGAGGGCGACCCGCGCTACGACGCCCGCGGCGTGGCCGCCTTCCGGGCCCGCCAGTCCGGCGCGGTGCTCGTGGCGGGCTCGGCGACCCCGCGGCCCGAGTCCTTCCGGGCGCTCCGCCGGGTCCGCCTCCCGGAACGGGTCGACGGCCAGTCCCTGCCGCCGGTCGAGATCGTCGACATGCGCCGCGCGCCGCGGGCCCTGCACCCCCGGGTCCACGCGGCGCTCGGCGAGGCGCGCAAGGCGATCGTGCTGCTCAACCGGCGCGGCTGGTCCAACTTCCTCACCTGCCTGAGTTGCGGCCGGGCGTGGGAGTGCCCCAACTGCGACGTCACCCTCGTCCTGCACCGGGCCGAGCGGGCGGTCAGCTGCCATCACTGCGGCCACCACGAGCCCGTTCCCGGCAGCTGCCCGGACTGCGGCAGCGTGTCGATCGGCCGTCACGGCACCGGGACCGAGCGGCTGGCCGACGATCTCGCAGGCTCCATGCCGTCGGGGGCTCCGGTCTTCCGTCTCGACGCGGACGTGGGCCACGCCGCCGGCGTCCTCGACGCCTTCGGCCGCGCCCCCGGCGGCATCCTCGTGGGGACCCAGATGGTCGCCAAGGGGCACGACTTCCCCGACGTCGACCTCGCCGTGGTCGTCGACGCGGACGCGACGCTGCGCTTCCCCGACTTCCGGGCCGAGGAGCGCACCTTCGCCCTCGTCGCCCAGCTCGCCGGCCGGGCAGGCCGCTCCCGGGCGGGGGGGAGGGTCATGGTGCAGACGCTCGTGCCGGGCGCGGAGGCGATCACCTTCGCCGCCGCCCACGACGCCGAGGGCTTCCTGGCCGCCGAGCTCGGTCGTCGTGAGGCGCTCCGCTACCCGCCGTTCACCACGCTCATCCGGATCGTCTGCTCCGCCGAGGAGGTCGCGCCGGCGCACGCCGCGGCCCAGGCCGTGCGGGACCGCCTCGAGGGGCAGCCGGTCCTCGGGCCGGCGAGCCTCTTCCGGCTGCGTGGACGCGAACGCGCCCAGGTCGTGGTGAAGGCCACCGACCGACGAGGCGGGATCGAGGCCGTGCGCGCCGCCGTGGAGGAGATCAGCGCCGCACGCGAGCACCGCGCCGCGGCCTTCGCCGTGGACGTGGACCCGCAGTAGCCTTGAGCGGAGCATGAGCGACCAGGCCGAACTGACCGACGCGCCCGCCGAGGAGGCCCCGCGCCCGCATGTCCTCCCGCCCGAGGTCGCCGCGCGGCGGGACGGCGCGCTCAAGCTCGTGCGCCGCTTCGGAGACCCGGTCCTGAAGACGCGCGCCATGCCGATCTCACGCTTCGACGACGCCCTCCGTGAGGAGGTCCGTCGCATGGGCCGGTTGATGGACGACGCGCTCGGGGTCGGCCTCGCCGCACCGCAGGTCGGGATCTCCCACCGCCTGCTCGTCTACCGGGTGGTCAGCGGCGGTCCGCTCGGCGTCCTCATCAACCCCGAGGTCGAGTGGTCCTCCCGCGAGGACGAGTGGATGGAGGAGGGCTGCCTGAGCCTGCCCGCCGTCCACGTCGACGTCGAGCGGCCCGTCCACGTCCGGGTGAGCGCCCGCGACGAATGGGGCGCAGAGCAGACCGTGGAGGCCTCGGGGCTCGAGGCCCGCGTCATCCAGCACGAGATCGATCACCTCGACGGGGTGCTGATCCTCGACCGCACGCCCCGCGGCCAGCGCAAGGAGGCCATGCGCGCCCTCCGCGAGGCCCTGGCCAACGACGTCTCCGGGTGAGGGTCGCCTACCTCGGGACCTCCGTCTTCGCGGCCGGGATCCTCGGGCGGCTCGCGGCGAGCGCCCACGAGCCGGTGCTCGTCATCACGCGCCCGGATCGGCCGGCGGGGCGCGGACGGCGGCTGGCGGCTCCGCCCGTCGCCGACGCGGCCCGGGAGCTCGGGCTTCCGCTCGAGCAGCCCGACTCCGTCAACGACGAGGAGACCCGCGCCCGCGTCGAGGCAGCCGAACCCGACGTCATCGTCGTCTGCGCGTTCGGCGCCCTCATCAAGGAGCCGCTGCTCTCGCTGCGAACGGTGCTGAACGTGCACCCGTCGCTGCTGCCCCGTTGGCGCGGCGCCGCCCCGGTGGAGCGGGCGATCATGGCGGGCGACCCCGAGACGGGCGTCTGCATCATGCGCCTGACCGAGGGGCTCGACACCGGCCCCGTCTGCCGTCGTGGCGTCGAGCCCATCGGCCCGGAGGACACCTACGGCACCCTCGCGCCCCGCCTCGAGCGGCTCGGAGCGGACCTGCTGCTCTCGGTCCTTGACGACGGCCCCACGAGCTGGCGCTGGGAGGAGCAGCCGGAGGAGGGGGTCACTTACGCGGAGAAGATCGGTGCGGCCGATCGCACGCTCGACCCCACGGCCCCGGCGGCCGAGCAGGAACGGACCGTCCGTGCGCTCGCACCGCACATCGGTGCGCGGTTGCCGCTGGAGGACGGCAGCCTGCTCGGCGTCCGCCGCGCCCGGCTGGACGCGCAGGGCGAGCTCGAGCTGCTCGAGGTGCAGCCGCCCGGGGGGCGCCCGATGCCGTACGCCGACTACGCGCGCGGACGAATGACGTAGTTCACGGCGCCCCGAACCGCTGAACACCGTAAATTACGGTTCGACACCGCGACATCCCACGTGCCGCGGAGTTGCAGAACTCAAGACCCACCCGCCCCAACGCCCCCGAGGGAGCATCCACCTTGACACCCCACCCCACCCGGTCGTTCGCGGCCGTCGTCGGCGCGCTCGCAGTCACAGCCGCCGCCGTCCCCGCAACCGTCCAGGCCGCCGAACCCGCGTTCACGTGCGAGGCCTCCGCGCTCCGTGCCACCGTGCTCGGCCAGCCCGTCGAACCGGCCGTGTACGGCCGCGGCCAGGCGTGCAAGACAGGCTCGTTCGTGCCCACCGTCTCGCTGCCGGCCGTGCTGGACGCCAGCGTGCTCGTCGCGAGCGGGACGAAGACCGACGATCCGTTGAAGCCCGCCGCGACCGCCGCCGGCGGGCTGGCCGGCCTCCGCGTGAAGCTTCTCCCGTCGCTTCCCATCCAGCTGCCGAACGCCGACGCCGCGATCAACGCGATCCCGGACATCCCACTCGGGGGCGGCACGATCTCTATCAAGTCGATCGTGCAGGCCGCGCTCCCCGGTGGACAGCTCCCGAACGTCGACCTGCTCTCCGCCGGCGTACTCAGCTCCGTCGCCGGCGCGAGCTGCGCGGACGGGAAGTTGACCCTCGCCGGGGCGTCGACCGTCTCTGGGCTGAAGATCCTCGGCCAGGACGTCAACCTCGACGGGACGCTGCAGCAGAACCTCAACGTGATCGACTCGGCGAGCTTCGACCCGTCGAACATCACGCTCGCCCAGGTGTCGTCGCAGCTGCCGGCGGTGGTCCAGACTGCGCTGAACAACGCGGTCACCGGGCCCGCCCTCACGCAGACGCTGCAGACGGCCCTGCAGCCGCTGCTCGACGCCATCCCGACGATCGCGATCCCGGCGACGGTCGCCCAGGTCAAGGTCACCGCGGGCGCGCAGACCAAGACGGCCACCACGCTCACCCAGCAGGCGGTCCGGATCGAGGCCTCGCTGGCCGGAACGCCGCTTCTGGACGCGGTCGTCGGCGAGTCGAAGGTCTCGGCCGTCGGGGCCTGCCCCGTCGCGAAGGCGGCGGAGGCCGCCGCGCAGCCCGCGGAGCTCGGCTGCACCACCCGCCGGCTTGTCCTCGTGGACGTCTTCCAGCAGGGCTCGAAGGGCATCAAGCTGAAGGGCGCCGCGAACAAGGACTTCGCGGGCAAGACCGTGTCGATCCGCTTCCAGGGCGACGGCAACAAGGTCGTCGCGCGGGCCACGGTCGGCAAGAACGGCGGCTTCAGCACCTTCGCGCCGATCCCCCGGGCGAGCGTCCGGGACACGAACAAGGCCCGCTACACGGCGGAGCGCGGCAAGGAGAAGTCCCTGTCGCTCAAGCTCACGCGACGGATGCGGGTCTCGCGAGTGCTGGACGACAAGAAGACGGTGACCATCACGGGCTTCGTGCGGATGCCGCTCGCCGCGCCTGCCGCGACGATCAACCTGCGTCAGCGCATCCAGTGCGGCAAGCAGAAGGTCATCGCCACGACCAAGCCCAACAGCGAGGGTCGCTACACCTTCAAGGTGAAGTCGACGGAGCTGCCGGCCGTCTACCGCGCCACGACGCGGGTGCGCAACAACACGAGCAACCCGAAGACGTACCCGACGTTCACGCTTCCGCGTGGCGTCGACCTGCTCAAGCGGTAGCTCCTGGCGAGCGGGCCTAGGCTGACGGGCATCGTGCCCGTCAGCCCCGCCCGGACCGCCGCCTTCACCGTCATCAGACGCGTCTTCGAAGGGGGCGCCTACGCCGACCGTGCGCTCCGCAAGGAGCTCGAGCGGCTCGAGGACCCGCGGGACCGGGCTCTGGCCAAGCGCCTGGCCTTCGGCACCGTGCAGCGCAAGGGCACGCTCGACTGGGTGGTCGGACGGATGACGAAGGGGCACCTGGAGCACCAGGTCCGCGCGGCGCTCTGGCTGGGGCTGTACGAGCTGCTCTTCTCCGACTCGGGGGGCGAGCACGCGGCGGTCAGCGCCGCGGTCGAGCTCGCCAAGCCGAGCGCGGGCCACACGGTCGTCAACGCGGTGCTCCGGCGGGTGGCCCGGGACGGTATGGAGCTCCCGGACGACGTCCACCCGGCGGGCGCCGCCGTCCGCCACTCACATCCGGAGTGGATCGTCCGGCTCTGGTGGGACCAGCTCGGCGCCGAGGAGACCCGAGCCCTCCTGGCCGCCGACAACGAGCCGGCGGAGTCCGTCCTGCGCATCAACTCGCTGATCCCGGTCGACGCGTCGGAGCTGCCGCCGGGGCGCCGGGAGGGCGACGCACTCATCCTCGACGGTCCCTTCGACCTCGGGGGCTCGGAGCTCTTCGCCCGCGGCCAGATCCTGGCCCAGTCCCGGGCGGCGCAGCGCGTCGCACTCATGGTGGATCCCCAGCCCGGGGAACGGGTGCTCGACCTGTGTGCGGCGCCTGGCGGCAAGACGACGCACCTGGCCGCGCTGATGGGCGGCGAGGGGACCGTCGTCGCGGTGGAGCGCCACGCGGGCCGGGCGGCCGCCCTGGCCGAGACGGCCGTGCGCATGGGGGCGACGAACGTGCAGGTCGTCTGCGGCGACGGGCGCACGGTGGAGGCCCCCGAGCTCGCTGAACCGTTCGACCGGGTCCTCGTCGATCCACCGTGCTCCGGCCTCGGCACCCTCCGCTCACACCCCGATCTGCGCTGGCGGATGACCCCGGTGACGGTCGAGCGCCTGATCGAGGAGCAGGACGCCCTGGTGGCCGCGGCGCGTGCCCGCCTGCGTCCGGGCGGGGTCCTCGTCTACTCGACCTGCACGATCAACCCGGCCGAGGAGCGTGTCCGCGGCGAGGTGCGCGAGCAGACCCTCCCGCACCGAGACGGCACGGACGGGTTCTACACTGCGCGGGAGTGACCGCCGAGCCCAACCTCGGACCCGTCTGCCCCAACTGCGGCGAGCCCTGGTTGCGGCCCACATCGCTGCCCGGCCGCTACCGCTGCGTGTACTGCCTGCACCGCTTCGAGCTCCGTTCCGTCTGTCCCGACTGCGGGGAGCACGGCACCATCGTGCGGATGTCGAATTCGATGGAGATGCAGTGCAACCACTGCGGAGGCTCCTTGCTCGCGGAGTCCTGACCCGCCAGGTGTCGTGTATGTAGAAAACGTACGCGCTTGTACGGATATGACGTACACTTGGCCGTATGAACCCGTTCCGCTACCAGGGTCCCGTCCGGCCTGAGCGTCTGCTCGGGCGTCGCGCCGAGCTCGGCGCCCTGCAGCGCGCCGCCGGCGACCGGGTTGCGCTCCGCCTCGCCGCACCACGGCGGTTCGGCAAGACCAGCCTGCTGGACGCGCACGTCGCGGCGATGCGCGAGACCGGGCATCGCGCGATCCGCGTCGACTTCTCGAAGGTCGCGACCGTGGCCGACGCTGCCGCGCGCGTGGCCGCGGCCTACGCGCAGCTCCCCGCGGACGCGGCGCGGCGCGCCAGCCGCTGGTCGACCAGGCTCGGCGTCGGTGGCAGCCTCGCTGGCCTCTCGCTCTCCGTGCAGCCGGCAACCGCCCGCCCCGGGGCCGACGAGGCCCGGACCGCGTTGCTCGAGCTGCTCGACGTCCCCGCGGCGCTCCACGCCGAGGACGGCGGCCTGACGGTGATCTGCCTGGACGAGTTCCAGGACCTGCTCGTCGCCGACGACGGGCTCGACGGGCTCGTGCGGTCGGTCATCCAGCACCACGGCGACGCCGCCGCCTACGTCTTCGCCGGGAGCCAGCCGTCGCTCATGCGCTCCCTCTTCACCGATCAGGAGCGGCCGTTCTACGGGCAAGCCCGCCCGCTCGAGCTCCCGGCCCTCCCGCGGGACGAGACCACCGTCGAGATCGAGTCCGCCCTCCTGGCCGACGGCCTCACCGTTCCCGCCGACCTGGACCTCCTGGTCGCGTTCACGCACGGCCACCCGCAGCGAACGATGCTGCTGGCCCACCACCTCTACGAGATCCTCGCGGCCGGGGAGGACCCCCTGACGGCCGTCGCGGCGGCGCTCGAGCGGGCTGCCGCGGAGACCCGCGACGCCCATCAGGCGCTGTGGGACGGGATTGGCCGCAGCGAACGGCTCGTGCTCATCGCCATCGCGGACGGCAACGCCCCCACCGGGACGCGCATCTCCCAGGAGCACCGCATCGCCCGCTCGACCCTGCAGCAGGCGCACGCGCGGCTGCTCGCCGATCAGCGGCTGCTCACGACCGGGCCTCAGGGTGCGAGCCTGCTCCTCGACCCGCTGCTGGCCGACTGGCTGCGCCGCCGCTGAAGCGGTCCCGCGGTGCGCGGCCGGGCTTGCAAGACTCACCGGGTGCCCGCACCCCGCATCGCCCCGAGCATCCTCTCCGCCGACTTCGGCCGACTCCGCAGCCAGGTCGAGGAGATCATCGCCGTCGGCGCCTCGGTCATCCACATCGACGTCATGGACGGGCACTTCGTGCCGCCGCTCTCGATGGGGCCGCAGGTCGTCAGCGCCCTCGCCGGCCTCGGCGCGATGCTCGACGTCCACCTGATGGTCGAGCGGCCGGAGCGGCAGGTCGCCGACTTCGCCAAGGCAGGGGCCGACCAGATCACCGTCCACGCCGAGGCGACACCTCACGTCCACTACGCGCTGCAGGAGATCCGGGACGCGGGCTGCCTGGCCGGGCTCGCGATCAACCCCGGGACGCCGATCGGGGCGCTCGAGGGCGTCGAGCTCGACTGCGCGCTCGTCATGACCGTGAACCCCGGCTGGGGCGGCCAGGCCTTCATCCCCGCCTCCCTGGAGCGCATCCGGCGCGTGCGGGAGCTCATCGGTCCCGACGCCGAGCTCGAGGTCGACGGCGGCGTCGACGCGACCACCGCGGGGCCATGCGCCGAAGCGGGCGCCTCGCTCTTCGTGGCGGGCTCGGCCATCTTCGGCAAGGACGATCCCGCCGCGGCCTACGCGGCCATCGCCGCGGCCGCGGGCGCCTAGGCGCGGAGGGCGGACGCGCCGAGCGAAACCACGACGCGGACCCGCGCCGGGCGGGCGGGGGTGGCCAGCGAGAGGAAGTCGCGGACGGCGCCAGCGTGGTCGCACATCGGGCAACGCACCGGCTCGGCGGGGGAGAGGCCGCGGTCGCCGGGGCTCACCGGGACGTCACAGCTCGGACAGGCCAGGGTCCCCGAGGCCAGGACGTTCGTCCTGGTCGTCCGGCGCTCCTCCGCCGCGCCCCCGAGGCCGCGGACGGGCTCCTCGTCGCTGGGGCGGCTTCGCGAGAACATCCTCGGTCGAGTGTAGGAACGGTCTGGGGTCGCCTCGGGGACATCCCGGGCAGAACCGGGATCCGGTGTGCGCCACCATAGGGGCATGATCGTCACCGCGACCGGGCTGACCCGCTCCTACGGCGAAGGCGAGGCGACCGTCCATGCGCTCGCCGGCGTCGACGTCGCCTTCGACGCAGGCCGCTTCGCCGCCATCATGGGCCCGTCGGGCTCCGGGAAGTCCACGCTCATGCACCTGCTGGCCGGGCTTGATCAGCCGACGAGCGGCAGCGTGCAGCTCGCGGGGGTCGAGCTCGCGAACCTGGGGGACCGGGAGCTCACCGAGCTGCGCCGCGACAAGGTCGGCTTCATCTTCCAGTCGTTCAACCTGCTGCCGGTCCTGAGCGCAGAGGAGAACATCCTGCTGCCTCTCTCCATCGCAGGCCGCGCGCCCGACCAGGCGTGGCTCGACCGGCTGATCGACGCGGTCGGCCTGCGCGACCGCCTCGGCCACCGGCCCGCCGAGCTCTCCGGCGGTCAGCAGCAGCGCGTCGCGGTCGCCCGGGCGCTCGCCTCGCAGCCGGCCGTCGTCTTCGCCGACGAACCCACCGGCAACCTCGACTCGAAGACCTCGACGGAGGTCATGAAGCTCCTGCGCCGCTCTGTCGACGAGCTCGGGCAGACGATCGTGATGGTCACCCACGACCCGCGGGCCGCCGCGTACGCCGACCGCCTGGTCGAGCTCGAGGACGGGAGCATCGTCCGCGACGGCGCCCCCGCAGCCCGCTGATGCGCCGCGTCGCCCTCCGCGGACTGCTGGCCCGCAAGACGCGGCTGGCGCTCACCGCGCTCGCCGTCGCGCTCGGCGTGACGCTGATGAGCGGGACGTTCATCTTCACCGACACCATCAACTCCTCCTTCGACCGGATCTTCTCGGCCACCTACGCGAAGACCGACGTGGTCATCACCCCTGACCGCTCCCTGCAGATCAACGAGAACGGCGAGGTGCCGCCGCTCGACGCGGACCTCGTGGCCACCGCCCGTGCGGTCGACGGGGTCAGCGAGGTCGAGGGCGGGGTCTTCGATCAGGGCGGGACGTTCCTCGGCAAGGACGGGGAGCCGTTCGGCGCCCAAGGGCCCAAGTTCGTCGCATCGGCCTTCGACGACGACCGGTTCGGCGGCTTCTCCTACGCGGCTGGCCGTGCCCCGCGCACCCGGGACGAGGTGGCGCTCGACAAGGCCAGCGCCGAGCGCGAGGACTTCTCCGTCGGCGACCGGATCGAGATCCAGGCGGAGACGCCGAAGAAGGCCTACACGGTCAGCGGGCTCGTCCAGGTCGCGGGCGTCGACTCCTACGGCGGCGCGGCGGTTGCGCTCATGACGCTGGCGGAGGCGCAACGGGTCACCGGCAAGGAGGGCAAGCTCGACGAGATCGACATGGTGACCACGGACGGAACTGACCCGGAGGTCGTGGTGAACAGGCTGCGGGCCGTCCTTCCCGCCACCGTCGAGGTCAGGACCGGCGAGGCGCAGGCGGCCAGTCAGACCGCCGAGATCAGGGACCAGCTCGGCTTCCTGCGCACGGCGCTTCTGGCCTTCGCGGGCATCGCCCTGTTCGTCGGCGCGTTCATCATCTTCAACACGTTCTCGATCACGGTCGCGCAGCGGGCGCGGGAGTTCGCCCTGCTGCGCACGCTCGGCGCCTCCCGGCGCCAGGTGCTGCGCTCGGTGCTCGTCGAGGGGCTCGTCCTGGGGGTGCTCGGCAGCCTCGTCGGGCTGCTTCTCGGGGCCGGGGTCGCCGCCGGGCTGAAGGCGCTCTTCGCCGCGGTCGGGTTCGAGCTGCCCTCCTCGGGGATCGTGATCGACGCGAGGACGATCTGGCTCTCGCTGCTCGTCGGCGTGCTCGTCACGATGCTCGCGACGCTCGCGCCCGCGCTCCGGGCCACCCGGGTACCACCGGTCGCCGCGCTCCGCGAGGGCGTCGCGCTGCCGGAGACGCGCTCGTCGCGGCTCGCCTTCCCGATCGCGGTCGCGCTCTCCGCGCTCGGCCTGGCCGGGATGGCCGTGGGCCTGTTCGCGGGCTTCGGGGACTCCACCGCGCTGCTGCTCCTGGGGCTCGGAGCCGCGCTCACGTTCCTCGGGGTCGCGCTGCTCAGCCCGAAGCTCGTCGGCCCGATCGCCTCGGTCGTCGGTCGGCCGATCGAGGCGGGCTTCGGGGTCATGGGCCGCCTGGCCCGGGAGAACACCGTGCGCCAACCCGGGCGCACGGCGGTCACGGCGGCCGCCCTCATGGTCGGGGTCGCCCTGGTGGCGTTCGCGTCGATCTTCGCGGCGGGAGCCAAGAGCACGGTGGCTGACGTCATCGACACCCGGCTGCTCGGCCAGGCCGTCGTGCAGAACGAGGACGGGTTCAGCCCGTTCTCCTCGAAGGCGACCGCGCTGGTGGCCGGCGTGGAGGGCGTCCAACGGGTCTCGGCGCTGCGGTTCGTCAACGGCCGGGCCGGCGGCTCCGAGGTGAGCGTGACGGGCATCGACCCGGGGAGCTTCACGAAGCTCGTCCGTCTCGACCTGCCCCCGTTGGCCGACGACGAGGCGGCGCTCTCCGCCGGGTACGCGGACTCGGAGGGGCTCGCGGTCGGCGACACCATCGCGGTGCGCACTCCGACCGGCCGGCGGCTCCGCCTCCGGGTGGCGGCGGTTCTCGACGAGACAGCGCAGCTGCTCCAGGACGTCACGGTCACGAATGCGGTCATCACGCGAGACTTCGCGCAACGCGACGACTCCCTAGTCCTCGTCGCCTATCGGGGGGGCGAGGCCACCAAGCGGCGCATCGACGCGGCGCTGAAGGCCGACTTCCCGCAGGCCGAGGCGCTTACCGCTGAAGCGTTCAAGGACAAGCAGGCCGGCCAGGTCGACCAGCTGCTCGGGGTCATCTACGCACTGCTGGCGCTGACGGTGATCGTCGCGATGTTCGGCATCGTGAACACGCTCGTGCTTTCGGTCACCGAGCGCACGCGGGAGCTCGGCATGCTCCGCGCGATCGGGACCTCACGCCGCCAAGTCCGGCGCATGATCCGGTACGAGGCGGTGATCACCGCCCAGATCGGCGGGGTGCTCGGAATCGCCCTCGGGGTGCTGCTCGCGGTGCTGGTCGCCCAGCCGCTCGACGACTTCAGCCTGAGCTTCCCGTACGTGGCGCTCGTCGTGATGTTCCTCGGGGCAAGCCTCGCCGGGGTGCTCGCGGCGGTGCTCCCGGCGCGCCGGGCCTCCCGCCTGGACGTCCTGGAGGCGCTCGCCTACGAGTGAGCCGCGAGGCGGGCGCCTACGCTGCGCAGCATGCTCCACACCGCCGCCCGGCACGACGGTCTCGACGACCGTGTCGCGATCGAGGAGCCCATGGAGATTCGGGTGCGCGGTGCGGCGCTCGCGGTCACGATGCGCACGCCGGGCCACGACGAGGAGCTCGCCGTCGGGTTCCTCGTGGGGGAGGGGCTGCTCGCTCCCGGGCCGGTCCCCGTGGGTCCCTCTCGAGCACTCGAGGGGAACGTCGTCGAGGTCGACGCCCCGCTGCTGCGCGAGCTCGGTGCGCGGCGCTTCTACACGAGCTCGTCGTGCGGGGTCTGCGGGAAGGGCGCGCTCGAGGAGGTCGCGGCGCTGACGCACGGGATCGGGCCGGCGGCGGCCGGTCCGCGGATCGCGCGGGAGCTGCTGGCGTCCCTGCCGGGCCGGCTCGAGCAGCCGGGGTTCGCCGCGACCGGTGGGCTGCACGCGACCGGCCTCTTCACCGCGACGGGCGAGTCGCTCCTGGTCCGCGAGGACGTGGGCCGTCACAACGCGATGGACAAGGTGATCGGGCGTTGCGCTCTGGACGACGCGCTCCCGCTAACCGGGCTGGTCCTCTGCGTCTCCGGCCGGCTCTCGTTCGAGCTCGTGCAGAAGGCGCTCGTGGCGGGCGTGTCGATCCTGGTCGGCGCGGGCGCCCCGACCTCGCTCGCCGTCAGCCTCGCCCTCGAGCACGGGCTGACGCTCGCCGGCTTCGCGCGGGGCGACGGACGGGTGAACGTGTACTCGGGCGCGGAGCGCGTCCTCGGCTGACCTGCCCCGTGGCGGGGCAGTGCACCGGTCGGCGTGTTCCCGAATCCACCTATGGGGTGGATCTGCGAGCACGCCGACCCGCTGCGGCGGCTCAGCCGCGGCGGTAGAGGCCCCAGAGGCCGGCGGCGAGCAGCATGGTCGCGCCCAGATAGCCGACCTCGGCCCGCACGAGCGCGTCGCTGATCGGCTCGAGGAGCATCCAACCGGCGAACAGGGCCGCGGCGGTGAGCCAGAGGGCGGCCGCGGCGCCGGCGCGACCCCGGGCCAACGCCGCCTGGTTGAGCGTCCCCGAGGCCAGGTGGAAGCCCATCCCCACCGCCACGGTCGCGAGGCCGAGCCCCGAATACCCCGGCTTGTTCAGCAGCAGCTCGAGCGCCAGTGGGCCGAGCACGAGCAGCCCCAGCGCGACGGCCAGGGCGAAGCCCGCTACTGCAAGCAACGTCGTCCGGATCGCCTTGGCGAAGGCGGCGCGACCCTCGGTGGCCTCGAGCCCGGCGAGGTGCGGCAGGAGCGAGGTCTGCACCGACTGGAAGAGCTGGAGGGGGATGCGGGTGATGAGAAACGCGCTGAACACGACGCCCGCCGCCTTGCCTGAGGGCACGAGGAGCACCGCGACGTTCAGCAGCGCCTGCTCCCCAAGGCCGATCCCCGCGACCGCAACGGCGAAGCGGCCGTCTCCGCCGCCCTGCTCCGTCTTCGTGCGGGCCGCCGAGTCCGGTGCGCGGCCAGTGTGGCGGCGCAGCGCGAACGGGACCACGACGAGGGAGGCGATGGGCGCCGCCAGGATGCCGAGCGCCACGAACGTCTCCCCGGAGGCGAGCCCGACCACGGCCGCCAGCGGGAAGCAGACCCGCGCGATGGCCTCGAAGAAGACCAACCCGCCGTAGAGCCCGAACCAGCCGTGGCCCGCGCAGTAGCCGCGGGCGAAGTACGAGGCCGCGTAGGCGAGGGCGCTGCCGACCAGGACGTAGAAGAGCTCGGGGCCGCCCACCGCGGTCTCGAGCGGTCCGCGCAGCGCGAAGGCGGCGACGAGGAAGAGCCCGGCGAACGCCGCCTGGATGGCGATCGGTCCGCGCAGCGGGTGCCCGTCGTGGAGGCCCCGGGCCCGCCGGTCGGCGATCGTCCGCGAGAGCAGCTGCTCCACCGGGCGGTAGATGACCGAGATCGTGATGAACAGGATCGCCCACAGCGTGGAGACGAACCCGTACTCGGCCTCGCTCAGGTGGTAGGAGGCGAGCGAGAAGTACGCGAAGGTGACGAGGCCGGTCGTCGCGATCCCGATCGACAGGATGCGGGCGCCCCGGCCGTACCCGGCGCCGGGATCGGCCTCGGCGAGGGCCTCCTCGGCGGCACCGTCGGGAAGCGCCGCCGAGACCGGCTCCGTGCTCAAAGGCGGACGAGCAGCATGGTCCACGGGAACGGCGAACGGGCCTCGATGACCTCGCCGTGCCTTGAGAGCAGCTCCACGAAGGAGCGCTTGGACCAGTGGTTGACGTGCCCGGGCGTGTTCCCGAGCTCCTTGATGTACGCGCCGCGGGCCAGGTTCAGGCCGCGCCAGAGCGGCTCGCGCGGCACCGAGACGAGCAGGTGCCGGCTCGCGCAGCGGGCCATCTCGGCGACCGTGTGGGCCGGATCCGGGACGTGCTCGAGGACCTCGATCGCGGTCGCGCAGTCGAACTCGCCGTCCGCGAACGGGAGGTTCTCCGCGTGCATGATCTTGTACTCGAGGTTCTCCGCCTGACGCTCGGCCCAACCGGCCTGGATGGAGGGCTCCTCGAGGTCGATGCCGACCACGCGGGCGGGGGAGATCTGCTTGGCCCACTCGTGGACGAGAACGCCCTCGCCGCAGCCCACGTCGAGCAGGGAGGTCGGCGCCGCCTGCGTGAAGAGCTCCTCGAGCGTCCCCTCGAAGCGTGCCATGAGCCGCTTGACGACGGGGTTCGTGGAGCCGTACTTGTCGTAGGTGTTGCCGGTGACGACGCCGGAGTCGTCGACGGTGACGGGGGGTGGGGTCATGCGCGAACTGCCTCTCGGTCGTCCTCGGTGGAAGTGGGGGCGGCGCCCGCACCGGTGGTGGGGGGCTGGCCGGTCGGCTTGGCGCCCGGCTCGTAGTGCGATGGCGGGACGCCGAGCTCGAGCTCGATGCGCCGGATCTTCTCGTAGGTGCGCTGGGCCATCACACGCTGGGAGTACAGGAGGTCGCCGATGATGCCGAGCACCCCGACGACCACCGCGGAGTTGAAGAGCACCGCGCCGAAGATGAGGGACTGGACGTGGCCGGCTCCCTCCCCGCCGATGTAGGCGACCAGGAAGCGGACGAAGGGGATCAGCGAGAGCCCGAAGAGCGTCAGCGCGATGAACGAGAAGACCTTGAGCGGCTCGTACTGCGCGTAGATCCGCGTGATCGCCACGGCGTTGCGTCGGACGTAGGCGCCCATGCTCGGGAAGAGCTTGGACTCGCGGGTCTTCTCGTTGGTCCGGATCGGGACGTGGGCGGTGGCGACGAGCAGCTTGCCCGCCTGGATGATCGTCTCGAGCGTGTACGTGTACTTCGAGACGACCGCCATCTGCAGGGCGGCCTCGCGGTTGTAGGCGCGGAAGCCGGAGGTCGTGTCGGGCACGTCGGTGTCCGAGGCGGCGCGGACGACGCCCGAGCCGAACTTCTGCAGCCGCTTCTTCAGCGGGGAGAAGTGCTCGATCGTGTCGGTCTCCCGGTCCCCGATCACCATGTCGGCGCGCCGCGCGACGATGGGCTCGACCAGCAGGGGGATGTCGAGCGCCGAGTACTGGTTGTCGGCGTCCGTGTTGACGATGACGTCGGCGCCGAGCTTGAGGCAGGCGTCGAGGCCGGCCTGGAAGCCCGCGGCGAGGCCCTTGTTGTTCGTCAGCTTGACGATGTGGTCCACGCCGTTCTCGCGCGCCACCTCGATCGTCCGGTCGGTCGAGCCGTCGTCGATGATGAGCCATTCGACGACGTCGAAGCCGGGCACCTCCCGGGGGAGGTCGGCCAAGGTGCCGGGCAGCTGTTCTTCTTCGTCCCAGCAGGGGATCTGGATGATGAGCTTCATGGAAGGCGCTTCCGATGAGGAGGTGGTCAAGACGTAGATGACCCCGGACGGCGACCCGGGTTACGAGTCGGAGGGTGCCGTACACTCGGCTCCGGATCATCCCAGACGCCCGACCAGCGTAGAACGCTCGGGCGCAGGGAGGAGGATTCCCGACAGGCATGCCGACCGCGACGCTCACCCGCCAGAGCACGGGCTCCGTTCCCGCGCCCGGGGGCACCCGTGCCCGTCGGCGGCTCGATCGGCTGCCCGCGATGTGCTTCGCGTTGCTGGCCGCGGGAGCGCTCGCGGCGTTCCTCGTCTACCCGACCTACCCGAACTACGACAGCTACTACTCGCTGCTGTGGGGCCGGGAGCTCATCGACGGCCTCAAGCCGAGCTTCGACGTCTACCGCGCGCCCACCCAGCATCCGCTCGCGGTCTTCTTCGGGGCGGGACTCAGCCTGCTCGGGGACGGAGCGGACCGCGTGATGATCGCCGCCACGTTCGTGAGCTTCCTGCTCCTGGCGGCGGGGATCTACCGCCTGGGACGTGTCGCGTTCACCCCGGCCATCGGGCTCGTCGCCGCGATCCTGCTCTGCACCCGCTTCGACTTCGCCTTCCTTGCGGCGCGTGGGTACATCGACGTCGCCTACCTGGCCGCGGTGATCTGGGCGGTGGCCCTCGAGGCGTCCCGGCCACGCCGCGGGACCTCCGTGTTCGCGCTGCTCGCCCTGGCGGCGCTCATGCGGCCCGAGGCCTGGCTGCTCTCGGGCGCCTATTTCCTCTGGATGTTCCGCGGTGCCAGCTGGCCGCAGCGGGCCCTCTACGGGGTGCTCACCTGGGTCGGGCCGGCGATCTGGATCGCGCTCGACTGGTGGGCCACGGGCGACCCGCTCTTCTCGCAGACCCACACGAGCGGGCTGGCCGAGGAGCTCGGGCGGACCAAGCCCGTGGCCGAGGTGCCCGGGATCATGGTCAAGTACCTGATCAACCTCGACAAGGCGCCCGTGTTCGCCGCCGGGCTCGCGGGCCTGGCGCTCGCGGTGTACCTCGTCCCGCGGCGGGTCGCCACGCCGGCCGCGCTCTACGGGGTGGGCCTCGGGACGTTCCTGCTCGTCGGCATCGCCGGGCTCTCGGTCATCGACCGGTATCTGCTCGTCCCCTCGCTGATGATGATGGTCTTCGCGGGCGTGGCCTTCGCGGGCTGGAGCATGCTCGAGCCGGGACGGGTGCGCACCGCGTGGATGGTCGCCGCCGGGCTCCTGGCGGTGGCCGCCGTCGCCTTCACGATCCCTCGCATCAGCCTGGTCTCCTTCGACACCGACCTCCGTTTCCGGGGCGAGGCCCACGACGCGCTCGAGCAGGTCTTCGCGGCCCCGGCGGTCCGTCGCGGGCTCGCCTGCGGCCCCGTGTCGGTGCCGAGCCACAAGCTGATCCCGGACACCCGCTGGATCCTCGACCGGGGCGAGGGCGGCGTGTACGCCCGCGCGGACCCGCAGGCGGGAGCGCAGCCCAAACGGTCGATCGGGCGGCGCCCCGACCGCGGGGTCGCGCTCTTCGTCGTCAACCGCACGGCGATCCTCCGCCAGGCGCTCGTGGACTCCGCGGACGACCCGCTCGACTCGGTGCCCGCCGACGGCTGGGTGCGCGCGGCCACCACGCCGTACTACGCGGCCTACGTGAAGTGCTGATCGACGGCGAGAGCACCGCGGCCGGCGGCCGGCGGCGCGGCCTGCGGCGACCGACGGGCTGGACCGTCGCGGTCGTGGGCCTCCTCGTCGCGGCGTTCCTCGTGCGCATCTGGGGGGTCGGGCACGGGCTGCCGTACGCCTACAACGCGGACGAGAACGCGCACTTCGTGCCCAAGGCGATCGGGATGTTCGGCCACGACGCGAACCCGCACTACTTCGTCAACCCGCCCGCCTACACCTACGTCCTCCATCTCGTGTTCGGCGTGTGGTTCGGCGGCCGGGACGGGGTCTTCGAGGCGTACACCACCGATCCGACCGCCGTCTTCGTCGTCGCCCGCGTCATGGCGGCGGTGCTCGGGACGCTCGCCGTGTGGCTGCTCTACCTCACGGGCTCCCGGTTCTTCGACCGTCGGGTCGGCCTGCTGGCCGCGGGGCTCCTCGCGGTGGCCTTCCTGCCCGTCTTCTACTCGAAGCTCGCGCTGAACGACGTGCCCACGCTGGCGCCCGTCTGCCTGTGCCTGTGGGCCTCGGCGGGCATCCTGCGCTTCGGCCGCACCCGCGACTACGTGGTCGCGGGCTTCGCCCTAGGCCTCGCGGCGGCGACGAAGTACACCGGCGGCATCGTGCTGCTCCCGCTCCTCGGGGCGGCCGCGGTGCAGTTCGTGGCGCCGAACGGACGCGGTCCCGCGGTCAAGGGCGCGGCCGTAGCGGGGGCGCTGGCGCTTGTCGGGTTCCTCATCGCCAACCCCTACGCGGTCCTGGCCTTCCCCGAGTTCTTCGACGGGCTCGCCCATCAGAACGACGCCGCGGCCGACACCGCCGGCAAGCTCGGTCTCACCCAGGACAACGGGATCCTCTACTACCTGTGGACCTTCACCTGGGGGCTCGGCTGGATCCCTGCGGTGGCCGCGCTCGGCGGGTTGGCCTGGTTGTACCGCGACGAGCCGCGGCTGCTCTGGGTGCTCGCCCCGGCGCCCGTCGTCTTCCTCCTGTTCATGGGGATCCAGTCCCGGTTCTTCGGCCGCTGGCTGCTGCCGATCATCCCGATCGCCTGCCTGCTCGCCGCCTACCTGGCCCTCGAGCTCGCGGACTGGGGCTCCCGCCGCTACCCGAGGCTCCGCCCGACGCTCATCACGCTCGCCGTGCTCGGCCTCTGCGCGCAGGGGGCGATCTCGACCCTGCACTCGAGCCAGGTCCTCTCCCGTGAGGACACCCGGAACGCGGCGCGCAACTGGATGGTCGCGAACCTGCCGGAGACGCAGCAGCTCCCGGCCCGCCTGGGCGGCGGGCCGAAGACGGTGGCCACCCGCATCGTGGCCGAGCCCGTCTTCCCGGACGGCTGGGCCCAGGACATCGGCCGGCCGTCGAAGCTCTCCTCGAACGGCAACCGCTGGGTGAAGTTCCCGACCTCACGCTCGAACTTCGCGAAGGACGGCACCCCGATCCCGGGGCGGGGCCGCATCGTGAACGTCGAGGACTACGAGCGGACGCTCCAGCCGGCGCTCATCGACCGCTACGAGGCCGAGGGCTACTGCTGGGTGGTCTCCGGCTCGACCCAGCGCGGCCGCGCGCAGGCGGACCCCGAGGAGGTCCCGGGGGCGATCGCCTACTACGCGGCGCTGGAGCGCCGGGGCGAGCTCGTCTTCGAGGCGGACCCGTTCAAGGACGGCGCCGAGCCCGTGCCGTTCAACTTCGACTTCTCGTTCAACTACGCCCCGCTGGCCTACGAGAACCCGGGTCCGGTCATCCGGATCTTCCGCCTGCGCGGCGGCAGCTGCGCCGGCTGATCCGGCGCCCGCCGCCTAGACTCCGGGCCGAGCCCCGCATGCTGCGCACCCAGACCGACCACACCCTCCTGACCCGGGCCATCGAGCTCGCCGCGCAGGGGCTCGGCCGGGTGCATCCGAACCCCATCGTCGGCGCGGTCGTCGCGCGGGACGGCGAGGTGCTGGGGGAGGGCTTCCACGGTGAATTCGGTGGGCCGCACGCCGAGGTGCAGGCAATCGCCGCGTGCGGCGGCGCCGACCTCACCGGCGCGACGATCTACGTCTCGCTCGAGCCCTGCTGCCACCACGGCAAGACCCCGCCCTGCACCGAGGCGATCCTCGCCGCCGGGCATCTCCCGGGTCGTCGTGGCCTCGGACGACCCCACGGAGAAGGCCTCGGGTCGAGGCCTCGGGATCCTCCGCGACGAGGGCGTCGAGGTCGAGGTCGCCGACGGCGCCCTCGCGGCGCAGGCGCGGCTGCTCAACCAGGGCTTCCGCAAGCACGCGCGGACCGGGCGCCCGTGGGTGCTCTTCAAGTCCGCGATGACGCTGGACGGCAAGGTCGCCACGCAGACCGGCGACTCGAAGTGGATCTCCTCGACGGCCTCCCGCGAGCTCGCGCACCTGTGGCGCTCCCAGGTGGACGCGGTCGTCGTCGGGATCGGGACCGCGCTCGCCGACGACCCGCAGCTGACCGCCCGCATCGAGAACGTGCACCACCAGCCGCGACGGATCGTCTTCGACGCGCTGGCCCGCCTCCCGCTCGACGCGCGCCTGGCCTCCGCCGCCGAGGCGCTGCCGCTCTCCGTCGTCGTCTCGCGCGCCGCGCCCCGCCAGGCCACCGACGCGCTCGAGATGGCCGGGGTGGACGTGATCGTCGCCAGCGGGGAGAACTCGCCCGCGCGGGTCCGCTCCGCGCTCACCCAGCTCGGCGAGCGCGACATCAACACGCTCATGCTCGAGGGCGGCCCCCGGCTGGCCGGGGCCTTCCTCGACGCCGGCGAGATCGACGAGCTGCGCTTCTTCCTCGCTCCGATCCTCCTGGGCGGGCGCTCCGGCCGTGACCCCCTGGAGGGCGAGGGGGTCGACCGGATCTCGGACGCCCTGCGCGCGCTGACCCTCGACTGCGAGCGCTCGGGCGACGACATCGTGCTGCGCGCCCGCCTGAAGGAGTGGTGAGATGTTCACCGGACTGGTCGCTGATCTCGGAACCGTCGAGGCCGTCGAAGCCACAGACGCGGGCGCGCGCCTCACGGTGCGGACCCGCCTGGCCGGAGAGCTCGGTCCGGGCGACTCCATCGCGGTCAACGGCGTCTGCCTCACGGCCGTCGACCCGACCGCCGAGAGCTTCTCCGCGGACGTCATGAACGAGACGCTGCTGCGCTCCTCGCTCGGGGCGGCGCAGGACGGCGCGACCGTGAACCTCGAGCTCGCTCTGCGCGCGGACGGCCGCCTCGGCGGCCACATCATGCAGGGCCACGTCGACGGCGTCGGGACCGTCGCCGAGCTCGTCGAGGACGGGCTGGCCCGCCGCATCACCTTCGACGCGGCGCCGGAGCTGCTGCGCTACGTCGTCGAGAAGGGCTCGATCGCGATCGACGGCGTCTCGCTGACCGTCGCGACCGTGTCCGAGGCGCAGTTCAGCGTCTCCCTCATCCCGGAGACCCTGGCGCGCACCACCCTGGGTGCCGCCGAGCCGGGCCGCCGAGTCAACCTGGAAGTCGATGTCATGGCCAAGTACGCCGAGAAGATGATGGGAGCGCACCTTCGATGAGCACCCCCGCCACCACCCACACCGACGAGGGCTTCTCGTCCATCGAGGAGGCTCTCGAGGACCTCGCCGCCGGGAAGTTCGTCGTCGTCACCGACGACGAGGACCGCGAGAACGAGGGCGACCTGGTGATCGCCGCCGAGCACGTCACCCCCGACGCCGTGAACTTCATGGCCACCCACGCCCGCGGCTGGATCTGCCTCGCGCTCACCCCGGAGCGCTGCGAGGAGCTCGGGCTCGAGCTGCAGGCGGCCAAGAACGACTCCGCCTTCGAGACGCCCTTCACGGTCACCATCGAGGCGGCCGAGGGCGTCACCACCGGCATCTCGGCCGCCGACCGTTCGGTGACGATCCGCACCGCGGTCGACCCGGCCAAGGGGCCACGCGACATCGTGACCCCCGGGCACGTGTCCCCGCTCAAGGCCAAGCCTGGCGGCGTGCTCGAGCGCACCGGCCACACCGAGGCCTCGGTCGACCTCGCCCGCCTGGCCGGGTGCGCACCGGCCGGCGTGATCTGCGAGATCATGAACGAGGACGGCTCGATGGCCCGGGTCGGCGACCTGAAGCCGTACTGCCACAAGCACGGCCTGAAGATGATCACGATCGCCGATCTGATCGCCTACCGGCGCCGGCACGACAAGCTCGTCGAGCGTGTGGTGCAGACGGCGCTGCCGACCTCGGCCGGCGTCTTCGACGTGGTCGGGTACCGCTCGCTCGTCGACGACAAGCACCACGTCGCGCTCGTCAAGGGCGAGGTGAGCGGGCAGCAGGACGTCCTCGTCCGCGTGCACTCCGAGTGCCTCACGGGGGACGTCTTCCACTCGCTGCGCTGCGACTGCGGCGAGCAGCTCGAGAGCGCCCTTGCGATGATCGAGGCCGAGGGGCAGGGCGTGCTGCTCTACCTCTCCCAGGAGGGGCGCGGCATCGGCCTGCTCAACAAGCTGAAGGCCTACAAGCTGCAGGAGGAGGGCTACGACACCGTCGACGCCAACCTCAAGCTCGGCCTGCCCGCCGATCTGCGCGACTACGGCATCGGCGCCCAGATCCTCGTGGATCTCGGCCTCTCCTCGATGCGGCTCCTGACGAACAACCCGAAGAAGATCCGCGGCCTCGAGGGCTACGGCCTCACGGTCAGCGACCAGGTCCCGATCGAGCACATGCCGAACCCGCACAATGAGGCGTACCTGCGGGCCAAAGCGCAGAAGATGGGCCACATCCTCCACCACCAGGGCCTGAACGTGGACGGCGACATGCTCGCCTCCGAGCGGCGGGCCGACGCCGAACGGGAGGCGGGCAAATGAGCCGCTACGCGATCGTGGGCGCCACGTTCTACCGGGAGCTCGCCGACAGCCTGATCGCCTCCGCGCGGGAGGTCTTCGAGGCCTCGGGCGCCGACGAGGTCGTCGTCTTCGAGGTCCCCGGAGCCTTCGAGCTCCCCGCCGCGGCGCGGCTGTGCGCCGAGAACGGCTTCGACGGGGTCGCCTGCGTCGGGGCGGTCATCCGCGGCGAGACCACGCACTACGACTACGTCTGCGGCGAGGCGGCCCGCGGCATCATGGACGTCCAGCTGCGCTCCGGCGTCCCCTGCGGGTTCGGGGTGCTCACCGTCGAGAACATGGAGCAGGCCCGCGCCCGGGCGGGCGGCGGGAAACGTGATTCCGGGCGCCACGCGGCCGAGGCCGTTCTGGCCGTCCGCGCGGTCGCGGAGCAACTCGGCGCGTAGCGACCCGGGTGCTCTGGGTAGCATTTTCCCCGTGGAGCTGAGCGCGAACATGGAGGTCCTGGCCCTGCTGCTCACCTTCGGTGTGCACGTGATCGGGGCCGGCGTCCTCGTCTGGGCGCTCATCGACCATGACGACGAGGATGCGGGCAGCTGGCGTGACTGGTGGCCCCGGGAACGGCCGCAGGATCCCGTGGAGCCGACGCCCGGCCCGAGCGGTGACGGCATCGAGCGTCCGGTCGCCCCGGAGACGAAGCCCTCGCCCGTCCGCCTACGTGAGCCCGGCCGCATCTCCGAGCGGCGTCCGACGCCCGCTCGTCGCCCTGCGCATCCGGTCGAGCCGTCGCGCGAGCGCGAACCGGCCTGATCCCGCGGTCGGGCCGGCTAGCCCGGGTAGGTTCGAGGGATGCGAGCAACCCTCATGTACGCCGCCGGTGATGTCCGGGTCGAGGACGTCCCCGACGCGTCGATCTCCAAGCCGACCGACGCGCTCGTCCGCGTCACCCGCTCCTGCATCTGCGGCAGCGACCTGTGGCCGTACAAGTCGCACGAGGGCGAGGCGATGCGGATGGGCCACGAGTTCATCGGCGTGGTCGAGGACGTCGGGTCGGAGGTCTCCACCGTGAAGAAGGGCGACGTCGTCGTCGCCCCGTTCGTCGCCTCCGACGGCAGCTGCGTCTTCTGCCAGGAGGGCCTGCAGACCTCGTGCAAGAACGTGGCGTTCTGGGGCTCGGGCGACAACGACGGCGGCCAGGGCGAAGCGGTCTGCGTCCCGCACGCCGACGGCACGCTCGTGAAGCTCGACGTCCCCGCCGACGACGCGCTGATGCCCTCGCTGCTGACGCTCTCCGACGTGTTCTCGACCGGGCATCACGCCGCGGTGAGCGCGCGGGTCCAGCCGGGCCGGACGGTCGCCGTCGTCGGCGACGGGGCCGTGGGCCTCTGTGGCGTGATGGCCGCCAAGCGCCTCGGAGCCGAGCAGATCATCCTGCTCGGACGGCACGAGGACCGTACGAACCTCGGCCGTGAGTTCGGCGCCACCGACGTCGTGGCGGTCCGCGGCAAGGAGGCGACCGTCGCCGTCCGTGAGCTCACGAACGGCGAGGGCGTGCACTGCGTCCTCGAGTGCGTGGGGGAGGAGGCCTCGTTCAAGACGGCGGCGCAGATCGTGCGCCCGGGCGGGGCGATCGGCCGCGTCGGCGTGCCGCAGTTCAAGGATCTCCCGGGCGCCCGGCAGAGCTTCCTGGCCAACGTGACGATCTCCGGCGGCATCGCCCCGGCGCGGGCCTACATCGAGGAGCTGCTCCCCGACGTGCTCGAGGGTCGCCTGGAGCCGGGCCGCGTCTTCGATCGCACGATCGCCCTCGAGGACACCGCCGCGGGCTACAAGGCGATGGCCGACCGCGAGGCGCTCA
The DNA here is from genome assembly GCA_963815565.1 of uncultured Solirubrobacterales bacterium. Taxonomy (GTDB): domain Bacteria; phylum Actinomycetota; class Thermoleophilia; order Solirubrobacterales; family Solirubrobacteraceae; genus Paraconexibacter. The sequence goes on along the minus strand of CAWFHB010000007.1, from coordinate 1,193,007 downwards.
AGGTCATGATCGCCTAGCGGCTCGGGACCCCTGGCGCCAGAAGCTCGTCCGCCGCGCCGCGCCCGCCTTCGAGATCCCGATGTGGAGGTGATCGAGGTGGGCGGTCGTCGGGTCGACCCGACGGCGTCGCTGTCCGCGTTGGGTGAAGCAGGCGCTGTACCTCGAGAAGTCCCGCATGCCGGCGCTCCAGTACGAGCAGTCCCAGATGAGCTCCTGGACGCCCATGCGGCGGGCCAGGGCGTGCGGCGTGCCGGCCGCGTCGGTGGCGAGCAGGAGCGCGATGAGCCGCTTGCCCGCGCTCCGCTGCTCCGGGACGCGGCTGTCGAGGTGCCAGTCGACGGCTCGCCCCTCGGCGTGCAGGGATGCCCCGCCGTCGTCCCACCGCTCGCACCGGAAGGTTCCCCAGGAGGAGCCTTCGGCGTTGTGCTCGAGCCACTCGACCAGCGCGGTCATGCCGGGCTGCGGCTTCCGGCGGCAGCCCGTGGCGCGGTCGTACGTCTCGGGGTCCGGGGTGAGCGTGCGCAGGGCGTCGGCGGGGTTCGCGGACATCGTCTGCGGGAGCGTGGCGACCCGGATCGCCGAGGCGGACGGCGTGAGCACGGCGCACGCGATGAGGACCAGGAGCGGGGTGAGCAGGCGGGGCACTTCGCCCCCGATCGGCCCGGCGAGCGGCACGCTTGAGCGATCGGGCCCGCGGCTCGATCACTTGTCCTTCTTCTTCGCCTCCTTGGCCGCCTTCTTCGCCGCCTTCTCGTCCCCGCCGCCGTCCTCGGCGGGGGCAGCGGTTCCGGCCGCCTGCTGGGCCAGCGCGAGCTCCTTGCGGACGGCGCCAACCTGGTTGTCGGAGATGTTCAGGCGCCGCTCCAGGAGCGGGATGGCCTCTGCCGGCTGCCCAGAAAGGCGCAAGGCCTGCGCGAGGTTGAAGAGCGCAAAGGCGCAGTTGACGTCCGACTCGTCCGTGCAGAGCCCGTCGACGGCCTCTCGGAGCGGCGCGATCTGCCCTGCTGGGTCGCCTTTGGTCGCCGCGAACGCGGCGTTGTTCTGCGCGATGAGCTCGGCACGTGACTTCTCGGCCGGCGCGGGGGCGGGGTCCGGCTCCGGGGTCGCCGCCACCGGAGGAGCCTCGGACGTCGAGTTCGAGGGTGTCTTCTTCGACGTCGTGCTCTTTGCGGCGCCCGTGGTGCCCTCGGATCCCGTCTCGTCGCCGCCGCCCGATGAGAGGGCCACCGCGGCCCCACCGACCAGAAGCGCGAGGGCGGCAAGGCCGACGAGGGCTTTGTTCCCGAAGCCGCTCCGGGACGACGGTGGCCCGGGGGCGGGAGGCCCCGGCGCGGGGCGCGGCGTCCGGGCGGCCGCCACCGCGGCTGGGGCCACCGCGGTGGGGTCCGCGCGTGGCCGGGCGGGGGCGGGGGCGAGGGCCGGTGCGACCCGCGTCGCCTGGGTCGCCTCGCCGGTGAGGGCCTCCTCGAGTTCGGTGACCAGAGCCGTACAGGAGGCGGGCCGGGCGTCCGGATCCTCCGCGGTGGCCCGCGTGAGCACCGCCGCGGCCGCGGGCGGCAGCTCCTGCCCGGGTCCGGGGATCGCCCCGGGCTTGACGCCGGTGAGCAGCTGGCGCGCCACGAGGCCGAGCGCGTAGCGGTCCGAGGCCGGGGTCGCGGCGCCACCCGTGCGCTGCTCGGGCGAGAGGTAGGCGATCGTGCCGAGGACGAGCCCCGTGGAGGTCATCGCGGTCTCCCAGGCGGCGGTCGCGATGCCGAAGTCGCCGACGGCGACGTGATCGTGCGCGTCGAGCAGCAGGTTCGCCGGCTTGACGTCCCGGTGCACGACACCTTCCGCGTGCGCCTGGTCGAGCGCGGAGGCGGCATCCTCGAGCCAGTCGAGCGCCTGGGCCCGGGGGATCGGCCCGCGGGCCAGCCGGTCGGCCACCGTGCCCCCGGGGTAGAGCGCCATCACGAGGAAGGTCTGCCCCTCGTGCTCCCCGGCGTCGTACACCGTCACGACATGGGGGTGGGTGGAGAGCCGGGCGGCGGCCCGGGCCTCGCGGGTGAAGCGGCGTCGCGCGTCGTCGTCGGCCGCGAGGGCCGGCGCGAGCACCTTCACCGCCACGGCGCGACCGAGAAGCTCGTCGGTGGCCTCCCACACGGCGGCCATGCCGCCGTCGGCGACGTGGCGGACGAGGGTGTAGCGCTCGGGCAGACTGGGCGTGGGGACGGACATCGCCCCGGAAGGGTGCCACGTCCGCGGCGCCGCTACACTCCGCCGCCTTATGGCCAAGGTCTGTCACAGCTGCGGGAAGGGCCCGGCCTTCGGCCAGAGCCGAAGCCACTCGATGGTCGCCACCAAGCGCCGGTTCAACGCGAACCTCCAGAAGGTGCGCATCATGGTCGGCCCCGCGCCCCGCCGCGTCAACGTCTGCACCCGCTGCCTCAAGGCCGGCAAGGTCACCAAGGCCCTGTAACTCAGGAGCCCCTCCGGGTTCCGAGTCACCATGCAGGACCCCAGTCTCGTCCGTTTCCGGAAGGTCGTCGCCGGAGCGCTCACCCACCTCGACTCGCGCCGCGAGGAGATCAACGACTTGAACGTCTTCCCGGTCGCCGACGGCGACACGGGCGACAACATGGCGTTGACGCTGCGCGCCGTCCTGGAGGAGATCGACCGGCTGCTCTCCGACCCCGACCGCGTCCTCGACAAGGTCGGCCGGGCCGAGCTGACCGAGTCCGTCGCCCGCGCGGCGCTGCTCGGCGCCCGCGGGAACTCCGGCGTCATCCTCTCCCAGCTGATCCGCGGGGCCGCCGAGGAGCTCGTCTCCCGCCCCGGGGAGCTCGTCGACCCGATCATGATCGGTGCTGCGATGGCGAAGGCGGCCCAGCGCGCCTACGACTCCGTACGGCAGCCGGCGGAGGGCACCATGCTCACGGTGATGCGCGAGATGGCCCAGCGCATCGCGGTGGAGCTGCCCACGTTGCCGAATCCCCGGCTGGGAACCGAGTGGAACCCAGAGCTGCAGGACGCGATGATCGCCGACGTCCTCGAGCGCGCGATCGAGGCGGGGGAGGAATCGGTCCGCCGTGGGCCCGATCTGCTGCCGGTGCTCAAGGAGGCCGGGGTGGTCGACGCGGGAGGGCACGCCGTCACGATCCTGTTCGCCGGGGTGGTCGCCGCGCTGCGCGGGACCGACGGGCCGGACATCCCCCGCCACGCGGCAGCAGCACGCGTCTCGCACCCGGAGCACGATTCGACCACCTACCGCTACTGCACGAACTTCGCCGCGACCGGCACCGGACTCGACGCGGGCTCGTTCATCGAGCAGCTCGAGCAGATCGGTGATTCGGTCCTCGTCGTGGGGGACACGACCACCCTGAAGATCCACGTCCACACCGACGATCCCGAGGCGGCGACGGGCCTGTTCGTACCGCCCCACGTGGTCTCCCACCTGGACGTCGCGGACATGAACGCCCAGGTCAGCGAGCGGGAGGCCCGGCTGGGGGCGCCAGCGACGGCGACCGCCTTCACGGGCGTGCTCGCCGTCGCGTCCGGGGACGGGATGCGGCAGCTCTTCGAGGGGCTCGGCGCCCAGGTGCTCGACGGTGGCCCGACGCTCAACCCCTCCACCTACGAGCTGCTCGCCGGCATCCATCAGGTGCCCTCCGAGGAGGTCATCGTGCTTCCGAACTCGAGCAACGTCTTCATGGCCGCCGAGCGCGCCGCCGAGCTCTCCGAGAAGCACGTCCTGGTGCTCGAGACGCGTTCGATGCAGGCCGGGCTCGCCGCGGCGATCGGGCTCACGGCCAGCCGCACGGCCGAGCAGAACGCCAGCGGGATGCGCGCAGCGCTCACCGATCTGCGAACCGGCGCCGTCGCCCGTGCGGGGCGTGAGGACACCGAGGGCCGCTTCGTCGTCGGGGACGCCATCGGCTTCGTCGACGACGAGCTCGTCGCCTGGGGGACACCCGAGGTCGCGCTCGGCGCCGTGCTCCGCGCCCTCGCCCAGGACGCCGAGCTCATCACCTGCATCGCGGGCGCTGACGCCCCGCTCACCCAGGAGACCGTCGCCGCGATGAGCAACGGCGTGGAGCTCGAGCTCTCCGAGGGCGGCCAGCCCGCCTACTGGTGGCTGCTCAGCGCCGAGTAGCTGGGCCGGTCCGACGAGCTCAGCCGCCGCGCGGGGCGATCGTGAGGTCGAGGCTGTCGCGCAGCCTGGGAGCGTGGCGATCCTCGGGGAGGGTCTTCTCGATCTGCAACCGGGCGGAGCGGCCGTGCACGTTGAAGTGCGCGATCTGGTTGTCGAACGTCGGGGGTTGGGCGAAGGACCACCGCAGACGGGGCTCCTCGACGCCCGCCCAGCGGGCCAGGCGGTGGTTCACGGCCGCGAGGCCGCGCGTGAACCCGAGCTTCTGCAGCCTCTCCTCCTTCGCGCTCAGCGGATTGCGCACCGGCGAGCAGACCGCCTGGAGGATCCGCGTGTCGACGGGGCCGGAGGTCAGGCGCGCCTCGGCCAGATAGGCGTGGTGCACGTCCCCGGAGAGGAAGGTGATCGTCGCCGGCGGGGTGCCGTACTCCCCGCGGGTGATCTCCTCGATGAGCCGGGTCATCTCGGTGAACGAGTGCTGGAAGGCGGGCCAGTGCTCGAGGTCGAGCCCCTGGCGGACCTTCTCTCCCAGCCAGGCGGCCGGGCGGCCCCAGGCCCCGTCGCAGAGCGCCTCGCTGAACGCCTCGCCGTGGTGTAGGCCGGGAGCAAGCAGGAACGGGATCGAGGTGCCGAGGAGCAGGTGGTCGTAGTCGCCGCGGACGTTCTCGCGGATCCACTCCCACTCCCCGTCGGAGAGCATCTGCCGGGCGCCCGGCGTGAGCACGCGCCCGGCGCGGGAGTCGAGCACGAGCAGCCGGGTGCGGCCGAGGTCGCGTCGGAAGCTCCAGCGCGCCGACGCCGTCTCCTCGTCGGCCCGCTTGGCGAACGCGGCGAGCCGTTCGTCGGCGTCCGTGTCGTCCGCGGTGAGCGCGCGGTACATCCCCTCCGCCCGCAGGCCGGCGGGGGAGAGGTTGCCGAGGTGCTGACAGAGCCAGTAGCTCATGAAGCCGCCGACGATCCGCTCCTCCCACCACGGCTTCGCCCGGATCTCCTCTCGCCAGGCCGCGGAGGTGTTCCAGTCGTCGTGCACGTCGTGGTCGTCGAAGATCATCGCCGTCGCCACGGTGGACATCAGCCAGCGCAGCGATGGGTCGCTCCAGCTCTCGCGGTAGAGCGCCATGTACTCCTCGAAGTTCGCGACCTCCTCCTTCGGTGGCCCCTCACCGTCGGGGCGGCGGCGCTCGATCAGCGCACGGACGCCGGGAGAGACCTCGTCGGCGTACACCTGGTCGCCGAGGAACAGCATCAGGTCCGGCCACTGCTCGGGGTCCTGCGTGCGCATCCGCTCGGTGAGCGCGAGGAGCGCGTCGACCTCCCGACCGTCGGGGTCGTCGTCCTTGTTCAGCGTGTAGGGCTCCTCGTGGGGCACGCTGACCCGGCAGGAGCCGAAGGCCACGCGGAGGTGCCCGCCGCCCCGGCCGAGCGAGCCGCCCGGCGGGTCGTCCGGGTCGTCGGTGCGGGCGTGGGTCCGCATCGACGCAGGGCGGATAGGGATCGTCGGGCAGGGGCCAGACGTGCTCGCCGTCCAGGTGGGTCGTATAGGGGAACGTGCGGCCGTGCCGGAGGCCCTCGCAGATCACGAGGCCGACGTGATGGCCGGCCACCGAGAAGGTCTCGGCCTCGTGCCGATCGCCGTCGAGCTCGATCGCGACCGTGCAGGGCGCATCGGTCTCGACCCACACGGTGGCCTCGGTATCCGAGACGTACCGGAGGAGCGGACCGAGCAGCAGGCGGGGCACGTTCCTGCTTTGCCCCCGGAGGCTGGCGGACGAACGCGGCTCGGCGAACGGATGCCCGCCGGCGTTCCGGCGGGGCGGCACGCCAGAATGGACGCGCCCGTGCCGACCGCCTTCGCCAGCTCCGAGCCGTCCGACCCCGCGGCGCTGCGCGACGCTCCCGTCCGCTGGCCGCGGCCTTCGCGGTGGGAGCGGCGGCTCGCGTGGGAGCCGAAGACGGTGGCGGAGGCCGCCGAGCAGCTCGGGGTCACCTCGGTGGGCGAGCTCATGGCGCACCTGCCGCGGGACACGGGGGAGGGCCGGACGATCGCCGAGCTGCAGCCCGAGGAGGTCGCCACCGTGGTCGTCGAGGTCCGTTCGATCACGAGCCGGCCGGTGCGGCGACGCGGCATGAAGCCCCTGGTCGAGGCGGTCGTGGCCGACGAGACGGGCACGATGGCCGCGACGTTCTTCAACCAGCCGTGGCTCCAGCGCGCCTATCCGGCGGGCACCCGGCTCATGCTGGCCGGGAAGTTCCAGGCCCGGAACCGCTTCCGCGTGAACGCGCACGCACGGACGGAGGAGGGGGTCGGGGCGGCGGAGGCCGCGGGGGTGGCCCAGTACCCGGCGACGAAGGGGATCTCGAGCACCCAGATCCTCGCGATGGCGCAGCATCACCGTGCGGCGAGCGCCGACGCCGTCGATCCGCTGCCGGCCGCGCTGCGGCTCACCGAGCGCCTCCCCGACGCTCCCGCCGCCTACGCCGCCGCCCACTTCGGCGAGCACGAGCCGGGCCGTCGTCGCCTCGCCTTCGACGAGCTGCTGCTCGATCAGCTCGTTCAACTCCGGCTGCGCGACGAGCGTCGAGGGGACGACCGGGCCCCCGCGCTCGACGGCCCGTCGTCCATCAGCGCCCATTGGCGAGCGGAGCTCCTGCCCTTCACCCCGACCGGGGATCAGGTGGCCGCGATGGACGAGCTCGACGCGGACCTCGCCCGCGAGCGCCCGATGCAGCGGCTGCTCATGGGGGAGGTGGGCTCCGGGAAGACCGTCGTGGCGCTCCACGCGATGCTCCGGGCGGTCGAGCACGGGCGCCAGGCGGCGCTGCTCGCGCCCACGCAGGTTCTCGCCGAGCAGCACTTCTTGACGCTCACGCGGCTGCTGCCCGGTTTTGCCGACACCGGCCTGATGGGCGCGGACGCGGTGGCCCGGGGCGCGCTGCTCACCGGCTCGGTCACAGGCGCTCGCCGCCGCGAGCTGCTCGAGCGCCTGGCGAGCGGGGAGCTCGACCTGCTCGTCGGTACCCATGCGCTCATCGAGGACCCGGTCGTCTTCCGCTCGCTCGGTGTCGTCGTGGTCGACGAGCAGCACCGCTTCGGCGTCCGCCAGCGGGCCGCGCTCGACGCCAAGGCCCCGCCGGGTAGCGTCCCCCACGTCCTCCACATGACCGCCACGCCGATCCCCCGCACCCTGCGCCTGGCCTCCTTCGGCGCGCTCGACGTGACCACCCTGCGGGAGCTCCCAGGTGGGCGCAAGCCGATCATCACTCACGTCGCGGAGAGCGACCGGGAGCGTGCGCGCGCCTACGAGCGGATCCGGGAGGAGCTCCGGGCCGGGCGCCAGGCCTTCGTGGTCTGCCCGCTCGTGAACGATTCCGAGGCCGTCGTCGCGCGCGCGGCCACGGCGGAGTTCGAGCGTTTGCGGACCGGCGAGCTCAAGGACTTCCGGGTCGAGCTCCTGCACGGACAGCTCCACCCGCGCGAGAAGGCGGAGACGATGGAGCGCTTCGCCGCCGGGGAGGCGGACGTGCTCGTGGCCACCACGGTGATCGAGGTCGGCATCGACGTCCCGAACGCGACCGTGATGCTGATCGAGGACGCCGACCGCTACGGGCTCTCCCAGCTCCACCAGCTCCGGGGCCGGATCGGGCGCGGCGGGCACGCCTCCGTCTGCCTGCTCTTCGGTCCGAAGGCCTCACGACGCCTCAAGGCGCTCGAGGAGCACACGGACGGCTTCCGGCTGGCCGAGCTCGACCTCGAGCTGCGCGGGGAGGGCGAGCTGACGGGGACCCGCCAGTCGGGGCTCGCCCGCTTCCGCTTCGCCCGCCTGCCCGACGACGCGGACGTGCTCGCCCGAGCACACGTGATCGCGGGCCGGCTGCTGAGCGAGGACGCCGCGCTCGCCCGCCCCGAGCACGCCCTGCTCGGAGACGCGCTCGCCGCGCTCGAGGTCGAGGCGGTCGCGGGATGAGGATCATCGCCGGCACCCACGGTGGCCGCAGGCTCTCCGCGCCGAAGGGCGAGACGACGCGGCCGACCTCCGACCGGGTGCGCGAGGCGCTCTTCTCCACGCTCGGCCCGCTGCACGACGCCGTCGTCCTCGACCTGTTCGCGGGCTCGGGTGCGCTCGGCCTGGAGGCCCTTTCGCGGGGGGCGGCCCGGGCGGTCTTCGTCGAGAAGGACCCGTGGGCGCTCACCGTCATCACCTCGAACATCGCGACGCTCGGCGAGCCCGCGGAACGCGCGGAGGTCCGATCCGGCGATGCCACGCGCATTGCGGAGGCGGCAGCCCGCGCCGGAGAGGCATACGATCTCGTCTTCCTCGACCCCCCTTACCGCGATGCCTCACGGATCAGCGGCGATCTCGGCCCCGTCCTGGCCCGGCTTCTGGCGCCGGGTGCCCGGGTAGCGACCGAGTCCGACCGCCGCCACCCCTTGGAGCTGAACGACCTGCCCCTCACGCACGAGCGCCGCTACGGCGACACCCTGATCCGTATCCACACCGCATGACTCCCTCTCCCAAGATCGCTGTCTGCCCCGGGTCCTACGACCCGATCACGAACGGCCACCTCGACGTCATCACGCGCGCCTCCACGATCTTCGACGAGGTCGTGGTGGGCATCGTCAACGCTTCCGTGCGCAAGAAGGCACCGCTCTTCACGATCGAGGAGCGGATGGACCTGATCGGCCAGGCGACGGCCCACCTCGGCAACGTCCGCCCACGGCCGTTCTCCTCGCTCGTGGTGCAGTTCGCGCAGGAGGTGGGGGCCACCACGATCGTCAAGGGGCTCCGTGCGATCTCGGACTTCGAGTACGAGATGGAGATGAATCAGCTCAACCGTCACCAAGCGCCGGACATCGACACGCTCTACCTGATGGCCAGCTCCAACTACAGTTTTCTGTCCTCCAGCGGCGTCAAGGAATTGGCGACCTTCGGAGGGAACATCGACGAGTACGTTCCGGCAGCGGTCGTTCCGTTGTTGCAGGAACGGCTCACCCGGTAGCGAAAGAGGGTTTGCCCATGGACGTCCTGGTTCTCATAGACAAGCTCGATGATCTTGTCCACAACTCCAAGCCCATCCCGCTCTCGGACAACGTCCGCGTCGACAAGGAGGAGATCTACGACCTCCTCGATCAGATGCGCGCCACTATCCCCGAGGAGATCAAGCAGGCGCGCTGGATCGTGAAGGAGCGCCAGGAGATGCTCGCGGAGGCCAAGCGCGAGGCCGAGCGCATCATCAAGGAGGCGCGCGAGAAGCAGGACGACCTCATCGCGCAGGAAGAGGTCACCCGCCAGGCCGAGCGCGCGGCGGAGGACATCGTGGAGGACGCACGGTCCCGCGAGCGCGAGATCCGGCTCGGCGCCGAGGACTACGCGGACGAGATCCTCAACACGCTCGAGGTCAATCTCTCGAAGTTCATCGCCGCCGTGCAGCGCGGGCGCGAGCGCCTGCAGGGCAAGGACGAAGCCGAAGAACTGGTTTAGCTGCGTCTGCCATCCTCGAGGGGATGGCAGATCGTGGCATCCACCGGCGCCCGCAGACGCGGATGCCCGACCCGGAACCTTCGGAGCTCCCCGGCCCCACCCGGCCGGACAAGATCTCGATCTGGCCGGTCGAGGCCGATCGCTTCGGGATCGACGTGCTCTTCCACGGTGCCGTCGGCTTCAAGCGCGCCGACCTGATCCACCGTTCGCTCGTGGACTCAGGGGTCGGCAGCCAGCTGCGCCAGGAGCGGGACAACGGGTGGATCGTCCGGTTCGGCCCCGTCGAGCGCAGCGAGATGCTCGAGGTGCTGAACGGCTACGTCTGGTGATCGTCAGCGCAGGCGCGCCTCGACGATCCGGACCTTTTGGGCGCCCGCCCGGCCGGCTCCCTCCACCTCGTCGGCGAAGACGCGCGGCGCGTGCAGGGTCGCGTGGGTGAAGCCGGCGGTGCGCAGCGCGTCCTCGGCTTCGTTCGCGCGCTCGAAGTGGAAGTGGATGCGCCCCCGGACGAACACGCCGAGCAGTGCGCTGAACGCGGCCTCGACGACCCCGGAGTTCTCAGCCTCCAAATGGATGTCGGAGAGCAGGAGCCCCTGCGGGAACCCCTCCTGCATGGCGACGGCGACGCTCTGCCAGAGCCCCGCGACCTCCGCGGCAGGCAGGTAGTTGAGCAGCCCCTCGGAGAGCACCGCGAGGCCGCGTGTGCGGTCGAGGCTCGCCGCGAGTCGCTCGAGGCCGCCGGGCGCGAGCGCGTCGAGCTCCTCGACCCGGTGGCCGGCCGCGAGGCGCCCGAGCGCGAGGCGCTTGCGGGCGGCCATGGCGGGCAGGTCGGTCTCCACGTAGGTGATGCGGTCGCCGTAGCGCTCGGCGAAGCGCCGGCCGCGCTGTGACATTCCGGAGGCCAGCTCGATGACGCTGCCGATCTCCCCGGACTCGATCGCGGCGTGGAGCAGGTGGTCGAGCACCCCGTGACGGGCGAGCAGGAAGTCCTCGAGGCGCACGCCGCCGAGGGCACCGCTCAGGGCCATCGCGGGCCGCAGGCCGTGGTAGAGGACGGCGCCCTCCCGGGTGGCGAGCCGGTCGTCGCCGAGGCCGTGGCGAGCCCACACGTAGCCGGTGTAGTGGGCGGTCGGACTGACCCGGTGGGGTCCGTGGCGCAGGAGATCCATGTCCGACGAGCCTACGCGGCGAGCCCGCCACGTCCGCGGATTCACGCGGGTGTCAGGTTCCGTCCGCCCCACACGACACCCTCGTCGTGATGCGTCTCCTCCACACCGCCGACTGGCACCTCGGCCGCTCCTTCCACGGGGCGAGCCTGCTGGGCGCCCAGGCGGCCTGGATCGACTGGCTGGTCGAGCTCGCCGCGGCTTCCGCGGTGGACGCGATCCTCGTCGCCGGGGACCTCTACGACCGTGCGCTGCCGCCGGTCGACGCGATCCGTCTGGCGGACGACGCGCTCGCCCGGCTCTCCGCCCTCGCCCCGGTCGTGGTCGTCTCCGGGAACCACGACTCGGCGGTCCGCCTCGCGTTCGGCTCCTCGCTGCTCGCCCGAGCCGGACTGCACCTGCGGACCGACCCGCTCGCAGCCGGCGAACCGGTCCTCGTCGGCGACACGGCGATCTATCCGATCCCCTACCTGGAGCCGGACGCCGTCCGCACGCGGCTCGGGGTGGAGGAGCGTGGCCACGAGCCGGTGCTGGATGCCGCGATGCGGCTCGTGCGTGCCGACCTCTCCGCCCGCACCGCGGGCACCCGGTCGGTCGTCGTCGCCCACGCCTTCGTCGCCGGCGCCGCGCCGTCCGCGAGCGAGCGCGACCTGGCCATCGGCGGCGCCGCTAGCGTTCCGGTGAGCACGTTCACGGGCGTCGACTACCTCGCGCTCGGACACCTGCACGGCCCGCAGAAGGTGGGCGAACGCGGACGCTATGCGGGCTCCCCGCTGGCGTTCTCCTTCTCGGAGGCCCGACACCACAAGTCGGTCGCGCTGATCGAGCTCGGCGCGGGCGAGCCGCAGACCGAGCTCGTGGCCTGCCCGGTCCCGCGGCCGCTCTCGCGCATCCGCGGCACGCTCGAAGAGCTGCTCGCCGGGGCCGAGCACGAGGCCGCCGAGGAGGCCTGGGTAGAGGCGACGGTCACGGACGCGAGCCGTCCCGAGGGGGCGATGGAGCGGCTGCGGCGCCGCTTCCCGCACGCCGTCTCGCTGCACTTCGCGCCCGAAGGCGCCATCGCCGGGGTCTCCGGCTCCTACGCGGCCCGGTTGCACGGCCTCTCGGACCTGGAGCTCGCCACGAGCTTCGTCGAGGAGATGCGCGGCACGCCGGCCGATCTCGACGAGGAGACGTTGCTCGCCGACGTCCTCGGGGACCCGCGGGTCACCGAGCGGGCCGCCCGGTGAGGCTCCATCGGCTCGAGGTCCAGGCGCTCCAGGCCTTCGCGACGCGCGAGGTCGTCGACTTCGATGCGCTCGGCGCCGCGGGCCTCTTCCTCCTGCACGGAGACACCGGCGCCGGGAAGACGACCCTGCTGGACGCCGTCTGCTTCGCCTTCTACGGCAAGCTGCCGGGGGCCCGTGGCGCGCGCGCTCGCGAACGGTCGGATCACGCCGAGCCGGAGCTGCGGACCGAGGTGGTTCTCGAGGCGACGCTGCGCGGCGAGCGGCTGCGCATCACCCGCAGCCCGAAGCAGGAACGGCCGAAGCGCCGCGGATCGGGCACCACCGAGGAGGCCGCGACCGTGCACCTCGAGCGGTACGACGGCGACGGCTGGCGCACGCTCGCCACACGGCACGACGAGGCGGCGGAGGAGCTCGACCGGCTGCTCGGCATGAGCCGTGATCAGTTCTGCCAGGTCGTCCTGTTGCCCCAGGGCGAGTTCGCGACGTTCCTGCGCGCCGACAGCGACACGCGGTGGGAGGTGCTCGAGCGGCTCTTCGCCACCGAGCGCTTCGGGGTGGCCGAGCACGAGTTCAAGCGGCGCCGCCAGGAAGCCGGTGCAGCGCTGGAGGCCGCGCAGGGGCGCCTCGGAGGCATCGTCGAGCGGCTCGGGCAGGAGACGGGGGAGGCGCCGCCCGAGGGTTGGGCGCTGGAGCCCTCGCAGGTCGACGGCTGGCTGCAGGAGCGCCTTGTCGGCGCCGAGGCCTCGCTGATCACCGCACAGAGCGTCTGCGAGGAGGCGGGACGCGTGCGCACCCGCATGGACGCCGAGCTGCGGGCCGCCGAGGAGCGGGGCGCGCAGGCCCGGCGTCACGCCGAGGCGGTCGCGGAGGTCGCCGCGCTGGACGCCCGCCGCGACGAGCGCGAGCGGGCGCTGGCCGAGCTCTCGGCGGCGCGCGGCGCCGCGCACGTCGCGCCCCGGCTCGAGGAGGCCGACCGGGCCGGCGCCGAGCGCGACGCCGCCGAGGCCGGGCTGCGGGAGGCGCTCGACGAGCTCGGACAGCTCACCGCCGATCCCGACCCCCTGCGCGAGGAGGCCGCCCAGCTGCGCGCGAAGGCCGGCGAGGTCGGTGCGCTGGCGAACGTCGAACGCGAGCTCGCCGACCGTAGGCGTGTGCTCGAGGCCGAGCGGGCCCGGGGCCACGCGGAGGCCGCCCGCGCGCAGGAGCTGGCCGACAAGCTCACCGCCGGTCCGGCGCTGCGCGAAGCGCGGGTCCGCGAGTACGAGCGGGCGCGCGCCGCCGCCGAGGCGCGGGTCGTGCGTGGGCAGGCCGCCCAGCTCGCCCACGACCGACGCGACGCGGCTCGCGAGCGTGAGCGGCTGGCCGCGGAGCGCACCAAGGTGAGCGAGCTTCGGCGCAGCGCGCAGGACGCCGAGCATGCCGCCCGGGAACGCTGGCTCGACGGGCGACAGGCGCGGCTGGACGGCATGGCCGCCGAGCTCGCCCGCGGCCTCGAGGACGGCGAAGCCTGCCTGGTCTGCGGCGCGCGCGACCATCCCGCCCCGGCGCAAAGCGACGGCGCCGGCGTCACCGCCGAGGCCGAACGGTCAGCGCAGGGGGCTTACGAACGCGCCGCGGCCCACCGAGCGGAGCTCGCGGAACGGCTGGCCGCCGTCGAGGTTGCCCACGCCGCCGCGTCCGCGACCGCCGGAGCGGCGACGTGGGCCGAGCTCTCCGAGGCGGCGACACTGGCGGAGAAGGCCCGCGACGAGTCCCGCCGCGCGGTGGGCGAGCTCGACCGGCTGGCCGAGCAGGTCGCCGACGTCGACCGGGAGCAGCAGCGGCTTGCGCTCCAACGCAGTGCCGCCGCCGAGGCCGCGGCCGCCGCCGAGGCCCGGGTGCTCGAGTGGACGCAGGAGATCGAGCAGGACACCGCCCGCCTGCGGGGAGCGCTCGCGACCGTGGCAGGCGGGTTCGGTGAGGCGACCGACGTTGCCACGCGGGTTGAGCAGCTCTGCGCGGCTGCGGGGGTCCGTGAGCGCGCCGCCGACCGCGCGAACGCGGCGGACCGCGCGGCCCGCGAGGCCGAACGCGCCCGCGAGCGGGTCGTTGAAGGCGCTCGGGCAGCGGGGTTCCCCGATCTCCCCGCGGCACGGGCGGCGGTGCGGGCCCCGAGACAGATCCTCGCGCTCGAGCAGCAGCTCCGCGCGTTCGACGACGCCCTCGCCGAAAAGCGCGGGCTCGTCGCCGATCCCGAGCTGCAGGCCGCCGCCGCTGCGCCCGCGGTGGACCTCGAGGCCCTCCGCGGCGAGGTCCGCTCCGCCGCCGAGGAGCAGGCGCGGGCCGAACGCGCCGATGAGGTCGCCACGCGGCACGCCCGGGCCCTCCGCGGGCTCGAAGCGCAGTTGTCGGAGGCGCTCGAGGCGCTCACGCCCGTCGCCGAACGCGCCCGGGTGGTTCGGGAGCTCGCCTACCTGGTCGACGGCAGCGCCGCCGCCAACCGGAAGCGGATGCGCCTGAGTGCGTACGTGCTGGCCGCCCGGCTCGAGGAGATCGCCGCCGCCGCCACCGTCCGACTCTCGGCCATGAGCGACGGCCGGTACACGATCGAGCACTCGGACGCCGGGGCCAAGGGCCAGAAGCGCGGCGGCCTGGACCTGGTCGTCGTGGACGGCTGGACCGGTCTGGGCCGCCACCCCGCGACCCTCTCGGGCGGCGAGACGTTCCTCGCGAGCCTTGCCCTGGCGCTCGGCCTCGCCGACGTCGTCACCGCCGAAGCGGGGGGCGCGCGGCTCGAGACCCTGTTCGTCGACGAGGGCTTCGGCTCGCTCGACCCGGGCTCGCTCGACATGGTGCTCGACGTCCTGGACCGCCTGCGCGACGGCGGCCGCGCGGTCGGGATCGTCTCGCACGTGGCCGAGCTCCGGCAGCGGATCCCCGCGCAGCTGCACGTGGTGAAGGCCCGCAGCGGCTCCCGCGTCGAGCAGCCCTTGCCCGCCTGACGCAGCCCCGTTCCGATCGGGGCCATCTACGCTCGGACGCGACATGGATCCGTTCGGTGACGCGCTCGAGGAGGCCGGGGGGCTCGTGGCCCCCCGCGAGGCGAGCGCCCAGCTGCGGACGCTTCTGGCGGCCGAGCTTGCCCGCTCGTCCGTCGAGCTCGCCCAGCTGCGGAGCGGGTACCCGGATCCCGTCACGGTGGCCGTCGGGCGCGACCCCGAGTGCCGCGGAGCGATCCGCGCACTTCTGCCGGTCGACGCGAGCCTCCGGGCGGATCTCGACGTCGTGGTGCCGCGCGCCTGGACGCTCACCGCCGCGCTCGTCGGTGCCCTGGTCGACGCGGGCGGCGGCGGCACCCCTGACGCCGGCGAGGCGGGCGGCCACCTCGCCCTTCGCCTGAAGCCGGTCCCCGGCCGGGGTCCGGCCGACCCGGAGCTCGCCGTCCTCGCCTTCGAGGAGCACCTCCAGGGCGTCGACCGCCTGCGGGCCCGTGCCCTCGCCGTTCCCGCCGCGGTCCTCGAGGACGCCGATGACCTGCGCCCGCCGCTTGACACCCATCACCCGCTCCGCGTCGCCGTGCACCTGGCGACGCTCGGCGCCCGACCCGCCGACCCCGGGGCTGCGGACGCTCACGAGGAGGCGCTCGAGGCGCTCCTCGGTCCTGTCGCCCGCGGGCCCCAGCGGCCGCACGACGACCCAGACCCCGCACGGCGCATCGCCCGCCGGATCCTCCAGCGGCTCGACGGCATGGGCAAGTGGGGCGGATACCACACGGAGTTCACGCACGTGACCCGCGGGTTCGCCCCAGCGGAGCGCGCCCTCGCGGCCGCGGTGGGGGAGGAGCTGCTGCGGGTCGGCCTTCTGTGCGAGAAGCGCAGCGTCGGTCAGCGGCACGTCCACCTGAACTCCCGCCGAGCCGGTGAGATTTACGCCGCAATCGACCGCGGCGAGCTACCCGTGGGGCTGAGCACCCCGCACTAGTGATTGGATTGGTGACGTGAACGTCATCAATCGCATCGGCGCGCAGCTCTTCACGGTCAAGGCCCTGGCCGAGACGGGCGTGATCCGCCCGATCCGTCCGGACCGGCTCGTAGGGATGGGCATCGCGCTCTCGCAGTGGGGTCCGACCCCGGCCGCCGGCTACCGCGCCGCCGCGCTTCGGCATCCCGACCGCACCGCGATCATCGACGAGCTCGGGACCCTGACCTTCAAGGACGTCGACGAGCGCTCCAACGCCCTCGCGCACGCACTGCGCGAGGAAGGCGTGAAGGAGGGCGACGGCGTCGCGATCATGTGTCGCAACCACCGCGGGTTCGTCGACACGACCGTCGCGCTCTCCAAGCTCGGGGCCAACGCGCTCTACCTGAACACGATGTTCGCGGGGCCGCAGATCAAAGAGGTCTGCGAGCGCGAGAAGCCCGTCCTCATCGTCTACGACGAGGAGTTCGCGGAGCTCTGCGGGGCGGCGCTCGAGAGCCGGAAGGGCTTCGTCGCCTGGAGCGACGGCGAGAACCCGCGCGGCGACCATCTCCTCGAGGAGCTCGTGGCCTCCGGCCGGACCGGTGCACTGAAGCCGCCGAGCGAGAAGGGCCGCGTGGTCATCCTCACGAGCGGCACGACGGGCACCCCGAAGGGCGCCTCGCGCAAGCAGCCCGAGTCGCTGGCCCCGGCCGCCGCGCTCTTCTCGAAGATCCCGCTGCGCGCCCGGCAGAACACGCACATCGCGGCGCCGCTCTTCCACTCGTGGGGCTTCGCGCACTTCAGCCTGGCCATGGCGCTCGGCTCCACGCTCGTCCTGCGTCGCAAGTGGACCCCCGAGGGCATGCTGAACGCGGTCGCCGAGCACGAGTGCACCACGCTCGTCGTCGTCCCGGTGATGCTCCAGCGCACGCTCGACCTCGACGACGAGGTGATCGACAAGTACGACGTGTCGAGCCTCCGGGTGATCGGTGCGAGCGGCTCGGCGCTGCCGGGCGAGCTCGCGCTCCGCGTCATGGACCACTTCGGTGACGTCCTCTACAACCTCTACGGCTCGACCGAGGTCGCCTGGGCCACTGTCGCGACCCCGAAGGACATGCGCGCCGCCCCCGGCACCGCGGGCAAGCCGCCCTACGGCACCGTCGTGCGGCTCTACGACACCGACGGGGGACGGGTGGCGGCCGGGGAGACCGGTCGCATCTTCGTCGGCAACGAGATGGCCTTCGAGGGCTACACGGGCGGCGGCAGCAAGGACGTCATCGACGGGCTGCTCTCCACGGGCGACGTCGGGCACTTCGACGAGGCGGGCCGCCTGTTCGTCGATGGCCGCGACGACGAGATGATCGTCTCGGGCGGTGAGAACGTCTTCCCCCGGGAGGTGGAGGACCTGCTCGCCGATCACGAGGCGATCGAGGAGGCGGCGGTCGTGGGCGTCGACGACGAGGAGTACGGCCAGCGCCTGAAGGCCTTCGTCGTGCTCCGGGACGGGAAGAGCGCCGAGGAGGACGAGCTGAAGGCGTACATCAAGTCGAACCTCGCCGGCTACAAGGTCCCGCGCCAGGTCGCCTTCCTGGACGAGCTGCCGCGCAACGCGACCGGCAAGATCGTCAAGCGCCAGCTGCTCAACGACGAATCCGACGAGGACTGACGCGTCCCCGCCTAGCCTGGGCGCCATGCCGGAGCGCAGCCAGCACGTCGACCTCGGCCGCCTTCGGCTGACCCCCGGGGAAGGCCGGACGCTCGAGCCCACCACCGGGCTCGGGTCGTTCACCTTCGGCGCGGACACCTACGAGGTCACGCCGGAACCCGTCCCCACGGTGCTCGACGTCTCGCGGATGACCGGGACCGGGATCGCGCTGCGCCTCCGCTTCTCGGCTGCGCTCGTCGGGCCCTGCATGCGATGCCTTGGGCCTGCCGCGCCCTCCACCGAGGTCGACGCCAGGGAGGTGAACGCGCCCGGCGGAGGTGACGAGCTCGACAGCCCCTACTTGGACGACCATGACGTCTTAGACCTCCCGGCCTGGGCCCGCGACGCCTACCTGCTCGCGTTGCCGCAACAGGTCGTCTGTCGTCCGGACTGCGCGGGCCTCTGTCCGGAGTGCGGGACGGATCTCAACCGCGAGCCCGACCACGCGCACGAACGCCCGCCGGACCCTCGGTGGGCGGCGCTCCGCGAGCTGAAGCTCGACTGACGGCTCAGCGGTTGCCGAAGAGGTTCAGCAGCGAGAGGAAGATGTTGACGATCGACACGAAGATCCCGGTCGCCAGCAGGACCGCGTCGTCCTCCGTGCCGTGCTTGCGCAGGTAGTTGAAGTTCACGAGGATCAGCAGCGCGGAGACGCCGTAGATCGCCAGCGAGAGGATCGGCGACATCGGCCCGGTCAGGATCAGCGAGACGATCGAGACCACGAAGAGCCCGAGCATGATGAAGCTCAGCGGCCGCATCCACGCCTTCAGGTCCTTCGACAGCGCGAAGCCCGCGGTGCCCATGGCGCCGACGGTGAGCGCCGTTCCGCCGGCCGCGGCGGTCACCGCGCCCGGATCCACGACGAGATAGGCGTTCAGGAACGGCCCGATGCCGATCCCGATCACGGTGGCGGTCGCGAACAGCCAGCCCATCGCGAAGCCGCCGGTCCGAAAGCGCGCGCCGCCGAAGTTCGCGACGAAGATCATCCCGATGCCGACGAAGCTCAGGATCCGGGCGGTCCCGAACTGCAGGTCCCGGCCGATGAAGCCGCCCGCCGCGGCGAACGCGAGGGCGAGCGCGACGAGGACCGAGACTTGCCCGAGAAGCGCCGTGGTCGAGATCGAGCGGCGCCGGGCCCACGGGGCGGCGGAGGTCGTAAAGAGCGAGTCGGCCATGTCGAGATCGTAGATCCAGTCCCGGCGGACCCGCCCGCACCGTGAGTCCGTCCGCCGATGCACTAGCCTCCACGACCCTTATGGCCGTCCCCAAGCAGAAGCAGTCACACGCACGCACCACCCAGCGCCGGTCGCAGCACAAGGCTGCCACCGCGGGCTACAACTCGTGCCCCACCTGTCACACCCCGCGCCTGCCGCACCGGGTCTGCCCGACGTGCGGTCACTACCGCGGCCGTGAGATCGTGCACGTCCACGAGCACGACCACGATCACGACTGACCCGTCTCGCGTCCGGCGAGGGCGCTGCCCGTGACCGCGGGCGCTCAGCCCCTCACGGTCGCGGTGGACGTCAACGGTGCCGACCTCGGCCCCGAAGAGGTCCTGGCGGGTGCCGTTGCGGCGGTGGCAGATGATCCGCGGCTGCAGGTCCTCCTGTTCGGCCCGGCCGACGCCCTCGGCGATCCGGGCCCGCGCATCACGGTGATCGACGCTCCCGTCTCGATCGCCAAGGCAGCCGACCCCGCACGGGCGGCCCGCGCCACCCCCGAGGCCTCGATCGTCCAAGCGGTGCGCGCCGTCGCCGCCGGCGAGGCCGCGAGCTTCGTCTCGGGCGGCTCGACCGGTGCCGCGCTCGCAGCCGGCCTCTTCAACCTCAAGCGCGCCCGGGGGATCCACCGCCCGGCCCTCGCGGTCCCGGTTCCCGTCCCCGGCCACCCGGTGACCCTCCTGGACGTCGGCGCCAACGCGGAGGCCCGGCCCGAGCACCTCGTGCAGTTCGCGTACATGGGCGCGGCCCTGGCGAGCACGTTGCTGGCGGTGGACGCGCCCCGCATAGGCCTGCTCGCCAACGGCGAGGAGCCCACGAAGGGCACGCCGCTGATCCGCGAGGTCCACGAACGACTCTCCGCACGTTCCGGGATCGACTTCGTCGGCAACGTCGAGGGCATCGACCTCACGAGCGGCCGCGCGGACGTCATCGTCACCGACGGCTTCACCGGCAACATCGCTCTCAAGGCGCTCGAGGGAGCGTCGCAGACGACGCTCGGCGCCGTCCGGGCCGCCGCGATGAGCTCGGCCCGGGCGAAGCTCGGCGGCCTGCTCCTCAAGCCCGCCTTGCAGGGGTTTCGCGACGAGGTCGACCCCGAGGCCACCGGGGGCGCCTACCTGCTCGGCCTCCGTGGGCTCGGGATCGTCCCCCACGGACGCTTCTCCCGTCGCGGCTTCGCCAACGCGATCCTGCTCGCGGCGCGGGGCGCGGACGCGGACATCGTCGGGCGCACGCACGCCGCGCTGGAGGCCGCGGGTGCCCTGCGGCGCGCGCCGCAGCCGTCCGACGGGACCCCTAGCGTGAGCTGAGTCATGGATCGCACCGAGGTCTTCACCCTCATCCAGTCCCACCTCGCCGACGAGCTCGACGTCGAGCCCGCGCGCATCAGCGAGGAGACCCGCTTCAAGGAGGACCTCGAGGCGGACTCGCTCGACCTCTACACGCTCGTGCAGGAGCTCGAGGACTCCTACGGCGTGACGATGAGCGACGAGCAGGCTGCGCGTGTCGCGACGGTGGCGCAGGCGATCGACTTCGTCCTCGAGCACGCCTGAAGGCGCCCCCTGCACCGGCTGACGACACTCCTGGACGGGCTCCCCGATCACCTGGCCACCCAGGTCGTCACGCACGCCTCGTGGACCGAACGACGCTCGGAGTCCTACACCCGCCTGGCCTTCCTCGGGGACTCCGTACTCGGGCTTGCGGTCACCTCGCACCTGTTCCCCCGACTGGAGGCCGACCGCTACGACGAGGGCCGGCTCACGAAGATCCGCGCCCAGGCGGTCAGCGGCCCGGCCTGTCGTGCGGTCGCGGAGCGTCTGGGCGTTCCCGAGCGCCTGGCGGCGGCCGCTCCCAAGGGGGCGAAGCCGGGCGCGCTCGACACCGAGCGTGTGCTCTCCTCGATCACCGAGGCGATCATCGGCGCGATCTACCTCGAGCACGGCTACGAGGTCACCGCGGCGGCGGTGGTGGAGGCGTTCGCCCCGGAGATCGAGGAGGCGCTCGACCACCCCGTCGACTTCAAGAGCGCCCTCCAGGAGCGCCTGGCGCAGCGCGCGCTCGTCGTCGGGTACCGGGTGAGCGCCGAGCACGGTCCTCCGCACGACCGGATCTTCGACGTCGAGGCCTTCATCGGCGACGAGGTCGTGGCGACCGGTTCCGGGCGCTCGAAGAAGGCGGCCGAGCAGGCGGCGGCCCGCGCGGCGGTCGAGCGGCTGGACGCGCCGAAGGCGACGGTCTGATGCACCTCAAGTCGATCACGCTGAAGGGCTTCAAGTCCTTCCCGGACCGCACGAAGCTGGAGTTCGGCTCGGGCGTGGCCGTGATCGTCGGTCCGAACGGATCCGGGAAGTCGAACGTCACCGACGCCGTCCTGTGGGCGATGGGCGAGCAGTCGCCGCTGGCCGTGCGGGGGCAGTCGATGCAGGACGTCATCTTCGGCGGCGGTAAGGGCGTGCAGGCCCGGTCGAGTGCCGAGGTCGAGATCGTGATCGACAACGCCGACGGGGCCATCGACCTGCCCCTGGGGGAGATCTCGATCCTCCGCCGCCTGGACCGCTCGGGGGACGGCGAGTACCGGCTGAACGGCGCCCGCTGCCGCCTGGTCGACGTGCTCGAGGTCCTGAGCGACACCGGGCTCGGCAAGGAGATGCACTCCGTCGTCTCCCAAGGCCGCATCGAGGCGATCGTCACCTCCAAGCCGAAGGACCGGCGGCTGCTGATCGAGGAGGCCGCCGGGCTCGGGAAGCACCGCAAGCGCCGCCGGCGCGCCCAGCTGAAGCTCGAGCGCACGCAGGACAACCTCGACCGGGCGCTCGACGTCGAGCGCGAGGCCCGCACGCGGCTGCGCCCGCTCAAGCGGCAGGCCGAGGCCGCGGAGCTGCACGAACGCATCGAGCGCCAGACCGTCGAGGCCCGGTGGGAGCTCGTGCGCGACGACGCCCGCACCCGACGTGCGGCGTTGGCGGCGGCCGAGGTCGCGGCGGCCGCTGCCCGCACCGCGCGTGACGAGGCGCAGCAGCAGCTCGGAGCCGTCGCCGTCCGTCGCGAGGCGGCCGAGCGTGCCCTGGCCGAGCGCTCCGCCGTGCGCGAGGCGCTCGTCAACCGCGCCTCCCAGGCGCGCTCCGCCGCGGACCGGATCGAGCTGCGGCTCGAACGCACCCGGGAGACGGCGGAGCAGCTGGACGAACGTGTCGAGAGCAGGACCCGCCAGCTCGCGCTGCTGGAGCAGCAGGCCGCCGAGGACCGGCCCGACGACGCGGGTCTCGAGCGCGTCGAGGCCCTGGAGGCCGAGCTGGTGCGGCTCGACGAGGACCGTGAGCAGGCGCTCCAGCGGGAGCTCGCCACCCTCGAGGCCGCCCGCGCCGAGGCCGTCGCCCGCGTGGAGGAGCTCGGCACCGAGGCGGAGGCCGCCCGCGCGGTCCTCGCCGAGGCGGACGCCGCTGCCGAAACCGCTCGGCGCGCCCGCCGCGCCGCCGAGGGCTCCGCCGAGGCCGCCCGGCGCGAGGCCGCGAAGGTCGGCGGTGAGCTTGCACGCGCCAACCAGTTCCTTCGCTCCCATGCGAGCGCCCCCGGGGGTGCCCGGGCGCTGGCCGACGAGCTCGAGGTGGGGGAGGGCTACGAGCTCGCCCTCTCCGCCGCGCTCGGCGGTCGCATGACCGCAGCCCTGGCGGCGAGCCGGCAGGAGGCGGCCGCGCTGCTGGACCGAGCGGCACGGGACGGCGGTCGAGCGCTCGTCCTGGGCTCCGAGCTCGCGCTGGAGCCGGGTCCGCCGGCGGCCGGAGCCGACCCGTGCGAAGGCGCGGAACGGCTGACCGCGCTGATCTCCGGGCCGGCACCGGCTCTCGCCCTGGCCCGCAGCCTCCTCGCCGAGGCGTGGGTCGTCGACGACCTCGCCGCACTTCCCGATGAGTTCGCCGGCTTCGCCGTCACACGGGACGGCCGCTCCTGGGACGGAGCCCACCGGGAGCTCGCGCAGGCCGCCCGTGGAGGGTCCGAACGGGTACTCGCAGAACGGAACCGCCGCGACCGGCTCGTGGGCGAATCCGAGCGCGCGGTGCAGGCCGAGCAGGTCGCCGGCCGGGGCGTCGAGGCGGCAAGCACCGCGGTCGCCGCCGCCGATCGCTCGCGAGATGAGGCCGAACAGGCCGTGCGGGCGAGCGAACGCGCCCGCAACGCGGTCCGGGAGGAGGTCCGCCAGGCCGAGCTCACGATCGCACAGCGCCGCAGCGCCCCGGAGGAGGCCGCCGGCGCGGTGCGTCGTGCCCAGGTCGTCGGGGAGCTCAACGCGGAACGCCGCAACGGCGAGCGGCGCGCGAAGGAGCGCGGCGAGCGGGAGCAGCGCCGCGCGTTCCTCGCCGCCAAGCTGGAACGCGATCAGGCGCTCCTTCCGTGGCCGCCCCGCCTTGCCGCAGCGCTCTCGTCCGCGCTCGAAGCGGTACGGGCCCAGGGCATCGAGGCCGACCGGGCGCTCAGCGACGACCGGCAGGCAGGCGAGGGGGTCGCCGCCGCGCTGCGTGCCTGCGCGAGCGACGAGGCCCGGGTGCAGCAGCAGCTCCGCGAGGGCAACGACACGCTCACGAGCGCCCAGGTCCGCGCCCAGCAGGCGCGCGACCAGGAGACCGAGGCGACCCACGAGCTCGTCGCCCTGGCCGAGCACCTCGGGCTTCCGCCCGAGCCCGCGGAGGTCCCCCTCGAGCCGGCCGTCATCGAGGAGCTGCGCAAGCGGATCGAGCGGCTCGTCCGCCGACGTGAGCAGCTCGGCCCGGTCAACCCGCTCGCCAAGGCGGAGTACGACGAGGCGCTGGCGCACGTCGAGGAGATGGAGCTGCAGCGCTCCGACCTCGAGACCGCGCTGCGGGAGCTCCGTTCGCTGATCGTCGAGACCGACCGGCAGATCCGGGAGACCTTCGAGGAGACCTTCACCGCCGCCGCGAAGAACTTCGAGGAGCTCTCCGAGCGCCTGTTCCCGGGCGGACGGGGCCGCCTACGGCTGGTCCGCGACGACAGCGGGCCGCGTTCGGTCCTGGGCGGGCAGCAGGTCGAGGACGCCGGCGACGGGGTGGCGGAGGTCGCCGCGGCCGCCGCCGCCGAGGCCGCAGCCGACGCGGAGGCCGAGGGCGATCAGGAGCCCGACGACTTCGGCGTCGAGATCGAGATCACGCCAGCGGGTAAGGCGATGAAGCGCCTGACGCTGCTCTCCGGCGGCGAGAAGTCGATGACCGCGATCGCGTTCCTCTTCTCCGTCTTCCTCGCGAAGCCGTGCCCCTTCTACATCCTGGACGAGGTCGAGGCCGCCCTCGACGACCTGAACATCGGTCGCTTTCTCGATCTGCTCGAGACCTACGCGGACCGGGCCCAGTTCATCGTCGTCACGCACCAGAAGCGCACGATGGAGGCGGCCGACACCCTCTACGGGGTGTCGATGGGCGACGACGGGGTCTCCAAGGTGGTCTCCCGGCGCCTGCCGCCGCGGGAGATCGTCCGTGACGCCGAGAGCGCCCGCGGCGCCTCGATGGTCGCGACCTGAATGCCGGCGAAACCCCAGTGTCGGATCACCGACGGCCGTCCGCGCCGACGGCGCCGATCCGGCTACCTTGCACCTCGTGGGTAAGCGCAGCCGACGACGCAAGGAGGATGACGAGAGTCCGATCGAGCGGCCCCCCGCCGTCGACGCCTTGCTCGGCGTCGAGCCTGGAACCGGCACCGCCGCCGAGGCCGGGCACGCGAACGGGGTCGCCGCGCCGGCCGCACCACCGTCGACCGGCGGTCTCAGTGGCAAAGGCGCGGATCGCCACGGCCCACCGGCCCGCCATCCGGCTCCCGACGGGCGCCTGCGCGAAGTCGCCCTCCTCGTCGAAGAGGCCGACCACCTGCTGCACCTCTACCGCTGGATCCTGCTGACGGGTGAGGTGCCGAAGGCGCAGGAGTGGCTCAAGCGGGAGGACTGGCCGCACCCGGACCACGTCATCGAGGTCTTCGGCAACTGGCAGAAGTTCCTCACCCACGCCGGCGTCGTCGATTCGCCGCTCCTGGCCCGCCTGCGTGAGGCCAAGGCCGCCGAGAAGGACCTCGCCGCCCGCGAGAAGGCGATGGACAAGGAGTCCGCGCGGGCCGAGGAGCTGCACCGCCAGCTCGAGAAGGCGAAGGAGCGCCGGGAGGAGTCCGACGCCCGCCGCGCCGAGGAGGGCGGACGGGCCGACCGGGCCGAACGGGCGCTGGCCGCCGCCGAACTGCGCGCCGCCACCGGTGAGGAGCGCCTCAAGAACCTCCGGGCCCAGCAGGCGGACCAGACGGTCGCCGCGGACGAGCCCGACGAGCGCGTGAGCTCCCTCGAGGGTGAGCTCGAGGCGATCTCCTCGCACCGCGACGAGCTCCTGACGCGGCTCGACGAGCTCCAGGAGGCCCGCCGGGTCGACGAGCGGACCATCGCGCGGCTCTCCACGGTGCTGGCCGAGGTGGGGACCACGGAGCAGCCGGACACGGCCGGCGCCGCGGCGGAACCGCCGGCCTCCGTGGCCGAGGCGGTCGCCCGCGCGGCGGCCCGGGCGGAGCATCTGATCTTCACCGAGGCGGCGAGTGCCTCCGCGGCCGACTCGCCGTACCGGCGTCCCGCGGACATCCAGGAGGCGCTCGAGAAGCTCGACGGCCTCGCCGGTCGTTACGCCCAGGGGGAGATGGGCGCTTCCCTGACCCAAGCGGCCACCGACGCCGGCCTCACCTACAAGGGCAACGTGTCGGAGATCGCCCGCTCGCGCAACCCGCACGACTACACGATCACCCACGACGGGCAGCGGCTCGATCTCGGTCCCCACGTCGCGCTCGGTTCGGGCTCGGGCGCCGGGTTCATCGCCCGCATCTACCTCCACGTCGCCGACGGCTCGGGCCCGGTGCCGAGGGGTCTCTACGTCGGGCACGTCGGCCGGCACCTACCCGATACCACCACGTGAACACGGTCGTCTTCGACCTGAACGGCACGCTCACGGACGTCGCCGCGCTCGCGACGCCCTGGGGTGGGGCCGCGCCCCCGCGCTTCGGCGCGGAGGCGCTCGACGAAGCGGTGCAGATGAGCATGGTCGATTCGCTCACGGGCACGTTTCGTCGCTTCCCGGATCTCCTGCACGGCGCGCTCGTGCGGCGGGCGATCCTCTCCGGCCTGTCGCTCGACCCGGTGGACGAGGCGATGGAGATCGCCGCGGCGCTCCCCGCCCGACCCGAGGCGGCGGCTGCGTTGGACCACCTCCACGCGGAGGGCTTCCGGGTCGCGGTCCTTACGAACTCCGCCGCGGTCGCCGGCCGCCACACGCTGGACGCGGCCGGACTGCTGGTGCGGGTCGACCAGCTCGACGGGGCCGACGCGATCCGCGCCTACAAGCCGCACCCGAGCGTCTACGGCCTCACCGTCGCGCCCCAACGCGCGTGGTTCGTGGCCGCGCACTGGTGGGACGTCACGGGGGCGGCTCGCGCGGGGTTCTCGACGGCCTGGATCTCGTCGGATGACGTCGTCCTGCCCGAGACCGCGGTGGGTCCCGACATCGAAGCGCCGGATCTGCTGGTCGCGGCCCGGGCCATCACCGAGCGCGGGCTCTGATCCGAACCTAGGGCCGGCCCGGTCCGGCCCCGGCCGGCCGGAGCAGGCGCGTCAGCCGGAGCCCGGGGGCGATCTCCTCCTCGCCGGTGGGCACGAAGCCGCGCCTGGCGTAGAGCGCGAGCGCGGGGGCGTTGTCGGTCCCGGTGGCGACGCGGACCGGTCGCTCGCCCGCAACCGATTCGAAGGCGTCGAGCAGCGCGGTCGCGTGCCCGGCGCGCCAGGCGGAAGGGGCGATCACGAGGCGGGAGATCTCAAGTCCTGCGTCCCCGCCGTCCTCCCAGGTCAGGCCGCCGACGAGCTCGGTGCCGTCGAAGCGCCCGAGCCACTGCTGCGGGATCGCGAGCAGCTCCGCGAGGGTCTCGTGCAGTGGCGGGATCCCCTCGAAGCCGAGGAGTTCTGCCTCCGCGGCGTAGGCGGCCCGTTGGAGCTCGAGCAGGCGCTGGGCGCTGGCCGGGTCCGCCCGGGGGAAGAGGAGCGTCGTGTCGAGTCGCTTCTCTCCCCAGAAGCTCGCGGCGGAGTTCCCGTTGTAGGAGGGGACGGAGCGGTAGCCGGCACTCTCGTAGAGCGCCCGCGCGAACGGCTGCTTGGGGCCTGTGTCCAAGCGCAGCCGGTCGAGGCCGAGCCCGCGGCCGGCCTGCTCGAGCCCGCAGAGCAGGCGCCGGGCGTGCCCCCGGCCGCGGGCCTCGGGCGTCACGTACATCCGCTTGACCTCCCCCGTCCGATCGCCGAGCGGCTTGATCCCACCACCGGCCACGGCCTGCTCGTCCTCGAAGAGCACGAGGTAGGTGCCGTGCGGCGCCTCGAGCTCCCGCGGGTTCGCGGTCGGGGCGTTGCGTTCCTCGAGCGGGCCGTACATCGTGACGAGCTCGGCGACCATGGCGGCGAGCAGCCCGGTCGCGGGGGCCTCGTCACCGTGCACGGGTCGGATCTCGATCACGGGTCGGTAGCTTGGCAGCCCATGGCCCGCGACTGGCAGGATCTCTTTCTCACCGACGCGCCCGCGGACGGTCCCGGGGCGACGACGGCGACCGCGGAGAAGCCCGAGAAGAAGAAGCGCTTCTTCCGCAAGCTGCGCGAGAACATGGCCAAGACCCGCACGGCGCTTGCCGCCGAGGTGCAGGCCACGCTGTTCGAGGGCGACGTCGACGAGGACACCTGGGAGCGGCTCGAGGAGGCGCTCATCATGGCCGACGTGGGCGCGACGACGACCGCGAAGGTGGTCGGGCAGCTCGAGCAGGAGGCGGGCGAGGGGACGCTCGTCGGCGGCGAGCAGCTCTCCGCCCGGCTGGGCGAGCTCCTGGCCGAGCTCGCCCGCCCCGGCGAGGGGACGATCGACCTGCGTCACGCGCCGACCGTGATCATGGCCGTCGGCGTCAACGGGACGGGGAAGACGACGACGATCGGCAAGCTCGCCCACCACATTCAGCACGAGCTCGGCAAGACCGTGGTCCTCGGCGCGGCGGACACCTTCCGGGCCGCCGCCGTCGAGCAGCTCGCGGGATGGGCCGAACGCTCGGGCTGCGAGCTCGTGCGCGGCCCCGAGGGTTCCGACCCGGGGTCGGTCGCCTTCGAGGCGGTGCGCCGGGGGCGGGAGCTCGGGGCCGACGTCATCATCATCGACACGGCCGGCCGCCTCCACAATCAGGACCACCTGATGGAGGAGCTCGCGAAGATCCGGCGCGTCGTCGGCAAACAGCTCGAGGGCGCGCCGCACGAGACGTTGCTGACGGTCGACGCGACCACCGGGCAGAACGGACTCCGGCAGGCGCAGCTGTTCTCCGCCGCGGTCCCGGTGGACGGCATCGTCCTCACGAAGCTCGACGGCACGGCCAAGGGCGGGATCGCCCTGGCGATCGCCTCGGACCTCGGGCTGCCGGTCAAGCTGATCGGGGTGGGAGAGTCGCTCGAAGACCTGCGGCCCTTTGACGCCGACGACTTCGCCCGGGCGCTGCTCGGCATCGACGAAGGCGGCTGATAGCGTCAGTCGCCTATGGATCTCTGGGTCATCTGGATCCTCCTGGCGGCCGGCTTCGCGGTGGGCGAGATCCTGTCGCTCAGCTTCTTCCTCGCGCCGTTCGCCGGCGGGGCCCTCGTCGCGGCCGTCGTCGACGGCGCCGGTGCCCCGGACATCGCGTCGATCGCAGCCTTCCTGGTCGCCTCCACGCTCTTCTTCGGCTTCCTGCGGCCGATCGCCCTGCGCCACGCGAAGCTGCCGGCGTCCCTGCGCACGGGGACGCAGGCGCTCATCGGCCAGACCGTCACCGTAATGGAGCCGATCGACAACGTCGCGGGCTCCGGGACCGTCAAGCTCGCGGGCGAGGTGTGGACGGCCCGCAGCTACCTGGACGACGCGCCGATCCCCGCGGGAGCCCGCGTGGACGTCATCGAGATCAAGGGCGCCACGGCGCTCGTCACCGAGTAGAAGGGTTCACCCATGGCCGGACTCATCGTCGCTGCCGCGTTCCTCCTGTTCCTGCTGTTCGTCGCCGCGCGGACGGTCCGCATCATCCCGCAGGCGCGAGCCGGCGTCGTGGAGCGGCTCGGCCGCTACTCGCGCACCCTCACCCCGGGACTTACGATCGTCGTGCCGTTCGTCGACAAGGTGAAGCCGCTCATCGACCTGCGCGAACAGGTGGTCGCCTTCCCGCCGCAGCCCGTGATCACGCAGGACAACGTCTCGATCGGCGTCGACACGGTCCTCTACTTCACCATCACCGATCCGAAGGACGCCACGTACGAGATCGCCAACCCGCTGCAGGCGATCGAGCAGCTCACCGTCACGACCCTCCGAAACGTCATCGGCGGGCTGACGCTGGAGGAGACGCTCACCTCTCGTGACAACATCAACTCGCAGCTTCGGCTCGTGCTGGACGAGGCGACCGGCAAGTGGGGCCTGCGCATCAACCGGGTCGAGATCAAGTCGGTCGATCCGCCCGCCTCGATCCAGGAGGCGATGGAGAAGCAGATGCGCGCCGAGCGTGACCGTCGCGCGTCGATCCTCACCGCCGAGGGCGTCAAGACCTCCTCGATCCTCACCGCGGAGGGCGAGAAGCAGTCGGCCGTCCTGCGGGCCGAGGGCGACAAGACCTCGGCGATCCTGCGCGCCCAGGGCGAGGCGGAGGCGATCGACACGGTCTTCCGCGCGATCCACGAGGGGGAGCCCGACGAGGGGCTGCTGAGCTACCAGTACCTCCAGATGCTGCCCGAGCTCGGGAAGGGGGACGCGAACAAGATCTTCGTGATCCCGTCGGAGTTCACGAACGCCCTCGGCAACCTGGGCGGCCAGCTCGGCGGGGCCCTGAAGGGAAGCTCCTCTGACGGTGGCCGGATCAAGGGCAAGCCCCGCAAGGCCGACGACGCCGACGAGTCGGCGGCCGCTGCGGAGGTCGCCGCCGCCGCGGAGGCTGCCGCCGAGGCCGCGAAGGCGGCGGCGAGCGCGACCCCGAGCGGCATCGGCCGGGCTGCGGACGTGCCGAGCCTCGGCGCGGGCGAAGCGGAACCCGACGCACCGGACTCCGATCCCCCGGTGACGCCCTGAGCGACGCGCACGGGGTGCTCGCGCCGCCCGACTGGTTGGCCGCCGCCCTCCCGGGGGCGGTCGACCCGGGCGTTCCCGAGGCGGCGATGGCCGTGGCGGTGCACCTGGCGTCCGAGAACGTGCGCCGGCGCACCGGCGGACCGTTCGGCGCGCTCGTACTCGGCGGCGACGGCGCGGTGCTGGGAGCCGGCGTCAACGTGGTCCAGGCCTCGGGAAGCTCGCTCGCGCACGCCGAGGTGATGGCGCTGCTCTCGGCGCAGGCACGGGTGGGGCGCCCGCGGTTGAACGCCGCAGAGGGCGGCGGCCCGTTCGTCCTCGTGACGAGCGCTCAGCCGTGCGTGATGTGCTTCGGGGCCGCCTTCTGGGCGGGCCTCGACGCGCTCTGGATCGGCGCCCGGGCGGCAGACGTGGAGGAACACGCGGGCTTCGACGAGGGCCCGGTGCCGGCCGACTGGGTCGACGCGTTCACGAGCCGCGGCATCGCGGTGACCCGCGACCTCCTCCGCGCCGAGGCCCGGAACGTGCTCGTCGCCTACGCCGCAGCGGACGGCGAGCGGTACTGACCGCCGCCCCCTCGGGCTCCTAGAATCGAAACCGTGTTCGACGCGCTCTCCGAGAAGCTCCAGGCCACGCTGTCCGACGTCCGCGGCCACGGCACGCTGACCGAGGACGACATCAAGAAGGCGATGCGCGAGATCCGCCTCGCGCTGCTCGAGGCCGACGTCAACTTCAAGGTGGTCAAGGAGTTCACCACCACCGTCCGCGACCGGGCGATGGGCGCCGACGTGATCGGCCAGCTCAACCCCGGCCAGCAGGTCGTCAAGATCGTGAACGAAGAGCTCGCCGCGCTCATGGGCGGGGAGAGCGCCGGCATCACGTTCTCGCCGCGACCGCCCACGGTGATCCTCATGGCCGGCCTGCAGGGCTCGGGCAAGACGACCGGCACGGCGAAGCTCGCCAAGCACCTGATGAAGGAGCACGGCTCCTCGGTCGCGGTCGCCGCCTGCGACGTCTACCGGCCCGCCGCCGTCGACCAGCTCGTCAAGGTCGGCGCCCAGGTCGGCGCCACCGTCTACGAGCAGGGCACCGACAAGGACCCCGTCGACATCGCCCGTTGGGCGCTCGACCAGGCGAAGATGGACGGCAAGGACGTCCTCATCGTCGACACGGCCGGCCGTCTGCACGTCGACGCGTCGCTCATGGACGAGCTCGTGAAGATCAAGGCGGCGGTGCAGCCGCAGACGATCCTGCTCGTCGTCGACGCGATGACCGGCCAGGACGCGGTGAACGTGGCCGAGCAGTTCGGCGCGGCGGTCGATTTCGACGGCGTCGTCATGACGAAGATGGACGGTGACGCTCGCGGTGGCGCCGCCCTCTCGGTCAAGGCCGTCACCGGCAAGCCGATCCTCTTCTCCTCGACCGGCGAGAAGCTCGATCAGTTCGAGCGCTTCCACCCCGACCGCGTGGCGCAGCGGATCCTCGGCATGGGCGACGTCCTCTCCTTCATCGAGAAGGCGGAGGGTCAGTTCGACGAGGACGAGGCCAAGGAGCTCGAGCGGAAGCTCCGGAAGAACGAGTTCACGCTCGAGGACTTCCTGAAGCAGCTCAAGCAGATCCGCAAGATGGGACCGCTCACCTCGCTGCTCGGCATGATCCCCGGCTTCGCCGGTCAGCAGCTGAAGGGGCTCAAGGTCGACGAGCGGGAGATGGACCGCATCGAGGCGATCATCCTCTCGATGACCCCGCTGGAGCGCCGTCGGCCCGAGCTGATCAAGGGCTCTCGGCGCCTGCGGATCGCCAAGGGATCGGGCGTCTCGGTCCAGCAGGTCAACCAGCTCGTCAAGCAGTTCGCGCAGATGCGCAAGATGATGAAGTCCCTCGGCAGCGGCAAGATGCCCGACATGCAGCAGTTGATGAAGGGGGCGCGGTAGGGCCGAGCGGCCCGGCCCGCTACCCTTCCCCCCCTTCCAAGCTTCCGTTCGAGAGGACCCTCAGTGGCAGTACGACTCCGGCTCACCCGTGTGGGTGGCCGCAAGGACCCCGTCTGGCGCATCGTCGCCACCGACCAGCGCTCCCCGCGTGACGGTCGCATCATCGAGACCCTCGGGCAGTACAACGCCCAGACCGAGCCGTCGACCATCGTTCTCAAGCAGGACCGCGTCGACGAATGGCTCTCCAAGGGCGCTCAGCCGACCAACCAGGTCAAGCGGCTGATCAAGGCGCACGCTCGCGCTCAGGCCGCCGAGGCCGCCGCTCCCGCGAGCTGAGCGGGACCGACGCCGTGCGCGACCTGCTCGAGGAGCTCGCCCGCCTGCTGGTGCAGGAGCCCGACGCGGTGCAGGTCGAGCAGTTCGAGGACGAGGACGGCACGATCGTCCTCGAGCTCGCCGTCGGGTCCGAGGACTACGGGCGGATCATCGGCAATCGGGGTCGCACCGCGAACGCGCTGCGCACCGTCCTGAAGGCCGCCGCGGTGAAGGACAAACGCCGCGTCGTCCTCGACATCGTCGATTGAGTCCCCCTGTGTCCTCGCCCGAGTGGCTGGTCGCTGGCCGCGTCGGGCGCCCGCACGGCCTCGACGGTTCGTTCCACCTGACGCAGGCGCGGGCGGATCGGCTCTCCGACGAGCATCCGGTCCGCCTCGGTGACGAGGAGACCGTGCTCGAGCGGCTGGCCGGCACCGCCGACCGGCCGATCGTCCGGCTCGCGATCGCTCACACCCGGGAGGAGCTTGAGCGGTACCGGGGGCAGGAGCTCCTCGTGCCCCGAGCCGCCGTGCCGCCTCTCGAGGACGACGAGTGGTTCGCCACCGACCTCGAGGGGCTCCGCGTCCGCGACGGCGAGCGTGCGGTCGGCGTGGTGCGCAAGCTTCTCGCCCTGCCCTCCTGCGAGGTGCTCGAGGTCGAGCGCGACGGTGGCGGCGAACTGCTTGTCCCGCTCGTGGGTGACGCGGTGCGGGCCGTCGACCTGGACGCGGGCACCGTCGACATCGACCTCGTGTTCCTCGGGGAGGAGAGCTGATGCAGCTCGACGTCGTCACGCTCTTCCCGCAGTGGTTCGACTGGTTCCGCTCGCAGCGCCACGTCACGAACGCCTTCGCCGAGGGCCACGAGCTCCGGACCCTGAACCCCCGGGATCACACGCCGCTCAGCGGCGCCCAGGTGGACGACACCCCGTTCGGGGGCGGAGCCGGCATGGTCCTCCGCGTCGACGTCATGGACGCCGCGCTGCGGGCCTTCTACGACCGGGACCCGGTCGAGCTCAAGACCGAGCGACGGGTCATCGCCTTGACGCCCGGCGGTCGGGTCCTCGACGACGCCTACGTGGACGAGCTGGCCGCGGAGCCGGCGATCACGCTGCTGTGCGGGCGCTACGAGGGGTTCGACGAGCGAATCGTCCAGCACTTCGCCTCGGACACGCTCAGCGTCGGCCGCTACGTGCTCGCCGGCGGTGAGCTCGCGGCGATGGTCGTCGCCGACGCCGTCCTGCGCAAGCTGCCCGGGGCGCTCGGCCACGCGGACTCCGCGGTCGAGGAGAGCTTCTCCGCGGCGCTCGAGGGCAACCCGGAGTACCCGCACTACACGCGCCCCGCGGAGTACCGCGGCTGGTCGGTCCCGAGCGTCCTGCTCTCCGGCCACCACGCGGAGATCGAGAACTGGCGGCGTACCCGAAGCCGCGAGCTCGGCGGCACCTGAGCCTTCAGAAGAGCGCTGCCGCGGATGGTCGCGGCGGAAGTGGGGAGTGGTTCGCTACCATCGATCGCCGCACGCGACTGCACGACCCGAAGTCTTCTGAAGCCCTCCGTCCCGCGCGCGCCCTCTTCTCATGAGCACCGTCATCGCATCCCTCGAGCGCGCGCAGCTGCGCCGCGTCCCGTCCTTCCAGGCCGGCGACAAGGTCAAGGTCCATTTCCAGGTCATCGAGGGCACGCGCAAGCGCACCCAGGTGTTCGAGGGAATTGTCATCAAGCGCCAGGGGCACGGTGCCCGCGAGACGTTCACGGTGCGCAAGCAGTCCTTCGGCGTCGGTGTCGAGCGGACGTTCCCCGTGCACTCGCCGAAGATCGAGCGCATCGAGGTCAGCGCCCGCGGTGACGTGCGCCGGGCCAAGCTCTACTACCTGCGCGACCGCGTCGGCAAGAGCGCCCGCGTTGCAGAGCGTCGCTACACGGGACCGGAGGAGGCCGTCGTCGGCGGCCTGCTCCACGATCCGAGTGCAGCGGAGGCCGAGGCGGCCACGGACGAGCTGGTCGCGAGCTCCGACGAGAGCGTCGAGGCGACCGAGGCCCCCGCGGCCGAGGCGACCGCCGAGGCACCCGCCGGCGACGCCGGCACCGACAAGGCCTGAGCAGCTCCCCCTCACGGGACAGCAGGATGGCCGGCGAGCGCGACAAGTCGTCGGGGGGATCCTTCGTCGAGCTGATCGTGATCGTCGCGGTCGCGCTGGGGCTCGCCCTCGGCATCCAGGCGTTCCTCATCAAGCCGTACCAGATTCCCAGCGAATCCATGGTGCCGACGCTCTCGATCGGGCAGCGGATCCTGGTCAACCGGCTCGGCGAGCGGTTCACGACCCCGGAGATCGGCAGCGTCATGGTCTTCCATCCGCCGGCCTCCGCGACGGGGGACCAGGACGGCGTCGGGATCGACGCCGGGTGCGGCCGCAAGGTCGCAGAGGGGCAGGCCTGCGACCGCCCGGTCTCGCGCCGCTCTGACAAGAACTTCGTCAAGCGCGTCGTCGCCGGCCCCGGCGACATGATCGCCGTCGTCGGCGGGCACGTCGTGCTGAACGGCGAGCGCCAGAAGGAGCCGTTCGTGCAGGAGAGCTGCGACTCGCCGGCGCCCGGGGACTTCGCGAAGGCGATCACGATCCCCGCCGGTCACTGGTACTTCATGGGCGACAACCGGGACTGCTCCGAGGACTCACGCTTCTGGGGCCCGGTGCCCGAGGACTGGATCATCGGGGACGCCTTCGCCACCTACTGGCCGCCTAAGCGCATCGGCCTGCTGTAGTCACTGCCATGGCCGCGCGCGAGAAGAGTTCGGAGGGCGGGGGGTTCCTCGAGCTGGTCGGGATCCTGATCGTCGCGATCGGGCTGGCGCTGCTCATCCAGGCCTTCCTCGTCAAGCCGTACAAGATCCCCAGCGAATCGATGGTCCCGACCCTCGAGATCGGCCAGCGGGTCGTGGTCAACCGCCTCGGCGATCGCTTCAACGATCCGGAGATCGGTGAGGTCGTCGTGTTCCATCCGCCGGTCACGGTCGATGACAACGGGCCGGTCGGCAAGGGCGGAAGCGGGATCTGCGGTGTCGGCGGGTCGGAGGACGCGCCGTGCGCCAAGCCCTTCCCGCGGGCCTCGGAGCAGAACTTCGTCAAGCGGGTGGTCGCCGGGCCCGGCGACCGCATCGCGGTCGTCGACGAGCACGTCGTGCTGAACGGGAAGCGGCAGGACGAGCCGTTCATCCAAGCCACCTGCGAAGGCGGGGGACCGGCCGACTTCACGAAGGCGATCACGATCCCGGCCGGGCACTGGTTCATGATGGGTGACAACCGCGAATGCTCGAAGGACTCACGCTTCTGGGGACCCGTGCCGCGCGACTGGATCATCGGCGGCGCCTTCGTGACGTACTGGCCCCCGAAGCGGATCGGCCTGCTGTAGCCGCGAAGCGCGCACGCTCCCGGCGCACCGGGCGGCGGCTCGTGACGCACGACCGGGGCCTCGGGGTGCGGTTCGTCGCCGGCGCCGACGAAGCCGGGCGGGGGTGCCTGGCGGGCCCTCTGGTGGCGGCCGCCGTGCTGCTCGACCTCGATCGGATGGGGCCGCGTGAGGTGCGCGCGCTCGCCACGCTGAACGATTCCAAACAGCACACCGAGGCTGCCCGGGAGGAGCTTTACCCGGTGGTCCTGCGGCTGGCCGCGCGGAGCGCGATCGTCTCGCGATGCGCCGGCGGCATCGACGCGCGCGGTCTTCACCGCACGAACCTCGACGCGCTCCGGGATGCGCTGCGGCGGGTCTGTGCGGAGCAGCCGGGGGAGGTGCTCTGCCTGGTCGACGGCTTCCGGGTCGCCCCGTTCGAGCGGGAGCAGCGCGCCATCAAGCACGGGGACGCCACCAGCGCGGCGATCGCCGCCGCCTCGATCCTGGCGAAGGTCTCGCGCGACCGGTTCATGCATCGCGCGGAGGCCCGCCACCCCGGGTGGGAGTTCTCCGACCACGTCGGGTACTCGACCCCGGCGCACCGGGCGGCCATCGGACGGCAGGGGATCTCGCCGCTCCACCGGCGCTCCTTCGCCTCGGTCGCCTACACGGGCTCAGAACGCCCCCTCGAGGTGTTCGAGGGACTCGAGCCGGTCCCCAGGACCGATCACGACGCCGATGGCGTCGAACCGTAGGGTCCGTCCGCGGGGCCGGTCAGGTACCTGGTTCAGGTAGGCGGCGGCCATCCTGCGGACCTGGATCCGCTTCCGGTGGTGCAGGCTCTCCCACGGGCTCCCGCCGCCTGTGCGGCGGGTCTTAACCTCGACGAAGGCGAGGACCTCGCCGTCGAAGACGATGAGGTCGAGCTCCCCGAAGCGAGTGCGGTGATTGCGGGCGACGATCGTGAAGCCGAGCCGCTCGAGGTGTTCGGCCGCAAGCTGCTCGCCGTGACGGCCGAGCACGCGGCGGGGATCTTCGGTGTCCTGGGTGGCCATGACCGGATGCTCCGCCCGAGCCGCGTCACGAGACAAGACGCAGACGTCACGAAAGCGTGGGGGAACGCACACGAAATTCGCCGCGGAATCTCGTGTCGATTCGTCCGCAGAGTCGGTGCAGTGCGCGACTGACACGTGACGCCACTCGCTCTTAGCGTCGCCGTTCGAGATGATCTCCCACGTCAGCACCTTCACCCTCGACGGCCTCGAACCCCGGCGTGTGACCGTCGAGGTCGACCTGCGCACCGGCCTCCCGAGCTTCACCATCGTCGGCCTCGGGGACCGCGCCGTCCGCGAATCCCGTGAGCGGGTGCGGGCAGCCGTGCAGAACTCGGGGTTCGTCTTCCCGGAGAAGCGCGTCACGGTCAACCTCGCGCCGGCGTCGCTGCGGAAGTCCGGGCCCGGGTTCGATCTCGCGATCGCCTGCGGGATCCTCGCCGCCAGCGGACAGGTTCCGGACGAGCTGCTCGAGCGGTTGGCGGTCTTCGGCGAGCTTGCGCTCGGTGGGGCCATCCGGCCCGGACGCGGGGTCCTGGCCGTCGCCGAGGGCGCCCGGGCGGCAGGGCTCTCCGGGCTCATCGTCGCCGCGGACCGCGCCGGGGAGGCCGCCCTGGTCGGCGGGCTCGGCGTACACGGCGCGGCGAGCCTGCCCGAAGCAGCAGCGATCTTGCGCGGAGAGGAGCCGCCAGGAGTTTGCGACGGGGCATCGCGTAAGCCGGGGCCGTGTCCCTCCGTGACGCGCGAGACCGGCCTGGACCTCTGCGATGTCCGAGGCCACGCCGCCGTCCTTGGCGCGCTCACGATCGCGGCCGCCGGCGGGCACAACCTGCTGCTGACGGGGCCGCCGGGCACGGGCAAGACGATGCTCGCGCGACGCCTGCCAGGGATCCTGCCTCCGCTCACCCCGGCCGAGGCGCTCGAGGTCACGCGCATCCAGAGCGTCGTCGGCCTCTGCCCGGGAGTAGGGCTCGTGGCCGAACGGCCGTTCCGCGCGCCCCACCACCACATCTCGGCTTCCGGCCTGGTCGGCGGGGGGACGGTGCCCGTGCCCGGTGAAGCCACGCTCGCCCACCACGGGGTGCTCTTCCTCGACGAGCTCTCCGAGTTCTCGCGCGACGCGCTCGAGGCGCTCCGGCAACCGCTCGAGGACGGGAGGGTGGCGATCGTGCGCGGCCAGCAGACGGCGATCTATCCCTCGCAAGTCATGCTGGTGGCCGCGACGAATCCGTGCCCGTGTGGGTATCTGGGTTCCGAGCGCTGCCGCTGCGGCGAACCCGATCTCGCGCGACACCGACGGCGGCTGAGTGGACCGCTGCTTGACCGCATCGACGTCCAGGTCCACGTGGAGCGTCCCACCGCCGAGGAGCTGCGCGGGGCTGCGCACTGCACCTCGGCCGGGGAACGGGAACGGGTGCTGGTCGCCCGAGAGCGGCAGCAGGTCCGGCTCGAGGGGACCGGGGCGAGCAGCAACGCACGGATGGACGCCGCCCAGGTCCGCCGCCTGGTTCGGCTCGAGCCGGACGCTGAACGCGAGCTCTGGCGCGACTACGACCGGGGCATGCTCAGCGCCCGCGGGCACCAGCGCGTGCTCCGGGTGGCCCGGACGATCGCCGACCTGGCCGGGAGCGAGACGGTGCGTCGGCTGCACGTGCTGCACGCGCTCGGCCTGCGTCAGGCGAGTGCGCCGGAGGCGATGTCGGCGTGAGTGCCACCGTCGCCGCCTGCCCGGACTGCCTGCGCCGGAGCTGGCTTCTGGCCGCGCTCGCGCCGCATCTCGACATCGTCTGGAAGCGCCGGCGGCCGCTCCGTGACGTCCTCGCCATGGGTGATCGCGAGCTGATCGCGGCGCTGGCCGGCGCCCGCGAGGCCGAGCTGCGAGCACGTCACGCCGCCTTCGACGTCGCCGCCGCGTCCCGGGCGTGCGAGCGAGCCGGGGTAGAGCCGGTGTGCCATCACGACCCGCGGTTCCCCGCTCGGCTCCATACCGGGCCCGGCGCACCGTGCGTCCTGCACGTGGCCGGTGGGCTCGAACGGCTCTCCCGGCTGCTCGGGGCGGCTGATGTCGGCGACGCCCCGCCGGGACCCGCGGTGGCGATCGTCGGGGCGCGCAAGGCCTCGCCGGAGGGGTTGGAGATGGCCGAAGCGCTCGGACGAGGCCTCGCCGAGGCGGGCGTCACGGTGGTGAGCGGCCTCGCGCTTGGCATCGACAGCGCCGCGCAGGAGGGCGCGATGGCCGGTGGCGGGGCCACGATCGCGGTGCTGGCGGGCGCCGCGGAGATCGCCTACCCCCGCAGCAAGGCAGGGCTCCACCGCCGGATCGTCGCGGAGGCCTGCGCGGTCTCGGAGCTTCCACCGGGCTTCGAGCCGTTCCGGTGGTGCTTTCCCGCGCGGAACCGGATCATCGCCGGGCTCGCCCAGTTGACGCTCGTCGTCGAGGGCGCCGAGCGCTCCGGTTCGCTCATCACCGCGGACTTCGCGATGGCGCTCGGACGTGAGGTGGCGGCGGTGCCCGGCCGCGCGAGCAGCCCCCGCACCCGAGGGACGAACGGGCTCATCCGGGACGGGGCGACGATGATCCTCGGCGTCGAAGATGCGCTCGACGCCGTCCTCGGCCATGACCGGGAGCGCACGGCCGTCGGGCCTGCGGCCGCGCTCGCTCCCGAGCTCGCGACGCTCTTCGACGCGGTCGCGGGCGGGCGGGACACCGTGGCCTCGCTCGCGACGACGCCGGCAGAGGCGGACGCCGCGCTGCTCGGGCTCGCCGAGCTCGAGGGCAGCGGTCACCTACGACGCGTCGGTGGCCGCTACCTCGTCCGGGCACGATGATGACCCACCCGCGGCACCGCGTCGGCGGCCACCCCGTTCGTAGGCTTGACCGCATGGACCGTCGGCCACCCGTCTGCCTCACGATTGCCGGGTCCGACTCCGGGGGTGGTGCCGGGATCCAGGCCGACCTGAAGGCGTTCGCGGCCTGCGGCTGCCACGGCGCCTCCGCGATCACGGCCCTGACGGCGCAGAACACCGTCGGCGTCCAGGGCGTCCATCCGGTCCCGGGGGCGTTCATCGCCGCGCAGATCAGCTCGGTCGTCACCGACCTCGGGGTCGACGCGGTCAAGATCGGAATGCTCGGCGACGGTGGGACCATCGGGGTGGTCCAAGAGAGCCTCGAGGCGCTCCCCGACGGGGTCCCCGTCGTCCTCGATCCCGTGATGGTCGCGGAGTCCGGCTCCCAGCTCCTGGCGCCAGAGGCCGTGCGGGCACTCCGAGCGCTGCTCGCGCACGTGAGCGTCGTGACCCCGAACCTCCCCGAGGCGCGGGTCCTCGCCGATGCCCCCGACCTCGACGACGCCGAGGAGCTCGCCCGCCGCATCCACGCCCTCGGGGTGCCGAACGTGATCGTGACCGGGGGCCACCGCGACAAGGCGGCGGATCTCCTCTTCGACGGCAGCACGACGGTCGAGCTGAGTGGGCCCCGCCACCCGGACGGTGCTGCCCACGGGTCCGGGTGCACGCACGCGAGTGCCCTGGCCGCCCACCTCGCCCACGGGTTTCCCCTGCACGAGGCAGCGGTCGCCGCCCGCCGCCTGGCGGGTGCCGCGGTTCGGGACGGGCTCCGCGAGATCGGCGCGGGAGCGGGCCCCGTCGACGTCCTCGGCGTACGGGAGCGAACGCCGACGCGCCCGGGCTTATGACCACCACTCCTGCCCGGCCCGGGCGGTCAGGACCTTTGCCATACTCGGAGCGATGAAGTTCCTTCGGATGAAGCCCGGGCACGGTGAGATCCTCCTGACCGAGGGCGATCCGAGCGTGCGGGCCGAGGAGGAGCAGCTCATCGCCGCGTTCCGCGAGCAGCTGGAGCTGGGCATGTGGGCGGCAGTACCGGAAGCGACCGCGGACGGACGTCGGCAGGCCCGCATGGTCACCGACTTCGCCCAGGTCCCGCCCGAGTCCGAGCGGGTCATCTTCTTCCCGCGCGCCGCCGGCGGCTGAGGCCGGGCCGATGCTCCTCGCGATCTTCGCCACGGGCATCGTCATCGTCGCGCTGATGTGGGAGGTCTGCCACCCGCGCATCGCCGAGGAGCTCGACAAGCGGCGCGCCCGCCGCGCCTTCGTCGAGGGTGTCGGCTTCGACCCCGGCCGGGAACGGCGCGCCGAGCAGCGCGCCCGCCAGCTCCTCAAGTCCTGTGTGAACGAGGAGGAGTGGGCGATGTACCGCGACCTTGGGTTCATCCGCGTCTGGGGGCGCAACGCCGACGGTCCTGCGGTCGGCGGCACCGTGCGAACGCTCGAGGGCGCCCCGTACGCCTACCTCGTCTACCCGCACAAGCCGGTCATCTCCTACCTGCCGCAGACCCGTCAGCTGCTCAGCGAGTACTGCGTCGAGTTCCCGGACGAGACCAAGCCCTA
This sequence comes from uncultured Solirubrobacterales bacterium, assembly GCA_963815565.1. Classification (GTDB taxonomy): domain Bacteria; phylum Actinomycetota; class Thermoleophilia; order Solirubrobacterales; family Solirubrobacteraceae; genus Paraconexibacter. Next base: position 1,151,916 of record CAWFHB010000007.1, on the reverse strand, counting down.
CGGCTCTGCCCGGCTGCCCGACTCCGACGACGCGCTCGCGAAGTGGATGGCGCTCACCGGCGACGAGCGCCGCCTGATCGCGACCGCGAACATGCACCTTCCGGGCCGGCAGGTCGACCCAAAGCAGGTTCATCGCGACCTGTGGCGCCTCTCGGAATGGGAGCGGGCGCGCATGGCGAAGGACCGTCGCTCCGCGAGCGGCGCCCAGACCTGATCGAAGCCGTGCCGGCAGCGTGGCACGCGCCGCGCCGCCGGTAGTCTGCGATCGGTGAGCACCCCCGCGTTCGACGTCAAGCATCGTTCCCGTGAGATGACCGAGGGGCCGCACCGCGCGGCGGCCCGGTCCTACTACCAGGCCATCGGCTTCGACGACGAGGCGATGAGCAAGCCGATCATCGGCGTCGCCTCGACCTGGATCGAGACGATGCCCTGCAACTACCACCTGCGGGCCCTGGCGAAGCAGGTGAAGGACGGCATCCGGGCGGCCGGCGGGACCCCGATGGAGTTCAACACCATCGCGATCTCCGACGGCATCACGATGGGTACGAGCGGGATGAAGACCTCGCTGGTCTCCCGCGAGGTCATCGCCGACTCCATCGAGCTGACGGCGCGTGGCTACAACTTCGACGCGGTGGTCTGCCTCGCGGGCTGCGACAAGACCCTGCCGGGGACGGTCATGGCCCTTGCGCGCCTCGACATCCCCGGGCTGATGCTCTACGGCGGCTCGATCATGCCCGGCCAGCACAAGGGCGAGGACATCACCATCCTGGACGTCTTCGAGGCCGTCGGCGCCCACGCGCTCGGCAAGATCGACGACGCGGAGCTGAAGGCGATCGAGATCGCGGCGAGCCCCGGTGCCGGTGCCTGCGGCGGCCAGTTCACCGCCAACACGATGGCCATGGCGCTCGAGGCACTCGGCATCTCGCCGATCGGCACCGCGATGGTCCCGGCGGTCGACGCGACGAAGGCGAAGGTCGCCTACGCCGTCGGCGAGATGGTCGTCGACACGCTGCGACGCGGCCAGACCGCCCGCTCGGTCATCACGCGGGAGTCGCTCGAGAACGCGATCGCCGCCGTCGCCACGAGCGGCGGCTCGACGAACGCCGTGCTCCACCTGCTCGCGATCGCGAACGAGGCGGGCATCCCGCTCGACGTCGACGACTTCGATCGGATCCTCGCTCGTACCCCGCTGCTCTGCGACATGTCCCCGGGCGGGAAGTACACCGCCGTGGACCTCCACCGCGCCGGCGGAATCGAGCTGGTCCTGCAGCGGCTCAAGCAGGGCGGGCACCTGCACGAGAACGCCATGACCGTCACCGGGAAGACCATCGGCGAGCACGCGGACGAGGCCGTCGAGCCCGCGGACCAGCAGGTCATTCTCCCGCTCGAGCGGCCGATCAAGCCGCACGGGGGCATGGCGATCCTGCGCGGCAACCTCGCCCCGGAGGGCTGCGTCGTCAAGCTCGCCGGGCACGACCGCCGGAAGATCGTCGGGCCGGCGCGCGTCTTCGAGACCGAACCGGACGCCATGGCCGCCGTGACCGGGGGCCGGATCGCCGACGGCGACATCCTCGTCATCCGCAACGAGGGTCCGGTCGGTGGCCCCGGCATGCGCGAGATGCTCGCGGTGACCGCCGCGATCAACGGCGCTGGGCTCGGCGACACCGTCTCGCTCATCACGGACGGCCGCTTCTCCGGCGCCACGCACGGCTTCATGTGCGGGCACGTCGCACCCGAGGCGGCGCTTGGCGGCCCCATCTGCGCGGTGCAGGAGGGCGACACGATCACGCTCGACGTCGACGCCCGCCGTCTCGACGTCGATCTCGACGACGAGACGATCGCGGCGCGCGCGAAGGCCTACGTCGTCCCGGTCTCCCCGGACGCCACCGGGGTCCTCGCGAAGTACGCGAAGCTCGTCGGGTCGGCGGCGCAGGGCGCGGTGACGACCGTTTAGACGACGTCCTCGTTGGGCTCCTCGGCGAGAAAGCCCTCGATGAGGCGGTTGAACGCGATCGGGCGTTCGAGCATCGCGACGTGCCCGGTTCCCGGGTAGACGACCTTGCGGGAGTCCGGGATGAGGCGCTCGAACTCGTCGGCGTCGCGGACGGGCACGAGCCGGTCCTCGTCCCCCCAGACGATCAGCGTCGGGCAGGCGATCTCCGGAAGCCGCTCGGAGATCGGGAAGGAGGTGAGCGCCTCCAGCGCGTCCAGGAACCCGGGGGTCCCCGAGGCGCGGAGGTTCTCGGCCATGAGCGCCGGCGGCAGCGCCTCCGGACGGGCGGCCACGACGCGGAAGGTCATCTTCCGAAGCCGCGCCCTCCGCGCCACCCGCTCCGAACGGGAGGCGAGCCAGCCGCCGTAGGCGTTGATCGCGAACTCCGCGCGCCGCAGGACCCCGATGCGATCACCGATCCGGTCGTGCTCGATCGCGATCCCGGCCGCCGAGACCAGCACGAGCCGCTCGACGCGCCGGGGGTGCCGGATCGCGAGCTCCGCCGCGGTGAAGCCGCCCATCGAGTTGCCGATGACGCAGGCCGCCTCAATCTTGAGCAGGCCCAGCAGCTCGTCCACGATGTCCGCGTAGCGGCCGATCGTGATCTGCTCGGCCGGCATGGGGGAGCAGCCGAAGCCCGGGAGGTCCAGCGCGACACAGCGGTAGCCGGCGTCGGCGAGCGCGGGAAGGTTCTCGAGCCAGTTCTGCCAGCAGCCCGAGAGGCCGTGGATCCACACGATCGCCTCGCCGTCGGCCGGGCCGATCTCACACACGTTCACGGGACGACCGCCGACCGTCACCCAGCGCAGGTGCTCGGACCAGTCGATGTCCAGCCAGGCCGAGCGCCCCACCGCTCCGTACGGTCCGGTCTGGGCGTGATCGACGGCGGTGGGAGAGGCCATGGCGGACTACGATAAACCGCGAGATGAAGATCGCTGTCGACATCGACTCCACCCTGCACCACTACTGGGACGTGCTCTCCAAGGCCGCGCTCGAGCGCTTCGGCATCGAGCTCCCGTACGAGGAGCAGGTCCAGTGGGGCGTCACCCGCCTGAAGGACGAGCAGCTCGCTTGCGTCATCGAGGCAACCCACTGCGAGCGCGCCATCATGGCGGGGCGTCCCTACCCCGGCGCGGTGGAGGCGCTCAACCGCTGGGCCGAGGGAGGGCACTTCATCCACGTGACCTCGCACCGTGCGGGCGCCTGCCACGACGCCACCGCCCGCTGGCTCGAGCAGATCGGCCTCCAGTACGACGAGCTCAACTGCTCCTACGACAAGATCGGCCGCTGCACCGAGATCGGCATCGACCTCCTCATCGACGACAGCCCCCAGAACCTTCTCGACGCCGTCGAGCGGGGAATCTCGGTCGCCACGATCACGCATCCGTGGAACGACGACGTCGTGGCCGAGGAGGATGTCATCGCCGCCCCGGACTGGCCGACGCTCGCCGCCCGGATCGAGGGCGTCTTCTCGCCGCTGCGCCGCGCCGGACGCACCGGGCAGGTGGCGTGATGGCCGAGGAGACGCAGCACCGCGATGTCGCCGCCACGCCGGATGTGCTCGTCACGACCGCTCCGCCCGCCGCCGAGCTCGCCACCGTCGAGCCCGATCTGCGGGACTTCCTGCCGGGCATCGAGCCCGAGCGCCAGGTGGACGACTGGGGCAAGTCCGAGCGCATCGCCGGGCTCTTCGACAAGGCCCTGGTCGACTTCTACTACCACCTCTGGTTCCGTTGCACGATCGAGGGGCTCGAGAACGTCCCCGCCGAGGGGCCCGGCCTGCTGGTCTCGAACCATTCCGGCGCGCTGCCGCCGGACGCGATGATGATCATGAAGGCGATCAAGGACGAGCACCCGCGCCAGCGCGACGTCCGTGTGCTCGTGGAGCACTTCTTCAAGGGCTACCCGGGCTTCTCGATGCTCCTGCCGAAGATCGGCGGGGTCGCAGCCCATCCGGCCAACGTGCACCGGATGCTCTACGACGAGGAGCGCCTCGTGCTCGTCTTCCCCGAGGGAGCGAAGGGCACCGAGAAGCTCTTCAAGGACCGCTACCGCCTCCGCCGCTTCGGCCGCGGCGGGTTCGTCGAGGCCGCGATGCGGGCCAAGGCGCCGATCATCCCGATCGCCGTCGTCGGCGCCGAGGAGAGCCAACCCGTGTTCGCGCAGCTCGGGCTCGTCAAGAAGCTCACCGGCCTCATCTACACGCCGCTCACGCCGACCTTCCCGCACTTCGGGCCGCTGGCCGCGCTCATGTACCTGCCTGCCAAGTTCACGATCCGCTTCCTGCCGCCGGTCCGCACCGACGACATGGGGGACGAGCCCTGGGAGGACAAGGGGCTCGTGCAGACCGTCTCCCACGACATCCGCGCGACCATCCAAGAGGAGCTCTTCGACATGGTGGGCAAGCGGAAGAGCGTCTGGTTCTAGACCGTGGTTTCCAAGCGCATCCTCATCACCGGCCTATCGACCTACTGGGGTGGCCGGCTGGCTCAGGCCCTCGAGCAGGATCCGGCGGTCGAGACGGTCATCGGCGTCGACAAGCGGCCGCCGAAGGTCGCCCTCGAGCGGACCGAGTTCGTCCGGGTCGAGGATCACCACTCGCTCATCCGGCGGATCGTGCAGGCCGCGGAGATCGACACGGTGGTGGACACCCGCCTCGTGGCGGACTCGATCGTCACGAGCCCCAAGCTCGCCCACGAGAACAACGTCATCGGCACGATGAACGTTCTGGCGGCCTGTGGCGGACCCGACTCGTTCGTGAGGAAGGTCGTCTTCAAGTCGACCTCGCGCTACTACGGCTGCGAGCAGGACGACCCCGCGTTCTTCACGGAGGAAATGCGCCGCCCGCGCGCCGCGCGCTCCATGATCGAACGGGACGCGGTGGAGGCCGAGGGCGCCGTTCGCGACTTCGCCGAGCGCAACCCGGAGACGATCGTCACCACGCTGCGCTTCGCCAACGGCCTCGGACCCGCGGTTCGGACCTCCTACACGCGCTACCTCGGGCTGCCCGCCGTCCCCACGATCCTCGGCTTCGACCCGCGCTACCAGTTCATCCACGAGGACGACATCGCCGGCGTGCTCGAGCACGCGGTGCGGAACGACCTCGACGGCGTCTACAACGCGGCCGCCGATGGCGTCCTCGTCATGTCCGAGGTGCTGGACCTCCTCGGGAAGGTCAACGCCCCGATTCTCCCGCCGTTCGCCACCGGGCTGGCCATGCCGCTCATCAAGCGGGCCGGGCTGCCGATCGCCGCGGACATGCTCGATCACCTGCGCTTCGGCCGCGGCATCGACAACCGGAAGCTCAAGGCGACCGGGTACCGCTACCGCTACACGACGCGCGAGACCATCCTGAAGCTGCGCGAGCACCAGCGCCTGGCGACGCTGAAGCGCGGGGCGGGGGAGGGCTACCGCTACGAGCAGGAGGTCGAGGAGTTCCTGCGGCGCTCGCCGAGCGTCCGGCGCCTGGCCCGCCAGGAGAAGCGTCACAACCTCGCGGCGGGCGAGCGCGCGCCCGAGCCGCCGAGCGCACCGGAGCCGCCCGCCGGCTACTCCGACCTCGACGCCAAGGAGGTCATCGCGCTGCTCGCCTCGCTCGACCACGACGGGCTCGAGGCGCTGCGGAGCTACGAAGCCGACCATGCGGCGCGCAAGACCGTGCTCGCCGCCATCGACGGTCTGCTGACGCGCACCCTTGACACCGTCAGTTAGCCTTCGCAGTCTCCGATGACCGCAAAGAGCAGCCTTTTTCTTCCCGCCGTCGTGATCGCGCTGACCGCGGTCGCGCTCGCGGCGCTCCTCGTCCTCGACGCGACCCGCGAGGACCGGATCGCCGACGGCGTCCGCATAGGCGGCGTGAACATCGGTGGGCTCACGCCCGTCGACGCCCGCATCCGGCTCGACGAGAAGCTCGTCGCCGACCTGCGCAAGCCGGTCGAGGTCGACCATGCCGGCCGTCGCTTCAAGCTCACGTCGAAGCAGGCCGGTGTCGAGGTGAACGCGGACGAGCTCGTCCGTCAGGCCGTTGAGCGCTCCGACCGGGGCGGACCGTTCGGGCGGACCTTCCGTCGCATCACCGGCGGCCGGGTGGACGCGGACCTCGAGCCGCGGATCACCTACTCGAAGAAGGCCGTCAACCGCCTCGTCGCCCGTGTCCGTGCGAAGGTCAACCGGCCTGTCCAGGAAGCCGAGCTGACGCTCAGCGCCGCCGGCGTGACGATCACCCCCGGCCAGCGGGGGCTCAAGGTCAAGACCGGCAAGCTCCGCGAGGAGATCGCCTCCGCGATCCTCTCCCCGGGGGCCGACGCCCGCGTCATCGGAGCCGAGACCGTGAAGCTCCGGCAGAAGAAGACGGAGCGCGACCTCGCGAAGGAGAACCCCGTCGTCCTGATCGCGACCAAGGCCGATCACACGCTGCGGGTCTACCGCGACCTCAAGCTCGAGAAGAGCTACGGGATCGCGGTCGGGCAGCCCGCCTACCCGACGCCCTCCGGTCAGTTCACGATCGCCAACAAGCAGGTCGACCCGGTCTGGTCGGTGCCGAACTCACCGTGGGCGGGCGAGCTCGGTGGCACCACCGTCGAGGGCGGGACCTCCGCCAACCCGCTCAAGGCGCGGTGGATGGGGATCACCGATGGCGTCGGCATTCACGGCACGAGCGACGACGGCTCCATCGGTTCGGACGCCTCGCACGGCTGCCTGCGCATGCACGTCCCCGACGTCATCGATCTGTTCCCGCGGGTCCCCGTGGGGGCGAAGGTCCTGATCGTCTAAGTCTGCTGATCTTTCGACCGTGCTCGCCGGGAAGGCGGGGCGGTTTCCGACGGGTGCGGGAAAAGTTCAGCAGGCTTTTAGAAGGGGTGCGGCGCGGGCGCCGCCTGCGCCGCGCCGGGAGCGGCGATCTCCGAGACGGGGATGTCCTCCCAGCCTCGCTCCAAGAGCAGGGAGTGGTGCGGTCCGTGGCGAAGGACCAGGGCGCCGATGAAGATCTCCTGCTCCTGCCGCCGCATCACCGCGTACCACAAGGTCGTGGCGTCGCCCGATCCCTGGATGCGGTGCCACGGGCGCGGGACGGTTCCGTCGGGCTCGGCGATCGCCGCGTCGGTCAGCTGGCGCTGGGTGGCAACGTGACCCGAGCGGGTGTCGATGTAGAAGACGGCCACGCGGCCCAAGGTAGCGAGCCGGCCCACCCGGATTGGCCGGCGGCGCTCCGGCTCCTGGACGCCGACCTCGCACGCCGCGGCGTCGCCGAGGCGACCCGCCGCGCGTACGGCACGGACCTCGGGCAGTTCGCGGCCTGGGCGGAAGACCACGGGGCTACACCGACGGGGGTCTCCGTCCGCCTCCTGCGCCGGTACGCCCAGCACCTCGGGACCAACCAGGCCTCGCCGGCGACCGTGGCGCGCAAGCTCGCGGCCATCCGCGGCTTCTTCGGGGTGCTGCGCGCCCACGGCTTCGTCGAGGCGAACCCCGCGGAGCTCGTGGCCTCCCCGAAGCGCGGCAGCAAGCTTCCGCGGGTCCTCCGCACCGAGGAGCTCGCGGCCCTCCTCGACTCGATCCCGGCCTCCACTCCACTCGAGCTCAGGGACCGGGCGCTGTTCGAGCTCGCCTACGCCTGCGGTCTTCGCGCCGCCGAGCTCGTCGATCTCGACGTCAGCGGGGTCGACCACGACGCAGAGCAGGTCCGTGTGGAGGGCAAGGGCGGGAAGACCAGGTTCGTGCCCGCGGGCGAGGCGGCGCTCGCCGCGGTGGCGCGCTACCAGGCCCACGGCCGCCCCGTCCTCGCCGTCGACCGTTCGGAGCCGGCCGTCTTCCTGTCGAAGACCGGGCGCCGCCTCTCGACCTCCGACGTGCGGCGCCGCCTGAGCGTGTGGACCCGCCGCGCCGCCGTGCAGGGGGGCCTTACGCCGCACGCGCTCCGCCATTCGTTCGCGACGCACCTCCTCGACGGCGGAGCCGACCTTCGTGCCATCCAGGAGCTGCTCGGACACGCCAGCATCTCGACCACGCAGATCTACACTCGGGTAGAGTCGGCGAGGCTCCGGTCGGCCTACCAAGACGCCCATCCCAGGGCCTGACCGGAACGCGTTCACAGTGGAGACAAACGTCAAGGCCATCGAGCTCAAAGACCTCTGGCGACGCTACAAGTCGTCCGGAGACGAGCGGGCTCGCGAGCGTCTCGTCGTCGCCTACTCGCCGCTCGTCAAGTACGTCGCCGGTCGCATGGCCTCGGGGCTCCCCGCCCACGTCGACGAAGCCGACCTCATCTCCTACGGGCTCGTCGGGCTGATCTCCGCGATCTCCCGCTTCGAGCCCGAGCGTGAGATCAAGTTCGAGACCTACGCGATCACGCGCATCAAGGGCGCGATCATCGACGAGCTGCGCTCGCTCGACTGGGTGCCGCGGTCGGTACGGGCGCGCGCCCGGGCGATCGAACGGGCGAACGCGAAGCTCGAGAACCGGCTGCAGCGAGCGCCGACCGACGAGGAGATGTCGGTCGAGCTCGACATGAGCGTCCAGGAGTTCCGCGAAGCCCTCGTGCAGATCTCGAACTCGACGATCGCCGCGCTCGACGAGCTCTGGACCGTTTCGGACGCGAGCGGCGATCAGGTCTCCCTCCTTGACACGCTGCAGGATCCGGACGCCCCGGACCCGGTCGCGGCCATGGACCGCATCGACCTGAAGGACCGGATGGCCGACGCGATCGCCCGGCTGCCCGAGCGGGAGAAGCTCGTGATCGCCCTCTACTACTACGAGAACCTGACCCTCCGCGAGATCGGCGAGGTGCTCGGAGTCACCGAGTCGAGGATCTCCCAGCTGCACACGAAGGCCGTGCTGCGGCTCCGCGGACGGCTCAGCGACGAGGACCGTCCGGACCGCTGAAACGTGGCGTGCAGGGCCGGGTCCGTTGCTAGCCTCGCTGCCCTGTGAAGCGCACGTCGATCGCCACGAACGCCCCGATCGTCTCCTGCGACGTCTGCGGGCGGACGCTCCTCCGCGGCGAGACCGGCGACGTGTTCCTGCATGCCGGCTCGCGCCGCACCGTGTGCGATCTGTGCACGTCACGCGCGATGCACGAAGGCTGGATCCGCGAGGGTCTCGAAGGCGCGATGCCCGGACGGACGGGAGAGCGCGGCAGCGGCGCCCGGTCGCTGCTGCACCGGCTGCGTGGCCGGCGGGAGGACCGTGGTGCGGCAGCCGCCGAACGGGCCGGGTATGAACCCTGGCCGCAAGAGGACTTCGTCTACGAGGACGAGCCGGCGGTCATCCCGGTGGTCGTCGAGCCGGTGATGCCCGCCGCGCCGGTCGTGCCCGCTCCGGCCCCGCCTGTCGCTCCGGTCGCGGCCCAGCCGCCGGCCGCCGCGCCGCCCCCATCAGCACCCGCGCCGTCCGCTCCGCGCCCCGGCCGAAACGTGCACGCGGTCCCGACGAACTCCGAGCTGAAGGTCGCCCGGGCGCTCGAGCTGTTCAACAACAGCCCGCACCCGCGGACGGTCGCCGGCGTGACCCGTTCGCTCGGCTCGCCGATCGTCTCCGCCCGCCCGAGTGCGACCGAGGGTTCGATCGTCACCATCGTGGTCGGCTGGGAGCTGTCGTGGTACCGCTACGAGGTCGACCTCGGCGACGAGGGCAAGGGCGTTCGCGTGGCCGGTCAAGGCACTGAGCTCTCCGAGCTCGAACCCGCTGATCAGAGCTCGAATGCGGCCGCCGACGATCGTGGCGCTTTGCGGTTGGCCGCCGGGGTCGCGTAGGCTCGCCTCTATGTCCGGTGGCCCGAGATGATCTACTGCGTCGTCCCCCCGGAACTCGCCGACGAGCTCCTGCCGCAGCTCCAGGCCTACTACGCCGATGATCCTGGGGTCGAGGTGATCGTCGACCGCCGGCGTGAGGAACGACGTGAGCGCGGCGCCTCCGCCCCCGAGGGCACGCAACGCGAGCTGCGCGACCGCCGTCGCCCGCGTATCCCGGGCGATCTGCCCAACCTCTAGCCGCACGGTCCCGTGCAGTGGTGGAGGCGGGGTGGCGGGACCCCTACGGTCGGTCGACCGCGCGCCCCCGGCGCCGTGTCCCCATGCCTGTTCGCCTGCGCCTCCTCGCTCCGCTGCTGCTCCTCGCCGTCCTCGCGGTCGCGTTCTCCGGGCGCGCCGACGGGGCCACCGAGGGAACACTGCAGCGTTCGATCGAGCGGCAGAAGCAGCAGGAACGTGCGCTCGGTGGCGCCGCTGAGCGCCTCGGCCGGCTCGAGGCATCGGCCAGCCGGGCCCTTTCGGTCCTTGAGGGTCGGCTCGCCGCGGTGCAGGGGGAGCTCGTGGGCGCTCAGCTGCGGCTCGCGGCGACGGAGCGGCGCCTGACCGCGGCCCGGGCCCGGACGCGGCGGCTCGAACGGCGATCGGAACAGGCCCGACGGGCGCTCGCCACGCTCCTGCGAGCGCGCTACATGGGTGATCCACCCGACCTCATCACCGTCGTCCTGAAGGCCGACGGCTTCAACGCCCTGCTCGAGGACCTGAACTTCGTGAAGCGCGTGCAGAGCCGTGACGAGGACCTCCTGCAGGAGATCAGGGTGGCCCGGCGCGAGGCCATCGGCCAACGGGCAACGCTCGACGATCTGGTGCCCGAGCAGCGGGAGGAGGCCCAGGCGGTCGCGCGGCGCCGTGACGCCGTCGCGACCATCCGCGGGGCGGCGGAGCGACGGCGTGCGGTGCTCGCCCGGGCCCGCGCCGCCCGGCTCGCCCTCCGGGACGGCGTCCGCGCCGACCGCCAAGCCTCGGAGGCTGCGCTCAGCACGCTGCAGCGCAGGCGCCGGGCCGCGGAACGTCGTGCGGCACGGGCGGCGGCGCTGCGCGCCCTCAGCGCCCTCGAAGCCGAGCGGGCCGCCTCCGCCACGAAGGTCGGACCCGGCGGTCCGTGGGCGATCCCCTACGCGATCGTCGAGTGCGAGTCCGGCGGGCAGAACCTCCCGCCGAACTCGGCCACCGCCTCGGGCTACTACCAGTTCATCGACTCGACCTGGAAGGGCCTCGGCGGCTCGACCAAGCACGCCTTCCAGGCGTCGAAGGCCGAGCAGGACCGGCTGGCGGCGCAGCTGTGGAACGGCGGCGCCGGCGCAGCCAACTGGGACTGCGCGGCCATCGTCGGCCTCCTCTGAGCGGAGCCGGCGCTCCTACTTCGAGGCCGCGCTCCGGTACCGCGAGACCGCCAGCGGCGCGGCCACCGCGAAGATGACGAACGACCACACGACCGCGCCCCAGACCGAGTTGCCGGCGGGTCCGCCGACCCACAGGTGGCGCATGGCGTCCACGGTGATCGTGAACGGGTTCACCTCCGCGACCGTCTGCAGCACCGACGGCATCGACTCCACCGGGACGAAGGCGGAGGAGATGAAGGTCAGCGGGAACACGGCGATGAAGCCGACCGAGTTCGCCGCCTCGGGGGAGGAGACGAGCAGGCCAATGAGGGCGAAGACCCAGGAGAACGCGTAGCCGAACAGGAGCAGGATCCCGACGCCCGCCATCACGTTCAGCAATGACGCGTGGAAGGAGAACCCGATCAGCAGGCCGGTAGCGACCAGCACGACGATCGACAGCGTGTTCGTGACGATGTCCGCCGAGGTGCGTCCGGCCAGGACCGCGGACCGGGCCATGGGCAGGGAACGGAATCGGTCCACGAGCCCCTTGTTCATGTCCTCGGCCAGGCCGAGGGCGGTCAGGAAGCCGCCGAAGGCGATGTTCTGGACGATGATCCCGGGGATCAGGAAGTCCTTGTAGTTGTCGAAGCCGGGCGTCTGGATGGCCCCGCCGAAGACGTAGACGAAGAGCAGCACGAACATCACCGGCTGCACCGTGACCGCCAGCAGGAGATCAGGCGAGCGAGGGAGCCGGCGGAGGTTCCGCTCGGCGATGATGAGCATGTCGGAGAGGATGCGCGGCATCAGGTGGTCGCCTCCTGGGCGTCGGTCTCCTCGGCCGGCGCGCGGCCGGTGAGGGTCAGGAACACGTCGTCGAGCGTCGGACGGCGCAGCTCGAGGTCGTCGACGTCGAGGCCCGCCTCGCCGAGCCGCTTGACGGCCTCCACGAGGGTGCCGCTCCGCTGACGGATCTGCAGGCGGACCACACCGTCCTCGTGGACGGCGCGCTCGTCGCTCATGGGAGTGAGGGCCTCGATGGCGGCGTCAGTGTCGGAACCGTCGGCCAGCGTGACTTCGAGGCGCTCGCCGCCGACCCGGTCCTTCAGCTCGTCCGAGGTGCCCTCGGCGATGAGCTTGCCGTGATCGATGACCGCGATGGTGTCGGCGAGCCGGTCGGCCTCGTCGAGGTACTGCGTGGTGAGCAACACGGTGGTCCCGGCTGCCTTCAGCTCTTCTACGGTCGCCCACAGGTCCAGACGGCTGCGTGGGTCGAGCCCGGTGGTCGGCTCGTCGAGGAAGAGCACCTCGGGTTTCGCGACGAGCGCCGCGGCGAGGTCGAGTCGTCGGCGCATGCCGCCCGAATAGGTGCTCGCCGGTCGCTTCGCGGCGTCGACGAGGTCGAAGTGCTCGAGGAGCTCCTGACCGCGGACCTTGGCGGCGCTGCGTGACATGCCGTAGAGGCGACCGACCATCACGAGGTTCTCCGCGCCCGTGAGGTTCTCGTCGATCGCGGCGTACTGCCCGGCGAGGCCGATTCGCGAGCGGAGCTCGGTCGCCTGCGCGACGGCGTCGAGCCCGGCCACGTGCACGCGCCCGGCGTCCGGGGCCATAAGGGTGGTGAGCATGCGCACCACCGTGGTCTTGCCGGCGCCGTTGGGCCCGAGCAGCCCGAGGACGGTGCCCGCGGGCACTTCGAAGTCGACCCCGTCGACGGCGCGGACGTCGCCGAAGCACTTCACGAGGCCTTCGACCTTGATGGCGGGGGGTCTGGCTGTCATGGCGGTCATCATCAGGTGTGTCTAGGTCCGTTTCTGTCCGCAATAGGTGGGAAGCTCACCGGGACCTTATGACGACCTCCGCTCGGCTGCTCAAACTGCTCTCGCTGCTGCAGACCCGGCGGGACTGGACGGGCGAGGACCTCGCCGAGCGCCTGGAGGTCAGCGGGCGCACGATCCGGCGCGACATCGAACGGCTCCGCGAGCTCGGCTACCCGGTCGACGCGCTGAGCGGCCCGGCCGGGGGGTACCGGCTCGAGGCGGGGACCGCGATGCCCCCGCTGCTGCTCGACGACGACGAGGCGGTGGCGATCGCGGTCGGGCTCCGCGCGGCGGCCGGGACCGCCGTCACCGGTATCGAGGAGACCGCGGTGCGCGCGCTCGTCAAGCTCGAGCAGGTGCTCCCGAACCACCTGCGGCGCCGGGTGAACGCCCTCCAGTCGGTGACCGACACGTTCGTGGGCAGCGGGCCGACCGTCGACCCGGAGTGCCTGACGGCCATCGCCGGTGCCTGTCGGGACGCGGAGCGGCTGCGGTTCGCCTACCGGGCCCGGGACGCCGTCGAGAGCCGCCGCGACGTGGAGCCGCTGCGGCTGGTCACGCTCGGCCGGCGGTGGTATCTGGTCGCCTGGGACCCCGGGCGGGAGGGCTGGCGGACCTTCCGTGTCGACCGGATCTCCAAGCCCCAGCACACGGGGGTCCGCTTCACGCCACGCACGCTGCCCGGGGACGGGGACGCCGCGGCCTTCGTCATGCGGAACCTCTCCGGCGCGCCCTACCGCTACCGGGCGCGGGTCACGCTGCACGCGAGCGCCGAGACCATCACGGCCTCCCGGCATCCCGGAGAGGTCTTGGCGCTCGGCGACGGTCGCTGCGAGCTGCGGGCCTCCGACGACCATCTGGAATGGCTGGCGATCAAAATCGTGATGCTCGACGTCCCCTTCGAGGTACACGAGCCGCCCGAGCTCGTGGTGCGGATGCGGGAGCTCGGAGCGCGCATGACGGGCTCGGTCGCATGATCTTCACTCCCCAGCTGACCCTCGACCCCGTGCTCCTCGAGGAGAATCTCGCTGCGATGCAGGCCGTCTGCGCCGCAGCCGGGGTCGCGCTCCGCCCCCACGTGAAGGGCCACAAGAGCGGATGGATCGCGCGTCGCCAGCTGGCCCACGGTGCCGTCGGCGTCGCGGCTGCGACGCTCGCCGAGGCCTCCACGATGGTGAGGGCAGGGATCGAGGACGTCCTGGTGACCTCCGTGCTCTCGCCCCGGGCGCTGCCGGCGGCGGCGGCCCTCGCCCGGCAGGCGCAGAGGCTCACGCTGGTCGTGCACACGCCCGAGCTCGTCCGCGCGCTCGACGCGGTCCTCACCGGTCCGCTCGACGTGCTCGTCGATCTCGACGTCGGGCAGCGGCGGGGAGGGGCGCCGACGGTCGCGGCAGCGCTCGCCGTCGCCCGAGCCGTGGGGGAGGGCCGACACGTCCGGCTCGCCGGGGTTCAGGGGTATGAGGGGCACCTCCAGGCCATCGCCGAACCCGAGGAGCGGGGCGCCGCCTCGCGGAAGGCGATGGCGCGTCTGGACCAGGTGGTCGAGGCGCTTCGCGCGGACGGTCACCCTGTCCCGTGGGTGACCACGGCCGGGACGGGAACCGCGGCCCTGGCCGCGAGTCACCCGGTCGTGAGCGAGGTGCAACCCGGCTCCTACGCGCTGATGGACGCCGCCTACGCCCGGGTCGGCGGTATGCACTTCGCGCAGGCCGTCCACGTGGTCGCGGGCGTCACGGCGGTGCTCTCCTCCGAGGAGGTCATCGTCGACGCGGGGTGGAAGGCGCTCTCGGTCGACGCGGGTCCGGCCCAGGTCGCAGGGCTCGCGGGGACGCGTTACGAACCGGCCGGTGACGAGCACGGGCGGGTCCTCGGCCCGGTCTCGCATCTGGTTCCCGGGGATGAGGTGCGGTTGATCCCGAGCCACACCGACACCACGACCGTGCTGCACGAGGTCTTCGTGCTTCCGGATGGCGAGCGGATCGCGGTCGACGCGCGCTGAGGCCGCGGCGTAGGCTCCGCGCAGGATGGAGTCGTCAGTCAACCGGTCGACCTTCGCCGCCAAGGTGTCGCTGCTCGCCTTGACTCTGCTGCTGCTCGTAAGCGCGGCGACGGCCACGGCGATCGAGCGTGATCCCAGCTACGAAGACGGGCCGCGGACGCCGTTCAACTTCCTTGGCGGTGTCGATGAGGACACGGCCGACGTGCCGGGGCTCCCGGCGACGGCCGAGCGAGACGGTCTCGCGGTGGTGGGGGACAGCATCTCCATTGCCGTCCCGTACGTCCGTCGCGCCGCCGAGGACGGAATTCGCGTCCGCGTCCAGGCGTGGTCGGGCTGGACGATCCGGCTCCATCGGCTGGTGACCGGATGGCAGTCGTCCACGCAGCCGAGTCTGGAGACGGCCGCCACCGGGGATGCGGCCGCGGTATTCGTCTCGCTCGGGACGAACGATGTCGGCTGCTTGGAGCCGTACGGCCTCTGCCCGGACACGCCGGAGCCGGGGACGCCGGAGTACGAGAGCTTCGGCCGCGAGGAGCGCGCCCGGATCGTCGAAGAGGTCGACGGTGCCGCGGAGCGTCTTCTGCAGGCTGGCAAGTGCGTCTTGTGGGCGGGGCCCCGCCCACGGAACAGCGGCTACAGCCCCGATGCCGACGTTGAAGCGTTCAACGATCGACTGCGTGACATCGCCGCCGAACACCCGGGGCGATTCACCTACGTGGACTACGCCGCCTACTCCGAGTCCGATCCGGCACTGCGGGCGGACTTCGACGACCCCGAGTCCGATGGGATCCACCCCCGCACCGCCGCCGGCCGTGCCGCGATCGCCGAACTCGCCATCACCTCGGCCCGGGAGCACTGCCCGATCCGCAGTGAGCCCCGGGTCGCCGTGAGCCCGCCGCTCCCGCCACCGCCTGCTCCGCCGACGCCTCCGGCGCCCGAGCCGCCCGCGCCGGAGCCGCTCCCCGGCCCACCGCTACTGCTGCCCAGGGTGATCGTGGAGCCCTCGCCGCCCCCGCGGGTCGCGAGCTGCTCGGCTCGCTCGACGTCCGCGCTCCGTCTGAGCTGTCGCCGCGCGCTCGCGGTGGCAGCCTGCAGCCGGTTCCGCTCAACGAGGGACCGCTCTCCCTGCATGCAGCGCGTACGGCGCCTGTACGGGGCCTCCACCGGCGAGAAGCGTGCGCTGCGCCGCTGCGCGAAGAAACCGCGGGCACGCCGCGCGAGCTGCCGCGCCACGGCCGTGCGCAGCCACCGCTTCCGCTGAAGCCGCGGCGCAGGGCCCGAGCGAATGGGACGTGTGACGGCGACCTTCGCGCTTGAGAACGACGAAGGCCCCGCTCGCACGGGGCCTTCGGAACAAGCGGATGAAGGGACTCGAACCCTCGACCTTCTGCATGGCAAGCAGACGCTCTAGCCAACTGAGCTACATCCGCGGGCGCTTCGGGGGCGAAGTCTAGCGAGGCGCGGCCCAGGACGCGCGCGGGTCGGGGAGGGGGGTGAGCCTGGCCTCTGCCGCGGCCCGTCCGGACTCGAGGAACGGGGGCAGGATGATGCGGGTACCGAGCTCCTCGAGGCTCAGGCCGTCGACCAGGAAGCCGGGCTCGGCCGTCGCGAGCTCGTACAGGACCCCGCCGGGCTCCCGGAAGTAGAGGGAGTGGAAGTAGTGGCGATCGACGTACCCGGAGTTCGGCAGGCCGGCGGCCGTCACCGCGTCGATCCATCCCTGCAGCTCCTCGTCGCGAGTCCCCCAGGCGATGTGGTGGACGGTGCCCGCCGACTGGCGCCCGGGCGTGGTCGGGGCGGGATCGAAGGCGATCCAGCCGCCGCGCTGCTCGGACCGGAGCTCCCAGGCCTGCTCGCCACCGATCCAGGCGGCCTCGGGGCCGGGCTCGGTGGCCCCCATGAGGCGCCCCAGAACGACGCCGGAGCCCTCCGGGTGCGCCGAGTAGGCCCGAACGCCTTCGAACCCCTGCAAGCGATGCTCGACCGGGATCTCAGGATGCTCCGCCGTGAGCGGGGTGTCGGTGCTCGACTGGACGACGAGCTCGTGCTGCAGACCCTCGGGGTCGGCGAAGCGGACGGAGTGCTCGGACCGTTCGACGGCGACATCATGCGCGTCGAGCCGGTCGGCCCAGAAGTCGAGCGCAGCGGATGCGCCGACCCGGGAGACGATCGTGTGCACCATGCCGGCGCCGGCCCGGCCTGGAATCGCGCGGGGGTACTCGAAGAAGGTGAGATCCGCGCCCGGTCGGGCCTGCTCGTCGCCGTAGAAGAGGTGGTAGACGGACGGGTCGTCCTGGTTGACCGTCTTGGCGGTCAGGCGCAGTCCGAGCACGCCCGTGTAGAAGGCCAGGTTCGCCTTGGCGTCACCGGTGATGGCGGAGATGTGATGGATGCCGTCGAGCTGCATGAACGTCATCTTACGGCAGAATGGTTGCGCGCGCAACTACTTCAGTCGGGGTTCAGGTCAGGCGGCGACTGCGCTGGCACGGCGGGGCGTGAGCGCCGGACCGGCGGCGAACGCGCTGGCCGGGGCGGGCACGAAGCCGCGCGGCGACGCGGTCACCGGGAGCGCGGCGAGCGGCGCCGCGATCGGAGCCGGTGCGACGGGGCGCGGAGCCGCTGGTGCACGTTCGACGCCCGGGGTGATGACGGGAGCGACGCGGGCTGCTCGGTGGGCTTCCCGCTCGCGGCGAATCGCTGCGACGGGAGAGAGGGAGCGCAGCGGGTCGACGGCCGGGGTGGCCCGCCGCGGGCGCACGGGCCAGGAGGAGGTGCGGGGGCGCGGTCGGCGCGCGGCGGAGCCGCGGGTCGCCTTCTGGCGCTGGGCCAACCCGACGGCGCCGCGGCCGAGGTTGCCGCTCAGAAGGACGAGCGGCGCGGCGATGAACAGCACGAAGAGCATGGAGGCCATGAGAACGATCCCTTGTCGGTACCCGCGGACACGAAGCTTCCCGCGAGTGCGCTTCCGGAAGCATCGCATGACCGGACATCCGGCGAGTGGTTCCGGCCTCCTCCGATCGGGGGACTCACCCGACCGGAGAGGCGACGACCGGAGTCGAACCGGTGTGCACGGCTTTGCAGGCCGCTGCGTAGCCACTCCGCCACGTCGCCGAACGCCGCCGATGGTAGTGGCTCACGGACTTGGCGCGCCTGCTCGCCGACGTTCAGGTTGCGCTCATGCGACGCGCGATAAGCGTTCCCGCATGTCACGCCTCCTCGCCCGGTCCACCCCGCCTCCGCTTGCGTACGCGCTGCTCGCCGCCGCGGCACTCTTCGCCTTCGTCGCGGGTTTTGACCACGCCCGGCTCTTCCACCGTGGCTACGCGGAGGTCGAGCTGGTGGGTCCGCTCTTCCTGCTGAACGGCGTCGCGACGGGGCTCGTCGTCGTCGCGTTCCTGGCCGACCGGATCGCGCTCTTCGTCGTCGGGGTGCTCGGGATCCAGATCGGCTCGATCGTCTCCATCCTGCTCTCCCACAGCGCCGGCTTCTTCGGCTTCCGGGAGGGGGGCTACGACCTCGACGCCGCGATCATTCTCGGCGCCGAGGTTCTCGCCTTCATCCTGGTTGTCGCCGGTGCGCTCGCCGGCGGGCTGCGCGAGACCGGTACCACCGACCGCGTGGGGTCGATCGCATGAGCGCCCTGAAGAGCGGCTTGGCCGCGCTGTCTGCTGTCCTCATGGCAGTCGCCGTGCTCGGGATCGGCATGGGGGATGCACCGACGCCCGAGGAGCCCGCCCCGACCGGGGCGGCGCTGCAGGCCTCGAAGGAACGGATCGCGCAGGGCGGTGAGCAGGTCGCCGAGGGGCGTGAGGAGTTCGAGGAGGAGGGCTGCGACAGCTGTCACGCCATCGCCGCGGACGACAAGAAGGGAGTGCTCGGACCCCGGCTCGACACGTTGGCCGACGATTCCGCGGAGGACATCGGCAAGGACATCACCGAGCCGCGCGCGGACATCGTCGAGGGGTACGAGGACGAGCTCATGCCCGCTGACTACGCCAAGGAGATCGAGGCGAAGAAGATCGATGCGCTCGCCGCGTACATCAAGGCGGCCTCGGGCGACGCGAAGAGCGGGGACGGGGACGGCGGCTGAACTCGGCCGCGGCGCCGAGGCGGGCGGCGGGGAACGTGCTCCCGTTGCTACGCTGCCGCCTGCTCCCGGGTCCGTTAGCTCAGCTGGGAGAGCGCCTGCTCGACAAGCAGGAGGTCACTGGTTCGAGCCCAGTACGGACCACCTGAAAGCCCCCACCGCCCTGGGGGCTTTCTTCATCCCCGGGCGATGTCCGGCCGGTCGCGCTGCGACCCGTCGGCGGCCTGCGTGAGCGCGATCGCGGTGTGGTCGGCGATCGTCGCCAGGACCTCGAGCTCGGTGGGCGTGAGGCGCAGGCCCGAGCGCGACCCCGCCACCGAGAGGAGCGCCAACGGGCTGCCCTGCTCGTCACAGAGCGGCACCATCAAGATGTCTTCCGGCCGCTCGGCGTCCGGAGTTGATGAAGCGGGAAGCGTGGCGCACGCCTCAGAGCGCGGTGAGCAGGCGGTCCAGGTCGGACTCGTCGTTCCAGGCCCCCACCGAGGCGCGCAGGACATCGGCCCCCGGCAGGTTGCGCACGACGATGCCCGCGCTCGCCAGGCGAGCTGCCGCCGCCTCGGCGTCCGGGTGCGCCCAGGCGACGAGCGTCGAGGCGCCCCGCGGCGTCACGGTGTGGCCGAGGCTCCGCAATCGCGCCGCAAGGGTGTCGGCCAAGCCGACCGCCCGCTCCTGCACCGCGGACCAGCCGGCGTCCGCCAGAACGTCGTGCGCGGCGACGGCGGCCTCGAGCGCCTCGTTGGAGAGGGCGGGGGCATCGAAGGCGCGGGCGTCCGGCCACGGCGTCGCCTCGAGGCCGGCGGCGGGCACGCTCAGGTTCAGATAGGTCGGCGTGGCGACGGCCAGCCGCTCGCGCCACTCGGGATGGACCCACAGCAGCCCCGTCCCGACCGGGCCGCAGAGCCACTTCTGCCCCGCCGCGGAGTAGAAGGCGCAGCCGAGTGCCTGGACGTCGACCGGGACGGCGCCCGCACCCTGGGCTCCGTCGAGCAGCACCGGGACGTCGAGCTCGGCGAGCTCGGGCGGAGCAAGTGCTCCCGAGCACCACGACACGTGCGAGCAGGCCACGAGCCGTGTTCGGGCGCCGACGTGCTCCGCGATCTCCTCGAGCGGCACGGTCCGCACGTCGACCCCGAGCTGGTCCCGGGCTGCGGCCAGCGGGCCGTAGAGCCCCGGGTGCTCGTCGTCGGCGGTGAGGATCTCGTCACCCCGGCCGAGCCCGAGCCCGCGCAGCACCTGCGCCATGCCGTCGCTCGTGCCGGTGGTGAGCGCGATCTCCTCCGCCCGCCCGCCCACGACGCCCGCGTAGGCCTCGCGCAGTCGCGCGCGAACGGCGAACATCTGCGCGAAGTACTCCAGGCCGCGGCCCCGTTCGGCCGCGCGCAGACCTGAGTCGGCGGCGGCCCGCAGCGCGGCGGCCGGCAGCGGACCACAGGTGCCCGCGTTCAGGTAGGCGACGGACTCGAACACCGGGAACTGAGCGCGGAGGGTTGCGGAATCCATGCGTGCGAACCTACCCCGGCGCGCCAGTACGCTCCGGCGCATGCAGGTCACCCTTCCCGACGGCACCCTTCTCGAGCTCGAAGCGGGCGCGACCGGCCACGATGCGGCGCTGGCCATCGGGCCCGGCCTCGCGAAGGCCGCCCTCGCGATCAAGCAGCAGGGGGAGGTGCGCGACATGAGCGCGGCGCTCGTCGACGGGGAGCCGATCGAGATCGTCACCGAACGCTCCGGACAGGATGCGCTCGACCTCATCCGTCACGACGCCGCGCACGTCTACGCCGCCGCGATGCTCGAGCTGTACCCCGGCGTGAAGATCTCGATCGGCCCTCCGATCGACGACGGCTTCTACTACGACGTCGAGCTCCCCGAGGGAGCGACGCTCACCGACGCGGACTTCGTGCGGATCGAGCAGCAGATGAAGCAGCACGTCAAGGCCGACGAGGAGTTCGTCCGGGAGGACGTGCCCGTCGCGGAGGCCCGAGCGCGCTACGCCGCCGAGGGTCAGGACTACAAGGTCGAGCTGATCGACGACCTGGTGAAGAACACCGGCGTCGAGACCGTCTCGCTGTACACGAACGGCCCCTTCACCGACCTCTGCCGCGGCCCCCACGCGCCGTCGACCAAGCGCATCAAGGCGTTCAAGCTCCAGTCCGTCGCGGGCGCCTACTGGCGCGGGGACGCGACACGAACGATGCTGACCCGCGTCTACGGGACCGCGTTCTTCTCGAAGAAGGACCTGGCTGCGCACCTCGAGCGGATCGAGGAGGCGAAGAAGCGCGACCACCGCAAGCTCGGCCCGCAGCTCGGGCTCTTCGAGTTCTCGCCCGTCGCCCAGGGCGCCGCCTTCTGGCTCCCGCGCGGCACGACGGTCTTCAACGAGCTCGTGAAGCTCAGCCGCGAGATGGGGGAGCCCCGGGGCTACCAGGAGGTCAAGACCCCGCAGCTCTACGACGCGCAGCTGTGGCAGACCTCCGGCCACTGGGGCAAGTACAAGGAGAACATGTTCCTCACCGAGGCCGAGGGCTCGGAGATGGCGCTCAAGCCGATGAACTGCCCGGGCCACGCCCAGCTGTTCAAGACCCAGCAGTGGTCCTACCGCGACCTGCCCGTCCGCTACTCCGAGCCGGGCCTCCTGCACCGCAACGAGCTCTCCGGCGCGCTCCACGGGCTGCTCCGGGTCCGGCACTTCGCCCAGGACGACGCGCACGTCTTCTGCACCGAGGAGCAGGTCCCGGCCGAGGTCGCCGCCTGCCTGGAGTTCGCCTTCGCCACCTACGGGGTGTTCGGCTTCGAGAACATCACGGTCGAGCTCTCCACCCGACCGGAGAACCGCATCGGCACCGACGAGTTCTGGGACAAGACCGAGGGCATCCTGCGGACCGTCCTCGAGGAGCAGGGCATCGACTACGTGATCAACGAGGGCGACGGCGCCTTCTACGCGCCGAAGATCGACCTCCAGTACGCCGACTCGCTCGGCCGCTCCTGGCAGATCGGGACCGTCCAGCTCGACTACAACATGCCCGAGCGCTTCGGTCTCTCGTACATCGGCGCGGACAACGCCGAGCACCAGCCGGTCATGATCCACCGGGCGCTCATGGGCTCCTACGAGCGCTTCGTCGGCATCCTCATCGAGGACACGGCGGGGGAGCTGCCGCTCTGGCTCTCCCCGATCCAGGCGATCGTGCTCCCGATCGCCGACCGGCACCAGGAGGCGGCGCAGGTGGTCGTCACGCAGCTTCGCGAGGCCGGGCTCCGGGCCGAGAGCGACGATCGCACCGAGTCAGTCGGCCGGAAGATCCGGGACGCCGAGCTGCGCAAGGTGCCGTACATGCTCGTGATCGGAGATCGCGAGGCAGAGGACGGGACGGTCGCCGTCCGGCGCCACCGTGAAGGCGACGAGGGGACCGAAGGCGTCGCGGACTTCGCGGCCCGCATCCTCGCCGACGTCCGCACACGCGCACGGTGAGCGACTGGGCCGAGCGGCTCGGACCACTCGAGGCACAGCCACTGCCGGGAGGCCGCGAGCTGCGGCACGCACGCTCCCACGCCGAGAAGCGCCGGGGCCTCGCGGGGCTCGAGGCGCTCCCGCCGACGGTCGGCCTGCACATCCACCGCTGCCGTTCGGTCCACACGATCGGGATGCGCTTCGCGCTCGATCTCCTGTGGCTCGACGACGAGGGAAGGGTCGTCCGGATCGACCTCGCGGTGCCGGCCCGCAGGGTCCGGGGCTGCTGGCGCGCGCGGAGCGTGATCGAGCTCGCGGCAGGCCAAGGTGACGCGTTCGCAGGCCTGCTCGACTGAGCGGCGTCACCGCCGGACGCAGCGGTATGGCTAGACTCCGCCCCGTTGACACGATTCCAGCTTGAGGTCGCCGCCCCCATGCCGCGGCCCACCCACCGATAGTGCCGGTCCCGAGAAGGTTCGACCGGCGCCCGCCCGAGCGGGACACGACCCGGATCAACGAACGCATCCGCGTTCCCGAGGTCCGTCTCATCGACGAGAACGGCGAGCAGGTCGGGGTGATGCGCACGCAGGACGCGCTCAACCACGCCCAGACCCGTGACCTCGATCTGGTCGAGGTCGCCCCCGAGGCCAAGCCGCCCGTCTGCCGGGTGCTCGACTACTCGAAGTACAAGTACGAGCAGGCCCAGAAGATCAAGCACGCGAAGAAGCACCAGCAGCAGATCGTGGTGCGCGAGATCAAGTTCCGGCCGAAGATCGCCGAGCACGATTACGAGACCAAGAAGGGCCACGTCGAGCGCTTCCTGCGCCACAAGGACAAGGTCAAGGTCACGATCATGTTCCGCGGACGTGAGGTCACGCACCCCGAGCGCGGCGTGATGATCCTCGACCGCCTCGCCGGTGACCTGGAGGAGCTCTGCCAGGTCGATCAGCGCCCGATCCAGGACGGGCGCAACATGACCATGCTGCTCGCCCCCTCGAAGGCCGTGCTGGCCGATGCGCTGGAGGAGCACCTCGATGACGGCGTGGACCTCGACGCGCTCGAGGACCGCGACCCGTCCGACGGCGACGAGGTCGCGGAGGCCCCGGCCCCGAAGCCCGAGCCCGTCGCCCGGCAGATCCAGTCGGACGCCGAGAAGGAGAACATCGTCGTCACCGACGACGGCAACATCGTCGGCACCGAGGACGAGCCCATGGGCGCGCTCCCGCCGCCGCCGAAGAAGAAGAAGGCCGCGGCCAAGAAGCCCGCCGCCGAGAAGAAGCCGGCGGCGGAGAAGAAGTCTGCTGCTGAGAAGAAGCCGGCCACGGAGACGGAGCCCGCGGGCGAGGCGAAGCCCACCGCCGAAGAGTCCGTTTCTGAGCCCGAGACCGCTCCGGCGGATTCCTAACCGCTAGTCTCCCACGCTGCTATGCCGAAGATGAAGACCCACTCGGGCGCCAAAAAGCGCTTCAAGCTCACTGCCAGCGGCAAGGTCAAGGCGCGTCACGCCAAGACCAGCCACATCCTTGAGAAGAAGAGCGCCAAGAAGAAGCGTCACCTCGGGAACGATTACGTTCTCGCCGATCAGGACGCCAAGCGCGCCAAGAAGCTGTTGGGAGCGAAGACCCGATGACCCGTGTCAAGCGCAGTGTCCACGCCAAGAAGAAGCGTCGCTCTGTCCTCGCGCAGACGAAGGGCTTCCGCGGCCAGGCGAACTCGAACTACAAGCGGGCCAAGGAGGCGCTGCTCAAGGCGGACTCCTACGCCTACCGCGATCGCCGCAACCGCAAGCGCGACTTCCGCAAGCTGTGGATCACGCGCATCAACGCCGCGGCGCGCCTGAACGGCATGCCGTACGGCCAGTTCATGCACGGCCTCAAGCTGGCCGGCATCGAGCTCGACCGCAAGGTCCTCGCAGACATCGCCGTCCGCGACGCCGACACGTTCTCCCGATTCGTCGAGGTCTCGCGAGAGGCCGTCGCCAACAAGCCCGCCCCGGAGGCTGTCGCCGCGTAAGCAGCGCGAACACCAGCAGGTCCCCGGGCGTCGCTCCTCATCGCAGGATCGGCGCCCGTCGTGTTTTTCAGGAAGACCGCACATGATCACCTCAGCCCAGAATCCGCTCCTCAAGGAGATCAAGCGCCTCCAGCGCAGGCGAGAGGGTGGCCGGTTCGTGGCCGAGGGCGAGGACCTGATCGCCGCGGCAGACGCCGCCGGCTGGGAGCCGATCCACCGCCTGGAGGCCGGGGTAGACGTCGAGCCCGAGCTGCTCGACGGGATCTCCGCGCTCGGCTCGGGCACCCGAGTGCTCGCGGTGTACGAGCAGCGCTGGGCCGCGGCGCCGGTGGGGGAGCTCGCGCTCTACCTGCACGGCGTCGGCGATCCCGGGAACGTCGGCACGATCCTGCGCGGGGCCCTCGCCTTCGGGGCGGACTGCGTCGTGATCGGCCCCGGGAGCGCCGACCCCTACGGCAGCAAGGCCGTCCGCGCCTCGATGGGCGCGCTCTTCAGCGTCCCCGTCGTGCGAGCGGAGCTCGGCTCCTGCCCCGCACCGCGGGTGGCGCTCGTCGCGCGCGGCGGGGAGCCGCTGCAGGGAACGGGGGACCGGGCCGGAACGCTCGTCGTCGGGGCCGAACGCGCGGGCCTGCCCGAGGAGCTCGTCGGGGCCTGCGAGCGCACCGCCCACATCCCCATCGCCTCCGAGTCGCTGAACGCGGCGATGGCGGCGACCGTGGCTCTCTACGAATGGACGAATAGGTTGGAGCCCGATGGACGTGCTTGAGCGGATCGACGAGCTACGCGCCGAGGCCGAGCAGGCCGTCGGCGCGGCGACGGACACCTCCGGGCTCGAGCAGCTCCGGGTGCGGTTCCTCGGGCGGAAGGCCGAGCTCCCGAACCTCCTGCGCGGGGTCGCCGAGCTGCCGCCCGAGCAGCGCGGCGCGGTCGGCAAGGCCGCCAACCAGGCGAGGAAGGCCGTAGAGGCACTCATCGACGAGCGCAGCGGCGCCCTCGCCGGCGCCGAGCTCGAGACGAAGCTGATCGCCGACAGGGTCGACGTGACCCTGCCGGGCTCGCCCGTCCGTTCCGTCGGGCGCCTGCACCTGCTCACCGCGACCCGCCGTGAGATCGAGGACGTCTTCCTGGGGCTCGGGTTCTCCGTCGTCGAGGGCCCTGAGGTCGATTCGGTACGCAACAACTTCGACAAGCTGAACCACGACCCGGCGCACCCGGCCCGCTCGCTGAGCGACACGTTCTACGTATCGGACGAGGTCGTCCTGCGCACGCACACCTCGCCCATGCAGGTGCGCTCGATGGAGCTTCAGCCGCCGCCGATCGCGATCATCGTGCCCGGCCGGGTCTACCGGCGGGACTCCGACGCCACCCACACCCCGCAGTTCCACCAGGTCGAGGGGCTGTGGATCGACGAGGACGTCACCCTGGCCGACCTGAAGGGGGTGCTGCTCGCCTTCGCCCGCGCGATCTTCGGCGACGAGCGCGATGTCCGCCTGCGCCCGCACTTCTTCCCCTTCACCGAGCCGTCCGTGGAGGTCGACGTGAGCTGCTTCCAGTGCGACGGAACCGGGGCGCTGCCACGAACCGGCGTGCGCTGCAACCTCTGCAAGGGCACCGGCTGGCTCGAGATCCTCGGCTCCGGGATGGTCGATCCGAACGTGCTCGCCGGTATCGAGGCGCACGACTACGACCCGGAGCGGTACCAGGGCTTCGCCTTCGGCATGGGCATCGAGCGGATCGCGATGCTCAAGCACGGCTTCCCGGATCTGCGGCAGCTCTACGAGAACGACCAGCGCTTCGCGGGGCAGTTCGGATGAGGGTCCCTCTGAGCTGGCTCCACGAGTACGTCCGGCCCGACCTCGGGACCCGCGAGCTGGGCGCGCGCCTGGCCATGACCGGCACCGAGGTCGACCGCATCCACCATCACGGTGTCGACGCGGCCGAGCACTTCGTCGTCGGGAAGGTCCTGACCGCGGAGGCGCACCCGGACGCGGACAAGCTCAAGGTGTGCACGGTCGACGTGGGCGAAGCCGAGCCCTCCCAGATCGTCTGCGGCGCGCCGAACGTCGCCGCCGGGCAGACCGTCGCGGTCGCCCGCCCGGGCGGCGTGATGCCCGACGGTCTGAAGCTGAAGGCGGCAAAGCTCCGAGGCGTCGTCAGCGCCGGCATGATCTGCTCGGAACGCGAGCTCCTGCTCGGCGAGGGCCACGACGGCATCCTCGTCCTCGCCGACACGCACCCCGCCGGCACGCCGCTCACGGACGTCCTGCCGATCGTGGACGAGGTGCTCGAGCTCGAGATCACCCCGAACCGGCCGGACTGCCTCGGCCTCTACGGCGTGGCCCGCGAGGCCCACGCGGCCACCGGCGCGCCGCTGGCGCCGCCCCCGTGGGAGGAGGACCCGGGGAGCCTGGGCGCCGTGGATCCCGCGCTCGCGCAGGTCCGCGTCGAGGATCCGGACCTCTGCCCGCGCTTCACCGCCCGCGTCTTCGAAGGCGTCACGATCGGCCCCTCGCCGCAGTGGCTGCAGGCCCGCCTGCTTGCCGCCGGGCAGCGCCCGGTCAACAACGTCGTCGACGTCACGAACTACGTGATGTTCCTCACCGGGCAGCCACTCCACGCCTTCGACCTCGACCGGGTCGCCGGCGGCACGCTCACGGTCCGGCGAGCGCGCACGGGGGAGACCCTCACGACGCTCGACGGACACGAGCGAAAGCTCGACAGCGACATCGTCCTCATCGAGGACGCGGACGGGCCGACCTCGCTCGGCGGCGTCATGGGCGGGCAGCGCTCGGAGGTCGAGCCGACGACCACGCGCGTCCTGCTCGAGGTCGCCACCTGGAACGGGCCGAACATCAACCGGACGATGGCGAAGCTGAACGTCCGCTCCGAAGCGGGCGCGCGCCTCGAGAAGACGCTCGCGCCGGAGCAGACCCTCGAGGCCCAGGCGGTCGCCACACGGCTCCTGCTCGAGCTGACCGGCGCGCGCCTCGCGCCGGGCACGATCGACGTCGGCGGGCCCGGACCCGAGGCGCAGGTCATCCGGCTGCGGGATGCGCGGGTCGAACGGCTGCTCGGCGCCCCGGTCGCGCGGACGGAGTCGGCCCGGGTGCTCGAGGCGCTCGGCTTCGGCGTGGCCGAGGCCGACGACGGGCTCGACGTGCGCGTCCCCGCCTTCCGCCGCAACGACGTCACCCGGGAGGCCGACGTCATCGAGGAGATCGCCCGGCTCTCCGCACTCGACACGCTGCCGAGCACCCTCCCCGAGAACCGGACGCTCGCCGCAGCGCGGCTCACTCCGTACCAGCGCGGGCGCCGCCGGGCCGAGGACGCCCTCGTCGGGCTCGGGCTCTCCGAGGTCGCGGGCTGGTCGTTCACCGACGTCGCGACGCTCGAGAAGCTCCGGCTCGCCGACGCGCCCCACGTCTCGCTCGTCAACCCGATGAGCGAGGCCCAGGCGATCCTGCGCCCCACGATCGTCGGTTCGCTGCTCGACGTCGCTGCGCACAACGTCGCCCACGGCTTCTCCGAGCTCGCGCTCTTCGAGAGCGCCGCGGTCTACCGGCCGGGAGGCGAGGCCCAGGAGCCGGGCCTCGCCGACGAGCACCACGCGCTCGCCGCGCTCCTACACGGGCCGCTCGCGCCGGAGGACTGGCGCGCCGACGGACGCCCGGCGGCCGATTTCTTCGCGGTCAAGGGCGTCCTCGAGCAGCTGCTCGCGACCCTGCGCGTGGAAGCGAGCTTCGCGCCCGCGGAATGGCCCTTCCTGCATCCCGGCCGGAGCGCCGAGGTGCTCGTGGACGGCGCCCGCGTCGGGTTCGTGGGGGAGATCCACCCCGCGGTGGCCGAGGCCTGGGAGCTGCCGCAGGTCGCGGCCGTCTTCGCGATCGATCTCGGCAAGGTCCTCGCGGCCGCGCCTGAGGTCATCACCTACGCTGACCTCACCTCCTACCCCGCGCTCCGGCTCGACCTCGCGGTCGTCCTGCCCGAGGACGTCCCGGCCGATCGGGTGCTCGAGGTCGTCCGCGCCGCGGGCGGCAAGCGGCTCGTCGACGTGCGGGTCTTCGACGTCTTCTCCGGCGCCCAGGTGGGGGAGGGCAAGCGCTCGCTCGCGCTGCACCTCGAGTTCCGGGCCGCCGACAGCACGCTCACCGACGAGGACGTCGCCCCGGCCCGCGCGAAGATCATGAAGAAGCTCGCGTCCGAGCTGGGCGGGGAGCTCCGTGGCTGACCGGGTGCTCATCGCCGGGGCCTCCGGCTACGCGGGAGCGCTCGCCGCACGGCTCGTCGCCCGCCACCCCGCGCTCGAGCTCGCGGCCGTCACCTCCCGCTCGGACGTCGGCAAGCCGCTCTCCGCGCTCTACCCGCACCACCGCGTCGACGCGGTGCTCGAGGAGCTCGACGTGGACGGACCTCACGGGGAGGTGGACGCCGCGATCGTCGCCTATCCGCACGGTGCCGCCGCCCCGACCGTTGCCGCCCTGCGCGCCCGCGGCGTCAAGGTGATCGACCTGAGCGCCGACTTCCGGCTCCGCTCGCAGGGCACCTACGAGCAGTGGTACGTGCCGCACACCGTCCCCGACCTCCTTCCGGGCGCCGTCTACGGGCTGCCGGAGCGCTACCGCGAGGCGCTGCGCGAGGCCGAGCTCGTCGCCAACCCGGGCTGCTTCCCGACCGCGGCGATCCTGGCGCTTGCCCCGCTTTCCGCCTACTTGGAGGACGTCGTCATCGACGCCAAGACCGGCGTGAGCGGCGCCGGCCGCGCGGCCACCGAGGCGAGCCACTTCGTGAGCGTCACCGAGAACGTGAAGCCGTACAAGACCGGCGGCACCCACCGCCACACGCCGGAGATCGAGCAGGAGCTCGTCGCCGCCGGTGCGCGCACCGGGCTCACGGTCTCCTTCACGCCGCACCTGCTCCCGCTCGACCAGGGCGAGCTGCTCTCCTGCTACCTGCGGCTGGCCGACGGGGCGCCGCCGGCCGCCGACCTGCTCCGCGAGGCCTACGCCGAGGAGCCGTGGGTCGACGTCGTCGCCGGGCCGCCCGGCGTGCGCGACGTCCGCGAGACCAACCGCTGCGCGCTCCACGCCGTCGAGGACGAGCGCACGGGCCGCACCAGCGTCTTCGCCGCCATCGACAACCTGTGGAAGGGCACCTCGTCGCAGGCGATCCAGAACTTGAACCTCATGCTCGGCCATCCTGAGGACGAGGGACTCTCATGACCTTCTTCGCCTCCCGCTGGGTCGACGTCCCCGCCGGGCTCACCGAGGTCCCGGACGGTGGCCTGCCGCAGGGCTTCCGGGCCGCCGGAGTCGCCTGTGGCCTGAAGGCCGACGGTGGGATCGACCTCGGCCTGATCGTCTCCGACGCGCCGGAGACCACGAGCGCCGCGCGGTTCACCCGCTCCGGGGTGCTCGCCGCACCGGTGCTCGTCACGAAAGAGCGCGCGCGCCTCGACGCCATCCGCGTCGTCGCCGCGAACTCCGGCAACGCGAACGCCGCCACCGGCAACCGCGGGCTCGACGAGGCCGCGCGCATGCAGGGGGCCGCCGCGATGGCCGGCCGGGTCGAGAGCGACCAGGTCGCGGTCTGCTCCACGGGCGTCATCGGCGTGCAGCTCGACGGCCGGAAGGTCGTGAAGGGCATCCTCGCCGCCTCCGCCGAGCTGGGCCCCGACGACGCCGCGTTCTCGGCGGCGATCATGACGACCGACGCCTTCGAGAAGCGCGTCACGCTCGAGCTCGAGCTGTCCGGCGGCCCGGTGCGGATCAGCGCCCAGGCCAAGGGCGCCGGGATGATCCAGCCCGCGTTCGCGACCATGCTCTGCTTCGTGCAGACCGACGCGGCGCTCGAGGCGGAGACCGCCGACCTGCTGCTCGGCGTCTGCGTCAAGCGCTCGTTCGACCGCATCTCGGTCGACGGGCAGCTCTCCACGAACGACACGGTGATCCTGCAGGCCAGCGGAGCCAGCGGCGTCACGGTGGCGCCGCGGTCGCTCGGACGAGATCGCGTTCGGGCAGGCGCTCGACGCGTTGCTCCGGCAGCTCGCCCTGCTCATCGTCAAGGACGGTGAGGGCGCCGCCCGGGTCGGCCGGATCCTCGTCACCGGAGGCGACGCCCGCGGGGTGCCCGCCGTCGCGCGGGCCATCGCGAACTCGCCGCTCGTGAAGACAGCCCTCAACGGCGCCGATCCCAACTGGGGCCGGATCGCCCAGTCGATCGGGATGGCCCTGCCGCACTCCTCACCGCTCTTCTTCGACATCGCCATCGAAGGCGTGCCGGTCGCGGTCCGCGGCCAGGCCGCCGAGCACGACGCCGCCGCGCTGGCCGAGGCGGTGACCCGTGCGGAGGTCGAGTACACGGTCGAGCTGCCCGGAGAGGGCGTGGAGGAGGAGGTCTTCTTCTCGGACCTCGGCCACTCCTACGTGACCATCAACGCGGAGTACACCACGTGAGCAAGCAACGGCCGGGCCATCGCGACGTCGGGACCATGCTCGAGGCGCTCCCGTACATCCGGGAGTTCGAGGGCAAGACGGTCGTCGTCAAGTACGGGGGCGCGGCGATGATCGACGAGACGCTCCGCGAGGAGTTCGCCCGCGACATCGTGCTGCTGAAGTACGTCGGCCTCAACCCGATCGTCGTCCACGGCGGCGGCCCCGAGATCACCACCTACATGGAGCGGCTCGGGCTCCCCGTCACCTTCGTGGGGGGCCTGCGGGTCTCCGACGCGCAGACCGTCGAGATCGCCAAGATGGTCCTCGTCGGGAAGGTCAACAAGGACATCGTCCAGCGCATCTCCCGCCACGGGCAGGCCGCGGTCGGGCTGAGCGGTGAGGACGGGAACCTCTTCCGTGTCGCCCGTCAGGCCGCCCCGAGCGGCGAGGACATCGGCTTCGTCGGCCGCATCGAGCACGTCGACGTGGACGTGCTCAACCACATCGCGGAGGACTACATCCCGGTGATCGCCTCCGTCGGCGCCGACCACGACGGCAACTCCTACAACGTGAACGCCGACGAGGCTGCAAGCGCCGTCGCACGCGCGATGCGCGCCTACAAGGTCATGTTCCTCACCGACGTCGAAGGCTGGCTCAGGGACCCCAAGGACCTCGACTCGGTCATCTCCGAGGCGCCCACGGACGAGGTCGAGCACGCGCTCGAGGAGATCCACGGCGGCATGCGACCGAAGCTCCAGGCCTGCATCGACGCCATCCACGGTGGCGTCACCTACGCGCACATCGTCGACGGCCGCGTTCCGCACTCGCTGCTGCTCGAGCTCTTCACCGACGCGGGCATCGGGACGAAGATCCGGGCCGCCTCGTGAGCGTCCTCGACACCCACCTCACGGCCAACTACGCGCGGTACCCCGTGGCCTTCGCCCGCGGCGAGGGCGCGCGGCTATGGGACGAGGACGGCACCGAGTACCTCGACTTCCTCGCCGGCATCTCGGTCTCGAGCGTCGGGCACTGCCATCCGAAGGTCGTCGCCGCGATCCAGGAGCAGGCCGCGCGGCTCATCCACGTCGGGAACCTCTTCTACACCGAGCCGATGGTCACCCTGGCCGAGCGCCTCGTCGACAGCTCTTTCGGGGCCGGCGGCAAGGTCTTCTTCACGAACTCGGGCGCGGAGGCGATCGAGGCCGCGATCAAGTGCGCCCGGAAGGCGAAACGGGGCGGCGACATCGTCTCGCTCACGGGCGCCTTCCACGGGCGGACCTACGGCGCGCTCAGCGCGACGCCCCAGGAGAGCAAGCAGGCGCCGTTCGCGCCGATGGTCCCGGGGTTCCGCTCCTGCGAGCCGACCGCGGAGGCGATCCGCGCCGCGGTGGACAGGAGCACTGCCGCGCTGCTGCTCGAACCGGTCCAGGGGGAGAGCGGCATCCACCCGCTCCCCGACGAGGTGCTCATCGCCGCTCGTGAGGCGTGCGACGAGCACAACGCCTGTTTGATCTTCGACGAGATCCAGTGCGGCATGGGCAGGACCGGGACGCTCTTCCACTTCGCCCAGACCCCGGTCGTCCCCGACCTGATCACGCTGGCCAAGGCGCTCGGCGGGGGCCTGCCGATCGGCGCGCTCGTGGCCGGGCCCGCCTACGCGGACGTCTTCGCCCCGGGGGATCACGGTTCGACCTACCCGGGGGGCCCCGTCATCGCGGCCGCAGCCCACGCCGTGCTCGACGTGCTCGGCGACCCGACGCTGCTCGCCGGGGTGGCGGAGCTCGGCGAGCGCCTGCGCGCAGGGCTGGGCGAACTTCCGGGCGTGACGAACGTCCGCGGCCGCGGGCTCATGAACGCGTTCGACCTCATCGATGGAGGGGCACCCGAGCTTGTGCGGCGCGCCCTGCTCGAGGAGCACCTGGTGCTGAACGCGACCGGTCCGGAGACGGTCCGGCTGCTCCCGCCGCTCGTCATCGGCGAGGCCGAGATCGACGACGCTCTGGCCCGCCTGGGCC
The DNA here is from genome assembly GCA_963815565.1 of uncultured Solirubrobacterales bacterium. GTDB lineage: Bacteria > Actinomycetota > Thermoleophilia > Solirubrobacterales > Solirubrobacteraceae > Paraconexibacter. The sequence goes on along the minus strand of CAWFHB010000007.1, from coordinate 1,118,989 downwards.
GCGTGATGGCAAGCTCGGCGCCGGCTGCTCACCCCTGAGCCGAAGTTCTCGCGGGGCGAGAGTTTCGGGACACGGATGGGCTCAGCGGGTCGGCTGCGGCTCCCGCACCGCGGCACGCTCGCGCGGCGTGGTGGCGGCGCCGGACTCGGCCAGGAAGAGGCGCACGCGCTCCATCACCTCGGCCGGGCTCTCACCGTCCCGGGCACGGATCGGCGCGCCGAAGCGGAAGGTGATCGGGCGCCGCGCGCCCAGTCCGCGGCCCGGCGCGCGCTGCATCCAGCGCCGGCCCGTCGGCATGGTCTCGTGCGTGCCCCCGATGTGGACCGGCACGATCGGCAGGCCATGCTCGGCTGCGAGCACCGCCGCGCCGGAACGAAGCGCGCCGACGTCCCCGTTCCGGGAGCGGGTCCCCTCGGCGAAGAGCACGAGCGACCACCCGTCTGAGAAGAGCGTCGTGAGATGGGTGCAGCCCTCGAGGCCACCGCCCTTGCGGGCGAGCGGGACGGTCCCGAACGCGAGCGAGACCGTCGCCGCGAGCTTCGGGTCCGTGTAGAAGTAGTCGGCCGCTGCGGCCACGGCGGTCCGACGCCGCCAGCGCCCCGGGAGCGCGCGCAAGAGGGCGGGCGTGTCCATGTGGCTCGCGTGGTTCGCGACGAAGAGCACCGGTCCCGTCATCGCCTCGAGCTGCTCGCGGCCGGTGATCGTCCGCCGGGTGTAGGCGTCCATGCAGGCCCCGAGCGCCCCGCAGACGATCGCCTCGCGGGCGATCCGGGCCGGGATGGTCCTCGCCCAGGGGGTGTCGAGGACGGCCGGCTCGCTGCGCTCCATGGAAGCGGGCTACTCCGGGTCCTCGGGCGGGTTTCTAGGCCCCTTCCGCGACGGGCGCCCGCGCGACGACCTTGCCCGGGTTCAGGTGTCCTCCGGGGTCGGCGGCATCGAAGAGTCCGGAAAGCAGCGTGACACCTGCAGGGGAAACGTCCTGTGCGAGCCACTCGGCGTGTTCGGTGCCGACCGCGTGGTGGTGGGAGAGCGTGGCCGCGGCGTCCACGAAGGACTGCTGCAGCGCGCGCTTGACGACGTCGTACTGCTCGATCATGTCGGCCCCGCCGGGTGCCGGCGGGAAGGCGAAGGTGAAGTAGAGGCAGGCACCCGCGTGGTAGCTGTGCGACAGGTGGCACATGAGGTACCCCTTCACGCCCAGCTCGTCGAAGGCGCCGTACACCGCGCTGCGTGTCTTGTCGTAGACGTCGGCCAGCTCGCTCCAGGGGGCCGCGGTCTCCGACACGTCGGCCAGGCAGCCGCGGTCCAGCAGGAAGTCCCGGATGTAGGGGGTGTCGAACTTCTTCTGGTCGTAGAGCGCTCCCGGGCTCGAGCCGATGCACAGCCCGCCGTGGCGGCCGACGAGCTTCCCGACCGCCTTGCGCTGCTCCGCGACATGGCCGGCCGATCCCTCGTAGCCGATGAACGAGAGGCACATCTGCTCGAGGGCGAACCCCTTGCGCCGGGTGAGGAAGGCCTGGAGCGCCTTCGACTGGATCTTGTCGAGCAGGGTGGACCGCTTGCGGGTGGCGAAGGAGAACGCGGTCTCCGGCGCGTCGCTCACCCGGGTGACGCTCACCTGGTGCTCGCTGGCCGCGAGCTCGGCCATGGCCGCGAGGCCGGCGGAGAACGTGGGGAAGAGGTAGCCGAGGATCTGCCGCTCCTCGGGGATCCGGCGGATGTGGACGGTGGCCTCGGTGATCAGGCCGAGCCGGCCCTCCGAGCCGAGCACCATCTCGCGCAGCGACGGGCCCGTCGACTGGGAGGGGACCGGGCGGGTCGCGAGGGTGCCGTGCGGCGTGACGACGCGGACGGCCCGGGTGAGGTCGGCGATGTCGCCGTAGCGGTCGGACTGCATGCCGCTCGAGCGGGTGGCGATCCAGCCCCCGAGCGTCGAGTGGGTGAAGGAGTCGGGGAAGTGGCCGAAGGTCCAGCCCTGCGCGCCGAGCTGCTCCTCCAGGGCGGGGCCGAAGACGCCCGCCTGCACCCGCGCGGTCCGCGAGGCGGCATCGACGGAGAGGACCTTGTCGAGGCGGCCCACGTCGACGGAGACGACGGGGCGGGTCTCCCCGGCCTCGGGCTCCAGGGAGCCGGAGATGCTCGAGCCGCCGCCGAACGGGATCAGCACGGCGTCGTGCTCGATCACCGCCGCCAGGAGCTCCGTGACCTCGTCCTCGTTCCCGGGACGGACCACCACGTCGACCAGCCGGGGCAGGTCGCCGCGGCGCTGGCGGATGAGGTCGCGGATGCTCTTCCCGCGGGCGTGGATCACACGGTCGATGGCGTCGGCGGTGACGTGCTCGGCGCCGACCGCGGCCTCGAGGGCGGCCCGCAGCTCGTCCGGCAGGACCGGCTCGGGCAGCTCGAGCTCCTCGAACCGCTTCGAGCGCTCGGTCGTCCGTGCGACGTCCACCCCGAGCTGATCGAGGATGAACGGACCGAGCTCCGGCTTGTCCTCGTGCGTGAACGACACGCCGTCGAGGCCCCAACCCCACCACTTCATCGCTGTCATCAGCCGAGCGTAGGCGATCACGGTCGGATGCTTATCCTCCGCTGCGATGCCCGAGACCGAACGCACGCCGAACACCCGCACCGCGAGCTACCTGGCCGAGAAGGGCGAGGTCTCCCGCGTCCTGCTCCTGTACTCGGGCGGCCTGGACACGAGCGTCATGCTCAAGTGGATCCAGGACGAGTACGACGCCGAGGTCGTGGCGCTGACGGTCAACCTCGGCCAGCCCGGAGAGGACTACGACGTCGTCCGGGGCAAGGCGATCCAGCTCGGCGCGATCGAGGCCGAGGTCGTCGACGCCCGCGAGGAGTTCGCCAGCGACTTCATCGTCCCGGCGATCAAGGCCAACGCGATCTACGGCCTGAACTACCCGCTCTTCACGGCGCTCGGCCGTCCGCTGATCGCCAAGCTCGCGGTCGAGTACGCGCTCAAGCACGGCTGCGACACGATCGCCCACGGCTGCACCGGCAAGGGCAACGACCAGGTCCGCATCGAAGCGACGGTGGCGACGCTCGCCCCCGCGCTGAAGGTCATCGCGCCCGTCCGCGGCTGGCAGATGGGTCGCGAGGAGGAGATCGCCTACGCCCGCGAGCACGGCATCCCGATCAAGGGCGGCGCCGAGCAGACCCCGTACTCGATCGACGACAACCTCTGGGGCCGCTCCTCCGAGGGCAAGTGGATCGAGGACCTGACCCACGCGCCGGACGACGACGTCTTCCAGCTCGTCACTCGCCCCGAGCTCGCGCCCGACGAGGCCGAGACGATCCAGGTCACCTTCACCGAGGGCGTCCCGACCGCGATCGACGGCGAGGAGCTCGGCCTGGTCGAGCTCATCACCCGCTGCCAGGACATCGGCATCAAGCACGGCATCGGGATCGTGGACCACATCGAGGACCGGATCGTCGGTCTGAAGGTCCGGGACATCTACGAGGTGCCGGCCGCGACCATCCTGTTGATGGCGCACGCCGAGCTCGAGCGCCTGGTCTGCACGATCCACCAGAACCAGTTCAAGGGCGAGCTCGACCGCAAGTGGGCCTACCTCGTCTACGCCGGCCTCTGGTGGGAGCCGCTGCGGACCGACCTCGACGCCTACATGGAGGAGGTGAACCGGTCGGTCAGCGGGACGATCGGCATCAAGCTCTTCAAGGGCCACGCCCGGACGGTCACGCGCGAATCCCCGAACGCGGTCTACGACATGCAGCTCGCGACCTTCGAGACCTCGGGCGGACTCTTCAGCCAGCAGGCCTCGCCGGGCTTCATCGAGCTGTGGTCACTTCAGTCGCGTTTGGCCTACCGGCTGCGCGCGGGCCAGGGCGACCCGGGGGAGCCCGTCACGCCCGACTGACCGACCGGGGGAGTCCGATCGGACAGACCTTCGGAAAACGGGCGGAAAAAGGCCGCTAGCTGCGGAGATCGGGCGTAGGTTGCATCCGACCCGTCGCTTACGATCGCAGCCACCTTGTCCGCGCCTTCCGACGACTCCCGTGACCCCGAGATCGGCCGGCTCGCCGAGCGTCGCGCACGGCGGGCTGCGGAGATGGAGCTGATCGACCGGGCCGAACGGGCGGAGCGGACCGCAAGCGCCCTGGAGCGGCGGCTCGACGAGGCCGAGGACCGGTTGGAGGTGGCCCAGCGCGAGCGCACCACGCTGGCCGCCTCGCTCGAGCAGGCCCGGCGCGACCTCACGGTGGCGCTGCAGCGGGAGTTCGCGGAGCAGCGCATGCGCGCGGAGCTGGAGGGCGACGCGACCGGGGCGCTGGCCCAGCTCGAGACCGAGATCGCGCAGCTCGGTGCCGACCACGAGGCTGCCGAGGCCCGCGCTGACGCGCTCGCCCAGGCGCTGGAGGAGGCCCGGCAGGACGTCGACCAGGCCCACGCCCGCGCCGAGGCGGACCGCCAGGCGGTCGCCGTCGACGAGCATCGGGACGGTCTGCGGCAGGAGGTCGGGGAGCTTCAGGCCCTCGCGGAGGGGCTGCACGGCTCGCTGATGGGGGAACAGGCGGCGCGCGAAGGGGCCGAGCAGGCGCTCCATGCGGAGCGGGAACAGGCCGTCGCGGAGATCTCCCTGCTTCAGCATGAGCTCGACCGGCGCGCGCAGGTCCACGACGCGGTGACCGCCCAGATCGGTGAGCTCCGATCGGCGCTCGAAGGGGTCCGCGGCCGGGCCGAGCGGACCGCGGAGCTCGAGGAGGCGATCGCCACCATGGAGGGCGAGCAGCGCCGCACGAGCGTCCGCCTCTCCGACACGCGCGAGCTGCTCACCACCCGCGAGGCCGAGTTCGCGGACGTGGAGGTCCGCCTCGCGGCCCGGGAGGCCGAGCTCGAGGCGCTGAAGGAGGAGGCCGAGGGGCACCGGGCCGCTCGTCGCGAGGTCGAGGCCGGCGTCGCCTTCATCCACGCCCGCAGCGCGGAGCTCGAGCACGAGCTCGAGGAGGAGCGCCGTCGGCGTGAGCGCGTCGAGGAGCGGCTCGAGGCCGAGCGCAAGCGGTACGCCGCCGCGGAACAAGGGCTGCGCGAGGAGCTCGAGACGTCCCGCGAGGCGGCCGACGAACGTCTCGTCGCCGTGCAGCGGACCGTCGAGGCCCTGCGCGCCGAGCTCACCGCGGCCGTGACCGAGCTGGAGGAGCGCGCCGCGGTGGAGCGCACCGCGAGGCTCGCCGTCGAACGGGAGCTCGAGCAGGAGCGCGCGGAGCGCGCCGCCGAGGACGCCGTCGACGCCGAGCGGCTCGCGCTACGCCTCGAAGCGGTCGAGTCGGAGCTGGCCGACACGCAGGCCGCCGCCGCCCGGGAACGCGCGCGGGGCGAGCGCCTCGCCGCCGAACTGGAGGGCGTGAGCGCGGGGGCAGCGGAAGAGCGCACGCGGGCCGAGGCCGCCACGGCGTCGATCGCCGCGCACGTCGCACGCGAGCACGAGGTCCAGACGGCGCTCGATGTGCTCCGGGGAGAGCTCGCCCAGGCGCGGACCGAGAACCGCGACCGGGCCGAGCGCGAGGCGGCGGTCGAGGTCCTCGTCGGCGACCTGGTCGACACCGCCCACGGGCTACGGGTCGGCTTCGAGCGCGAGCTCGAGCACCTGACCGGCAAGCGGGACGCGGAGATCGCCCGTGAGCGCGAGGGCTTCGCGGCCGAGTTCGCCGAGATGGAACGGCGCGTCGGCGAGCTGCGCCGGCAGCTGACCGAGGCGGCCGAGCAGCTTCGCGAGGAGCTGGACGCGGAGCGCAGCGCCCGGCGGGCGGCCGAGGCCGAGCTGGCTCGCGAGGTCGACGAACGGGCGCAGGCCGAGGAGCGCACGGCCGAGAAGCTGGAGGCGCTCACACAGGAGCTCGCCCGGCTCCGTGTCGAGACCGCTTCGAACCCCTTCTACGACGTCGCACCCTCGCGGCATCCGGTGCCCTCGGCCGATCACCCTGCCCTGGCCCAGCCCGCCGCGGCCGGTGGAGCGCCTGCCGTCGTGGGCGACCTCGTCCGGGCGATGGACCGGCTGCGGGCCGCCGCCGGCGACCCCGCGGCGGCGGACGCCGGCCAGGAGGTCGAAGCCCCGATGGAGCTCGAGGGCTCCGGGGCCGAGGACGCCGAGACACCGCCCGAGCTCGCGGACGTCGAGCCGCCCGTGCCGGAGGGCTCCGAGGACGCGGAAACGTCCGCGCCGGTCGGTCCCGAGGACGATGCGGACGCCTCACCCATCGATCCCCCGGCGCCGCTCGAGGACGCGGCTCTCGCGATGCCCGTCCCGCCACCGCCTCCGGCACGCACCGAGCACCCGGTCGGCGCCGCCGGTGCCGAGACCCCCTGGTTCTCCGAACGGCTTGCCGCCTTCGCCTCCGTCGACGAGGCCGCGGCGGAGCGATTGCTGCTCGCTTCGATCGCGGCGCAGGCGACGGCGATTGCAAAGGACGTGACCTACGAGCTCGAGCTTCCGAGGACCGGCCGCTACCGGGTCGAGGTCGTGCACGGGAAGGGGGTGAGCGTGGCGCCGGTCGACGCCGCCCGCCCGGGGGAGGTCGAGTTCCGCATCGAGGCCCCCGTGGCGGCAGTCTCCGCGCTCGCCGGCGGAGCCGCGCCGCGCCGCCTCGCCAACGTGACCGTCCGGGGGCGGCGTCGGCGCCTGCGCCGGCTCCTGCGCGCCCTCGGTGCGCCGGTCGGCCTCAGCCGCCTACAGGCTGCCGGGGCCCGACCCCGGCCCGCGGACCTGTTGGCCATGCTCTGCGACGGCGTCCCCGCCGAAGCGGTGGTCGGCACGGAGCTCGTCGTGGTCTACGACGTCGCGGCTTCGCCCGGCGAGGAAGGGTCGCGCGTCGTCGTCCGCGCCCGGCCGGACGGCCGCCTCGGCCTCGAGCCGGATGGGACGACGAGCCCCGACGTCACGCTCTCCCTCGACGTGCCCGAGCTGCTCGCGGTCCTGGCCGGAGGCACCCCGAAGCTCGTCACGGGGGATGCGACGGCGGCCGACACGCTGCACGGCTGGCTCCGCGCCGTACAGGGCGCTTGACGGCCTCGGTCGCACCCGAAACCGGAAGCCGCAACATGCGGGAGAGAACACGTCGGCGCAGGCGAAGGCGTCCGCCTCGCCGCCTACGCTTCGCGAAGCCGTGACTGCCCCTACCTGCGCCCACCTGCACGTCCACTCGGAGTATTCACTCCTCGACGGAGCCGCCAAGATCGACGCGCTGGCCCAGCGGGCCGCCGCCTTCGGGCAACCCGCCCTCGGGCTCACCGACCACGGGGTGATGAACGGCGCGATCGAGCACTTCCTCGCCTGTCGCAAGCACGGCATCAAGCCGATCTCGGGCTGCGAGATCTACCTGGTGGACGACCACACGAACCGCGCGCCGGGCCGCGTGGAGCGCAACCACCTCACCCTCTTGGCCCGTAGCGACGCGGGGTTCGCGAACCTCGTCAAGCTCTCGAGCGCCGGGTTCCTGGAAGGGCTGCACCGCGGCAAACCGAGCCTCGACATGGGGCAGCTCGCCGCGCACAGTGAGGGTCTCATCGCGCTCACGGGTTGCCTCGCCTCGCGCTTCTGCCAGCGCCTGATCGACGACAACCCGGCCGAGGCGCGCGCCCACGCGGACGACCTGATGGAGGTGTTCGGTGGCGACAACGTGTACTTCGAGGTCCAGAAGAACGGGATCGCCGAGCAGGACAAGGCCAACGAGGGCATCGTCAAGATCGCCCGCGAGGTCGGCCGGCCGCTCGTGGGCACCGGCGACGTCCACTACCTCGGGCGCGAGGACTACCACCATCACGCCGCGCTGCTGTGCGTGCAGACCAAGAGCACGCTCGCCGCGCCGAGCATGTCGTTCGACACGAACGAGTTCTTCCTCAAGAACAACGAGGAGATGGCGCGGGACTTCGCCGAGTGGCCCGAGGCGCTCGCCTCCAGCGTCGAGATCGCCGAGCGCTGCGAGCTCGAGATCGAACTGGACAAGCAGCTCATCCCGCGCTTCCTCGACGAGGGCCACGACGAGGGCGTCTTCCTCCGCGAACGCGTCCTGGAAGGGCTCCGCGAGCGCTTCGGCGATCCGATCCCCGGCGCCGCCATCGAGCGCATGGAGATGGAGCTCGGCGTCATCGGCAAAATGGGCTTCGACGCCTACTTCCTGATCGTCTGGGACTTCGTGAAGTGGGCGAAGGACAACGGCGTCGCCGTCGGCCCCGGCCGTGGTTCGGCCGCGGGCTCCCTGGTCGCCTACGCACTGCGCATCACCGACCTGGATCCGCTGCACCACGGGCTGCTGTTCGAGCGCTTCCTCAACCCCGAGCGCGTGTCCATGCCCGACATCGACATCGACTTCTCGGTCAAGGGCCGCGAGCGGGTCATGCAGTACGTCGTGGAGAAGTACGGGCGCGAGTCGGTCGCGCAGATCATCACCTTCGGCAAGATGCTCCCGCGGGCCGCGACCAAGGACGCGGCACGCGTGCTCGGACACGACTACGGCGTCGGCGACCGGCTCGCGAAGCTCATCCCCGACCCGGAGCAGGGCCGCTCACCCACCTTCGAGAAGTGCCTGCAGGAGGGGGAGGACCTCCGCAAGGCCTACGACGAGGACCCGACCGCCAAGCAGGTCATCGACGTCGCCCGTGGGCTCGAGGGTGTCGTGCGGAACAACTCGATCCACGCGGCCGCCGTCGTCATCGCCGGGATGCCGCTGACCGACGTCGTGCCGCTGCAGCTGGCCGACGCACGGGCGGTCGACGAGCACGGCAACAAGATCTACAAGATGGTCACCCAGTACTCGATGAAGCCCGTCGAGATGCTCGGCCTGCTGAAGATGGACTTCCTAGGGCTGCGGAACCTGGACGTCATCGAGGCGGCCCTCGACATCATCGAGCGCTCGGGCAACGGGCGGCCGGACATGGACACGCTGCCCATGGACGATCCGCAGACCTACGAGATGCTCGCCGCGGGCGACTCGGTCGGCGTCTTCCAGTTCGAGTCCGAGGGCATGCAGGCCGCCCTCCGCCAGGTCAAGCCGACCGAGTTCAACGACCTCGTCGCGCTGGTGGCGCTCTACCGGCCGGGCGCCATGGACCAGATCCCGACCTACGCGCGGGGCAAGCGGAGCCCGGAGAACGTCGAGATGCGCGACGAGCGCCTCGAGTCGATCATCGGCGATACCTACGGCGTGATCCTGTACCAGGAGCAGGCCATGCAGATCTCGAAGGCGATCGGCGGCTTCAGCGGCGCGATGGCGGACGATCTCCGGAAGGCGATCGGCAAGAAGAACCGCGAGGCGATGGCGAAGCTCGAGCCGGAGTTCCGCGCGGGCTGCCAGGCCTCCGGCACCGCCCCGGCAGTCGTCGACTGGCTCTGGGAGACGAACCAGAAGTCGGCCGACTACTCGTTCAACAAGTCGCACGCCGCCTGCTACGCGCTCATCTCCTACCGGACCGCCTGGCTGAAGGCGAACCACTGCGCCGAGTACATGGCCGCGCTCATCTCCTCGGTGATGGACACGAAGGACAAGGTCCCGTTCTTCGCCGCCAAGTGCGAGGAGATGGGCATCGGGGTCCTGCCCCCGGACGTGAACCTGTCCGACCACGAGTTCGTGGTCGTCGACGGCGACATCCGCTTCGGCCTGGATGCCGTCAAGGGCGTCGGCTACGCGGCGGTGGAGGCCATCAAGACGGCGCGGGCCGAGGGTGGGCCGTTCACCTCGCTGTGGGAGTTCTGCGCGCGCGTCGACCCGCGGGCGGTCAACAAGAAGGCGATCGAGGCACTCGTCAAGTGCGGCGCGTTCTCCTCCACGGGCGACACGCGCAAGGGCATGCTCGCCGTGCTCGAGCAGGCGCAGGCGGCCGGGCAGAAGACCCAGCAGGACGCCGAGATCGGGCAGGGCTCGATCTTCGACATGTTCGACGAGCCGGCGGCGGGCGGGACGGGGAGCGGGGCCGCCGACGCCTTCGCCCCCGCCTATCCGCCCGTCCCGAGCGAGGAGTTCGAGCAGGGCGAGCTGCTGGCCATCGAGAAGGAGGCCATCGGCCTCTTCCTGAGCGCCCACCCGCTCAAGGAGGTGCGCGACGCGCTCTACGCGAAGGTGACCTGCCGCCTGGGCGCGATCGGCGAGCGCAAGGATAAGGACTTCGTCGCGGTCGGGGGGATCGTCACCCAGGCAAAGAAGATCCGCACGAAGTCCGGCGAGATGATGATGTTCGCCACGATCGACGACCTCGAGGGGCAGGTCGAGATCCTGCTGTTCCCGAAGACGCTCGCCGAGTTCGAGCCCCAGGTCGACGAGGTCCTGCTCGTGAAGGGCACGGTCAGCCACGGCGACAAGGGGACGGCGGTGCTCGCCAACCAGGTCGATCCGTTCACGCCGTCCGAGGCCGAGGTCGAGCGCGCCCGTGAGGCCGCCGCGAAGGCCCCGAAGGCTCCCGACGCCCTGCGCCTGCGCGCCGACGCGCGTCGGCTGCCCGCGTCGGTCATCGACGACCTCAAGCACCTGTTCCTGCAGCACCCGGGAGCCTCCGAGGTGGTCCTGAAGCTCGACACCTCAGGGGGACCCCGCTTCCTCCTGTTCGGTCCCGAGTACAAGGTGAAGCCCGACGCCGGCCTGCGCGCCGAGCTCGATTCGATCCTCGGCCCCGCCCGGCCGGCGTCCCGCGGTCCTCACCGAGGGGCCGGACGACACGCTCAGCGAGGAGCCCGCGGCGCTGGAGCCCGAGACGATCGGGCAGCCGCAGCCGGTCTGAGGCGGCGGGGCTCAGCCCCGCGTGGCGGTCCCGCGCGCCCGGAGCTCCTCGCAGCGGCGCACGTCGCTCTCGTCCGGGTTCTTCGGGTCGGTGAGCGTCTCGAGGACGCAGGGCAGCCCGTCGAAGCGCGGCTCGGAGAGGAACGCCGCGCAGCCGTCCTCCCCGAGCTCGCCCTCGCCGATCTTGGCGTGACGGTCCACGTTCGAGCCCAGGGCGACCTTCGAGTCGTTCAGGTGCAGCGAGCCGAGCCGCTCAGCGCCGCAGCGCTCGTCGCACTCGTCGAGCGTCTCGGTGAGTCCCTCCGCGGTGCGGATGTCGTAGCCCGAGGCGTACAGGTGGCAGGAATCGAGGCAGATCCCGAGCCGGTCGTGCGACCCGGCGGCGTCGATCAGCGCGGCCAGCTCGGCGAAGGAGCGCCCGAGCGTCCCCCCGGAGCCCGCCGTGTTCTCGAGGTGCAGCGCGCACGTGTCGCTCTCGGCGAGCGCCTCCGCGATCACCGCACCGGCACGCTCGATCGCCTCGTCGACGTTCCCCTTCAGGGCGGAGCCGGGGTGCAGCACGACAGCGTGGGCACCCAGGCGGTCGCCCGCGCGGAGCGAGGCGGTCAGGGAGGCGAGCGACTTCTCGCGGATCTCCGGGTCCTCGGAGGCGGGGTTCAGCAGGTAGACGGCGTGGATCAGGAGGGCGTCGACGGTCGAGGCCGCGAACGCCTCCCGGTAGGCCTCGACGGCCTCGTCGGAGTAGACGGTCGGCTTCCACGCCCGGGGGTTCTGGTTGAAGATCTGAATCGAGCGGGCTCCACGCTCGAGCCCGCGCTCGACCGCCTTCGCCGGCCCGCCGGCGGGGGAGACGTGGGCGCCGATCAGCACGGCGGGAGCAGGGAACGGAGGGGCGTGGGCATTGCCTAGAGTCAACCGCAATGGCCTCCGAGACCCGCGTCCGCTTCGCCCCGAGCCCCACCGGCGCCTTGCACATCGGGGGCGCGCGGGCTGCGCTCTACAACTGGCTCGTCGCCCGGCAGTCCGGTGGCGCGATGGTGCTGCGCATTGAGGACACCGACCGTGAGCGGTCGACGCCGGAGAACGTCGAACAGATCCTCGACGCGCTGCGCTGGCTCGAGCTCGACTGGGACGAGGGCCCGATCAGTCAGGTCGAGCGCAGCCCGCGCCACCAGGAGGTCCTCGCCGACCTGCTCGCCCGTGATCTGGCGTACCGGACGACCGCGACGGCGGAGGACGTCAAGGCCTACAAGCAGGAGCACGGGGACGCCGCGGGGTTCCGCGGCACGCCCAGCGCCGACGGCGCCGGAGCCGTGCGGCTGCGGGTCCCGGACGGCGACATCGTCGTCCATGACCTCATCCGAGGCGAGGCGCGCTTCAAGGCCGAGCACCTCGACGAGCCGGTCATCGCCCGCGCTGACGGGTCGGTCCTCTACAACTTCGCGGTCGCTGTGGACGATCACGACGCCGGCATCACGCACGTCATCCGGGGCGAGGACCACCTCTCCAACACCCCGAAGCAGCTGCTGGTCTACGCGGCGCTCGGTGCCGCGCCGCCTGCGTTCGCCCACCTGCCGCTGCTCCACGGTCACGACGGGAAGAAGCTCTCCAAGCGCCACGGCGCGGCGAGCGTCCAGGAGCTGCGCGCGGCCGGGTACCTGCCGGCCGCGGTCCGCAACTACATCGCCCTGCTCGGCTGGGGCGACGTGGACTCCGAGACCCTCATCCCGACCTCGGCGCTGGTCGAGCGCTTCGAGCTCGCCCGCGTCTCCCGCAACCCGTCCCGCTTCGACGAGCAGAAGCTCCGCTGGATGAACGGCCGTTACCTGCGCGAGCTGTCGCTCGACGAGCTGACCGCCGAGCTCGAGACCTTCACAGGCCGCACCGGGCTCCGCGCGGGGGTCGAGATCAGCGCGGAGAAGATCCAGACGCTCGCCGACTTCTGGCCGCTGGCGGGGTTCCTCTACGACGGACCGGTCGAGGACCCGAAGGCCCGCGAGAAGTGGCTGTCGAGCGCCGGCCACCTCGCTGCGCTGGCCGACGCGCGTGACGCGCTCGCGGGCCTCGACCGAGTTCACGATGGACGAGATCGAGGCGGCCCTCCGCGGGGTCGCGGCCGCGCGGGAGGTCAAGGCGAAGGACGTCTTCCAGCCGGTGCGCGTCGCGATCGCCGGAACGGCCGCCTCACCGGGCCTCTTCGAGTCGCTGCTCGTGCTCGGCCGGGAGGAGTCGCTCGCCCGGATCGAGGCCTCTGTCGCACCGCGAGCCTGAGCGGATCACAGAAAGGGCTCATCTATTCGTCCAGGGCTGCCGATAGAGGTCAAGAACCCGAGGAGACCCATCCGATGAGCACCCCGAACTTCGCCCCCGCCGCCGCCGTGCCGCCTCAACGTCAGGCTGATGCTCAACGCCATCACAACGAGGGCCACGGGCGCCGACTGACCTCAGCCTTCGAGGCGCTCGAGGCGTTTCCGGCGCTGGCCGAGTCCCGGAACCGCCTCCTGCGGCTCGTCTCCGAGGAGCGGCCATCGACCGCGGCCGTCGTGAACGCCGTCGAGTCGGACGTCGCGCTCGTGATCTCGGTGCTGCGGCTCGCCAACCAGGTCGAGGGGAAGTCCCGCGGCCGTGTCGAGTCGGTGGTTCAAGCGGTGGACCTGCTGTCGCCCGAGTCCGTCGCGTCGCTCGCTACGCGCGCTGCGACCTTCGACTTCTTCGAGCGCTCCGCCGTGTGGGACGCGGCCCCCGAGCGCTTCCGCCTGCACGGTGTCGCGACCCAGCGCGCAGCCGATCGCCTGGCGCACGAGGCCGGGTACGAGCACCGCGACCGGCTGATGGTCACGGCCCTGCTGCACGACATCGGCAAGCTCGTGCTCATGCACGCCTACCCGGGGTACCCCGGCCAGGTGCACGGCACCGCGCGTACGCCGGAGGAGCGTCTTCACCGCGAGCGGCGTGAGCTCGGCGTCGACCACGCGCTCGTCGGAGGCGTGCTGGCCCGCCGCTGGGGCCTGCCGAAGAGCGTCGCCTCGGTCATCGAGCGCCATCACTCAGAGGACGCCGTCGGCGAGGCCGCGTTCGTGCGTCTGGCCGACATGCTCGCCCATTACGCCCAGGGCGGCTCGGTCTCCCCGACCGAGCTGCTGCGCACCGCGCGGGTCGTCGGGCTCGGTCCGACCGAGCTGCGCACGGTCATGTACGACCTGCCCTATCCCGCGCAGGCCCGAGCGCGCAAGGTGGATCCCTGCCCGCTGTCGACGCGGGAGCTCGAGGTCCTCAAGCGCCTCTCCGAGGGCAAGGTGTACAAGCAGATCGCGCACGAGCTGGCCCTCAGCACGTCGACGGTCCGGACCCACCTGCACAACATCTACGGAAAGCTCGGCGCCGTCGACCGCGCGCAGGCCGTCCTGATGGCCACCGAGCGCGGCTGGCTCTGAACCCGGCGCCGGAGCGGCGACTACGCTGCAGGCGCAGATGCTGTCGATCTCCACGAAGAGCCCCTACGCGATCAAGGCGCTGACCGAGCTGGCGCTCAACGGAAGCGCCGGACCGGTCCCGATCGGCGAGCTCGCCCGGAGGCGGGACATCCCCGTGCAGTTCCTCGAGCAGCTGTTCGCGACCCTGCGCCGCGCCGGCATGCTCCGCTCGCAGCGGGGCGTGAAGGGCGGCTACACCCTCGCCCGCGACGCGGCCGAGATCACCGTCCTCGAGGTCGTCGAGCTGCTCGACGGACCCCTCGGCCCCGACTCCGAGGGGATCTTCGCGGAGGCCACTGAGGCCGCCCGCGCCGTGCTCGCCGGGGCGACGCTCGCCGACGTGGTCGAGCGCGAGACGCGCGACGCCGGCGTCGCGATGTATTACATCTGAGTCCCGGGCCGGACTGGAGCGGCGTCAGGCGACGTCGGCGGTGGTGCGCACCGCCGGTCGGTTCGCGATCTCGAGCGCCGCGCGTGTCCCGCCCCCGGGTCGGGCGGTGAGGGTGAAGCGCCCGCCGAGCGCCTCGGCGTGGCGTCGCAGCCGCCAGACCCCGACGTGGCCCTCGCCGAGGGCGCGCTCGACGTCAGCGTCGACGACGCCTTGCCCGTCGTCCTCGACCGCGAGCTCGACCACGTCGTCGGAGCAGCGGACGGTGACGGAGACGGTCCGGGCTCTCGCGTGGCGCCGAACGTTCTGCAGCAGCTCACGCGCCGATTCGGTCAGGAGCACCGTGTGATCACGGCCGACGTCGGGGTCGACGCTCAGCGTGATGTCCAGCCTTCCGTCGCTGGCCGCCTCCGCGACGACGTGCTGGAGGGCGACGGTGGGGGCCAGCTCACCCAAGAGGTCGTCGTTCATGGAAACCGTGAGAGACCGGAGCGCCTTGAGCGCGCCGCGCATGCGCAGCTCGGCGGCGCGGACGGCGGCGTCCCCGGGCGTGGCTTCCTCGAGCTCCTGCAGCGCACTCAGCAGGGACTGCAGCGCGTGATCGTGGAGCGCCTCCGCTAGCCGCTGTCGTTCTTCGACGCGGACGCGATCGGCCCGTTCGTGGGCCTGGCCTGCTGACCGGGCGGCGGTCTCGGCCACGACGAGGTGCCCGGAGAACAAGCGCCAGGCGAACGCCATCACGCCCAGCGCACCGACCTGGAAGGCGGCACCGGTGAGCAGCAGATCCGTTCCTGGGTCATTGAAGAAAGCGTGGCCCACCAGCCATCCGCCCGCGTGCCCGACGCCCGCGAGGACTTGGCCCCGTCCGCGGAGGATCACGACAGCGACGGTCAGCGCCATGAAGGACATCGACACCGAGAGCGCGGAAGCCGGGCCAGGCCCGATCGCCGCGATCATCGGGCCCATGCCCGTGATGACGATCGCGGTCACGACCGTGAACCGCAGCGTGCGCGGCAGCGGATGAAAGCGCCTCATGCGGACCACGACGACGGAGGCGGCAAGTCCGACGACCGTGAGAACCACGGGTAGCGGACGTAGGGGCATTGCGGTGACGAGGACGAGAACCGTCAGGAGGACGCCGAAGAGCACCAGTCCATCCGCCAGGACCTGCAGGCGCAGCCGGTCGAGGGCGAGAGCCGCAGGCTCGTCGGTGAGATCTGGTGCTTGTCGTTGCATGGCTGGGGCCGGGAGTATCCAGAGGTTCAACCGTGGTAACAGCGTAACGGCGCCGGGGGATCTTACGCGCAGGCGGTGACCGCGTCCCGGATGATCTGGGAGTGCAGGGAGGCGTGGCCCGAGAACTCGCGGATCTCCTCGAGATCCTGGCTCGCGAGAGCGAGGCTTGCCCAGCCCACGACGCGCTGGGCGTGGCTCGGCAGCGTCGGAAAGAGGTTGTTCTGGGGAGCGTAGGCCGCGATGGCGCGGTCCAGGATGCCCCACCGCTCCCGCGCGTTCTCCCAGGAGCCGCCGAGCAGGTCCGCCTCGGTGCACGCGTTCGGCCGGGGCGAGGCGAGCCCCGGGCGGCCGTCGAAGCTCGGAAGCAGTCCGGTCGCCGTGGCGCCGGCGATCGTCCCGTCCTCGTCGCCGTCCCCGTAGCGCGGGTTGTCGGGCCCGACCACCAGGTTCAGCGCCTCCTCAGCTGCCGCGCGGCCGGCGGCGACGCTCTCCGTCCGGCTCCAGGCGTCGACCGCCTCGTCGATCGCTACGACCCGGGCCGCGACGGGGTCGCCCGGAGCGGCGTCCGGTGCCGGGCTCGACGCGCCGCAGGCCCCGAGCGCAAGCACCGTCGTGAGGAGGAGAAGGCGGAGCGGGGATGGCATCGTCAAGGACGGTAGGGCGCGAGACGTAGGCTCACGACATGGGCGTCTTCCTCATCACCGGCAGCTCCTCGGGCATCGGGAGGGCGACCGCGGTCGAGCTCGACCGCCGGGGCCACACCGTCCTCGCGGCGGTGCGTCGCCCCGAGGACGCGCCGGAGGGCACGAGGATCGAGCCGGTCGTCCTCGACGTCACCGACGCCGGGCACCTGGCCTCGCTGCGCGACCGGCTCAGGGACTCGCAGCTCGACGGGCTCGTCAACAACGCCGGGATCGTCGTCTCCGGCGCACTCGAGGACCTGGACGCGGCCGCGTGGGAGCGGCAGCTCTCCGTGAATGTCGTGGCGCTCGCCCAGGTCACCCGCGTCGCGCTCCCCGCGCTGCGGGCGGCCCGTGGTCGCATCGTGAACGTCGGGTCGATCGGGGCGACGGTGGCTCCCCCGTTCGTCTCGCCCTACGTCGCCTCGAAGGGGGCGGTCCGTTCGCTGTCGGACTCCCTGCGCCGTGAGCTCCTGCCGCTCGGGGTGAAGGTCGTGCTCGTGGAGCCGGGCGCCATCGACACGCCGATCTGGCAGAAGGGGCTCGACGCCTCCGACGCGCAGCTCGACGAGCTCTCCCCCGAGCTGCGGCCGGTCTACGGCACCCGCCTGGCGGGCTTTCGCCGCCTCACCGAGAAGACGTCCCGGGGCGCGATCTCGGTCGAGACGTGCGCCGCCGTCATCACGGGCGCGTTGCTCGACCGGCGGCCACCCGCCCAGGTCTACGTCGGCCGCACCGCGAAGCTGAACGCCGCCGCCAAGGTCGTGCTGCCGACCTGGCTCTTCGACCGGATCGCCGTGCGCATGGCCGGGGGCTGAGGGCCGCAGCGCCCAGCGGCTCCCGTGAGGCGCAAGCGCAGCACGGGAGCCGGAGACCGTCGTCGGGGTGAAGGGGTCAGGCGCGGCCGCGGGGGACGACGGCTGCCTTGGGCCTCACCTTCCCGTCGGCAGGTAGCGGTCTCGCGGGGAGCAGGTGTGAACTCGGTCTGAGGGTGCACGCGGCGATACGCTTATCTCAGATGACCCGAATCCCGACCGACGTTTCCGAGTTGGTGGGCCGGACGCCGGTCGTGCGGCTCAGCCGTATGGCGCCGGAGAGCATCGAGCTCTACGCGAAGATCGAGTCGTTCAACCCGGGTGGCTCGGTCAAGGACCGCATCGGCCGCGCCATGATCCAGGCCGCCGAGGCCGAGGGACGCATCGAGCCCGGCCGCACCACCATCGTCGAGGCGACGTCCGGCAACACGGGCATCGCCCTCGCGTTCGTCTGCGCGGCGAAGGGCTACGAGCTCGTGCTCACGCTTCCGCAGGGGATGAGTCGGGAGCGCGAAGGCCTGCTGCGCCTCTACGGGGCGAAGGTCGAGGTGATCGAGTCCCTCGGCGGCATGAATGAGGCGGTCAACGCGGCTCGTGAGCTCGCCCGGCGCGACGACGTCTTCCTGCCCGACCAGTTCTCGAACCCCGCGAACCCGCAGGCCCACCGGGAGCACACCGGCCCGGAGATCTGGGAGCAGCTCGACGGGAAGGTCGATGTCCTCTGCTGCGGCGTCGGCACCGGCGGCACGATCACGGGCGCCGGCGAGTACCTCCAACATAAGAACCCGAAGCTGCGGGTCGTCGCCTGCGAACCGCAGACGTCAGCGGTCCTCTCGGGGAAGGCCGCGGGCCCCCACCGGATCCAGGGGATCGGCGCGGGCTTCGTCCCGCCGGTGCTGAACCGGGAGCTGCTGACCGAGGTCATCGCCGTCCCGGACGAGGCGGCGATCGAGACCGCCCGGCTGGCCGCCCGCACCGAAGGGGTCCTCGCCGGCATCTCCTGCGGGGCTGCGCTGTGGGGGGCCCTGCAGCTCGCGAAGCGTCCGGAGTACGCCGGTGCGCGGATCGTCTGCGTGTTGCCGGACTCCGGCGAGCGGTACGTCTCCGCTCCCTGGTTCTCCTACTGATGCAGGGGCATCAGTAGGAGACCGTCCGGTGGCGGTGCCGCGGGTGCGCCTTGTGCTCGGGCGCCTGTCCGCGGGTCCACAGCAAGTGGTCGAGCGCCTGCTCGCTCAGGGCCAGCCGCGGGGCGAGGAGGGTGCACGCGTGGACGGCGCAGGCGCGGATCTCCCGCTCCCACGGGCCCGCCGGGAGCAGCCGCTCGGCGTCGATATGCGCCGCGAGCGCCGGGGCGTAGACGAGGACGCCCTCCCGGCGGAGCACGTGGGGAACCAGGTTGTCGGCGAAGATCGTCAACCGGTCGAGGTCGTCGAACCGGGCGAGGCCGGCGAGGGCAAGCTCGGAGGGAAGCAGCTGCGCGCGCTTGGCGAACCCCGGGTCACGCCAGAGCGCCATGCCCTGGCTGAGCGTCCGGGCGAGCGCGGCGGCGCTGCCCCGCGCGTCGCCGACGAGGTCGAGAGCGCTCCGCTCCCCGAGGAAGCGCCCGAGCTCCCGGAGCGCCTGGGCGTAGAGCGCCATGAGCTCGTGGTCCGGACGCTGCCCGGTCACGCGTGCGATCTCCTCGGTGCGCATCGCACGGAGCTCCGCGTTCGTCCAGGCGCCGTGGGCACGGAAGCGCTCGGCGACGCCCCAGGCCACGGTGATCGCGCCGGAGACGCGACGCCCGTCGGGGCCCTGTCGCTTCCGCAGGGTGGGGAACCATCCCGACCCGAAGTTCACCGCGCCGACGGTCAGCAGGTAGGTGGCGACCTCGTGCTCGGAGCCCTCGAGGAAATGCCAGGTCGGATCGAGCGTCGGGGCCGGCGCGTCGGCCGGCCAGCGCAGGGCCTCGAGGTGCTCGAGGTCGATGCGCACCGAGCGGGCGCCGGCGGCAATGCGTGCGGCGTGGGCGCGGACCTCGTCAGGGAGCGTCGGGGTCACGACGGGCAGGCTACGCCCGGGCGGGCGCCGCCGGTGTCGGACCTATCCTCCGGGACGGATGGCCGAGCCTTATGTCAACGAACGCATCGCCCACCTCCTCGACGGGCTGAACGAACCGCAGCGGGCCGCGGTCGCCCACGGAGATGGGCCGCTGCTGATCCTCGCCGGCGCCGGTTCGGGCAAGACCCGGGTACTCACGCACCGGGTCGCGCACCTCATCCACACCAAGCAGGCCAAGCCCGGCGAGATCCTCGCGATCACGTTCACGAACAAGGCCGCGCAGGAGATGCGCGATCGGGTCGAGCTGCTCCTCGGCCACTCCACCCGGGCCATGTGGGTGATGACCTTCCACGCCGCCTGTGCGCGGATCCTCCGGGCCGAGGCGCCGCGGCTCGGCTACACGCGCCAGTTCACGATCTACGACTCTGCCGATTCCCGCCGCCTCGTGAAGAAGTGCCTGGATGACCTGGGCCTCGACACGAAGCGCTTCACCCCCGGCGCCGTCGCCCACCAGATCTCCGACGCGAAGAACAAGCTGCGCGACGCGGAGGCCTACCGGCAGCTCACGGGCGACTACTTCGAGACGACCGTCGCGGACGTGTTCGAGCTCTACGAGCGCGAGAAGCACCGGATGAACGCGATGGACTTCGACGACCTCCTCGGGCGCACCGTGAACGTGCTCGAGCTCTTCCCGGAGGTCCGCGCCCGGTACGCCGCGACCTTCCGCCACGTGCTCGTCGACGAGTACCAGGACACGAACCACGCCCAGTACCGGATGCTCGAGCTGCTGGCCGGTGGGGAGGACGGGCACCGGAACCTCGCCGTGGTGGGCGACGACGCGCAGTGCCTCGTCCGAGGCACCCGGGTGCGGATGGCTGACGGGACGAACCGCCCGATCGAGGACATCGCGGTAGGCGATCGCGTGCTCTCCAACTACGGCTCGGGCGACTTCCGACCCGCGCGGGTCGAGCGGGCGTTCTGCACCGAGGGACGAACCGAAGGCGTCGCGATCACCCTGGCCAGCGGTCGCCGACTGGTGTCGACGCCGGAACACGTGCACTTCGCCGGGTACCGGGTGGGGCTGACACCCGACCTCCACGCGACGTACTTGATGTGGCGCGCCGGGCGAGGGTTCCGGGTGGGGACGACGCGGACGTACTCACGAGGGCAGGTCAAGCCGAAGCTGGGCCTTTCGGTCCGCCGCACCTCGGAAGGCGCAGACGCCGCGTGGGTCATCGGTCTGCACGCCTCCGACGCGGACGCGCGAGAGCAAGAGGCCATCACCTCGCTGAGGTACGGCCTTCCGACGCTTCCCTTCCGTGCACGGAAGACGCGCGCGGACGTCGGTGGGAGCGTCGTCGGCGATCAGGCCCGCATCGACCGCATCTTCGACGCGGCGCAGGCGACGCAGCGCGGAGCCGACCTGCTCGAGGACCTCGGGCTCGACGCCCAGCAGCCCCACCACCGCCCTACATCCAACGGCCGTCGGCGCAACGTCATCCTGACGCTCTGCGGGGACCGCAGGGGCCGCACGCCGATGCACCGCTTGAGCGTTGCCGGCGATGACCGAGAAGGTCGGGAGGCGCTCGAGGCGATCGGGCTCAGTGTCCGTCCCACGCGTGCGGGATCCCCGGCCTGGCGACTCGAGACGTGCTCCGAAGATGCGGGACGCATGATCGAGCTCGGGGAACGAGTCGGCGTCGCGCTGGATGCGCGGTTGATCTCCACCGCCCGGCTCGGTCGTCGGGTGACGGGCCAGGGCAGCTCGCTTCCGTTCACGAGTGCGCGCAGCGTCCAGGTCGGGATGGTGATGGTCGACGAGCACGGCGACTTCGATGTCGTGACCGACGTCAAACGTGTCTCCCTTGACGTCCCGGTCTACGACTTGGACGTGGAGGGCACCCACAATTTCGTGGCCGAGGGCATCTGCACGCACAACTCGATCTACTCGTTCAGAGGAGCGGACGTCACCAACATCCTCGACTTCGCGGAGACGTTCCCCGACGCGAAGGTCGTGAAGCTCGAGCAGAACTACCGCTCGACGCAGACGATCCTCTCGGCCGCGAACGGCATCATCAGCCACAACCGCGGCCAGATGGAGAAGGACCTGTGGACCGAGCTGGGGGAGGGCGACCCGGTCAAGGTCCGTGAGCTCGAGGACGAGCACGCCGAGGCGCGGTACGTCGTCGGGGAGATCGAGCGGCTGGTCGACGAAGGCGTCGGCCGCGCCGAGATCGCCTGCTTCTACCGGACGAACGCGCAGTCGCGGGTGCTCGAGGACACGCTCGTGCGGCGCGACGTCGGCTACCAGGTGGTCGGCGGCACGAAGTTCTACGAGCGGGCAGAGGTCAAGGACGCCGTCGCCTACCTGACGGTGCTCGGCAATCCGCAGGACGTCGTCTCCTTCACCCGGGTCGCGAACTCGCCCCGGCGCGGGATCGGACAGACCTCGCTCTCCCGCGTCATCTCTCACGCCGCGACGATGGACATCCCGGTCTGGGAAGCCGCCGCGGACCCCACGAGCGTCCCCGGCCTCGGGACCGCGGCGGTGCGGGCCTTCCAACGGTTCATGGGGACGATGACCGACCTGCGGGCCCGCATGGAGCAGGGCGTCCCGGTCGGTGACCTGCTCGAGGCGGTGCTCAACGAGTCCGGCTACTTCGACTGGCTCGAGGCGGAGCGGACGATCGAGGCCCAGGGGCGCAAGGAGAACCTCGAGGAGCTGATCGAGGTCGCGCGGGAGTTCGACGCCGTTGCCGAGCCCCAGAACGACACCCTCGACGTCTTCCTCCAGGGGATCGCGCTCGTGGCCGACGCGGACACCCGCCGCGACGACGACGGGCTGGTCACCCTGATGACGCTGCACAACGCGAAGGGGCTCGAGTACCCAATCGTCTTCATCCTCGGCTGCGAGGAGGGCGTCTTTCCGCACTCCCGGTCGATCGACGAGGGGACGCTCGAGGAGGAGCGCCGGCTCATGTACGTCGGGATCACCCGGGCGATGCGCGCGCTCTACCTCACCCACGCGCGCCGCCGCTCGGTCTTCGGCAGCGCGCCGAACTACGGGCTGCCGAGCCGGTTCCTCGGCGAGCTCCCCACCCACCTGCTCGACCGCGAGGAGTCCGGCGCGGCGACGTGGGCGGGCTCGGGCGTGCTCGCGGGCGCCCCGGCCCGCGGTCGGGCGACCTCGTGGAACGCCCCGGCCGGCGGCTGGGGGAGCCGCGCGGACGAGGCCGCGACGCCGAGCTTCCGGACGGGCGACGACGTGATCCACGCCGCCTTCGGCGACGGAGTCGTGATCTCGGTCGAGCCGGGCGGCGTGATCGTCGTACGCTTCGCGAGCGACCGCTCGGAGCGGAAGCTGATGGCCGAGTACGCGCCGATCACGAAGCGCTGAGGCCTACCCTTCGCCGCCATGAGTGCCACGATCATCGACGGCAAGGCCAGCGCCGCTGCGCTGCGCGCGCAGCTCGCGGAGGACGTCGCGAGCTTCGCGGCCACCCACGGCCGCCCGCCCGGCCTCGCGACCATCCTGATCGGCGAGGACGCAGGCTCGCAGGTCTACGTCGCCGGGAAGCAGCGCCTCTGCGCGGAGGTCGGCATGCGCGGCTTCGACCGTCGCCTGTCCGCCGAGACCACCCGCGAGGAGGCGCTTGCCGTCATCGAGGAGCTGAACGCCGACCCCGAGGTCAGCGGGATCATCTGCCAGCTGCCCGTCCCGGACCAGCTCGACGGGGTCGAGCTCACGAACGCGATCGACCCGGACAAGGACGTCGACGGGCTCACGGTCTCCTCGTCCGGCCGCCTCGCCCTCGGGCTGCCCGGCCTGCGGCCCTGCACCCCGACCGGCGTGATGCTCCTCCTGGCCGAGCAGGGCGTCGAGCTCGAGGGGGCCGAGGCCGTCGTCGTCGGACGCTCGAACCTGTTCGGCAAGCCGATGGCTCAGCTCCTGCTGGGCGCCAACGCCACGGTCACCGTCTGCCACTCGCGGACCGCGGATCTCGCCGCGACCTGTCGCCGGGCCGACGTCCTCATCGCCGCCGTCGGGGTCCCACACCTCGTGCAGGGCGACTGGGTGAAGCCCGGCGCCACCGTCATCGACGTCGGCATGAACCGGCTCGAGGGCGGCCTCACCGGAGACGTCGACTTTGCGGCGGCCGGCGAGCACGCGGCGGCGATCACCCCCGTTCCGGGCGGCGTCGGCCCGATGACGATCGCCTGCCTGCTGCGCAACACCCTGCTGGCCGCCGAGCTGATGGCCGGGAAGTAGGCTCGGCGCCCTATGGATCCGACGCGCCTGCGGGGCGGCGAGCTGCTGAGCGGCGCCGCCGCCCTCGCCCTGACCATCACGCTGTTCTTCGACTGGAACCGCGACCTCCGCGGGAACACCCAGTCGGCGAGCCTCTCGGGCTTCGGGACGGTCTCCGGCTGGGGCGCGCTCGGATGGTTCGTGGTGCTCCTGCTCGTGGTCACCATCATCCTCGCCCTGCTGCTCGTGGCCGCGACCGCGCGGGGGCGACCGGCCGCCTTCCCCATCGGCGCGGCGGTGCTGACCACGACGGTCGGATTCCTCACCTGGCTCGTCGTCGCCATCCGGGTCCTGACACTCGACGACTCGCTCACCGCCGCCTATGTCGGGCTCGTGTTCCTTCTGCTGGTCTTCGTCGGGAGCTGGCTCTCCATGGCCGACGAGCGCAAGAGCTCGCCGCACGCCGAGGCGCCGGACCTTCCGCGCCGCCCCGCACCGCCCGCCGGGGGCTGAACGGGGCGGGCCTTTAGGATGCGCGGTCGATGATCGATCGTGAACAGGTCCTGCACGTGGCCCGCCTGGCCCGCCTCGAGCTCTCGGAGGGCGAGACGGAGCAGATGAGCCAAGAGCTCTCGAGCGTCCTTCAGCACATCGAGAAGCTGAGCGCGCTCGACCTCTCGGGGGTCGAGCCGACCGCGCACGTCGTGGCCGTCGACCAGGCCCTGAGAGCCGACGAGCCGCACCGCTCCCTGCCCGTCGAGGTCGCGCTCGCCCAGGCGCCCGACCCGGCTGACGGCGGCTTCCGCGTCCCGAGCCCGCAGGCGTGAGCGCCGAGATGCTGGACCTCACGGCCGCGCAGGCTGCCTCCGCGATCGCCGCGGGGGAGCTGGACCGGGCCGAGTACTTCGAGGCCTACCGAACCCGGTCGGCCGCCGACGAGCTGAACGCGCTCACCTGGGTCGCCGACGACGCGGGGGGGTCCGTCGACGGGCCGCTCGGCGGCGTCCCCGTGGCGATCAAGGACCTCTTCTGCACCGAGGGTGTCCCCTCGCAGGCGGGCTCGAAGCTGCTCGAGGGCTACCTGCCCCCGTACACAGCGACCGCCGTCGAGAAGCTCGTCGCAGCCGGTGCGCCGCTGCTCTCGAAGACGAACCAGGACGAGTTCGCCATGGGGTCCTCGAACGAGAACTCCGCGTTCGGCCCGACGCTCAACCCGTGGGACCGCAGCCGGGTCCCCGGGGGCTCGAGCGGCGGGAGCGCCGCGGCCGTCGCCGCCGGCCTCGCGCCCTGGGCGCTCGGCACCGACACCGGCGGCTCGGTCCGCCAGCCCGCCGCGTTCTGCGGGATCGTCGGCCTGAAGCCCACCTACGGGTCCGTCTCCCGCTACGGGATGATCGCCTTCGCCTCGAGCCTCGACCAGGCCGGTCCGCTCACCCGCGACGTCAAGGACGCCGCGCTCCTCTTGAAACACATGACCGGGCGGGACCCGCGGGACGCGACCTCGGTCGGCCATCCCGGCGAGATCGACCTGCCAACCGGGGAGAGCCTGCGGGGCGTCACCCTGGGGGTCCCGGACGGCCTCGACGGGGAGGGCGTCGAGCCTGGCGTCTACGCCGCCTTCGAGGCCGCGCTCGAGACGGCGAAGGCCCTTGGGGCGAGCATCGAGCGGATCCCGCTCCCGCACGCCGACTACGGGATCAGCGCCTACTACGTGCTCGCCCCGGCCGAGGCCTCGAGCAACCTCTCGCGCTTCGACGGCGTCCGCTACGGGCGGCGCGGCGAGGCCCCCGACCTGATGGGCATGTACACCCGGACCCGCCACGACGGCTTCGGTCCCGAGGTCCGCCGCCGGGTGATGCTCGGCACCTACGCCCTGAGCTCCGGCTTCTACGACGCCTACTACGCGAGCGCGCAGAAGGTGCGGACGCTGATCGTCGAGGACTACGCCAAGGCGTTCGCGAACGTCGACCTCGTCGTGACCCCGACCGCGCCCGGCGTCGCCTTCGGCCTCGGCACGTTCGCCGACGACCCCCTCGCCATGTACCTGAACGACTACTTCACCGTGCCGCTGTCGCTCGCCGGGCTCCCGGCGATCTCGCTGCCCTGCGGGCTGAGCGAGGGCCTGCCGGTCGGGCTCCAGCTGGCCGCCCCCGCCTTCGGGGAGAACAAGCTGCTCGACGCCGCGCACGCGCTCGAGCAGGCCTTCGCCTTCGACGGATCGGCGGCCCGCGCATGACGACCGAGTACGAGACCGTCATCGGCCTGGAGATCCACGTCCAGCTCGCCACCCGCACCAAGATGTTCTGCAGCTGCAAGCTCGGCTTCGGCGAGGAGCCGAACACGCGGACCTGCCCGGTCTGCCTCGCGCTCCCGGGCGCGCTCCCCGTGGTCAACGCCGAGGCGATCCACTTCGGCCTGATGATCGGCCTCGCCTTGGGCTGCGAGCTGAACGACCGCTCGATCTTCGACCGCAAGCAGTACTTCTATCCCGACTCGCCCAAGGGCTACCAGATCTCCCAGAACGAGGATCCGCTGTGCTCCGGCGGGGAGCTCGGCGGCGTGCGGATCCATCGGGCGCACCTCGAGGAGGACGCGGCGAAGACCATCCACTCGGGTGGGGGCGGCGGCCGCATCCAGGGCTCGGCCCATTCGGTCGTGGACTTCAACCGGGGCGGCACGCCGCTCTGCGAGATCGTCACCGAGCCCGACATCGCCTCCGCCGAGCAGGCCGGTGAGTTCCTGCGGCTGCTGCGCACGACGATGCGCCGGATCGGCGTCTCCGACGTGAACATGGAGGAGGGCTCGCTGCGCTGCGACGCCAACATCTCGATCCGGCCGGTGGGGCAGGAGGAGCTCGGCGTGAAGACCGAGCTCAAGAACATGAACTCGTTCCGCTTCATCGAGCGGGGGATCCGGGCGGAGGTCGCGCGCCAGGAGGGCCTCGTCCGTGCCGGGCAGCCCATCGCCCAGGAGACGCTGCACTTCGACCCGAAGACCGAGCGGCTCACGAGCATGCGCTCCAAGGAGGAGGCGCACGATTACCGCTACTTCCCGGAGCCCGACCTCACCCCGGTCCGGATCACGCCGGAGATGCTCGAGCGCGCGAAGGCCGCCATGCCCGAGCTGCCCGGTGCCCGCCAGGAACGCTTCGCCGCCGAGCTCGGCCTCCAGCCCGACACGGCGAAGCTCCTGGCCTGGCGCAGCGAGCTCGGCGACTACTACGAGGCCGCACTGGCCGAGGGCGCCGAGCCGGTCGCGCTCGCCAACTGGACGACGAATGAGCTCGTCCAGCGCCTGGGTGCCGACGTCGATCCCGCCACCTCGCCGGTGCGCCCCGCGGCGCTCGCGGGCCTCGTCACGCTCGTCACGGAGAAGAAGATCACCGCGGGCGCGGGGAGGACCGTGCTCGACAAGCTCGTCGCCGAGGGCGGCGACCCGACCGCGATCGTCGAGACCGAGGGCCTCGCCGCGATGGGCTCGAGCGACGAGCTCGGTCCCGTCGTCGCCGCTGCGCTCGAGGCGCAGCCGGCCATCGCCGAGCGCATCCGGGGCGGAGACATGAAGCCGATGGGCGCGATCATCGGCGCCGTCATGAAGGAGACGAAGGGCCGCGCCGACGGCAAGGAGGTCACGCGGCTGGTCAGGGAGCAACTCGGATTGTGATAGTCAGCAGCGATGCATCGTCTGACCGTCTGTCTCGCCCTCACCGTGGCCGGCGCCTTCGCCGCGGTGAGCCCCGCCGCCGCCCAGCTCCCGATCGGGCCGCTGAACGACCTCGCCGCGCTCGGCCAGGGCCAAGGGCAGACCCCTGCACCCGCTCCAGTCATGATGCGGCCGCAGCCGCCGCAGGTCGCCGCGCCGCGCGCCGTCTGCGGGCCCGGCAGCCGGCCTGAGCCGAGCATCCAGGGCCGGATTCCTGCGGGCAGCGACCCGGCCGGCTTCCAGTGCAACCTCAAGCTCCTCTCCCACGCGGGCCAGTCCGGCGGCTTCAAGACGCTCCGCTACATCGACGAGGCCGGCCGGGAGTGCGCGTTCTATGACACCGCGCTCCTGTTTCCGACGAACGCCACGAACCTCGGCGGCACCTCGCTCGGGGTGAAGGTGCTCGACATGAGCGATCCCGCGAAGCCGAAGGAGACCGCGACGCTCACCGAGATCCCGATGCTCACCCCGCACGAGTCGGTGACGCTCAACCCGAAGCGCGGGCTCCTGGCCGCGGTGGCGGGCAACCCGTCGACCTATCCGGGCCTCGTGAGCATCTACGACGCGAGCAAGGACTGCCGCCACCCGGTGCTGCAGTCCACGACGCTCACCGCGCGGCTCGGGCACGAGAGCGGGTTCGCACCCGACGGCAAGACGTTCTACGCGACCGGCACCGCCTACACGTCGATCACCGCGATCGACGTCACCAACCCGAAGGCCCCGAGCCCGGTCTGGCAGGGCAACATCCTCTCCCACGGCATGACGCTCTCCGACGACGGCAACCGCGGCTACCTTGCCGATGCGAGCGCCGGACAGCTCGTGATTCTCGACACCTCGGAAATCCAGGCGCGCAAGCCGAACCCGCAGGCGCGTGAGATCTCCCGGCTCACCTGGCCGAACGCCTCCATCCCGCAGAACGCGATCCGCTTCAGCAAGGGCGGCAGGCCGTACATCCTCGAGTTCGACGAGTACACCGGGGGGACCACGGGCGGCGGCAGCGCCGACAGCGTGGGCGCGGGGCGCATCATCGACATCTCCGACGAGACCCAGCCGCGCGTCATCTCCGATCTGCGCCTCCAGGTCAATCAGGCCAAGGAGCACGCCGAGGCGAAGGGCGACCCGGGCACCTTGAGCCCGGCCCAGGGATACGCGGCGCACTACTGCAACATCCCGACGCAGACCGACCCGACGATCGTCGCTTGCTCGTTCATCGCCTCCGGTCTGCGGGTCTTCGACATCTCCGACCTCGAGAAGCCGAAGGAGGTCGCCTACTACGTGGCGCCCCTCAAGCCGCAGACCGAGAACGGCTTCGATGGCAGCAACTACGCCATGTCCCAGCCGGCGTTCGTGCCCGAGCGGCGCGAGGTCTGGTACACCGACGGCGCCTCGGGCTTCAACGTCCTGCGGCTCGACGCGAGGCGCCTGGCCCGCGGCGGCCGCCGGCCCCCGCGCCGAAGACGTGCCTCTCACGTCGGAGCTTCAACGCCACGCTGCGCGTCCGCAAGGGCACGCGCATCCGCACGGCGTCGGCGACCCTGGGCGGCAAGCGCATCCGGATCCGGCGGACCAGCCGCGACCGGCGCGCGGCGACGGTGCGGGTTGCGCTCGTCGGCCGCGTGCGGAGCACGGTGCGCCTCGTCATCCGGGCGCGGCTGACGAACGGCAGGGTCGTACGGACCGTACGGACCTACCACCCCTGCACCCGACGCTGAAGCTCAGGAGGAGCCGACCGGCTCCTCCTCGTGGTCGCGCATCCGCTTGGCGAGCGGGTGCCCGGCGGCGAGCAGCAGCAGGATCGGCGCGAGCGCGATGTAGAGCACGGGGTCGGTCAGCGAGAGCTCCTGCAGCCGTGAGCCGAGGAGCGCGAAGATCGCGGTGATGGGAAGGAAGCCGATCACCGTCGTCCAGGTGAAGCGCCAGAGCGGGACCCCGGCGGCACCCGCGACGAACCCGGTCAGGCTGAACGGCATCACGGGAACGAACCGGGCGGCCAGCAGGATCGGCCACCCCCCGCGCGCCACGGCACGCTCCGCCCGCAGGAAGCGGCGCTCACCGGCGAGGCGGTAGAGCACCGGGCGTCCGGCGTAGTGCCCGACGGCGAAGGTGGCGAGGGCGGAGATGAGCCAGCCGACCATCAGGATCGGCATCGCCAGCCAGAAGCCGTACACGAAGCCCGCGGCTGCGGTGGGGATCTCCGCCGGATACCAGACGACGACGTGGACGAGCATCACCCCGTAAAGGACGAGCACCCCGCCCGCGCCCAGATCGCGCAGTTGGGTGCGCAGGGCCTCGGTGTTGCCGCTGAGCACGTACCCGGCGGCCTGGTGCAGGGGGGAGACCAGCCAGACGGTCAGGCCGGCGGCGACGGCGATCGCGAGGGTGACGAGCAGGCCGCGACGGGAGAAGCCCGACGCGCCCGGAGTGCTGGGTTCGGGCACGTACGGACTGTACGGCCCGTACTCTTCGGTGCATGTCGCGCCTCATCCGCATGGACCACACCGGGCATACGACGCTCGCCGAATGGACCACCGAGGATCCCGTCGCGGTCGAGGCCGCGGTCACCGCGTTCCGGGCCGAGCTCGAGCGCGGGTTCTTCGGCATGGTGAGCACCGGAGAGGGGCACGCCGAGCAGGTCACGGAGCTGCCGGTCGGCGCGGACCTCGTGATCATGCGCCGTCCGATCGCCGGTGGCTGAGACCGCATCACTCCCCGAGCTCGCGAGCGTCCACTGGCGCCCGCTCGTCGACGAGGGGAGCCTACGCCGGCTGAACCGGGGCTGGACGGTCACGACGATCGCCCACGTCGTCCCGTTCGTCGCCGGGGGCGCCGTGCTCTTCGCGGCCGAGCCGCTGGCCTTCCCCGTCACGCTCATCAGCCTCGCGCACGCCTGGATCATCCCCGAGCTCTACGCGGCCCGAGGGGCGGGCGTCGTGAAGCCCCGGCGTTTCCGGGCCACCCCGCAGTCCGAGGTGGTCTCGGTGGGGCTCCTCGGCGACCTCATCTCGCACGAGGCCCGGGAGCTCCACCGCGAGACGGGCCTCGTGCTCGAGCGCGGAAGGCTCGGCGCCTGGCTCGTCGGGCCGACCGGTGCGCTGCTCGTCCGCCCGGGCGGGCGGAGGGTGCTCTGCTACTGCGTCCGCGTCCCGGACCCGGACCTGCCCGCGGGGGACCGCATCGCGCACCTCCTGCTCGCCCTGCGCTCGGACGAGGTCGGCTTCACCACCGTCGCCAACTGCGCGTTCTCAGGCGCTCGGTGGCGCGTGCGGCGGCGGCTCTCGGCCGCCATGCGACCGGCGCTCGACCGTGCCGGCGTCATCGCGATGAAGCCCGCGACGGGCTGAACGGCGCCTGGCCCGCCGGTCGGACATCACCGCCACAGGGCGGACCGCCGGGACATGGCCGTCGGCAACGGGCTCGCCGATCATCGTCCTCATGCCCACATCTGACACCGCCGTCTCCCGTCTCGTGCTCCTCGCCGACGGCCCCCGAGCCTCCGGCGGAGGCGCGAGCGCCAAGATCCGCCGCTACCGCCTCGCCCGAGTCGATCCGGGCGCGCCCCTCCGTGCCGGCGAGGGGCCACGCTACGCCTCACCGAAGCGCTCCCGCGCCTGACCCCTGGGCCCTACCATGAAGGCATGGTCGCCACCGCAGAGAAGTCCACCTCACCCTCGCTGATCAGCCGTCTCGTCGCCCTGATGGTCCTCCTGGTGGCGGGCTTCATCCTCTTCAAGGTCGTGTGGGGCTTCCTCTCCGGGATCTTCTACCTGGTGGTCATCGTCGCGGCCGTGACGGCGGCCTTCTGGGCCTACAACACCCTGAAGCGTTGATCTACCTCTCCCTCTGCGTGGTCTTCGGCGTCGTCACGGCGCTCGTGGCCCGCGCGAAAGGGAGCTCGTGGGTGTTGTGGGGGCTCATCGGCGCCGTCTTCCCGGTGCTCGGACTGGCCGGGATCCTGCTCGCCCGGCGGGAGAGCGACGAGCTGCGGCGCGCCTGCCCGAACTGCGGGAAGATCTGCATGCTCTACGACGCGCTCTGCACCCGCTGCGGCTGCGAGCTGGCGTTCCCGGAGACAGCGATCGAGTCGCGTGCCGACGCAGCCCGGCGCTCAGCCGCCTGAGCTGCCGTGAGCGGCGGATACCATCGTGGATCTCTGTTCCCGTAGGAGGATGAAGTAGATGCGAGCTGTCGATGCCGTGATCGAGTGCCTGAAGGCGGAGGGAGTCGACGTCGTCTTCGGCTACCCCGGTGGCGCCAACATTCCCACCTACGACGCGCTGTATGACGGCGGCATCCGGCACATCCTCGTGCGTCACGAGGCAGGCGGAGGGCACGCCGCGGAGGGCTACGCGAAGGCCACCGGCAAGGTCGGCGTCGCGTTCGGCACGAGCGGCCCGGGCGCGACCAACCTCGTCACCCCGATCATGGACGCGATGATGGACTCCGTCCCGGTCGTGTTCGTCACCGGGCAGGTGCGGACCGACCTGCTCGGCACCGACGGCTTCCAGGAGGCCGACGTCATCGGCATCACGATGCCCGCCGTGAAGCACTCGATCATGATTCAGGACGCGTCGGAGATCCCGATGGCGATCAAGGAGGCCTTCCACATCGCGCGGACCGGCCGTCCTGGTCCCGTCGTGCTCGACATCCCGACGGACCTGTCCAAGGCGGACATCGACTACGAGCCGATCGCCGAGGTGCACCTCCCGGGCTACCAGCCCAAGAGCGAGGGCAACGTCAAGCAGATCCGCCAGGCCGCGAAGGCCTTGGCGGCGGCGCGCCGCCCGGTCATCTACGCGGGCGGCGGTGTGATCCTCTCGAACGCGTCGGAGGAGCTCGTCGCGTTCTGCCGCTCCGACCGCTTCCCCGTCACCACGACGCTGAACGGGCTCGGCGGCTTCCCGGCCCCGGACGAGCAGTGGCTCGGCATGCTCGGGATGCACGGGACCCGCACCGCGAACTACGCGATGGACGAGGCCGACCTCATCTGCTGCGTCGGCGCCCGCTTCGACGATCGCATCACCGGCAAGCTCTCCGAGTTCGCCCCGCGCGCGAAGTTCATCCACATCGACATCGATCCGGCCGAGATCTCGAAGAACGTCCCGGCGCACATCCCGATCGTGGGCGACGCCAAGGGCATCCTCGTGAAGCTGAAGGCCGAGTACGACGCGCTCGAGGCCGATCCGGCCCGGCTCACCGACTGGTGGCAGCGGATCGGCGCCTGGCAGGCGAAGCATCCGCTCGCCTATGAGGAGACCACCGACGAGGAGATCAAGCCTCAGCGGCTGATCCAGGCCGTCTACGAGGCGACCGGCGGCGAGGCGATCATCACGACCGACGTCGGGCAGCACCAGATGTGGTCGGCGCAGTACTACCACTACAAGCGGCCGCGTCAGTGGATCTCGTCAGGTGGCCTCGGCACGATGGGCTTCGGCCTGCCGGCAGCCCTCGGAGCGGCGCTCGGCTGCCCGGAGGAGACCGTCGTCTGCATCACCGGGGACGGCTCGATCCAGATGAACGCGCAGGAGTTCGCGACCTGCGCCCAGGAGCAGATCCCCGTGAAGGTGATCATCGCCAACAACGGCTACCTGGGCATGGTGCGCCAGTGGCAGGAGCTCTTCTGGGAGAAGCGCTACTCGAGCGTCGACCTGGGGCAGTACCCGGACTTCGTCAAGCTCGCCGAGGCCTACGGCTGCACCGGCATCCGCCTGACGCAGAAGGGCACGCTGGTCGACGACCTCCGGGCGGCGATCGCGACGCCCGGCCCCGTGGTGGTCGACGTCCGCGTCACCCGCGAAGAGAACACGTATCCGATGATCGTCGCCGGCGAAGCCGCCCGCGACATGGTGGGGTAGGGGATGCCCCGTTCCGCGAGTGCGCTGACGGTTTCCGGGCGCCCCGCCGCCCGCGACGACACACGGCTCCTCGCCGATGCAACCAGCATCGGCTGCGTTTCCGCGCGCCATCACGAACGACGATTCTGTCCCGCAAACCGTGACCGAACCCACGAATCGAGGCATCAGCATGGGTGAGCCAGGAGTCAAGGAAGTCCTCTCGCTGCAGGATCTGCAGGCGGCCGGGTCCATCAGGACCGGGCGCAAGCACATCCTGTCGATCCTCGTCGAGAACAAGCCGGGGGTCCTGACCAGGATCACCTCGTTGTTCGCGCGGCGCGGCTTCAACATCGACACGCTCTCGGTCGGTCCGACCGACGACGAGCACGTCTCGCGGATCACCATCACGCTGGACGGCGCCAACCATCCGATCGATCAGGTCACGAAGCAGCTGCACAAGCTGATCAACGTGCTGAAGATCCGGGACCTCGAGCCCGAGGACGCCGTCTCCCGGGAGCTCGCCATGTTCAAGATCGCGGCGGACACCGGTGCGCGGGCGGAGATCATGCAGCTCTGCGACATCTTCCGCGGGAAGGTCATCGACGTCACCAAGCGCTCGGTGGTCGTCGAGATCACCGGGACGGTCGACAAGATCGAGGCGTTCGAGCGCAACGTGCGCCCGTTCGGGCTCATCGAGATGATGCGGACCGGCGAGATCGCGATCTCACGCGGCCGCGCCGAGACCTGAGCGGTCCAGGGGCCGGCGACCGTACCCCGGGTGACACCGTGACCGTGCTCGCCGCCCCATCCCCGTTCGCTCTGGCCCCGGCCGACCGGGCGCGGCTGCGCGGCCACCTGGAGACCGCGATCAGGCGGGCGCGGCACGCCCGGGGCGGGACGGCGCTCGCCGCGATCACCGTCCGGCTCGACCCCCGCGTCGATCCGACCGCGGTCGTCGTGGCCTCGCGCCGGCCCGAAGAGCCGTGGTTCGTGCTCGAGCAGCCGGACCGGGAGCGCTCGGCGCTGGCCACGCTCGGCTGCGTGCAGGCGCTGGAGGCCGACGGTCCCGACCGCTTCCGCGCGGTCGCCGGCCGCTGGCGCCAATTGGCCGCCGAAGCCTGCTGCGACACCCACGACGACCGTGGGCATCCCCGGGGGTGCGGCCCGGTGGCGGTCGGTGGCTTCGCCTTCGCCGACGCCGGCGGGCACTCGCCTCACTGGAACGGCTACGCACCCGCCTCCCTCCACGTCCCGGAGGTCTCGATCGCCCGCCGCGACGACGACGTCCGGATGACCCTCCACGCCCTCGCCCGCCCGGGCTCGAGCGCCGACGCGCTCCTGGCCACGCTCGAGGCGCGCTGCGCCGAGCTCCGGGTCGTCCCGCTCCCGCTCATCGATCCGGACCCCGCCGGGCGCGTCCGCGTCGTCAGCGCGATGCCGCCCGAGCACTACGAGGGCGCCGTGGCCAGGGCGGTCGAGCAGATCCGGGCCGGGAAGCTCGACAAGGTCGTCCTCGCCCGCGAGGTGCAGGTCCACACCGGCCGCGCGCGGCACCACGACGCGGGCGCGGTGCTCGGCGTGCTCCGGGAGGCGTTCCCCTCCTGTTACGTCTTCGCCGTCGGCCGCGGAGAGCGGACCTTCCTGGCCGCTTCACCCGAGCTCCTCGTCCGTCGCGACGGCTTGCGGGCCGGGACGCTCGCCCTGGCGGGCTCCACCCGCCGCTCCGCCGATCCGGCGGTCGACGACCATCTCGGGGAGCAGCTCCTGCGCTCGGAGAAGGACCGCAGCGAGCAGGCCATCGTCACGCGCAGGATCGAGCGGGCGCTCAAGCCCGTCGCCCTGTGGGTCACTGCGGCCGAGGAGCCGCAGGTCGTTCGGATGGCGAACATCCAGCACCTCGCGACGCCGATCCGGGCGCAGCTCGCCCAGCGGGTCCCGGCGGTCGAGCTCGTCGGAATGCTCCATCCGACGCCCGCCGTCGGCGGCGAGCCGTGGGCCGACGCCCGCCCGCTCATCCCGACGCTCGAGGGCATGGACCGGGGCTGGTACGCCGGCCCGGTCGGGTGGACGGACCTCAACGAGGACGGCGAGTTCTGCGTGGCGCTGCGCTGCGCGCTCCTCGAGGGCCCGCTGGCGCGCTGCTTCGCGGGGGTCGGCGTCGTCCGGGAGTCCGATCCCGCCGCCGAGCTCGCGGAGACCGAGACGAAGCTGCAGGCGCTCCTGCCCGTGCTCGCGCTCTGATCAGCCGCCGCTGAGCGCCCGAGCCACGTCGGCCCAGACCTGGCGGTGCAGGCGGACGTTGTGGTGGCGGTCGGTGTGGACGTGGACGAGCGAGACGCCGTCGTGGGCGAGGCTCGCGTCGAGCGCCGCGTGCAGCTCCGGCACCGTGGTGGCAGGTCGGTACGCGAGCCCGAAGGCGCCCGCCACCTCCGCGAAGTCAAGCCCGGTCGGGGTCGCGACGTGGACCTCGTAGCGGTCCTTCGGCTTGGTGCGGCTCACGGGGAGGAAGTCGAAGATGCCGCCGCCCTCGTTGTCGATGAGGACGAGCGTGAGGGCGAGCCGCAGCCGCCGGGCGCTGACCAGCGCGCCGACGTCGTAGGTCAGCGCGACGTCTCCGAGCAGCCCGACCACCGGACCGGGGGAGCCCGCGGCGACGCCGAACGCGGTCGAGACGACCCCGTCGATCCCGTTGGCGCCCCGGTTGGAGAGCACGCGGGGCGGTTTTTCCCGGGCCGGGAAGAAGGTCTCGACGTCGCGGATCGGCATTGATGCGCTCACGACCAGCGTGGCCTCGGAGGGAAGGCGGGCGCCGAGCTCGCGGGCCACGCGGGGCTCGGAGAGCGGCTCGCCGAGGGTGGCGTCGAGCGCTTCGGCGGCCAGGGCGTCGGCGTGCAGCCAGCCGCTCAGGTACGGCGGGGGCTCGGTCGGGCCGGGGGCCAGCCGCTGCGTGAGCGCCGCGAGCGTCGCGGCCGGCTCGGCGGGCAGCGAGAGGTCCAGGGTGGCGGCCGGGTCCTGCCAGGCGCCCTCGGGGTCGAGGCCGACCTGGATGGCGTCGGCGTTCGCCAGCCACTCCCGGAGCGGCTTCCCGGTGGGGAGGTCACCGACGCGGAGGACGACATCGGGCGCCGTCGCGGCCGCCAGCGGTTCCGCGCGGAGCAGAGCGTCGTAGTGCGCGACGGCGTTCGGGCCGCGACGGGCGCCGCTGAGCGGCTCGGCGAGGACGGGCCAACCCGCGGCCTGGGCGAAGGCGGCGACGGCGGGGCCGAGGGCGGGGCGTCGGCGCTCGTGGCGACCGGCGACGATCACGCCCTTGCGCGCCGCCCGCACGATCGACTCGAGCGTCTCCGCCGCGGGGCCGGGATCGGCGGGAAGCGGAGGGCGGGACACCCACGGGCGTCCGTCCGGCCGGCCGCTCTCGTCCTCGGGCAGCTCCCGCGTGAGGACGAGCGGCTCGCGGAGGGCCCAGTTGAGGTGCACGACGCCGGGCCGGCCCTCGAGGGAGGTCCAGAAGGCGCGGGCGGCGAGCTGCCGGATCCAGCGCAGGCGGTCGGCGTCGGCCCGGTGCGTCCCGACGTCGACCGCCCACTTCGCGGCGGTGCCGTAGAGCTTCACCTGGTCGATCACCTGGCCGGCACCGACCTCGCGGAGCTCCGGGGGTCGGTCCGCGGTCAGCACGATGAGCGGGACGCGCGCCTCCTTGGCCTCCATGAGGGCCGGGAGGTAGTTGGCCGCCGCGGTGCCGCTGGTGCAGGCCAGGACGGCCGGGCGGCCCGTCGCCTTCGCGACGCCGAGGGCGAAGAAGGCGCCCGATCGCTCGTCGATGTGCGACCAGGTCGGAATGCCCTCGTGGGCGGCGAGGGGCAGGACGAGCGGGGTGGAGCGGGAGCCCGGGCTCGTCACCGCCCCGGCGACGCCGCAGCGGGCGAGCTCGTCGACGAAGGCACGGACGAGCCGGTGCGCGTCCTCGGCTTCCTGGGTGGCGGGGTCTAGGTTCTGCGTCATGGAAGAGCTCGTGCTGCTCCACGGATTCGCGGGAACGGGACGTTCCTGGGACGCGGTGCGCGAGCAGCTCGACCCGGCACGCTATCGGTCCCTGGCGCCGGATCTCCGCGGTCACGGACGCTCGGCGCGCCTGCGTCCGGTGAGCTTCGACGGCTGCGTCCGTGACGTGCTCGCCTGCGCGCCCCGCACCCCGTTCACGCTCGCCGGCTACTCGATGGGCGGGCGGGTCGCGCTCCACGTCGCGCTAACCGCTCCGGAGCGGGTGAAACGGCTCGTGCTCGTCGCCACCACCGCGGGGCTCGAGCACCCGGGGGAGCGGGCCGAGCGCGCCCGGGCCGACGCGGCGCTCGCGCGCAGAGCCGAGTCGATGGGGACCGAGGAGTTCGCGCGGGAGTGGCAGGCCCAGCCGATCTTCTCCGGAACGCCGGAGAGTGCGGCGCTCGCCTGGTCCGAGGATCTCCGCCGGACCGCGCCGCGGGACCTGGCCGACGCCCTGCGGGGCATCGGCACGGGGGCCATGGCCCCGCTCTGGTCGCGGCTCGGTGAGCTCACCATGCCGTGCGACGTCGTGGTGGGGGAGCGGGACGCGAAGTTCACGGCCCTCGGTGCTCGGCTGGTCGAGGCACTCCCCGACGCACGGCTCCACGTGCTGCCCGGCGTCGGACACGGGCTGCCTCGCGAGGCGCCGGCCGCGCTTGCCGCACTCCTGTCCGGCTCCGACCGCTGAGGATGGATCCGACCCCGCGCGGCGGGGTCGGATCCATGCTCACCCTGTCAGGAGGCCCGGGCCCCGGGGGACCCGTATGGCGCCGTCGACCACGCGCAGCTCCAGCGTCTCCAACGCGTCCTCGAAGTGGCCGAGGGTCGCAAGGCCGCAGGCGACGTCCACCTTGAGCGCCGCCGCCGCGTGCACCGCCGCGGCGATCCCCAGCGGGCCGTCCATGGTCGAGGCCAGGTACACGTCCGCCCCCGTGGCCCGGACGAGCGCGGCTTGGGAGAGCAGCCCGCCGATACCGCCGCAGCGCCCGATCTTCAGGCAGACCGCGTCCGCGACCGCTGCGGTCAGCGCGCCGGGCTCGTCGGCGGTCTCGTCGATCGAGACCCGTGTGGCGACCCGCGCCCGCACCTCCCGGACCGCCTGCACGCCGTGGACGGGCTCCTCGACGAGCTCGAGCCCGGCCGGCGCGAGTGCGTCGATCATCCGGACGGCCGTCTCGACGTCCCAGGCGCCGTTCGCGTCGAGCCGAAGCGCGACCCCGGGCCCGAGCGCCGCGCGCACGGCCGCGACCCGCCCGGCGTCGTCGCCCACGCCGACCTTGAGCTTCACGCAGCCGTAGCCCTCGCCCGCCGCACGAGCCGCCGCGCTCGCCGCGCCCGCCCGATCGAGCGCGCCGATCGTCGCGTTGACCTCGACCGCCGGCAGGTGGGCCTCGGAGAGCAGCGCGGCGACCGGGCGGCCGGCACGCCGTCCCGCGCGGTCCCACAGCGCGAGGTCGACGGCGGCGAGCGCCTCGGGCAGCTCGAGCGCGGTGCGGCAGGCGTCGAGCAGGATGTGCCCCGGGACGTCCGCGTCGAACTCCCGCAGCAGCTCGGCGTAGAGCGAGAGCGCCTCCGCCACGGCGGCGGCGGGAACGCCGTCGTAGGCCTCGAGCGGGGCCGATTCGCCGCGGCCGACGGCGCCGTCCCCGCCGTCGAGCTCGACCGTGAAGAGGTCGCGCTCGGCCAACTCGCCGTAGCTCGTGACCAGCGGGGTGGCGAAGCGGAGCGTCCGGTGCGAGACGCGCAGCTCCACGGCCCGCTCAGCTCGCCAGGATGCCCGCGGAGAGCAGGACGCAGAAGACGAGCTGGAGCTGCCCCGTCGCCGCCAGTGCCCCGTTGAGCGTCGGGCCGTCCGCGTGGTTGCGCACGGTCCGAACGAGCTTGACCGCCAGCGGCAGCGCGAGCCAGGAGAGGAACAGCCACCCGTTCAGGCCCGCTCCGAAGATGGCGAGCGGCGCCGTCAGGAAGGCGCCGTAGACCATCACGGCGAACATGGCCCGGGTGCGCGAGCGACCCATCCGCACCGCGAGCGTCCGTTTGCCGACGCGGCTGTCGGTGTCGAGATCGCGCACGTTGTTGACGACGAGGATCGCGCTGGCCAGCAGCCCGACGGGAACGGCGAGGACGAACGCCTCGGTGGGGAACGACTCGATCTGCGCGAACGCCGAGCCCGCGACCGCGACGATCCCGAAGAACAGGAAGACGAAGACCTCTCCGAGCCCTTCGTAGCCGTAGGGCCGCGGCCCGCCCGTGTAGAGGATCCCGGCGGCGATCGAGAGCACGCCGATGATGAGCAGCTCGATGCCGCTGGCGAAGACGAGGAAGATGCCGCAGACCACCGCGAGCCCGAAGCTCACCGCGGTCGCGATCAGCACCTGCCGGGGCGGCACGAGCCCGCCCGCGGTGACCCGGACGGGGCCGAGGCGGTCCTCGGTGTCCGCGCCGCGCCGGGCGTCGGAGTAGTCGTTGGAGAGGTTCGTCCCGACCTGGATGAACAGCGCGCCGAGCAGAGCTGCGATGAACACGCCGACCCGAAAGGTCCCGCCGGTCGCGGCGAGCGCGGTGCCGACGAGCACCGGGGCGACGGCCGCGGGAAGCGTCCGTACGCGGCTTGCCATGATCCAGATCTTCACCGGGCTGACGGCCTCGGCGGGCGCGGTGACGCTCATCAGGCGCGCCGCGGGAAGCGGGAGAAGTCCGGGGCGCGCTTCTCCTTGTAGGCGTCGCGGCCCTCCTGCGCCTCCTCCGAGCCGTAGAAGAGGAGGTTGGTGTCGTGGGCGAGCTGCTGGATGCCCGCGTAGCCGTCCTCGTGCGCGTGGAAGCTCGACTTCACCAGTCGCAGCGCGAAGGGGGAGAGGGCGAGCATCTCGCGGCACCAGGTGACCGTCTCCTCCTCGAGCTTCTCGAGCGGCACCACGGTGTTCACGAGCCCCATGTCGAGGGCCGCCTGGGCGTCGTACTGGCGGCAGAGCAGCCAGATCTCCTTCGCCTTCTTCGGCCCGACCAGGTCACGGAGCAGTGAAGCGCCGAAGCCGCCGTCCCAGGAGCCGACGCGCGGCCCCGTCTGCCCGAAGCGAGCGTTGTCGGCGGCGATCGTCAAGTCGCAGACCAGGTGCAGGACGTGCCCGCCGCCGACCGCGTAGCCCGCGACCATGGCC
The DNA here is from genome assembly GCA_963815565.1 of uncultured Solirubrobacterales bacterium. Taxonomy (GTDB): domain Bacteria; phylum Actinomycetota; class Thermoleophilia; order Solirubrobacterales; family Solirubrobacteraceae; genus Paraconexibacter. The sequence goes on along the minus strand of CAWFHB010000007.1, from coordinate 1,078,636 downwards.
ACCACCGGCTTCGGCAGGCGGCGCAGCTGGACCTGGAAGTCGGTGACGTGAAAGCGCCCGGTGGTCGCGCCTTCGGGCATGTACCCGGTGTCGCCGCGGACCCGCTGATCTCCGCCGGAGCAGAACGCGAGGTCGCCCTCGCCGGTGAAGATGATCACGCCGACGCCCTCGTCCTCCCGCGCACGCTCGAAGGCGTCCGAGAGCTCGATCAGCGTCTGCGGCCGGAACGCGTTGCGGACCTCCGGGCGATTGATCGTGATCTTCGCAATGCCGGCACCGTCCTGCTCGTACCGGATGTCGTCGTAGGTGGCGCCGTCCACCGGGGTCCAGGTCACTGACATGGGCGGGAGGCTACTTCGATGAACGGGACGGGTTCGCGCCACACACCCGCGCTACGTTTGAGCCGGGATGCTCGTCGACGCCTGGTTGCCCCGCGCCGCACGCGCGCACCCGGAGCGAAAGGCGTTGAACGCGCTCGATTACGCGGGGCTTTTCGTGGCCGCCCGGGAGGCCGCCGCCGCGCTCGCCGCCCGGGGGGTGGAGCCGGGCCAGCGCGTCGCGCTCGCGCTCCCGCCGGGGACGGACTTCGTGATCGCCCTCCACGCGGTCTGGCTGCTCGGCGCGGTGGCCGTTCCGCACGATCTGCGCCTCACCGAAGGGGAGCGTCCGCCCGCGGACCTCGTGATCGACCGTGTCGACCGCGTTCCCGTCAACGGGACCTCGCTCGTCGCCACCCACGATCTGGACGCACCCGCGCTCGGCCTTCAGACCAGCGGGACGAGCGGGACCCCGAAGCCGGTGGAGCTCACGTTCGGGAACCTGCTCTGGAGCGCGCTGGGCTCGGCTGCGGCCCTCGGCGTGGAGCCCGACGACGTCTGGCTCTGCACCCTGCCGCTCTCCCACGTCGGCGGGCTCTCGATCCTCGCGCGCTCGGTCATCTACGGGACCCGCGCACTCGTCCACGAGCGTTTCGATACGGGTCGGGCCCTCGCTGCGCTTCAGACCGAGAACGTTTCGCTCGTCTCACTGGTGCCGACGACGCTCCGCCGCCTTCTCGACGCGGGGCTCCGTGAACCCCCGGCGCTGCGGTGCGCGCTGCTGGGCGGCGCGCCCGTTCCCCCGGAGCTGCAGCAACGGGCCACGGCGCTCGGCGTCCGCGTCGCCCAGACCTACGGCTTGACCGAGACCTGCTCCCAGGTCACGACCCAGCTGCCCGGGGATCCGCAGCCCGACGCGGGGACGCCGCTCTTCTGCACGCGGGTCCGCATCGCCGCCGACGGGGAGATCCACGTGAGCGGGCCGACGGTCGCGGGCGGGGGAGAGCTCGCGACCGGCGATCTCGGTTCGCTCAACGCGGACGGCCGGCTCACCCTCGTCGGGCGCAAGGCGGACACGATCGTCACCGGGGGGGAGAACGTCGCGCCGACCGAGGTCGAGGCGGTGCTCACCGAGCACCCTGCGGTCGCCGAGGCTGCGGTGCACGGGCGCCCGGATCCGCAGTGGGGCGAGGCTGTCGTGGCGACGGTGATCGTGGAGGGGGACCGGGCGGCCGACGACGATCTCGCCCGGGAGCTCCAGACGCACTGCGCGAGCCGGCTGGCCGCCTTCAAGGTCCCGAAGGCGGTCTTCTTCGCCGAGGAGCTCCCGCGCACCCGCTCGGGAAAGCTCCTGCGGCGTGAGCTCTGAACCGTCCCGCGCCGGACTACGCTCGGTCCATGGGCTTCACCCCGATCGACGATCCCGACACCTTCAGGGCCGCGAGCCGCGGCCGCTGGGAGGACGGCGCCGCGGGCTGGGCGAACGCCCGTGAGGCGTTCCAGCGTGCCGCGCAGCCGGTCAGCGACTGGCTGATCGCCGCGATCGACCCGCAGCCGGGCCAGACGGTCATCGAGCTCGCCGCCGGCCCGGGCGACACGGGGTTCCAAGCCGCCGACCGGCTCCGGCCCGGCGGCAAGCTCATCTCCACCGACGGTGCGCTGAAGATGGTCGAGGCCGCCAAGGCGCGTGCCGCCGAGCTCGGGCTCGACGACGTCGTGGAGGCGAAGCCGATGGAGGTCGAGTGGATCGACGCGGGCACCGCGAGCGTCGACGCCGTCCTCTGTCGCTGGGGTTACATGCTCGTCCCGGACCCCGAGACGGCGCTGCGCGAGACCCGACGGGTGCTGAAGCCGGGCGGGCGCGCCGCCTTCGCGGTCTGGGCGCCCGCAGTCGAGAACCCGTGGATGACGGGCGGCCGGCTGGTCGAGCTCGGCTTCGCAGAGAAGAGCCCGCCGAACACGCCCGGCCCTTTCGCGCTCGGGGATCCCGACCTCGTGCGGGAGCTGCTGTACGGAGCGGGCTGGACCGACGACATCGTCATCGAGCCCCTGGACTTCACCTTCACTGCGGCGAGCCCGGACGCGTGGTGGGAGCAGCAGCTCGACTGCTCGCTCTCGCTCCGGAGCCTCGTCACCGAGCTGACCCCGGCCGACCATTACAAGCTCCGGGACGCGGTCGATGCGGATCTCGCGCGGTTCGTGCAGGCGGACGGCACGCTCGCGATCCCGGCGCGCACGCTCGTGGTCTCCGCGACGGCCTGAGGGCGCTCCTGGCGGCCGGGTCCCTAGGATCGGACGCCTCATGATCTACGACGACGACGCAGACCTCACGCTCCTCGACGGCAAGACCGTCGCCATCATCGGCTTCGGCTCGCAGGGGCACGCCCACGCGCAGAACCTCAAGGACTCCGGCGTGAACGTCGTCGTCGGGCTGCGCCCGGACTCGAAGTCCGTCGCCGAGGCCGAGGCCGCCGGGCTCACCGTCAAGGGTGTCGCCGACGCGGCCGCCGAGGGTGACGTCGTGATGATGCTCGTCCCCGACGAGCTCCACCGTCAGGTCTGGGAGGAGGAGGTCCGCGACGGCATCGCTCCCGGCAACTTGCTGCTCTTCGGCCACGGCTTCTCGATCCTCTACGGCGAGATCGAGGCTCCCGAGGGCGTCGACGTCGCTCTAGCCGCCCCCAAGGGCCCGGGCCACCTCGTGCGCCGTCAGTACACCGAGGGCTCGGGCGTCCCCGGGCTCGTCGCGATCCACCAGGACGCGACCGGCAACGCGCAGGCGCTCGCCCTGGCCTACGCGAAGGGCATCGGCTGCACGCGCGGCGGCGTCTTCGAGACGACGTTCAAGGACGAGACCGAGACTGACCTCTTCGGCGAGCAGGCCGTGCTCTGCGGCGGCGCCTCCGAGCTCGTCCGCGCGGGCTTCGAGACGCTCACCGACGCCGGCTACCCGCCGGAGATGGCGTACTTCGAGTGCCTGCACGAGCTGAAGCTCATCGTCGACCTCATGTACGAGAAGGGCCTGGCCGGCATGCGCTACTCGATCTCCAACACGGCCGAGTACGGCGACTACACCCGCGGCCCGCGCATCGTGACCGACGAGACCCGCGCGGAGATGAAGAAGATCCTCGGCGAGATCCAGGACGGCACCTTCGCCCGTGAGTGGATCGCGGAGAACCGCGCCGGCCAGGAGAACTTCAAGCGCATGCGTGAAGAGGGAGCGACGACCCAGCTCGAGAGCACGGGCAAGGAGCTCCGCTCCCAGATGGACTGGATCAACCCGGACTTCTAGTCGGCGTGGGGGCGGCGGCGCGCCGACCCCCCTCCGTCTCGCTGAGAATGGATCCAACCCCGCGTGGCGGGGTCGGGTCCATCCTCACCGGCACGGCGTTCGTGAGCATGGATGAGACCCCGTGCGGTGGGGCCAGATCCATGCTCACCGAACGGTTTCACGCGACTGCTCAAGCGGCGTCCAGCGCTGTGAGCATCTCGTAGAGCGCACGTTCAGGGCAATCGGTCACGAGCTCGCTCGCGAAGCGCGTGACCTCGATCCCGAACCGCCGGAGCTCCGCGTCGCGGAGGGCGTCGAGCCGTTGCCGGTTCGGCAGCCGGTGGCGCGGCCCGTCGATCTCGAAGTTCTTCATGAGCTCCGGCCACCAGAGATCGAGCTCGTACCCGTGCCCGGCACGTGTCGGAAACCACGCGTTCACCCTGGGCGGCGCCGCGCCGGCACCCAGCAGGAGGTCGCGGGCGGCGCGTTCGGGGCGAGAGCGGAAGACCGTGCCCTGGGCGCCGAGGAGCTCGACGGCCGCTCTGAGCTGGGCGATGCCGCGGCACCCGCGTCGTGCCGCCAGCAGCTCCCGCATCTCGGCGTGGTCGTACTGCTCGGCCAGAAGCGCTTCGTCGAGCAGCTCACTGACGCGGCTCATCCCCTCCATGGCGGCGACGTCGAGGGCAGTGCGGGCGAGGGTGGTGACGGGCAGCCCGCGGTGGACGTCCCGCTCCTCGGGTCGGAGGTCCACCTGGTGAACGCGCAGTCCCGGAAGTCGGAGCCCACGCTGACCCGTGCTGATGACGTCGATCCTCGACCACGGCCTGAGCAGACCGCGAGCGGCGGCGGAGGCGCGCGCGGCGAGCGCCGAGTCAGCCCCGGCGGCGAGTGCCGCGGCCGCCAGCCAACCGTCGGGCGTGAGCACGCAATGGCCGTAGCCGTAGACCCCGGGCCAGACGGGCCGGAGCAGCCGGTCTCCCAAGCCGCGGTCGATCGCCGACGTCGACCAGCCCAGCGCGACGAGCTGGCGTCGGGCAAGGACGCCGCGTTGCTCCTCGGCCAGACGGGACGCCCGCTGTCGTCGCAGCGCACGCGGCGTGGGCGGTGAAGCGGACAGGTGGTCGGCGTTGGACATGGCCTCACCGTGCCGGACCAAACGGCGCCGATCCGTCTCCTCCGCAGACGTGTCACGACTTCGACCGCAATGTGTGACGTTGTGCGCGCTTTCCAGGTCGAAGCGCCCACGCGGACGGGGCGGACGCCGGCGGGTCGACGCCGTTCGGTGAGGATTGATCGACCCCCACGGTGCGGGGTTCGATCAATCCTCACGACCACGAAGTTGGTGACCATGGATCAACCCCCATGGGGCGGGGTTGGATCCATGCTCAGCGGGGAGGGGTGAGGCTCGGGCGCCTGGCCAAGCCCCCGCCGGAACCACGAAGAGCGTTCGCTAGGCTCAGAACGTCGGCGCGACTGGCGCATGCGAGGTGGAGCCACCACCGGGGAGCGGTCCGACGCAGCACCTGAGCACCGCCGCGCGCCTGGGCACCCCGCCGTCCGCGACACCAACTGCGAGGATCCGCCCATGCCGTCCAGCACCGATTTCGTCATTCCCGAGGGCCTCAAGCCCGCCGACGGCCGCTTCGGCTGCGGCCCGTCCAAGGTCCGTCCCGCCCAGCTCGAGAGCCTCAACGCCGCCGTGAACGGCGTGCCGGTCATGGGCACGAGCCACCGTCAGAAGCCCGTCAAGGCCGTCGTCGGCCGCGTCCGCGCCGGGCTCGCCGAGCTCTTCAGCCTGCCGGAGGGCTACGAGGTCGCCCTCGGCAACGGGGGCGCCACCGCCTTCTGGGATGCCGCCGCCGCGGGCCTCGTCCGCGAGCAGGCGCTCCACCTGAGCTTCGGCGAGTTCTCGAACAAGTTCGCGACCGTCACCAAGGGCGCGCCCTTCCTCAAGGACCCGATCGTCGTCAAGGCCGAGCCGGGCGACGCCCCGGAGCCCCAGTCGGACCCGGCCGTCGACGTCGTCGCCTGGGCCCACAACGAGACGAGCACCGGGGTCATGCGCTCCGTCGCGCGCCCGGACGGCGACGCCCTCGTGCTCATCGACGCGACCTCCGGCGCCGGCGGCCTCCCGCTCGACGCGAGCCAGGCCGACGCCTACTACTTCGCCCCGCAGAAGTGCTTCGCCTCCGACGGCGGCCTCTGGCTCGCGCTCCTCAGCCCGGCCGCGCAGGAGCGCATCGCCGAGCTCGGGGAGAGCACCGACCGCTGGATCCCCGAGTCCCTGAGCCTCACCACGGCGCTCGAGAACTCGAAGAAGGACCAGACCTACAACACCCCCGCGGTCGCGACCCTGCTGATGCTCGCCGACCAGGTCGAGTGGATGAACGCGAACGGCGGCCTCGAGTACACGGTCGGGCGGACCACCGAGAGCTCGACCCACCTTTACGAGTGGGCGGAGCGGAGCAGCTTCGCCACGCCCTTCGTGCAGGACGCGGCCAAGCGCTCCCTGGTCGTCGGCACCGTCGACTTCGACGAGTCGGTCGACGCCGCCGCGGTCGCCGCGACCTTGCGCGCCAACGGCATCGTCGACACCGAGCCGTATCGCAAGCTCGGCCGCAACCAGCTGCGTGTCGGCATGTTCCCCGCCATCGACCCGGACGACGTCAAGGCGCTCACCGCCTGTATCGACGCCGTCGTGGAGGCCCAGTCATGAGTGCAAAAGTCCTCGTCGCCGAGAACATCGGCGCCTCCGGCATCGATCTGCTGAAAGAGCACTTCGACGTCACCGTCAAGACCGACTGGGCCGACGGCGAGCTCGCCGCCGAGCTCGGGAAGTACGACGGCATCCTCATCCGCTCCTCCTCGAAGCTCACCGAGGAGGTCCTGCAGAACTCGGGAAACCTCAGGGCGATCGGCCGGGCCGGCGTCGGGGTCGACAACGTCCACGTCCCGACCGCGACGGCCAAGGGCATCATCGTCGCGAACGCCCCCGCCTCGAACGTGGTGACCGCGGCCGAGCACACCGTCGCGCTGCTGCTGGCGTTGGCCCGGAACATCCCGCAGGCTCACGCCAGCCTCACGAGCGGGAAGTGGGAGCGCTCGAAGTTCTCCGGCGTCGAGGTCCAGGACAAGGTTCTCGGCATCCTCGGCTTCGGCCGCATCGGCCAGCTCGTCGCCCAACGCGCGCAGGGCTTCGGCATGAAGATCGTCGCCTTCGACCCGTTCGTCGGCGCGGACCGCTACGCGCAGATGGGGGTCGACCACGCGGAGACCTCCGACGACGTCTACGCGGTCGCGGACTTCATCACCGTCCATCTGCCGAAGACCCCCGAGACCGAGGGCTGGCTGAACGCGGAGGCCTTCGCGAAGATGAAGGACGGCGTCCGCATCCTGAACGTCGCCCGCGGCCCGCTCATCGTGGAAGAGGATCTGGTCGAGGCCCTCGACTCGGGCAAGGTCGGGGGAGCCGCGCTCGACGTCTTCAAGACCGAGCCGATCACCGAGAGCCCGCTCTTCTCCTACCCGCAGGTCGTGGTCACCCCGCACCTGGGTGCGAGCACCGCGGAGGCCACCGACCGCGCGGGGTATCAGGCGGCCGAGCAGGTCGTCGCCGCGCTCACCGGGGGCACCGTCACGACCGCGGTCAACGTCCCGGCCGTCGCCGCCGAGGACCGTGAGATCCTCGGCCCCTTCGAGCCGCTGGCCCGTCACCTGGGCAAGCTCGCCATGGCGCTGGTCGAAGGCAAGAGCGTCGACCAGATCGAGATCGAGTACCTCGGCCGCATCGGCGAGCGCGACACCCGGCCCCTCGGCGTGTCCGTCCTGCTCGGGGTCCTCGACGGCAAGACCGAGGAGGAGCTGAACGCGGTCAACGCGCCGAGCGTGGCCGAGCAGCGCGGAATCACAGTCGTGGAGTCGAAGCGCACGAGCGCCCGTGACTTCGCCGACCTCATGCGTGTCACCGTCGTGGCGGGCGAGCAGTCCACCCGCGTCGTAGGCACCGTCGTCGGTCGCAAGCACCGCCCGCACCTCCTGGAGGCATGGGGGCAGCGCTTCAACCTCCAGCTCGAGGAGCACGTGGCGCTCTTCAAGTACGCCGATCAGCCCGGCATGGTCGGTCGGGTCGGCTCGGCCTTCGGCGAGGCGGGCGTGAACATCGAGTCCGCCGCCGTAGGCCACGCGAGGGACGAGGACGGCGTGAGCGCGGTCATGGTCGTCACGACCGACGAGGCGGTCCCGCAGGCGGTCGTCGACACGATCGCCACCGGGGACGGTTTCACGGCGGGGCGCACCGTCAACCTGTAAGCGATGGTCGTCTACCAGGTCTACCCGCGTTCCTTCGCCGATGCCGACGGCGACGGGCTCGGGGACCTGGCGGGCATCACCGCGCACCTCGACCATCTGGCCTGGCTGGGGGTCGACGCGCTGTGGCTCTCCCCGATCAACCCGTCGCCGATGGCCGACGGTGGATACGACGTCGCGGACTACTGCTCCGTGGATCCGGCGTTCGGCACCGTGGAGGACGTCGAGCGCCTGGCGCGGGCGGCGCGGGAGCACGGCATCGACCTGCTGCTCGACGTCGTCCCCTGTCACACGAGCATCGAGCACCCGTGGTTCCGGGACCGGCCCGAGCTCTACGTCTGGTCACCGGTCGACGGTCCGCCGAACAACTGGCGGGCAAACTTCGGCGGCCCCGCCTGGAGCGAGGACCCGCACGGCCGCGGCTGGTACCTGCACTCGTTCTACCCCGAGCAGCCAGATCTCGACTGGCGGAACCCCGAGGTCGCCCGCGAGCTCGCCGGGGTGCTCGCGTTCTGGCGGTCGAAGGGGGTCGCCGGCTTCCGGCTCGACGCCCTGCAGCAGCTCCTGAAGGATCCGGAGCTCCGCGACGATCCCCCGGCGACCTCGCGCCGGCTGCTGGCCGGCGACAGCGACTACGAGACGCTCGAGCACACCCGCTCCTCGGATCAGCCGGGCGTGGAGGAGCCGCTGCGCGCCCTACGCGAGGGCGCCGGAGCGGACGCCTTCCTCGTCGGGGAGATCGGCCTCGCGACGAGCCGGCACGCGCCCTACCTGGCCGCTCTCGATGCGAGCTTCCGCTTCGAGCTCTTCTTCGCCGACTGGAACGCCGACTCGCTGGCCGACGGCATCCGGGCGGGGCTCGCGACCGAGGCTCCCGCCTGGGTCCTCTCGAACCACGACTTCCCGCGGTTGACGGATCGCATCGGTCGCGGGAACGTCGCCGCCGCGGCCCTGCTCCTGCTCAGCCTGCCCGGCGAGGTCTTCCTCTTCCAGGGCGACGAGCTCGCCCTCGGCAACGGGCCGGGCGCCGCGAGCACCGAGCCGCCGTACGACCGGGCGGGCCGTGACCCGTTCCGGCATCCGATGCCGTGGACCGAGGACGCACGGCACCACGGCTTCACCGACGGGACTCCGTGGCTCGAGGTCGTCTCGCCGCCCGCGGGCTGTGTCGAGCGGCAGCGCGCCAGCTCGGACTCGCCGCTCGCCGCCACGCGGGCCCTCATCGCCATACGTCGCGAGCTGCACGGTCCGGTCGAACGCCTTACCGCGGAGACCGGCGTCCTCTCGTTCCGACGAGGTGCCCATGGCATCGCGGTGAATACGGCGAGCGAGCCGCGACCGTGTCCGTTCGAAGGCCAATCGGTCCACGCGACGGACCCCACGACGGACGATCTCCTGGCGCCCGGAGCAGCAAAGATCGTCCGGGTGGTGTGAATCTGGTCGGGAGTGGATAGACACCTCGTCAAATGCCCCGGGTCATCGCAGTCGCCTTCGCGGCATACGCCGCCCTCGTCCTCGCCGCCTGCGGTGGTGGGGGCGATTCCGCCCGCGGGCCGGTCAAGCTCCAGTTCTGGGCCTACAACGAGCCCTCCGGCGCGTTCCGCACCGCCGCGGAGAACTGCACGAAGGGCTCGAACGGCGAGTACCGGATCTCCTTCCAGCCGCTCGCCAACGACGCCGACACGCAGCGCCAGTCGCTCGTCCGGCGCCTCGCCGCCCAGGATTCCTCGATCGACATCATGTCGATGGACGTCGTGTGGACCTCCGAATTCGCGGAGGCCGGCTGGGTGGCCCAGTGGCCCGACGACCTCGCCAAGGAGATCAAGGACGAGTCGCTCACCGGCCCGTACGACACGGCCACCTACCAGGACAAGCTCTACGCCGCCCCGGCGAACTCGAACACCCAGCTGCTCTGGTACCGCAAGTCCCTGGTCAAGGGCGAGCCGCCGAAGACGTGGGACGAGCTCATCGACACGGCCTCGAAGATGGAGAAGGGCGGACGCATCGAGATCCAGGGCGCCGCCTACGAGGGCATGACCGTCTGGTTCAACGCCCTCGTCGCCTCGGCCGGCGGCCAGATCATCAAGGGCCCGCAGGAGGCCGACCCGAGCGAGGCCTGGACGAAGGCCGCGAACATCATCGCGAAGCTCGCCGACTCCAAGGCCGCTGACCCGTCGCTCTCCTCGCAGAAGGAGGACCAGAATCGCATCGCCTTCGAGTCCGGGGCCGCGGCTTTCCAGGTGAACTACCCCTTCATCTATCCCTCCGGCGCCGACGTCTCCAAGAAGTTCCAGGACGACATCGGCTGGGCGCCGTACCCCGCGGTGGAGGGCGGCAAGCCGGTCAAGGCGCCGATCGGCGGCTTCAACTTCGGCGTCGGGAACTACTCGAAGCACAAGAAGGAGGCGTTCGACGCCGCTCGGTGCCTCCGCAACGAGAAGAACCAGAAGGTCGCCGCCGCGGAGGGTGGGCTGCCCCCGACCATCTCGACGGTCTACGAGGACGAGACGTTCCGCAAGGACTACCCGTTCGCCGACCTGATCAAGAAGCAGATCGAAGACGGCGGCGTGCGGCCGCAGACCCCGGCCTACGCAGACCTCTCGCTGGCGGTCGCGACGACGCTCTCTCCGCCCGGCCGCGTGAGAGGCCAAGCGGCCCGCAAGGAGCTCGAGAACAAGATCGAGAAGGCGCTCAAGTCGGAGGGACTGCTGTGAGCAGCACTGAGAAGAAGCCCCTCTCGGAGCGGGCCAAGGCGGAACGGAAGCTGGGCTGGATGCTCTGCGCGCCGGCCGCGATCGTGATGCTCCTCGTCACCGCCTACCCGATCGGCAACGCGATCTGGCTCTCCTTGCAGAAGAGCGATCTGCGCTTCCCCGACCAGTCCGAGTTCGTCGGCCTCTCGAACTACGTGACGGTGCTGAGCTCGCCGCTGTGGTGGCGGGACGTCCTCAACACGGTGATCCTCACGCTCGCGTCGGTCAGCATCGAGCTCGTGCTCGGCATGCTCCTGGCGCTCGCCATGCACCGCGCGATCTTCGGTCGCGGCCTCATCCGCACCTCGGCGCTCATCCCGTACGGCATCGTCACCGTGGTGGCGGCCTTCGCGTGGCGGTTGGCCTTCGCGAAGGCGGAGGGCGGCTTCATGCCCGGGCTGCTGAGCTCGCTCGGGATCATCAGCGACCAGACCGATCCACTCGCCCAGACCTCCACGGTCTCGACGTTCATCGTGGCGATCGCGGCAGAGGTGTGGAAGACCACGCCGTTCATGGCCCTCTTGCTTCTGGCCGGCCTCGCGCTCGTCAGCGACGAGCTCCACGAGGCCGCGAAGATCGACGGCGCGACGGGCTGGCAACGCTTCTGGCGGATCACGATCCCGCTCATGAAGCCCGCGATCCTCGTCGCACTGCTCTTCCGCACGCTCGACGCGTTCCGGATCTTCGACACCGTCTACATCCTGTCCAACAGCGGCGGCAACAGATCCATCGAGACGGTGTCGGTCCTGGGTTACAACACGCTCCTGAGCAGGCTGAACCTCGGCCTCGGCTCCGCAGTCTCCGTGCTGATCTTCCTCAGCGTGGTGCTCATCGCGGCCGCCTTCGTGAAGCTGCTCGGTGCCAATCTCGACGAGCAGACGGGGAACTCCTGACATGACCGATCGCTCCCCCGACAAGCTCTTCGGCTGGTTCAGCGTGAACCTGGTCGTCGTGATCGCCGCCCTCTTCCCGGTCGGCTGGATCCTGTCGCTCTCGCTGAAGAGCTCGGACACCGTCACCGACGGCCGGCTCATCCCCGCCAAGTGGTCGCTCGAGAACTACAAGGGGATCTTCACCGGCAGCGGTGGCGACGTCTTCACGAAGGCGCTCTTCAACTCGCTCGGCATCGCGGTCATCTCGACGATCATCGCCGTGACGCTCGCGGCGGCCGCCGCCTACGCGATCGCCCGGCTCGAGTTCCCGGGGAAGCGGCTCATCCTCACCGCCGCGCTCGCCATCGCGATGTTCCCGCCGATCTCGGTGGTCGGCCCGCTCTACAACCTCTGGCGCACGCTCGGGCTCTTCGACACCTGGCAGGGCCTGATCATCCCGTACATGACCTTCACGCTCCCGCTGGCGATCTACACGCTGAGCGCGTTCTTCCGGGAGATCCCCTGGGAGCTCGAGCAGGCCGCCCAGGTCGACGGCGCAACGCCCTTCCAGGCGTTCCGCAAGATCATCGTGCCGCTCGCCGCGCCGGGGGTCTTCACCACGGCGATCCTCGTGTTCATCTTCGCGTGGAACGACTTCGTCTTCGCGATCTCGCTGACCTCCACCGACAAGTCCCAGACGGTCCCGGCCGCCATCTCGAGCTTCACGGGCGCCTCCCAGTTCTCAGCGCCCACCGGCTCGATCGCGGCGGCCGCGATCATCGTGACCATTCCCATCGTGATCATGGTCCTCATCTTCCAACGCAGAATCGTCGCGGGCCTGACCGCCGGCGCCGTGAAGGGATAACCCGTGTCTTCCATCAAGCTCGACAACGTCACCAAGCGCTACGCGGACGGCTTCGAGGCCGTCAAGGGGATCGACCTCGAGGTCGCCGACGGGGAGTTCGTGATCCTCGTCGGTCCCTCCGGCTGCGGGAAGTCGACTGCGCTGCGGATGATCGCCGGCCTCGAGGACATCTCCGACGGAGAGCTCTCCATCGGTGACGAGGTCGTCAACGACAAGGCGCCCAAGGACCGGGACATCGCGATGGTCTTTCAGAACTACGCGCTCTACCCCCACATGAGCGTGCGCGAGAACATGGGCTTCGCGCTCAAGCTCGCCAAGGTGGACAAAAAGGAGATCGACACGAAGGTCGAGGAGGCCGCGAAGATCCTCGACCTCACCGATCACCTCGACCGTAAGCCGGCGAACCTCTCCGGCGGCCAGCGTCAGCGGGTGGCGATGGGCCGGGCGATCGTGCGTAACCCCGCCGTCTTCTTGATGGACGAGCCGCTCTCGAACCTGGACGCGAAGCTGCGCACGCAGACCCGCACCGAGGTCTCGCGGATCCAGCAGCGCCTGGGCACGACGATGATCTACGTCACGCACGACCAGACCGAGGCGATGACCCTCGGTGACCGCGTCGCCGTGATGCGCGCCGGGACCATCCAGCAGGTGGACACCCCGAAGGAGCTCTACGAGCGTCCGCTGAACCTGTTCGTCGCGGGCTTCATCGGCTCCCCGTCGATGAACTTCTTCCCCGCCACGGTCAAGGACGGCCGGGTGACGCTGCCCTTCGGCGAGATGGACCTGCCGGAGAGCCTGCGTGACGCGGCCGAGGGCGAGGTGATCGCCGGGGTCAGGCCCGAGTCCTTCGAGGCGGCTGAGCTCGCACCCGAGCACCACGACGGCGCGTCGATGACCTTCACGACGAAGATCGACCTGGTCGAGTCCATGGGTTCGGAGCTCTACGCCTACTTCGCCTACGAGGGCGAGGGAGCGAGTTCCGACGAGCTGGCCGAGCTCGCCGCCGACGCCGGCCTGAGCGACGTGCCCGGGGGTGGGGGGCAGGTCGTCGTCCGGCTCTCGCCCGACGCTGATGTGAAGGCCGGGGAGAGCTCCGAGCTGTGGCTGGACGTGGAGCGGCTCCACCTCTTCGACCCGAAGGACGGACGCCGGCTCACCGGCGGCGACGCGGCAGCGACCACCCGCGAGAACGGGGACGCGTCCTAGGCGAGACGGCCCGTTCGGGAGACGTTCAGCGCTCGCGCTGCAGGCGCTCGATGATCTCCGGGGACCACTCCTGGGTGCGGGCCAGGCGGTAGCGGGCACCGCTGAGGGCGAGGTAGGCGTCCGCGTCGGTCTGGCCCTGCGCGGCGAGCTCCGCCTCGCGGAGCATCTGGACGACGGGGACGAACTCCTCTTCGAACCAGATCCTGGCGGCCTCCTCGCGTCCGAGGAGCTCCGCCCGGTCCTGCATGACCCGGAAGCCCCAGGCCTCCACGCCCTCCGCGAGCTCCCCGTAGGCCCAGGGGTCGCTCAGGGTCACGCGCGCCCTGGCGTCCTCCGAGAGCGGCACGCGTTCGTGGAAGAGCCGTTCGTGCCCCTTCTTCGGCAGGTCGGCGAGCGTGAGCTCGCGCTGGGCGCCGACCCGGACGAAGACCTCGACGACCCGCCCGTCGAGGTGGGTGAGCCCGAGCGCCCGGGCGACCGAGACCCGATGGTGTCCGTCCCGGACGAAGTGCATCTCGCCGACCCGATACACGCTGATCGGGGGGAGGTCGCCGCCCCGGCGCATCCGCTCGGCGATCCGTTCCCAGCGGACCCGCACGCGGGATGTCGTCGGGGCGAACGAGCGGTCGAAGCCGCCTCGCCCGCGGTCCACGGTCCCCACGACGGTGTCGAGCTCCACCGGCTGGACCCCGAGGTCCCGTTCGCCCGTCCGGCCGAGCGCGTCGACGACCTCGTCGAACGGGAGGATCAGGTCGACGTCGGCGCCGCCCCGTTCGAAGCGCCGCGCGAGCTTCCGCCGGGCCTGCTTGCGCCGTGCGCGGGAGAAGTCGTCTTGCGCGTCGTTCGAGGGGAAGCCGGTCGGGCGCGCGGGCATACCGGGGGAACTACCCGCGATGGGGCCCCGCGAGTCCCGACCTCACCGCTTGGATGAGCTCCTGAGCGGTCGGACGACCCCGACGTCGAGGCTCCGGAACGCCGCCTCGCCGGTGCGCCGAACGAGCAGTCGGTACCGAGCACCCGCTCGCCCGGGCAGAATCCGGGTCGTCGAGTCCTGGCCGTCGATGACGAAGTTCAGCGACCGCCGCCCGCCCCGTGCGGGCCGCGTGGCGACGCGTCGCCACGTCCGGCCGCGACGCTCCTCGACGCCGACGGTGCGCGGCTTCCTGCCGAGGCGAAGCCGCACGAAGACGGCGACGTTGCGAGCCCCGGACGGACGCGCGAAGAGCCCGGCTCCGAAGCTGAGCGCGGCGGGCTTCGGGGTTCCGTCCGATTCGTCGAGCCCGGTACCGAACTCACCGAACGGGCGGGCGGAGGAGTCCGAGACGCGGACCTTCGCCGGCGGCTGGTCGCGCAGCAGGAACTGGGCCCAGCTCACCACGCCCCGCTGGCGCTCGGCGATCGACTCCGCCCACGGCAGCCAGCGAGCCTGCGTCAGCATCGAGATGCGGGGACGACGCGGGATCGGGATGGTCTCGTACCCGAACTCGGTGACGTGGATCCGCTTGAGCCCGGGGGCGATGCGTCCCCTGCGCGCGAGCCGATCGAGCAGCAGGCCGAGCTTGCCGAGCTGGGCGACGCTCACGTCGTCGGGCTTCTTCGGGTCGGCGGGCGTGTCCGGGCGGACGTTCCGGTTGTACGGGTGGTGAGCCCAGCCGTCCCCGTCGATCGGGGTGAAGTTCGCGCACTCCGGCGTGGCGAGCGGTCGCAGCTTGCGGTCGACGCAGGCGAGCTCGCGCACGAACCGCAGCGGGGCGACGGCGCCGCTGCCGGCGCTCCCGCCCGTGCTCGAGGTGTTGCCGACGAGCAGCTCCGCGTCGGGTCGGACCGTGCGCGCGGTCGGCACGGCGGCCACGAGCATCCGCCGGTACACCCCGGGGCTCGCCGGGGCGGCGTCCTTCCCGGTGCCGTTCCACTGGGGGAGCAGGAGCGCCGGATGGTTCGGCTCGTTCCAGAGGGCGAACTGGGCGACGCGGGGGAGAGGGTCCCGCTGGACGGTGAAGGGCTGCGGGTCCTCCTGCGGGGCGGGGCCGAAGAGGTTCTGCAGGAATTGGTCGTCCTGCGACTTTGGCGGCGCCGGGCCGACGTCGGGCGGCGGGATGAAGCCGCCCGTGTACCGCCGCAGGGTGGCCTCCACGAAGGCCGCGTAGGCGACCGGGTCCACGTTCGAGCGGGCGCGCGGCCCGGGCGGATCGTCGGTCGCCCAGTGCGGAGCCCAGAACCCGAGGTCGATCAGCACCTTCAGCCCGACCGCGTGGGCGGCGGTCACCGCGCGGTCCAAGCCGACCCAGCGCGCCTGCTCGTACGCGGCGGGGTCACGTGCATCGAAGATCGGCGGGGTCTCGGAATCCGGATCTCGTGTCAGCACCGACCAATTGGCGGTGAGGCGCACCCGGTCGACCCCGAGTGCCTGCAGCCGCGTCATCGAAGCCATCACCTCGGCGGCGGGGCGGTGCAGCAGGTTCGCGTCGTCCTGCACGACGGTGTCGAGGCCCTTCCCGTGCGCTCCGACTGGGAACAGAAGGGCGAGCGCGAGGCCCGTGGCCCCGAGGGCACGGCGCGGGGTGAAGCGAAGACGCATCCGCGGAAGAATGGCGTAGCGGCCGATCGTGTGCGGCATGCGTACGGCCGGCCCCCCGCATCACCGCCATCGGGCGTAGGGTCGGCCGATGCGCGCCGTCGTCATCACCGCCGAGGGAGACACCTCGGTTCTCGCCGTCCAGGAGCGCCCCGCGCCCACGTGCGGACCGGGCCAGGTCCGGATCGCCGTCCGAGCCGCAGGGGTGAACTTCGCGGACGTCATGGCCCGGATGGGCCTCTACCCCGATGCCCCGCCGCTGCCGGCAGTCGTCGGGTACGAGGTCGCCGGCGAGATCAGCGAGGTCGGCGCCGAGGTGGAGGGGCGCGCGATCGGGGACCGCGTGGCGGCCGGGTGCCGTTTCGGCGGCTACGCCGAGGAGGTGGTCGTCGCGGCCGGGGACTGCATCGCGCTCCCGGATCGGATGTCCTTCGCCGAAGGTGCCGCGATCCCCGTCAACTACGCGACCGCCTGGGCGGGCCTGCTCGGCTTCGGCTCCCTCCGGGCCGGCGAACGTGTCCTTGTCCACGCCGCCGCCGGCGGCGTCGGGATCGCCGCGACGCAGATCGCGAAGGACGCCGGAGCGCACGTCACCGGGACCGCCTCGGCCAGCAAGCACGACGCCGTGCGAGCCAACGGCGCCGACGCCGTCCTCGACTACAACGTGAAGGGCTGGGAGAAACACGCCGGCTCCTACGACCTGATCATGGACGCCATCGGCGGCGCCTCCTTGCGGCGCTCCTACGGGCTGCTCCGTGCCGGGGGCCGGCTCGTGGCCTTCGGGGCGGCGAGCCTCGTCGAGGGCGAGAAGAAGAACCTTCTGAAGATCGCCCCGAAGGCGCTGCCCATGCTCCGGGGCTTCAACCTGATCGAGCAGATGAGCGCCTCGAAGGCCGTCATCGGGCTGAACATCCTCACCCTGTGGGATGACCGCGGCACGCTCGAGCCGTGGATGACCCCGCTGCGCGAGCTCCTCGAGCGCGACGTCATCAAGCCGGTCATCGCTGCCGAGGTCCCGTTCGCCGACGCCGCCGAGGCACACCGGATGCTGTCCGAGCGCCGCAACATCGGCAAGGTCGTCCTCGTCCCCTGATGCGCGCGTAGTACCCTCGAGCGCGGATGCAGTTCTCCCTCTCGCCGCTTCGACTTCTCCTCCTTCCCCGCTAGGGGAAGAGATCAGCGCGCGGCGGCCGCCCGAAGCCGCGAGAGAAGTCCGAGCAGCGTCCAATCCCCAAGGAGAACCACCCGTGTCCGATCCCCAGCAGGTCCGCATCTTCGACACCACCCTGCGCGACGGCGAGCAGTCGCCGGGCATCTCGCTGAACGCCGGCGAGAAGCTCGAGATCGCCCAACAGCTCGCGCGGCTCGGGGTCGACATCATCGAAGCCGGGTTCCCGATCGCCTCCCCGGGGGACTTCGAGGCCGTCCGCACGATCGCCCGGCAGGTCGAGGGCCCCGTCATCTGCGGCCTCGCTCGTGCCAACCCGGGCGACATCGACCGCTGCTGGGAGGCGGTCAAGGAGGCCGAGCGACCTCGGATCCACACGTTCTGCTCCACCTCGGACATCCACATCGAGCACCAGCTGCGCTCGGACCGTGAGAGCGTCAAGGGGCTCACCCGCGCGTCGGTCGCCCAGGCCCGCGCGCTCTGCGAGGACGTCGAGTTCTCCCCGATGGACGCCACCCGGGCCGACGTCGAGTTCACCGCGGAGGTCCTGCAGATCGCTCTCGATGAGGGCGCGACCACCATCAACGTCCCGGACACGGTCGGCTACGCGATGCCGCAGGAGTACGCGGCGTTCCTGACCCGGCTCTACGAGCTCGTCCCGGATCTGCGCAAGGCGACGCTCTCCACGCACTGCCACGACGATCTCGGCCTCGCCGTCGCCAACTCCTTCGCGGGGGTCCAGGCGGGCGCGCGACAGGTCGAGTGCGCGATCAACGGCATCGGCGAGCGCGCGGGGAACGCGTCGCTCGAGGAGATCGTGATGCTCCTGCACGTCCGTGCGCAGAGCAACGAGGGGCTGCACACGAAGATCGAGACCACCGAGATCGCTCGGGCCTCGCGCCTGGTCAGCCGGCTGACGGGCTACGCGATCCAGCCGAACAAGGCGATCGTCGGGCGTAACGCGTTCGCGCACGAGTCGGGCATCCATCAGGACGGGGTGCTGAAGGATCGCTCGACGTTCGAGATCATGGACGCGCGCACGGTCGGGCTGGAGACGGTCTCGCTGGTGCTCGGGAAGCATTCCGGCCGGGCCGCGCTGAAGGCGGCGCTGGAGGAGCTCGGCTACCAGGTCGACGGGCCGACCCTGAACGCGGCGTTCAAGCGCTTCAAGGAGATCGCCGACCTGAAGAAGTCGGTGAGCGCGATGGACCTGGAGGCCCTCGTCACCGACGAACTGCGGGTCGCCGAGACCGGATGGACGCTCGACAGCTTCGACGTCGAGGCCTCTTCCCGCCGCCCCCCGCACGCCACGGTCACCCTCTCCGATCCGGACGGGGTGTCCGCGGAGGGCTCCTTCACCGGCGACGGCCCGGTCGACGCCATCTTCAAGGCGATCAACGCCGCCACGAAGATCGACGCCCGGCTGCGCGAGTTTCGCGTGGACGCTGTGACGCCGTACGCCGACGCGCTCGGCGAGGCCAACGTGGTCGTCGAGCTCGGCGACCCGGCGGCGGCGATCCGCACCGACACCCCGGGCGTGCTCACCGGGGAGCGGGTCACCGGCTCGGGCCAGGCGGTCGCGACTGACATCATCGAGGCCGCCGCGCGGGCCTACGTGCGCGCGCTCTCGAACGCGGTGGCGCAGGCGAGCGCGCTCGCCGGGACCCCGGCTGAAGAGCTCGCGGACACGCCGTAGCGTCGGGGCCAGCCGCTTGTACGTGATAACGTACGAGCGGAATGGCCGCCACGGAGACCACCGAACGCGCGATCCTCATCGGTCCCCGCGTCCGCGCCCTCCGCGAGGCGATGGACCTCTCGCTGCGTGACCTGTCGGAGCGCTCCGGCGTGAGTGCGCCGATGCTCTCGCAGGTCGAGCGGGGGGAGACCTCCCCGACGCTCCAGATCGCCTCCCGCATCGCGGCCGGGCTCGATCTGCGCCTCTCTCAGCTGCTCCGACTCGACGAGGGCGGCGTCGTCTCCGTCGTCCGCGCCGCGGATCGCCGGCGCGGCGGGGACGGCCCGCACGCCTTCGAGATCCTCACCCCGCCGCTGCCTGGGCAGCGCGCCGAGCTCTCCCGCCACGTCCTCGCGCCCGGTGCCCGCACCGGCGACGCCGGGGACCCGCCGATGCACGAGGCGGGCGCCCGCGAGATCGCGCTCGTCGAGCGCGGCGCCCTCGTCCTCGTCATCGACGACGAGGAGCACCACCTAGCCGCGGGCGACTGCGTCACCTTCGACGCCGACCTGGAACACCACTTCGAGAACCCGACCCGAGAGGAGGCGGTCCTGCTGGCCATCGTGTCAGCCGGACTGCGACGCTCATGACGACCCTGAACCAAAGCCTGTTCGACAAGATCTGGGCGGCCCACGAGGTCGCGCCCGGTCTCATCTACATCGACCTGCACCTCGTGCACGAGGTCACGAGCCCGCAGGCCTTCGACGGCCTGCGCCTGGCCGGCCGCAAGGTCCGTCGCCCGGACCGCACGCTGGCCACCGCCGATCACAACGTCCCCACCGACGGCACCCCCGTCGCCGCGCGGATCAAGGATCAGCTCTCCCGCGTCCAGGTCGAGACGCTCGAGGCCAATTGCGCGGAGTTCGGGATCCCGATTCACTCGCTCGGCTCCGAGCACCAGGGCATCGTCCACGTCATCGGGCCTGAGCTCGGGGTCACCCAGCCGGGGATGACGATCGTCTGCGGCGACTCCCACACCGCTACCCACGGCGCGTTCGGCGCCCTGGCCTTCGGCATCGGGACCTCGGAGGTCGAGCACGTGCTCGCCACCCAGTGCCTCGTCCAGTCGAAGCCGAAGTCGATGCGGATCGACTACGAGGGGATGCTCGGCCACGGGGTCACCCCGAAGGACCTGATCCTCGCCACCATCGGACAGATCGGCGTCGACGGCGCCTCCGGGCACGTCGTGGAATACGTCGGTGACGTCATCTCCGACATGTCGATGGAAGGCCGGATGACGATGTGCAACATGACGATCGAAGGCGGCGGCCGCGCGGGCATGATCGCCCCCGACGTCAGGACGCTCGAGTACCTGCGGGGCCGCCCGGCCTTCCAGGAGCAGGGCATCCTGACGCTGCACTCCGATCTCGACGCGACGTTCGACAAGGAGGTCCTCGTCGACGCCGGCGCGGTCAGCCCGATGGTCTCCTGGGGCACGAACCCCGCGCAGGTCGCACAGGTCGACGGCGCCGTGCCCGAGCCCGGCTCGGAGGGTGACGAGCGGTCGCTCGAGTACATGGGCCTCACGGGTGGGACCCCGATCGAGGAGATCAAGCTCGATCGCGTCTTCATCGGCTCGTGCACGAACTCGCGGATCGGCGATCTGCGGGCCGCAGCCAAGATGGTCGAGGGTCGCAGGGTCGCGAGCTCGGTCAACGCGATGGTCGTCCCGGGCTCGGTGCAGGTCAAGGCGCAGGCCGAGTCGGAGGGCCTCGACGAGATCTTCCGCGCCGCCGGCTTCGACTGGCGGGCCGCCGGGTGCTCGATGTGCCTGGGCATGAACCCGGACATCGCCGCCCCGGGCGAGCGGGTCGCCTCGACCTCCAACCGCAACTTCGAGGGGCGCCAGGGCAAGGGCGCCCGGACGCATCTCGTCTCCCCCCAGATGGCCGCCGCGGCCGCCATCGAGGGCCGTTTCGTCGACATCAGGGACTGGAACTAATGGACGCCATCGAGACCATCACCGGCCCCGTCTCCGTGCTCAAGCGCGACGACGTGGACACCGACCAGATCATCCCCAAGCAGTTTCTGAAGCGGGTGGAGCGGACCGGCTTCGGCGAGTTCCTCTTCTACGACTGGGCGAAGGAGCCCGGCTGGGAGCTTCCCGTCAACCAGATCCTCGTGACCGGCCGGAACTTCGGCTGCGGCTCGAGCCGCGAGCACGCCCCGTGGGCGCTCGAAGATTACGGCTTCAAGGCGGTCATCGCCAAGAGCTTCGCGGACATCTTCAAGTCGAACTGCACGAAGTGCGGGCTGCTGCCGGTCGAGCTGACCGGCGAGGAGGTCGACGCCATCGCGGAGGTCGGGCACGCGCAGGTCGATCTGGCGGCGCAGGAGGTCCGCTGGGACGGCGGCACGGCGTCCTTCGAGATCGACCCGGAGATCAAGCACCGGCTCCTGAACGGCCTCGACGACATCGCGCTGACGCTCGAGCAGGACGACGCAATCGTCGCCTACGAGGCCGACGGCGAGCGCTATGGGCCGGACACGCTGAAGGTCGCCTGAGCGACCCTTCGGCCTGCCTGCCTCAAGCTGGTATCGCGCAGCGTGAGAGCTTCGTGAGCGTGCGGTGCACGGCGCGAGATTTCGGGGAGGATGGCTCCACCGGTCCGGCATTGACATCGTCAAGCCGGGCCGGCGACCCCAACCACCCAGGAGATCCCGCCATGCTCAGAGCCTTCGTTACGACGACCATCACCGTCGCCGTTCTCGGGACCGCCGGCGCCTCGGCCGCGCAGGCCGACGTGCTGCAGATGCCGTTCACGTGCAACCAGACCGTCACCGGCAAGGCGTACTCCGGCCATAAACCGGCGAACGCCATCGACTTCAATGGCCTTGGCGGCGGGGACACCGATCTCGGGATGCCCATTCTCGCGGCAGGCGCCGGCGTGGTGAAGGTCTCCACCTATTACACGACCAACGGATATGGCAACGCGATCGAGATCGACCACGGCGGCGGCAAGTCGACCTTCTACGCCCATCTCCGCGACCGTGGGGTCGGCGCGGGGGCCCGCGTCAAGCGCGGCCAGCTCATCGGTCATCTCGGGAAGTCGAGCGCCAAGTACACGTTCTCCGCTCACCTGCACTACGAGCAGCGCCAGAACGGGAGCGTCGTGCAGGCCTCCTTCAACGGCAGCCCCTCGCCGACGTACGCGCGCTACGGCAGCGCCACCACGATGAAGAGCGCCAACTGCGGCACGTCGGCGCCGACGCCGAGCTCCAAGCCGAGCGGGTCGGGCAAGGGCGTGAAGCTCCCGGCGATCTCGTCGCGCTTCGCGGCGCGGATCCAGACCGATAACGGCCTGCGGGTCTCGGGCCGCCGCGGGGTCTCGACCTCCGCCACGGTGGTCCGGAAGTTCGCCAGCGGCACCGGCGTGAAGATCGTCTGCCAGAAGTCGGGCCAGCGGGTGCGCGGCAAGTTCGGAATCTCGAACATCTGGGACTTGATCGACATCGGCGGTGGTCGCGGGGTCTACGTGACCGACACCTACGTCTACACCGGCTCCGACGGCCGCGTCGCGCCGACCTGCTGATCAGTTCGGCTCCTGCGCGACCCGGTCCAGCACGAGGCCCAGGGCGCTGGCCACGTTCAGCGAGTTGACGCTTCCCCACTGGGGGAGCGTCAGCCGCTCGTCGCAGGCCCGCAGGTGCTCGGGAGAGAGCCCGTGAATCTCGTGACCAGCGACGAGGAGGGCTCGCGCCGGCACCGGCACCTCGGCCAGCGAGATCCCGTCCTGTTCGAGCGCCAAGACGGGGCGCCCCTCCGCGCGGGCCCGGGCGAGCGTCTCCGCAAACGGCTCCACACGCCAGTGCTCGCCGAGCGGGGCACGTTCCGGCCCGGGGTCGACGGGGGTGATGAGCCCGGCGGCGCCCGCCGCCAGTGCGTTCCGCGCGGCGGCGACGGCGTTCAGCGGCGTCTGTCCCTCGGGAAGGCAGACCCACCAGTTGCGCCGGACCTCCCAGGGGAACGCTTCGACCCACCAGGCGAACCCGAGCCGCGCCTTCTGCTCGGCCCGGGTGAGCCGCTCCCAGCCGCCGATCCATGCCGGCGTCGCCGCGGCGTGTTCCCGGAGCGCCCTCATCGGTGGATCTGCGAACACGCCGCCCCGCAGCCGGGCCATCAGGAGGTGCGCGAGCATCGCCGGCGAGGTGGCGCCGCCCCAGCCGGGCGGCGGTCCGAAGCGCGCGTCGCAGCGCGCCGCGATGCCGGGGGAGAGCCCCACGCCGTCGTGCCCGAGCACGTAGGTCGCCTCCGACCAGAGCTCCGACGGCAGCGGAGGAAGCGTCGGATCGGGCTCCACGCTCACGAGGGGCGAGCCGTCGGGAAGATCGAGGACTCGGACCGGCTCGTGCTGGTGGGTCCCCACCGCGGCGCGCTTGTTGTACTTCGCGCGGCCGAGGAGTTGGATCCCCCCGCCGGCGAACGCGTTGTGCGCCCGCACGATCGCGCCGACGCTGCCGTCGATCCCCGAGTTCTCGATCGCGATCCGCCAAGCGGCCCGCCGGGGTGCCATCCAGTCGCGGACCTGCGGGTCGCTCAGCGCGCGGAGCTCCGGCCGTCGACCCATCCGCCCACCGTACGGCCCCGTGGCATGGGTCAATAGCCTCACGGCCATGCCCCACATCGTCACCCTGCCCGGCGACGGGATCGGTCCCGAGATCCTCGCGCCGACCGTCGAGCTCCTGCAGAAGCTCGTCCCCGACGCGACCTTCGAGGAGCACGTCTTCGGAGGTGCGAGCATCGACGCCCACGGCATCGCGATGACCGACGAGGTCCTCGCGGCGATGAAGCGCTCGGACGCCGTGCTGCTCGGCTGCCGTCGGAGGCCCGAAGTGGGACACGACGGACCCGAACGCGCCCCGCCCGGAGCAGGGCCTCCTGGGGATGCGCAAGGAGCTCGGACTCTTCGCGAACCTTCGGCCGGTGCGCCCCCTGGAGGCGCTCTACGACGCGAGCCCGCTCAAGCGCGAGGGCATCGAGGGCACGGACCTCCTCGTGGTCCGCGAGCTCACGGGCGGCATCTACTTCGGCGAGAAGACCCGCACCGCGACCGACGCGAGTGACCTCTGCCACTACACGGTCAAGGAGGTCGAGCGGATCGCCCGC
Organism: uncultured Solirubrobacterales bacterium; assembly: GCA_963815565.1. GTDB lineage: Bacteria > Actinomycetota > Thermoleophilia > Solirubrobacterales > Solirubrobacteraceae > Paraconexibacter. The sequence continues at coordinate 1,054,462 of CAWFHB010000007.1, read as the reverse complement.
GTCGCCTTCAAGGCCGCCCGCACGAAGGTCACGAGCGTCGACAAGGCGAACGTCCTGGAGACGAGCCGCCAGTGGCGCCAGACCGTCCACGAGCTGCACGCCGCCGAGTTCTCGGACGTCCCGCTCGACGACCTGCTCGTCGACAACGCCGCCATGCAGCTCGTCGCCGCACCGTCGGAGTTCGACGTCATCGTCACCGAGAACCTCTTCGGCGACATCCTCAGCGACATCGCCGCGATGCTCACCGGCTCGATCGGCATGCTGCCGAGCGCCAGCCTGGGGGAGGAGGGCACCCCCGGCGTCTTCGAGCCGGTCCACGGCTCCGCCCCGGACATCGCCGGCACCGGCGCCGCCAACCCGCTGGCGACGTTCCTCTCCGCTGCCCTCCTGCTCCGTCACGGACTCGGCCTCGAGGACGAGGCGCGGACGCTAGAGTCGGCCGTGGATCAGGCCCTTGCGCAGGGCCTTCGGACCCGTGACCTGGGCGGCACCGCGAGCACCGCCGAGGCGACCGCCGCCGTGCTCGCCGGGCTGTAGGAGCAGCGACATGGAGCAGGCCGAGTTCATCTGGATGAACGGCGAGCTGGTCGCCTGGGAGGACGCGACGGTCCACGTGCTCACGCACGGCCTCCACTACGGCACGGGCGTCTTCGAGGGGGTTCGGTGCTACGACACCGAGATCGGGCCCGCCGTGTTCCGTCATCAGGATCACTGCGAGCGGCTCGTGAAGTCCGCCGGGCTCTACTACATGCCGCTGCCCTATTCGGTCGAGGAGCTCCGGGCCGCGACCCTGGAGCTGATCGGTCGCAACGGCCTGCGCGAGTGCTACATCCGCCCGCTGGCCTTCCGCGGCTACGGCACGATGGGCCTCTTCCCGCTCGAGGCCCCCGTCGACGTCACGATCGCCTGCTGGCCGTGGGGCGCCTACCTCGGTGAGGAGGGCAAGCGCGACGGCATCCGCGCGAAGGTCTCGAGCTGGCGGCGCATCAGCCCGGACTCGCTCATCCCCACCGCCAAGGCAACCGGCCAGTACCTGAACTCGATCCTCGCGAAGATCGAGAGTCACAAGGCGGGATACCAGGAGGCGATCCTCCTCGACGACCACGGCAACGTCTGCGAGGGCTCGGGCGAGAACATCTTCGTCGTGCGCGACGGCGTGATCTCCACGCCGCCGCTCAGCGCCTCGATCCTCGACGGCATCAGCCGCAAGACGGCGATCACGCTCGCCCGCGACCTCGGCTTCGAGCTCGTCGAGCGGAACATGACCCGCGCCGAGCTCTATCTCGCCGACGAGATCTACCTCACCGGCACCGCCGCGGAGCTCGTCCCCGTGCGCGAGATCGACGACCACACGATCGGGTCCGGCAAGCCGGGGCCCATCACGCAGGCGGTGCAGCAGGCCTTCGAGGACGCGCTGCACGGCCGGACCGAGCGCTACCGCCACTGGCTCGACCCGGTTCCCGCGTTCCAGTGACGATCGAGCTCTACGACGCCACCCTGCGCGACGGCATGCAGGGGGAGGGCATGTCGCTCACCGTCGGCGAGGAGATCCGCATCGCCCACGCGCTCGACGAGCTCGGCGTCCACCTCATCGAGGCGGGCTTCCCGGGCTCGAACCCGAAGGACGCGGAGCTCTTCGCCGCGCTGGCCCGCGAGGAGTTCCACACCGCGACGATCGTCGCCTTCGGCATGACCCGCCGCCGCGGCGTGGCGGCCGCCGAGGACGAGGGGCTGCGCACGCTCGCGGCCTGCTCGGCACCGGTCTGCACGATCGTGGGGAAGACCTGGGGCCTGCACCTCGAGAAGGTCGTCAAGGTCTCGCGGGAGGAGAACCTCGCGATGATCGGCGAGTCGGTCACGTTCCTCGTCGCCGCCGGCAAACGCGTCATCTACGACGCCGAGCACTTCTTCGACGGGTACCGGGACGACCCGGCCTACGCCATCACCTGCCTCGGGGTGGCCATCGACGCCGGCGCCGAGCGGGTCGTGCCCTGCGACACGAACGGCTCGAGCCTTCCCGGCGGGGTCGCCGAGGCCATACGGGCCGTCGTGGCCGCCGTCGGCGCGGAGCGGGTCGGTGCCCACTGTCACAACGACCTGGAGCTCGGCGTCGCCAACACGCTGGCCGCCGTCGAGGCCGGCGCGACCCAGGTGCAGGGCACGATGAACGGCATCGGCGAGCGGACCGGCAACGCCAACCTCGTCTCGATCATCGGCGCGCTGCAGCTCGGCGCGGGGCTCGAAGTGCTGCCGCCCGAGCGGCTCGCGAAGCTCACCCAGACCGCGCACTACGTCGACGAGCTGCTCAACCGGGCCCCGGACCCTCGGCAGCCGTTCGTCGGGCGCAACGCCTTCGCGCACAAGGGCGGCCTGCACATCGCGGGCGTCCGGGCCGAGCCCCGCACCTTCGAGATCGCCGAGCCGGCCCTCGTCGGCAACCGGCGAGAACTGCTCGTCAGCGAGCTGGCCGGTCGCCAGACGGTCGCCGAGAAGGCCGGCGCTGCCGGTATCGAGCTGGACGACGCCGGGGCGATCCGCGTGATCGAGCGGGTCAAGGCACTCGAGCACGCCGGCTACCAGTTCGAGGCGGCCAGCGCCTCCTTCGAGCTGCTTCTGCGGCAGGAGGCGGGGGAGTACGAGCCGCTCTTCCGCCTGGAGAGCTGGCGCACGATCGTCGAGCAGCGTGCGGACGGGCAGGTGGCCTGCGAGGCCACGATCAAGATCTGGGTCACCCCGGGCGGGCGGGATTCCGACCAGGCGCCGGTCCGCTACGTGCAGACCGCGGAGGGCAACGGCCCGGTCAACGCGCTGGACGCCGCCCTCCGCCTGGCGATCGGCTCCACGCATCCGCACCTTCGGGAGATCCAGCTCGTCAACTACAAGGTCCGCATCCTCGACGAGGCCCACGGCACCGGCGCCACCACGCGCGTCCTGCTCGACTCGAGCGACGGCGAGCGCACGTGGGGCACGATCGGCGTGGCCGAGAACGTCATCGCCGCCTCCTGGCAGGCGCTCGTGGCGTCGCTGGAATACGCCGAGCAGCCGAGCCGCGTGCGCCCGTGAGCCCCGTCGCCGGCACCCCTCCCGACGAGCAGCCGGACGGCGAGGTCCCGCTCGCGCAGCCCGTCCTCGGGCCCGAGGAGGAGGCGGCCGTCCTCGAGGTCCTGCGCTCCGGTCAGCTCTCCCTCGGCCCGCGGATCCCGGCGTTCGAGCAGGCCTTCGCCGCGTTCGTCGGCGCGCCGCACGCGAGCGCCGTCTCCAGCGGGACCGCCGGGCTCCACCTCGGGCTCCGGGCCGCCGGGGTCACCGACGGCGACGAGGTCGTCACGAGCCCGTTCTCGTTCGTCGCGAGCGCGAACGCGGTGCTCTTCGAGCGGGCCCGCCCCGTCTTCGCCGACATCGACCCGCGCACGCTCAACCTCGACCCGCAGGCGGCGGAGGCGGCGATCACCCCGAGGACCACCGCGCTCCTCCCGGTCCACATCTTCGGATACCCGGCCGACCTTCCGGCCTTCGAGCAGATGGGGCTGCCGATCGTGGAGGACGCGTGCGAGGCGCTGGGCGCCCGTCACGCGGACGGGCTCGCCGTGGGCGCACGCGGCCACGCCGCCTCGTTCGGCTTCTACGCCAACAAGCAGCTCACCACCGGCGAGGGCGGCATGGTCCTCACCGACGACGCCGCCGTCAAGGCCCGCATCGACTCGGAGCGCAACCAGGGCCGCGCGCCCGACATGGGCTGGCTCGATCACGACCGCCTCGGCTTCAACTACCGGATGACCGACCTTCAGGCCGCGATCGGCAGCGTGCAGGTGGGACGGCTTCCGAGCATGCTCGCCGACCGCGCGACGGTCGCGGGCTGGTACCGCGAGGCGATGGCGAGCCTGGCCACCGAGCTCGGGCTCGGCCTGCCCTGCGAGGACAGCGGGGGTGACGTGCGTGGCTGGTTCGTCTGGGTCGTACAGGTGCCCCCGGGGACCGACCGGGATCAGACCATCCGCGCCCTGCGGGAGCACGGCGTGCAGTCGAAGCCCTACCTGCCCGCGATCCACCTCATGAGCCTCTACCGCGAGCGCTTCGGCCACCGCGAGGGCGAGTTCCCGGTCTGCGAGGACATCGCGGCCCGGTCGATCGCCCTCCCGTTCTTCCCCGCGATGCGCCAGCCGCAGGTCGAGCGCGTCGCCGAGGCCCTGCGGGCCGTCCTGACCGGCGCGTAGCCGGCCCGGCGTTGCGGCGGGTCGCCCGCCTGCTTGACTCCAGCGCCTCATGTCTCGCTTCGCCGAACCCCAGGCCGCCGCCTTCCAGGCACTCAACTCGTCGGTCGCCTTCGACCAGCGCCTCTGGCCTCAGGATCTCGCGGGCTCCCGGGCGCACGCCACGATGCTCGCGGCCCGCGGCATCATCTCCGAGGAGGAGCGCGACTCGCTCCTGCACGGCCTCGCCACCGTCGAGGACGAGCTCCGATCGGAGCGCTTCGCGTTCCTGCCGGACGACGAGGACGTCCACATGGCCGTCGAGCGGCGGCTGACCGCGCTCATCGGACCGGTCGGCGGGAAGCTCCACACCGCCCGCTCGCGCAACGACCAGGTCGCGACCGACGTCGCCCTGTTCTGCAAGGAGACCGCCACGCGTCTGCGCGATCAGGTCACCGAGCTGATGGGCACGCTCATCGTCCTGGCCGAGGCGCACCTCGACGCACCGCTCCCGGGCTACACCCACCTGCAGCGTGCCCAGCCGATCTACCTCTCCCACCACTTGCTGGCCTACGTCTGGATGCTCGACCGGGACCGTGAGCGGCTCGCGTTCGCCGTCCGTCAGGCCGACCGGCTCCCGCTCGGCGCAGGCGCCCTGGCCGGCGTGAACTTCGACACCGACCGACGCATGGTCGCGGCCGAGCTCGGCTTCGGCGAGGTGATGCCGAACTCCGTGGACGCGGTCTCCAACCGCGACTTCGTCCTCGACCTCCTGCACGCCTGCGCGACCTGCGCCACGCACCTGAGCCGCCTGGGCTCCGAGCTCGTCATCTGGTCCTCGCAGGAGTTCGGCTTCGTCACCCTGGCCGACCGCTGGACCTCCGGCTCCTCGATCATGCCGCAGAAGAAGAACCCCGACGCCGCCGAGCTGCTGCGCGGCAAGGCGCCCCGCGTGGTCGCCCACGGCGCCGCCCTCCACGGGGTGCTCCACGCGCTCCCGCTGACCTACAACAAGGACATGCAGGAGGACAAGGAGCACCTTTTCGACGCGGTCGACACGCTCGCCCTCTGCCTGGCCGCCGCGCAGGGCATGCTCGACGGCGCCCGCTTCGACCGTGACCGCATGGCGGCCGCGGCCTCGGACGACCTCATCGCCGCGACGGACCTCGCGGACCTTCTCGTCACCCGTGGGGTCCCGTTCCGCGAGTGCCACGGCATCGTGGCCGGTCTGGTCCGCACCGCCGTCGAGTCCGGACGCGGGCTCGGCGACCTGTCCGACGCCGAGCTGCGAGCGCAGTCCGAGCACCTGGACCCGAGCGTACGCGCCGTCTTCGAGCAGTCCTCGTGGCTCGAGAGCAAGCGCTCCGAGGGCGGCACCGCGCTCCCGCGGGTGCGGGAGCAGCTCGTGCTCGCGAAGGCCCTGCTCCAGGCTTGAGCATGTCCTCGACGGGCACACCGCTCGGGCCCGACTTCTATGACCGGCCGGTGGTCGAGGTCGCTCGCGACATGGTGGGATGCCTGCTCGAGCACGGCGGGTGCGTGGGCCGGATCGTGGAGACCGAGGCCTACCACCACACCGAGGCGGCCTGCCACGCCTACGTCGGGAAGACCGCCCGGACCTCGGTGCTCTTCACCGCCCCGGGAACCGCCTACGTCTACCGCTCGTACGGGATCCACGCGCTCGTCAACGCGGTCTGCGAGGGCTACGAGGTCGGAGCCGCGGTGCTCGTACGCGCGCTCGAGCCGCTCGAGGGCCTCGACGCGATGCGCGCCCGCCGCGGCCGGGAGGATGCGGAGGAGCTCTGCTCCGGCCCCGGGAAGCTCACGCAGGCCCTCGGCATCGACCTCGAGCTGAACGCGAGCTCGCTGGTCGAAGGACCCCTGCGGATCCTGCCCCGGGAGGCGCCGCACCCGGAGCTCGTCGCGTCCGAGCGCATCGGGATCACGAAGGCGGTGGAGCTTCCGTGGCGCTTCAGCGCCGTCGGCAGTCGGTTTGTCTCACGGCCCTGGCCGAAGGGTCTGGCCGCACCGAGGAAGCTGCACCGCACGCCGTCGCGCGCGGCCCGCTGAGCCGGCCCGGCGGCTAGGGGGTGCCGGCGGGCGGCGCCGCAACGCCGCCGCCGTTCGCGTCGCCGGGTGGCGTCGCGGGTGGTGTGGCCGGTGTGGGGGCGGGGGTCGGAGCCGGTGTGGGGGTCGGGGTGGGCGCCGGGGTGGCGGTCCCCCCGGGCGTCGGGGCCGCGGGCTGCTTCTGCGCAGCCCCTGCGCCGCTCGCCGGCGCTCCCGGGTCGGCTGCTCCGCCGTCGCCGGTGCCGCCGCCCTCGGGCGTGACGTTCTCTGCAGGCGGGGTGGAGAGCGGTGAGGAGCTCCCGCTCGTTCCCGAGGCCCCGAGCGGCGGGAGCCCACGCCGCTCGCGCTCGGCCGCGGCGCGCTTGTCGATCGACGCGTTCGCGGCGAGCTGGAAGTCGTGCCAGATCAGGGCGGGGAAGGTGCCGCCCTCGACGGGTCCGCCTCGGAACTCCGTCTGCATCGGCTTGAGCTCGTCCGGATATCCGACCCAGACCGCGACCGTCAGCCGGTCGGTGAAGCCGACGAACCAGGCGTCGCCGGAGTTCTCGGTCGTCCCGGTCTTGCCCGCGGCGAACTGACCGATGGCTGCGCGCTTGCCGGTCCCCTCCTGCACCACCGTGGCCATCACGTCGGTGGCCTGCTGCGCCTGCCCCTGGGTCAGGACCTCGATGCGCTTGGTCTTGTTGACCCCGTTCTTGATCGGGTCGCCGTCCTTGCCGACTACCCGCGAGATGCCGACGGGCCCGTTCTTGGAGGAGCCGAGGGAGCCGGTCACCCGCTTCCCGCCGGCCGCGAAGGTCTCGTATGCGTGCGCCATGTCGAGCGGCGTCACGCCCTGCTTGAGGCCACCGAGCGTCATCGCGAGGTTCGAGGAGACGGGGCTGCGGATCCCCATCCGCTCGGCCAGCCGCGCGACCTTCTTGGTGCCGAGCTCGATGCCGGCGGCGGCGTAGACCGAGTTGTCGGAGTAGGTCAGCGCGTTCCCGAGGGTGCGCTGGCCGACATAGGTGCTCTCGAAGTTGTTGACCGTGAAGGTCTCGCGGCAACCCTTGCCGCTCTTGTTCTTCGTGACGCAGAAGAACCGCTTGCGGGACGGGTAGACCTTGCCGGGGCCGACCCCCTGCTTGAGCGCCTCGGCGAGGATGAACGGCTTGAAGACCGAACCCGGCTGACGCTGTCCCTGGGTCGCGAGGTTGAACGGCGCGTCCTGGAATTCGCGGGTTCCGGAGGCCATGGCGCGCACCTCGCCGGAGTCGTTGTCGATCGCGACGAGCGCAGCGGTCGGGCCGTTCGGCCCGGGCAGGTAGTTGCGCACCGCAACCTCGGCCGCCTTCTGCAGCTCGAGGTCGAGCGTCGTGCGGACCTTCAGCCCGCCCTCGAAGGCCCGCTGGGCGCCGTAGCGATCGACGAGCTGCTGGCGAACCCAGGAGACGAAGTACTCCGAGCCGTACTTCGCGTCGAGGCTCGGCGCCCGCGGCTCGGTCGGCAGCGGCATGCCCAGCGAGGTCTCGTACTGCTCGCGGTCGATGTAGCCCTGATCGAGCATCTTCTTCAGCACGACGGCCCGCCGTGCCTCCGAGTCGCGAGGGTTGGTCACCGGATCGAAGCCGGAGGGGGAGGCCACGATCCCCGCGAGGAAGGCGGCTTCCCACGGGCGCAGCAGACTCGCGCAGGTCGGCCGCCGCGGCTTGCCGCACTCCGCGGCCGCAAGGTCGGTGTCGCGTCCGAAGTACGTCTCGGCGGCGGCCTCGATGCCGTAGGCGCCGTTGCCGAAGTAGATCGAGTTCAGGTACTCCTGCAGGATCTTCTTCTTGCCCCACCGGCGGGTCAGGTGGTAGGCGAGCGCGGACTCGCGCACCTTCTGGAAGACGGTTCGGTCCGACTGCGCCTCGAGCGCGTTCTTGACGAACTGCTGCGTGATCGTCGAGCCGCCCTGGGCGGCGCGCTGCTGGACGATGTCCTGCGTGAAGGCCCGTGCGATGCCGCGCAGGTCGACGCCGTTGTTGCTGGCGAAGCGCTGGTCCTCGATCGCGATGATCGCCGAGCGCATCGCGGGGGCGATGTCGTCGTACTTGACGAACACGCGGTTCTGCTCGGAGACGAGCCGCCCGATCTCCTCGCCGTGCGCGTCCACGAGCAGCGAGTTGCGGCTGTCCGCTGCGGTCTTGTATTCCGGCTCGTTCTCGAGCGCGGGAAGGTCCGAGGCGACCGCCATCATCATGCCGAAGGCCGTCGAGACGGCCGCGAGCAGCGCGAGCGGGATCAAGATCACGAGCAGTCGCAGCTTCTTGAGCCGGGTGCGCGCGCGAGGAGGGGCGGTGTTGCGTTCGCGCATAAGGGGGATCGTGCGTCCCGCGGGGCGGGCACTCCGTGGGAGGCGCACCCGGGGGGCAAGGACTCCGCGACGAAGCGGCGACATAACGCAGCTCCGACGGGCTCCAGACTACCATCGGCCGGAATGAGCAAGACGACGGACGACGCGACGTTCCTGACCCGCAACGTGGTCGACGCGCTTCCCGCCGGCGCGCTCGCCACGCGCATGGGCGCCGCCGCGCGCGAGGGCAGGCCGCTGCGCGTGAAGCTCGGCCTCGACCCGACGGCTCCCGATCTTCACCTCGGCCACACCGTCGTGCTGCAGAAGCTGCGCGAGTTCCAGGACCACGGGCACCGGGTGGTGCTGATCGTCGGCGACTACACCGCGCGGGTCGGCGACCCATCCGGTCGTTCGCAGACCCGCCCCGTCCTCTCGGGGGCGGAGATCGACGCGAACGCCGAGACCTACCGGCGCCAGGCCGGGAAGGTGCTGAGCGCCGATCCCGAGCTGCTCGAGGTCCGCCGCAACTCCGAGTGGCTCGACATGCCGATGGAGGATCTCTTCGCCCTCGCTCGCACGACGACGGTCGCCCAGCTCCTGGAGCGCAGCGATTTCGCGCGGCGCTTCGCCGCCTCGGCGCCGATCTCGATCCTGGAGCTCCTGTACCCGCTGATGCAGGGGTACGACTCGGTCGCGGTCGCGGCGGACGTCGAGCTCGGGGGCACCGACCAGACCTTCAACCTGATGCTCGGCCGTGACGTCCAGCGCGCGTATGGAATGGCGGAGCAGATCGTGATGACCGTGCCCATCCTCACCGGGATCGACGGCCAGCAGAAGATGTCGAAGTCGCTCGGCAACCACGTCGGGGTCACCGAGGAGCCGGGGGAGATGTACGGGCGGATCCTCTCGCTGCCGGACGAGGCCATGGCCGACTGGTTCGCCCATCTCGGCGTGGACGCGCCACCGCCGGACGCGGGTCCGCGGGAGTCCAAGCGTCGGCTTGCACGCTCGCTCGTCGCGCGCCTGCACGGGGCGGGCGCGGCCGAGGAGGCGGAGGCGGCGTTCGATCGCCTGTTCGTGGAACGGCGTGTCCCCGAGGAGATCCTCGTGCACACGATCCCCGCGGGGGACGGACCGGTCCACCTGCCCGAGCTCGTCGAAGCGGCCTTCGGTCGCTCACGGTCGGAGGCCCGCAGACTTCTTGCCGGCGGCGGGGTGCGGCTCGACGGGACGCCCGTCCTCACGCTCGACAGCGAGCGCGAAACGCTCGACGGTGCGGTCCTGCAGGTCGGAAAACGCAGCTTCCGTCGGCTTCGACTCGGCTGAGCGAGAGGCGCACCGCACGCGGCGCGCTGATGTGGCTACACTGCCGCCAGTCGGTTGGTGAGGCCCTTGGCCCCGCCCCCGATGTAGGGCACGGAGGGCGGAAGACTCCTCTCGACGCACGGTGCTACATTGCCGAGCCTCGGGACCGAGCAGTCGCCGCGCAGCCCAGGAAAAGATCTTCGAGATCGCCTCCTGCAAGCGCTACACTCCGCGGCCCGACTCGCAGCGCAGCACGGCTCCGAGCGCGACCCTCGCAGAAGGCAGCACCTTCTCAAGAGTTTGGGCGCGACGGTCTTTGAAAACTCAACAGCATGCGCACCTTCGGCTCTCGAGTCGTGAGGTGTGCGTCCAAGTTCGACCCACCGTTACCCAGTCGGGCAACGGTGGAACTAAGTAGTACCTGTCATGACCGCAGCCTTCCAGTGTAGGAAGGCTGCACAAACTGGTCACGGACAAACTGGAAGTGAACGCCGGCCTCGTGCCGGTAAAGAATGAAGCAGTTCTTCACGGAGAGTTTGATCCTGGCTCAGGACGAACGCTGGCGGCGTGCTTTAGACATGCAAGTGGAGCGACGAAGGGCCTTCGGGCCTGGCAGAGCCGCGAACGGGTGAGTAACACGTGGGCAACCTGCCCCGATGATTGGGACAACCCGAGGAAACTCGGGCTAATACCAAATGTGCTTTCCGCCCATAAGGGCGGTTCGGAAAGGAAGCTTCGGCCTCCGCATCGGGATGGGCCCGCGGCGCATTAGCTTGTTGGTGGGGTAACGGCCTACCAAGGCTACGATGCGTAGCTGGTCTGAGAGGACGATCAGCCACACTGGAACTGAGACACGGTCCAGACTCCTACGGGAGGCAGCAGTCAGGAATCTTGCGCAATGCGCGAAAGCGTGACGCAGCAACGCCGCGTGTGGGAAGACGGCCTTCGGGTTGTAAACCACTTTCAGTTGGGACGAAGGGTGGGTCGTGAATAGCGATTCTGCCTGACGGTACCTTCACAAGAAGCCCCGGCTAACTACGTGCCAGCAGCCGCGGTAATACGTAGGGGGCAAGCGTTGTCCGGAATCATTGGGCGTAAAGCGCGTGTAGGCGGGTCGTTAAGTCTGCTCTGAAAGTCCAAGGCTCAACCTTGGGATGCGGGTGGATACTGGCGACCTCGAGTCCGGAAGAGGCGGGTGGAATTCCTGGTGTAGCGGTGAAATGCGCAGATATCAGGAGGAACACCAATGGCGAAGGCAGCCCGCTGGGACGTGACTGACGCTGAGACGCGAAAGCGTGGGGAGCAAACAGGATTAGATACCCTGGTAGTCCACGCCGTAAACGATGGGCACTAGGTGTGGGAGGTGTCGACTCCTCCCGTGCCGAAGCTAACGCATTAAGTGCCCCGCCTGGGGAGTACGGCCGCAAGGCTAAAACTCAAAGGAATTGACGGGGGCCCGCACAAGCAGCGGAGCATGTGGTTTAATTCGACGCAACGCGAAGAACCTTACCTGGGCTTGACATGTGCCTGACCGCCCTGGAAACAGGGTTTCTCTTCGGAGCAGGTTCACAGGTGGTGCATGGCTGTCGTCAGCTCGTGTCGTGAGATGTTGGGTTAAGTCCCGCAACGAGCGCAACCCCCGTCGTATGTTGCCAGCATTCAGTTGGGGACTCATACGAGACTGCCGGTGACAAACCGGAGGAAGGTGGGGATGACGTCAAGTCATCATGCCCCTTATGTCCAGGGCTACACACGTGCTACATTGGCGCGTACAGAGGGCTGCGATACCGCGAGGTGGAGCGAATCCCTTAAAGCGCGTCTCGGTTCGGATTGTAGGCTGAAACCCGCCTACATGAAGGTGGAGTTGCTAGTAATCGCGGATCAGCACTGCCGCGGTGAATACGTTCCCGGGCCTTGTACACACCGCCCGTCACACCACGGGAGTGAGCAACACCCGAAGCCGGTGGCCTAACTCGCAAGAGAGGGAGCCGTCGAAGGTGGGGCTCGTGACTGGGGTGAAGTCGTAACAAGGTAGCCGTACCGGAAGGTGCGGCTGGATCACCTCCTTTCTAGGGAGTCCCTTAAATGGGGCCCGCTACGGAAACGCGTCTGCCGGCGCCGCACCGCTCCGTGCTCGTAAAGAGCCGTGACGTGAGGATCGACCGGTGAGGCTACGCCCGAGCGGCCTAGCACGTCGACCGCGCTTGGACCTTGTCAGTGGGACATCCCGTCCCACTTGAACGAGCATGCTGTTGAGTTTTGAGAGACCGCTCGCTCGCGGTCGTCCCCTCGTGGACGAACGCCGGCGGCGACCCTTCTCGGCGGCCCTTGAAAACTGCACAGTAGCCATACACCCCCTCATCGATAAGCGAGGGGGTGAACGGAAACACCGAGCATCGCGAAAGCGATGTTTTTCTCGTGTCAGGTTCGCAATGCCTGCACGAGACGAACCTCTGAAGTATGCCTGGTTCGCTCTGGAAAGAGTGGGCCTGGCGAGGAGTTCGAGATCACCGTCAAGATAGTAAGGGCACGTGGTGGATGCCTTGGCACTTAGAGTCGATGAAGGGCGTGAACGACTGCGATAAGCCCCGGTGAGGCGTTGAATAGCCTTTGACCCGGGGATTCCCGAATGGGGAAACCCAGCGCTGGTAATGCGGCGTTACTCCCGTCTGAACACATAGGACGGGTAGAGACAAGCGGGGGAAGTGAAACATCTCAGTACCCCGAGGAAAGTAAATCAACCGAGACTCCCTGAGTAGTGGCGAGCGAAAAGGGATCAGCCCAAACCGTGCACGTGTAAGCGACCATGCGTTGCGTGTCCGGAGTTGTAGGGCGTTTGTTCTGGGCCATGGTCGGCCCAGCAGCAGTTACAAAATCATGTGGTAGGCGAAGCGCGTGGAACCGCGCACCAAAGAGGGCAATCGTCCCGTAGCCGAAACTGCATGATCTGCTGTCAAGCGTTCCTGAGTAGGTCCGCACCCGTGAAACGCGGACTGAACCCGGGGGGACCACCCTCCAAGGCTAAGTACTCCTAAGTGACCGATAGCGGACTAGTACCGTGAGGGAAAGGTGAAAAGTACCCCTGAAGGGGAGTGAAATAGTACCTGAAACCGCGTGCCTACAAGCGGTGGGAGCAGACTTGTTCTGTGACCGCGTGCTTTTTGCATAACGAGCCGGCGAGTTACTCGTCTGCGGCAAGGTTAAGCGATGAGCGGAGCCGTAGCGAAAGCGAGTCCGAATAGGGCGATTTAGTCGTAGGCGGTAGACCCGAAACTGAGCGAGCTACCCATGGGCAGGTTGAAGCGGGGGTAAGACCTCGTGGAGGACCGAACCGACCTAGGTTGAAAACTGGGCGGATGACCTGTGGGTCGGAGTGAAAGGCTAATCAAGCTCAGTGATATCTGGTTCTCTCCGAAATATATTTAGGTATAGCGTCGAGTCATGAGCGTTATGGCCGTAGAGCTACTGTTTGGACTAGGGGGCCTACCAGCTTACCGAATTCAGGCAAACTCCGAAGACCATAACGTGCTTCTCGGCAGTCAGTTGCTGGGGGATAAACTTCAGCGTCAAAAGGGAAACAGCCCAGACCGCCAGCTAAGGTCCCCAAGTCATAGCTAAGTGGCAAACGATGTCCGAGTGCATAGACAACCAGGAGGTTGGCTTAGAGGCAGCCACCCTTGAAAGAGTGCGTAACAGCTCACTGGTCAAGTGTTCGGGCGCGGATAATGTAACGGGGCTCAAGCTATGCACCGAAGCTGCGGGTTCAAGGTTCGCCTTGAGCGGTAGGAGAGCGTTCCCTGGGCAGTGAAGCGGCGGTGGAAACCAGCCGTGGAGCCTTGGGAAGTGAGAATGCCGGCATGAGTAACGAAAGAAGGGTGAGAATCCCTTCCACCGATTGCCTAAGGATTCCTGGGTAAAGTTCGTCTGCCCAGGGTTAGTCAGGACCTAAGGCGAGGCCGAAAGGCGTAGTCGATGGCCAACAGGTTGATATTCCTGTACCACGTCGTAGTCATTTGACCGATGGGGGGACGGGGAAGGCTACGGGAACCCAGGCGATGGTAGTCCTGGGGTAAGCGTGTAGGGGAGCTCCTTGTTAAATGCGGGAGCTCTTAACCCGAGACGCGATGCCAGCCGGCTTACGAGCCAGCGAGTCCCTTACGCCATGCCTCCAAGAAAAGCCCCTAGGGAGATTACGCGTGCCTGTACCAAAACCGACACAGGTGGGCAAGTAGAAAATACTAAGGTGATCGAGATAACCCTCGTTAAGGAACTCGGCAAAATTGCCCCGTAACTTCGGGATAAGGGGCGCCCCGGTAGGTTGACCGACTTCGCGTCGGAAGGCCGAGGGGGCCGCAGTGAATAGGCGGAAGCGACTGTTTACCAAAAACACAGGTCTCTGCTAAGTCGTAAGACGACGTATAGGGGCTGACTCCTGCCCGGTGCCGGAAGGTTACGTGGAGGTGTTAGGGCTTGACCCGAAGCACCGAAGCTAAGCCCCGGTAAACGGCGGCCGTAACTATAACGGTCCTAAGGTAGCGAAATTCCTTGTCGGGTAAGTTCCGACCTGCACGAATGGAGTAACGACTTCCGCGCTGTCTCAACGAGGGGCTCGGTGAAATTGCAGTCTCGGTGAAGATGCCGAGTACCCGTGGCTAGACGGAAAGACCCCGTGCACCTTTACTACAACTTGGTATTGGCGTTCGATGCATTTCGCTCAGGATAGGTGGGAGGCTTTGAAGCATCGGCTGCGGCTGGTGTGGAGCCATCCTTGAGATACCACCCTTGATGTATTGGACGTCTAACAGCACACCGTGATCCGGGTGCTGAACAGTGCCAGGCGGGTAGTTTGACTGGGGCGGTCGCCTCCCAAAATGTAACGGAGGCGCACAAAGGTTCCCTCAATACGGTTGGAAATCGTATGTAGAGTGCAAACGCAACAAGGGAGCTTGACTGTGAGACCGACAGGTCGAGCAGGTGCGAAAGCAGGTGTTAGTGATCCGGCAGTAGCAAGTGGAAGTGCTGTCGCTCAACGGATAAAAGGTACGCCGGGGATAACAGGCTTATCGGGCCCAAGAGTCCACATCGACGGCCCGGTTTGGCACCTCGATGTCGGCTCGTCGCATCCTGGGGCTGTAGTAGGTCCCAAGGGTTGGGCTGTTCGCCCATTAAAGCGGTACGCGAGCTGGGTTCAGAACGTCGTGAGACAGTTCGGTCCCTATCTGCCATGGGCGTTGGAGAATTGAGAGGATTTGCCCCTAGTACGAGAGGACCGGGGTGAACGGACCTCTGGTGTATCAGTTGTTCTGCCAAGAGCATCGCTGGTTAGCTACGTCTGGATCGGATAACCGCTGAAAGCATCTAAGCGGGAAGCCGGCCTCGAGATAAGTTCTCCCATCCCCAAGAGGGAGTAAGACCCCTGGTAGACCACCAGGTTGATAGGCCGGATCTGGAAGCACCGTGAGGTGTGTAGGAGACCGGTACTAATGGGTCGAGGGCTTGACGGTATTTTTTAAATGGTGTGGAAGTTCATGTATGGCTAACTGTGCAGTTTTGAAGGGCCCCGGAAGGCTCTCGTGATTTTCCGGTGGCTATGGCGAGGGGGAAACACCTCTTCCCTTTCCGAACAGAGCAGTTAAGCCCCTCAGCGCCGATGGTACTTGGCCCGCAAGGGCCTGGGAGAGTAGGACGTCGCCGGTTTTACTATGACGAAAGGGCCCCCCGCACTGCGGGGGGCCCTTTGTCGTTCTGCTGCGGGTTTGCGGGCTCCGATCGGGCCGCGCCACAGTAGGACGGGAGTCGTTTGTCGGTGCGCCCTCTCAGCTGGGACGTCGCTGAGGCGACGGCGGCGCCTTCAGGCGGGGCGGGACTGCTGCCCGGCGTTACAGCTGCTCACCTGCGGGAGGAGGGGAGTGCAGTTCGCGTCGCGGCGGCCGGCAGCGGGCACGGCACGAACGCGACGAGCTGCTTCGCGGCGGGCGCCAGAGGAAGGGTTCAAGCAATCGTTGGACGCGTCGCGACACACGGGCGGCGCTGTCCGAGCGCGGCGTGCCGCGTCCTCGTCGAGCCTGGCGGCGGCGCTCGGCGCGACGTCGACGAGCGAGTAGCTCTCGAGCGTCAGGGCCGCGATCGCGATATCGGTCGCACGGAGTAGGCAGCGGCCCATCCGGGCGCCGGGACGGTCAAACGGTGGCATCTGAGAACCGAACATGTGTTCGCAAAGCTACGCCCGTCGTCGGACGGAACACCCGTTCGTATCGTCGCGGGTGATTCGGGGCAGCATTCATGCGGGCGGGGTGCAACCGATGTTGCACCGCGGAGCGAGGAAACCCGCAAGGAGCGGCGTCAGGGTGCGGTGCCCAGCGAGCCCCAGACCTCGAGCTTCGTGCGCACGCGGCGCAGGACGTCGTCGGTGAACTCGGTCGTGCCCGCGTGGCCCCCGAGGTCGGGCGTCCGGACACCGTCGGCGGTCGCTTCGAGCACCGACTCGTAGATGGCCCGGGAGCCGCGTTCGCAGCCGGCGTACCCCGCCTCGCCCGCGTAATGCAGGACGGCGGCGCCGCTGAGCAGCATTGCCATTGGGTTGGCGACGTCCTTGCCCAGAAGCGTCGGCGCGGTGCCGTGCGGAGCCTCGGCCATGGCGACCGTGGTCGTGTACTCATCGTCGAAGGCCAGCAGGACGCTCTCGGCACCGGCGATGGAGCCGAACATAGGCATGACGAGGTCAGACAGGCAGTCCCCGTCGCGGTTCAGCGCCGGGACGACGAGCGGATGTTCGCTCGTTCCCGTGATGAGGCCCGCGTAGGTCGCGTCGATCAGCATCGGCCGGTACGAGATGTCCGGGTAGGCACCGGCCGCCGCGTCCATCTCCTCCTTCAGCATCCCCTCGTAGACCGGGCTCACGGTCCACTTCGGACCCCCGTAGACGGTGCCGCCCATCTGGCGGGCCTGACGGAAGGCGTACTCGGCGACCGCGCGGCAGGTGGAGCGGGTGATCTTCTCGGTGCGGAAGGCCTGCTCGTCGCCCGAGCCCTCGCCTCCCTCGCGCCACTCGGTGGCGCCGTAGGCGTCCTCGACGGCCATGCGGACCACCGAGATCGGGTGGTAGGTGCCGCCGATCGGCGTGATGCCGGGGATGCGGCGGCCGGTGCGGACGATGACCTTCCCGTCCACCTGCTCCCGGATGAGCCGGTTCGGCGAGCCGACGTCGTCCTTGCCCTCGGGCGTGATGGTGGCGGCCTTGATGCCGAACCCGGAGGCGCGCATGGCCACCGCGGCATCGCTGACCACGGCGTTGTCGGTCGCCCGTCGGTTACCGAGCGAGAGGTCGAACCGCTCGAGCTCGAGATCGAGCCCGATCACGTCGGGGGCGAGCACGCGGAGCCCTTGCTCGAGCAGCTCCTGGCCGGTCTCGTCGCCCTCGAGGATGGTGATGCGCAGGGGGTCGGCCATGGCGCGGACCATAGCGGCGAACCTGGCCGGTGCGGGCGCGGGAGAGCACTACTGTCCCGAGCATGAGCGAGGTCGCCTGCAGCGCCTGCGGGGTCGCGGTCGCCACCGACCGCGGGACCCGCGTGAGCGAACCGGAGGCCGGGCGCCACGCGGTGTTCTGTCGGCTCGACCACCTGGTGAGCTGGGCCGAGGCCGCCGGGCCCTGGCGACCGGGGGTCCTCTTGGATCTCGACGACGAGGGGGAGGGGCTCGGACGCTGCGCGCAGTGCGGCGACCCGCCCGGGCTCGGCCGCGTGCTGCTCGTCCGTCACGGCGGGCCGCTGCACATCGGCGACGTCTTCTGCGGCATCGAGCACGCCGCGCTGTGGGCGGCGGCCGGCGGCCGCTGGCGCGTCGGCTGACGCGGCTCAGGCGAGGAGCGGTCGCAGGGTCGACCGTCGCGTACGCAGCACGAGGCTCCCGGTGACGCCGACGAGGATCGCTCCGACGAAGGCGGTCGACCACCCGGACAGCTCGACGAGCGCACCCGCGCCGAGGTTGCCCGCGGCCACCCCGAAGACGAGTGCGGTCAGGGGCCAGGTGTACGCCTCGGTCCGGCCCTCGGGCGGGGTGACCGAGCCGACCAGCTGATTCCCGCTGGCGAGCGTCGGAGCCACGATGGCCCCGGCCGGCAGCACCAGCAGGGCCATCACCGCGACGGAGGGGGCGAAGACGAGCGGGACCATGGTCAGCGGCAGGAGCGTGGCCAGCAGGACGAACCGGTCCCCCAACGGGTTCGTGAAGCTGCGCGCCCCGTACGCGAGCCCGCCGACGACGCTTCCGGCGGTCCAGACCGCGAGCAGGACCCCGCCGAGCGCCCGGGCGCCCTCCTGTTCGGAGAACGCCGGAAGGATGACCTCGGTGGCCCCGAGCGTCATGCCGATCGGGACGGTGCCGATCACGAGCGTGCGCAGGCCGGGAGCGGCGAGGGCGCCGAACCGCCCGGCCGTGTTCCGGCCGACGACGTGCGGCGTCGTCCCCGTGGTGCGGCTCACGAACGCGGTCGTCCCCGTGAGCACCAGCGCGGCCGACAACCAGAGCGGCGCGGCGGGGGAGAGGATCACGTTCAAAAGCGCGACGAGGGCCGGACCACCGACGAAGACGACCTCCACGACGACCGCGTCGAGCGCGAAGGCCGTGCTCTCCAGATCGTCCTCGGCGGAGAGCCTTGCGGCCAACAGCGTCCGGATGACCGACGAGATCGGGGGCAACGCGGCCCCGGTGAGCAAAGCGAGCACGATGAGCACCGGGACGGCGGTTCCGGCGGCGCCGAGCAGGACGAGCGCGACCGTTCCCGTGGCGTTCAGCGCCGCCATCGGCAACAGCACGGCGCGGGCGCCGAGGCGATCGACGAGCCGGCCGGCGAACGGTCCCGCGAGCGCCGACCCGGCGGCGTAGGCGGCAGCGACCGCCCCCGCGCTCGCGTAGGACCCGGTCTCCTCCCGGATGAAGAGCACGAGCGCGAGGCCCATCACCCCGATCGGAAGGCGGGCCAGGAGGCCCGTCACCATGATCGCCGTGACGTCGGGCGTCGCGAGCAGCCGGCGGTAACGGCTGCCGCTGCCGGTCACCCTGCGGCCGCTGAACCGTGCAGGGCGAGGGCGTCGGCCTCCCGCTCGAGCGCGGAGACGACGAGGACGATGAGCTCGTCGAGCTCCATGCCGAGCAGCGCGGGGCCGCGCGCGACGTCCTCCCGGGAGACCGCCGCGGCGAACGCGGGGGTCTTGAGCTTCTTCTTGACGCTCTTGGGCGCCATGCCGTGGATGCCCTGAGGCCGCACGTAGGCGACGGCCAGGACGAAGCCCGAGAGCTCATCGACGGCCAGGAGCGCACGGGCCATGTCGCTCTGCGGCTCCACCCCGAGGTACGGGGCGTGCGCCGCGATGGCGTGCACGACCCCGGGATCGACGTCGCGGGCCTCGAGCTCGGCGATGACGTGGCGCGGATGGCCGGTCTCGGGATCGGGGTAGCGCTCGTAGTCCATGTCGTGGAGCAGGCCGGCGAGGCCCCAGGACTCGACGTCCTCGTTGCGGGTGGACGCCACCGCGCGCATCGAGGCCTCCACGGCGAGGCAGTGCCGACGCAGGCTGTCGGACGCGACCCATTCCGTGAGCAGCGACCAGGCCTCGTCGCGCGAAAGGGGCGTCGACATGGCGACCACCCTAGCCCAGCCCTCCGACGCCGGAAGAGCCCGCCAGACCTCCGGAGGGCGGAGCCTGCGAGGCTCTCCGGTCATGGAGAAGTTCATCATCGACGGCGGGGTCGCCCTGTCCGGCACGGTCACCCCGGCCGGGAACAAGAACGGGGCCCTGCCGATCCTGGCCGCCTGCGTGCTGACCGAGGGCGAGGTCGTGATCTCGAACGTCCCTCAGATCCGCGACGTCGCCGAGATGCTCGAGCTGCTCGAGCGGCTCGGGGTCCGGGTCGAGCGCCGCTCCGAGCACTCGGTCGCGCTCTGCGCCGCGGACGTGACGGCCGACGCGGTCGTCGAGAAGGACATCGCCGACCGCATCCGCGCGTCGTTCCTCCTGGCCGGCCCGCTGCTCGCCCGCTTCGGGCGCGCCCGCATGCCGCCGCCCGGCGGAGACGTGATCGGACGTCGACGCCTCGACCCGCACCTCGACGCCTTCCGCGCCCTCGGCGGGCAGGAGCGGTTCGACGAGACCGACATCATTCTCGAGGCCGAGGGGGGTCGCCTGCGGGCCGGGGAGGTCTTCATGGACGAGCCGTCGGTCATGGCGACCGAGAACGCGCTGATGGCCGCGGCGCTCACCCCCGGGACGAGCGTCATCGGCAACGCCGCCTGCGAACCGCACGTGCAGGACCTGGCACGCATGCTCGTCTCCATGGGGGCGGAGATCGAGGGCGTCGGCTCGAACCGGCTGACCGTCCACGGGCGCTCCGAGCTCGACGGCTGCGAGCACCGCGTCGCGCCGGACCACATCGAGATCGGCTCGTTCATGGCGATGGCCGGCATGACCGGGGGGGAGATCCGGATCAAGGACACCGAACCCGGTGACCTGCGGATGATCCGCCTCGTCTTCGAGAAGCTCGGCCTCGCCTCCATGTTCGACGGAAACGATCTGCTCGTCCCCGGCGGGCAGAAGCTGATGGTCGCCCGGGACATGGGCGACCACGTCTACAAGGTCCAGGACGGGCCATGGCCGCAGTTCCCGGCCGACCTCACCTCGATCGCCGTCGCGCTCGCAACCCAGTCCGAGGGGCAGGTGCTCGTGCACGAGTGGATGTTCGAGTCGCGCCTGTTCTTCTGCGACAAGCTCGTGTCGATGGGCGCCAAGATCCACATCTCCGACCCGCACCGCGCGCTCGTGATGGGCCCCGCC
Source organism: uncultured Solirubrobacterales bacterium (assembly GCA_963815565.1). Classification (GTDB taxonomy): domain Bacteria; phylum Actinomycetota; class Thermoleophilia; order Solirubrobacterales; family Solirubrobacteraceae; genus Paraconexibacter. The sequence goes on along the minus strand of CAWFHB010000007.1, from coordinate 1,033,754 downwards.
CAGATGCGCGGCTCGCGCGTGGAGTCGCCCGACATCCGTGCCGGCATGGCCGTGCTGCTCGCGGCGCTCTGCGCCAGCGGGCGCACCGAGCTCTACAACGTCCGCCAGATCGACCGCGGGTACGAACGGATCGACGAACGGCTGCGGGCGCTCGGTGCCCGGATCACGCGGGTGCCGGTCGACTGACCCTCCGTTCCGCAGGGCTCGCCCGGGGGAAGCCATAGCCTGTCGGCCGTGACTGCGATGCACCCCATCCCGAGCGGAACGCGCGACGTCCTGCCCGACGAGATGCGCGAGCTCCGCGCGCTCTCCGACAAGCTCCGCGAGGTCTTCGAGGACCACGGCTACGGCGAGGTGTACACCCCGACGATCGAGTACGACACCCCCGCGATCCGCCTCGGCGGCGACGCCGGCGTCTACCGGCTCTTCGACGACCACGGCGCGGTCCTCCAGCTCCGGTCGGACATCACGGTGCCGCTCGCCCGCGTGGCGACCACCCGGTACGCGAACGTCGAGCCGCCGCTGCGCTTCTCCGCCTTCGCCCACGTCTACCGTGGCGTGCGCCCGCACCGGGGCCAGATGCGCGAGCACCTCCAGGCCGGCTGCGAGCTGATCGGCTCCCCGTCCCCGGACGGGACCGTCGAGGCGCTCACGGTCCTCTGCCGCGCGCTCGACGCCACCGGCCTGCGCGACTACCGCATCGGGCTCGGCGACGCTTCGATGTACCCCGCCCTGATGGAAGCCGTCGGCGTCCCGGACGACCGCCGACAGACCCTGCTCGACCACCTGATGGGTCGCAACTTCGTGGGGCTCGAACGCGACGCCGCCGGGCTCGACCCGGCGCTCGTCGAGGTGCCGCAGCGGCGCGGCGGGCCCGAGGTGCTGGACGGGCTGCCCGGCGGGGAGGGCCTGCTCCACGTCCACTCGGAGCTGCACCCCGACATCGCGGAACGGGTGATCTTCGATCTCGGCCTCGTCCGCGACCTCTCCTACTACACCGGCGCCGTCTTCGAGGTCTACGACCCGTCGATCGGGGCGCCCATCGGCGGGGGCGGACGCTACGACGACCTCATGGGCCAGCTCGGCCGGCCCATGCCCGCCGTCGGCTTCCAGATCGGCGTCTCCCAGCTGCACGAGGCGCTCGCGACCGGGGAGCGCACCGCATGAGCTCCGGAGACGGCCTGGTCATCGCGGTCCCGCGGGGCGCGCTCATGCCCGACACGCTCGATCTGCTCGACACCCTCGGGATCGACACGAGTGAGGTCCGCACGAACGACCGGAAGCTCCTCTTCGAGGACGTCGGCATCGTCACCATGCGGCCCTCGGACGTCCCGACCTACGTCGAGTCCGGCGCGGCGGACATCGGCATCACCGGCAAGGACGTGCTCACCGAGCAGGCCGACCGTGAGGTCTACGAGCTGCTCGACCTCGGCTACGGGCGCTGCGTCATGGTGCTGGCCACCGAGGCCGGGGAGGACCGCACGGCGGAGGCGCTGCGGCGGCTCGGGGTCGTCCGGGTGGCGACGAAGTACTACAAGACGGCCGAGGCGTTCTTCGAGGCGACCGGCCGTCAGGCGGAGATCGTCGAGGTGAAGGGGTCGGTGGAGCTCGCCCCGCTCACGGGGATGGTCGAGGCGATCGTGGACCTCACCGCGACCGGCACCACGCTGCGCGAGAACAACCTCGTGATCCGCGAGGAGCTGTTCGTCTCCACCGCGCGGCTGATCGCCAACCCGGTCGCCCACAAGCTGAAGGCGGCCGCGATCGACGACGTGCTGGAGCGGCTGCGTGCGGCTTGAGGCGCGTCATGCGCCCGATGCCGCGACCGTGCGAGCCCTTGTCGAGGACGGCGCGTCGGTGGCGGACGGCGTCGCCGCCATCGTCGAGGCGGTGCGTAGCGGCGGCGACGCGGCCCTTGCGGGGTACGTCGAGCGCTTCGACGCCACGGGCGGAGGCGTCCGTCCGGGTGGCCCCGGCGGAGCTCGGAGCCGCGCTCACCCAGCTGGACCCCGACGTGCGCCGCGGTCTCGAGACCGCCATCGCCAACGTGCGCGCGGTCGCCGAGGCGGGGGTGGGGGAGCCCAAGGAGGTCCATCTTCCGCAGGGCCACACCGTCACGCTCCGCGAGGTCCCGGTGCGCCGGGCGGGGATCTACGCCCCCGGCGGTCGCAACCCCTACCCGAGCACCGTCATCATGGGTGCGGTGACGGCCCGGGCCGCCGGCGTCGACGAGGTCGTCGTGTGCGCCCCGGGATCCCACCCCGTGATCCTTGCGGCCTGCGCGCTCTGCGGGGTCGACGCCGTCTACCGCATGGGCGGCGCCCACGCCGTCGCCGCGCTGGCCCACGGCACCGAGTCGATCGACCGGGTCGACGTGATCGCGGGGCCCGGCGGGCTCTGGGTCCAGGAGGCCAAGCGCCTGGTCAGCGGCGTGGTCGGCATCGACGGCTTCTTCGGGCCGTCCGACGTGCTCGTCCTCGCCGGTGCGGAGGCGGACGCGGGCCTCGTGGCCGTCGACCTGCTCGCCCAGGCCGAGCACGGGCCGGGCACCCTCTCGGTGCTCTGCTCCGACGACGCGACGCTGCTCGACGCCGTGGAGGAGCAGGTGCGCGCCGCTCCCGAGACGGGAGCCGTGGCGGTGACCGTGCTCGTCGACGACCCGACGGCCGCGCTCGCGTTCTCCGATGCGTTCGCGCCCGAGCACCTGGAGCTCGTCGGCTCTGGCATGGAGGCGCTCGCCCCGCGCGTCCGGGCCGCCGGCTGCCTGTTCGTGGGGGCGCGAGGGGGCCACCGCGTTCGGTGACTACGTCGCGGGCTCGAACCACTCGCTGCCCACCGGGGGGGCCGCCCGGTACGCCTCGACGCTGAACGTCCGGCACTTCCGGCGGCGGATGAGCGAGGTGCGGATCGGTGCCGCGGCTGGCGCGTTGGCGCTCGCGGGTGCACCGATCGCGCGCGCCGAGGGCTTCGACGTGCACGCGCAATCCATGACGATGCGGGAGACTCGGTAGACGATGACGAGGGCGTCGACCATCAAGCGCACCACCGCGGAGACCCAGATCGAGCTCACGCTCGAGCTCGACGGGACCGGTGACGGCACCCGGTCCACCGGGGTCGGCTTCTTCGATCACATGCTCGATCTGCTCGCCCGCCACGGTCGGCTCGACCTCGACGTGCGCGTGAGCGGCGATCTGCAGACCGGGGGCCACCACACGGTGGAGGACACCGGCATCGTGCTCGGTCAGGCCATCGACCAGGCGCTCGCCGATCGCCGCGGCATCTTCCGCTACGGCCACGCCGTCGTCCCGATGGACGAGGCGCGGGCCGCCTGCGCCATCGACATCTCCGGGCGCCCGTTCGTCGCCTTCTCCGGTGCGCTGCCGCCCGGTGCGACCGCGACGTTCGACCACGAGCTGACCGAGGAGTTCTTCCGCGCGGTGGCCAACGCCGCCAAGCTCACCCTCCACATCGACATCGAGGCGGGCACCAACGCCCACCACATGATCGAGGCCGCGTTCAAGGCCTTCGCCCGGGCGCTGCGGCAGGCCGTCGCGATCGACCCGACCGAGACCGGCGTCCCCTCGACCAAGGGCACGCTCACCGCATGAGCGAGCCCGCCGGGGCCGGCCCGCTGGTCGCGATCGTCGACTACGGGATGGGGAACCGTCGGTCGGTCGAGAAGTCGCTGCAGCGGGTGGGGGCGCGAACCGTCGTGACCCGCGACCACGAGGAGCTCCTCGCGGCCGACGGCATCCTGCTGCCCGGGGTCGGCGCCTTCCCGGCGGCGATGCGGGTCATCCGCGAGCTCGAGCTCGACGAGCTGCTGCGCTCCGCCGCCGCCTCGGGGATGCCGCTCTTCGGCTCCTGCATGGGCATGCAGCTGCTCTTCGAAGAGTCCGAGGAGCACGGCGGCGCCGAAGGGCTCGGCCTGCTGCGCGGCAGCGTGCGCCGCCTCGCCTCGCCGGGGCTGAAGCTCCCGCACATCGGCTGGAACGCCGTCCACTGGACGCAGGCCGTCGCCGCTCACCGACGGCCTGCCCGACCCCTCCTTCCTCTACCACGTCCACACGTTCGCCCCGCACCCGGCCGATGAGGCCGACGTGCTGGGAACCACCGACTACGGCGAGACGTTCGCGACCGTGGTCGGCAACGGGCAGGTGTTCGGCGCCCAGTCGCACCCGGAGAAGTCCTCCGCGCACGGGCTCGCACTGCTCGAGAACTTCACCACCCTCTGCACGAAGGCCCTCGCTTGATCCTCTATCCCGCCATCGACATCTACGAAGGCCGCGCCGTCCGGCTCGTCCAGGGCGACTTCGCCCAGAACACCGTCTACGAGGACTCGCCGCTGGAGGCCGCGCGGGCGTGGGTCGCAGGCCGGTGCCCGCTTCCTGCACATCGTCGACCTCGACGGTGCGAAGGGCGGCGTGCCGCAGAACCTGCACCACATCGAGGAGATCGCCTCCGAGCTGCAGGTGCCGGTCCAGTGCGGCGGTGGCCTGCGCACGCTCTCCGCCGTGCGGGACGCGCTCCGCGCCGGCGCCGAACGGGTCATCCTCGGGACGGCCGCCTTCACCGACGTCGACTTCCTCGACGACGTGCTCGGCGCCTACCGCGAGCGCATCATCGTCTCGGTCGACACCCGCGGCGGGATGATCTCGACCTCGGGCTGGCAGGAGACCACGCAGATGCCGGCGGAGTCGGTCATCGAGCGGCTGCAGAACCGCGGCGTGCGCTCGTTCGTCTACACGAACGTCGACCGCGACGGGCTCCAGCAGGGGCCGGACCTCGAGGAGGTCAAGCGCATCGCCGCCGTCGTGCGCGGGCGCTTCATCTACTCCGGCGGCATCGGCTCCCTCGACCACCTGAAGGCGCTCGCCGCGCTCCGCCAGGTCAACATGGGCGGGGTGATCGTCGGCAAGGCGCTGTACGAGGGCAACTTCACCATCGCCGAGGGTCAGGCGGCGCTCGAGCCGCCCCGGAAGTAGCAGGCTCCCGATGCCGCACCTCAAGCGCGTCATCCCCTGCCTGGACGTGAACGCCGGGCGCGTCGTGAAGGGCACGAGCTTCGTGAACCTCCGCGACGCCGGTGACCCGGTCGAGCTGGCCGAGCGCTACGACGCGATGGGCGCCGACGAGCTCGTCTTCCTCGACATCACCGCGACGCACGAGGCAGCGCGACACGATCGTCGAGCTGGCGCGCCGGACCGCCGACAACGTCTTCATCCCGTTCACGATCGGCGGCGGGATCCGGGCGGTGGCCGACGCGCAGGCGGTTCTCGACGCGGGCGCCGACAAGGTCGCGGTGAACTCCGCGGCGGTCGCAGCGGCCCGAGCTCATCAGCGAGCTCGCCGACCGCTTCGGCTCGCAGTGCGTCGTGCTCTCCGTCGACGCGAAGGGCGTCGAGGGCGGCTGGGAGGTCTACGTCGCCGGCGGGCCGCAAGCCGACCGGGATCGACGCGCTCGCCTGGATCCGCGAGGCGGTCGAGCGCGGGGCGGGGGAGATCATGCTCACCTCGATCGACGCCGACGGCACCGAAGGACGGCTACGACCTCCCGCTCACCGCGGCGGTGGCGGCCGCGGTCGACGTGCCCGTCATCGCCTCCGGCGGCGCGGGCACGCTCGAGCACATGGCCGACGCGCTGCAGGCCGGCGCCGACGCGGCGCTCGCCGCCTCGATCTTCCACTACGGGCAGTACACGGTCGCCGAGGCCAAGGCGCACCTGGCCGCCGCGGGGATCCCCGTCCGCGCCTGAGCGGTGCCCTCAGCGGCGCCGGGCGCGGCAGATCACGCGGTCGTCGTTCTCGAAGCAGACGAGCGGGGCGGGGCGGCGGCAGACCGTCTTGCCGCCCTGGCCGAAGCAGAGCTTCCCGCCGCTGCGCCGCAGCCGGTTGCGCTCGCGGACGGCGGCGCGCCGCCGGGCCACCCGGCGGTCGACCTGCCGCTGCCGGGCCGCGTCGCTCGGCGGCGGCACGGGCCTCGGCGGGCCGTCGCCCGGCGCCGCACCTCGGCCGCCTTCGCGCTCGGCGAGCTTCCGGGCGCGACGGCGTCGGCGCCTTGCCGCGCCCGCTGCTTCGGCGGGCGCCCGTCGAGCCCGTAGAGGTTGGTCTGCCCGACGAGGAAGAGGCCGCGCCCGTTCGAGACGATCGGGTTGAACTTGCCGCGCTGGGTCTTCCAGACCTGCTGCCCGGTCCGGGCGCCGACCGCGGTGGTGGTGCCGTTCAGCGTGGAGAAGAAGACGAGGTCGCCGAGCACGGTCGCTCCGCCGGAGATCCGCCCGTCCGCCTTGCGGCTCCAGCGCACCGCCCCGTTCCGCGCGTCGAGCGCGTAGAAGCGCTGGTCGTAGGAGCCGATGTAGACCGTCGGCCTGCCGCCGGGCACGTTGGCGACGGCGGGGGAGCTGTAGACGAAGCCACCGGTCTTCTTCCGCCAGGCGAGCTTGCCGTCACGGGTCGAGAACGAGTAGACGAAGCCGTCGGTGTTGCCGATGTAGACGCGTCCGAAGGCGGCCGCGGCGGTCGAGTAGAAGTTGCCCGCGGCCGAGCCCGAAGCGCCCGCCGCTCGTCCCGGTCTCCCAGACCTTGCGGCCGGTCGCCGCGCGGATCGCGTGCACCTTGCCGCCGTAGTCGCCGAAGAAGAGCTTGTCGCCGTCGAGCGCCAGCCCGCCCTTGACCGCGCCCGGCGGCCTTGTAGCGCCAGCGCATGAAGCCGTCGGAGGCGCGCAGCCCGTAGACCGTGCCGTCCTCGCTGCCGAAGACGAGCGTGCCCTGGTGCAGCGAGCGGCGAGGACTCGGCGCGGCTCGGCAGCTTGCGCGACCACTTCGTCGTGCCGTCCTTCGCGCGGATCGCCGCGACCCGCCCGGCGCTCGACGCCCTTGCCGCGCTCGAGCAGCACCACGTAGACGATGCCGTCCGCGTAGGCGGGCTGCGAGGCGGCCAGGTAGCCGAGCTTGCGCTTCCAGCGCACCTTGCCCGGTCGCGCGGTCCAGCGCGTAGAGCGCGCCGTTGTTCTTGAGCAGGAACAGGCTGCGGCCGCCCATCGCGGGCGGGAACTCGAGCAGGATCGAGCCCGAGAGCTTCCAGCGCTCGGCGAACGGCGGGCGCAGGTTCTCCTTCGAGCGGGCAGGTAGTGGGTGCGCGCCTTGTCGAAGCCGTAGATCGGCCAGTTGAAGCGGCGACGGCCTGCGTCGCCGCGGTCGGCGCGGCCTCCGCGGCGGGCGCGCTCGCGGCGGGCGCCTCGAACGGGACGTCCGTCGTTGACGACGTCCCCGGGCTCGGAGGAGCGCAGGACCAGCGCCGGCGCCGCCGAGCGATGAGGACGAGCGCGGCGAGCGCGATCCCGAGCCACGCCGGCCACCGGAGCTTGCGGAGGCGGGAACGCATGTGCGCCCCGTACGGTAGAGCCGTGGCCCGCACCGTGCGCACCCTCCCCGAGGCCGAGGCGGCGCTCCGGGCGCTTCCGGGCGGCGCGCGGGTCCTCGACGCCGTGGCGCGCGACCCCGGACGCCTGGGTGGTCGGCGGTGCCGTGCGCGACGCGCTGCTCGGGCGCACGCCGCGCGAGCTCGACGTCGTGCTCGCGAGCGACCTCGCGGCGTTCGCCGCGGGCCTCGGCGTGCGCGCTCGACGAGCGCACGAGCGCTTCGGCACCGGGTCGCTCCGTCCTGCCCGAGGGCGCTCACGGTCGACCTCGTCCGCGCGCGGCGGGAGACGCTACCCCGTGCCCGGCGCGCTGCCCGATGGTCGAGCCCGCCGGACCTCGAGGAGGACCTCGCCCGCCGCGACGTCAGCGTCAACGCGATCGCGCTGCGGCCCGGCGGCGAGCTGCGCTCGGTGCCGCGGACGCGCTCGACGACCTCGAGGCGGGTCGGCTGCGGGTCCTGCACCCCGGCTCCTTCCTCGACGACCCCACCCGGCTCTGGCGGGTCGCCCGCTACGCCGCGCGGCTCGGCTTCGACGTCGACGCCGGCGACCGCCAGGCTGGCCGCGGCCGCCGATCCGACGACCGTCAGCGGCGCCCGCCACGGCAACGAGCTGCGGCGGACGCTCGCCGAGGACGACCCGGTCGGCCGCGCTCGCGGCCACCGCGGCGCTGGCGCCGGCGCTCGTGCCCGGCGGCTTCGCACGCCCGTCCGGTCGACGACGCGCTCGCGCTCCTCCCGGCCGGGGAGGGGCGGCGCGGAGCTCGTCGTCCTGGCCCGGGCCTGCGAGCGGCGTCGACGCGGCGCGAGCTGGTCGCGCTGGCTCGACGCGCTCGAGCTGACCGGCGGACGAGCGCGACGTCGTGGCCGCCGGGTCGCGGGCCGCCGTCCTCGCGCCGCTGCGGCGCGCGCCGGGACGGGGCCGCGATCGGTCGCGCGGCCCGGGGCGCGCCGCTCGAGGTGGTCGCGCTGGCGGGAGGCGAGAACGCCCGGCGCTGGATCGACGAGCTGCGCCACCTGCGGCTGGCGATCGGCGGCGCCGACCTGCTCGCCGCCGGGGTTCCCGCGGGGCCGGAGGTCGGCGAGCGGCTCGCCCGCGCCCGCGACGCCCAGCTGAACGGTGACGCCCCGGACAGGGCCCGGCAGCTGGCGGTGGCGCTCGGCTAGCTTGCGCAGAGCGTGGACGCACGGAGAGCACCGGAGACAGGTCGCAGCGCCGTGAGCCGGAGGCCGCTCCCGGCGCCGTTCCGCTGGGAGCGCGGCCACGTGGCCGCCGATCTCGGCGAGCACCACGTCCGCTTCACGACCCGGGCCGGCGGCCGCTCCACCGGCCCGTACGCCAGCCTGAACCTCGGCCGCTGGACCGAGGACGACCCGGCAGCGGTCGAGGCCAACTACGCGCGGCTGGCCGACGGTCTGGGTCTCGACGCGCGGCCGCATCGCCCAGGCCCACCAGGTCCACGGCCACGAGGTGCAGCGTCGCGACGAGGAGCCGGTCGCCGGGCGAGGAGCTGCTCGCCTGCGACGGGCAGGCCACGCACGTCGCCGGGCGTCGGCTGCCTCGTCCTCACCGCCGACTGCCTGCCGGTCGCGCTGCTCTGCGAGGGCGCGGTCGCGATGGTCCACGCCGGCTGGCGCGGCCTCGACACCGGCGGGGTGCGGTCGGCATCCTCGAGGAGGGCGTGCGCGCGCTGCGCGAGCTCGGCGGCCGCGGCCCGGTGACCGCGCTGATCGGCCCCGGCGCCGGCCCGGGCTGCTACGAGGTCGGCGACGAGCTCCGCGAGCGCGTTCGGCGACGACGCGGGCGCACGCTCGACCTCAAGGCATCGCTGCCGAGCGGCTCCGCGGCCGCCGGCGTCGACGCAGGTGCACGACGTCGGGCTGTGCACCATCTGCACGCCGCCCGAGCTCTTCTTCTCCCACCGGCGCGACGGCCCGGCGCACCGGCCGGCAGGCGGGGGTCGCATGGCTGAGCTGATCCGCGGCCTCGACGCCGGAGCGCGTCGCGCGAGAACCTCGCCGAGGTCCGCGCGGAGCTCGGCCGCGACGACGTCGAGATCCTCGCCGCCGTCAAGTACGTGGCCGATCGAGGAGCTCGGCGTCCTCGTCGAGGCCGGCATCACGCACGTCGGGGAGAACCGCGCCCAGGACCTCGTCGCCAAGGCGGCGACCGCGGCCGGCGCGGGCTTCACCTGGGACTTCATCGGCCAGCTGCAGTCGCCGCAAGGTCAAGCAGGTGCTGCCGCACGTGCGGCTCATCCACTCCGTCGCCAGCGACTCCGTGCTCGCGCAGCTCGGGCGCCACGCCACCGAGCCCGGTACCGAGGTCCTCGTCGAGGTCAACGTCGCCGGGGAGGAGGGCAAGGGCGGCGTGGCGCCCGCCGAGCTCGACGCCTTCATCGAGCGCTGCCCGGTCACGGTCGTCGCGGGCTGATGACGATGCCGCCCGCCGCCGAGCGGCCCGAGGACACCCGCCGCTGGTTCGCCGCGCTGGCCCAGCTGGCCGCCGACCGCGGGCTCGCGCGCGCTCTCGATGGGGACCACCCAGGACTTCGCGGTCGCCGCCGAGGAGGGCGCGACGATCGTGCGGATCGGCAGCCAGCTCTGTCCGGTGAGGTCTGCCGCGACGGGCGAGGCCGCCCAGAGGAAGGAAAACGCCTGGCGCGGCTAATCTGCTGCTGTCATGGCCCTTCGCGACTCGTTGCACAAGACGCGCTGTTCTTCGGCCTGGCCGAGGAGCGCGACCCGGACTACTACGACGAGCCCGAGGACGACCTACGAGCCGGAGCCCGCAGGAGCGCTAGCGCGAGCGCCCGAACGTCCGCCGGCTGAGCTCCGGCCGCCGCCGCGGCGGCGACTTCGACGACATCTTCGCCGAGGACGAGCCCGCCGCGCGACCGACGCCGCTGCGCGCGGTGCGCCCGGCCAACGGCGGCAGCGGCGCGACGTCCGCGTCCACCTCGTGATCCCGAAGTCGTTCAACGACGCGCAGCAGGTCGCCGACAAGTTCAAGGACTCGATCCCGGTCGTCCTGAACCTCCAGTCGCACCGACAACGACCTCGCCAAGCGGCTGATCGATTTCGCCTCCGGGCTGACCTACGCGATGGACGGCGGCATGCAGCGGATCGCCGACAAGGTCTTCATGCTCACGCCGCGCAACGTCGAGATCTCCGCCGAGGAGCGCGCGTCGCTCATCGAGAAGGGCTTCTTCAACCAGTCGTGAGCATGCTCGGGCTGATCGGCTCCGGCAACATGGCCGGGGCACTGGCCCGCGGCTGGGGCGAGCCGGTCCTCGCGACCGACTCCGGCTCGGGCCGCGCCGCGGCGCTCGTCGACGAGCTCGGCGGCGAGTCGCTCGGCACGGACCTCGCCGCGCTCGCCGCGCGGACCGACGCGCTGCTGCTCGGCCACAAGCCCGCACCAGCTCGAGCGGGTCGCCGCGGAGGTCGCCGGCTTCGCCGGGCTCGTCGCTCTCCATCCTCGGCGGGGTCACGCTGGCGACGCTGCGGACCGCCTACCCTCAGGCGTCCGTGGCCGCCGTGCATGCCCAACACCGCCGTCGAGGTGCGCCGCGGCGTCAGCCTGCTCGCCGACGGGTCCGACGAGCAGGACGCGGGTCGCGCGAGCTGTTCGGCCGCCTCGGCAGCGTCATGACGCTCCCCGAGTCGCTCGCTCGACGGCGGCGACGGGGATCTCCGGCGTCGGGCCCGCCTACGTCGCGCTGGTCGCCGAGGCGTGGATCGACGCCGGCGTGCGCGCCGGGCTGCAAGCCCGAGCAGGCCGCGCGCGCTCGTGCTCGACACGCTGAGCGGGCACCGCGGAGCTCATCCGGGCGCGCGGCGGCGACACCCTCGCCGTCCGCCGCGAGGTCACCTCACCGGGCGGGACGACCGCTCGCGGCCTGCGCGCGCTCGACCGACGCCGGGCTGCCGCGCGGCCTTCCACGCCGCGATGGACGCCACCCGGGGCAGCGGATGACCGCCGTGCTCGCCGCGGCCGTCAACGCGAGATCGGCAACTTCCTCGCCGCGCTGATCCAGGTCTACACGATCCTGATCATCGCCTACATCCTCACCCAGCTCTTCTTCGGGTTCGGCGGCCGGGTGCCCTACAACCGCTGCGTTCACGCGCGGTGCTCGACTTCCTGAGCAGGTCGTCGAGCCGTACCTGGCGATCTTCCGGCGCTTCATCCCGCCGCTCGGCCCGCTCGATCTCTCGCCCGATCGTCGGCATCCTGCTGCTGCAGATCGTCGGCGGGCTGATCGTGCGGATCGTCCGCGGGTGACTGACGGCGTGAGGCCGTGGAGCCGCGCGGGCCTCGTGCTCGCCGCGGTGCTGCTCGTCGACCAGGTGACCAAGGCGCTCGTCCGCGCGGACGTGGAGCTCGGCAGCAGCGAGGACGTCTTCCCGCTCGTCGACCTCGTGCACGTCCGCAACCGCGGCGTGGCCTTCGGCGCCTTCGAGGACAGCACCGCTGCTCGTCGTGGTCGTCATCGGCGTGGCGATGGTCGCGCTGCGTCGCCTACTTCGCGACCCATCTCGACCGGCCGCTGGTCTGGCTGCCCACCGGCCTGCTCGCCGGCGGCGCGGTCGGGAACCTCATCGACCGGGTCCGCGAGGGCGTTCGTCACCGACTTCGTCAAGCTCCCGTCCTGGCCGGCGTTCAACGTCGCCGACATGGCGATCACCGTCGGGGTCCTGGCGCTCGTGCTCGTGCGTCGAGCGGTCCCACCGGCGACGGAGGCGGCGGTCGATGACCGAGCTCGCGAGCACGCCTGAGGACGCCGGGACGCGCTCGACGCGTTCCTCGCCGGCGCCGCTCGGCTCCCGCTCCCGCGCGCAGCGCCTGCTCGCCGCGGGCGCGGTCACCGTCGGCGGGCGCCCGGTCGCGAAGTCGTTCAAGCTGCTCGGCGGCGACGCGATCGCCGTCGACGAGGCGCTCGACCCGGCCGACGAGCCCGCCGACGCGGGCGGAGGGCCGGCCCGCCGAGTTCGGGGTCGCCTACGAGGACGAGCACCTGCTGGTGGTCGACAAGCCCGCGGGCGTCGTCGTCCACCCGGCGCGCGGGCCATCGCTCCGGGACGCTGGCCCAGGCGCTCGCCGGCCGCGCCGCCGGCGGCGAGGACGCCGGGCGCGCCGGGCTCGTGCACCGGCTCGACCGCGACACCTCGGGCCTGCTCGTGGTCGCGAAGTCCGAGGCGGTGCACCGGGCGCTGAAGGAGCAGCTCGCCGCGCCGCGAGATCACGCGCGAGTACCTGCGCGCTGGTCGAGGGCCGCCCGCCGGCCCGCTCGGGCACGATCGACGCGCCGATCGGGCGCGACCGCACGGTCCGCACGCGCAACTCGACCGACACCGACGCGCCGCAAGGAGGCCCGCACCCACTTCGAGCTCGCGGAGGCGCTGCCGCGGCACACGCTGCTGCGGGTGCGCCTCGACACCGGGCGCACCCACCAGATCCGCGTGCACCTGCAGGCGATCGGCCACCCGGTCGCCGGCGACCCGGAGTACGGCGGCGCCCGGGGCGCATCCCGCTCGGGCTCGAGCGCCAGTTCCTGCACGCCGCGCGGCTCGCCTTCGCCCACCCGGTCACCGGGGAGCCGCGTCGAGACGCACCTCGCCGCTGCCCGCGGACCTGGCCGCGGCGCTCGAGCTCGCCCGCGGCGGCGCCTGACCGCTCCGCTCGAGCCCGACGACGCTTCAGAGCCGACCGGGGCAACGGACCGCTGGGCCATCCCGTGTGCCGGATGACCTCACATGGGAGCCCGACGGCGCACGGGATGCGTGGCCGGGGCGTCAGCGGCGGCGCGTGGTGCGCCAGACCTCGGCCGCGTAGGGCACCGCGACGGGGCCCACGCCGGCGAGCGTCGCGCCGCAGCTCAGCGAGGAAGCGCCTCGCGCTCGGGCAGCGCGTTCGACGTAGGAGGCCGAGGCGGCTTCGGCCAGCAGGCCCGCGGCATCGGTCGGGGTGCAGGAAGCGGACCTCGCTGCGTGCAGCAGCGGCGCGAAGCCGGGGTGGCGGCACGGCGCAGCGCCTCGCGGCCTCCCTCGGCCTCGTCGGAGGCGAACGCCGGGTGGTCCGGCCGCGGGCGCCGTGCAGCAGCGCGTAGTAGGGCAGCAGCTCGGCGGGGCGCTCCTCGGGGATCGAGCCGCGCCACACGAGCGCGAGCCGGCCGCGCGGGCGCAGGACCCGGTGCACCTCGGCCGCGGCGGCCGGCGCGTCGAACCAGTGCCAGGCGTCACCGACGACCACGGCGTCGACCGAGGCGTCGGCCAGGCCGGTCGCCTCCGCGGTTCCGCCGACGCGCTCGGCCCCGGCGGGGCCTCGCGCGGCCATGTCCGGGTCCGGCTCGACGGCGACGACGCTCGTAGCCCGCGGCCGAGGCAGCGCGCGCGAGAGCAGCCCGGTGCCCGCGGCCGAGGTCGAGCACGCGGGCGGGGGCGGGCGGAAGCTCCATGGCGTCGAGCACCGCGGGGGTGTAGGCGGCCCGACCCGCGTCGTAGGCGGCGGCGGCCGCACCGGAGAAGGGGAGCTTCATGCGCCGCCACGGTAGGCCGGGGCGGACCGCGAGCGCCCGCGCACCCTGGCTACACTGGCCGCTCATCTGATCCATCTACCCGCCCGGCGCCGACGCGCCCTGCCCGAGAGCCACCACTGCGCTCGACGGTCCGCGTCACTCACACCAGGCTCCGCGGCGACGCACCATCCAATCGAACAAGGGAGCAGGACCAACATGGCGACAGAAGTCGGCCTACGCGAGTTGCTGGAGGGCGGCGTCCACTTCGGACACCAGACCCGCCGCTGGAACCCCAAGATGCGCCGGTTCATCCACGGTGAACGTGGCGGCATCTACCTCATCGACCTGCTGAAGACGCAGGTGCTGCTGGGCCAGGCGCAGGAGTTCGCGCTCCAGCTCTCCCAGCGCGGCGGCGTCGTGCTCTTCGTGGGCACCAAGAAGCAGGCGAAGGACGGCATCAAGGAGCTCGCCGAGAGCTGCGGCATGCCGTACATCGACAACCGCTGGCTCGGCGGGCTGCTCACGAACTTCCAGACGATCTCCAACCGGATCAAGCGCCTGCACGACCTCGAGCGCTACGAGGCCGACGGCCAGCTCGAGCTGCTGCCGACCCGCGAGAAGATGGCCGCCCGCGCCGACCTCGCGAAGCTCCGCAACAACCTCGGCGGCGTGAAGAACATGAAGCGCCCGCCGGACGCGATCTTCATCATCGACCTGAAGACCGAGGTCATCGCCGTGCAGGAGGCCCGCCGCCTGCGCATCCCGATCATCGGCCTGGTCGACACGAACTGCGACCCGGACGACATCGACTACGTCATCCCGGGCAACGACGACGCGATCCGCTCGTGCAACACGATCACCAAGGCGATCGCCGACGTGGTCGCCGAGGGCTACTCGCAGTACGCCGTGCAGGAGCAGGAGCGCCAGCGCGTCGAGGCCGAGGCCCAGGCCAAGCGCGTCGCCGAGCAGCAGGCCCAGCGTGCCGCCGAGGAGCAGTCGCGTCGCGAGGAGCAGGCCGCTCGCGAGCAGGCCGCGCGCGACCGGCAGGCCGCGGCGCTGGCCGCCGCCCAGGGGCAGCCCGCCCCGGCTCCGGCCGCTGCAGCCCCCGCCGCCGACCCGCCGCAGACGCCGCCCACCACCCCGCAGGCCAACGCGGACACCGTCGCCGGCAGCCCGGCGCCGCCCGCCGACGAGCCCGCCACCGACCCGGCCTCCACGCCGGAGACCCCGATCACCGACGCTCAGGAGAAGCCCACCGATGGCTGAGTTCACCGCCAAGGACGTCGCCGCGCTGCGCCAGAAGACCGGCGCGGGGATGATGGACTGCAAGAACGCCCTGACCGAGACCGACGGCGACCAGGAGAAGGCCCTCGAGGCGCTGAAGGTCAAGATGGGCAAGAAGCTCGGCAAGCTCGCCGACCGCGAGGCCGCCGAGGGCACCGTGCAGTCCTACATCCACGCGACCGGCAAGGTCGGCGTCCTGGTCGAGGTCGACTGCAACACCGACTTCGTCGCCCGCAACGACGACTTCATCGCGTTCGCCCGGGACGTCGCGATGCACGTCGCCGCCTCCCCGAGCGTCAAGTACGTCAACGAGGACGACGTGCCCCAGGACGAGAAGGACGCCGAGCTGCGCGTCTTCGTCCAGCAGGCCGAGGCCGAGGGCAAGCCGGAGAACATCCGCGAGAAGATCGCGACCGGCAAGCTCAACAAGTGGCTCGAGGAGATCGTGCTGGCCAAGCAGGTCCACGTCAACGCGGACAAGCACGAGTCCAAGACGATCGAGCAGATCCGCGAGCGAGCTCTCGACCACCACCGGCGAGAACGTCGTCGTCCGCCGCTTCCCCCGCTTCGCCGTCGGGGAGTAGCCATCGCCAGCGCCGATCCCGTCTTCTCGCGCATCCTGCTGAAGCTCAGCGGCGAGGCGCTCATGGGCGAGCTGGACTTCGGCACCGACCCCGAGCGGGTCCAGGCCGTCGCCCAGGCGGTCAAGACGGTCCACGCCCGCGGCGTGGAGATCGCGATCGTCGTCGGCGGCGGGCAACATCTACCGCGGCATGAAGGCCGCCGCGACCGGGATGGACCGCGCGACCGGCGACTACATGGGCATGCTCGCCACGGTGCTCAACGCCCTGCCGCTGCAGGACGCGCTCGAGCAGATGGGCGTGCGCACCCGCGTGCAGAGCGCGCTCACGATCGCCGAGGTCGCCGAGCCGTACATCCGCCGGCGGGCGATGCGCCACCTCGAGAAGGGCCGCGTCGTGATCTTCGCGGCCGGCACCGGCAACCCGTTCTTCACCACCGACACCGCGGCCGCCCTGCGCGCCGTCGAGGTCAAGGCCGAGGCGATCCTCATGGCCAAGAACGGCGTCGAGGGCGTCTACACCGCCGACCCGCGCACCGACCCGGACGCCGAGCTGCTCCGCGAGATCACCCACACCGACGCGATCCAGCGCGGGCTGAAGGTGATGGACGCCACGGCGCTCACGCTGTGCCGCGAGAACGGGACGCCGATCCACGTCTTCAACATGGACGATGAGGCGAACATCGACCGGATAGTGTCGGGCGAACGAGTGGGGACCCTGGTGAGCACGCATGAGTGACCTGACCGACGAGCTGATCGCCGACGCGCGCGAGCGCATGGGCAAGTCGGTCGAGCAGACCCAGCACGAGTTCCAGTCCGTGCGCACCGGCCGCGCCTCCCCGGCGATCCTCGATCGCGTCGTCGTCGACTACTTCGGCGTCGCCACGCCGCTGCGCTCGCTGGCCACGATCAACGCGCCCGAGGCGCGGCTGCTCACCGTCCAGCCGTTCGACCCCTCGACGATGAAGCTGCTCGAGAAGGCGATCTCCGACTCGGGCGTCGGCCTCAACCCGTCCAACGACGGCAAGGTCATGCGCCTCGTCGGTCCCCGAGCTCAACGAGGAGCGCCGCCGCGAGCTCGTCAAGGTCGCCCGCGGGATCGCCGAGGAGGGCCGGATCAAGATCCGCAACATCCGCCGCGACACCATGCAGCGACCTCAAGGAGCTCAAGGACGACGGCGAGGTCGGCGAGGACGACGAGAAGCGCGCCGAGGGCGAGCTGCAGAAGCTCACCGACGAGCGGGTCGCCGAGCTCGAGCGCGCTGAAGGTCAAGGAAGCCGAGATCCTCGAGGTCTAGACGGTGCCTCGAGCGCAGCGGCGACGTGCCGGAGCCCGCGGCCCGCGGTACGTCGCGATCATCACCGACGGCAACGGCCGCTGGGCCCAGCAGCACGGGAAGTCCGTCGCCGAGGGCCACCAGGCCGGCGCCGACACCGTCAAGGCGCGGCTGCGCGACGCCGCTCGAGCTCGGCGATCCGCGAGCTGACGGTCTACTCGTTCTCGACCGAGAACTGGTCGCGCAGCGCCGAGGAGGTCACGGCGCTGATGCGCATGTTCCACGAGCGCATCCTCTCCGAGACCCCCGAGCTCAAGGACGCAGGGCGTGCGCATGCGCTTCATCGGCCGGCGCGACCGCGTCGCCGGGGCGCTGCTCGAGCAGATGGACTGGGCCGAGGCCGAGACCGCGAGCTGCGAGCGCATCACGCTCTTCGTCGCCTTCGACTACGGCGGGCGCCAGGAGATCCTCGACGCGGCCGAGCGCTACGCCGGCGGCGGCGAGGACGCCTTCCGCGCGCTGCTCTACGCGCCGGACATGCACGATCCGGACCTCGTGATCCGCACGAGCGGGGAGGAGCGGCTCTCGAACTTCCTGCTCTGGCAGAGCGCCTACTCCGAGCTGGTCTTCGCGCCGGAGCTCTGGCCCGACTTCACCTCGCGAGGCCTTCGAGCGCGCGCTCGGCGCCTTCGGGCAGCGCGCCCGACGCTTCGGGGGGCGCTAGCGCCGTGGGACGCTCGGATCTCGGCCAGCGGATCCTCATCGGGGTCCCCGCGGCGGCGATCGCCCTCTTCTTCGTGATCGTCGGGGGCGCGCCGTTCACGGTCTTCCTCATCGCCTTCGGCCTCATCAGCCTGCACGAGCTCTTCTCGATGTACCCGCAGGCGCACCCCTCGCGCCTGGCGGGCTTCGTGATCCTGATCGGCCTGCTCGCCGCCGCGGCGCTCGGCGACCGGGAGCAGGTCCTGCTCGTGCTCGCCATCGGCGTGCCGGTCACCTTCCTGCTCGTCCTGCTGCAGCCACGGGGCGGCGCGCCGGCGATCGCGGTGACGCTGCTCGGCGTCTCCTGGATCGGCGTGGCGCTCGCCCACGCGGTCCTGCTCCGCGACCTCCCCGACGGCCGCGACCTCATCATCAACGTCATGGTCGGCACCTTCGTGGGCGACACCGGCGCCTACCTCGGCGGTCGCGCGTTCGGCCACGTCCGCCTGGCGCCCTCGATCTCCCCGAACAAGACGGTCGAGGGGCTCATGATCGGGTTCGTGGCCGCCGTCGCGGGCGTCTGGCTCGCCGGCCTCTACGAGGACTGGCTGAGCGGGACCGACGCGCTCATCCTCGGCGCCGCCATCGCCGCGGTCGCGCCGATCGGCGACCTGTTCGAGAGCTATCTCAAGCGCGACGCGGGGACGAAGGACACCGGCAGCGTCTTCGGCGCCCACGGGGGTGCACTCGACCGCCTGGACGCGCTCTTCTTCACGGTCGTGACCGCCTACTACGTGGCCAACGCGATCAGCTGAGCGTGTGCGCGCCGCGTCGATGATCTGCTTCTCCGCCTTTTGGGTACCGACCGGCACATGCCTCGTCTTCGCACCCGCATCACCGCCACCGCCGTCGCTGCCCTCGCGCTGAGTGCCGCTGCCGCCGGCGTCGTCGTCGCCCAGGACAACGGCTCCGACGTCAAGTCGATCAGTGCCTCGCTGAAGAGCGAGACCGGCGCCGACCTCGGCACGGTCGAGTTCCGCAAGAGCCCGCGGAGCGCGGTCTACGTCCGGGTCAACCTGCGCGGCCTTCCGCCCGGCTTCCACGGCTTCCACCTGCACACCGTCGGCACGTGCTCGCCCGGACTTCAAGGCGGCCATGGGGCATCTGCGGAACCCGGGCGAGAGCGAAGCCGACCAGAAGGGCGCCTTCCCGCCGCTGCTCGTGAAGCAGGACGGCACGGCGTTCTCGGTCTTCCAGACCGACCGCTTCAACCTCGAGGACCTGCAGGACGCAGACGGCAGCGCCGTCCTGATCCACGCGGCTCCCGGACAACTTCGCGAACATCCCGAAGCGCTACGCCGCGGCGCCCGACCAGGAGACGATGGACACCGGCGACTCGGGCGCGCGGATCGCCTGCGGCACCGTCCCGAAGTGAGGTTCAGGCGCTCCGGGTCGCCGTCAGGACGATCTGGAGCGCGAAGAGCTCCGGGCGGGCTCGGAGCGCGAGGGGGACGCAGGCGCGCGAGCGCCGGGATGTGTGACTGGAGCGGCAGCGGCGCGGGGGTGAAGTCCTCGGCCAGGACCTCGAGTCCCGCCGCCTCGACGAGCGCGCGGGCGCTCGCCCGCGTGAACCAGCGCAGGTGGGTGCGGTCGAAGAGCCCGTGCTCCTCCTGCGGGAAGCGACCCCGCAAGAAGCGCGCGCCGCCCGGTCCAGTGCGCGATGTTCGGGACGGAGAGCACGAGGATCCCGTTTGGAGCGAGCAGCCCGGCAATCCAGGCCACCGTCTGCTCCGGGTACGCGAGGTGCTCGAGGACGTCGCCGCACACCACCGCGTCGTACGGACCCGGGAGCTGTGCGCGGACGGCGGGGTCGCCGAGGTCGCCCACCACGACGGGGAAGGGCGCCCGGGCTGCCGCATCGTGGTTCGCCTCGACGCCTTGGACCGTGCAGCCCTGCTCGAGCAGCAGCGCACCGAGGTACCCGGTCGCGCAGCCGACATCCAGCACGGAGACGCCCGGCGGCACCGCGGCGCGCAAGAGCTCGTGCGCCGCGGAGAGCCCGTGGCGGGCGACGAGCGCGGCGTACGGGGCGTCGGGCACGCGCCCAGCCTACGCGCGGGGTCGGCCGAGCCCGCCCAGCCGAAGCCGAGGAACAGGCCGCCTTCGTAGCCGCGCTGCCGGGTCCCGGGCGGAAGGTCCAGAGGACGGCGAGCACCGTACGGCGTCCAGCGCGACGCACCAGTTATCGGTAGGTGACGGCGCACGGGTCCCCGAGATGACAGCAAGTTCACGGCGTGAGCTTCGTTGGGGTACTGCATGAGACTTACCCTGATCCGCTCGGTGCCGCTCGCGCTGCTGGCGCTGGCCGCTTCGGCCTCGCCGGCCGCCGCGGACGACCTGCTCTCCGAGACCCTGAGCGCGCCCGGGACCACGACGAAGTTCTGCACCGACGGCCTCCTGAACGGCCCCGGCGTCCTCCGGCGCGAGGTCACGATGGCCCCGGCGAGCGGTTCGGTCGCCGCGGTCCTGAACGCCGCGAAGGGCGACTGGGACCTCGCGATCTACGACAAGGCGACCGGCAACCGCGTGGCGGGCGGCGCCGGGTTCGGCCCGAGCGAGGTCGCCGGCGGGTTCCTCGGCGGCGGGCGCACCATGATCGTGCAGGCCTGCCGCCGCAGCGGCTCGAGCACCGCGTCGCTGAAGGTCCGCGCCGAGACCGTCCCCTCCGCCGGGCATCGAGCACCGCCCGAGCCTCGTGAAGGTCTTCGTCGCCGATCGCGCGCAGAAGAGCCAGATCGACCAGCTCGGCTTCGACGTCACCGAGCACGCCGGGCAGAACTACGTGGAGGTCGTCGCCTACGGCGCGAAGGACCTCGCCCGGCTCACCGGGCTCGGGTTCCGCTACGAGACGGTGACCGAGGACCTCGTCAAGGAGGACATCGCCCGCGCCACGACCGACCGGCTGTTCGCGCAGAAGGCGAGCACCCGCTCCGGTCGCGCCTCCCTGCGCGCCGCCGGCGACGTGGTGCCCAGCGGCCGCACCGAGTACCGCCACCTGGCCGACTACGAGGCCGACATGAAGAAGCTCGTGGCCGAGAACCCGGGCCTCGTCAAGCCGATCATCCTCAAGGAGAAGACGATCGAGGGCCGCGCGGTCAACGGCATCGAGATCACGACGAACGTCGCCAAGATCAACGACGGCAAGCCCGTCTTCGCCCAGATGGGCGTCCACCACGCCCGCGAGTGGCCCTCCGGCGAGCACGCGATGGAGTGGGCCTTCGAGCTCGATCAACGGCGTCAAGGCCGGCGATGCGAAGATCACGAAGCTCGTCGAGCGAGGTGCGCACGATCGTCGTCCCGGTCGTCAACGTCGACGGCTTCAACGTCTCGCGCGAGGCGCCCGTCGACCTCGTCGACGACCCGGAGTACGCTCGCTCGTCGACCTGGCCGCGGCCTGAACGAGACGGCGGCCTACCTCGTCGACCCGGCGCTCAACTACAAGCGGCGCAACTGCCGCCTGGTCCCGACGGACTCGGTCCCCGCGCGGCGCCTGCGCGACGCCGCCCTTCCGCGTCTCCGGCGTCGACCCGAACCGCAACTACGGCGCCCTCTGGGGCGGCCCGGGCGCGAGCGCCCTGCCGGCCTACGACACCTACCGCGGCACCGGCCCGTTCTCCGAGCCCGAGACGCGCAACATCCGCGCGCTGGTCTCGAGCCGCCAGGTCACGACGCTGATCACGAACCACACGTTCTCGAACCTCGTGCTCCGCCCGCCGGGGGTCAAGGCGCCAGGGCCAGGCCGTCGACGAGCCGGCGCTAAGGACCTCGGCGACCGCGATGGCCGCGCAAGAACGGCTACTCGAGCACCCCGAGCTACCAGCTCTACGACACCACCGGCGGCACCGAGGACTGGACCTACGGCGCGGCCGGCGGCTTCGGCTACACGTTCGAGATCGGCCCGGACAAGCCGGCCGCGCGAGGGCGGCGGCTTCCACCCGCCGTTCTCCTTCACGGTCGGCCAGTACGCCAACGGCTCGAACAACGGCGGCGGCAACCGCGCCGCCTACGGCCTCGCGATGGAGAACGCCGCCGATCCAGCCAAGCACTCGACGCTGACCGGCGAGGTGCCCGCCGGGCGTCAAGCTCAAGATCACGAAGTCCTTCGTGACCGAGACCTCCCCGGTCGAGCCGGCGCAGACCGACGCGCCGGTCACCGGTGACGCGGCACCGAGCCCGGCCGGCCCGGTGCAGACGTTCCCGGACACGCTGAGCAGCGAGCTCGACGTCGAGAAGGCCGGCGAGTTCTCCTGGGCGATCAACCCGTCGCAGCGCCCGCTGACCGACCAGAACACCCTGCCCGGCGTCGCCGACAAGCCGACCCGGGAGGAGACGTTCACCCCGAAGTCCCAGACGACCCCGAACCAGATCCAGGGCGAGGGTGAGTCCGGGACCTTCGAGGACGTCCCCTTCACGGTGACCGAGGCCGACGAGGCGAAGCTACTCGACGTCCTGCTCGACCCACGACTCGCCGGCCGACGACTACGACCTCGTGCTCTTCTACCGGGAGGGGGCGAGCTCAAGCAGGTCGGGAGCTCCGGCGGTTCGGCGGGCAGCGACGAGGAGATCACCCTCGAGGATCCGAAGCCCGGCGACTACGTCCTGCGCGTGACGAACTACCTCGCCTTCAGCGGCTGGAAGGTCGACCGTAAGCCGCTCGCCAAGGGCACCGACACGATCCGGCCCCGCAAGGCCGTCGAGAACTGGACGCTTCACCTGCGAGGCCGGCGACACCGTGCTCGCCTCGCAGAAGATCGCAGATCGACCGCGGCAAGGTGCTCGCGGTCAAGGAGCCCTGCGGCGCGAACGCCGCCGCCGTGGTGGCCTCGGTGACCGGGGCGAAGAACGCACCGGCGCTCAAGGCCTGCGCGACCTCCGACGGCTTCCGCTCGGTGAAGCTCACGGTCCTCGGCAAGCGCAGGCTCCGCCTCGGCTTCTCCCGCCTGGTCGCCAACCCGGTGACGGTCGACGTCTTCCAGACCTCGAGCGGCACGCGGTCGCTGAGCAACCGCCGGGTGGCCCGGCTCACGAAGCTCGGCCGCTCGCAGACGTTCGCGCCGAAGAAGCTCGCGGACGGGTACTACTTCGTCCGGTACCAGATCAAGGGCGCACGCAAGCGGACCGACGAGCGGCGGCTCGCCTTCCGGGTGCGCGAAGGGGCGGATCAGCCTGCGTCGCTCGCACTACGCGCCGAACTCGTGCGGCCTGCTGAGCTCGGTGAAGCTCGGCAGCCCCGGTCTTCGGCGGGCGTACGAAGCAGCCGCTCCGCGTCGCGCTGCGGGTGGCGCGGGTGAGCGACGTCACCGTGCAGGTGCTGCGCGGGCAAGAAGGTCGTCAAGACGATCGCGCTGCAAGGCGCGTCCGCGCGCGGACGACCCGGCGCGTGAACGTGTCGGCCATCAAGGTGCTCAAGCGGCGCGGCGACTACCGCGTCAGGGTCACCGCGAAGGACGCCAAGGGGCGCAGCGCCAGCGACGCTCACGCTGGCGCGCCGCCTGTAGCCCGGCGGCGGACGGGGATCGGCTGCGATCATGCAGCCGATGCCCCGCCGCCTGCTCGTCCTCGGTTCCACCGGCTCCATCGGGACCCAGGCGCTCGACGTCGTCTCGCGAGCGCAGGGTGAGCTCGAGCTCGTCGGCCTGAGCGCCGAGCGCTCCTGGGAGCCGCTCGTGGCCCAGGCGCGGGCGACCGGTGTCGCGCCGGATCGCGCTCGCCGACCCGGACGCCGCCGCCCAGGCCGCCGAGGCGTGGACCGACGGCGAGGTGCTCTCCGGCGCGGAGGGGCTCGTCCGGCTCGTGCTCGAGTCCGGCGCCGACCTCGTGCTGAACGCCCTGGTCGGCTCGGCCGGGCTCGGTCCGACGGTCGCCGACGCTGGGGGAGGGGATCGATCTCGCCCTGGCCAACAAGGAGTCGCTCGTCGTCGGCGGCGAGCTCGTGATGGCCCTGGCGGAGGCGACCGGAGCCCAGCTGCTCCCGGTGGACTCCGAGCACTCGGCGCTGTTCCAGCTCCTGGCCGGCGAGTCGCCCGGCGCGGTCGAGAAGCTCGTGCTCACCGCCAGCGGCGGCCCGTTCCGCGGGCGCACCCGGGCCGACCTCGCGGAGGTCACCGTCGAGCAGGCGCTCGACGCACCCCACGTGGGCGATGGGCGGCAAGATCTCCATCGACTCGGCGACGCTCATGAACAAGGGGCTCGAGGTCATCGAGGCCCACCACCTCTTCGCGGTCCCGTACGAGCGGATCGACGTCGTCGTCCATCCCGCAGTCGATCGTCCACTCGCTGATCACGCTCGTCGACGGGGCCGCGCTCGCCCACCTCGGCAACCCGGACATGCGGGCCCCGATCGCCTACGCGCTGCACCACCCCGAGCGGGTCCCGGTCCCGATCGAGCCGCTCGACCTCGCCGCCCACGGCCGCCTGGACTTCGAGCCCGTCGACGTCGAGGCGTTCCCCTGCCTGCGGCTGGCGCGCGAGGTCGGCATCGCCGGCGGCACCGCGCCGTGCGTGCTGAACGCCGCCAACGAGATCGCGGTGCATGCGTTCCTGAACGGCCGCCTCGACTTCCTGGGGATCTCCGACGTCATCGCGGGCACGCTCGACGAGCTGCCCGGCGAGCCGATCCGCGCGTTCGAGACGCTCTACGCGGCCGACCACGAGGCCCGCGCGGTCGCGACGGGGCTGTCGAGGCGGCGGCATGAGCCGTGGAGATCGGCGTACGCCCCGCGTGAGGACGGCGGACGCCGACCCCGGGGAGGTCGTCTGGGCCTGGGTGCCCTTCGAGGAGGACGCCTCCCAGGGCAAGGACCGGCCGGTGCTCGTCGTGGGTCGCGACGGCGACCGCCTGGTCGGGCCTGATGCTCTCGAGCCGCGACCACGACCTCACCGAGGCCGACGAGGCGCGGGGTGAGACCTGGATGGACGTCGGCACCGGGGGCTGGGACCGCGAGCGCCGCCCGTCCGAGGTGCGGCTCGACCGCGTGCTGCGGCTCGACCCGGCAGCCGTCCGGCGCGAGGGCGCCGCGCTCGACGAGTCGATGTTCCGGCAGGTCGTCAGCGCCGCGCAGGCGCTGCACTCCTGGGCCTGAGCACGCCGCAGCCGGGTCATCGCGAGCGCGGTGAGCGGCCAGAGCACCTCGCCGCCCGCGGCGACCCGCTCGGTCAGCCCCGTCCATCGCGAGTCCAGCGTGGCCGCGAGGACGACGAGCAGGACGCCGAGCGCGCCCGACGCCGCGACCCCCGCCCGCCGGGACGGCACCCCGGCCAGCGCGGCCCAGGCGGCGAGCGCGACGAAGCTGCCGGTCGCGACCGGGACGTGGGCGGCGGAGGGCTCGGCGGCGATCGCGACCCCGATCGTGAGTGCACCGCCCGCCGCGAGCACCACGCGCCCGGCGGGCGCAGCCTCCCGGAAGGCGAGGGCGGTGACGATGTGGCAGGCGCCCAGCGCGACGAAGCCCGTCGTCATGAGCCAGCGGTCGCTCGCACCCTGGGCGGCGAGCGCGCTGATCGTGTCCCGCGTGGCGTCGTAGCCCGGCGGCTGGCGGGAGGCCGCGAGCGTCCAACCCCCGATGAGCGCGATCGGGGCGAGGAGCGTGGAGCCCCACGCGGCGCGGGCGGGGAGTGAGCGCACCGGGACGAGTATGGCGGCCTGTTCCGGGCGCGGACGCTTCACCCGGCGCTTAGGGGACCGCTCCTACACTCCCGGGCGTCCCATGAGCTTCTTCCTCGCCTTCCTCGGCTTCGCCGCGCTCATCATCCTGCACGAGCTCGGGCACTTCGCCGCGGCCAAGGCCGTCGGCATGCGCGTCGAGCGCTTCGCTCTGTTCTTCCCGCCGTTGGTGGCGAGGATCAAGCGGGGCGAGACCGAGTACGCGATCGGGGCGGTCCCGCTCGGGGGCTACGTGAAGATCACCGGGATGAACCCGGCGGAGGACATCCCCGAGGAGCATCTCCACCGCGCCTACTTCCGCCAGCCCGTGTGGAAGCGCGTCGTGGTCATCGCCGCCGGGCCGATCGTGAACGTCGTCGTCGCCTTCGCGCTCTTCTGGATCTTCTTCGTCGCGCAGGGTCCGCTGGTGGCGCAGGCGACCGTCGCGTCGGTCACCCCCAAGTCGGCCGCCGTCGGCGTGCTGAAGCCGGGCGATCGGATCCTCGTCCGTCGACGGGGTCCGTGGGGACTTCCTGAAGCTTCGCGACCAGATCGGCACCCACGCGCTGCGCGGGAACGCCCACCGACGGGTGCACGGCGGCGACGCCCGCCAAGCTCACCGTGCTGCGCGACGGGCGCGAGCAACAGCTCTCGATCGCCCCGCGGTACGACGCGACGCTCGACCCCCCGCGCCCGCTCGTCGGGTTCGCCCCGACCACCAAGACCGTGAGCGAAGGCCCGTTGGAGGCCTCGGGCTCCTCGCTGACCGCGATGTGGAACGTCACCACCCTCACCGTCCAGCGTGTCACCCAGCTCTTCTACTCCGCCGACGCGCGCAAGGAGATCTCGGGCATCGCCGGGACCTACGAGACCTCGCGGCAGGTGATCGAGACCTCGAGCTTCCAGACGGTGATGTCGATCTTCGGCCTGATCTCCCTCTCGCTCGCGATCATCAACCTGTTCCCGTTCCTGCCGCTCGACGGCGGGCACATCTTCTGGGCGGTCGCCGAGAAGCTCCGCGGGAAGGCGATCTCGTTCCGGGTCATGGAGCGTGCCTCGGTGATCGGCTTCATGCTCGTCCTCGCGCTCTTCGCGATCGGGCTCACGAACGACATCGGCCGCTTCCAGGGCGAGGGGTTCGGCATCCGATAGCGACGTTCCCCGGTAGGGTCCGGCCAGACCCCCGAGGAGAGGACTCCCGCTGCTATGAGCACCACCGAAGTACGTCGCGCCACGGAGGCGTCGAGCATCCCCGAGGCCTTCCGCATCACCGCCTCCGAGCGACCGGACCAGGTCTTCCTGCGGACGAAGGAGGACGAGGTCTCGCTCACCTTCGCGCAGTCCCTCGCGCGGGTCGACGCGATCGCCGGCGGGCTTGCCGGGCTCGGCCTGCGAGAAGGGCGAGACGTGCGCGCTGCTCATCGGCAACCGCCCCGAGTTCGCGCTCTGCGATCTCGCCGTCGCGACAACCGGCGGCGTGCCGTTCTCGATCTACATGCAGTACACGCCGGAGCAGATCCAGTTCGTGGTCTCCGACGCCGGCGCGAAGATCCTCATCTGCGAGCAGCAGTTCCTCGCCGGGGTGCTCGAGGCGCGCAAGGAGCTTCCCGAGCTCGCGCACGTCATCGTCATCGACGGCGAGGCGCCGGAGGGTGTGACTCCGCTCGCCGAGATCGAGGAGGCCGAGTCCGACTTCGACGCCGAGGCGACCGTCGCCGGGCTCGGCCCGGAGGACGTCCTCACCCTCATCTACACCTCCGGCACGACAGGGCCGCCGAAGGGCGTCCAGCTCTGCCACCGGAACCTGCTCACCGCGGTCCAGGCCGTCGAGAACATCGTGCAGTTCCCCGATGCGGCCAGGGTCATCTCCTGGCTGCCGAGCGCCCACATCGCCGAACGTGCCGCCCACCACTACCTGCCGATCGTCTACGGCATGACCGTCACGTCGTGCGCGAACGCCAAGGAGGTCCTCTCCTACGTCGCCGCCGTGAAGCCCAGCTGGTTCTTCGCCGTCCCGCGGATCTGGGAGAAGCTCAAGAGCGGCCTCGAGGCCATGATGGCCGGACAGCCCGACGATCAGCGCGAGCAGGCCGAGGAGGCGATCGCCGCGGCGATCAAGAAGGTCCGGCTCGAGCAGGCCGGGGAAGAGGTTCCCGCGGAGCTCGCAGCCGCGGTCGCGAAGGCGGACGAGGTGCTCTTCTCGAAGCTCCGGGCCCAGCTCGGCTTCGACCAGATCGAGGCCGTCAACGTCGGCGCCGCGCCGACGCCGCCCGAGGTGCTCGAGTTCTTCCACGCGATCGGGATCCCGGTCGCCGAGCTGTGGGGCATGAGCGAGACCTGCGGCGCGGGCTGCGTCAACCCGCCCGGCAAGATCAAGATCGGCACCGTCGGGCCGCCCTCGCCGGGCGTCGAGGTGAAGCTCGCCGAGGACGGGGAGCTCCTGATGAAGAGCGACGTCGTGATGCTCGGCTACCGCAACCTCCCCGAGAAGACCGCCGAGGCGATCGACGAGGACGGCTGGCTCCACACCGGGGACATCGCGAAGATCGACGAGGACGGCTACGTCACGCTCGTCGACCGCAAGAAGGAGATCATCATCAACGCGGCGGGCAAGAACATGAGCCCGGCGAACATCGAGTCGACGGTGAAGAGCTCCTCGCCGCTCATCGGCCAGGCCTGCGTCATCGGCGACCGCCGCTCGTACAACACGGCGCTCATCGTGCTCGACGCCGATTTCGCGCCGGCCTACGCGGCAAAGGCGGGCATCAAGGAAGCCTCGCTGGAGGCGCTGGCCGAGAACGAGCAGGTCCGCGCCGTGGTCCAGAAGGGCATCGACGACGGGAACGAGAAGCTGGCCCGCGTGGAGCAGATCAAGAAGTTCGAGATCGTCTCCGGGGACTGGCTGCCGGGCGGCGACGAGCTCACGCCGACGATGAAGCTGAAGCGCAAGCCGATCGCCGAGAAGTACAAGGACGTGATCGAGGGGATGTACAAGGGCTGATCTCGCCCGCCGGGTGACGGTCCGCCGGACGGGGTAGCTTGCGGCGATGTCCGCGACTGCCCCGTCCGACGCCGTCCGCGAGGAGCAGGGCGGGCTCGACCGCTCGATCTCCCGCAATCTCCTGCTCGTCTTCGTCATAGGAGACGTGCTCGGGGCAGGGATCTACGCGCTGGTCGGGGAGGTGGCGGGCCGGGTCGGCGGTGCGATCTGGTCCGCGTTCGCGGTCGCGCTGCTCCTCGCCGTCTTCACCGCGTTCGCCTACGCCGAGCTCGTCACGAAGTATCCGCAGGCGGCGGGCGCCGCGCTGTACGTGAACAAGGCGTTTCGGCTGCCGTTCTTCTCGTTCATGGTCGCCTTCGCGGTCATGGCCTCGGGGATCACCAGCGCCGCGACCCTCGCCCGCGCGTTCGGCGGTGACTACCTGAGCGCGTTCGTGACGCTCCCCACCGTGCTCGTGGGGATCGGATTCCTGCTCGTGATCGCGCTCATCAACGCGCGCGGCATCAAGGAGTCCGTTCGCTTCAACCTCGTGCTCACCATCATCGAGATCGGTGGCCTGCTGCTCGTCGTGGTGATCGCGATCGCGGCCATCGCCGACGGACAGGGCGATACCGGCCGGATCTTCGAGTTCAAGGAGGGGGAGTCGGTCGTGGGCGCCATGCTCGGCGGCGCGGCGCTGGCCTTCTTCGCCCTGATCGGCTTCGAGGATTCGGTCAACGTGGCCGAGGAGACGGCGGACCCGCGCCACGCGTTCCCCCGGGCGCTCTTCGGCGGGCTCCTGGTCGCAGGCGCCATCTACCTGGCCGTGACCGTGCTCGCCTCGATCGTGGTGCCGACCGGGGAGCTCGTGGACTCGAGCGGCCCGCTGCAGAGCGTCGCCGGCACTGGGCCTCTCGCCGTCAACGAGAAGGTCTTCAGCGTCATCGCGCTCTTCGCGCTCGCCAACGGCGCGCTCATCAACATGGTGATGGCCTCGCGGCTCGTCTACGGCATGAGCAACGAAGGCATCCTGCCGAGTGCCCTCGGTGGTGTCGGGGCACGTCGCACCCCGTTGCTGGCGATCGCCTTCACCACGCTCATGGGCATCGTCCTCGTGGCGACCGGAGACCTGTCGAGCCTTGCGGACATGACCGTGACGCTGCTTCTGCTGGTCTTCATCGTGGTGAACGTGTCGGTCCTCGTCCTCCGTAGGGACACGGTCGACCACGATCATTTCCGCGCCCCGTCCTGGATCCCGGTGGTCGGCGTGGCGGTGTGCGTCCTCCTGCTCACCTACCGGGACGGGGAGGTCTTCCTGCGGTCGGGCATTCTGCTGGCCGCCGGCGCGCTGCTCTACCTGCTGAACCGCGCGCTGACGGGGGAGAACGGACCGCTCGACACCCGCCGCCTCGAGGCCGTGGCGGCCCCGGAGACGGGCGCGGTCACCGAGTCGGGGGCGTCCAGTCGGGGGCGCCGGCCCCCAAGCTGAGCGCCCTCGACCGGCGAACCCCTAGACCCGGCGGGCGGTCAGGGAGGAGACGAGCGGCTTGGCGCCCGCCCGCGGCACGCTGATGCGAACCCGGTAGTCACCCGCCGCGAGCCCCTTGGCCTCGAGCCGCAGCCGCTGCGTGATCCCGGCCCGGCGCTGGGTGGGGCCGTATCGCTTGACGACCCTGCTCCCGCGCAGCACCGTCACGGTCACCTTCGCCGCCGTCTGCAGCCGGAAGGAGACGTTCAGCGGCCGGTTGGTCCGTCCGCCGAAGACAGGGCGCTCGATCTTGAACTTCGGCAGGGCGTCGCAGGTGCCGACGCGGTAGTACGAGGAGCGTCGCACGAACCGTCCGTTTCGCCGTTCGAGGACGAGCCGACGTACGTCCCGGGTCGCGCCCGATCCGATGCTGAAGCGGACGACGAAGTACCCGTCACGGACGCTGCGGCCCTTGCGGTTCGCCTTTCCGTTCCAGGTGAAGCCGCCGGTGCGGCCGTCGAAGCGGGCGACGAGCCGCTCGCCGGTGATCTTGCCGCCCGTGGACTGCTGGAAGATCGAGACCTGGGCCGGGTCGCTGATCTTGCGGGTGAGCTGAATGCCGACGCGTCGGCCGTTCGGCTTCAGGTTCACCGAGCGGAACCCGCCACGGCCGACGCAGGTCGCCGCCGCTCCGGTCCCGCCGCCGGTCGGCGAGGTGGTCCCCGGCGCCTGTGGGGTGCCGGCTCCGGTGTTCCCGGCGGTGGTGGCTCCCGGGGCACTCGCGCGATCCGTGCAGGCGGCGTTGAACGAGAGCGTCTGCTGCTGCCCGCGGTCGATCGTCACCTGCTTCGTGTCGAGCACCTGCCCGTCGCGCTCGCACGTGAGCGTGTACGCCTCGACCTGCGCCGGCACGAACGGCTCGGGTCCGGCGTAGGTGATCGTCACCGTGTAGTTCTCGACGGCCCCGAAGTTGACGACCCGGAGGACGAGCTTCTTGTTCGGGGAAAGGCTGCCGGCCGGGATGTTCACGGTCTCCTCGGTGGTCGCCCCGCTGGCCGAGGTCCCGATCTGGCGATCGGTGTCGTCGGACTTGCCGTTGCCGTTCGTGTCCTCGTACAGCGTGATGTCGTAGTCGGAGACCGGCGTGCCCCAGGAGACGCGGACGGTCGCCGAGCGGTTGTCCCCCGTTGCCGGGACCGTGAAGGGGTGATCGTTCCAGTTCAGCGCGGTCAGCCCGGCACCGGCCGGGTTGGGGACGGCGCTGCCGTCGTCGTTCGGGTCGGAGGGTGAGCCGCCCGGGCCGCCGGTCTGGGTGACGGGCTTGCTCGGGGTTCCACCGCCGGGCTCGCCGCGGTCCTTGGCCACGATCGGACGGGTGGACGGGTTCACGGCCCAGCGGAAGGTGCCGTCGCCGCCGACCTCGATGCTCGACTCGAGGGAGTCAGGGAAGCGCTGCGGGGTCTGGCCGGGGTACGTCTCGGTCTGGAACGCCTTTCGGGTCCGCAGCGTCGTGCCCGGGGCGACCTTCCCGCTCAGCACCGCGTGGCGTGCCTCGTTCATCGCACTCTCGGCGGCGATCTTGTAGGCCTCGCGGTTGCCCTTGCCGTCGTACCCCTTCACGTTCCCGAAGGGGTTCTCGGTGCTGCGGCCGGGGTCGGTCTTGTGATCGGCCTGGGGCGAGGTGCCCTCGTATTCCTCGATCACGCGGGCGTAGCTCGGGTGGAAGGCGGGGTCGTCGCAGTCGCCGGTCTGGTAGTTCGGCGCGCCGCAGTAGACCTCGAAGGTGAAGCCGAAGCCGCCGGCCGTGTTGTAGGTCCAGTCCTCGGTCGTGCCCGTGGTGTCGTAGAGCTCGAAGGAGTTCTGGCTGAAGTAGCCGTTCTCGAGGGCCATCTCGTCCCCGAGTGCTTTGTAGCCGCGGTTCTCGTCGACGGGGTCGCCGAGGGCGGCGATCCCCGGCGCGCGCAGGAGCAGGCCGGCGGTGGTGTGGTTCGTGATCAGGGTCATGATCTGCCGCGAGCCGACGAGCGCCTTCACGTTCTGCGTCTCCGGCTCGGAGAACGGGCCGGGGCCCCAGTAGGTCTGCGCGGTGATGTCGCTCGTGGCGCCGGGACCGCCCCACAGCCCGCCGTAGTTGCGGTTGGGGTCGACGCCGGGCTCGGCGATGCCCGCTGAGGTCAGGCACTGCGCGGTTTCGGAGTTGTCGGGTGAGCGGCAGTTCTTGCGGCGGTACTCACCGCCGGTGGTGGCGCCGGCCACGAGGTACGCGGTGTCCGGCACGGCCTCGTTGCGGCCCGAGTCGGCCACGACGGCGCCGGCGGTCCGTGAGGCGTTGAAGCCGTCCGCGTTCACGATCGGGACGATGAAGTTCCGGCTGCCCTGCGCGATCTTGGTCAGGCGGGCATCGCCGCTCTTGACCCCCTTGATCAGCTCGTAGGCCCACTCCATCGCGTTCTCACCCGAGGGCCACTCGCGGGCGTGGTGGACGCCCGTGTTGACGAAGCCGGGTCGCCCGTCCTTGAGGTTGACGTCCGTGGCGATCTCGAGCGCCATCACGTCGCGGCCGCCGAAGGACTTCTTCGGCAGCGTGATCAGGCGCACCAAGCCGGGGTTGCCGGCGGCGAGCGTCTTCATCTCGCTCTCGAAGTCGGAGAGCGTGCGGTAGCTCGTGCGGTTCCCCGAGGGAAGGCCCGCCCGGGCGGTTCCGCGACCCGCACGGGCCTCCTGGCTGCGGGCGGCGAGGTCCTGAGCGACGAGGTCCGGCACGACGACGGTCCAACGCAGTCCGGCCCGTTGCAGCCGGGCCCGGTCTGTGGCCCCGTGGAGCACGACCCCGATGGTGCCGGTACCGGCGTGCTCAGTGAGGTCCAGCCCCATCGAGGCGACCCGGTTCCGGTCCGCCCGGGTGGGGGCGATGACGTTGACGAGCTGCGGCGGGTCGGCGCGCGCCTCGGAGGCCGTCACGCCGGTCGGCAGGACGGCGCGGCGGATCACCACGCGGGAGGACGCCGGGTCGCCGTCACGGCGGCAGACCTGCACGCGGAGGCGGCCGCCGGTGCGGGTCCAGCCCTGGGCGACCTCCTGGGCGTCGGGGGACGCCGCGGAGGCGATGGCCTGCCCCGAGGCGTCGAAGATCGCGAGGTCGGTGTCGCCGTCCGTGGGGTCGGCGCCGTCGAGCGTCGCGTCGATCAGGCCGATGCCGGTCGGCACCGTGATCTCGCGGGTCGACACCCCGGGGGTCCCGGGCCGATAGGAGGCCTGGCAGGCCTCCGTCGCCTGGCCGGCGGGGGTGGTGAGCGTGCCGCTGAAGACGGTGCTCAGGGGAAGCTCGCCCGGGGCCGCGGAGGCGGCGCCGGGGGCGAGGGCGAGGGCGATCAGGCTGACGGGTAGGGCTGCGGTGCGAAGGTGCACGGGATCTCCGGGGAAGCGGGCGAGGTCGAGAACCTCAACGCATGCCGAGCCGAAAACTTGCGGCGGATCCGCCGCCGTCCCGCGTCAGCGACGCTGGAGCACGTCGAGCGCGGAGACGGCGGCGCGGCGCAGCGGTGTCCGGGCGCGGGCGGCCTGATGGCTCGCGGCGTGCTGCAGCTCCTTGATCCGCAGCTCGAGCGGGTTCCTCGGGAAGGCCTCCCGGATGAGGGACCGGAACTCGTCGAGCGGGTACTCGTAGATCACGACGCGCTCGCTCGCCCGGACCTCGCCCTCCCAGAAGAGTCCCTGCAGCTCGTCCTCCACGCGCATCTGCGCGCGCATGCGCGGGGTGACGCGGAGGGTCCAGTCGTGGTGGATGTCGTGCGATTTGTGCAGGAACTCGAGCTCCCCGTCTTTGATCTCGACGAACCAGCGGTGGTGTTCGTGGCCGAGGAACTGGCCGTTGCCCTGGACGTTGTAGATCAGCTCGGCGAGGACCGTGGGGATCTCGACGTAGCCGGCCCTGCTCACGCGGGAGAGCTCCGAGCAGACCCAGATCGGGTCGCGGACGTCCTCCAGGGTGGTGACGCAGACCGAGAAGTCGAACTGATCGTCCTCGAACGGCCAGGGCTCGCGGTCGCAGATGTCGCGGACCACCCAGGTGTCCGCCGTGAAGCGCTCGGGTTCGGGGCCGAACGAGCCCATGTCCCCGCGGGTGGCGTGGGGCTGCAGGTCGATGACCCAGTCCGCCCGGTTCAGCGGGGCGGCCCACCCGCCGACGTCGAGGACGAGCGCCTCCTCCGGGAGCTCGGCGAGGAAGCGGTCTGAGGCACTCGGGAGCATGGGTGCGAACGGTAGTCTGCGAGCGATGAGCACGGTCTCCGACCTGCACTTCCTCGACCGCGGGGCGTTGCTCCAGCAGGCCGGCCAACACGCCCCGGCCTACCGCTCGGCCGACCCGTTCCCGCACGTGGTGCTGGACGACTTCCTTCCAGCCGCGGTCGCCGAAGCCGCGGCCGCGGAGTTCGCTGAGCTCCCCACCGACGGGTGGGACCGCTACGAGGACGCTGGGAACACGCTGAAGCTCGCGACCTCGGACGAGGCCCGGATGGGGCCGCTGCTCCGTCATCTGATCGGGCAGTTCAACGGCGGGGCGTTCATCTCGTTCCTCGAGTCGCTCACGGGGATCGAGGGCCTGCTGCCCGATCCCCAGCTCGCCGGTGGCGGGCTCCACCAGCTGAACCCGGGCGGGTTCCTTCGGGTACACGCGGACTTCAACCGCCACCAGACGCTCAAGCTGGACCGTCGGATCAACGCGCTCCTCTACCTCAACCCGGGGTGGCAGGAGGACTGGGGCGGGGCCTTCGAGCTCTGGACGCCCGACATGCAGACGCAGGTCGTGAAGCTTCCGCCGGTGCTGAACCGTCTCGTGGTGTTCAACACCACGAGCGAATCGTTCCACGGCAACCCGGATCCGGTGTCATGCCCGGACGGGAACGCGCGTCGGTCGCTCGCGTTCTACTACTACACGAACGGACGACCGGACGCCGAGGTCGCCGACGCCCACTCCACGCTCTACCAAACGCCCGGGCAGGCGCCCGGTGACGGGCCCGCCCCCTTCGAAGCCGGCCGGGCCGCACGTGCCCGCCGCATCGGCCGGGAGCTCGTCCCGCCGCTGCTGGCCCGCAAGCTGCGCGAGCGGCGCGGGTGAGCACCCCGAGCCGCCTCGCGCGAACCCTGCGGAGGACGGCCGATCGGGTCGAGCGCACTGCGCCCCTGGCCCCGCCGCCGACGACCGCAGATCTCGCGTCGATGAACCACTGGACGCGCACCAACGCGCTCTTCGATCGGCACATCGCCCCGGCACCGATGCGCCCGCACTACCTCTGGTGCCTGCTTCACGTCGCGGACATCGCCCGGCACCTCGGCTACCCCCGCTTCGCTGCGCTGGAGCTCGGCTGCGCCGGCGGCAACGGCCTCGTCGCGCTCGAAGCGGTCGCGCCCATCGTCGAGCGCGAGTTCGGGGTGACGCTCGAGATCCACGGCTTCGACGGCGGTGTGGGCATGCCGCCCCCCGAGGGCCCGGACGATGCCCCGTACCTCATCGAGCCCGGCCATTTCCCGATGGACGTCGCCGCGCTCCGCGCCCGCCTGACCCGGACGCATCTGCACCTCGGGCCGGTGGGGGAGACGGTCGCCGCGTTCTCCGCCGCGCGGTCCGCGCCCGTCGGCTTCGTCGTCCAGGATCTGGACTACTGGTCCTCTACCCGGGACGCGCTCACGCTCTACGACGCGCCGGCCGAGCGGTTCCTCCCGCGCGTCCTCAGCTACTACGACGACCTGCTCGGCTACCCCTGGAGCGAAGGCAACGGCCAACGACGGGCCAACGCGGAGTTCAACGCCGCCCACGAGCATCGGCGCATCGACGCGCTGCCGGGCATGGCGCACCTCGTGCCGGCCGCGCACCGCCACGCTCCCTGGCCCGAGGCGCTGCACCTCGTGCACCTGCACGATCACCCTCGCTACGCCGAGTACGAGGGCACCGCGATCACCACGCGGCTCGACCTCGACGGCCCGTGACCGGGCCGGGCAGGCCGCTCGTACACTGAAGGACATGGCCTCTGAGCGGCACGTCAAGGTAGGAGCGGTCCAGGTCGGCGGGGGTGCGCCCGTCGCGGTCCAGACCATGACCAAGACCGAGACGGCCAACCTTCAGGCCACGATGGCGCAGATCCGCACGGTGGCCGACGCGGGCGCCGACATCGTCCGGGTCGCCGTCCCGCGGGACCGTGACGTCGAGGCGCTGAAGACGATTGTCGAGCAGTCGCCGATCCCGATCATCGCCGACATCCACTTCAATCACACCCTCGCGCTGAAGGCGATCGACGCGGGCGCGCATTGCATCCGCCTGAATCCGGGCAACATCGGCGGCCCGGAGAAGGTCGCCGAGGTCATCGCCAAGGCCAAGAAGCACGGCACCCCGATCCGCGTGGGCGTCAACTCCGGCTCGCTCCCCGCGCACCTGCGCGACCTCGAGTTCTCGAGCCCCGTCGACGCACTCGTGACGGCCGCGGTCGAGACCGTAGAGCTGATGGAACGGCTCGACTTCCACGACTTCAAGGTCTCGATGAAGTCGACGTCGGTCCCCAATACCATCGCCTCCAACCGGCTGCTCGCCGAGAAGATCCCCTATCCGCTGCACCTCGGCGTGACCGAGGCGGGGACGAAGTGGTCCGGCTCGCTGAAGAGCGCGGTCGGGCTCGGCACGTTGCTGGCCGACGGCATCGGCGACACGATCCGCATCTCGCTCTCCACCTTCCACGCCGAGGAGGAGGTGAAGGTCGCCTGGGAGATCCTCAAGGCGCTGAAACTGCGCGAGCGGGGGCCCGTGCTGATCGCCTGTCCGACCTGCGGGCGTCTGCAGTTCGACATGGACTCGGTCGTCGTCGAGGTGGAACGGCGCCTCGAGGCCTACGCGGACCCGCTCGAGGTCTCGATCCTCGGCTGCGCGGTCAACGGCATCGGGGAGGCGCGGCACGCCGACTTCGGCATCACCGGGGCCAAGGACTCGGGGATGATCTACTCGAAGGGCGAGCCGCTCAAGAAGGTCAAGACCGAGAACCTGGTCGACGAGCTCTTCGCCGAGATCGACAAGTACTACGAGGCGGGCAAGGTCGTCGTCCGCGACGAGGCCGCCGCCGCGGAGGCCGCCGCCTGGCTCGCGGAGAACGAGGACGAGTTCGCGATCACGCCCGAACGGATCGCCGCCGCCGAGAAGGCCAAGGCCGAGGAGGAGGCCGAGCTCGCCTCGGCGATGCTGCGGGTCGACGAGGAGGAGTCCCCAGTCGCCGGCCGACGGTTCAAGCGCGACGGCCAGGCGGCCTGAGGGCCCGCGGCATGGCCGAGACGTTCCTCCTCGTCGATGGGGAGAACATCGACGCCACGCTCGGCGGCAGCCTGCTCGGCCGCCGTCCTGAGCCCGAGGAGCGCCCGCGCTGGGACCGGGTGCTCGCCCACGCGAGCACGGTGTGGGACCAGCCCGCGCGCGGACTCTTCTTCCTGAACGGCTCGAACCACCTGCCGATGAGCTTCGTCCAGGCGCTCACCGCCCTGGACTTCCGCCCGGTCCTGCTCAGCGGACCGTCGGACACGAAGGTCGTGGACGTCGCGATCCAGAAGACGCTCGCCGCGCTGGCCGAGCGCGAGGACGGCGGCGACGTCCTGCTCGCGAGCCACGACGGGGACTTCGCGCCGCAGCTCTCCGCGCTGCTGGCCGACGAGCAGCGCCGGGTCGGCGTCGTCGGCTTCCGCGAGCTCGTCTCGCTCCAGCTGCAGGAGCTCGACCGGCTCGAGCTCTTCGACCTCGAGGACGACGTCGGAGCGTTCCGCGTCGCGCTCCCGCGCGTGCGCATCATCCCGATTGATCGCTTCGATCCCTGGACGCTGCTCGGCTGAGGCGGCGGCAGCGCTTCAGCGCCGCGGCGTCGCGAGCTGGCTGCGTGAAGCGACGGTGTGCACCGCACCGTCCGGACCGGTGACGGTGTAGGTGAACCGGTAGCGCGCCGGGTCGCTCACGACGCGCAGCGTGCTCCAGAACCCACGCCGGTCGGTCCGCAGGCGGCGCACCGTCCGCCACCCCGGGCCCTCGCGTCGCTGCAACGCGACCCGGTTCGAACCCCCGGGGCGAACCTGACCCCAGAACCGCGACAGCCCCGGGCGCACGTCGATCCAGAAGGGCTGCGGGAACGCGAGGAGCAGCGGCTTCACGCGGCCGTCCAGGCCGACCATGCCCGATTGCCAGCCGTCGAGCCCCGTCGCGCGGCGCTCCCCGGGCTCGTCCTGGAACTCGTACTGGGTGATCGAGGCGATCCGCGGATCGCGCCAGGCGAGGAACGTCGCCTGCTGGACCCAGCGGGCCTGCTGCGCGAGGCTCACGCCAAGTGGGTCCGGCGGCCGGGTCTGGTAGCCGAACTCGCTCAGATGGATCATGAACCGGCGTCCCCGACGCGGGCGGACGACCCCGGCCGCGGACGCGACGTCGAGGGCGGCTTCGAGGCGGGGGAGGTCGGCGATCGCGGCGTCGTCCGGATGGGGTGCCGGTTCGGTGGGGCTCCGTGCGATCGGGTGCGGGTGGTAGGCGAACGCGTCGGCCCGGACGCGCCGGGGACGGCGACAGGGTCCCTCCCGGTCCCGGCGGCCGTCCGCCTGTACGCAGGCCAGGGCACGGAGGAACGCGAGCGGGCGGGTCTGCGTGTTCGCACTCCGGGGCTCCCCGCCCCGCGGCGCGAGCGAGCCGAGCAGCAGCTGGGCTCCGGGGTCGGCGGCGAGCACGGCGGGCGCCGCGGCCGCGAACAGGTCCCGGTACAGATGCGGGGCCACCGCGATGCACCGTCCGTCGCGGCACGCGTACTGGGGCTCCAGCCAGCCCGGCACGTTCGGCTCGTTCCAGATCAAGTAGCGGTCCACCGCCTTCCCGTACCGCCGTGCGACCGCGCCGGCGAACTGCGCGAACTGCTGCGGGTCCGGCTTGTACCGGGGGTTGTCGCGCTCCGGCGCGCGGCTGCTCCAGACCGGCCCGGAGCCCGTGATCGTGAGCACGGGCTCGATGCCGACCACGCGCAGCGACCGGATCGCCAGGTCGAGCGCGGCCCAGTTGTAGCCGGGATCGTCGGGGTCCGACGGGTCGAAGTCGGCCGGTCGGCGTCGGTCGTTCGGGCGCGGCGCCACCGCGATCCAGCGGGCGTGCAGGCGGACCGAGTCGATCCCCAGCGCCGCGAACAGCCCAGCGACGGCGGGAACCCCGGCGCCCCCGGAGAGCATGAGGCGATCGTCGGCGATCCCGGTCTCAAGCCGGGGCGAGGCGCCGGCGGCCGACGACCCGGCGGCAAGGATCACCAGCAGGATGCCCAGGCAACGGAGCACCGCCGCGGGTCAGCGACCGACGGCGGGAGCCACGCGACTGGTGAGCGCGGGACCGCCGTTCGGCGGGGTCCAGCGCAGGCGCCAGGCCCCCGGGCTGCGAGCGACGGCCACGTCCACGAACCCCTTCTCGCCCCGCAGAGTCGTCGTCGTCACGGTGGTGAAGTCCTCCTCGCCCGGCGCCTGGAGCTGGACGTCGACCTCGTCCCGTGCCCCGTCGGCGGCGGGCCTGACCTGACCCCAGATCCGGTAGCGGCTCCCGCTCTTCGAGACCCAGAGGGGCATCCGGTAGGCCTCGAACCCCGGCTTCGGGCGGCCGTCGAGGAACCGCAGCCCGGTCTGAAACGCCGCGGTCGCCCGTTCGTCGCGGAGTTCGTACTGGGCGACGGTGGCCACCGACGCGTCGCGGTAGGCGATCCAGTCGGACTGGTTCAGGTACCGGGCCTGAGCGGCGAGCGAGACGCCGAAGAGGTCGTCGGGCGGGTTCGTCTGGAAGCCGAACTCGGTGTAGAAGATCTGTAGGCCGCGCGGGATGCGTCGCCGGCGCTCCGCCTGCTTGATGATCGCCCGCAGCCGGGAGGCTGAAGAGACCGTGATCTCGGTGCGGCTGCCGCGGTCCGTCGGCGGACGCGAGCCGCCGCGCGTGTAGGGATGGTGTGCGATACCGGTGACCGGAAGTTGCCGGAACCCGGCGCAGTCGAGGGCGCGCGCGGTGGCGCCGGTGAGCGGGCGGCCCCGGCCGTCGAGGCAGAGTGTGGCGCTCAGGAACGCCCCCGGGGCGATCGGACGCGTGGAGAGCGCCCCGCTCACGCGGCCGATCGGCGCCGTCTCACCCAGCAGGAGCTCGTCCGAGCGGTGGCCGCTGGAAGCGAGCCCCTTGGCTGCCGCCTTGACCAGGTTGCGGTAGATGGCCGGCGACTGCGGTTGCACGCGTCCGTTGACCTTCGCCGACTGCGGCGTCAGCCACCCGCCCTGGTTGGGCTCGTTCCAGACCGACCAGCGCTCGACGCGGGGAAGCACGCCGACGCCCTGGTTCTCGTCGACGTAGGTGCCGGAGAAGCGGTGACCCAGCGCCTCGACGAACCGCTTGAACTGTGTCGGGTTCGGGCGGCAGGTGCGACGGATCTTGACCCGCTTGGACGGACAGCCCGACGCCCAGGACGGAATCGGGCTCGCGGGGGAGAGCAGCACCTCGAGTCCGCGGGCGCGGGCGCCGCGGACGAGGTTGTCGTACTTGTCCCACAGCTCGGGCGGGTAGCTCCCCGGGTCGGATCCGTCGAAGCCCGTAGGCCGCCGACGCGACGTCGGGCGCGGAGCCA
The DNA here is from genome assembly GCA_963815565.1 of uncultured Solirubrobacterales bacterium. Lineage (GTDB taxonomy): Bacteria > Actinomycetota > Thermoleophilia > Solirubrobacterales > Solirubrobacteraceae > Paraconexibacter. Next base: position 993,178 of record CAWFHB010000007.1, on the reverse strand, counting down.
CCTTCGCCCAGAAGACGATCGAGTGGACGGCGTCGGCACCCAGCGCCTCCAGGTCGTTCAGGCCCGCTTCACGGGCGGCGTCCCCGGAGAGGACGAGCTGCGCGTCGTCCTGGAACAGCGACTCCTGGCTCGTCGAGGCCTCGGCGGCGGGGCCGCCGGCCCCGAGTCCGCCGACGCACGCGGCGAGCAGCACCGCAATCCGACGACGACGGTTCACACGCCCCGCTCCGTGGAGTACACGGGGAACGGACTGCCCTCCGGCTGCCAGAGCACGCGGAGCTGTCCGGGCGGCGGGGAGGGGACGGAGCTGACGAAGTACCCGAGGGAGTCCGTGAGGATCGGCTCACCGTACGGGCTCCACCCGGACTCGCCGCTCGCGGGCTTGAACTCGAGCTGCACCGAGCCCGCGGGCTGGCCGAACGCCCCGTTGGGCGCGAAGCGGACCATGCCGAAGAGCGAGGTCTGCTCACCGTTACGGAAGGCGAGGAACGGGAACGAGTAGCTGTCGGCGGCCGGCTTGGACCTGCCGTTCTGCGTGAGGAGCCCGGACTGATAGGTACCGAAGTAGGGCTTCGAGCCCTTTTTGTAGCGCTTGTCGGGTCCGCTGTCGCGCAGCAGGAACTGCGTGTGTCCGACCACGCGGGGGTTGAAGTACGTGAGCGCCTCGGCGATCGCCAGGTAGTCGGCCTGCTGCTGCTCGCTCACCTTCGCGAACGGGTCCTGCGGGGTGGTCTCGTACCCGAACTCGGCCGAGAGGATCGGCATGCCGCTGCGGATGTTGCCGGTGGCCGCGAGCTGGTCCAGCAGGTCACCGAGCGTCGAGAGGTTCGCGAGGGTGATCGCCCCCGTGCCCTGCTCGGGCACCGTCGGCGGCAGGGAGCGGGTGTAGGGGTGGTGCGCCCAGGCGTTCGCGACGATCGGCCCGTCCTTCGCGAAGCGCGAGCAACCTGCGCTCTTGTGGCCTGGGCGCGCACAGGAACTCCTGCGCGAAGGTGCGCACGCCCATCGCGGAGGTGGTCGTCTTCCGCGACACGGACCGCGGTGCGGTCTCCCCGACGAAGATCACGTCTCGGCCGTGCCCGGTCGAGACGAGCGCGCGGCGGCCGTACTGGTAGAGCTCGCGGTAGAGCTGGGGGGAGACGGGCTTGCCGCCGAGCCACTGCGGGCGCAGCCAGCCGCCCTGGTTCGGTTCGTTCCACAACGACCACGCCGTGACCCGCGGAATGGGGCCGCTGCCGTCGTTCTCGTCGATGTACTTCCCGCTGAAGCGGGTTCCGAGCGCCTGGACGAACTTGTAGTACTCCCGCGCCTTCGGCTTCCACCAGCGCGCGTCCTTGCGGTACTTGGCCGGCGGCTTCGCGTGGGCGTAGGCCGGGCCGGGGCCCGTGACGTTGAAGTAGACGTTCAGGCCGAGGATCTCGGCCGCGCGGACCAGCCGGTCGTACTTGTCCCAGGTCTTGACCGGATACACCTTCGGGTTGGCGGCCCCGAGGCGGGCGAAGCGCTTGCGGCGCGCACGGGTGGAGCGGGCCTCCTCGGCGACGGTCTCCCAGAGCACCGTCACGCGGACGGTGTCGACCCCGAGGCTCTTCATCTTCTTCATCGCGTTGTCGCGAACGGTGTCGCCGCGGTAGAGCAGCAGGTCGTCGTCCATCATGATCGACTGCTGGGTGCTGGACGCGGCGGCCGGCGCGGGCTGCAGCAGCACCGCAGAGAGAAGGACGCCGAGCAGGACGGCGAGGATCCGCGGCTGCGCGGCAGGCAGGCGGCGAGAGGGCGACGGCACGAAAAAGCTCCTACTGGGTGGACGGCGAACGCGAAAGGGCGGCCGGCTATCCGACCGCCCCCCGAGGAAACGCGAGACTACCGACGGAGTTGCGACGCGCGCTCCGGTTCCTTCCTCCCGCCTACGACGCGGCGGAGTACCGCTCGGCGACCTTGTCCCAGGCCACCACGTTCCACCACGCCTTGAGGTAGGCGGGCCGCTTGTTCTGGTAGTTCAGGTAGTAGGCGTGCTCCCAGACGTCGTTGCCGAGCAGCGGCGTCTTGCCGTCGAGCACGGGGGAGTCCTGGTTCGGCGTGGAGGTGATCGAGAGCTCGCCGCCGTCGAGCACGAGCCAGGCCCAGCCCGAGCCGAACTGCCCGACGCCCGCTGCCTCGAACTGCTCCTTGAAGTCGTCGAACGAGCCGAACGTCTTGGTGATCGCCTCGCCGAGCTCTCCGCCGGGCTCGCCGCCACCGTCCGGGCTCATCGACTCCCAGAAGAGCGAGTGGTTGTAGTGGCCGCCGCCGTTGTTGCGGAACGGGCCCTGCTTGTCGCTCGGCAGGGAGGAGAGGTTCTCCAGGACCTCCTTGACGTCCTTGCCGTCGAACTCGGTGCCCTCGAGGGCGGCGTTCGCCTTGTCCACGTAGGCCTGGTGGTGCTTGTCGTGGTGGAACTCCATGGTCGCCTTGTCGACGTGGGGCTCCAGGGCGTCGTAGGCGTAGGGAAGAGCGGGGACCTCGTAGGACATGCGGTGCCTCCTGGCGTTGGGGGTGCGACCCTGAACCTATACCCGCGTGGCCGCCGCTCATCCCCCGAGCACCGTCGGACGCCCGGCCCCGCGGGTAGCCTTCCCGCTTCATGCGCCTGTCCTCGCTCCTGCTGCCCACCGAACGCGAGCCCCCGTCCGACGCGGAGGCGCTCTCGCACAAACTGATGGTGCGGGCCGGGCTCATCCGCCAGGTCGGGGCGGGGCTGTGGAGCTGGATGCCCGCCGGGTGGCGGATCCACCAGAACGTCGTAGGTGTGATCCGGGCGGAGATGGACGGGATCGGTGCGCAGGAACTGCTCATGCCGACGATCACCCCGGCGGAGCTGTGGAAGCGCTCCGGGCGCTACGACACGGTCGACGCCGAGCTGTTCCGCTTCCAGGACCGCAAGCGCGCGGACATGGTCCTCGCGATGAGCCACGAGGAGACGCTCACCTTCCACATCGCCCAGATCGTGCGCTCCTACCGCCAGCTGCCGCTCCAGCTCTACCACTTCCAGGCCAAGGGCCGGGACGAGGCGCGGCCCCGCGCCGGGCTGCTCCGCACCCGCGAGTTCATCATGAAGGACGCCTACTCGTTCGACCGTGACGAGGACGGACTCGAGGCCAGCTACGAGGCCCAGCGCGGCGCCTACCACCGCATCTTCGAGCAGTGCGGGCTCGAGTTCTACGAGTGCGAGGCGGACGTCGGGATGATGGGTGGCTCCGGCGCCCACGAGTTCATGGCGCCGTGCGCCGCGGGCGAGAACGACGTCGCGCTCGCGCCGGGCTACGCGGCCAACGTCGAGGTCGCCTCCGCCGACCCGCAGCCCGTGCCCACGCTGCGCGAGGAGCTGACCGGGGAGCTGCACACGCCCGGCCAGAAGACGATCGAGGCGGTGGCGGCCGGGCTCGACGTGCCCGCCGGCAACCTGCTCAAGGCGTTCCCGATCGTCACCGAGAAGCGCGGCCTGACGATGCTGCTGCTCCGGGGTGATCACCGCGTGAACGAGCTCAAGCTCGCCACCCAGCTCGGCGAGTCCTTCCGGCCCGCGACCGAGGAGGAGCTCGAGGCCGCCGGCATGGCCCCGGGCTACCTGGGTCCGAACCCGGACGTCCCGAGCCTGTACGACGCGGCGCTCACGCCCGGCCGCTACGTGGCGGGCGGTGGGCGGCCGGACACCCACGTCGTCGTCGAGGTCGAGGCGGGGGAGCGGATCGATGTGCGCACCGTCGAGGCCGGGGACACCGTGGGCGGCGCCCCCATCACGATCGAGCCCGCGATCGAGATCGGCAACATCTTCAAGCTCGGTACCCGGTACTCGGAGCCGATGGGCGCGACCTTCCTCGACCAGGACGGGAAGAGCCGACCGATCGTGATGGGCTCCTACGGCATCGGGCCGGCCCGGGTTGCCGCCGCCGTCGCCGAGCAGCAGGGCGACGCCCGCGGCATCTCCTGGCCGCGTGCCCTCGCTCCGTGGGACGTGGAGCTCGTCGCGATGGGCAAGGCGGGCACGCCCGAGCGCGAGGCGGCCGACGCCCTCTACGAGAAGCTCGTGACGAGCTCGCTCGACGTGCTCTACGACGACCGCGACGCGAAGCCGGGGGAGAAGTTCGCCGACGCCGAGCTGCTCGGCGTGCCGCTCCGGTTGACGCTCGGCAAGCGCTCGCTCGAGTCCGGGCGGGTCGAGGCGCAGCGTCGCCGGGGCCTCGAGGACGTCGAAGGCGGCCTCGCGCTCGACGACGCGGCGGCGCAGGCGGAGGCACTGTGGCGCGAGCTTCCGTAGGCCACCCCGGGGGGGAGGACGACCGCGGCGGGCGCCGCGGAATGCTCGACCGCCTGGAGGCGAGCTCGCTGCTGCCCGAGGAGACCGCGGACGACCGTGCGGCCCGCGAGGCGCTCGGCCCGAAGCCCGGTCGCGAGGCGCCGGTCGCCGAGCGGGCGGCTCACGCGCGCGAGCGGACGCGCCTGACCTTTCGCCGGCTCTCGGGGCTCGACCGCTCCGGGCCGCCGCCGGCCGAGACGCTCTACGGCGCGCCGCTCAACGTGTGGACGATCCCGAACGTGATCGGGATGGTCCGGGCGATCATCATCCCGATCTTCCTCGTCCTGGCCATCCGCTCCGACAACGGGACCGACGCGCTGCCCGCGGCCCTCTTCCTGATCTGCGCACTCGGTGATTACGCGGACGGCATCACTGCCCGCATCACCGGGCAGTTCTCGCGCTTCGGCGCGCTCATGGACCCGATCGTCGACCGCTGCCTCGTGCTCGCGGGCGTCGCGGTCGTGATCGCGCACGACCTCCTGCCGCTCTGGGCGCTCCTGCTGCTCGTCCTCCGCGAGCTCTACGTCCTCTACAACGGGCGCGTGGCCATCCGGGCGAAGCTCGACCTGAAGATCAACTGGCCCGGCCGGCTCGCCGTCTTCCCCGTCATGGCCTCGCTCTTCGTCGCGATGACGGGCCTGCGGACGGCCGCAGAGGTCTTGCTCTACCTGGGCCTCGCGCTCTCCTATTACGCGGCGTTCCTGTACCGCCGCGACGGCCGGCTGCAACTCGCCGCCCGCGCTGCACCCTCAAGCTCGCGTTGAGGGCGAGGATCGCTGGTAGCATCGCGAATCATGGACACGTTCCCGGATCTCGGCTCACTGAGCGACCAGGAGCTCAAGGACCTGATTCAAGAGCTCACCGAGGAGGAGATCGACATCTCCTACAAGCGTCGGATCCTGCACGGAAAGATCGACATCCTCCGGGCCGAACTCGTGAACCGCCTCCGGAAGAAGCACGAAGGGGGCGAGGAGGTCATCACCGGCGCCGACGTCCAGAAGCTCACCGACATCCTCGCGGGTCGTGCCGCCGGGGACCCCGACCGCGGCTGAGGCGCACGACGTGGCCCTTCACTGCTCCGAGTGCGGCTTCACCAACGCCGAGGGCTCGAACTACTGCCAGCGCTGCGGCTCGTTCATCGGGCAGCAGGAGGCTCCCTCCGGCGAGGGCCAGACCGCGACCTACCGCGTGGGCGAGACCGGTGAGTTCATCCCGGTCGACGTCAACGACGTGGTCGACGCGAAGGGGGCCGCCCTGGTCATCCGCTCTGGCGGCGGGCGTACCGGGGAGTCCTTCCCGCTCGAGGGCGACCGGCAGACGGTCGGCCGACGCCCCGACGCGGACATCTTCCTCGACGACGTCACCGTCTCCCGCGATCACGCCATGCTCGTGCACCGCTCCGACGAATGGTACCTCGACGACCTCGGCTCGCTGAACGGCACCTACGTCAACCGGCAGCGGATCGATTCGCACCGGCTCGAGGACGGCGACGAGCTGCAGGTCGGCAAGTACAAGCTCACGTTTCTCACCCGCGCATGACCGATCAGCTCGCCCAGCCGGCGGCCATCGGCGCCCGACGGCCCGGGGGGTCGCGTGCCCGCGGGAAGGCGATGACCATCGGTTCGGTCTGCAAGTCGCTCACCCAAGAGTTCCCGGACATCACGATCTCGAAGATCCGGTACCTGGAGGACCAGAAGCTGCTCACGCCCCGGCGGACCCCCGGCGGCTATCGCCTGTACTCCACCGAGGACGTCCAGCGCCTGCGGACCATCCTGCGCCTGCAGCGTGACGAGTTCCTGCCGCTGCGGGTCATCCGTTCCGAGCTCGCCGGCGGGGCCGACCGCGAGGGGCTCACGCCGATCGCGGAGGAGACCGAGGCCGACATCGAGACGCGTCGTCGCCGTCGCGCCAGCGTGTCGGTGAAGGAGAGCGGGGCCCTGTTCTCGCTCGAGGAGGTCATCGACGAGACCCGCGCCGAGGCCGCGATGATCGCGGAGCTCGAGGAGTTCGGCGTCATCAAGGGCGACCGGCGCGGCGGCACCGTCTTCTACGACGAGACCGACCGCGAGATCGTCCGCACGGCGGCACAGCTCGCCAAGTACGGAGTCGGTGGACGCAACCTGCGGGCCTTCCGCACCTCCGCCGACCGGGAGGCTGCGCTGCTGCAGCAGATCCTCGCTCCGTCGCTGCGTTCGCACAACGCCGAGCGTCGTCGGGAGGCGCTCGAGACCCTCGAGAACCTTGCCGCCGTCACCACCCACCTAAAGCACCTGCTGCTCATCCGCGACCTGCGACGGACCGCGGGTCCGTGAGCGGCGTCGTCGACCTCGCGGCCTTCGTCCGCGACATCCCGGACTTCCCGAAGCCGGGGATCGTCTTCAAGGACATCACGCCGATCATGTCCGACGCGGCGGCGCTCGACCACGCGGTCGGCACCCTTGCCGAGCACGCACGATCGACCTACGGCGAGATCGACGTGGTGATCGCGGCCGAGGCCCGCGGCTTCCTCCTCGGCCCCGCCGTCGCCCGCGAACTCGGCGCGGGGTTCGTGCTCGCTCGCAAGCCGGGCAAGCTGCCGTGGTCGACCGTGCGGGCCGACTACCAGCTCGAGTACGGCTCGGACGCTCTCGAGTTGCACGACGACGCGATCGCCGACGGCGCGAAGGTGCTCGTCCACGACGATCTCCTGGCCACAGGCGGTACCGCTCGCGCCCTCTGCTCGCTCGTCGCGCAGAGCGGGGCGAGCGTCCTCGGGTGCTCGTTCCTCATCGAGCTCGCGTTCCTGGCCGGCCGGGACGCGCTCGAGGGCTACGACGTGCACGCGGTCCTCTCCTACGACGCCGAGTGATCGCCCTCCGGTGAAGGTCGCGCGTTCCCGCACCGTCGCGGCGTCGGTCTCCGACGTCTGGAGCCTCGTCGGCGACCCGGGGCAGCTCGCCCGCTGGTGGCCCCGCGTCGAACGGGTCGAGTCCGTCGACGCCGCCGGCTTCACCGAGGTCTACAAGACGAAGCAGGGTCGGACCGTCCGCGCCGACTTCCGCATCGCGACGCTCGAAGCCGAACACGAGATCCGCGTCGTCCAGCAGCTCGAGGGCACTCCGTTCGAGCGCATCTTCTCCAAGGCGAGCAAGCGCTTCGTGGTCCGAGCGGACGAGCCGGGGACGACCCGGCTGACCGTCGAGCTCGAGCAGACACCCGCCGGCATGGCCCGTTTCGGCGGGTTCCTGGTTCGGGGCGCGATGCGCAAGCAGCTCGATCAGGGCCTGGACGCCCTGACCGCGCTGCTCTGAGCCGCTCAGCTCTGCTTGATCTTCCCGCGGAGCACGACGGTCCCCGGCGCCTTCGGCGCTTTCGACTTCTCACGGGTCACGATGAGCGAATCGAACTGGTCGGCGCCCTCGGGGAGGGCGTTGATCGCCCCGGCGAGCTTCTTCGACTTCGCGTCGTAGGTCGCGAAGCCGATCGGGAGGGCGTTCGCGGTCTCCGTCCCCTTCGTCAGCCACACGAAGTACATGTTCGAGGCCGGGAGCCCCTCGGCGAGGAACGAGAAGCCGCCCTCCGCCAGGAGTGCGTATCCGAGCGCCTTCGAGCCCTCGGTCGGCGGCTCGAGGTTGATCTGCTGCTGCGGGAACTGGGTGCCCGCGACCGATGTCGTGCCGGTGGTGCCGGAGCCCTGTTCGGTGGTCGAGGAGCCCCCGCCCTGGGTGACCGGGTCCGTCGTGTCGTCGCCGCGGCCGAGGAGCAGGAAGAGCCCGAGGGCGAGTACGACGGCGACCGCGCCGAGGACGAGGACGCCCCCGAGCCGGGAGGAGTCCTGCTGGCGCTCGCGCGCGGCGGAGCGTTCCTCGAGCGCGCCGAAGGCCTCGTCGACCTCCCGGGGCTCGGCCGGAATGTCCGGGAGCGACTCCCCGGCGATCGGGCGCAGCTCCGTACTGACCCCGCGGGCCCAGGCCCGGCCGGGAGCGGAGAGCTCGAGGAAGCTTCGCGTCGCGGCCCGCTCGGAGGCGGTCTGCTGCAGCAGGAGGTGATCGGCGAGCTCGTCCTGGCGAGCGGGATCGAGGCCCTGGGCGGCGCGGATCTCCGCGCCGAGGGCGTCCAGGGCGTCGAGGGCGCGCTCCCGCACGCTCGTGGCGTCCAGGCGCAGCAGGCCGGCGATGTCCTCGTAGGTCTTGCCCTGCTTGAGCAGGAGCTGGAGGACGGCCTTCTGGTCCGGGGCGAGCGCGTCGAATGCAGGCATTACCCGGCAGCCTAACGAGCGGTCCTGGGACGCGCCTTCAGAGCAAATACTGTCTTCACAATGCAGCCGCTGATCCCGTTCGAGCAGACCTTCGACGCGCTCTACGGCCTGGAGATCCTCGAGCACGGCCCCGAGGAGGCGCGGGCGCAGGTCCCGGTCTCCGATGCGGTCAAGCAGCCGATGGGGCTGGTTCACGGCGGGGTGTACGCGTCGATCGCCGAGTCGCTCACCTCGATGGCTACCGCGTCGGCTGTTCACGCGGAGGGAATGAGCGCACAGGGGCTCTCGAACCAGACCAGCTTCCTGCGGCCGATCTTCGAGGGCACGATCCACGCAGTCGCCCGTCGCCGTCATAAGGGGCGCACGACGTGGGTGTGGGAGGTCGACATCACCGACGACGCGGACCGGCTCTGCGCCGTCGTACGGATGACGATCGCGGTGCGGGAGCTGCCCGCGGGTTGACGGCCCGCGGGATTCAGGATCACCCGCGTGGGTATCAGCGGGCTGAACCCCACGACCAAGGAGCACTCACGTGTCCGACGGAACTGCAGACGATCTCAAGGGCCGCGCGAAGGAAGCCGGCGGAGCCATCACCGGCGACGACAGCCTGAAGGACGAGGGCAAGGTCGATCAGGCGACGGGCACCGTCAAGGACAAGGTCGGCGATGCCGCCGACAAGGTCAAGGACGTTCTGAACCGCGACTGAGTCGAGCAGCGGCCGGCCCCACCCCGGGGCCGGCCGCGCTCCTCACCCTCACCCCCCGGCGCGGTTCACGATCGGCAGCCGCCGGTCGCGACCGAAGGCCCGCGGGGTGATCTTGATGCCGGGCGGCATCTGCCGCCGCTTGTACTCGGAGCGGTCCACGAGCCGGATCACCTGATCGACGTCCGCCTCCGGCAGCCCGCGGGCGATCAGCGCCTCGCGTCCGAGATCCTCCTCGACGTATCCCTCCAGGATCGGGTCGAGGACGTCGTACGGGGGGAGGGAATCGTCGTCGCGCTGGTCGTGACGGAGCTCGGCGGTCGGGGGCCGCGTGATGATCTCCGCCGGCACCGGATCCTCCGGGTCGCGCTTCGCCCGGTGTGCGACCAGGCGGTAGACGAGCGTCTTCGGTACGTCCTTGATCACCGCGAAGCCTCCCGCGGAGTCTCCGTACAGCGTTGAGTAGCCGACGCTCATCTCCGACTTGTTGCCGCAGGCGAGGACGAGCCAGCCGAACTTGTTCGACAGCGCCATCAGCAGATTGCCGCGGATGCGGGCCTGCAGGTTCTCCTCGGTCAGGTCAGGGTCACGGCCGGCGAACGGAGCTTCGAGCACCTCGTCGAAAGCCTGCATCGGTCCGGCGATCGGCAGCGTGAGCAGCTCGCAGCCCAGGTTGGCGGCGAGCTGCCGGGCGTCGGCCTGCGTTCCCTCGCTCGAATACCGGGACGGCATCGTGACCCCGACGACCCGGTCGGGTCCGAGCGCGTCGACCGCCAGGAGCAGCACGAGGGCCGAGTCGACTCCGCCGGAGACCCCGAGGGTCACCTTCTCGAAGCCGCTCTTCTCGACGTAGTCGCGTGTCCCGAGCACGAGCGCCGCGTAGGCCTCGTCGAGCTCGTCGAGCGTGGGGAAGAGCTCACCGCCCACGCGGTGCTCGGCGGAGGGTTCGATCACCTCGGCGCCCGTGATGATCGGGGGAAGCCAGGTGACCTCTGGCCGCTCGGCCCGCACCGCGGCGCGCGGGCGTGAGTCCTTGAGCCGGGCGGCACCGGGCGCGCCGGTGTCGACGTCGCAGACGAGCAGGTGCTCGGCCATCTGCGGGGCGCGCGCGATCGGGATGCCGCGGTGGTCGAGGACGACGCTCGAACCGTCGAAGACGAGCTCGTCTTGGCCGCCGACCAGGGCGCAGAAGGCGACGGCGCAGAGGGAGTCCCGGGCGCGCTGGGCGAGCATGCGCTCGCGCTGCATCGCCTTTCCCGCGTTGAAGGGGGAGGCCGAGATGTTCACGACCAGGCGGGCGCCGGCGAGCGCCTCGGAGACGAGCGGCTCACCCGGGACCCACACGTCCTCGCAGATCGTCAGCCCGACCGGGACTCCGTCGATCTCCACGAGCATGGGCTCGGTCCCGCTCTGAAAGTACCGCAGCTCGTCGAAGACGCCGTAGTTCGGCAGCCGGAGCTTCCGGTAGATCCCGACGATGCGTCCGTTCGCGCAGACCGCGGCGGCGTTGTACACGTCGTCGTCGCGTTCGGGGAAGCCGATGATCGCCGCGATGCCCTCGCAGCTCGCGGCCAGGCGCTCGATCGCCTCGCGGGCGGCGGCGAGGAAGTGCTCCTTGAAGAGCAGATCTTCGGGCGGGTAGCCGGTGATCGCGAGCTCGGGGAAGAGCACGAGCTGGGCGTTCGCCTTCCGCGCTTCGGCGAGACGTTCGGCGATGAGCCGCTCGTTGCCGGGGATGTCCCCGACGGTCGGGTTGAGCTGGGCGAGAGCGATGCGCAAGGCGCTATCTCATCATGCGCCGCGGCCGAGCCAGTACTCGACGAAGCGTCGCAGCTCGGGATCGTCCGCTCGCTCGGCTCGTTGCTGGTGCTCGTAGGCGACCGCGACCACGCCCCCGCGGCCTGGTCCGGCCTGCACGATCACGGCCTGTCCCGCGCGCTCGAGCGCCGGGCTCGCCGGCGCTCCGGCCAGCTGTTCGGCCAGCGCGCGGGCCTCCTCGACCCGACCCCGGCCGGCGACGAGGATGACGTTCCCGGCACGGAGGCGCTGGCTGTCCTGCCCGTCCTGGGCCGGCACGACGGTCCCCGGTGCGGCGCCGGTCGAGGTCGTCGCACCCTCGCGCGAGGAGAGGAAGAGCACCCCGGCGAGACCGAGGACCACCGCCAGAAGGGCCGCCCCCGCGGTGACCCGCAGCGTCCGGCTCACGGATGCGCGACGGCGGCGGGGCGCGGGGACGGGTGGTCGGGAGCGGGGCACCGGTCGTGGGTAGACACCCGCCGAGTCTGACCTTCAACAAGAATCTCCACAACGTTCAACAACTTGTGTATAGTTGCCGTACGCCGTGTTCAAGGTTCCCAGTGTTCAGGAAAGGCAGCCCATGCATCTCGAGGATCCCACCGTCTTCTCCCGCGTCTACGACGCCCACCACCGGGGGGTCTACGGGGCCGCCTACCGCATCCTCAACAACGCGACCCAGGCCCAGGACGTGGCCCAGGACGTGTTCCTGAAGGTCTGGCGCAACCCGTCCAAGTTCGACGCCCGACGGGGCGAGCTCGGGAGCTACCTGAAGCTGATGGCCCGCTCCCGTGCCCTCGACGTGTGGCGCGAGGGACAGGCCGCGGGCCGTGCCTCCGACCGTCTCAAGGTCGTCGTCTCCAAGGAGGAGTCGAGGATCGAGCACCGCCCCGCGGCGATGGCCGAACGGGAGAGCGAGCGGACCGCCATCCGCAGCGCGCTCCGAGAGCTCCCCGACGCGCAGCGCGAGGCGGTCGTGCTCGCCTACTGGGGCGGGCTCACCGCCGACCAGATCGCGACCCGCTCGGGCGTCCCCCTCGGCACGGCGAAGAGCCGCATCCGGCTGGGGCTCGCGAAGCTGCGCGAGGGCATCGAGGAGACGGCCATCCTGGCCGAGGCGCCGGCGACCGAGCTGTCGCTCGCCGCCTGAGGTCGGCGCCATCGCCACCTCTCGCCGACGGTAGCTTCCCCGCCATGCCGATTCGCGGGGAAGCCCAGGACGATGCGTTGGCGGCCGTCTACCGGGACGGACGTGACTGGCTCGGGGCGACCGACTGGTTCGACGCACACACGCACATCGGCGCGAACGACCCCGATGGCGTGTCGGGCACGACGGACGAGATCCTCGCCGGGCTCGACGCGGCCGGTCACCGCCGTGCCCTCCTGTTCGCCCAACACGAACCCGCGGGGTACGCCGCGGCCAACGACGCCGTGCTCGACGCGTGCGCGCAGGCGGGCGGCAGGCTGACCGCGCTCGTCCGGGTGGACCCGAACGCGTCGGACCACCTCGAGGAGGCCCGACGGGGGCTCGACGCGGGAGCGGCCGGCATCAAGCTCCACCCGCGCTCGGACCGGTTCGGGCTGCCGCATCCTGCGGTCGACTCGCTGGTGGCCCTCGCCGCCGAACGGAACGGCATCGTGCTGTTCCACGCGGGGCGCGGGATCCCGGCGCTCGGGCCCGACGCCGTCCGCCTCGCCAGGAAGCACGCGACTGTCACCATCATCCTGGCCCACGCGGGCATCTCCGACCTCGGGCTGCTGCGCGAGCCCGCCGGAGAGCTGCCGAACCTCTGCTTCGACACGGCCTGGTGGCAGGTCGGCGATCTCCTCCACCTCATGACGAGCATCCCGCCGGGGCAGATCCTCTACGCGAGCGACATGCCGTACGGTCCGGGCCGCTACGCCGCCCTGCTGATGCTTCGGACGGCGCGTGCCGCCGGGCATTCTCCCGCCGTCGTCCGGGCGATGGCCGGAGGGCAGCTCGCCCGGATCGTGGCCGGTGAGGGTGCCGCCAACCTCGGGGCGGCGATCGGTCCGGGCGCCCTCGGCCCCCGGGCACCGGTGCTCGAGCGGGTGGTCGCTCACGCCGCGTCCGCCGTGCAGGTCGCCATCCGTGGAGGCGACCCGACCGAGGGGCTCGCGCTCGCCCGCCTGGGGTGTCAGCGGACCGGGGGAGAGGAGCACGAGCAGCTGCTGTCCGTCGCCGACCGGGCCCTGGCAGTCGCGCAACGGCAGGTCGAAGAGGACTCGGGTGATCCCTGGGCGGCGCTGGGGGGCGCCCTCGTGGCCCAGGCGCTGTGCGGCACGCCGGAAGCCGGTGTGCCCGAAACGTCTGCGTAACGGCACTTTCCTGCGTGACGCACGTCACGGGGAAACGCTTCAATGGGGCTACGGTACGCACGTACGTTCGATCGCCGAATCGGATTCGCACCTGCGACTCCGAACGGGGGACCCACGACCGGGAGGCCAGAGAGCTGAGCCCGGATGGGGCGAATCGCGGGCCGAGCCCGCGTAGCGCCCGGACCGATCGCTGCCCTATGCAGCGTCCGGCCGGCTGCGAGCCCGACAGCTAACCCCGTAGGCGGCTGAGTAGCAAAGGAGGTCGACCTCATATGAGGCCGATGAACTTCACCCGTGCACGCGGGGCGATCACCTTCGCCGCCGTGCTCACCACCGCCGCGACCGGCTCAGCCGTTGCCTTCGCACAGGCCCCCGGTATGCCGGGCACCCCGGAGAGCCAGAAAACCGGGACGTCAGAGAGCACCACGACGGCGACCAAGACGCCCCGTCGCGCTGCGAAGACGAGTAGCCGCACCGTGATCCGTTCGGCGCGGCACAACGTGACCCTCGGCGGGCGCATGCTCGTCAAGGGCTCTGTCACCCCGAAGGCCTCCGGCCGCCGTGTCCGGCTCCAGGTCCGGACCCGCAAGGGCTGGGGAACCGTCGCCAAGGGCGTCACCGCCAAGGGCGGGACCTTCCGGCTGCGCTACACCCCGAAGTCCCCGGGCTCGCTGAAGACCCGCGTGGTCTTCCTCGGCGACTCCAAGCACCGTTCCTCGCGTCGCACCGTCGGCCGCGTGAACGTCTTCCGCAAGGCGTACGCCTCGTGGTACGGGCCCGGCCTCTACGGCAACAAGCTCGGCTGCGGCGGTCGGCTCTCGACCGGGACCATCGGCGTCGCGCACAAGACGCTTCCCTGCGGCACCCCGCTCACCGTGCGCCACAACGGCCGTTCGGTGCGCGTCCGCGTGATCGATCGCGGGCCCTACGTCGGCGGTCGCGAGTTCGACCTGACGAGCGCCACCCGCTCGCGGATCGGCTTCTCCGGGCATGGCCTGGTGCTGACCACGAAGTAGGGGACTGAGACGAACAGGCGTTCGTCCGCCGGGCCACGTAGCCTCCATGGTGCGTGGCCCGGCTCATCGCCCACCTCGACCTCGACGCCTTCTACGCGACGGTCGAGCTGCAGCGCCGGCCGGAGCTCAAGGGGCTTCCGGTCGTCGTCTCGGGGAGCGGTCCGCGGGCGGTGGTGACCACCGCGTCCTACGAGGCACGGAAGTTCGGCGTCGGATCGGCGATGCCGACCTCACGCGCGCTCCGGCTCTGCCCCGATGCCGTTCTCGTCCCCCCGGACTTCGAGGCCTACCGGGCGGTGTCGCGCACGGTGATGGACCTGGTCCGCGGCACGGTCGACCTCGTTGAGGTCCTCGGACTCGACGAGGCCTACCTCGACCTCAGCGGCATGCACTCCCCGAAGGCGGCGATGCGCCGGCTGATCCACCAGATCAAGGGGGCCACGGGCATGCAGGCGTCGGTCGGGATGGGGCCGAACAAGCTCGTCGCGAAGGTCGCCTCGGACGCGGAGAAGCCCGCGGGCTTCGTGCTCCTCACCCAGGCGCAAGCGTGCGCGCGCTTCGCGCAGCACCCGCCCTCCCTCGTGCCGGGGATCGGCGTGAAGACGGCGGAGAAGCTCGAGCAGCTCGGGATCAGGACGCTGGCCGAGTTGGCGGCCACGCCAGACGACGTGCTCGTGCGGAGGTTCGGCGAGCGCCAGGGCCCCTGGCTCCGCTCACGGGCCCGCTTCGAGGCCTCCTCCCACGTCGTGCCCGTCCGCGTCGCCGTCAGCGAGTCGCGCGAGAGCACGTTCGACGTGGACCTGGCCTCCACCGAGGAGCAGGAGGCCGCGCTCGCCCGGCTGGCCGAGAAGCTCTGCGCCGGGCTCTCCAAGCACGAGCGCGCCGGGCGGACCATCGCCATCAAGGTCCGGCTCGACGACTGGACGACGGTCACCCGGGCCCGGACCGTCCCGGCCGCGACCAACGAGGTCGAGACCGTGCGCCGCGTCGCGCTCGAGCTGCTGCGGGAGTACCAGCCGCCGCGCCCGGTGCGGCTCTTGGGGGTGCGCATGGGCTCCTTCGCCGGGGACGTCGAGGCCGACGGCCCCACCGCGCCTGCGGGGCAGCTCGCGCTCGAGGTGTAGCGTCGGCCCGATGCCGACCGCACCCGTCAACGGAACCGAGCTCTATTACGAGAGGCGCGGTGCGGGGGAGCCGCTGCTGCTGATCCAGGGCATGAGCGGGACCCACGCTTCCTGGGGAGAACCGTTCCTCGCCGCGCTCGAGGCCGCGGGCTTCGAGACGCTCCGCTACGACCATCGCGGCATCGGGCGTTCCGCGGCGTGGCGGGATCCCTTCACCCTGCCCGAGCTCGCCGAGGACGCCATCGGGCTGCTGGACTCGGTCGGCTGGGATCGCCCGCACGTGCTCGGCATCTCGATGGGCGGCATGGTCGCGCAGGAGCTGGCGCTCGCCCACCCGGAGCGGCTCGCGACACTCACGCTGGGCTGCACGTACGCCGGGGGCCCGGACGCGAGCCTCACCGATCCCGCCGACCTCCAGGCGCTGAGCGAGGCGATGATGAGCGGAGACCGCGAACGGGCGCTCCGCCAGGGTTACGAGACGAACGTCTCCAGGGCGTTCGCCGCCGAGGAGTCCAACTACGAGGCGTTCCACGCGATGGCCACCTCGGTCCCGGCGCCGCTGCCGGTGATCCTGCTGCAGATGCAGGCCATCGGGACGCACGACACGAGCGCCCGGCTCGCGGAGCTCCGCACGCCGACCCTGGTCGTGCACGGCACCGAGGACCGAATGCTGCCGGTGGCGAACGCCTCGGCGATCGCGGAGGCGCTCCCGGACGCCCGGCTGGAGCTGCTCGAGGACGTGGGGCACGTGTTCTGGTGGGAGCAGCCTCAGCGGAGCGCCGATCTGCTCGCCGCCCACGCCCTCGGTTAGAAGAGCGCGCTGGCGAGCTTGCGACGGGTGTCGCGCGCAAGCGGGTCGCCGGGGCCGAGCTGGTCGAGCACGCCCACCACGACGGCCCGGAGATCGTCGGTCGCGCCGGCGGCCGCGGGGATTCGGGCGATGAGGCCGTGAAGCCCGCGTTCGGTCTCGCCCGCATCGAGCGTGGCGAGGGCGTCGGCGACGTCCGCGTCGCCGGCCTCCAGCAGCCGCAGCCGGGCGGCGAGGCCGTCGGCCCGGAAGGAGCCGCGCACCTTCCCGAGCAGGACGAGTGCCTCGGACCGGTCGCCCCGTGCCGCGAGCAGCTCGGCCAACGCGATCGTGGCGTCGGCCCGTCCCGGCTCGAGCTCGAGCGCACTGCGCAACGACGCTTCGTCGCCGGCGGCCACGAGCCCGTCCGCCTCGCTCGGCACGAGCTTGGCGAAGAATCGCGCGGCGACGACGGGGGAGACGGCGCCGACGAACTCGTCGACGACCACGCCGCCCTCGAAGGCCTTCACCGCGGGGATGCCCGAGACGTCGAACTTCTGCGAGAGGCCCGGGTAGGCGTCGGTGTCGACTTTCGCGAGCACGATCCGCCCCTCGAACTTCGCCGCCTCCTTCTCGAGCATCGGGGTGAGCTGGCGGCAGGGGCCGCACCACTCGGCCCAGAAGTCGACGACGACGGGGGTGGGGGCATCGAGGACGTCGGCCTGGAAGCTCTCCTCGGAGACGTCGATCACGGTCATGCTTCGTAGGGTACGTCGTGTCCGTGCCCACGCCCGAGCTCTCGATCACCGACGCCGGCGACGGCCCGCCCATCGTCCTGCTGCACGGCCTGACGGCGACGCGGCGCTACGTCGTCATGGGGTCTCGGTCGCTCGAACGCAGCGGTCACCGTGTGCTCGCCTACGACGCACGCGGCCACGGCGAGAGCGGCGCCGGTGACACCTACGACTACGACGCATTGGCCGCGGACCTGGTGCGGGTCCTCGACGAGGCCGGGATCGAACGCGCGGTCCTCGCCGGAGCCTCCATGGGGGCACACACCGCGCTGAAGGTGGCGCTCTCCGACCCTGACCGCGTGGGCGGGCTCGTCGTGATCACCCCGGCCGCCCATCCGGACGGCCCGACCGACCTCGACCGTTGGGACCGGCTCGCGGCAGGGCTGCGCTCCGGCGGCGTGGAGGGGTTCGTGGCGGCCTACGACCTCTCGGCGGTGCCCGAGCAGTGGCGCGAGACGACCGGCAAGGTGCTCCGCCAGCGGCTCGGAGCCCACCGCCACCCGGAGGCGGTCGCCGACGCGCTCGAACAGGTCCCGCGCTCGACCCCCTTCGCGGTCCGCGAGCTGACCGCCGTCTCGTGTCCCACCGTCGTGGTGGCCGACCGCGACGAGGCCGACCCCGGGCATCCGCTGTGGGTGGGGGAGGAGTACGCGCGCACCATCCCCGGCGCCACGCTCGTCGTGGAGGACGAGGGGAAGAGCCCGTTGGCCTGGCAGGGCGGCCAGCTCTCCCGCGTCATCGCCGAACTGGCCGGACGCGCGCGGTGATCTTCACCCGCGACGGGGACGCCTTCGCCCCGAGCGAGCACGCCGTCGGTCCCTGGGACCCCGGCCAACTGCACGGCGGACCCGCCTGCGCCCTGCTGGCCGCTGAGCTCCAAGCGCTCGCGCCCGAGCTTCAGCTCGCTCGCTGCACCTTCGAGTTCCTCGGCCCCGTGCCGCTGGCCCCGCTCCAGCTCGACGCCCACATCGTCAAGCCGGGCCGTCGCTTCCAGCTCGCCGAGGGCGAGGTGAGCGTCGAAGGACGCCCGGTCCTGGTGGCGCGCGCCGGCTTCCTCCGCCGTTCGGAGCCCATGGAGCTGCCAGCAGACGCCCGGCCGGTCGACGGGCTGCCGTGCACCGGGCCCGAGGAGAGCGTCGTCGAGCACGGGGAGTGGGAGGTCACCTCCGGGCAGCGGGCGTTCCACGTCACCGGCATGAAACTGCGCGCCCCCGCCGAGCAGCCGCCGGGCCGCTCGCGGGTCTGGTTCCGCCTCGCCGGTGATCTCGTCGCGGGCGAGGCCACGGCAGCGATCAGCCGGGCCGTCGCCGCCGCGGACTTCGCCAACGGGATCTCGCTCGTGGTGAGCTTCGCCACGCACGTGTTCGTGAACACGGACCTCACGGTCGCACTGTTGCGCGACCCCGTCGGGCACTGGGTGATGCTCGACGCGGAGACCCGCATCGACCCCTCGGGCATCGGCCGCGCGGCGGCCACGCTGTACGACGCGCAGGGGCCGATCGGCACCGCGCAGCAGACCCTGTTCGTTCAAGAACGCTGAGCGGTCCCGGGGGTCGGGTCCCCCAATCGGACGGGGGCCACTAGCCGGTCGGACTACCCAACTTCCGTGGACGAACTGGCTGCACGGTCGAGGGAATCCCCGGCCTGCAGCGTCGATCCTTCATGTCGGGCGATGGAGCCCACCGCCACAGATCACCCCGACTGATCGAGACGACATGGAAACCCTGCAGACCCCCACCCCTGAGACCCCCGAGCTGCTGCTCCCGACGAGCGTCGCGCTCCTCGATCCGCACGTTCTACCCCGGGTCAAGCCGGCTGACGCCACGCCGAGCAAGTCGCTCGCCCTCAAGCACGCCGCCGATCGCACCATCGCCGCGCTGCTCATCCTCGCGATCCTTCCGGTCCTCATCCTGCTCGCCGTCGCCGTGAAGGTCTCCTCACACGGCCCGGTGCTCTACCGCCAGCGCCGCATCGGCCGCAACGGCCGCTCGTTCGAGATCCTCAAGTTCCGTTCGATGGGTCTCCCGGTGGCCGTCGACCGCTTCGAGCCTTCCGCGGACACAGCTCCCGGCGGCATCGAGGGCGGCGACCGCCGCACCCTCGTCGGCAAGGTCATGCGCCGCACGTCGCTTGACGAGCTCCCGCAGCTCCTGAACGTCCTCAAGGGCGACATGAGCCTCGTGGGTCCCCGTCCCGAGCGCCCCGAGTTCGTGCAGCTCTTCGCCGACGAGGTCCCCGGATACGCTCAGCGTCACCGCATGCAGGTCGGCATCACGGGTCTCGCCCAGGTCCGCGGACTGCGCGGGAAGACGTCGATCTCGCTGCGGGCCCAGGCTGACAACGAGTACATCGAGTCCTGGTCGCTGTGGCTCGATCTCAAGGTGCTGGCGCTGACCGCCCGCGCCGTCCTGCAGCCGGCCGAATAGCGCCAGGCAGCATCCCGGTCCGTTAGCGGGCCGGGTCGCACGGGCACACCCTGTGCATGGATCCCACGATCGAGCCCGAGGCTCGGCAGCGCCTCGACGCGATGATCTCGGCCGCCGAGGAGCAGGGCTGCGTGAACCTCTCGCAGCTGGCCGAGCTCACCGAGGAGCTGGAGCTCGACGAGGAGCAGACCGAGGAGGCGCATCGGCGCATCGCCGCCGCTGGCCTCGACGTCAGCGACGACTGCTCCCGGGTCCCCGCCTCAGCCCCGCGAACGGTGCCGGGCGCGAAGGTCGCCTACGGAGACTGGGCGAGCAGCACGACCGACGCGCTGCAGCTGTTCCTGAACGAGATCGGTCGTCACCCGCTGCTGACCAAGGCGCAGGAGCAGGCGATCGCGAAGCGAGTCGAAGAGGGCGATCCGGCGGCGAAGGAGCAGATGATCAACGCGAATCTCCGCCTGGTCGTGTCGCTCGCACGTCGGTATCAGGGGCACGAGCTCCCACTGCTCGACCTCATCCAGGAGGGGATCATCGGGCTTATCCGCGCCGTCGAGAAGTTCGACTGGCGCAAGGGCTTCAAGTTCTCCACCTACGCCACATTCTGGATCCGCCAGGCGATCCAGCGCGGTATCGAGAACAAGTCGCGAACGATCCGGATCCCCGTCAACGTCGCCCAGCGTGAACGTCGGCTGCTACGCGCCGAGCGCGACCTCGGGCTCCGGCTTGGCCGCACCCCGAGCGACGTAGAGCTCGCGGCGGCCGCCGAGATGAGCGTCGAAGAGCTCCACGACCTCCGCGACCTCGCCCGCACCGTGACCTCACTCGACAAGTCGGTCGGCGAGTCGGACGAGTCCGCGCTCGGCGAGCTGCTGCCCTCCGACGCGCCGCCGATCGAGGATGAGGTCATCGTGGGCCTACGGCACGACGCGATCTCACGCGCCCTGGAGGGACTGAGCCCGGACGAGCGCGGCGTGCTCCGGCTGCGCTTCGGGCTCGAGGGCGAGGACGGGCCCCATCCGCTGTCCGAGACGGGTCGTCGCCTCGGGATCTCCGCCGACCGGGTGCGGGCCGTCGAGCGGCGGGCGCTCGAACGGCTCTCGCGTAACCGGGAGATCGAGGCGCTGCGCGAGGCCGCGTAGGCTCGGGCCATGGCCCGGCGCGACGCGAAGCCCGTCTACTCGACCACGGACGGCGACCTCCGCAAGGCGCGCGACCCCGTCGAGAAGGCGCGGCTGACCGGTGACGGCGTCGTGCGGGTCCGGCGGGAGACGAGCGGTCGCAAGGGCAAGACGGCAACGACCGTCTCCGGTGTCCCGCTCGCGGACGGCGAGCTCAAGACCCTGGCGGGGCGGCTCAAGAAGCGCTGCGGCGTAGGAGGGTCGATCAAGGACGGTGTCATCGAGGTCCAGGGCGACCACCGCGAGCTGGTCGCCGAGCTACTGCGGGCCGAAGGCTTCGAGGTCAAGCTCGCGGGCGGCTGATCGGTCTCAGAACCCGTCGCGCGCCGCGGCAGCCATCAGCGCCGGCCAGTCCTCTTCGACCTCTAGGCGGGCCAGGACCAGGGAGAGCGACCCGAGCATCCGCAGCGGCCACAGGTCCTCGGGCGGCGGGCTCGCGACCTGGGCCAGCGGCCAGATGGCCTCGACGTGGGCATAGGCCCGCTCGCCCGTGGCGAACACGCTCGAGGCGTCGAGACGGGAGGGGCCGTCAAGGTGCCCGGCGAGGAGCTCCCGGCCCAGGACCAGGGCGCTCGCGCCGACCTCCGCGGGGAGCCAGCCGAGCCGGCCCAGTGACGCGCCGAGCGCGTCCCCCTCGCCGGCGAGGAACGCGGCGAGGGCCACGAGCGCCTCGTCGACGCGCTCGGCGGGGACCCGACGGACCGCGCCGAAGTCGATGATGGCCAGCCGCCCGTCCTCCATCAGCAGCGCGTTCCCGGGGTGGGGGTCCGCGTGCACCGTGCCGAAGCGGGCCGAGCCCACGTGGAAGGCGACGAGGGCGCGCGCAGCGGCGCTCCGCTGCGCCGGATCGGTGAGCTCCGTGATCGGCGTGCCGTCGACCCAGGCCGTCACGAGCACCCGCTCATGGCAGAGGTCCGAGACGGGCGCCGGGACGTGCAGCGTGTCGTGCCGCCGCAGCGCACGCGCGAAGCTCCGTTGCGTCGAGGCCTCGTGCTCGAGGTCGAGCTCGTCGAGCAGGCGCTCGCGGGTCTCGCGCAGCAGCTCACCGGGGCGTAGCGAGGGGAAGACGCCCCCGATCGGGCGGATCAGGGCGTCGAGCAGGTTCAGATCATTCCGGACCGACTCGGCGAGCCCGGGGCGGAGCACCTTGATGGCGACGGGCACGCCGTCGTGGACGCCCCGGTGGACCTGCGAGGACGGGGTGCAGGCCACGGGCTCTTCGTCGAGCCGGTGGAGGACTTTGCCCGGCTTCTCGCCCCACGCGTCTTTCAACGTCTTCTCGACGTCCTTGTACGCGAGCGGCTTCGTCGCCTGGGCATAGGCCTTCTCGAGCTCCTCGACGACACGGGCCCGCACCTTCGGCGGGAGTGCGGCGGGGTCCACGACGTCGCGCAGCCCGGCGACCGCGAGCCGCGCCGAGGTCGTCCCCCGGGCGAGCTTCAGCCCAGTGTCGGCGAGGGAGCGGAGGGCGTCGAGGCGGGGGTCTGAGCTCATGTCAGCATCAGCATGCCCGGTCGGGGCGCCTAGCAGTGCTCGGCCACTCAGGTGGCATGTTCGCGGGCGGAGCTCCGTCCGCGGCTCGTAGCTGCCGGCGGGTCGGCTCGTGCCGGGCCTTCTCGACGCCTACCGCGCGGCGAGTTCCCAAGCCCAAACTGTCGCGCGGTCGCTCGCGGGGGCTCACCGCGTGGCGAGCCACTCGGCGTGCTCTTGGCCCAGAACAGTCCGTGTTTCCTCGCCCGCCAGCAGCTCATCGGCCAGCGCCCGCCAGTCGCACTGCGCCCGCAGGTCGGCGCAGACGGAGAAGACCATGTTCTCCATGCGGCGGAGAAGCACCGCCTCGCTCGGGAGCGAGAACGACTTCACCATCTGGCGCCAGGCGGGGCCGAGCTCGAAGATCTCCTCCATGAGCTCGTACGCGGTCGCGCCCGAGAGCCTGCGGGGCTGGGGCTCGTCGATCATCCAGGAGGAGGCGCGGCGCATGTATTGGAAGAGGAGCTCGTCCTCGTGCGGCCACGGGTCGGGCAGATATCCGAGCGCGCCGAGCCCAATGCGGAGCCCCTCACGGCTCTCGTCCCGCAGCGAGCGGTAGACGGCACCCTCGCGCTTCATGTATCCGTCAGGCAGCCGGCGGAGCATCCCGAAGTCGATGAAGGCGATCCGCCCGTCCTCGGCCAGCAGGAGGTTGCCGGGGTGGGGGTCCCCGAGGGCGCTGCCCAGGCGGCCGGCCGTGTCGTGGAAGAAGCGGAAGATGATCTCGGCGTGGCGGTCGCGATCGGCGTTCGGGAGCGCCTTCATCGCGGCGAACCCGGCGTTCGGGACGTAGTCGGTCACGAGCACGCGCCGGGTGGAGAGCTCGGTGTGCACGCCGGGCACGACCAGGTGCGGGTGGTCTCGCCAACCACGGGCGATGCGCCGCTGCGACTGAGCCTCGAGCTCGTAGTCGAGCTCCTCGCTGATCCGCTCCCGCAGCTCCTCGGCCAGGGCCTTCGTGTCGAGACCCGGGGCCAGGCGCCCGAGCAGGGGCATGAGCAGCCGCAGGTTGCGCAGGTCGGACTCGACGGCCTCTGCGATCCCGGGGTACTGGACCTTGATCGCGACGTCCCGCCCGTCCTTCGTGACCGCTCGGTGCACCTGGCCGATCGAGGCCGCCGCCACGGCCTCCTCGTCGATCTCGGCGAGGACGGAGGAGACCTTCTCGCCCCACTCCTTCGCCATGAGCTTCTCGAGCTTCGCGAACTCCACCCGGGGTGCCTGGTCGCGCAGGTCGGCCAGGCGGGCCTTGATCTTCTCGGCGTCCTCGGGCTCGAGGCCCGGCAGGTCGACGGTCGAGAGGACCTGCCCGAACTTCATCGCGGCGCCCTTCATCTGGCCGAGCTGCACGACGATCTGCTCGACCACCGCAGCGGTGCGCTTACGCTGCGCGCGCTCCTTGGCGGAGTCGGACCGGACGCGGTCCACCGCACGCCCCCCGGCGACCCGGGCGCCCTGCCCCGCGACCAGCCCGCCGATGCGGGCGGTCCGGCTGAAGCGGGAGGTGGGCGTGCGGTCACGTTCTTGAGAGGAGGCCATCACGAGCACTACGGAGCGGACGGCCTTCGCGATGCCTCGCATCGGCGCTCCGCAGAGGGGAGACTGGGCAGATGCGACGCCCCAGCCGCGCGACGTACCTCCGCCGACGGGCCGCGGCGCTCCTCGGGCTTTTGGCGGTCCTCGTCCTCGCGGTCGTCGCCCTGCGCGGTGGCGGGGACGACGAGCCGGTGCAGAGGGCGTCCGGAGGCGCCGCCGGGAAGCGCGCTGCGGTCCGTCCGGTGGTCTCGACCACGCCTGCCGCCATCGCTTCTCGGGCGACCGTCCCCGCGCTCTGCTGG
Organism: uncultured Solirubrobacterales bacterium; assembly: GCA_963815565.1. Classification (GTDB taxonomy): domain Bacteria; phylum Actinomycetota; class Thermoleophilia; order Solirubrobacterales; family Solirubrobacteraceae; genus Paraconexibacter. The sequence goes on along the minus strand of CAWFHB010000007.1, from coordinate 969,075 downwards.
CACCAGGTCCGCTCGCTGACCGGGGCCGACGCAGCGCAGGATCGCCTGTACATCGTTCCGCCGAAGACCTTGGACCGGCAGCTCGGAGCGCTCAGCCGCGCGGGGTACACCTCGGTGAGCGCGGAGCAGGTGGCCGATCACATGGCGAAGGGGACGAAGCTGCCGCCCAAGCCGGTCCTGCTCACCTTCGACGACGCGTCCGACGGCCAGTACCGCGAGGCCCTGCCGCTCCTCGAGAAGCACGGCCTGACGGCGACCTTCTACGTCATGACCGTCGTGCTCGGCAACAAGGGCTGGTTGACCAAGGGTGAGGTCCGGAAGCTGGATCGCGCCGGCATGGAGATCGGCGCCCACACCTGGGACCACCACGCGGTGCCCGAGTACGCCGGCGAGGACTGGAACGTGCAGCTGGCCGAGCCCAAGGCAGAGCTCGAACGGATCGTCGGCCACCCCGTCAAGACGTTCGCCTACCCCTTCGGGTCGTGGAGCCCGACGGCGTTCAGCCACCTGCGCGAAGCCGGGATCAGCGTGGCCTTCCAGCTCTCGGACGCGCTCGACCCGGCCGAGCCGATGTACACGGCGCGCCGCGAGCTCGTCGGACCCGACACGAGCCCGAAGCAGCTGCTCGCCATGGTGCGCGACGACTTCTGAAGTTCAGCTCGTGACGACGTGGAGGACCCGGCGGGGTCCGCGCCCGTCCACGAGCTCGGCCCGTAACCCGCCCGCTTCGACCACCGCGGCCACGCCTTCCGGGTCGCTCGGCGCCTGCTCGGCCTGCACGAGCAGGCGCGCAACGTCTCCGCGGGTCGCCTTGGCCATATGCGAGATCACCGTCCGCTTTCCGTTCGCCTCGTGGAGTGGGCGGACCTCGAGCAGCGGCCCGACGGCCGGTCGCCAGGCGGCGGCGTACGCCCCGGAGCGGCAGTCCACGACGAGCCCTTCTGCGGGCAGCGCGGCGACCAGCGGGGTTCGCCAGAAGCTGGCGAGCCCCGGCAGCCGCGGCAGGTCCGCGCCGATGCTCAGCCGGTAGGCGGGGATCCGGTCGTCGAGGCCGATGACGCCCCACAGGGCGGAAGCCACCAGGATCCGCTCGGTCGCTCGGTCCCGTGCGCTCGCCGGGAGGCTCGCGAGATCGAGGTGCTGGAAGAGGACGCCGGTGTAGACCTCGGCGGCGGGGGCCGTCGGCGCGCTGCGGAGCGTTGCGTTCCGCTTCAGCTCGTGGGTCAGCCCGGGCCCGATGCCGAGCCGCGCGAGGCCGTTCTTCGTGCTGCCCGCACCGAGCCTCTCGACGACGGCGAGGAGGCGTTCCCGGGACGGGGTGAGCTCCGGGCGGGTCAGGGCGGCGAGGTCGAGGGGCGGGCCCGCGACCGGGGAGGCCTTCCCTTCGGACGGCGGAAGCAGGATCAGCAAGGGGCGAGCGTATCCACCGGTCGGAGACGGTCTCGTGTGAGTGCGGCGACGTCTCACCCAGGCTCGAAGAGGTGAGACTGCGACTCTCGGTGTCCGTATCCCAAGGCATGAGCTCTCTCCCCGGCCTCGAACGGCAGCAGTCCACCAGCGTCCTCGTGATCGGCGCCGGCGGCGCGGGATTGCGGGCGGCGATCGAGGTCGCCGAGCGCGGAGTGCAGGTGCTCGTCGTCGCGAAGCGCTCTCGACAGGACGCACACACGGTGCTCGCCGCCGGCGGCATCAACGCGGCGCTCGGCACGATGGACCCCGAGGACTCAGCCGAGCAGCACGCGGCCGACACGCTCGCGGAGGGGTACTGGCTCTCGGACCCCCGGATCGTCCGGCAGCTCGTCGACGGCGCGCCGCGAGCCATCGAGGAGCTCGAGCGCTGGGGGGCGCGCTTCCACCACGAGGAGAACGGAGAGCTCTCCCAGCGCTTCTTCGGCGCCCACACCTGGCGGCGCACCTGCTTCGCCGGCGACTACACGGGCCGCGAGATCCAGATGGCGCTCGTCGCCCGGGCCAAGGAGCTGCCGGTCGACTTCAACGACCGCCTCGTCATCACCCGCCTGCTGGAGGCCGACGGCCGCGTCTTCGGCGCCTACGGGTTCGACGTCGAGACGGGTGCGCCCCACGTCGTCTACGCCGACGCCGTCGTCCTCGCGACCGGGGGCCACACACGCATCTACCGCCGCTCGTCCTCGCGCCGCGACGAGAACCTGGGGGAGGGCATGCGCCTCGCCCTCCAGGCCGGCGGCCGCCTCCAGGACATGGAGCTCGTGCAGTTCCACCCGACGGGGATGGTCGCGCCGGAGAGCTCCGCCGGCACGCTGGTCACCGAGGCGGTACGCGGCGAGGGCGGGCTCCTGCGCAACGCGAACGGCGAGCGCTTCATGGAGCGCTACGACCCCGAGCGGCGGGAGCTCTCCACCCGCGACCGCGTGGCGCTCGCCAACTACACGGAGATCCACGAGGGCCGGGGCACCGAGAACGGCGCGGTCACGCTGGACATCTCGCACCTTCCCCGCGAGCTCATCCTCGAGCGGCTGCCCCGCATGTACCGGCAGTTCCTCGACCTCGCGATGCTCGACATCACCCGGACGCCGATGGAGGTCGCGCCCACCGCGCACTACTCCATGGGCGGGATCGCCGTGGAGGCGGACACGCATACGGTCGTCGGCGTCGAGGGCCTCTGGGCGGTCGGAGAGTGCGCGGCCGGCCTCCACGGCGCGAACCGGCTCGGCGGCAACTCGCTCGCCGAGATCGTCGTCTTCGGCCGCCAGGTCGGGGAGCACGCGGCGGCCACGGCCCAGAGCCTCGACGGGCAGGTGCGCTCACAGACCGCGTTGCGGGACGCCCGGGAGGACGTCGCTGAGGTCCTCGGCCGACGCGGACACGAGTTCGCGCGCCCGCTCCAGCGCGAGGTCCGCGACCTCATGTGGGAGTGCGGCGGGGTCGTGCGCTCCGGCGACACGCTGCGGGCCGGGCTGTCTCGCCTGGACGCGGTCGAAGCGTCGATGGCAGGGCTCGAGGTGCGGCCGGACATGGCGGGCTACGACGACGTCGCCCACGCGTTCGACCTCGCGGCGATGGTCGACACCGCGCGGGCCACGCTGCTCGGCGGCCTCGCCCGGGAGGAGAGCCGCGGCTGTCACCAGCGCACCGACTTCCCGGAGACCGACGAGGCGCTGCGCCTGAACTTCACCGTCGACGCCGCGGGCGAGGTGGCCCGTCGTGAGCTGCCCGAGGCCGACCCGGAGCTCGTGGCGATGGCCGGGGAGCTCGAGGTCGCGGGCCGGCTGCTCGAGTGAGCCCTCCCCGTAGGCTGGCGCCATGCCCGTCCGCGTGGTCCGCGTCGCCCCCGCCGAAGCGCTCGGCGAGGGGCTCGACGCCCTTCGGGCCGAGGCGGGGGTGCCGACCGCCTTCCCGCCCGCCGCGCAGGCTGACGCTGAAGCCGCGGCCCGGCGTGAGGTGAGCGGGGAGCGGCTCGAGCTCCCGTTCGCGACGATCGACCCGCCCGGCTCACGCGACCTGGACCAGGCGATGCATATCGAGCGGCGCGGCGACGGCCACCGCGTGCACTACGCCATCGCCGACGTCTCGTCCTGGGTCGAGCCGGGCGGCGCGCTGGACGCCGAGACCCACGCGCGGGGCCTCACGATCTACGCCCCGGACCACTCCACCCCGCTGCACCCGCCGGAGCTCTCGGCCGGAGCGGCGAGCCTGCTGCCTGGGCAGTGGACGCCCGCCGTGGTCTGGACGCTCGACCTCGACGTGGGCGGCGAGCTCGTCGCCACCCACGTGGCCCGCCGGGTCGTCCGGTCCGCGGCGCGGTACACCTACGAGGACGTCGCCGAGCCGCTGCTCTCCCTGCTCCGAGAGGTCGGAGAACGCCGGATCGCCTCCCAGCGGGCACGGGGAGCGGTGCAGCTGAACGTCCCCGAGCAGGAGGTGGTTCGCTCCGGCGAGGGCTGGACGACGAGCTACCGCGTGACGACCCCCACCGAGGAGTGGAACGCGCAGATCTCGCTGCTGACCGGCATGGCGGCCGCGGCCCTCATGCTGCGGGGCGGGACCGGCCTGCTGCGCGTGCAGCCCGACCCCGAGGAGAAGGCGCTCGAGCGGCTGCGTCGCGCGGCGGCCGCCCTCGACGTCGTGTGGCCACGCGAACAGCGCTACGCCGACTTCGTCGCGGGGCTCGACCAAGCACTCCCCGCACACGCCGCGATCCTGCGGGAGGCAGCGGGCGTGGGGCGTGGCGCGGGCTACGTGGCCTTCGACGCAGCTCCCCCCGAGCACCGCACCCACTTCGCGCTCGCGGCCGAGTACGCCCACGCGACTGCCCCGCTCCGCCGCCTGCAGGACCGCTACGTGAGCGAGTGCTGCCTGGCTGCGCAGGCGGGAACGCCGGTGCCCGACTGGGTGCGGGCGAAGCTCGCAGAGCTCCCGGGCGAGATGCAGGCCGCCGGACGCCGAGCCGGTGCCGTCGAGCGGGCCGTCGTGGACCTCGTCGAGGCCATGCTCCTCCACGGGCGAGAGGGCGAGGAGTTCGACGCCGTCGTCATCGACGACGACCTCGTGCAGCTTGCCGATCCCGCGGTCCGCGCGAAGGTCAAGGACCCAGGGGAGGTCGGGGCGACCGTACGGTTGCGGCTCGAGGCGGCCGATCCCGCCACGCGCACCGTGCTGTTCGAACCGGTCTGACCCGAGCTCAGGCGGCGACGTTGGCGCGGTCCTTGAGGGCACCCGCCCGGCGCTGCTGCTCGAGCGGCAGGCCGTTCCGCGCCACCGGGATCTTGCGGAGCGGGCCCGGGAGCAGCGGGTGGACGAACCGCTTGGTCGCCTCGGCCGCGACAGCGAGGCCGGCGCCGCGGATCGGGTCCCAGCCGAAGCCGTACTGCTCGCGGATCGTCGGCGGGAGGCCGCCGATGGTGATCTGGTTGACGAGCTCTACGAGCGGGCGCGCGACGAGCGGGACCGGGGGCTGCATCACGATGGAAATGGCGAGCTCACGCGCCTCCGGCGTGACGTGGAGCGAGCCGTCCGTGAGCATCGTGTCCCAGTAGTCACGGAACTCGAGCCAGGAGGCCGGCATGTCCCCGTCGGCCAGGCCGAAGAGGCGGCCGACCACGATGTAGTCCTGCCACAGACGCTCCCGTTCGATGCGGTCGAGGCGACCGATGAAGCGCTCGTAGACGTAGGCGCCGCCGTCGGCCAGGGTCGCGAGGATCCACAGCAGGAGCGCGGGGTCGTCGGCCGCGTACGGCGTCCCGGCCGGCCAGCGTCCGGCGGCCTCGGTCGTGGCTCCCTTCACGCGGGTGTGCATGGACCGGACGCGGCGGGTGGCCCGGTCCGCCGCCTCCGTGGTGCCGAAGCCCACCGCGTTCATGATCAGCGTGGTCCGGTTGAGCCGCTCGTACGGATCGTCGAGTGCGCCGGTGTGGGCGAAGAAGCCCGCGAAGGCGACCGGGTGGGCGGCCTGCATCAGCAGGACCCGCGGGGCCGAGAGCCCGACGAGCGTCTCGGAGATGACCCGGCGGAGCATCGAATCGGGGGTGAAGTACCCGTCGGCGAGAAGCCCGGGCGGGGGAGGAGAGGCCATGGAGGGACTACGGACCACCCGACCCGTTCGGCCACGGGCACGCGCCGACCGGGGCGACCCGTAGCCTCCGGCGGCGTGCCACCCGCCTACAAGCCCCGCCGGACCACGAAGAAGCTCCCGGACGTCCCGCCGGAGGCGCACCCGGGCGAGGTGCTCATCTGGACCGACGGCGCCTGCCAGGGCAACCCGGGCCGCGGCGGCTGGGCGGCGATCCTCGTCGACGAGCGCGGCTCCCCGCTGGAGGAGCGCTCCGGCGGCTCCCCGCAGACGACGAACAACATCATGGAGATGACCGCCGCCCTCGAGGGCATGCGGGCCCTCCCCGACGGCGCCGCGGTGGTCGTCGTCACCGACTCCCGCTACCTGCTCGACGGCATGACCTCGTGGATGGCCGGCTGGAAGAAGCGCGGCTGGAAGACCGCGGGCGGCCAGCCCGTGAAGAACAAGCAGCTCTGGCTCGACCTCGAGGCCGAGGCCGCCCGCCACGCCTCCGTGCGCTGGCACTGGGTGAAGGGCCACGTCGGCAACGAGCTCAACGAGCGCGCCGACGAGCTCGCGGTGGCCGCCGCGGCAGCAGCCTGAGGGGGTGAGCATGGATCCGGCCCCGCCGCGCGGGGTCAGATCCATGCTCGGTGTTCAGGTCAGGCCGGGACGCCCGCGCCGACCCGTCCGCGGATGAGGTCCGCGGCGCGCTCGGCGACCATGATCGTCGGGGCGTTCGTGTTGCCGCCCGGGATGAGCGGGAAGACGGAGGCGTCGCAGACCCGGAGGCCCTGGATGCCCCGCACCCGCAGCTCGGGATCGACGACCGCCTGATCGTCGACGCCGATCCGGCAGGTGCCGACCGGGTGGTAGATGAGCTCGACGCGACGCCGGACGTCCGCCTCGATCTCGGAGTCCGAGACCGCCTCGGGCCCCGGGTAGATCTCGCGCGTGGTCGCCGACTTGAGCGGCTCGCTGCCGGCGATGCGCCGGGCGATCTTCACGCCCTCCACCATCGCCGCCATGTCGTCGGGGTCCGAGAGCGCGTTCGGGTTGATCCGCGGCGCGGCCGTCGGGTCGGAGGAGGCGAGCTTCACCCAGCCGCGGCTCTTCGGGCTGATGAGCGTCGGGCCGACGGTGTAGGCGTGCTTGTCGTGCGTGTCCGCGCCGTGCTCGGAGAAGAACGCGGGCGCGAAGTGGTATTGGACGTCCGGAGCGGGCAGGCCCGGCCGGGTGCGCACGAAGGCGAAGGCCTCGCCGACCGAGCTCGTGAGCGGCCCGGTGCGGCGCAGCAGGAACTCGGCCAGGAACTTGGGGTGCTCCGCGTCGAGCAACGAGCTCGCGACCGAGGTCTCGAAGATGCAGACGAGGAACGGGTGGTCGTGCAGGTTGTCGCCGACCCCGTCGAGCTCGTGGGCGACCTTCACGCCGACCTCCTGCAGGTGATCCGCGGGGCCGATCCCCGAGAGCATCAGCAGCTGCGGCGACCCGTAGGCGCCGGCCGAGAGCACGACTTCACGCGAGGCGCTCGCCACCTGCTCCTTGCCCTTCTTGTCCCGGTAGCGGACGCCGGTCGCCCGGTCGCCCTCCAGCTCGACCCGCAGCACCTGGGCGTTCGTGACGATCTCCAGGTTCGGGCGCTTCGCGGCGGGCTTGAGGTACGCGTCGGCCGCGGAGAAGCGCAGACCGTTCTTCTGCGTCACCTGCGCCCAGGATGCACCGTCCTGCTCCGGGCCGTTGTAGTCGGAGACCCGCGGGATGCCCGAGGCCTCGGCGGCCTCGAGGAACATCGGGGTGAGCTTGCGCGGGGAGCGCGTGTTGGCGACGTTGAGCGGGCCGCCGACCGCGTGGTGTTCCGAGGCGCCACGCTCGTTGTTCTCGGACTTCAAGAAGTACGGGCGCACGTCCTCCCAGCCCCAGCCCTCGGCGCCCTGCTTCTCCCACAGGTCGTAGTCGAGCGGGCGGCCACGGACGTAGAGCATCGCGTTCATCGAGCTGGAGCCACCGAGGCCCTTCCCGCGCGGTGAGTACAGCTCTCGGTCGTCGCAGTGCGGCTGCGGCTCGGTCGTGAGGTCCCAGTCGAGCTTCGTGTGGAACTGCTTGGCGAAGGCCGCCGGGATCTTGATGTTCGGGCTGCGGTCCTTCCCGCCCGCCTCCAGCAGGAGGACCCGGACCGAGGGGTCCTCGGAGAGACGGTTGGCGAGGACGCAGCCGGCCGAGCCGGCTCCGACGATGACGTAATCCGCGGAAGGCATCGTCCAATCGTAGGCGCTGAACTGACGGGCTGTCAGCCTGGCGCGTTGGCGGTAAAGCGGTTGCTCGTGCAACAATCAGGCTCCATGACCGACGAACGCCGCCGCTCCGCCACCCTGTTCCTCTGCTGTCTTGCGCAGTTCATGGTGATCCTGGACGTCTCGATCGTGAACGTCGCCCTTCCCTCGATCCAGTCCGATCTCGGCTTCGAGCCGGCGCACCTGCAGTGGGTCGTGAACGCCTACACGCTCACCTTCGCGGGCTTCCTGCTGCTGGGTGGACGGGCCGCGGACCTCATCGGCCGGCGCACGGTCTTCATCGCCGGTCTCGGCGTCTTCGGCGCGGCCTCCCTGGCCGGCGGGCTCGCCCAGAGCGACACGATGCTCGTCCTCGCCCGCGCGGTGCAGGGGCTCGGTGGCGCGATCGTCGCCCCCGCCACCCTGTCGATCCTCACGACCGCCTTCGCCGAGGGGCCGGAGCGCAACCGCGCCCTCGGGCTCTGGGCCGCGATGGGTGGGGCGGGTGGTGCCGCGGGGGCGCTGCTCGGCGGGATCCTCACCGAGACGCTCTCGTGGCGCTGGATCCTCATCATCAACGTCCCGATCGGGATCGGCGCCGCAGTGGCCGCGATGCGCTTTCTCCTCGCCGAGCAGGATTCCCGCCGCGGGGCCAAGCGCGGCTTCGACCTGGCCGGGGCGATCACGGTGACCGCGGGCCTCGTGGTCCTCACCTACGGCATCGTCGGCTCCGAACAGGCGGGTTGGGTGTCGCTCCAGACCCTCGGGCTGATCGGGGTCGGGGCGGTGCTCCTCGCGGTCTTCACCTTCATCGAGGGACGCCTCGCGCAGACGCCGCTCGTGCCGCTGCGGATCTTCGCCTCGCGTGCCCTCACCGGGGCAAACATCGTGATCCTCTTCATGGGCTCGGCGGCGTTCGCCATGTGGTACTTCGTCTCGCTGTACCTGCAGGAGGTCCTCGGCTTCAGCCCCATCGAGGCGGGGCTCGCGTTCCTCCCGATGACCCTCGCGGTGGTGGCGAGCTCGCAGCTCGCCTCCCGCTGGGTGAGCCGGTTCGGGCCCGGCCCGGTGCTCGTCGGCGGCATGAGCTCAATTGCGGTCGGGATGCTGCTCTTCAGCGGGGTCTCCGCCGACGGCAGCTGGGCCGGTGACGTGCTCGTGCCGTCGCTCTTCGCGAGCGCCGGGATCGGGTTCTCCTTCGTCCCGGTGACGATCGCCGCGACCGCCGGGGTGAGCGGCCCCGAGCAGGGGCTCGCCTCGGGGCTCGTGAACACCTCGCGGCAGGTCGGAGGCTCGCTCGGGCTCGCGCTCCTCGCCACCATCGCCACCCAGCGCACCGCGGACCTCACCGGTTCGCTCTCGCGAGGCGCCGCGCTCACCCAGGGCTTCGACCGGGCCTTTCTCGTCGGCGGCCTCTTCGCGGTCGCCGGCGCCCTCGCTGCAGCGGTCCTGCTCCTGCGCCGGCCCGTCCAGGCCGACGTGGCCGTCGTCCCCGGGTAGCTCGAGTCAGACGTGCGCGGCGGCGGCGACCAGCGGTGACGGTGCCGCCAGGTCGAATGCGGCGGCCAGGCCCTCGTAAGAACGCCGGCGGGCGACGTGGTCGAAGGTGATGGTCACGGCCATGACCTCCTCGGCGCCGTAGTCGGCGGCCCGCTGCTCGAGCCCCGCGCGGACCGTGTCCGGGGAGCCGACGATGCCGCGCCGGCCCGCGTCCTTGCCCTCGCTCTTGAGAAACCGGAGCGCGGTCTCGATCGGGGGGACGGGCACGAGGCGGCCCCGGCGCAGCAGGGAGAACGTCATCTGCGCGCTGGTGGCCAGGCGCTGCGCCTCCTCGTCGGTGTCGGCGACGATGGTCCAGATCGCGGCGATGACCTGCGGGTGCGCGAGGCGGGCGGAGGGGCGGAAGCGCTCCCGGTAGAGCTGCGCGTTCGGCGCGGCGTCGGGGTTGATGAAGTCCGCCACCGCGTAGGGGAGGCCGAGCTCCGCCGCCCAGATGGCGCTCTGCGCGCTCGAGCCCAGCAGCCAGGGCTGCGGACCGTCCGTGAGGGCGCCGCCGCGCCCGGGGAGCGCCGCGGACAGGCGGGCGAGCGGGTGGCCGGCCGGGAAGTCGTCGTCGAGGTAGGCGAGGAGCTCGGCGAGTTGGCTCGTGAAGTCGTCGAGGAGCCGGTGCTCGCGGTCGCGCTGGAGCGCCTGCGTGGTCATCGGGTCGGTGCCCGACGCGCGCCCGATCCCGAGGTCGATGCGGCCGGGGGCGAGCCCGGCGAGGATCGAGAAGTTCTCGGCGACCTTCAGCGGCGAGTAGTGGGGGAGCATCACGCCCCCGGAGCCGACACGGAGGTTCCTCGTCGCGGCGGCCAGCGGGCCGATCAGCACCTCGGGGCTGGCACCGGCGAGCGACGGCCCGCCGTGGTGCTCCGCGACCCAGTACCGGTGAAAGCCGAGCGCGTCGACGGTCCGGGCGAGATCGAGCGTGTTGCGGAGCGCCTGCGAGCCCGTCATGCCCTCCGAGACGGGTGACTGGTCGAGCACGCTGAGGCGGACGATCTCGGTCACTTACGGGACGTTAGCAGGGGGGTTCCCGCAAATTTGACCCAAGATTGCGGACCGTTCACGTCGAACCCTCACCCCAACACGAGCTCTGCGGCGGTCCGCAGCGTCGCCGCGTCCCCACCGATGAGCAGCGTCGTGACCGGCGACTCCCGCCACGCGGCTAGGTCGTCGCGGATCTTGTCCGTGCTCCCGATGAGCGCGAGCTGCTCGACAAGCCGGGTCGGCACCGCCGCTGCCGCCTCGTCCTTCTTTCCGTCGAGGTACAGGCCCTGGATCGTCTCGACCTCGGCCTCGTAGCCCATCCGGATCGCGACGTCGGCGTGGAAGTTCACCTTCTTCGCGCCCATGCCGCCGAAGTAGAGCGCGTACATCGGGCGCAGCGCGTCGGCGGCCGCCTCGAGGTCGTCGGTGACGATGAGCGGCACCGTCGCCGCCACCTCGAACGCGTCCGGGGTCCGCCGGGCGCCCTCGCGGGCGAAGCCCTCGGCCAGCGCCTCGCGGTAGAAGTCCTGGTGGTGCGGTGAGAAGAAGAGCGCGAGCCAGCCGTCGCAGAGCTCGGCGCAGAGGGCGATGTTCTTCGGCCCCTCGGCCCCGAGGAAGATCGGGATCTCCTCACGGAGCGGGCGAATGGAGCTCTTCAGCGGCTTGCCGAGCTCGGAGCCGGGGCGTGGGAGCGGGTAGTGCTCGCCACGATTCGTAACGGGGCCCTGCCGCGCCCAGATGTCGCGCAGGATCCCGATGTACTCGCGGGTCCGGGCCAGGGGCTTCGGGAAGCTCTGCCCGTACCAACCCTCCACGACCTGCGGACCGCTGACCCCGAGGCCGAGGATGAAGCGCCCGCCGCTCAGGTGGTCGAGGGTCATCGCGGCCATCGCCGTGGCCGCCGGGGTGCGCGCGCTCATCTGCACGATTGCCGAGCCCATGCGGATCCGCTCGGTCGCAGCGCCCCACCAGGCCAGTGGCGTGAGCGCGTCCGAGCCATAGGCCTCCGCGGACCAGAACGAGTCGAAGCCGAGCCGCTCGGCCTCGAGCACCGCCTCCTGCGCTCCGGGCGGCGGGCCTCCCGTCCAGTAGCCGGTGTTCAGTCCGAGCTTCAGATCACCCATGCCCTCGACCATGCCAGAGTCCGTGTCGTGAGCTCGCGCCACGACTACACCCACCACCACCCGGTCGCCACCCGGTGGGCCGACAACGACGTGTACGGACACGTCAACAACGTCGAGTACTACGCCTGGTTCGACACCGCGATCAACGCGTACCTCATCGAGCAGGGGGAGCTCGACATCCACACGGGTGAGACCATCGGGCTCTGCGTCGAGTCGCACTGCTCCTACCACGCCGCGGTGCAGTTCCCCGAGGTCGTCGAGGTCGGGCTCCGCGTCGGGAAGCTCGGGCGCTCGAGCGTCCGCTACGAGCTCGGGATCTTCCGCGCCGAGGTCGAGGAGCCGGCGGCCGAAGGCTGGTTCGTGCACGTGTTCGTCGGACGTGAGGATCGGCGCCCGCGCCCGCTCCCGGAGCCGCTGCGCAGCGCCCTCGACCGACTGGCGACGTAGGCTTGAGAGCGATGGAGCGACCCGTTGCCCTGATCACCGGCGGAGCGAGCGGCATCGGTCGCGCGGTGTGTCGCGCGCTCGCCGCCCGCGACCACCTCGTCGTCGTCGCCGACGTCGACCTGCCCGGTGCCGAGGAGGTTGCTGAAGAGATCGGCGGTCACGCGGTCGAGCTCGACGTGCGCGAGCTCCCCGCCAACGAAGCTGCCGTCGCCTTCGCGCTGGAGCAGGGCGGGCGCCTCGACCACATCTTCCTGAACGCCGGGATCTCCACCGGCACCGGCTTCGGCGACGAGTTCGACCTCGAGACCTACCGGCGGGCGATGGCGATCAACCTCGACGGGGTCGTCTTCGGGCTCCAGGCCGCGCTGCCCGCGCTGAAGGCCAGCAAGGGGTCGGTGGTGGCGACCGCATCACTCGCCGGCCTCACACCCGTCCCGATGGACCCGTTCTACGCCGCGAACAAGCACGCGGTCGTCGGGCTCGTGCGCTCGGCCGGCCCGGCGCTCGCCCTGGAGGGCGTGCGGATCAACGCGATCTGCCCGGGCTTCACGGAGTCCGCGATCATCGCGCCGATCCGGGCCGGGCTCGTCGAAGCGGGCGTTCCCATCATCGAGACCGCGGTGGTCGCCGAGGCGGTCGTCGCGTTGTTCGAGGGGGACACCGTCGGCGACTGCGTCTTCGTCCAGAGCGGCCGCCCGCCCGCGCCCTTCGCCTTCCGGAACATCCCCGGTCCGCGCCCCATCGATCAGGACGCGATCGCATGAGTGGCTGGGACGACGACGACTGGGTCGGCGAGCCGCCCGAGGGGCGTCACTCGCGAGACCGCGCCAAGCCGGGCTTCTGGTGGCAGTCGAAGGCCGCGCAGTTCGGCTTCCTGGGGCTCGTCCTCGCCATCGTGCTGCTGCTCGTCGTCGTTCTGCTCTGAGCGTTTTCGGCGGGCTACCGTGCCCGCCATGGATCGCGCCGCACCCGCCGAGTTCCCGATCGCTGACGTCCTGGCCGCCCGCTGGAGCCCGCGGGCGTTCAGCGACGCCCCGGTCACGACGGAGGAGCTCCAATCGCTGTTCGAGGCGGCCCGCTGGGCGCCCTCCTCCGGCAACTCGCAGCCCTGGCGCTTCGTCTACGCCCGGCGCGACGAGGATCCCGAGGGGCACGCGCGGATTCTGGGTCTGCTCGACGAGTACAACCACGTCTGGGCCAAGGACGCGCCGCTGCTGATGATCTCCGTCGCGCGGCTCCGGAACGAGAAGCGCGAGCTGCGGCACGCCGAGCATGATGTCGGCCTGGCGATGGGGTCGATGCTCGTGCAGGCCACCACGCTCGGCCTGCACATCCATCAGATGGGCGGCTACGACGCCGCCGCGGCGCGCGACGTGCTCGAGGTTCCCGAGACCTTCCGTCCCGTGGCGGCCATCGCGGTCGGACGGCTCGGCTCACCGGAGGCGCTGCCGGAGAAGCTCGCCGCACGCGAGATTGCAGAACGGAAGCGGAATCCGCAGTCGGACTTCGCCTTTTCGGGCCGCTTTCAGGCCGTCGAGTGAACGCGCGCGTCCGGCGGCGATGCGGCCGGCGCCCGTCCCCGTTAGATTGGACTGAATGCCCCAGAAGAGCTCCGCAGCGCCCCGCGAACGCCTGAGTGTCGAGCGCATCGTCGATCAGGCGCTGAACCTCGCCCGCGAGGAGGGCGTGCGGGGCATCAGCATGCGGCCGCTCGCCGCCCGGTTCGGCGTCAGCGCCACCGCGCTCTACGGCCACATCGACTCGCGTGGCGCGCTGCTCAGCCTCATGCTCGACCGCGTGCTCGACGAGGTCCCGGCGTTCGGGGAGCATCTCGGCTGGGAGGAGACCCTGCGCGAAGGCGCCATGCAGCTCCGCGAGGCCTTCACCCCCTACCCGCAGCTCGCGCTCGAAGCGCTCAGCGGCAACGCGACGAGTGAGAACGCTCGCGTGAACCGCGAGAACATCGTGCTTCAGCTGGCCGCCGCCGGGTTCGACGAAGAGAACGCGAACGTCGTCGCCTCGACCTGGGCCCGTTACGTGCTCTCGTTCCTGGCCGCGGCCGAGCACGTCCCAGAGGGCAGCGAGCCGCTGCGGGACCAGGCGTTCGAGCTCGGGCTCGAGCTCATGATCGCCGGGCTGCACGGCAAGCTCGCCGCCTGACGAGCGGGCGCGGGTCGCCGACCCGTCGATAGGGTCGGAGCGATGAGCGCACCCCTGTCCGGAAAGACCATCTTCATGTCGGGCGGCAGCCGCGGTATCGGCCTGGCGATCGCCCTGCGTGCCGCCCAGGACGGCGCGAACGTGGCCATCATGGCCAAGACGGCGGAGCCGCAGCCGAACCTCGAGGGGACCGTGCACACCGCGGCGGCCGAGATCGAGGCGGCGGGCGGCAAGGCGCTCGCGATCGTCGGCGACGTCCGTGACGAGTCCTCGGTCGCGGACGCGGTCGCTCAGGCGGTCGACGCCTTCGGCACCATCGACATCTGCGTCAACAACGCGAGCGCGATCAACCTCTCGCCGCTCACCGAGCTTCCGGTCAAGCGCTTCGACCTGATGATGTCGATCAACGTCCGCGGCACCTACGTGGTCTCCGCCGCCTGCGCGCCGCATCTCAAGAAGCAGGGTGGCCACGTCCTGACCCTCTCGCCGCCGATTGACCTGGACCCGAAGTGGCTCGGCCCGCACGCCGCCTACACGCTGTCCAAGTACGGCATGAGCATGCTCACGCTCGGCCTGGCCGAGGAGCTCCGCGAGGCGGGGGTGGGGGCGAACTGCCTGTGGCCGCGCACGCTCATCGCCACGGCTGCGGTGCAGAACCTGCTCGGCGGTGAGGCGTCGATGGCCCGCTCGCGCCGGCCGGAGATCGTCGCCGACGCCGCCCACGTGATCCTGTCGCGCCCGCCCGCCGATTGCACCGGCACCTGCTTCATCGACGACGAGGTCCTGGCCGCCGAGGGCGTCACCGACCTCAGCCAGTACCTCTACACCGGCAAGGAAGAGGACCTCGCGCTCGACCTGTTCCTCTGACGGCGACGGCGCGCCCGGCGCTCAGGGCGCCGGGCGCAGCACGACCCGACGCAGGGTCCGCCGCCGGCTGGCGCCGTCCGCCCACGCCTTCGCGGCAGCTTTCAGTCGCCGATCGCGCCTGAGCTTCGTGCGCATCCGGCTGGACAGGCGCACGCTCACCCGGGTGCGGTCGGTGCCGTAGGGGAACAGGAACCGAACCGCTGAGGCGCCCGACCGGGCAGCGCCGCGCAGCCCGACCGTGCCCGCACAGGCGTGGTTGGTGCGTCCGGTCCGTTGCAGTGCGACCTCGACCCGTCCGTCACGTGCGACGCGCCCGACCGAGCGCACCCGCGGCGAGCACAAGCGTGTCGCCTCTTCAGGACCACCGCCGCAGTGGTTCGGGTTGCCCGCCGGGCGCGGCGTTCGACGCTCGCAGAGCACCGCCTCGAGCGCGCGGGGCTTTGCGGGCATGAGCCCGTCGGCGCCCATGTCGAGCATGCTGCGGTACACCCGGGGGGATTCCTCCTGGCCGCTGAACCACACGTGCACCGCGAGCTCCTGCGCGTGCGCTCGACGGACGAAGTCCGGCGTCATGATCGTGACGCCGCTCAGGCTGGGCGGAACCTGCAGCGCATCCCCAACCGGGCGGACGTTCCCCAGCACGAACGCCGCCGTCCCGGTGATCCCGGGCGCGACGGAGATGGCGGGCAGCGCCGCGTGGAAGCGGTCGACCGCGTCCTGGTTGAAGGAGACGACGACGAGCGGCGGGTGCGGGACCCGACGCAGGAGGGCGACCAGGCGGTCCGCGTTCTTCAGGAAAGAGTCGGTGTCGTCATCGCTGCGGCCCTTGATCTCGATGTTCATCGGGACGTCCGGGAAGGCGACGAGCATCTCCTCGAGCGTCGGGATACCGAAATCGTCCGGCCCGTAGCCGAGGGGAGGGGAGACATCCCCGGTGCGGACGCCGCGAAGGGGGTAGGAGTCCTTCGTGAGGCCGAGCACGGTCCCGCGCCCGGGCACGAAGTTGTGCGCGGCGTCGAGCTTGCGGACCTCTGCGAGCGTCATGTCGTACACGGAACGATCGACGCCGGTGGTGCGCGCGACGCTCTGGTCGTGCAGCACCATCAGGTGCCCGTCCTTTGTCGGCTGCACGTCGAGCTCGAGCATGTCGGCGCCCAGGCCGAGCGACTCCCGCATGGCGAACATCGTGCCCGAGGGGTGCTCGTTCTCCCCGCCCTGGTGGGTCATGTTCAGCACCTTGCGCTCGAGCCAGGGATTCGCAGCCGAGGCGGGGGCGACGGCGCCGAGCGACGCGACGACGGTGAGCAGGGTGAGAAGCCGGGGCATCGCGGGTCCGATCCGATCGAGGGAGCGCCCGCAGTCTACGGCTGGCAGCCAGCGTTCCCCGCGGACCGCCCAGCGCTTCCAGCCAAGGCGGGAAGCGCTGGGGTCCGGGGCGGGGACGTGCTACGCGGTGGCGCCGGTGCCCTCGCGCATCGCCTCGACGAGGCCGGCCGGCATGACGCGGTAGGAGTGGAACTCCATCGAGTAGCCGCCGCGGCCCTGGGTCGCGGAGCGGATGTCGTTGGCGTAGCCGAACATCTCGCTCAGCGGCACCTCGGACTCGACCGAGACGATCCCGCCGGGGCGCGACTCACGTTCGCCGACGAGGCCACGGCGCCGGGCGATGTCGCCCATGACCCAGCCCAGGCCGTCCTCGGGCACGATGACCTCGACGAGCATGATCGGCTCGAGGATGACCGGCTTCGCGCGGCGGCAGGCCTCCTTGAAGGCGATGTTGCCCGCCATCTGGAAGGCGATCTCCGAGGAGTCCGTGTCGTGCGACTTGCCGTCGGTGAGCGTCACCTTGACGTCCTCCATCGGGTAGCCCGCCACGACGCCCGCGCTCATGCCGAGCTCGCAGCCCTTTCCGACCGCCGGGATGTACTCGGTCGGGACGTTGCCGCCCTTGACCTTCGACTCGAACTCGAAGCCCTTGCCGGGGTTCGGCTCGATGTCGATGTAGACGACGCCGTACTGGCCCGAGCCGCCGGTCTGCTTGACGAACTTGCCCTCGATCTTCGTCGCGGACGAGGTGATCGTCTCGCGGTAGGCGACCTGCGGACGGCCCGTGTTCGCGTTGACCTTGTACTCGCGCTTCAGGCGCTCGACGGTCACCTCGAGGTGGAGCTCGCCCATGCCCGAGAGCACGGTCTGACCCGTCTCCTCGTCGGTGCGCATCTGCAGCGACGGATCCTCGCGCACGAGGTAGGCCAGCGCGACGGCGAGCTTCTCCTGGTCCGGGCGGGAGGCGGGCTCGATCGCGACGTGGACGACCGGGGGCGCGAACGAGATCGACTCGAGCAGCACCGGCTTGTCCGGGTCGCAGATCGTGTCGCCCGTCGTCGCGGACTTCATGCCGATGGCCACGGCGATGTCGCCGGAGTAGACCTCGGTGACGTCCTCGCGGTCGTTGGCGTGCATCATCAGGAGGCGGCCGACGCGCTCGGTCTTGCCGGTCGTGTGGTTCAGGATCTTGTCGCCCGCCTTGAGCACGCCGGAGTAGACGCGGAAGTAGGTGAGCGGGCCGGCCTGCGGGTCGCGCTGGATCTTGAACGCGAGCGCGGCGAACGGCGCGGCGTCGTCGGGCGCGCGGGTCTCGTCGGAGTCCGAGGCCTGGACCTCGCCACGGTCGAGCGGGCTCGGCAGGTAGGCGAGGATCGCGTCGAGCAGCGGCTGGACGCCCTTGTTCTTGATCGCCGAACCGCAGAGCACCGGCTGCACCGCGTTCTGGAGGACGGCCTCGCGGATGCCCTTGACGAGCATCTCCGTGGTGACCGAGTCCTCGTCCTCGAGGTAGGCCTCCATGAGCGGCTCGTGGTACTCGGCGACCGCGTCGATGAGCTCGTGGTGCGCGGTGTGCGCGGCGTCGGCCATGTCCTCGGGGATGTCGACGACCTCGAAGACCATGCCGTCGTCCTCGGCGTACTTGATCGCCTTCATGCCGACGAGGTCGACGACGCCCTGGAAGTGCTCCTCGGCCCCGATCGGCAGCTGGATCGCGACCGCGTTGGCGCCGAGGCGGTCCTTCATCGTCCGGACGGCCTTGGCGAAGTCCGCGCCCTGCCGGTCCATCTTGTTGACGAAGCACAGCCGCGGGACGGTGTACTTGTTCATCATGCGCCAGACGGTCTCCGACTGGGGCTCGACGCCCGCGACCGAGTCGAACAGCGCGATCGCGCCGTCGAGGACGCGGAGCGAACGCTCGACCTCGGCCTGGAAGTCGACGTGGCCCGGCGTGTCGATGATGTTGATGCGGTGCTTCGGCGCGTTCTCGTCAGCCGACGGGTTCCAGAAGCACGTCGTCGCGGCGGACATGATCGTGATGCCCCGCTCCTGCTCCTGGTCGAGCCAGTCCATCGAGGCGGCACCGTCGTGCACCTCGCCCATCTTGTGGACCTTGCCGGTGTAGTAGAGGATCCGCTCGGTCGTCGTGGTCTTGCCCGAGTCGACGTGGGCGGAGATGCCGATGTTGCGGGTGAGGGCGAGGGGGATCTGGCGGGCCATGGTGGTGAAGCTTTCGGTTCGGAAAAAGGGCGGAACGGGAAGGCGCAGCGCACGGCTGCGTGCGGACGGCCGACGAGACCGACTCCGAAAGGAGCCGGCGCGTGGACGCCTCAGCGAACTGCTGACCGGGAACCCGAACGCGCACAGGGCCGACCGGCCGGCACGCGGGAAGCGGTCCGGGACGAACGGGTGGCGACGAGCGAGCAGACCATCGATTCCACAGCCTACTGGCTGCTCCGGAAGGGTTTCGCGCCCTCCGTTCGAGCACCCTCCGGGCGCCCGCTAGCCTCGGCGTCGTGCCCACCGTCGAGGGACTGAGGTTCGAGTACGCGCTGCACCCGCTGCCGCCAGGGCGCTGGGCGTTCACCCGCTGGCGGTGGGAGCTCTGGCACGGCGCCCACCTGATCGCGACCGGGTGGCACTCGTCCCGGCCCTACGCGGAGCGCTGCCTGCGCCGGCACGCCGCACGGGTCGGCTCCCGCCTCATGGGGCTGGGGGCGCCGGACCCGGAGGCGCTCGTCCCCGGCGGCGACTTCCTGCCCGGCGCCACGGTGCAGCTCGTCATCGGCGGCGTTCCCTGCCGCCTCACGCCGCGGGCGCTCGAAGGTCCCGGGCAGCGCGCCGTGGCCTCGGCGGCCTGAACGCGCAGCCCCGTTCGGACGTTTGCTCGCGAGGCGCGCAGAACCTCGAACGGCTCAGCCGCCGCCGGTGGCCCGTTCGCGCCGGAGCGCCTCACGCAGCGCCTCGGTGTCCTTCACGAGGTCGCGCTGGCGGGAGAGCAGCTCGTCGAGCTGCTTGTCGACTCCCTTGGTGGCGCCGCCCGTCGTGGCCGCGCTGCCCGTCGCGCCGGAGGCGCCGGTCGCCCCGGGGGCGGCCGTCCCCGGCGTGTCGCGCGAGGGGGGCGTCGCGCCGTCGGGCAGCTCACCCGTGGCGAGGTAGCGCTGGGTCTTCTCCTCGGCCTGCGGGTCCGTGTCGTTCGCGAACACGTAGACGAGCTTGTTCGTCTCCGCGTCGACCACGACGGTCTTGGAGACCGCGTTCTGGCTCTGCGGGATGATCGAGGCGAGATACTTGAGTCCGCCCTTCACGAAGACCGGCCGGGGCTCGACCACCCGGAAGTTGCCGCTGCCGCCCCGGGAGTCGCCGAAGTCGATGCCGGGGATCGAGACCGCTCGCACCGCTTCGAGCGCGCGCTGATTCCCACTCAGCGAGGTCCCCGACGGGACACGCCAGACCCGGGTCTCGCCGGTGGTCGCGTCGGTGAGGAAGATCGCGCTCGCCGCGAACGCCCGCCCGTAGGGCTCGGCGACCGTCACCCACTGCGGGCCGAGCCCACCGGCGCCGAAGTCGATCAGGTAGGGCTGCTGGTTGGCCGCGGTGTCGGTGATCTCCGTCTGGTCCTCGTGGACGAAGAGCTTGTTGAAGATGCCGCCCTTGTAGGCGTAGGCGTCCTGGAGCTGGCGGGCGAGGCCGTCCGGGAAGAGCCGCCCGGTGGAGACGATCTCGGGCCGCTTCTGCGCCTCCTCGGGGGTGAGGTCCTCGATCGACCCGTCGCCCGAGACGAGGAAGACGCCGCCGAGCACGGGGCGCCGCACGAGCAGCCCCTTGCGCTTGGTGTACGGGACCATGATCTTCGCCCCGCGATCGGTCTCGATGCCGACCGCGTCCGCGAGCTCGATGAGGAAGTGGCGCTTCAGCAGCCGCCAACGCAGGTTGTCGGTGACCTGGAGCCCGGGGGCGACCTTCAGCTCCTGGTCGACCTGGCGCAGCGAACGCGCCGTCTGCTCGGCGTCGAGGATCACGAGCCCCTTCGAGTTCCGCGAGAACGTGCGGAAGAGGCCCTGCGGCGTACGCAGCGCCGTCCACTGCAGCCCCTTGTCGGTCCGGACGATGCGGAAGTCCGTGAGCGTCTCGGTGGAGGAGTTGAAGGCGCTCGAGGCGTTCTGCTCGGCGACCTCGCGTGGGACCAGGCGGACCTGGCCGCCCGCCGGGAGCTGGGGAATCTGTTCGTAGGTCGTGTTCGTCGCCAGGGACCGGGAGACGAGCGCCCCGTTGAAGGCCGAGCCGAGCACCAGGAGCAGGAACGCAATGACCGGGAAGGCGACGAGCCGCTGGTCGGGGCGGCGCCCGACCTCGAGGTCCTCGAGCGTCCGCCACTGGGTGGAGCGCCGCAGCGCGACCGCGCCGACGAGCAGCACCACGAGCGGTGGCAGCCAGACGACGGGCGCCGTGTAGAACAGCAGCGCGATGCCGTGCCACATCGGACGGACCAGCCACAGCCCGACCAGGACGAGGATGGTGAGCAGGGCGAACCCCGCTCGGGGGACGGTGATCTCGGGTCGGCGCATCCGCCTCGAACGCTAGTCACTCAGGGCGCTACGTTCGACCGATGGGCTCCGTCGTCCCCGTCCTCCATGGGTAAGCGCTCCCGGAACCGCAGCGACGGGACCGCGCCCGCGCGGCCCGCGCGATCCGCCCGCAGCGCGCCACGGGAGAAGGGCCTCGGGCCGGTGCGTCGTGTCCTGGCCGGGTACCTGATCGCCGCCGCGCTCGTCGGGGTCCTCACGCTGACCGGCATCGCGCTGCTCGGCGGCTCGTTCGGTCCTGCGCTGGTGCTCGTCGCCGTGGTCGCGCTGGCGAGCGTCGTGAGCCGCACCGCGAACGTCCGGCTGGCGGGCGCGAACCTCAGCGACGAGGACCGTGTGATCCAGACGATGGCGGGCGGGATGCTCGTGATCAGCATCGTCCTGGCGGTCGCCGGCGTGGTGCTCTCGGCTCTCGTCTGACAGTGTGTCGTGGCGCATAGGAACTCCCCGATCAGGTAGGAGTAACAGATGGTCAACGACGTCTCGCAGGATGTCCTCCGCCGGCTGGCGGCCCACCGCAACGGAGCCGTGCTCTCACTGTTCCTGGACCTGGATCCATCCAAGGTCTCGACGGCCCCGGCCCGTCAATCCGCGGTGGACGCGATGCTGCACGAAGCCCGTCGAGCGGTCGAGGGCGGCAAGCTCGACCACGACGAGCAGGTCCGCATGCGGGCGGCACTCCACGAGATCGAAGGGCGGCTCGAGCCCGCCGCCATTCCCGTCGAAGGTGCCCGAGGACTCGCGATCTTCGCCCCGGGGCCGGACGCGGCGGTCGAGGTGCTCCGCCTCCCGTCCCCGATCGACGGCCGGGTCGTCCTCGACGGGTGCGCGCACGTCGAGCCGCTGCTGCATCTCGCCGACCGTTCGCGCTGGTGCGTCGCGCTCGTCGATCGCAGCCACGCGAAGTTCCACCTGGGCGACGAGGACGCGATGCCGCTGTCCGGCACGCTCGACGACGACGTCCGCGGCCAGCACCGGCAGGGCGGCTGGAGCTCCCCGCGCTACGAGCGCTCGATCGAGCAGGACGTGCTCGTGCACTTCGACCACGTCGCCGACGCCCTGGCCCGTCAGCTGCGCGACGGCAGCTACGAGCACCTCGTGCTCGCCGGGCAGCAGACCCTTCGCACCGAGCTCGAGGGCAAGCTCGAGCACGACGTCCGCGATCGGCTCGAGGGCTGGATCGACCTCGACCTGTCGACCGCCACGCCCGAGACGGTGCGCGGTGCCGTCGCCCCGGTGATCGCGGGCTGGCGCGCGCGCTGCGAGCAGGACGTGCTCTCGAGGCTCACCCAGGGGGTCCAGACGCCGGGAGGGCACGGCGTGGCCGGCCTCCGCTCGACGCTCGCGGCGCTCTCGGACCGCAGGGTGGCCACGCTCGTCGTCGACAAGACGCTCGATTCGGCCGGATCGCGCTGCCCGTCGTGCGGGCTGCTCGGGCTGAACCTGGCCGAGTGCCCGGTGGACGGGACGCAGATGGAGCAGCTCGACTCGATCATCGAGGCGGCCGTCGCGCTGGCCTACGAGCAGGCGGCCGAGGTGCTGCTTCCCGCTCCGGCCGAAGCGCTCCGCGCGGTGGACGGGATCGGCGCCGTCACCCGCTTTTGAATCTGGCGCGTCGGCGGTGTAGGTTGCGGTCGACCCGTCACATCACCGGAGGTGCCCTGTGTCCGCCCGTCTCCTGCTCCGCGTCGGCATCCTGCTGGCGCTCACCCTCGCCCTGGCGCCGGCGGTCGCGCAGGCGCAGGCCACGCGCACCTGGGTGTCCGGCGTCGGTGACGATGTGAACCCTTGCTCGCGGACGGCTCCGTGCAAGACGTTCGCGGGGGCAATCACGAAGACCGCTGCCCACGGGGAGATCAACGCGCTCGATCCCGGGGGCTACGGCTCCGTGACGATCACGAAGCCGATCACGATCGACGGGGCGGGGACCAACGCTTCGATCCTGCACTCGCTCAGCCCTGGGGTGGTCGTCAACGCGGGAATCAACGATGCGGTCGTCCTGCGCAACCTCGACATCAACGGAGCCGCCCCGGCCGCCGATCCGTGCGTCCCGAACAACACGACCGGCGTCCGGATCCTCGGGGGCCGGGCCGTCCGCATCGAGAACGTGGCGATGGAGCGCTCCACCAACAACGGGATCGCCGTGACGAACTCCACCGGGAACGTGGCCGTCTACGCGAAGAACGTCTCGATCGGGGACGTCTGCCCGGGGGAGGCGATCAAGCTCGCACCGACGGGGGCAGGTACGGCGACGCTGCAGCTCGAGGACTCGAACATCACCCACAGCAGCACCGGGCTGCTCGTCGGCTCGGGTGGCCGGGCGTTCGTGCGGGGGTCCACGTTCTACGACGACCTCGTCGGCCTCAAGATCACCGGCACCGGTGAGATCGATGACCAGGGTGGCAACGTGTTCGCCGCCAACGGGGAGGACGGGACGCCGACACGCAGCGTGGTGCCGCCCGCCGGCCCGACCGGGCCCTCCGGCGTCGCGGGCCCGCCCGGTGCGGCGGCGCCCGCGCCGGCCCCCACCACCGTCACGGTCACGACCCCGGCGCCGACACCGCCGGCCCCGATCGCGACGTGCCAGATGCCGAAGCTCACCGGGTTGACGCTCCGAACCGCCAAGGCGAAGCTCGCGAGAGCAGGCTGCCGCACCCCGACCGTGCTCAAGAAGAAGGGTGCGAGGGCGAAGCGCGGCAAGGTCACGGCGCAGTCGCAGCGCGCGGCGACGACGCTCACCCGGACCACGCAGCTCACGGTGACGGTCGGCAGCTGACGCGCGCCTAATCTGGGAGGGGTGTCCGCCGCCCCTCCCGACGTCTCCGCGCTCCGGCGGCGGATGGCCGAGCTCACGCTCCGGGACGAGCACCGGCTGGGCGCCCGGCTCCAGCGGCTGCGCTCCATCGACGACCCCGGCCGTCGGGGGGACGAGCTCGCCGGGCTCCTCGGTGAGCTCGAGAAGGCCGACGCGCGGGTCGCGGCCCGCCGTGCCTCGCTGCCCGAGCTGACCTACCCGGCCGAGCTCCCCGTCGTCGCCCGACGTGAGGAGCTGCTCGAGACCATCCGGGAGCACCAGGTCGTCGTCGTGGCGGGGGAGACCGGCTCGGGCAAGACGACCCAGCTGCCGAAGCTCTGCCTCGAGCTCGGCCGCGGGATCCGCGGGACGATCGCCCACACGCAGCCGCGGCGCCTGGCCGCCCGAACGGTCGCGGAGCGGATTGCGGAGGAGCTCAGCGTGCCGCTCGGCGGCGCGGTCGGCTACTCGGTCCGGTTCACCCAGCGTTCGACCGCCGACACGCTCCTGAAGCTGATGACCGACGGCCTGCTGCTGGCCGAGATCCAGCACGACCGGCTGCTGCGCCGCTACGACACGATCATCGTCGACGAGGCGCACGAGCGCAGCCTCAACATCGACTTCCTGCTCGGGTACCTGCGGGAGCTGCTGCCGCGGCGGCCGGACCTGAAGCTCATCATCACGAGCGCCACGATCGACCCCGGCCGGTTCTCGGAGCACTTCGGCGGCGCGCCCGTGGTCGAGGTCAGCGGCCGCACCTACCCGGTCGAGATCCGCTGGACCGAGCCCCCGGCCGAGGACGAGGCCCCGGCCGACGAGCCGGAGCTGCTGGCCGACGCC
The DNA here is from genome assembly GCA_963815565.1 of uncultured Solirubrobacterales bacterium. Taxonomy (GTDB): domain Bacteria; phylum Actinomycetota; class Thermoleophilia; order Solirubrobacterales; family Solirubrobacteraceae; genus Paraconexibacter. Next base: position 944,596 of record CAWFHB010000007.1, on the reverse strand, counting down.
GTCGAGGAGCTGCTCGCGGAGGGACGTGGGGACGTGCTGGTGTTCCTGAGCGGAGAGCGCGAGATCCGGGACGCGGCCGAGCTGCTCACCGGCCGGCTCGGGCCCCGCGTCGAGGTGCTGCCGCTCTACTCGCGGCTGAGCGTCGCCGAGCAGCAGAGGGCGTTCCGCCCGCATGCGAACCCGAGGGTGGTGCTGGCCACGAACGTCGCCGAGACCTCCGTGACCGTGCCCGGCATCCGCTCGGTGGTCGACGCCGGCACCGCCCGGATCTCCCGGTACTCCGCCCGGCTCAAGGTGCAGCGGCTGCCCATCGAGGCCGTCTCCCAGGCCAGCGCCGACCAGCGTGCAGGCCGCTGCGGGCGGGAGGGGCCCGGCGTCTGCATCCGCCTCTACGGGGAGGAGGACTTCGCGGCGCGCTCGCGCTTCACCGACCCGGAGGTGCAGCGGACGAACCTCGCCTCGGTGATCCTGCAGATGGCCTCGCTGGGCCTCGGGGAGGTTGAGGCCTTCGGCTTCCTCGATCCGCCCGACGCCCGCCAGATCCGTGACGGCGTCGCGCTCCTGCACGAGCTGAACGCGATCGATCCGGACGCCGCCGATCCGCGCAAGCGCCTGACGGCCACGGGCCGCCGGCTCGCCCGCCTGCCCGTCGACCCGCGCCTCGGGCGCATGGTCCTCGCGGCGGACGGCCTGGCCTGCGCCGACGAGCTCTGCGTCATCGCCTCGGCGCTCTCGCTTCAGGATGTCCGCGAGCGCCCCGCCGAGCTCCGCGCGCAGGCCGATCAGAGCCATGCGCGCTTCAAGATCGAGGGCTCGGACTTCCTCGGGGTGCTCGAGCTGTGGCGCTACCTCGACGGCCTGCAGGCCGACCTCTCCGGCAACCAGTTCCGCAAACGCTGCAAATCGGAGTTCCTGCATCACCGCCGCATCCGCGAGTGGCAGGACCTCGTTGGGCAGCTGCGCACCGCGGCCGAGGGCGTCGGCGTGACGATCAACCAGTCGCCCGCGAAGCCGCTGGTCGTCCACCGGGCGATCCTCGCCGGGCTGCTCTCCCACCTCGGGCGGCGCACCCCCCGCGGCCGCGAGTACGAGGGGGCGCGCGGGTCGCGCTTCGTCGTCTTCCCCGGCTCCGGCCTCTCCCGCGGGCAGGCGAAGTGGGTGATGGCCGCCGAGCTCGTGGAGACCTCGCAGCTCTTCGCGCGCACCGTCGCGGAGATCAAGCCGCAGTGGATCGAGCCGCTCGCCGGGCACCTCGTGAAGCGCACGTACTCCGAGCCGCGGTGGGAGCCACGGCAGGCGTCGGTCGTCGCGACCGAGCGGGTGACGCTCTACGGGCTCCCGATCGTCGAGGGGCGGACCGTCGCCTACGGTCGGATCGACCCGGCGCTCGCGCGGGCGCTCTTCCTGCGCCGCGCGCTCGTCGAGGACGAGTGGGAGAGCCCGCACGACTTCGTGGCCGAGAACCGGCGGCGCCTCGATGAGGTGGAGGCGCTCGAGCAGCGCACCCGCCGCCGCGACCTGCTCGTGCCCGACGACGTGCGTCTGGATTTCTTCGATGCGCGGGTGCCCGCCGACGTCGTGAGCGGGCACCACTTCGACCGCTGGTGGCGCGAGGCACGGCGCGCCGATCCGGCGCTGCTGACCTACCCGCGGGAGCTGCTGCTGCGCGGCGGCGCGGACGTCGACCCGAAGGCCCGTCCGGCCGTCTGGAAGCAGGGCGAGCTCCGGCTGGCGCTGAGCTACCGCTTCGAGCCGGGGACGCCGGAGGACGGGGTCACCGCGCACGTCCCGCTGGCCGCGCTCGGACGCCTGGAACCCCGGGGCTTCGACTGGCTCGTCCCCGCCTTCCGTCACGAGCTGCTCACCGCGTTGATCCGCGGACTGCCGAAGGAGCTCCGCAAGCCGCTCGTGCCGGTCCCGGATCTCGTCGAGGAGATCCTCGCGAGCGTGAAGCCACGCAGCGCGCCGCTGCTCGAGGTGCTCGGGCGTGAGCTCGAGGCGCGCCGGGGGGTTCGGGTCTCCGCGGAGCTCTGGCGGCCGGCCGAGCTCCCCGAGCATCTGCGGATGCGGTTCTCGGTCGAGGACGACGCCGGCCGGGTCGTCGCGTTCGGCGAGGACCTCGACGCGCTCCGCGAGCAGGTACGTCCGGCGCTCCAGGCGGAGCTCGCGGCCGCTGCGCCGGAGCTCGAGCGCACGGGGGAGACCACGTGGACCTTCGGGACGCTCCCCGCGGCCGTCGCCCTGCCCGGGACCGGCGGCGCCACGCAGGCCTATCCGGCGCTGGTCGACGAGGGGGAGACCGTGGGCGTCCGGCTGCTCGACACGCCCGCGGCGCAGACCGACGCGATGCGGCTCGGGACGCTTCGGCTCCTCACCCTCACCACGCCGTCGCCGTCACGGTGGGTGCGGGACCGGCTCGACCTCGCCGCCCAGGTCGCCCTGGCGGCCGCGCCCCACGGGAGCCTCGGCGCCGTCGTCGAGGACGCACGGCGCGCGGCGGGCGAGGCGCTGCTCGCCGAGGCCGGCGGGCCCGTCCGGGACGTCGCAAGCTGGCAGCGGCTCCGTGACCACGTCGCGGGGAACGTGGCCGAACGGACGCTCGCCCTGGTGCTGGAGGCGGTTGCCGTGCTCGCTGCCGCCGGGGAGCTGCGAGTGCGGCTCGACCGGCCGGTCCCGGCCGCCGCCCAGCATGCGGTCGACGATGTCCGCGTGCAGCTCCTCGGCCTCCTCGGGCCGGGCTTCCTGAGCGCGACCGGCGCGGCTCGGCTTCCGGATCTGGCTCGCTACCTGCGGGCCGCCGTCCACCGGCTGGAACGCGTGGGGCAGAACCCGGAGCTCGATCGGCGCCACTCCACCGAGCTCCGCGCCCTCGAGGACGAGTACGCCGCGGCGCTGGCCGCCGTCCGCGCGGGCCGCGCCGTGCCCGAGGCGCTGCGCGAGGTCCCGTGGCTGATCGAGGAGCTGCGCGTCGCGCTCTTCGCGCAGCCGCTCGGGGCCCGCAAGGTCTCGGCCAAGCGCATCCGCCGCGTCCTCGCCTCCGTTTGACGCTGAGGATGGATCCGACCCCGCCCGCTGGGGTTTGATCCATCCTCACCAGACGGGCCGCGCTGAGCATTGATCCAACCCCGCCGCATGGGGGCGGATCCATGCTCAGCGGGGACTCGTCAGACTGACCGCATGGCTCAGCTTGCGCAGATCGCCCCGGGACAGTCCACCTTCGACCCGCGGCTCCTGGCCCTCCTGGAGGCGAGCGGGGTGGAGAAGGACGACTTCGAGGAGCTCGACTGGTTCTCGCTCCTGCCGTTCTACGCGCTGGCCGGCGCGTCGATCGAGACCGAGGCCCACGCGCACGGCGACCACGCCCACTTCGCCGCGGTCCGGGTCGTGATCGACGACACGCTCGTCGATCACTTCCTCACCGCGCTCCCGCAGATGCTCGCGCAGCTCACCCAGCAGGGCTGAGGTGCGGCTGCAGGACGTCGCCCGCGCGCGGCGCGACGGCGGGCTGGCCGTGCTTGAGGGGTTCCACGCGCTCAAGCACGCGGTCCGCTTCGGAGCCGAGCTCCTCGGGGCCTGGACGGCGGACCCGGAGGCGCTCGAGGAGCTGCGCCGCCGAATGGCCCCGGACATCGAGCTGCCCTTCGAGCAGGTCCCCGAGGAGGAGCTCGCGCGGGTCGTCCCGCGGGCGCAGGTCGTCGCGGTCGCCCGCCGCCCGGCACGGCCCCATCCTGACGTGCTCATCACCGCCGCCGGCAGGGCTCCGCTCGTCCTGCTGGAGGAGCCGCGCCACCTCGGCAACCTGGGCGCCGCGATCCGCGTCTCGGCGGGCGCGGGGGCGGCAGGGGTCCTCACGACCGGGCACCAGGACCCCTGGCACCCGGACGCGATCCGCGGCGCGGCGGGGCTGCACTTCGCCCTTCCCGTCTACCGCATCAACGTGCTGCCCGAGGGTCCGCGTCCACTGCTGGCGCTCGATCCGGAGGGGGAGCGCTTCGATCCCCGAGCGGTGCCGCCGGGGGCGATCCTCGCCTTCGGGACCGAACGGGACGGGCTCTCGGAGGCACTGCTCGCCCGCGCGGACGCCCGGCTAGCGCTGCCGATGGCGCCAGGCGTCTCGAGCCTGAACCTCGCCACCGCGGTCAGCGCGACCCTGTTCGCCCTGCGGCTGCTCAGCGACTGATCCGCGTCGCTGCGGAGGTGGCGAGCACCTTCCCGCGCTTGTCGAGCGCCTCGACGGCGACATAGCGCGACTTGCCGGCCGGAACGCTGAAGCGCGTGGCGAGGTTCGTCCAGCGCACCTTCCCGCCGGCCGCCTTCAGCCGCTTCGCGGAGGTACCGGTCCGCGCGCGCCAACGCACGACCTCGGTGGCGCCGTTCCAGCTCGCCTCGACCGTCACCCTCGAGCCGTCCTTCCGGGCGGCCACCCGCGGGCGCCCGGCCGGCGTGCCCTTCCAGGGCGACTTGTAAGCGCGGTAGGTATCGAGCCCGCTGGGGAGCTCGGCGTCGAAGAGCATCCTGCCGCCGGGGGTGAACTCGCTGAAGACCCCGGAGGTGCCCCAGCCGACGAACAGGTTGCCGTTCGGCAGTCGCTGCCCGTTGGCCTGCGTGCCCGCGGAGATCTTGTCCGGGTGCTCCTGCGCGCTCAGCAGCGTGACGGTCTTCTTCTTCTCGTCCAGCTTCAGGCGGATGACGCGGGAGGCGTCGGAGAGCTTCGGGGCGCCCTTGTCGCCGGCGGCGTTGTCGAAGATCCGGTAGACGCCCTTGCCCTCGGGCACCACGTCATGGGCCCAGGCGAACTGCGCGCCCTTGCCCATCTCGAAGTCCGAGTCCTTGCCGCCGAGCTTCCACAGCAGCTTTCCGGTCTTGCGCTGGATCTTGTAGATCGCCCAGGTGTGACGGGCCGAAACCACGATGTTGCCGTCGTCGTCGATGTTGGCGGAGTTGATGTGGAAGTAGTCGAAGCTTGAGGCGGAGCGTGCGCCCTCGGGCTCGTAGGAGTCCGACGGGGGCACGCCGTCGAGGCTGTGCCACTCGGTCAGCACCTTGTTGGTCTTGATGTCGAGCTCCTGCTGAACGCCCTCGACGACCTGCTTGCCGTCCTTGTCGCGGGTCTTGCGGTAGGAGCCGAGCAGCGCGGTGTCGTCCTCGGTGATGACGAACTCGTGGAAGTCGGCCTCCATCCCCTTACCGACGGCGGAAACGGTGGCGATCCGCTTGTAGTTCTTGTCGAGGATGTATCCCTTGCCGCGACCGGTCCCGTTGGCCAGGCGGCCCGACCAGTAGGTGAGCACCTGCTTGCCCTTGTAGGTCTGGACCCGGACCTCCTGGGTCACGTTGCGTCCCTTGTTCGGGCGGAACCAGCGGACCCGGCCCTGCGTGTCGATGATCTGGGCCCCGGTCTCCGAGACGGGACGCGGCTTGGCGCCGAAGACCTTCTTCGGGCCGAGGAAGACGAACCCGGGCGCCTGCCCCTTGCGTGAGACCTTGATCTGCGAGATGGGCGGACGGAGCGCCGTGCTCGAGGCGACCGTGGCGGCAGCCGGCGTGGTGTCGGTCGTCGTGCTCGTCGTGGCCGGGGATGAGGCCGTCGTCTCGGTTCCGACCGCGGCGTCCTTCCCACCGCAGGCTCCGAGGCCGAGGGCGACGAGGGTGGCGGTGAGGACCGGAACGGTTATGGAGCGGTGCACGACCGGCACCATAGAACGTCCGGGTGCCCACCCCGCCGGGCCGGCAGGGGGCCCAGGCGTCCGTGGCGTGGCCTATGGTGAGGCGATGCGCTTCGTCTGGATAGCGCTCCTCCTGGTCGTCGTCGCCGGAGGTGCGTTGCGGTTCAACGCGGCCGCCAGCCCGACGGAGTACCAGTCGAAGGACGAGCGTTCCTACGCCCTCCTGGCCAAGGACCTCGTGCTCAAGCACAAGTACGGCGTCCGGGGCATGAAGGACCCGGTTCACTGGGTCCCGGGCGCGCCGGTGCTCTTCGCCACCGCCTATTACTTCGACCGGGAGCCGCCGTCCAGCGAGCGACCGGACATCCCGGCCGCCTACCCGTGGCAGGCTGCAATCGGCACGCTGCTGATCCTCGCGACGTTCGGGTTCGCCTTCGTGCTCGCGGGTCCGGTCGCCGGGCTGATCGCGGCGACCGCCGTCGCGTTCTACCCACCACTCATCAACGCCTCGGCCGATCTCCTCTCGGAGCCGCTGGGGGCGCTGCTGGCGACCCTCGCCCTGATCATGACGGTGCTCTGCGCCCGAAGTCCCGGGCGATATCGATGGCGGGCCGTGCTCGCCGGCCTGCTCTTCGCCGCAACCGTCCTGACCCGCGCGGATCTCGCGCTGCTGCCGCTGGTCGCCGCCGGCGCCCTGGCGGGCGCGGCCTGGCTCGACGCGCGGCGATCCGAGCTTCCCAAGCCGCGCGCGGTTCTCCTCGCCACGGCGCCGTTCCTCGCGGCCCTCGTCCTCGGCGTGCTGCCGTGGACGATCTACGCCTCCGACAAGGCGGGGACCTTCGTCCCGCTCTCCAACGGCGGCGGCTCCAACCTGTTCATCGGGACCTACCTTCCCGGTGAGGGCAAGCTCTTCGGCACGAAGAAGGCGCTGGCCGAGGAGGCCAAGCAGCAGTTCCCCGAGCTGCGCTCGGTCCGCGGGTACTTCCAGATCCGCTCGCAGGAGATCATCAAGACCGTCGCCCTCCGGCGGCCCGAACTGTCCTCCGAGGCGGCGCTCAAGGCCGAGGGGCTCGCCAACCTGCGGCGCTACGGGCTCGGGCAGCCGATCGACTTCGCCGGGATGATGGTGAAGAAGGTGTGGCGCCTGTGGGGCGGATACTCGGTCGGCAGCGACGACCGGCGGGTCGCCTCGGTCCTGACGTACCACCTGACCTTCGTCTTCCTCGGCTTCGCCGCCCTGCTGACGGGCCTGTTCGTCACCCGTCGCAAGCTCCTGCTGCTGCCGGCCGGGGCCCTGCTCTACGTCTCGGCGCTGAACTCGATCCTCGTCTCCGAGTCGCGCCACAACCTGACGCTGATGCCGACGCTCGCTTGCGCCGGCGCGGCTGGAGCGGTGCTCACCGTGCGCCACCTCCGTGACCGTCGGGCCGTCGCGGTCGAGCCCGTCCCGGGCGACGGCGGGCCCGAGACGCCGACGGCCGCCGTCGCGCTCTAGCGCAACGGCGGCCGGATGCGGCGGGGACCATGACCTCGGCTCAGGCCTGGACCTTCTCCTCCTTCGGGGACTCCTGGCGGTCCTCGCTGGCCGAGTCGCTCGCCTTCGGGGTGCGACGGATGACCTTCTCGCAGGAGCCGTCCGGGTTCTCCGCGGTCGCGTCCGTGATCACGTCGACCTGATCGGCAAGAACGCGGTCGTTGCCGTCTCCGCAGGTGATGCGGTCGACCTCACCGTCGCGGGTGAGGAAGCGGTCGTCGCCGTTGCCGCCGTCGAGCGTGTCGCCGACCTGATCGACCTCGCCGTTCGGGCCCGGGGTGACGTCCTTGCGGGAGAGCGCCCAGAGGGTGTCGTTGCCGTTGCCGCCGAAGGTGGTGTCGACGCCCTGGTTGGCGAAGATCGTGTCGTTGCCGCCCTCGCCATGCTGGACGTCGTCGCCCTTGCCGCCACCCATGCGGTCGTTGCCGCTTTCGCCGTGGGACTCGTCGTTGCCGAGGCCACCGAAGATGCGGTCACGGGAATCGCCACCGTAGAGCTTGTCGTTGCCGGAGTTGCCGTAGATGCGGTCGTACGAGGTCGGGTCGCCGACGTTGTTGCCGTCGCCGCGGATGGTGTCGTCCCCGCGGCCGCCGAGCAGCAGGTCGTTGCCCTGGACGCCGAAGATCCGGTCGTTGCCGTCGCCGCCGAAGACGCGGTCGTTCCCGCGGCCACCGATGAGCGTGTCGTCCCCGCCGCGACCGAAGATCCGGTCGTTGCCCGCGTTGCCGTCGATCTGGTCGGCCGCGTTCGTGCCGCGCAGCCGCTCGTTGCCGGGGCCTCCAGAGATCGTGGCCGCCATTGCGGTGGCCGGGATCATCAGACCGAGCGTGACGGTGGCGGTAAGGGCCTTGCGCTTGCTGTCGAACATGTACTTCCTCCTGGATCGAGTTCGTGTGCTGAGAGGACCCTGCCCCACCCGAACACCGTTCAGCACTCCCTCTCACGGCTTCCTCACCCATCATGAGAACGCCGTGAGAAGGCAGGCGTTCCGGGGCGCCCGCGACGCGCCGGTCGGGCATCTTGTGCGCATGCCCCGCTGTCGCGCGCTCCTGGCGCTCCTGCTGCTGTCCGTCACCGTCAGCACGCCCGCCGCCCTCGCGGCGACACGGACCGGCAGCTCTCGCAACGACGTCCTGCGGGGAACGAGCAGCGCCGACAAGCTCTACGGACGGGCCGGCAACGACAAGCTGTACGGGCGCGGCGGGAACGATCGCCTGTACGGCGGGACCGGCGATGACCTGCTGGCCGCCGACGCGGGGAGCGATCGCCTCTACAGCGGCCCCGGCGCGGACACGCTGCTGGGCGGCTCGGGGTCCGACCGCATCTACGCCGCGGACAAGCGTGATCAGACCGACGTCATCCTCGCGGGCAGCGGGAACGACGTCGTCTACGCCCGGGACGGTTCGCCCGACCGCATCTCCTGCGGGCCCGGGTTCGATCGGGTCGAGGCCGACCAAGGTGACGCGGTCGCCGATGACTGCGAGCAGGTCCGACGTGGCTGAGTCGGCGGACGGTCCGCTCGTCCTGCTGGTCGACGACGATCCGGGCATCCGCCGATCGGTCGCCGCCGGGCTGGAACTCGAAGGCTTCAGGGTCATCCCCGCCTCGGGCGGGCGGGCTGGGCTCGCCGCGGCGGCCTCGCAGAGCCCCGACGTGATGCTCCTCGACCTCACGATGCCCGACCTCGGGGGCCTCGACGTGCTCACGCAGCTGCGCGCGGGCGGGGACGACATCCCGGTCTGCGTCCTCTCGGCGCGGGACGAGGTCGATGACCGTGTGCGCGGCCTCGAAGCCGGTGCCGACGACTACGTGGTGAAGCCCTTCGCCCTCGAAGAGGTGACCGCCCGGCTGCACGCGCTGCTGCGGCGGCGGCCCGCGGGAGTGGGGGACACCGTGGCCGTCGGCGAGCTCAGCCTCCATCCCAAGGAGGCGCGCGCCCTGCGCGGAGAGCGCGAGCTCGGGCTCACCCGGCGCGAGTTCGAGCTGCTCCATCTCTTCCTCCGCCATCCCGGCGAGGTCCTCGAGCGGCGGCGCCTCCACGAGGAGATCTGGGGTTACACGTTCGACCCCGGGACGAACGTCGCCGACGTGTTCGTCGGGTACCTGCGCCGCAAGCTCGAAGCCGAGGGCGAGCCACGGGTCATCCACACGGTCCGCGGCGTCGGCTTCGTGCTGCGGCCGTAGCCGCCGGTAGCCTCAGGACATGCGCAGCCTGAGGGCCCGACTGACGCTCGGCGTCGCCGTGGTCCTCGCGATCGTCCTCGCGGTCTGCGGGGTGTCCGTCTCCCGGTACGTGGCGCAGGCGGAGAGCGACACGATCGACGAGCGGCTGCAGAAAACCGCCGAGCTCTCCCAGGCCAACGTCCTCGACGCGGTCCAGCAGGAGGTCCCGCTCAAGGACACGCGGCTCGAGGCGGTCCTGAGGGCGTCGGTGACCTCGCTGCGCCTCACCGTCGGACCCTCCGAGCTCGTGCGGATCGGCCAGCCCCCTCCGGGCCGGCCCGCGACGCGCGACGGATTGCGCACGCTCGCCGAGGGCGGCCGCCGCTGGCGGGTGCTGACCGCCTCACTGCGGGATAAGTCGCTCGCCGGGCTCGCCCGGTTCGAGGTCGCCACGCGCCTCGAAAGGCTGGAGGCTCGCCAGAACGCGCTGGACCGCAGCCTCGTGATCTTCGGTGCGCTCGCCCTCGTGCTCGCCTCGGTGCTGACGTTCCTGCTCGCCAACCTGCTGCTGCGGCCCCTGCGCCAGCTGCGACGGCTCACCGCCGGGATCGGTGGTGACGAGGACCTGGCGCGGCGCGTCCCCGCCGATCAGGGGCCCACCGAGCTGCGGGCCCTCGCGGCGAGCTTCGACCAGATGCTCCAGCGGCTCGCCCGCTCCTCCGCCGATCGCGAACGCGCGCTCGACGCTACGCGGCGCTTCACCGCCGACGCCGGGCACGAGCTACGGACGCCGCTGACGAGCGTGCAGGCCAACCTGTCCTCGCTGCGCCGCCACCCGGAGCTCGACGAGGAGCGCCGGAACGGCCTGCTGGACGACGCGCTCTCCGAGCAACACCGCCTCGTGGCGCTGCTCGACGGCCTGCAGGCGCTGGCGCGCGGGGACGCCGGTCCGCTGACGCACACGCGCGTCGATCTCGCCGAGCTGCTCGACACCTCCCTGGAGGCGGTGGAGACACGCCACCCGCGGACGACCTTCGAACGGGACGTCCCCGCGGACCCCGTCGAGGTGGAGGGCTGGGCGCCGGGCCTGCGTCTCGTCCTCGACAACCTCCTGGAGAACGCCGCACGCCACGGCCGGCCCGGCGGGACCGTGCGGGTCCGCCTGCAGACCGGGACCCTCGAGCTGTGCGTCGAAGACGACGGCGCGGGGATCCCCGAGGCCGACCGGAGCCGGATCTTCGAGCCGTTCGCCCGCGTCGAAGGAACGACGGTCGAAGGCTCCGGCCTGGGGCTGGCGCTCGTCGCCCAGCAGATCGGGCACCAGGGGGCGCAGATCGAGCTCGACGCCTCCCCGTCGCTCGGCGGTGCTCGCTTCCGCGTTCGCTTCGCGGCGCCGGCCGTCGCGGGTTGAGCGAGCGCGGGAGCGGGAATCATCCGGACGTGATCAAGCAGCTCGTCAAGCGCAGTGCGACGAAGCGTGCAGCGCGCTTCCTCCCGATCTACCGCGTCATCGCGATCGCCGAGATGGGGCTGCTGGCGCGCGAGCATCTCGTCCGGCTCGACGCGGAGGAACGGCGGCGGCTCGCGTCGCTCGTCCGGCACCGACGCGACCTCGGGCCCGCCGAGCAGGAAGAGCTCCGGGCGCTCACGGCCAAGCTCTCGCCCCGCGAGTTCGTGGGGAGCGCCGCGGACAAGCTGTCGCCCGTCCCCCTGCCGCGCCGGTTCACCGGGGTCCCGAAGGACAAGTGACGGCTGCGGCGGCCGGTCCACGGCCGCCGCAGCCCGTCACGCGTCGTTACTTCTTGTAGGTGCGCACGCGGGAGGTGCCGAGCACCTCACCGTCCTTGTCGAGCGCCTGCATGGCGACGAACTGCTCGGCGCCCTTGATGGTGATGCGGGTCTCGAAGCCCTTGGCCTTGGCCGAGCCGATCTCCTTCTCGACCGCGTCCTTGCTCGTGCCCGTGAGGAGCTTCCACTCCGCGACCTCGGTGGCGCCGTTCCAGGAGCCGTAAGCCGAGGACTTGACCACGACGGCGTCCGGCTTGGTGCTCGGCGTGCCGACCCACTCGTGGCGGTAGCCGCGGTAGGAGTCCTGGCCACGCGCGATCCGGCCGTCGTAGAGCATCTTGCCCTTGGCGTCGAACTCGGAGAAGTACCCCTGCGAGCCCCACTCGACGAAGTGGTTGCCGTTCGGCAGCAGCTGCACGCTGCCCTGGGTACCCGAGGTGAGCTTCTTCGGCTGGTGCTTGAGCTCGGCCTGGACGCTGACGGTCTTCTTGTCCTCGTCGATGTCGAGCAGGAGGCCGCGCGACTGGTCGCGGACCTGCGGGGCGGCCTCGTTGTCGTACACGCTCAGCGTGCCGTCGGGGAGCTGCTCGATGTCGTGCTGGTAAGCGAACTGCGACTTGCCGAGCATCTTGTAGTCGCTGTCCTTGCCACCGATCTTGGCCATGAGCTCACCGGTCTCGCGGTTGAGCTTGTAGCCGGACCAGACCTCACGTCCGCTGAGGATCAGGTTGCCGTCGTTGGTCAGCGCGAGAGAGTTGGCGTGGACGTAGTCGAAGAGGCTCTTGCCGTTCTTCGGAATGGTGTCCTCGTAGCTCTCCTCCAGCGGGATCTGGCCGATCGAGTGCCACTCGAAGAGGACGAGCCCGGTCTCGATGTCGATCTCCTGTGCGACCGCGTCGACGACGCGGCCCTTCTTCGGCCCGCCGACGCTCGTCAGGTCCATGTCGACCGGGTTGTAGACCAGGCCGAGGAGCGTCCCCTGATCGGTGAGGCGCGCCTCGTGGAAGTCGAGCTTGTAGCCGTTGCCGCCCTCGACCGTCTTGACCTTCTTGTAGTTCTTGTCGACGATCTGGACCGAGCCCTCGCCGGTGCCGAGCACCTGGCGGCCCTGCCACCAGGTCAGGTGCGGCTCGCCCTTGTAGGTCTGCACGCGGAAGTCGTTCACGCGGTTGGCGTTGCCGGCCCGCGAGCTGTCGCCCGTGGCGGCGAACCAGATCGGGTTGCCGGCGTCGTCGAGGATCATCGGCCCGTTCTGGACCTTCGGCCGCTTGGCACCGAAGACGATCTTGGGGGAGAGGAAGATCTCACCCGGCGCCGTCTTCGCCGGCTTCTTCAGGATCTGGATGGCCGGCGGGCGCAGGTCGCGGCGCGACTTGAACGTCGCGTCACCCTGCACGACCTTGCCGCTCTGGCCGGTCAGGGCCTTCAGCAGCTTCGGGTCGAGTGCGGTCGGATCGCTCTGCAGACCGGCCTTGGGCCGACCCACGACGGTGAAGGAGTACTCGCCGCCCTTGACGCCCGCGATCGCCAGTGCGCTCTTGACCGTCACCTTCTCGCCGGTCTTGCTGAACGGCTCGTCCGGAAGGAACGAGGCGCCCTTCCCGTCCGAGTGGGCCTTGACGGTGCCGGCGTGCGCGCCGGACTTGGCGCCCGTGACGGTCAGCTCGCCGACGTCCTTTGCCGAGACGCCGCGGATGGAGATCTGGGTCTGGGGGGAGGCGGTCGGCGTGCCCGGGACCGGGAAGACGCCGATCTTGCCGGTGTCGGGGGCAGCCGGCGTGGAGATCTGCTCGGCCGCGGGCGTGGCGCCTTCGGCGGCCGTCGCGTTGTCGTCGGAGCTGCTGTCGCCGCATCCGGCGGCCAGGACGGCCGCGGTGGCGGCGGCCAGAAGGGCACTGGAGCGGAGCAGCGTGCGGGGTGCAGTCATACGAAGGTCTTTCGGGTCGAGGCAGGGGCAGGCCCAAGGGCCTTCAGCGCTGCGACACCGTACAAGAGGCAGGGTTACGGAACCCGGTCCGGTCTCGTTCGAGGTTTTAGGGACGGTCAGGGAGCATTACGCCGGTTTCCGTTGTTACCTGCCTGGCTACGTTGCCTCTATGAGCGCACCTGAGAAGCCCGCCGTCGACGTCCCCACCGACCCGCCGCCCACCGACCTCGTCCTCGAGGACATCACGGTGGGGGACGGCGCCGAGGCCACCGCGGGGCAGACCGTCGAGGTCCACTACGTCGGCGTCTCCTACGCGACAGGGAACCAGTTCGACGCCTCGTGGGACCGTGGCGACACGTTCCGCTTCGGTCTCGGGGCGGGTCAGGTCATCGCCGGCTGGGACCAGGGCGTCGCAGGTATGCAGGTCGGCGGACGTCGCCGCATCACGATCCCGCCGCACCTGGCCTATGGCTCGCAGGGCGCGGGCGGCGTGATCGGCCCGGACGAGACCCTCGTCTTCGTCGTCGACCTGGTCGGCGTCAGGTAGTCGAGCTGCGGGGGACGATCGCGAAGGCGCGGGCCGGGAAACCGGTCCCGCCGAGCGGCTTGGGCCAGGTGGCCACGATGAGGGCGCCGGTCGCGGGAAGCGCGTCGAGCCCGGCCATGAGCTCGAGCTGCCAGCGGTCCGCGCCCAGGATGTAGGTCTCGGCGGAGACGTCGCCCCGGCTCACGCGCGCGCCCGGATCCGTGTCGGTGACGTCGTGGCCGACCGCGGTGACGCCGCGCTCCTCGACCAGGAGCCGGAGGGCGCTCACACCCCAGCCCGGGGAGTGGGCGACCTCCTGCTCGTCCCGGTTGGCCATGCTCGCGGCGTCGGGCCACTTCGCGGCCCAGCCCGTGGAGAGCGCGACGAAGCAGCCGGCAGGGATCTCGCCGTGCTCGGCCTCGTGCGCCCGCACGTGCTCGGCCGAGACCTCGAGGTCGGGATCGGCCGCGCAGGCCTCCTCGAGATGCAGGACGACGAGGGGCAGGATCATCTCCTCGACGCCGAGCTCGTCCTGGGTGCGCCCGCCGGGCGTGAAGTGCGCGGGCGGGTCGCAGTGGGTGCCCCACTGACCGACGTGCGAGTAGCGGTGGGCGAGGAAGCCGGTCCCCATGCTGCCGCCGCCCTCCTTGAAGTCGTAGAGGACCTCGCGCTCCTCGTCCGGGAAGCCGGCGTAGTGCGGGATGCCGGGAGCGAAGGCGTGGGTGAGGTCGACCCAGTCGCAGGCGCGGAGCTGGTCGAGCAGATGGGTGAGCGGAGCGGGCATGCGCGGATCTTCTCAGCACGCCGTCCATCAGGCGGGGTTCCGGTCGGAACGTCCCCGATCCGCGGTCGTGTTCGCCGGAACCCCTGAGGGGCGCGACCGCATCCGCATGAGCCGCAGACCGTTCAGGGTCACGAGGAGCGAAATGCCCATGTCCGCGGCGACCGCCAGCACGAGCGTGACGAGGCCGAAGGGCGCAAGCACGACGAAGACCGCCTTGGTGAGCAGGGAGATCGCGACGTTCTGGCGCATGACCCGCAGCGCCCGCCGCCCGTGCTCGATCGCTTCGGGGAGCCGCTCGAGCTCGTCGCCCATGAGCGCCACGTCGGCGGTCTCGAGCGCGACGTCGCTCCCGGCCGCACCCATGGCGACCCCGACGCTCGCCGCGGCCAGTGCGGGGGCGTCGTTGATCCCGTCGCCAAGCATGAGGGTCGCACCGTGCTCGTCCTGGAGCGCACGGACGATGTCGAGCTTGTCCTCGGGCAGCAGCCCGGCCCGCCAGTCCTTCACGCCGGTCTCCCGGGCGACAGTGCGCGCCACGGGCTCGCTGTCCCCGGTGAGCATGGTGATCCGTTCGATCCCGGCCGCTCTCAGCGCGCGCACCGCGCTCACCGCCTCCGGGCGTGCCCGGTCGGCGAGCCCGAAGACGGCCAGCACCCGGGCGCCCTCACCGAGGAGGACCGCGGTCTCCCCGCGGGCTTGGGCGTTCGCGACCGCGTCGGGGAGCTCCGCTCCGCGCTCGGCGGCCAGCCGCGGTCCACCCGCCCACAGCGTTCGGCCTTCGACGGTCGCGACGGCCCCGCGGCCGGGGAGGGCTCTGAAGCCGGTCGCGGAGGAGAGCGCGAGCC
The DNA here is from genome assembly GCA_963815565.1 of uncultured Solirubrobacterales bacterium. Taxonomy (GTDB): domain Bacteria; phylum Actinomycetota; class Thermoleophilia; order Solirubrobacterales; family Solirubrobacteraceae; genus Paraconexibacter. Next base: position 929,363 of record CAWFHB010000007.1, on the reverse strand, counting down.
CGGCCTCGTAGGCGGCCTGGGTGATCGCCGTCGCGAGCGGATGCTCCGAGCCCCGCTCGACCGCGGCCATCAGGCTCAGCAGCTGGCGTTCCTCCTCGTCGGCGATCCCGACCGTGCTCACCAGTCGAGGGCGGCCCTCGGTAAGCGTGCCGGTCTTGTCGAGCGCGACGACCCGGACGCGTCCGAGGTCCTCGAGGGCCTGCCCACTCTTGATCAGCAGCCCACGTCTCGCCGCCCCGCCGATGGCCGAGACGACCCCGACGGGCACCGAGATCACCAGAGCGCACGGGCAGGCGACGATGAGCAGGGCGAGTCCGCGATAGATCCAGGTGTCCGCCGTTCCTCCCGCGAGCATCCCGACGACGGCAACCGACAGCGCCGCGAGGAGCACCAGCGGCGTGTAGATCCGGGCGAAGCGGTCGACGAACCGCTCGGAGGGCGCCCGGCTGCCTTGGGCGTCGGAGACGAGCCGAGCGATGCGCACGAGCGTCGAGTCGGCGGCGCCCGAGGTCGTCCGCATGGTGAAGGCGCCGAAGGCGTTCAGGGTGCCGGCGAAGAGCTCGGCCCCCGGACCCTTCTCGACGGGGACGGACTCCCCGGTCAGCGCGGACTCGTCGACGCTCGAGTCCCCGTGCACCAGCACACCGTCGAGCGGCAGGCGCTCTCCCGGCCGGACGGCTAGGAGCGAGCCACGGAACACGTCTTCGACGGCGACCGTCCGCTCCTCACCGTCGACGAGCAGATGCGCCTCTGCGGGCGCGAGCTCCATCAGCTGCTCGACCGAGCGGCGGCTGCGCTCCAGGGCGAAGCTCTCGAGGGTCGTTCCCACCGCGAAGAGCACGAGCACCCAGGCGCCCTCGGCGTAGGAGCCGATGCCGACCGCGCCCACGGCGGCGAGGCCCATGAGGACGTTCATGTCGAGCGAGCGCTGCCGCAGGGCACCCGAGGCAGCAAGGGCGACCGGCCAGCCGCCGGCGGCCATCGACAGCAGGTAGAGCGGCTCGCCGACGATGCGGGGCGCGGCGGCCAGCGAGGCGACCACGGCGAGCGCCAGCAGCGCGATCGCCCCGCTGGTCGAGGCCGACCGCGCGCTCCGGCGCCAGTACGGCGCGTCGGATCCCGCGGGACGGCGTGGCCCGGCCGCGTGGGCGGCGAACCCCGCCCGGCGCACGGCGTCGTGGACGGCCCGGTCGGAGACGTCGCCGTCGAGCGCCAGCGTGGCGTTCCCGAAGGAGACCTGTGCGAACTCCACGCCGTCCAGCGCGGTGACGACCTTCTCGAGGGTGCTCGCGCAGGAGCCGCAGTCCATGCCCTCGATGCGGAAGCGCCGGGCGCCCGGACCGGGCACGCCCGTGCGGGCCGGGTCGGACGGCGGCGCCATCGGCAGCATCGGGAGCTCTGTCATCGCGTCATTTCGGCCGGGGCCAGCACCGCGTCTAGCAGCGCGTGACCGTCCGCGGTCAGCGCGTAGAGGACGATCCGTCCGTCCTTTCGTGACCGGGCGAGTCCGGCGGAGCGCAGCTGGCGCAAGTGGTGGGAGACGAGCTTGTCCTGCCGCTCGCTGACCCAGGCCAGGTCGCAGCCGCAGAGCTCGCCGCCCCCACGGAGGGCGAGCGCGAGCCGCAGCCGGGTGGGATCCGACAGCGCCTTCGCCCGGTCGGCGGCGCGCTGCAGTGCCTCGACGTCGAGCAGGTTCCGGCGGAGCGCCTCGGCGCGCGGGAGGTCGAGGCAGAGAAGCTCGCAGGCGCCGGCAGGGGGCATACGTTCATTCTAACGAACGTACGAACGTCCGTGGGGCTCTCCGATCAGCCGGGCCTGACCGGCGCGAATCGCGGAACTTCGCGGCCGTCGACGACGATCGATTCGCAGAACATCGCCTCGGGACGCACCCACAGCCCGCCGTCCCCGTAGAGCGCCCGGTAGACGACGAGCGATTCCTCGGTCTCGGAGTGGCGGGCGACGCCGAGGACCTCGTACTCGCCGCCCTTGTAGTGGCGGTAGCGCCCGGGGGAGGGGCTCACGACGTGAAGGCGGTCGGGTTGGCACCCGACGGGGAGGCAAGCCGGACCTGCTGGAGGAGCAGCTCGAAGGCGGGATCGTCGAGCGGGCCGCGCTGCAGCGCGACGAGGGCGGCGACGGGGGAGGGGTAGAGCCGCTTGTTGCCCCGGTGCTCCCCGCGGTCGAGACAGCGCGCGTGCCAGCCCTCCGGCGTGAGGCTGAGCTCGATCCAGCCCCCGGGCAGCGACTGGCGATAGACGGGGGGCATGGCGCCACCGTCGCAGGCCGAGGTGGGAATTCGGCATGCAGAAGGGACGGGCACGGCGGTGCTCCGGGTAGGGCGACGCCTGATGAGCACTTCTCCCCCTGCGGGCTTCACGGCGCTGACCGACCCCGGCGCCTTCGTCGAGCACATCGGCCCCGTCCTCGCGCACACCGACGGTGACCTCGGCCTGCAGGCCGACGATCGCCACGGCAACCGCAGCGGCCAGGTCATGGGCGGGGCGCTCTCGACGCTCGCGGACGTCGCGTTCTCCGAGGCGATCCGCCACGACCTGAACGGCGAGCGTGCCGTGGCCACCGTGTCGCTCGCGGTCGACTTCCTGCGGCCCGCGCCGGCCGGCAGCTGGCTGCAGGCGACGACCCGGGTGGAGCGCCTCGGTGGGTCGCTCGCCTTCGCCGACTGCTCGATCCGGGCCGACGGCGAAGAGGTCGTCCGCGCCCGCGCCGTGTTCGCGGTGCGCGGCGGGGACTGACGGGCGATCCGCGCCGGGAGCGCGTGGCTCCCGGCGCGCGTCGACGGCTCAGAGCCCGAGGCCCTTGCCGATGATCTCCTTCATGATCTCGTTGGCCCCGCCGTAGATCCGGGTGACGCGCGCGTCCGCGTACATGCGGCCGACCGCGTACTCGGTCATGTAGCCGTAGCCGCCGTGCAGCTGGACGCACTTGTCGGTGACGACGCCCTGGAGCTCGGTCGCGATCAGCTTGGCGGAGGCGGCGCGCTCGGGGGTGAGCGTGTTCTCGCAGAGCTCACGCGTGCACTGGTCGACGAACGCCTGCACGCAGTCGATCTCCGCCCGACACTCGGCGAGCTTGTGCTTGGAGACCTGGAAGGTGCCGATCGACTGGCCGAACGCCTCGCGCTCCTTGACGTACTTGAGCGTCTCCTGCAGCGCTGCCTCGGCGACCCCGACGCCGAGGATCGCAATCGACAGACGCTCCTGCGCGAGGTTGTTCACAAGGACACGGAAGCCCTGGCCCTTCTCGCCGATGAGGTTCTCCGCGGGGACCTTCGCCTCGTTGAAGAAGAGCTCGGCGGTGTCCTGCGAGTGCATGCCGACCTTCTCGAGGTTGCGCCCGCGCTCGAAGCCGGGCGTGTCGCGCTCGACGATGAACATCGAGAGGCCCCGGTGACGCTGGGTCGGGTCGGTCTTGGCCGCCGTGATGATCAGGTCCGCGTTGATGCCGTTCGTGATGAAGGTCTTGGCGCCGTCCATGAGGAAGCTGCCGTCCTCCTGCTCGATCGCCTTCGTGCGGATGCCGGCCAGGTCGGAGCCCGTGCCCGGCTCGGTCATGGCGACCGCGGTGATGAGCTCGCCGCTGACGATCCCCGGGAGCCAGCGCTGCTTCTGCTCCTCGTTGCAGTACTCGAGGAAGTACGGGAGGCAGACGTCGTTGTGGAGCGTGATGCCCACGGAGAACCCGCCGAGGTTCGCGGCGCAGCACTCCTCGCCGATGATCGCGTTGAAGCGGAAGTCGTCACCGACGCCGGCGCCGCCGTACTCCTCCGGGACCTGCATGCCCAGGAAGCCGTTCTCGCCCGCCTTGGCGAAGATCTCGCGCGGGACGATGCCGTCCTGCTCCCACTGCTCGTAGTGGGGGACGACCTCCTTGGCCAGAAAGCGGCGGAACGACTCGCGGAAGTCCTCGTGATCGTCCTCGTAGATCGCGCGACGACCGAGGCGGGGCTGAGTGGTGGCCATGCTCATACGGTACCCGCGGGCCGTCGCAGCCGCGTGTTCGCGAGCCGGAGTCGGCGCAGCCGGAGTGCCCGGTCGCCGCCCGCCCGGTGGACCGCCGCGAGGGCTTCATCCCGGGTCGTCGCCGTGGGCGCTCAGGTAGGCGGCCATCGCCTCCCGTGACTCGGGATCGTGGACCGCGCTCAGGAGGATGTCCGCGTCGGCGGCGTTGCGTCCGGTGCCCGCGATCTCCTCGAGCACGGCGTTGACCTGCTGCTTGGTGGAGCGGAGCGCGAAGCCGGGCTTTCCGGCGAGCTCGGCGGCGAGGGCGGCGACCGCGTCCTCGCGCGCATCGGCAGCCACGACCCGGTTGACGAAGCGCAGCGCCCGGGCCTCCTCGGCATCGAACCGGCGGCAGGTGAGCACGAGCTCCTTCGTCACGGCGGGCCCGAGCTCCCGGACCAGACGGGGGATGCCGCCCCAGGCCAGCGGGATCCCGAGGTCGACCTCGGGGATCGAGAACACCGTGTCGGAGGCGGCGACCCGGAGGTCGCAGGCCGCGGCGAGCACGAGGCCGCCGCCGACGCACGCCCCGTGGACGGAGGCGATGGTCAACGCGGTCATGCCGGTCACGGCCTCCGCCATCTGCCGCCCGAGATCCGCCGTCGCCCGGACGTCGTCGTCGGCGGCGGTCGGCATCGCGCCGATGTCGAAGCCCGCACAGAACGCCCGCCCCTCCCCGGCCACGATCACGACCTTGACCGCGGGGCAGCCGTCGAGGTGCCGGGCCGCCGCGGCAAGCTCCTCGAGCATCGCGGGAGAGAGCGCGTTGAGCTTCTCGGCCCGGGCGAGCGTGATGGAGCCGACGGGCCCCTGGTCGGCGATGCGGACGGCGGGCATGGCCGCATCGTGCCCGAACTCCGGGGCGGCGACGAGGGTCGCGCACGTTCCGCCTCGTGCTACGCGATGCTTCGGGCATGGCCGACCGAACCCCCCTCGTCCTCATCCACGGCTTCACCGACAGTGCCCGCACCTGGGACACGCTGATTCCGCTGCTCGAACCGCACCACGAGCTCCTGGTCCCGGCGACGCTCGGGCACCACGGTGGCGCGCCGCTGCCCACGGGCCCGATGGAGTCGCCGCTGCAGGCGATGGTCGACGACCTCGAGGCGCAGATGGATGCCGCGGGGCTCGAGCGGGCCCACCTGGTCGGCAACTCGCTCGGCGGCCAGATCGCGATCGAGCTCGCCGCGCGCGGCCGTGCGCTCAGCCTCGTCGCGCTCGCCCCCGGGGGCGGCTGGGAGGAGGCCGAGGCGGTCAAGAAGGTCATGGGGTACTTCGAGCGCACGCGGAAGATGACCCCGTTCGCGGCCAAGCGGGCCCGGGGCCTCGTCTCGCGGCCCCGCCTGCGCAAGCTCGTGCTGCGCGACGTCGTCGCCAACGGGGACCGCGTTCCGCCCGCCGTCGCCGAGGCCCTCCTCGTCAACGGGCAGGAGTGCGCGATGTTCGAGCCGATGCGCGACGCGGTCGGCGGCGGGCACTGGCACTCCGACGAGCTCGCGCCGATCTCCGTTCCCGTGCGCGTGGTGTGGGGAAGCGTGGACCGGATCCTGCCGCCGCGCGACGCGACTGCGCACTGGCGCGGCGCGCTGGCCGAGGCCGAGTGGATCGAGCTCGACGGGCTCGGACACCTGCTCCAGCTCGACGATCCGGCGCAGATCGCCCGCCTCGTGCTCGAGGTGACCGCGCCCACCGTCGCCGCCGTGCGGTAGGACCCCGGCATGCGCTGGGATCCTCGCCGCTCGACCCCGGACGTCATCGACCAGCGCGGGGGCGGTGGCCGCGGCCGCGGCCTGCCGGTCGGCCGGGCCGGAGGGGGGCTCGGGATCGTCGGCATCCTGATCGTCGTCGTGCTCCAGCTGACCGGTGGGGGTGGCGAGGGCGGCTTCGCCGTCGGCGATCCGTTCGGCGCGGCTTCCGGCGGGCCGGCCGGCGGCACGCCGATCCCGGCCGCCCAGGACCCGGACCGTGACCTGCGCGACTTCAGCGCCTACGCCTTCACCGACGCGCAGGAACGCTGGCAGAAGGACTTCGCCGCGGCCGGCAAGCCGTACCGGCGCGCGAAGCTCGTGCTCTTCTCCAGCGCGGTGCAGACGGGGGGCTGCGGCCGCGCGTCCTCGGCCGTCGGCCCCTTCTACTGCCCGGCCGACCAGCGCGTCTACCTCGACCTCTCGTTCTATGAGGACATGGCCCGTCAGCTCGGCGCACCGGGGGATTTCGCCTGGGCCTACGTCATCGCGCACGAGCTGGGCCATCACGTCCAGCGCCAGAGCGGCACGAGCGAGCGGGTGGAGCAGCTGCGGCGCGAGCAGCCCGGGGAGGCCAACGCGCTGTCCGTTCGGCAGGAGCTGCAGGCCGACTGCTTCGCGGGCGTCTGGGCGCACGACGTGTACGCCGCAGGGCAGCTCGAGGAGGGCGACATCGACGAGGCCTTCACCGCCGCCGAGGCCGTCGGCGACGACCGGCTCCAGCAGAGCGCGGGCCGGCAGGTCAATCGGGACAGCTTCACGCACGGCAGCTCGGAGCAGCGGCGCCGCTGGTTCGACAACGGGCGCCGCGAGGGCGACCCGACGGCCTGCGACACATTCGGGCCCGACGAGGTCTGAGCGGTCCGCTGACGTAGGTTCGAGGGGTGCCCGGCCACCTGCTGCTGACGATCCCGATCAGCCACTACTGCGAGAAGGCGCGCTGGGCGCTCGACCGGGCTCGGGTCCCCTACCGCGAGGAGCGGCACGTCCAAGGCGTCCACATCATCCACGCGGCGCGAGCGGCCCGTTCGCGGACGCTGCCGATCCTCCTGACGGCCGACGGGACGCGCCTCACCGACTCGGCCGCGATCGTGCGCTGGTGCGACGGCGGGCTGGCGGAGCCCGACCGGCTCCTACCGACGGGCGCGGCGGGCGAAGAGGCCGCCACGCTGGAGGCCGGCTACGACGCCGGGCTCGGGGTCGAGGCGCGGCTCTGGATGTATCACTCGACGCTGCCCGTCATCGACCGGATGCTGCCCGCGCTGCTCGACGGCACGCCGCGCTGGGAGCGCCACACCGTGGGTATTGGCCGCCGCGTCTTCGACCCGTTCGTCCGGCGCTACCTGGGCGTCTCCGACGCGAGCGCCACGCGGGCCGCAGCCCGTGTCGAGGTCACCTTCGACCAGGTGGCCGAAAGGCTCGCCGACGGGCGCCCGTTCCTGTGCGGCGAGCGCTTCACCGCCGCCGATCTCACGTTCGCCGCGCTCTCGGCCGCCGTGCTCGCGCCGCCGGACTACGGCTCGAGGATGCCGCCCCTCGGCGACTTCCCGGTCGCGATGCGGGACACGATCGAGCGGCGTCGTGCGCACCCGGCGGGAGCCTTCGCGATGCGGCTGTACGCGGACGAGCGGCGCCGACGGGTCTGAAGCGGCGTCGGACGGTGGGGGCTCGCCGCACCGTCCGACCCGGAACGCCGTCCCGGCATACTGCCTCCCGTGAAGCTGCTCTCGCTCGCGCTCCTGCCCGTCCGCCTCGCCGGCGCCGGGATCGATGCCGCTGTCACCGTGAGCGAACTCGCCGCTCCGTCCGGCCCGCTCCGGCGCCCGGGCGGCTACGGCAGTCGCATCGGGGCGCTGTTGGGGGAGGGCGGCTCCATCGACCAGCTTGCGCGCCTGGCCTCCGAGGACGGCCCGCTCTCCCGCATCGAGCAGCTCGCCCAGCTCACCGGAGACGACCAGCCGCTCGGCCGCGCGCTGGCTCGCGGCGGTCCGCTCGACCGCGTGCTCGCCGAGGGCGGCGTGGTCGACCGGCTCGTCGCCGACGGGGGCCCGCTCGACCGGCTGCTGGCCGAGGAGGGTGCCGTCGACCGCCTGCTCTACGTCGACGGCCCGCTCGACCGCATGCTCGCGGAGGGCGGCGCGCTCGACCGCCTGACCGAACGGGGCGGCACGCTCGACCGCATCCTGGAGGAGCACGGCATCCTCGAGCGGCTCTTCGCGCCGGGCGGTCTCGTCGAGCAGATGCTCACCTCCGGCGGGACCCTCGACCGGGTCCTCAGCCAGGAGGGCGTGCTCAACCGCCTGCTCGCCGACGACGGGCAGCTCGACCGGCTGCTGGCCACCGACGGTCCGGTGGAGCGGTTGCTGGCCGACGACGGTCCGCTCTCCCGCCTGGCCGAGCTCTCGGACACGCTCGCGAAGCTCGCCGACCTCGAGGACACCCTGCGCTCGCTGGGGGCGCTCGAGGAGACGCTCCGAACGCTCGGCACGCTCGGCGACTCCCTGGAGCGGCTCGCCGCCGTGGCGCAGGCGCTCGAACAGCTCGCGGTCTCGACCGCGGGCCTCCCGGAGCTCTCCGACCGCGTGCAGGCCATCGAGACGCAGGCGCAAGGCATCGGCCAGCAGCTCCACGAGCTCGCCCCGACGCTCGGCGGACTGGGGGAGAGCGTGGGCTCCCTGAAGGACTCCGCCCGCCAGCTCAGCGAGGCCGTGGTCCCGCTGGGCCGCATCGTGGAGCGGCTCCCCGGCGCGAGGCGCCGCGGGCGCCTCGACGCCGGCGAGTAGCAGCGCGGCGCGACAAGCGTCCAGGAAGCGCGGCGCGAGATGGAGGCACCGGGACGGGCGGCCGATGGGCGGAGCACACCGACACCCCGCCGAGGAGGCGATCCCCATGTCCGACGTCGCACCGACCCGCACCCGATTCGTCTTCATCGACCACCACGCGAAGGGGCCGCGCCTCTACGTGCGCGGCCTCCGCATTCATCACGGGCTCACCGGAGCCGTGATGCTCGCGACGAGCCTGCTCGCACCGCCCTCGCCTCGGCGCCGCGCGCTGCGGGCCTGCGCCCTCGCGTTGATGGCCGAGGACGGGCACGACTTCCCCTGGCCATTGATCGATCCTCCCCTCCACGCGATCGAGGCCTGACGCCGGCGTGCGGCCGGCGGCTGAAGCTCAGGCGCCGGCGGGGCCCCCGCCGGCGAATTCGTCGGTGTCGAGCGCCGCGTCGGAGACCTCGGGCTGCGGGTCGTCGGGATCGACGTGCGGGGCGCTCTCCCGCGCGAAGGCGCTCTCCTCGGCCGGGCCGGCGTTCTCGGTGGGGTCCTCGGGTGTGCTCATGCACCTGCGCCTACCCACGGGACAGGGAGGACGAGCACGAACGGGCGCGCTGGCGCTGCTGACGACCGACCGGAGCGGCCGTATCTCTGAGCCCTGCTACGCGGCCGGCGGGTTCCGTTCGAACGAGGCGGCGTCGTCGGTGCGCGGCACCTGCCCGCGACGACCCGCACGACCGGCGGAGATGTCCGCCAGGAAATAGACGCCGGCGTAAGCAAGGAGCTCTTCGAGCGGGACGTTCTGGCGCTCGGCCTCCTTCTGCAGTTCCGAGTGCGCGAACGGGCTCAGAGCGACGGCCACGTCGACGGTTCCGGTCTCGCGCGGCTGGCCAGCGTGTTCGGAACTGCTGACGGAGGGCACGTGGGGAATGTACCCAGAGGGGGCAACAGCTAACAGCGGTTCTCGCGGCTGACGTACCCCTTGACACCGAGACGCCAATCGGGGAGCTCGAGCGGCGGATGCCGCCGTGACCCGAGTTCGGGCCAGTCCTTCAACCCCTTGGAACCGGGAACGAGCGTCACGGGGAGGTCCGACGCCGTGAGGAGCGCGCGTCCGAACTGCAGACGCGAGCACGTGCCGCCGCCCGTCAGGTGGAAGATCCCGTAGCCAGGCGCACGCAGCACCCGCAGCAGCGCGACCGCGAGGTGCGGCACGTACGTGGGCACGCACGGTTGCCGGTCGTCGGCCTCGACGGGGCGTGCCCCCGCGCGGACATCCCGGAGGAGCTCGGCGGCGAAGTCCCCGCCCGCCCCGCCGTAGGGCCACGAGCACCGGACGATCGTGTGATGAGGGTTGGCGGCGGCGACGGCCTGTTCACAGCCCAACAGGGCACGAGCGGGCGTGGTGGTAGGACTCGGCCGGTCGGATTCGAGGAAGGGGGCGGCAGCGCGGCGGCCGAAGATGCCGCCGCTGGAGAGCAGCACGCTGTGCGCGCCCGCCGCCCGGGCGGCCGACGCGAGGGCCCCCGACTCCCCCCTCTCCCACAGTCCCTCGTCCTCGGAGGTGAGCCCGACGCAGTCGATGACCGCGACCGGGCTTTCGGCACGCACGGCGTCCAGCGCTCGCCTCGCTCCGGCCTCGAGCACGCGGTAGCCGCCACGACCCAGGACCTCGAGTGCGTGCGGTCCGAGACCCGGCCCCGGACCCGTGACGACGACAGTGCTCACGATCAGGCCAAGGTGACGTCGACGTCGTCCCCGACGTGCAGGCGCATCGTGTGGGGGAGGACGAAATCCCGGACCACGTGAGCGTGCATGCCGATGACGCTGGACTCCACCCTCTGGGAGAGATGCTTGAGGACCGCCCCCTCGAGCAGCACGGAGTCAGAGACCTCCACGCCCTCGAGAACCACGTGTGCGCCGATCGAGGTGTACGGGCCGACATGGGAGTCGCTCAACCGGGCACCCGGACCGATCACCGCCGGGCCACGGATGACGGTCGTGCTGACCGACGCCGAAGGATGGATCTCGACGTGGCCTCGCACATTCTGAGCGCCGGCTGAGGCCGCCGAGCGCGCACGCAGCCGGTCGAGGACCACCCGGTTCGCGTCGAGCAGGTCCGCCGCCTGGCCCGTGCACGGCCACCAGCCCGTCGAGGACCGTGCCTGCACGTGACCGCCGTCCTCGATCAACCGGGTGAGCGCGTCGGCGATCTCGATCTGACCGCTCCACGCCGGGAGGGTCAGGCGCACCGCCGCGAGGAGCGCCGGCCCCATGACGCAGATCCCGCTCATTGCGAGCGCCTGGGTCATCGTCAGCGGGCTCTGATCGACGCGCACCACGTGGGGCCCGCGCGTGACGACCATCGCCTGTCCGTTCGGCTCATCGACGGGGTGGACCGCCAGTAGGGCGTCCAGTCGCCGCTCGTGGAAGCTCTCGACGAGCGGCCGGAGCGGGGGGACGAAGATCCCGTCGGCGCCGTGCACGACGGCCGCGGCCCCGTCGAGGAACGCGGTCGTGGCCTGCAGGGCGTGGGCCGTTCCGAGGGGTTCGTCAAGTTCCACGTACTCCAGATCGACCCCGAAGGTCGAGCCGTCGGTCACCACCTCGCGGACCTTGCCACGCGTGCGGGGATCGACGACGATCGCGATCTCGCGTAAGCCGGCGATCGCCATCGCATGAAGCGCGTGGACCACGAGCGGACGATTGGCGACAGGGAGCAGACAGATCGGCCGGGTCGCGCAGGCCGGTGACGCCCGCGGCGCACCCGGGCCGGAAGCGACGAGGACGCCTTTCGCGCGAGGGACCATCGCCCATCAACGGCGGGAGAAGCGCTCAGCTGGCGCGGCCGGGGAAGCCGGATGTCGCTTCGTCGATCACGTCGCTCAGCGTGAAGGTAAGCGGTTCGCCGAACGCGCGTTGCATCCGGTCCCGCAGCGTGCCGTAGCGGCGCACGGCCTCGCTGCGCCGTCCGCGCTGCACGCAGAGCGCGATGAGGCGACGGTGGACGTCGACGTCGTAGGGCTCCATCGTGGCGAGCCGCTCCAGCACCCCGGCGGCGTCGGCGTGCCGCCGCTCGCGCAACAAGATGTCGACCAGCGAGCGCAGGCCGTCGGAGGCCAAAGCCCGCAGCCGCTCGCGCTCCGCCAGGGCCCAGTCGGCGTAGGGCTCGTCGGCGAGAAAGTCGCCGCGGTAGAGCCGGAGCGCGGACTCGAGGCGATCGGTGATCCGCGGGGGCTGGGCGGGATCCTCGTCGTCCGGTCCGGCGTGCAGGCCCCGCTCGAAGCGGTCGACGTCCAGCGCGACGGCATCGAGGTCGAGCGCGTAGCCGCCGTCGCGCTTGATCACGACCGACGAACCCGAGCTGTCCTGAGCGGGTTCGAGCCGTTTGCGCAGCAGGTGGACGGCCTGCCGGACCCCCACCAGCGACGATCCGGAGGGCGATGGCCACAACGCCTCGGCGATCTCCTCGGCGGGCAACGCTCGGCTGCGTTCGGCGACGAGGAGCTTCAGCAGCAACCCCGGGCGCTGGCGCAGCCATTCGCCGCCGAGCGTGCGCCCTTCGGCCGTGCTGACCCGGGGCGGTCCGAGCAGGTCGATCCTTAGCGATGGCGTGACTCGGACCGGTGTGATGGCGGGCCGCGACGGCCTGGGAACCCGCATCAGCACGACGACCTGCAGCTCGCCCGCCGGGTGCTTGAGAAGCCGGACAGCCACCCCCGAGGGCAGCACCGCCGGGCCGTCGGCAGCGGCGCCCCCCGGAGGTGGGCGCGGACCGAGGATGTCCTGGACGTCGAGTGCGGTGCTGAGCGGCCCGAGCAGCCGCACCGCGGACCGGTTCCAGCAGACGAGCGTGCCCTGGCGGTCGGCGACCACCACCCCGTCGCTCGCTGCTGCGGGCTCTCGCGCGTCGCCGGGCTCGGGGTCGGGGGACGTCATGGGAAGGCCGACGCGCCGACAGGACTCTTGTGTAAGGCGGCGCGCCGGACTTCGATATTCCTTTAAACCACGGCCACCGTCAACCCGATTCCCGGCGACCGTCGCGGTCACGGGCCCCCGGGAGTTGGCGCGTAACAGCTACGGAACATCGCTTTCGTAGCCTCGTCCTCGCGGGGGGGACAACAGAGGAGAGAACCCAAGATGTTCGAGCATTCCCGGGCCCCCGCCGGCCCCGCCGCCGCCCCCCGCCAGGTCGAGGACGGCTGCTTCACTCGCCGCCTCGCCCCACCGCGAGAATCCGACCGGGGGCTGATCGCCCGTGCGGTCGTGGCCGCCCAGTCCGGCGACGACGACGCGGTGCGCTTCCTGTACGCGCGTTACGCCGACAACGTCTACGGCTACGTCTGCAGCATCGTGCGCGACGATCACGAGGCCGAGGACGTTACGCAGGACGTGTTCCTCAAGTTGATGCGTGTCATCGGGCAGTACAGGCCGAGGGAGGTCCCGTTCCTCGCCTGGCTGCTGCGGATCTCCCGCAACGTGGCGGTCGACCACATGCGTCGGCGACGGGCGTACCCCTTCGAGGAGGTCCGCGACCCCGAGGTCGACCTCTCCGACGCCAACCCGGAGCTGGCGCAGACCGTTCACGATGCGCTGGCCACGCTGCCCCCGGAGCAGTGCGAGGTCGTCGTCCTGCGGCACCTGGCCGGCCTCTCGCCCGGGGAGATCGCCGTTCGCATGGGCAAGACGGAGGGGTCGGTCCACGCGCTGCATCACCGCGGGCGCCGCGCCGTGCAGCACGAGCTGAGGCGGCTCGAGGCCGCGCCCGTCACCGGCCACGCCAACGGGAGCTGACCCGAGGCCTATCGGGTGGCGTGCGCAGCCTGGGCGGCCGCGCCGCGGGCGATCGAGGCCTCCGCGGCCTCGACCAGGCGCACGACGTCGCGGGCGATCTCCAGCGGAGCGTCGGACGGGCGGCCGGTGGCGATGGCCGAGACGAAGTCGGTCATCTCGAGGAGCAGCGGCTCGGCGGTGGGGAGCTTGGGCGAGACGATGTCCCCGGTTCGGTAGGACAGCTGGTATTCGCCGAAGGTCTCCGGGTCGCGGTAGACGACGCCGTGGTCGAAGATCCGCAGCGGCTCCGGGGTCCCGTCGTCGTAGATGACCATCTTCTCGCTGCCCACGACCACCGTGCGCCGGAGCTTGCTCGGTGCCAGCCAGCTGAGCTCCACGTTGGCCACGACCTCGGAGGGGAACGTCAGATCGACGAAGGCGACGTCGGGGATGCCGGGGACGATCGAGTCGCGCCCGACCGCGTTGATCACCAGCGGGAACTCCCCCAGCCAGTAGAGGAGGATCGAGAAGTCGTGCGGCCCGAGATCCCAGAGCACGCTCACGTCGCGCTGGTGGAGGCCGAGGTTCACCCGGCTCGAGGACACGAAGAAGATGTCCCCTAGGGCTCCGGTCTCGACGAGCTCCTTGACCGCCCGCACCGGGGGGCTGAACAGGAAGGTGAGGCCGCACATGAGCACGAGCTCCTTCGCCTCGGCCAGCTCGACGAGCTCGTCGGCCTGCGCGCTCGAGGGCGCCAGCGGCTTCTCGATGAACGTGTGCTTGCCCGCCGCCAGGGCCCGCATCCCCAGCGCGTGGTGGGTGAAGACGGGGGTCGCCAGCACGATCGCGTCGACCTCGTCGTCCTCCAGCAGGTCGTCGAAGCTGTCCGTGGCCGAGACGCTCGGATAGCGCGCCGCCGTGCGGGCCAGCCGGTCGGGATCGAGGTCACAGACCCAGCCGACGGTAACGTCGGGGATCTCCATCAGGACGCGCAGCAGGTTCGGCCCCCAGTAGCCGAGCCCCACCAGCGCGACCGTGACCGGGCGCCCGGGGCGCGTGGCCCGTGGTGCGCTCACGTCGCCGACCCGGCCCCGGCGTACTCCGCGATGGCGGCGTACCCCGGCCCGTAGCGCGCGTCACGGGTGCCGACGGAGTTGACGACGAGCCCGAGCGTCGGCGCCTTGAGGTTGCGCAGTTGATCGCGCAGATGCTCGGAAGCCTCACGCGTGCCCTGCCGCATCCGGGTGACGACGAGGATCCCGCTGACGTTGTGGATGAGCGGGATCGCATCCGAGACCACCCCGGTGGGCGGGGTGTCGACCACGACGAAGTCGTAGTTCGCCACGGCCTCGCGCAGCAGCTCGGCCATCGCAGCGGACGCCAGCACGCCGGGAGGGTTCCGCGGGCGGCGCCCGCCGAGCAGCACGTCGATCGTGGAGACGGGGGCGTAGACGTCGCCCATGTGGCCTTCCGCGGCGCCGACCGAGACCTGGTGGACGGTCTCGACGAGGCTCTCGCCGCCGGCGACCACGTCGGTGAGCCCGGTCTCCCCATGCAGGCCGAGGCGGTCGGCCAGGCTGCCGCGCCGCAGATCCGCCTCGATCAGCAGCACGGACGCCCCGCCGTCCGCCGCGGCGGCGGCGAGGTTCCAGGCGACCGTGCTCTTGCCCTCGCCGGCGGAGGCCGACGTCACCATCACGGAGTGCACCGGCTGATCGCCGGCCGCGTAGCGCAGCGTCGACTGCACCTTGCGGAAGGCCTCCTTCTCGACCGCGGGCAGGCGCATCGCGGTGCTGCTGCCGCGGGCCAGCGCCCGGCTGCGCGGAATCGCTCCGAGGATCGGCCGCTCAAACATCTGCTCGAGCTCCTCGGGGTGCCGGACCCTCCGGTCGAGCACCTCGAAGAAGACCGCGAGCAGGATTCCGAGCAGCAGCCCGACGGCGACCCCGGCGAGGACGTTGCGGGTGATGTTCGGCGAGCTCGGCGCGGTGGCCACCTCGGCGCCGGAGACGAGCGCGGCGTCGCCGGTCTGCAGCCCTTCGAGGGTGGCGAGCTGCGTGCGCCGCTCATCCAGCGAGGCGAGCTGATCCTCCGCGGTCTGCACGGCGCGCGCGGTATCGGCCCGTTCGAGCCGCAGGCGCCGACGCGTGGTCCGGCTCAGGGTGCGCCCGGAACGCTGCGCGCGCTGCTGGGTGAGCTGCCGGCCGCGCTTCGCCCGTGCCGAGGCCAGCGTGCGCTCGACGACTTTGGACCGCCGTTCGAGCCCGACCTGTGCCGAGCGGACGCGGCCCCGGTCCTGTCCGCGGCGGAAGGCGATGTAGCGCCGGGCGTAGGCGTCGGCGATGAGCGCCGCACGCTTCGGGTCGGTGTCCGTCGCCGTGAAGGAGAGCAGGTTCGCCTCGCCGCTGGTGGTGACCGTGATCGACGCGGCGACGGCCGCCGCAGTCAACCCGTCACCGACCTCCCGAGCGGCCGACCGGGCGATCGGCCGCAGCGAGGCCAGGGCGGCGTCGGTCGCGAGGTCGGGCGGGTCGGACGCCGGCACGCCGCTGGCGAGGCCCTGCGCCGCGACCGCGTCCTCCAGGCCCGAGCTGCGCAGCAGCACCTGCGAGGTCGACTCGTACTGCTTTTCGCGCTGCAGCGAGTAGGCCAGGGCCGCCCCGGGGACGGCGAGGAGGCACAGAATGATGATCCAGGCCCGGCGCCGCAGCGCGGAGAGGAACTCGCCGAGGCCGGGGCCCGCGCGGAGCCCGTCGTCGTCAGGGTCGATCGCGCGCATGCCTTAGTTCGCTCCTCGTTGCCGGAGCACCGCGGGAAGGGTGCGGATGAGCAGCCGCACGTCACCCCACAGCGACCAGTTGGTCACGTACAGGTAATCCAGCTTGACCATCTCCTCGAACCCGATCGTCGTCCGTCCGAGGACCTGCCACAGGCCGGTCAGTCCCGGGGTGAGGTCCAGCCGCCGCCGGCCCCACGCGACGACGTGGTCGTGGTCCACGGGCGTCAGGGGCCGCGGACCGACGAGGCTCATGTCCCCGCGGATGACATTCCACAGCTGCGGGAGCTCGTCGAGGCTCGACCGGCGCAGCTGGCGTCCGAGCCGCGTGATCCGCGGGTCGTGGTCGAGCAGCAACCAGTCCGGGTCGGAGCTCCGCTTCCGCAGCCGCTCGACGTGATCGTCGGCGTCCTGGACCATCGTGCGGAACTTCCGCAGCGGGAAGCGGCGTCCGTCGCGACCCACGCGCTCCTGCACGAAGATCGCGGGGCCCGGGGAGGTCAGGCGGACCGCGACGCCGATGAGGACCATCAGCGGGGCCAGGAGGAGCAGTGCGGCGGCGGCGAAGAGGAGGTCCATGGCCCGCTTGAGCGCCTGGGAGGAGCGATCGAGGATCGGGGGATTGACGCCGAGCACGGTGATGCCCTCGACGTCGTCGACCTCGACCGAGGGGCCGAGGACCTCCGTGCCGCTGGGCACGAGGCTCAGCTGGACCGACAGGCCGCGGGTGCGGCGGATCAGGTCCAGGATCCCGTCCTGATCGGGCGACGGGAGCATGATCACGCGTTCGATCGCCTCCCGTTCGCAGACCTCCTCGAGGCTGTCCAGGGACCCCAGATAAGGCAGCCCGGCCAGCCGTCGGATATCGCCCCGGTCGGCTTCGTCGAGGTAGCCGACCGGGAGCACCGAGTACTCCGGGTGGGCGCGCAGCTTCCGGACGAGGACGCTGCTCATCGCGTTGCCGCCGATCATCAGGGTGCGCTCGGGCGTGTCCGCCCGGCGGGTGACACCGCGCACGATGCTGCGGAACACGAGGATCGCCGCGAAGGCGACGAGAAAGAACGCGACGCCGCCGCCGAGGACCAGGCGGTCGAGCGGCAGCACGCGGAAGAACAGCCACAAACCGAGCGACCCGACGACGAGCGCGTGGAAGACCCGGGGCACGTCGTCGACCGTGGAGTGGCTGATGCGCTTGCCGTCACGGTCGTAGAGGTCGTAGACCTTGAAGAGCACCGCCCACAACGGCAGGAGGACGAGCGCCCAGGAGGCGCTGCCCTCGCCCTGTCCCTGCCCGAAGAGGGCCACCGCGACGAACAGGGCGACGCTGATCGCCGTGGCGTCGGAGAGCAGCAGGGCTCGGCGCAGGCGCCATCCCCGCCGCCCGGTGGGCAGGCGCGTGTCCACCGAGGCGCGCTGCGACGAGGTGGCGGAGGTTCCGGGGTGGCCATCGAGCATCGTCATGAGAGGGGCGCCGGGGCGCATCCATGAACGCGCGGGCGGGCGGCGTGCTTGCTCGGAAGGCGGGGTCGGCCGGCGAGGCTCCCGGCGAGCGCCAGCAACGCGTACATCAGCGCCGTGTTGGACGTCGGGTCGTCGGTGCTGATCCCCACGACCACGAACCCGCCCCACAGCACGAGCATCACGTGGCCGTAGGGACGCACGTCGGCTGGCCCACGCCGCGCGCGAGACGCGTCGCGGATGAGTGCGGCGAGCAGCAGCGCGAACGCGATGAGCAGGACCACCCCACCCTCGACGAGCCACCGCACGACCATGTTGTGGGCCGCGTAGCCGCCCGCAACGTTGTCGAGCTCCGGCGAGCGTCGTGGGTTGACGTAGGCCGTGGAGCGCAGGCCGAACCCGATCACGGGACTCTCCTGGTATTTCCGCATGAGCGCGGCCCAGGTGTCGATCCGCCACGAGAACGACTCGTAGGTGGCCGTGGTGTTCTGCCCGACGGGCAGGTCGGGTGGGGCGATCCGGTCGTGGACGCTCGGGACCGTGAGGACGAGCACGACGAGCGCGGCCAGCAGGCCGCTCAGCAGCGCCGGCCGTCGACGCCATTCGAGCACGACGAGCCCCCCGAGGAACAGGAACCAGCCCTCCCGGCTGTAGGTGCTCACGAGCGCCGCCAGCACGAGAAGCAGGACCGGCCCGCGTACGCGCAGTCGCAGCCGCAGCGGCGCGCTGATGAGCAGCAGCGCGCAGACCGCCAGGTACGCGCCGAACGGGTTCGGCCCGACGAAGGTGCTGTCGATGCGTCCGACCTCGAGCCCTTGGGCGTCCTGCACTCCGCCGATCCACTGGACCATCGCGTATCCCGCGGGGACCACGGCGCTCAGCGCGACGACGCGCCACAGCTGTCGGCGGCGCCCCGCGTCGCAGAAGCCCAGCGCCGCCAGGAGGAACACGCCGAGCAGCGCGACCAGGCGGGCCAGCTCCCCGACCGGTTCGGTACCGATCGCCCCGCGCAGGCTGTAGACGGCGTATCCGGCCGCGAAGGCATTGACGGCGATGACGAGCGTCAACGGCCCGCTGGCCGGCGGGAGGCTCCGGCCGCGCGTCGCGGTGAGGACGACGAGGAGGATGGCCACCAGGAGCAGCGCCGAGAGGCCGGAGGGATCGAGGCCCGGCCCGAACTCGTAGCTGCCGAACTGGTCGAGGAGCGGCCGGATGAGCAGGAACGCCAGCAGGAACCCGGCGGGCCGCACCACGCCCGCCCAGGCGGCGGCGATCATCACCAGCACGCCCACCGGCAGGAGTGGGCCCCCGGTGCGGACGACGAAGGCTCCCGCTGCCGCGCTCGCGGCGACCACGGCGCCGAGCTGGACGAGCGGCCTGGCTCCCGTGCCGCGGGCGCGGGGGGCGAACGGGAGGCCGCCGGACCAGGCGGCTGGCCGGGCGGAGGCCATCCTCAGGCCGGCATCGGGTGCGCGCGGTGCGGCGCGGTGCAGAAGGTCAGCGTTCGCAAGAGGCTCCTACACAACGGACCGTGACCCGGTGGGCTGACGCTCGGCGACCGGCGCCGCCGAGGGACGGACGGCCGGCCGCCTACCCGCGGCGAGGGCCAGCAGCGCGCGGGGTCCGTCCTGCTCGCCGCCTGACCGGAGGCCCAGGATCTCGAGCAGCTCCGGCCGGCCGGGGACCGGGCCACCGGCCGCCCAGCCGGCGAGCAGGTCCTCGAGTTCCGAGCCCGTGCGGGCGACCGGCACCGGGCCGTCCGGACCGATGGGCCACGCCCACTCGATGCCGGTGAGGTTGAGCGCCATGACCGGTGTCGCCCCGACCGCGGCCTCGAGCACGGCGGTCGACGGCACGCCGACGCAGAGGTCGGCGCCGTGCAGCAGCGCGAGGATGGGCGTGATCGCGTCGACCACGAACGACGGCGCGGGAACGGCCGTGCGCACGGCCTCGATGATCGCCGGGTCGTCGGCCGGGTGCGGTCGCAGGACCGCGATCGCACCCGGCACGGCGGCGGCGATGGCGCGCAGGGCGGTGACGTAGTGCCGCACGCCGCAGCGGTCGTCCATGCTCGCGGTCAGCGGATCGGCGCCGTAGCCGAGCACGATGATGCGCGGCTGCGGCCCGGCCGGGCCCCGGGGCCGCGGCGGGGCGGGGGGCGTCAGCGCGCGCGGGTGGCCGATCACGTGCGGTGGGCGTCGGAAGCGCAGCCGGAACGGCCAGCGCTCGGGATCGCTCCAGACCGCGACGGTGTCGACCTCCTCGAGGTCGCGCAGCGGGTGCGCGAGCAGGTAGGCGCCGTGCTGGACCCCGATGGTCTCGATGCCCTGCTCGCGGGCGACGGCGACGTGCAGGCGCGCCACCGGGTCGATGTCGTAGGGGACGATCAGGCGGTCCGGCCGCCCGGGCCGCATCGCTCGCCGGAGCAGGTCGAGCCGCGCGATGTCCTCGGCCCCACGCCGCCCCGCTAGGGCTCGCGTGCCGTGGTGCAGCAGCGGACCGAGGTCGAGCCCCAGGGCCTCGACGCGGGGGATCGGCGCGCAGGCGAGGCGTCGTTCGAACGCGGCCGCGGCCCGGCGGGCGCGGCGGCGGGCCAGGGGCCCGGGAAGGCCGAGCCACCCGCCCTGGGGGAGCGCGCGCAGGGTGCGCCTCGCACCCGTCGGCCGGCGCTCGAGCGTGACGGCGGGGCGTCGGAGCGGATCGTCGAGCAGCCCGTCGAAGAGGTCCATGAGGGGCCAGTAGCCGAGCACCAGCGTGCTGCCACGGCGCAGGCGCGGACGGCGCGCCGCCGGCGGCCAGCAGCGCGCGCGGCCGTCCGCGCCGCCGCGGAGCGCCGCGCGGCGCGCGGCGGCGTCCCCTCGGCACGAGCGGGCCCGGATCGGTCGACCACCGCGATGCCGAGGCCCGCCGCCGCGGCGGTGACGACGAGACGCGTGAGCCGGTCGCCGGCGGGGACGCTCACCCGCTCCGGCCGATGGAGCACGAACGCGGCCCGGGCCCCGCACGCCTGTCCCAGGCCGGGGAGGACCACGTGCTCGACGAGGTCGGACTCCCAGACCCACAGCCAGGGCATCCCGCGCGTGGTCGCGGCAGCGCCCCGGAGGGCGGACCACGCGTCGATCGCCGGGTAGACCGCGTCGTCCACCTGCTGCCTGGCGCGGGCGTCCAGGTGATCGTCGGCCAGAACTCCGACGGCCAGCGCGAGGCCGTGGGCCTCGTCGGCCCGCAGGACGAGATCATCCCCCGGTCGCAGCCCCGCCGGGTCGAGGCCCCTGGAGGTCGCCAGTACGCGCATCGCCCCACTCAACGCGGACGTCGTTGCGGAAATTCCGCTGGGTGCGCGGCGTTGCTCGGATGACCGTGTTCGGCTCGCGAGACATCTCCGCCGCCCTCCGCGGGCTCGGCGTCACCGCCCGCGACACCCTCTACGTCCACTCCGACGTGTCCCGCTGCGTCGCCGCACAGGGGCGCACGAGGACCGAGAAGCTCGACACGGTCCTCGACGGCCTCCTCGGCGCGGTGCCGGACGGGCGGCTGATGATCCCGACCTACACGTATTCGTTCTGCCACGGTGAGCCGTACGACCCCGCCGCGACACCGTCGACGGTCGGCGTGCTCAGCGAGCACGCCCGCCGTCGTCCCGGGGCGCGCCGCACGATGGATCCGCTCTTCTCCTGCGCCGTGCTCGGGGCGCGCATGGACCCCGTGTGGGAGCAGCGCCTCTTCACCGTCGGCCCGGTCGACTGCTGGGGCGAAACGGGCACGTTCGCGTTTCTGGCGCAGACCGACGCGATCTTCGCCTTCCTCGGCGTGCCGGTCACGACCTGCACGTTCGTCCATCACGCCGAGCAGCGAGCCCAGGTGGCCTACCGGTTCTCGAAGAGCTTCGACGGCGTCGTCGTGCGCGACGGCATGAGCACGCGCACGACGGCCACCTTCTACGCGCGGGACCTCGAGGCGGAAGGTGTGGAGACCGACCTCGTCCCCCTGGCCGACGATCTCCGCGCGCGTGGGCTGTCGCGGAGCACGACGGTGCCGCACGGCCCGGTCGTCACCGTTGCGCGGGCCCGCGACATCGCCGAACAGGCCAGGCTCGGCCTGCGGGAGAACCCGGACTACCTGCTCGTGCGCGGACGCCGCGGCGCGATGGCGTCGCGAGCCGCCTGATGGCCACCGCGGTCGTACCCGAGCAGCGCGGGCGCGAGCTGCACGACCTCGTCACCCGTTTGTTCAGCCAGGCTCGGTCCATCGCCGGCCCCGCCTTCCGCGACACGCTCGACGTGCTCGAGGCGGCCAGCGGCGGCGGCATGACCCGCCACCGCTTCGCCACCGGGGAGCAGGTGCTCGACTGGAGGGTGCCGCGGGAGTGGACGCTCCGCGAGGCGTGGCTGCGTGGTCCCGACGGCCGCCTCGTCCTTCACACCGACGACACGAACCTCCACGTGGTGAGCCACTCCCGCCCGGTCCGTCGCCGCCTCGGGCTCGCCGAGCTGCAGGACCACCTGCATTCGCTGCCCGAGCAGCCCGACGCCGTGCCGTACCGGACCGCGTACTACGCGGACGGCTGGGGGCTGTGCCTCTCGGACCGTGTGCGGCAGGGCCTACCGGACGGCGAGTACGAGGTGTGCGTGGACGCTGACCTGGTCGACGGACACGTGGAGCTCGGCGAGATCGTCGTCGAGGGACGCACCCGGGAGGAGGTGCTCTTCAGCACCTACTGCTGCCACCCGTCGATGGCCAACAACGAGCTGTCCGGGCCGGTGGTCGTCGCCGCGCTGGCCCGCGCGCTGCGGGAGGGCCCGACGCCGCGGCTCACCTACCGGCTGCTGTTCCTCCCCGAGACGATCGGGTCGATCAGCTACCTGGCGCGGTTCGGCGACGCGTTGCGCGAGCGGCTGGTGGCCGGTTACGTCGTGACCTGCGTCGGCTCGCCGCTCGGGATGGTCTACCGGCACTCTCGCCGCGACGGGACGCTCGCCGACCGTGCCGCGCGGCACGTGCTCGCCCACCGTGACCCGGCGCCCCGCATCATCGACTTCTACCCGCCGACCAGCGACGAGCGTCAGTACGGCTCACCCGGGTTCGATCTGCCTGTCGGCTGCCTGATGCGTGGCGCGTTCGGCGAGTGGCCGGAGTACCACACGTCCCTGGACGACCTCACCTACGTGACCCCAGCCGCGCTCGCCGACAGCCTCGACGTCTGCCGCGCCCTGGTGGCGACGCTCGAGGCCGACGAGCTCCTCCAGGTGACCGTCGCCGAGGGCGAGCCGCAGCTCGGCCGCCGCGGGCTGTATCCCACGACCGGCGGGACCGCTCACGCCGCGGAGGGGCGGCGTGAGCTGCTGGACATGCTCTTCCTGCTCAATTACCTCGACGGGTCGCGCGGGCTCCTGGCCGCCGCCGAGCGCAGCGGGCGCCCGATCGCGGCGCTGGCGGCAGCGGCCGAGGGCCTTCGGGCCTCGGGACTGCTCGTACCCGCGGCCTGAGCGCTGCGCCGCGGGGTCAGGCCGGCTTGCGGAACAGGTAGAGCGCCTCACTGAGCGCGGGGTCCACCCGCCCGCGCGAGAGCCGCTCGACCGCCTCCATCGCGACGTCGAGGGGACCCGCCACCGCGCGCGGAAGCCGGTCGGTGACGTCGGAGCCGTACAGGCGGCGGTGGATCAGCTCGAGCCCCTGGGCGCCGAGCAGCCGCCCGAGTCGCCCCGGGGCGAGCACGAGACGCAGGGGCGCGGGGAACGGGGCACGCCCGGGCCGGCCCGCCTCGGGGTAGCCCAGGAGGCGCCGGTAGGCCCACACGTGGAAGGCGTGCGGTGTGGCTTTCGTCAGCAGCG
This sequence comes from uncultured Solirubrobacterales bacterium, assembly GCA_963815565.1. Lineage (GTDB taxonomy): Bacteria > Actinomycetota > Thermoleophilia > Solirubrobacterales > Solirubrobacteraceae > Paraconexibacter. Next base: position 905,990 of record CAWFHB010000007.1, on the reverse strand, counting down.
CCTTCGCCGACCACAGGTGGGGTGTGCCGAGGACGAGCAGGCCCCCGGGGCGCAGGGCGGTGGTCATGTTCGCCAACGCTGCGGCCGGGTCATCGAGGTGCTCGAGCACATCCCAGCAGAGCACCGCGTCGAAGGCCGCGGGCGGGAGCCGGTCGCGTTGGACGTCTCCGACGAACGCCTCGTCGACGTTGTGGTTGTCGGCCATCGCGGCGGGGGAGACGTCCATCCCCACCACGTGGACCTCGGAGCCCAGGTCGACGGCCAGGACCTTGCCGCAGCCCACGTCGAGGACGTCGTGCCCGGCGAAGTGGGCGTCGAAGTGCTGCTGCAGCTCGCGGAGCTCGGGCTGGTTGCGTGCGTAGACGTTGGGGCGCGTCTCCGCGTCGGCGGGGGCGACCGTCGGCTCCGCGCTCATCGTTCGACCGCCGGCCGGTGGCTCTGCTCTGCGACGAACCGGCAGAAGGGCCCGAGGATCGTCAGGTCTTCGGGGTCGATGGCCTCGAAATCCACCTCGAGGCCGAAGCGCTCCTCGACCGCGCCGATCAGCTCCAGGATCCCGAAGGAGTCGACGACCCCGGAGAGGTGAAGGTCGAAGTCGTCGGCCAGCTCTCCCGGGACGACGCCGAGCGTCGCGAGGGCGGGTTCGACGATCTCGAGGATGGCGGTGCGCACCTCGTCCGCCGCAAGGGCTCGGACCGACGCGTCAGAGGTCGGTCCGTGCACCGGCGGCGTGGAGGCGGGGGAGTGCACGAAGCGCTCTCCGTGCAGCTCGACGTAGGGCGTCCTGTGCTCAGGGCTGGAGAACGCCACGACGCGACGGTGCAGCTCGGCGGCGTCGACGTCGGCGTCGATCCGGGCCAGGCGGTCGAAGTCCGAGAGCGTGGGCCGGCGCCCGGCGCGCCAGGTCCGTCCGTCGGGCCGGGCGCTCCCGTCCAGCAACGCGGGGAGGTTCGCCACGAGGACCCCCAGCGCGAGCTGCTTTGAGTGCTCAAGCACCCCGCGGACGCCCTCGATCGGGTCGACGGGCAGCTCCCACGCGTCCAGGATCTCGCCGGCGTCCACACCGGCGATCATGCGGTGCAGCGTCGCGCCTGCGACCCACCGGCCTGCGTACACCGCGAAGTGGGCGGGGAGCTGCCCCGGGAACTCGGGTGTTCCCGGATGCACGTTGAACGCCGGCCCCGGCCCGATGGCCGCGAGGGCGGTGGGCGTCACCACGTAGGGGTTCAGGAAGGACGCCAGCGCGTCGTAATCGCCGCACCGCTCGGCGAACGCCGTGCGGGCCGCGGGTTCGTCGAGGACGTGGCGCGTCCAGCGGTGTTCCGGCGCGCGGGCGCAGGCCAGCGTGAAGGCGAGGTCCTGCACCCGGCCCGCCGAGGTGAGGAAGGCGATCCTCACGTGAGCGCCCCGTCCAGTCGTGCGGCGAGGGCGGCGCGGTCGATCTTCCCGTTGGCGTTCAGCGGAAGCGTGTCGATCGCGTGCACACGTCTCGGGGCCATGTGGCCCGGGAGCCGTCGGCGCAACGTGGCCAGCAGCGCGACCGCGTCGAGCGCGGGATCGACGACGAAGACCTCCACGCCGCCCGCCCCGGTCGACGTCAGCGGCCACCCGATCGCCGCGACCTCGGGTACCCCTGAGCAGGCGCGCACGGCCGCCTCGACCTCGCCGAGCTCCACCCGTTCGCCGAGCACCTGGACCTGGTGATCGACGCGGCCGAGATACACGATCGGGTGCTCTGGACCGCGCGGGCGCCGGACGCGGTCGCCGGTGCGGTAGTGCACCTCTTCGCGTCCGGGCGGGACCACGAACGCCGCGGCGGTCCGTTCGGGATCGTGCAGGTAGCCGCGGGCCACCTGGGGTCCGCGGACGAGCAGCTCGCCGACCTCGCCCGGCGCGACCTCCTGTAAGAGCTCGTCGACGATCAGCGCACGCATCGCGCCCAGCTCGTAGCCGGCCGGCACGGCGTCGTGCTCGCACTCGTTGACGCGTGTCGGGTCCCACCGGTAGCCGAGGCACTCGACCGTCAGCTCCGTCGGCCCGTAGAGATTCTCGACCGTTGAGTGCGGTGCCGCGGCCTGCCAGGCGCGGGCGGCGGCGACGGGTAGTGGCTCACCGGCGAACAGGCTGCGACGCAGCGTCGGATAGGAGCCGGGTCGCAGCGCTCGCAGACGCTCCATCATGAGCGCGGTCGACGGGACGGAGTGCCAGACGCTGAGCGCACGCTGCCGCAGGAAGCGCGCGGGGCTGAGGAGCTCCTTCCGCGTTGGACAGCACACGCACGCACCGCACTCCCAGGCGACGAACAGGTCGAGCACCGACATGTCGAAGGTCAGCTCGTTGAAGTGGCCGAAGCGATCCCGATCGGTGACCTGGAGGTGCTCGACCAGCGTGTCGACGTAGTGGTTGACGTTCGCGTGGGTCACCTCGACCCCCTTCGGCCGGCCGGTGGACCCCGACGTGTAGAGCACGTAGGCGGCCGCGTCCGGGTCGGCGACGGGCTCGCGCCAGGCCGCGGCCGGCTCCAGGTCGTCGGCTCCGAGCAGGCGTCGGCCGACGCCCAGGGCGCCGCGGAGCTCGGCGATCTCCTCGGCGGTGGCCTCGGGCACGAGGATCACGAGCTCGCGCTCGAGCCCGGCCAGCACCTCCGGGAGCTGCCCCGCGGACTCGAGATCACAGACGACGGCACGGCAGCCGGCGTGCTCGAGCATCAGGCGTGTCCGCTCCTCCGGGAACGTGCGGCTCAGCGGCACGTAGCCGTGACCGCGCAGCAACGCGCCGAGGACGCCCGCGTAGGCGGACACGGTGCGGTAGGCGAAGACCGCCGTCAGCGCGGGCTCAGGCGCGGCGTGGCACTGCAGCGTCGCGGCGACCCGCGCCGCACGGTCGTGCAGCTTCGCGTAGGAGAGCGTCACGCCGCCGAGCTCGAGCGCTGGGCGCGACGGCGTGCGTGCGGCGGCGGCGGTGAAGCCCGCGTACACCGGACGCGAGGAGCCCGCGGCGGGTGCCGTGGCGCGGAGGTCCGAGGTCACGACGCTCATCCCAGCGACCTCCGCAGAACGAGGCGGTCGAACTTCCCGCTCGCGTTGAGCGGCAGCTGATCGAGCAGGCGGACTTCGCGGGGAACCATGTGGACCGGGAGCCGCTCCCGCAGCGCTCCGGCCAGGCGCGCAGCGTCGAGGTCCGCGGAGCCGACGAAGGCCACGAGGCCGTCGACTCCCGTCGGGGTGATGGGCCAGCCCACCACGACGACCGCGTCCACGCCGGAGACCTCGCGCAGCACCGCCTCGACCTCGCCGGGCTCGACGCGCACGCCGCGGACCTTGAGCTGATCGTCCACACGGCCCAGGTAGGTCATGGGATCCTCGCCGCGAGGGCGCCGGACGCGATCGCCGGTGCGGTAATGCACGGCGTCCCGGCCGGGCGGGACGACGAACACCTCGCTCGTGCGGCGCGGGTCGCACCAGTAGCCGCCGGTCATCTGGGGCCCCGTCACCAGCAGCTCGCCGACGCTCCCCGCGGGCACCTCGTGCAGCTGCTCGTCGACGACGAGCGGACGCATACCGGGCAGCGGGCGCCCGATCGGGAGCACGCCGGCCTCGCATTCGGCCGGCGAGCGTTCCGTCGAGAACACGTAGGCCATGCAGACGATCGTGAGCTCCGTCGGCCCGTAGAGGTTCTCCACGGTCGACGCGGGTGCCGCACGCTCCCACGCCTCGGCGACGCCGACCGGGAGCGGCTCACCGGCGAAGAGGCTGTGGCGCAGCCCCGGGTAGGCCCCCGGCTTGAGCATCCCCAGACGCCGCATGAAGATCGCCGTGGACGGCACCGAGAACCACACGGTCAGCCGCGCGTCGCGGATGAAGCCCCCTGGTTTGATGAGCTCCTTGCGGGTCGGACAGCAGAGGCAGGCGGCCGCTCGCCAGGTGACGAACATGTCCCAGACCGAGACGTCGAAGGTCAGCTCGTGGGTCTGCGAGATGCGATCGCGCTCATCGAGCCCGTACCGCGCGACCATCGTCTCGAGCAGGCCGCAGACGTTGGCGTGGGAGACCTGCACGCCCTTGGGGACCCCCGTCGAGCCCGACGTGAAGAGCACGTAGGCGAGGTCCCCGGGCGCCGGCGTCGCGGAGGCGAAGCCGGTCGGGGGCACCACGTCGTCCTGTCCCAGCACGTGGTGCTGCGGCCAGCGGGCGGCGAGCGCACGTACCTCGGCGTCGGGGACGAGGACGGTGAGCGGGCGCGTGAGCAAGGCCAGCAGGGCCTCGAGTTCGGCGAGGGAGCCGGCGTCGGCCACGACGGCTGCACATCCCGACGCATCGACCATCTGGAGGTTGCGCCGTGCCGGGAGCGTGGGGTTGAGCGGCACGTAGGCGTGGCCCGCCATCAGGGCCCCGAGGACGCCCGCGAAGGCCGACGGGGTCCGGTAGGCGAGCACCGCGGTCAGCGGCGGATCCGCGCCCTCCGGGCGGTCCACGGCGCCCTGCAGTGCCGCGGCCACCGCAACCGCCCTCGTGTGCAGCTCGGAGTAGCTCAGGCGCTCACCGCCGCACTCCAGCGCGGGACGCGCGGGGTGGCGGGCGACGGCCGCCTCGAAGCCCGCGTGGAGGCCCGCGTGGGCCGGGGGAGCCGGAGGGGTGGCCCGCGGTGCGCGGGTGGCGGGATGGCCTTCGAGCGTGGTCATGGTCGGTGGGGCACCGTGCATCCATGAACGGGCCGGGCCCACGCCTGCTTGCGCGATGCACTCGGCGGCTCGGACGCCTCGCCCGGTCGGGGCACGTCGGGGAGCGCGATCATGGCCCACCAACGGCTGAGGACCCGGCGGGCTGACGGCAAGAAGCGCACGCGGCGCGGCGTTCTTCCCACGTGACGACGACCGACGCCCCGCCGCCGCTCCCGGCGCCGGCGACCGCCGGGGCGGCGGGGCGTGCGGCCGTCGGGCTGGCCGGGGGACCCGACGGCCCGACCCGCAGCGCGGCGTCGGACGCCGCCGTCTTCACCGCGGGGCTCTACGGGGCCCAGCTGCTGCTCTTCGTGGCGGGCATCATCCAGAAGGGGCTGCTCGGCCCGGTCGCGGCCGGCTACTGGGCGCTCATGGTCACCTACGTGACCGTGCAGTCCGCGGCCCCGCTCGGCGTCTTCGACGGCGCGGCGCGTCAGGTGCCCTTCCACCGCGGGCGCGGCGATCGCGCGACCGCAGCGGCGATCGCCGACACGGCGTTCTCGTTCTCGCTGGCGGCCTCGGCGGTGGCCGGGGCGTTCGTGGTGGCCGTCGCGCTCGGCCTGGGCGGGGGCTGGGCTTCCGAGGTCCGCTACGGCCTCGTCGCCCTGGCCGCGATCGCGCCGCTCCGGGTGCTGGCCGACGCCCACGAGTCCCTCGTGCAGTCGACGCGACGTTTCGGTGCGGCGACCCAGGTGGTCCTTGCGCGGGCGTTCGTCGCGCTGAGCGTCCAGACGCTGCTGATCCTCTGGGTGGGGTACTGGGGCCTGTTCGCGGGCGCGGCGCTCGCGTCGCTGACGACGCTCGTGCTCTACACACGCCTCGGGCTGACGGGCCGCCGCCGTCCCGCCTTCCACTTCCGTGTCGAGCGCCCGCGCGTCCGCGAGCTGATGCGCTACGGGCTGCCGATCCTCGTCCTCGGGCAGGTGTGGGCGCTCTTCCTGGCCGTCGACAACCTCGTGGTCGCGCGGTACCTGGGCGTCCGGGATCTCGGCTTCTACGCGCTGGCGGTGTCCGTGACCACCTACATCACGCTGCTGCCCAAGGCGGTCGGAGCCGCCCTCTCACCCCGGATGTCCGCGCAGTTCGCGAAGACCGAGGAGGTCGGCTCGCTGCGCCACTACGTCATCGACGTTCAACGGCTCCTGGCCTCGTTGCTCATCCCGTGTTTCGTGGCCGCGGCCTATTTCGGGCTCCCGGTCCTCATCCGCCACGCACTCCCGGCCTTCACCCCGGCGATCCCCGTCGTGCACGTCATGGTGGTCGCGAGCTTCTTCGTCTCGCTGGCGACCATGCCGACGAAGCTGCTCATGTCGGCGGGGTACCGCTGGGTGCTGACCGCGGTGACGCTCGCCTGCCTCGTGCTGAACGCGGCGGCGAACCTGTTCGCCGTCGTGGTGCTCGAGGCGGGGCTCGTCGGGGCCGCGATCGCGACCGCGGCGAGCTACGGAGTCTTCTTCACGATCATGACCGCCTTCGCCCTCAGCCGCTCGATGGCTGGAGCCCGTGTCGTCGCGCATCTCGCCGAGCTGCTGGGGATCATCGCCTACGTCACCGTGGCGCTCGGGGTCATCGAGGCGACGGTCGGCAGCGGTGCCGGGGGCCTCATGGCCGACGTCGCGATCGCCGGGGGCAAGCTCCTGCTCTTCGGCGTCACGCTCGTGCCGTGGGTGGTCGTCGTCCAGCGACGGTACGGCGCGGTCGACGCCCTGATCGGGCTAGTACGGGACGGCTGGCTGCGGGGCCGCAGCTACCGGAGGTCCGCGTAGGACAGCAGCGTTCCGCGGCGCAGGTCGGCGACCGCGACGCGCCCGACGAGCCGCTCCCCCTCGTCGGGGGGCAGGCCGGTGCCCGGGCGCTTGTACCCGAGGTCCTCGACGCGGAGCGTCGCCCCCGCGCTCACGTCGCGCTCCAGCACCACCGAGCGCCGCGCGTTCCGGCGGGCCGGCTCCTCGGAGGGACGGACCCCGATCTCCGGCGAGCCCGCGAGCACCGCCGCGCGGTCGGCCGCCGCGACCATCACCGCGAGCTCGTCCGGATCGACGCTCATCGCGTGGTCGGGAACGTCCGGCAACCCCTTGTCGACCGTGTAGTGCTTCTCGATGCAGACGCCGCCCAGGGCCGCGGTCATCCACGCGCCCTCGGGCCCGAGCGTGTGATCGGAGGTGCCGACCAGATACGGGGCGAATTCGCGGCGGAACGTCGTGACCCGCGCGAAGTTCGCGTCCTCGTCGGGTGTCGGGTAGGTGAGGGTGCAGACGAGCAGGACGAGCTTGTCGGGCCCGAGCCCCATCCATCGGGTCGCCGCGCGGATCTCCTCGAGCGTGGCCGCTCCGGTCGAGAGCAGCACCGGCCGCCCGGTCGCCGCGACGGCCTCGAGCAGCGGGCGGTGGGTGATGTCCGCGCTCGCGATCTTGTAGAGCGGGCAGCCCATCGCCTCGAGCGCCGCGACGGCGGGCAGGTCGAAGGGCGTGGCGAAGAACACGATGCCGAGCTCGCGGCAGGACTTCGCGATCGTCGCGTACGCGTCGTAGTCGAGGTGGTCCGAGCGCTGGAAGGCCTCGTACTGCGACGCGGTACCGAACGGGTCCTTCCAGTACTTCGGGGAGTCCGGGACGCTGATCGAATCGGCCTTGTAGAGCTGATACTTGATCGCCCAGGCTCCGGCGTCGCGCGCGCGGCGCGCCATCTCGATCGCCCGCTCGACCGAGTTGTTGTGGTTCACCCCGGCCTCGGCGATGACCTGGCAGGTACCAGGTCGCAGCGGGACGGCGCCCTCGACGCCGACCATCAGCCGCGACGCCGGACGTGGACCAGCGATCCGGCCGGCTGGTGCCAGTAGATCGTCGGGATGAACGGCGTGCGGACCACCTCGTGCTCCTCCCCCTCGAGGAAGTCGAGCACCGCGGGCTGCACCTCGGAGCCGTGGTAGCAGTCGTGGAGGATCACGTGGCCCCCGGGGACGACCTTGGGCCACCAGTTGCGCAGGTCGGCCAGGGCGCCCTCGTAGGTGTGGTCGCCGTCGATCCAGAGCAGATCGATCTCGCCGACGCCGTCGTAGGCCGTGTGCTGGGAGTCGCCGACGATCAGCTCGACGTTGTCGCCGACGCCGATACGACGCATCGCCGCGCGGACGTAGGCGTCGTCCTTGGGCGCGATGTCCACGGAGGTGATGGGGACGAGAGCGTTGGCGCAGGCGAGCATGAGCGTGCTGCCGCCGCGCAGCCGGCCGGTCTCGACCACGCCCAGCCGCGCGCGACCGGCCAACAAGAACAGGTAGTCGGCCTCCCACGGATCGAGCCGGATGAAGTCGGCGGGCAGCTCGGAGCGGGTGGGCAGCCGGTAGGGGCGGCGGTTCGCCTTCGGCGGGGCGAGCGTCTTGGCCAGGCTGTCGCCACGGCGTGCGGCGAAGCGCTCGGCCGAGGCACGCGGGTCCTGGCGCAGCTTCGCCGTCACACGCTCGGTGTAGCGCTGCGCGCGCTCGCGCGGGAGACCGGAGCGCAGCTGGGTCACGGCGCGGCGCGACCTGCTCTGCGCGACGCTCGAGGTCCGCAGCGAGCCGCCGAAGCGCTCCAGGAACTCCTCGAAGCGCATGCCCGACGCCCCCGCGGCGGGGGCTCGATCCTGCTGCTGTTCGACGGTCGTCATCTGTTCCTCCGGGGCTGGGGTCGGTGAGAGGGGAGAGGACCGCGCATCTACAGGCCTTTGAGCATCGCCCGGATCCGGCAGCCGATCCGCGCGGCGCCCTTGCCGTCGATCGAGCGACGGAGCCGCTCGGAGAGCTCGGAGCGCAGTTCGTGATCGCTCAGCAGGCGCTGGACGACGCCGATGATGTGGCCGTCGTCCACGAGCGGCCCGATGCCGAGGAAGATCACGCCGCCGTGGTAGTCGAGGTGGCTGTGGCTCGCGTCGCGGGCGGCCTGGGCGAGCACCACCACCGGGGTGCCGACCGCGGCTGCCTCGTAGACGGTCCGCCCGGCGGAGGTGACCACGAGATCGGCCTCGAGCATCTCGGCGGCCATGCTGCGCACGTGGCGCAGCACCTCGACGCCCGGCGGGAAGCCCTCGTCGCGCGCGCCCGGCCCGACGACGACCCGCAGCTCCGTCGCGACCTTCCCGTCCAGCAGGCGGGCGCAGCGCTGCGCCAGATCGCTTGGATCCGTGCCCCCGAACGTTATGAGGACGCGCCGTGGGCGGACGTTCACGACCTTCTCCGGGACGTCGAAGAACTCGCCTCGCAGCGTTGCGTACTGCGGGCCCGAGGCGACGTGGGTACCCGCGCCGACGTCGATCGGGTAGAGCGCGTTGACCACCCAGTCGGCCAGGCGGGCACCGGGGCCGAGGTCCTCGATGTTCACGACGCGGTAGCCGGCGCTGCGCTCGATGAGGACCTCCTCCTCTGAGGTGTCGAGCACGTCGTTGACGAGCACGTTGCCGCACGGTCCGGCGAGCGCGGCGAGGTCCGCAGCCAGGTCGCGCTCCACGCGCAGGTCGTAGCCGTGGTCGGCGAGGATCTCCTGCACGAAGGGGTCGCAGTCCTTGAGCAGGAAGACCAGCCGCTGGTCGGCGAGTTCGTCGGCCAGCATCAGGCAGTGCTGGATGTGGCCCGAACCGATCTTCGCCGTCGCGCGGACACGGAAGACGACCGTGCCCCGCTCGAAGACGCGACGCGCCTCGACGAGGTCGTCGTTGGTGTCGATGTCGAGCGACTCGTCGTGCGGCACCTCGAAGAGCATGTGGCGCTTGGCGACGATCTCGCCGCCGTCGAGCAGCGCAGCCGCGCGGACGATCTGGATCGCGCCCGTCTCACGGAGCACCCGGTGGCGGGCGAACTGGCGGTTGACCCGGGCGTCGAACAGGGGCTCGGCCTGCCCGAGGTCCTTGCCGCCGTCGAACCAGAAGAGGTGCGGCTCCCGGACGGCGGAGGCCAGGGAGTCCGCATCGGCGCTCCGGAACGCCGCGACGGCGCGCACGATGGAGTCGGCCGACCGCAGCGGTGAAGTGGGCTGGAAGACGGCGACGTCCCCGCTCCAGCCGAGCTCCTGCGCGAGATGGGTCGCGACCTCGGAGATCGTCGCCTCGTCTCCGGCCAGGTGCGCCGGGCGCTGGTGGGTCTCGTGCCCGTGCATCTCCGCCCAGCGCAGGACGACATCGCTGTCGCTCGAGACGACGACCCGGTCGGCCACACCGGCCGCGAGCACCGCGTCGACGGTGTAGGCCAAAAGCGGGCGCTCGCCGAGCCGCCGGACGTTCTTGAACGGCACGCCCTTGCTGTCCCCGCGGGCGGGGATGATCGCCAGCAGCGCACGATCGTCCGTGACGAGCGGCTCGCGAACCGGCAGGGTCTCCGGGGTGGTGGTCACGCACCCACCCGGGAACGGTCGGGCGCGGCCGGGTCCGCGCTCATCGCCTCGCGCGCCCGGTGCCAGAGGTCGGCGTGCTCGGCGTCCTCGCAGCCGGCCAGCCAGGGCCCGCCGGAGGTGTAGTGGAGGAGCTCGGTCGGCCCAGAGATGTGATCGAGCACGTTCCAGGCCTCTGGGAGGTCGCCGATCTGCTCGTCGGGGATCGTCTCGAAGCGGTGCAGCCAGGCGCCGGAGCGTGTCTCGACGGCGTCCTTGGTCCACGCGGTCAACCGTGCGCAGTCCATGAGCATGAGGCTCGACCAGTTCTTGCGCGGGTACTGCGTCTGGACCTTGCCGCCCATCTTCACGGTGGCCGACGGGCTGTAGTCGTGCTGGCGGACCCGCAGGGCGAGGCCGTCCATCGGCAGGCGGAAGAGCGCGCTCACGTCCCCGAGCGCGAGCATGTCGGAGTCCATGAAGAGCGCGGTCCCCGTGTAGTCACACAGCCACGGGACGAGGAAGCGGGTGTAGGTGAACGGGGTGGAGGCCAGCGGGTCGCCCGCGCGGTGGAACTCGGGCAGCTGAGCGGCATCGATCGGCCGCACGTCCAGCGGCTCGCTCGTGTGGCGGTGCAGCGAGTCGACCAGCACGTCGTAGGCGACGGCCTGATCGGGGTCGTACCCGATGAAGATGCGGTGGGCGGAGCTCATGCGATCAGCCTCTCTGGGGAGCGGGGTCGGGGAGATGAGGCGAGCTGCCGCAGGCGGCTCGCGTAGGCGGCGGGCACGTCGTAGGGCGCGGGGGCCGAGCCGTAGACGAGGTGCCCGACGAGCTCCTCCCGGGCGGTGGGGTCGACCTCGTGCGGGGCACCCGCCACGTGCGCGGCGAGGTAGGCCTCGACCGCCTCCGGACCGTCGGCGACCACGCAGCTGCCGGCGACCGTGTCGAAGTAGGTGGTGAGCTCGTGCAGGTAGGTGGGGTTCAGCAGCACCCGGCCCTGCATCAGCGCCTCCAGGCCGATCGACGAGCCCACGTCGATGATTACGTCGGCGGCCGCGATGATCGCCACGGAGTCCGCGCCGGTCGCATCGTGGATGCGCGTCCAGTCGAGCCGCGGGTCGGCGCGCAGCGCGTCGATCCCTCCCGCGGCCTTGCGCGGATGGCCCTTGATCACGAGCGAGACGTGGCGGCGCCCCTGCAGCCGGGCGACCAGGTCGAGCACCGCGTCCCCGTCGACCCGGTTGCCCCACTTCGGGACCATGAAGGCGACGCGGAGGGCTCCGTCGGGCGCGGGCGGCCAGGCGTACGGCGTGGTGATGCGCCGGTTGATCGCCATCCACTCCGGGGACCAGCGCAGGGAGCCGAGCACCTCGAGACGGTCGGGATCGCCCATCCCGCAACGCAGGTGCCACGATCGGTGACGGGCGGTGTTGAGCACGTAGGTGTCGAAGCGGTTGCGATCGCGCCAGTCGTACGGGGCCGACGCGAGCTGCTCCTGGACCCGGCGAGTGGGGGCGTCGTCGAGCTTCACGGACAGGCCGTGCGGCAGGCAGGCCACCGCCCGCCCGAGCAGCCGCGCCGCGACCATCACGTTGGCGCGCGTCTGCGCGGGGTCGCGCCGGTGGCGCACCGAGCCGGCCACGGAGCTGAGGACGGCACGTGCCCCCGCGGGGCTGCGCAGGCGCTCGTATCCGGCGTCGTAGCCGTAGCCCCACTCCACGGCGACCGCTCTGATGCGGTGCCGGCCGAGGAGCGCCAGCGCCCAGGCGAGCGTCCGCCGGGAGGCCCGGTCGACCGGGTGCACGTGGAAGCCCGGAAAGCCCGAGAGGAACCGCAGGCGATCGTCGGAGCGCGGATCGAGGCCGGGGGAGAGGATCGCGTGCACCTGCTCGCCCTCCTGCAGCAGCTGCCAGGCCAGCGGGGCCATGTGGTCGACGTCCGGGAACGCGCGGAAGACGATGGCGTAGCTCACGACGCCGCCCCGGCGTGCAGGCGGTGAACGGCGAGGCACTGGCCGAGCAGCTCGTCGAGCTCCGACATCGGCAGCATCGTGGCCGCGTCGCTCAGCGCCTCGGCGGGGCGCGGGTGGGTCTCGACGAAGAGCGCGTCGATGCCGAAGGCGACCGCGGCCCGTGCCAGCGGGCCGATGTGCTCGGGCCGCCCGCCGGAGGCGCCCTTCGCACCGCCCGGGGTCTGCACGCTGTGGGTCGCGTCGAAGACGACGGGCGCGGCCGCGCGCATCGTCGCGAGGCCCCGGAGGTCCACGACCAGGTCGTGGTAGCCGAAGGTCGTCCCGCGTTCGGTGAGAAGCACCCGCTCCCCGCCACCGGCGCGCACCTTCGCCACCGCGTAGGCCATGTCCTCCGGAGCCATGAACTGGCCCTTCTTCACGTTCACGGTGCGACCGGTCGCGCCCGCTGCGAGAAGCAGGTCGGTCTGCCGGCACAGGAAGGCGGGGATCTGGAGGACGTCGACCACCTCGGCCACGCGGGTGACCTGCGTGGCGTCGTGGACGTCGGTGAGCACGGGGACGTCGTAGGTGCGTGCGACCTCGTCCAGGATCGCCAGCGCCGCGTCCATCCCGATGGAGCGGAAGGAGTCCACGCCGGTCCGGTTGGCCTTGTCGAAGCTCGCCTTGAAGACCCACGGCAGCCCCAGCGGGGTGCAGGCCCGTTCCAGGCCCGCGGCCACCTCGAGGACCAGCTCGCGGCTCTCGATGACGCAGGGCCCGGCGAACAGGACGAGCCCGCCGTCGCCGACCGTGACCCCGGGGGTGATCTCGACGGCGTCGGTCATGACGGCAGGTGCGCGCGGACGGCGTCGTGGAGGCGCAGCAGGCCGACGCAGCGCGCGTCGCGGTCGACCACCGGGGCGGTCAGGAACGCCTTCGTCCGGCGCTCGAGCTCGAGCAGCGCCTCGGAGAGCAGCACGTCCGGCGAGACGGTGAGCGGCGCGCGGGTCATCAGCGTGGCGACGGGTGCCTCCAGGCTGTCGACCTCGAGCAGGCAGCGGCGGATGTCGCCGTCGGTCAGGAAGCCGTGCAGCCGCTCGTCCTCCCCGACGACGCAGACCGCGCCGTAGCCGGTGCGCGTGATCTCGATCACCGCGTCGCGGAGCGTGGCGTCCGGCCGGACCCGTGCGAGCTCGTCGCCGCGGCGCATGACGTCCGCGACCCTGAGGGTGAGGCGGACGCCGAGCGCGCCGGCCGGGTGGAGGGCGGCGAAGTCCTCGGCGCGCAGCCCACGACCGCAGCTGACCGCGGCCGCCAGCGCGTCGCCGGTCGCCTGGGCGGCGAGCGCGGAGGCCATCGGCGCGCAGTCGAGCGGGCACCCCTCGCGTTCGACCGCGGCGAGGAGCGCCACGTCGCTGGCGCGGGCCAGGGGCGAGCCGGCGCTGCCGACGATCGCGATCAACGTCGCCGAGCGAGCGCGCAGATGGGGGACGAGGGCGACGAGCTCGGCCGTCGTCCCGCTCTTGGAGAGCACGATCGCGACGTCGCCGGGGGCGACCGCGCCGAGGTCGCCGTGCAGCACGTCCGAGACGTTCAGGTTCACGGCCGGCAGCGAGATCGAGCGCAGGGTCGCGGCGATCTTCGCGGCGACCAGGCCCGACTTCCCGACGCCGAGCGTGATGACCTTCCCGTCGAGGGAGATGAGCCGCTCGGCCGCACGGTCGAAGTCCGGTCCGAGCCCTTCCGCGAGGCGGCGCAGGGCGTCCCGCGCGGCGGCGATGCTCGCACGGGCGGCCTCCCGGGGGGCCGGGACGGTGAGCGGCGGCGCGCTCACCGGGTCGCCCGCCATCAACGTCTCGCGGACGCGCTCGAGATCGGCGAGCGTGTCGACGCTCGGGCCCTGCGGGGGAACCTCGAAGCTGCGCAGGCGCACCCCGGCCTCGAGCCAGCGGAGCTGCTCGAGCCGTTCGGCGTCCTCGAGGGCGCTCTCGGGGAGCTGCGCGAAGCCCTCGAGGAAGGAGCGGTCGTAGCCGTAGAGGCCGACGTGGCCCCAGTACCTGGCCTGCGCCGCCCACCCGCCGATCGTGTCCCGTAGGTACGGCACCGCGCTGCGCGAGCAGTAGAGCACCTGCCCGTCGGCGGCACGGACGACCTTCACCACCCCCGGGTCCAGCAGCGCGGCGTCGTCGTGCACCGGGCGACCGGGAGCACGACCGAGTCACCGGCCTCGGCGGTGTGCCGCGCGGTCTCGGCGACCACGGCGGGATCGGTCAGCGGCGCGTCGGCCTGCAGGTTGACGACCACGTCGGCGTCGAGCTGGTCGATGGCCGAGGCGATCCGCGCGGTGCCGGAGGTGAGCGCCGGGTCGGTCAGCAGCACGCGTCCGCCGAAGGCCCGCACCTCGTCGGCGACGCTGGCGTCGTCGGCCAGGACGACGACCGGACCGACGTCGGCGCGGCGGGCGACCTCGTGGGTCAGCTCGAGCATCGTCCGCGACCCGATCCGGCGCAGGACCTTGCCCGTGAGGCGCGAGGAGGCCAGGCGGGCGGGGATCGCGACGCAGACGCTCATGCGACCGGCACCGGGGTGAGGTCGCGGAGCGCGGCGGTCGGGTCGACCCCACAGATGTCGGACAGTGCGCGCAGCAGCTCCCGGCCGACCGGCCCGGGCTCCTCGCCCGGCCAGTGCACGAGCGGCAGCAACACGAAGGGGAGACCGATCACGAACACCTCCTCGGCGCTTGCGAACGCGGCGGCGGAGATCGGCGCGGCGGCGACCCGCAGGCCTCGCTCCTCGGCCGCGTCGACGCACCCACGCGGCGAGGACGGGCTCCGGACCGGGAGCGGGCGCGAGCGTGAACCGCCCTGACTGGACGACCGCCAGCTGGCCGCCGAGCCCGTCGCGTAGCTGACCGTCGCGGCGGATCAGGGGCCAGCCCTGCGCCGGCGTGCTCGTCGCGTCCGAGCATCGCCGCGCCCGGGCCGGCCCGCCACCGCGAAAGCTCCGCGGCGGCCTCGCGGAGGGGCCGCAGGGCGACCGTCACGGTGGGCGCGGCGGAAGACCACGGTGCGGCGTGGGCCTGGTGGGCGGCGTCGGCGAGGCAGATCGCCACGCTCACGTCGCCGCCGTCCGTCGCGCGGCCGCTCGACGGCGTCGCGTACGGCGGCGGCGATCGCCTCCGGGGTGGGAGGGTCGGTGAGGCCGGCGGCGACGGCGAGCCGGTGGGCCCGGTCGGCGTGTGCCTCGAGCCGGAGGGTGGCCCCGGCGTAGGTGCGTGTGTGCTCGACGACGCTCGTCACCGGCGGCGGGGGGACGCCCGGGAGCTCCTGGTCCTCCGGGACGTGGGCGAACCCGGGCCGGGCGAAGGCGTCACCGGCGCGCCAGGCGTCGACGGCGACGGCGCGGTCGTCGATGTACACGTCGGCGCTCGGCTTGCCGAAGTGAAGCTCGTCGTAGCAGACGTCCCAGCGCGCGAGCTGTCCCCGGGTCACCTCGCTCCAGTCGATGCCGGTGGCCGTCCCGCGGGCGGTGAAGATGAGGATGCGGTGGCCGGCCGCCGCCAGGGCGTTGACCCGGGCGATCGACCACCGGAACGGCTCGGCGGTGTCGTAGGCGCCGCCGGTGTTCGTGCACAGCGTGCCGTCGAAGTCGAAGCAGAGAGTCCCCACGGCCGAACAACGGCCGGTCGGCGGCGCGACTTGCTGCCCCGCGGAAGGCTTTGCCGCGCGACAGATCCCCGGTGCGTGGCGCGTTGATGGTCCATGCGTGCACTCGTCACCGGCGGCGCCGGCTTCATCGGATCGAACCTCGTCGAGGCGCTGCTCCAACGCGGCGACGCGGTCCGCGTCCTCGACAACCTCTCGACCGGTCACCGCAGCAATCTCGACGCGGTGGGCGGGGACGTCGACCTCGTCGAGGGCGATCTGCGGAGCTACGAGCGCGTCAGCCGCGCCGTCCGCGGGTGTGAGGTCGTCTTCCACGAGGGCGCGCTGCCGTCCGTGCCGCGCTCGGTCCAGGACCCGATGACGACCAACGAGGTGAACGTCGGCGGCACGCTGAACGTCCTGCTGGCCGCGCGGGACGCCGGGGTGCGCCGGGTCGTGTTCGCGTCGTCCTCGTCGGTCTACGGCGACCTCCCCGGCCTGCCGCGACGGGAGGCCGCACCGGTCAGCCCTGCGGCCCCGTACGCGGTCTCCAAGCTGGCCGCGGAGCACTACTGCCTGGTCTCGAGCCGGGTCTACGGCCTGCAGGCGGTGGCGCTGCGCTACTTCAACGTCTTCGGCGACCGCCAGGACCCCACCTCGCACTACAGCGCGGTGATCCCGAAGTTCATCGCCGCCCTCGCGGCGGGCCGTCCGCCCCTCGTCCATGGCGCGGGCAACCAGTCGCGTGACTTCACCTACATCGCCAACGTCGTCGCGGCCAACCTCCTGGCCGCCGAGGCGCCGGACGCGGACGGGCAGGCGTTCAACGTCGCCACCGGCGAGCAGCAGTCGCTTCTGGCCATGATCGCCACCCTCAACGACATCATGGGCACGGCGATCGCCCCGGAGCACGGACCGCCGCGGTCCGGGGACGTCGACCAGTCGTGGGCGGACATCACCCGGGCCCGCGAGCACCTCGGCTACGCCCCGAGCGTCGGCTTCGAGGACGGCCTGCGCCGCACGGTCGCCTACTACGAGCGCGAGGGCCGTGGGCTCGCCAGCCGTACCGCTTGAGCCCAGGGCCCGCGAGCGCGCGGGTCGGGGTCGTCGTCCCCGTGCACGACGGGGAGGCGTTCCTCGAGGAGGCGGTCACCTCGATGCTCGCGCAGCGCTTCGACGACTGGCGCGCAGTGCTCGTCGACGACGCCTCCACCGACGGGAGCCCGCTACTGGCCGCGCGGCTGGCCGCGGCGCACCCGGAGCGCATCACGACCCTGCGGCTGCCGCGCAACGTGGGGGTGGCGGCGGCTCGCAACGCCGGTGTCGCCGCGCTCGCAGGCGTCGAGCTCGTGGCGCTGCTCGATCAGGACGACCACTGGCTGGAGGGCTACCTGGAGGAGACGGTGGCGGCCTTCGACGCGGCCGTCGACCAGCGGCGGCAGGCCGGTCGCCGTCGTGGCCTGCGACGCGCTGATCGAGACCGAGGCCGGCCTGACCGGCGAGCGGTTCTCCGAGCGCTACTGGTGGCGGGACGAGATCACCCTCGACGGGATGCTCGAGCGCAACCTCGTCTGCGCCCGGGCCGCTCGTCTCCCGCGCGGCGCTCGAGGAGGTCGGGGGCTTCGCCCCCGTCTGCCGGGCCTCGGACGACTGGGACCTGTGGCTGCGGCTGCTGGAGGCCGGCTACGAGGTGGCGACGAGCCGCGAGGCGCTGGCCGTCTACCGCGTGCACGGGGCGGCGCAGTCACGCGACGAGCGGCTGATGGCCGAGGGCATCATCGTCGCCTACGACCGCGCCCTGCGGCGCGGGCGGCTCACGCCGGGCCAGCGACGGCGCGCGCGGGCGGGGCTGCGCCACCACCGCGCGCTCCGGGAGCGTGCCCGGGTGCGGCAGGCGCTGGCCGAGCGGCGGACCGCTTCCGCGCCGCCGCCCGGGCGCTCCGCGCCGCCCCCTACGGGATGCTCGCGGCACTGCAGGCCCCCGGCCGCTGGGTCGAATGGGGCCGGGGCCTCGCCGGACGCCCCTGAGCGGTCGCGGCTACCGCGGCGCCCGGCAGATGCTCGCGGGACGGCTGATCGCGCCGGTGTTGCGCGTCCAGACGTTCGCGTCGGGACCAGCCTTCGGCAGCGTCGCGTCCAGGCAGTCGCTGTAGCGGTTGCGAAACGCCAGGTTGTCGCGGATGAAGTTGCCGACGTCCCCGGGCGGTGTCGGTGCTGCCGAACACGAATGGAGCTCCGAACACCGAGATGCCACTCCCATTGTCGTTGACGATGTTTCCGTCGACGAGGGTGCGCCCTGCGTGCACGAGATATATCCCTGTCTCGTTACCGGACGCACGGTTGCGCGAGACGCGCACCGGACCGTAGGTCTCGTACACCTCGATGCCGTTGCCGCTGTCGCTGACCCGGTTGCCGTAGAGCTCGGCCCGGCCGGTGGCACGGATCCCCTTGTACAGCCGCACGATGTCGTTGCTCTGCACGCGGGCCCGGCCGGTGACGCTGATGCCCGCCTCGTACTCCTCATGCGTCGTCTGCTGCGGGAGGTAGACCTGCCCGGAAACGTGATTGCGCTGCACGATCGCGGGCCCTGCTGCGGAGATCCCCACGCCGTCGTACCCGTAGAGCGTGTTGCGATCGACGGTCGACGCAGACTCCCCGGTATTGATGAGCGTGACGGCCTGGCAGTGGCCGTAGATGCCGTGGACGCGGTTCGCGTCGATCACCGCGGAGCCGCCGTCGACGTGGACCCCGAAGGTGCCGCAGTCACCCGCACCGAGGAACCCGTCCTCGCCCGCGGTGATCTCGAAGCCACGCAGGACTACGCGCCGAGCCGCGATCGTGACGATCCCGGCCTGCCCGTGGTACCCCGACGCGCGGTCGTTGCTCGGGATGATGCGCGCGCGCTGGGATGCTCGACGGCGTAGAGGCCGCAGGCCGTCCTTCCCGGCGGGGATGGTGAGCTCCTGGCGTAGGTGCCGCGGCAGACGCGGATCGTGTCCCCGGGCCCGGAGGCGTCGATCGCCGCCTGGATCGAGGTGAACGGGGTGACGCACTGGCGGCCGTCGTCGTCGACGACCCGGGTCGCGGCGCCTGCGGATCCCTCCCCGAGGGCGAGCAGTCCGAGGATGAGGGCCGTGAGGGGGCCGCGCCGCAGGCGCATGGGAGCTCCGTTCTGGGGTGGGCGTTCCGCCGACGTTCATACGAACGCATCTCACGCCCCGTCCGCTTTCACCGGCGCTGAGCAGAATTCTTCCGACCGCGTCGCTCAGGGCGGCGCCGCGACCGCGAAGGCGGCGATGCTGCCCCCCACGCTGGCCGGGACGTAGGCGAAGTCCCCGTCCGGGCTGAGCGCCACGTCGCGCGGGCCCTCGATCCCCGTGACCTCGGTGGCGCACGTCGTGGTCTTCGGAGTCGACGGCGCCTCGGCGTCGAAGACGCAGCCGGCCGGGCGCAGGGCTCCGGTCTCCGGGTCGCGGGCCAGGACCGCGACCGACCCGCCGAGGAACCCGGTCACGTACGCGCTGCGCCCGTCGCGGCTGAGCGTCACCGACCCCGCCCCGTGGAGGCCCGCGGTCGCGACCGGGCAGGCGCTCCGCGTGCCGGTGTCGGCGATGCAGGCGTGCTTGCCCGGCAGCTGGGTGAGCGCGCCGCTGCGCCGTTCGCGCGAGAACGCGGCCACCGCGCCGCCGGCCTCCGAGGCGACGTAGGCGAAGCGCCCG
The DNA here is from genome assembly GCA_963815565.1 of uncultured Solirubrobacterales bacterium. GTDB lineage: Bacteria > Actinomycetota > Thermoleophilia > Solirubrobacterales > Solirubrobacteraceae > Paraconexibacter. The sequence continues at coordinate 886,617 of CAWFHB010000007.1, read as the reverse complement.
TCGGCGCTGAGCGTGACGCCGAAGGCGAAGTTCAGGCCTCGGGCCTTCCGCGGGCAGTCCGTGCCCGCCGGGGCCTGGACGTCCTGCGTGCAGGCGGCGGCGCCGGGCAGCTGACGCAGCAGCCCGCTGCCCGGCCTCGCGGGCGAACGCGGCCACGGTGTAGGACAGGTCGGCCGCCGCGTAGAGGTGGCGCCCGTCCGCGCTGATCGCGAGCGAGCGCGGCTCGTCGAGGCCGACGGCGGTGCGCGCGCAGTCCGGGAGATCCATCCGGGCGTCGTGGAGGCACCCCTCGGGCCCGAGCGGGGTGAGGGCACCGGAGGACGGGTCACGGGTCAGGGTGACGATCGCGTCGGAGGCGGGGGCGGCGACGTAGACGTTGCGGCCGTCGCGGCTCACCGTCACCCAGCGGGCGCCGCCGAGCCCGGGCGTCGTGGTCGGGCAGCCGGCGACCGGGGGGCGCGGGGGAGCTGACGCAGCCCACGCCGCCGGACCCGTCCGCCTCGAGCGGGCGCAGCACGCCGGTGCGCTCGTCGCGGGCGAGGGCGACCACCGTGCGCGCGTTGATCGCCGCCACGTAGAGGTTGCGGCCGTCGGGGCTCAGCGCCAGGCCGAGCGCCCCGTAGAGCCCCGGAGCGGTCTGCTCGCAGCCCGGCAGCCGGCGGCGCCTCCGGGGCGCGGAGGCAGCCGTCGGCCCCGTCGAGCTGCCGCAGCTCTCCCGAGGCGGTGTCTCGGGCGAACGTGACCACCGTCCCGGCGGTGACCGAGGCGGCGTAGGCGAAGCGTCCGTCGGGGCTGATGACGAGCGACGCGCGGATCGCTCATGCCGCGGGCCGTGGGCGGGCAGGGCGTCCACGAGGGCGCCTGCGCGCCGCGCACGCAGGCGGCCTCGCCGGCCAGCTGGGTCAGCGCGGCCCCCGGCGCCCGCGGCGCGACCTCGCCCGGCTCAGGCGCGCCGCCGGAGCCCTGACCGCTCGGCTTCGCCTCCCCGCCGCACCCCGCCAGCAGGAGCACGAGCCCGCCGAGGACGATCCAGCGCACCACGCGCTCAGACCGCCTCGAGCGCGACGGGGGCGAGGGCCGGCGCATCGATGAAGGTCCGCTGCCACAGCTCGAACTGCATGAGCGCCCAGAGTCGGGAGGAGTGGTCGTGGGTGCCGGCACCGTGCTGCGCGAGCAGCCCGCGGACCCGCTCGGGACGAAACCAGCCACGGGCCGTGGCCGCCGGATCGAGCAGGACGTCCTCGGCCAGCGAGCGCAGCGGGCCTCGCAGCCAGGCGCGGAGCGGCACCTCGAAGCCCATCTTGGGACGCTCGAGGATCGGAGCGGGCAGCCACGGCGCGACGGCGCGACGGAGCCCGGGCTTGCCGACCCCGCCGGCGAGCTTCTCGCTGACGGGCAGCGACGCCGCCAGCGCGAGGAACTCGTGGTCGAGCATGGGGGAGCGCACCTCCAGCGAGTGGGCCATCGTCGCGACGTCCATCTTCACGAGCAGGTCGCCCGGGAGGTAGCTCTCGACGTCGAGGTCCAGCAGGCGGTCGACCAGATCGTGCGCGTCCGACGCCGCCCAGCAGGCGCGCAGCGCGTCCTCCGCGGGCGGCAGCTCGGCGACCCGCGCCGTCAGCTGCGGCGTGTACAGCGCGGCGCGCTCTCGCGCCCCGAAGATCGGCGCCCAGCCGATGGCCCGGTCGACCGGGGACCGGCCCAGGGCGAAGAGCAGCCGCTGCGCCCGCGCGCGCCTGGTGCTCGGCCGCGCGCCGGGCACGATCCGGTCGGCCAGGCGATCCGCCAGCGCGCCCGCCGCGCCCGGCAGGGCGTCCAGCCGGGAGGCGACCACGTTCCCGCGGTAGCGCTGGTAGCCCGGCGAACGCCTCGTCGCCGCCGTCGCCGTTGAGCGCCACGGTGACGTGGCGGCGGGTGAGCTCGGACAGCTGGAAGGTGGGGATCGCCGAGGAGTCCGCGAACGGCTCGCCGTGGTGCCAGACGAGCTGCGGCAGCGTCCCGAGCGCGTCCGGGGTGATCCGCAGCACGTGGTGCTCGGTCCCTAGGTGGCGGGCGACCGCCTCGGCGTGAGCGGTCTCGTCGAAGGCGGCCTCCTCGAAGCCGAGCGAGAAGGACCGCACGGTCCCGGTGCCGGTCCGGACCATCGCGGCGGCGACGGCGCTCGAGTCCAGGCCGCCGGAGAGCATCACGCCGAGCGGCACGTCCGCGCGCAGCCGCAGCCGCGTCGCCTCGAGGAGCGCGGCCCGGAGCGCCTCGTCCTGCGCGCGCGGGTCCGCGAACTCGGCCTTGCGGGCGTAGGAGAGCTTCCAGTAGCGGCGCAGGCGGCCGCGGCCGTCCTGCCAGGTGAGCGTGTGCGCGGGCGGCAGCTTGCGCAGGGCCGAGAAGGCGCTGTGCGGGTGGGGGACGTAGCCGCCGAGGAGGAACGCGTCGATCGCCGCGACGTCGACCTCGCGCGGGATGTCCGGATCCTGCAGCAGGGCCGCCACCGTGGAGGCGAACGTGAGCCGGTCGCCCTGGTGGGCGTAGAACAGCGGCTTCTTGCCCACGCGATCGCGGCCGAGCACGAGCCGACGTTCCCGGCGGTCCCAGACCGCGAAGGCGAACATCCCGCGGAGGTGATCGACGAGCCCCTCGCCGTACTCCTCGTAGAGGTGGACGATGACCTCGGAGTCACCGGCGGTCGAGAAGCGGTGACCGCGCGCCTGCAAGTCCGTGCGCAGCTCGCGGTAGTTGTAGATCTCCCCGTTGAGCACGACGACGACCGACCCGTCCTCGCTGCGCACGGGCTGGTCGCCGGTCGCGAGGTCGATGACGGCGAGGCGCTGGATCCCCAGGGCGATCCCGTCCTCCGAGAAGTGCCCGTGCGCGTCGGGCCCGCGGTGCTCCATCGCCACGCACATGCGCTCCACGAGGTCGGGGGCCACCGCCGCGCTCCCGACGGTGCCGGCGATGCCGCACACTCAGAGCACCCCGGCGTAGACGCCGGCGATCTGCTCGGCGACACGGGGAAGGCTCAGCTGCTGCATCGCGGTGCGGGCCTCCGGCACCCGCCCGTGTCGGATGGCCGCGACGAGCGCCGTGCCGAGCTCGGCCGCGTCGTGCGCCCCCGCGTGGCATCCGGGGAGCCCGGCCAGGCGCTCGGGGACGTCGCCGACCGCGGTGGCCACGACCGCGAGCTCGGCGGCGAGCGCCTCCTTGACCGCGTTCGGGGACCCCTCGGCGATGGAGGTGAAGAGCAGCGCGTCGGCGGCCGCCATCCAGGTGGGCATGTCCTGCGGGAGGACGCCGGTCGCGGCCTTCAGCGTCAGGGCGGGGAGCGTCGCGCGGGCGTGCTCGACCGCCTCCACGGCCAGCGGGTGGCCCTTGACCGGCAGCGCCGGATCGCCGACGAAGAGCGCGACGGGGGCCTCCGGGTCCCACGCGAGCGCCGCCCGGGCGTCCGCACGGTCCTGCGGCGCGAAGTGCCCGAGATCGACGCCGTTCGGGATGACGTGGTTGCGGCCCTGGAGCGGCTTCGGGAGCAGCCGCGCCATCTCCTCGGTCTTCGTGATGGTCGCCTCCGAGACGGCGGCCAGGCGCCGGAAGACCGCGACCTCGGCCCGGCTGCGCGGGGTCACGCGGCCCTTGGCGTCGAAGGCGCCGATGAGGTCGCTGCCGCAGTAGGAGACCACGAGCGGTGCCCGGAGCTGGAGCCGCCCGACGACCCCTGCGTGCCCGTAATGGGCGTGGACGACGTCGAAGCGACGGCGTCGGTTGAGCGCCGCGGCGCTCACCGCGGCGCGGGCGTAGGCGGTGCGCCCCGCGTAGCCCGCGGATCGTCAGGACCTCGAGCCCGATGCCGAGCGCGAGCAGCGACTCGGCCTGGCTGCGAACGAACGTCCCGTGCCACGGACGCTGCTCGTCAGGCCACAGATTGGTCACGAACAGGACGCGGAGCCCGGCCACGGGTGAACGCGAAGCCGTGGCGCTTGCGTTGTTCGACAGAGCGACGGTGCCAGGCATCCACCCACCAACGGCGACACCTGCGGGCAACTCGCACCGCCACCGCGTGGTGATGCTGCTCGAGAACAACCCCTACCCGGAGGACGTGCGCGTGCGGCGGGAGGCCGAATCGCTGACGCGTGCCGGGCATGCGGTCTGCGTCGTCGCCCCGCGCCGTCGTGGCCAACCGCGACGCGAGCTCGTCCGCGGCGTGGCGGTGCGCCGGTTCCGTGCGCCCGAGGGTGGCGGCGTGCTCGGGCTGCTCGCCGAATACGCGGTGGCGATGGTCGCGCTGCACGCCGTAGGCATCGCCGAGCTGCGCCGGGGGGCCACGGTGCTGCACCTTCACAATCCTCCCGACACCCTCTTCGGGCTGGCCGCACTGGCCCGGCTCCTGGGCCGGCGGGTCGTCTTCGATCATCACGACCTGTTCCCCGAGCTCGTGACGGTCCGCTTCGGCTCGCCCGCGATCGCGGCCTGCGCGCAGGCGGCCGAGCGCCTGACCTTCGCCACCGCCGACCGGGTGCTCGCCGCCAACGACTCCCACGCGCGGATCGCGCGGGGCCGGGGCGGCAAGCCGGCGGCCGCGGTGACGGTCGTGCGCAACGGCCCACCGCGGGACGAGCTCGTCACGGAGCCCACCCTGCGACCGGGGCGGCTCGGCGATCCGCACCTGGTCTACGTCGGCGCGCTGGCCGAGCAGGACGGGGCGGAGCTGCTGGCCGAGCTGCTGGCCCGGCTGCGGGACGACCATGCGCTGCCCGGCGCCCGCCTGAGCGTCGTCGGCGACGGTGCCGGCCGGGCGCTCCTGGAGGCGCGGGCGAGGACGCTCGGGGTCGCCGGGCAGGTGACGCGTCACCGGCTGGGTCGGGCCCGAGCGCGTCCTCACGTACCTCCGAGCGGCCGACCTCTGCGTCGACCCGGCCCCGCCCAGCCCGCTCAACGATCGCTCGACGATGATCAAGATCGCCGAGTACCTCGCCGCGGCCAAGCCCGTGGTCGCCTTCGCCCTGCCCGAGACGGCGGCCACCGCCGACGGCGCGGCGCGGCTCGTGGCCCCCGGGGACGTGGGCGCCCTGGCCGCCGCGGTGGCGGAGCTCGCCGCCGACGGCGAGGCTCGCGCGGCGCTCGGCGGCCGAGCGCTCGCCCGCGCCGCGCGACCTGACCTGGGAGCACTCCGAGCGCGCGCTGCTCGGCGCCTACGCGGCGCTCTGAGCGCGCGCCGCGGTGGCCCCGCGGCGCCCGGGCGCGTCGCCGTCGACCCACTGGCGCTGCCACTGCTCGAGCAGCAGCAGGCAGAAGAGGCGCTGGTCGGCCTTCTTGCCGTCCTGCCCGGCCTGGGCGACGAGCCGCCGGACGGCCGCGGGTGCGAACTGCCCCCGCTCGCGGGTGCGCGCGTCGAGCAGCACGTCGGTGAAGAGGTCGTCCCGGTGGGTCCGCAGCCAGGCACCGAGCGCGGCGTGGAAGAAGCCGCGCTTGGGCTTCCTGATGATCGCCTCGTCGACCAGCCCTGCGCTCGCCCGCTTGAGCAGCTCCTTTCGGTGACGGCGCCACACCTTGCGGTCGTCCCCGAGCGCGGTGCAGAACGCGACGACGTCGTGGTCGAGGAAGGGCACGCGCACCTCCAGCGAGGCGGCCATCGACATCTTGTCGAAGTACAGGAGCATGTTGTCGACGAGCGCCAGGTGGGTGTCCATGTGCAGCGTCTGGGCCAGTGCGGTCCGGGCCCGCGGCTCGGCGTGCACGGCGGCGGACCGCGCGATCGTCGCCTCGGTGTCGGGCCGCGGCGTGAGTTCGCCCACGAGAAGGTCGCTCCACTCGTGGGCGGCCACGACCCGGCTCATGGCCAGCAGGCGCTGCGCGGGATCCTCGGTGCTGAGGGCGGCCAGTCCGCGGGCGAGGGTGGACCCCGGCTCCGCACGCCGGCCGAGGGTCCCGAGCGCGGCGGCCGCAGGGCCCGGGGCGCGGGCGACGACGTCGGCCAGTCGGGCGATCTGGTGCTTGCGGTAGCCGCCGAGCAGTTCGTCGGCGCCCTGCCCGCAGAGCGCGACCGTCACCGACTCCCGCGCGAGGCGGCTGAGCAGCAGCATCCCGAGCTGGCTGAGGTCGGCGATGGGCTCCTCCAGGTGCCAGGCCGCCTCGTCGAGCAGGTCGGGATGATCGCTCGCGCTGGTCAGCAGCTCGTGGTGCTCGGTCCCCAGGCGGGCGGCCACCTGGCGGGCATCGGCCAGCTCGTTGGCCTCGCCGTCCTCGGCGAAGCCGATGGCGAAGGTCCGCACCGGCCCGCTGGCCGCCTCGGCCATGAGCGCGGTGATCAGGCTCGAGTCGAGCCCGCCGCTGAGCATCGCCCCGACCGGGACGTCGGCGACCATCCGGGCGCGGACGGAGGCGCGCAGCTGCTCGAGCAGCCGCTCGCCGTCCTCCTCCCAGGAGCGTCCGAGGCCGCTCGGCGGGTGGTCCCAGGGGTTCCAGTAGCGGCGCTCCCGCGCGAGCCGTCCGTCCTCCCACACGAGCAGCGAGGCGGGCGGCAGCTTCCGGACCCCGGCGAACAGCGTGCCCGGCCCCGGGACGAAGCCCCAGGCGAGGAAGAGCTCGGCGCTTCGCGGATCGAGCCGGGGCTCGAGCACGCCCGCCGCGATCAGGCACTTGACCTCCGAGGCGAAGGCCAACCCGCGCGGCCCCTCGCTGACGTAGAGCGGCTTGACGCCCATCCGGTCGCGGGCCAGCACGAGCCGCCGACGCGGCGCGTCCCACACGGCGATGGCGAACATGCCCCGCAGATGTTCGACGAAGCCGGGGCCGTGCTCCTCGTAGAGGTGGACGATGGTCTCCGTGTCCCCGTCGGTCGAGAAGCGGTGGCCGCGGGCGCGCAGCTCGTCGCGCAGCTCCCGGTAGTTGTAGATCTCGCCGTTGAACGCGCACCAGACGCTGCCGTCCTCGTTCGAGAGCGGCTGCGCCGAGCCGGCCAGGTCGATCACCTGAAGGCGTCTGGCGCCGAGCGAGGCCCCCGGCGTCAGGTGCCAGCCGTCGTCGTCGGGTCCGCGGTGGGCGATGACGCCGGTCATGGCCGCCATCGCGGCGGCATCCAGCGGCGGCGCCTCGAGTGACCGGCCGGCCATGCCGCAGATGCCGCACACGACCCAGGGCCTCAGGCCGCCGCGCGCGAGAGCGTGGCGGCGTGCACGGCGTCGGCGACCCGGGCGACCTCGTGCTCGGCAAGCTCAGCGAACATCGGCAGCGAGAGCTCCTCGCGCGCCCACGCACGAGCCTCGGGGAACCCGTCGTCGCTGCCGGCGAGGTGCCCGCGCAGCGCGGGCTGGTCGCTCAGCGCGGGGCTGTAGTGCACCTGGGTGGCGACGCCGAGTGCGTCCAGGCGCGCAGCGAGCGCGTCCCGGTCGGGGTGGCGGACGGGGAAGAGGTGATGCACCGAGGGGCGCCCGGGCGGCTCCTCCGAAAGCTCGATGTGTCCCGCCAGGGCGCTGCGATACGAGCTCGCGTGCTCGCGCCGGCGCGCGTTGGCCGCCTCGAGGTGGGTGAGCTTGACGGAGAGCAGCGCGGCCTGCAGACCGTGGAGGCGTTCGTTGTGTCCCGTCTCGACGTGCGCGTTCTTGCTGCGCTGGCCGAGGTTGCGCAGCCGCCGCGCCCGGGCGGCGAGCGCCTCGTCGCCGGTGCACAGGGCGCCGCCGTCACCGAGGGCCCCGAGGTTCTTCGTCGGGTAGAACGAGAAGCAGGAGGCCTTGCCCAGCGCCCCGACGGCACGGCCCCCGCAGCGCGCTCCGTGCGCCTGGGCGGCGTCCCCGAACAGCAGCAGGCCGTGACGGTCCGCGAGCGCGCTCAGCGCCGGCATGTCGCACGGGCGTCCGTAGAGGTGAACGGCGAGGATCGCCGCGGTACGCGGGCCGATCGCGGCCGTGACGGCGGCGGGATCGAGCAGGCCCGTACCCGCCTCGACGTCACAGAGGCGCGGTGTCGCTCCGGCGTGCAGGACCCCGAGGGCGGAGGCGATGAACGTGTGCGCGGGCACGATGACCTCGTCACCCGGCCCGATGCCGGCGGCTTCCAGGGCGAGCCCGATGGCGGCTGTTCCCGAGGCGACGCCGACGCAGAACCGCGCCTCGTTGGCCTGCGCGAACGCCGTCTCGAAGGCATCGACCTCCGCGCCGAGCACGTACGCGCTCGTCGTCATGACGCGCGTGAAGGCCTCGTGGAACTCCGCGGCCAACGGCAGGTTGGCCCGCGCGAGGTCGACGAACGGGACGCGCACCTCGGCCGGGACGCTCATCGGGCCTCGCCCGTGCCGAGCAGCCGCCGACGCAACGGGAACGACGAGCCGTCGGGCTGGCGCCAGCCGTCGGCCTGGCAGCCCGGGCAGATCGCCGAGTCCGCCCCGGTGATCCAGTCCGCACGCTGCTCGACGCCGGCGTCGGCGGGCAGGCTCAGCGAGCAGACCGTGCACTCGGCTCCTCCGGCGCGCCGGCGTCGGCGTCCGAGGCGCCCGAAGCGGGGGCGACCAGGGGGCGCCGGCGGCCGATCGTCCTGCGCCCGGGAGGCGGGCGTGCCGCGGTCGGGCTTCGGGCCCTCGGCAGGGCGCGCCTTCTTCGCAAGCTCGTGGTCGGTCCGCTGCTCGAGCACGGGAAGCGGGCGGACCACCCGCGGAGCCGGTTGCTCCTGAAGGTCGTACCGCGGACGGACCCCGTCGTCGACGGCGGCGTCCGCGAGCAGCTCCCGCAGACGGCTCTCGAGGTCACCCAGGCGGGCCTCTGCCTCGTGGCGGCGATCGCGGAGCGTCTCGAGCTCGACGCCGGCTGCGTCGATCTCTTGCTGGACCGCGTCGAGCGCCTCCCGGCGGAGGGCGAGCTCCGCCTCGTGACTCGCCTTCTCCTCGGCAAGCTCCGCGGCGTGCTCGAGGCGGGACTCCGTCACCGTCCGCTCGGCGACCAGCAGCCCGTCCAGGCGCTCGGAGAGGTCGGCCTCCAGGTGGCGGAAGACGCCGACGAGCTCGGCGCCGCGATCCTCGTCTCCCGACCTTCGGCGCTCCAGGTCGGCGGCGCTCTGGATCTGCGCGCGTTCGAGCTCGGCGATCCGCTCCTGCGCCCCGGCCAGCTCCTCGCCATGGCGCGCCAGCTCCTCGTCCCGTCGGGCCAGCTCGGAGCCCGCGGCCTCCAGTTCCTCCCGCAGCTCGGCGGCCACCCTGTCGAGGCCGACGATGCGCTCCTGCAGCTCCGCACGCTGGTCGCCCGCACCGTCGAGCGCGGCGCGCGCCTCGTCGACCGCGGACCGGGTCTGCTGGTGCTCGGCCCGTTCACGCGCCAGTGCCTCGGCCGCCTGGGTGGCCTTGGCGACCTGATGATCCAGCTCGCGTCTGGTCTCGTCTCGCTCCTCGCTCACCTCGGCGACACGGGCGAGCAGCGCCGCCCGTTCGTCGTGGCACCCCGCGAGCGTCTCGCGGGTGGCGGCGAGCTCGGCCCGGGTGGCGCCGAGCTCCGCCTGCAGCTCGGCCTCCGCATGGGCACGCGCGCTCTCCAGCTCGCCCATCACCTGCCGCAGCTCCTGGCCCGTCACCGGATGCTCGTCGGCCGAAGGCTCCTCAGCCGGACGCTTCGGCATCGGCGCGGGGGCCCTGCTTACGCATCAGGAATCGCATCTTCGGGGGGTTCCACTCCCTTGAGAACGCGCGTGGAACACATCAACTTCCGCGCCTGGCGAGCTCCGCCCGGAGCTTCGCGAGCGCCCGGGTGACCCGGCTCTCGATGGTCGCCGCAGGCCGCCCGGACCGCGCCGCGAGCTCGCTGATCCGCAGCCCGTCGTCGTAGTGGCCGACGATCACCTCGCGCTCCACCGCACTCAGCGTTCGCATCGCCCGGTCGAGCGCATCACGCTCGGCGATGCGCTCGGGCCAAGTCGGCTCCTCGACGGCCATCCCGGCGGCGACGCGGGTGAGCGCCCGCCGTTCGGCCGCCGTGCGACGGTGGGATGACCGCAGGCAGTTGAGGGCGATCGTCGCCATCCAGGTGCGCTGTGCGGCGCGTCCGGGCTCGTACCGGCCGGGGGAGCGCAGGAGCCGCACGAAGGTCTCGCCGACGACGTCCTCGGCGAGCTCGAAGTCGTCGGTGTAGCTGAGCAGCAGCCGCAGGAGGAACGGCGCGTGGCGCCGGTACAGCGCGTCGAGCGTCTCATCACGAGCGCTCGGGGGTTCCGCCGGGCTCGTGCGTACAAGGGTCGAATGGACATCGAGCACGGCACCTCCTCCTCTCGTCGGTTGCGTCGCCGTCTTTCCCGGTCGGTGACGGCGCGCGGATCGTTCCGCCCCACCAACGCGTGGGCCGCGAGCGCGCTGACGATGCTCGCGCTCGGCCTGCTCGTGACCGGGGGGACCGCCGCCTCGCGCACCGCCGACCTCGGGGCGCGCCCGGTGGCCTCCTCGCTCATCCAGTACGGGGGCAACCAGGCACCGATCGGGACCGCCGGCGTGGCCGGCGAGACCGACGCGAACGAGGGGACGGACGGGACCGCGGGAACGGACGGGACCGGGCGGAGCACCCCGGCGACCGCCGTGCCCGGGTCCGAGGGCTACCGCCGCGCGCTGCCGTCGCTGGGCGTCGGTCGGCTGCCGTTCACGGGATATTCCGCGGGGCTTCTGCTGCTCGCCGGAGGCGCGCTCGTCCTCACGGGACTTGCGGTGCGCCGGACGACTCGCCGCGAGCACGCGCCGAGCCCTCCGGGCTGACCGCGACGCCCCCTTCGGTCACGGTCTCCGCGGCGCGCGCGGTCCGTGACCATCGCCGCCAGGCCGCGGGCCCGCCGCGGGCGAGTCGCCGCGACACGGCCGTCGCCGCCCTCGGGTCCATCGGGTTCCGCAGGTGCGCGGCGCGAAGCGCCGGCCGGGGGTCCCGTCCCCTGACGCCCTCCGCGATCGCCAGGCCGTAGCGGTATTCCCAGTTCCCCGGGTCCCGGGCGATGGCTCCCCGCAGCTCCCGGGCGGCGGTGGCCCAGTCGCCCGCGGCGGCGGCGCAGCGTGCCCGCACGTCGTAGGGGCCCGGCAACCGGGCGAGCAGCGCCTGGGCGGCGTCGGCCTGGGTGCGGGCCAGCGCGCAGTCGTCCCGGTGCACGGCCCGGCGCGCCTGGTCGAGGCGACCCTGGGCCAGTGCGACCGTGCCGGGCACGGCGATCAGCGCCAGCGCTCCGGCGGCCAGGCCCAGGCGCGTGAGCCGCATCGGCGTGGCCCGCCGTGCGGTCCGGCGAGCGGTGGGGACCCGGGCGAGGGCGCCCGCCCCGAGCGCGAAGACCCACAGGCTGATCGCCGGGAGCTCCCAGTCCCAGTCGACGCCGGCGTGCACGCACCAGGCCAGCACCGCGGCGAAGGCGGCCGCGTGGAGGGCGCGGTCGGGTCCGCGGACACGGAGGGCGAGCGCCACCAGCAGCGTTCCCAGCGCGACGGCCAGGAGGAGGGCGCCGACGATCCCGAGCTCGGACAGCGTCTCGACGTAGAGGCCGTGGGCGTCGGTGATGTCCGATGCGCGGCGGCGCTCCTTCTGCCAGGTCAGCACGAAGGTCCCACCCCCGGTGCCGCGTGCGAGGTCCGTCCGCGCCCCCACCATGGCGGAACGCCACCCCTCGAGCCGGCCGTTGTCGCCGCCTGCGCGCAGGCGTACCCGGGCGTCCCCGGTGCGCGGAACCTCGCCCGCGGAGGCGAACGCGTCCACCTGCCGGGTGACACGGTCCGGGACCGACAGCCCGACGATGCCGAGCCCGGTCACGGCGGTCAGCGCCACCATGAGCACGACCGCGGTGCGCCGGCGCGGCTGCCAACGCGGCCGGTCGAGCGCGGCCCACCGCGTCAGCAGGCCACGGAGGGTCGCGCTCCCGAGCGCCGCCAGGGCCAGCGTGAGCGCGAGCCCCCGGCCCTCGGTGATCGCGACCGGGCTCGTCGGCGTGACGCTCGAGATCCCGCCCGCGCCGTAGGTGGCCGACACCGCGAGCGCGGTCGGCAGGCCCACCGCGAGCACGGCCGCCGGGAGGCCACGGGGGCGGCCGAGCACCAGGTAGGCGAGCAGGCCGAGCGCCGCCGCGCCCAGCGCTCCGCGGGAGTAGGTGAGCAGGAGGGCGGAGGCGAGCAGCGGAAGCGCGCCGGCCGCTGCGATCTTGACCCAGGCCCGCTCGCGCACGTCCGCGGTCAGGTGGAGGCACAGCAGGGCGGTGACCGCGGCGAGCAGCCCGAGCCCGTTCCAGTAGCCCACCGGGTAGCTCAGCCGCTCGGGCACCAGGCCCGCCGCGGTCGGCCACGTACGCGGCAGCACCCGGGACAGCAGCGCGAACCCACAGACGATCGCGCCGCCCAGGGCGATGCCGCGGACCGTCCAGCGCTGCGCGTCCGGTGCCCGTGCGCGCATGCCGAAGGCGAGCACCACGAGCAGGTAGGCCAGCGGGCGCATCGCCTCGAGCAGCGCGCGCGCCGGTGCCTGGGACCAACTTCCCGACCACAGCGTCCAGGCGCTCAGGGCGGCGAGGGCCAGGCCGGTCGTGGCGAGCAGCGGCCCGACCCCACCGAAGGGATCGCGCGCGAAGAGCAGCTGCCCAGCGACGAGAGCGAGGAGTCCACAGGCCAGCAGCGCGCTGAACCCCGGGTCGTAGCCGCCGCTGAGGAAGGCCAGCACGACGAGCAGCCCGCCGGGCAGCAGCGCGAGCGTCCGGGCCGTGGTCTGGGGATTCGCAGGCATCGGGGCGTCCGGCCGCCCGGGCCGCGTCGCGCGGTGGGGGCCGTCGCCTCAAGAACTGCCGGAACCCGCCGGGGCTTGCTCAGTAGGCACCGAGATCCGGCGGAGTGCTGCGTCGGCGCCCGTCCCGGTCGCGCGCCGGACCGGCCGCGGCGAGCCCCGAACGCACCCCCGGGCTGCCCGGGGCGAGCCGCAGCCCGCCGCGCAGGAACCGCGGAAGGTCCGGCAGCGCGCCGAGCCCGTCGGCGATGAGGTTGTGATCGCGCGCGGCGAACGTGACGCCGGGGTCGGCGTCGAGCCGGCTGGCCACGTTGTTCTGCAGCGTCACCCCCTCGGTCCTCGGCGCGCCCCCGCCCGCCCGAAGGTCGATCCCCGTCCCGGGCCCTCGGCCCGGACCCCACGCGGTGTTGTGGACGATGCGCAGCCGGGGCGAGGACACCGCGCGAATCGCGAAGTCGGGCCCGGCGAAGACGTTGTTCTCGAGGACCGCCCCGTCGACCACCGAAGCGGGCGCCTGCGGGTCGGGCTGCAACAGGACTCCACGGCCTCCGCGGAAGCGGTTCGCGACGATGCGCACGTCACGGGCCGGGCCGACGACATGCACCCCGTCGGCGTGCGCGCCGGGGCTCATGTCGGCACGGGCTCGGACGTCGACGAACTCGTTGTGCTCGATCCGCATCCCGGTCGCGAACTGCACGTGGACGCCCGCGTTGCCGAGTCGGGAGAACCGGCTGTCGCGGACGCTCACCCCGCTGGCGCCGCCCCAGCGGAACTGGATGCCGTTCCACGCGTCGTGGACGTGGACGCGACTCCAGTGGACGTCACGAGCGCCCGTGACCAGGAAGCCGGACCCCGTCTGCGCGCCGCGGGCGACGAGGCCGACCTCCAGATCGGCGAAGCGAACCCCGACCACGTCGCTCAGGACGACCCCCGCGGTCAGGCGCAGGCGCGAGAACGCGAAGCGGGAACTGCGCTCCAGCGTGAGGCCGGCCACGACGGGCCGCTCCCGCCGGTAGCCGGTGAACCTGACGGCACGGGCGGGCGTGCGTCCGACGAGCTTCAGCTCGGGGTAGCGGCCGCGCCGCACGAACACCGTGGCTCCCGCCGGCGCGGCCGCCCCGGCGCGGGCCAGGCTGCACCAGGGACGGGTCCGTGAGGTCTGCGCGGCGGACCGCGTGTCACGGCATTGGCCGCCGACCGAGCCCGCGTCGACGTAGAGCCGTTCGGCGCCGTCGGCTGTGGTGGGGGCCAGCACCGGGACCAGGAGGACGAGGGCCGCGAGGCGGGAGAGCACACCCCCTCATCGCCGGACCCCGCCGGACGCCCGCGCGCCCGACCCCAGGTTGGACGGATGTCGCGCGCTACAGCTTCCAGGTCCCGGGCCCGGCCGGCGCGACGTTCCGGGTGTCCACGAGCCGACGCGCGTGGTGCCACAGCGGCCGCTCGAGGAAGCGGCGATGCGGCGTCAGCAGCACGACGCAGTCGCTGGTCGCCAGCGCGTCGGGCGTGAACGCGACGCTGGTGTGGGGACCGGAGCCGAGATCGATCGCGGGCACCCAGGGGTCGCAGTAGGTGACCTCGCCGCCGCGGGCCAGCAGCCGGCGCATGATCTCGAGGCTCGGGGACTCACGCGTGTCGTGCACGTCGGCCTTGTAGGCCATCCCGAGGAGCAGGATGCGCGATCCGTTGACCGCCAGGCCGCCGTCGTTGAGCGAGGCGACCACCTTCTCGACGACGTGCTCCGGCATCCGTGCGTTGATGTCGTGGGCGGCGTCGATCAGGCGGGCCGAGTAGCCGTGCTCGCGCATCCGCCAGGCCAGGAAATGGGGGACCACCGGGATGCAGTCGCCGCCCAGGCCCGGCCCCGGATAGTGGGCCAGGAACGCGAAGGGCTTGGTGGCGGCCGCGTCGATGACCTCCCACGCCGAGATCCCGAGCCGGTCGCACATGAGCGCCAGCTCGTTGGCCAGGGCGATGTTCACCGCCCGGAACGTGTTCTCGTGGAGCTTGGCCGTCTCCGCGACCATCGTGCTGCGGACGGGAACCACATCGTCGACGATCGTCCCGTAGAGCTGCTCGGTCCGCCGACGGCACTCCTCGGTGATCCCGGAGACGAGCTTCGGCGTGCTGCGCAGGGTGTGCTCGACGTTGCCGGGGTCCACGCGCTCCGGGGCGTAGCCGAGGAAGAAGTCCTCCCCGACCCGCGCGCCGCCGCGCTGCAGGATGTCGAGCACGACCCCCTCGGTCGTGCCTGGGTAGGTCGTCGACTGCAGGATCACGAGCTGCCCGGGACGCAGGTGCGCTGCCACCGACTCCGCCGCCGCGACGACGTAGGAGAGGTCCGGCGTGCGCGTCTTGGAGAGCGGGGTCGGCACGCAGATCGTCAGCGCGTCGAGCTGCTCGACCGCGTCGTAGCGCGTGGTCGCGCTCAGCCGGCCGTCGGCGGCCGCGTATCGCTCGTGCGGCACGTCGACGAGGTAGGACTCCCCGCGGCCGACGCAGTCGACCCGCTCGGAGCTCAGGTCGACCCCGACGACGGGAAACCCGGCCTCGGCGAACGCGAGCGCGAGGGGGAGCCCCGCGTAGCCCAGCCCGACGATTCCCAGGCGAGCCTCCCGGGTGGCGATGCGCTCGGCGAAGGTGCTGCGCTGCGTGGTCTCGATGACGGTCATGGCGTCCTCGTCTAGGAGCAGGTCACCGATCAACGCACGCAGCGCCGCGGGGCTTGCCCGACCGTCCGGCAGCGTTACTCGGTCGGAAGCCCGAGGCTGACCCAGTCGTGGATGCCGCCGCGGTAGTACAGGATCGACGAAGGCGGGTAGTCGGCCTCGAGCAGGGTCTCGATCGCGTCGGGGGTCGCGCCGCACTGGGGCCCGTTGCAGAAGAAGACGGTGGGCCGGTCGCGGTCGAGCTCGTCCATGCGCTCGCTGGTGTCCGCGTGGGGGAGGTTGCTCGCCCCGGGGACGGTGCCGCCGGCGAAGACCTCGGGAGGCCGCGTGTCGACGAGCGGGAGCCCGGCTTCGAGGTGGGCGATGAGCTCGAGCTCTCCGACGGTCTTGACCCCGTCGGCGAGCTGCAGCGGCGTGATCGTGCCCCAAGCGGCGTCGATGACGACGTAGCCGCCGTCGGCGATCTGCGTGGGCACCCGCATCGGCTCGCGGTCACTGCCCACGCGCTGGAACTTCGACGGGTCGCGTCCGGGGCTCATGCCGTCCAGCGTATCCGCCGCCCTGGGGCGAATCGCGCCGCCTTGGGGGCCTCAGCCCCGGCGCATCAGGCGGCCGACCGCGGCCATGAGCTCGTCGGTCCGGTCGGCCTTCAGACCCTCGGGGCCGCCGACGACGCAGTGGTGCGCGTGGTCGTCGAGCAGTCCGAGTGCGACCTTGTCCAGGGCCGCTTGGACAGCGGAGATCTGCGTCAGGACGTCGATGCAATAGCGGTCCTCCTCGACCATCCCCTTGATGCCGCGGACCTGCCCTTCGACCCGGTTGAGGCGATTGAGCAGCTGCTCCCGGGTCGCGCTGTAGCCGCGGGGGCCGCCGGTGTCAGTCGAAGCCATGACCGAAGCCTACTAGATACCCCTGGGGGGTACTGCTAGGCTTGCGACATGGAACAGATCTACATCGTCGAGGGCATGACCTGCGGGCACTGCACCGCAGCCGTCGAAGAGGAGGTCGGCGCCGTCTCCGGAGTGCTCTCCGTGACCGCCGACCTCGCCACCAAGCGCGTCTCGGTGCAGGGCGAGGACTACGCCGACGGCGAGGTCCGTGCCGCCATCGAAGAGGCGGGGTACGCGGCGGCATGACCGATCTCGAGCTCCCGATCGAAGGCATGACCTGCGCCTCCTGCGCGATGCGCGTCGAGAAGAAGCTCAACAAGCTCGACGGCGTACAGCGCCTCGGTCAACTACGCGACCCACCGGGCCACGGTCACCTACGAGGGCGAACGCGCGCCCGAGACGCTCGTCGACGCCGTCGAGGCAGCCGGCTACCACGCGACGCTCCCGGCCGCCCCCGGGGAGCCGACGCCCGAGGACGGCGCCGCGCCGTCCGACGTCGACGTCCTGCGGCAGCGCCTGCTCGTGAGCGCGGTGCTGTCCCTGCCCGTGTTCATCCTCTCGATGGTCCCGGCGCTCCAGTTCGACAACTGGCAGTGGCTGGCCTGGAACCTCGCCACGCCCGTCGTCCTCTGGGCGGGGTGGCCCTTCCACCGCGCGGCCTGGCAGATCGCCCGTCACGGCTCCGCCTCGATGGACACGCTCATCTCGCTCGGCACGCTCACCGCCTACGTGGCCTCGGTGGTCGCGCTCTTCTTCGGCGGGGCCGGCGACACCGGCATGACGATGAGCTTCGACCTCGTGCCGAGCCGCGCGTCAGGGTTCGACGAGGTCTACTTCGAGGTGGCCGCCGTGGTCACGACCTTCCTGCTGGCCGGCCGCTTCTTCGAGGCGCGGGCCAAGCGGCGGGCGGGAGCCGCGCTCGAGGCGCTGCTCGCGCTCGGCGCCAAGGACGTCGCCGTGCTCGGCGAGGACGACACGGAGCGCCGCATCCCCGTGGAGGAGCTCGCGGTCGGCGACCGCTTCGTCGTGCGGCCCGGGGAGAAGATCGCCACCGACGGCGTGGTGGAGACCGGCCACTCGGCCGTCGACCAGGCGCTGATCACCGGGGAGTCCGTCCCGGTGGAGAAGGCGCCGGGGGATCCCGTGACCGGCGCCACCGTGAACGTCGGCGGCCGGCTCGTCGTGACCGCGACGAAGGTCGGTGGCGACACCGCCCTGGCCCAGATCGCGGCGCTCGTCACCCGGGCGCAGAGCGGGAAGGCGGAGGTCCAGCGGCTCGCCGATCGCGTCTCCGCGATCTTCGTCCCCGTCGTCATCGTGATCGCGCTCGCCACGCTCTTCGGCTGGCTGCTCGCGGGGGAGGGGGCGACCTTCGCCTTCACGGCCGCGGTCGCGGTGCTGATCATCGCCTGCCCGTGCGCGCTGGGCCTCGCCACCCCGACGGCGCTGCTCGTCGGCACCGGCCGCGGCGCGCAGCTCGGGCTGCTCATCAAGGGCCCTGAGGTGCTCGAGTCCACCCGGCGCATCGACACCGTCGTCCTCGACAAGACCGGCACAGTGACCACCGGGCGCATGACGCTCGTCGACGTCCCGCTCGCGCCCGGGGAGGACCGCGCAGAGGTGCTCCGGTTGGCCGGCGCGGTCGAGGACGCCTCCGAGCACCCGGTGGCCCGCGCGATCGCCGCGGCGGCCCGCGAGGCCGGAGCGCTCCCCGCCGTCGAGGGCTTCACGAACCATGCGGGCCTCGGGGTGCAGGGCGTCGTCGACGGCCACGCGGTGGTCGTCGGGCGCCCGCGGCTTCTCGCCGACGAGTGGGCGATGCCGCTGCCCGCCACGCTCGAGGCGGCGCGCCGTGAGGCGGAGAACGCCGGCCGGACCGCCGTGGCGATCGGCTGGGACGGTGCGGCCCGCGGGCTGCTCGTCGTCGCCGACACGCCGAAGGAGGGCTCCGCCGAGGCCATCGCCGCCCTCCGCGGGCTCGGGCTGCGCGTGCTCCTGCTCACCGGGGACAACGAGGCCACGGCGCGCGCGGTGGCTGCCGAGGTGGGCATCGACGACGTGCTGGCCGAGGTGCTGCCCGCGGGGAAGGCGGCCGAGGTCGAGCGCCTGCAGGGTGAAGGGCGTGTGGTCGCGGTGGTCGGCGACGGCGTCAACGACGCCCCCGCGCTGGCCCAGGCCGACCTCGGGCTCTCGATCGGCACGGGCACCGACGTGGCCATCGAGGCGGCCGACCTCACGCTCGTCAGCGGCGACCTGCGCGGCGCCCCCGACGCCATCCGCCTGGCCCGCCGCACGCTGGCGACGATCCGGACCAACCTGTTCTGGGCCTTCGCCTACAACGTCGTGCTCATCCCGGTCGCGGCCGCGGGGTACCTCTCGCCGCTGCTCGGCGGCGCGGCGATGGCGGCGAGCTCGGTGCTCGTCGTCACCAACTCGCTGCGGCTCCGGGGCTTCAAGCCCGCCCGCATCGGCTAGGAGCCCTTCATGGCGCCGATCACGCTCCTCTTCGTCTTGATCGCGCTCGTCCTCGGGCTGGTGGGCGTGGCCTACGCGGTCGCGCTGCTGCGGCGCCCGGTCGAACTGCGGCACGAGGGCGAGGCGCCGAGCTGGCCCCGGTTCCACGTCCGCTACTACCTGATCGCGCTGCTCTTCCTGGCCTTCGACATGGAGATGGCCTACATGTACCCGTGGGCGGTCGTCTTCCGTGACCTCGGGCTCTTCGCCTTCGCGGAGATCGGGTTCTTCCTCGCCGTGCTCGGGCTGGGCATCGCCTACGCCTGGCGGGAAGGGGCGCTCGAGTGGTCGTGAGCGAACCCGCGCTCATCCTGCCCGACGAGCAGTCGTGGGCGCTCTGGGGTCCCGACCCGGGGGAGCTCGGCCTGCGCGCGGACTTCGGCCCACCCGAACGGCTGCGCCGGGCGCTCGTCCCCGCGGGGGAGCTGGGGGAGGCGGCCGCGGCGCTGGTCGCCCGCATGGGCGCGGGGTCGCGAATCGCTCGGCCCCGGGCGCCGGCCGCGTCACTCGAGCTCCTGAGCCGTGCCCCCGAGCCGGAGGAGCACCACGACCACGAGGGCCACGGCGAGGAGCACGACATGATGGCGATCGTCGGTGAGCCCTCGGCCGACGGCCTGATCATGGAGCCGATCGAGCTGGTGCACGGCCCGCTCGGCACGGCGCTGCCCGGCGGGCTGGAGCTCTCGGCCTCGCTCGACGGTGACGTCGTCCGGGGCTGCGAGCTGGTGGCGCGGCTGCACGTCGACCAGGGCTCGGGCGATGACCCGCCGGCCGTCCCGGACCTTCTCGCACCGGCCGCCTGGCGCGCCGCGCTCGCCCGTGCGAACGGAGGCCGCGCCGATCTCGCCGCCGTGGAGGAGGAGCGCGCCCGCAGCCACGTCGCCTGGCTCCGCGCGCTCGGACGGCTGCTCGGCGACGATCGCCTCGTGGACGCCGCCGGCGCCACCGTCGCCGCGCTGCGAGCCGGGGACCCGCACGCCGAGGAACGCGTCGCCGACCTCGACGCGCTGCTGGAGCGACGGAGGCGTCCGCCGCCGCCTGGAGGGCAGGGCCACGCTCGACGCCGACGCCGTGACCGCCCGCCGGCTCCGGGGGCCGATCGCGCGAGCCGCCGGACTCGCCGACGACGCGCGCGCCGAGGACCCGGAGTACGCCGCGCTCGGCTTCACCGTCCTGACCGCGCCCGACGGCGACGCCCGCTCCCGCGCCCGCCTGCACGTCGCCGAGGCGCTCGCGGCGCTCGCGCTCGCGCGGCGTGTTCCCCAATCCACCCATGCCGTGGATTCGGGAACACGCCGCGCCGGGATCGAGGGGCCCCGCGGACCGCTCGTCGCCCGCCGCCTGCCCGCAGGATGGCTGCTCGCCGCGCTGGGTGCGGAGGAGGCCCGGCGGACCGGCGCGGAGCTCGCGCGCGGGCTCGAGTGGGCCTCGGCGCTCGTCGCGATCGGCTCGCTCGACCTCTCCCCGTGGCGGGTCGGCCCGGCGTGAGCGACTGGACCCCGCTCGTGATCCTCGCGGTCGCCCTGGTCGGAGCGGCCGGCACCGCGCTGATCGAGCAGGCGCTGCGGACCCGAGCCGTCCGGCCCGGGCTCCTCGTGCGCGACGGGCTCGCGACCCTTCGCGAGCCGCTGAGCCGCCCGGAGCAGCGCGACGCCACGCTCTTCCACGGTGCCCCCGTCCTGCTGCTGCTGAGCGCGGTCGTCGCGCTCGCGTTCGTGCCCTGGGCGCCCGGCTTCCGCGGGATCGACCTGCCGACGGGCGCGATCGCCGTCCCCGCCGCCCTGGCCTACGTGACCCCGGCGGTGTTCATGGCCGGGTGGGGGGCGGGAAGGCCGCTCGCGGTCCTCGGCGGCTTCCGCTGGGTCGCGCTGATGCTCGCCTACGCCATGCCGATCGCGATGGTGATCACCGCGGTCGCCGCCCCGGCGGGGTCGCTGCGCCCGAGCGACATCGTCGAGGTGCAGCACGCGGTCCCGATGGCGATCGTCCAGCCGCTGGCGCTCGTGCTCTGGCTGCCCGCCGCGCTCGCGGTCTGCTTCCTGCCGCCGTTCGACCTGCCGCAGGCGGACTCGGAGCTCGGCGGCGGCGTGTTCGGCGAGTACACGGGGCTCGACGCCGCGCTGATCTGGCTCGCGCAGCGCGTCCTGCTGGTCGCGATGGCCGCCATGACGGTCGTCCTCTTCGGCGCCGGCTGGCACGGGCCGTGGCTGCCGCCCGCGGTGTGGATGGTGGGGAAGACCGCAGCGGTGATCGCCCTCGCGCTCTGGGCGGGCCGTCGCGTTCCCCGCGTCGAGCTCGACCGGATCGTCCCCCTCGCCTGGAAGGTCGCGAACCCGCTCGCGCTCCTGGCGATCGTCCACGCCGGCCTCGTGACCCTCCTCTTCTACCGATGAGCCCGCTGACCACCGCCCTCGTCTTCTGGCCTGCGGCGCTCGGGATGCTCTACACGGGCCTGCAGGTCTTCCGGACGAGCTCGATGGCCCGGGCCGGGCTGCTGCTGCTCGCCGCGCTCGCGCTGGAGGGGCTCGTCTTCCTGGCGCTGGCCAGCGAGTTCCTCGGGGTCCTGATGCTCCTGATGATGAGCGGCGAGATGGTCACGATGACCTTCTTCATGGTCATGTTCATGCCCGACCCGGGCGGCCTGATGGGGATGGACATGACGCACGACAAGCGCCGCTCGATCGCGGTCTCGGTGCTGGCCGGGCTGGCCCTGGCGGCCGTAGCGGTCCTCACGGACTGGCCGGTGCGGGTGGTCGGGACGAGCGCGCCCGACGTGCGGGCGATCGGCTTCGAGGTCATGGGCCGCTCGATGATCACCTTCCTCTTCGCAGCCACCACGATCCTCTTCACGATGATCGGCGGGGTGCTGCTCGCCAAGCACGGTGGGCGGCTCGGGCTTCCCGCGCCCGACGGGGAGGGGCACCCGTGATCACGCTTCCTGTCGTGCTCGTGTTCGCCGCGGTGATGTTCGGGATCGGGCTCTACGGCGCCCTCGGCCAGACGAACACGATCATGGTGATGATGGGCGTCGAGCTGATGCTCGGCGCGGCGATGCTGAACGTCATCGGCTTCCTGCGCTTCAGCCACCCGGAGGCCACGAGCGGCGCCTTCCTCGTGCTCATCCTGATGACGCTCATGGCGGTGGAGGCGGCGATCGGCTTCGGGCTGGTCGTCAGCGCGTTCCGCACCTCCAAGACGGCGGAGATCGACGACCTGACGGAGCTCAAGGGCTGATGACGCTCCTGCTCTGGGCCTGCGTCCTCGCCCCGGCGCTCGCCGCTCTGGCCGTTCGCGTGGCGCCACGCCCCGGCCCGGTCGCCGCGGTCGGCGGGCTGCTCGCCGCGGTTCCGGCACTGGCGCTGCTGGTCGCCGCGGCCGGGGGAGAGCGGGCCACGAGCGGGTTCGACTGGCTGCCCGCGGCCGGGCTCCGGCTCGGGGTGCGGCTCGACGCGCTCTCGGCGGCGATGAGCGCGACCGTGGCCGTGGTCGGCGCCGTAGTGCTCGTCTACGCGGTCGGATACTTCGCCGAGGAGCCGCGACGGGCCTCCGCGCTCGCCGGGCTGCTCGCCTTCCTGGCCGCCATGCAAGGCCTCGTCCTCGCCGACGGCTACTTGCCGCTCCTCTTCTGCTGGGAGCTCGTCGGCGCGGCCAGTGCACGGTTGATCGCGTTCTCGCGTACGGAGGCGGGGGACCGGGGAGCGCTTCGCGCGTTCCTGACGACCCGCTCGGCCGACGTCGGGCTCTACGTCGCGCTGCTCGCGCTCTTGGCCGCGACCGGCTCACTCGCCTTCACCGACACTCGCCCGGACGGCGGCTTCGGGGTGCTCGTCGCGCTCGGCCTCATCCTCGCGGCCGCGGGCAAGAGCGCACAGGTGCCGCTCCAGGGCTGGCTCGGCGGGGCGATGGCCGGGCCGACCCCGGTGAGCGCGCTGCTCCACTCGGCCACGATGGTGGCTGCGGGCGTCTACCTGCTCATCCGGAGTGCGCCGCTGCTGGCCGGCTGGCCGCTCGAGGTGGTCGGGTGGCTCGGGGCGCTCACCGCCGTGGCGGGCGCGCTCATCGCGCTCACCCAGGACGACCTGAAGCGCGTGCTCGCCGGCTCGACCTCGAGCCATCTCGGGCTCATGCTCCTCGGCCTGGCCGCAGGCGGTCCCGCCGTCGCGCTCTTCCATCTGATCGCACACGCCGCCGGGAAGTCGGGGCTGTTCCTGGCCGCCGGGCTCTTCCAGCACGCCCGCGGCGGGACGGGCCTCGAGCAGGTGCGGGGGGCAGGCCGGGACGATCCGCGGACGTTCGCGCTCTTCGCGGTGTGCGCGGCGAGCATCGCCGCCGTGCCGCCGCTGGCGGTCTTCTGGAGCAAGGACCACGTCGTGGCCGCCTCCGAGCTGCACGCCGCCTGGTTCGTGCTGGCCCTCCTGGCGGCGGCCGGTGCGGCCGGCTACATGCTCCGGGTGGCGCTCGTGCTCTGGGATCCGGCGGGGGCGAGCGGGCATGCGTCCGCGACCGAGACGGCCGGACGGGCGTGGATGCTCCCCGCGCTCGGGCTCTCGGCGCTCGGCAGCCTCACCCTCGGAGCGCTCGGCGGCCCGGTCGAGCGCCTGCTCGAGGCCGGTCCGCTCCCGACCTCGACGCCCGCGCTGCTGCTCTCGCTGCTGGCGGTCACCCTCGGCGCCGGGGGCGTCCTCGTGGCCCGCGCCGCCCCCGCGTGGCGAGCGGGCCGCAGCGGGCGCCCGGATTTCGTGTCGGCGCTTTCGCCCCCTGCCGTGGCCACCGTCGTGCGCGGGATCGGCACGGTGCTCGACCGGGCGGAACGCGCCGGGCTCGACCGGGGTGTCGACGGCCTCGCGCGAGGCGCACTCCTCCTCTCCCGGGGCGGCGACCTCGCCGAGCGCCGTGGCCTCGACCGTGCCGTCGACGCCGCGGGCCGGGCCGGGCTGGCGGCCGGGCGCGGCTCGGACCGGCTCGAGCGCAGCGGCATCGACGCACTCGTCGACGGCCTGGCGATCCGGATCGGTCGCGCCGGCGGCCGGTCGCAGCGCCTCCAGTCCGGCCACCTCCACGAATACCTCCGTGACGCGATCCTCGGCACCGCCGCGATCGCGCTCCTCCTTCTCATGACCGTGATCTTCTGATGCCCTGGCTCACCCTGTCCGTCGTCCTCCCCCTCCTGGCCGCCGCGGCGACCCCGCTGCTGCCCCGCGGGGCGAGCCGGTGGCCGCAAGCGCTCGCGTTCGCCGCCACCGCGGTCGCCGGGCTCTGCGTCGCGGCGACCTGGATCCGCTTCGATCCGGGCCGCGGGATGCAGCTGGTCGAGGAGGCGACCTGGATCCCGACCCTCGACGTCGCCTGGCGCCTGGGCGTCGACGGCATGGCGCTCGTGCTCGCGGCGCTCACCGTCGTGCTGTTCGCGGTGTCGATCGTCCACGGGCTCGGTCCGGATCCCATGTCGCGCGCCGCCGCCGGGCTGCTCCTGCTGCTGGAGGCGTCCTGCCTCGCGTTCTTCCTCGCGGAGGACTTCTTCCTCTTCTACATCGCCTTCGACGTGACCCTCGTGGCGATGTACTTCCTCATCGCCCTCTGGGGCGGGGAGCAGCGCCGGTACGCCGCGCTGAAGTTCTTCCTCTACACGCTGATCGGCTCGCTGCCGGTGCTGCTCGGAATCATCGCGCTGTACCTGGCCAGCGATCCGGGGACGTTCAACATGATCCGCCTCGCGGAGGAGCAGCCGCTGGCCGGCAGCGGGCTCGGCGCCTCGCTCGCCTTCCTCGCGTTCTTCGTCGGCTTCGCCATCAAGACCCCGATCGCCCCGTTCCACACCTGGCTTCCGGCCGCCCACGTCGAGGCCCCGACCTCGGGCAGCGTCCTGCTCGCCGGGGTGCTGCTGAAACTCGGCGTCTACGGCCTGATCCGGGTGAACCTGCAGATGCTGCCGGAGGCCTTCCAGGAGTACGCGCTCCCGGTCGCCCTGCTCGGCCTGTTCTCCGCGCTCTACGGGAGCCTCGTCGCGCTCGCGCAGACCGACCTCAAGCGGCTCATCGCCTACACGTCGATCAACCACATGGGGTACGTGGTCATCGGCGTGGCGGCCGCGGCGGCCACCGGGGTCAGCGAACGGGGCCGGGAGCTCGCGATCGACGGCGCGGTCCTGCAGATGGTCGCCCACGGCGTGGTCACCGGCGCGCTCTTCCTCCTGGCGGGGATGCTCGCGGAGAAGGCGGGCACGCGTGATCTGCGCGAGCTCGGTGGGCTCTTCCGGCCGCTGCCCGTCTTCGGTGCGGTGACCGCGCTGGTCTTCTTCGCCTCGCTCGGCCTGCCCGGGCTCGCGCAGTTCCCGGCGGAGCTGCAGCTCTTCCTCGGCGCGTTCGACGCCTTCCCGGCCGTCGGCGCCCTCGCGGTCACGGGCATCGTCATCACCGCCGGGCTGTTCCTGCTCGCGCTGCAGCGCGCGTTCATGGGGGAGACCCCCGAGCGCCTGACCGGGCTCACCGACCTCACCCGGCGTGAGTGGCTCACGCTCACGCCGCTGCTGGTGCTCACGGTCGCGCTCGGGATCTACCCCCGCCTGGCCCTCGACGCCATCCACGCGGCGAGTTGGCTGACGTGAACGGCAACGGGGGCACCCTCGAGCAGGCCAAGGCCGCCGAGGACATGATGCTCCAGGAGCTCGCGTGGCTCTGGCCGATCGGCGTCCTCACCCTTGGGGCGATTGTCGCCGTCGTCCTGGCGATGGTGCTGCCGCGGGAGCGTCAGCGGCTCGTCGGGGCCTGGGTCGCCGGAACGCACCTGACCTGCGCAGCGCTCGCGGCCGCGGTGTGGCTCGACCGTGGGTTCCGCGCGACGATGTCCGGCACGCTCCTGGTCGACGGCCTCTCGCTCGTCCTGGCCGGCATCGTCGGCGTGGCCGGGGCGGCCTGCGTCGCCCTCGCGGCGCCCGCCCTGCAGGGCACCGACCGGGAGGGCGAGTTCTACGCGATGCTCACCTTCGCCTCGCTCTGCTGCGTCGTCCTCGGGATGACCGCCGACGCGGCGCTGCTCGCGCTCGCCATCGGCGCGCTCGGCCTCGCGACCTTCGTCCTCACCGGGTACCAGCGCGGCTCCACTCGGGCCAACGAGGCCTCGATCAAGTACTACGTCTTCGGGACCGTGAGCGGCGCGGTCATGGTCTACGGCCTCAGCTGGTGGTTCGGGCTGGCGGGCACGACCTCGCTGGCCGAGATCGGCCGGGCGCTCGAGCGGGCCCCCGCCGGCGTGGTCGCCGTCTCCACCGGCCTCGTGCTCGTCGGCCTCTTCTACAAGGCCGCCGTGGTGCCGTTCCACTTCTGGACGCCGGATGCCTACGACGGCGCCCCGATCGCCGTCGCCGCCTACCTCTCGGTGCTGCCCAAGCTCGCCGGCCTGGTCGCGCTCAGCCGGGTGCTCACGCTGGCGCTGCCGGGGGATCTCGTGGGATGGAGCACGGTGGTCGCGGTGGTCGCGGCGGTG
The DNA here is from genome assembly GCA_963815565.1 of uncultured Solirubrobacterales bacterium. GTDB lineage: Bacteria > Actinomycetota > Thermoleophilia > Solirubrobacterales > Solirubrobacteraceae > Paraconexibacter. The sequence continues at coordinate 860,367 of CAWFHB010000007.1, read as the reverse complement.
ACGATGACCCTCGGAAACCTCGCCGCCTTGCGCCAGAGCAGCGCGGTGCGGCTGCTCGCCTACTCCTCGATCGCCCAGTCCGGCTACTTGCTCATGGCCGTCGCCGCGCTCGAGCGCTCGGACACGGCGCTGCCCGCGTTCGTCTACTACGCGCTGGCCTACGCGGTCTCGAACCTCGCCGCCTTCGCGGTGGTCGTCGCCGTCCAGCGAGAGCGGGGCTCCGTCGAGCTCTCCGCCTTCGCGGGGCTCGGCCGTCGCCATCCCTGGCAGGCCGCTGCGCTGGGCCTCAGCTTGCTCTCGCTCGTCGGCATCCCGCCGGTGGCCGGGTTCGTCGGCAAGCTCGAGCTCTTCACCGCCTCGATCGACGCCGGCCAGGGCTGGTTGGCGTTCGTCGCGGTCGTCAACACGGTGATCTCGCTCTTCTACTACCTGCGCCTGCTCGCGCCCGCCGTCCTCGAGCCGACCCCGACCGAGCCGCCGGACCTCGGCCGTAGCCTCGCCGGTCGCCATGTTCTGCGGACCGGGCTCTTCGGCTCCGCCGCGGCCGTGCTGCTCTTCGGCCTTGCCGCGCAGCCGCTGCTGGCCCTGGCGGACCGGGCGACGATGCTCATCGGGCTCGTCGCCGGATGAAGGTCAGGACGCACGTAGTTCGCCACGGCGGAACCCCGCAGAACACCCTGACCCGGGGCCGAAGGCAGTCGGCGATAGTCACCTTGTGGGTCCCGCCGACGAACAGAAGGAGTCTCGATGTACGGATGGCACGACACCCCGTGGATGTGGTTGTGGATGGCGGTCTTCTGGACGCTGGTGCCGCCTGCCTGTTCTACGTGCTCGTGGTCCGGCGCGCGGGGCCTCGGAAGACGATGGACCCCCGGAGAGCGCGACGGAGATCCTCGACCGGCGCTTCGCGCGGGGGGAGCTCACCCGCAGCTCATCGCGCGTCGGTAGTCCTCGGGGTCACCATGCCCCGAGAAGACGACTGTGCGCCTCCAATCAACCGGGCCGCCGGTCGTGTCGCGTCAAGATCGAGACGATGATGCTGCTGCAGCGGCTGTCCGTTCGGATCCGCGTGACGCTCGCCCTGACGGCGGTGATGGCGGTCGTGCTGGCCGCCACCGGACTGTTCGTCTACCTTCGGCTGAGCAGCGAGCTTGACGCCACGGTCGACCAGGGGCTCCGGGCCCGGGCCGGCGACCTCACCGCCCTCGTGCAGACCGGCCGGGTGACGCTCACGCCGGTCGGCCGGAGCGCCCTGACCGAGGAGGGGGAGAACCTCGCGCAGGTGATCAGTCCCACGGGGGCGGTCGTGGACAGCACCCCGACCCTCCGAGGCGCCTCGTTCCTGACCCCGGAGGAGCTGGCGCGGGCTCGTCGAGGCGTCACGCTGATCGACGGGAAGCGCGTACCGGGGGAGGGTGATCCCGTACGCGTGCTCGCGGCGCCGGTCACCGCGAAGGGCTCCACGTCGGTCGTGCTCGTCGGGGCGACGCTCGAGGACCGGCGGGACGCGCTGCGCAGCCTTGCGAGTCTCCTGCTTCTGGGAGGTCCGGTCGCGCTGCTCCTTGCATCGCTGGCCGGGTACCTCGCCACGGCAGCGGCGCTCCGTCCGGTGGAGAGGATGCGACGACGCGCGGGGGAGATCCAGGCGGCCGGGCCATCCGGCCGGCTTCCGGTTCCGGCGGCCGATGACGAGATCGGGCGGCTCGGGCACACGCTCAACAGCCTGCTGGCCCGCCTGGAGGAGACGCTGGAGCGGGAACGAACCTTCGTGTCCGACGCCAGCCATGAGCTGCGGACGCCGCTGGCCATCGTCAAGGCGGAGATCGAGCTGGCGCTGCGCGACGGGGTCAGCGGCGAGGAGCATCGGGCGGCGCTGGCGTCGGTGGGGGAGGAGACCGATCGGCTCATCCAGCTGGCCGAGGATCTGCTCGTGATCGCCCGCTCTGATCAGGGGCGTCTGCCGATCCGCCTGCAGGCGACGTCGGTCGCCGAGCTCTTCGAGGATGTCCGCCGCCGCTTCGAGCGGCGCGCCGAGGAGGCCGGCGCGCAGATCGCGATCGAGGTCCCCGAGGGGCTCACGGCGCGCGTCGACCCGCTCCGTTTCGAGCAGGCGCTCGGAAATCTGGTCGACAACGCGCTTGCGCCACGGCGGGCGGCACATCGTGCTCGGCGCCGAGGAACGGACCGACGGGGTCGAACTCCACGTCCTCGACGACGGTCACCGGGTTCCCGGAGGGCTTCGTCGACTCCGCGTTCGAGCGCTTCACCCGAGCGGACTCGGCCCGTGGCCGGGGCGGTAGCGGGCTCGGGCTCGCGATCGTGCTGGCGATCGTGACCGCCCACGGGGGAACCGCGACCGCCGGCCGACGCGCGGACGGGGCGCCGGGCGCGGTGGTGCGCCTGACCGTGCCTGCCGGTGACGGGTGAGCCGCTCGGCCGGCTGACGCCGAGCCCTTGACGCTGCGCGAACCTAGACGGCCGGCTGGACTGCGAGGGTCCCGGTCCGCGCACCGGCGGTGAGGCCGACCCGGCCGGCCAGCAGCTGGGCGGGCACGGCGACGAAGAGGATCGCGCCCTCGACGAACATGTTGGCCAGGCCGATCGGCTCGACCCAGTTGCCGATGTCGCCGGTGGCGCCGGCGGGCAGGCCGGTGGTGCGGTCGAGGAGGAAGCCGATCAGAGCGCTTGCGACCAGGCCGATGGCGGCGGGCATCGCGAGGCGCGATCTGGTGAAGAGCAGCGCACCGGCGATCGCGATGCTCGAGACGATCAGGCCCATGTACATCCAGAACAGGTAGGGGGTCTCGGTGTACTTGCCGACCGAGTCGATGACGTGGATCAGGCCGACGCCGAGCAGGCCGACCGCGACGGTGGCTCGAGTGGCGAGGTCACGGACGGTGTCGGTCAGGTCGGGCGTCGTGCTGGGGGTGGGCTGCATGGTGGACTCCTGGTCCTCGAAGGTATGGATGCCCTGCTGCTTGCGCATCTTGGAGATCGCTCGGTCACCGGCAGGGCGGCGGATGGCAAACCTTGAGCAAAGGTTCTGGAGGGTCGGCGCGTCGGCCGTACGATCACCGCGTGGCGCATCTGCTCTTGGCCGAGGACGACGACGGGATCCGCGTCCCGTTGGTCCGGGCCCTGGAGCGCGAGGGCCATCGGGTGGAAGCGTTCGCGAACGGTCTCGATGCCGCCGCGGCGGCGGTGGAGGGGACGCACGCACTGCTCGTCCTCGACATCGGCCTCCCGGGGCTCGACGGGCTCGAGGTGTGTCGCCGCGTGCGGGCGACAAGGCCTGGCGTCCCAATCGTCTTCCTCACCGCTCGAGACAGCGAGCTCGATGCGGTCACGGGGCTCGACGCCGGCGCCGACGACTACGTGACCAAGCCCTTCGGCGTCGCGGTGCTCCTCGCCCGCGTCCGCGCGCAGCTGCGTCGGGTCGAGTCCGACTCAGTCGTGGCCGGCGAGGTCAGGGTCGACGTCTCGGCCCGGCGAGCCTGGCGCGGTGAGGCGGAACTGGAGCTGGCGCCGAAGGAGTTTGACCTGCTCGAGCTACTCGTCCGCGAGGCGGGCCGGGTGGTCCGACGGGAGCGGATCATGACCGAGGTGTGGGACGAGAACTGGTTCGGCTCGACCAAGACGCTTGACATGCACGTCTCCTGGCTGCGGAAGAAGCTCGGGGACGACGCGCAGGCGCCGCGGCACCTGATCACGGTGCGCGGCGTTGGGCTGCGCTTCGAGCCGTGACCGTCCGCCAGCGCCTGATCCGCTCGACGATCGCCACGGCGGTGGCAGCTCTCCTGGTGCTGGGCGTCCCGTTGGTGGTGGTGGAGACCGCGAGGGTCGGCACCGATCAGTCCTTCCGGCTCGAGCGCGAAGCCGACGTGGTCGGTGCTCTCGTCGACGCCCGGCTCGAGGCGGGCCAGCCGATCACCGCGGCGACGTTCGCCCGTCGTATCGACCCGGGGCATCGGGTCACGGTGACGGTCGGGGGACGCACGATCGTCGCCGGCGCGCGCCTGGGGGACGGCGTGCGGAGCAGCCGGGCGTCGTCCGCTCGCAACGCCACCGTCGAGGTCGCCGCGCCGAGGAGCGAGGAGTCCGCCCGGATCGGCCGGGTGCTGCTGCTCATCCTGCTGTTCGGTCTGGGCGGGCTCGGCCTCGCCGTGGCGCTGGCCGTCGTCCAGGCCCGCCGGCTCTCGCGCCCGCTGGAGCGGGTGGCCGCCGCCTCGGTGCGGCTGGGCGAAGGGGACTTCTCCGCGCGGGCACCGCGATCGGGGGTGCCCGAGATCGATGCGATCGGTAGCGCGCTGGACCACAGCGCGAAGCAGATCGCGCGCCTGGTCGCTCGGGAGCGCGAGTTCTCGGCCAACGTCTCCCACCAGATGCGCACGCCGCTCACCGCGCTGCGCCTGCGCGTCGAGGAGCTTGCGCTCGTCGATGACCCGGCGGTGCGGGAGGAGGAGACCGCCGCCGCCCTGCGCGAGGCTGACCGCCTCGAGGCCACGATCGTGGAGCTGCTCGCCTACGCCCGTCAAGAGCGCGCTCGGCCGCGCGGTCCGGCTGGACCTCTCCGCCGCAGCCGCGGAGCACGTCGCGACGTGGAAGCCCGTCTTCGCCGCGCAGGAGCGAGCCGTGCGGGGAGACGCCTCCCCCGGCGTGAGTGTCGTGGCCTCGCCCGGGATGGTCGGCCAGGTCCTCGACGTCCTGCTCGAGAACGCCTTACGCCACGGGCAGGGTGACGTCGACCTCCGCGTGCGTGAGGACGGTCCGCGAGCGACCTTGATGGTGCAGGACGAAGGGCCCGGCGTGGCCGAGGGCGACCGGGAACGGATCTTCGAGCGGGGCACGAGCGGCGGCGGCGGGACGGGCATCGGCCTTCACCTCGCCCGCGCCCTCGCGGAGGCGGACGGGGGAACCCTTCGGGTGGTCTCGGGGCGACCCGCGTGCCTGGAGCTTCGCCTGCCGCTTGCGGGGACCCCGGCGAGCGCGCCTTCCGGGCCGGAGGAGCCACTGAGAGGTGACCGGCTGACGCGGCCGGGGCCGACGCGGGAGGAACGCGGAGAGCCCGGCGGGTGCCGGGCTCTCGTGGTGCCGTGCTGGGAGCGGAGGGCTACTTCGCGGGCGTCACCTCGGCGGCGTCGTTCTGCTCGTTCTGACCGTCCTGATCGCCCTGGTCGGCGGCCTGGGTGCCGAGGACCTTGAACGACTTATCGAGGGAGACGTCGACGACCGAGCCGTCGGCCTTGGTGATCTCGACCGAGTAGGCGGCGTTCTTCTCGAAGGCCGGGTCGGCCTTGTCGCCCTTCTCCGGCGTGTCCGCCGCCTCGTTCAGGTCGGGCGTCTCGCTGTCGACCTCGGAGACCTTGCCGCTGCCGACCGAGGCCAGCGCGGCGTCACCGGCCCGCTTGGCGTCCGCGGCGCTCACGGCCGCGTCCCCCTGGTCGGGACCGTCGTTGGTCTCGGTCCCCGGCGCCTCGGCCGCGTCGTTGGCCTCGGTTCCGGGCTGCTCAGCGGCCTGCGAGGAGGCCGCGGGGGCCGGCGTGGGGTTCGAGCTGGTCGCAGCGTTGGCGAGGGCCGAGCCGCCGAGGCCGAGGGCGGCGAGGGCACCGACGTAGGTGAGGATCTTCTTGGGCTGGTTGGGCATGAAACTCCTTGGGGTTGAGGGGTCCGACGCCAACGAAGCTACGGACGGTCCGTGAGCGCTCGGTGAGAGCCGATGAGCGCGCTCTCATCTCTGCCCGGGCTCTCATCCGACGCTCATCCGGAGCCGCCAGAATGCCTGCACATGCGCGTACTGATCGTCGAGGACGAGGTCAAGATGGCCGGCCTCATCCGGAGAGGGCTGATGGCCGACGGCATGGCCGCCGACGTGGCGATTCGTGGCGAGGACGCGCTCTGGATGGCGGGCTCGACCGAGTACGACGCGGTGATCCTCGACGTGATGCTCCCGGGCATCGACGGCTTCGAGACCTGCCGCCGTCTCCGCGCCGATGGCGTCTGGATCCCAGTCCTCATGCTGACTGCCCGGGACGCGATCGAGGACAGGGTCGCCGGCCTGGATGGCGGCGCCGATGACTATCTGACCAAGCCGTTCTCCTTCGCCGAGCTCGGCGCCCGCCTGCGCGCCCTGGTGCGGCGCGGTCCGGTCGAGCGCCCCGCGGTCCTCACCGTCGGCGACCTCGAACTCGACCCCGCCTCCCGCCGTGTCCGCCGGGGTAGCGCGGACATCTCCCTCTCGACGAAGGAGTTCGCGCTGCTGCAGACCTTCATGCGCCGTCCCGGCGAGGTTCTCGAACGGCTCGCCCTGATCGAACACGCCTGGGACTACGACTACGAGAACCGCTCCAACGTCGTCGACGTCTACGTCCGCTACCTCCGCGAGAAGGTCGACCGGCCCTTCGGTGTCGAGTCCCTCGAGACGGTCCGTGGGGCCGGCTACCGGCTGCGGGCCGACGGAGGACGCGGCGCGAGCTGACCGGTCGAACGCCGGGCGCCCGTCAGCCGCCGAAGGCCGCCACGCGCGCTTCCAGCCATGCGACCGCGGCCGGGACGTGGGCCGGGTCGATGTGGTGGGCGGCGTCGGACTCGTGATAGTCGACGGGGAGCCCACCCGCCTCGAGCAGCTCCTTCGCGCGCCGCGCGAAGCCGACCTCCATGATCGGGTCCTGCCGGCCGTGCGCGATGAACACCGGAAGGTCACTCCGGGAGGAGAGCTCCGACTGCCATCCCTCCACGGTCGGCACGAACCCCGAGAACGCGAGCAGGCCTGCGGGCACGGGCCGGTCCCCTGAGAGGCCGAGCGCGTAGCTCATGACCGAGCCCATGGAGAACCCACCGAAGACGGTCTGATCCGGGCCCAGCCCTGTGCGCTCCCAGAGCTCGTCGTGGAACCCGGCGAGCTCGGCGTAGGCGGCGCGGAAGGTGTCCGGGTCCGGGAAGCCGACCCGTGGCACCGTGTACCAGTGGTGGCCGGGCCAGCCCGGGACCTGGAGCGGCCCGCGAGGGGTCACGACGTGAAGGCGTCGCTCGGGGTCCAGGACGTCGGCGAGGCCGAGCAGGTCGTGCTCGTTCGCCCCGCGCCCGTGGTGGAGGATCAGCAGCCCGGCCGGGTCGCCGTTCGCGGGTCGCTCCTGATGGATCAGACCGCTCATGCGCGTGCCTCGGTCCGAGGGTTGACGAGGGGGATCAGCACCTGCTCGAGCTGCGGGCGCAGGTGCTCGTGCTGGCTCGGCAGGCGCAGCGCCTCACCCAGACGGTCGACCGCTTCGTCGACGGCGAAGCCCGGCGAAGTGGTCGCGATCTCGAAGAGGATGCCCTGCGGCTGGCGGAAGTAGATCGCGTCGAAGTAGTCGCGATCGATCACGGGCGTGACGTGCATGCCCGCCTCGGCCACCCGTTGCTGCCACGCGACGTGCTCCTCGTCCAGTGCGTGCCAAGCGATGTGGTGCACGGTCCCCGAGCCCTGCTGCGCGCGCTGGGACGGCGGGGCGTCGTAGGTCCAGTGCAGGTGGCGCTCGTCCCCCTGAAGTCGGTACCGCCCGTCGCCCTCGTCGGTGAAGCCGAGCGTGTCCGTCAGGAGTGCCCGGTCGGCGTCGAGTCCCCGCGACCGGTAGGCCCGGACGCCCTCCACACCCAGGATCGCGTGCTCCGCGGGAACCTCCGGGTGCTCCGCCCGCAGCGGCGGGTTGCCGTCGTCCGCGACCACGAGCTCGAACCGCAGACCGTCATCGTCCGCGAAACGCAACCGATCGCCGTCACGCTCGGCGGCGTAGCCCTTCGCGGTCAGGCGCTCCGCCCAGAAGTCGAGAGCGGCCGTCGAGGCGACGCCGAGCTGGATCGAGTGCACCATGCCCGCCCCGGCACGGCCGGGGGCGGCGCCCGCGAACTCGAACCACGTGAGGATCGAGCCGGGGGAGCCCTGCTCGTCGCCGAAGTACAGGTGGTAGGCGTCAGGCGCATCGAAGTTGACCGTCTTCTTGACCAGCCGCAGCCCCAGCACGTCCGCGTAGAACGCGACGTTCGCCTGGGCGTCGCCGGTGATCATCGTGATGTGGTGCAAGCCCTGAAGCTTCATGGGTGGCCCTCCGACTAGTTGTCTACGCAACTATATACCTCGGGAGCGTCTCGTCAAGGGAGAGACAAAGGCCTTCCGAGCTCGGGCAGGACGGCGGGGCAGCCGAGCCGCACCGCGGCCACAATGAATGCCTCTGCCGCGGCCGGGCTCGGCTCGTAGGCCCCGCGGAGTTCGTAGCCGTCCGCGTGGATCGGAACGGCGAGACCGGCGCCGAGCACCCGGGCAGCGGCGACCGCCTGCTCCGGCGTCATCGCGACGGGCAGCGGGCTCGCCGGCTGGCGGTGGGGAAAGTCCACCACCGCGCCGTTGACGGGCAGCAACACGACGTCGATGGGTCCGAAGCGCTGCACGAATCGCCAGAACCACCCGTGGTGCATCGTGTCCCCGAGGTGGAGCACGCGCCTACCCTCCGCCTCCACGAGCCAGGACACCTGCGGGTCACCGAGCCCGTCGACGGCCGGCAGCGCCGTGACCGTGAAGGGCGGCAGCTCGAACCGCTCCCACGCCGCGACTCGGCGTCGATGCAGCCCGGCCGCCTGGAGCTCGTGCTCTGCCTGGAGCATCGCGAGGTCGTCCGTCGGCCCTCCGGGGACGCGCTGCGGCTCGAGGACGGGGGCGCCCTCGGCGAGCGCCGCCCGCAGTGCCCCCGCGTCGGCGTGATCGCGGTGCAGGTGGGTGAGCAGTCCCGCTACGGCGAGGCCCGGCTGGGCAGCGTGAACCGCCGGGAGCGGAACGTCTTCCGCCCGGGCTCCGAACGGTGCGAACACCGCCCCCGCGTCGGCGAGGGGGTCGATCACGAGCGTCGAGCCCTGCACCTCGAGTTCGAGCCCAGCCCATCCCAGCCACCTGATCTGCATGCGAACCTCCTGGTTGCGAACGATCGTTCGTGCTGTATAGTCGACACCATGGCAAAGCGCAAGGAGACGGACGTCGAAGACAGTCGGCTGCGCACCATCTCGGCGGGGGTCGACCTCGCGTCGGTCGAGGGGCTCGAGGGGCTGACCATCGGGCGGCTCGCCGACCAGCTGTCCATGAGCAAGAGCGGGCTCATCGGCCGGTTCGGGGACAAGGAGCGCATGCAGCTCGCGGTACTAGAGGAGGCCGTGGAACGGTTCACACGGGCCGTCTGGACGCCTGCAGAGGCGGCGGGGCCGGGCGTCGAGCGGCTCGAGGTGCTGATCGACAACTGGGTCGAGCACCTTCGCCGCCGGGACTTCCCCGGTGGCTGCTTCATCACCACGGCCTCGGTCGAGTACGACGCCCGGCCAGGCGCACTTCACGATCACCTTGCGGCAGTGGTGCGCCGGTGGCTGCGCACCCTCGAACACGTGGTCGCCGACGCCCAGGCCGGGGGAGGGCTCACCGACGCCGCTCCGGCCGACGTGGCGTTCGCGCTGCACGGTCTGGCTTCGGGCGGCAGCGTCGCTGCCCGTCTCACCGACGACCCGGACGGGCTGCGCAGGCTCCGTAGCGCGATGCGACGCGCTGCCGGCCTTCGGGACGACGACGGAACCACGTGAGTCGACCGACCGTGCCTTCGTGGTGCTTCTCCACCCTCGGCGCCGCGGTCGCCGTGCAGATCGGCCTCGCGTCGCTCTCCCTCCGCCACGGCACGGCGGGATGGCTGCTCGTCGGGCTCGCCGTCTTCACGGTGGTCTCGGGCGTTCAGCTGCTGCGCCTGCGACGGCTCGACGGTGGGCTCGAGAGGGGCGTGTTCGTGCACCGGGTGCTGGGTGGGGGAGGCGGGAGCGCCTCGTCCTACGTGGTCGCACTCGCCGCTGCGGTGTGGGCGGCGGCCTCCGGACCGCTATGGCTCGCAGCCTCGTTCTCCGTGCTCGGCGGCACCCTTTACGCCTGGTACGGCCGACGCTGGGTGCTCGGTGAGGGGCAGGCGTCGATCCGCGAACGGTGAGAAGATCTCGGCCATGGCGGGGGAAGGGGAGGGGCGTGAACTGCGAGAGGGCGTGCGCGCCGGCGAGCGGGCCGACGAGGCACTTGCGCCGCAGGTCGGTCGGGCACGGCCGCGTTCGCGAGCGCTGCGCCCGGGTGCCTACGAGGCCTACGCCGCGCAGCCCGACGAGCTCGCACCCGAGCTCGTCGTCGCTGCACAGTCCGGTGACGAGCACGCGCGCGGGCTGATCGTCGAGGCGTGCATGCCCCGGGTCGCGGCGATGGCCCGGGTGTACCGCGGCGGCGCGCGGGTCGAGCGGCAGGAGCTCTTGCAGGAGGGCGTGGTCGGGGTCCTTCGGGCCCTGGAGCGCTACGACCCCGAGCGCGGGGTGCCGTTCTGGGGCTACGCGACGTGGTGGGTGCGGCAGGCGATGCAGCAGCTCGTGGCCGAGCTGGCGCGTCCGGTCGTGCTCTCTGACCGTGCCCTGCGGGAGCTCGCCCGCGTGAAGGAGGCCCACGCGGACGTCCTCCAGCAGCAGAGCGCGGCTCCGAGCCCGCAGCAGTTGGCCGATCACACCGGCCTACAGCTCTCCCAGGTCGAGGAGCTGCTGGCCGCGGACCGGCCGCAACGGGCTCTGGACGCTCCGCTCGGCCAGGAGACCGCTGAGCTCGGCACGCTGGGCGAGCTGCTGGCCGACCCGCTCGCCGAGGACGCCTACGAGCAGATCCTCACGACCATCACCGCCAGCGATCTGCACACGCTGCTGCGCGGCCTCTCCGAGCGCGAGCGCGGGGTCCTGCGCGCCCGGTACGGGCTCGACGGACCGGCCGTCTCGATGCGCGAGCTCGGCGGCCGGCTTGGCGTCAGCGCCGAACGCATCCGACAGATCGAGCACCGGGCCCTCGGAAAGCTGGCCGCCCGCTTCGAGGGCGCTGCCTGAGCCAAGTTTTTCGAAGGAGGGGGTTGACGCGGCCTCGGATCGACCTAGTACAGGGGATGCAGGCACAAGTTCCTTTCACGACAGGAGGTAGCTCTCATGCTGTGGACCGATCCCTTCGACGCCCTGTTCGCCCCCGTCACCGGCGGGCAGCGAGCCGCGGCGTTCCTGCCTCACGCGGACCTGACCGTCAGCGAAGGTGACGTCGTCCTGACGATGGACCTACCCGGGATGCGGGTTGAGGACGTGAGCATCGAGCTCCGCGACGGTCACTTGCTCGTCCGCGGCGAGCGCACGCGCCCAGAGCTCTCGCAGGGCACGAGCTTCGCCCACGCGGAGCGCACGTTCGGCCGCTTCGAGCGTCGGCTGAAGCTCCCGGACGGCGTCGACCCGGACACCATCACCGCGAGCATGGACAACGGCGTGCTCTCGCTGATCATCCCGAAGCCCGAGCGGCTGAAGCCGCGCATGATCTCGATCAACGGCGGACAGGAGGCGCAGACCATCGAGCAGCGCACATAGTCATCGGAGTCACGGCCATCTGGGGCCGGGTCGCCCGAGGGACGCGACCCGGCCCCTCTCTTCTTCTCGCGAAACAACGCTCGATAATGTCGCTTATGTCATCCCGATGGGGAAGACCCGAGCGGAGAGGGCCTACGGCCTCAGCCGTCCTTCCAGCGTGAGACGCCTCCGAAGGAGCCTGCGTACGCGGCGCCGTCCGGACCGAGCACCATCGCGCCGTTGTCGCTGTTGAAGCCGAGGCCCTCGCCGGCGAGCACTGAGAACTTCAGCGCACCGGTCCGCCAGTCCAGCGCGGCCAGCCGCCAGTCGTCCGGGAGCCCGGCGGGCTTGATGACCGTGTAGAGCAGCCCGGTGCTCCGCGAGACCACGGCGTTCGCCGACGGTGAGATCTCGGGGCTTCGCCAGGCCGTGCGACAGCCGTGCTTGCCGACAACGATGCGTGCCATGCCACCCGTGGTGGTCCGACCGCCCTCGGTGGCCATGAGGCCTCGGTAGCCGTAGGCGTTCGAGACGACGAGCGAGCGCGCGGCGACCACGAGGTGCGCCTCGACGCTGCCGGCGCCCGCCCCGAACACGGACACCGCGCAGGCGAGCCGGCGACTGTTCGGACCTGCGACCCGGGCCACGTTGACGTTCGGCGGGTTGCTGCCGTCGGCCACCGCCACGTACCCACCCGCGACCATCACCGGCGGGGTCCCGGAGCCGAGGTGGAGCCGGCCGGAGTCGTCGTCCGTGACCCCGACTGTGAGCGGCAGGCGCCACACGACGCGTGGCGTACCGTCGGCCCGTGCCGCGAGGCGGTAGAGCGCCGCACGCGTGACGACGAAGGTCCCGGTCGGATCGGTGGCGAGATCCTCGGCGATCGGCTCGCCGAGGCGGAGCGCTCGCGGCGCGCCGCGGCCGTCCTGCGGGACCGTCACGACGGTTCCCTGCGCCCCCGTCACCCAGTCGTAGCCGTCGTAGCCGGCGCCGACGGCGAAGGGCTGCTCCCCCGACGCGAGGACGCCGCTGAGCGAGACCTGTCCGAGCGTGGAGAACCCGCTCTCCCCCACCCCGAGATGCAGCAGCTCACCACGGTTGGTCGGGACGAGCAGTGTCCCGTCGGCGCGGACGAGCAAGTGCGTCCCGCCGCCGGGATCGGCCCGGTCGGCACTCGGTCGCGGCGGGAGCGGCAGCTGCGCGATGACCCCGAGCGTGGACGGATCGGTCAGCGCCAGAACCGGACCGAACGGCAGGTTGCAGACCGCGAGCAAGCGCGCACGGGCGTCGAAGGCGAGGCTGCTGCACGTCCCGCCGAGCATCGAGCTCAGCCGCGTGGTCTTCACCCCGAGGGGCCCCGGCAGCGGCGAGGCCGCGCCGTTGCCCGCCGCCAGGCCGCTCCCGCTGCGACCGTCGGCGGCGAGCGCGGGGTTCGCGGGCCGCCAGGGACCGCGGAGCGGCTGGGCCGTCGCGGCGGCCCCCGCATACGGCTTCAACGGGCCTTCGAACGGGCTCGGGATCGCGAGCGCCGGCTGGGCGCTCGCGGCCGCCGGCGCCACGGCCGCGGCGAGCGCGACGACGAGGGCGGCGGCCCCTCGGCGGAGCGGACGGATCATCACGGCATCAGCTCGCAGAAGAAGCGGGCCATGTCGACGCCGCTGACGGTGCCCGACTTTCCCTGGAGCCCCTCCATGAGGTTGCCCTCGTAGACGAAGCGCGCGGGCGACGGCTGCTTGAACGGCACCGTGAGGTAGGAGCCGGGTTGGCTCCCGGGCCAAGGGTTGGGCACCCCGTTGCCGGAGGCGTTCGTGCTCGGGATCTCGGGGATCGCGGTGAGCAGCGGCCGCGGGCCGTAGGCGGGCAGCTCGACCGGGCGGTACTTCGCCCGTTCGCGCTCGAGCAGGAACGCGTGCAGTTCGCTCGCCAGCCGTTGGTAGCCCGGGTCGTTCGCGAGGTTCCGGGTCTCGTACGGGTCGTTCCAGGTGTCGTACATCTCGTACTCCTGCTCGTCGGTCAGCTCCCGCCCGGCGAAGTGCTGATCAGCGACGGCGACGTACCGCGCGAACTTGTACCGGCCGTCGTAGACCTGGCGGATGTGCGAGCGCGTCGGGATCGAGGTCCCCGCGTTGAACACGGGGTATTCGTCGATTCGGAAGAGCACGCTCTCCCGGGGACCGCGGGCGTCGGGGTCCTCGAGGGCCGGCACGAGCGACTCGCCCCGGAGCCAGGGCCAGCGGGAGATCGGGTTCGCCTCCCCCGCGATCTCGAGCAGCGTCGGGACGAGGTCGACGGCCTCGCCGAGCGCCTGCGAACGCCGGCCCCGCGGAAACCGCTTCGGGTACACGACCGTGAACGGCAGCCGGTTCTGCTCGTCGTAGATCGTGGTGCCCTTGTTCTGCAGACGGTGAGCCCCGCCGAGCTCGCCGTGGTCCGACGTGCGGACGAGCACCGTGTCCTCCAACGCCCCGGCGTCGATGACCGCCTTCACCGCCGAGGCGAGCATCTCGTCGGTGCCGACGATCAGGTCGAGGTAGGTGTTCTGCTGGTTGCGCCAGTAGGTCGGGTCGTTCCAGACGCCCTTGGGTGTCCCTGCGATCGTCGCGACCACGTCCCGGAACTTCGACTGCACGCTCGGCTTGTCGGCGAGCGTCGGGTTCGCCTCGAACGAGGGCGAGAGCTCCGGTTCGTAATCCGTGCGCTCGAAGTCGACCGCGTACCCGCGTGGATAGAACTGGATGTCGTGCGGGTTCAGCAGGCTGAGGATGCACATCCACGGCTGCTCGTCGTTCGCGTGCTGCTTGAGCCACGAGACGGCCTGCCCGGTCCAGATCGGGTCGTTCGTGTAGCCGTCGTTGTAGCCGCCGACGTCGGCGGGAGGCGAGATCGCCGAGTCGTCGAAGCCATAGCCGCCGAGCGGGCTGCCCTGCACGACGTCGAAGGCGGCCTCCGGGTTCGTCGGCGGTTCGCCGGGATAGGACAGGTGCCACTTACCGAAGTAGGCGGTCCGGTAGCCGACCTCCTTGAAGAGGTCCCCGATCGTCGGGATCGACGGATCCAGCGTGAACTGCGAGCCCACGACGAAGGTCCCGTACACGCCCTGCTGCGGCGCGTGCATGCCGGTCCAGAACGATGCGCGCGAAGGCGAGCAGGCCATGGAGGACGCGTGGAAGCGGTCGATCCGCGTGCCGTTCTCATCCATCCAGCAGCGCAGCGGCGTCGGCAGGTCCTCGGGCAGCAGATCCTGGTGGCGCTCCTGATCGGTCATCAGGATGAGGACGTTGGGCCGGCGTCCGGGGGTGCTCGCGGCCGCACCCGCGACCGGTTCGGTGCCGGGCAGCCCGGTGAGCCCAGCGGCGAGCGCAGAGGCCCCGGCGCCGGCGAGAAAGGCGCGACGGTCGAGCGGGCTCATACGCGCACCCGGGAGACGTGGTCGGACAGGCCGTCGACGGCCCAGGCCCGGCCGCCCGCGACGGCCAGGCCGCGGGGTGCTCCCGTGACCGGGATGCGCTTGGCGCCACGTGCTTCCAGCCGCACGAGCCGCGCCTCCCCGCCCAGGGCCACGAGCGGCCTGCCGCCGCGGGTCCAGGCGACGTCGCAGGGCTGGCGCCCGACGGTGCGTCGGCGGCTGTGGCCCGTGCTCACGTCGAGCAGGCTGACGTGGTCCACGGACCTGCCGCCGTGGGAGACGAGCAGCCGGTGTCCGTCGGTGGCGAGCGCGAGCCGGTCCGGCGAACGCAGGGCGTGCCGGTGAGTCTTGAGGACGCGACCGGTCCGCTGGTCGACGCCGACGACGAGGTCGGACCCGTTGAGCGCGATCCAGGCCGGTGCCCCCGCAGTACCCATCGCGATGCCGCGCGGGACGATCCCGACGGGCGCTGACGCGAGCACGCTGCGGCGCCGGACGTCGATCACGTGCACCGTCCCCTCCTGCTCGCCGCCCGTGACGAGGACGCGGCGCCCGTCGCGGCTGAAGGCGACCGACGAGGGAGCCGGACCGATGTCGATTCGCTTCGTCGTCGTGCCGCGAACCAGGTCGAGGAACGTGAGGCCCGGGTGATCCCAGGAAGCGGTCACGACCGCTCCGGTCCGCCCGTCGGGCGAGATGGCGACGTCGAGCGGCTGACCGCCGATATCGACGATCCGGGTGGTCCCGCGCGGCCCGATGATCGCCACGGTGCGGCGCGCGTCGTGGGCGACGAGCACGCGGTCGCCGTGGGGTGCGACGGCCACCGCGCGGCCCCGGCGCATCGCCGTCTGCCGTGCGGCGGGCATCGAGGCCGGAAGCGCTCCTGCGCTGCGGGGGCTGCCGCCGGCCGCAGCCGCGGGAGCGGCGTGGACGAGCAGCGGCGTCGCCGCTCCGGCCAGGGCTCCCTGCAGGAACCCCCGTCGCGTTCCCGTGCTCATCGGCGTCCCCTGGTCTTGGTGGCGGATCTTGCCGCGGGCGGACCGAGCTCGCACAGCATGGTGGCGCGGACCCGGGCGCGGGCCTCCGCGTCGGCCCGGGACTGATCGGCCGACTGCGGCAGCCGCTTCCCGCTGGTGCCGTCGTACACGGCCTCGAGCACGTGCGGATCGCCGATCGGAAGCTGGACGTAAGCTCCCGGGACGCCCTCGACCGGCGAGCTCATCGGCTCCTGATCGGACTCCGGCCGGCCGTAGGGGTCCGGGCGGATCGTCTCGATCAGGGAGGCCTGCCCGGAGAGGGGCACCTTGACCGGGCGCAGCCGCTCGTCCTCGAGCTCACGCAGGCGGGACACCATGTCGTTCAACAGCGGCTTGTAGGCCGGATCGTTGGCCAGGTTCCGCAGCTCGTACGGGTCCTCGCTGAGGTCGTAGAGCTCGTAGTCCTGGTCGCCCGAGTTCTCCTTCTGCGGCTTGCCCGACATCGAGACGTAGCGCGCCACCTTGAAATGCCCGGAGAGCGCAGCGCGCACGTGCCGCCGCCACGGCTTCCCCGACCCCGCGAAATCGGTCGGCGACCAGACCTCGTCGCAGGTGCTGATCGTGAAGTCCTTGCCCTTCTCGGTGGCCGGGTTCTTGAGCGCCGGCATCAACGAGCGCCCACGCAGCCAGGGGTAGCGGGAGATCGCATCGGACACGCCGCTCAGCTCGAGCACGGTCGGCACGAGGTCGACCGCCTCGGCGAGCGCCGGGGTCCGGACGCCCGCGGCGAACCGGCCGGGCCAGGAGATCGAGAGCGGCACACGGAGCTGCTCGTCGTAGATCATCGGCCCCTTGCCGACGGCCCGGTGCGAGCCGGCCATCTCTCCGTGGTCGGCGGTGCGGATGATCACCGTGTCGTCCATCGCGCCCGAGGAGTGCAGGGCCTTGACGACCGCGGCGAGGTTCTCGTCGGTGTTGACGATGAGGTCGTAGTAGGTGTTGAGCAGCCGCTTCCAGGTCGGGATGTCGGCGTGGTCGATGCCCCCACGGATCAGCGCCGCCCCGTTGGCGTACTGGCGGTGAACGGTCGGCTTGGTCGCGATGTCGTCGTCGAAGTTGACCGGAAGCTTGACCTCCCAGTCCGGGCGGGTGACATCGGCGGCGAACCCGCGCGGGTAGTAGGCGATGTCGTGCGGGTTCAGCAGCGAGACGACCATGAACCACGGCTGCTCCTGGGCGCCGTGGGACTCGAGCCACTGCACGGCCTGCCGGGTCCACAGCGGGTCGTTGTAGACGCCGTCGTTGTAGCCCGCGGGCTCGAGCGACGTGGAGATCTGCGAGTAGTCGAAGCCGTACGGCCCGAGGTAGTTGCCCTTGAGGTTGTCGCCCGGCCCCTCCGGAACGGAGGCGCCGGCCATGCTCAGGTGCCACTTGCCGTAGTAGGCGGTGGTGTAGCCCTGCTCCTTCATCAGGTCGCCGAGGGTGGGGATGCGGGGGTCGAGCGAGAACTGCCAGCTCTGCAGGAAGTTCCCGAAGATCCCGTTCTGCGGCGTGTACATCCCCGTCCACATGCAGGCGCGGGCGGAGGAGCACTGCACCGCGCTGTGATGGACGCGGTCGAAGCTCACGCCCCGCTGATCGAGGAAGTCACGCGCCGGGAGCGGCAGGTGCTCGGGCGCGTGCTGCGGGTAGCGCTCCTGGTCACACATCACGATCAGGATGTTGGGCTTGCGCGCGGCGGGCCCGGAGCCTGCGGCCGCGGCGCGCGCAGCGGTGCTCAGGGTCCCGGCCCCGAGGACGGCGGCCGCCCCGGTGGCGCCGGCGGCGAGGAGGTCACGGCGGGTCGTGGTCATGCGTTCATCCCCAGCTTGATGGCGGTGAGCAGGCCGCTGCGGGCATCGACCACGAGGGCCCGGGTGCCGCTGACGGTGACGGCGCGCGGGAACCCGCCGTGGCTGACGGTGCGGCGCCGGCGGCCGCTGCGGCCGTCGAGGATCGTCACGGTCGCCGTGCCGACGGCGGTCACGACGGCGGTGCGACCGGAGCGTGAGAACGCCACGCCCGCCGGATCGGCCCCGACGCGGACGCGGCCGACGACGGCGCGCCGCTCGAGGTCGACGACGGAGATCGCCCGGGCGCCGAAGCCGTTGTGGGTCACGAGGGCACGATGACCGTCGGGCGAGAACGCGACGAGCGCCGGGAAGGCGGCGGTCGCGATGCGGCGGATGACCCGGCCGCGCTCGAGGTCCACGAGGGCGAGCTTCGCCTCGCCGTTGAGCGCGACGAGCGCGACCTTGCCATCAGGGCTCACGGCCACGCCGCGCGGATCGACTCCGAGGGCGATCGGACCGCGGACGCGCCGGCTGCCCAGGACCACCGGCGTCAGCGTTCCCTTCGCGGTGCCGCCGGCGACGTACGCGGTTCGGCCGCTGGGCGCGAAGGCGATGGCGCGGGGGTCCTCCCCCACGTCGATGCGGTCGATCTCCCGGGTGTGCAGATCGATGATCGCGAGGCCCGGGTGGTCGTAGGCGGCGGTCGTGACGAGCGCGGTCCCCCCGCGCGGCGAGATCGCGAGGCCGACCGGCGTGCCGCCGACGTCGAGCGCACGACCGCGGCGGAGCGTCTTCGTGCTGTGTTCCGTGACCGTTCGGCCGCGCGTGTCGACGCTCCAGATCCGGCGTCCGTCCGGGGTGGCGGCGATCGCTCCCGTCTCGATGCCGGGGGCGTCGGGGATGCACGGCTTCAGCGGGGTCGCGCTGTGCGCGGGCTCTGTGAGCAGGAGCTGCCCACCCACCGCGACGGCCACGCCCGAGGCGGCCGCGCCGCCCACCAGCTGACGCCGCGTTCGCCCTCCTTGCCCACCGATGCGGTGCGACTGCTCGCTCTCCATAGCCCCCTGCTCCCGACTCACGCGACGTCCGAACGGCCGCTAGTGACAACCCGTCATTACTGTAACCAGCTTGAAGACGCCATGTCAACAAGGTCTCTGCTCCTGGGCTTCCGGCGCTACGCTCGGGCGACGATGACCAGCGAGGTCCAGCGCACGCGACGCCGCCAGGCGCCCGAGGAGACGCGGGGCCAGATCCTCGAGTCCGCGCAGCAGTTGCTGCGTGAGCGCTCCTACCGCGAGCTCTCGGTGGACGACCTCATGGCCCGCACCGGCCACACCCGCACGGTCTTCTACCGGCACTTCGACGACATCCCGTCGCTCGTGCTCGTGCTCATCCAGGAGGTCGGCGGCGAGCTCGTCACCGTCGCCCAGGCGTGGGCGCAGAACGAGGACATCGGTCCCGAGGTGGCGAGAGCGCGCCTGGCCGGCTTCGTCGAGTTCTACGTCCGCCACGGCCCCGTCATCCACGCCGTCGCCGAGGCCTCCTACCACGACGCCTCCGTCGAGGTCGCCTACAACGGCTTGATCGAAGGCTTCGTGACGCTGACGACCCAGACCATCGACGCCCGGATGGCCTCGGGAGAGCTCGAGCCCATCGACGCCCCCGAGATCGCCCGGGCACTCGTCCGGATGCTCGGGGGCTACCTGCTCGACGCGCTCGGCCGCGAGGGCAAGACGGACCCGGCGCGCGTGCTAGAGACGGTCACGACGATCTGGTCGCGCACGCTGTACCCGCCCCGCTGAGTCGCCTCCGTCGTTGACGTGGGCCGGGTCTCCCGCTACGGTCATCGCCGCATGCCTGATGACGCGCCGTCACTAACGACTCCCCTGGTCGCCGCATGAGCGTCCAAGAAACCCTCCAGCGGCGGGTGCTTCCGCGAACGATCGTGGCGCTCTCCCGAATGGACGCACCGCACCGCTCGGCTGCTGCCGCCCGCCGAGCCTGTGGGGGCAGCGCGACCGTGCGCCTCTTCTTCGCCTTCGACGACCCGCACAGCGCGGTGGCCGTGCTCGGGCTGGCTCGGCGGCTCGGGGGTCGCCGCGCCGCGCTCCGGCTCGAGCCCGTCGTCGCCCGCGGCATCGCCGAGGATCCCGCGGCACAGGCCAAGCGCGAGTTCGCGCTCACCGACGCGCGACGCCTGGCTGCGCGGGACCATCACACGCTCTCCCGTACCAGCACGATCCCCGCGCGCGACACCGCGTTCCTTGCCGCGTGGACCGCGGCCCTCCCCCACGAGGACGGCTCCCGCACCGCGTTCGCCACGGCGGCGATGCGCGAGCTGTGGCTCGTCGGGGACAGGCCGATCCCCCGCGACCGGCTCGCGGCCCTATGGCATGCGCACGGCGGAGGCGCCGCCGCCGATCCACCCGAGACCCACGCGGGCGTGGCCGCCGCCGAGCGGACGGCGCGACGCCGCGGCTTCTACGACACACCGATCGCGGTCGTCCACGGCCAGTGGTTCTTCGCGCACGAGCGGCTGGAGCAGATCGTCACGCGCCTCGACGAGCTCGGCTGGACGGCTCCGACATGACCCGGACCGTGGACTTCTTCTTCTCCTTCCGGAGCCCCTACTCCTATCTGGCGGCGCCGCGCGCCTTCGCCCTGGCCGACGACCACGACGTCGAGATCACCTTCCGTGGGGTCATCCCGATGGCCATGCGGGGCCAGTCCGTGCCGCTGTCCAAGCGGCTGCACACCCTGCGGGACACCGCTCGCGAAGCGCGTCGCCTGGGCATGCCGTTCGGCCGGATCCACGACCCGCTCGGCGACGGTGCGATCCGCTGCCTGCTAGTCGCCGAGCACGCGTGCGACCTCGGGCTCGAGCGCCCGTTCGTCCTGGCGGCGAGCCGCGCGATCTGGGCGCAGGCCACGGACGTCGCCACCGACGCCGGGCTGCGTCCGGTCTGTGAGCGCGCCGGCCTTCCCTGGGCGGGCTGCGCAGCCGCGCTGGAGGACCCCGCGATCCGCTTCCGGGTGGACGCGAACACCGAGGCCCTCGGCGCGCTCGGGCACTGGGGCGTGCCCGTCCTCGTGCTCGACGGCGAGCTCTACTGGGGCCAGGACCGCATTGAGGACCTTCAGCGCGCGCTCACGACCGAGATGCGACGCAAGGACCCCTCGGCCGCGGTGTGATCGACCCGCTCCGGGTACGCCGGGGGCATGAAGGCACTCACCTACCACGGCAAGCGCGACGTCCGCATCGACGAGGTCCCGGACCCCAAGATCCAGGAGGCGACCGACGCGATCATCAAGGTCACCTCCAGCGGTCTGTGCGGCTCGGATCTTCATCTCTACGAGGTGTTCGGCCCGTTCATGGGCGAGGGCGACATCCTCGGACACGAGCCCATGGGGATCGTCGAGGAGGTCGGCTCCGGCGTCAGCCACATCAAGCCGGGTGACCGAGTGGTCATCCCGTTCAACATCTCCTGCGGCGACTGCCACATGTGCGACGGCGGACTGATGTCCCAGTGCGAGACCACGCAGGTCCACGAGACCGGGAGCGGCGCCGCCTTGTTCGGCTTCTCCAAGCTCTACGGACAAGTGGCTGGCGGGCAGGCTGAGTACCTGCGGGTACCGCAGGCGCACTTCGGCCCGATCAAGGTGCCCGAGGGGCCGTCGGATGACCGGTTCCTCTTCCTCTCAGACGTCCTGCCGACCGCTTGGCAGGGCGTGAAGTACGCCCAGGTGCCCGAGGGTGGCACCCTCTGCGTCATCGGACTCGGGCCGATCGGTGAGATGGCCACGCGCGTCGCGCGGGCCCAGGGGATCGACGACATCATCGCGCTCGACCTCGTGCCCGACCGGCTCGACCGCGCCGCCTCACACGGCGTCCGTACGGTCGACGTCTCCGGGATCGGCGCCGACGAGGTCGCCGAACGGGTCCGCGAGATGACGGGCGGGCGCGGCCCGGACAGCGTGCTCGACGCGGTCGGCCTGGAAGCCCACGGCTCCCCGGGCGGCAAGCTCGCACACACGCTCGCAGGCTTCCTGCCCGACGTCGTGGCCGAGAAGGTCATGGAGACCGCGGGCACGGACCGGATGGCTGCGGTGCACACGGCCATCGAGGTCGTCCGGCGCGGGGGCACCATCTCCATGTCCGGCGTGTACGGCGGCGCCGCGAGCCCGATGCCGCTCATCCAGATGTTCGACAAGCAGCTCACGTTCAAGATGGGCCAGGCGAACGTCAAGCGCTGGATCCCGGACATCATGCCGCTGCTCACCGGCGATGACGACCCGCTCGGGGTCGACTCGTTCGCCACCCACCACGTCCCGCTCACCGAGGCGCCCGAGGCCTACGAGAAGTTCCAGAAGAAGGAAGACGGAGCGTTCAAGATCGTCTTCAAGCCCTGACGCGGTGCCCCGAGCGCGCGGCGGCGGGGCCTCGATCAGCGATAGTCAGGCGATGCGCGTGCTGCTCGCCGGCCTTCTTGTGATCGGGACACCCGCCGTCGCCGCTGCGGCGCCGACTCTCCACGCCCACCGCGGAGCCGCCCTCCGGGATGGGGTGCCGAGCACGCCCGAAGACACCCTCGAGGCCTTCGCCGACACCGCCCGGACGCCGGACGTCTGGCTCGAGATGGACACGGTCGTCACCGCCGACGGCGTTCCCGTGGTCATCCACGACTCGACGCTCGACCGCACGACCGACTGCACGGGCGCCGTGCCGGACCGGACCGCCGCGTTCGTCGCCGCGTGCCGGGTGGACGTGCTCGGGGTCAGCGGCAAGCTCGTCCCAGCCCTGCCCACCGCCGCCCCGGTGCGCGTCCCGCTGCTGAGCGAGGCGCTCCGCCTCGCCAAGCGGGCCAGCGCGCCCGTCAACCTCGAGATCAAACGGATCCCAGGGGATCCCGGGTACATCGTCGGCGACCGGGTCTTTGCGACCCGTGTCATGGACGTCGTCAAGGCCGCGAGGCTCGACCCGGCCAAGCTCATCATGCAGAGCTTCGACCCGACGAACCTCGACGTCGCGCGCGAGGAGCTTCCCGGCGTGCAGACCTCGCTGCTCACCCTGGAACCGTCGAACGAGGCGGCGCCCGAGCTCGCCACCGCCCGCGGCTACGACTGGGTCTCCCCCGGCGGCGTACCGTCCGCGGCGTTCGTCGCGCGGGCGCACCTGCTCGGCCGGAAGGTCATTCCCTACACGCTCGACACCGTCGAAGAGGTCAGCGCGGCTGCCGCGGTGGGGGTCGACGCGATCATCACAGACGACCTACCGCGGGCCCGCCGAGCTCTCGGGCTCCCCGAGGGGCCTCCCCCGCTCGCCGAGGAACCGCCTGCTCCCACCCCCGTGGCGACGGCTCCCCGCCTCCGTCGGGTCACCGTCCGCATCGTCAGGCGTTCACCCCGGGGCGCGGCTCGTCGCGGCGGGGTGCCCGTCGTGCTCCGGGCCGCGGGGCCCGCCCGCGCGCGCCTCACGGTCCGGCTCGGGGGCCGCACCGTCGCGCGACAGACCGTCCGGCTGCGCGGCGCCGGCGCCCGCCGGGTCCTGCTGCGCCTCTCCCCCGGCGCCCGTCGCCTCCTCCGGAACCGGTCGCGCGCCCGGCTGCAGGTGCGCATCGCGATCGACGGCCGTCCGGCGACCCGCCGTACGGTGACCCTGCGCTGAGCGCTTCCGGCGTCTCCGGGAAGTAGGCTCGCCCGCACATGGAAGAGGATCCGGGCTCGACCCCCCGCCTGCGCGAGTCCGTCGACCCGCTTGCCATCGCGGGCGCCCTGGTCCGCAGCCTGGCCGACGGGCTCTACGTCGTCGACGCTCACGGCCTGCTCACGATGCTGAACCCGGCCGGGGAGCGGCTGCTCGGGTACAAGGAGGCCGACCTGCTCGGCCTCGACGTGCACGAGCAGTTCCACTTCCAGGACCGGGACGGGCACCCGCAGCACAAGGGAGACTGCCTGCTGCTGGGCGTCCTCGAGCAGGGCGGGACCACCCGAACTGAGTCGGATTGGTTCACGCGTTCGGATGGCCGCGTCATCGAGGTCGCCTACAGCTCCGCCGCCATCGTCACCGAGGGGCGGATCGTCGGCGCCGTCGTCGTCTTCCGGGACGTCACCGAGCGCAGCGCCGTCGAACAACGCGCCCAGCGCCTCACGCGCGAGCGAACGGAGGCCGGGCAGGAGTGGCAACGGAACCTCCTGCCGACCCACCTGGCGGAAATCCCGGACGTCGACATCGCCGTGAGCTTCCGGCCGGTCGGCGACGATGCGCTCGTCGGTGGCGACTTCTACGACGTCGTTCCGAGCGGTGAGGGCCACCTGGTAGTGCTCGGTGACGTGTGCGGAAAGGGGCCGGGTGCAGCCGCGATCGCGGCCATGGTCCGCTTCCTGTTGCGCGGCGCCGCCGACCGGGGCGTCGATCCGCGCGCGCTGCTCACGCTCGTCAACGACGAGTTGCTCGCCCACCCGTCCCACCGCTTCTGCACGCTGGTACTCGCCTTCCTGGAGACCCGCGCCGACGGCTGCTTGCAGGCCACGATCAGCTGCGCCGGGCACCCGCAACCCGTCCTGCTGCGGGCGGACGGCACCACCGAGCACGTGGGCGGCGCCGGCGCGCTGCTCGGGGTCTTCGAGACCGTCCCGGTGGCCTCGCAGGCCCTCGTCCTGGCTCGCGGCGACCGGCTGATCCTCTTCAGCGACGGGCTCACCGACGCCGGCCGCCTGAGCGCCCGGCCGGAGGTCTCGGCGATCGTCGCCGGCCACCCCGATCCCACGAGCGCGGAGACGGTCAGCTTGCTTGAGCGAGCGGCGGGCGTCGTCGATCTCGACGACCTGCCCGACGACGTCGCGATCCTCGTGGCCCGGTTGATGCCCGAGCGGGAACCGGCCGACGTGACCGGGCCGCCCGTTCCCGTCGGGGCCGCCCCCGCCGACCCCGCCGTCATCGGAGAGGTCGAGGTCGCCTTTCGCGCGGGGAACGAGCGGCTCGCCGCCGGCCGCCCGGCCGACGAGGCGACGATCGCCGTCATCTGCGAGTGCGGGCGAGCGAGCTGCCACGAGCTGCTGGCCATCCCCCACGAGCTCTACGACCGCACCCGGGCCGACGACCGCTGCTTCCTCGTGCTCGCCGGGCACGAGATCCCCCGCGCCGAGACCGTGATCGAACGGCACAGGAACGCATGCCTGGTCCGCAAGCACGGCACCGCGGGGGCCGTGGCCGAGGCGGGGGCGCCCGACTAGGCGCGACCGACTGCCTCGTCCCACCGGGTCCGGGGCTAAGCTCCCGCCGATGCGAGCACAGAGAGCAGCAGCGCTCGCCGGGCTCTGCGCAGTAGCGGTCGTCGGCTGCGGCGGAAGCGATCCGTCTCCGCGCAAGGAGCGCACGGCCGCCGCCTCCCTCACCCCGCCGACGCCCGTCGCGAAGGCACGTCCGATCGTCGACAACGCCGAGGCCGATCAGAGCTTCGCGACCGCCGACGACGTTGAGCTGACGAAGACCCCGCCCCGGCCGGGCGAGGTCGCGAAGGCGGCCGAAACCCTCGCGGAGGCCGATCTCGTCTCGCCCGGCGCACCGTCGGACGAACAGATCGCCCGCGAGCTGAAGGAGATGGACGCGGCGATCGCCTCGTCGGGCGGAGGAGGTGGCGGGGGCGCCGGCAGCTCGAGCCTCAAGAGCGACGGGACCGTGACCCCGGGCGCCAAGCTTCCTGCCGTCGTCAGGCGGGTCATCGCCGGGGCCAACGCGATCGCGAAGTACCCCTACGTCTACGGCGGCGGGCACGGCTCGTTCACCGACACGGCCTACGACTGCTCCGGCTCCCTGAGCTACGCGCTCGCCGCGGGCGGGCTGCTCGACGCGCCGAAGACCTCGGGTGACCTCGCGCAGACCGGCGAGAAGGGGCCCGGGAAGTGGATCACGATCTACGCCAACGCGGGCCACACGTTCATGGTGGTCGACGGGATCCGGTTCGACACGAGTGGCCGCGGTGGGCCGCTCGGGACCCGGTGGAACGCGAACGCTCGACCGACCAAGGGCTTCCGGGTAACCCACCCGCCCGGTCTCTGACCCGAGGTCAGTCGATCTGGTCGAGGACCCCGAGGATCTCGACCACGCGGCAGACGAGCAGGCGCTCCTCCTCCACGTCGACCCAAGCACCGGCCGAGGCCGGGAAGACGACATGGTCACCGGGCCGGACCGGCATCTGCACGCCGGCCTGGGCCCACCAGTCGAGGCCGGGCCCGACCGCGAGCACGATCCCCTGCTGGGGCGGCGGCTCGTTGCTGCCCTCGGGGACGACGAGGCCCGAGCGGCGCATCCGGGCGGGATCGAGCTCCTTGAGGACGATCCGGTCGAAGAGTGGTCGCAGCTGCTGACGCATGGGAGCGAGAGCCTAGGCTCCGGAGGAATGGCACGGCCCGGACTCACCCTCACCGACCCGACGAGCGGGCAGACCATCACCTTCCTCCGGACGACCGCGGAGACCGACGGGGAGCTCCTCGAGCTCGACTCGACCTACAAGCCGCAGGGCGGCCGCCCTCCGCTGCACAAGCATCCGTCGCAGACCGAGCGCTTCGAGGTGCTCGAGGGCGAGCTGGCTGTCCGGCTCGGGCGCCAGCGGCGGACCCTCACCGTCGGTGACGTGCTCGACGTCCCCGCGGGCACGCCGCACGCGATGTCGGGGACGGCCCGGGTGCGCTGGGAGATCCGGCCGGCGCTCGAGACCGAGGCGTTTCTGGAGGCCGTCTGCGATCCCCACGCCCCCGCCTCGGGCCGGGTGGCCGCGGCCTACCGCCACCGGGCGGAGTTCCGGCTTACCGGTCCGCCGGGTCTCGTGCTCGCCCTCGCGGGTCGCTTCCTCTTCCGCCGGGGCTAGCGCAGCCGCACGATCTCCCGAGCGACGAGCTCGGTGAGCGCGACCGCCTTGGCGACCGTCGTGAGGTTGACGTTCTCGGCCGTGTCGCTCATCTGGTGGTAGTTGGCGAGCTCCTTGTGACGGTCGATCGAGACGAGCGTCGCGGTCGGATACCCGGCGCGTGAGGAGATCACGGAGTCGGTCGAGGCCCGCGAGCGCATCCCGCGCCGTAGCGTGATCTTCGCCGTGCGCGCGGTGTCGGCGACGAGGTCGCGGAACTCGAGGCGCGTGTAGTCCTCCATGACGAGCGGGCCCTCGCCCTCGAGCAGGACGAGCCGGTCCGAGCCGACGGTCTCCAGGTTGAGGAACCACGTCGTGTCGCGGTCGAGCAACGGGAAGTGCCGGGCGGCGAACGCCCGCATCCCTCCCTGCAGCGCCTCCTCGGCACCGCAGCTGACGAGCAGCACCCGTAGCCCCGGGACGGGCCGCTCCCGGAACGCCTCGGCGAGCGCGACGAGCCCCGCGACCGCGGTCAGGTTGTCGTTCGCGCCGGGCACGATCGGGCTGCGCGCGATGTCCGCGAAGGCCGCGGTGGAGCCCGCGCTCATGACGGCCCCCAGGGCGAGCAGCCGGGCGGAGCGCCGCCGGGCGCCGAGGCCGACGATGGCGGGTCCCGCCGCGACGGGGAACCACAGCGGCAGCGACGTGTCGACCCGCTCGAGGAGCCCCGGGAAGCGCTCCCCGAACGCCTGCTGCCCCGACGGATCGAAGATGCGGCCGCTCGGCGCGGCGTCGTGGTGGGCGAGCACGACGAGCGTGCGTGACCCCTCCTGGTCGCCCGTCTCGGCGACCACGTTCGTCGTCGGCGCGGCAGTGCGGGTCATCCTCCGGAAGAGCCGGGGACCGTTGGAGATGTCGTCGGCGATGCCCGCCGAGGCCGCGAGCCCGAGCGCGGCGGCGCTGCGCCGCGCCCCGGCCAGCGCGAGTGCCCCGGCGGCGAGGCCGAGCGCGGTCATCTGGGCGAGCGCCGGGGCGAACTCCGCGAAGGCCTCCTCCTCGTCGATCGTCACCGCGCACCCGGCCGCCTCGAGCCGCCGCGCGATCCACTCGCCGGCCTCGCGCTCGCCCTCCGAGCACGGCGGGCGCTCGATCGGGGCCAGCGCTGCGATGGTGGCGGCGAGGTCGTCGAGGTCGACGCGATCGATGGGATGCTCGGGCACGGCCGCAGGCTATCCGGGGCCGGGGTCCGTATCCCCCACGTGCCGGCCTCCCCGCGCGTCACCCGCCTGCTGACCGTCCTCGACGAGCACCCCGGAAGCACCCTGGCCGAGTTGGCCGGGCAGATGGGGCTCCCGGCCCGGCAGCTCGCGATGCTGCTCTGGCGCTTGGAGGACGAGCGCCTGGTCGTACACGAGGCGCATCGCTGGTTCCTCGCCCCGTAGGCCGTCGCAGGCGCGGTTGCCGTTCCTGCTCGTGCAAGAGATCCTGCAAGAAGGGTGATTCCCCGCTGGTACGGTCTCGCCGCGCCGAACCGCTCTCACCAGCGGACGGGGGACCCAACGTGGCCAGGCCGGCCACCGGGGTGAATCGTGACCAGACGTGGGTCACGGAGCGGGAGCTCTCCTCGCCAACCCTTCAGCTGACCTCGTAGGCGCCCCTCACCATGCTCTCACGCCTTCCCTCCCTCCTGGCCGCCGCCCTTCTGGCCGCGCTGCTGTTGACGACCGCCTCCGCCGAGGCCAAACCGCTCAA
Source organism: uncultured Solirubrobacterales bacterium (assembly GCA_963815565.1). Taxonomy (GTDB): domain Bacteria; phylum Actinomycetota; class Thermoleophilia; order Solirubrobacterales; family Solirubrobacteraceae; genus Paraconexibacter. The sequence goes on along the minus strand of CAWFHB010000007.1, from coordinate 832,151 downwards.
GAAGGGCGCGCGCGGGGACCGGGTCACGGTGCTCCAGCAGCACCTGCGGATCCGGCCTGCCGACGGCATCTTCGGCACCGGCACCGTCCGGGCCGTGAAGCGCTTCCAGCGCAAGCACCACATCACCGCCGACGGCGTCGTCGGCGCCGGCACCTGGAGCATGATCCGTCGCGCCCGCAAGGCGACGCGCGTTCGCTCTTCGCGCTCCCGCGCCGTGAGGACGAGGGTGACCGGTCGAGGCTCCTCGGTGCGGCTGCTCCAGCGCAAGCTCGGCCTCGGCGCCGACGGTGTCTTCGGACCCGGCACCTACCGCGCCGTCAAGCGGTTCCAGCGCCGGCGTGGCATGACCGCCGACGGCGTGGTCGGCCCTGCGACCTGGGCGGCGCTCGGCATCCGCGGGCGCCACCCGGTGCTCAAGCGGACCCGCCTGCGCGGCGACGGGGCGAAGCGCTCCGGCTCGTCCATCCCGGTGGCGGTCCGCCGGATGATCGCTGCCGGCAACCGCATCGCCCGCGCGCCGTACATCTACGGCGGTGGCCACGGCTCCTTCGACGCCTCGGGGTACGACTGCTCCGGCTCGCTCTCCTACGTGCTCCACGGCGGGGGCCGGCTGGACAGCCCGCTCGATTCGAGCGCGCTCATGTCCTACGGCTCACCGGGCCCCGGCCGCTACGTGACGATCTACGCCAACCCGGGCCACGCGTACATGGTCATCCGCGGTCGCCGGTACGACACCTCGGCGAAGAGCGAGACGGGCTCCCGCTGGACCGCGCACGATGCGCGAGCACCGCGGGCTACACGGTCCGCCACCCGCCTGGGCTCTAGACGGAATCCGTTGCGCTGTAGCCGTTCATATTGGACGGCTCAGGCGCAACGGATGCGAACGTCCGGCGGGCTCACGGCGCGGGGGAGAGCAGCGCGACGCGCGTCGGGAGCCCGGCGCCGGGCCGCAGCGTCGCGATGCGCCGGCCCGGCTGCACGGCCTCACGCGGTGCGGACGAGCACTCCTCCCCCAGCTTGCTCACCGCGTCTTCCAGGTCCCCGGCCACGAGCGTGAGGCCCCAGAAGGAGGCGGGGCCGTCCCCGCTGGGCTCACGCGGTCCGACGACCTCAACGGTCGCCTCGCCGTGGCGGAAGAAGCCCTGGACGAGCGGGCGCTCCTCCGTCCCCGCTTCACGCTCCCGTCGCAGCGTGAGGCCCGCGTCCTCGAAGCAGGCGAAGGTCCGCCGCGGGTCGGGCGTGGCGATGACCACATGGTCGACGCACGGGTAGTCGATCCGGTGCTCGCGCGGTGCGGTCGGCTCGACGGGCGCGGGCAGCCAGACGGTCGGGAGGCCGTCGAGGTCACGGGGGCCGGCGGCGCCCTCGAGCGCCCAGCCGACGATGCCCTCCCCGTCACGACCGAAGCGCAGCGTCACCGTCCCGATCTGCGTCACCTCGTCGGCGATCATGAGCCCGAGCTCGCCCCACGGGTCTCCGGACCCGGCGATGTCGACGGCGACGAGGGCTCCGTGGCTCATCGGGTGGCCATACCCGCCTCGGAGGCGAGGTGCGCATAGCGGCCGCCGAGAGCGAGGAGCTCGTCGTGCGTCCCGCGTTCGGCGATGCGCCCACGGTCGAGCACGACAATCTGCTCGGCGTCGCGCACGGTGCTCAGCCGGTGGGCGATCGCGATGGTGGTCCGCCCCTCGGCGAGCCGGTCGAGCGCTACCTGGACCGCACGCTCGGTCTCGTTGTCGAGGGCGCTCGTGGCCTCGTCGAGCAGCAGGACGGGCGGGTTGCGGAGGACCGTCCGGGCGATCGCGATCCGCTGCTTCTCCCCGCCGGAGAACCGGTAGCCGCGTTCGCCCACGACCGTGTCGTAGCCCTCCGGCAGCGACGCGATGAGCTCGTGGACCTGCGCCGCGCGGGCGGCGTCCTCGAGCTCGACGTCGCTCGCCGACGGCTTGGCGAAGCGCAGGTTCTCCCGGATCGTCGCGTGGAACAGGTAGGTCTCCTGGGAGACGAGGCCGACGGTCTCGGCCAGCGAGGCGAAGGAGAGGTCGCGGACGTCGACCCCATCGATGCTCACGCGCCCTGAGGTCGTGTCGTAGAGCCGGGCGACGAGGTACCCGAGCGTGGTCTTGCCCGAGCCCGTCTCCCCCACGATCGCGAGCGTCGTCCCCGGCGGGACCTCAAGATCCACCCCGTCGATCGTGGGCGGCCCGTCCGGGTCGTAGCCGAAGCTCACGTCCTCGAAGCGCACGGCGCCGCGGACCTCGCCCGGGGTGAGATGGACCGTGTCGCCCGCTTCCTCGATGTCCACCGGCAGGTCGAGGTACTCGAAGATCCGCGTGAAGAGGGCACCTGACGTCTGCAGGTCGATCTGGACCGAGAGCAGGGACTGGATCGGGAAGAACACGCGGGTCTGCAGCTGGGTGAAGGCGACGAGCGTGCCGAGGGTGATCGTGGTCGAGCCGCCCGCGAGCGAGAGGCCCGCGAAGAGGTAGACGAGCGCGGGCATCACGGCGAAGGCCATCTGGACGCTCGCCATCCGCCAGCGGCCCGCCATCCGAGCGCGGACCTCGAGGTCGGCGAGCTCGGAGCTCTCCCCCGTGAAGCGCTCGGCGAGCTCGGCCGACCGGCCCATGGACTTCCCGAGGAGGATGCCGCTGACGCTCAGCGACTCGGAGATCAGCGCGCTCATGTCGGCCATGCGCCCCTGGCGCTGCGCGGTGATCCGCTTGCGCTCGGCGCCGACCCGGCGGGTCAGCCACACGAAGAACGGCAGCAGCGCCAGCGAGAACAGCGCGAGGCGCCAGTCGAGCAGGAACATCGCCACGACGGTCGCGAGCACCGTGGTGACGTTCGAGACGATCGAGGTCGCGGTCGTCGTCACGACGTTCTGCACACCGCCGATGTCATTCGCGATCCGGGACTGGACCTCCCCGGTGCGCGTGCGGGTGAAGAAGGCGAGCGAGAGCCGCTGCAGATGCCGGTACACCCGAGCGCGCAGGTCGTGCATGACCCGCTGGCCCACGACGTTCGACAGGTAGGTCTGCGCCACCCCGATGACGCCCGTGGCGATCGAGACGGCGATCATGCCGCCCACCAGCGCCGCGAGCAATCCGGTGCGGTTCTCGGGGATCGCGGTGTCGAGGATCTCGCGCAGCAGGAACGGGGTGAGCATCCCGAGCCCGGCGGAGAGGGCGATGAGCACGAGCACGGTGCCCAGCCGCCGTCTGTAGGCGGAGAAGAGGGCGAAGATGCGGCGTGTCTGGGGGCTCAACGACGTCAATCGTAGCAAGATAGTTGAGGTCTACAACTATCTTCCCCGGGGACGTCTACTTCCGGACGGGGCGGTTCTTCTTCCGCGCCTGCCGAGCCCGCTTGGCCGTCGCCTTCTGCTTCTCCTGCTGCCGGCGATCGCGCTTCTTGCGCTCTCCCGGAAGCCCCTCGATCTCGTCCTCGCGTCGGCCCGGCCCGGCACCGGGGCTCCCCGGCCGCGGATCGGCGGGCGCGTTCCGGCGGGCGTCCAGGCCGATCGCGACGCCGACCCCGATCACGAACAGGATCCCGCCGCCGATGATGAGCGCCGCGCCGGTCGAGGAGATCCCGTCCGACTGGTCGGTGCCATCCACCGGGACCGGCGTCGGCTGCTCAGGTGCAGGCGTGGGCAGTGGGGCGAAGGGTGAGGACTGTGCGCTCGCCCCGGCCGGGAGGAGCAGCAGGGAGGCGACGACGGCGAGGAGAGCGGCACGCATGAGGCCCCAGGATGCCAGGCGCCCGCGGCGTCCGCCTCGCAGCCCCCGCTAGATTGCGCCCCAATGGCCAAGCAGCGGCAGGTCCGGATCGAGCAGAAGAGCGCCCTTGCGCAGATGCAGGCGCTCGAGTCGCGCTCGGACGAGGAGCTCCAGCGCGAGACGCGCATGAAGTCCGCCGCGCTCGCGATCCTCGGAGCCCGTGCCGCCGAGCGGTACGACGCCAAGGCCAGCCGCGAGTACTTCCGCGGTGCCATCGCCGCCGCCCGTCCCCAGGAGCGCATGCAGCTGCGCCGCATGGCCGACGCCTCGCTGGCGCTGGCCGAACGTCGCCCGGACGACCTGAAGGCCGCCGTCGAGCGCCTCGGCCAGGAGGCGCCGTCCAGCCGGCAGCTCTTCCTGCTGCGCGTCATGGGCCTGCTCGCCCCGACCCAGGGCGCCTCGCGCCTGGCGAAGGTCCGCGCCTTCGCGATCATCATCGCGATCGTCGTCGGCCTGCTCCTGCTCGGCTTCGGGATCGTGAAGCTGATCGCGCTGCCCTTCGGCGGCGCCGGGACGTTCTCCTCGCTGCTGCTCGGCCTCGTGGTGATCGTCGCGCTGCTGGCGGTCTTGACCCTGGTCGGCCGCAGACGGCAGGCCAAGGCGCTCGCCTCCCGCGCCGCCGCGGGCCCGCCCGCCCCCAGTGGACGAGGCGCCGCGAAGGTGCCGGCCAGCAGGGCGAAGAAGCCCCTCAAGAAGTAGATGTGCGGGCGGTACTCGCTCGCGGGACCGGCTCCCGGGGAGTGGAGTCAGTCCCGGCTGCGCACCCGCTTTCCCGGCCTCGGTGAGTCGGTCGCGCTCCGGCAGCGCTTCAACATCGCCCCGACCGACGAGGTCGCCTGCGTCACCACGAGCACAAAGGGCGAGCCGCGCGGCGAGCTCCTGCGTTGGGGGCTCGTGCCTCACTGGGCCAAGGAGCCCGGGCTGGGTGCGAAGCTGATCAACGCGCGCGGGGAGACGGTGGCAGAGAAGCCCGCCTTCCGCGATGCGTTCGCCCGCCGTCGGTGCCTGATCGTGGCCGACGGCTTCTACGAGTGGGAGCGGCGCGGCTCCGGCGCCCGGCACCCGTTCCACATCACCCGGCCTGACGCCGAGCCCTTCGCGTTCGCCGGCATCTGGGCGACCTGGCACGGCCCGGAGGAGCAGACGCTGCGGACCTGCTCGATCATCACGACCGCGGCGAACGAGGCGATTCGCGGCCTGCACGACCGCATGCCGGTGATCCTTCCGGCCGAGGCCGAGGACGCCTGGCTCGACCCGGCGACGCCGGACGGCGTGCTCCACGACCTCCTCGCGCCCCTCCCGGCCGAGCTCACGATGCTCCGCGAGGTCTCCCGCGCGGTCAACAACGTCCGCAACGACGGACCAGCGTGCCTCGCCCCGCCCGAGGGCGGGCCCGAGGCCCCGACGCTCTTCTAACGACTACTTCGCGCTGAAGGTCGCCTTCTCGATCGTGACCTTCTTGCTCGGCGGGCCGTCGCCCTCGCCGAGCGCGGTGATCTTGTCGACCGTCTTCATGCCGGCCGCATCGACCTTGCCGACGAGCGCGTACTCCGGCGGCAGCCCGACGTCCGGGGCGGAGACGACGAAGAACTGCGAGCCCGAGGCGCCAGGTGCGTCCGCGCCGCCCTTGGCCATCGCCACGACGCCACGGGTGTAGGTGAGGTCGCTCGGCGGCGCCTCGGTCACCGAGTAGCCGGCGCCGCCGGTGCCGTCGCCGTTCGGGTCGCCGCCCTGGATGACGAAGTCCGGCACGACGCGGTGGAAGTCGAGGCCGTCGTAGAAGCCCTGCTTCGCAAGGTAGGCGACCGAGTTGGCCGTCGCGGGTGCGCGCTCGACGTCGAGCGTGATCGTGAAGTCGCCCTCGGAGGTCTTCATCGTGACCGTGTTCGTCTTCCCCTCCTCGACCGTCGGGGTCGGGCAGGCCAGCGCCTTGCCGCCGCCCGGCTCCTCCTTCTTCTCGCAGGAGCCCTCGCCCGAAGGCTCGGCGGGCGGAGCGGTGGTCTCGGTCGGGGCCGGGGCGCTCGCGGCCGGCTCGCTCGGGGGCGGCGTCACGGCGGAGTCGGAGCTCTCCCCGCAGGCGGCGAGGCCAAGCGCGGAGACGGTCATCAGCAGGGCGAGGGGGCGAAGCATCGGCGTGGACGATAATGCGCCGCCGTGCCCGACCTCTCCGCCCGTGTGAGCGCCTACGACCACGTGCTTCTCGATCTGGACGGCTGCGTGCGCGTCGGCGAGGAGGCGACGCCGCGCGCTGACGAGGCGATCGCGGCCCTCCGCGCCGCCGGGCGGGGCGTGGCGTTCGTCACGAACGATCCGGCGCTGAGCCCGGAGGAGGCCGTGCAGCAGCTGTGGAGGCTCGGGGTCCGTGCCTCGGCCGCCGAGGTCGTCACGGTGGGCGGCGCGATGCAGCACGTGCTGGCCGAGACCGCCCGGTGGCGGACGGCCTTCGTGGTCGGCGGGGCGACCCTCCATCGCCACGTGGACGCCGCCGGGGTCCGCATCCTGAACGGCACCGACCTGGCCACCCGGGTCGACGTCGTGGTCGTCGCCGCGCACGAGGGCTTCGACTACGCGGAGCTCCGCACCGCGACCCAGGCTGTACTGCGCGGGGCCGAACTGCTCGCGGCGGGCCGGGACGCGACCTTCCCGAACGGCGACGGGCTCTGGCCCGGGACGGGCGCCGTCCTCGCCGCGATCGAGGCGGCCACAGGGGCGCGAGCCGCCTCGGTCGGCAAGCCGGAGCCGCGGCTGCTCGTCACCGCGCTCGACCGGCTGGGACCTGGCCGGGCGCTCATGGTCGGCGACCGGCTCGACGCCGACGTGGCCGGAGCGGCGGCGGCGGGGCTCGACGCGGCCGTCGTGCTCACCGGCGTGACCGACCGGACGCAGGCCGAACGGGCCGCGGCGCTCGAGGGCTCGGTCATCGTCGCGATCGCGGACACGCTCGCCGACCTCGTCCTGGGCTGAACCCGTTGCGCGCGTGCGGCCATCCGACCAATCCGTGAGAATGGCCCGCTTGCCCGCCGACGCGCCCGTCCGCCTCATCGTGAACCCCGCCGCGGGCGGGGGCCGCGCCGCCGGGCTCGTCGCCCCGGTGGAAGCCGAGCTCGGACGGCTCGGGCTCGAGGTGAGGACCGATCGCACCCGGTCGATCGACCACGCTCGCGCGCTCGGCGTCGAGGCTCACCGGGCCGGGGAGATCCCGGTCACCTTGAGCGGCGACGGCCTCGTCGGCTGCGTCGCCGGCGCCCTCGCCGCCCTGCGCGAGCCCGAGCCCCCGCTCATGGGCGTCCTCCCCGGCGGCCGGGGCAACGACTTCGCGCGGATGGTCGAGATCCCTGAGGATCCGATCGCCGCCTGCGCCCTGATCGCCGCGGGCGCCTCCTGCCCGATCGACCTCGGGACCGTCGACGGGGCCCCGTTCGTCGGGATCGCCTCGCTCGGGTTCGACTCGGACGCCAACCGGATCGCGAACGAGAGCTCCTCCCGCCTGGGCAGCCTCGTCTACGCCTACGCCGCGCTGCGCGCCCTGGCCACGTACCGGCACGCGAGCTTCACGGTGGAGATCGATACCCATCCTTCTTCGAAGGAGGGCACAGGCGGCGAGGTGCGGACCTTCACCGGATGGTCCGTCGCCGCCGCGAACGCGAGCACCTACGGTGGCGGGATGATCATGGCCCCGGACGCGCGCCTGGACGACGGGCTGCTCGAGATCGTGCTCTCCGCCTCGACGAGCCGCGCCCGCTTCCTCTGGACGCTGCCGAAGGTCTTCAAGGGCGAGCACGTGCTGGAGCCGTCGGTGACCGTCCTGCGGGGCGCCCGGGTCCAGGTGCAGGCCGACCGCCCCTTCGTCGTCTACGCCGACGGCGACCCCATCGGGGAGCTTCCGGTCACGATCGGTGTCCTGCCCGCCGCCGTCCGTGTCCTGCTGCCCACGTGAAGGGCGCGGGCTGGAGGGGCGCGACCGCACGGCTCGCCGGTGCCGCCTCGCGACGGGCGGGGCGCGGCGGGACGAGCCTGCCCGGGAAGGTGCTGCTCCGCCTGGACCCGGACGCCATACGGGCGCTCTCCCGAGGGCTGGAGCGCTCGGCGGTCATCTCCGCGACCAACGGGAAGACGACGACCGCCGCGATGGTCGCCGCGATCCTCGAACGGGGCGGGGCCCGGCTCGTCTCCAACCGCGCGGGCGCGAACATGGCCGGGGGCGTGGCCGGAGCCCTGCTCCACGGCAAGGGCGAGACTGGGCTTTTCGAGGTCGACGAGTTCTGGCTCGGCCCGATCGTGCGCGACCTCGCCCCCTCCGCGCTCCTGCTCGCGAACCTGTTCCGGGATCAGCTCGACCGGTACGGAGAGCTCGAGTCGATCGCCGACCGCTGGGCGGAGGTCGTGGCGGCCGGTGCCGCCCGGGAGCTCGTCCTGAACGCCGACGATCCGCTCGTCGCCGACCTCGGACGTGACCGCAGCGACGTCACGTTCTTCGGGGTCGAGGACACGAGCCTCGCCTCGGACGCGCTGCAGCACGCCTCGGACTCCACGCACTGCCGCCGCTGCGGGGCGCCGTACGTCTACGACGCGGTCTTCCTCGGCCACCTCGGTCACTACCACTGCCCCAACGGGGACGCCCGGCGCCCCGTGGCGAGCGTCACGGCCCACGACGTGCAGCTCGACGGCGTCCGCGGCGCCCGCTTCTCGTTGCGGACCCCGGCCGGGACCGCCGAGGTCGCGCTGCCGCTCCCCGGGCTCTACAACGTCTACAACGCCTTGGCCGCCGCGGCGCTGTCGCTCGCGCTCGGCGCGTCCCTCTCGGAGGTCGTCGCCGGCCTCGCAGCGGTGGCGCCCGCCTTCGGCCGGGCCGAGACCGTCTCGCTGTCCGGCCACGAGCTGTCGATCATGCTCGTGAAGAACCCGGCCGGTGCGAACGAGGTGCTCCGCACGTTGGCGCTCGAGGAGGGGGAGCACGACCTGCTCGCCGTGCTCAACGATCAGATCGCCGACGGCCGGGACGTCTCCTGGATCTGGGACGCCGACTTCGAGACCCTCGCCCCGCGGGTGCGCCGGGCCGTCTGCGCCGGGTCCCGGGCGGAGGAGATGGCGCTTCGGCTGAAGTACGCCGGGGTGCCCGAGGCGGCGATCGTGGTCGAGCGGGAGCTCGCCGCCGCCCTCGACCGGTCGGTCGAGGAGGCGCCCGACGGAGGCCGCGTCTTCGCCATGCCGACCTACACGGCGATGCTCGCGCTGCGGGCGGAGCTCGTCCGTCGCGGCGTCGCCGGGAGCTCGTTCGGATGAGCCTCGCGGTGCGCTGGCACGATCTCGAATGCGGCGGCTACGACGTCGATCTCCCGCTCTGGCGGAAGATCGCGGAGGAGAGCGAGGGGCCCGTGCTCGACATCGGGGCGGGGACCGGGCGCGTCGCCCTCGACCTCGCCCGCCGCGGGAGCCGGGTGACCGCGCTCGACGACGATCCGCTGCTGCTCGGCGCCCTCTCCGCCCGCGCGGCGAAGGGCGGCCTCACCGTGCCGACCGTCTGCGCCGACGCCCGGGCATTCTCCGTCCCGCAGGCCTTCGGCGCGATCATCGTGCCGATGCAGACGATCCAGCTCTTCGGTGGGCCCGAGGCCCGGGCGGCGTTCCTCGCCCGGGTCCGGAGCCACCTCGCTCCCGGCGGGCTGTTCGCCGCGGCCCTGGCCGACGCCATGGACGGCTACGACACCGAGCACGACCGTCCGCCGCTGCCCGACATGGTCGAGGCCGACGGTGTCCTCTACTCCTCGCGCCCTCTCGCGGTGCGGACGATCCCGGAGGGGCTCGTGATCGAGCGGCTGCGGGAGGTGGTCGACGCCCGCGGCGCGCGCACCGCGACCGAGGACCGGATCGTGCTCGACGCGCTCGGCCCGACGCAGCTGACCGCCGAGCTCACGGCCGCCGGGCTCACCCCGCTGCCGCTGCGTTCGGTGCCGTCCACCGAGGAGTACGTCGGGTCCGCGGTGGTAGTCGCCCGTGCGTGACCGTCTGCGCGTCTGCGCGCTCTACCCCGAGCTGATGTCGATCTACGCCGATCGCGGCAACCTGCTGCTGCTCGAGCGGCGCTGCGCCTGGCGGGGCATGGGCTTCGAGCTCACAGCGGTCGGGCACGGGGACACGCTGGACCCGGACGCCCACGACCTCTTCTACATGGGCGGCGGCCAGGACCGCGACCAGGAGCTCGTCGCCGAGGATCTTCAGCTGCACAAGCGGGAGGCGCTGCACGCCGCGGCGGCTCGCGGCGCGGCGCTCCTTGCGGTCTGCGGTGGCTACCAGCTGCTCGGACATCACTACGAGCTCGGTGACCGGAGCGTCCCGGGCATCGGGCTCGTCGACCTGGTGACCGTGCGTGCGCCAGGAGGGACCGCCTCGAGGTTGGTGGGCAACGTCGCGATCGAGGTCGAGCTGCCGGGGACGGACGGCCCGCGGGTGCTCGCCGGGTTCGAGAATCACGGCGGCCGTACCCGGCTCGGCGAGGGGGCCTCGCCCCTCGGCCGGGTCCTCGGGCGCGGCCACGGCAACGACGGGCAATCGGGGCACGAAGGCGTGCTGCAGGGCCTGATCGTCGGGACCTACCTGCACGGCCCGCTCCTCCCGAAGAACGTCTGGTTCGCCGACTGGCTCGTCGAGCAGGCCCTCGGCCTGGACGCCCCCCTCCCCCCGCTCGACGACCGGCTCGAAGAGGCCGCACACCGATCCGCCCGTCGGGCCGCAGGGCTCGACACCTAAACGCACCCTCAATTTGAGTGGCCGAACCGGGTAGGGTTTTTTCTCATGGACGCTGCCACCCTCGAGCTCCGGAACGTTTCCAAGCGTTACCCCGGGGCCAACGCGCCGGCAATCGCCGACCTGAGCCTCGAGGTCGGAGCGGGGGAGATCTGCGTCCTCGTCGGCCCCTCCGGCTGCGGGAAGACGACGGCGATGCGCCTGATCAACCGCATGATCGAGCTCTCGAGCGGCGACATCCTCCTCGACGGGCGCTCGATCTCGGATCGCAAGACGAGCGAGCTTCGGCGCGAGATCGGCTACGCGATCCAGCAGATCGGCCTCTTCCCGCATCAGACGATCGCCCAGAACATCTCGACGGTCCCGAAGCTGCTCGGCTGGGAGAAGGCGCGGATGGCCAAGCGGGTCGACGAGCTCATGGACCTCATCGGCCTCGACCGCGCGCTGGCCCAGCGGTACCCCTCTCAGCTCTCGGGCGGCCAGCGTCAGCGCGTCGGCGTGGCCCGCGCCCTCGCCGCCGATCCGCCGCTGCTGCTGATGGACGAGCCCTTCGGCGCCATCGACCCGATCAACCGCGAGCGGCTGCAGAACGAGTTCCTCCGCCTCCAAGGTGAGCTGCGGAAGACCATCGTCTTCGTCACCCACGACATCGACGAGGCGATCAAGATGGGCGATCGCATCGCGATCTTGAAGGAGGGCGGCGAGCTCGCCCAGTACGCGTCCCCGGCCGAGCTCTTGACCTTTCCGGCCGACAGCTTCGTCGAGGACTTCGTCGGCTCCGACCGGGCGCTCAAGCGCCTCGCGCTGCAGCGCGTCCGCGACATCGACCTGTGGACCGCCGCGACCGTGCGGGCGGGCGAGCTCTCCTCCGAGGTGCAGGCCAAGCTCGACGACGCCGACGTCAAGTACCCGCTGCTCGTCGACGCCGACGGGCGTCCGGTCGGCTGGCTCTCGCAGCGCGCCTGGTCGGGCGAGCGCGTGACCGAGGAGCTCCGCTCCAAGGCGGACCCGGTCGTCGAGCTCGACGACATCCTCCGCGACGCGCTCTCCGACCTCATCGCGGCCGACTCCCGGTACGGACCGGTCGTGGACGGCAAGGGCCGGGTCGCGGGCGTCCTCTCGATCGAGGCGCTCTCCCACGCGCTGGCGAGCTCCCCCGACGAGGTGCCCGGCCCTGCGGACAGGGTGACCGAGGACGCCGAGGCGTGAGCACGCTTCTCGTCGTCGCGCAGAGCTCGATCAAGGCGCGTGAGCGCTCGGTCGACGGCTGCCCGCAGAACAACAACCTCTGCCCGGGCTGGATCGTCGACAACTACGACCGCTACATCACACCGTTCAAGCAGCACGTCGAGCTGACGGTGCTCGCGCTTGTGTTCGGCTTCGCCATCGCGTTCCTGCTGGCGATCGTGGCCTACCGACGCCGCTGGCTCGTCGGGCCGATCACCGCGGCCACCGGGGTGCTCTACACGCTGCCGAGCCTCGCGGTGTTCTTCCTCCTGCAGCCCATCACCGGACGCGGCCTCACCACCGCGACGATCGCGCTGACGGCCTACACGCTGCTGATCCTGTTCCGCAACGTGATGCTCGGGCTCGACAACGTGCCCGCCGAGGTGAAGGACGCCGCGGCCGGGCAGGGCATGACGCCGCTCCAGCAGCTCTTCCGGGTCGAGCTGCCGCTCGCAGCCCCGGAGATCATCGCCGGCCTGCGGATCGCGGCCACGACCACCGTCGGCCTTGCCACGCTGGCCTTCCTCGCGGGCGCCGGTGGGCTCGGTGAGCCGCTCTTCGACGGCGGGGACGGCATCAACTTCCGCGGCAACGTCGTCTTCGTCGGCCTGCTGTGCGTCGTGCTCGCGGCCATCTTCGACCTGGCGTTCCTGGCCCTTCAGTGGTTCATCTCGCCGTGGCAGCGGGCGGGTCGGGCATGAGCACCTCCTTCGTCATCGCGCAGAGCGCGCTGGAGCAGTTCGGCAACGGCATCAAGTTCCTCTACTCCTCCTCACCGGGCGAGTACGAGGGCGGCGGTTCGGTGGGCGGCTACCGGGAGGTCGGAAAGCTCCTGGGCAAGCACTTGGAGCTCTCGGGCTACTCCGTGCTGTTCGCCGTCCTCGTCGCGATCCCGCTGGGTCTCTTCCTCGGCCACCTCGGGCGCTTCCAGTTCCTGGCCACGACGATCGCGAACGTCGGCCGCGCCGTGCCCGCCCTCGGCGTCGCGGCCTTCCTCTTCGCCTTCTTCGGCCCCACCCAGACGAACGTCATCATCACCCTCGCGCTCCTGGCGATCCCCCCGCTGTTCACGAACACCTACATCGGAATCACCCAGGTCGACAAGGACACGGTCGACGCCGCGCGCGGCATGGGCTTCAGCGAGTGGCACGTGCTGACCCGGCTCGAGCTCCCGCTGGCCATTCCGCTCATCTTCGGCGGCCTGCGGACCGCCGCCGTCTCCGTCGTGGCCACCGCGACGATCGCCCCGCTCGTCGGCGTGCAGTCGCTTGGTACGCCCCTGATCGCCAAGGGCGTCTACGGCGCCGCCGGACAGATCGGCGCCGCCATCGCCGTGGCGTTGCTCGCCATCGCCGTCGAGCTGCTGTTCGCCGGCCTGCAGCGTCTCGTGACGCCCAAGGGCCTCAAGCTTCCCTCGCAATCGCGGCGCGTGCGCCGCAGCTTCTTGACACCTACCCGGAAGGCTCACGCCACATGACCACCCCGCAGCGATCACGGCCCCACCTGGCTGTTCTCGCGCTCCTCGCCCTCGTCCTCTCCCTGGCCCTCGCGGCCTGTGGCAGCGACGACTCGTCGAGCTCGACCCCCGCGAGCACCAGCACCGAGGCCGCCGCTCCGGCCGAGGACTCGAACAAGATCACCGAGGATCCGGCCAACGCCGGCAAGTCGGTCAAGATCGGCTCGAAGAACTTCACCGAGTCGATCATCATCGGCAACATCTACGGCCAGGCGCTGAAGAAGGCCGGCTTCGATGTCTCCTACGACCTCAACCTCGGCCTCGAGAACGTCGCGACCAAGGCGATCAAGCAGGGCCAGATCGACGGCTACCCGGAGTACACCGGCACCGCGCTCACCGCCCTGCTGGGGATCGATCCGAAGGACGTCCCGAAGGACGAGGACGCCGCCTATGAGATGGCCAAGGAGCTCTACGCCTCGAAGCTGAACCTCATCGCGCTCAAGCAGACCCCGTTCACCGACTCGAACGCCCTCGGCATGACCAAGGAGAAGGCGGCCGAGCTCGGCGACCCGAAGAAGATCTCCGATCTCAAGGGCAAGTCCCAGGATCTGACCATCGCCGCGTCGGCGGAGTGCTTCAAGCGCACCGACTGCGCGCTCGGCTTCGAGAAGGTCTACGGACTCAAGTTCAAGAAGAAGATCCCGATCGATGTGGCCCAGCGCCACGAGGTCATCCTCTCCAAGAAGGCCGATCTCACGATCCCGTTCACCACCGACGGGGCGATCGCGGCCAACGAGGAGGTCATCCTCGAGGACGACATGGACCTGTTCCCGCCCTACAACGTGACCTTCGTGCTCTCGAAGAAGGCCGCCGCGAAGCTCGGCGACTCGGGTGTGAAGGTCATCGAGACGGTCCAGAGCGGCCTCACCACCGAGGTCATGTCGGAGCTCAACGCCCGCGTCGACCTCGACAAGGAGAAGGCCGAGGACGTCGCCGCGGAGTACCTGAAGGACTACCTGTAGGTCGCTGACGTAGGCAGATCCCGGCGGCAACCGTTCTTGCGGGAGCCGCCGGGGTCGCAGCTACCGTGGGGGGCCACGGATGAGCACGCCACCCCGGTCCATCTCGAACCGGCTCCAGCCCCACTACGTCCTCACCGGTGTGTTCCTCACGGTGATCGTCGTCGTCGGCCTGCTGGTGCTGGCTCTTCGCGTCGCCTACAGCGACCAAGCGCTCCCCGGCACGGAGGTTGCGGGAGTGTCGCTGGGCGGGGCCGACGCCGCGGAGGCCCGCAAGCGGCTCGCGCCCGTCGCGGGAAGCGACGTCCCGGTCGTCGTACGCGCTGCAGGCAAGACGTACCGCCTCGCGCCGTCCCTCCTCGGCTACGAGGTCGACCTGGACCGCACCGTCGAGGACGCGCTCGCCGCCGGGCGCGAAGGCCCCCTCGGCGGGGTCCTCGCGACGGTGAGCGGGGTGGTCAAGCAGCGCGACGTCCGTCTGGTCACCCGCGTGGATCGCGGGCGCTTCGACAAGACGGTCGCCTCGTTGGTCGAGGAGATCGATCGCAAGCCGTTCCCGGGCGAGATCAAGGTGCGGACGGAGCCCATCCGAGTCGAGAGCGTCCCGCCGCGCACGGGCCGGACGGCCGACCCCGAGGAGGTCGGTCGCCTGCTCCGGCAGGCGGTCCGCCGTCGGGGGACCGCCTCGGTCACGATCCCCGTCACGTCGAAGGCCGTCGCCTCGAGGGACGAGGTCGAGGGCGTGGCCCGTGCCGCCGAGGACTACCTGCTGAAGCCGCTGCGCCTCAAGGGTGCCGGGGCGCCGCTCGAGATCAGCCCGTCGCAGATCGCCGGCGTGCTCGCGCTGGAATCGCTCGACGGCGGTCGCCGCGTGCGGCTGGGTGCCGGCGACAAGCGTGTCGAGAGCCTTGTGAACCAGGTCGCGCCCGCCCGGGACCGTGCCGCACGCAACGCCACGGTCACCGCCTCCAACCCGGGGACGAGCCTCAGCGACAAAGGCGATCTGACCTGGCGGCCCCGCTCTGCGAACGTCAAGGTCACCGGAGGCAAGCCCGGCCGCGAGGTCCGTCGCGCGGAGACCGCGAAACTGGTCCAAGCGGCAGTCCGCGAGGGGTCGCACACCGCGAAGCTCCTCGTCCGCAAGACGGGCGCGACGGTCTCCCGTTCGGACGCCGACGAGGTCGATCAGCTCATCGGCACCTTCACGACGATGTACGAGCCCGGCCAGCCGCGCGTCACGAACATCCGCAAGATGGCCGCGACGGTCGACGGGACCGTGATCGCGCCCGGTGCCCAGTTCTCGCTGAACGGCATCGTCGGGGAGCGGACGACGGCCAAGGGCTACCTGCCCGCCCCGTTCATCGCCGAGGGCAACAAGCTCGAGGACTCCGTCGGGGGCGGCGTCTCCCAGTTCTCGACGACGATGTACAACGCCGCCTACTTCGCGGGGCTCAGGATCGACGCCCACACTCCGCACTCCTTTTACATCTCGCGCTACCCCGCGGGCCGCGAGGCGACGCTGAACTTCGGCTCGATCGACTTGCAGTGGACGAACGACACGAAGACGCCGATCTTCGTGAAGACCGCCAGTGACGAGACCTCAGTCACCGTGTCCCTCTACGGCCACAACGGCGGCCGGAAGGTCTCGGCCGTCTCCGCCCCTCGCGTCTCCCGTCCGGGCGGCGGCTTCGCCGTGACGATCACCCGGAGCGTTCGCTACCCGGGCGGCGACACCAAGAAGGACTCCTACACCACCACCTACGGGGTCCCTGCCGAGGGCGAGTGACGCCGGGGTAGCCTCCCCGCGTGGAGCTCTCCGACTACCAGCACGCCTCGCGCGTGACCGCCGTCTATCCGGACGCGGGCGCGAACCTCCTCTACCCCACGCTCGGCCTGTGCGGCGAGGCCGGGGAGGTCGCCGAGAAGGTCAAGAAGATGCTGCGCGACGACGGCGGCTTGCTCACCGAGGGGCGGCGGACTGCTCTTGGGGCCGAGCTCGGCGACGTGCTCTGGTACGTCGCGCAGGTCGCCACCGAGGCGGGACTCGAGCTCGACGCCCTCGCGGAGGCGAACCTCGCGAAGCTCCGATCCCGGGCGGAGCGCGGCGCGCTCACCGGCGACGGCGACGAGCGCTGAGCCAAGCCGTTCGGACTTCTGCTCGCTAGGCGAGCAAGACGACGAACGCTGCGCGGATCAAGCGGCGTCGGCTGCGGAAGCCGAGGCCGACTCGCCGGCAGGAGCGGTCGCCGCCGAGCCGCGGGCCGAGACCGGGTCGCCGAACTCGTCGAGCTGCGGCGGCGGGGCGGTCGAGTACCTGTCGTACCGAGCGGCGATCGTCCGCGGCAAGCGAGCGCGGACCAGCACGCCCTCAGGGGTGTCCTCCCGCACGAGCTCGTGGGTGAGCTCGTGGAGCTCGGCGACCTTGGCGCCGTCCGCGTACGGGATGAGCAGCTCGATGTCGCGCTGCCCCTTCTCGAACTCCTCGAGGATCCGCTGCTCGAGCTCCTCCACGCCCTCGCCGTCGAAGGCGGAGACGAGGATTCCGTCGGGATGGACGAGGCTCAGCTCCTCCCGACGCTCCGTCGTGAGCTGATCGGCCTTATTGAGCACGAGCAGTCGCGGGTTCTCGCCGGCCCCGATCTCCTCCAGCACGTCCTCGACGGCGCTCAGCATCTCGAGCATGTCCTCCTCGTCGGCGGAGGCGTCGATGACGTGGAGGACCAGATCGGCCTGCTTGGTCTCCTCGAGCGTCGCGCCGAAGGCCTGGACGAGCTGGTGGGGCAGCTTGCGGATGAAGCCGACCGTGTCGGTGAAGAGAAAGGGGCGGCCATCGAGCTTCGTCGACCGCGTCGTCGGGTCGAGCGTGTGGAAGAGCCGGTCCCCCACGCTGACGTCGGCCTCGGCGATGCGGTTCAGCAGCGTGGACTTCCCGGCGTTCGTGTAGCCGGCGAGCGCCACCTGCGGCAGGTGCGCGCGGTCGCGCTCGGTCCGCATCGTGGCGCGGTGCCCCTTGACCTCCTCGAGTCGACGTTTGAGCGCCGAGATCCGGTCACGGGCCAGCCGGCGGTCGGTCTCGATCTGGGACTCGCCGGGGCCACGGGTGCCGATGCCGCCGCCGAGCCGCTCGAGGTGGGTCCAGAGGCCCCGCATGCGGGCGAGGTTGTACTGGAGTTGGGCGAGCTCGACCTGAAGCTTGCCCTCGGCCGAGTTGGCGTGGCCGGCGAAGATGTCGAGGATCGTGACCGTACGGTCGACGACCGGCATGCCGAGCGCCTTCTCGAGGTTGCGCTCCTGCCGGGGGGTGAGCTCGTCGTCGCAGGCGATGACGTTCGCGTCGGCCGCCTTCGCGAGCGCCTTGACCTCCTCGAGCTTGCCCTCCCCGAGGTAGGTGTTCGGGTGCGGCAGGTCGCGGTGCTGCACGGCCTGCCCCACGACCGCGACGCCCGCGGTCCGAAGCAGCTCGTGGAGCTCCGACAGGTCCTCGCCCTCCCGCAGCGCGGCCACGCAGAACGCCCGCTGCTTCGCGCGGCCGGGCTTCTTGCCGTCCGCGGACTTCGTGGGCTCTTTGCGACCGTTGCGCGTGCGCTGCATCAGCGCTCCACTCTAGAAGCGCCGACGGCGGCTCAGGCCAAGGCTTCGCGCACGCCTCACCTCGTCGGAGCTTTGGCTCCGACGAGGGCGTGGATCGTGCACTCTGGCGGCCGTCTCCACGCCGGGAGCGTCCACGGCCGGCATCCGGCGCAGGCGAGGCTCATTGGTCGCCGTCATGCCGGGAATCGTGTCGGCGGGCAGCGGGCGTGCAGGCGGCGCTCGCACGGTCGTCGCCACACCGGCTGCGGGACCTTCGCGTCGGCGGCTCAGGCCAGAGCGGCGCGGGAGGGCGGCGGGAGCCGTGCGTAGCGGTCGAGAAGCGTCGGGCCGGGGAGCACGACGACGCCCTCGCGTGGATCGCCGGCCCACCACCCCGAACCGTCCGAGAGGGTGGAGGCCGCGTAGGCCAGCGCGCAGGCGTCGAGCTCGTCGAGCGTCCGGTGCCAGAGCCCGCCGTCGGCGTCCACGATGCCGCGCAGGCGGAGCGCCGCGATCCGCTGCTGGAGCCCCCAGGGCGTGCGCTTGGGCGGCGGCCGGTGGCCGAGCAGCGCGCAGAAGACGGCGTCGGCGTAGCTCTCGGTCACCCGGCCGAAGCGCAGCGCTCCACGTCCCACCGGACCCTCGACGGTCCCGTCCCCGACGGGCCGGTAGGGGTCGAGCCGCTCGAGGCCCCCGTGCAGGTCGAACCCGATCTGGACCCAGTGCTCCCAGGCGCGGCGGGCCTGCGAGCCCGACGACGGGATCGCGTACAGCGGCAGACCCCGTCGGAAGAGCAGCGCGTCGCAGACGCGGTGCTGCTCGTAGCGCCCGGTCGGCAGCGCGAGCGCGGCACGGAGCGCGGAGCCGGCGTGCAGCAGGTCAAGCCGGCGGGAGGCCGGGGCGCCGACCGCGACGACCGCCTCACGACCGAAGCCGAGCACCGTGCGGGTGATCGCGTCGGGATCACCCGGGGCGTAGAAGGTCGTGACGAGCTCGGTCTCACCCCCGGTCCGCCGTGCGTGCAGCGTGACCAGCTGCTGCTGGCCCGGCCGGGCGGAGACGTCGATGCCGCAGTACCGCACGCGGGAGAGCCTACGCACCAATCATCTAGGGTCCGGCGGGATGCTCGCCGTCCCCGACGACCTCGTCCTCGCCGAGCGACTGGCCGCCCGGACGCTCGAGCTGGTCGACGTCGCCAGCGAGTCCCGGGACGAGGCCGCGCTGGCCGCCCACGTGCTCGCCGTGCTGCAGACGGCGGACGTCACCGTCCGGGACGCGGGCGACACCTGCGTCGTCGCGGAGTGCGGAAGCGTCGACGGTCCGCTCGTCGTGCTCGCGGGCCACCTCGACACGGTCCCGGCCCAGGGGAACCGCCCCGGCCGGCGAGACGAGACGGCAGTCCACGGCCTGGGCGCGAGCGACATGAAGGCGGCGCTCGCGGTGATGATCGAAACGGCACTTCTGCTGCGTGACGCGCGGAAGCGGGTGGCGCTCTGCTTCTTCGGCCGGGAGGAACTCGGGATCGCCGACTCCGCCCTCACCCCGCTGCTGGCCCGGGACGAGCAGCTGCGCAGCGCCGATCTCGCGCTCGTCATGGAGCCGACCGACAACGTCCTGCAGGGCGGGTGCCTCGGGAACGTCAACGCCACCTGGACCTTCACCGGGCGCTCCGGCCATTCCGGGCGCCCGTGGCTCGCCGACAACGCGATCACGCACGCCGCCGACGGCATCGCCGCCCTGCACGCGGTTCCCGTCGAGCGATTGCAGTTCGACGGGCTCGAGTTCGCCGAGGTCGCAACCGTGACGAAGATCGCGGGCGGAATCGCGGAGAACGTGGTACCGGACGAGGTCCGCTGTCACGTCAACTACCGCTACGCCCCCGGCCGAAGCGCCGCCGTGGCGGAGGCGCGCATCCGCGAGCTCTGCGACCACCCGCAGTCCTCGCTCGAGATCTTCTCGAACGCCCCGAGCGGCGCCGTCGCCGTCGCCCACCCCCTGGCCCAGGAGCTCGTCGCGGCCGGTGGCCTGGCCGTCGCCCCGAAGCAGGCCTGGACCCCCGTGGCCGAGTTCGCGCTCGCCGGCGTCCCCGCGGTCAACTTCGGGCCGGGCGATCCGGCCTACGCGCACCGCCGCGACGAGCTCGTGCGCGTCGATGCCCTGGTCCGCAGCGCCCGCACCCTGGAGACGTTCCTGTGCTCGAGCTGAACCCCGTCCTCACGTCGCTTGCGACCTATCCGTTCGTCCGTCTCGGGGAGGCACGGCGGGCAAAGGAGGCCGAGGGCGTCGACGTCATCGACTTCGGCATCGGGGAGCCGCGGGAGGAGACCCCGGGCTTCATCCGCCGCGCGCTCGCCGAGGCGATCGAGCCGATGTCCCGCTACCCGCTGGCCGAGGGGCTTCCGGAGCTCCGCGCCGCCGCCGCCGCCTGGGTCGGACGCCGCTTCGGGGTCGCGCTCGATCCGGCGCGCGAGGTCGTCCCGACGCTCGGGGCGAAGGAGGCGATCTTCTCGCTCGCCCAGATCGTGGGACCCGGAAGCGTCGCGGTGACCGTGCCCGGCTACCCGGTCGCCGAACGAGGGGCGCTCTTCGCCGGCCGTGAGGTGGTCGAGCTCCCGCTGCGCGTCGAGCAGGGCTTCCTGCCCGATCTCGAGACGCTCGACTGGTCCTCGCTCGCGCTGCTCTGGCTGAACTACCCGAACAACCCGACCGCGGCGACGGCGCCGCTCGCCTTCTACGAGCGCGCCGCGGAGCTGGCCCGCGCCCACGACGTCGTGCTCGCCTCGGACGAGGCCTACTGCGAGCTCTGGTTCGAGGGCGAGCCGCCCGCGAGCGCCCTTCAGGTCGCGGACCGCACGAACGTGCTCGCGCTCCACACGCTCTCCAAGCGCTCGTCCATGCCTGGATACCGCTCGGGCTTCGTCGCCGGCGACCCGCAGCTCGTCGCCGCGCTGAAGCGCTACCGGCCGAACGTCGGCGTGGCGCCCCAGACCTTCGTGCAAGCCGCCGCCGTCGCGGCCTGGAGCGACGACGAGCACGTCGAGGCGGTGCGCGGGGTCTACCGCGCGAAGCGTGAGGCGGTGCTGCCCGCGCTGCTCGAGGCCGGCCTGCGCCCCGCGGGCGGCCACGCGTCCTTCTTCCTCTGGCTCGCCGTGCCGGAGGGCTGGAGCGGGAGCGAGGCGTTCGCGCTCGCCCTGCTCGAGGAGGGCCTCGTCGTCGCCCCGGGCGCCTACTTCGGCCCGGCCGGTGAGGGCTTCGTCCGCGTGGCGCTCGTGCCCACGGTCGAGCGCTGCGCCGAGGCGGCCGAGCGGCTCGCCCGTTGGCGCCCGACCCCGCGCTGAGCCGGCTTCAGTCGTTCGCGTGGAGCACGGCGTTGAGGCCGCCCCACGAGCCGCCGTCCCGTGCCGAGACCTCGACGGCACCCGACTGCGAGTTCCGGCGGAACAGCAGGTTCGAAGCCCCGGAGAGCTCACCCGCCTTCACCACCGTCCCCTCTGCGTCGGTCACCTTGGTGCCAGCGGTGAGGTAGAGACCGGCCTCGACGATGCAGCCGTCGCCGAGCGAGATGCCGAGCCCGGCGTTCGCGCCGAGCAGGCAGCCTTCGCCGAGCGAGATGACCGTGGTGCCGCCACCGGAGAGCGTCCCCATGATCGAGGCGCCGCCACCGATGTCCGAGCCGTCCCCGACGACGACCCCGGCGGAGATCCGGCCCTCGACCATCGAGGCGCCGAGCGTCCCGGCGTTGAAGTTCACAAAGCCCTCGTGCATGACCGTGGTGCCCGAGGCGAGATGGGCGCCGAGACGGACACGGTCGGCGTCCCCGATGCGGATCCCCGACGGGACGACGTAGTCGGTCATACGCGGGAACTTGTCGACGGACGTGACGCTGAAGGACACGCCCGCGGCCCGGGCGCGCAGCCGCACCGCGGTGAGCTGCTCGAGTTCGACCGGCCCGATCGTCGTCCAGGCCAGGTTCACGAGCGTTCCGAAGAGCCCGTCGAGGTTCAGCCCGTGCGGGGCGACCAGCCGATGGGAGAGCAGGTGCAGCCGCAGGTAGGCGTCGGGAACCGAGGCGGGTGCGGCGTCGAGGTCGATCTCGACGACCTGCTGCTCGGTACGCACGCCGCGCAGCGTGTCGTCCCGGTCGAGACCGGTACCGAGCGGCGCGAGATCGGCGGGAGCGGCGCCGAGCGCCGGCTCGGGAAACCATGCCTCGAGCGGGCGGTCGCCGGCGAGGGTGACGAGGCAGGCGCCGTGGGCGCGGCGTTCGGTCGGGGTGCTCATCCCGGCCACGCTACAAGCCGGTGAGCTCCTCGAGCAGCCCCGGGGCGACCTCACCCGCGTAGACGCAGACCGCCCAGCCGGACAGGTCGATGTGGAGGGCCTCGTCCACCTCGACCGTGAGCTCGCCGCCGTCGAGGCGGACGGTGACCGGCGAGTCGCCGCCCCGGAACACCGAGCTGACCGCCGCACCGGTGGCGCCGGTCCCGGAGGACTGGGTCTCCCCCGCCCCGCGCTCGAAGATCCGTGCCCGGATGACGCCGGGCTCGAGCTCGCACCACCAGGAGACGTTCGTCCGCTGCGGGAACTGTGGGTCGTGCTCGATGGCCGGCCCGATGGCGGGGAGGTCCAGGGCGTCGAGGGCGGCCTCGTCGGCCACGCGGATCGAGCACTGCGGGTTGCCGACGTGCACGTGCTGGAAGGCGAAGCCCGCGACCTCCCCCGCGCCGTCACGCGGGCCGCCGGGGAACGCGTCGGAGGCGGTCCGGGCGCGTCCCATGTCGACGGTGCAGGTCGTCGGCCCCGTGATCGTGGGCCGGATCTCACCGGCGATCGTCTGGATCGAGAAGCGGTCGGAGTCCGTCCAGCCGCGGTTGCGCAGGTAAAGGATCGCCTCGCGCGCCCCGTTGCCGGAGAGCTCGGCCTCGGACCCGTCCGGGTTGAAGATCCGCAGGCGGGCCACGAAGCCGGGTTCGTCCGGCGGCTCGAGCTGAAGGATGCCGTCCGCGCCGAGCCCCGTATGCCGGTCGCAGAGCCGCCGGACGCGCGCCGGCGTGAGCTCCAGCGGAAGCGCGTCGCGCTCCACGATCACGTAGTCGTTGCCCAGGGCGTGCCACTTCTCAAAGCGCATCGGCGCCTATGCAAGCAGTTCCGCGGCGACCTGTCCCGGATCGCGGCCCGTGAGGTCCACGGTCTCGACGCCCTCGAGCTTCCGCAGCCAGGTGAGCTGGCGACGCGCGTAGCGGCGCGTCTTGCGCTTCATCGCCTCGACGTCCCCCGAGAGCAGCTCGGCGTAGCCGAGCGCCTTCCGGGCCGTGTCCGAGGCGCCGGCCTCCTCCGCCCGCCGGACCTCATCGGCCGCTCCCGCGGCCACCATCGCCTCGACCCGGGCGTCGATTGCCGCGTCAAGGGCGGCCCGCTCCATGACGCAGGCCAAGAGCCGGGTCGGGTGGCGGGTCTCGCGCGTCCAGAGCTGGCTCTCCCCACGTGGCGGCGACAGAGCGCCGATGGCCTCGAGCTCGAGGGTCCGGACGAGGCGATGCCGGTCGCTCGCCCGGACGCTGTCGGCCGTCCACGGCGCGCGGGTGACGAGGTCGGCCCGGGCCGCCTCGGCGCCGTCACGCTCGATCCGGGCGACGACCTCGGCGCGGACCGAGGCCGGCACCTTGGGACGGAGCTCGAGATCCGCCAGGGCGGCGCGCAGGTAGAGCCCCGTTCCCCCGACGACAATCGGCGTGGCGCCGGCGGCGAGAAGACCGTCGATCTCGGCGTGGGCCAGCTCCGCGTAGCGCCCTACCGAGAAGGTCTCGTGAACCGGGACGAAGCCGACGAGGCGGTGCTCGAGCTCCGCGCGCTGCGCCGCGTCGGCCACTCCGGTGAGCAGCTCGAGGCCCGCGTAGACCTGGAGCGCGTCGGCCGAGACCGCCACCGGGCGCTCCCCGCGGGCTCGCAGGCGGGCGGCCAGCGCAAGGGCGAGCGCCGTCTTGCCGACACCGGTCGGTCCGAAGAGGGCGAGGACGGTGCCGGGCACGCCGACCATCATGGCCCGGCGGACGGCGGCGCGCGGCCCCCCGGCCCGGCCGGTACCCGGCCCCCCGCGGTGAGCAGGCCGGGAGCCGGATAGGTTGCGGACATGAGCGTTCGCGCCGGGTGCGGCCTCTCCACCCTCACCGATCCGGTCCGCGGAGCTCGGGCCGCGGCCGAAGCCGCCGGCGCGCAGCTCGGGGAGCGGCCGGCCGATCTCGTGTTCGTGTTCTGCTCGGGAAGGCATCTCGAGGACCCGGCAGCGAGCCTCGCGGCCGTTCACGCCGTGCTGGCCCCGGGGACTCTCAGCGGCTGCGGAGCGACGGGGGTGGTCGGGGAAGGGCGCGAGATCGAGGGGAGCACCGCGATCAGCGTCTGGGCCGGCAACCTGGGCGAGGCACGGGCCCAGGCGTTCCACGCGTCGGTCGAGCCGCTCGACGACGGGTTGCGCATCGACGGGTTTCCGGTGGTCGAGGGCGCCTCCGCGCTCGTCCTGCTGCCCGACCCCTACAGCTTCCCGACCGAGCAGGTTCTCGCCGAGCTCCCGGGTGCGGGGCCCGGGGTGCCGGTGCTCGGCGGGCTGGCGAGCGCCCGCGGCCCCGAGGGGCCGGTGCTCTTCCACGACGAGGAGGTCCACAGCTCTGGTGCAGTCGGCGTGCGCCTCGACGGGCTCGAGGTCCTCCCCTGCGTCTCCCAGGGCGCGACGCCGATCGGGCCCGAGCTCACGGTCACCGCCGGGGAAGGCAACATCATCCACGAGCTCGCCGGTCGCCCGGCGCTCACGCGCCTGCGCGAGGCCGTGGAGGCGCTCGACGAGCACGAGACCACCATGCTCACCGGCGGGCTGCTGCTCGGCCTCGTGATCGACGCGGCGCAGACCGAGTACGTCCAAGGCGACTTCCTCGTCCGTGGTCTCCTCGGCGCCGACCCGGAGCAGGGATCGATCGCGGTCGGGGCGCCCGTCGGCCCGGGCTCGATCGTCCGGCTGCACGCGCGCGACGCCGGCTCGGCCGACGCCGACCTGCGCCGGGCGCTCGAGCTCCGCCGCACCGCGCTCGGCGGGGCCGCACCCGCCGGCGTGCTGCTCTTCACCTGCAACGGACGCGGTGCCGGGATGTTCGGTGCAGCCAGCCATGACGCGGCGGCGATCGCCGAGCTGCTCGCGGACACGCCGACGGCGGGCTTCTTCGCGGGCGGCGAGATCGGCCCGGTCGGCGGCCAGCCGTTCCTGCACAGCTTCACCGCCACGGCCGCCGTGTTCGCATAGCCGTCCTGCGCCGCGGTACCGGCGGGACGCGCCCTAGGATCGGCCGATGCTCATCTCCGGCAAGACCGTCCTGCTCACCGGCGCCACCGGGGGTATCGGGCACGCGATCGCCCGACGCCTGTCGGCCGGCGGCGCCCGCCTGGTCCTGACCGGACGACGGACCGAGGTGCTCGAGCCGCTCGCGCTCGAGCTCGGGGCGCAGTCGCTGGCGGTGGACCTCGCCGACCGCGACGCCGTCGACAAGCTCGCCGCCGAGTACGCCGAGGTGGACGTCCTGATCGCCAACGCCGCCCTTCCGGCCTCCGGCCCCGTCGTCGGCTTCTCGAACGACGAGCTCGACCGGGCGCTCGACGTCAACCTCCGCGCGCCCATCGTCCTCTCCCGGGTGATCGGTGAGCGCATGGCGACCCGCGGGACCGGCCACATCGTTTTGATCTCGAGCCTGTCCGGAAAGGCCGCGACGCAGGGCTCCGGCATCTACTCGGCGACGAAGTTCGGGCTCCGCGGCTTCGGTGCGGGCCTGCGCGAGGACCTCCGCGGCGACGGCGTCGGCGTCTCAGTCGTCTTCCCGGGCTTCATCTCCGACGCCGGCATGTTCGCCGACGCGGGCGTCGAACTCCCCCGCGGCGTCGGCACGAGCACGCCCGCAGAGGTCGCCGACGGAGTGGCGCAGGCGATCGAGCGCAACCGCGGCGAGGTCGACGTTGCCCCCGTCTCGATGCGACTCGGCGCGAAGTTCGCGGGCATCGCCCCCGGGATCTCGGCGGCGTTCTCACGGCGCGCGGGCGCGGACAAGATCGCCGGCGAGATGCACGCGGGGCAGCTCGGCAAGCGGTGACCCGCCGCCGGGGCCGCCGGAGCAGCGGCTACTCGGCGGCTTCGGCCTCGTCCGCGGCGACCGCCTGACCGAACTCCGCGCAGGCCTCGTTCCGGCATTCCCAGCCGTGCTCCGGGCCGGCGAGGGCGGTGCTCGCGGGTTGACCGCAGGTGGGACAGATCGGTGGGCTCGTCATGAACGACTGGGTACCCCGGTTCGGTCCTCGCCGATCATCCGGCGGCGTCGGGAACGGCGTTCAGAAGAGCGCTTTCTGCACGGAGGGTTCGGCGAGCGGGGAGGTCGACCGCCCCGCTCGGCGACCAGCGTCCGGCTTCGCATCACCCGGCGCGGCCAGCTTGAAGGCGGGATCGCGGCTGAACGGCGCCGCAGGCGGCGCACCGCTCCGCCGGATCAGCGCGGCCAGGCGCGCACGTTCGGCCTGAGAGGCGTACGCGCCGCCCGCGTAGAGCTCCTCGTAAAGCGGAACCAGGTCGGGGCGCTGCGAACGCAGCCAGTCCATGAACACCTCACGGACCGCGCCGCGGAGGTGCAAAGCGGAGCCGCCTATCCCGGTGGCGCCGGCCTCTGCCGCCGCGTCCAGGATGGCTTCGACCTGGTGTGGGTCGTCGTTGATGCCGGGCATGAGCGGCGCGATGAGGATGCCGGTGGGGATCCCGTTCCGGTTCAGCTCCGCCACCGCCTCAAGCCGTGCCCGCGGGCTCGGCGTGTGCGGCTCGGTGGCCCGCCACGCCGCCCGGTCGAGCGTGGGGATCGACAGGTTCGCGGTGAACGAGGCCACCGCGGCGATCTCGCGCATCACGTCGATGTCGCGCAGCAGCAGCGGCGACTTCGTGAGGACCGATGCGGGCGTCCGTGCGTCGCGCAGCGCCGCCCAGATCCCCGGCATGAGCCGGTACTTCGACTCGACCCACTGGTACGGGTCGGTGTTCGTGCCGAGGGCGACATGCTCACGACCCCAACTCGGCTTCCGCAGCTCCGCCGCCAGCACCTCCGGGACGTTGACCTTCACCACGATCTCGCGCTCGAAGTCGCGCCCGGCGTCCCACCCGAGGTAGGTGTGGGTTGGCCTTGCGAAGCAGTAAGTACACGCATGGCTGCAGCCCCGGTACGGGTTGACGGTCCACCGGAACGGCATCCGCGAGGCTGCGGGCACCCGGTTGAGTGCCGACTTCGCCCGCACCTCGTAGAAGCGGGTGTCGAGCGCCTCAGGCGCGTCGAAGCGGCGGACCGTCGCCTGGTCCGTGTAGCCCGGGAGCGGCTGGGTCTCCCCCGTCGCCTCGTCGCCGTCGATCCTCAGATTGTCCCATCGCACGAACACATGTTCGCACGAGGCACGGACGGCTTCGCGCCGACGTTCGGTTCAGGCCAGCGCGCGGGCGAGGAGCGACTCTTCGCCGACGAGGGTCTGCGAGCTGGCCGAGAGGATCTCGACCTCTACGAGCTCACCCGCGGCGGCGAGACCCGTGAAGTTGACCGCCTTCCCGTGCCGGGAGCGCCCGCGCAGGCGGGTCGGGTCGGTCCGCGACGGTCCCTCGACGAGCACCTCGAGCGTGCGCCCCACGAACCGCTGGGCCCGCTCGCGCCCGCGGCGCTGCACGACTTCGACGAGCCGCTGCATCCGCTCCACCTTCACCTCGTGCGGGACGATCCCGTCGGTGAGCTCCGCCGCCGCGGTCCCGCGTCGGGGCGAGAAGATGAACGTGAAGGCGCCGTCGAAGCCGACGGCCTCGGCGACTTCGAGGGTCTCGGCGAAGTCGGCTTCGGTCTCCCCCGGGAAGCCCACGATGATGTCCGTGGTGATCGCGCAGTCGGGGACGTGCTCGCGGATCAGCGCGACGCGGTCCATGAAGCGCTCGCGGTTGTAGGTCCGCTTCATCGCCTTGAGGATCCGGGACGAGCCGGCCTGCAGCGGCAGGTGGATGTGCTCGCAGAGCGAGGGCAGCTCAGCGTGCGCGCGGATGACGTCCTCGCGCATGTCCTTCGGGTGCGGGCTCGTGTAGCGGATGCGCTCGATCCCCTCGATCGCGTCGACGGCGCGCAGCAGCTCGGAGAACTGGACGGGCTTGCCGTCGACGCGCAGGTCGCGCCCGTAGGCGTTCACGTTCTGCCCGAGCAGCGTCACCTCGCGAACCCCGTCGGCCGCCAGACGTTCGCACTCGGCCACGAGCGCCTCGAACGGTCGGGAGACCTCTCGGCCGCGCGTGCTCGGCACGATGCAGTACGAGCAGTTCATGTTGCAGCCCACCGAGATCTGCACCCAGGCCTGAACCTCGCGTGCGCGCTTCGCGGGCAGGTCGCCGGCGAAGCCTTCGAACTCGAAGTAGCCCTGCGCGCTCAGAGAATCGCTCGTGAGGAACTCCGCGAGCTTGTGGACCTGCCCCGGACCGAACGCGACGTCGACGAACGGGAACTGCGAGAAGACCTCGTCCTTCACCGACTGCGCCCAGCAGCCGCCGACGCCGATCAGCACGTCCGGGCGCCGCTTCTTCTCCGCGCTCGCGTGCCCGAGGTGGGCGACGAACCGCGAGTCGGCCTTCTCCCTGATCGAGCAGGTGTTGAACAGGATCAGGTCCGCCTCGCCCTGCTCCTCGACCTCGCCGTATCCGAGCGACTCGAGCATGCCCTTCATCCGCTCGGAGTCGTGCTCGTTCATCTGGCAGCCGAACGTGGTGAGGTGGAAGCGCTTCATCGCTGCTCAGGGTACGGGCTGCCCCGTGGGGCCGGAGGGCCTCAGTCCTCCTCGCGCGCATGGGCGCGGATCGCGTCGTAGGCAATCTCCATCGCGTAGCCCTTGCGCACCAAGTACCCCAGCGCGCGTTCTCGCGCCCGCGCATCGGGCAGCGGCTCGGTGTAGCGCCGTCGGAGTGCGGCAAGTGCGGCGCCGAACTCGTCCTCGCCCTCCTGCATCCGGAGCGCTGCGTCGACGTGCTCCCCGGCGATCCCGACCTCGAGCAGGCGGCGCTGGATGCGCGAGGCACCCCAGCTGTCGAGGTTCCGTCGGTCCTCGGCGAAGCGCAGCGCGTAGCGCGCGTCGTCGAGCATTCCGGCGTCCGTCAGCTCGGCAAGCGCTTCCTCCACGCTCGCCACGTCGACGTCGCGCTCCTCCAGGCGCCGCCGCACCTCGCGGACCGTGCGGTCCCGCTTGGCCAGATAGGCGTAGCCGATGTCGAGCGCCTGCTGGAGCCGCAGCTCCGGGGAGACGACGTCAGCCGCCGTCTCCCCTGTCTGTCCGTCACCGAACGTGTCCTCGAACTCGGCGCTCAGCGCATCGTGCTCCACGTCCGGGCCTCCCCCGACTCGGGTCAGGCCGGGGAGATCTCGCCCGTGGCCGGGTCGACCCCGGGCGGCACGCCGGGCACCGCGGCCGGCTCGTCGCGCACGCCGCCGTTGCCGCCGAGGTTGTCGCGATCGATCCCGAGTGCCTCGTAGACCTTGCTCTCGATCTCCTTCGCGATCTCCGGGTGCTCGTTCAGGAAGTTCTTCGCGTTGTTGCGGCCCTGCCCGAGGCGCTCCTCCTTGTAGGAGAAGAACGAGCCGGACTTGGTCACGACGTTGTGCTCGATGCCGAGGTCGATCAGGCAGCCCGCGGTCGAGATGCCCTTGCCGAACTCGATGTCGAACTCCGCCTGCTTGAAGGGCGGGGCGACCTTGTTCTTGACGACCTTCACGCGCACCCGGTTGCCGACGGCCTCGGTGCCGTCCTTGAGGGTCTCGATGCGGCGGATGTCGAGCCGCTGGGAGGCGTAGAACTTGAGCGCGCGACCACCCGGCTGGGTCTCCGGCGAGCCGAACATGACGCCGACCTTCTCGCGGATCTGGTTCGTGAAGATGCACATGGTCTGCGTGCGGTTCAGGTTGCCGGCGAGCTTCCGCATCGCCTGGCTCATCATGCGCGCCTGCAGGCCGACGGTCTGATCGCCCATCTGCCCCTCGAGCTCGGCCCGGGGCGTCAGCGCGGCCACGGAGTCGATGACGATGACGTCGACGGCCGACGAGCGCACGAGCATGTCGGCGATCTCCAGCGCCTGCTCGCCGTAGTCCGGCTGGGAGACCAGCAGCTCGTCGATGTCGACGCCGATCCGCTCGGCGTAGAGGGGATCCATCGCGTGCTCGGCGTCGATGAACGCGCAGACGCCGCCGAGCTTCTGGGCCTCGGCGAGGACGTGGTACATGAGCGTCGTCTTACCGGAGGACTCCGGGCCGAAGACCTCGACGATGCGCCCACGCGGCACCCCGCCGATGCCGAGCGCGAGGTCCAGCGAGAGCGCGCCGGTCGGGATGGCGTCGACCTTCACGCGTGCTCCCGGATCGCCCATGCGCATGACCGAGCCCTTGCCGAACTGGCGCTCGATCTGCGTCAGCGCGCCCTGGAGCGCTGCGTCGCGGGCCTTGGCGGCCTTCTCTTCTGTCGTGGTCGTCGCCATCTGCCTGAAGCCTCTTTCGTAACGGAACGGGTGTTCGCCTGGACCATGATGAGCCGGGCGTCGGACGGAACCGGCACGCTACGGGCGAGGCCTGCCACGACTCCACACCGAGGTGTCACGAAAGTGCGGGCCAACAGCGCCGCAACTCGCCGGTTCAGGGCACACTCCCCTGATGGCGACTCCCGTCGTGATCTACACCTCACGCACCTGCCCGTTCTGCCTGCGCGCGGAAGCGCTGCTCAAGACGAAGGGCGTCGCCTTCGAGCGCCGGCCGATATGGCGCTTTCTCCCCGGAGGACGAAAGCCGCTGGTCGAGCGGTTTGGCGCGGGCCATACGAGCGTCCCGCAGATCGTCATCGGGGAGACCCACGTCGGCGGCTGCGACGACATCGTCGCGCTCGAGCGCAGCGGACGGCTGGACGCACTGCTGGCAGGGTGAGCAAACCTCGGAGCAGCTCAGCCGGCGCCCCAGAGCGCGTCGTACTGGGCACCCTGCGGTCCTGGCGTCGACCGCAGCAACGCGACCCCGGCGCCCGTCCGCCACGCCCGCCGGGCACCATCGGGGAGCGGAGGAAGCGCGCGCGGCTTCACGTGGGTGTTCCGCCGCACGCGCGCGACGGTCACGTGAGCCCGGAACGGGCGACCCTCCGGCTCCCAGCCGATCGCCCGGGAGCACGCGCCGACGACCCCGGCCCGCAGCTCCGCCAGGCGCCCGGACGGGTCCTCGACGGCGACCGTGAGGACATGGGGGCGCCGCGGGGCCAGCCAGAGCGGCTCCCCCACGTGCGCCTGCTGGGGAGGGTCGCTCCGCCCTAGCGCCCTGGCCAACTCGGGGCCGAGCCGCTCGACGTCTCCGGCCGGGCGCTCACCGAGGAACGCGAGGGTGAGGTGCAGCGACTCCGCGGGGACGAGCCGGAAGGCGGGGTCCTCCCCCACTGCCTCGCTCGCCCAGGCCGCGAGCGCCGCCCGGATCGAGGACGGCGGCTCGATCGCCACGAAGAGCCGCACCCGGCGGGACTCCTACAGCTGAGGCGCGCCCTGCCCGAGCAGCGCGCGGCGCACGAGGTGCAGGGCGACGGTGGTCGAGCGGTCGCGCACGTCGAAGCGCGGGCCCGGCAGGTGCACGGTGCGGGTCAGGTGCTCCCCGTCGCCGAAGGCCACCGAGAAGCAGACGGTCCCCACGGGCTTGGCCTCGCTCCCGCCCCCGGGGCCCGCGATGCCGGTGATCCCGACGCCGACCCCGGCGCGAGAGCTTGGAGCGCGCGCCGTCGGCCAGCGCCTCGGCAACCTCCTCCGACACCGCCCCGACGCGTTCCAGCAGCTCGGGAGCGACCCCGGCGAGCGCCTGCTTTGCCTCGTTCGAGTAGACGACGAGCCCGCCCGCCACGTAGGCGCTCGCACCCTCCCGCTCGGTGAGCCGCCCGGCCAGCAGCCCGCCCGTGCACGACTCGGCGGTGGCGATGGTGAGCCCGCGTTCACGCAGCAGGTCGGCGACCTGCTCGTCGACCGAGCGGCCGTCGTCGGAGAAGAGCGTGTCGTCGTGCCGCTCGCGGACGACGCGTTCGAAGTGGTCGTAGGCGGCCTGATCGGCCGGCTCGAAGCGGGTGACGATCTCCACCTCGCCGCGGCGCAGGCAGGTCGTGATCTCGAGCGACCGCGTGGCTTCGTCCTCACCGTCGGCCACGCGAAGGGTCTCGGCGATCTCCGACTCGGGGATCCCGAAGAGCCGCAGCATCTCCTGGCGGTACTCGACCGCTCCGCTCGTCGCGGCGCGGAACGCCTCGGTCTCCACGGCGGCGAGCCACATGGGCTGGAGCTCGCGCGGCGGCCCCGGGAGCACGACGATCGTGGGCGCGGTCCCGGACTGCGGCGGCACCACGAGGCCGGGCGCGGTCCCGACCGGCTCGAGCACGGTCGCCCCGTCGGGGACCATCGCCTGCTTCCGGTTCGCGGCCTCGATCGCCCCCGGGTCGAGATCCGGCCAGCGGGCGAGCAGCGGCTCGACGATCTTGCGGATCCGCTCGGCCAGGGCCTCGTCGAGCGCGGACGGGCGCCCCTGGAAGTCGCCGACGACGGGTGCGGTGAGGTCGTCCTCGGTCGGACCCAGCCCGCCGGAGGTGAGGATCAGGTCCATGCCCTCGTTCGCGAAGAAGCGGAGGGCGCCGACGAGGTCCTCGACACGGTCGCCGACCACCGCGATGTGCGCGATGTCGATCCCGAGCTCCCGGAGCCGCTCGGCCAGCCAGGGCCCGTTCCGGTCGATGACGCGACCCGTGAGCACCTCGGTGCCGGTCACGACGATGCCGGCGCGGGCGCTCACGGTCGGCACGTAGGCAGGTCGGCCGCCTTCAGGCGGGTCCGGCCCGTCGCGGTGAAGGCGTACCCGATGGGCGAGGACGAGGCGGACGGCGTGAAGGTCTTCCCGTTCCAGCGGATCCGCGCGTTCGCGTTCCCGAGGGCCAGCGTGAAGCGGGAGGAGCGGTACGTCTTCTGGTCCTCACCCTTCCGCAGGTCGATGCCGTTGATGAGCGTCCCCTGTCCCTCGGCCCGCAGACAGACGTTGACGTTCCCGGTCGGGAGCACCTTGAGCGTCGCGAACTTCCGCGCCTTCGCCTTCGGCGCCACGACCGGCGCACTGCCGGACGAGGGCGGCACGGTGGTCGTCGCGGTGGAGGTGGTCGTCGGCGGCGTGGGCTTTTCGGAGACGTTCGGATCGCTGCTGCCGCCGAGCAGGCCGATGAGGGCGAGGACGACCAGGAGGGCGAGGACGAGGACAGCGACGATGGGGCCCCGGGAGGGGCGACCGCCGCCGGGTGAGTCCAGGCGCGGCGGGCCGAGCGAGGAGCCGGCGGGGCGGGCACCGGTCCCCCGCCCCCGCGGGGCGATCGGGCGGAGCTCGGCGTCGGTGAGCCGTTCGTGCCGAAGCTTGTACTCGTCGACGAGCAGCTTCGCGTCGAGCCCCAGCGCCTCCGCGTAGGTGCGCAGGAAGGTCTTGACGAAAGTGGGTCCCGGGAGGAGCTCCCACTCCTCGTTCTCGAGGGCCCGCAGGTACTTCGCTCGGATCTTCGTCGCCTGCTCGATCTCGGCGATGTCGATGCGGGCGAGCATGCGGGCCTCGCGCAGGGTGGCGCCGATCTCGGGCATGCAGGGTCGAAGGCTACTCGCCCGAGGGCTCGACGTCGGCCGGGTCGCTTTCCAACAGCACCGTCGCGTCCGGAAGTTCGACGTCGGGCTGCGGGACGTCTGCGGGCGCGGCGAGTGAGGCCAGGACGCGCGGGAGATCCTGCGGGGTGACGAGCACCTGCCGCGGCTTGGAGCCCTCGTAGCCGGAGAT
The DNA here is from genome assembly GCA_963815565.1 of uncultured Solirubrobacterales bacterium. Lineage (GTDB taxonomy): Bacteria > Actinomycetota > Thermoleophilia > Solirubrobacterales > Solirubrobacteraceae > Paraconexibacter. Next base: position 798,469 of record CAWFHB010000007.1, on the reverse strand, counting down.
CACGCCGCGGCGCTCGAGCATGTCGATCAGGCGACCCGCGCGTGTGTAGCCGAGCCGGAGGCGCCGCTGCAGCATCGAGGTCGACGCGGTCCCCATCTCGACGACGAGCTCGATCGCGTCGCCGAGCAGCGGATCCTCGTCGGGATCGAAGCCGTCGTCGTCGCTCTTCTCGGGCTCCGCCTCCTTCTCGACCTCCTCCAGCAGATCGGCGCGCAGCTCGGGCTCGCCCTGCGCGGCCCAGAATTCGGTGAGCAGGGCGACCTGCGGCTCGTCGATGTAGGCGCCCTGGATGCGGTGGAGCTTGGAGGAGCCGACCGCGCTGAAGAGCATGTCCCCCATGCCGAGCAGCGACTCCGCGCCGTTCTGATCGAGGATGACGCGCGAGTCCGTCTGCGACGAGACGCTGAAGGCGATCCGCGAGGGGACGTTCGCCTTGATCATGCCCGTGATGACGTCCACGCGCGGGGACTGCGTCGCGAGCACGAGGTGGATGCCGACGGCCCGCGCCTTCTGGGCGATGCGGATGATCGAGTCCTCGACGTCGGCGGGCGCGACCATCATGAGGTCGGCGAGCTCGTCGATGACGCAGAGGATGTACGGCAGCGGCTTCTCGCCCCTGCCGATCCGGTGCTTGTTGAGCTCGGGCAGCGAGCGCGTGCGGGCCATCGACATGATCCCGTAGCGCCACTCCATCTCACGCACGAGGTTCTGCAACGCGTTGGCGGCCGCGCGGGGCGAGGTGATCACCGGCGTGAGCAGGTGCGGCAGCTCCTCGTAGTGGTTGAGCTCCACCTGCTTCGGGTCGACGAGGACCAGCCGGACCTCCTCCGGGGTAGCCCGCAGGAGGATCGAGGAGAGCATCGTGTTGATGCAGGCCGACTTGCCGGCACCGGTCGTGCCGGCGACCAGGATGTGCGGCATCTTCGCGAGGTCGGCGTGGATCGCGGCGCCGGAGACGTCCTTGCCGAGCCAGACCGTCAGCGGGCTGGACCCCGGTGGCGGCGCCCCGTAGACGTCGCCGAGCGTGACCATCTTGCGCTTGAGGTTCGGGACCTCCACGCCCACGGCGGTCTTCCCCGGGATCGGGGCGAGGATGCGGATCTCGGTCGCCGCCAGGGCGTAGGCGAGGTCGTCCTTCATCTGGCCGACCTTGCTCATCTTGATGCCGGGCGCCAGGCGCAGCTCGAACCGGGTGATGTGCGGCCCGCTGACGGTCCCGACGACCTTGGCGTCGACCTTGAAGTGGGCGAGCGCCTCGATCAGGCGGCGGGCGACCTCCGCGTTGCCCGCGGTGTCCGGGCGGGCGTCGGCGGCGGCCGAGCGGGTCAGCAGCTGGGTCCCGGGACGGTGCCAGTCGATCGCGCCGTCGATGTCCATCACGGCCTGCTCCCCGACGGGGATGGCGTCGAGGTCCTCCGGTTCGGCCACCGGAGCCGGGGCCACGGCGGTCGGCTCGTCCTCGAGGAACGGCTCGGCCTCGGGCTCGTCGTCCCGGGTGAACGGATCGTCCTGATCGGGCGGCGTCGGGAACGCCTCGGACACCGTGGGCTCGAGGACCACCGGCGCGTCCGGCTCGCCGAAGAGGTCCGGGTACCGGAGCGCACCGTCGAGCTCACGGTCGAGCGGGAGCGCGAGGTCGTCCTCGGCGCGGCTGATGCGCGGCTCCTCGGAGAAGACCGGCTCCACCACGGACGCCGCCGGCTTCCGCTTCGCCGCGCGCTTCGGCGCCGCGGGCTCGGACTCGGGCTCCTCCTCGAACCAGTCCTCCTCCGTGGGCGCCCGCGGGGCACGCAGGTTCCGGGTGGTGTCGGCGGCTACGAGCGCCCCCGAGCGGAGCACGCTGGCCACGCTCGCACCAGTCAGGAGGGTCGCGGCCGCGAGGATCCCGAAGACCGCGAGGATGTGGGCGCCGATCGTCCCGAGCAGGGTCGAGACCGCGAAGAACTCGAGCTCCCCGATCGCACCGCCCCGCGGCTCGAAGATCTCCGGGCGCCAGAACGCGCCGTGCGCGCCGCCGGGGCCGATCCCGAGCGTCCCCGCGCCGAGCGCGAGCGCGAGCGCCAGGAATCCGACGATCGCTCCTGCCCGGAAGGGACGGAACGCGGGGACGACCGGCCGCAGGACGAGCAGACCGCCGACGAGCGCGAGCACGGCGGGCGCGCCGAAGCGCAGCACCCCGAAGCTCCAGGTGAGCGCACGCGTGAGGGCGGCCCCGATCGCCCCGGCCTCCCAGCCGAGCCAGAGGGGAAAGACGAGGAAGACGGCGACGGCGACGATGCCGAGCCCGATCAGGTCGAGGTGACGCTGTTCGAGGACAGGCAGGCGCGGGACCGCGGTGGCGCTCGAGCGCCGGGCACGGGCCTGGCTGCCGCCGCGGGCCGCGGGGGGCTTCCGCGCCCCGCCGGCCGCCGGTTTGCGGGCCGGGGGACGGCGGGCACCCGTCCCCGTCTGGGCCGTGGTTCGCTTCTTCGGGGCAGGGGTGCGCGTCGAGGCCATGCTCGGGAGGAGTTCGACGCAAGGCCCGCCGGCCCTTCACGGGGGCTTCATCGGCCGCACCTACCGTCCAGTTCCTCGTGATCGAGGCGGCCGGGCTCATCAAGCACCACGGAGAGGGCCGCGCCCGCCGGCGGATCCTCGACGGGGCGGGGCTCGACGTGGCCGCGGGCGAGGTGGTGGCCATCACCGGACGGTCGGGCTCCGGGAAGTCCACGCTCCTGCACCTCGTCGGCGCGCTCGACCGGGCCGAGGCCGGAACGATCACGGTCGCGGGCGAGCGGATCGACGGGCGGGACGAGAAGGCCCTCACGACGCTGCGCCTGCGCCGGATCGGGTTCGTCTTCCAGTTCTTCCACCTCGTGCCGGAGCTCACCGGCATGGAGAACGTGCTCATGCCCGCCCGCCTGCCGGGAGCGCCGCCCGAGGCCCGCCGCCGGGCCCACGAGCTCGTGGAGCGCCTCGGGCTCTCCGAACCGAGCACCCGGCGGCCGCACGAGCTCTCCGGCGGGGAGCAGCAGCGGCTCGCCTTCGCCCGCGCGCTCGTCTGCGATCCCCCGGTCCTCCTGGCCGACGAGCCGACCGGCAACCTGGACCCGGCCTCGGCCGAGCTCGTCCTCGACCTCCTCCGCGACGCCGCCGCCGATGGGCGCGCAGTGCTGCTCGTGACGCACGAGCAGGCGGCCACCGCCGCGGCCGACCGCGTGCTCGTGCTCGAGGACGGGCGCCTCCGGCCGGAGGCGGCGGGGCCGCCGGACGTATGGGCCGCGCCCCGGTGAGCCTGCTCGCCGCGGCCTGGGCGCAGCTGCGCGCCGGAGGTCGCCGCACGCTGCTCTCCGGCGTCGGGCTGCTGCTGGCCGGGGCGATGGCGGGTGCGGCGGTCGTCGTCGCCTTCGGGCTCGGCACCGGCTTCGACCGTGCGGTAGAGCGCAGCGACCTCCCGGACGTCGTGGCCCGCTTCGCGGGGCAGGACCGGGAGCGGATCGACGAGCTGATCGCCGCGCTGCCGAACGTCGAGGCCCGGAGCTACCGCACGGAGTTCGACCGGGTCGCCGCTGCGGGTCGACGGGCACTTCTCCGACCGCGGGTCGGTGCAGCTCGTCGACGCACGGGAGCGGCGGGGCTACACCGTCGTCGCCGGACGCGATCTCCGTGCCGGGCAGCCCGGGATGCTCGTCGAGCGCGGGCTCGCCGACAGCTGGGACCTCGAGGTCGGGGACGAGCTCGACCTCTTCGACGCCGGTGACCCGCGGCCGATCGTCGGGGTCACCGTCGCGCCGGACAACGTCGCGTTCCCGCTGGCCGCGGCCCCCCGCGTGTACGTCGACCGCCAGTACGTGGAGACCAACTTCAACGATCGGCCGGGGACGCCGTTCCGGGTCAACCAGGCGCTGATCTGGACGGTCGATCCGGCCCGGACGGAGGTCACCCTGCAGCAGGCCCGCGCGACCACGGCGGCGGTGAAGGACCTGCGCTTCATCACGCAGGCGGGCGTGCGGGTGCTCATCGACCAGGCGGCCGGGATCGTCATCGCCCTGCTCGGCGCCTTCTCGCTGGTCGCCCTGGCCGCAGCCGGCCTCATGCTCGCCTCGCAGGCTGCCGCCGACGTCCAGCGCCGGCTCGGCACCATCGGGGTGCAGCGGGCCGTCGGGATGAGCCGTGGCCGGGTCGCCGGCGAGCAGGCGCTCGGCGCGGCGTTGCTCGGCCTGGCCGCCGGAGGGACCGGCGTTGCGCTCGGCGCGCTTGCGGCCGGAGGGCCCGCCGAGTCGCTCCTGCGGACGCTGAACGAGCTCGGCCCGGGCACCGCGGTCGTCCCGCCGCTGCTGGCGGTGGTGGCAGGGGTCGTCCTGCTGAGCGCGACGGCCGCCGGGGTCCCGGCCTGGCGGGCCGCGGGGCGACGACCGGTCGAGCTGCTGCGCGGCGCCGAGCTGCGCGGCCCCGCCCGGTCCCTCGTCCCCGGGAGCGGCCCCGCCTCGCTCGGGGCGCGGCTCGTCCTGGCCCGCCGGGGCCGTGCAGGCCTCTCGGTGCTGGTCCTCGCCGTCAGCGGCGCGGTCGTCCTGCTCATGCTCGGGCTCGCGAGCCTGCTCACCGGGCTGCGGGAAGATCCGGGCTCCCTCGGGAAGCGCTACGCGTTCACGGTGAAGCTGCCGACCGAGCGCGTGGCGGAGGTGCGCGCGCTCCCCGGCGTCGCGGCAGCGGAGGTCCGCTATTCCATCCGAGGTGCGGATTCGTTCTCGCTCGGTGAGCCGGTCAAGCTCATCGCCTTCCCCGGGGACCACACGCGCTTCGAGGATCCGCCGCTGGCCGAGGGCCGGCACGTGCGAGGTCCCGGGGAGGCGGAGGTCGGTCTCGGCCTGGCCACCGCGCTCGGGGTCGCCCCCGGCGGCACGCTCGCCGTGCAGTTGCCGAGCGGCGGGGAGGCACGCTTTCGGGTCGTCGGAACGGTGCGCGCGCTGGAGGACGACGGTCGTATCGCCTACGTGCAGCCCGAGCGGGTGCTGGCCGCCGAGCCGGGGCTGGCCTCGCAGGTCGTCGTGCGCCCCGAACGCGGCGCCGACCAGGGGGCGGTCGAGGACGAGCTCCGCGGCATCGGGGCCGAGCCCGTCGGCGTGAACGGCGCGACGACGGACTCCGCCGCGTTCCTCGCGACGCTCGCGAACCTGCTGCGGGTCGTAGCGATCCTGAACGCGCTCGTCTGCCTCTACGCCCTGACCCAGGCGCTCGGACTCGTCGCCCGCGAACGGCGCCCGACCCTCGCGCTGCTCCGCTCGGCCGGGGCACCGGCCGCGACGGTCCGGCTCGTCCTCCTCGGGGCCTCGCTCGCGCTCGCGCTCCCGGCCGCGGCACTGGCGGTCGGGCTCGAACGCTGGCTTCTCGCGCCGCTCACGGCCCGGCTGGCTGCCGACTACGCCGACCTGGCCGCCGGGGCGACCGCCGCCCAAGCCTTCCTCGTCGTCGTCGCGTTCGCCGTGCTCGCGGTCGTCGCCGCGCTCCGGGTCGGCCGTCGCGTGCTCGCCGAACCGCCCGTCGTCGGGCTGCGGGAGGAGTGATGGCGCTCTCCCGACGCGAGGCGCTCGTGCGTGCAGGTGGCATCACCGCGGGGCTGCTCCTGACCGGATGCGGCGGGGTGCGGGCCCCGTCCGCGCCGGGGTCGACGCTCCTGCGCTCGCTCACCGACCCCGACGGCGACGGCCTGCTGCAGACGGGGCCTGCGCTGCCGCTGCGCGACCGCACCGAGCTTGCGAGCCGCGCGAAGACGGGGGCGGTCCTCGCGACCGTCGCGCAGGTCTCCGACCTGCACATCCGCGACGCGCAGTCGCCCGGGCGCGTCGCGTTCCTCGATCGAGTCGGCCCCCGGCTCGGCTCGGCCTTCCGCCCGCACGAGACGCTCACCGTCCAGACGCTGACGGCGACCGTCGAGGCGATCAACGCGGCGCGCCCCCAGGCCGTTCTCGTCACCGGGGATCTCGTGGACACCGCCCAGCAGAACGAGCTCGCGTGGGCGCTCGGCATCCTGCACGGCGGTCGCGTCCGGCCGGACTCGGGCGGACGGGGCTACCAGGGCGTCCAGCAGGCCGACAACCCCGACCCGTCCTACTACCGCCCGTCCGTCGACCCGCCCGTCCACGGCGACCTCCTGCGGCGCGCGGTGCAGCCCGTCAGAAGCCCGGGTCTACAGGCACCCTGGTTCCCGGCCCTCGGCAACCACGACGTCCTCGTCGCCGGCGAGATCGCCCCGTCCACGGCCACCCGTGCCGTCGCGACCGGCGGCCGCCTGCTCGTCTCCCCCGGGCCGAAGCTGCTCGAGACGGTCCGTGGCGCCGCCCCCACGCGGGCGACGGTCGAGCGGCTCCTCGGCTCCGGCCTCGACGGCCGGGCGCTCCGCGTCACGCCGGATCCAGCGCGCACCCAGCTCGACGCCGCCGACGTGGTGGGCCGGCTCCGCCGCGGATCGACGGGCCGCCTGGACTACGCCGTGAGCGCCTCCGACGCCCTGCGCGTCATCGTCCTCGACCTCGTGCGCCGCGACGCCGGTTCGGGGGGCCTCGTCACGGCGGAGACCCTGGCAGCACTGCAGCGCGAGCTGGCCGCGGCCGGGAACCGCCACGTGCTCGTCGCGGTCCATCAGCCGCTCGAGAGCACCGCGGGCGGCGAGGCGATCCTCGACGTGCTCGACGCCGACCCGCGTGTGGTCGCGGTGATCGCCGGCCACACGCACCGCAACGCCATCGAGCCGCGCCGCACGGCCACGGGCGGGTACTGGCTCATCACGACCGCGTCGATCGTCGACTGGCCGCAGCAGTGGCGGGTGCTCCGGCTCGTCGAGACCGCCGGTGGCGGTACGGCGCTCGAGACCTGGATGGTCGACCACACCGGCCGCACCGGCGACGAGGGATCCCTGGCCGGTATCGCACGTGACCTCGCCTTCCTCGACGCGCAGGGTGGACGGCCGAGTGGCGCCGCCGGACCTGCGGCCGCCCGCAACGTCCGGCTGCACCTGCCGGCACGGGCTCCTCGGCCGCCGCGCGTTCCCGGGCTCCCGCGGGCGTTGCCGGACCCCGCCGCCCCCTCGGAGCTCGGTGCAGGCGACGTCGTGCTGCGATGAGACGCCGTCTACGGCTGAGCATCCCTTGATGCACGGGTTCTAGGCTCCTGCCATGGATCCTGACCGCTATGCGCGCGTGCTCATCGTCGAGGACGACGAGGAGATCGCCCAGGTGCTGCAGCGCTCGCTGCGGCTCGAGGGCTACGAGGTCAAGCTCGCGTCCGACGGCGAGATGGCGCTCGAGATCGCCGGTGCGTTCAACCCGGACCTCGTCATCCTCGACCTCGGGCTGCCGAAGCTCGACGGCATCGAGGTCGCCAAGCGGCTGCGCGCCGAGGACGACGTGCCGATCCTCGTCCTCACCGCGCGTGACGCGGTCGAGTCCCGGGTCGAGGGCCTCGACTCCGGGGCCGACGACTACCTGGTCAAGCCGTTCGAGCGCCAGGAACTCCTCGCCCGCCTCCGCGCCATGCTCCGGCGGCGGCCCCCGCGCGGGTCGGCCTCCGTCGTCGTCGGCGACCTGTCGCTCAACCCCGACACACACGAGGTGAAGCGCTCGGACCGCTCGGTCGAGCTCACGCAGCGCGAGTTCGAGCTCCTCGAGTACCTGATGCGCAACGAGCGGATCGTCGTTCCACGCCAGCGACTACTCGAGGAGGTCTGGGGCTACGACCCGTTCGCGACCACGAACACCATCGAGGTCTTCGTCTCGAACCTCCGGCGCAAGCTCGAGGCCGGCGGCGAGGAACGGCTGCTGCACACGATCCGCGGCGCAGGGTACGTGCTGCGCGCGTAGCGGTCCCGCCCCGTGCTGGCCCACCTCTCCATCCGCTGGCGCCTGGCCGGGATCTCCGCGGCCCTGACCTTCGCGATCCTCTGCGGATTCGCCTACGTCATCGGGGAGCTGACCGCGCGACGGATCCGCTCGGACTTCTCGAACCAGATCATCGCCACGACCGAAGACGTGGCCTCCCGGGTGAAGGTGCAGATCGACACCCAGGGCCGGCTCGTCGACGTGCAGCCCGAGCTCGACGACTTCGCCGCGAACCGCGCGGTCATCCGCATCCTCAGCGACGGCGGGTTCTCGATCGCCGGCTCCACCCGGGCGAAGGCGCTGAGCCCCGGCCGCTTCCCCACCGTCGGCACGAAGGACGCCGACGGCTTCAGGATCGCGACCCAGCGCGTGAACTTCGAGCCGTTCGGCTCCGGGTTCCTCCAGTACGGCCGCCAGCTCTCCGACGTGCAGGCGACGATCCAGCGGGTCCGGCTCTTCCTGCTCTTCGGGGTCCTCATGGGCACGGGGCTCGCCCTCGTGGCCGGCCTCATGCTCGCCCGGCGGGCGATGGCGCCGATCGCGGCGCTGACTGCGACGACCCGGGAGATCGCGCGGACCCGGGACCCGAACCGGCGCGTCCCCATGCCCGACGCCGACGACGAGGTCGCCGAGCTCGCCCGCACCCTCGAGGAGATGCTCCAAGCGCTCGAGGCCTCCCGGGCCGAGAGCGCGCAGATGCTCAGCCAGCAGCGCCGCTTCGTGGCTGACGCCTCGCACGAGCTGCGCACGCCGCTCACGAGCGTCCTCGCGAACCTCGACCTGCTCACCGACACCCTGGACGGGGACCAGCGCGAGGTCGCCGAGTCGGCGCTGCGCTCCTCCCAGCGGATGCGCCGCCTCGTCGCCGACCTGCTGCTGCTGGCCCGGCAGGACGCCAAACGGGCGGCTGCCCGGGAGCCGATCGATCTGCAGCGGGTGGCGGTCGCCGCCGCGGCAGAGCTCGGGCCGATCGCCGCACACCACGAACTGCACGTCGACGCCGCCCCCGCGCGCGTCTGCGGCGCCGAGGACGAGCTGCACCGGGTCGCGCTCAACCTGATGGAGAACGCGGTCAAGCACACGCCGCCGGGAACGACGATCACGGTCGCCACCCGGACCGACGGCGAGGACGCGGTGCTCGAGGTGTGCGACGACGGGCCCGGGATCCCGTCCGAGCTCCACGCGCGCATCTTCGAGCGGTTCGTCCGTGGTGAGGGTGACCGGGGCGGCTCCTCCGGGCTCGGGCTCGCGATCGTCCGTGCGGTCACGGTGGCCCACGGCGGAACGGTGCGGCTCGCGGCGTACGAGGCCGGCCGGGGCGCGAGGTTCACCGTTCGGCTCCCCCTGGCTCCGGTCGGCGCTCCGTCCGACGAGGCGGCGTGGGTCGCGCCGCCCCCGGCCACGACGGCCTGAACCGCCGCTCGGTCCAGGCACCGTTCGATACGTTCGCGGCTCATGCGTCGTCGATTCCTCGTCTTGACCGCCACCGCCTCACTGTTCCTCGCGGCCTCCGCGGGCGCCGACGCGCAGGCCCCGCTGAGCCAGGCGTCGTGCGAGGCGAGCGGGGGAACGCCGGTCACGTGCGTCGGCCTCGGCAAGCTCGGCGACCGCATCGCAGCGGAGTGCCGCCGACTCGGCATCCCCGACGCCTCCTGCGCGCAGGTCGCCGGACGCACCGTGATCCGTTCGGAGATCGCGACCTTCGAGCGCTCCCCGTTGGCTCGCACCCTCGCCTTCCAGAGCCAGCTCGGAGACGTGCTCCCCCTCCGCGATGCGACCTTCGCGGGAACACACAACTCGTTCAACGAGACCGTCGAGGCGCCGACCGTCTCCCACACCGACTCAAACCAGCAGCTCACGCTGACCGACCAGCTGCGCCTCGGCATGCGCTCGCTCGAGCTCGACGTGCACTGGGTCCCGAGCGCCCGCGCGGGCGGCGCCTTCGCCCCCGTGCTGTGTCACGCGACAGGCCCGGTGGGGTGCAGCAGCGAGCGGTTGCTCGCCGACCGGCTGCCCGAGATCACCCGCTGGCTCGACGACAACCCGCGCGCGGTCATCCTCCTCTACCTCGAGGACCAGATCGACGACCCCGCCGGGTACGAGGCCAGCGCGAAGGTCGTGCGCGAGGCACTCGGGAAACGCCTCTACACGCCGTCCACGCCCGGCTGCGCGAACCTCCCCCTCGACCTCACCCGCGACCAGGTCCGTGCCGCCGGACGCCAGGTGATCGTCGTCGGTGACTGCGGGACCGGCGCTTGGCAGGGCGTCTCGCACGCCTGGCCCGACAGCGTCCGCTTCGAGTCAGGCCCCGACGGCTACCAGGACTACCCGGCCTGCGGGGGCGCGAAGGCGATCGAGGCCCGCGCCAAGATCGTGCGCTACTTCGAGGATTCGACGTTCCTGACCGCTGCGACCGAGGCCGGCTCGCCGCGAGACCCCGGCCTCACCCCCGCGCGGGTCCGGCAGATGGACCGCTGCGGGACGAACCTGCTCGGCTTCGACCAGCTCGTCCCGGGCGACCTGCGGCTCCCGTCGCTCGCCTGGTCCTGGGTCGACGGCCCGCCGACCGCCGGGGACCCGACCTGCACCGTGCGCCGTGCCGACGACCGCTGGGAGTCCCGCTCCTGCCGCACGCGGAACCGGCCCTCGTGCCGTCGCGCCGACGGCACCTGGTTCGTGCTCGCGAAGGCCACCGAGCGGAACCCGGCGGGCAAGGCGTGCCGCCGTGCGGGCGGGCTCTTCCGCTCTCCACGCACCGCCTTCCAGAACCAGCTGCTCTCTGACGCGGCCAGGGCGGCCGAGACCTGGATCGCCTACCGCCCCGCCCCGCGCGCCTCTCGGCGCTGAGGCGGGGCGGCCACGACGGGTCTCAGACTTCGACGACCACCGGCAGCACCATCGGGCGCCGCTTCAGGCGGTCGTAGACGAACTTCGCGAGGTCGTCGTGCAGCACCTTCTGGACGAGCTCGACCTCGCGGATCTGCTTCTTCGCCGCCTCGGCCAGCGAGGTGACGACCGCGCCGCGCAGGGCCCCGAGCAGCCGCTCGGCGTCCTCGGAGTACGGGACGCCCCGGAAGATGACCTCCGGCTCGGCGACGCTCGTGCCGTCCTGCTCGGAGATCGTCGCCACGACGACGAAGATGCCGTCGGCCGAGAGCATGCGCCGGTCACGGAGCGCCGCGTCGGTCTCGTCGCCGAGATCCACGCCGTCGACGTAGATCACGCCGGCCTGCTCCTTCTTGCCGAACTTCGCACCCTTCGCGGTGATCTCCAGCGGCAGGCCGTTCTCGCCCTTGAAGATGTTCTTCTCCGGCACGCCGAGCGACTGGGCGAGCTGGCCGTGCAGGTGGATGCGCTTGTGATCGCCGTGGAACGGCATCACGTACTTCGGCCGCGTCAGGTTGATCATCAGCTTGATCTCCTCCGCGTAGCCGTGGCCCGAGGAGTGGATCGGGGCGTCCTTCGTCGTGATGACGTCGCAGCCGATGTGGTACAGCCGATCGATCGTCTCGTTGACCGCGCGCTCGTTGCCGGGGATCGCGGTCGCGGAGAACATGATCGTGTCCCCCTTCTTGAGCTCGACCTGGCGATGGTCCTTGTGGGCCATCCGGCGCAGGGCGCTGAGCGGCTCGCCCTGGGAGCCCGTGGAGATGATCACGAGCTTGTGATCGGGGAAGTTCGACATCTCCCGCGGCTGGACCATCAAGCCGTCCGGGAACTTCACGTGGCCGAGCGTGCGCCCGATGTTCGTGTTCTTCCGCATCGAACGACCGACGAGGACGACCTTGCGGCCGTGCTTCTGCGCGGCGTCGATGACCTGCTGCACCCGGTGGATGTTCGAAGCGAAGCAGGTGACGACGATGCGGCCCGTCACGTGGGCGAACTGTTCGGAGAGCTGCGGTCCGACGAGCGACTCGCTCGTCGACCAACCCGCGCGGTCGGCGTTCGTGGAGTCGCCGCAGAGCAGCAGGACGCCCTCGCGACCGAGCTCGGCCAGCCGCTGCATGTCGGCGGGCTTCTTGTCCACCGGGGTCTGGTCGAACTTGTAGTCGCCCGTGATGAGCATGGTGCCGAGCGTCGTGGTGATCGCGACGGCCGAGGCGTCGGGGATCGAGTGGGTCATGTGGACGAGCTCGACGTCGAACGGCCCGATCTCGATGATCTCGCCGTCCTTGACGTCCACGCATTCGACCTCCTTGAGGCGGTGCTCGTCCAGCTTCGAGCGGGCCATCGCCATGGTGAGCGGGCCGCCGTAGACCGGGATGTCCTGCACGCCCAGGTCCTTGAGGATCCAGGGCAGGGCGCCCAGATGGTCCTCGTGACCGTGCGTGATGATGATGGCCTCGATGTCGTCCACCCGGCTACGCAGGTAGGAGAAGTCGGGCAGGACGAGGTCGATGCCCACCATCTCCGCGGTGGGGAACCGGAGGCCGACATCGATGAGGATGATCTTGTCGTCGAACTCGACGACGGTCATGTTCTTGCCGATCTCGCCGAGCCCGCCGAGGGGCAGGACGCGAAGGCGTTCCGGGCCGCTCATGCGGTGGGCAGAAGGTCGAGGGCGGCAAGGGCGTTCTTGATGATGGTGAGCTCCTCCTCGGAGACAGAGACGTAGGGCAGGCGAGGATCGCCCACCGGATGGCCCAGGAGGCCGAGGGCGGCCTTTGCCGTGGTGGCGGCCGGGGCGATCCCCAGCGCGGCGACCACTCCCCGGATCTCCTGGTCGATGCTTGAACGGTTATGGGGCTCGTCGGCCATGCGCCGCATCTGCGGCGAGAGCACGTGGCTGGCGACGAGGATGCCCCCGGCGCCACCGATATCGAGCGTTCGGGCGAAGACGTCGTCGTTGCCCGCGTAGAGGTCGAGCCCGTCGATGAGCGCGAGGTTGTCGTTGTTGGCCTGCTTGACGGCGCTGATGTGGTCCAGCTGCGCGAGCTCGGCCAGCAGCTCGTTCGGCAGGTCCGCGCCCGTGCGCTGCGGGATGTTGTAGAGCACGATCGGCCGGTCGGCCGCCGCGTTCACCTCGCGGTAGTGCGCGAGCAGGCCCCGCCGGTTGGGGCGGTTGTAATAGGGGTTGACCGACAGCAGCGCGTCGACGCCGCGCTCGCAGGCTCCCGCGGTGAGCTTCACCGCGTGGCGCGTGTCGTTGGAGCCGACGCCCGCGATGACCGTGAAGTCCGGGCTCGGACGCTCCTCCGCCGCGAGGGCGATGAGCGCGAGATGCTCATCGTCGTCGAGCGTCGCCGCCTCGCCGGTGGTGCCGGCGACGACCACGCCGTCGCTGCCCTGCTCAGCAAGGTGGGCCATGAGCGCCACGAAGGCAGGCTCGTCGACACCCCCGTCCGGGCGGAAGGGCGTGACGATCGCGGTGAGAACGGAACCGAGCGTGGACATGCCCCCACATCATCCCACGCTCCCCGGCGCCTTCGCCCCCTGGCCCTCCCCCGCGCGCTTCTCGGCGTCGCCGTCACGTACTTGCGCGGGACTGCGTAGCGCGACGCACGAAACCGCCCCGGACCGGGCGATCCGTTCGCTCGGGCCCGTAGCCTCGCTCGGGTGAGCGAGCCCGCCGACCCCGAGGCGCGCGCCCTGGCCGTCGAGGTCGCGGCGGTGCGCTACCGCGTCCCCGACGGGGACTTCGCGGTCATCGCGGCGGTCGTCGACGGGTCGGAGATCACGGTCACCGGACCGCTCGCGCACCTGCAGGCCGGGGAGAGCGCCGAGCTCCGGGGGCGCTGGCGGCGGCACGCAAAACACGGCTGGCAATTCCACGCCGACGGCGTGAAGCTCCTCGAGCCCGTCTCGAACGAGGCGCTCACCGCCTACCTCGCAAGCATCAAGCACGTCGGCAAGCGGGGCGCGGCCTGGCTCGTGAAGACCCACGGCGCCCAGGTGCTGCGCGTGGTCGACGAGGATCCCCGGGGCGTCCTGGGGAAGGTGCCGGGCATCGGGCGCCAGAAGGTCGGCGCCTCGGTGCGGTCATGGGAGGACCAGAGCGACCAGCGCGCCATGCGGCTCTTCCTCGAGGAGCACGGGGTCTCCGCCGCGGTCGCCGGGCGGGTGGTGCGGCACGTCGGAGCGGGCGCCCTCGACGAGCTCCGCGCGGATCCCTTCGCGCTCACGCAGGTGGACGGCATCGGCTTCGCGACCGCCGACGCCCTGGCCCGTGCCCTGGGCGTCGCGCCGGCCGCGGACGGGCGCCTGGACGCCGGCCTCGTGCACGCACTCCAGCTGGCGGAGTCGGACGGGCACTGCTTCCTGCCCCGGCCGGAGCTGGTGGACCGGGCCGGACGGCTCCTCGGCGTGGATGCCGCGCACCGGATCGATGCGCTCGTGCTCGCCGGGAGGCTCGTCGTCGAAGGGGACCAGGTCGGCGAAGCTCGGATGTGGAACACCGAGCAGAAGCTCGGTCGGCTCGTGCGTGGACTCCTGGATGACGGGCCGCAGATCACCGCGAAGGACCGCTCGCGCTCGCTCACGGGGTTCTCCCCCACCGACGCGCAGTGGGAGGTCGTCACGAACGTCCTCGAACACCGGCTCTCGATCTTGACCGGGCTCCCGGGCACCGGAAAGTCAGCCTCCATGCGGGCCCTCGTCGACGTGCTGAAGGCGAACAAGCGGTCGGTGCGGCTGGCCGCGCCCACCGGCAAGGCGGCACGCCGCCTTGCCGAGAGCACCGGTGCGGAGGCGACCACCATCCATCGCCTGCTCGAGTGGGCGCCCGACGGCGGGTTCGTGCGCGACGAGGAGAACCCGATCGAGGACTGCGACGTGCTCGTCGTCGATGAGGCCTCGATGCTCGGGGTCCAGCTCGCCTGCGCCCTCATGGACGCGATCGGCCCGCGCACCCATGTGCTCCTGGTCGGCGACCCCGACCAGCTCGCGCCCGTCGGGCCCGGACGGGTCCTCGAAGATCTGATGGAGGCCGGGTCGGTCCCCACCGTCCGGCTCACGGAGATCTTCCGGCAGGCCGAGCGATCGATGATCATCCGCGCGGCGCACGCGATCAACGCCGGGGAGCACCCGCCGACGACTCCCCGCGAGGGTGATCTGCACGACTTCTTCCTGATCGCCCGGGAGGCGGAGCGGATCTTCGCCGAGGTCTGCGACCTGGCCGCCGACCGCCTCCCGCGCCATTACGGGGTCGAGCCGCACGCGGTGCAGGTGCTCGCCCCGATGCACAAAGGCCCGCTCGGCATCGACGCGTTCAACGAGACCCTGCGCGCCCGGCTGAACCCCGACGGGGGCGCGATCCCGGGGACCCCCTTCCGGCTCGGGGACCGGGTCATCCAGACGAAGAACAACCACGACGAGGAGCTCATGAACGGCGAGCTCGGCGTGCTCGTCTCCCACGACGCCGAGCGCAGCTCGGTGATCTTCTCGGCCGACGACGGCCGTCGACTGCGCCTGCCGCTCCGGGCGACGGAGACGCTCCGTCTGGCCCACGCGATCTCGGTGCACAAGGCCCAGGGATCGAACATGGCCGTGGTGGTCATGCCCCTGACCCGCTCGCACCACATGATGCTCACGCGGAACCTCGTCTACACCGCGCTCACCCGGGCCTCGACGGCGACCGTCCTGGTCGGCGAGCCGGCGGCGCTCGCGCTCGCCCTCGGCCGTCGCGACGCCCACCGCCGCCATACCCGCCTGGCCACCCTCGCCGCCTGAGGCGCCCGGGTCCGGTCTTCGAGGCCACTACCGTTGCGCACGTCGTGACCGCACTTCCACTGAGGGTTCTCGAGGAACCGCTGACCATCGCCCGACTGCCCTCAGGCGCCGACGTGCCCTCCTGGGCGCTCCGCGGCTCGTTCGTGTCCATGATCCGCACGGAGCACGAGCTCTCGGTCGTCGCCCCCTCGGACGGCGTGCCCGCGCACGCCAAGGCCGAACGGGGCTGGCGGGCGATCCACGTGGAGGGCACGCTCGACTTCGGGCTGACCGGCATCCTCGCGGCCCTCACGGTGCCGCTCGCCGCCGCGGGGGTCCCCGTCTTCGCGCTGTCGACCTACGACACGGACTACCTGCTGGTCCGCGAGGCCATGCTGGAAGCGGCGCTCGACGCCCTGCGCGGCGCCGGGCACACCGTCCTCGACTGACCTCAGCCGAGGTCGCGGGCTCGCTCGCGCTGGCGATCGCTGCGTTCGGCAACCGTGTGGTCGGTGTCCTTCAGGGCGTCGGTGAAGCGCCGGGGGACGCGAGCACCGCTCGGGCCCGCGTCGTCCTCCCACAGCGTGACGACGATGAGCTCCGCGCCCTCCCGGCGACAGACGTAGATCACGCCCGCGTCAGGACCGACGCGGGCACCGCGGACGTAGAGCGTCCCCCGGGCTCCGGTCGCGCCGGCCGGAGCCACCTCCCCGACCCGTCCGGCGTCCCAGGCGGCCGCGACGCGGGCGATCACCTCGGGCTTCACGTCCACTGCCCCCGTCCGCGAGCCCACGCGCTGCCGGTATCGCTCGGCGGCGTGGTCGGTGACGGCGACGAGCACGCTCACAGCGAGCGGCGGTAGCGGACCGCGGGGGCCCACCACGTCGGGTTCGCGTACCGATCGCTCACCTCGGGCGGATCCGCGCGCCAGCCGCGACGTTCGTACATGTCTCGCGCGAGGCCGTTCTCCCCGAAGACCCAGAGCGTCGCCTCCTCGAACCCGTCGGCCCGGAGGCGCTCCTCCGCCCCGTGCAGGAGGGTCCGGCCGAGCCCGGCGCCCTGCGCGACGGGGTCGACGTACAGCGAGATCAGCTCACCGGTCCGCGGCGTCGCGTCGACGTCGCGAGCGGCCCCCACGAGCGAGAACGCGACGACGCGCCCGTCCTGCTCCCAGACCGTCCCGTGACGACCGGGTTCGGCGAGCCACTCCGGCCAGCGGGCCTCGCGCGCCTCGACGGCGTCGGGCTCGAGCGCCTCGTGCGGGAGGAGATCGGCGTACGAGCGCGCCCAGATCCGGGCCTGCAGACGCGCGACCTGCTCGGCGTCCGCAGGCGTCGCCGGGCGCAGGCTCACAGCACGTGCTCGAGCCCGACCAGCGGCGAGCTCGGGAGATCGGCCACCTGGCGGACCGCGAGGACGACCCCGGGCATGAAGCTCTCCCGCGAGAGCGAGTCATGACGGATCGTGAGGGTCTCGCCCAGGCCGCCGAGGATGACCTCCTGGTGGGCGACCAGGCCGGGCAGCCGGACGGAGTGGATCGGGACCTCGCCGTCCATGATCGCGGCGGTCCGCGCCGCGGTGCCGCTCGGCTTGTCGAGCTTCCCGTCGTGGTGGAGCTCGATGATCTCGGCGGCACCCATGTGCTTCGAGGCCTCGGCGGCGAAGCGCATCATCAGCACGGCGCCGATGGCGAAGTTCGGGCAGAAGAGCACCTTGCCGGTTCCCTCCACCCCGTCGAGGCCGTCCACGTCCCAGCCCGAGGTCCCGACCACGCAGTGGACGCCGGCGGCGACGCAGTGGCGCACGTTCTCGAGCGCCGTGTCGGGCCGGGTGAAGTCGACGACGACGTCGAGCCCGTCGAGCGAGTCCTCGAGCGTCGTCCCCAGCGCGGGGTCGATGCGGGCGGCGAGCTCGAGGCCCTCGGCCGCCTCGATCGCCGCACACGTCGTCGAACCCATCCTGCCGGCGGCGCCGGCCACTCCCACGCGGATCATGCGGGCAACGTAGCGACCTCTCGGCGTGGCCCGCTACCGCACCCGGACGCGCCGCTTCACCGCGCGGGCGTTGCCGGCGGCGTCCCGAACGGTGACGCGGATGGCGTAGCTGCCCCGGGGAAGCGCCTTCGGCAGGCGGAGTGTGAACCCGGGCCGGCTGCCCGCCGAGAGCGTCCCGCGGCGCGCGCAGCGCTGCGGCGTGCCGAGCCGTCCACTGCGTCGCACGACCTGGCAGCGGCCACGCCCGAGCGTCCGGCTGATCGCGACCCGCACCCGCGCGGTGCTCGTCGTGACCTTTCCGCAGCTCCGATCAGTCCAGCGCCCGCTGATGCGGATCCTCCGTCCGCGGAGCGCCCGCGCCCGGACGGAGCGGAGCGTCGGCCGCGTCCGGTCGCGGCAGGCGGCGGCACCTGGGGCGGCCGCCGGTGCGGCGAGCGGCGTGCCCGCACGACAGGTGGAGCTCGTCGCCGCAGGGTCCGGGGTGATCGTCCCGGCGAGCTTGTCGAACGTGAAGTCGCGCCCGCAGGGCCGCGGCTCGGTGGTGGCCAGGAGGGCGTGGAGCCGTGCGAAGCCCGCGTCGATCACCGCGTGGTTCTCGCTCAGCTCGCCCCCGTGGCCCGCCAGCCCGGTCTCGACGCCGGCGTAGCCGCTCAGCGTGGTGTCCGGGTCGTCGGTCGGGCCGCGTCGCGTCACCGTCACGAAGTCCAGCGGCACGCCCTGACGACGGAGCAGGTTCGTCATCTGCACCCCGTTGTCGTACGGCGCAAGGCCGTCCTCCACGCCGTGCACGAGGTAGACGCCCTTGAGCCCGGCGTTCGCGACGTCCGCTGCTCGCGCGATGACCGTGCGCTCCTGATACGCGGCAGGCGCCGTCTCGGGGGTTCCGCCGGTCTCGGTCTCGATGTCCGCCTTGGCGTTCGCGGCGAACTCGCTGACCTGGGCGACCGCTCGCGAGCCCTCGTAGAGCTCGATGAGGTTGAAGGCGCCCTCCACCCCGATCCAGTAGTCGAAGAGCGGCGCGCCGCCAGGGCGCTTCGGCTTGGCGGCCAGCGCGAGTCCTGAGGCGTTTCCCCCCATCGAGACGCCCATGAGCACGACGTCACGGACGCTCGGGCACGCGGCCAGAAGCGCTTGGGTGGTCGCGATGAGGTCCTCCCCGCCGGCCTTGACGGGGTAGCCCCGTGAGCGCGGGACCCCACCGGCGTCGGGCGGGAGGTCGACGAGCCCACGGTAGTTCGGGACGACCGCGAGGACGCCTTCGGTCGCGGCCGTGCGCGAGAGGCGCGGCGCCCATCCCTCGGCACGGTGGGAGTACCCGTGGGCGAAGACCACGAGCACCGACGGGGCGGACACCGGGAGTGCGTACAGGCTGCGCGCCGTCGTCCCCGCAACGGGAACTTCTAGCGGCCGCGCGTCCGGGGCGGACGCCGAGCAGCCGCCACCCGGGAGGCCCCCGGCGGCGAGGCTCGTGGCCGGGACGACCAACAGGATGAGGAGCGCGAGCAGCGTCGAGCGGAGCGTGGGCACCGACGGACCATGGCAGCCCGGCCGGCGCGGTGCGCCGACCGGCCGCTCAGGCGGCGACGGCGTCGAGCGCCGCGGTGAAGGCGGCCTCGTCGGCCCCGACGCCGGCCGCGCTCAGCCTCTCCGGGGCGTAGAGCTCACGGGCGAGGGCGGCGACGTCGTCCAGGCTGACCGCGTCGATGCGCGCCTCGAGCTCGTCGATCGCGAGGATCGGCATGTCGGCGAGCACGGTGGAGCCGAGCCGGTTCATCCGCGCGCTCGTGGACTCGAGCCCGAGGAGGATGCGGCCCTTGACGTTCTCCCGCGAGCGGTCGAGCTCATCGGCGGTGGCACCGTCCTGCAGGAAGCGGGCGAGCTCCTCCCCCACGACCGTCA
This sequence comes from uncultured Solirubrobacterales bacterium, assembly GCA_963815565.1. GTDB lineage: Bacteria > Actinomycetota > Thermoleophilia > Solirubrobacterales > Solirubrobacteraceae > Paraconexibacter. The sequence goes on along the minus strand of CAWFHB010000007.1, from coordinate 779,076 downwards.
TCGCCTTCGTGATGTTGTCGGGACGGGTCCCCACGTACAGGCCGACCTGGCCGGCGTGCGCGAAGGCGGAGGAGAACGAGAACACGGAGTAGGCGAGGCCCCGCTTCTCGCGGACCTCCTGGAAGAGCCGGGAAGACGTGGTGCCGCCCAGGATGTTGTCGAGCACCCGCAGCGCGAAGCGACGGGGATCGTCGCGGACGATCCCGGGACCGCCGAGAGCGACGTGGTACTGCTCGGTCTCCTTGGTGATGAAGCGGACCCGGCGCTCGAGCGTCGGCGCCTCGAGGTCCGCGGCGAGCGTGACGGCCGGGGCCATGCGCTCGGCCTTGTCCTCCGCGGCGCGGGTCAGGGCGACGATCTGCTCGTGGTCGACGGAGCCGCTGGCGGCGACGACGACGTTGCCGGGCACGTAGCGCGCGGCGTGGAACGCTGCAAGGCCCGAGGCGGGGGTCCCGGCGACGACCGCGGCGCGGCCGATGATCGCGCGGCCCAGCGGGTGCTCGCCGAAGACCGCCTCGCCGAGGACGTCGAAGACCTTGTCCTGCGGGTCGTCGTCGTACATCGCGATCTCCTCGAGCACGATCTCACGCTCGGCCTCCAGGTCCTCCTGGGCGAAGCGCGGGCGGAAGACCATGTCGGCCATCACGTCGAAGGCCTCGGCCACGTGCCGGTCGAGGACCCGCGCGTGGACGGAGGTCGTCTCCTTGCCCGTCCCGGCGTTCAGCTCCGCGCCCCAGCCGTCGAAGAGCTGGTCGATCTCGAGCGAGGCGTACCGCTCGGTTCCCCGGAAGAGCATGTGCTCGATCAGGTGGGACAGCCCGGCCTCCGCGTGCGTCTCGCCCGCGGAGCCCGTGCCGATCCAGAGCCCGAGCGCCGCGGATCGAACCGAGGGCATCGCCTCGGTCACGACCCGGACGCCCGAGTCCAGGGTGGTCAGCGTGTGCTGCTGACCCATGTCAGCTCCTCTTAGGAGTCGGACCCGGAGCGGTGGCGCGGCCGGCCGGAGCCGCCGCGGTCGCCGCCGCGTCCGCCGCCGCCGGAGCGCTCCCGACGGCCGCCGCCGCCACCGCCGCCCCCGCCGCCGCTGACCGCGGCCAGCTCGTCGGCGCTCTTGCCGGCGACGTCCGGATCGACGGTCATGCGCAGGCCGATGCGGCCACGCTCGCGGTCGACCTCGACCACGGTCACGGCGATGCTGTCGCCCTTGGTCATGACGTCCTCGACCGTGTCGACGCGCTCGCCGGGCTTCACGTTCGAGATGTGCAGCAGCCCGTCCGTGCCCTTGGTGAGCTCGACGAAGGCACCGAACGTCGTGGTCTTGACGACCTTGGCCTCGGGGAACGTGTCACCGACGGCGACCTCCTTGGTCATGCCGGAGATGCGCTCGACGAGCTTGTCCGCCATGTCGCCGTTGGCCGAGTAGATGAGGACCTGACCGTCGTCGTTGACGTCGATCTGGGACTCGAACTCCTCGGAGAGGCCACGGATGGTCTCGCCGCCCTTGCCGATCAGCAGGCCGATCTTGTCGGTGTCGATCTTGATCTTCGAGATCCGCGGGGCGTGCTGGGAGAGCTGCTCGTTCGGACCGTCGATGACGGCCTTCATCTGCTCGAGGATGTCGAGGCGGGCTTCGCGGGCCTGCGTGAGCGCGTCACGCAGGATGTCGAAGGTGACGCCCGTGATCTTGATGTCCATCTGGATCGCGGTGATGCCCTCTTCGGTGCCCGCGACCTTGAAGTCCATGTCGCCGAGGTGATCCTCGACGCCCGCGATGTCGGTGAGGACGGTGTAGTCGTCGCCCTCCTTGATAAGGCCCATCGCGATGCCGGAGACGGGCGCCTTGATCGGCACACCGGCCTGCATGAGCGAGAGCGAGGAGCCGCAGACCGAGGCCATCGACGAGGAGCCGTTGGACTCGAGGATGTCGGAGACCACGCGAATCGTGTACGGGAAATCGTCGATCGACGGGACGACCGGGGTCAGGGCGCGCTCGGCGAGGGCACCGTGGCCGATGTCGCGGCGCTTGGGGCCGCGCATGAAGCCGGCCTCACCCACCGAGAACGGCGGGAAGTTGTAGTGATGCCAGTAGAACTTCTTGCTCTCGAGGCCGAGCGTGTCGATCCGCATCTCCTCCTTGAGCGTGCCGAGCGTCGCGACCGAGTAGGCCTGCGTCTGGCCGCGGGTGAAGAGCGCGGAGCCGTGGTTGCGGGCGCCGAGGCCGACCTCGATGGTGATCGGGCGGATCTCGGTGGGCTGGCGGCCGTCCGGGCGCTTCTTGTCCTTGGCGATGCGGGTCCGGATGACCTCCTTCTCGAGCGCGGCGAACGCCTTGCTGGCGTTCGTGCGCGCCTCGGCGTAGCCCGCGTCCTCCTCGGAGGGCGTGTACTGCTCGACGACCGCGTCCTTCACGGCCTCGGTCGCGTCCTGGCGCTCGAGCTTGTCGAAGACCTGCGTGGCCTCGTCGAGCTTCGCGCCGTGCGAGCTGCGGATCTCGTCGACGAGCGACGACAGGTCCGCGGGCGCCGGGATCTCCTTGTCCGGCTTGCCGCACTTCTCCTTGAGCTCCCACATGACCTTGCAGAGCTTCTTGATCTCGCCGTGGGCGATGTCCAGGGCGTCGAGGATCTCCGCTTCGGAGACCTCGCTCGCGCCGGCCTCGACCATCAGGATGGCCTCCTCGGAACCCGCGACGATGAGGTCCAGGTCGGAGGCGCCGTCGAGGAGCTGCTCCTCGGTCGGGTTGACGACGAAGTTGCCGTCGATGATGCCGACGCGCACAGCGCCGACGGGGAACGGGAGCGGGACCTCGGAGATCATGAGCGCCGCGGAGGCGCCGTTCATCGCGAGGATGTCGAAGGGCTGGTCGTGGTCGACCGAGAGAGGCAGCGTCACGAGCTGCGTGTCGAAGCGCCAGTTCTTCGGGAAGAGCGGGCGGATCGGACGGTCGATCATGCGGGCGGTCAGCGTGGCCTTCTCGCCGGACCGGCCCTCGCGCTTGAAGAACGAGCCGGGGATCTTGCCCGCGGCGTACATGCGCTCCTCGACGTCGACGGTGAGGGGCAGGAAGTCCGCATCCTTCTGACGGCCGACGGTCGCGGTGGAGAGGATCATCGTGTCGCCCGCGCGGACGACGACGGCGCCCCCGGCCTGGCGAGCCATCTTCCCGGTCTCGAACGAGATCTCGGTGCCGGCGATCTCGACGGTGACGGTGGTCACGGCGTCAGTGCTCATATGGGTAATTCCCTTCATGCCCCGGCCTCGGTCAGCCTGGGGCTCGTGTGATTGCTTCTCGTATCGGAAGTACCAGGAACGATAGCCGGGGCGCCGGTCACCGTGTCAGGTCGGCGATCCAGGCCGCGTCGGGCGGCCCGGCGTGCACCCGGTCACCCGCGAAGAGCGTCGGCGTCGCGGTCGCGCCGCCCCGCAGCGCGTCGCGGACGTCTCGGGACACCCGTGCGGCAACCGCCTCGGAGCGCCGATCGCCCTCCCACCGCTCGAGATCGACCCCCATCCCCTCGAGGTGGGCCCACAGATGCGGGTCGTCGATCCGCCCCTGATCGGCGTAGAGCGCTTCGGCTAAGTCCCAGAACCGCCCCTGGCACCCCGCCGCCTCGACCGCGTAGGCCAGGGCGAGCGCCCGGGGATGCTTGGCCTTCAGCGCCAGATGGCGGAGCACGATCTGGACCGGCGCAGCCGCGAGGCGCTCCCACGCGAGCGCGCACCGCGGGCAGCTGAAGTCCGCGTAGACCACGACGAGCGGACCCTCCCCGCGGACGTGGTCGTCGTCGCGGAGCCCGGGCACCGGGCTCGAGCGCAGGGAATCCGCAGCCACCGCGCCACCGTACTCTGCCCGCCATGGCGATACGCACCCACGTCCTGACCCGCGAACAGCGCCTCGACGGCACGCCCGAGCAGGTCTTCGGCTTCTTCGCCGACGCCAAGAACCTCGAGGCGATCACCCCGCCGCTGCTCCGCTTCAGCGTCATCACCCCGACGCCCATCACGATGCAGGTCGGGTCGCTCATCGAGTACCGGCTGCGCGTCCACCGCGCGCCGATCTCCTGGCTCACCTCGATCCAGGCGTGGGAGCCGCCCCACCGCTTCGTCGACATGCAGCTGAAGGGCCCCTACGCCCTCTGGCACCACACCCACACGTTCACGCCCGACGGCGACGCGCACACGCTGATGAAAGACACGGTGCGCTACGCGATCGGCTTCGGTCCGCTCGGCGAGCTCGCCCACCGGCTCTTCGTGAAACGCGACGTCGAGGCCATCTTCAGCCACCGCGCCCAGGTCATCGGTCCGCTCCTGGCCGCTGACATCGCAGGCCGGGCGGGTTAGGGACCGGTCGCGCCGGTCGCGCCCGTCGTTCCCTCAGGATCGGTCGCCGGCGGTGCCTCGGTCGTCGTCTCCCCCGTCGGGGTCGGCGTCGCCTCCGCGGGAGCCGTCGTCGTGGTCGTCTCGGTGACGGCTGGCGTCGTCTCGGTCGTCGACGTCGGCTTCGAGGCGTCGCTCGACTCCTTCGTGCTGAACAGCGTGGTCGCGGCACTTCCGGACCCGGCGGAGTCCCCGACGATCAGCTCGGTACCCGTGAGCAGGCTCGCTCCGATCACGAACGCCACGAGCCCGGTGACGAGCGCGAACTTCAACCGACGACGCGAGGACGCCGGGACCTCGGGACCGGCGACGATCGTCGGGTCCCCCGAGGCGTCTGCGGCGGCGGCGCGCACCCGCGGCGCGCCGACCTCGCGGACCGCGGTCTCGGTCGGCGTGCGCACCACCACGGTCGTGACGGGCCTCCTCAGACCCTCGACGACCAGCGTGATGATCACCGGCGTGGCTGCCGCCCCGATCAGGGTGCCGGGGCCCCACACCCTCGAGACGATGATCGCGGCGACGACCGACCCGACGCTGGCAATCGCCACGGTGACTGCGCGCGAGAGCTCGCGCGGCTGCGGGCTGGGTGAGGGAGCCATCACCCTCGAAGGTAGCCGGGCAGGCGGGGCCGAAGCCCTCGCGCCCGAGGTGCTACGCGGCTTGCGCGGCCAGGCCGTCGAAGATCAGGTTGACGCCGGGAAGCTCGCCCGGGTTGTCGGCCAGGTGCGACCAGGTGACGACGGCATCGGGACCGATGATGACGAGCGCGCGGTTGGTCATCCCGGCCGGCTCGAAGTAGGCGCCGAACTTCCGCGCGGTCTCGCCCTTGGGCTCGAAGTCCGAGAGCTGCTCGATCGAAACGCCGAGCTTCTCCCGGAAGGCGGTCTGCGAGTAGGTCGGGTCCGTCGAGACGCCGTAGAGCGTCGCGCCCTGCTCGGAGAGCTCGGCGAGCGCCTCCTCGTAGACCTGGAACTGATCGGTGCAGACCGGGCTGAAGGCGAACGGGTAGAAGACCAGGACGGTCGTCTTGCCCAGCAGGTCCTCCTGCGTGAAGCCCTCGCCGTCGGCAGTGCCGAGCGTGAAGTCGGGGACCTTCGTCCCCGGAGCGATGATGCTCACTTGCGAAGGCCGAGAAGCTTGATGAGCTCCCGATAGCCGTCGAGGTCCGAGGACTCGAGGTAGCGCAGCAGACGCCGACGCTGGCCGACGAGCATCAGCAGCCCGCGACGCGAGTGGTGGTCCTTCTTGTGGGAGCGGAGATGCTGGGTGAGATCGTTGATCCGCTGCGTGAGCAGGGCGATCTGGACGCGCGTGTTGCCCGTGTCCTGGGGGTTCTCGCCGAACTGGGCGACGATCTCCTGTGTGCGTTCCGGCGAAAGCGTGGTCATTGCGACCGGGGAGGCTAGCAAGCGAGCCGACGGGCCTGCTCGACGTCCGCTCCCATCTGCTCCACGAGCGCCTCGACGGAATCGAAGCGCCGCTCGCCGCGCAGGCGCTTGAGGAAGTCGACCCGGATCGTCTGGCCGTAGAGATCGCCCGACCAGTCGATGAGGAAGGCCTCGACGAGCTCACCGCGACCGGTCACGAACTGCGGCCGGACCCCGACGTTCGTGGCTGCGGCGACCGGCTCGGCCACACCGGGCAGCTGCACGCGGCAGGCGTAGACCCCGTGGGCGGGGGTGACGAACCCCGGGGCGGGCACGACGTTCGCGGTCGGGTACCCCAGCGTGCGCCCCCGGGCGTCCCCGTGAACGACCTCCCCGGTCATCGAGAACGGGGCGCCGAGCAGCTGGCCCGCGTACTCGGCGGCGCCGCCCGCGACGAGCCCCCGGATGTGGCTCGAGGAGACGATCTCGCCGTCGACCTCCAGCAGCGGGACCACCCGGGTCTCGAAGCGCGCATCCGCGGAGAGCAGCTCCGTGTCGCCTTGTGCCTTCGCGCCGTAGCGGAAGTTCTCCCCCACGCTCACGTGCGTGGCGCCGAGGCGGCTCACCAGCACGTCGTCGTGGAAGGCCTCGGCGCTCTGGGCGCTGAACGCGCGGTCGAACTCGATCACTACGAGCTCCTCGACGCCGAGCCCCTCGATGAGCTCCGTCTTGCGCGCGAACGGGGTCAGCAGGTGCGGCGAGCCCGCAGGGTCGATGACGGCGCGCGGGTGGGGCTCGAAGGTCAAGACGGTGTCGGCCCCCTCGATGACCGCGCGATGGCCCAGGTGCACCCCGTCGAAGGTGCCGACGGCGACGCGACGGGGCCGAGGTGCGGCCTCGGGCAGGCGGGTGACGATCACGCCCTGAAGCCTACGACGGGCTTGAGCGTGCCGTCCGGTCGCGGCTCCGCGAGGGCGATCGGCCCGTCGGCGTCGGTCAGGACGACCGTCGGCGCCTGCGCCCCGGGCCGCAGATCGATCGCCATGCCGTGGCGCGCGCGACGGGCGTCCTCGCCCTCCACCGCCACCGTCGGCAGGAACCGCTCGAGCCCGGCGCCGAGGCCGATGAGCTCCGCCTCCGCCGGGTCGCTCGCCGCCTCACGCACGTCGAAGGGACCGATCGCGGTGCGGCGCAGGGCGGTGCAGTACGCGTCACCGAGCTCGGAGATGAGGGTCCGTACGTAGGTGCCGGCCGAGCACTCGATGAGGAAGTCCCGCGGCCCGGTCCGTTCGAAGCGGTGCACTTGCACCTGGCGTTCGGGCAGCTCGAACTCCACCCCGGCCCGTGCCAACGCGTAGGCCCGGCGCCCGTCGACGTGGACCGCGGAGTAGGCCGGCGGCCGTTGCGAGACCAGGCCCGTCGGCAGCACGAGCGGCTCGGGCGGCATGCGTCCCGTCTCCACGATGTCGCCCTCCGGGTCGCCCGTGGTCGAGGTGAAGCCGAAGCGGGCCGTCGTCTCGTAGCGCTTGCGCAGGCCCATCACGTGGTCCTGGACGCGGGTCGCCCGCCCAAGCAGCACGACGAGCAGCCCCGTCGCGAAGGGGTCCAGCGTGCCTGCGTGGCCCACCCGGACCTTCCCGACGCCCTTCCGTGAGCGTTCGCGCCCGACCACGTCCCTGCGCACCCGCTGCACGACGTCGTGCGAGCTCATGCCCGCGGGCTTGTCGAGAAGGAGGAACCCGTCCACGGTCCGCCACCGGGACCTAAGCGGGCCCGACCTGGCGCGTGATCTCGTCGCGCACGAAGGTGACGAGCTCCTCGTGCCCCAGGCTGGTCGTGAAGCCTGCGGCCTGCCTGTGCCCACCGCCGCCACCCGCCCGGGCGATCACGGACACGTCGACGGCTCCGTCGGTCGCCCGCAGGGAGACCTTGCGTCGTCCGGGCAGCTCGCCGCCGACCTGCTCGCGGGCCACCGCCGCGACCTTCGTGCCCTGCACGCAGCGCAGGTGGTCGATGATCCCCTCCGAGTGGGCCTCGTCCGCCCCCACGGCGCAGAAGTCGTCCTGCCAGAGCTGGGCGATCGTGAGCCGACCGCCGTCGAAGCGCTCCACGTTTCCGAGGCCCCGGGCCAGCAGGGCGAGCTTCGGGAACGGCAGCTCCTCGTAGAGCCGGCGCGAGATCGCGTTCACGTCCACCCCGGCCTCGATGAGCTCGGAGGCCATCACGTGCGCCCGCGGACCCGTGTTCTCGTACATGAACTTCCCGGTGTCGGTCACGAGCCCGACGTACAGCGCGTCCGCGATCCGCTGCGTGGGCTCGACCGCGAGCGCGCCCATGAGGTCCCAGATGATCTCGGCAGTGCACGAGGCTGCCTCGTCCACGTGGTTCACAGTGCCGAAGCGCGTGTTGTCGTGGTGATGATCGATGTTGAGGACGTGCCGGCCCGGCTGCTTGACGATCTCGGCCGGGTTGCGGTCGATGTTCCCGCAGTCGAGGAAGACCACGGTCCGGTCGTCGAGATCGGTGGGCGCCTCGAAGACGACGTCCTCGAGGATCAGGAACGTGTACTCGTAGGGCAGCGGGAACTCGTCGCGGCCGACGAAGCAGACGACGTCCTTGCCGAGTGAGCAGAGCACGCCGTGCATGGCGACGAGCGAGCCGAGCGCGTCCCCGTCGGGGTGCTCGTGGGTGACGAGCACGAACCGCTCGGCACCGCGCAGTTCGTCCAACACGAGCGCCCGGGAGGCCTCGACCCCCGTCTCGCTCGTCACCGCTTTCGCTCCTGCCCGCGCATGAGGCGCTCGAGCTTGAACGCGTTCTCGGCGGTGCGGTCGTAGAGGAACGTGAGCTCCGGCGTGTGCTTCAGCCGCAGCGAACCCGCCACGCGCGCCTGGAGGAAGCCGTGCGCGGACTGCAGGCCCTCGAGGCTCGCCGTTTTGGCCGCCTCGTCCCCCAGCACGCTCACGTGGACGCGTGCGTGCCGGAGATCCGGGCTCGTCTTCACGTCGGTCACCGTGACGAACCCGACGCGTGGGTCCTTCAGCTCCCCGGTGATGACGTCGGAGAGGACTGCGCGCATCGCCTCGTCCACGCGGCGCATGCGCTCGACCGCCATTCAACGCTCCCCGTCGTCGACCGAGGGCCGGCTCACGCCAGCTCTCGGTTGACCTTGCGCGTCTCGTAGACCTCGAAGACGTCGCCTTCCCGGATGTCCTGGTTGTTCGCGAGCGTGATGCCGCACTCGAAGCCGGTGAGGACCTCGCGCGCGTCGTCGTTGAAGCGCTTGAGCCCGGCGACGGTGCTCGAGGCGATGACGGTGCCGTCGCGGATGATCCGCACCTTGCCGCCGCGCGTGACCTTGCCTTCGGTGACGTAGGAGCCCGCGATGATCCCGATCTTCGACGCACGGAAGATCGCGCGCACTTCGACCTGGCCGATGGTGTCCTCGACCTCCTCGGGGTCGAGCATGCCGGTCATCGCGTCACGGAGCTCGTCGAGCGCCTTGTAGATGACCGAGTAGTGGCGGATCTCGATGCCCTCGCGCTCGGCGGCCGCACGGGCGTCGCCGACCGGGCGGACGTTGAAGCCCATGATGATCGCCTCGGAGGCCGAAGCCAGCATGACGTCGGATTCGGTGATGCCGCCGACCCCGGAGGAGATGACGTCGACGAAGACCTCGTCCTGGGGGAGCTTCGCGATCTCGTCCTCGAGCGCCTCGACCGAGCCGGCCACGTCGGCCTTGACGATGATGGCGAGGTCCTTCGTGCCCCCGGTGCCCTGGCGCTTGAAGATGTCCTCGAGGGAGATCTTGCGACCGGAGCGGCGGGCGAGCGCCTCGCTCTTCAGGCGGGTCTCGCGCTCGTTCGCCTCGCGGCGTGCGACACGGTCGTTGGCCACGACGCGGATGCTCTCGCCGGCGCGGGGAACCCCGTCGAAGCCGAGGATCTCGATCGGGTCGCCCGGGCCTGCCGACTTCGTGCGGGTGCCGTGGTAATCGGTGAGCGCGCGGACCTTGCCCCACTCGGGACCGGCCACGACGGCGTTGCCGATCTTCAGCGTGCCGCGCTGGACGAGCATGGTCACGACCGGCCCGCGGCCCGGGTCGAGCTTGGACTCGATGACGATGCCGGAGGCGTCGGCGTCCGGGTTGGCCTTGAGGTCCTCGAGCTCGGCGACGACGTTGATCGTCTCGAGCAGCTCCTCGAGACCGATGCGGGCCTTCGCGGAGACGTCGACGAACTCGACGTCGCCTCCCCACTCCGACGGCTGGAGGCCGAGCGTGGTCATCTCGGTGCGCACCCGGGTGGGGTCCGCGCCCTCCTTGTCGATCTTGTTGACCGCGACGAGGACCGGGACGTCGGCGGCCAACGCGTGGTCGACGGCCTCCCGGGTCTGCGGCTTCACGCCGTCGTCGGCCGCCACCACGATGATCGCGATGTCGGTGGCCTTCGCACCGCGGGCACGCATGGCGGTGAACGCCTCGTGGCCCGGCGTGTCGAGGAACGTGACGGTCTTGTCGCCCTGGTGGACCTGGTAGGCGCCGATGTGCTGCGTGATGCCGCCGGCCTCGCCGCCGACGACGTCGGCCTCGCGGATGGCGTCGAGCAGCGACGTCTTGCCGTGGTCGACGTGACCCATGATCGTGACGACCGGCGGACGCGTGACCAGGTCGGCCGGGTCGTCGTCGTACACGGGAGCGTCCGCGTCCTCGTCGCCCACCGCGGAGATCTCGATCGTCCGATCGAACTCCTCGGCGAGGAGCTGGATGGCGTCGTCGGGCAGCGTCTGCGCGAGCGTCGCCATCTGGCCGAGCATCATGAGCTTCTTGATGACGTCGGGCACCGGGACGCCCATCGCCTCGGCGACCTCCTTGACGTTCGAGCCCGAGGAGACCTTGACCGTGTCGATCGAGGTCTGGGCGTCGACGTCGAGCGTCGCGATGGTGTCGTTGTAGACACCGCGGCGGCGACGGCCACGCCGCTGCCGGCGCGGGGGCTGGTTCGGGCCGCCGCCGGGACCACCGGGGCCGCCCGGGCCGCGACGTGCGGCCTGCGAGTCGATGACGACGCGGCGACGGCCACCCGGGCCGGTCGCAGCGGTGCGCGGAAGGTTGGCGGACTCGTCGCGCTTCGGCCGCTTGGGCGGCTCGGGGACGGCGAGGATGCGGGGGCCGGCGCCGGGCGGCGGCTTCTCCTTGGACGGGACGATCTTGGGCTCCTCGTCCTCCTTGACCTCGGCCTTGCCGCCCTTCTTGGCCTTGCCGCCCTTCGCGGCGGGAGCAGCAGCCTCTTCGGCGGCGGCCGCGGGCGCAGTCGCGTCAGCGGCGGGAGCAGTCTCGGTCGTCGCGGCCGGCTCGGCGGCCGCAGTCGGCTCGGTCGTCGCAGCCGGGTCCGCCGGAGCGACCTCCGGGGACGGAGCAGCTTCGGCGACAGGAGCCTCGGCCTCGACGGGCTTCGGGGCTGCCGGGGCCGGAGCCGGAGCGGCCGGCTTCGGCGGCGCCGCCTTCGGCATCGGCGTGAGCGGGATCTGCGCGGCCGGACGCGGGACGAACTCGTCGGCGCCGATGACGCGCGGACCAGCGCTCGGCTTGGCGCGGCCCGTCGGCGCCTGCGCAGGCGCCTCTGTCGCAGGGGGAGCGGAGGCCGCGGGCGCCGTGGCGCCACCGTTCGTCGGAGCAGCCGGGCTGGGGGCCGCGGCGTCGGGTGCTGCCGCCGGCGCCTCGGGCGCGGGCGGGGAGGCGACGGCCGAAGCGGCCTGGCCGAAGTCGAACGCCGCGGAGGTCGAGCCTCCGGCGGAGAGCCCGAGCGCTTCGACCACGCGGTCCTCATCGACGAGCGCGGAGGCTGCCGTAACGGTGATCCCTGCATCGCGGAGCTGCATCAGGAGGTCCATGGCGGACATCCCGTGCTCTTTCGCGATCAGACTTGCCTTCTTCTCAGCCACTGGTCGTCGATTCTAGAAGGTCCGGGGACAGGTGGACCGCGCGCCGGAAGGCACGCGGGAATGCTCGGCGGGTCACCGCGCGCGAGGTGCACGCGGGACCGCAGGTCCACGCCCCGCGCCCCGGCGCGAGACGGGCAACGTCCGCGACGACGGTCGCGTGACCGCCGTCGGGACCTGCAACAAGCGAGAAACGGGACAGCTCGACCTGCGGGCGCATCGCGCCGCAGGCGATGCACCGCCGGGTCGGGACGTGGCCTCGAACTACGACGCGGGCTCCTCGGCCGGGTCGGCCGTGGGCTCGCCTGTGCCCATCGTCGTGCCGGAGGCACCGTCTGGGGTGTCGGCGGCGATGGCGTCGGGCTCGGCCGCCTCGGGCGCGGGCTCGAGCCCGTCCTCCTCGGCGACGGGCGCCGGAGCCGCCGCCTTGGCGGCGTCGAGCTGGGCGATGGCCTTGGTCACGAGATCGATGACGCGGTCCTCGTCGGTCGCGCCGTCGGCCAGCTCGGCGAGCTCGGCCTCGGTGAGGTCGGCGATGACCGTGGCGTCCGTCGTGTCGAAGCGGGCGAGCGCCTGGTGTGCGTCGAGGCCGCAGAAGTACGTCTGCGGCAGCGACGCGTTCGGGCAGCGGCGGCCGGTGCCGAGGATCGCGTGACAGCGACCGTCGTCCTGCGCGCGCTGCTCGCCGTCCTCGTCAGGGCCCGTGTCGCCCGAGGTGTCCTGGGCGAAGTCGGTCTCCGACTTGATGTCGATGCGCCAGCCGGTCAACCGGGCGGCGAGCCGGGCGTTCTGCCCCTCGCGACCGATCGCCAGCGCGAGCTGGTCGTCCGGGACGATGACCGTCGCCTGGCGGGCCTCGTCGTCGACGAGCACCTCACGCACGCGAGCCGGCGAGAGGGCCTTGGCGACGAAGCGGGCGGGCTCGTCGTTGTAGGGGATGATGTCGATCTTCTCGCCACGCAGCTCGGAGACGACCATGCGCACGCGGGAGCCGCGCGGGCCGACGCAGGCGCCGACCGGGTCAACCCCGTCGGCGTGGGAGATGACCGCGATCTTCGAGCGGTAGCCGGGCTCGCGGGCGACGTTCTGGATCTCCACGAGGCCGTCGGCGATCTCGGGGACCTCGAGCTCGAAGAGCGCCTTGATGAGGTCTGGATCTCGCCGCGAGACGATGATCGAAGGGCCCTTCGTGGAGGCCGAGACCTCCTTGATGACGGCCTTCACGCGCTGGTTGTGCTCGTAGCGCTCGCCGTCGACCTGCTCGCTCTTGGGGAGCAGCGCCTCGACGCGCTCACGCAGCTGGATGAGCGTGTACCGCGCGTCCTTCTGCTGCACCATGCCGGTGACGAGCTCGCCGATCCGGTCCTGGTACTCGATGAACATCATCTCGCGCTCCGCCTCGCGGATCCGCTGGAGGATCACCTGCTTGGCGGTCTGCGCGGCGATGCGGCCGAAGTCGTCGGGGGTGACGTCTTGCTCGGGGATCTGGTCCGAGTACTCGGCCAGCTTCTCTTGGTCGACCTCGACGTTCTCGGGCTCGACGAACTCGCCCGTCTCCTCGTCGAGGTAGGTGTTCTCGTCGATCGTCTCGACGATCAGGTGGGCCTCGAGCCGCTCGGGGACGAGCAGCTCGATGACCCGGTAGTCACCCGACTCCGGGTCGAGCTCGACACGGGCGTAGGGCGCCGAACCGGGCTGCTTCTTGTACGCGGAGAGCAGGGCGTCCTCGAGGGCCGCCTGCAGCTTCTCGGGCGCAATGCCCTTCTCGCGCGCAAGCGCGCCCATGGCTTCCAGGATCTCGCGGGACATGCGGCTACTCCTCGACCAGGTTGGAACGGTGGATCCGGGCGTACGGGATCGCGATGACGCCGCTCTCCGCGGCGATCGTGATCTCTTCGTCGGTGGCACCGACGAGCTCACCGGTGAACGACTTGTGCCCGTCCAGGGCCTCGCGGGTACGTACCCGGGCCCGGCGGCCCAGGAAGCGACGGAAGTGGGTGGGCTTGGTGAGCGGACGCTGGGTGCCCGGCGAGCTCACCTCCAGGGAGAAGCGCTCGCGCATCGGCTCGAGCGCCTGGGTGACCTGCTCGCAGACCTCGAGCGTCACGCCGTCCGGATGATCGACGAACAGGCGCAGGGTGGAGCCACCCACGACCTCGGTGAGGAGCACCTCGACCTCCGGGGTCGCGACGGCCAACGTGGTCTCGATCTCCTGCTGTAGTGCCGTGCTCATATCACCTGTCCTATGTCCGAGAATGCCGAAGGCGGGCCTGGTGCCCGCCTCCTCGTCCTACTTGCCACCGGGCCGCGAGGGCCGTGGTGACACCGAAAGCTGTCCGCCGAGACTACCAAGCGCCGGGCCGCCATGTGCATCGCTTCGACCGGGCCCCGGGGGTGTGTCAGTCGGCCTCGGCCTGGCGGCGTGAGCGTTCCTGGTAGCGCCGGTAGTCGTTCCTCGACGGCCGGAGCGTCGCCGCCATCGTGAGCGGGACCAGGGCCTCGGCGTGGCGGTCGAGCTGCTGGAGGCTGCGGCCGAGGCAGAAGTGCGCGTAGTCGTCGGTCGGGTGGGTCGCGACGACGGCCGCGAACTCCTCAGCGGCCTCCGCGTAACGCTGCGCGCCGAAGAGGGCGCGGCCGAGCGCCTCGCGGACCGACGCGGTCTCCGGCTCGAGCGCGCGCACGCGGGCCAGGGAGACGGCGGCTGCGTGGAAGTCACGCTGCTCGAGCAGCGCGGTCCCGTTCTGGAAGAGCTCGTACGCGGACTCCATGGCGCACGGAAGATGGTAGTCAGCCTCGCCGCCGGCGCGGGGGCAGCGCCCACCATGCCCTGAGCCGCCCGGGGAGCCCGCCGCCCGCCGCGAGCTCGGCGCGGAACGCGGCCCGGGCCCCCGCGGCGGGCGGCTCCTGGTCCCCCGCGTACCGGGCGAGCCGGATCGCCCGAACGTAGTCGGCAGCAGCAGATGTCGAACCGAGCCGGTCCTCAAGCGCTCGAAGGGTGAGGCCGGGCGGAGCGGGCCGACCGCTGCGCGCCAGCGCACGGCGGAGCTCCTCCACCGGGGTCGGCGGCACCCGGCCGGCGCGCCGCCACCAGAGCGCCGCACCGAGGCCGACGACGATCAGCGCTGCGAGCCCGGCGGGCAGCAGCGGCGAGCCCCCCGTGCCCTCGGCGCCCGACGCGCTCGCGGCCGGGGCCGAGGCCTTCGGCTCGGCGACGTCGGCCCGCGCCTGCGGGTCGTCCCCGGCACCCGTGTCGGACGGGCCGCCGCCCCCGTCCCCGCTCTCCTGGGCTGCGGGCGGCGCAATCGTCGGCGTCGGATCGAAGGTCACCCAGCCGATCCCCGGGAAGAAGGCCTCCACCCACGAGTGGGCGTCGAGGTCCCGCACGATGTACTCGCCCCTCCGGGAGTCGAAGCTCCCCGACGTGAACCCGGAGGCGACGCGCGCGGGCACCCCGGCCATCCGCAGCAACAGTGCCATCGTCCCCGAGAACTGCTGGCAGTACCCAGCCTTCGTGTCGAACAGGAACGCCTCGAGCGGGATGGTCCCCTGCTCCGGCTGCTCGGAGTACCGGGTCCCCTGCTGCACGCGCTGGCGGACCCGCCGGACGAGGTCGAGCGGCGTGCTCGCCTCGGCCCTCAGCCGGCTTGCCAGCGCCCACATGCGTCCGTAGCCGGAGGCGGCGAGCGCCTGCTCCCCGTCCGGCATCGTCCGGACGCCGGGGACGAGCATCGTGAGCTCCGCCTCCGAGCCGAAGGGCGGGAAGAAGATCGTCGTCTGCCGCACGCCGTTCCGGAAGGGCTCCCCGGGCACGGGACCGCCGACCGACGCGGGCAGCTCGATCGACAGCGGCTCCCCGAGGACGTTCTGCGGGTAGAGCGCTCCCGCGGTCCGCAGCTCCGCCGGCGTGGGCCGCGGGCTGTAGACGTTCGCCGTGTAGGTGTCCCCCGGTCGCAGCGGCCGACCGCCGGTCTGAAAGGTCCCGGTCCCCGCGGGCACCGCCGGCACCGGGCTGTCGCCGATGTCCTTGGCGAAGCCGGCGGTGAGGAACTGCTCGGAGCGCAGGCCGCGCATCGTGACGGAGATCTGCTCGTTCCACTCAGGATGATCGGCCGCCATCGGGGTGTCGACTGCAGCCGGATCGGCGGGGGCGTCCTCGATCCAGCGCAGGCCGTCGAAGCGGCGCAGCGTCGTCGCCTTCCAGTAGGCGGGCTCCGCGGCCTTCACGCGGATCAGCTCACGTCCGTCCCGTGGCCAGGTGAGCGGGGAATAGCTGTGGTTCCAGTTGAAGACGGCCTGGTTGCGCGCCGCGTAGTCGCCCGCGATGCCCCGGTAGTCGATCCAGGGACTCCCGCCGTCCAGCCGCGGTGCGAGGACGGCGGCCAGCAGCAGCGCGCCCAGGCCACCGCCCAGGGCGATGGCCCCGGGCCGGATCCCGCGGACCGCCGTGACCCGGTCCGCCCCGAGGAAGAGCGCGAGCAGGAGCGCGAAGCCCGCCCCGGAGAGGTAGGGCGCCTCGGGATTGCGCTCGACGACGGGGAGTCCGTAGAGCAGCCCGAGGGTGAGGGCCGCGGCGACGATCCGGACTGGACTCCTCGGCCCGGGCAGGAAGGCGAGCAGCCCGGCGAGCACGCCGAGCAGTCCGGCACCGGCGAGGATCGTCCACCGCACCCAGTCGTCGAGGCCGCGGTACGGGACGTTCAGGTTCGGGAGCGCGGAGAGGCCCCCGCCGGCACCGTCGACGAGCAGGTCCCAGTTCCGCCACCCGACGAAGCGGAGCGGGATGCCGGCGGCCGTCAGCGCGGCCATACCCGCGACGACGCTGAGGGCTCCGAGCAGGACCGGCCGGCGCTCCACGCGGACCAGCCCGAGCAGGAGCGCGGCCACGGCCGTCGCCGCCGCCACCGCCGTCATCTGGAGCGCCGAACCCGCGGCGGCGGGCTCGACCTGTCGGACCCAGTGCTCGCAGCCGTACAGCACGAGCGCCGCGAAGGCGGCGAAGCGCAGGCCGAGTCCCGGGAGGCGGTCAACCGCGAGCGAGCGCGGCGCCGGTGGACGAGCGTCGGGCCTCGCGCGCACGGCCGGGGGGTCGAGCAGCGTGCTCATGCGACCTGCCGGCGGGCTTCGGTCAGCGCCGCTCCGGTGCACCCGGCCACGGTGAAGAGCGTGCGCCGCCCGGGCTGGGGCCCCGGGGTCACCAGGACGCGGAGACCGGTGCCCGAGACGAGCCCTCGCGGCGGACGCGGCCCGGTGGACGCGACGATGTAGACCAGCGGCCCGGTGCGCGCGCCCAGGCCGGCCAGGGACGGACCGCGACCTGCGTCTTCGACGACCGCGAGGCGGGCATGGGCGCGGGGCCAGGCGCTCAGGCCGGCCTCGATGAACCCGGGCCGCCGGTCCCCGGGCAGCAGCAGCGAGCAGCCGCCCTCGCGCGCCAGGGCCACGACCAGGGACGCGGTCGCCCGGACCGCGGCGTCGAGGCGGTCCCGGGCGCCGTCCTCGCCGGGGCCGGTGCGCGGATCGAGGATCACGAGCGGGCGGGCGTCGGCGTCCGCGGTCAGGCGCCGTTCGTAGAGCTCGCCGGTCCGGGCGAACACCGACCAGTGGATCCGGGACGCGTTCACGCCGGAGCGGTAGGGACGGATGCCGTCGAGCTCGACCTCCGCCGCGACACGAGGGCGGCCGGTGCGCGGGGCGAGGAGCCCGCCGCGCGCGGCGCCGCCGATGCTCTTGACCGGCAGGACGCGCGGGAGGACGAGCACCTCGGCGGGCTCCCCTCGGGCGACGGTGCGGGCCGC
Organism: uncultured Solirubrobacterales bacterium; assembly: GCA_963815565.1. Classification (GTDB taxonomy): domain Bacteria; phylum Actinomycetota; class Thermoleophilia; order Solirubrobacterales; family Solirubrobacteraceae; genus Paraconexibacter. The sequence continues at coordinate 761,597 of CAWFHB010000007.1, read as the reverse complement.
GAGCCCGAGCGGATCCCGGATGACGACGGCCGGCGCGGCGAGCACCCGTCGCCCGCGCCGCGCGAAGCTCGCCGTGATGCGGACGGTCATGGCGCGGCGACCGAAGGTCAGCGGGACCGGAGCGCGCAGCAGCTCCTCCTCGACCGTCCCGGTGCCGAACGGGAGCAGCCCGGCCCTGACCCGCAGACGGATCTCCACCGGGGACTCCTCGAGGACCGTTCGGGTGGAGAGCACCCGCTCGAGCCGCACGCCGACGCCCCCGAGGAGCACGGCGCCGGCGGAGAGCAGCCCGGCGAGCAGGAACGCGAGACCCGCGACGTACAGCGGCTCGCCGTCGAAGGCGGCGGCGGCCAGCAGCAGCAGCGTCCCCAGCAGCGCGGTGAGCGCGGCCGGTCGCATCGCCTACAGCGCCGGGACGGCGGCGAGGGCGTCGGTGACGATCGCCTCGCCCGTGGCCTCGAGGGCCTCCGCGGCGGGGACGACCCGGTGCCCGAGCACGAGCGGGGCAAGCGCCTGCACGTCGTCCGGCAGGGCGTGGTCGCGGCCGCTGAGCAGGGCCCGGGCCTTGGCGGCCCGGAGCAGCATCAGGCCGGAGCGGGGACTGGCCCCCAGCTCGGCGCGGGGATCGGCGCGGGTGGCGCCGAGCAGATCGACGACGTAGCGGCGCAGCGGGGCCGAGGTATGGACGCGGCGCGCGGCGTCCTGGGCCCCGAGGAGGTCGGCCGGTCCCCCGACGGCCTCGACCGTCTCGGTGCGGTCGCCGTACTCGTGGCTCGCGAGCATGTCGGCCTCGGCCGTCGGCGACGGGTAGCCGAGGCTCACCCGGGCCATGAACCGGTCCACCTGCGCCTCGGGCAGCGGGTAGGTGCCCTCGAACTCGACGGGGTTCTGCGTGGCGAGCACGACGAAGGGCCGCGCAAGCTCGTGCGTGTGGAGGTCGACCGTGACCCGGCGCTCCTGCATGCACTCGAGCAGGCCCGACTGCGTCTTCGGCGAGGCGCGGTTGATTTCGTCCACGAGGACGACGTTCGCGAACACCGGGCCGGGCCGGAACTCGAAGCGCTCCTCCCGGCGGTTGTAGATGTTCGCGCCGACGACGTCGGCGGGAAGGAGGTCGGCGGTGCACTGGATGCGCGACAGCTCGAGCCCGACCGCCCGGGCGAGCGCCCGGGCCAGCGTCGTCTTCCCGACGCCGGGCAGGTCCTCGATCAGGATGTGACCCTCGGCGAGGATGCAGACGAGCAGCTCGTCGAGCAGGCCCTCCCGGACCTCGACCGCACCGCCCACGGCGGCCTTCAGCGCGCGAGCGAAGCGCACGGCGGCGTCGACCTCCTCGGGCTGGACGCGGCCGGCGTCCGGACCCACGGAGGTCACCGTGCGGGCCCGAGGGTGGTGGTCTCGCGGATCCGGTCCACGACACCGAGGATGGCAGAGGCGACCGCCGATTTCGCCGATCGACCGACGTGATGCTCGCCGTCCGCGGTGAGCACCGTGACCTCGTTCTCGCCGCCCTCGAAGCCGATCCCCGGGGCGGCGACGTCGTTGACGACCACGGCGTCGAGCCCCTTGCGAGCCAGCTTCCCGCGACCGTGCTCGAGCGCGCCCGCGCCGGTCTCGGCGGCGAACCCGACGAGCACCTGCCCCGGACGGCGGGCCGCCGACAGCGCGCTGAGGACGTCTTCGGTCGGCTCCATGCGCACGACCAGCTCGTCGCGCCCGGACTTCTTCAGCTTGTCCTGCGCCGGGTCGACGGGACGGAAGTCGGCGACGGCGGCGGCCATCAGCAGGACGTCGCAGCTCGGGAAGGCGGCCTCGCTGGCTCGATGCAGCTCCGCCGCGGTGCGTACCTCTACGTACTCGACGCGCGGGTCGCGCGGCAGTCCGACGTTGGCGGCCACGACCGTGACGCTCGCGCCCCGATCGGCGGCGGCGGCGGCGAGCGCGAAGCCCATCCGCCCGCTGGAGCGGTTGCCCACGAAGCGGACCGCGTCGATCGGCTCCCGGGTCCCGCCTGCGGTGACGAGCACGCGCAGTCCGTCCCAGGCGCCCACCGCCCTCGGCGGGCAGCGCGGCCTCCGCGGCGGCGAGGATCGCGGCCGGTTCGGCGAGCCGCCCCATCCCCCACTCGCCGATCGAGCCGAGCCGTCCCTCGGTCGGGGCGACGACCCGGGCGCCGCGCTCGACGAGCAGCGCGAGGTTCGCGCGAGTGGCCGGGTGCTCCCACATCCGGACGTTCATCGCGGGCGCGACGACGAGCGGGCAGTCGGCCGCCAACGCGGCCGAGCTCAGGAGGTTGTCGGCGAGCCCGTGCGCGAGCTTCGCGATCGTGTTCGCCCCGGCCGGGGCGATGACGAAGACGTCGGCGTTCGCGACGAGCTCGAGATGGGAGAGCGGGTCGTGCTCCGGCGGAGCCTGGTCGGGGAACGCCCCGCGGGCGGGGTCACGCTCCCACTCGCTCGTGAGCACCGGCGCGCCGGTGAGCGCAGCGAAGGAGGCGGCCCCGACGAAGCGCTGCGCGGCCTCGGTCTGGACGACGCGGACAGCATGGCCGGCGGCGGTCGCCTGCCGGACGAGCTCGAGCGCCTTGTAGGCGGCGATGCCGCCGGTGACACCGAGGAGGATGCGGGCCACGGCCGGCCTCCCCGCTCGGGATGGTGCCTAGCGGTACTCGTACTTGATCTTGCCGGCGGCGACTTCCTCGAGCGCGATCGTGAGGTAGTTCTTCGAGCCGGTGTCGATCATCGGCGGCGGGAACTCGTCGAACGTTCCCTCACCGAGGTTGTGGTAGTACGAGTTGATCTGCCGCGCGCGCTTGGCGGCGACCACGACCGAGGCGTAGTTGGAGTCGACGTTCTCGAGCAGGGTGTCGATGCGGGGGGAGATCACCCTGTGAGGGTAGCGCCCACGCACGCCGCGAGCTCGTCGATCGCCCGATCGAGATCGTCGTTGACGATGACGTGGGCGAACTCCGGGGCGGCGGCGAGCTCCTCCTCCGCGACCGCCAGGCGGCGTTCGACCTGGTCGGCGTCGTCGGTCCCCCGCCCGATCAGCCGCGTTCGCAGCGCCTCGGGGGACGGGGGCGCGATGAAGATCCGCACCGCGTCGGGGAGCGCCGCGGAGACCTGTCGTGCTCCCTGGACCTCGATCTCCAAGACGACGGGGTGGCCCTCGGACGTCCTGCGTTCGAGCTCCGAGCGCAGCGTCCCGTACCGGCGGCCCGAATACTCGGCGTGCTCGACGAAGTCTCCGAGCTCGACGCGCGCGGCGAACTCCTCGGGGGTGAGGAAGTGGTAGCTCTCCCCGTCGCGCTCGCCCGGCCGCGGCTTGCGGGTGGTGGCGGAGACGGAGAGCTCGAGCCGGGGCAGACGCTCGAGCAGCAGCTTGATGAGCGTGCCCTTGCCGACGCCGGAAGGGCCGGTGATGACGTAGACGTTCGCCACGGGGGCGGGACGCTAGCCGGGAGCCCGGACGGCAGCCCGGCTTACCGGCGCAGCGACGCGACGAGCTCGTCGCGCTGGCGCTGGGAGAGCCCGCCGATGGTCTTGCTCGGCGAGATGCGGCAGGTCGTCAGCGCGCGATTCGCCTTCACGCGGCCGTACTTCGGGACCGCGAGGAGCATGTCGAAGACCTTCGCGGTCTCGACCCACTTCGGCGGATCGAGCAGCAGGGTGTGGATCGAGATCCGGCCCGCTTTGAGGTCCCGCTTGAGCTGCGCGCGACGGGAGCGGATGTCGTTCGCGCGCTGCAGCGCGTCCATCCGCTGGTTCAGCGTCCGCTCCGGGGTCGTGGTGGGTTTCGTGGAGGTCTCGGTCGCCTGCGGCATCGGCGGATGACTCTACATCGCCGGAGCGGCCCGTGAAGCCAACCGGGAAGATTCACCTCGACCTCGACATGAGGTACAGGGTCGAGCACCGCCGGACACGATTCTTTGGTGGTTTGCAGGCAATGTGGGCTGCAGATCGGCGGCGAACACTTACGGAACTGGAGTGATCGCCGCGAGCTCACGGGCGATTCGTGCACCGGCGAGCGGATCGCGGAAGCTCTCGGTGCCGACCGCCACGAGCGTCGCCCCGACGGCGATGAGATCCGCGGCATGGCGGCCGCTCTGCACGCCTCCCATGCCCACGATGGGGATGCCCACCCGCTCGGCGACGGCGGCGACCTGGGCCAGCGCGACGACGCGGATGGCGGGTCCGGAGAGCCCGCCCTGACGCCCGCCCAGCCACCGCTCCCCCGACCCGTCCGGACGCAGCGGCGCCGCCCGGAACGTGTTCACGAGCGAGACGGCGTCCGCGCCGGCGGCCTCGGCCGCCTGGGCGCAGAGGGCGACGTCCGCGGTGTTCGGGGTGAGCTTCACGATCAGCGGCTTCGCGGTCACCGGGCGCACCCGCCCGATCACGGCCTCGAGCTCGGCGGGGATGGCCCCGATGTCGAGCCCCGTGGCGACGTTCGGGCAGGAGACGTTCAGCTCGATCGCCGCGATCTCCGGCCGGTCGCCGACGGCCGCGGTGACCTCGGCGAGCTCCTCCCCGGTGGCGCCCATCACGTTCGTGATGAGGGGGACCGGGAACGTGGCGTAGCGCGGGAGGTCGTCGGCGAGGTAGGCCTCGACCCCCTTGTTCGGCAGCCCGATCGAGTTCACCATCCCCGAGGCGGTCTCCCACAGCCGGGGCGGCGGGTTGCCCGTCCGCGGCGCGAGCGTGATCGTCTTCGAGACGTAGGCGCTGAAGGGGAACGCGGCGTGGACCGCATCGCGACCGAAGGCGCGTTCGGCCGCGAGGGCATCGAAGGTCCCCGAGCCGTTGAGGACCGGGTGGGCGAGCTCGAGCCCGCAGAAGGAGACGGTCATCGGGAAGCGGCCTCGGACGTCGGTGCGGGGGACATCAGTGGGCGGGGATCGGGGCGAGGGTGTCGGCGGTCATGACCGGACCGTCGACGCAGACCCGGGCGTAGCCGCCCGCCGCAAGCGGCACGACGCAGCCGAAGCAGGCGCCGTAGCCGCAGGCCATCCCGGCCTCGAGCGCGAGCTCGGCGGGTACGTCGCGCTCGGTGACGAGGCGACGCACGGACTCGAGCATCGGTCCGGGCCCGCAGGCGTAGACGACGGCGTGGTCGTCGCGGTCGAGCTCGGCGGCCAGCAGCTCGGTGACGTAGCCGTGGTGGCCGGCGCTGCCGTCGTCGGTGGCGAGCTGCGCGCTCACGAACGAGGTGGCCACCTGCGCGTGAGCGGCGTCGCGGAAGCCGAGCAGGATGGTGGGGTCCACGCCCTGCTCGGTCAGCCGTCGTGACCAGTCGATGATCGGCGGGAGGCCGATCCCGCCCGCCACGAGGATCGGCCGACGCGCCTCGCGTCCGCCGAGCGCCTGGTCACCCTCACTCAGCGAGGGTGAAGCGACATTCACCGTCCCCGGGGGGCGGAAGCCGCGGCCGAACGGGCCGCTCACCCACAGCGGCTCCCCCTTCTTGAGCGTCGCCAGGCGGTGCGTACCGGGGCCGACGTCCTCGAGCATGAACCAGAGGTGACCGCCCGAGGAGCCCATCGGGGAGAACGCGCGCGGCAGGAACGGCCGCTCGTCCTCCCCTGCCCCCCAGTGCTGCTGGGTGGCGAGCATGTGGAACTGGCCTGCGTCCGCGGGCGGCCCGTCCCGGTCGGAGAGCTCGAGGAGCACGTAGGCCCCGACCGTGCGCGTCGAGATCACGAGGGCACGCCGCCGGCCGAACGGCGCCAGCGTGCGACCGTCCTCGCCCCGGGGAGCCTCCGCACCTGACGTGGAAAGGCTCACGCCTGCGCGCCCGGGTGGAGCTCCTGCAGCGAGAGCGGGACCTCGGCGTCACCGCGGCGGACCGCGCCGATCGCCCGGGCGGCGGCCAGGCCGGCGGCGATCGTCGTAAGGCACGGGACGCCGCGGGCGATCGCGGCGCGCCGGATCTCCCAGCCGTCGGTGCGCGCCCCCGAGCCTGTCGGTGTGTTGACGACGAGGCTCACGCGACCCTCGTCGATCTCGTCCACCACGTTGGGCGAGCCCTCGCCGATCTTCTTGAGCTCGGCGCAGGGGATGCCCATCTGCTCGATCGCCTCGCGCGTGCCGCGGGTCGCGACGATCTTGAAGCCCTGGTCGTGCAGCGCCTGGGCGACGGCCCCGGCGGCGGGCTTGTCGTGATCGGTGACCGTGATGAACACGGTCCCCTCGCTGGGGAGCGGGGAACCGGCCGCGGCCTGCGCCTTGGCGAACGCGGCCGGGAAGTCGCGGGCCACGCCCATCACCTCACCGGTGGAGCGCATCTCCGGTCCGAGCAGCGCGTCGGCGCCGTCGAAGCGGTCGAACGGCATGACCGCCTCCTTCACCGAGACGTGCGCGCCGGTCATCGGGTCCTCCGGCAGGCCGAGCTGGCCGATGGACTCGCCGAGCATGATCCGGCAGGCCATCTTGGCCAGCGGGATGCCGACCGCCTTGGAGACGAAGGGCACCGTCCGTGAGGCGCGCGGGTTGGCCTCGATGACGTAGAGCCGGCCGCCGCTGACCGCGTACTGGACGTTCATGAGGCCGACGACGCCGATGCCGAGGGCGAGCTTGCGCGTGGCCTCGCGGATCTCCGCGATCCGGTCCGGGCCGAGGGAGTGCGGGGGCAGCACGCAGGCCGAGTCGCCGGAGTGGATCCCGGCCTCCTCGACGTGCTGCATGATCCCGCCGACCCAGACGTCGGTGCCGTCGCAGAGCGCGTCGACGTCCACCTCGATCGCGTTCTCCAGGAAGCGGTCGAGGAAGATCTCTTGGGTGACGTCGCCGGAGGTTCCGGTCTCGCCGGAACCGGAGGCGAAACCCTTCTTCTGGGGCGCATGCCGGGTGAGGTAGTCGTCGAGGCCCGTCCGCGAGTAGACGATCTCCATCGCACGGCCGCCGAGCACGTAGCTCGGGCGCACGAGCAGCGGATAGCCGACCCGGTCCCCGGCGTCGAGCGCCTCGGCCACGGAGTGCCCGGTCGCGTACGGCGGCGCCTCGAGCCCGAGCTCGGCGAGGAGCTTCCCGAAGCGGCCGCGGTCCTCGGCCAGGTCGATGGCGTCGACGCTCGTGCCGAGCAGCTTCACGCCCGCCTGCTCGAGCCCCGCGGCGAGCTTCAGCGGGGTCTGGCCGCCGAACTGGACGATGACGCCCTCCGGCTGCTCCAGCTCGACGACGGCGAGGACGTCCTCGAGGGTGAGCGGCTCGAAGTAGAGCCGGTCGGAGGTGTCGTAGTCGGTCGAGACCGTCTCCGGGTTGCAGTTGACCATCACCGCGTCGCGGCCCGAGGCGCGGACCGTCATCGCCGCGTGGACGCAGCAGTAGTCGAACTCGATGCCCTGCCCGATGCGGTTCGGGCCCGCGCCGAGGATGACCACCGACGGGTTCTCCCCGCGCTCGACCTCGTGGGCCTCCGCGCGATCCCAGCCGGAGTAGAAGTACGGCGTGGTCGCCGGGAACTCGGCCGCGCAGGTGTCGACCGAGCGGTAGGAGCGCACCCCGGCGAACGGCGCCTCGGGATCGAGGGCGACCGCCTGGAGCTCCCGCAGGAACCAGGGGTCGATGAACGTGATCGCGCTGGATCTCCTCGATGCCCGCGCCCACCCGGAAGGCGGCGAGGATCACGTCGAAGCGATCGGCGCGGGGACGCTCGAGCCGGGCGAGCAGCTCGCCCTTGCCCTCGCCCTCGTACGACGGTGTGACGTCGAGCTCCCGTGAGCGCATCGCCTTCAGGAACGCCTGCGAGAACGTGCGGCCGAAGGCCATGGCCTCCCCCACGCTCTTCATGTGCGTGGAGAGCTCGTCGTTGGCCCCGGTGAACTTCTCGAAGGCGAACCGCGGCCACTTGACGACGACGTAGTCGATGCTCGGCTCGAAGCTCGCCGGGGTCACCTCCGTGATGTCGTTCGTGATCTCCTCGAGCGCGTACCCGACGGCCAAGCGCGCGGCGATCTTCGCGATCGGGAAGCCCGTCGCCTTGGAGGCGAGCGCCGAGCTGCGGGAGACGCGCGGGTTCATCTCGATGACGAGGATCTCCTCGGTCTCCGGGTTGACCGCGAACTGCACGTTCGAGCCGCCGGTCTCCACGCCGACCTCGCGGATCACCTTGATCGCCTGGTCGCGGAGCTGCTGGTAGAGATGGTCGGTGAGCGTCTGCTGCGGCGCGACGGTCACGGAGTCGCCGGTGTGCACGCCCATCGGGTCGAGGTTCTCGATCGAGCAGACGATCACGACGTTGTCGTTGCGGTCGCGCATCACCTCGAGCTCGAACTCCCCCCAGCCGATCACCGACTTGTCGATGAGGATCTGCGTGATCGGCGAGGCGTCGAGCCCGCGGGCGACCAGGGCGGTGAACTCCTCGGCCGTGTAGGCGATGCCGCCGCCGCGGCCCCCGAGCGTGAACGCGGGGCGCACGATCGCGGGCAGGCCGATCTGGGCGGCGAAGGACTGGGCCTCCTCCGGCGTCGTGGCGATCGCGGACTCGGGCATCTTCAGCCCGGCGCGCTCCATCGCCTCCCGGAAGAGGTCGCGATCCTCGGCGCAGTTGATCGCCTCGTAGTTCGCGCCGATCAGCTCGACGCCGTACTTCTCGAGCGTGCCGTCCTCGGCGAGCGCCTTCGCGAGGTTCAGCGCGGTCTGGCCGCCGAGGGTGGGCAGCAACGCGTCGGGCCGCTCCTTCTCGATGACGCGGGCCACGTTCGCGGGCAGGAGCGGCTCGACGTAGGTCGCGTCGGCGAACTCCGGGTCGGTCATGATCGTCGCCGGGTTGGAGTTCACGAGGACGACCTCGTAGCCCTCCTCGCGCAGCACCTTGCAGGCCTGTACGCCGGAGTAGTCGAACTCGGCGGCCTGACCGATGACGATCGGCCCGGAGCCGAGGATCATGATGCGCTTCAGGTCGTCACGGCGCGGCATCTACTGGCTCCTGACCTGGTCGAGGAAGCGGTCGAAGAGGTAGAGCGAGTCGTGCGGGCCGGGGCCGGCCTCAGGGTGGTACTGCACGGTGCCCCCCGGAACGTCCATGAGTTGAAGCCCTTCCACGGTGCGGTCGTAGAGGTTGATGTGGGAGAGCGCGGCCTCGCCGAAGTCGGTGCTCCAGCGGACGGGCTCGTCGGCCGCGATGGTGCCGGTGCCGTCGGGTGCGCGGACGGCGAAGCCGTGGTTCTGCGAGGTGATCTCGATGGTGCCCGTCGTCAGGTCCTTGACGGGATGGTTGCCGCCGTGGTGGCCGAAGGGGAGCTTGTAGGTCTCGAGGCCGATCGCCCGGCAGAGCAGCTGGTGCCCGAGGCAGATGCCCCAGACGGGCTTCTTGCCGACGAGGGCACGCGTGGTGGCCACGACGTGATCGAGCGCGGCCGGGTCGCCGGGGCCGTTGGCGAGGAAGAACGCGTCCGCGTCGGTGGCCAGGAGCGTCTCCGCGCTCACCGTGCACGGGTGGAGCGTGACCTCCGCACCGCGGCTCGTGAGGTGCCGGACGATCGAGCCCTTGATGCCGGTGTCGATCGCGTGGACGCGGACGTCCCCGCCGAACCCGTGGGTCGTGGCCTCGCGGGGCGTGACCTCCCGGGCCAGGTCGCGGCCGACCATGGACGGCTCGGCGTCGAGCAGCGCGCGCGCCTCGCTCTCGCCCATCGCGCCGGGGAAGACCCCGCCCTTCATCGCGCCGGCCCGGCGGATGTGACGCACGAGCGAACGGGTGTCCACGCCGGTGATCGCCGGCACGCCGCAGTCGATGAGCCAGTCGAGCCATCCGCGCTCGGCTTCGGGCGCGTCCTCGCGGTTGACCGCCTCGCGCATGATCGCGGCGCGGGACCAGACACGCTCGGACTCCATCGCCCGCTCGCTCACCCCGTAGTTGCCGATGTGCGGATAGGTGAAGGTGATGAGCTGCCCGGCGAAGGACGGGTCGGTCATCGACTCCTGGTAGCCGGACATCCCGGTCGTGAAGACGACCTCGCCGACGGCGACCGCGTCGGCGCCGCAGGCCTCGCCGTCGAAGCGGGCGCCGTCCTCGAGCAGGACGTAGGCGCTCATGAGGTGGCTCCTTCCGGGCTGAGCGAGAACGACCGCTCGCGGTAGGCGACCGAGCCGGCCGCGACCGTCATGAGGATCCGTCCCCGGAGCTCCCGACCGTCGAAGCAGCAGTTGGACGAGCGCGAGGCGTACCCGTGCTCGCCGGCGGTCCAGGTGGCGTCGAGATCGACGAGCACGAGGTTCGCGGTGCTGCCCTTGGCGATCGTCGGGACCGGCAGGTCGAGCAGCCCGCCGCCGCTCGTGAGCTTCTCCACCACGAGCGCCAGCGGCAGGACCCCGGACGCCACGAGCCCGGTGTACACGGCGGCGAACGCCGTCTCGAGGCCGGTGGTGCCCATCGGCGCCTGCTCGAAGGGCACCTCCTTCTCGTCCTTCGCGTGCGGCGCGTGGTCGGTGGCGATGCAGTCGATCGTTCCGTCCCGCAGCCCTTCGATGAGCGCCAGCCGGTCGTCCTCGCTGCGCAGCGGCGGGTTCATCTTCATGCGGGTGTCGAGCGAGCGGACCGCCTCGTCGGTCAGCAGCAGGTGGTGCGGGCTCGCCTCGCAGGTCACCTGCACCCCTTCGGCCTTCGCGGCGGCCACGGCCACGACCGACTCCCGGGCGGAGAGGTGCTGCATGTGCACCCGGCCGCCCTCGTAGCCGGCCAGGGCGGCGTCCCGGGCGACCATGGTGCTCTCGCTGACGGACGGGATCCCGGCGATCCCGAGCAGCGCGGAGACCGCGCCCTCGTGCATCGCGCCCGCCCCGCTCAGCGACGGGTCCTCCTCGTGCAGGGCGATGACCCCGCCGCACATGCGCTGGTACTGGAGCGCCTTGCGGAGCATCCCGGCGGAGACGACGGGCCGACCGTCGTCGGTGAAGCCGAGCGCGCCGAGGGCGCGGAGCTCGGCCATCTCCGTGAGCTCCTCCCCGCGGAGGCCGCGGGTGATCGCGGGCATGAAGCCGACCGGGACCTTCGCGTCGCGGGCGGCGCCGTCGCGCAGGGAGCGCAGGCCCGAGGCCGAGTCGACCACGGGGCTCGTGTTCGGCATCGCGACCACGGCGCAGTAGCCCCCGGCCGCGGCGGCGCGGGTCCCGCTGGCGAGGTCCTCCTTGTGCTCCTGGCCCGGGACGCGCAGGTGCACATGCGGATCGACGAACGCCGGGAACAGGTGGCGTCCGGCGCCGTCGACGAGCTCCGCGCCGGCCGGCACCTCGAGGCTGCCCGGTGCACCGATCTCGACGATCTCCCCCTCACGGACGAGGACGTCGTGCGGCGCGTCGATCCCGGCGCGCGGATCGAGCACGTGGACCGAGCGGACGAGGAGGTCGACAGCGGCCGCGGGGGCGCGGACGAGCGGCTGGGCATTCATGCGTGGGCTCCGACGGAGGAAGGGGTGGGGCTCTCGGCGCGGGCGCCGGCGAGCACTTCGTAGAGGACGGCCATGCGGACGACGACGCCGGCCTCGACCTGGGCGGTGATGACCGCCTGGGGCGAGTCGACGACCTCGCCGCTCAGCTCGACCCCGCGGTTCACGGGGCCGGGGTGCATCAGGATCTGGTGGGGCGAGAGCCGCTCGGCGTTGACCTGGTAGATCGAGGCGTACTCGCGCAGCGACGGGATCCAGGCCTGGTCCATCCGCTCGTGCTGCATCCGCAGCGCGTAGACGACGTCGGCCTCCGGCAGGCGGTCGAGGGTGTGGCTGACCGTGCAGCCCAGCGCCTCGATGCCGCGCGGGATGAGCGTGGGCGGACCGCAGACGGTCACCTTCATCCCCATCTTCTGGAAGGCGAGGATGTTCGAGCGCGCGACGCGGGAGTGCAGGACGTCGCCGACGATCCAGACGTCGAGGCCGTCGAGCGCCCCGAGCTTCGAGCGCAGCGTGTGCACGTCGAGGAGCGCCTGGGTCGGGTGCTCGTGCTTGCCGTCCCCGGCGTTCACGACCCGGGCCGGGCTCCAGCCGGTCACGAGGTGCGCCGCGCCGGCCCACGGAGTGCGGATGACGATCGCGTCAGGCTGGTGCGCGTTCAGCGTGAGGATCGTGTCCTTCAGCGACTCCCCCTTCTCGACGCTGGAGCCGCTGGCCGAGAAGTTCACGACGTCCGCGCTGAGGCGCTTTGCGGCGAGCTCGAAGCTCGAGCGGGTCCGCGTGCTCGACTCGTAGAAGAGGTTCAGGACCGTGCGGCCCCGGAGCGCCGGGACCTTCTTGATGTCGCGCCCGGCCATCTCGGCGAAGGAGGCGGCGCGGTCGCAGATGCGCTCGATCTCCTCCCGGTCCAGGTCCTCGATGCTCAGCAGGTGGTTCATGCCGGTGCCCCCGTGATCGTGACCGAGTCCTCGCCGTCGAGCTCCTCGAGGCGGACGTTCACCCGTTCACCGCGGGCAGTTGGCAGGTTCTTGCCGACGTAGTCCGGGCGGAAGGGCAGCTCGCGGTGGCCGCGGTCGGCCAGCACGGCGAGCTGGACGCGGGCCGGGCGGCCGTAGTCGAAGAGCGCCTCGATGGCCGCACGCACGGTGCGTCCGGTGAAGAGGACGTCGTCGACGATCACGACGGTGCGACCGGCGAGGTCGAAGGGCACGTCGGAGGCGTGCACGACCGGCTGGTCGGGCCGCATCGCGACGTCGTCGCGGTAGAAGGCGATGTCGAGGCTCCCCGCGGGGACGTCGAGCTCGAGCAGGTCGTCCAGCAGCCGCTTCAGGCGAGCGGCCAGGAAGGCACCGCGACGGTGGATCCCCACGACGGCGAGCTGCGCCGGATCGGCGTTCTTCTCGACGATCTCGTGAGCGATGCGCACCAGCGTGCGCCGCATGTCGTCACGGTCGAGGACCGTCTTCCCTGCTGTCATCGGCTGCCTTCCAGGCCTCTCAGGGCCGGGTTAAAGGACGTTCTGTGAGCGACCCTACCAAGGGGTCCGGCGGCGCCCGGGCTCCCTCAGCGCCGCTCGATGTCCACGCGGACGGTGGAGCCCTGCTCGATCAGCTCGTCCGCGGCGGGACGCTGCGCGACGACCTCCCAGTTCTCCTCGACCTGCACGCCGAAGAGCCCGCCGCCGGAGTCGATGACGAGGTCGAAGCGCGCCCGCTCGGTCCGCTCCCGCGCGACGTCGAGCCGCTGCCCGACCAGGACCGGCATGCGGGTCTTCGTGATGACGGTGCCGCCGGGGGGTGGTGCCGCGACGCCGGGGACCGTGACCGTCTGCGTCTGGGTGGTCGTGACGTCCCCGCCGCCGAGAGTCGTGATCACGAGCGCACCGAGCAGGAACCCGCAGGCGGTCGCGAGCGCCAGGCTCACCCAGGAGCCCACCCCGGGCCGGTGGACACGCGGGGTCTCCGCGCGGGCCGGCGCCCCCTCGCGGACCTTGGTCGGCGCCTCGCCGGTGCCCACCTGCGTCGGCTCCTCACTCTCCGGGTCGGGTTCCCGGAGGCGGACCGGCGGCTCGTTCATGCGACGACCTCTGCCGACTGGGGCCGGGCGGGCGCCCCGGCGGCGCGGTCCCAGCGGTGGAGGACGGGCCCGCCCTTCTCCGGGAACGGGACGTCGATCGTGTCGAAGTCCCGCGGGAGCTCGGTGCCCGGGAACCCCAGGCGCGCCTCGTCCAGGATCTCGCGGCCCGCGTACCGGGTCGAGACGTGCGTGAGGGCGAGCATCCGCACCCCGGCCTCGGCGGCGAGGGCGGCGGCCTGGGCAGCGGTCGAGTGGCGGGTCTCGGCGGCACGCTCCCGATCCTCGGTCGTGAAGGTCGCCTCGTGAACCAGGAGATCGGCACCGTCGGCCGCCACGCGGACGGCGTCGCACGGGGCGGTGTCCCCGGAGAAGACGATGCGTCGGCCCGCACGGTCGGGACCGACGACCTGGGCGGGATCGATGCCGCGGACGGACTCGCCGCGCTGGAGACGGCCGAGCTCGGGACCGAACGGCACGCCGAGCGCCGCGGCGCGCTCCGCGTCGAAGCGACCGGGGCGGTCCTCCTCGCTGAGCGCGTAGCCGAAGGCGGTCCCGCGGTGGCGGACGCCCACGGCCTCGATGCTGAAGCCGTCCTCGAAGTCGAGCGCGTCGCCCGACGCCATGTCGCTGACCGAGAACGGATAGGGCAGGCGCCCGATGACCGGCTTCATCTGCTCGAGCAGCAGCCGCTCGGTCCCGGGCGGCCCGTAGACGTCGAGCGGCGCCTCGCGGTCGCGCAGCCCGAACGACTTCACGAGGCCCAGCAGGCCCAGCCAGTGGTCGACGTGATGGTGCGTGAGCAGCACCACGTCGATGTCGGCGAGGCCGACGGACTTCAAGAGCTGGCGCTGGGTCCCCTCGCCGCAGTCGACGAGCAGCCGCTGGCCGCCGCGGCGGATCAGGGTGGCGGGCAGCCCCCGACGCGCGGTCGGCACGGAGCCGGCGGTGCCCGCGAAGAAGACGGAGAGATCTGTCATCTGCCCCGCCCGAGGGTAGTGCCCCGGGCGGGCGAGACGTCGCTCAGAGGCGGGGCTGCTGCTCGCGCAGGAGGTCGCGGATCTCGGTGAGCAGAACCGTCTCGTCGGTCGGGGCGGGGCTGTCCTCCTCGGTGCCCTTGCGCGCGGCGATCTTCCCCATCGGGATGACCACGACGAAGTAGACGACCGCCGCGACGATCACGAAGTTGATGAGCGCGGTGAGCGTCGAGCCGATCACGACCTTACCGTCGCCGATCTCGATGCCGGCGTTGCCGAAGTCCGGCGTACCGCCGATGACGCCGATGAGCCCTCCCACGAAATCAGTCGCGAAGGCGGCCACCACGGCGCCGAAGGCGGCACCGATGACGACGGCGACCGCGAGGTCGACGATGTTCCCGCGGAGCAGGAAGTCCTTGAATCCTTTAATCATGGCGAGAACCTAACTGGTTCGGCGCGTTGCCGCTCGAAACGGTCCTGACTGCGGGGCACGCGACGAGGCGCTCCCGCGGGGATCTCGCGAGCCGGTCCGCTACGCTCCCGCCCCAGGCGCCCGTAGCTCAGTGGATAGAGTGCTTGCCTCCGGAGCAAGAAGCCGCTGGTTCGAATCCAGCCGGGCGCGCTGCCCCATCCGGTCCCGCACTACCGTCTCCCGGATGACCGAGCAGCTCATCCCCGTCGGCGACCTCGAGCTCTGCTACGAGGAGTTCGGCAGCAGCGACGATCCGGCGCTGCTGCTCGTCATGGGGCTCGGGACGCAGATGCTCGCCTGGCGCCCGGAGTTCTGCGCCGCGCTCGCCGCCGAGGGCCTCCGGGTCATCCGCTTCGACAATCGCGACATCGGGCGCTCGACCCATCTGAAGGGGAAGCGGCCGCCCGGGCTGCTGGAGCTCGCGACCCGTCGCATCCGCGATCCCGCCTACACGCTCGACGACATGGCCGAGGACACCGTCGGCCTCATGGACGCCCTCGGGATCGACGCCGCGCACCTGGTCGGCGCCTCGATGGGCGGCATGATCGCCCAGCAGGTCGCCGCCCATCACCCCGGGCGGGTTCGGTCGCTGACCTCGATCATGTCGACCACCGGCGGGCGCCGGGTCGGGCAGCCCGCGCTCCGCGTCCTGCCGCTGCTCGGCCGGCCGCCGGCACGCGAGCGCGCGGCCGCGATCGACCGCACCGTCGCCCTCTTCGACGTGGTCGGCTCACCCGGCTTCGAACGTGACGTCGCGGCGACCCGCGAACGGGCCGGCGAGAGCTTCGACCGGGACCCCGACCGGAGCGGCGGAGGCCGCCAGCTCGGCGCGATCCTCGCCTCGGGGGACCGCACGGAGGACGTCCGCCGCATCATGGCGCCCACCCTCGTCATCCACGGCACGGCCGACCGCCTGGTCGATCCGTCCGGCGGCAGAGCCACGGCCAAGGCCATCCGCGGGGCCCGGCTCGAGCTGATCGAGGGCATGGGGCACGACTTGCCGGAGGGCGTGTGGGACCGCATCATCGGCCTCGTCGCCCACCACGCCCGCGCGGCCGACCGCACGCGCGCCGACCTCACGTCAGCCTGACGGAGGCCTCCCCCACCGCGACGACGTCGCCCGGGTGCAGCTGGCGGCCGCGGCGCGCCTCGGGTTCGCCGTTGACGCTCACCTCACCGTCGAGCAGGAGCTGCTTGGCGGCCCCTCCGGAGTCGGCCAGACCGGCGTGCTGCAGCAGCTGACCGAGTCGGATCATGTGGCCGCGGATGGGAATCTCCTGCACACGCGGAACTATGACCTACCGGGCCGCGTTCCCGCCGCGAGGCATGGGAACATGTGTTCGTATGACGAGCCAGGGATCCGCCTACGCACGCTTCCGCCGCGCCCTGGCGACGGGCAACCTCACGCTGATCCGCACCGCGGCGGCGGAGCTTCCCCAGGTGCGTCTGGACGACGCGCTCGAGGTCTGCGTCCTGCTCCGCGACCGTGAGCCGCAGCGCTACGAGGCGGCCGCGGTCCGCTGGATCGCCCGCTTCTGCGTGGAGCGCGTCGACGTCTCCCTCGAGGACGTGCAGCACGCCACGCGCGCCTTCGCGCTCATGCGCCGGGGGGAGCCGGAGGAGGCGCTCACCGTGCTGCAGGCCCTCTGCGCCGGCCCGTGAGATTCGGAGGTAGGCTCGCCCCCATGCCCCAGGAGACGAAGTTCGTCGTGGTCGCCACCGTCGAGGTCAAGCCCGGCTCCGAGGACGCCGTGCAGGCGCTGCTCGAAACAGCGATCACCCACACGCACACCGAGGAGGGGAACATCTCCTACGCGCTGCACCGCGACGTCGAGCAGCCCGGCCGCTTCGTGATGGTCGAGCGGTGGGCCTCGCAGGAGGCGCTCGACGCGCACTTCACCCAGCCCTACATGGCCGAGCTGTTCGCCGCCCTGCCCGAACACGTGGCCGCGCCGCCGGTGATCATGCGGACCGAGCCGGTGCCGCTCGGCGACGCGGGGAAGGGCGTGCTCTGAGGCTCAGCGGTAGCTGCTGATCCGGATGGTGCGGCCGACGTTGTTGGCGAGCTCGCCGCGGTCGCTGCCCACGAAGATCCGGTAGGAGCCGCCGCGGGGCACCTTCACCCTGACCGCGTACTTGGAGCGGTCTTCCTTGTACTTCACGGCGCGGGTGCCGCCGATGGTGATCCAGCGTCCGTCCCGGTACTTCTGAATCGCCACCTGGGTGCCGTCCTGGCGCGGGGTGATCGACCCGGCAAAGCGGATCGTCCGCCCGCGCTTGACCCGCGTGCTGCTGACCGCGGTCCGGACGGTCACCGAGACCTCGGCGAGCACGATCGGGCTCTGGACCGCGCGGCCCGGGACGCGGACGCGGTACTGCGTGGTCCGGGTGAGCGAGAGGATCGGGAAGGAGAACGCGCCGGAGGCCCCGGTCACCTGGGGGTTGCCCACCGGGACGAAGCCGCCCGTGTACGGGAACGGGTTCTCCTCGAGCAGGATCTGCTTGCCTGAGTTGTCGGTGCCGGCCAGGAATCCGCTCAGCACGGTGGACTCGCCGAAGGGAACCGGGTTCGGCCGTGCGCCGAGCAGCAGGCCGAGCGGCTGCTTACGCGTCGTGAACGTGCGGTCGCCGCTCTTCCGGGTGCCCGCGGTGCTCGTGGCGACGACGCGGAAGTGGTAGACGGTCGCCGGCGCGAGGCCCGTGACCCGGGCTGCGACGTTCCGGGCCGCCGTGCCCGCGCCGGCCGACTTCACGGTGCTCGCGAGCCCGTAGGCCTTCGTCGGGCCGTACTCGAAGACGTAGGTGGTCGCGGTGCCGTTCGGGTCGACCCGGCCCTGGAGCGTGGCCGCGGATTGCCCGACCTTGGCGGCGCTGCGCGTGGAGACCCCGGGGGCCTGGGCGGCGGAGGCCGCCCCCGGGAGCAACAGGCCGGCGGTGAGCGGGGCGAGGACGAGCAGACGGCGGAAGGACATGGCCTCCAGCCTGCCCGTTCGCGGCACGACCATGCGTGAGAACACCGTGAGATCAGCCAGGGAGCTGCTGCACGGTGGAGAGCACGCCAGCGAAGAGATCGCCGTCGGCGGCGACCCGCCGGAGAACCTCGTCCGCGGTGAAGACGAGCTGCTGGGGATCCCGTGAGTCCGCGCAGGCGCGCACCTCCTCCCACGTGATCGGGGTCGAGACGGTGGGCCGCTCCCGGGCGCGGAGCGAGTACACACTCACCGTCGTCTTGTGCTCGTCGTTCTGGCTCCAGTCGACGAGCACCTTCCCGCGCCGCAGCGCCTTGGCCTGCCGCGAGACGACGAGCCCCGGCTCCTCGGCCTCGAGCAGCTCCGCGACCGCCTTGGCGAACGTCTTCGCGCCGTCGGCAGTCGCCTCCGGGTCGTTGAGCGGGACGGCGAGCTGCATGCCCTTCGAGCCGCTGGTCTTCGCCCAGGTCTCAAGGCCGAGGCCGCGGAGGGTCCCCTCGAGCAGCAGCGCCACGTCGCAGCACTCGACGATCGTCGCGGGCTCTCCCGGGTCGAGATCGAAGACGACCATCGTCGGCGTGGTGGGTTCGGCGGCACGGGCCATGGGCGTGTGGAGCTCGAGGTCGGCGAGGTTCGCGAGCCAGGCGAGCGTCGGCCGGTCCTCGCAGAGCACGTAGTCGATGCTCCCGACGCGGACGGTGCGCACCCAGCCGGGCCGGTGCCCCGGCGCGTTCTTCTCATAGAAGAACTTGCCGTCCACACCGTCCGGGTAGCGCTTCAGCGTCAGCGCGCGGCCGGCCAGGTGTGGCAGCAGGACCTCCGCGATCCGCAGCGCGTAGTCGGCCACGTCGCGCTTGGTGAAGCCGACGGCGGGATACAGCACCTTGTCCGGGTTCGAGAGCCGGACGGGCGTCTCCTCGACGACGAGCTCGACGGCCTTGGGGCCCTCACGCACGACCTCCCAGGGCGCTTTGTCCTCGCGCAGCCCCTGGTAGGAGGGGTGGCGGAGCTGGCCCTCCGGGGTCCACTCGGTGAAGCTGACCTCCGCGAGCAAGCGGGGCTCGACGAAGATCGCCCCGCGGGGTGGCGACCCGGCGGAGAACGGGCTCTCGGGCTGCTCGAGCGGGGCGAGGAGCCCGGCGAGCCGCGTGAGCTCGGCCTCGGTGAAGCCGGTGCCGACCTTGCCGGCGTACCGCAGCCCGTCGTCCTCGTGAACGCCGAGCACGAGGGCACCGATCCGGTCGCGGCGGCGGCCCTCCCCGGGCACCCAGCCTGCGATCACGAGCTCCTGGCGCTCGAGCAGCTTGATCTTGCGCCAGCTCGATCCCCGGCGGCCGGGCTCGTACGACGAGTTCGTGCGCTTGGCAACGACCCCCTCGAGCCCCTGTTGCCGCGCGGCGTCGAGCACCTGCGAGCCGTGGCCGACGACATGGTCCGGGACGCTCCAGCGCGCCGCGTCGGCGACGAGGTCGCGGAGCAGCGAGCGCCGGTCGAGGTACGGCAAGTGCGTGAGGTCGTGTCCGTCGAGCCACACCAGGTCGAAGAGCAGGTAGGAGACGGGCGCAGCCTGGGCGAGCCGTCGGGCGGCGCTCTCGCTCTTCAGGTGCATCCGCGACTGCAGCGCCGAGAAGCTCGGACGGCCGTCGGGGCCGAAGGCGACGATCTCCCCGTCGAGGATCGCCCGGTGGTGGCTGAGGGCACGGTTGAACGCGCGTAGCTCGGGATACCGCGCGGCCACCTCGTTGCGGTTGCGGGTGAAGAGCTGGAGCCGCCCCGGCTCGGAAACCGCCACCGCGCGGATGCCGTCCCACTTGATCTCGTAGGCCCAGGCGGTGTCCTCGTCCGGGGGGAGCTCGCCGGCGCCCGCGAGCATCGGGCTCGTCCAGTCGGGCATCGTTCCGGCGCCCGGGTCGAGCGCCGCGCCCATCAGGTGAATCATCCAGTCCTTCGGCTCGTCCGCCTTGTCGATGGGGAACAGCGCGTAGCGGGCGTCGACACGCTCGCCGTGCAGGTGCACCTCGATCTTGCGGTCGTCCCACTTCAGGACGTCGTAGGTCCCGTGGTCCCAGATCGTCATCGTGCCCGCGCCGTAGCTGCCCGCCGGGATCTCCCCGTGGAAGTCGAGGTACTGCAGCGGATGGTCCTCGGTGTGGACGGCGAGATGGTTGCGCCCGGGCTCGACCGGGAGCGCGTTCGGGATCGCGAAGCTGACGAGCACGCCGTCGCGCTCGAGCCGGAGATCCCAGTGCAGGCGGGTGGCGTGGTGCTCTTGGACGACGAAGCGCGCCGCCTCGGCGGGCGGGGTCCGGCCGCGGCCCGCGGGCTCGGGGGTCGCCGCGAAGTCGCGCTTCGCGGCGTACTCAGCGAGGGGCTTCTGCTTGGGCGCCATCGCCCCCGTCCAGTGCCCGGAGCGGTGCGGCCGGAAGCCCCGCGATGAGCCAACCCGCCGGGAAGTCGCCGCCGTTGAGCACGGCGCCCGCGGCGATCACGGCGTTCTCCCCCACGCGGGTGCCGCGCAGCAGGACGCAGTTGGCGGAGACCGCGACGTTCCGCCCGAGCACGATCGGCGCCGCCTTGAGCGGGCGGCACAGCACGGGCTCGGAGCCGCCGACCGTGTGGTCGGAGTCGATGAACGACGAGCGTTCCCCGATGGCACCGTGGGGTCCGATCCGGACGCCTGCGGTGGCGTGAAGGTGGACGCCGCGACTGAGCACGGTCCACTCCCCCACCTCGAGCACCGATTTGGTCTTGAGCAGGACGAGATCGCGGACGTGGACGTCGTTGGCGAGCCGGACCGTTCCACCCTGCAGCTGCACGCGGCAAAACGCCTCGAAGGTGCTGCGGGCGCCCAGCTCGAGCACGTTCTCGGTGCCGGTCCAGACCTCGAGGACCAGCTCGCGGCCGAGCTTGACATCCGGACCGAGGCGGATCGTGAGGCGCCCGGGCCCGGACGGCCCGATGACGGGTTCGAGGCGCGGGAGGGTCCAGCAGGCGGGCGTGCCGTCGAGCTCCCAGCGGGTCTCGACCCCGAGGCGGGAGAGCCGCGCGGTCACGACGCGACGCCAGGCCGCGAAGCGCGCGGCGGCCAGGCGACGGCGGAGGAGGCGCAGCACGCCCGCAGGCTACCCGCGGACGAGGAGCACCGGGTGCTCCTCCACGGGCGCCGCGGCCCAGGCGGCGTCGAGCGCGGCCTGGCTCGCGAACGGCCCGGCCAGCTCTCGGGCGAGCAGGTGCGTCTCGACGCGATCGCCGGTGAACGGCCAGGGCGCGACGGCGATCCCGCCGTCCTCGTGGGGACGGAGCGTGAGCACGCCGGCTCTCACGGGGTCCTCGAACCGCGCGCACAGTCGGAGCGAGATGGTGTCGAGCAGCGAGAGCAGGGACGTCCCTCGGGCGAGCGCCGTGTCGTCGAAGCGAAGGCCGTGCTCGTCGCGGAGCCCGTCGGCCAGGGCGGCGCAGCGTTCGGCGAACCGGGCGACCATCGCCTTCAGCTCAGCCTCGTCGTAGCTCTCGTGCAGGCGCTGGGCGTGCCGGAGGATCCACAGCTCCGCCTCCGTGCCCAGCGGCGCCGCGAGCTCACCCGCCCGCTCCCACACCGCCCACCGCTCACGGGGGGACAGGTCGAGGAAGCTCTCCGGCAGCCCGGTGGCCCGGTCCCACGGCGGCGCGGCGTCGCGTTCGCGCCAGACGTCGTCGTGACGGCCGACCGCCGTCCGGAAGGCCGGCGTGAGCTCGTCGTCCCAGGCCTCGGCCAGGCGGCCCGCGAGCGCGGCGTGATCGTGCTGGGCGACGGCCAGGACGCCGCCGCCCGTGAGCGGCCGGAGGATCAACCCCCGGCGACCGCCGGGAGGATCTGGAGCTTGGCCCCGTCGGTGACCGGCGTCGCGAGCCCCTCGCCGAAGCGGATGTCGTCCCCGTCGAGGTAGACGTTCACGAAGCGGCGCAGCGTGCCGTCCTCGTCCGCGATTCGCTCCTTGAGCTCGGGATGGATGGCGTACAGCGCGTCGAGCGCCTCGCCCACGGTGGCGCCTTCGACGGACACCTCAGCGTCGCCGCCGGCCGAGGCCCGCAGCTGCGTGGGGAGCTTCACCTTGACCGCCATCAGATCGCCCCCGCCGTCTGCGTGAACTCGGCTTCGAACGCGTCGAAGGTCGGTTCGATCGTGTGGACCGCGAACGAGTCGCGGACCGCGTCGAGCGTCTTCAGCCCGTCCCCGGTGATCACGAGCACCACCCGCTCGTCGGGATCGATGGCACCCGCGTCGGCGAGCTTCTTGAGGACGCCCGTGGTGACCCCGCCCGCGGTCTCGGTGAACACCCCGGTCGTCTCGGCCAGGAGGCGGATCCCCGCCCGGATCTCGTCGTCGGTGACCTGTTCGATCGAGCCGCCCGTGCGCTTGGCCACGTCGAGTGCGTAGGGACCGTCGGCAGGGTTGCCGATGGCCAGGGACTTGGCGATCGTGTCCGGCTTGACGGGCTGGCAGACGTCGCGGCCCTGTTCCCAGGCGTGTGCGACCGGGTTGCAGCCGACGGCCTGGGCGCCGTTGAAGACCGGGTGGTCGCCGGTGATGAGGCCGAGCTCGAGCCACTCGGCGAACGCCTTGTCGAGCTTCGTGAACTGCGAGCCCGAGGCGATCGGACCGACGACGCGGTCCGGCGTCTGCCAGTCGAGCTGCTCAGCGATCTCGTAGGCGATCGTCTTCGAGCCCTCCGCGTAGTACGGGCGCATGTTGACGTTCACGAACGCCCAGCCCTCGCGCTCACCCGAGAGCTCGACGCAGAGCCGGTTGACGTCGTCGTAGTTGCCGTTGATGGCCACGACGTTCGTGCCGTACACGCCGGTGGCGAGGATCTTCTGCTCCTCGAGGTTCGACGGGATGAACACGTAGCTCGGCATCCCGAGCGCCGCCGCCTGAGCGGCGACCGCGTTGGCCAGGTTGCCGGTGGAGGCGCAGGCCAGCGTCGTGAAGCCGAGCTCCTGGGCGCGGGCCGTGGCGACGCTCACCACGCGGTCCTTGAACGAATGGGTCGGGTTGGCGGCGTCGTTCTTGACCCACACCTCCCGCAGCCCGAGCCGCTCGGCGAGGCGATCGGCCTTGATCAGCGGCGTGCAGCCGGCGGGCAAACCCGCGGTCGACGCGGCGCTGGCGCCAGGGCGCCCCGCCTCGAGCGGCAGCCACTCCGAATAGCGCCAGATCGTCTGCGGGCCGCTCTGGATCTTACGCCGCAGCTCGGCGACGTCGCTCGCGTCGGGGGCGCTGTAGGCGACCTCGAGCGGACCGAAGCAGAGCTCACAGACGTAACGGGCCTCTAGCCCGTACTCCCGCTTGCATTCCTTGCACTTCAACGCGGTTGCAGCCATACGAATCGAAAAAACCTCCGGTCGGGTGGCGGAGGTTCTCTGCTGCGAGGCGCGGAACTCCGGCCACATCTGTCAGGAATTGGCACCTTTCTCGCGGCTCGTACTGACGCCATGCGATTGGTTGCCGGGGTTTCAACGGGCCAGTCCCTCCACCCCTCTGGATGTGTCCAGCTATGTGCCCGAGCACTCTAGCGACTCGGGTCGCCGACCGGGGCCGCAGATAGACTCCGGCGCAGAGCCCTATGCCCGCGACCGCCGACGAGCCCCGAAGTCCCCGTGCCGAACCTTCCCAAGCCACCCCGCCTGCGTCGGCCCCGGGGCACGGACACGGGCACCGGAGTCGCCGAGCCTGAGCCCCGCGCGTACGACGTCGTCGAGTTCAGCGGCCTTCGCTGGATCAACATCGAGCGGCCGCAGGCGGCCGATCGCACGTGGATGGAGGAGCACTTCGACTTCCACCCGCTCGACTACGAGGACGTCTTCTCGCGCAACCAGCGCCCGAAGGTCGACGAGTACCCCGGCTACCTGTTCGTGGTCCTGCACTTCCCGGCCTACGACAAGAAGATCGGCCGCCTGAACTCGGCCGAGGTCGACGTCTTCGTCGGGCCCGACTACGTGCTGACGATCCCCAACGAGCGGGTGCAGCCGCTCGAGTACCTCTACGAGCGCTGTCGCACCCGTGAGGACGAACGCGAGCGGCTCTTCTCCCAGGGGCCCGGCTACCTGCTCTACAAGATCGTCGACGGGTGCGTGGACGCGGCGTTCCCGATGCTCGCGAAGATCGGCAACAAGCTCGAGCGGCTCGAGGAGGACATCTTCGAGGGGCGCTCCAAGGCGATCGTCCGGGACATCTCGAACGCCAAGCAGGAGGTCATCAACTTCCGCAAGATCACGCGGCCGCAGCGTGCGGCGCTCAGCGATCTCGAGCGCACGAAGCGCTACATCCCCGATCACCTCGACATCTACTTCGACGACATCACGGACGCCTCCGAGCGGATCTGGGACATGCTCGAGAACTACAAGGAGGTCGTGGAGGGGCTCGAGGATTCGAACGAGTCGGTACTCACCCACGAGGCCAACGACGTCCTGCGCCTGCTGACCGGGCTCTCCGCGGTCCTGCTCCCGCTCACGCTGCTCACCGGGATCTTCGGGATGAACACCGGGGTCCCCGGCCAGGGCGACCTCTCCGCGTTCTTCGTCGTCGTCGCCGTGATGGTCGTGATCGTCGGCGGCCTGGTCTACCTGTTCCGCCGCCGCAACATCTTCTGACCCGTGTCCGTGCCGGCCCTCAGCGTGGTCGTCCCGGCCCACGACGCGGCCGCGACGCTGCCCGCCCTCCTTGACGCGCTCGCGGGCCAGCAGGGCTCCCCGGCGTTCGAGGTGATCGTGGTGGACGACGGCTCCCGGGACGCCACCGCCGCCCTCGCCGACGCGCACCCGGTGGTCGACCGGATCCTGCGCGGGAAGGGCGAGGGCCCGGGCGCCGCCCGCAACCTCGCGCTCGCGGTGGCCCGGGCGCCCGTGCTCGCGTTCACCGACGCCGACTGCGTTCCGACGCCCGGCTGGCTCGCCGCCGGGCTGCGGGCGATGGAGCACGCCGATCTCGTGCAGGGGCGGGTCGTTCCCGCCGGCCCCTGCGGCCCGTGGGAGCGGACCGTGCGCGTCGACGGCCTCAGTGGACTCTGGGAGACCGCGAACCTGTTCGCGCAGACCGACGCCGTCCGCGCCGTCGGCGGCTTCGGACCGTGGCTGAGACCCCTCGGCTCCAAGGAGCTCGGCGAGGACGTCTGGCTCGGCTGGCGCCTGCACCGGGCGGGCGCACGCGCCGCCTTCGCGCCGGACGCGCTCGTCGCCCACGCCGTGCTGCCCCGAGGCGCCGCCGGCTTCGTCGCGGAGCGGCTGCGCCTGCGCTTCTTCCCCGTCATGGTCGCCCGGGTGCCCGAGCTGCGGCCGGCACTGCTGTGGCGCGGCCGCTTCCTCACCCGGCGCTCCGCGACCTTCGACCTCGCCGTGGCGGGACTCGTGGTGGCCGCGCAGGGCCGCTCGCGGCCCGCTGGCCTTCTCGGGCTGGCCGCTGCGGCACCCTACGCGCGCACGGTGCTCGTTGGTGCGCGCGGCCAGGGACGACGGTCGCTGATCCCGCGCGTCGTCGTGGCGGTCGCGGCCGATGCCGTGGGAGCCGCAGCACTCTTGTCGGGCTCGCTACGTGCCCGCCGCCTCGTCGTCTGAGCCCGGCCCCGACGCGGTAACGGGCGGGACGCCCTCGGGTACCGATCGTGATGGCTCCGACCGACAGTCTCATCCGCCTCGGCGACGCCGCCGCGCTCGCCACACCGACCGAGCGGCGCCGCATGGTCGTGATCGTCAACCCGTACGCCACGACGGTGTCCGACCGGCTCCGCCACCTCGTCGTCGCCGCCCTCCAGGGCCGCTACGAGGTGCAGGCGATCGACACCGCCGCCAAGGACCACGCGACGGAGCTCGCGCGTGCCGCCGCCGAGGCAGGCGCGGACGTCGTGGTCGCCTTCGGGGGCGACGGGACCGTCAACGAGGTCGCCAACGGCCTGGCCGGGACCGGGACCCCGCTCTGCACGCTGCCCGGCGGCTCGGCCAACGTGTTCTGCAAAATGCTCGGCATCCCCGGGGACATCGTCGACGCGACCGAGCATCTGCTCGCCCTCGCCGACACCTTCGCCCCCCGCAGGGTCGACCTCGCGACCGTGAACGGGCGACGCTTCACCTTCTCGGCCGGGATGGGCCTCGACGCCGCCGTCGTCGCGCGGGTCGACGCGCACCCGAAGCTCAAGTCCCGGTACGGACCCAAGTACTTCACCGCCGCGGCCATCTCCACGTTCACGCGCCGCTACGTCGTCAACCCGCCGCGGCTCGACATCGAGGTCGACGGGACGACGATGCGCAGCGGCGTCAGCGTCTTCGTGCAGAACGGCGACCCGTACACCTACTTCGGCGACATCCCCATCCACGTCGCCGACCACAGCGACCTCGGCTCCGGCCTGCTCTCCGGGGCGACGATGTGCCGGGCGCGGCTCACCGACATGCCCTCGATCGCCTACCGCGCCTTCTCCCCCCGGGGCCGGGTCACCGCGGCCAAGGCCGTGGAGGGCTTCCACGACGCGCGGGAGGTCGTTGCCCGCTCGGCCGACGGGAGCCCCATGCCGCTCCAGGTCGACGGCGACTACATCGGCACGTTCGAGGAGGCCCGCTTCGAGGTCATCCCCGGCGGACTGACGGTCGTGAGCTAGCACCGGAAAGCACGCGGGCGGACGCCCCGCCGGTGACCGGACGCGTGCTCAGCCGACCCCGGGCGTGACCCGGAAGGCGTCGAAGACGCCCTCGATCGAACGCAGCCGGTTCACGGTGGTCTTGAGGACGCGGGTGTCGCCGACCTCGACGACGAAGGTGTTCTTCACCATCGGGCTCGTGACGATGCAGCGCGCCTCGATGATGTTGATCCCCGCCTCGGCGAAGGTGCGGGAGAGCTCCTCGAGCAGCCGGGTGCGGTCGTAGGCGTCGATCTGCAGCTCGACCCGGAAGGCGGTGTCGTGCTCGCCCTCCCAGTGCACCCGCACGAAGCGCTCCGGATCCTTGCGCAGCGCGGCCGCGTTCGGGCAGTCGTCGCGATGGATCGTGATCCCGCGGCCGAGGGAGACGTAGCCGACGATCGGGTCACCGGGGACCGGGCGGCAGCACTTGGCCATCCGCAGCAGCACCTCGTCCACGCCGTCGACCGCGACGCCGTAGCTCTTGCTCGTCCCGGTCGGGGCACGGCGCTGGCGCCGGGTCGTGACCAGGGACTCGACGGTGTTCTGCTCCGCCTCGGCCGCCTCACCCTGCTTCAGCCGGTTGAGGACCTTGTTGACGACGACCTTCGGGCTGATCTTCGCCCCGCCGAGCGCGAGGTAGAAGTCGTCCGCCTTCCGGAAGCCCATCTCGCGGATCACGTCGGCCAGCAGCGGGGAGCCGGAGAGCTTCTGCGCCGGCAGGCCGCTCTTGTTCAGGTGCTCCTGCAGCAGCGCGCGCCCGGTGTGCTCGGTGTCGTCGCGGGACTCGGCCTTGAACCAGGCGCGGATCTTGTTCTTCGCGCGGCTGGTGTGGACCATCGAGATCCAGTCGCGCGACGGGCCGCGCTCCCGGTTCGCGGTGAGGATCTCGACGATGTCGCCGGAGTGGAGCTCGTAGTGCAGCGGGACGATCTTCCCGTTGACCCGGGCGCCCACGCACCGGTGGCCGATCTCCGTGTGGACCTCGTAGGCGAAGTCGAGGGGCGTCGAGCCGACCTGGAGGGATTTGACCTCGCCCTTCGGCGTGAAGACGAAGACCTCCTCGTCGAAGAGCTCGACCTTGAGGTTCGCCATGAACTCCTGGGGGTCGGAGAGCTCGTTCTGCCAGTCGAGCATCGACCGCAGCCACTTGAGCTTCTCCTCGCCGTCCGAGAGCGGACGCTTCTCGGAGCCGGTCGCGTTGGGATCGACCTTGTAGATCCAGTGCGCCGCCACGCCGAACTCGGCCATGTCGTGCATCTCGCGCGTGCGGATCTGGATCTCGAGCGGCAGTCCCTCCGGCCCGATCACCGTGGTGTGGAGCGACTGGTACATGTTGAACTTCGGCATCGCCACGAAGTCCTTGAAGCGGCCGGGGAGCGGCTTCCAGAGCGAGTGGATGACCCCGACGGCGCCGTAGCAGTCCTTCACCGAGTCGACGATCACGCGCATCGCGGTGAGGTCGTAGATCTCGTTGAACTCCCGGCCCTTCTTCGTCATCTTCGCGTAGATGGAGTAGAAGTGCTTGGCCCGCCCGGAGATCTCGGCCTTGATCCCGAGCGCCTCCAAGTCGCCGGCGAGGCCCTCGCCGGCAGCTCGCACGTAGTCCTCGCGCTCCTCGCGCTGCTGGTTGACGAGGCCCTTGATCTCCTGGTACTTCCGTGGGTGGAGCGCGGCGAAGGCGAGGTCCTCGAGCTCCCACTTGATGGCGTGGATGCCGAGCCGATGCGCGATCGGCGCGTAGATCTCGAGGGTCTCCTTCGCCTTGTCGATCTGCTTCTGCTTCGGCATCGCGGCGATCGTCCGCATGTTGTGCAGGCGGTCGGCGAGCTTGATGAGGATGACGCGGATGTCCGTCGCCATCGCGACCATCATCTTGCGATAGTTCTCGGCCTGCAGCTCGTCGCGGGACTGGAAGGTGATGCCGGTGAGCTTCGTGACGCCGTCGACGAGCTTCGCGACCTCCTCGCCGAAGAGCTCGGAGACCTGACCGAGCGAGGCCGAGGTGTCCTCCACGGTGTCGTGAAGGAGCGCGGCGACCAGCGTCTCGGTGTCGAGGCGCATGCCCGCGCAGATCTTCGCGACGCCGACCGGATGGGTGATGAACTCCTCGCCGGACTTGCGCCGCTGATCGGCGTGATGCCGGCACGCGAACAGGAACGCGGCCTCGACGCGTTCGCGGTCGACCTCGACGGCGGCGTCGTGGGCGTGCTCCTCGACGATGGCGAAGAGATCCGCGAGCAGCGCACGCGCGCGCTCGCTCATCTCGAGCGTGGGCGCGGCGCTCACGCCGCCTGTGATCGCGCCGGCCTCAGCCATGCGAACGCCTCCTCCCGGCGCCCGGCGCAGACCGCGAACGTCGCGGAGCGCTCCAGCTCCGTGCGGCCGGTGAAAGCGGGAACGGTGAGGGTGAGCGCGTCGCGATCGAGCGACACGAGGCCGAGCTCATCGAGGACGAGCAGGGTGCGGGCCGCCGCGACAGGGGCACTCGGCAGGGCGGCGAGCAGCTCATCGGGGGTGGCCCGGAGGAGCCGGTAGGCGGCGGTGAGCTGGTCGCGCAGCGCATGCTGCTCGTCGTGCACATGCACTGCGAAGCCTAGCTCAGCCTCCCCCCATGCCTCGCATGCCGTCGTGGACTCGGCGCCGCGACGGAGCATCTCCCGCTGGGCCGCATGGGCGGGCGGATCCAGGGCGACGACATGCGTGTAGCCGTCGAGGAGCTCCGGCGTCCGTTCGAGGCTCCGCCAGGAGCAGAGCGCGAACCCGCCGAGCCGCGGCGAGAGGTGACGGCGGCGCCTGCGCGCGTCGGCGCACACGACGAGCACGGACTCCCCGCTGGCGACCAGACCGGCGAGCAGGCCGGCCAGCCCGGCGCCGCGACGGTCGATGACCAGCGCGGGACGCGCGGGGGCCCGGGTCGGTCGGCCCGTAGGCCGCGACGCCGTGCCCGAGCTCCGCGCGGACCGCGTCGGCCCAGGCCTCGGGCTCGCCGACGAGCTCGATGGGCGCGGGCGCGCACGGCGTGGCGCCCTGCAGGACCAGGCGCGGCTCGACCACCCCGTTCCACTCGTTCCGCTCGAGCACGAAGGTCGCGTCCACGAACCCCTCGGGGAGGCTCGTCGTCTGGAAGGCGACCGCGCGGGCGCGCCGGCCGCCGGAAGCGACCGCGAAGCGCAGGTGGCGCCCTTCCCCCATCGGCCGAGGCTCGAGCAGCTCCGCGGCGGGGACGAGCAGCCGGGGCTGCGGGTTGCCGATGCCGAAGGGGGCGAGCCGTTCGAGCTCCTCGGCGAGCTCGATGCCCAGCTCGTCCCCGGAGACGACCGCGTCCGCTCGCGCGCGGCGCTCGAGCAGGTCCGGGGTGAGCGTCGCCTCGGCGTGCGCGCAGAACGCGGCCCGGAACGCCTCGAGCTCGGCGCGGCGCAGGGTGCAGCCCGCCGCCGCGCGGTGGCCGCCGAAGCCCTGGAGCGTTCCGGCACAGGCCTGAAGTCCTCCGAGGAGGTCGAAGCCGCTGATCGAACGGCCGGACCCCGTGCCTTCCTCTGCCTGCTCGTCGGCGAAGCTGACGACGACGACGGGACGATGGCGCCGCTCGGCGATCCGCGAGGCGACGATGCCGACGACCCCGGGGTGCCAGCCGTCTCCGGCCAGGACGTAGGCGGGTGCGGGGCCGAGCCCGGCCGCCTCGCGTGCGCTCTCGAGCTCGGCCACCTGCGCTTCCGCCGCGAACGTGGTCCGCTGCTCGGTGTGCCGCCGGTCGGTGTTGAGCCGTTCGAGCTCCTCCGCGATCTGCTCGGCCCGCTCCGGATCACGGGTGCGCAGCAGCTCGACTCCCGCGTCCGCGCGCTGCATGCGCCCGGCGGCGTTGATCCGCGGCCCCAGGCGGAAGCCGATGCTCGAGGCATCCACCGCGCTCGGGTCCACCCGGGCACGCTCCATCAGCGCGCGAAGCCCCGGCTTCTCCGTCGCGGCGATGGCCCGCAGCCCCGCACGGACGATCCGCCGGTTCTCCCCCACGAGCGGCACGCAGTCCGCCACCGTGGCGAGCGCGACGAGATCCAGATCCGCGTCGAGCACCGCAGGATCCCGCCCCGCCGCACGGAGCAGGCCCTGGGCAAGCTTATGGGCGACGCCGGCGGCGCAGAGCTCGGGCGTCGGCGACCCGTCCAGGCCCGGGTGCACGATCGGGCAGTCCGGCAGGGCCCCGTCGGACCGGGCGGTGTGGTGATCGGTGACGAGGACGTCGAGCCCGGCGGCCCGGGCCGCGGCGACCTC
This sequence comes from uncultured Solirubrobacterales bacterium, assembly GCA_963815565.1. Taxonomy (GTDB): domain Bacteria; phylum Actinomycetota; class Thermoleophilia; order Solirubrobacterales; family Solirubrobacteraceae; genus Paraconexibacter. The sequence continues at coordinate 730,809 of CAWFHB010000007.1, read as the reverse complement.
CGCGACCGCCGTGATCGCGCAGTCCACGGTGATGAGCAGCCGCGTCCCGCGGGCGGCGAGCCGCTCGACGGTCGCGAGCGACAGGCCGTACCCGTCCTCGCGTCGGGAGGGCAGGAACCAGTCGGCGTCCGCGCCGACGTGCTCCAGCGCGTTCAAGAGGATCGTCGTGGAGCAGACCCCGTCGGCGTCGTAGTCGCCGTGGACCGTGATGCGGGTCCCGGCCGCGACGTGGCGCAGGATGAGTTCGGTCGCCGCCGCCAGCCCGCCGAGGCGGTCGGGGTCGTGCGCCTCGTCGGCGGCCAGGAAGCGGCGCGCCGCCTCGGGGTCGGCGAGGCCACGACGGACGAGGATCTGCGCGAGCGCCCCCGAGCACCCCAGGGCTGCCTGGAGCGTGCGCACCTCGGACTGGAGGCACGGCTGGATGTCGACGGAGGAGCTCAGGCCCGGCACGCTACGCAGCGACCAGGACGGAACCCCTCCTCAGAACCCGCGTGCTCCGGGAAACCGGCAAGCGACCCGCGAGGGCCGCAGCCTCAGCCTGCGAGCCCGGTCGACCGGGCCTGCTCCTCGCGCTCCTGCCGCTCCTGGCGCAGGCCGAGGGCGTACACGACACCCATGCCGACCACGGTCCCCGGGACGGACTCGAAGAACGTGAGCAAATTGACGTCGTCCCGGGCCGGGAGCCCGAAGCCGTTGACGATCAGCCCGCCGAGGACCGACCCGAAGATGGCGCCGAGGAACGCGCCCGCGATCCCGCCCTGGAAGTGGTCGGGCAAATAGACGGTGAAGTGCCAGAGGGCCAGCCCGACCATGACCCACACGAAGATGGCCATTAGTGCTTCGTCCAGTCGGTCATTGCGTCTTCGCGGTCGTTGGTGGCGGGGCGGAGCACTAGCGCGGCCTCCCGTGCTTCTTGTTCCTGGGTCGCTTCGACTTCGCGTCCTTCATGTACATCTCCTCGGGAGTGGCGTCGGCCGCGGAGCGCGGCGGCGCCTTGGGCTCGGCGACCTTCGTGGTGACCACGTCGCCGTGCAGGTCACGGACCATCTCGTCGAACTCCGTCTTCGAGACGGATCGGTCGGGCGACTCCGGCGCCGTCAGACGGGCCTTGGACGCCGCCTTCCGCTCGACGTTGATGTCGAGCTTCGTGTCGGCGAACGGCGGGACGTGGCCGTACTGCTCGATGAAGGCCGCCTTGCGCCGACGGAAGACGGGCTCGCGCTCCTTCCACTGCGTGAGCACGGGCGAGGAGATGAAGATGGACGAGTAGGCGCCGGAGATCGTGCCGACCAGCAGCGCGAAGGCGAAGTCCTGCAGCGTCTCGCCGCCGAAGAAGTAGAGGGCGACGATCGGCAGCGAGGCGCAGGTCACGGTCGAGATCGACCGGACGATGACCTCGTTCATCGAGCGGTTCGAGATCTGGGTGAACGTGGCCCGCGGCATTCGCGGCATGTTCTCCCGCAACCTGTCGTTGACGATGATCGTGTCGTACAGCGAGAAGCCCAGCACGGTCAGCAGCGCAGCGACCGTGGCGCTCGTCACCTCCCGACCGGTGATCGAGTACAGGCCGGCGACGAGCAGCAGGTCGTGCATCAGCGAGATCGCCGTGGTGGCTGCATACTTCCACTCGAATCGGAGCGCGATGTAGATCGCGATCAGGAACAGCGAGACCACGACGGCGATGATCGCCGAGCGGGCCACCGAGGCCCCGAAGGTCGGGCCCACCGACTGGGTCTGCGGCTCACCCACGGTGTCCCCGAAGGCCTTGCCGAGCGCCGTGGTGACCTGGTTGGTCTTCTGCGGCCCGAGGTCAGCCGTGGAGATCTGCAGGACGTTCTTCCCAAGCTCGGAGCCCGTGACCTTCTGCACGTCGGCCGAGTCGATGCCGTTGGAGCGCAGCACGTCCCGGGCCTTGTCCTCGTTCACGGGGTTCGTGTAGGCCGCCTGGATCCGGGTGCCCGACTCGAAGTCGATGCCGAGCTGGATCCCCTTGGTGGAGATCGAGAGCGCGCCGAGGAGCAGGACGATTCCGGACAGGGTGAACAGGGCCTTCGTGGCGCCGTTGAAGTCGAAGCGGCGCTTCGTGCCGTGGGTGCGGGCGCCGACCAGGCGCGGGTTCTTGAGCGCGTTGGCGCCCGTCACCCCGAGCAGCGCCTGCGTGGCGAGCACCGCGGAGAAGAGCGTGACGATGACACCGAGGCCGAGGGTCAGAGCGAAGCCGCGGACACCGGCGGTCGAGAGGATGAACAGGATGAACGCGGTCAGCAGCGTGACGACGTTCGCGTCGATGATCGTCGAGAGCCCCTTGCGGTAGCCGATGCCGATCGCGGAGGCGATCGATCTGCCGCCGAACACCTCCTCTTTCACGCGTTCGAAGATCACGATGTTCGCGTCGGCGCACACCCCGATTGTGAGCACGAGCCCGGCGAGGCCGGGGAGCGTCAGGGTCACCGGGATCAGCTTGATCAGCGCGAACAGGTAGATGCCGTAGATGGCGAGCGCACCGACCGCCAGCACCCCGAGCACGCGGTAGAAGACGAGCAGGAACAGCGCGACGACGATGAAGCCGATGCCCGCGGCGAGCAGGCCCTGGTCGAGCGCCTGCTGCCCGAGGGTCGCGGAGACCTGGGACTGCGAGATGAGATCGAGCTTCAGCGGCAGCGCTCCGTAGCGGATCTGGTTCGCGAGCTGCTGGGCCGTCTGGATCGAGAAGCCGCCGGAGATCTGCGAACCGGCGCCGCCGTCGATGCCGTCGGGGTTCTCGCGGTAATCGATCCGCGGAACGGAGATCAGCTGGTTGTCGAGGACGATCGCGAAGTGCTGGGAGCCCTGGTCGGGGCCCTGCACCGGCTGACCGTCGGCGGTGATGACGAACGACTGGCCGCGCTGGGCGATCTCGCGGGTGACCTTCTGCCACTTGTCGCGGCCGGCACTCGTGAAGTCGAAGGTGACGTTCGGGCCACGGGCGCCACCGGGGCTCGAATCGAAGTTCTGCTCCGGGTTCTTGATGTCCGTGCCACGCAGGCCGACGTCGTCGCGGAGGACGAAGTAGCTGTCCGGGCCCGGGTCGTCGGCGGGGGCGTCCGGGTTGATCGACTCGGCCTGGACGACGACGGTGCCCTCGTTGACCTTCCGCACGGTGGCGCTCTTCGGGGCGCCCTTGGCCGCCTCGGAGTCGCGGAGCGCCTCCTCACTGTCCTCGGGTCCGGCGATGACCTTCTTGGTCTTGTCGTCGGCGAGGTAGTACTTGTCGCCGCTCGAGACGTTCGCGTCGGCCATCGTCGGGCAGCGGCTCGCACGCACCACCGCGTCGTAGAGGGGGAAGCCGCCGACCTGGCCTGCGCTCGGACCGCCGGTGACGGCGAAGTCGTCCGGCGCCGGCTTGCAGTCCTTGTCGAGGACGTTCTTCTCCCAGTCGTAGAACTGCAGCTGGGCGGTGGTGCCGACGGTGTCGACGGCCTCCTTGATGTTCGTGACCTCGGGCAGCGAGACCACGATCTGCTCCTGCCCGGACTGCTGCAGCTCGGGCTCGGCCACGCCGAGGGAGTCGATGCGCTGGCGCATGATGTCGATCGCGTCGGAGACCGACTCGCTCGTGACCTGCGTCGTGTTCGTCGCCTTGGCCTGGTAGACGAGCTCGACGCCGCCCTTCAGGTCGAGGCCGAGGCGGGTGGGCTTCGTGGCGAGCACCGCGATCGCGGAGATCAGCAGGGCGCCGACGAGCAGCAGAATGAGTGAGTTACGGCGACGGTCGGTCATGAAAAGGGGGTCCTCAGGGGGTGGGCGTGAGGACGATCAGCAGGCCGCCGTCGTCGTCGTAGGCCGGGAAAAGATCTGCGGTGGCCGTCGCGGGGAGATCGCCCTCCGCGTTGACCCGGACGGGCTTGCCGAGCTGACGGACGCCCCATTCCAGGGCCGTGGCGACCGGGTCGGTCTCGTCCGGGAACTCGAGCCCGAGGACCTCGCCGACCGAGCGGCCGATGACGCGCTTGTCGTCGAGGCCGGTCAGCGCGAAGGAGCCGCGGCCGCAGGCGATCACGTTCCCGTCCTGGTCGCAGGCGAAGAACGCCGCGTTCGGTGCCGGGTAGTAATCGTCCAGCAGCTCGAACAGGAAGCCGAAGCCGCACTTCCGGCAACCCTTCGGGGTCGTGCGGAAGCCAGCCGTGCGTTCGGTGGCAGTGGAGCGGATGCCGCAGTTGGGACAGATGAAGAGATGGGCCATCGGGCTCTGGGGAGGGTAGAGCAGCGCGGCGCCAGGCCGTGTGGTCACCGTGCGCACATCAGAACAGACCGACGTCCCGGGGCGGCTCGAGGCCGAGATGCGCCCAGGCGCGAGGGGTCGCCACCCGGCCCCGCGGCGTTCGCTTCAGCAGGCCGCAGACGAGGAGGTAGGGCTCGTAGACGTCCTCGAGCGTGTCGGTCTCCTCCCCCACCGTCACCGCGAGCGTCGAGAGGCCGACCGGTCCGCCGCCGAACTTGGTGCAGACGGCGTCGAGGATCTCGCGATCGAGCCGATCGAGGCCGAGGTGGTCGACTTGCAGGAGGTCGAGCGCCTGGCTCGCGACGTCCTCCGTGACGACGCCCCCGGCCCGGACCTCGGCGTAGTCCCGGACCCGCTTGAGCAGGCGGTTGGCCACGCGCGGTGTCCCGCGGGAGCGCGCGGCGATCGCCTCGGCCCCTGCCCCGGCCACCTCGACCCCGAGGATCTGCGCGCTGCGACGCACGATCGTGGCGAGATCCCGGGGCCCGTAGGGCTCGAGGCGGTGCTGGATCCCGAAGCGGTCCCGGAGCGGCGTCGTGAGCCGGCCCGCGCGGGTCGTCGCCCCGACGAGGGTGAACGGCGGCAGGTCCAGGGTCATGACCCGGGCGCCCGCGCCGACCCCGACGGTGATCGGCAGCTGGCGGTCCTCCATCGCGGGGTAGAACGTCTCCTCGAGCGCCCGGGAGAGCCGGTGGATCTCGTCGACGAAGAAGATTGATCGCGGTTCGAGCGCGGTCAGGAACGCGGCGACGTCGCCCTTGCGCTCCAGCGCCGGTGCCGCGGTCTGCACGAACGGCACCCCCAGCTCCTCGGCGAGAATCTGCGCGAGCGAGGTCTTCCCCAGGCCGGGCGGACCCGAGAGCAGGACGTGGTCGAGCGCCTCACCCCGGGCGGCCGCGGCCTCGAGCGAGACCTGCAGCTGGTCGACGACCACATCCTGGCCGACGAACTCGTCGAGGGTCCTGGGCCGGAGGGTCGGCTCGACGACCGCGTCCTCGGGCGTCGGCCCCGGGGACTGGATGCGACCGTCCGGCTCCTCGTCTGGCGTGCGGATCACCGGCGCGCCGCCCTGAGCGCGGCCGCGACGAGCGCCTCGGGCGTCTCGCCGGTGGTCCCGCGCAGGAGCTCCTCGACCTCGGCCGGGGCGTAGCCGAGCTCCTCCAAGGCCTCCCGGGCGAGCGACCGCGGATCGTCCGGCGCCCCGGGGACCGTGGCCTCGGGCTCGAAGGAGGTGACGGCGCCGACCTTGTCGCGCAGCTCCACGATGATGCGCTCCGCGGTCCGCTTCCCGACGCCGGGCGCCGCCTGGAAGCGCTTGGCGTCCCCGGCGGCCAGCGCGGTCACGAGCTCCCGTGGGCTGCCCCCCGAGAGGATCGCCACCGCGACCTTCGGCCCCACCGACTGGACCCCGAGCAGCAGCAGAAACAGATCCCGCTCCTCCTCGGTCGCGAAGCCGTACAGGGTGAGCGCGTCCTCGCGCACGATCAGGTGGGCGTGCAGGGAGACCGGCTCGCCGGCGGCGGGGACCTGACCGAGGGTCTCCGCCGAGACGTTCAGCCGGTACCCCACGCCGGAGGCCGTCTCGATGACGACGTGGTCGGGACGCCGGACGGCGACCTCCCCCGCGACGAGCGCGATCACCTAGGCCGCCCGCGCCTTCGCGCTGGCGAGAGGAGCGTGGTTCGCGTGACAGATCGCCACGGCGAGGGCATCGGCGGCGTGGTCGGGGCGGGGCAGCTCGGTGAGCCCGAGCATCCGCTGGACCATCCGCTGGACCTGGTCCTTGTCCGCACGGCCCGAGCCGCAGACCGCGCCCTTGACCTGCTGCGGTGTGTAGTCGTGACAAGGGAGCGAACGCTGCCCCGCGGCGAGCATCACGACCCCGCGCGCCTGGCCGACCACCGAGGCCGAGGTGACGTTGGCGCCGAAGAAGAGCGACTCGAGCGCAACCGCAGTCGGCGCGTAGGTCTCGATGAGCTCGGCGATCCGGGCGTGGATCGCCGACAGACGCAGCTCGGGGGCAGTGCTCGCCGCCGTCGTGATGCAGCCGCCGTCGAGCGCGACGAGCCGGCCGGGACGTCGCTGAACCACGCCGTAGCCGGTGTTGGCCAAGCCGGGGTCTATGCCGAGGACGATCACCACGGGCTGCATTCTCCGTGCTGGGTCGGATGCCTCCCTCTCAAGCGATGCCACACCCTGCCGATAACCAGAGGAGTGCTGAAGCGCTCGAACGAAGTTCCCGAACTCCGGGCCGCTCTCGCGGAGGCGCAGGCGCGCATCGCGACGCTCGAGGCCGAGCGCTCCGCGCAACGGCACAACGATCCCGTCACCGGGCTGCTGACCCCGGCGAGCTTCCGTGAGGCCGCGGCCCGTGAGCTCGAACGTGCCCGCCGCTCCGGGGCCCCGCTGGCCCTCACCCTCATCGAGCTCGACGCGTTCCGCCGGCTCGGCGCCAACCACGGGCCCGAGGGGCAGGAGGCGGCCATCAAGGCCCTCGCCGACGTGGTTCGTGGCGTCTCCCGGCCCCACGACCTGATCGCCCGGACGGGGCACGGCGAGCTCGCCGTGCTGCTGCCCGACTGCCAGCTGCCCGGCGCGCTCTCCTCGGCCACGCGGGTCGTGGCGCGGCTCGACGAGTCCGACGTCGACGACGTGGGCTCCGTGACCGTGTCCGCCGGCGTCGCCGAGGCCACGCGGGGCATGAGCCTCGAGGCGCTGCTGGCCGAGGCCACCGAGCATCTGATCCGTGCGCGGGCGGCAGGCGGAGGGCGAGCCCACGGGCCGCTGCAGGTCGACGGGGAGTCGGTCGCCCGGGTCCACCAGGACGTGATCGACGCGCTCGCGCAGGCGCTCACCGAACGAGACCAGTACACGGGCGAGCACTCCGAGTCGGTCGTGCAGCTCTCCGAGACCGTCGCCCACAACCTCGGGCTCGACGCGCAGACGATCGAGCGGGTGGGCACCGCCGCGCTGCTCCACGACATCGGCAAGGTCGCGATCCCCGATTCGATCCTCCACAAGCCGGCCAAGCTCGACGAGGCCGAATGGGTCCTCATGCGCGAGCACCCGGTCATCGGCGAGCGGATCCTCAAGGCGATCCCCGGGCTCGGAGGGGTGGCACGGATCGTCCGGCACGAGCACGAGCGCTGGGACGGCGGCGGGTACCCCGACGGACTCAGCGCGGGCTCGATCCCCGTCGGCAGCCGGATCATCCTGGCCTGCGACACCTATCACGCGATGACCTCCGACCGGCCGTACCGGGCCCGGATGCCGCACGCGGCTGCGCTCGACGAGCTCGCGCGCTGCGCAGGCACCCAGTTCGATCCGCGGGTCACCGAGGTGCTGATCGGCCACCTCTGGGCCGAGCAGCAGGCCGGCGTCAGCTGAGGCCGGACCTCCCTCCGGCTACCCCGGGCGTCGCGGAGGCAGCCCCCGGGAAGGGTGGCCTGATGACCGTGATCGTGATCGGCGTCGTCTCCGCAGCGCTCGTGGCCGGAGCGGCCTGGGGAGCCTACGGGCGGCTCCCGTCCGCGCTCGAGGGCTTCATCGTCGCGATGGCAGGCGGCGCGCTGATCGTCTCGGCCGTACTCGAGCTCGTCGACCCGGCCACCGACATCGCTCCACTCTGGGCGGTCGCCGCCTGCGTCCTCGTCGGCGCGGCAGCCTTCGCGGGGCTCGACAAGTTCGTCAAGCGGCGGTTCGGGTCAGACAGCGGCGGCGGGCTGCTGGCCGCGATAACACTCGATGGCATCCCGGAGAACCTCGCGCTGGGGGTGGCCCTCATCGGCGCCGGGCCGCTCCAGGTGGCCTCGCTCTCGGGCTCGATCTTCCTCTCGAACCTCCCGGAGGCCGCGGGCGGGGCCAGGCAGATGGCCGAGCACCGCCCCAAGGGCAGGGTCCTGCTCCTGTGGACGGCGACCGCGGCCCTCCTCTCGGCCGCCGCGCTCGCCGGGAATCTGCTGCTCGCCGGGGTCCCTGACACCGCGCTCGGCCTGATCCGGTCGGTGGCCGGGGGCGCCGTGGTCGCTTCGCTCGCGGTCGAGGTGTTCCCCCAGGCGTTCAAGGAGGAGAGCTACGCCACCGGGGTCGCCACCGCCCTGGGACTCGTCCTGGCCATCGGGCTGAGCCGGCTCGGTTGAGACCATCTCGTAGGCTCGCGGTCGATGCCTGACGACGCGCTCCTGACCGGCCTCGAGGGCGATGACCGCCGCGAGCGGATCCAGCTGATCGCCTACCTGCGGGAGGAGCACGGGGCCAGCGACGAGGAGCTCGAACGCGGCACGGCCAACGGCACGCTGCTGCTCGTGGCCGCCAGCCGGTCCCTCGGCTCGGGCGAGCGGTACACCGCGCAGGACGTCGCGCGCGAGGCCGGGCTCGAGGTCGACTTCCTCGCGGCGCTCGGGCGGGCCAGCGGGCTCCCCCTGCCGGTCGCTCCGGACGTCGTCCATTACGGCGAGACCGATCTCGAGGCGGCGCGCACCACGAAGCGGTTCCTCGACGCGGGCCTCTCCCCGGCCGCGGTGCTCAACACGAACCGGGTACTCAGTCGCGGGCTCGCGCAGACCGCGGAGGTAATGCGCCAGCAGGTGCTCGAGCTGGCGCTGCGGCCGGGGCTCAGCGAGCGGGAGCTCGCGGAGACCTACGCGGCGGTCGCCGAGAACCTCGTCCCGCTCGTCGGTCCGCTCGTCGACCAGATGCTCCGCATCCAACTCAACCACGCTGTGCGCGAGGAGGTCGTCACCGCGGCCGAGCGCCAGGCGGGCGAGCTCCCGGGCGCCCGGGAGGTGAGCGTCGCCTTCGCGGATCTCGTGGGCTTCACGCGGCTCGGGGAGCAGCTCCCCCCGGGTGAGCTCGAGCAGGTGGCCGAACGGCTCGTCCAGCTCACCGGCGAGCTCGTCGAGGCCCCCGTCCGCATGGTGAAATCCGTGGGTGACGCCGTGCTGCTCGTCTCCCCCGAGCCGCTGCCGCTCGTCCGGGTCGCGCTCGCGCTCACCGCCGCCGCGGACGCCGAGGACGAGGCCGTGCCCCAGCTGCGGGTCGGGGTCGCCTCCGGGGCCGCGGTCTCCCGGGCGGGCGACTGGTTCGGTCGACCCGTGAACCTCGCGAGCCGCATCACGTCTCTCGCCCGGGCGGGCACGGTCGTGGCCGACGCGACCACACGGGACATGCTCACGGAGGCCGAGGGTCTGCGCTGGTCGTTCATCGGGGAGCGCAAGCTCAAGGGCGTGCCGCCCGTGAAGCTCCACCGGGTGCGGCGCGCGGACGACCGCTCCTGATCGTCCGCACCCCGGGCACGAAGAGCAGTGCCAGCGCGACCGGCAGGCCGATCGCGGTCTCCAGCACGAGCGCCTCGTGCAGCCCGATGAGCGCCGCCAGCGGCCCGGCGAGGGCGAGGCCGACCGGCATCAGCCCGACCGAGCAGAGGTAGTCGTAGGAGGAGACGCGGGAGATCGCCTCCTCCGGGACCTGTTCCTGGAGGGTGGTCTCCCACAGGCCGAAGCCCGCGCTGACCGCTGCGCCCGTGACCGCCTCGAGCGCCGCGATGGCAGGCACGGGCAGGCCGGAGCCGATGATGAGCGCTTGGCTGGAGGCCACGACGAAGCCGACCGCCGCCCAGAGCAGGGGCCGCTGGGGCTTGAAGCGCAGGATCGCGAGATCGCCGGCGACCGAGCCGAAGCCGAAGGCGGCGGTGATGGCCGCCCAGGCGCGGACGCCGCCGAGCTCCTGTTCGGCCAGGACCGGGCCGAGGACGAAGATGGCCGGCAGGACGACCACGTGGTAGACCAGCAGCGTGGCCAGGAAGCCCTGCACCCAGGGGCGGCTCCGGACCTCCGCGAAGCCCTCGGCGAGCTGCCGGCGGATGCCCGGGGTCGCCTCGACGGCCCGGGCGATGACGGCCGGACGCAGCCGTGCCAGGGCCACCGCGCCGGCTGCGAAGGTCGCGGCGTCGACCGCGATCGCCCCACCCGGGCCCAGCAGCGCCACGAGCACCCCGGCCAGCGCCGGGCCGGCGACCATCCCGCTGCTCAGGGTGAGCGACCGCATGGCGTTGGCCTCCTGGAGGCGCTCGGGGGCCACGAGCGCCGGCATGAGCCCGGTCATTGCAGGACTGAAGAACGCGTCGGCGGTGCCGAAGACGGCCCCGAGCGCCGCGAGGTGCCAGAGCTCCGCGCTCCCGCTCAGCAGGAGGAACGCCGCAACCGCCTGCGTGATGCCGCGCACCACGTCGGAGGCGAGCATCACCCGGTGGCGCTGGAGCCGGTCGGCCCACACCCCGCCGAGCAGCGCGAACGCGGCGAACGGGATCGTGGTCGCAGAGATCACGAGACCGACCTGCGCGGCGCCGCCCCCGATCGACAGCACAGCGAAGGGCAGCGCGACGAAGGTGATGCGGTCCCCGAGCGCCGAGAGCGCCTGCCCGATGAAGAAGAGGCGGAACTGCGGCTCCTCCCGCAGGACCGCCGGTAGGAGCCGGCGCACGCGGGAGGCGGGGGACCGGCTAGTCCGCGGTCACCGCGGCGAAGACGTCGTCGGAGGCGTCGAAGTTCGCGTGGACGTCCCCGATGTCGTCGGACTCCTCGAGCGTGTCGATGACCCGCATGACCTTGCGCAGCGTGTCCTCGTCGACCTCGACCCGGACCTGGGGCCGCCAGACGAGCTCTGCGGACTGCATCTCGATCTCGGCGCCCGTGAGCGCGTCGCGCACCGCCTGCAGGTCGGTCGGGCCGGTGATCACCTCGAGGTGTTGGGCGTCGACCTCGATGTCCTCGGCCCCCGCCTCGACGGCCACGAGCAGGTCCTCCTCCGAATACCGCTCGGCGTCGACGACGATCACCCCGGTCTTGTCGAACAGGTAGGCGACCGAGCCGGGCTCGCCGAGCGCGCCCCCCGCCTTGGTGAGCGCGGCGCGGACCTCGGCGCCGGTGCGATTGCGGTTGTCAGTGAGCCCCTCGATGAGCATCGCCACGCCGCCGGGCCCGTAGCCCTCGTACATCACCTCCTGGAAGTCGGCCTCGTTGGCGCCGGCCCCCGTGCCCTTGTCGATCGCCCGCTGGATGTTGTCCTTGGGCATCGAGGCGTCCTTCGCCTTCTGGACGGCCAGAGCGAGCGACGGGTTGCCCTCGATGTCGCCGCCGCCGGCCTTCGCGGCCACGGTGATGTGGCGAGAGAGCTTCGTGAACATCGCGCCCCGCCGCGAGTCGGTGATCGCCTTCTTGTGCTTGATCGACGCCCACTTCGAATGTCCGGACATGCTTTCGATGCTACCCGCGAGGCCTCTTCACGCGAGGACCGCGCGGTAGAGGCGCTCGTAGGCGAGCGTGCTCGCCTGCGAGGAGAACCGCTCGGCGTGGGTGCGACAGGCCATGGCCGTGCCGGGGTGGGCGGCCAGCGCGAGGCTTGCCCGAAGCGCCTCGGCCAGGACGGCCGGGCTCTCCTCCTCCATCGGGTAGAGGACGCCCGTGGTGGCCTCCCCCACGACCTCGGCGTTCGCGCCGACGACCGGCGTGCCACAGGCCAGCGCCTCGGCGAGCACGAGGCCGAACGCCTCTCCGACGGACGGCAGCGCGTGGACCCAGGCCTCGCGGTTGGCGGCGCAGAGCGCGGCACGGTCGTCGAGGACGCGCTCCTCGACCCCGGGCGTTCCGGCCCACCGGGAGGGGCCCCCGGGGGCGGCGCTCAGGATCAGCCGGAGCTCGGGCATCTCCGCTCGGAGCAGCGTGAACGCCTCGACGAGCAGGGCGACGCGCTTGCGCGGCTGGGTGTGGTCGGCGGCGCAGAGGATGGTGGGCTGTTCGGAACGCGCGGCAGGGTCGGGGGAGAACGCGACGAGGTCCACCCCCGGCGTGATCACGTGCGGGGTGACGCCTAACCAGCGTTCGAAGCCCTCCGCGGCGACCCGGGAGAGGGCGACGACCGCGCCCGCCTCGGCGCAGGCGCGGACGACGAGCTCCTTGCGGCCGCGCCGGTTGGCCAGCGAACGCCGGTGCGGGATCCCCATGTAGGAGAAGACCACCGGGGCGACGCCGCTGCGGATCGCCGCGACCGCGTCCGTTGCGTAAAGCGCGTGAGCGACGTCGGGCGCGTAGCGGCGGAGCGCGCGCGCGGCCAGCGGGAGGTGCGCGAGGTGCTCCTCGTGAAGGCGCCGGCGTAGGCGCGCCTCGACGGGCGGGCGCCAGACACGCTGCACCTCGAGCCCGTCCTCGACGCGCAGCCCGACGTCCCGCGGGTGCGAGGTGATGAGCCGGACCTCGTGCCCGCGGGCGAGGAGGCCGTCGGCGAGCTCCCGGGCCACGCGTTCGGAGCCGCGCCGGACCTCCGGCCAGAAGACCGGGTTCAGCAGCGCGACCCTCACAGGAGCAGGCTGCGGTGGCGGATCGAGCCCCGGGCGAGCGCCGCGACCTCCATGAGATCGACGGCGGCGTGCGCGGGGAGCTCGGAGAGCGCGCGGACCCTCCCGCGCGGCGAGCTCCCGTAGCTCGGAAGGCTCGCGACCGCCCACGGGGCCGCGACCAGGGCGCCGCACCACGGGTGGCGGCCCGCGGCGAGCGCGAGGCCCGCCAGCAGGAACGGGACCCGGGCGTGCGTCGGCTTCCAGAAGTACCCGCCCCCGGCCAGGTGCCGACGGACCTCGGGGTGGCGCCGGGTGACGAACGGCAGGTGCTGCCAGCGCCACACCTCGCGCATCCGGGCCCGCAGCGTGGCGTCCTCGACGCAGTGGTGGGTGAGCATCGCGGGCTCCCCCACGTAGTCGGCTCCCGCCTTGCGGGCGCGCAGCGCGAGATCGGTGTCCTCCCCGGCGGCGAGCGGAAGGCTCTCGTCGAAGCCGTCGACCGATTCGAGGACAGCCCGCGGGTAGAGGATGTTGCAGGTCTGGGCCCACGGGACCGGGGGCTCGACCTCCTGGGAGCGGGCGAACGGAGCGTGCTGGAGGACGACGAGCTCGTCGGGGTCGACGGTGGTGCAGCCCTGGACGATCGCCCCCGGATGGGCCGCGGCGGCCGCGAGGACGGACGCGATCCAGCCCGCGGGCGGGCGGCAGTCGTCGTCGGTGAAGACGATCAGCGGCGCCCGGGCCGCGCGCCACGCTGCGTTGCGCTTCTCGGCCGGGCCGGCGCGCCCCGGCCGGGAACGTCAGATGGCGCAGGCGACCGTCGGCCGCCAGCGGATGCTCACGGAGCAGGCGCTCGGTCTCCTCCCCCGCGGAGTCGTGCGCGACGATCACCTCCCAGCCCTCGGCGCCCTGCTCCTCGAGGGCGTTCAGCAGCCAGCGCAGGCGCAGCGGCCGGTCGTGCGAGGGGACGACGACGCTCAGCTCAACCATCCAGGAACCCGGGGTGGTCGCGGTACCAGGCGTAGGTGGCGGCGAGTCCGTCCTCGAGGGCTGTGCGCGGCCGCCAGCCCGTGGCGGCGATCAGGCGCCCCGCGTCGAGCCAGCCCGCGGCCTGCTCCCCCGGTGGCGTGGCGAGGTCGGCGTACTCGGCCTCGAGGCCCGTGGTCCCGGAGGCCGCGACGAGCCCGTCCACGATCTCCCGGAGGCTGTGGGTCGCGCCTCCGCCGGCGTTGTAGGGCCGGCCGTCGGCCGGGACGGCGAGCAGCGCCGCCACGGCGTCCGACACGTGCAGGAGATCGCGCTGCGGCGAGCCGTTCGAGCGGATCTGCGGCCGGCGGCCGGCCAGCAGCGCCGAGCAGACCGCCGGGATGAGGCGGGCGGCGTTCGGGTCGCCCGGGCCGTAGACGTTCGCGAAGCGGAGGAGCCCGACGGGGAGGTCGTAGGCCGCCGCGTAGGAACGGGCGAGCATGTCGGCGCCGGCCTTGGAGACCTCGTAGGGCTCGCGGGCCAGCAGCGGCGCGTCCTCGACGATCGGGAGCTCGGCGGCGGCACCGTAGACCTTGTCGCTCGAGGCGACCACCACCCGCTCGACGCCGACGGTCCGGCAGGCCTCGAGGACCGTCCAGGTCCCGGCGAGGTTCGCCTCGAACGTCTCGACCGGGCGGTCGGCCGCGACACCGACCTGCGTCTGCGCGGCCAGGTGGAGCACCGTCCCGCACCCGTGCACGGCGAGCACGGCCGCGGTGTCGGTGAGCTGCCCCTCCACCACGGTGCAGTGCTCGTCGTCGCCGTCGACGCTCAGCGCGGAGGGGCGCCGCGGCCCGGGCCGCCGGAGCAGCACCACGTCGTCCCCGCGCGCGAGCAGCGCTCCGACCGCGGCCGCACCGAGGAGACCGTCGGCACCCGTGACGAGGACCCGCTCAGGCACGGACGGACGAGAGCCCGACGTAGAAGCCCGTCATCTTCTTCGAGCTCGGCGGACGCAGCAGGTGGGTAACCCGGGTGCCGTTGAAGCCCGCCGCCCACGGCCACGCCTTCAGGCAGGACACGTTCGGGTACCACCAGGTGAAGTCGGAGCGCATGGGCTGGAAGTCCCCCGTCGGGGTCCGCGGGCGCAGCAGCGTGTTCGTGATGCAGAACGGCTCCATCTGGATGAGCCTGCCCCCCGGCTTCAGGCACCCGAGGGCCGCCTCGAGGGCACGGACCGGATCGCGGAGATGGAGCAGGATCGCACCCATGAAGACGACGTCGACGGGCCCGCCGATCCGCTCCGGCGTGACGTCGTAGGCGTCGCAGATGACCCGGTCGACCGAGGATCCGAGCGCCGCGTGGGCGATGCCGAAGCCCCGGCCTAGCTCGACGCCCCCGAGCCGCTCGGCGTCGGCCAGCAGACGCTCGCGGTTCCGGGGCGGCCACTGGGCGTCGTCGAGCCGTTCGACGTCGATGGCCACGGTCTGCGCGCCGCGGCGCTCCAGCTCGAAGGCCCAGAAGCCGTCGAAGGTCCCGACGTCGAGGGCGCGCTGCCCGTCCATGCGGGCCGGGAGGAGCTTCTGCGCGCTGGTGCGCAGGTCGACGTTCCCGGGCGTGATCGTCCCGTCCGGGAGCGCGATCGTGTGGTACCAGTTCGGGTTCTCGGCCACCGCTGCCGCGCGGCTCACCACAGCTTCCACGGCGGCGTCCCGCCGGCCCAGAGGTCGTTCAACGTGACGGCGTCCTTGTAGGTGTCCATGCAGTCCCAGAAGCCCGTGTGCCGGAACGCGCGGAGCTGATCGTCGGCGGCGAGGCCCTCGAGCGGCTCGCGTTCGAGGATCGAGGAGTCGCTCAGGTAGTCGAAGACGGCGGGCTCGAAGCGGAAGAAGCCGCCGTTGATCCAGTGCTCGCTGCGCGGCTTCTCCCGAAAGCCCGTCACGCGGTGCTCGGCGTCCAGCTCGGTGACGCCGAACTGGAGCTCGGGCCGCACGACGGTCATCGAGGCGTGAGCGCCGTGCGAGCGGTGGAACTCGAGCTGGGCGGGGAGATCGACGTCGGCCACGCCGTCGGCGTAGGTCGCGCAGAACGGGCGGTCCCCCACGTGCTCGCGCACCCGGCGGATCCGGCCACCGGTCTGCGTGTCGAGGCCGGTGTCGACCGCGGTCACGACGACCCCCTCGGGCCAGGCCTCGGCCGCCGCCCAACGCTCGATCAGCTCACCCTTGTAGCCCGTGCAGAGGATGAACTCCCGGAAGCCCTGGACCGCGTAGAGCTGGATCACGTGCCAGACGATCGGGCGCCCGCCGATCTCCACGAGCGGCTTCGGGAGGTCGACGGTCTTCTCCTGGAGGCGGGTCCCGCGCCCGCCGCACAGGATCACCACGGGGCCGAGGCTCATCGCCGGCGCTCCTTGAGCAGCCGGGGCGCTTGCCGTACGAGCGCTCCGACGAGCTCCCGCGGCGGGTAGTTGAAGATGCCGACCTTCACGGTGCCCCTCCCCTGTTCGTAGGCCTCCTGTGCCTCGCGGAGGCTCGGCAGCGCGCCGAGGTCCCCGAGCCGGCGGCCCTTGACCCCCACGGCGACGACCTGCGAGGGGAAGCCCGGGTGTCCGACCCCCGTCGCCCAGACGTCGTCGAACCCCTGGGCGAGCATCGAGCGCATCGCCTCCGGGGTGAAGCGGAAGTAGTCACTCGGGTAGGCGTGGATGCCGAAGAGCATCACGCTCGCGAGGACGCAGATGCCGCCGGGCGCGGTGACGCGGGCGAGCTCGCGGCACGCCTGGGGCGGGTCCTCGCAGTGCTCGAGGGTGTCGAGGCAGAGCGCGGTGCCGACGCTCGCGTCCTCGAGCTCCAGCGCGCGCAGATCCATCGACGGCGTCCACCCCGGGGCCGGGGCGCATGTCGACCCCGGTGAACGGGTGCCCTGAGAACAGCGGGCGCAGGTCGCCGTCCTGGTCGCTCTCCACCTGGAGCGATCCGAAGTCGTACACGGGGCCGGGGAGCGTCTCGACCTCCATGAGATCTGCGACGAAGCGGCGGATGAGGTCCTGGGCCATGCGGCGCGGAGGCTACCGGCTGGCACCTCCGCCGCCTGTCCTGAGGAATACCGTGGCCCCATGAGCGAGAAGGACGTCTCCGTGATGTGGTTCCGGCGCGACCTGCGGGTGCGCGACCTCCCGGCCCTGGTCGAGGCGGCCGCGCACGAGCGCTGCGTGCCGCTCTTCGTCTTCGACGAGCGGCTGCTCACGAAGGGCCGCTTCCCGAGCGCGATGCGGACGCGGTTCATGCTCGGCTGCCTGGCCGAGCTCGACGAGGCGCTGCGCGAGCGCGGCGGCAAGCTCGTGATCCGCTCAGGCCGCCCGGAGGAGGTCGTCCCGGCGCTCTGCGCGGAGATCGGCGCCGGCGACCTCTACTTCACCGCGGAAGCCTCACCCTGGGGCCGCGGTCGTGATCAGCGGGTCATCGACGCCCTCGACGGGGTGCGCGCCCACGCGATGCCGGGGGCCTGCGTCGTCGACGACCCGTCCAAGATCGAGACCAAGTCGGGCGGGCCCTACACCGTCTTCACCCCGTTCGCGCGGGCGTGGCGGGAGGTGCCGCGCCGCGACCTGCTGAACGCGCCGCAGGAGATCCGGACGCCGCAGAACATCGCCGCGGGCGAGCTTCCGTCGCTTGCGGACCTCGGCTTCGCCGCGGAGCTCCCGGAGCCGACCTTCTCGCCCGGCGAGGAGGCCGCCCGCCGACAGGCGACGAAGTTCCTCCAGGACGGGGGTCTCGACGCGTACGCCGACACGCGCAACTCACCCAAGGGGGGCTCCTCCCGGCTCTCCCCCTACCTCCGCTGGGGCTGCCTCTCGGCGCTGAAGCTCGACGTCCGTGCGGCCGAGAGCCGCGCCGCCGGGGCCGACGACTACCGCGACGAGATCGCCTGGCGCGACTTCTACGCGGCGGTCCTCATGCACTTCCCGTACGTGACCCGCCAAGAGTTCCAGGAGAAGTACCGCTCGCTCGAATGGTCCAAGCCCGGCGAGGAGCTCCAGGCCTGGACCGAAGGGCAGACGGGGTTCCCGCTGGTGGACGCGGGGATGCGCCAGCTCGCCACCGAGGGCTGGATGCACAACCGGGTGCGGATGGTCGTCGGCTCGTTTCTGACCAAGGACCTCCACCTCGATTGGCGCGAGGGCGAGCGCGTGTTCATGGAGCGGCTGATCGACGGGGACATGGCGGCCAACAACGGCGGCTGGCAGTGGATCGCCTCGACGGGCACCGACGCGAAGCCGTACTTCCAGCGGCTCTTCAACCCGATGACCCAGCAGGAGAAGTTCGACCCGGACGGCGTCTACGTGCGGCGCTGGTGCCCCGAGCTCACGGACGTGCCGGCCAAGAAGCTCTCGAAGCCGTGGACGATGAGCGAGGAGGAGCAGGCGGCCGCGGGCTGCGTGATCGGCGACGACTACCCGGGCCCCATCGTCGACCACCAGATCGAGCGGCGGCACGCCGTGGAGCGCTACCGCGCGGTCAGCGCGGATTGAACGGGCGAGCCGCCGCGGCGTGTGCGCGTCCGGGTGGCGGGTAGGGTCCGCGCATGGCTGCCTCCGCATCGATCTTCAAGGCCTACGACATCCGCGGGCTCTACGGCGAGGACATCGACGGGGACACCGCGGAGCGCATCGGACGCGCCTTCGCGCGGGTGATCGCCGACCTCGCCGGCAAGCCCGTCACCCAGGTGACGGTCGGCCTCGGACGGGACATGCGGCTGACGGCGCCGGAGCTCGCGGGGCGCTACCGCGACGGCATCGTCTGCGAAGGCGCCTCGGTCGTCGACGCCGGGCAGGTCGGGACCGAGATGCTCTACTTCCTCGTCGGGTCCCGGGGGCTCGACGGCGGCCTCATGTGCACCGCTTCGCACAACCCGAAGGCCTACACGGGGGCGAAGCTCGTCAAGCAGGGGGCGATCGCCCTCAGCGGCGACGAGGGCATCGGCGACATCCGCGATCTGGTCCTCGGCGACGGGCTCGACGAGGAGCCCGCGGGCGGCGGCGAGGTCACGCGGGTCGACCTCTACACCGAGTTCGCCGAGCGTGCCCTCACGTTCATCGATCCCGCGAAGGTGAAGGCCCTGAAGGTCGTCGTCGACGGTGGCAACGGCATGGCCGGGCCGATGGTCGGGCCGCTGCTCGCCGCCCTGCCCGTCGAGCTCATCGAGACCTACTGGACCCCGGACGGCGACTTTCCGGGCCACGAGCCGAACCCGCTCCTGCCCGAGAACCGCCAGTTCATCATCGACAAGGTGCTGGAGACCGGCGCCGATCTCGGCATCGCCTGGGACGGCGACGCCGACCGCTGCTTCTTCATCGACGACCAGGGCGAGTTCGTCGACGGGGACTTCCTCACCGCGATCCTCGCCGAGCACCTCCTCGAGAAGGACCCCGGCTCGACGATCCTCTACGACGCCCGCGCCTCCCGGGCCGTCGCCGACACGGTCACCGCCGCCGGCGGCACCGCGGAGATCAACCGGGTCGGCCACGCGTTCTTCAAGACCCGCATGAAGCGCGAGGGCTCGCTCTTCGGCGGCGAGGTCTCCGGCCACTACTACTTCCGCGACTTCTACTGCGCGGACTCGGGGACGATCCCGGCGCTGCTCATGCTGGAGAAGCTCTCGGTGGAGGGCAAGAAGCTCTCCGAGCTCGTCGGCTCCTACCGGGCGAAGTACTTCATCTCCGGCGAGGTGAACTCCACAGTCGACGACGCCCCGGGGAAGATCGCCGCGATCGAGGAGAAGTACGGCGCGATGGACGGCGCGACCGTGACCCACGTCGACGGGGTCTCCGTCGACTTCGCGGACTGGCACTTCAACGTCCGCTCCTCGAACACCGAGCCGCTGCTGCGCCTCTGCCTGGAGTCGCTCGTCTCCTACGAGGACATGGAGGCCAAGCGCGACGAGGTGCTCGGCCTCATCCGCGGGTGAGGCCGGGGGCCCGCACCGGCTGGCTGTTCGCCGCGGCGAGCCTGGCCTGGGGTGTCCCCTACCTGTTCGTCGCGCTCGCCCTCGAGGAGGTCTCCGTGATCTTCCTCGTCTGGGCTCGGGCGATTCTCGGCGCCGCGGTCCTGCTCCCGCTCGCGCACCGCCGCGGGCTGCTCGCTCCGCTGCGGGGCAGGCTGCGCGCCGTGGTCGTGCTCGCGACGCTCGATCTCGCCGCGCCGACCCTCCTCGTGACCGCCGGGGTCGCGCGGCTGCCCTCCTCGCTGGCCGGCACCCTGATCGCGTCGGTCCCGATCATGGTCGCGCTGCTGGCCCTGCGCCTGGATCCGACCGAGCGGGTGCGCGGTGTGCGCCTCGTCGGGCTCGGCGTGGGCATCGTCGGGGTCGGCCTGCTGTTCGGCGTGGAGATCGGCTCCGGGTCCGGTGCGCTGCTCGGCGGCCTGCTGGTGCTCGGCGCCGCGGCCACCTACGCGGGCGGCGCCCTCTTCTACAAGCGGGAGTTCAGCCGTGAGCCCGGGCTTGGAGTCCTCGCCGCAGCCCTCGCGGCCTGCGCGGTGATGACGACGATCCCGGCGCTGTTCGCGCTCCCGTCCAGCGTGCCCTCGTCCCGCGCGCTCCTCTGGCTCGTCGTGCTCGGGCTCGGTTGCACCGCGGGCGGGTACCTCGCCTTCTACGCGCTCATCAGCCGCATCGGCTCGGGCCGGGCCTCGGTCATCACCTACGTGGCGCCCGTCATCGCCGTGCTCGGAGGCGTCCTCGTCCTCGGCGAGCCGCTGACCGTGGGGATCGTGGCGGGGCTGCTCCTCGTCCTCGCGGGCTCGTGGCTCGCGGCGGGCGGACGCCCTCCGGACACGCTCGAGCCGGCGTCGGGCGCACCGGTCTCCTCGCCCGGCCGCGTTCCTAGACTGGCCCGGTGACCGACCCCGTCGCCCCGACCGGCGCCTCCGCCGATGCCCTCGCCACCGCGACGGCCGCGGGGGTCCACCGCATCGCCGTCCCCACGCCGTTCCTCGTCGGGCGGGTGAACACCTACCTCGTCGAGGACGACCCGCTCACCCTCGTGGACGCGGGCCCGAACTCGGCGACGTCGATGGTCGAGCTCGAACGGGGACTCGCCGAACGCGGCCACCGGGTCGAGGACCTCGAGCGCATCGTGGTCACCCACCAGCACATCGATCACATCGGGCTGGTGCAGCTGCTGGTCGACCGCTCCGGGGCCGAGGTCTGCGCGCTCGACCGCCTCGCGCCCTGGCTCGCGGACTATTCCGGCAGCACCGAGGCCGACGACAGCTTCGCCGAGGCCGTCATGGAACGCCACGGGATCCCGCGCGAGGTGCGGCTCGCGCTCCGCGCGGTCTCGAGCGGCTTCCGCGCGTTCGGCGGCGGGGCCCAGGTCGACACCCCGCTGGCCGACGGCGCCACGCTCGCGTTCGCCGAACGGACCTGGCGGGTCCACCACCGTCCTGGGCACTCGCCGTCGGACACGATCTTCCACGACGAGGAGCGAGACCTGGTGCTCGGCGGAGACCATCTCATCGCGCACATCTCGTCGAACCCGCTGGTCTCCCGGCCGCTCGAGGGCGGCGACCCGGACGACCGGCCCCGCGCGCTCGTCACGTACATCGACTCGATGGAACGCACGGCGGCGATGGCGCCCGGCATCGTCCTCTCGGGCCACGGCGACCCGGTCACCGACGCCCCCGCCCTGGTCGCCGACCGGCTCCGCGCGCACGAGCGGCGCGCGCAGAAGATCGCCGGGCTGCTGGCCGACGCTCCGCACACCGCCTACGAGGTCGCCACGGAGATGTGGGGGAACATCGCGGTCACGCAGGCCTACCTCACGCTCAGCGAGGTGCTCGGCCACGTCGACCTGCTGCTCGAGCGCGGCACCGTCGTCGAGGAGCGCGGCGAGGACGGCGTGTCGCGGTTCCTCCAGCCGTGACCGCGGCGGGGCCACCGGTCGCGATCGACGGGCGCGCCGCGGCCCGTCCCGAGCTCGGCGGCGTCGAGCGCTGGGCGCGGGAGCTCGCGCTCAGGCTGCCGGCCCTGCGCCCGGGTGGGTACGCCGTCCACGCGCCGTCCGCGCGCTTCAGCCACGGCCTCGGCCATGCGTGGGAGCAGGCGGCGCTGCCGGTGCTGACACGCGAGGCCCCATGGCTGCTGTGCCCGGCCAACCTCGCCCCGCTGGCCCACCCGCGTGTGGCCGTCGTCCTGCACGACGCCGCGCCGCTGCGCTGCCCTGGGTGGTACTCCCCGACCTACGCGCGGCTGCAGGCGCTCCTCATGCCGCGGATCGCCCGCCGGGCCCGGCTGGTCATCACCGTCAGCGCCTTCGCCGCGGACGAGCTCCGCTCGCTGCTCGGCGTGGAGTCCGTCGTCGTGCCCGGCGGGGTCGACCACGAGCGCTTCCATCCGGGGGCGCCCCAAGCGGGACGACCCCCCTACGTGCTGACCGTCGCGAGCCGCAGCGCGCGCAAGAACCAGGGGGCGCTCGCGGAGACGGCCCGCCGGCTGGCCGACCGGGGGGTCGAGCTGCTCGCCGTCGGCGGTGACCGGCCCCAGTTCGCCGGCGCCGAGGCCGTCCGAGGCGTCCGCGAACTGGGCCATGTGCCCGACGAGGAGCTGCCGGGCCTCTACGCGGGGGCGAGCTGCTTCGTCCTGCCGTCGCTCTACGAGGGCTTCGGGCTCCCGGTCCTCGAGGCCATGGCCTGCGGGACGCCGGTCGTCGCCGCCGACGCCACCGCCCTGCCCGACACCTGCGGTGGCGCCGCGCTGCTGGCCGATCCGCATGATCCCCGGGCGATCGCCACGGCGGTCGAGGCCGCCTTGGCCGACCCCGCGCCGCTCCGTGTTCGCGGCCTGGCCCGGGCCGGGTCGTTCTCCTGGGAGCGGTCCGCGCGGGCGGTCGACGCCCTCCTCCACGCGGCCGGGTGAGCGGCCCCCACGGGCAGTCCGTACGCTGCGCCGCGTGCCCGACGCGCTCGCCCACGCCTACGAGAACCCCAGGCTCGAGCTCCAGCGGCACGTTCCGGCCGACGCGCGCCGGATCCTCGACCTGGGCTGCGCCTCGGGAGCGCTCGGCGCCGCGCTGAAGGCCCGCCAGCCGTGCCACGTCCTCGGCGTGGAGCGGGATCCCGACTACGCCGCCCGGGCCCAGGAGCGGCTCGACCAGGTGCTCGTGGCGGACGTCGAGCACCTCGAGTTCTCCTACCTGCCCCCCGTCGACTGCCTCATCTGCGGCGACGTCCTCGAGCACCTGGTCGACCCCTGGCGGGTGCTCCGGGACGCGGCGGGCCTGCTCCGGCCCGGCGGCACGCTGGTGGTCTCGCTCCCGAACGTCCGCTACTGGGAGACGTTCTGGCAGCTCGGCGTCCGCGGGAGCTGGCCGCGTCGTTCGCTGGGCATCTTCGATCGCACGCACCTGCGCTGGTTCACGCTGCGGGACGCCTACGCCCTCCTCGAGGAGGCGGGCTGCCCGGTGGAGGGCGTCGACCGGCTCTACCGGCTCGGTCCTGAGAGGGGGATGCTGCGACGCACCGACCTCGTCGAGCGGCTGCCCGGCCGGACGCTCTTGACCTTCCAGCACGTGCTCGTCGGCCGCCGCCGGTGAGCGAGCCCGAAACGGAGGCGGCGACGCTCACGATCGAGACCCCGCACGGAGCGGCTCGCGTCGAGCTGCGCGCGGGGCGGAACCCCGTCGCCGCGCTGCTGCTCGGCCACGGTGCCGGCGGCTCGCTGCAGGCACCGGATCTGCAGGCGTGTTCGGAGGTCGCGCTCGCCGCCGGCCTCACCGTCGCGCTCGTCGAGCAGCCGTACCGGGTCGCCGGGCGCCGGGCGCCCGCACCCGCCCACCAGCTCGACGCGGCCTGGTGCGCTGTCACCGAGCAGCTGCGCGCGGGACCGCTCGCGGACCTGCCGCTCGTGTTCGGCGGGCGCTCGTCCGGGGCGCGGGTCGCCTGCCGGACCGCGGCGGAGCTCGGCGCGGTCGGCGTCCTCTGCCTCGCCTTCCCCCTGCGGCCGGTCCCGCGGGCGGGGCGCCCGCAGAAGGACCGCAGCCCCGAGCTCGACGCGGTGCCGGTCCCGGTCCTGGTCGTGCAGGGCGTCCGTGACCCGTTCGGGATGCCGAAACCCGCGCCCCCGCTGCGAGCCGTCGTGGCGATCGCCGGGACCCATACGCTCCGCGGCGAACTCGTCGACCTGCGCCGTGCGGTGGCCGCGTGGCTCGCCGACCTGATCCCCAGCCCGTGAAGCGCGCGCGGCAACCCCGCTCCGAGCGACACAAACGTGCAGTAGGTGGGAGCCCGAACGCCGATACCCTAGGCGGCTGATGGCGGGTTCCCCACACGCGGCGGTGACCCCGGCCGGCATCCGCGACGGTGAACCGGCCGCCCTGGCCGCGCTCGTCGAGCGGCGCGCGAACGCCGTCCTCTCCTACTGCGAGGCCGTGCTCGGCCCGGCGGAGGCGGAGCGGGCCGCCGCGGAGGCGTTCGCCCGCTTCCGGGCCGCGGTGGCGACCGCCGCCGACGCGCGGGCGCTGGACCCCGAGACACTGCTGCTCGGCGCCACACGCCACGCGGTCGCCGCGCTCACCCCCACCCCCGATCCGCAGGCCGGTGGCTCCGGGTTGCGGCGGGTGCTGCACGCCGGACGCGGCGTGACGCCCGCGACCTGCGCGCAGATCCCCGGGCTCCTGGCGGGCCGGGCGGAGCACGCGCTGAGTGCCGCGGACCAGGAGCAGCTCTCCCGCCATCTCGACCGGCACGCCCCTTGCCGGGTCCTGGCCGATCGGGTCGCGCGCGGCGAGGAGGCCTACGCGACCCCGACGGAGCGCACCGTGCCGACCGGGGCGCTGACCGAGATCCTGCTCGCGCTCAACGCCGCTGCCCCCGTCCTCGCCGTTCCGGACGACAGCTTCGACTTCGGCGTCGACCTCGACGAGCTCCCCCCGCCGGTCGACCTCTACGGCACCGACGCCCCGGACCCGGCCGAGACGCCGAACTGGAACCGGTCTTCGAAGAGCCCGCGGACGTCGAGGAGCGAGGAGACCCGACCACGTCGAGGACGACGAAGACCCGACGGAGCTCGCCGTCGTCTCGGGCGAGCACGCGGTACAGGACCCGTACGCACCCGCGAGCGTCGAGGACGAGCCCGAGCGAGCACGACCGGCGTCCTGCCCGTGGTCGTCGAGCCGGACCCGGGCGGCGGCGTCGCCCACCCCCGCCCGCCGCGGCGGGAGCCGGACGCAGCCGCGGCACCCCCGGCGCACGGGCTCCTCTACCGCTACCTCCTCCCCGGGGCGTTCGTCGCCGCCACGCTCCTGATCGTCATGTTCATCGCCGGGGTCTTCTCCTCCGACGCCGCGCCCGACAAGGCGGCCACGACGACCTCGACGATCCCTGCGGCCCCGCCCCCCGGGGCTCCCCCCGTCGCGAGCACCCCGTCAGGACCCCGCACCCCCGCCGAGGATGCGGCCGTGCGCCGCGCCGCGACCGCCGCCCGCAAGGCGCGCGAGGCCAAGGCGGCCGCCGCCCGCGAGAAGGCCGCCGAGGCGGACCCGGCGACCGGCAGCGCCCCGTCCGCGACGACGGGCCAGGCCCCGCCGGCCGTCGTGCTCCCCACCCCGGGGACCACGACCGGCGCCGCCACCACGCCGCGCCGCACCTCCACGCAGCCGGCGGCCACCAAGAAGCCGGCCGCGGGAACGGCCGAGCAGCAGCCCGGGCAGAGCAGCTCCGCGCTCCCGGGCGGGGAGTCGAAGGTCCCTCCCGCGGAGGACCCGGGCGTCTTCGAAGGCACGACGCCCTGAGCGTCCAGGCGGCCGTCGACGCGCTCGCGGCCTCCGTCGGCCGGGCGATCGACGTCGAGGACCGACACTTCCGGCTGCTCGCGCACTCGGCGCACGACGGGCCCGTGGACGACGTGCGCCGCGACACCATCCTGCGCCGCGGGGCGACCCCGGCGGTCGTGGAGCGGCTCGAGCGGCTCGGGGTCTCGGCCGCCCACGGTCCGACGCGGCTGCCGGCCGACGCGTCACTCGGCATGGGCGCGCGCCTCTGCGTCCCGATCCGCGAGGCGGGGCGGCTCCTCGGCTTCGTCTGGGTGCTCGACGAGCCGCGCCTTGGTGACGCGGAGGCGACGACGCTCTCCGAAGGGCTCGCGCCGCTGACCCGTGAGCTCCGGACGCGGGAGGACGCAGAGGATCTGCGCCGCGGCGCCGAGCAGCAGGCGCTCTCCGCCCTGCTCGCTCGGGACGATCCGGCGCCCGCCGCGGCCCTGCTGAGCGAGACCGCGCCCGTCCTCGTCGTCGTCGCCGCACCCGGCGCCCCGGTGGACCGGCTCCGGCGCCTCGCCGGCACGGGCCGTGCCCTGGTCGGGGAGCACGACGCCCACGCCGTCGCCGTGCTGACGGCCGCCGCGACGCCCGACGCGTTCCCGGTTCCGCTCGGCGTCGGCGACACCGCCATCGCTCGCCGGTGCGCCGGCCGCGTTCGCTGAGGCGTCCCTGGCGCTGCGCGTGGCGCGCGCCGTCCCCCGGCTCGGTCCCGTCGCGCGGTTCGCCTCCCTCGGCCCCTACGGCCTGCTCGCCCCGCTCGCCTTCTCCTCGGCTGCCCCCCACCCCGGTCCCCGCGCTGCAGCGGCTGGGCGCGGCGGGCGACGGAGCCGAGCTGCTCACCACGCTCCGGACCGTCCTCGACGCCGGGGACGACCTCACCGGCGCCGCCGCCGCCCTGCACGTCCACCGCTCCACGCTCCACCGCCGCCTCCGGCGCATCGAGGAGCTCGGCGCTGTCGATCTCCACGACGGGGCGACCCGGCTGCTGCTGCACGCCGGGCTCGTCGTCGCGGAGCTGCGCGCCGCGCCGGGGTGAGCCCCGCCCCGGTGCCGGGGTGCACTGCGACAGGCGTCGCGCAGGCAGCCCGAGGCCTGCGCCGATCGTCGCGCCCGCGCGCCGGCGCCCAGGCGTAGCCTCGGATCATGGAGCTTCCCGTCCCCGCCGAGGAGAACATCCTCGCCATCGGCCGCGAGCTGGCCGCGGCCATGCCCTCGGCCGCCCGCCGCCCCCTCGCGACCCTCGATGACAAGGCGATGGCGCTGGCCTCACAGGACGCCGAGCTGAAGGCTGCTCTCTTCCGCTTCGTGGACGTCGTGCCGGCGTGTCGCTCGGTCGACGACCTCGCCACGCACCTCTCCGGCTTCCTCTCCGAGGTCGAGGATCAGCCCGTCGCGCTCGCCCAGGCGATGCGGCTGGCCGGCAGCAAGGGCGGCCGCGCGGCGCTCGGGGCCGCCTCCGCCCGCGGCGTGAAGCACATGGCGCACCGCTTCATCGTCGGCGAGAGCCCGCAGAAGGCGACCAACGTCCTCGCCGGCCTCTGGAAGGACGGGGTCACGAGCACGGTCGACCTGCTCGGCGAGGCCACGGTGACCGCCGCCGAGGCCGACGCCTACGCCGCCCGGTGCGCAGAGGCCATCGACGTCTTGACGAGCGCCGCCGACCGCTGGCCGGCCCGGCCCGCGATCGAGCGCGACTCGGCCGGCCCGCTGGCCCGCGCGAACCTCTCGGTGAAGGTCTCCGCGCTCACCCCGCTGCTGCGCGCCGAGGCCCCGGAGCTCGGCCGTCGCGACGCCGCCCCCCGGCTGCGGGCGCTCCTGCGCCAGGCCAAGGAACGGGGCGCGCACCTGCACATCGACATGGAGAGCTACGACTCGCGCGAGGCGACGGTCGAGCTCGTCCTCGAGCTGCTCGCCGAGCCGGAGTTCGCGGACGGCCCGTCGGCCGGCGTCGTCCTGCAGGCCTACCTCCGGGACTCCCCGGAGCAGGCCGAGCGGCTCATCGAGTGGGTCCGGACGACCCCCCGCGCCCACCCGCTCGTCGTCCGCCTGGTGAAGGGCGCCTACTGGGACCACGAGGTCGTGGACGCTCGCCAGCACGGCTGGACCCCACCCGTCTTCGAGGTCAAGGCGGACTCCGACAAGAACTTCGAGCAGCTCACCCGCGTGCTCCTCGGCGCGCGGGACACCGGCGCCGGAATTCGGACGGCCGTCGCGAGCCACAACCTCCGCTCGATCGCCCACGCCGTCGCGGTCAGCCGCGAGGCCGGGTACCCCGACGAGGACCTCGAGCTGCAGATCCTCCGCGGGCTCGGCGACGGGCTCGGCACGGCCCTGGCCTCGCGCGGCCTCCGCGTCCGCTCCTACTGCCCGGTCGGCGACCTCGTCGCGGGCATGGCCTACCTCGTCCGCCGGCTCCTCGAGAACACCTCGAACGACTCGTTCCTGCACGACCAGGGCGCCGGGGTCCCGCTCGAACGGCTCCTCGCGGCCCCGGGGGTCGCGGCATGAGCCTCCCGACCTTCACGAACGAGCCCGTGCTCGAGCTGCGCCGCGCCGCTCACCGCGACGCCCTCACGGAGGCCCTCGGACGGCTCGACGCACGCCTGCCCGTCCGCGTCCCCGTGCTCATCGGCGGGGAGCGCCGCGACGCCGACGACGTCCTCTCGACCGACCCGGCGCAGACCGACCGTGTCGTGGCGATCGGCGCGCAGGCGACCGTTGCCGACGTCGACGCAGCGATGCAGACGGCCGTCCGCGGCCACCGCAGCTGGTCCCGGGTCCCCGTCGCCGACCGGGCCGCCGCGCTGGTCCGCGCCGCCGCCTGGCTGCGGGAGCGACGCCACGAGGCCGCGGCGCTGGCCGTCCGGGAGGCGGGCAAGCCCTGGGGTGAGGCCGACGCGGACGTCTGCGAGGCCATCGACTTCCTCGAGTACTACGCGCGCGGCGCCGTGGCGCTGGACCGCGGCGGGTCGCTCTTCCTCGTGCCCGGCGAGAAGAACGAGCTCCACTACCGGGCCCGCGGCGTCGTCGCCGTCATCGCCCCCTGGAACTTCCCGCTGGCGATCCCGCTCGGCATGGTCGCCGCGGGCCTCGCGACGGGCAACGCGGTCGTGCTCAAGCCGGCCGAGCAGGCGCCCGGCTGCGCCGCGATGGTCGTCGAGGCGCTCCGCGCCGGCGGCGTCCCCGGGGACGCGATCGGCTTCCTGCCCGGCGAAGGCGACATCGGCGCCGCCCTCGTCCGCCACCCGGACGTCCACACGATCGCCTTCACGGGTTCCGGGCCCGTGGGGCTCGACATCATCCGCGCCGCGGCCGAGACCCCGCCCGGCGCCCGCCACCTCAAGCGCGTGGTCGCCGAGATGGGCGGCAAGAACTGCGTGATCGTCGACAGCGACGCGGACCTCGACGACGCCGTCCCGGGGATCGTCCAGAGCGCGTTCGCCTACGCGGGCCAGAAGTGCTCGGCGGCCTCCCGTGTCCTCGTCCACGAGGCGATCGCCGACACGCTCCTGGAGCGGGTCGCGGGCGCCGTCGACACGCTGCAGGTCGGGGCCCCCGAGCGCTTCGGCATCGACGTCGGGCCGGTCATCGAGGAGGCGGCGCGGACGCGGGTGCGCGGCTACGCGGAGGCGGCCCGCGCGGCGGGGACCCTCGTGGCCTGCCGCGAGGACGGCGTGAGCGACGCGGGCTGGTTCTGCCCGCCGACGGTGGTGACCGGGCTCCCCGCCGGGACACCGGTCCTGTCCGAGGAGGTGTTCGGACCGCTGCTCACGATCGAGCGCGTCGCGAACGTCGACGAGGCCTGCGACCGGGTCGACGCCCTGCCGTTCGCGCTGACCGGCGGCCTGTACGCCCGGAACCCCCGGACCGTGGACCACGTGATCGACCGCTCACCCGTCGGGAACCTCTACGTCAACCGCTCGATCACCGGCGCGATGGTCGGTCGCCAGCCCTTCGGCGGCAACCGCCTGAGCGGCACCGGGACGAAAGCCGGGGGCCCGGACTACCTGCTGCACTTCGTGGAGCCGCACGTCCTCACCGAGAACACCGTGCGGCACGGGCTGGTCATCTGACCGCCTGGCCGCCGCTGAACCGCTCCCGGTCCATATTTCGCGTCACCGTGACCGGAAATATGGACCGCGAGCGCTAGCCGCGCACGTCGGCGAGGAACCGCGCGTGCAGACGGGTGTCCGTTCCGAGCTCGGGGTGGAAGCTCAGGACCGTGATGTTCCCCTCCCGGGCCGCAACCGGATGCCCGTCGACCGACGCGAGCAGCTCGACCCCCGGACCGTGCTCGGCGATCCAGGGCGCCCGGATGAAGACCGCATGGACCGGCTCCTCCCCCAGATCGGCGAAGGCGAGGTCGGACTCGAACGAGCGGACCTGGCGGCCGAACGCGTTGCGGCGGGCCAGGATGTCCATGACCCCGAGGTGCTCGCGGTCGAGCATGATCAGCCCGGCACAGGTGCCGAGCAACGGGACGCCACGGGCGGCGAGCTCACGCAGCGGGTCCGCGAGACCCTCCCGCTCCACCGCGAGCGTCATCGTGGTCGACTCCCCGCCGGGGAGGACGAGGCCATCGATCCCTTCCAGATCCTCGACGACGCGTACCTCGCGGGTCCGCGCGCCGAGCCCCTCCAGCACGCGCCGATGTGCAGCGAAGGCGCCCTGGAGCGCCAGGACGCCGACCAGCGGCCCGTCTACCACCCGCGGCCGGAGAGCACCTGCTCGGGCTCGAGCTTCCGTGCCTCGAGCGAGGCCATCGCGGCGCCCATGCCGGTGCACGCGGCCGCGACCCGCTCGGGGTCGGCGAAGTTCCGCGTCGCCTCGACGACGGCGGAGGCCATCCGGGCGGGCTCGGAGGACTTGAAGATGCCGGAGCCGACGAAGACCGTCTCGGCGCCGAGCTGCATCATGAGCGCGGCGTCGGCCGGGGTGGCGATGCCGCCGGCGGAGAAGAGCGGGACGGGCAGCTTGCCGTCACGCGCGACGGCACGGACCAGCGAGAGCGGCGCCTGCAGATCCTTCGCGTGCGTAGCGACCTCGGCGTCGTCCATGAGCGTCAGGCGGCGGATCTCGCCGCGGATCGAGCGCATGTGGCGGACGGCCTCGACGACGTCGCCGGTTCCGGCCTCGCCCTTCGAGCGGATGAGGGCCGCGCCCTCGCCGATGCGCCGGAGCGCCTCGCCGAGGTTCGTCGCGCCGCAGACGAACGGGATCTTGAACGCCCACTTGTCGATGTGGTGGGCCTCGTCGGCCGGGGTGAGGACCTCGGACTCGTCGATGAAGTCGACCTGCAGGGCCTCGAGGATCTGCGCCTCGACGAAGTGACCGATGCGCGCCTTGGCCATGACCGGGATCGAGACCTCGGCCTGGATCCCCTTGATCATCTCGGGGTCGCTCATGCGGGCCACGCCGCCGTCCCGGCGGATGTCCGAGGGGACGCGCTCGAGGGCCATGACGGCCACGGCGCCCGCGTCCTCCGCGATCCGGGCCTGCTCGGGATCGACCACGTCCATGATCACCCCGCCCTTCAGCATCTCGGCCAGCCCGGCCTTCACCCCGAATGTCGCTTCGTCTCGCATCGTCATCGCATCCTAGCTTCGGCGCTCCGCGCCGATTGGGATGACGCCGCCGGGCGCGGCGCTACTTCAACCTGAACGCCTTGATGCGATCCGCGTACTGGTCGGCGTCGCGTGCGTAGACCCCGTAGGCCAGGGCCTGGATCATCGAGAGCAGCGCGGTGTGCGAGCGCACGTAGGCCGGCGAGTTCGAGGAGTAGTAGAGCTTCACGCTCGCGAGCTTGGCGACCTCGGAGAGCGTCGCGTCCGTGATCGCGACCGTCTTGGCCTTGCGGTGGCGCGCGAGCTTCATCGCCCGCACCACGAGCGGGTGCGGACGCCCGGCGGACAGGCCGATCACGAGCGTGTTCTCGTCGACGCGGCCGAGCCGGGAGAGCGTCTCCTGCGAGGGGCTCGCCACCGTCTCGGCGCGGAGGTCGAGCAGCATCAGCAGGTGCCGCAGGTAGGAGCCGAAGAACGCCATCTGGTCGGTTCCGGCGATGAGGACCTTCTCGGAGGAGGCGATCAGCTCGATCACGGCCTCGATGTCGGAGCGGGACGCCTTGCGAGCGGTCTCCTCGACGTTCAGATGGTCGGCGGCGATCGCCGTCTCGAACTCGTTCTGGTCGAGCGAGAAGAGCGGCTCGACGATGGCAGCGGCGCGGTTGTCCCCGCCCGTGCGCTCGTGGCGGCGCCGGTACTCCTCCCGCGCGGAGCCCTGGAGCTCCGGGAAGCCCTCGAAGCCCAGCGCCTGCGAGAAGCGGACGACCGTCGAGCTCGACGTGTTGGCGCGCCGGGCGAGCTCCTCGGCGGTCTGGAAGGCCACCTCGTCGAGGTGATCGACGATGTACTGGGCCACGTCCTTCTGCGAGCGCGAGAACTCATCGAACCGCGCCTGGATGTAGGCGCTGAGCGTCTGATGGCCGTGCGCCTCGTGGGGCGGCGGCGCGGTGGCGAGTGCGGTGTCTTGAGTCCTCTTCATGGGCACGCGGTTGATTCGACGGTGCGCCCCCCGGTCCTTCACGCCGCTCCGAGATTCGGCGGCGGGCGCGTCGCTCAGGCGTGAAGTGCGCCGTCGAGCAGCTGCCGGACGTCGCCCGGGACCGCCGGGAGGCAGCCCGCCGCCCACAGGGCGGCGACGCGTAGCACAGGCCCCACGTCCGGGTCCTCCCCCGCCAGCCGCAGGCGCACCGTGTCCCCGACGCAGAACAGGAGCCCGTACGTCCAGCCGACCGTCGGGCAGCGCAGGTCGCACGGCAGCCCGACGACGCGGAGGTCCGGGTGCAGCAACCGGTCCTCCATCAGCTCGCGTTCATGCAGCACCACCGTCAGGCCCTCCCGCGCGGGAACGACGCTCGCGAGGTCACCCACGATCAGGGTCGTGAGCCGCTCCGGCTCGACGGTCGGCGGCTGGGCGGAGAGCTCGGCCGCGATCCGCTGCTCGGAGACCCGCCGTGCCAGCGCGAAGAGCGGCTGCACCCGTGGCTCCCGCGTGCTCTGCCCCGCGTGCTGCCGGTAGGCGTAGTGCACCTGATCGATCACGTACCCCGGGTGGCGGCTCGACAGCGGGTAGAACGCCGTCTGATCCTGACCGCGCTGGACGGCCGCGAAGCCGCCCATGGCCTCGAGAACGGACCGCCGCAGCATGGCCGGCCCAATCGCGAACGGGTGCTGCCGGAAGCCCGAGGCTGCGTGGTAGGCCCACGGCGCCCCGGGAAGCACCGGCCCCGGCGGGAGCCCGGGGTCCCAGTCGCTCTCCACCCCGTCGACGTCGAGGGAGACCGTGCGCCCGGAGGCCCAGGCGACGCCGGGATCCACGAAGGTGGCGGCGAGCGCGCCGAGCGCCCCGGGGGCCAACCGGTCGTCGTCGTCGACGAAGCAGACGAGCTCCCCTCGTGCTGCGTCCACCGCCAGCTGCCGGGCGATCGCGATGCCGTACGGCGCCCCGGTCGCGAGGTGCCGGGCGCGGTCGCCCGTCAGCCGAGCGAGGAACGCTCCGAAGTCGTCCTCGGGTCCGTCCTGCACGACGAGCCATTCCGCGTCGCCAAGTTGGTCCCGCAGGCTCGCCCAGGTCTGCCCGAGGTAGTCACGGCGGCGTCCGGTGGTGAAGGTGAGGACGCTCAGCGGGAGCCCGGGCACCCGCGCGGGCTAGAGGTCGCTCTCGTGCTCCTCGTCGGCTTCGCCGTAGAGGTCCGGGTCGGGGGCTCCCTCGCCCTCGTCGCCGAGCGAGCCGGCGTCGTTGATGATCTTCGTCGTGCCGTGGTCGTCGCCGTGGCTTGCGTGCTCGACGAGCTCCTCCTCGGCCATCTCGAAGCCCTCCGACTCGCCGCCGCCGGCTTCACGGACGGGGGCCATCGCGGGATCGTTGGGGTCGTCGAACTTCATGAACATGCGCATGCTCCGACGGTACCCGGAAGTGCCCGTGCCTAGCGTGTCGGGGGTGAACGCCGACGCGCAGTCGATCTGGGACCGAGCGGCCGACTCCTACGCACGCCAGGAGCGGCTCGAGCATCGCGCGATCCGCCGGGCGCTCGACCTCCTCGATCCGCAGGCCGACGAGTCGCTGCTCGACGTGGCCACCGGCACCGGGCTCGTGCTGCGCGAGCTCGCGGCGCGTCCCACCCCTCCGGCGAGGGTGGTCGGCATCGACCGGTCGCCGGGGATGCTCGACCGGGTCGGGACGCTTCCCGCCGGTTGGCAGACCGTGCAGGGCGATGCCACGGCGCTCCCGTTCGAATCGGCGAGCTTCGCCCAGGCCACGAGCTCCTATCTGCTCCACCTCCTTGACGAGGAGACCCGGCGCGCGGTCCTGTCCGAGCTCCACCGGGTGGTCCGCCCGGGCGGGCGGCTCGCCGTGATCACCGTCTGGAGCCCGCGCAACGTGATCCGTGGGGTGCTCGCCGGGCTGGCCTGGACGTCGGCGGAGGCGTTCGGCGGCCTCATGCCCTGCGACCCGCGGCCCGATCTGGAGGCGACGGGGTGGGCGATCAGCCACGCCCATGTCCTCCACCGCGGCTACCCGAGCCTCGTGGTGCTGGGGCGCCGAGCCTGACCGGGCCGGCCGCCCGGGCGGCTCAGCCCCTCCGGCAGGACGGGTAGATGCGGGTGCCGGCAACGCGCCGGCCGGCCTTAGTCCGGACGTCGATACGGATGGTGAACCGCCCGCGAGGCAGCCTGGCGGCCAGGCGCAATCCGCGCTTGATGTTCTTACCGCCGGCCCGCACGACGGTCTTGCCGCCGAGACGCACCCGGACGAACGTGACCGGGTCCTTCACCTTGCGCAGCGCAGGTGTGAACGCCTTTCCGGCGCCACACCGTCGACGGCTCGGCATCATCACGAGCTCGGTGAAGCCGAGCCCCGTGCTGCGGGACGGCGGCCCCCCGCCCATTCCGCCTGCGCCAACGCCCGTGACCGGCATCAGCCCGGCCGATCCGGGCGATCCCTGCGGCCCGGGCTGACCTTGCGGACCCGGGGCGCCCTGCTGCCCCTGCTGTCCCTGCGTCCCCTGCTGACCCTGCTGCCCCTGCTGCCCCTGCTGCCCCTGCTGGCCCTGCGGCCCAGCGTCGCCGGTCGCTCCCTGAGCACCCGTCGGTCCGGAGGGGCCGGCCGGACCGCTCGGCCCGGTGTCCCCCGTCGCGCCCGTCGTCCCGGTTGCTCCGGTGCTGCCGGAAGCTCCCGTGCTCCCGGTGTCTCCCGTGCTCCCCGTCGCGCCGGTGCTCCCGGACGTGCCCGTCTCGCCGGTCGTGCCGTTCCGGATGTCGCCGTTGAACTTCAAAATGTCGAGCCCGCGCAAGTAGTCCGGCACGTAGACGACACGGTCGTTGACCCAATAGGCCGCCGAGGCCTGGCCGCCCGTGGGCAGGTTCCAGCCCACCTCGCTGATCTTCCCGTCAGGAGCCACACGCAGGAAGCGCGTGCCCTGCTCGTACCAGGAGATCGCGACGAGGCCGCCGTCGTTGAAGTTCGGGTGCTCGGTGAACCAGTGGACGCAGTAGGTGCTGTCCGCCTGGCGCCCGTTCATGACGGTCCCCGGCAGCACCCGGTACTGGTCGACCAGGTTGAACTTGCCGGTCGTCAGGTACCCCGTGGTGTCGAACGTCTGGAAGGTCGCGCTCTGATCGGCCGAGCACTGTGGGCCTCCCGCCTCTCCGCCGACGAGAAGGAAGCGGTCATGCATCTGCCGGGGCCACAGGTTCGCGTGCGTGAAGCCGGGCATGGCGGTGCGCCCGATCTCGGTGGGTGCGGCTGGGTTCGTGCGGACATCGAGCAGGCGCATCGGCTCGGTCGAGGTCAGCACGATCCCCGGGGCCACCTCGGTGACGTCGTGGAAGGACGCGCTGCGGCCCGTTGCGATCTGGCCGGGCGCCACGGAGGGCAGCCCCGTGCGCCAGTTGCCGACGATCTTCGGCGCCGCCGGCTCGCGAAGGTCGACGATCGCGCCTTCCGAGCCGTAGGCGTAGGTGCAGTCGAGCACGCAGCTGACGGTGTGCTGCTCCCGCGCGAGGCCGAAGGTCGTGACGCCCGGGACCGTCGAGAGGAACTTGATGTCTGACTTGTCCGAGACGTCGTAGACCTCAAGCGCATTGTTGTTCCAGGTGAGGAGGATCCTTCCGTTCGTGTCCGGATCCTCTTCGGTGAAGACCGGCATGCCCGGAGAGGTGAAGACGATCGAGTCCGTCTCGACCGGGTTCTCCGCGTTCACGCGGTTCGGCCCGAGGTCGTAGATCGTCAGGTCCCGCTCGGTCGTGATGTAGAAGTACCGGCCGAGCAGCCGGGCGCCCGAGGTGTCGGAGTGCTGCGGGAAGTTCCGCACGTAGGACACGTTGTCCGAGGCCAGACCCCCCGCGGTCGGTGCAGCCTGCGCGGCGGGCGCGGCGAGCAGCACGGTGGCGACCAGGGCGAGCGCGAGGCGCGAGATCGGACGGGGCATCGAGAACCAGAACGTCCGCGTGGCCCCGAACTTGCGCGAACGGTCTCGCGATATTACCGACGTAGAAGTTTCTATGTGAGTAACATGCGTGGCCGATGGTCGCCGAGCCCTCCCCCACGCGTTCCCGCCTCCCCCGGGCCGAGCGCGAGCGCCAGGCCGTCGACGCGGCCCTCGAGCTCTTCGCCGCCGACGGCTACGGCGCGGTCACCATGGACGCGGTCGCCGCCGCCGTCGGCGTGACGAAGCCCCTGCTCTACAACTACTTCGGCAACAAGGAGCAGCTCTACCTCGCCTGCACGCGCCGCACCGGCGACGAGCTGGCGGCCGAGCTGGACCGGGCCGTCGCCGAGGCGCCCAACCCGGGCGATGCGCTGAAGGCGGCCCTCCGCGTGTTCTTCGCCTTCGTCGAGCGCGACCGCCGCGCCTGGCAGGTCCTCTACGACGAGACGCTGCCGGCCTCCGGCCCCATCGCCGAGGCCATGGACGCCTACCGCGCCCGCCTCGCCGCCCCCGTCGCCGCCGCGTTCCGCGCCCTGCACGGCAATCGCGCGGGCCCCCGGGCCGCCGCGCAAGCCGAGGCGCTAGCCCAGGGCCAGCTCGCCGCCGCCGAAGCCATGTCGCGCTGGTGGCTGCAGTCCGACGCCCTACCGGCCAGTGAGCTGGCCGAACTTCTCATCGACGTCCTCGAACCCGGCCTGGCGCAACGCGCCCTGACCCAAGGAACCCCATGACCCAGACCCTGCGCCGCGCCGCCATCCTCGGTGGCAACCGGATCCCGTTCGCCCGCTCGAACTCCACCTACGCCGAGGCGTCCAACCAGGACATGCTCGCCGCCGCCCTCGAGGGCCTCGTGAGCCGCTACGGCCTCGAGGGCGAGCGACTCGGCGAGGTCGTCGCCGGCGCCGTGCTCAAGCACTCCCGCGACCGCGACCTCACGCGCGAGACCGTGCTCGGCAGCCGGCTCTCCCCCGAGACCCCGGCCTACGACGTCCAGCAGGCCTGCGGAACCGGCCTCGAGGCGGCGATCCTCGTCGCGAACAAGGTCGCCCTCGGGCAGATCGACGTCGGCATCGCGGGCGGGGTCGACACGACCTCGGACGCGCCGATCTCGGTGAACGACGACCTGCGCCGCATCCTCATCGACCTCAACCGGCAGAGGACGAACGCCGGCCGGCTGAAGACGCTCGCTGGCGTGCGTCCCGGCCAGCTCGTCCCGGATTTCCCGCGGAACGCCGAGCCCCGCACGGGCCTCTCGATGGGCGAGCACCAGGCGCTCACCGCCGCCCGCTGGGGCATTACCCGCGAGGCGCAGGACGAGCTCACCGCCGCCTCGCACGCCAACCTCGCCGCCGCCTACGACCGCGGCTTCATGAACGACCTGATGCAGCCCTACCTGGGCCTCGAGCGCGATCAGAACCTCCGCCCGGACTCGTCCGTCGAGAAGCTCGGGAAGCTCAAGCCCGTCTTCGGCGGCGAGCAGGGCACGATGACCGCCGGCAACTCCACGCCGCTCTCCGACGGCGCCTCGACGGTGCTCATCGCCAGCGAGGACTGGGCGAAGGAGAAGGGCCTCCCGGTCCTCGCCTACCTGAGTCACGCGGAGACCGCCGCGGTCGACTACGTGGGCGGCGACGAGGGACTGCTCATGGCGCCCGCCTACGCGGTGCCGCGGATGCTGGCCAAGGCGGGGCTCACGCTCGAGGAGCTCGATCTGTACGAGATCCACGAGGCGTTCGCCGCGCAGGTGCTCACCACCCTCGCCGCCTGGGAGGACCCGGTCTTCGCCCGCGAGAAGCTCGGCCTCGACGCCGCCGTGGGCCGCGTCGACCGCGCGAAGCTCAACGTCAACGGCGGCTCCCTGGCCGCCGGCCACCCGTTCGCCGCGACGGGCGGGCGCATCGTCGCCTCGCTCGCCAAGGAGCTCCATGCCCGCGGCGGCGGCAAGGGCCTCATCTCCGTGTGCGCCGCGAGCGGACAGGGCGTCGTCGCCATCCTCGAATCCGAAGGAGCCTGAGTCATGACCGACCTCTACACCCAGCTGGTCAACAACCCCGTCGGCAAGCTCGTCGCGTCGAACGTGGGCCTGCCGCAGCCCGTGAAGCTGCAGCGCTGGTCGCCCTACGCCTCCGTCGTCGACGGGCAGGCGCTGCTCGGCGGCGCGCCGGGCGGCCGGCTGCTCACGCAGGTCGCGAAGGTCCTCGCGATGGTCGAGGTCTCGACGAGCACGTCGCTGCGCACCGACCTGCGCGAGGCCTGCGCCGCGGCCGACCTCGACGCCGCCGTCTTCAACCCCGACGCCCCGGGTGAGCAGCGCTTCAAAGCGCTCGTCTACGACGCCACCGGGATCAAGGCCTCCGAGCAGCTCGCGGAGCTGCGGGAGTTCTTCGGCCCGGCGATCCGCCGGGTCCAACCGAGCGGGCGCGTGCTCGTCCTCGGCACCGCGCCGGAGGATGCCGACTCCCCCAAGGAGGCCGCCGCGCAGCGTGCGCTCGAAGGCTTCGTGAAGTCCGTCGGCAAGGAGCTCCGCTTCGGCGCGACGGCCCAGCTCGTCTACGTCGCCCCGGGCGCTGAGGGTGACATCACCTCGACGCTCCGCTTCCTGCTCGCTCCGAAGAGCGCGTACATCAGCGGACAGGTTCTGCGGGTGACGCCCGCGGCCCCCGCCCCGGCCTCACGCGCACCCCTCGACTGGGACAAGCCGCTCGAGGGCAAGATCGCCCTGGTCACCGGCGCCTCGCGAGGCATCGGCGCCGCCATCGCCCGCGTTCTGGCCCGCGACGGGGCCCACGTCGTCGGGCTAGACGTCCCCGCCCTGGGCGACGACCTGCGCGACCTGATGGATGAGCTCGACGGCTCGGCCTTCGAGCTCGACATCACCGACGCCGACGCGGGCGAGCAGCTCGTCACGCACCTGACGGCCGCCCACGGCGGGGTCGACGTGGTCGTCCACAACGCGGGCATCACCCGCGACAAGACGCTCGGCCGCATGAGCGAGGACCAGTGGGATCTCGTCATCGGGATCAACCTGACCGCCGAGGAGCGCCTGAACGACGCGCTGCTCGAGGCCGGGACGCTGCGTGAGGACGGCCGGATCGTCTGCGTCTCGTCGATGAACGGGATCGCGGGAGCCGCCGGGCAGACCAACTACGCGACCTCCAAGGCGGGCGTGATCGGGATGGTCCAGGCGATGGCCCCGGTCGTGGCCGATCGCGGCTTCACGATCAACGCGGTCGCCCCGGGCTTCATCGAGACCGCGATGACCGCGGCGATGCCGATCGGTCCCCGCGAGGCGGGCCGGCGGCTGAACTCCGTGAGCCAGGGTGGCCTGCCGGTCGACGTCGCGGAGGCGGTCGCGTTCTTCTGCAAGCCTGTCTCCGGCGGCCTGAACGGCAACGTGCTGCGGGTTTGCGGCCAGAGCCTCCTGGGGGCCTGATGAAGATCGAGCAGACCCTCTCGGACGCCCCCGGCACGCTCGCGCTCTACCCGCGGGCGGTGGCCCCCCTGATCCCGGGGCTCTCCAGGCTGCCGTTCGTCCCCGGCCGGGGGAAGACGGTTCCGAGCCGCGAGCTCGTGCTGGAGGACGTCTCGATCGACGCCGAGCACCTCGCCCGGTACAACCGCGTCTGCGGGTTCCGCCTGGCCGCCGCGCTGCCGCCGACCTATCCGCACATGCTCGCCTTCGGCCTGCACATGAAGCTCATGACCCGCGGGGACTTCCCGTTCGCGCCGGTCGGCCTCGTGCACATCGAGAACACGATCCTGCAGCGCCGGGCGATCCGCACGACCGAGCTCATGGAGATCCGGGTCAGCGCCACGCAGCCCGAGCCTCACCCGAAGGGGCGGACCTTCGCGTTCCTCACCGAGGTCCGGATCGACGAGGAGGTGGTTTGGGAGGAGCGCTCCACCATGCTCCGGCGCGGTGCCGGCGGCGGCGACGTGCGACGCCCGCCGAGCCGGCCGAAGCAGGCCGAGCTCCCCGCCCGGGCGCAGTGGACGCTCCCCGGTAGCCTCGGCCGGCGCTACGGCGCCGTGAGCGGGGACCGCAACCCGATCCACCTCACCGGCCTCACCGCCCGCCTCTTCGGCTTCGACAGCGCCATCGCCCACGGCATGTGGACGACCGCGCGCTGCCTGGCCGCGCTGGAGGGCCGCCACCCCGCGGCCTTCCGGGTGGAGGTCGCCTTCCGGCAGCCGATCAAGCTGCCGGGCCGCGTCACCTTCGCCAGCGAGGAGCGCCACAGCGGCGTCCGCTTCGCCGTCCGCGACGCCGAGCGCGGCACCCCCCATCTCGACGGAACCCTCACCCGACTGGAACGAGCACACGCATGAGCATCGCTGACCAGAGCATGGGCCTCGGCCTGCGCGCCCTCCGCGGCTTCTCGAGCCTCGAGATCATCGACCGGCTGGGCCTGCGGGCCCTGACCGAACGTGCGCTCTTCGAGGGCACGAAGGGCAGCTTCAAAGCCGCCGGGGCCGCGAGCCGCACCTTCTCGAGCGCATCGAAGCTCGGACGGGCGGAGCGCCAGCGCCCGCGAAGCACGACGGGCCTCTTCGACCTGAACCCCGACGAGGACCAGCAGATGCTGGTGGAGGCCGTCACGGCCCTCGCCGGCGACTTCCGGCCCGCGGCGGTGAAGGCCGACGCGGCCTGCTCGGCCCCCACCGAGCTGCTCGCCAGCGCCAACGAGATGGGCGTCGCGACCCTCGGGGTCCCGGAGGCCCTCGGCGGCTTCGTCGAGGAGCGCTCCTCGGTCACCTCGGTGCTCGTCGCCGCGGCGATGGCGCACGGCGACATGGGCCTCACCGTCGCCGCCCTCGCCCCCGGCGCGGTCGCCACGGCGATCGGCCTCTGGGGCACCCCCGAGCAGCAGGCGAAGTACCTGCCGTCCTTCACGGAGGAGACCCCCGTCTGCGCCGCGCTCACCATGCTCGAGCCGCAGCCGCTGTTCGATCCGTGGGCGCTCTCGACCGTCGCGAAGGCCAGCGGGGACGGCTTCGTCCTCGACGGCGTCAAGGCGCTCGTCCCGCGCGGTGCCGAGGCCGAGCTGTTCGTCGTGGCGGCCAACCTCGAGGCACGGGGCCCCGCCCTCTTCCTCGTGGAGTCCGGCAGCGAGGGCGTCAGCGTCGAGGCCGAGCCCGCCATGGGCGTCCGCGCCGCGGCGACCGCCACGGTCCGCTTCGACGGCGTGAAGCTCGAGGCGGGCGCGCTGCTCGGCGACGCCTCCCCGGAGGTCTACGCCGAGTGCGTCAACCGGGCGCGCATCGCCTGGTGCGCGGTCAGCGTCGGCTGCGGACAGGCGGTCCTCGACTACGTCATCCCCTACGTGAACGAGCGCACCGCGTTCGGCGAGCCGATCTCCAACCGGCAGGCCGTCGCGTTCATGGTCTCGGACATCGGGATCGAGCTCGAGGGCATGCGGCTGACCACGCTGCGCGCCGCGAGCCGCGCGGACCTCGGCGAGGACTTCGCACGGGAGGCCGCACTGGCCCGTGTGCTCTGCGCCCGCAAGGGCATGGACATCGGCTCGAACGGCGTCCAGCTGCTGGGCGGCCACGGCTACATCAAGGAGCACCCGGTCGAGCGCTGGTACCGGGATCTGCGAGCGGCGGGCGTCATGGAGGGCGCCCTCCTCGTCTAGATGGTCGATCCCACGGATCCGGCGGGCGCGCTGAACGCCCTGGCCGGCACCGGGAACCACCCGGCCACTTGCCGATGCCACCCGGCATCGGCTGCGCGACCGTCCGGCCCCCGCCATCCGCCCAGAGCGCCCATCGCACGGGCCGCGCTCGTGCGATCGACCATCTCCCTCCCGAAAGAGACCTCATGATCAATCTCGAAATCCCCAAGAAGGCCCAGCCGCTCATCGACCAGGCGCACCAGGTCGCCGAGCACGTGCTGCGCCCCATCTCGCGCAAGTACGACCTCGCCGAGCACGAGCGCTCCAAGGAGCTCGACATGCTCGCCGCGATGATCGACGGCCTCAACGAGGGCGACGCGAGCGGAGGCGCCGGCGCGACCGGCGTGCGCCGCTCCGCCGAGGAGGCCACGAACGGCGCCAAGCCGAAGAACCGCAACGGCTCCAACCTCTCGACGGTCCTCTCGATCATGGAGATGTGCTGGGGCGACGTCGGCCTCACCCTCTCGATCCCCCGCCAGGGGCTCGGCAACTCGGCGATCGCCTCGGTGGCCGACGAGGAGCAGCTCAAGCGCTACGAGGGCCGCTGGGCCGCGATGGCGATCACCGAGCCCGAGGCCGGCTCGGACTCCGCCTCGATCCGCACCACCGCGGTGCTCGACGGCGACGAGTACGTGCTGAACGGAGAGAAGATCTACGTCACCGCCGGGGAGCGCGCCGACCTCGTGGTCGTGTGGGCCACCCTCGACCGGGACGCGGGCCGGGCGGCGATCAAGTCGTTCGTCGTCGAGCGCTCGAACCCGGGCATGAAGCTCGACCGGCTCGAGCACAAGCTCGGCATCCGCGCCTCGGACACCGCGGCCTTCCGCCTGGAGGACTGCCGCGTGCCGAAGGCGGACCTCCTCGGCTCCCCGGAGATCAACACCGGCGCCGGGCTTCGGCGGCGTCATGCAGACGTTCGACAACACCCGGCCGCTCGTGGCCGGCATGGCGGTCGGCGTCGCCCGGGCCTGCCTCGAGCACACCCACGACGCGCTGGTGAACGCCGGCGTGGTCATCGACCGCTCGCGCCCGCTGCTCTCGCAGTCCGCGGCGGTCGCGCGGTTCCTCGAGATGGAGGCCGACTACGACGCGGCCCGACTGCTCACGCTCTCGGCCGCCTGGATGGCCGACAACTCGAAGCCGAACTCGCTGCAGGCCTCGATGGCCAAGGCGAAGGCCGGCCGGATGGGCGTCGACGTGGCGCTCGGCTGCATCGAGCTGCTCGGCGCCGCCGGCTACGGCGAGACCGAGCTGCTGGAGAAGTGGGCGCGCGACGTGAAGATCCTCGACCTGTTCGAGGGCACGCAGCAGATTCAGCTGCTCATCGTGGCCCGCCAGCTGCTGAAGAAGAGCTCCTCCGAGCTGAAGTAGGCCGCGCCTGCCATCCGTTGCGCCCGATCCGTTCCATGTGAACGGATAGAGCGCAACGGATCCGCGGACCTGTGAGGCTCGGCGCATGAGCGTTCAAGGCACCGGCACGCAGGACGACCCGTGGCAGCTCACCACGCCGCCCGGGTCGTCGGCCTACACGATGTACGAGGACGCCTCGCTCGATCCGCCGCAGCTCGTCTGCGTCGTCGGGAAGGC
The DNA here is from genome assembly GCA_963815565.1 of uncultured Solirubrobacterales bacterium. Lineage (GTDB taxonomy): Bacteria > Actinomycetota > Thermoleophilia > Solirubrobacterales > Solirubrobacteraceae > Paraconexibacter. The sequence continues at coordinate 687,675 of CAWFHB010000007.1, read as the reverse complement.
GAAGCTCTCCTACGACCTGCGGGCCCTCGACGACGCGCACGCGATGCTCGCCGCGCACGGCGACTGGATGGACCTCGGGATCGCGGACGAGCAGAAGCCGGTCAAGGAGGGGACACTCGAGGCCTGGGCACGGGATCCGGCCAACCCGCTCGGTGGGTTCTACGGACTGAAGAAGGGCATGCGCGGACGCTTCGCCATGTACGTGCCCCCGCTCCTGGAAGCGCTCGGCCGGGTTGAGCTCACGCACGAGGGGCGCAACAACCGCGTGCGCGCGCTCTAGAAAGCTTGCCGCCCTCGCCCGTGGAAACCGTGCGGCCCTCCAGGGCCTACAGCTCTCGCCGAAAGCGCGGTTGGCGGTCCGGGTGCAGGTAGAGCCGGGGCGGGTGGCCACGTCCCGAGCCGGGCGGGTCGTCTCTGGCAGGCTGTCCCGCCATGGCGGTGCCGACGACCCCCGAGCCCCGGCTCGGCCACCGCCCCGCGCTCGACGGCCTGCGCGGCGTCGCGGTCCTGCTGGTCGTCGGGCACCACGTCGGCGCCCTGCTCCTCCCCGCCTCGTGGGGGCCGGATCTGCTTCCCGCAGGCTTCCTCGGGGTCGATCTGTTCTTCGTCCTCAGCGGCTTCTTGATCACCACGCTGCTGCTCGAGCGGCGCGGAGAGCCGCATGGTGCCCGCCGCTTCTACTTGCGCAGGGCGCTCCGGCTCCTGCCCGCGGTGGGAGCACTGCTGGGCGTGGTGATCGCCGTGTCGCTCGCGGGGGGCGCAAGCCTCACCCGGGCGGGAAACACCTTGCTCGTCGTCGGGACCTACACCACGAACTGGACCTCGCTGCACGGCGTCTCGATCATCCCCGAGCTCACCCACCTGTGGTCGCTGGCCATCGAGGAGCAGTTCTATCTCCTCTGGCCGGCGCTGCTCTGGGGCATGCTCGCTCTGGGGACACCGCGCGGCGGGCTCGTCGCCGTGGCGCTGGTGCTCGCGCTGGCCTCGGCGAGCTGGCGCGCCCTCCTGTGGGAGCGGGGTGAGCTCGGCGTGCAGCTCTACTTCCGCTCGGACACGCGAGCGGACGGGCTGCTCCTCGGTGCGGCGCTGGCCCTCGTGCCGCTCGCCCGCCTGGAGGCGATCGCGCGAGGGCCGCGATCCTGGGCGGCGCCGCTCGGACTCTTGGCCGTCGTGCTCGCGGCGCAGGGCTTCACGCTCGGCTCACCGGGGCTCTACCTCGGCGGGTTCACCGTGGTCGCGCTGGCCACCGTCGTCCTGCTCATCTCAGTCCTTCGGGTCGACACCCCTCTCGCCCGGGCGCTCGCCGCTCCCCCGCTGGTCGCCGTCGGGCTCGGCTCCTACGCCCTGTACCTGTGGCACTACCCGATCTTCCTGCTCGTCCGGGACCAGCTGGACGGTTCCGGCTGGCCGGCGCGCGTCGTGGTCGGCCTGCTCGCCAGTGCTCTGGCGACCGTCCTCTCCCGGCGGCTCGTCGAGCTCCCGGCCCTGGCCCGCAAGCCGAACGGCCCGGGATCGACGCGCGGGTCAGCTCCGCCGGGCTGAGCGATCCCATTCGCTCCACGAAGACGCCGCTGAGCTCACGCGGTGCACGCCCACGTCGGGCCTCGCCGTCACCCGGGCAGGCGCTCGTCGAAGCGTGGGAGCCCGTCGTCGGGCACCGGCAGCCACGGCACGGCGCTGGCGACGAACTGGTGTGCCGCCGGGCGAACGCCCGGGTCGGCGTCGAAAGCTCCGAGCCGCACGATCACCACCTGTCCGTCATCTCGGTCGACCGCGAAGAGCGCCGAGCCGCAAACCGAACAGAACGTCTTGCCGAGCCCGTCCTCGAGCAGCCAGGTCGTCAGACGATCCTGCCCCTGCAGCACCCGCACCGACCCGGGCGCCACCCGGGCGGAGCCCTGCATCCCCGTCCCGCTGCGGTGTCGGCACCGGCTGCAATGGCAGTAGGCGGCGCCGACGGGCGGCTCGTCCACCGCGAAGCGGACGGTGCCGCAGCCGCAGCCGCCCTCGAGCGGCGTGAAGTCGGTCATCTGACGCACGCTACCGAGCCGGGGCGCCGGGGCTGTGGGAGCATCGGCGCATGGGACGCCTCGATGAGCTCGACCTCTCGCACAAGCTGAAGCGGAAGGAGCAGGACGCCCGCCTGGCGACAGCCCACGTCCGCCTGACCGAGCTCCGGCTCGCACTCGGCGGGCTGACCGGGGACCAGGGCATCGGTCCACCGCTCTGCGTCGCGCTCGAGGGCTGGGACGCCGGCGGCAAGGGCGGCGCGATCAAGCGCCTGGTCGCCCCGCTCGATCCACGACACGTGCGTGTCGTCTCCTACTCGGCCCCGACGGACGACGAGAAGCGACACCACTTCCTCGGCCGCTTCTGGCCGGCGCTTCCCGGCTGGGGCGGCATGTCGGTCTACGACCGCACCTGGTACGGGCGGGTCCTGGTCGAACGCGTCGAGGGGTACGCCACCGACGCTCAGTGGGAGCGCGCGTACGACGAGATCAACGGCTTCGAGCAGACGCTGGTCGACGAGGGGATGATCCTCGTGAAGTTCTGGCTGCACATCTCGAGCGACGAGCAGAAGGAGCGCTTCGACCGTCGCGCGAAGGATCCGCTGAAGTCCTGGAAGCTCACCGACGAGGACTGGCGCAACCGGGAGAAGCGTCCCCTCTACGAGGCCGCGATCGAGGAGATGCTCGAGCGGACCGACACCGCGGCCGCGCCCTGGCACCTCATCGAGGGGGACTCGAAGCGCTACGCCCGGGTGAAGGTGATCGAGACGGTCATCGCCGAGATCGAACGCGGCTGCGCGGAGCGCGGCTTCGAGCTTCCCACGGCATCCGAGGAGGACTGATGCAGCAGCTCACCGGCCTGGACTCCGCGTTTCTGCAGCTCGAGACCTCGTCGCAGTTCGGCCACGTGGCCGGCCTCGCGATCTTCGCCCGGCCCGACACGCCCGGCTACGACCCCCACACGGCTTGGCGCGCTCAGATCGAGGACAGACTGCACCTGCTCGAGCCGCTGCGTCGGCGCCTGGTCGAGGTGCCCTTCGGCCTCGACCACCCCTACTGGATCGAGGATCCGGACTTCAGCCTGGACTTCCACGTCCGCCACACCGCGGTCCCGCCCCCCGGGAGCATGCGTCAGCTCGCGAACGTCGTCGGGCGGATCCTCGGCCGCCCGCTGGATCGCGCCCACCCGCTGTGGCTCTCCTACGTCATCGAGGGCTTGGAGGACGACCGCTTCGCCGTCCTCACGGTCTTCCACCACGCGACGGTCGACGGCGCCTCCGGGGTCGAGCTCATGACGATCATGTTCGACGAGGAGCGTGAGGGCCGCCCCGCCACGGAGCGACCGGCCGACGACTGGATCGGGGAGCCGAAGCCCGGGGATCTCGAGCTCCTCGCCCGCACGGCGCTCACGCTGCCGCGGAAGCCCGCCCGCGCCGTGCTCCTGGCCGCCAAGACAGCAGGGGAGATCGGCCGGGCCACCCGCAACCCCGTGCTCGCGAAGGCGGCCGACCAGGTTCGCGCCGGCCTGCGCGGCCCCCTCGGCGCCGTGCTGAACCTCGGTCGCGAGCGCGAGCACGCCCCTACCGCCTCGCTGCCGAGCCTGCGCCCGCCCCGCACCCCGTTCAACGCCCCCATCACCTCGCATCGACGCCTCGCGCTCGGCTCCGCCTCACTCGACGACGTGCGCGCGATCAAGAAGGCGTTCGGGGTGACGGTCAACGACGTCGTCATGGCCGTCTGTTCCGGCGGCCTGCGCGCGTGGCTCGAGCGCCACGACGCCCTGCCGGACGCGCCGCTCGTGGGCCTCATCCCGATCTCGGTGCGGACCGGCGAGGAGGAGCACCGCTGGACCAACCGGGTCTCGATGCTCATCTCGGCGCTCCCGACCGACGAGGCCGACCCCGTCGCCCGGCTGCACGCCGTCCACGCGGCGATGCGGACGAGCAAGGACCTGTTCCAGGCGCTTCCCGCAGAGCGGCTCACCGACTTCGCCGAGTTCCCGCCTCCGGCCGTCTTCGCCCGGGCGATGCGGGTGAGCTCGCGCCTGCACCTCGGTTCGCGGTTCACCCCCGGCAACGTCGTGATCTCCAACGTGCCGGGCTCGCGCTCCCCGCTCTACGCGGCGGGCGCCCGGCTCGAGCACTACTACCCGCTCTCGGTCGTCGTCGAGGGCCAGGGGCTCAACATCACCGTCCAGAGCTACCTCGACAGGCTCGACTTCGGCCTCGTCTGCTGCCCCGAACTCGTCCCCGACGTCGAGTTCATGCTCGACGCGATCCTCGCCGACATCGACACCCTCCGTTCGGCGGCGCGCGAGGTCTGACTCCGGGGTCCGCGCCAATACCACTACAGAGTTGTGTTGTGGTACAGTTCGGCCATGGCCCTTCCCTCCCCCCTTCCGCCGGAGATCGCGGAGATCGTCGCGCAGCGCCTTCGGGTGATCGGCGACGCGACCCGCATCCGTCTCCTCGACCTGCTGCGCGACGGCGAGCAGTCCGTCGGCCAGCTGGCGCAGACCCTCGACGCCGGACAGCAGAACATCTCGAAGCACCTCGGCGTGCTGCACCAGGCCGGCATCGTCTCGCGGCGCAAGGACGGCACCACCGTCCAGTACGCGATCGCCGACACCACCGTCCTCGAGCTGTGCGAGCAGGTCTGCGGCGGGCTGCACGACCAGCTCGTCGAGCTCGAACTGCTCATGCGAACCAACCTCGAGGAGGCACGATGAACGTCGAGAACCGCAGTTGTCCCGTCGATCCACTGGCCTCGCGCCCCGGATGGGGCCTTGAGCGCGCGCTGTTCGCCGTCGGCGGCACCGTGACGCTGCTCGGCGCCGCCCTTTCCGCCTTCGTCTCCATCTGGTTCCTGTTGCTGGTCGCCTTCGTCGGCGTCAACCAGTGGCTATTCGTCGCCCTCGGCGACTGCCCGATGTCGCTGTTCCTGTCCCGCACTTTCCACCTGCAGCGAGGAGTCGCCCGATGAACCCGATCACCGATGAGACGAGGACCGACACCGAAGCAACGGGTGAGGCCACGCGCCCCGCCACCTCCCGACCGCTCGGCCCCGTAGGCCGGCTCGGCCACTTCGCGGCCACGCACCGCCGCATCATCTTCGGCGCGTGGGCGGTGCTCGTCATCGTCCTCGGCGCCTTCGCGCCCAAGGTCGAGCACGCGCTCTCCGGCGCGGGTTGGCAGGCGTCCAGCTCGGAGTCGGTGGAGGTGCGCTCGCTGGTCGACCGTGAGTTCGGCGGGCTCAGCTCCTCCTCACTCCAGGTGGCGATGCACAGCGACACCCAGACCGTCGACTCCCCGCAGTTCAAGGAGCGGATCACCCGGGTGACCGGAGTGCTGCAGGCCGACGAGCGCGTCTCGCAGGTCGTGCCGCCGATGGCGGGCACGACGATCTCGCAGGACGGGAAGACCGCGATCGTCACCGCGGGCGCCGCGGAGAACCCGAACGAGATGGTGCGGGCCGCCGACGACCTGAAGGAGCAGGTGCGCGATCTCGGCGACGCCGACGTGCAGATCGCCATGACCGGCGCCTCCGGGCTGTGGTCGGACTTCAACATCGCCAACAAGGACGCGATGATGAAATCCGAGCTCATCTCCTGGCCGGTGACGCTCGGCATCCTCGTGCTCGCGTTCGGCTCGCTCGCCGCCGCCGGCCTGCCGCTGCTGCTCACGATCCTCGGCCTGGCCGCCTCCGCGGGCTCGCTCTACCTCACCACGCTGTTCATGGACGTTTCGATCTGGGCGATGAACTTCGCGCTGATGTTCGCTCTCGCGCTCGGCATCGACTACGCGCTGTTCGTCGTCATGCGCTTCCGCGCCGCGATGTCCGACCAGCCCGACGACATCCCGATGGCGGTCGGCAAGACGATGGACACCGCCGGCAAGGCCGTGCTCTTCAGTGGCGTGACGGTGCTGATCTCGCTCAGCGCGGTCATGCTCGTTGACAGCCCCGCCTTCCGCTCGATGGCGCTCGGGATCATGCTGAGCGTCGCCTTCATCCTGGGCGCGACGCTCACGCTGCTGCCGGCGGTTCTCGGGCGCATGGGGCCGGGCGTGGACCGCTTCGCGCTGCCGTGGTCGAAGACCTCGCAGCACCGCTCCCCCCGCTTCGCGGCGTGGGGCCGGCGCCTCTGGGCCAAGCCGCTGCTTCCTGGCCTCGCTGCCCTCGCGGTCCTCGTGGCGCTTGCCATCCCCGCGTTCTCGCTGGACACCGGCATGCCCTCGATCAAGGTCGTGCCGGACGGGGACTCCTCCCGCGTCGGCTACGGGCTCGTCCAGGACGCGTTCGGTCCCGGCGCACCCGGCACCCTGCAGGTCACGGCCCCGGCGCGAGACGCCGTGGCGACCAGCACCGCGCTGAAGGCGGACCCGGGCATCGCGCAGGTCACCCCGCCGCAGCCCGGAGCCTCGAAGGACGTCGTGATGATCCAGGCCGTCCCGAAGGTCGATCCCTCCGATCCCGCGCTCGGTGACACGATCGCGCGGCTGCGCACCTCCATGCCGGCCCTCGCCCAGGTAGGCGGCACGGCGGCGGAGAACTACGACCTGGAGGAGGAGCTCTCCGCCAAGACGCCGCTCGTCATCGGGGTCGTGCTGGCCCTCGGCTTCCTGCTGCTGCTCGTGGCGCTCCAGGCACCGCTGGTGGCCCTGATCGGGACGCTGACGAACCTGCTGGCTACCGGCGCCGCGTTCGGCGTGGCCAAGTGGATCTTCCAGGACGGCACCGGCTCGGGGCTGCTCGGGTTCGAGCCGCAGGGCTTCCTGGACGCGTGGGGACCGGTGTTCTTCTTCGCGATGATCTTCGCGATCTCGATGGACTACACCGTGTTCCTGCTCTCGAGCGCCAAGGAGCACTGGGACGCAAGCCATGACCCCGAGGAGGCGATGGTCGGCGGCCTCGCCCACTCCGGTCGCGTGATCTTCGCGGCTGCCGCGGTCATGGTCGCGGTCTTCTTCACCTTCGCGCTGTCGGGGCCGTTGCCCCCGAAGGAGATGGGGATCATCCTCGGCGTCGCCGTGTTGCTCGACGCGTTCCTGGTCCGGCTGCTGCTCGTCCCGGTCCTGCTGCGGCTCACCGGAGCGAAGGCCTGGTGGGTGCCGGGCTGGCTCGGTCGCATCCTCCCCGACGTCCGGTTCGGTCACTGACATGGGGCTCTTCGGACGCAAGCGCCGCACCCAGCCCCTGACGCCCGCCGCTGCGGCGGCGGGCGCAGGGCGGGGGGACCTCCTGCTCATCGACGTGCGGGAGCCGGACGAGTATCAGAGCGGACACGCCCCCGAGGCGGTCAATGTCCCGCTCGGTCAGATCGGCTCCGTGCTCGACGAGCTCGCGGGCCAGAGCACGGACATCGCCTTCGTCTGCCGCTCCGGCGCCCGCAGCGGGCTCGCGGTCAAGACCGCGGCGGGCGGCGAGGTCAGTGCGCAGAACGTCGAGGGGGGCATGCTCGCCTGGGAGCGCGAGGGCCTGCCCACCACCGCGGGCAAGGGCCCGCGCCTTCCCAAGTCCAGCTGACCCGTCGGTCGCTGAGGTCGGTCAGTCCGACCTCAGCGACCGACAGTCGGCTAACGGGTCTTGAACTGACCCTGCGTGACCGCCACGGTCTCCGGGCGACCGCCACCGCAAGGGGCGATCGTGTCGCCGAAGCGGGGCAGCGAGAAGCGCTGGGTGTCACCGAGCGAGACGGTGAAGGCGTACTGCTTGCCGGTGAGCACCACCCCGGCGGCCGTCTCACCCCGGGTCACGGTGCCGGAGATCTGGGCGACCGCACCGGTGATCCGCAGGCACGTGACCGTCCCCTTGAACCGCGAGATCCCGTTCGGGTCGTTGTCGTGCTGGAAGCTGACGCGGCCCTCGGCGGAGCCTCCGTCGGCCGGCTCGGCCTTCACCGTCAGCCGCCGAGTGTCGTTCGGCTCCCGGCTGATGCCGGTGCCGACGAGCTTCTTGCCGTCGGTCGCCGCCGCCGCGACGGCGGGCGCCGCCAGGGCGCAGAGCAGCGCGGCGACGATGGTCGTGTTCTTTCCGGTGTTCGTCATGCCGCTTCGACCGGGGCCTGCGGCGAACGGTTCGCGTTCGTCCCGGCCCGTCCGGTTCGCCTCGTCGCTCAGTGAGGAGGCCGTGAGAATGGCCTCCTCGGAGCGCTCGACCGGGATAGGAATGAGGTCATGCCCCGCACGATGCCGCTCGGACTGCTGATCGCAACCCTGCTCTGCGCCCTCGGCGCTTCGAGCGCGCAAGCGGCCAAGGTGCGTGGCCCGGGGCCGTGGAAGCCGACGAACACCTACCTCGTCACCGCCGATCTCGACGGCCGAGCCCTCCCCCAGGCCGAGCCTCGGGCCAGGATCGATCACGTCCGCGCCGGCCAGTGGAAGCGCATTCAGTGCCAGGTCAGCGGCCAGAACGCCTACGGGTCCAAGCTGTGGGACAAGATCGACGGTCTCTTCGTCCCCGATCACTTCATCAAGACCTACACGGACGGGCGCATCCCGGGCGTGCCCTCGTGCGGGGAGAAGCCCGCGCCCCAGCCCGCGCCGGCGCCCGCGCCGAAGGAGCTCCCGACCCCCCAGGGCGGCTACGGGTCCTACGACCAGATCTACGATCTCGGGACCCGCTTCAAGGGCTGGAGCTACGGCGAGCTGACCAACCAGCTCACCCACAGGTTCTCGCGCTATTTCTCGTTCCAGGGCTGCGGCGCCCGGCTACGCGTCGGTAAGGAGTGCAGCTTGGAGGCACCAGGCCCGAACGGACCGGTGCGGGTGACGACGATCGCCGAGAACGGGTTCGCGTTGCTGTCGCTGCCGGGCCACCCCGAGGGCGCGGGCCGGACCATCACGTTCCGCTTCTTCCGAACCTGTGCCCCGTCGAACGACTTCCAGTTCTGCGACCACAAGTACCTGCGCGTCAACGCGTGGGGGCCCGTGAGCAAGGCCTCCCTGCTCGGCCCGTTCAACGCGGAGACCGTCGCGAAGCACTACTGGTCGAAGTTCCGCGACAACATCAAGCGCAGGTACCCACGCTGCCCCAAAGGCAAGGCCTGGGTGAAGAGCGCGCGGACCTGCGGCACGATCATCTGACAGCGGGGGCGCCGGGTGTGAAAACGGTATGAGCTTCTGTGGTGAAAAACACTGACCAAAAGCGGAACTGTAGTTTCCGGTCCATGGGCCTCCGGACACGCTTGCTTGCACTTTCAACGGTCGGCGCCGTAGCGCTCGGCGGTGCGGTCGCGCCCCTCGCGCAGGCGGCCTTCACCGACTGCACCCACCCTGCCGTGTCGCAACCCTTCGCCCCGTTCGGCGACTACAACTTCTACGCGCTCGCCCCGAACGGCGACTTCGACGATCTGGCCTCAAGCGACTGGAAGCTCAGCGGCGGAGCCGCCGCGACCACAGCGCTTCAGTCCGACGGCAGCAAGGGGTACGTTCTCGACCTTCCGAGTGGCGCCGTGGCCACCACGCCCCCGCTTTGCATCACCGTCGACTACACCACCGCTCGTCTGTGGTCCCGCAACCTCGCTGGCGGCGAAGGGGTCGACTTTGCGGTCTCGTACCCGAACGGCGACGGATGGACGAAGCCGAGTTCGACCGGCTCGCTCCCGGGAGACTCTGGCGGGTGGAGGCTCTCGAACCCGATGAACATCAAGCCCGTGAAACAGCCTGACTGGCAGTGGATCCGTATCTCCCTCACCGGGAAAGGCAAGACGAGCCGGTTCCAAGTCGACGACTTGTGGATCGATCCCCGGGCCAGCCGCTGAGCCGATCGCTGCTTCCGGGGTGCGCTCGTCGCGCGTCGAGGCGCGACGCTGTTCGTGCTGCACCCCCATTCGCTAAAAACCACTGAGCAAAATTCACAGTGTAATCTCGCCGCGTGATCCCGACTGCTCGCCGCACCGCCCTTACGACCCTCGGGGCGATGACCCTTATGGGGGCATCCACGACACCAGCACAGGCGCAGTTCACCGATTGCACGCACCCACCGGTGTCGCAGGTGTTCGCCGAGATCGGAGACAAGGCCCTCTACGCGCTGGCCCCGGGCGGCTACTTCGACGACGCGACGTCTGCTGGCTGGTCGTTCAGCAACGGCGCCACAGTGGTCAGGGCGATGCAGGCGGACGGAAGCACCGGAGCGGTACTCGACCTCGGGAGCGACGGCGTCGCCACGAGCCCGCCGCTCTGCATCACCAGTGACTACCCCACCGCGCGCCTTCGGTCCCGCAACCTGATCGGGAAGGACAAGGTGTCCTTCGCGGTCTCCTACCTGCGAGATGGAGTCTGGACCAAGCCCAAGCGCACCGGAACGTTCCAGGGGGCCAAGGAGAAGGAGAAGGGCAAGGGCCGGGGCGGCTGGGCGCTCTCGAAGCGGTTGAGCCTCAAGCCGGCGAAGGGCCCCGGCTGGCAGCAGATCCGGGTCTCCTTCATCGGAGGCGGGAAGGAGAGCCGATTCCAGGTCGACGATTTCTGGATCGACCCCCGGGCCAGCCGCTGAGCTCACCACGTCCCAAAAGCGGGCCGAGGACGCTCGCAGTCGAGCTCCCAGCCTTGTCCTGCAGGTGGGCAGCCCGGTATAAACGAACCTGATGTCTGTCGCGAATCCACCGCAGACGTCCCTCACATCGCTCGACAGCGAGCGCGGCGAGATCGAGAGGATGCTGGAAGCGTCGTTCGTACGCCGTGAGCGCAAGCTCGAGGCGCGCGAGCTCACGGTCGAACTCAGCCTGACGCTGATCTTCCTCCTCGCCGCCGTCGGGCTGCTCGTCCTGGGCGGCGGCGCGCTGCCCGAGGCCGAGCCGATCTCGCTCGTGATGCTGGTCGCTTACGCGGTGGCCTCCCGCGTCGACTACCCGATCGCCACCGGCGTCGTGGTCCCGACCCAGCTCTTCCTGGTCGCGCTGTTCGCGCACGCCGACGCGCAGCTCGTGCCGTTCATGGTCCTCACCGGGCTCATGCTCGGCACCATCACCACCGCCATGCGCGGTCGATCGCACTGGGATCGCCTGAGCTTCTGTGGCGGGGACGCCGCGTACGTCCTCGGGCCGGCGATCCTGCTCACGGCCACCGGGTACACGGACGTCACCCAGGCACCCTGGTGGATCCTCGTCGCTGCCTTCGGCGCCCAGTGCCTGGCCGAGTTCTTCTCATCCCTCTTCCGCGACTGGTTGGTCCTCGGGGTGCGACCGGGGGTCCAGGCGCTCGTGTCCGGCCAGGTCTGGGCTCTCGACGCTGCCCTCACACCCGTCGGCGCGATGGCCGTCGCCGCCGGGAACGCCGCCTCCCTGCCGTTGGCTCCCCTCACGCTGCTGCCGCTTGTCGCGCTCATGGCCCATACGGCGCGCGACCGCAGCATGCGCACACAGCGTCTCAGCGCACAGCTCGAGGCCCTGCAACGGGAACGGCGGCGCCTGCGCGTCGCCGTTCGCCGCATCGGCGATGCGTTCGCCTCCGGGCCCGAGCTCGAGGCACTCGTGTGCACCATGACCCGTGCCGCCACCGAGGCGCTCGAAGCCCAGGCCGGCCGCGGGGGCCTCATCAACGACGCGCACATCCATCCGCACTTCCGCACCGGCAGCGAGACCGAGCTCCACGAGCTCCTGGACGCGGCCGAGCGCAACGCCGTCAGCACCGCGTCACCCGCCCAGGCCAGCAACGGCGCCGGCTGGGCGCTCGCCACGCCCATCGGTCCCCGTTCCGACCCGGTGGCCCTCGTGACCATCGCCCGCACGGGCGCCCCTTTCGACGCGGAGGAGCGCTCCCTTCTGGCCTACTTGACCGCACAGGCTGACGCGTTCGCCGCGAACGTTCGCGAGCATCAATCTCTGCAGCAGCGAGCCAAGATCTCGCGCGCGGAACTCGAGCGGCGGGTGACCGACCGCACCGCCGAGCTCGCTGACCGCACTGCGTCGATCGAAGCGCTGTTCGCCGAGGTCACGGGCCAGGCGCAGGAGCTCCGGGAGGCCTCTGCCCAGCAGGAGGAGCTGCTCAGCTATCTCGCCCACGAGGTTCGCGGCCCCCTCTACGCCGGTGACGGCCTGCTCGAGCTGATGATCGACGACCGGGACCCCGAGCTGGCCACCGACCAGCTCGGCACCGACCTGGTCAGCGTCCGCGGCACGATCCACGAGGCGCTCCGCGTCGTCGACGAGCAGCTCGAGAACGCCCGGATGCGCTCCGGGGCACTCCGACCGGTCCGCTTCGAGCCGGTCGACCTCCGTGCGCTGCTCGGAGAGCTCCAGGGCACGTTCCGGGCACTGCTCGATTCCGACGCCGTCCACTTCTCGGTCCACGTGCAGGGCGATACCCCGACGCTGGTCACCGATCGGTACTTCGTCGGGCAGGTCCTGCGCAACTTGACGGTGAACGCGGCGAAGTTCACGTCGACGGGAGCGATCACCATCCACGCCGGGCCCGCCGACGCCGACCACGTCCGGATCTCCGTCCAGGACACGGGCGCCGGCATCGCCGAGGAGGACCGCGAGCGCATCTTCAACGAGTTCGCCCAGGTGGACGGCGCCCAGGGCAAGCGCCACGGCACCGGGCTCGGGCTTCCCCTGACCCGCAAGCTCGTCACCGCCCTCCACGGCACGATCTCCCTCCAGAGCGAGCTCGGCGTCGGCTCCACCTTCACCATCGAGCTCCCGCTCAGCGCAGCTCCGACCGAACAGCTCCTCGAGCTGTAGCCACGAGGTGGTGCAGGTGCGCCGGCCTGGATTCGAACCAGGGTGTCGGGCCCCCTTCCACCCGGTGTAGCGTCTATCGTACGTCTCATGACGCTACATGACGAACTTCGCGGCGAGGTCGGCGTCCGCGAGCTGCACGACCACCTCAGCCGCTACCTCCAGCATGTGGAGAACGGCGCAGAGATCGGCGTCACCTCGCGCGGCCGCCTGGTCGCACGATTGGTCCCTGTCAAAGATCGGGATCCGCTCGGCGACCTGAGAGCGCGTGGCCTGGTCCGAGAACCGACGGCCCCCCGTCGGCGCGACGTACCGGTGCGGGTTCAGGCGACTGGGTCGGTGTCCGACCTCGTCTCCGACCAACGAGGGTGATCGTCTACTTCGACACCTCGGCGCTCATCAAGCTCCTTGTCGAAGAGCGGGGATCAGATCGTGCCGTTGAGCTCTGGCAGCGAGCCGACACCGCAGTCGCCTCACAGCTTGTCTACGTCGAGGCGCGCGCCGCGCTCGCCGCCGCCCACCGCGGCACCCGCCTCGACGACACTGGCCTTGACCAAGCCCGCGCCGGGCTCGAAGCCCTGCAGGCCGAACTTCGACTCGTCGCTGTCGACGATGCCCTTGCCCGCGTCGCCGGCGATCTCGCCGAACAGCACGGCCTCCGCGGCTACGACGCGGTCCACCTCGCCAGCGCGCTCGCGATCAACGCCCACGACGTCCTGCTCGCCACGTGGGACCGCGACCTCAGCGAAGCCGCCGTCGCGACCGGGGCGCTGATCGTCAACGAAACGCGGTAGGAGCAAGCTCGCGGCCATCCGACGACGAACGGCTAGTGAGACGCTGAGACGGCCGACGGAGGCGCCCCTCTGCCGCCTGGCGTGACCGCGCGCCGGCACGGGGTGTAAGAGATTGCATGCACTCCCGAGGCCCCAACGAGCGGTGACCGATGCTTTGCGCAGCGTCCTAATCGCGATCGCCTACGTCGCTAGCTGGTGGGTGCTCTTCGCGACGGGCACTGATATTGGCCCAGAGGAGTACGCGTTGCAAACGTTCGTCCTGGTGGCGCTCGCGTCGGCTCTGCTCGCCGGGCTTCTTACTCGCGGGTGGTGGTCACCGGTTCTGCCCCTGCTCGTCCTTCCGGTGCTAGCCCTTCCCTGGGGCTACACGCCTGGAGGGGCGCCGGACTACGGCATCGGAATTATCGTAGGCATCGGCTTTCTCCTGCTCTCGGTGCCCGCCGCGCTGGTCGGAGTCCTCATCGCCCGCAGGCTCGCGTCGGCAGAGCCACGTCGACCGGGTCGGGCGTGAGGTCCACGAGCACCTGCACTACGGCCCTTGATCGGGACGCAGCTGCGGGGCTGGCGCGCCTCTCACTCGTTTTTCTCTGTTGACCTCTCCGACCGCCGGGTTTCATGCTCCGCGACGTTTCACGCGTTCGCCGCTTCGCGAGATCACCGTCCCCGCCGGGCGTGCGTCCGTCCCGCCCGGCCTCAGGCTGCTGTGTGCCGGAGGATGAGCTCCGCCGTCTGCTCGGGCTGGTCCCAGTGCGGGAAGTGGCCGCATCGGTCGAGCTTGCGGATCTCGGCGTCCGGGAAGCGCTGCTGCGCGAGCGTCGACTGGCGGTGCGGCGTCACGTAGTCCTGCTTGCCCCAGACCATCAGGACGGGCTTCTCGAGCGCGCCGGCCGGGACGCCCTCCTGCTGCGGCCCCTTCGAGAGGAACGCGAAGGCGGATTTCGTGCCCGGGTCCTTGAAGCCGAGCAGCGCGGGGAGGGCGACGGACTGCGGGATCGCCCAAGGCTTCGTAGTGAACTGCGGGAGCAGGATCGTGCGGGTCACGGGGTTGCCCGTGAGGAAGGGCAGCAGTGGGCGCAGGGCGTTGACGAGCTTGATCGAGACGCCGACGGACACGCCAAAGAAGCGCTGCGCAGCCGAGCCCCAGAAGCCGCCTGGATCGAGGGCCACGACGCGGCCGACGATCCCGCCCCGACGGGCAAGCTCTAGCGCGAGCCGAGCGCCGAGCGAGCTGCCGACGACATCGATCCCGCGCAGCCCTTGCTCCGTGAGCCACGCCGTCACAGCGTCGGCGTAGGCCGGAATCGTGTGGTCTCCGGGCAGCGCCGCGCTCTTGCCCGAGCCCGGCAGGTCGATGGCGATGACCTCGTGCTTGGCGGCGAGCGCATCGATAATCGTGTCGAACGAGTCCTGCGATCCCGCGAGCCCGTGGATGAGCAGGAGCGGCGGGCCGGAGCCGACGCGCTTGTGACTGAGGTCCATGACGGCAGCCTACGTCAGCAGCATCCGGTGGTCCCGGGGTTCCCGCCGCAGCTCCATCGTCCTGGGGACCTTTACCGTTTGGCGAACCGCGGTACTGCGCGGGGCGCTTCTTGTCGTCGGCTACGCGCTCGCGATCGTTGTCGCCCTGACGACGTTCTCCGCGATGCTCACCGAGGTCTTTATCGTGTTTTGGCAGGCCGGGAGTGCCTACATCGTGGCTTAGTGGCTTCGTCGCGGCCGACAGCACATCGCTCAAGGCCACAGGTGAACGTCGACTGGGACGTGACCCAGTCGTGCCGTAGCGTGCGTCCTGCGAGTCGCTCGATCTGCAGGCTATTTCCTCATGCGCCGGCCTGGATTCGAACCAGGGTCTGACAGGTTATGAGCCCGCTGCTCTACCGCTGAGCTACCGGCGCCTGGCCGTGAAACGCGTGACGACTCTACAGCGGCGCCGGAGCCAGCCCTGACGGTTCAGCGCGGCTTGCAGCCCCGGGCGGGGTCGCCCGACACCCGCCGCCGGCCGGAGCCTGCCCGGGCGGTGCGGTGTGGGTGTGGTTGGCGTCGCCGGCGCCGCCGCCGGGCCGGAAACCGAGGGGGTCCTGGCCGGGGGCGGCCTGGTGGTTGTGGTTCGCGTCGCCGTAGCCGCACCCGGGGCGTGGCTGCTGCGCGTCGGCGGCGCTTGCGGCGGCGGGGACGAGGGCGATCGAGAGGGCGGCGAGCGCGGCGGGCACGATCGCGGGTCGGAGGTGGGTCATCGGTGAGGTCTCCCAGGTAGCGGTGTCTTCGGGGGGTGCCCTGACCCAACCTGCACCAAACGATGCGTACCGCGTGCGTGCGCCGAGGTTCAGCGCACCGCGGCGACGGCGCGCTCCAGCTCGCCGGAGGACATCGGACCCTCGAACCGGGAGCGGACGATGCCCTGCCGATCGATCACGAACGTCCACGGCTCGGTGGCGAGCTTCCAGTCCGCCAGCTGGGACCGGACGCCCTTCTGAACCTTGTTGTCGCGGAAGACCTCCTGATGGATGAAGGCCACCTTGCTCCCCGCGCGGGCCTTGGCCTGGAGGGCGATGTCGACGACGGGTGCGCAGACGCGGCTCTGGCACAGCTGCGGCGTCGCGAACTGCAGCACCACGGCCTTCTTGCCGAGCACGTCACGAAGATTGATCCGGTGGAGTTCGGGCGCGGGCGGCGTGCGGGTGTCGATGCTCCGCTCGTCACCCCCCGCGGAGGCGAGGGTGTCGGTATCGACGGCTACGGCGGGCTCCCCCGGCGCGGGCGGGGTCGCACCCTTGCTCCCGACTCGCATCACCTCGGCGTCCGTGCGCATGAGCCGTCCGTCCATGCGGACCAGGGCGATCACCGAGACCCCACCGTTCCGCTTGAACGGCACGTCGGCCACGTAGACGGACTTCGCCGCATCCGGGTCGTCGAGTGTCGTCCGGGAGGCGAACGCGCTCTTCACCTTCAGCGACTCCGACCGGGCCGCGTAGGGTCCGCGGACCCCCGTGCCGTCCGGCGCCGCGGTGTAGAGGACCACCTCCGCCCCCGAGAGCTGCGTCCGGGCGAGGTCGAAGATGGCGAAGGCCAGGCGGTTCGTCCCCTTTTCGAGGAGGGAGACCGCCGGCTGGAGGATCGGCCCCTTCGGCAGATCCCCCTGGAGCTCGGAAAGGGTGTCGGCCGTCTCCGCGCTCGGGAAGTCGGCGACCTGCCCGCTCGGGGCCGGCGCGCTCGGCGGCGACGCGCCCTCCTGGCCTGCTCCACCACAGCCACCGACCGCGAACAGGGCGGCCGTGGCGAGCACGGGGAGAAGCGGGCGGCGGGACATCGCGGGGGAGCCTAAGCGGTCGACGTCCGCATCCGCGGCAGTCGCCTGGTTGGATGGGGGAAACCAACGCACGAGGAGCAGCGACATGGCAGAGCGGGCAGCACTCATCACCGGAGCCTCCAGCGGGATCGGGCTGGCGATCGCCGAGATGCTCGGCGAGGAGGGCTTCAAGCTCACCGTCGCCGCCCGGCGCCCCGAGAAGCTCGAGGCCGCGGCCGAGGGGCTCCGGGCCAAGGGGTACGAGGTCCAGCACATTGCCGGGAACCTCGGAGACGAGGACACCATCAAGGACGTCGTCGCCCAGCACGAGGCGGCCTACGGCCGGCTCGACGTGCTCGTCAACAACGCGGGCGTCGGTATCGGCGAGCTCGTCGGCGACCTGACGACCAAGAAGGTCGACATCCAGCTGAACACGAACCTGCGCTCGATCTTCCTCTTCTACCGTGAGGCCGCCGCGCTCCTGAAGGCCGCGGGCGCCGAGCACCGGAACGCCCTGGTCGTCAACACCTCCTCGATCTCGGGCAAGGTCGGCGAAGGGTGGCTGAGCGTCTACTCCGCCACGAAGCACGGCGTCGTCGGCTTCACGCAGGCGATGAACAAGGAGCTCGCGAACGACGGCATCAAGTCGACCGCGCTCTGCCCCGGGTTCGTCGACACCCCGATGACGGAGTTCGTGAAGGAGCACGTGCCCGCGGAGACGATGATCACGCCGCAGGACATCGCCGAATCCGTCCGCTACCTGCTCAAGACCTCCCCGGGCTGCGTCGTGCCGGAGATCCAGTTCCTGCAGCCGGGCGGCGGGCTCCTCCCGAACGCGGCGGGCTGAGCGACGGCCGGTGCGGCGCTGCGGGTCTCCCCCGCGCGCCGCGACCGGTCAGGCGAACTCGGGCTCGCGCTCCTGGCGTGCCCGCTCCCGCTCGGCACGATCGAGCGCGCGCTCCGCGTCCTGGCGGTCGCGACGGTCCCGGAGGAAGCCCCAGCCGCCGGTCTGCTCGGCCTCGCGACCGCGACGTGCGCGGGTCGCGGACTGGTGCTCGGCGATGGCGCCGGCGAAGTCGAGGGCCGGCCCCGTGGCCTCGCGGCGGCGGTCGCCCCGCAGGCTCTGGTGGGCGCTGATGGCGGCGCCGAGGTCACTGGCCGGTACGCCGGCACTGCTGCGCTCCGCGGCCAGCGATGCGATGAGGTGCGTCTCCAAGATGCGCAGCTCGCGACGCGTCGCTCGGCGTGCGCGCTTCACGCCCGTGAAGGCGTCCCAGGCGCGGGCGAAGGAGATGAAGCTCGTCCGGCCGCCGCAGCGGTGCGCGGCCAGCATCGGACAGATCCCGCCGTCCCGGTCGGAGTACGCGCCGACGATGATGTCGTTGCTGCCGATGCCCTCGAGCATCGCCTCGCGGGTGTGGGTCGGCAGGCAGTCGATGACCCGGCGGAGGTCCTCGATCGTGGAATGGCTTCGTGGCATAAGGTGAGGTCCGGCTCGGGGGTCGGGCGCCGCACGTTACGGCGTTTCCCGCCCCGGTCGAAGAACTTCCTCCCCCTGAAAGGTCTCTTGCAGATGAAGCTCGGCGTGCACCTCGGTTACTGGGGCCTCGGCCTCACCTCGCAGGACCAGCTCGACGTCGTCCTGGAGGCGGAGAAGCTCGGCTACGACTCCGTCTGGACGGCGGAGGCCTACGGCTCGGACGCGGCGACGATCCTCGGCTGGCTGGCCGGCCAGACCTCCACGATCCGGCTCGGCTCCGCGATCTTCCAGATGCCGGGCCGCTCGGCGGGCATGACCGCGATGACGGCCGCGACGCTCGACCAGCTCTCCGAGGGTCGCTTCATCCTCGGCATCGGCTCGAGCGGCCCGCAGGTCTCCGAGGGCTGGCACGGCGTCCGCTTCGCCAAGCAGCTGCAGCGGACGCGCGAGTACGTCGCCGTCCTGCGGATGGCGCTCGCGCGTGAGCGGGTGCAGTTCAAGGGCGACACGCTCGAGCTCCCCCTCCCCGACGGCCCCGGCAAGGCGCTCAAGCTCACGATCGGGACCGTGCAGGAGCAGGTGCCGATCTTCATCGCCGCGATCGGGCCGAAGAACACCCAGCTCGCCGCGGAGATCGCCGACGGCGTTATCCCGACCCTGTTCTCCCCCGAGCACGTGAACGTGATCCGGGACGAGCTGCAGACGGGGGTCGACCGGGCCGGAAACGGCAAGACGGTCGACGACGTCGAGATCGCCCCGCAGGTGCAGGTCTACGTCTCCGACGACCGTGAGAAGGCGCGCAACCTGATGCGTCCGTTCCTCGCGCTGTACGTCGGCGGAATGGGCAGCCGCGACAAGAACTTCTACAACCAGCTCGTGCAGCGCTACGGCTACGAGGCCGCCGCAAAGGAGGTCCAGGATCTCTACCTCGACGGCAAGAAGGAGGAGGCCGCCGCGGCGATCCCGGACGAGCTGATCGACGCGATCTCGCTCTGTGGCCCGAAGGAACACGTGCGTGAGCGCATCGCGGCCTACCGCGAGGCCGGGGTCGGCACCCTGGGCGTGACGCCTGTGGCGTTCACGCGGGACGAGCGCCTCGAGCAGCTGCGGCTGGTCGCCGAGCTCGCCGCGTGAGCGAGGCATGAGGGTCCTGGTCGGGGCGTTCGGAGACCCCGGCCACACCTTCCCCGCCATCGCGCTGGCCAAGGCGCTACGGGAGGGCGGGCACGAGGTCTGCCTGCAGAGCTGGGCGCGGTGGCGGCCCGAGGTCGAGGCCGAGGGCATCGCCTTCGCGGACGCCCCGGAGTACCACGTCTTCCCCACCCGCGACCGGCCGCTGAAGCCCTACGAGGCGGTGGTCCACGCGACGACGGACACCCGGCCCCTCGTCCGGGAGTTCGCCCCCGACGTGGTCGTCGCGGACATCCTGACCCTCGCCCCCGCCCTCGCGGCGGAGCTCGAGGGCGTCCGCAGCGCGACGCTCATCCCCCACGTCGACCCGCGCCCGGCCCCGGGCTTCGCCCCCTACTCGGTCGGCGCGCGGCTCCCGCGAACCAGGCTCGGGCGACGGATGTGGGGGCCCACCAATCGGCTGATGGACCGCGGGCTCGAGTACGGGCGCCAGGAGCTGAACGAGACGCGCTCCCGGCTCGGGCTGCCGCCACTCGCCCACGTCCACGGAGGCATCTCGCAGGGGCTCTGCCTCGTCGGCACGTTCCCGCAGCTCGAGTACCCGCGCCCGTCGGCCTCCGCCCGCAACACGCACGTCGTCGGTCCGCTCCAGTGGGAGCCCCCGACCGACGCGGTGGAGCTGCCGCCGGGGGACGCCCCGCTCGTCCTCGTGGCGCCGTCGACCTCCCAGGATCCGCGCCACGAGCTCCTGCGGGCGACGCTGGCCGGGCTCGCCGACGCGCCGGTCCGCGTGCTCGCTGCGACGAACCGACGCCGGCCCATCCCCGCCGTGGCGGTGCCGGACAACGCGCGGCTCGTCGACTGGGTCTCCTACGCGCGCACGATGCCGCACTGCGACGTGGTGGTCTGCCACGGGGGCCACGGCACCGTGCTCCGGGCGCTGACGGCAGGGTCGGTCCCCGTCGTCGCCCCGGCCGCCGGCGACATGAACGAGAACGCGGCCCGGGTCGACTGGGCGGGCGTGGGCGTGCGCATCCCCCGACGCCTGCTCGGACCGCGGGCGGTGCGCCTTGCGGTCGAACGCGCGCTGAGCGAGCCGTCCTTTCGCGCGGAGGCCCGGAGCCTGGCCGCCTGGGCCGAGGTGAATCCGGCAGGGCCGCGGGCTGTGCGGCTGCTGGAGAACTACGCGGCGCCAGCTGCGCAGTAATACAGCTCCGGGGGTGGGACTCGAACCCACAACCCTTCGATTAACAGTCGAATGCTCTGCCTAATTGAGCTACCCCGGATCGGAGGCTGCCGCGTCCTGCGTGCGGAAGCCGGACGATGGTAGCTGACGCGCCCCGTTCTCGACCTCGGCGTGGCAGTTCGCGCAGAGGAGCACGCACTTGGCCGCCTCTGCTCGCGTTCGCTCGATCGAGCGACACATGCCGTGGCCCGCGATCGCGAACGACTTGCTCGCAGGATCAACGTGATGGAACTGCAACGCGGCGACGCACCGCGCGTAGCCGCAGAGGACGCACGCTCCGCCTGCCTCCTGCAGGAGGATCTCCTTCACGCGACGTCTGCGGGTGGCCACCGCCTCGCTACGGCAGCGCGCACACCGATACCCACCGTCCTCGCGACGAACGAGCTCGACGTCAGGTCCGTGCACGGGACACCCCGCCCGCGTGGACCGCTCCCCGGCGGTACGCGCGGATCTCGTCGCCTTGAGCCGGACGGTCCGGCCCGTCTCGAGTCCGTGGCGCCGCAACCAGTAGCGCACCGTCGTGGGGCTCACCCCGAGCTCACGGCCAATCTGCGCTAGAGACCGTCCCGCGTCCACCAACGGCTCGAGCTGTTCGCGCGAGAGTCCACCTCGCCATTCCGATCGACCGGGCATGATACGAACACTAGTTCGTATAGCGGACGGATCCGCTCAGCCGAGCTCGGCCTCCATCATGCGCTCGACCGCGACATCGAGCTCGCGCTTCCGGGCGTCCCGCTCGCGGGCAAGGGTGGCGATGTCGCCGCCCCCCGCCGCCCGGAGCCCGGCGATCCGGCGGTCGAGCCGGACGATGCTCAGCTTGATCGCCTCGGCCTCCACGCCGGCCTCGCTCGCGCTGAGCTGCCCGGCGCGGTTGACGAGCTCGGCGATCAGCGAGACGAGCTCGGGGTCGTCGTCGAGCGCCCGGGCCGGCGTCGCCAGATGCACCCGCAGGTGTGCGAGCGCCCGCCGGTTCAGCGGGGTCGAGAGCGCCTCGGCCGCGTCGAGCTCGGCGAGCAGCCGCGCGCCCGGCTCCGGTGCCCCGATGCAGGCGGCGAGGAGCTGGCGCTCCTGCATGTCGAGCGGATCCGGGGCACCCGCGCGCGAACGGGGTGCAGCGGGGTTCGGTTCGCTGGGCGGGGCCGGCGGTCCGGGCGGCGTCCAGCGCTTCGCCGGGCGGGGGCGGCCGACGCCGATACCGGTGGGCGTGTTCTCCCCGCCGTTCGCGGAACCGTTCCCGCGTGTCTCCTCGCCCGATCCCCGGCCTCCCATGTCCTGCGGCCGGCGCGGCGGCCCGGCGAGCCAGCCCGCCACCAGCGACGGCGCGAGCTGGGTCGCGTCGGCTACAGCCCGGATGAGCTCCTCCCGGAGCGCGCTCGGAGGGATCTCGGCGAAGACCGGTCGCAGCGCGTCGATCGCCCGGTCCTTGCCCTCGGCCTCGTGCAGATCGTCCCGGGCGAGCTCCCGCCGTACCCGGAAGGCCACGAACGGGACGCTGCCCTCGACGAGCGTCGTGATCGCCTCGGCACCTCCGTCGGCGACGACGTCCGCGGGGTCCTGCCCCTCGGGCAGGCTCACCACCCGCAGCTCGAGCTTCCGTCCCGCCGCGACCTTCGCGGCGCGAAGCATCGCCTCCTGGCCGGCCGCATCGGCGTCGAGCGCCATGTGGACGCGAGGGGCGAGCCGGGCGAGCTCGGAGACCTGGGCCTCGGTGAGCGCCGTCCCCATCTGGCAGACCACGTTCGGCAGCCCCGCCTGGTGCAGCGCGAGCACGTCCGTGTAGCCCTCGCAGAGGATCACGGCGCCCGCCTTGGTCGCCGCCACGCGCGCGAGGTGCGCGCCGTACACGTTTCGGCCCTTCGAGAAGAGCTCGTTCTCGCTCGAGTTCAGGTACTTCGGCTTCTGGTCGGCGCCGAGCGCCCTCGCCCCGAAGCCGTTCACCCGTCCCCGCCGGTCGGCGAGCGGGAACATGATGCGGCGGCGGAACCGGTCGATGAGCGGCCCGGACTGCGAGCGCTGCGTCAGCCCGGCCGCGTCGCACTCGCGGTTCGAGAACCCGGCCTGCCGTGAGGCCTTGAGCACCACGTCGAAGCGGGAGGGCGAGTAGCCGACCCGGAACGTGCGCAGCGTCTCCTCCCGCAGACCCCGCTCGGCGAGATACTCCCGCGCCGGAGCGGCCTCGGCCGACTGCCAGAGGTACTTCTCGTAGAAGGACGCGGTGCGGTCGAGCAGCTCGTGCAGGCGGTCGGCCCGGCGCCGGCGCTCGGCGGCCTGCGGATCCTCCTCGACCGGCTCCAGGGTGACCCCGTACCGATCGGCGAGGTACTCCATCGCCCCGACGAAATCGAGCCCCTCGAGCTCCATCACGTACTTGAACACGTCGCCCCCGGCCCCGCAGCCGAAGCAGTGGTAGAGCTTCTCCGCCGGGGTGATCCCGAAGCTCGGGCTGCGCTCGTCGTGGAACGGGCAGAGCCCCTCGAGGCGTCCGGCGCCCGCCCGACGCAGCTCGACGCGGCTGCCGACGAGATCGGCGAAGTCGACCGCGTCGCGGATCTGCTCCTTCGCCTCGTCGGGATAGCGCGGCATCAGTACGCGAGCGATTCGGGGACGGCGAGCTGCTCGAACGTCCGGATGCAGTACCGGTCCGTCATGCCCGCGAGGTAGTCCGTGATGCGGGTGGGAAGGTCCGCGCCGGGGGCGCCACCGCCGTCGGGAGGCCCGCCCGGCAGCTCGCAGTAGTGCTCGAACAGGGTGCGCATGACGCGCTCGACCTTCTCGTGCTCCCGGCGGGCGTGCGGGCCGAGGTAGACGCGCTCGAACATGAAGGCGCGGAGCGCGAGCATCGCCTCCCCCGCCTCGGCGCCCTGCACGATGTCCCCGGCCGCGTCCGCGTGTTCCACGAGATCGTGGACGAGCCGGTCGATCCGGATCGATCCGGTTGTCCCGAGCGTCGCGATCGCGTCGGCGGGCAGGTCGGCCTCGGCGAGCACGCCCGCCCGCAGGGCGTCGTCGATGTCGTGGTTGATGTATGCGACCCGGTCGACCAGGCGGACGATCCGGCCCTCGAGGGTTCGGGGCTGCGGCGCCCGACCGGAATGGCAGAGGATGCCGTCACGGACGTCCGCGGTGAGGTTCAGCCCGATCCCGTCTCGCTCGAGCTCGTCGACGACGCGGAGCGAGTGCTCGTAGTGGCGGAAGCCGCGGCCGAACCGCTCGCGCAGGCAGGTGTCGAGGACGTCCTCGCCGATGTGTCCGAACGGCGGGTGCCCCAGATCGTGCCCGAGCCCGATCGCCTCGGTGAGGTCCTCGTTCAGCCGAAGGGCGCGCGCGACCGTGCGGGCGATCTGGGTGACCTCGAGCGTGTGGGTGAGCCGCGTGCGGTAGTGATCGCCCTCGGGCGCCACGAAGACCTGGGTCTTGTGCTTGAGGCGCCGGAACGCCTTCGAGTGAACGATCCGGTCGCGATCTCGCTGAAACGGCGACCGCAGCCCGCACTCTCCCTCGGGGGTCCTGCGCTCGCCGCCGTCCGAGCGCGCCGCGAGCGGCGAGAGGTGCTCGGCCTCCCACACCATCCGTCGGGCGGCCTGGGCGGCGGCGACCGGTCCGGGGTGGGCGTGGGGGTCCATCCGGGGATTCTCGCACCCGCACCGGAGGCCTTGCCCGCTCGGCTAGCGTCGGAGCATGCTCGCGCTCACCGCCGCCGCCGAAGCCCCCCACGTCGCCCTGACCGAGGTGGACGACCCGACGCCGCGCGAGAGCGAGGCGCTCGTGGCCGTCCAGGCGTTCTCGCTGAACCGCGGCGAGTCGCGGCGCCTGGCCGAGATGGAGCCCGGCGCGACCACCGGCTGGGACGTGGCGGGCGTGATCGAGCGGGCGGCGGCCGACGGCTCCGGCCCGCAGGAGGGCACGCGCGTGGTCGGCATGGTGAGCCTGGGCGCCTGGGCGGAGCGGGTCGCGGTCCCGACGGACGTCCTCGCCCCGCTGCCCCCGGAGGTCAGCTTCGCGCAGGCCGCGACGCTGCCGGTCGCGGGCATGACGGCGCTGCTCGCGCTGCAGATCGCGGGGACCCCGGCCGGCAAGCGCGTGCTCGTCACGGGCGCCACCGGTGGAGTCGGGCGCTTCGCGATCCAGCTCGCGAAGCTCTCACAGGCCCACGTGACGGCGCTCGTCCGCGACACCGCGGCCTCGGCGACGCTCACCGCTCTCGGTGCCGACGCGGTGCTCACCGAACTCGAGGGCGAGTTCGACATCGTCGTCGAGGGCGTCGGCGGCGCCACGCTGGGAGCCGCGCTGGCTCACGTCGCCCCGGACGGGATCATCGTCTCCTTCGCCTCCACCGAGACCGAGACGACCTTCCAGACCCGCGACTTCTTCGGCCGCGCGCCCGGCGCCACGCTGTACGGGCTGCTCGTCTTCCCCGAGCTGCGGCGCAGCGCGAACCGCGGCACGACGCTCCTCACCACCCTGGCGGGGCTCGTCGCGGCCGGGAAGCTCGACTGCTCGATCGAGCGCGAGGCGAGCTGGCGCGAGGCCGGAACGCAGGTGCAGGCGCTGCTCGACCGCACCGTCACCGGCAAGGTCGTCCTCCACGTCGACTGATCAGGCGTTCGCCGCCCGCACCGCCGCCTGCGCCGCGGCCACCCGGGCGACCGGGACGCGGTAGGGCGAGCAGGAGACGTAGTCGATCCCGGAGTGGTGGAAGAAGTCGATGGAGTCCGGGTCGCCGCCGTGCTCACCACAGACGCCGAGCTTCAGCCCGGGGGTCGTCGACCGGCCGAGCCAGGCGCCCATCCGCAGCATCTGCCCGACCCCGGGTGAGTCGAGGGTCTCGAACGGCGAGCGGTCGAGGATCTTCGTCTCGATGTAGCGGCCGAGGATCTTCCCCTCGATGTCGTCCCGCGAGAAGCCGAGCGCGGTCTGCGTGAGGTCGTTCGTGCCGAAGGAGAAGAAGTCGGCGAACTCGGCGATCCGGTCGGCCAGGAAGCAGGCCCGCGGCAGCTCGATCATGGTGCCGACCAGGTAGTCCTCGCCGTGCTTGAGCCCGGCCGCCTCGCCCCGCTCGAGGACCCGGGTGCGCATGAAGTCGAGCTCGAGCTCGTAGTCGACCAGCGGGATCATGATCTCGAGCTGGGGAGCCACGCCGGTCCGCGCGTGCACGGCCTTGGCGGCGGCGAAGATCGCGTCCACCTGCATCATGTAGATCTCCGGGTACAGGATCCCGAGCCGGACCCCGCGGGTCCCGAGCATCGGGTTCGTCTCCTGCAGGGCGGAGACCCGGTCGAGCGTGCGCTCGAGCCCCGCGACCTCGTCGCTTCCCTCGGCCCGGGCACGGTCGAGGCGCTTCTCGACGTCGGCCTTGTGGGGCAGGAACTCGTGGAGCGGCGGGTCGAGCAGCCGGATGGTCACCGGCAGGCCGGTCATCGCCTCGAAGAGCCCCTCGAAGTCCGCCTGCTGCAACGGCCGCAGCTCCTCCAGCGCCGTGTCCCGGCCGGCCCGGTCCCCCGCGAGGATGACCGCGGCCATGAGCGGCTGACGCTCGCCGAGAAACATGTGCTCGGTGCGGCAGAGCCCGATCCCCTGGGCGCCGAACTCGCGGGCCCGGACAGCGTCCTCCGGGGAGTCGGCGTTCGCGCGGACACCCAGCAGCCGCGCCGCGTCGGCCCATTCGAGCACCCGGAGAAACGCCTCGGAGACCTCGGGCTCGACGACCGGGACCTCCTCGACGGTGATCGCGCCGGTGGAGCCGTCGATCGCGATGTGGTCGCCGGCGGCGAGGGTGGTGTCCCCCACCTTCACGGTCTGGGCGGCCACGTCGATCTCGAGCGAGGAGGCGCCCGTCACCGCCGGCCGGCCCATGCCGCGGGCGACGAGCGCCGCGTGCGAGGCCTTGCCGCCCTCGGAGGTGAGGATGCCCTTGGCGGCATGGAAGCCGCCGACGTCCTCGGCCTCGGTGAACGTCCGCACGAGGATCACCTCGCGCCCGTCGGCCTCCGCGGCGATGGCGTCCGCGGCGGTGAAGACGATGGCGCCCTGGGCAGCGCCTGGCGAGGCCGCGACGCCCGTCGCGAGGACCGCGTAGTCGGCCCCTGGGTCGAAGGTCGGGTGCAGGAGGGCGTCGAGCCCCTCGGCGTCGATGGTGAGCAGGGCGACGCGCGGGTCCATGAGCCCCTCGGCGACCGCGTCCACGGCGAAGCGCACCGCCGCCTGGGCGGGCCGCTTGGCGTTGCGGGTCTGGAGCATGAAGAGCTCGCCCTCCTCGACCGTGAACTCGACGTCCTGCATGTCGAGGTAGTGCGACTCCAGGCGCCGCAGCACGCCGTGAAGCTCGGCGTAGACCTCAGGGAGCCACGCCTCGAGCTCGGCGATGTCCCGCGTGTTCCGGACCCCGGAGACCACGTCCTCCCCCTGCGCGTTGGCGAGGAAGTCACCGCTCGGCTCCGGGGCACCGGTGACCTCGTCGCGCGAGAACGCCACGCCGGAGCCGCTCGTCTCGCCCTTGTTGCCGAAGACCATCCGTTGAACGTTGACCGCGGTGCCCCAGTCGTCCGGGATGCGGTTCAGGCGCCGGTAGGTGACCGCGCGTTCCCCCGTCCAGGAGTCGAACACCGCGCGAATGGCGCCGTCGAGCTGCGCCCTTGGATCCTGCGGGAACTCCTCGCCGGTGGCCTCGCGGTAGATCCCCTTGAACGTCTCGACGAGCGCCTTCAGCGCGTCGACGTCCAGCTCGGTGTCGAGCTTCACCCTGCGCTCCTTCTTCAGCGCGGAGATCTCCTTCTCGATCCGCTCCCCGGGCACGCCCTTGACCACGTTGGCGTACATCTGCACGAAGCGGCGGTAGGAGTCCCAGGCGAAGCGCGGGTTCTCCGTCCGCGCCGCGAGCCCGTCGACCGACGCGTCGTTGAGCCCCAGGTTCAGGACCGTGTCGAGCATCCCCGGCATCGACTCGCGGGCGCCGGAGCGGACGCTCACGAGCAGCGGGTCCTCGGCGTCGCCGAGGCGCTTGCCGGTCTGCTCCTCGAGCGCGATGAGCGCCTCGCCGACCTGCGCGTCGAGCCCCTCCGGGGTGTCGCCGGCGGCCATGTAGGCCACGCACGCCTCGGTGGTGATCGTGAAGCCGCCCGGGACCTTGTCCGCCCCGAGCACCCGGGTCATCTCGGCCACGTTCGCGCCCTTGCCGCCCAGCAGGTCACGCTGCTCCTTCGAGCCTTCGGCGAACGGGACGATCCACGCAGGGGTACTCATGGGGGCTGACCCTATCCCGACCATGCGGCCCTCAACCGCCCTGCGCCGTGATGCTCGACCGTCTCGCCGATCGCCCGCTCGACCTGAGCGAGCAGCCGAGGCTCGACCTGGGGAACGTCGCGGAGCGGGCTGCCGATCGCGGTCGTCATGAACGCGTGGGCACCGGCCTCCATGGGGAACCCGCCCGCCTCGCAGCCGCTGCAGACCACGCCGCCGTCACGCCCGGAGAAGGCGACCAGGTGGTCGGGCTCCCCACAGGCGGCGCAGGCTGCGAGCTGCGGCGCGAGCCCGGCGGCGAGCAGGAGCTTCAGGCGGAAGGCGAGCTGGTTGGCGTGGGTGGCGTGCGTGGCCGGATCGGCGTCGAGGAGCCCGAGTTCATTGGCCAGGAGGGTGAAGACGGCCGGGTTCGCCTCCGTGGTCTCGAAGAGCCGCGAGACCGCGTCACAGGCGCGGGCGGCGGCGTCGAGGGCCGCCCCATCCACCCGCAGCCGCGCGTGGGGGCTCACGGTCTCGACGCTCGTGACGGTGAGAAGGTCCGACCGGCCCTCGTGGAGGATGAGGTTCAGGTGGAAGAACGGCTCGAGCCGCCCGCCGAACCGGCTCTTCGTCCGCCGCACGCCCTTGGCGATCGCCCCGACCCGGCCCCGCATCGGCGTGTAGAGGTGCAGGATGCGATCGGCCTCGCCGTAGCGCATGGAGCGCAGCACGATGCCCTCGGTCTTGACCGGACCGGCCATCAGGGACCGTCTCCCGAGGGCGCTATCTTTTCTGAAGTCATGGCTTCCGTCACGCTCTATTCCACCGATCGCTGCCCGTTCTGCATCCAGGCCAAGAAGCTGCTGGACAAGCGCGGCATCACCTACGAGGAGATCAACCTCGCACGTGACCCGGACGGTCGCACCGAACTCGTCGCGAAGACGGGGATGATGACCTTCCCGCAGGTCCTGGTCGGGGACGAGCTGATCGGCGGCTTCACGGAGACCCAGGAGGCCGACAAGTCGGGCCGCCTGCAGGAGCTTCTCGCCGCGTAGTTCCCCCGGGGTCATCGCGGGGTCTGTCAGGGTCATTCCCGATGGTGCAAGGCACCGTCGGAGCGCAGGATGATGGACATGACCACAGACCCCCACTCCCCGACCCCAGCGCGATTCCTCCGGACGAAGGAGGATCGCTACGTCGCCGGCGTGGGCGGCGGCCTCGGCCGCGCCTTCGGCGTCGATCCCGTCATCTTCCGCATCCTGCTCGCCGGGCTCTTTCTGGCGGGCGGCCTCGGCTTCCTGTTCTATCTCGGCGCGATCCTGTTCGTGCCCTCCGACGACGGCACCGGGCAGGCCGCTCCCCGCGGGCGCGGGGACACGCTCGTCCGCGTGGTCGTGGTCACGGCGACGGCGCTCGGGGCCGCGATCGTCGTGGGCGTGCTCTTCGGCGGTGCCGCCTGGGCGACGGCCGCCGGCGGCGGTCTCGCGGTCGCCATCGTCGTGCTGCTGCTCGGTGTCGGCCTCGTGTTCAGCGCGCTGACCGGCCGGCGACGGCTGCGTTGGCTCGCCGTCCCGGCGATCGTGCTCGCCTTCCCGGCCGCGATCGTCTCGGCCGCCGACATCACGCTCGACGGAGGCGTCGGCGAACGCCGCCTGAGCCCGGTCGGAGCCGACCCGCTCCCCGCGGGCTACCGGCTGGGGGTCGGCGAGCTCGTCGTCGACCTGCGCCGCCTCGACTGGAGCGACGCCCGCCAGGAGCGCCTGAACGTGGCGCTGAGCGTCGGCCACGCCGTCGTCATCGTCCCGCCCGAGGTCTGCGTGGCCTCACGCGTCCGGCTACGGGCCGGCGCGAGTGACGTGCTCGGCCGCACCGCCGAGGGCACGGAGATCGATCAGGATCTTCCGCGGCGGCCCGCCGCCCGGCAGCCCGGGTTGGCGCTCGACGTCGACCTGGGGCTCGGAAGCTTCGAGGTCCGCCACCGCGATCCCGCGGCCGGCTCGTCCGGTCCGGGCCGCTCCCGTGAGGAGACGGCCGCTGCTGACCTCGCTTGTGCCGAGGCGAGTCCATGAGCCCGACCGTCCGTGACGTGCCCGCCCTCGTCGCTGCGCTGGTGATCCTCGCGCTCGGCACGCTGCTCCTGCTCGACGCGACCGAGGCCATCAGCCTGCGACTCGCTGTCCTCCCGCCGCTCTTCCTGGCCGTGGTCGGCGCGATCCTGGTCGCGATCGGGGTCGACGGCCGCAACCCCGGGACCGGGCCGCCGGCGTGAGCGCGCTGCCGGCCGCCCGCCCGGCCCTCAGCCGCGATCCGGCCGCCGGCCCCCTGGGCGGGGTCTGCGCCGGCATCGGGAGCCGGCTCGGGATCGATCCGCTGGTGCTGCGCGTCGTCGTTGTCGCCTCCAGCGCGGCCGGCGGCGTCGGGATCGTCCTGTACTCCCTGGCCTGGATCCTGCTGCCCGTCAGCTCGTCGCAGGAGCCGAGCGTCCGTCGACCCGCGGGCACTGCCACCGCCAGCCTGCAGGTCGGGCTCGGCGTCTCGTTCCTGCTGGCCAGCCTGCTGCTCACCCTGCGGGAGCTCGGGCTGTGGGCGGGCGACCCGTTCGTCTTCCCGCTCGTTCTCGCCGCCGGCGGCATCGGCCTCGTCTGGCGCCAGAGCACGGAGCCGTTCGCGGTCACAGCCCTGCCCAGCAGCCCCCGCGCCGCCGACACGCTCCCGGCCGCCGACCCATCCCGGACCCGCGAGCAGGAGCGCGACGAGCAGCTGCTCGGCGTCTACCGCGGCGGCTTCGGGATCGCGCTCATCCTCGGGGCGAGCCTGCTGGTGCTGCAGACGACCGGCGCCCTCTCCGGCGCCCGGGACCTGCTGCTCTCCACGGTGGTCGTCACCGTGGCGCTCGTGCTGATCCTCGCCCCGTTCCTGTTCCGCTTCGGCGCCACGCTCACGGCCGAGCGGAGTGCGCGGATCCGCTCGGAGGAGCGGGCCGAGGTCGCCGCCCACCTCCACGACTCGGTCCTCCAGACGCTCGCCCTGGTCCAACAGCAGTCCGCCGATCCGCGCACCGTCGCCACCCTGGCCCGCCGTCAGGAGCGCGAGCTGCGCACCTGGCTCGACGGCGACCGGGAGCCCACCGGCCGCTTCGCCGGCGCCCTGCGGGCTGCCGCGGCCGACGTCGAGGAGCAGTACGCCGTGCCGGTCGACGTGGTGGCGGTGGGTGACACCCCGCTGGACGACGACCTCCGCGCGATGGTCGCGGCCGCACGGGAGGCGATCGTCAACGCCGCCAAGTTCGGGGCCGGGCAAGACGGTCCGTCGGTCGCCGTGTACGCGGAAATCACCGATGCTCACGTCGAGCTCTTCGTCCGGGACCGTGGTCCCGGCTTCGACCCCGCCACGGTACCGGCCGACCGGCGTGGGGTCCGGGAGTCGATCGTCGGCCGCATGGAGCGCCGCGGCGGCACCGCCGAGCTGCACACGGCGCCGGGCGCCGGGGTCGAGGTCGAACTGCGACTGGAGCGACGCCCATGAGCGCTGCGCCCACCGTGATCATCGTGGACGACCACGCGCTCTTCCGTGCCGGCGTCCGGGCCGAGCTCGAGGGGCGCCTCACCGTCCTCGCCGACGCCGCCGAGGTGGAGGTCGCGGTCCGGCACATCGGGGAGCTGAAGCCGGACGTCGTGCTGCTCGACGTCCACATGCCCGGGGGCGGCGGCGTCGAGGTCATCCGCCGTGTCCTGACCGTCCGGCCGACCCAGCGATTCCTCGCGCTCTCGGTCTCCGACGCCGCCGAGGACGTCATCGCGGTCGTTCGCGCCGGCGCCCGCGGCTACGTCACGAAGTCGATCTCGGGCCCCGAGCTCGTCGATGCGGTCCAGCGGGTGCACGGCGGTGACGCGGTCTTCTCCCCCCGCCTCGCCGGCTTCGTCCTCGACGCGTTCGCCGGCCGGCTCACCCCGGCGGAGGTCGACCCCGAGCTCGACCTCCTCACCCCGCGTGAGCGGGAGGTCCTGCAGCACCTGGCCCGCGGCTACATGTATAAGGAGATCGCGCTGCGGCTCCACATCTCGGCCAAGACCGTCGAGGCGCACGTAAGCGCTGTGCTGCGCAAGCTGCAGCTCTCCAACCGGCACGAGCTCTCGCGGTGGGCGGTGGAGCGACGGCTGATCGACTAGCGGGGCCGGCTCGCCTCAGGTGCGACGCGGCCGAGGCCGCGGCTGGCAGGACTCGCACACGTAGGTGCCGCGGCCACCGACGACGAGCTTCACGATCTCCCGCCCGCAGGTGCCGCACGGCTCCCCGCGGCGCAGGTGCACGAGGAACTCGTGCTGGAAGCCGCCGGAGACGCCGTCCGGGTGGCGGAAGTCGTCGATCGTGGCGCCGCCCGCGTCGAGCCCGGCCTGCAGGGCGACGCGCACGCCGTCGGCAAGCAGCGCGTACTGCTGAGGCCGGAGCGAGCCCGCCGCCCGGAGCGGGTGGACCCCCGCCCGGAAGAGCGCCTCGTCGGCGTAGATGTTCCCGACCCCTGCCACCTGACGCTGATCGAGCAGGAACGCCTTCACCGGGCCGCGACGTCCGCGGGCGAGCTCCCGCAGGGCGGGCCCGGTGAGCTCGCCGTCCAGCGGCTCGATCCCGAGGCGAGGCGCGAAGAAGGCGTCGAGCCTGTCCCGGCCGAGCGCGAGCTCCCCGGTCCCGAAACGCCGCGGGTCGCAGAACGCGAGCTCGTGCGCATCGTCCAGGCCGAAGGTGACCCTCCGGTAGCGCTGATCGGGCGCGGCGTCGTAGAGCAGCGTCCCGGTCATCCGCAGGTGCATGAGCAGGAAGACCTCGTCCTCGAGCTCGCAGATCAGGTACTTGCCGCGTCGGCCGAGCCGCCCGATGCGGCGCCCCTCGCAGGCGTCGCCGAGCTCCTCCGGCGTCCGGGGCAGGCACCAGCGCGGATCGTGCACGACGAGCGCCTCCAGCCGGCGACCCTCGAGGTGGGGCGCGAGGTGGCGGCGGATCGTCTCCACCTCGGGCAGCTCGGGCACGGGCCTGAGGCTAGGCGCCCGGCCTCAGCCCGCGGGCTTTTTCAGCTGCAGCGACCGGACGAACGGTCGGAACGTCTGCTCGTCCACCCGCTTGAAGTCCTGATCCGGGGCGAAGGTGTCCACGACGACCTCGCCGTCGAACGCGTAGACGTGGGTGGAGCGCACGGTCCGCGGCTGGTCGCCGACCGTCTCGGTCGCGCGTAGGACCACGGCGGGCTTCCCGTCCACCCGCACCCGTCCGCGGGCGAGCTCCTTGAAGGTCGCGTCGCGCTGGAGTGCAGCGCCGGCCAGCATCTCCGCAGCGTCGTTCAGCTCGGAGCGGCTGCGCGGCAGCGGCTCGGTCCGCGGGTAGCGGTACACGGCGATCGTCGCGCGCCCGGTGGTGATCGTGACGACGAGCGGCGGGCTGCCCGGCTGCAGGTCCCAGCCCGCGGGCGCCGCGAACTCCAGACCGGCGGCCGGGTAGCTGCCGGGGTTCGCGCCGAGCGGCGGCCCGGGGGTCAGGACGTCGGGCGCCTTCGTGCGCTCCTTGCCGCAGCCCGCCAGGAGCAGGGCGACCGGGATCACGATGAGGAATCGGGGGACGGGCATGCGCCCGCGGAGTCTAGGAACGCTCAGGCGGCGTCGAGCGTCGCCCGCGGGTGAGCGTCGAAGTACACGTCCTTCAGGCGCTCGGCGCTCAGGTGCGTGTAGATCTGGGTCGTCGCGATGTCGGCGTGGCCGAGCATCTCCTGGAGGGAGCGCAGGTCGCAGCCCCCGGCGAGCAGGTGCGTGGCGAACGAGTGGCGGAGCGTGTGCGGGCTCATGCGCTCCTCGAGGCCCGCCGTCTTGGCGTGGCGCTGGACGATCTTGTAGAGGCCCTGCCGGGTGAGCTGGCCGCCGCGCTGGTTGACGAACAGACGGTGCTCCTCGCGGACGCCGACGAGCGCGGGACGGCCCCGCCGGAGATAGGCCCGCACCGCGGCGATCGCCGTGCGGCCGATCGGGACCAGGCGCTCCTTGGAGCCTTTGCCGCGGGCCCGCAGAAGGCCGTCGTTCAGGTCGAGGTCGGCGAGCTCGAGGCCGACCGCCTCGCTGGCCCGCAGGCCGCAGGCGTACATGACCTCGAGCAGCGCCCGGTCCCGGACGGCGCCCGGGTCCTGCCCCGCGGGGGTGCGCAGCAGGAGGGCGATCTCGTCACGGGTCAGCACCTGCGGGAGCTTCTGCGACTTGCGCGGCGAGCGGAGCTCGGCGGTCGGGTCGTGGGCGATGAGCTCGTCCCGGCGGAGGTGGCGGTAGAAGGAGCGCAGGCAGGCCGCCTTGCGCTGGAGGGTCGCGGGCGCTGCCGGTGGCCGGCCGCCGGCACCGGCCGAGAGCGCGTCCAGCCAGCCCACGAGATCGTCGTGGCGGGCTTCGAGCACGTCGACCCCGGAGAGCGTCAGGTGCGCGCCGAACTGCGCGAGGTCGGAGCGGTAGGCCTCCAGCGTGTTGCGCGAGAGCCCCCGCTCGAACTCCAGGTAGGCCAGGAAGTCGAGGACGTGCTCCCCCATGGACTCCTGCGACGACGGAACGGACTCGACGGCCATATGGCGAGGGATTCACCCCGACCGACGAGGCCCCTGCCGGTGCAACGGGGCTCTCAGCGAAGACGCTGCTGGAGCAGGAGCAGCCCGATCAGGGTCTTGGCGTCCCGGCAGGCGGCGATGGTCTCGTCGAGACGGGCAAGCGGCGCCCGCACGATCTCGATCCGCTCGTTCTCGCCCGAGTCCTCGTGCTGCTCGGTGAGGTCTGTCGCGAGGAACAGATGGACCTCCTCGTCGAAGCTCCCGACCGAGCTCCAGAAGGAGTGCAGGTGCTCGATCCGCCCGGGCGACTTGCCGATCTCCTCCTTCAGCTCGCGCGCCGCCGTCTCGATCGGCGGCTCGCCGGCCTTGTCGAGCAGGCCGGCGGGGAGCTCGAGCACATCCGGGTCGCCGACCGCGGGACGCGGCTGGCGGACCAGGAACAGATCGGTGCCGTCGTGGGCGACGATCGCCACCGCGCCCGGGTGACGGATGATCTCCCGCTCCACCTCCTCCCCGTCCTCGAACCGGAAGGTGTCGACGTGCAGCGAGATGACGTGGCCGTCGAAGAGCTCACGGCCCCCGGTGCGCGTGAAGTCGCGTTCGCTCATGGCTCGCCGAGGACCGCGAGCAGGGTCAGCGTCACGTCGAGCATGCCTTCGAGCGCGGCGACGCTCACCCGCTCCGTGCTCTCGTGGTTGTGCTCGGTGCCGTTGGCGAGGTTCGTGCAGCGCAGCCCCGCAGCCTCGAAGGCGTTGCCGTCCGTCCCGCCGCCGGTGGCGATGCGCCGCGGAACGTACCCGCAGCGGGTGAGCGCCTCCTCCGCTGCTGAGACCGTGAGCGCCGCCGTGGGGTGGCGGTAGCCGTCGAAGAGCTTCGCGACCGTCACGTCGACGTCGCAGGAGCAGACGGGCTCGTTGGCCGCGTCGTGAACCGTGTCGACGACGGCGGCCACGAGCGACTCGGCCTTGGCGGCGTCGAGCGAGCGGACCTCCGCCAGGAAGGAGCAGTGTTCGGGGACGATGTTCGTCCCCTTCGTGCCGCCGCGGATGCCGCCGACGTTGACGGTGCTCTCCGCGTCGATGCGTCCGTGCGGGAGGGCGACGATCGCGCGCGCCGCCGCGAGGATGGCGCTGCGCCCGTCCTCGGGACGGATGCCCGCGTGGGCCGGGGTTCCCCGGAACGCGGCCTCGATGCGGTAGTAGGTCGGGGAGGCGATCACCACCTCGCCGATCGGGGAGGCGTGATCGAACACGAAGCCCTCCGCGGCCTCGAGCGCGCCGACGTCGAAGGCCTTCGCGCCGGCCAAGGCGTTCTCCTCGCTCGTCGTGAAGAGGAGCTCGAGGCCGACCGGCGCAGGGGTGTCCGCGTACCGGCGCGCGACGGCCAGGAGCATCGCCACCGCCGCCTTGTTGTCGGCGCCGAGGATCGTGTCCCCGGCCGAGACCCAGGCGTCGTCCTCGAGGATCGGCTCGACGAGCCCGTCGTGCGGCACGGTGTCGAGGTGCGCGCAGAGGAGCACGGTGCGGTCCGTCCGCCCCGGCAGCCGGACGAGCAGATTGCCCGCTGCAGCCCCGGAGGTGGCCGCGCTGTCGTCCTCGGTCACGTCGAGACCGAGCCCGCGGAGCTCCGCGGCCACGTCGTCGGCGATCGCCCGCTCCTCGCCGAACACCGACCGGATCCGGCAGAGCGCCGCGAAGCGCTCGTGGAGCTGTACGCGTTCCGCCGCCGAGGCGCGGACCGCGCTCACACCCGGGAGGACCCGGCTGGGTCTGCCTCCAGGTCGAGTGCGTCCTCGGGCTCGAGGCCCATGGCCGCACGGACGAACGCGCGGAAGAGGGGCGCGGGACGCTCGGGGCGGGACTTGAACTCGGGGTGGAACTGCGAGGCCACGAAGAACTTGTGGTCGTGCAGCTCGACGATCTCGACCAGGCGCTCGTCCGGCGAGGTGCCGGAGACGACCAGGCCGGCGGCCTCCATCCGCTTGCGCAGCGAGATCGAGACCTCGTAGCGGTGGCGGTGGCGCTCGTAGATGACCGCCTCGCCGTAGAGCTCCCGGGCCCGCGAGCCGCGGTGGAGCTTCACCGGGTCGGCGCCGAGGCGCATCGTGCCGCCGAGGTCGGAGACCTCCTTCTGCTCGGGCAGCAGGTCGATGACCGGGTACTCGGTCTCGAGGTCGAACTCGGTGGAGTTCGCGCCCGGCATGCCGGCGACGTTGCGGGCGAACTCGGCGACGGCGATCTGCATCCCGAGGCACACGCCCAGGAACGGCACGTCGTCCTCGCGCGCGACCTGCGCCGCGTTGATCTTGCCCTCCACGCCACGGCCGCCGAAGCCGCCGGGCACGAAGATGCCGTCGGCGTCGGCCAGCCGCTCGCGCGCGGCCTCGAGCGTGTCGAGCTCCTCGGAGTCGACCCAGTCGATCGTGACCTTGCCGCCGTGCAGGGCGCCAGAGTGCTGAAGCGCCTCCGTGCAGGACTTGTAGGCGTCCTCGAGCTTCACGTACTTGCCGACCAGGGCGATCCGCACCGGCTCGGTGGCCGCGGCGGAGCGGGCGACGACCTCGGCCCACACGCCCATGTCGGCCGGCTCGGCCTCGAGACCGAGCTGGTCCAGGATGAAGTCGTCGACCTTCTGCTCGTGGTACCAGAGCGGCACCTCGTAGATGTCGTTCACGTCCTTGGCCGAGACGACCGCCTCCGTCGGCAGCGACGCGAAGAGCGCGATCTTCTTGCGGATGTCCATCGACAGCTCACCTACGGAGCGGCAGAGGAGCATGTCGGGCTGGATGCCGATGCGCCGCAGCTCCTGCACGGAGTGCTGGGTCGGCTTGGTCTTGAGCTCGCCGGCGTGCCCGATCCACGGCACGAGCGTCAGGTGGATGAACATGCAGTTCCGCCGCCCCACGTCGACGGGGAACTGGCGGATCGACTCGAGGAACGGGAGCGACTCGATGTCGCCGACCGTCCCGCCGATCTCGGTGATGACGACGTCGACCGCGGAGGTCTCGCCGATCAGCTTGATCCGCTGCTTGATCTCGTCGGTGATGTGCGGGACGACCTGGACGGTGCCGCCGAGGTAGTCCCCGCGCCGTTCGCGGCGGATGACCGAGTTGTAGATACCGCCCGCGGTGACGTTCGAGGCGCGCGAGGTGTTCGTGTTCGTGAAGCGCTCGTAGTGCCCGAGATCGAGGTCGGTCTCGGCGCCGTCCTCGGTGACGAAGACCTCACCGTGCTGGTAGGGCGACATCGTGCCGGGATCGACGTTGATGTACGGATCGAACTTCTGCAGGCCGACGGTGAGCCCGCGGCTGACGAGCAGGCGCCCGATCGAGGCGGCCGCGATCCCCTTGCCGAGTGAGGAGACGACGCCTCCGGTGACGAAGATGTACCGGGTCTTGTGCACGCCTGAAAACGTAGCGGGGATCGCGGACGGCACCTCTTCAGAATTCCGCAACCTGCGGATGCGAGAATGTCCGGATGCCTCAGAAGATCGAGAAGACGGATGCCCAGTGGCGCGAGGAGCTCTCCCCCGCCGCCTACGAGGTGCTCCGCAAGTCCGGGACCGAGCGCCCGTTCACCAACGACAACATGAAGAGCGTCGACGGCATCTACCGCTGCGGCGGCTGCAAGACCGAGCTCTTCAGCGCCGACACGAAGTTCGAGTCGGGCTCCGGCTGGCCCTCGTTCACCGAGGCCATCGACAGCGGCGCGGTGGAGCTGAAGAGCGACCGCTCGCTGTTCATGAAGCGCACCGAGGTGCTGTGCGCGGCCTGCGGCGGCCACCTCGGCCACGTCTTCGACGACGGCCCGGCGGATCGCGGCGGTCAGCGCTTCTGCATCAACGCCGCCGCGCTCGACGGCGGCGTCTGAGCGGGAAGGCCTGACCGGGCAGCCCCCGGTCAGGCCGCCTCGATGCAGCTTCTTGGCGTGGCGGCGGGCGGCGACGTCGTCCTCCCCCGCGCCGAGCATCCGCACCAGCTCGCCGACGACCTCTCGCTTCTGCAGCGTGCGGACCGTCGTGCGGGCCGGCTCGACGCTCACGTCCTTTGCGATCGAGAAGTGTCGAGCCCCGAGCGACGCGATCTGCGGCAGGTGGGTGATGCAGAGCAGCTGACGCCCCTCGGCGAGCGCCACGGAGCTGCTCGCCGACGGCCCGGGCGGTCTGCCCGCCGATGCCCGCGTCGATCTCGTCGAAGACGAGCGTCGCCTCGGACCCGTCGTTGGCCACCCCGAGAAGCGAGAGCATCACCCGGGAGAGCTCGCCGCCCGAGGCGATCTCGCGCAGCGGCCCCGCCGGGACCCCCGGGTTCGCGGCGATCCGGAACTCGACGGCGTCGGCCCCGGTCGGGCCGGTGACCTCCCGCGGCTCCACGGCGATCTCGAAGATCGCCGTCTCCATCGCCAGCGCTGCGAGCCGCGCGCGGACGGCCTCGGCGAGCCCCGGCGCCGCCGCCAGGCGGGTCGCCCGGAGCGCGAGCGCCTGCGCTTCGAGCGCCTCCTGCTGCTCGTGGAGCTCGGCCGTGGCCGCCTCGAGCGCCACCTCCGCGCCGTCGAGCTCCGCCCGCCGCGCCCGGCACCGCTCCGCGTGCTCGAGCACCGCCGCGAGCGTGCCGCCGTGCTTGCGCTTCAGCCTGTCCCAGGCCGTGAGCCGCTCCTCGATCAGCTCGAGCCCGCCGGGTTCGTGCTCGAGCCCCTCGCCGTAGG
Source organism: uncultured Solirubrobacterales bacterium (assembly GCA_963815565.1). Taxonomy (GTDB): domain Bacteria; phylum Actinomycetota; class Thermoleophilia; order Solirubrobacterales; family Solirubrobacteraceae; genus Paraconexibacter. The sequence goes on along the minus strand of CAWFHB010000007.1, from coordinate 648,568 downwards.
TCCGCGCAGCTCCGCCGCGAGGTCGGCTCCCTCGATCGCCAGTGCCCGCCACCGCTCGGTCAGCTGCGTCCAGCTCGGGGTCGACGCCCGCGATGCCGTCGAGCCCGCTCCCGCCGTGCGCGAGCAGCCCGGCGACGCCCGGCCCCTCCTCCGGGCTGAACGCCTCCGCGGCCACCAGCGCGGCCGACCGCAGCGCCTCGACGTGGCGCAGCCGGTCCCGCCGGGTGGTCAGCTCCGCCTCCTCGGCCTCGGAGGGGTCCGCCTCCTCGATCTCGGCGAGCTCGAAGTCGCAGCAGGTCGAGCTCGCGCTCCCGGGCGCCGGCGAGCTCCCGCAGCCCGTCGAGCGAGGCGGCGAGCGCCCGGACCCGCGCGTGCCGCTCGGCGAGCTCCGCCGCGGGCTGCGAGGTGCGCCGTCACCGCAGGCGCCGTCCAGCAGCTCGAGCTGCGCCGCCGCCAGGGTCAGCCGGCGGTGCTCGTGCTGGCCGTAGAAGGCGACGAGGCGCGTGGTCACGTCGCGCAGTTCGCCCGCCGAGCAGCTCCGCCCGCCGAGATACGCCCGCGAGCGGCCCTCCGCGTTGACCCGCCGCGCGACGACGAGCTCCTCGGCGTCGGCGGGGAGCCGGTCGCGCGAGCTCCTCCCGCAGCTCCTCCGGCAGCGCGAAGACGCCCTCGACGTAGGCCTCCTCCGCCCCCGGCCGGACGAGCCCCTGCCGGGCGCGGCCGCCGAGCAGCAGGTCGAGCGCGCTCGCGAGCACGGTCTTGCCCGCGCCCGTCTCGCCGGTGATGACGTTCAGCCCGGGCTGCAGGCACAGCTCGGCCCGCTCGATCAGCAGCAGGTTCTCGACGCGGAGCTCGTGCAGCACGACACAGGTGATACCGCGCCGCGTCGGACGGAGCCGGGGCGAACGTACGTTCCCGGCGGAGCTCGCGCGGCGCGGCGAGACCCGCTAGCGCGCCAGGCGGCCGAACTTCTCGCGAGATCCGCCGGTAGAACGACGAGCCCGGCACCTGCGCGAGGTCGGCCGCCTCGCGGACGAAGCGGGAGGTGAACATGTCGCCCGGCCCGAGCTCGCCGACCGGGCGGCCGTCGACGGCGATGTCGACCGGCGTCGCGCCGCGGTTGTGGACCTGCAGCTCGTCGTCCGGGGCGACCACGAGCGCGCGCGCGGTCAGCGAGTGCGGGGCGATGAAGCTGACACGACGTAGCCCTCGACGCCCCAGGCGAGCACCGGCCCGCCGTTGGCGAGGTTGTAGCCCGTCGACCCGGCGGGGGTCGCGACCACGAGCCCGTCGCAGCGGACCGAGCCGACCTCCTGCCCGCCGACCCCGTAGGCGAGCGTCGCGACCCGCTCGCCGACGCGGCGGTTGATCGACACGTCGTTGATCGCCGCCTGCTGGCCGTTCGGGCAGCTCGAGCGCGATCGCGGGGAGCGTGAGCACCTCGAAGTCGCCGCGCGAGCGCCCGGTCGAAGCCGTCGCCGACCTCCTCGGGATCGACGGTGGCGAGGAAGCCGACCTCGCCGAAGTTCACCGCGAAGACCGGGACGCTCGTCCCGGCGTAGCGCCGCAGCGCCCGCAGGATCGTCCCGTCGCCACCGAGCGCGATGCAGAGGTCGACGTCGTCGGAGACCTCCTTGTCGCCGAGCGACGCGTCGGGCAGCGTCGTGCTTGCCGGCTCTCCTCGGCGTCGAAGCGCAGCGTCGTCCCCGCGCGCTCGGCCGCGGCGCAGCAGCGCCGCGACGGCCTCCGCGGTGCGCTCGGCGCTGCCGTGGGTCAGCACGGTGACGGTGCGCGCGGTCACGGTCGCCCTCATGCCCGGACCGCGCCCGGCTCGGCGACGGCGAGCGGCTGCGTCCAGGCCCGCCGCGTCGAGCGCCCCGGACCGGCCGGCCTCGGCGAGCCACAGGAAGCTCTCCCGGTTCCCCTTCGGGCCCGGGGAGCCCGGAGGAGGCGACGCCGAGCACCGCCGCGCCGTCGGCCTGCGCCGCCCGCGCGACGCCGAGCAGGGCCTCGCGCCGCAGCGCCGGCTCCCGGACGACCCCGCCCTTGCCGACCCGCTCGCGGCCGACCTCGAACTGCGGCTTGACCATCGACGAGCGCGTCGTAGCGCTCCGCGCGTGCAGCCGAGCACCGCGGGCAGGATCTTCGTCAGGGAGATGAAGGACACGTCGGCGACGACGAGGTCGGGCCGATACGGCAGCTCGTCCGGGCGTCGAGGGCGCGGGCGTTCGCGCGCTCGACGACCGTGACGCGCGCGTCGGTGCGCATCGACCAGTGCAGCTCCCCGTAGGCCACGTCGAGGGCGATCACGTGCGCGGCGCCGCGCTGCAGCAGGCAGTCGGTGAAGCCCCCGGTGGAGGCCCCGACGTCGAGGGCCCGGCGCCCTCCCACCTCGAGCCCGAAGCGCGTCGAGCGCGTTGGCGAGCTTCACGCCCCCGCGGGAGACGTAGGGCGGCCCGCGCGTCGACGCTCAGCTCGGCGTCCTCGGCCACGAGCTGCCCCGGCTTCTGGGCCCGCGGGCCCTCCGCGTCGCCCAGCCGCACGTCGCCGGCCATCACCGCGGCGGCCGCGCGGGTGCGCGACTCGAACAGGCCGCGCTGGTGCAGCAGGGCATCGAGACGGACCTTGGCCACCGCGCGAACGCTAGTGGGTCAGCCCTCGCGCAGCCGAGTGATCGGCCTCACAACCAGCTGGCCGGGGTGGCCCAGACTGGAGACATGCCGCACCTCCGCCGCATTCCCCTCCCTGTCCACGTCGCCCTGCGCCTCGCCACGGGTCTGCTCATCGTCCTCCTGCCGTTCCTGGCCGGGTTCGAGGCGACGGCCATGGTCGTCTCGGTCGTCCTCGGGCTGCTCGTCATCGGCGTCTGCCTCGCGGCCGCCGGCCCCGACCAGGCCGATCGCTCCGCGCTCGCGGTCCCGAGCCTCGAGTCGCTCGACTACGCGCTGGTGCTCGCGGTCATCTCCGCCGCCGTGCTCCTCGCCGCGCTCGGCGCCTCGCTGGCCGCCGTGCTCCTGACGCCGGTCGCGCTCGTGCAGCTCGCCGGCAACCTGCTGACCGAGTACGGCCTCCCGGCCTGAGGGGACCCCCCTCGCAGGCGGACCGCCGGGGAAGGCGCCCCCCGAAGCGTGAATGTCCCTTCCGGCCCGTGTGGCGGACCTGAAGGGACATTCACCGCTCGAGCCGCCGGGAGCGGCGGCGCTCTCGCTGGGTCGCGGGGTAGCATCGCACCGATGACCGGTCCGACGGGTCTGCTGGCCGATGAGCGCGACGCGGTCGCCGCAGCCGCGCGGCGGTTCGCCCGCGACGGCCTCGTGGCCGGAACTTCGGGAAACGTGAGCGTCCGCGTCCGGCGAGCTCGTCGCGGTCAGCCCGACGGGCGCGGTCCTCGCCGAGCTCCGCGCAGAGGACGTCTGCGTGGTCGACCCGTCGGGCGCGGTCGTGGCGGGCGCGCTCGCCCCCACCTCAGAGCTCGACCTCCACCTCGCCGTCTACGAGCGCCACGGCTCCGGCGCCGTCGTCCACACGCACGCGCCGATGGCGACCGCGCTCGGAACCGTGCTCGACGAGCTCCCGTGCGTCCACTACGAGATGCTCGGCCTCGGCGGGCGCGTCCGCGTCGTGCCCTACGCGACCTTCGGGAGCCCGGAGCTCGCCGCGGCGGTCGTCGCCGCGCTCGAGGGGAAGGCCGCCGCCCTGCTGGCCAACCACGGGGCGGTGACCCACGCCCACGACCTCGCGACCGCGCTGCGGGCCACCGAGCTGCTCGAGTGGGCCTGCACCGTCTACTGGCGCGCCGCGAGCATCGGCACCCCACGCGCGCTCACCGAGGCGGATCTCGCCGCGGTCGTCGAGGCCGCCGTGTCCAAGTCCTACGGGTCCACCCGACCCGCCGCCCAGGAGGCTCGCTGATGCGCACGATCGTCATGGGGGTGCACGTCCTCGACGTGCTCGTCCGCCCCGTCGAGGAGATCCCTGAGGGCCAGGGCGGCGCGCTCGTGGAGGAGATCCGCATCACCGCCGCCGGGCCCGCCGGCGGCTCGGGGCTCGTCCTCGCCAAGCTCGGGGGCGAGGTCGCCAGCATGGGCGCGATCGGGACCGACGCCCCCGGCGACCTGCTGCTCACGCTGCTGCAGAAGGACGGCGTGGACACCTCGGGGCTCCTGCGGCGCACGGACGTCCAGACCTCGGCGAGCGTGCTCCCGATCCGTCCTGACGGCTCGCGGCCCGCGTTCCACGTGATCGGCGCCAACGGCACCTACGGACCGGGCGACGTCGACTGGGCGCTCCTCGAGGGTGCGGGGCAGCTGCACATGGGCGGCCCCGAGTTCATGGGCGGCGAGGCCGCGGCGCGAGATCCTCTCCCGCGCGCGCGAGGCGGGCCTGCACACCTCGGCGGACATCCTCGCGCCGGGCGACATGGGCGTGCTCGAGTGGATCGCCCCCGCTCTGCCCCACCTGGACGTCCTGCTCCCGAACGACGAGCAGGTCCTCGGCTTCACCGGCGCGGACGACCTCGAGGCGGGCTGCAGGATCGCTCGTCGAGCGCGGGGTCGGGCTCGTCGCGGCGACCTGCGGCGCCGACGGCGTCCTGCTGGTCGACGCGGAGGGCAGCGAGCGGGTCCCGGCCTTCCCGATCGAGGTCGTCGACACGACCGGCTGCGGCGACGCGTTCTCGGCCGGGTTCCTGCGGGGCCTCGGCCTCGGCCGCTCGCGACGGGACGCCGCGGTCCTCGGCTGCGCCACGGCTGCGCTCGTGGCCCAGGGGCTCGGGACGGACGCCGGGTCCTTCGACCTGGCCGCGGCTGACGCGCTGTCAAAGTAGTTGCGCGAGCAACGGTGTGACCGGCCTCACAAACGACCGCGCCAACCGATGCCGCATTCTTCCCTGGGCAGCACCTCTCCAGAAGCACCCATAGCAGCACTCCTCCCCTGAGACGACCCGCCTGACCCGGCGGGTCGTCTCTTTTTTCGAGCGGTCACACGGCCGCGGGAAGCCCGGCCACGTGCTCGCGCAGAAGCGCATTGGCCCGCTCCGGATCCTCGAGCAGCACCGAATGGCCGACACGCTCGATGATCTCGAGCCGGGCACGGGGGGCGGTGGCGACGATCTGCTCGGACTTCGGCAGCGGATACGCGTGATCTTCGCCGCCGGCGATGACGAGGATCGGCACCTCGCAGTCGACCAGCTCTTCGAGCACGGACTCCCGGTGGACGACCTGCCAGGCCGCGGCCGCGATCTCCGGGCCGAGCCGGCCGAGCCGCTCCCGGGCGGCGGCCGTGAGCTCCTCGCGGGCGGCCATGGAGTGGTCGCCCAACATGATGTGGGTGACGGATGTCGAGCACGGGCGCCACGCCGTGCTCGCCGATGGCGGTCACGAGCCTGAGGATGCCCAACTCGACAGGCTGTCAAGCGCGGCGGTCCGCCGGCGCAGCCCTCACGCAGCCGGGCGCGGGTCCACTCCCCCATCGCGCCGATGAGCTCCTGGGCGCGATCGACCATTCCGCCCCACCGCAGGAATCCGTGGACCATGTCCTCGTAGCGCTGGAGCTCGACCTCGACGCCGGCCGCCTGGAGGGCCGCCGCGTAGCCGACGCCGTCCTCGCGGAGCACGTCCTGCGCGGCGACCGCGACGAAGGTGGACGGCATCCCGGTTAGGTCGCCCAGCAACGGCGAGACGTCGGGATCGTCGATCTCCGCGCCCTGCAGGTAGGCGGCGAAGCAGGCCGCCATCGAGTCCGGCGTGAGCCCACCGACGTCCGCCCCTGCCGCCTCGCGGTAGCTCTCGCTCTCCATGCTCGCGTCCGTCGCCGGATACACCAGCATCAGCCCGGCGAGCCGGTCGGCCAGCCCCCGCGCGGCCACCGCGGCGAGGTTCCCGCCGGCCGAGTCGCCCGCCGACGACGACCCGGGACGCGTCGTACCCGAGCTGCTCCGGTCCCTCTTCGAGCGCCCAGGTCGACCGCGGCGCGTGCGTCCTCCACCGGGGCCGGGAACGGATGCTCCGGCGCGAGCCGGTAGCCGATCGAGACGACCACCTGCCCGGACGCGTTGGCCAGCGCGCGGCAGACATGATCGAAGCCGTCGAGGTCCCCCATCACCCAGCCGCCGCCGTGCAGCCAGACGATCGCGCCGAGCGGCTCGGCGGGGACACAGGGCCGGTAGGCGCGGGCAGGAACGCCGCCGGCCAGCACGTCACGGGTCTCCGCGACGGGCTCGCTCGCACCCCCGAAACGGAGCGCGGTGTCGAGGTAGCTGGCCCGGAGCGCGGCGAGCTCGGGCGGTCCCGCCGCCTCGTCGTCCCCCTCCATCTCCTTCAGGAGCGCCACGACCTGCGGGTGGACGGGCGGGGGCGCGCTCATCGGCGCAGCGTACGCGCCCGCGGGGGGTTCAGGCGGTGGCAGGCGCGCCGATCGCGGCGGCGATCCGTTCGGCGATCGCCTCGCCGGTGAACCCGACCTCCTCGTGCAGCAGCGATGGCTTGCCGTGCGTGACGTAGCGATCGGGGAGGCCGACGCGCATGATCCGGGCGCAGTCGGGCCCGTCGAGGCCGACGGCGTTCAGGCCCTCCCACACCGCGGAGCCGAAGCCGCCCTGCAGGACGCCCTCCTCGACGGTGACGAGCAGCTCGTGCTCGGTGGCGAGCTTGGCGACGAGGTCGATGTCGAGCGGCTTGACGAAGCGCGCGTCGGCGACCGTGACGCGCGATGTCGTTCTCGGCCAGGAGCGCGGCGGCCTCCTGGGCCTTCGCGACCCCGGAGCCGTAGCCGAGGATCGCGACGCGCCCGTCGCCCTCGCTGCAGCAGCTCGCCCTTGCCGATCTCGATCGCGGCCACCTCGTCCGGGGCGGGCAGCGGGACCCCGAGCCCCTCGCCACGCGGGTAGCGCAGCGCGCTCGGCCCGTCGAAGAGCGAGCGCGGTGCGCAGCATGTGCCGGAGCATCGCCTCGTCCCGGGGCGCCATCGCGACCATGTTCGGCAGCGAGCGCATGTAGGCGATGTCGAAGACGCCGTGGTGGGTGGGGCCGTCGTCGCCGACCAGGCCGGCCCGGTCCATCGCGAAGACGACGTTCAGCTCCTGCAGGCAGACGTCGTGGACGATCTGGTCGTAGGCGCGCTGCAGGAACGTCGAGTAGATCGCCGCGACCGGCTTCTGGCCCTCGAGCGCGAGCCCGGAGGCGAACAGGATCGCCTGCTGCTCGGCGATGCCGACGTCGAAGTAGTGCTTGGGCTCGGCGACCTGCAGCAGGTTCAGGCCCGTCCCGGAGTTCATCGCGGCGGTGATGCCGACGACCCGGCGGTCCCGGCGGACCTCCTCGATCATCGCCTCGCCGAACACCTGCGTGTACTGGGGGACGACGGCCTTCGGGGTGCCGCCCTCCTTGACCGCCTTGACGACCGCGGGCATCCGGTTGGCGATCGAGCCCGGCTTGGCCGCGTGCCACTTCTCCATGCCCTTCAGGCCGCCGTCCTCGGCGGGCGCGAAGCCCTTGCCCTTCACGGTGGAGATGTGGACGACGACGGGGCGCTCGGCGGCGAACGCGGTCCGCAGGGCGCCGCGGAGCGCGTGCACGTCGTGACCGTCGACGACGCCGGTGTAGGCCCAGTCGAGCTCCTCCCAGAAGAGGCCGGGCGCCCAGAACGCCTTCATCGACTCCTTGAGCTGCGGGCCGAGCCGTTCGGCGAGCTGGCCGAGGCCGCCGGGCAGCTCGGCCAGCCGGCCCTCGACGCCCTCCCGGGCGTGCCAGAGCTTCGGGTGCAGCCGCATCCGGCTGAAGGTGCGGGTGAGCGCGCCGACGTTCGGCGAGATCGACATGCCGTTGTCGTTCAGCACGACGACGATCGGGGTTCCCGCGCCGCCGGCCTGGTGGATCGCCTCGAAGGCGACGCCGCCGGTCATGGCGCCGTCACCGATGACCGCGACGACCTTGCCCTCGTCGACGTTCCCCTTGAGGCGCATGCCCTCCTTGAGCCCGACGGCGTAGCCGATCGAGGTCGAGGCGTGGCCCGGCGCCCATGATGTCGTGCTCGGACTCGGGGATCGAGCAGAACGGGGTGAGGCCGCCGTACTTGCGGATCGTGGCGAGCTGGTCGCGGCGGCCGGTGAGGATCTTGTGCGGGTAGGACTGGTGGCCGACGTCCCAGAGGATCTTGTCCCGCGGGGAGTCCATCAGCGAGTGCAGCGCGACCGACAGCTCGGTGGTGCCGAGGTTCGCGCCGAAGTGCCCGCCGATCTCGCCGACGGTGTCGATGATGTGCTCGCGGACCTCCTGCGCGACCTGCACGAGCTCCTCCTCGGAGAGGGCGTGGAGGTCCTGGGGGCGGTCGATGCGGTCGAGGATGCGGCTCATGGACACTTTCTGAGGCTAGTTCGTCCTGGTGTAGATGAAGTGCGTGATCTGTTCGAGCTCGGATGCCCCGCCGGGCGCGGCCTCCGCGAGCGCGGCGCGCGCCGCCGCCTCGGACTCGGCCGCGAGGCGGCGCGCGCCGTCGAGGCCGAACTCGGAGACGTAGGTGCGCTTGCCGTGCCGCTCGTCCGAGCCCTGGGGCTTTCCGAGGGTGTCGGCGCTCTCGGTGACGTCGAGGATGTCGTCGACGATCTGGAAGAGCACACCGAGCTCGTTGGCGTACCGGCGGTAGGGGGCTGTCGTCTGCTCGTCCGCACCGGTCAACAGGAGTACGCACTCGACCGAGGCGGCGATGAGCCTGCCCGTCTTCAGCGCGTGCAGCCGCCGGAGGCCGTCGGCGCCGGTGGGCGCGGCCTCGTGGACGTCGAGGTACTGCCCGCCGACCATCCCGTTGACGCCGGTCGCCGCGGCGAGCTCCCCGACGGCCCGGAGCACGTCGCGGGGCTCCCCCGCCTGCTCGCCGATCACGTGGCGGAACGCCTCGGCGTAGAGCCCGTCGCCTGCGAGGATCGCGACGTCCTCGCCGAACGCCTTGTGGCAGGTCGGCCGGCCGCGGCGCAGGTCGTCGTCGTCCATGGCGGGGAGGTCGTCGTGGATGAGCGAATAGGTGTGGATGAGCTCGACGGCCGCGGCGAAGGGCAGGAACTCCGCCTCGTCGCGGCGCAGCGCGCGGGCGGTGGCCAAGGCGAGCACGGGCCGAATGCGCTTGCCGCCGGCCAGCAGCGAGTAGCGCATCGCCTCCTCGAGCCCGCTCGTGATGGCGTCCTGCGAGAAGCGCAGCTCCTCGAGGTACGCGTCGGTGGCGAGGCGGAGCCCATCGGGGTAGGCCATCAGACGAGCCGGTCCTGACCCGGGGCGGGCTCGGAGGCGGCGGCGCGCGTGAGGCGCTCGAGCTCCGAGGAGGCCTGGGCGGCGGCCTGGGCGCAGGCGTCGAGCAGCGTCGCGGCCTGTTCGGGCTCGAGATCCCCGGCGCGCAGCTCGGCCGCGGCGCCTTCCAAGCGCGAGACGAAGGCCTCGAGCGCCGCGGGGTCGTGCGGGGTGCTCACGCGCCGGCGATCCGTTCGCGCAGGACGGCGGCGAGGATCCCGTTGACGAACCCCGGGGTATCGGCGCCGCAGAACTCCTTGGCGAGGTCGACGGCCTCGGAGATCGCCCCCTCCGCGGGGATCGGCGTATCGCCCGGCGCCGCGTCCGGGTGCACGATCTCGAGCAGCGCGACGCGCATGATCGCCTTGTCGAGCGGGGCGATCCGCTCGAGCGCCCAGCCCTTGGAGAAGCGCGCTATCAGCCCGTCGAGCTCCTCGGCGTAGTCGGCGACCGCGTAGGCGAGCGCACGGGTGAAGGTCGAGGCGCCGCGCTCGAAGCAGGTCCTCGAGCTCGCGGCCCGGTCAGATCGTGCTGGTAGAGCGCGAAGACCGCGTCGCGGCGCTGGTCGGTACGGCGGGACATCAGATGGCTCAGGCCCGCGACATGTACTCGCCGGTGTCCGTCTGGACCTTCACCCGGTCACCGATGTTCACGAACAGGGGGACCTTGATCTCGGCCCCGGTCTCGACGGTGGCGGGCTTGTCGCCGCCGCCGCTCGCGGTGTCGCCGCGGACGCCCGGCTCGGTGTGGGTGATCTCGAGCTCGACCGAGGAGGCGAGCTGGATGTCGGCGGGCTTGTCGTCGATGAAGAGCAGGTCGACGGTCTGGTTCGGCTTGGTCCAGCGGAGCTTGTCGGCGAGCGCCTGCTGCGGGATCGCCGTCTGCTCGTAGGTCTCCGCGTCCATGAAGTGCGCGTCTTCACCGTCGGAGTAGAGGAAGGTCATCTTCCGCGCCTCGGTGCGGACCGAGCGGAACTTCTCCCCGGCCCGGAAGGTCTTGTCGATCACGTTGCCGTCGGTGGTGCGTCGGATCTTCGTGCGGACGAACGCCGGGCCCTTGCCGGGCTTGACGTGCTGGAACTCCACCACCTTGTAGATGACTCCATCCACTTCGATGTGGTTGCCGTTCTTGAGTTGGTTCGTCGAGATCACTGACCACAGGCCCTTCGGCGGTTGAGCGAGCGGTGTGAGTCTAGGCGACGCGTCGTGGAGACCAGTTCGCCCGATGCAAAGCCCGCGTCTGGCACGGAAGACCCCAACCGCTCGCCGCGGGAGTATGACCAGGTTATACTCGCGCCATGAAGACGGCGATCTCGCTCCCGACGAGACGTTCCACCGCGTTGATGCTGCCGCCCATCGCTTGGGCGTCTCGCGAGCGAGTCTCGCACGCGCCGCGGAGCGGTGGCTCGTCGCCCTCGATGACGACGGCACCGCCGAGGCGATCGACGAAGCGATGGGCAGTCCGCGGCCATCTGGTGCACGAAGGACGCCGTACGGCTGGCGCTGCCCGGGCACGCCGAGGGTGTCGCCTGCGACGGCTGCCCGCCGCTCGAGCGCCTGTTCGCACAGTTCGCGGACGGCGGGGGCGAGCTGCTGATCTGCCCCATCTGCGTGAAAGCGCGCCAGATCGACGAAGGCGACTTCGTCGACAACGCGAAGCTCGCGGGCGCGACGCCCATGCTCGAGTGGCTCGGAGACGAGGGCGCGACGGTCTTCAGCTACTAGCCGCCGGCGCCTCCCTCATACGCAGGTGCGGTACCGCCGGACGCGCTCGACGCGCTTGCCGCTCGGCGCTGCGGCCCCGCGACGCGCAGCGTCACGGTCCCGCGCGGGCGACCGCGCAGGTCGACGACCGAGGTGCGGCGTCCGTTCGCGGCCCGCCGGGTCTTCAGGCGACGGCCGTTCAGCGTGACCTTCGCCGACCGCAGGCCCGCGGGGCAGGCGGACGGTGAAGCGGCGGCGCGAGACGCAGGACGCTGCCGGTCGCCGGGGCGCTGCCGCCTTCGGGCAGCTCCCGGTGACGTAGCAGGCGAGCTTCGGCTCGGCCGGGACCTGCTTCGGCCGAGTAGCCCTCGAAGCTCGCGACCGCGGCCGCGGCGTCGGCCGGCGACGGTCAGGGTGTTGACGCCCTCGTGGAACGGCTGCCCGCAGACCGCCAGCGGGCTCGACGCGTGCGGGATCGGCCGGTCCGTCGTGGTCGAGCGCGTCGATCGCCAGCGCGTAGGCGACGGGGTCGACGGTCCCGATCGCCAGGTGGGAGTTCGTACGCGCTCGCCGGGCAGATCGACTGGACCGCCACGTTGCTGATCCGTCCCTCGCCGGTGCGCAGGGACGAGGAGCCGGTCGTCGGCGTCCGCGTTCGGCTGGACGATCTCGTCGGTCTGCGAGTAGGCGACCGTGTAGTCGATCCCCTTCCAGGTCTCCGCGCCCGGAGTTCACGCGCGCGGATGAGGTCGGCCTCGTCGCGCTGCTGCCAGGCGGCCGCGCGAGCACGGGTCCTCCGTCGAGCACTGCGCCTGGGTCGTCCCGTGGTTGGAGGGCGCGAAGCCGATGACGTCGTCGACCATCGCCCGCGTGTCCGGCCAGAAGCGCAGCGCCCAGCGGGGCAGCATCCCGCCCTGGGAGTGCCCGATGAGCGAGACCTTCCGCCCGGCGCGCCGGTGGACCTCGCGGATCGCCGCGACGACGTACTCGCCCGCGATCTGGATGTCGCTCGTGGCGTGGTCGGGGATGTCGACCGCGCACCACGGGATGCCGCGCTTGTCGAGCGCCGGCTCGTAGGTCCAGCTCCAGTTGTCCTCCGCGGTCGCGCCGGTGCCCTGGAAGAGCAGCACGGGCGCGCGGGTGGCGTCGTCGACGCCCTTCGAGCAGAGCAGCACGCTCGAGAGCTGCTTCTTGGAGATCGAGAGCGCCGGTCCGGGCGCGGACGGGTCGGCGAACTCGGCCGCACCGGCGGCGGGGGCCCCGACGGCGAGCGGCGGCGAGGGCGAGGCAGGCGGGAAGCGGGCGGAGCACGGCACCAGCTTACGGACCGTTGCGCGCCCCCCGCGCCGGTCGACGCTTCAGCGCTCGGCGGCGAGCGCGGCGCGGCTCGCCAGGTGCACGAGCTCGTCGATGAACTCGAGCTTCTCGATGACCGGGTCGGTCAGGACGAACGGGTAGAGGTCGTCCTTGCCGAGCGAGCGGTTCAGCGCGTTCAGCGCGTAGGTGAGCGGGATCCAGTCGTCGAGCAGCTCGCGGAAGCTCACGCGGACCAGCCGCGGGCGGAAGTCGAGGAGCTCGGGCTCGGCGCTGACGTCGCCGCGGCGGCGAGGGCCCGGCGACGCGCACGCCGTAGACGGTCGCGGTCTGCACCGTGTCGACGATGTGGAGGTAGTGGGCGAAGCTCTCCGCCCAGTCCTCGAACGGGTGCATGGTCGCGTAGGCGGAGACGAAGCGGTCCGGCCAGTCCTCGGGCGGACCCTGCGCGTAGTGGCGCTCGAGCGCCTCGCCGTAGTCGAGCGCGGTCGTCGCCGAAGAGCGCCCGGGCCCGGTCGAGCTCGGCGCTTCCCTCGACGGCCAGCAGCGGGAAGAAGAAGTGCCCGACCTCGTGGCGGAAGTGGCCGAGCAGCGTCCGGTAGCTCTCCCCCATCTGCGCCTTGACGTCCTCCCGGTGGGTCGGGACCGCCTCGGCGAGGTCGAGCGTGATGAGCCCGTCGGCGTGCCCGGTCATCACCGGCTCCTGGGCGCTCGAGAGCAGGTCGAAGCAGAGGCCGCCCTCGGGGTCGGCGATGCGGTCGGGGATCGGCAGCTCGAGCTCCCCGAGCTCGAAGAGCAGCCGCCGCTTGGCCGCCTCGGCGATGGCGAACAGGCGCAGGCCCTCCGCGTCGCTCGTCGTGGGGACGGGTGCGGGTGAGCGCGCAGGAGAAGCAGAGGGTGTCGGCCTCGTCGACCAGCGCGTTGCAGTGCGCGATCTTCGCGTTGCGGCAGCGCCGCGGCCCCTCCAGGTCGTCGGGCAGCGTGATGAGCTCCCGGTCGGCCCAGCGGAAGCCGAGCCCGGCCCCGCAGTTCAGGCACTCGGTGTTCTCGAAGAAGACGAGCTGGTCGCAGCTCGCGCAGGCAAAGGTCCGCATGAGCGAGGCAGCCTACCCCGCCGCGGCCGGGGCGATCGCGCAGCGCCTTGTCGAGCGACGGTGAGCACCTCGTGGCCGTCTCGGTCACCACGACGAGATCCTCGATGCGCACGCCGACCTGCCCGGGCACGTAGACGCCCGGCTCGACGGTCACGACGTGCCCGGCGGCGAGCACGCGTCTCCCCCTTGCGGCTCAGGCGCGGGCCCTCGTGGACCTCCATGCCGACGCCGTGGCCGAGGCCGTGGCCGAAGTGCTCGGCGTGGCCGGCGGCGTCGATGATGTCGCGGGCGACCGCGTCGACCTCCCTGCCCCTCGGGCCCGGGCGCGACGGCGGCGAGCGCGGCGAGCTGCGCCTCGAGCACGACTCGTAGACGCTCCGGTCGCGCGGGTCGATGTCCTCGGAGGTGGCGTAGGTGCGGGTGCAGTCGGAGGCGTAGCCGTCGAGCTGGGCGCCCCAGTCGATGACGCACGAGCGTGCCCTCCGGGATCACGACGTCGCGCGGGACGGCGTGCGGCAGCGCGCCGTGGGCGCCGGCCGCGACGATCGGCGGGAACGAGGCGCCCTCGGCGCCGAGGCGGCGCATGGTGAACTCGAGGTCGAGCGCGACCGCGCGCTCGGTGCGCCCGGCGAGGCCGCGGTCGAGCACGTCCTCGAGCGCCTCGTCGGCCAGGCGCTGCGCCGCGCGGATCGCGTCGAGCTCGTCGGCGTCCTTGACCAGCGCGCAGCGCCTCGACGAGCCCGGCCGGCGGCGACGAGCTCGACGCCGTCGCCGACGAGCTCGCGCGAGGTGCGCGTGGGCCTTGACGCTCATCGCGCGCGTCGTCGAAGCCGAGCCGGAGCGCGCCGCCGGGCAGCGCCGCCGACGAGCTGCTCGGGCAGCTCCTGGGCGATCTCGCGCTCCCAGGCGGCGTCGAGCTGCGCCCCGGCCTGGGTGAGGTAGCGGAAGTCGGTGACGAAGCGGCGCGTCCCGTCCGACCCCGACGAGCGCGAGCCCGGCCGAGCCGGTGAAGCCGGTGAGGTAGCGGAGGTTCGTCGCGTCGGTGACGAGGACGGCGTCGAGCTCGGCCTCGCGAGCGGCGTCGGCGAGCGCGGTCGGCGCGGTCAGCCATGGCGAGCGTCGCTCCTTCAGGCTGCAGGGTCGAGCGCCGTCGCGGTAGCCCGTCGGGCCCCTGCCCGCTGACGGTGGCCAGGCACAGCTCCGCGATCGACCGACATGCGTCGCCACTCCTCGCGCTGCTGCGACGTCGGACAGGTGCACCTCGACGGCCGGCAGCGCCGCGATCTCCAGCGCGTCGCGGATCGCCCAGCTGTAGTGGGTCCAGGCGCCGGGGTTGATGACGATCGCGTCGGCGAGCCCCTCGAGCTTGTGCAGGTGCTCGACGAGCGCGCCCTCGTGGTTGGTCTGGAAGAAGCGCGCGGTCAGCCCGAGCTCGTCCGCCCAGGCGGTGATCCGGTACTCGAGCGCGTCGAAGGTGAGCCCGCCGTAGTAGCGCCGGGTCGCGCCGGCCGAGCTGGTCGAGGTTGACGCCGTGGACGATCTCGATGCGGTTGCGGACGCTCACCGGCGCGTCGCAGGTCTCGCACGATCAGCCGACGAGCTCGGCGATCGCGCCGAGCAGCTCGGCGGCGCCGACGGTGCGGCCGTGGTGCACGTCGCCCGGGCCGTCGACGAGGACGAACGGCACGTGCTCGCCCGATGCGCTTCTTGTCCTTCGCGGTCGCCGCGGCGACCTCGGCGCGGGTCGATCGCGGTCGATCGTCGTCGGCAGCCCCGCGGCGCGCGAGCAGCTCGGCGACCTCGTCGCGCAGCGTCGTCCTGCCCGGAGAGCGTGCAGCGCGGCCAGCAGGCCGAGGCCGACCGCCTCGCCGTGGCGCAGCCGCGCGTAGCCGGTGACGGTCTCGATCGCGTGGCCGACGGTGTGGCCGAGGTTCAGCACCTGGCGCCGGCCGCCGTCGCGCTCGTCGGCGGCGACGACGGCGAGCTTCGTGCGCGCGCAGGCGAGGATCGTCGTCGTCGTCGACCGCGCCGCCGGCGGCGACGTGCTCCCACAGCGGGCCGCCGGCGATGAGCGCGGTCTTGACGCACCTCCGCGTAGCCGGCGGCGAGCTCCTCGGGCGGCAGCGTCGCGAGCGTCGTCGGGTCGACGATGACGGCGCCCGGCTGGTGGTAGGCGCCGACGTAGTTCTTGGCCTCGGGCAGGTCGACGCCGGTCTTGCCGCCGTAGGCCGAGTCGACCTGGGCGACGAGCGTCGTCGGGACCTGCACGACCGGGATGCCGCGCTGGAAGGTCGCCGCGGCAGAAGCCCGCGAGGTCGCCGACGACGCCGCCGCCGAGCGCGACGACGTGGTCGGCGCGCGTCGCGCCCTGCGCGACCAGCGCGCGCCAGACCGCCTCGGCGGTCGCGAGCGTCTTGGCCTGCTCGCCCGGCGGGATCTCGACGAGGCCGCGTCAGCTCCGGGACGAGGCCGGCGTAGAGCGGCGCCGACCGTCTCGTCGGTGACGCAGAAGCGGCGCCCCTCCGACGCGGCCAGCCGACGCCGCCGAGCACGCCGCGGCCGACCCAGCACCGGGTAGTCGCCGGAGGCGCTGCGGGCCCAGAGCAGCCGCGTCCCGCCGGGGCGTCGGCCAGCGCGACCAGGTGCGGCGAGCGCGCGCGGCCAGCTCGTCGCGGCGAGCCCGCGGGGCAGGAACACGTCGGCGAGCCGCTCGTAGACCGGCCGCGCCGCTCGTCGTAGAGCGCGGCGAAGGCGCGCGCGGTCGCGGGCCAGCGGGCGGCCCGCGGCCGCGCCGCGCGCGACCAGGCGAGCTCGACGCTCGACCTCGCAGAGCACGACGGTGTGGCGCGCGAGCGCCTCGCGGACGCTCCGCGGAGCGCGACCGCGCCGCCGCCCAGCGACGATCGACGCCGCCGTCGGCGCCGTCGAGCAGCTCGCAGACGACGCCGCTCCTCGCGCTCGCGGAACGCCGCCTCGCCGTCGCGGTCGAAGAACTCCTCGATGTGCAGCCCGAGCTCGCGCCTCGACGCAGCGGTCGGTGTCGACGGCGGGCGCGCCGCCAGCGCGCCGCGCGGCCTCGCGGGCGAGCGTCGTCTTGCCGGCCCCCATGAAGCCGATGAAGACGAGCGGGCCGCCGGGCAGCCCAGCCGCGGCTGCCGGCGGCGGCCAGCCGATGCGCGTCGCGGTAGGCGGCGACGGCGGCGCGCACGTCGTCGATGTGGTCGCCGCCGAACTTCGCCGCGGTAGGCGTCGGCGAGCACGAGCGCGACCATCGCCTCGCCGACGACGCCCGCCGCCGGGCACGACGCACGAGTCGGTGCGCTCGCGCAGCGCCTGCGCGGGCTCGTGGGTCGAGATGTCGACCGAGCGCAGCGGCTTGGTCAGCGTCGGCAGCGGCTTCATCGCGCCGCGCGCAGGACGAGCGGCTCGCCGGTCGTCATGCCGCCCTCGAGGCCCGCCGGAGTGGTTCGTGTGGCGGACGTAGCCGCTCGTCCTCGTAGAAGATCTCGTCGTGGGCCTGCGAGCCCGGGCGTCGCCGGCGACGTCGAAGCCGTCGCCGAACTCGACGCCCTTGATGCGCCTGGATCGAGCAGATCGCCACGGCGAGGCGGCCGTCGAGGCGCTCCTCCCAGGAGACGTGCGAGCCGAGGCCGGGGACGAGGCCGAAGACGAGCGACCTCGAAGACGCCGCCGATCGACTCGTTCGCCTTGCGCTGCACGTTGATGTGCTTGACCATCGCGCGGCTGGCCTCCGCGTCGAGGCAGCGGACGGGATCGTCGTCGACGCCCGTCGAAGTCCTCGAGCGTCGAGCGGCGCGTGCGCGGGGCGACGGCGACCGCGCCGATCTGCACGACGTGCGAGCGCACCTCGACGCCGAGCGCGCGCAGGAACGCCTTGGCGAGCGCGCCGCCGGCGACGCGGGCGGCGGTCTCGCGGGCGCTGGCGCGCTCGAGGATGTTGCGCACGTCGGTGTGCCCGTACTTCCACGTGCCGACGAGGTCGGCGTGGCCGGGGCGCGGCAGGTGGACCTCGGGGACGTCGGCCTCGACCGGCCACGGGTTCATCCGCTCCTCCCAGTTCGCGTAGTCCCGGTTGGCGACCTGCAGGGCGATCGGGCCGCCGAGCGTGCGGCCGTGGCGCACGCCGGAGGTGACCTCGGCGCGGTCCTTCTCGATCTTCATGCGCCCGCCGCGGCCGTGGCCGAGCTGGCGGCGGGCCATGTCGCGGTCGATCGCCTCGCGGTCGAGCTCGAGCCCGGCGGGCAGGCCCTCGACGATGCAGGTGAGGCCGGGTCCGTGGGATTCGCCGGCGGTGATGAGCCTCAGTGCCATGGCCGTCCACTCTATGGAGCAGACGGCGCCGGACGGGTTGCGGCGCGCCTACAACGCGGGCGCGGCGGCGGGCAGGGCCGACCGCTGCCGTTCGGTGGCACGGGACCCCAGCTGATGGCGCCGCTCTGCGCGCCGGACGGGGAGCGGGCCTGCGCCTCCGGGAGCCGGCCGCCGAGCTTGGCGGTCCTCGACGCGCGGACGCGGCGCAGCAGCCCCGTCCGGTCGTCGTAGGCGTATCGGTCAGTCGCGAGCTCCTCATCCTGCGGCGTCCTTCTTGGACGCCGTCTTGGTCTCGGTCGTCGCCTCGGGCGGCGCTGCGCGCGGCGTCGCACCGTCGTCCACGGTCAGCGTGTAGCGCGTGATCGCGTCGTCCTCGCCGGTGACCGTCGAGCTTCGCCGTCTGCCCGGCGCGCAGCTCGATGGTCTCGCAGATCGTCTTGTCCGGCCTGCACTTGGCCTGCCCGCCGGTCCGCGACGTCGCTCGAGAGCAGGAAGACGGCGGTGCGCCGGTCGGCGAGGACCCCGAGGTAGACGAAGGACGGCTGCTCCGTGCTCGGCATCGGGGTCAGGCGGGCCACGGTGCGCGGCGTCCTGGTGACCCCCGGGCGGCCGAGGCGGAGCTCGGTGACGTAGTCGCTGAGGCCGGGGACGCGGGGCCGGGCCTCGGGCTCCGGCGTCTCGCCGCCGTCGCGCGGGCCGGGGTCACGGCTGGTGGTCGGCCGCGCTCGGCTCGGTCTTCTTCGGCGCCGCGGACGGGGTCACGACGCTCCCCGGCGGCGCTGCTCGCCGGGCGTTGCGGTCGCTCCCGAGGTCCCGGTGGCCGGCGACCGCGCTGCTTGAAGGGGTCGCGCAGCCTGCCCGCGCGGTCGCGGCGCGTCGCTCCGGGCTCGTCGAGGGAGACCTGCGCCTGGCGCCGAGCCCGCCGGTCGCGCCGGTGGCGCCGAGCGCGGCGGCGTCGAGCGGGTCGCTCGCCGCCGCTGCCGAGGACGACCGGCACGGCGACGAGGGCGACGAGCAGCGCGACGGCGACCGGCCACAGGCGCTTCTCGACGAGGTCGGCCCAGAGGTTCTTCAGGAAGGTCACGCGTCGGGCTCCCGGTCGGGATGGCGGCGGAGGGGACGGGCGTCCCGCGGCCGGCGGGTCCGGGCGGTGGCGTTCGGCGTGGCGCCGGCGACGGCGGGCGGGTCGCCGCCGGCGTCAGCGGGTCGCCGGCGATCAGGCCCTGCTCGGCGGGGAGCAGGTAGGCGGTCGCGTGGATGGTGGCGTTCATGTTCGGGAACCCCTTGCGCTCGCCGTCAGCGAGATGCCGTCGACGGTCATCAGGCGGCCGCGGACGGTGATCTGGTCGCCGTCGTCTCGCGTGAAGCGGTCGAGCCGGGTCAGGAAGTCCTCGAGGTGGAAGAACTGCCGTTGAACGCGAAGTCGAAGGGCATCGTCGGGAAGCCGGCGGCGCCGACGGTCGCGCCGGGCGGCAGCGCCGGCGGCGGCGGCCTGGTCGCGGCGGCGGACGCGGCGGTGGGGCCGGTCGTCCGCGGCGCCGCTGGCACCGCTGGCGCTGAGGCCCGGTCGCGCCGCCGTTCTGCGCCGCGGCCGAGCGCGGCGACCTGGGCGCCGGTGGTCGCGGCCGCAGCGGCGGCCGCGGCGGCGCCGGCGCCGGCGAGCTCGATCGAGCGGAAGTCGACCCGGAGCGCTTCGCGGCGCCGTCTGCAGCTGGTAGACGAGCGACGGCACGTCGTCGTCGGCGGGCACGGCCTTGCCGAGCTGGGCGACGCGCGGCGTAGTCCGCGGCGTAGGTCGGCCTGGCGGCTCTCGGCGGCGCCGACGGCGGTCTGCGCGGTCTCCAGGCGCGGTCTGGGCGGCGGCGATCTGGTCGTCGAGCTCGCTTGCCGTCGCTGCGCAGCGGGGCGAGCAGCAGGAACCAGAACGCGGCGACGATCGCCAGGACGCCGACGAGCCATCAGGACGGTGCGGTCACGGGCGGTCACGTGGGTCACCGCCGCGTGGTCGTGTGCGGCGGTGGCGGCCGCCGGTGGGCACGGCACCGACGGCGTGGGTCGAAGAAGACGACGAGCGGCGAAGCTGCGGCGCCTTGTCGCTCGAGCCGCGGCGGCAGTCGCTGCCGGCCGCGCCGCGCCGCCGCGGCGCCCGTCGGGCTTGACCGACTGCTGCAGCGCGACGCGGCGCGACGCCGTCGATGTGGCGCAGCGCGGTCAGCATCGGCGCGACCGCGTCCTGGCCGGTGGTGCAGCCGATGATTTCGATCGCCGGGAGCGGCAGGTCGCCGCGCAGCGCGCTCGCGGCCGCCGCCGCCGCTGCCGCGCGACGCCGGGGGCGACCGTGCCGGTCAGCGCGGTGAGCCAGACGTCGGCCGGGATGACGCGGGCGACCTCGTGCATCGCGTGCGACCAGTCGAAGCGGCTGTCGGCGATCGAGCGCACGATCGTCTGCGCGCGCGTGGCGCGCAGCTGCGCGAAGGCGCGTGAAGGCGGCCAGCGAGCCGCGGCGCGCGCCTCGCTCGCCGCAGCCTGCGCCTCGACGCGCGGCGAGCTCGGCGCGCTTGTCGCTGACGGACGTCTTCCGGCAGCGGTGTACGGCGCCGACGAGCGACGACGAGCACGGCCAGCGCAGCCGAGCAGGACGTACGCGCCACCGCCGGAGCGGCCGGCGGCGCCACCGGCGCCGCGGCGCTCGTCGGCGGGGATCAGGTTGACGGCGCGCATCAGACGGCCTCCTCGATCGCCAGGCCGGCGGCGACGGCGAGGCGCCCGGCGTCCGAGCCCGGCCGGTGCGCCTCGACGGTGCCGACGCTCGACCGGCAGGCCGAGCTCGGCCGCCAGCGCGTCGGCGAAGCCCGGCGACCGCGGCGGCGGCGCCGGTGAGGACGCAGCGCGCGACGCCGCTGTCCGGCCGCCCTGGGCGTGATGGAAGTCGACCGAGTTGCGGACCTCGCCGGCGATGCGGCGCACGCCGTCGACGAGGACGGCGCGGGCGTCCTCGACGACTCAGCTCGTCGCGCGTAGCCATCGAGTCGCTCGACGGGCTGCTCGAGCCCGACGTGGGCGAGCCAGCCGCGGGCGCTGCTCGAGCGTCAGCGCCGCGGCGCTCGGCGAGCTCGACGGCCAGGGCCTCGAGGCCGCCGCCGACGACGCGGGTGAAGGTGCAGGTGCGTGCCCTGGGCGACCGCGAGGTTCGTCAGGCCGCCGACGGAGAGGTAGACGACGGTCTCCTCGGCGGCTCGCCGTGGTGGTGCAGCGCGCGGACCATGCCGAAGGCGGCGAGGTCGATGCCCTCGGGCGCAGGCCGGCGCCGCGGACGGCGGCAGGACCACGCGTCGATCATGTCGCGGCGGGCGGCGACGAGCAGCACGCGCTGGCGCGGCCCGTTCGGTCGTGTCGACGATGTCCGAGCGCCTGGTAGTCGAGGACCGCCGACGTCGAGCGGCATCGGGATCTGGTCCTGCGCCTGGAAGCGCACGGCGGCGTCGAGCTCCTTGGCGTCGGTGATCGGCGGCAGCTCGATGACGCGAACGACGATCTTCTGGTTGGCGATGCCGACGCGCACGCGCTTGTCCAGGTCCTTGTGCTCGCGCGAAGAGCGTCCGCAGCGCCTCGGCGAGCGCCTCGACGTCGACGACCTCGCCGTCGCGGATGACGCCCGGCTCGAGCGGCGCGTAGCGCGGCGTCCAGATCGCGAGCGATGCCGTTGCGGTGACGGTGGCGGCGTGGATCGCGCTGGGCTCGATCTCGAGGCCGACGATGGTGGATGTGCGCTTGGCCATGGAGGGACGGTCCTGCGGGGACGGCGTGGGCCTCGATCCGGTGTCGGCGCGACGGCCTCCGGCTCTTCGAGTCCGGCGCCGCGCCGCCTTTCGTCCAGACCGGAGCCGCCGGGCTCAGAACCGAGTCGAGGTACGCGTCGACGAGCGCGTCGCCCGCGAACAGCGCGACGACGCGCGCCGAGCGCGAGGAACGGGCCGAACGGCACCTTGTCTTGCGGCCCCTCGCCGCGCCGACGCGCGACGATGACGCGCGCCGACGACGACGCCGGCGATCAGCGCGACGAAGATCGCGGGCGCCACCGCGCGGCCGAGGTAGAGCCCCAGCACGCCGGCGAGCTTCACGTCGCCCATCCCCATCCCGCTCGGGTTGGCGAGCGCGGCGAGCGAGGAAGAAGCCGACGCGCCGCGGCGCCGGCGATGAGCTGCTCGGGGACGCAGCCGGGGTCGAGCGCGAGCCCGACGACCAGCGCGAGCGACCGCCGCCGGGTAGGTGAGCTTGTTGGGGATCAGCCGGTGCTCGAGGTCGATCGGGACGACCGCGACCAGCAGCGTCACGAGCACGATGCCCAGCGCGATGTCCGCGCCGGTCGTCCCACCGCGCGGCGACGACCGCGACCCAGAGCGCGCGCGGTGACCGCCTCGACGAGCGGGTAGCGGGCGGAGATCGGTCGCCGCAGTCCCGGCAGCGGCCGCGCAGCAGCAGCCAGGAGACCACCGGGATGTTGTCGTAGGGCTGACGGCGTGGTCGCACTTCGGGCAGTGCGACGCCGGGTGGGACAGCGACTCGCCGCGCGGCAGGCGCCAGACGACGACGTTGAGGAACGAGCCGATGGCGACGCCGAAGACGGCGGCGAAGACGAGGGCGAGCGACATGGTCGGGGCATTCGCGGGCGGGGGCCGAGCGACTGGCGAGCAGCGACTGCGATCCGTCGCCAAGGCTCAGCCCCTTTCCGTGCGCTGCGGATGAGTGCGGAGGGACTGCCAGCTGGCCGGAGTCGGCGAGCCCGTTCTTCGTATGCCGTCGGCAGCCGGGGCGCGGTGCCGGCTGTCGGCGTGAAGCCGCCGCCGTGGCGAGCGCTTGGTGTCGTTGATGACGCCGCCGGAGCGCCGAGGTCGACTGGATCGTGTAGCCGTCACCGGTCGGCGGACCGGTGACCGCCGAGTAGCCTGAACGGCGCCAGGCCGGTGCGTCGGTGGTCAGGTACGCGCACCGTCGGCGGAGACGGTGCCGGGCTGTCGGTGAGTGCAGGACTCCATCTGCGTGACCGCGTTGCGGGCGTTCGACTTGGCGGACGAGTCCTTGCGCCTTGTCGGACTGACCCAGGAAGGTCGGAAGGGCGATCGCGGCGAGGATGCCGATGATCAGGATGACGACCAGGAGCTCGATCAGGGTGAAGCCCTTCTCGTCGTCGTTGGCGCCACGGAGGCGGGTGAGCATGCGCTGCAGCATTTGAGTTCCTCCTCAGGATCTCTAGACCTATGAATGGGTGGCCAGCTCCGCGGACGTCGGGTTCCCGCGGGGTCCATTGCTGCGCACCCCGGTGGTAGCTGGGCGGCCTCTTCGAGAAGAGATCCCTGGCTTTGCGTCCCCCTCTCACGAGAGGTTTGCCCTTGCACCTCGGCGCTGGCTGCTTACACCCCGTCAATCGGCCGCGTGGGGTGAGGCCTTTAGGGTCTGGACCCCACTTTCCGCCCGACTGGACGTTCGTTCTAGGTGAGGGACCCTAAGGCGAACGGACTAGCGGCCCGTGAGGTCCCGGAAGGTGCCCGGGACCACCGCCGACGCGCCGTACACCGTGAGTCGGTCGATCGCGGCGACGTCGGCGATGATGGCCGATCCGTAGGCGGTCCGCTGCGGCTCGGCCTGGCCGAGGATCGCGTTGGTCACGGCCCCGAGCCCGACCTCCTGCACGAGGCGGTCCACGATCCCGGTGACGCTCCCGAGGGCCTTCACCGTCGTGTTGAGCAGGCACGAGACCAGGCCGGCGCAGGGGATCAGCTGGTCGACCAACGCGTTCGTGTTCAGCGTGATGGGCGGCGGGAAGATGCCGACCTTGCCGCTCTTGCCGTCGGCGTTGACGCCGCCTCGCACGTGCGCGCCACGGTCGATCCGGACCACCTCGCGGCCGGGGGTCGCCGTGTCCCCCAGGCCGCGGCCGCCGTCGGCCACGGGGAGCCGCTGCTGGTTGAGCGCGTAGACGACGCCGTTGAACGTGTTGACCGCGGTGTTCGAGGCGGCGGTAGTCGTGTTGTTGCCGCGGATGATCACGCGGCCGCTGGCCACCACGACCGCCTTGTAGGTCTTCGCCGTGGACACGTCCAGCGCGCAGTACTGATCCCCCGGACCGCCAGCGCTGTTGGCCGTACCCGTCGTCCCGACCTGCTCGATGAACGCGATCTTCCCGGCGTCGGGTGTCCCCGTGATGGTGCAGGCCACCGCAGTTGCCGCCGCCCGTGTCCGCCCCGTTCAGCGCGTTCGTGCTCGGTGCGGGCGCCGTCCCCGGCGAGACCGCGGTGTAGGTCCCGCTCGCCTTCGCCTGGGCCCGGAGCCGGCCGATGTTCTCGTCCGAGGTCGCGCTGTTGCCCGGACAGGGTCTCGGTGGTGCTGCCCAGCACGTCCTTCAAGACGGGCAGCGCGCCGGCCGCGGCGAGCGTGCCCGAGAGGCAGGTGGAGCCGAGCGAGAGGTCAAGGAGCCCGCACCGCACCCCCGTCATGCCGTTGGGCTTCGGGGCGCTTGAGAGCGGATCCGGGGCGACGGTCGCGGTCTTCTTCAGCAGGCCGTTCGGCCCGCCGAGAACCCCGCCGAGCACGTTGTTGCTGAGCCCGTCGATCGTGGCCCCGAGATCGTCGGCCACGGCGCCCGCGGTCAGCGCGTACCGGGAGTTCAGCGCCGGTGTCCTGCGCACGCGCACGAGCCCGACCACGACACGCTTCTTCCCCTTCACGACCGACTGCGCACGAACCCACATGCGGTCGTTGTCGTTCAGGTCGTAGTTCGGGTTGTTGAGAAGCGCGTCCGTCCAGACGGACGACGGAATGGTGTCGTCGCACAGGTTCACCTGCCACGTTGCCCCGGCGTACTGCGGGTCGGCGGCGTACCCCTGCGTGATGTTCTTGCGCAGGCGCTCGGCGGCGGCCGTCGAGCCCGTCGCGACCCCGACGGTGTCGCCGAACCCTGCCCCGGTGGCGCTGCAGACCGGCTTGCCCCCAAGTCCCTTCTCGGGCCAGCTGCGGCCCATGACGAACCCCTGGCTCGTAAGGACGCTCTCACTCAGGTTGAAGTTCTGGTCGCGCGTGCGCTCGTTGGCGGACTCCCCGGCCTGCACGTCGACGACCGAGAGCAGCGCCAGGCCGAGCCCGAGCAGGATGAGGGTCGACAGCAGCGCGGTGATGAGGGCGACCCCGCGCTCGCCGTGACGGTCTTCGCACACCATCAGACGCACCCCACGGCCTTCTCGACGGTGCCGAGGTCCACGCCGGCCGCGTTCGTCACTCGCACGAGGACCCGGGTGATACCCCGTGGCAGCGTGACGGCGGGCGGCGAGACGTCGTCGGAGCTGATGACGCCGCCGGCGACCGTCGTGGTGCCGTCGGCGACGTAGGTGACGGTGAGCGGCCCCGCGTCCGCGAAGAGGCCCGTCTTGGTGGCGAGTTGGACGGTCGGCGTCGTCACGGTCTGTCCGCTCGTGGCCGGGGCGCAGGTCACCTTCACGTCGTTGGGATCGATCGCCAGCCGCGCGACGGTCGTCCGCACCGCGGCGCTGGCCCGCAGCACGCTGCGACCGCTCTTGCCGCCGCCGCTCGCGTCGAGGCTCAGGGTCAGTCCCACGTTCTTTACGTTCGCGGGTGCTGCGGTCGTCGTCGCGCCGTCGTAGGTGAAGGCAGTGACGCCATCGGTAGTGAGCGCGGAGATCCGGCCACCGGATGCGCACGTGGCCGTTGGGACGGCCGCCGTTGCCGCAGTCACCGTCGAGGCGTACAGGATGTTCCCCGACACGCAGAGCCGCTCGGTCCGGAACCCCGCCGGCTCGGCCACCGCGTAGACGAGATCGCCCGGGACCGCCCGCAGGATCGTCGAAGCGCTCCGCATGTCCCGGACGGTCCGGTCCATCGTCAGCCGCGCCTGGTCGTTCGCGCTCGTGACGCGCTGCTGCTGCGCGGAGTTCGCGGTGAACACGTCGAACGAGTTCAGGGTCGCCAGCAGGACGATGAGCGACAGGGCCATCGCGACCAGCAGCTCGACGAGGGTGAAGCCGTCCTGGCCGCGGATGTCCTGGGGCGAGGTCATGTCTGGTTCGTGAGCATCGTGGTCTGCGTCAGGGAGCGGGGCCCGTTCTGGGTCCACGCGACGGTGAAGCGGACGAGGCGGAGATCGTCGGGCTGGCTGTCGAAGGCAGCCGTCCCGGGACCGGTCGAAGGGCAGGCGCTGACCGCGGCGACCGGGCTCACAGCCGCGCTCAAGGCGTTGGCGATCGACGTGTTCGTGCCGAGGACGGTGCACACCGTGCCGAGCAGGCTCCCGCCGAGCGTGACGTCGATGCCGAGCACGTTCGCCCCGAGCGCGACGGCACCGGTCGCGGGCGTCCCGTCGCTCTTCACGACCCCCGGCGCAACGCAGGCACCCGCCGCGCCGACCCCGATGCCGTCGGTGGGGTCGTCGATCGAGCAGGCGAAGACGGTGACCGTGTAGTCGGTGCCGCGTCGGCGGACCTGGAAGGTCGAGTTGCCCGCACCGGAGAGCGGCGTGGCGGCGTCCGAGGCGGGAAGGCTCGCCCGGAGCGCGGCCGGGCGCGGCGGCGTTGGTCGTGCTCGCGTAGGGCACCTGCCGCGTCCGTTCGACGAGGTCCCGCGCGAGGTTCGTGCCCTGCTCCCGCGCCGTGGTCCCGCGGGTGCTCGCGAGGCTTCCGTCGATCATCGTGAAGGTCCCAAGGACTCCGACGAGCAGGATCAGCATCGCGACCATCACTTCGATGATCGTCAGGCCGGCCTCGGGATAGCACTCGCGTCGGAAACTGGACTCCACGGTCGAAGTATCGTCCAAACGCCCGAACCCATTAGCGGGGACGCCCGGGTAGACGTTCGTCGTAGGTCGGACGCCCCGGTTCTGCGCCGCTACGCTCGCCCCGTGTCCGACGCCGAAGCCCTCGAGGAACCCCGCCCCTGCTCGCCCTGCCGCGGGACGGGCACGGTGAGCTCGAACCTCGGCGGTTCCCCGTCCACGAAGCCGTGCCCCTGGTGCGAGGGCACCGGGCAGTTCATCCCGGACCACAACGCGCAGGGCGCGGACCCCGCCGCGAGCTGAGGCTCCGCGCTCGTGCCGGCCGGCCGCTACGCGCCCTCCCCCACCGGCACCCTTCACCTCGGCAACCTGCGCACGGCGCTGCTCGCTTGGCTCTTCGCCCGCTCGAGCGGGGCGCCCTTCACGATGCGGGTCGAGGACATCGACACGGGGCGCTCGCGCGAGTACTTCGTCGAGCAGCAGCTCGCGGACCTGCGCGCGATCGGCCTCGACTGGGACGGCGCGGTGGTGCGGCAGTCCGAGCGGGGCCCGCTCTACGCGGCCGCCCTCGCGCGGCTCGAGGACGAGGGCCGCGTCTACCCCTGCTGGTGCACCCGCGCGGAGATCCGTGAGGCGGCCGGCGCCCCGCACGGCGCGCTCCCCGAGGGCTCCTACCCGGGGACCTGCCGCGAGCTCAGCTGCGCGGAACGCCGAGATCGCGAGGCGAGCGGGCGCCCCGCCGCGCTCCGGGTCCGGGCGGACGGCGCGGAGGTCGCGGTCACCGACCGCCTGCTCGGTGAGGTCCGTTCGGCGGTCGACGATTTCGTCCTGCGGCGCTCCGACGGGGACTGGGCCTACAACCTCGCCGTCGTCGTCGATGACTACGACCAGGGGATCGAGGAGGTCGTCCGCGGCGCCGACCTGCTCGAGACCACGCCCCGCCAGGCCTGGCTGCACCGGACGCTCGGCTACGGCGAGCCCCCCTCCTACGCGCACGTCCCGCTCATGCTCGGTCCCGACGGCGCGCGGCTCGCAAAGCGCCACGGCGCGGTCACGCTCGCGGACAGGAGCGCGACGGGGCAGTCCTCGGACGAGGTGCGCGCGGAGCTCGCCGCGTCGCTCGGGCTGAGCGGAGCGGACGAGCAGCCGAGCGCCGCCGAGCTCGCCCGGCGCTTCGAGCCGGCGCGACTGCAGACGGACCTGTCGCAATAGGGTCAGGCGCCATGGCTCCCGACACCGCCGCCATCGCCGACCGCGCCCGGGAGACCGGCCGCCTCGGCATCGACACCGAGTTCGTCGGAGAGGGGCGCTACCGCCCGCTGCTCTGCCTCGTCCAGGTCGTCGTTCTCGACGAGCAGGGCGAATCCGAGGTCACGATCCTCGACCCGCTCGACGGCGAGGGCTACGACGCGGCGCCGCTCGCGGCCGTGCTCGCCGATCCCGCGGTCGAGATCGTCCTGCACGCCGGGCGCCAGGACGTCGCCCTGCTGAACCGCGTCTGGGGCTGCGAGCTCACGAACATCTTCGACACGCAGGTGGCCGCCGGGTTCGCCGGGATGCGCGCGCAGCTCGGCTACGAGGCGCTCATCGGCGAGGTCCTCCGCATCCGCCTGAACAAGTCGGCGAGCTTCACGAAATGGGACACGCGGCCGCTCACCGGCGAGCAGCTCGAGTACGCACGTGAGGACGTCCTGCACATCATCCAGCTCGCCGAGGCCCTGCAGGACAAGCTCGCGGTCATGGGTCGCCTGGAGTGGGCCGTCGAGGAGTGCCGCTTCCTCGAGGACATCCGGGACGACCGGTCCGCCGACACGATCTTCGCGAAGCTTCCACGCATCGGCGGGATGGACGCCGCGTCGCGCGCCGTCGCTCACGAGCTCGTCTCCTGGCGGGAGTCGGCGGCCCAAGAAGCCGACAAGCCCGTCTCGGGCGTGCTCCAGGACGCGGCGCTCGTCGAGATCGCCAAGCGGAAGCCCGCGAGCGCCGACAAGCTCCGTCAGATTCGCGGGCTGCACGAGGGCATCCTGCGGCGCCGCGGCCCCGAGATCGTCGAGGCGGTGGCCCGCGGCCGGGAGCGCGAGCCGATCCCGTCGAAGAGCGAGCGTCCCGCCCAGCCTTCTCCTCAGGACGCCCCGCTGATCGCGCTCTCGGAAGCGCTCGTGCGCACCCGGGCGCTTGAGAACGATCTCGCCTACGAGCTCATGGCCGCACGGGCCGACCTCCAGGCCATCGTGCTGGCCGTCCGTGACGGGAAGGAGCTGCCCGATGTCCGCACGCTCAGCGGCTGGCGCCGTGAGCTCATCGGTGACGAGCTGCTCTCGCTCCTCGAGGGCGACCTCGCGCTCGCGATGGGTCCCGACCGGCGGATCGAGACCCTCGCGCGCGACTGACTACTCGGGCGGCGTGTAGAGCTGCAGCGCGTTCCCGTCCGGATCCTGGAAGTTCGCGATGCGGCCCCAGGGGTGCTCGGAGATGCCGTCGGTGAACTCGACGCCCTTGCCGCCGAGCTCCTCCACCGCGGCCTCGAGGTCCGAGTCCGGCCGAAAGGCGACGACGGCGCCGCCCTCCCCGCCCGGGGTCTCCTCGTCGCGTGCGTTGAGGCCGATCGTCAGCCCGTCGGCCTCGAGCTCGGCCCACTCGGGCTCCTGCTGCTTGGCCTTCAGGCCGAGGGTGTCGGCGTAGAAGTCGATCGCGCGTTGCATGTCGGTGACAGGAAGCCAGACGGTGGCGACACCGGTGATCTGCGTCATGGGGAACTCCTCGGGTGGTGGACGTGTTCCGGGAGCCTGCCCGTCACAGCAGGGCGCCCACCCACCGTCCGAGTGCCGCCGCGCCGAGCCCGGCCGCGAGGGGCGCGAGGAGCACCAGCACGGAGCGACGCTCGTGCGCCTCGGCCACCCAGGTCGAGAAGGTCGTGAACGCCCCGAGGCCGCCCACGCCGAGGACGAACAGCAGGTCGCCGTCCGCGCCGGCGCCGACGAGCAGTCCGAGCAGCGCCGCGCCGACCACGTTGACCGCCGCGGTGCCGAGGACCGGGCCGCCCGCCGCGCCCGTGAGGACGACGCGGAGCACCGCGCCGAGCCCGCCGGCGAGCCCGACCCCGAGCCAGGTGAGCGGGCTCACCGCGCCACCTCGGGGTGCGGCGAGCCCCCGGCGAGCCGGCGCCCGGCGTCGAGGGCGGCGAGCCCCAGCAGGAGGCTGAGCAGGGCGTACCCCACGCGCGAGAAGGGCTTCGCCGTCCCGCAGGAGGTTCACGAGCTCGAGCTGGAGGGTCGAGAACGTCGTGAGGCCGCCGCAGAGCCCCGGCCCGAGGAGCCCGCGACGCCGCGTTCCCGCCGCCGTGCGCACGAGGACGGCGCCCAGCAGCAGACACCCGACGAGGTTCGCGCCGAACGTCGCCCACGGCCAGTCGCCCGCCGCCGCCGGCCACTGCTCGGCGAGCCCGGCGCGGGCGAGCGCGCCGGCCGCGCCGCCGAGGAAGACCGCGGGGAGCTCGTTCACGGGACCAACCGGGACATGACGATCTGCGATCGGGTCCGCAGGACGAGGCCGTCGCGCTGCAGCTCCATGATCAGCCGCTCGAGGTCCGCGTTGTCCTCCGTGCGCACGCGGGCGATGCAGTCGGCCTCGCCGGTCACGCTCCACGCCTCCACGACCTCCGGCCGCAGGCGCAGGGACCGCGCGACCGCGTCGAGCGTCGTCCCGGGGGCGTAGAAGAGCTCGACGAGCGCCTCGGTCGTCGAGCCGAGCGCCGCGTGATCGACGAGCGCGGTGAAGCCCCGCAGCGCACCCCGCTCGCGCAGCCGATCGACGCGGCGCTTGACCGACGGCGGGCTGAGGGAGACCCGGCCGCCGATCTCCTCGTAGGTCCGGCGGCCGTCCTCGACGAGCAGCGTCAGGATCTGTCGATCGGTGGGGTCCATACGTTGGAATCTTGCACGAATCCGGTTGGGATCGGCACTGACATGCAGCCCGGCCGCTCGTAGCCTTGATCGCATGCCCACCGCACCGACCGTTCGCGTCGTCTTCGACGAGGCCCATTCGCAGGCCTGGACGATCCGGCGTGAGCTCGCCGCCGAGATGCAGCCGACCCGCCCCGGCGACGTCTCCTACGCCGACGCCGCCGACGCCTTGAGGACACAGGGGCTCGACGTGCGCGCACACGTGAGCGGCCAGCTCGATGCCGACGCGCTCGCGGGAGTCGGCGTCCTCGTCCTCGCGCACCCCTCCGAGCCGCGCTGGGAGCAGACGGTCCCCGGCGGCGCCTCCCCGCGGCTGACCGACGCGGAGCTCGACGCGGTCGAGGCCTGGGTCCGCGCCGGCGGCGGGCTCGTCGTCCTCGGCGAGACCGAGCAGGAGAAGTACGGCAACAACCTCGACGAGCTCGCCCGGCGCTTCGGGATCGGGATCGAGACCGCGACGGTCGCCGACTACGAGCAGCACCACGACTCGCCGCACTGGGTGCTCGGCGCGCTGCGCACCGACCGGTCCGGGGTCGATCCGCTCGCCCGCGTCCAGGCCGCGTGCTTCTACCGCGCGGGAACGCTCTCGGTCGACGCGACGCCACGGTGCTCGCGTCCGCCTCCCCCAGCTCGACCCACCCGGGCGCGCCGCTGCTCGCCGTGACCACCGCGGGCACCGGCCGCGTCGTCGTCGCCGCCGACTCCGACCTCTTCTCCGACGACTGCCTGGCCGACTTCGATCACGGCGCGCTCTGGGAGAACCTCGTCACCTGGGCCGGGCAGGCGGCCTTCGCCGCGCCCCTGGTCGAGCCGGCGAGCGCCGCCGCGGAAGACGCGCACTGGCACCGCCTCAAGGCCGAGACCGACGCGCTGCGGCTCCGCCAGCAGCCGGACGGCGCGGTCGACCTGACGGTCCACCCGGCCGAGGAGCTCCACGCCCACGTCGCCGCCATGGACGCCTGCGTCGAAGGGCTCATGCCGTACTTCCCCCACGACGCCGAGTACCTCGCCGCGGTCCGCAGCGACCTCGCCGCCTGGGCGCGCGACGGGTTCGGCGCCCCGGACTTCGCAGCTGCGCTCGACGCCTTCCGCCCCGACCTCCACCGCGAGGACGGCATCGAGCACCTCGTGCTCTTCCCGATGAACAAGCAGAACGGCTCCCGCGACCGCGTCTTCGAGGCGCTGCTCATCCGGGTCCCGTGGCCGGAGTGGCTCGCCGGGCTCGAGGCCGGCCCGTACGACAACGCGAAGTTCGTCCCCGTCACGCTGAGAGACCACACCGCGGGCTACGACTCGGAGTGCGCCGTCCTCTTCCCCGAGACGGTGAGCGTCCGCGGCACGGCCGCCAACCACTTCGGCGCGATCTTCTGCGACCGCGAGGCCGAGCGGTTCCGCCGCACGGTCAGCGCCGCCGCCGAGACGCTGCGGGTGAACCTGCCCCCGGACGCCGCCGCGCTCCTCGTCAGCGAGCCGCTCTCCCGTGACGCCTACGAGCTGTGGGATCTCGTGCACGACCGCACGCACTCCCACGGCGACCTCCCGTTCGACCCGTTCATGATCCGCCAGCGCGCCCCGTACTGGATGTACGCGCTGGAGGAGCTCCGCTGCGATCTGACCGCGTTCTCCGAGGCGGCGCGGCTGGAGGCCGAGGGCTTCGGTCCGGTCGCCCGGCACGCGCAGTACGCGATCCTCTTCGACCGGCTCTTCCGCTTCCCGGTGACCGGCGAGCGGGTCCGCAACTACGACGGGCTCGGCGGCCAGCTGCTCTTCGCCTTCCTCCACCGGACCGAGCGGATCCACTGGACCGACAACCGGCTGACGATCGATTGGGCGCGGGTGACCGAGGGCGTCCTCGAGCTGCGCGGGCTCGTCGAGGAGCTGTACCGCGCCGGCATCGACCGGACGAAGGTCGGCCACTGGAGCGCCGCGCACGACCTCGTCGCCGCCTACGTCTCCCCCGCCGCCGGCTCGCACTGGGCCGCGCCCGTGCGCGCGTTCCCGGACGCCGAGGATCCGCGCCCGTTCGTCGACGAGGTGCTCCCGGACGAGTTCCCGCTGTCGATCTTCTACAGCTCGCTGCGCAAGCAGATGGCACCCGTCATCGAGCGCTCGCCCGTCGCCGCGTAGCCTGCGGGCGATGAAGGGATTCGCCTCAGACAACTACTCCGGTGCCCACCCCGAGGTGCTCCGCGCGATGGTCGAAGCCAACGACGCCCACGCGGTCGCCTACGGGGCCGACCCGTGGAGCGACCGTGCGCGCGAGCTACTGCGCGAGCACTTCGGCGACGCAGGCCCAGTCGTTCCTCGTGTGGAACGGGACGGGCGCGAACGTCTGCATCCTGCGCGCGATGTGCCGGCCGTGGCAGGCCGTCGTGTGCGCGGAGAGCGCGCACATCAACGTCGACGAGGGCGGTGCCCCCGAGTTCCTGACCGGGACGAAGCTGCTCGACCTGCCGACCCCGGACGGCAAGCTGACCCCGGAGCTCGTGGAGCGGGCGGTCATCCGGGTCGGCGACGAGCACGCGGTCCAGGCGCGGGTCATCTCGATCACGCAGAGCACCGAGCTGGGCACGCTCTACACGGTCGAGGAGATCCGGGCGCTCGCGGACTTCGCGCACGCCAACGAGCATGTACCTGCACGTCGACGGCGCCCGCCTCGCCAACGCGGCCGCCGCGCTCGGCCTGCCGATGCGGGCGTTCACGACCGACGCCGGGGTGGACGCGGTCTCCTTCGGCGGCACGAAGAACGGGCTGGTGAGCGGCGAGGCCGTCGTGCTGCTCGCGCCCGAGCTCGCCGACGGGTTCCAGTGGATCCGCAAGCAGTCCATGCAGCTCGCCTCCAAGGGTCGCTTCCTCGCGGCGCAGTTCGTCGCGCTCCTCGAGGACGACCTGTGGCTGCGCTCCGCCGAGCACGCCAACGCGATGGGTGCCCGCTTGGCCGCGGCGCTCGACGGGGTGCCCGGGGTGCGCGTCACGCAGACCCCCCAGGCCAACGTGGTCTTCGCGATCCTCGACCCGGCCGTGACCGCCGCCCTCCAGGCGGAGTGGCCGTTCTACGTGTGGGACGAGGCGAGCGGCGAGGTGCGCTGGATGTGCTCCTGGGACACCACCCCGGAAGAGGTCGACGCCTTCGTGGCGGCGATCGCCGCGCAGGTCGGAGCCCCCGCCTGAACCGCATCCCTGAGCTGTAGATCTCGCATACCGAGACCTATGTCTCAGGGATGGTCAGCGCGCTCCCGCCAGCGGCGGACCAGACGCGCCCCCGCTCTCCAGGCGGAAGGTCGCGGACGCGTCGACCGCCGCGACCTGGGTGAAGGTGCCGTCCTCGCGGGTGCGCGTGTCGAAGAGCGTCCGCCAGCTCCCGTCGGGCTGCCGCGTGCTCACCCGCACCGCCCGCGCCCCCTCCCCTGGCCGGACGAGCCCCCAGAAGCGGACGCCGTCCGCGACCCGTTCCGCGGTCAGGCCGAGTGCGTAGGCGGCGTGCGCGGGCTTTGCGCGTCCGTCCTCGAAGCGCAGGCCGGCCTGGTAGTCCCGCCAGCGGGTGCGCAGGTCCGGTCCCGGGCGCTCCGGGAGGTCCCGCACCGTGAACTGCGCTGTGCTCCTCACCGATGGGGCCGACCGTGCGATGCGCTCGGCCTCGGGCAGCCAGCGGGCCTGGTCCGCGAGCGTGATCTCCCAGGTCGGATCCGGCGGGTTCGTCTGGTAGCCGAACTCGGTGAGGTACAGCGGGAGCTCGCGCTCCGTGCGGCCACGCTCGTGGAGCTGCTCGAGCAGCACGATCAGGCGGTCGAGGTCGCCGATCCGTGCCGTCTCCGGCCGCGGGTCGTGCGCCCACGGCGGGAGCTCGAGCGCGTAGGGGTGGTGGGAGAAGCCGTCACCCGGGAGCGGCCGGAAGGCCTCGCATCCGGAGCGGACGAGCGGCTGGAGCTGCTCGTCGACGCACGCGAGCTCACGGACGAAGGTGAGCGGCGACATGCGCTCGCTGCGGTCCTCCCCCTGCGCACTGCCGACCGACGAGGTCGCCCCGATGAGGACGAGCGCAGAGGGCGCCGCCTGCTTCAGCCGCGGGACGACGGCCTCGAGCATCCGCCGGTAGGCGTGCGGCGAGGCGGGCACCCACGCCCCGTCCTGGCGCTCCCACTGCGGCAGCAGGAACGCGTTGTGGTTCGGCTCGTTCCAGACGGTGAAGGCCGCGGCCCGCGGGTAGCGCCGGGCCACGGCCTCGGCGAAGTCCGCGAGCTTCGCGACGTCGATCCCGTCCCGCTCGGTCGTGGCCCGGCCGCCCGGGCGCGCGACGGCCCAGCGGGGCGCCCAGAAGGCGATGTCGAGGTTCAGGCGCATGCCCCGTTCGGCGGTCTCGCGGGCCAGGCGGTCGAGGGCGTCCCAGGCCCCGGCGGGATAGGCGTCCGGGTCGGTGGCGTCGAAGGCGGGCATCGCCCGGGCGGCCGGCTCGGGGGCGATGACCGACCAGCCGGCCGTGACGCGCACCCAGTCGACGCCCAGGGCCCGCAGGTCGTCGAGCGTGGCCCGGATCCGCTCCGGTGAGCGGTGGAGCAGCTCCGCGTCGTCCTGGACGATGGACACGACGCCGGGGGCCGGGGACGGCGACGAATTCCCGCATCCCGCCAGGAACGCGACGAGTACGAGAAGGCCGCGCCGCATCCCCGCAGCGTAAGGAGCGCCCGCCACAACTGCTCGAAGCCCACCCCTACCGGATCAGTAGAACGCCTCCGCCGTCGCGTGGATTGTTCCGATGGAGGGGCGCGCGGACCGCCGTACGGTTCGGCCATGGCCCTCTCACCACCACTGCGCGTCCTCGTCGTCGGCGGAGGGGTCGCTGCCACCGAGGCGGTGCTGGCGCTGCACGCCCACGCGCAGGAACGGGTGGTGATCGACTGGCTCGTCCGCCGGCCGTTCTTCTCGTACCGCCCGCTGGCGGTCGCCGCGCCGTTCGGGCTCGGAGAAGTCCACCACGTCGACCTGATCGAGATCGCCGAGCGCCACGGGGCCCGACTGCAGGTCGGGCGGCTCGCCGCCATCGACGACGATCGCGGTGAGGCCACGCTCGAGAACGGCCGCCGACTGCGCTACGACGCGTGTCTGCTGGCCGTCGGGGCGGTCGCGAGCGAATCCGTTCAGGGTGCGTTGAGCTTCCGAGGCGAACCCGACATCGAGGGGATGCGCGACCTTCTCGACGGCCTCGACGGCGGCGGGCCGCACCGGATCGCGTTCGTCGCGCCGCCGGGGGTGCCCTGGACCCTGCCGGTCTACGAGCTGGCCCTGCTGACCGCCGCGCACACGCTTCGTGAGGGGATCGACGCCGAGCTCTGGCTGATCACGGCCGAGGCCCGACCGCTCGCCGTCTTCGGAGCCACCGTCGCCCGGTGCGTGACCGAACTGCTCGACGATCGCGGCATCCACCTGCGCCTCGGTAGCTTCCCCGACGCCCTTGAGGACGGCCTGCTGTTCATGCCGATGGAGGGGGCGTTACGCGTCGACGAGGTCGTCGCCCTGCCGCGGGTGGTCGGTCGCACCGTTTCCGGTGTCCCGCATGACGCGAGCGGGTTCGTGCCGACCCGTGCGGACGGAACCGTGATCGGCTGCACGACCCTGTTCGCCGCCGGGGACATGACGAACCAGCCGATCAAGCAGGGAGGTCTGGCGGCCCAGCAGGCCGAGGTCGCGGCGCGCACGATCGCCCACCGCGCCGGGGCTGCCGTCACGCTCGGGCCCGATGTCCCGGTGCTTCGCGGCCTCCTGCTCACCGGGGCCGGGCCCGTCTTCTTCCGCCGGGTCGGGAGCCGACCCGCGACCGTTTCCGAGGAGCCCCTGTGGTGGCCGGCCGGCAAGCTGTTCGGCCAGCACCTCAGCGCCGAACTCGCACGGGCTCAGCAGGCCGCCTCCCCCACCGCCTGAGCGTTCAGCCGACCGCGCCGCTGACGGGAAGCTCGATGAGGTCGGAGCGCTCGAGGTACCGACTGAGGTGACGGGCGGCGACCTTGGTCGCAGCCCACGCGGGCGCAGGACGGTTCGCGTCCGGGCACCACACGGGCCGTCCCTCTTCCAGGATCACCGCTCCACGACCGGTCAGCAGCCGAGCGTGCAGGGCGCCGGGCTCGTGGTCCTCGGCCACGTCGAAGCCGAGCGACCCGGCGATGTCAGCCGCGGCCTCATCGGCTTGTCCCGCGGCCAGACCTCCCTGCTTGACCGTTCCGCTGACCGCATCACCGATCGCGTGGATCCTCGGGTGGGCGGCGAGCCGTCCGTACCGGGTCACCTCGAGGAAGCCTCTCGGGTCGTGCGGGAGCCCGCTGAGACGCGGGCCGCTCAGCCGCGGCAGCGCGACGACGTGCGTCACCGCGAGCTCCTGCCCGGCGGCCAGGCCGACGACACCGGGTTGCTCGATGGTCGCGGCCGTGTCGGTGTGAAGCGAGACGGCCGCAGCCTTCAAGAGGTCGACGACCGCCGCCGACGCCTCGGGCCCGAAGAGGTCGAGCGGAGCGCGCTCGGGGGTCACGAGGTGCAGTGCGGGCGGAGGCCGCCCGGTACGCCGCAGCCGCTCGGCGGTCATGAGCGCGAGCTCGTAGAGCGGGAGCGGCCAGGTGCACCCGGTGGGGACCACGAAGGCCAGCGCGTCTCCGTGCCCCTGCTCGAGGTCCGCCAGGAAGCCCTCGAGCGCGTCACGGTCCCCGGTCATCCCGAACGTGAGCCCGTGGACGTAGGGAGCCCGGCGTCTGGCGCCGGGAGCGAGCACGAGCTCGTCGTAGCTCAGGCGCCGGCCGTCGCTGCACACGACGACCCGGGCCGGTGCGTCGATGCGCACCGCCGTGGCGTAGTGCGCCCGGCCGCCGTTCTCGGACATGAAGCGATCCAGCGGGAGGCGTCCGAGCCGGCCGGGCGCAAACGGCCGGGCCACCGCCCATGGCCGCAATGTGAAGAAGACCTCGGGTGCGACGAGCGTCAGCTCGGCAGCCTCGCCGGCCAACGCGCGGATGGCGAGCACGTACTCGAGCGCTGCGATTCCGCCCCCGACCACGACGATCCGCGGCGACCCGGCGGGCGGATGGGAAGCGAGCCTGGCCGCCACGAAGACTCAGACCCACGCGTCGTGCTGGAGGCCGGATGCGTGCGCCACGTCGTCCGCGTGAGCGGCCTTCGCGGCTCTCGGCACGACGAGCAAGGGACAGCGGGCGCGATGCAGCACCCCGGCCGAGACGCTGCCGAGCGCGACGCGGAGCACCGGTCCGTACCCGCGGGAGCCGAGCACCAGCAGGTCCAGCTCGCTGCTGGCGGCAACGAGCTCGGTGGCCGGCTCTCCTTCGAGCAGGTCGCCCGAGAGTCCCTCGGCGGCGCAGGCCTTATCGAGCCTGCGCTGTGCGTTGTCGCTCGCCAGATCAGGCTCCACGGCCAACGCGTAGGCCAAGCCCTCGTAACCCCACAGGGCGGGAAGGGCCTCCGGGCCGAGGACGTGCAGAAGCCGCACGCCTCCTTCGTCCGCCAGCGGGAGTCGGCGGGCCAGCGCGGCAGCTGCACTCGCCTCCGGTCCTTCGTCCCAGGCCACGCCCACACGGCGCAACGCCGCGGGTGCCTCGAGCGAGTAGGCCGCGGGAGCGATCGCCACCGCGCAGGGCGCGTCGGCCAGCAGCCGCCGGGTGACGGCGCCCGCCTTGACACGTCCCGTCTCCGCTCCGTGGCCCGAGCCCACGACGATCAGCTCGGCGTGTTCCTGCTCGGCCAGTTCGACCAGGGCGTGGGCCGGCGACCGCATCGCCATGATGCGGCGCTCGACGAGCCGGCCGTCGAGCCGCCCCGCCACGTGGGAGAGCACCTGCTCTCCGGCCGCACGGGCCTCCGGCGCGATCTCCGTGCTCAGCAGCCGGTGGGGAACGGCGGTGGCCAGGATCAGCCGCGAGCCGGGATCGGGATCGAGGAGCTGCGCCAGCGCGACGGCGTCGAGGGTGCCGGGTCGGGCGTCACAGCCGATGATGGTGGTGGAGGGGCTCATAGCCGCCTTTCGTCGTGAGGTGTGGTGCCGCCACCGGGCAGGCCGGGGGCGATCAGGAGTGGTCCGCTCTCCACGGACCGGGTGCTCGAGGTCCGGTGGCTCCCGGCGACCACGTCCGACGGCTCTGCCCCTGCGGCGTCGTGACGACCGTTCAGCCAGCGCACCGTGCGTGGTGCGCACAGTGGTGCCGCCGACAGCCAGAGCGGGACGTAGGACCATCGGCCCGGGTCGGTGCCGGCGAGGCGACGTTCGAGGTAGACCCGCGGCCCGTCGGGCACTTCCAGGACCCCGCGGAGGACGGGGGCGTTGAGCGCAACGGGCGCCCCACCTGCCGCGACGAGACGGACCATGTCGCGCGCGGCGACCTCCGCCTGCTGGGAGGCGAGGCCGCCCTGCTTGACCGGGCCGGCAGTCGCGTCACCCGCGGCGTGGACTCCCGGCACGCCGACCACGCGCATCAGGCCGTCGACGTCCAGCTCTCCACGTCGGTCGGCCGGGAGACCCGGCAGGTGGGCGCCGTGCTGCTCGGGCAGGGCGACGATCACGTCGCCGAAGCCCGACAGGTCGCTCCCGCGCGGCACCACGGTCCGGGTGAGGAGCTCTACGCCGGCCGTCTCGAGCAGCTCCGCCACCCGGGCTGCGGGTGCCGCACCGAACCGCTCCAGAGGTGCCGTCTCCGGGGTCACGACGCGGACCGTCCGCCACCCGTGCGAGGCCGCGAGCAATGCGAGTTGGTGAGCCGGGAGGGTCCATCCCGTCCCCGGGGGGACGACGATCGCGAGCTCTCCCCCGCCCGCGACCGCCAAGGAGCGCGGCAGCGGACCGAACCCGATCGTGAGCGCGTTGGGGTAGGCCAGCGAGGCCCGGGCCCCGACCGTCACGAGCAGCTCGTCGTAGGGCAGGTGCGAGCCGTCGCCCAACCGCGCGAGCCGCGCGTCGGTGTCCACTGAGACGACGGTGCTCTGGCGCAGTCCCATTCCGAGCTGCTTGGCCAGGTCGGCCAACTCGGCGCGGACGGCCGGGGCGCCCCACGGCTCGCCCAGCAGCTGCGGCCGTAACACGAATCGGGTCCTGTCGCTCACGAGCGTGAGCTCGACCCGGTCGCCCGCCATGGCCGTGAGCGCGAGCGCCGCTTCGACCCCGGCGACGCCGCCCCCGACGATGAGCACCCGAAGCGGTCCGGCGTGGGCGGCGCGGCGGTCGGACTGGGTGTCGCTCATGCGGATCTCCGTCGTCTTCGTCGTTGCTCGGTCGGCTCCGGGCCCCGGGCTTTGAATGATGCGGCCCGGCGATCGGTCGCTCGTCCGTACAAGCCCGCAGGCTTCCTACGGCGGAGCGCCCCGCCGGGCGGGACAACGCCCCGGTCGACAGCGGGGAGTCGCGGATGTTTCGAGCGCAGGGCAGCCGTAGCGTCGAGGCTCAACGTCCAACGCTGGAGGTCCACATGTTCCGCAAGACCATCGTCGGTGTCGACGGGCTCGACGGAGGGGCGGACGCACTCGCCCTCGCTCGGGTGCTGAGCGCACCCGACGCCGACATCGTTCTCGTGCACGCCTACCCGTTCGGCTCCCC
This sequence comes from uncultured Solirubrobacterales bacterium, assembly GCA_963815565.1. GTDB lineage: Bacteria > Actinomycetota > Thermoleophilia > Solirubrobacterales > Solirubrobacteraceae > Paraconexibacter. The sequence continues at coordinate 608,532 of CAWFHB010000007.1, read as the reverse complement.
GACCGGCGTGTCGGATGACCCGCGGAGCATCGAGCCGCCGCTCCGTGACGAGGCGGAGAAGATGCTCACGGAGCTCGCGCCCGAGGACGCCAGGATCAGCACGTTGGTCGTCGGCGACCTCTCCCCCGGACGGGCGCTTCACCGCGTCGCGCTCGAGCGCGACGCCGACTTGATCGTGGTCGGGTCCGCGCACCGGGGCCGTATGGGCCGCCTGCTCGTCGGCGACGTCGCCCGCGGAACGCTGCACGGGGCTCCTTGCGCCGTGGCGGTGGCCTCGCGTGGATATCTGGAGCACGCCGGTCCGCTCGGGGTGATCGGCGTGGGCTTCGACGGGAACCCGCAGGCGGAGGAGGCGCTCCAGGTCGCGGCCCGGCTCGCCGGGCACTTCGAGGCCCGCCTGCGCGTGTTGGCGGCTGCCGCCACCCGCGCACCGCTGCATCCGGGCTACGCCTACAGCTTCGACTTCACCGACGTGCGGGAGCGGCGACGCGTGCTGATCGGCCAGGCGCTCGATCACGCGGCCGCCCGGCTCACGGTGGCGGCGGAGACCGAGATCGTCGATGCGCCCGCCTCCCAGGCGCTGGAGACGCTCTCGGCCCACGTGGATCTCCTCGTCACCGGATCGCGGGGATGGGGAGCGGCGCTGCGGGTCGTGCTCGGCAGCACGTCCGACCACCTCACCCGCACCGCCGCCTGTCCGGTCCTCGTGGTTCCCGGTGCGATCGCGGCAGAGTCCGAGGAGCACGCGGCACCTGCCGAGCGGCCGGCCCCCACGACCTGAGCCCTCGGCCGAGCGCGGCCTTCGGTGACGGTGGCCTCCTGCGGGGACAAAGTACGCAACCGGATCTCGCGCTTTCCCCGATGTGTCGGCGGGGAGGGTTCGCAACGCTGGGTAGGTCATCGACGAAAGGCCCAACATGCCGACAGCCCGAGCGACCTCCCCGATCGTCATCGCCTACGACGGCTCCGCACACGCCGTCGAGGCGGTCGAGCAAACGGCCCGCCTGTTCCCGGAGCGGCCCGTCCGTGTGCTGACTGCGTGGACGTCGGTCCGCCAGATGGCCCGTGCGGGACGCGCAGCGCTTCCGCGCGACGTCATCGCCCAAGCCGTGCAGAACCTGGACGCGGAGACCGAGCAGCACGCCGCCGAGATCGCGGCCGCCGGTGCCGAGCTGGCTCGTGAGGCCGGGCTCGACGCCGAGGGGCTCACCGTCGGGGCACGTTCGACCGCGGCGGCAAGTGTCATGGCCGATGCCGAAGAGCACGATGCGGCGGCGATCGTCGTCGGCTCCCGTGGCCAGTCGACGGTGCGCTCACTCCTCCTGGGAAGCGTGTCCGGGGCGATCGTGCATCACGCCGTCTGCCCGGTGCTCGTCGTCCACCTCCCGCCCACCCAGCCCGACGGGGACGACCTTGTCGAGGTCGAGCGTTCCTCGACCGGCTGACCCGCCGAGCCGGGCCGCCGTTCACCCCGCGTGCTCCCGCGTCCGCGGCTGCTCCGCGGCCAGCGCGAGGCGCGCCGCCAGGCGCGGCGCTGCGATCTTCGGCGGGTCGACGGCCACCAGCGCGGTGGCGTCGACCCCGGCGAGCCGACCGATCGTGAGCGGGCGCCCACCGGTCAACAGGACGCCGCCGGGGTCGGGCGCGAACGGTGCGGCAGAGACGGCGACACCGGCGAGCTCCGCGACCCCGCGAGCGACGACCTCGGCCATCTGCGCCGCCGCGCCACCGTGCTTGAGGGGAAGGTCGGTCATGTCTCCGGCGGCGAACACGCCGGTGGTGCCGACGACGCGGCCGTAGGAGTCGATCGGGACGAACCCGTGCTCGTCGGCGGGGAGCCCCTGGATCGCCGGCCCCGTCAGTTCGGGGAGACCGACCACGGCGTCCACCGTGAGCACCGACGATTCGCCTGCTCGCTCGATCACCACGCGTCCGTTCGTCGGGACCTCGCTGTGAGCTCCGGTGACCACCACGACCCCTGCCGCGGCCAGGCGGGTCGTCACCGCCTCGCTCGCGTCGCTGCCGAACCGGGCCAGCGGTGCGGATTCGGAGGTGACGAGCGTCAGGGCGATGTGCGACCACGACTCGTAGCCACGTTCAGCGGTCATCAGCAGCACCTCGTACAGCGGGAGCGGCCAGCCGATCCGGTCGGGCACGAGGAAGGCCGCGCTGCGGATGTACCCCTCCTCCACGTCCTGGACGAAGCCGTGGAAGCTCTCGTCGAGCTTGCCGGGTTGCAGGAGTCGCACGTGCGGCCGGCTGCGTTCCGGGGCCGCGCCGAGCGCGAGGACCAGCATGTCGTACGGCAGCGCCTCGGCCGTCCGTGTCCAGACGGTGCGGCCGGCAGGGTCAACGCCCGCAAGCGTGCCGTCGTGGATCACGACTCGCGTGCCTCTGAGCAGCTCAGCCAGCTCGTAGTGCGGGGCCGCGGCTCCGGCGAACGGCTCGCGAACCTCGAGCGGTCGGTAGACGAAGCTGTGCTCGGAGGTCAGCAGGGTGATCTCCACGCGGTCGCCGGCCAGGTTGTCGATGGCCAGTGCAGCCTCGAGCCCGGCGACGCCGGAGCCCACGATCACCACGCGTGACGGCAGGGCGGAGCTGGGCTGGGGCGTCTCTCGGATCATGCACGGATGGTGACCGGCCCCGGCGGTCACGGCATCGAGGAAAACCCGCGGGGTGGGCCTCTCTCAACGGCTGCGCAGCCGTGACCGCCTCCGTAGTTTCCCCCCGGCCTCGTGCGGGTTCCGCCCCGGTCGCGACATTGCGCAAATGACACAATTTGTCCATGGCGATCACATCTGCTCACGAGATCTCGACCCTCGGCGAATCGCTCGAGGCGCGCCGGATACGCTCCCGAATCGAACGCTTGGACCAGGTTCTCGCGGCCCTTGAGGACCGTCGCTGCGGCTACGCCCCGACCGGGCTCAGCCCGCAGGCGCTGAACGCGTCCATCTCGGACTTCGAACGTGAGCGTCTCCAGCTCCATGACCGCCTCACGGCAGGCCATCACGCAGGGTGAGGCCCGCTACTCCCCGCCGGACCAGGCCAGCCCTGCGTCCAGCCAGGCCTCGACGTCGTCGACCTGCACGGCGAGCGGCCGCTCCGTGTTCACGATCAGTCCCTCGGGACCTCCCGCGGTCGCTGTCGTCGAGAACCGCGCTCCCAGCCTGCTCGCCACCTCTTCCCCGGCGTCCGAAGCCGAGACCCCGGCGGTCGCCCTCTCGCGTGCGCGACGCCGACGAAGGTCGTCCGGAGCGCGGCACTCGACCACGAGGAGCTCGACGCGACCCGCGACGGCGCGCGTGAACGCCTCCCGCAGCGACGGCTCCCCGAAGGTGGCATCGACGATCGCACCGGTGCGGCAGGCAGCCTCCGCGCCCAGCTCGCGATAGACCGCAGCCCGCGCCGAGGGCGCGTAGTCCGCTCGGCCGCTCTCGTCACGCGGACGGTGATCGTCGGAGGAGAGCACGGGCAGCCCTGAAGCCCGCCCGAGCGCCTGCGCCAGCGTGGACTTGCCCGACGCAGGCGGACCGGTCACGAGAAGGGTCACGGACCCACGCGCCCGCCAGGCGAGGCGACGCGCGAGCTCGAGCAGTCGCAAACCGTGGCCGGTCTCGATCTCCGGTTGCGGCTGTTGGGCGGCCCGCAACCAGGCGACCTTCGCCCGTACCTGCGCGCGGTAGGAGCCGTAGTAGGCCAGCAGCCGTCGCGGTGGGTGCGCCCCGCCGGCCCCGACGTAGCCGTCGAGCAGCGCGCTGACGAACGCGCCGTGCCCATGGCTCTCGAGGTCCATGGCGAGGAACGCGAGGTCGTCGACGACGTCGACGCGCCGCAGGTCGTCCCATTCGAGGCGGTCGACGGCCAACACCCCTCCGTCGTCGAAGACGATGTGCTCCGCGCGTAGATCACCGTGCCCGTCGACGATCATCCCGGCGCGGGCTCGTCCGTCGAGCACCGGACCGAAGCCCTCGACGAAGGCATCGTCGAAGCGGCGGAGTTTCCGGATGAGCTCCAGGGCGTCGGCGTCGGTGACGAGCGCCGTAAGGGCCTCCAGGTTTGCCTGCGCCAGGACCCCGGCCGGCACGGCCGCGTCCACCCGGGCAGCGCGCGCGTGGAACCCGGCGATCGCCGCACCGGCGCGGACGGCGTGCGCGCGCGTGAGGGCGCCTCGGTCGGCGAGGGCGCGCATGGTCTGCTGCTCGTCGAAGCGTCGCATCTCGACGACGTAGTCCAACGCCTCGGGGTCGTTCACGTCCGAGAGCGCGTAGCTCCCATGGTCGGGCACGACGCTCCGCACGACGCGGCCGATACCGGGTGCCATCGCACGGTTGACGGCGAGCTCGTGCCGACACGCGTCCCTCCGTGCGACGAGGGAACGCTGATCGACGAAGTCGAACCGCACCGGTTTCTTCAGCTTGAAGACCCGGTCTCCCACGAGCAGCACGACCGAGCAGTGCGTTTCGCGACGCACGACACGCTCCCCCGTGGAGGCGCCGAGGCTGCGTTCGAGCTCGGCCGGGTCGGCGGCGGTCATCGGTAGTTCGCCAAAGCGTTCACACGTCGATAGTCAGCTTTTGCAAGCCGCCCGTCATCGGGGGAAAGCGCCCGACGACTGCGGGAAACCCCGCAGGAGGCCGAGGTCAGGCTTCGGGCAAGACGAGCTCGATCGTCGTGCCCTCGGCGCCGGAGACGACGCCGAGGCGCCCGCCGGCGAGTTCGGCGCGCTCGCGCATGCCGATCAGGCCGAAGCCCGAGGCGCTCGTCTGCTCGGACACATCCATCCCCTGCCCGTCGTCGCGGACGCGGACCACGGTCGTGCCATCCGCGGTGCCCGCCTCGACGGTCACGGCGCGGGCCCCCGCGTGCCGGACGACGTTCGTGAGCGCCTCCTGCACGACGCGGTAGACGGTGATCTTCAGCTCCGCGGGCAGCCCCTCGCAGTCCATCGCGAGCTTCACGTCGACCGCGATGTCGCCCCGCTTCGCGACCGCGGCGCCGAGGCTCCGCAGCGCGGGCCCGAGGCCGAGCTCGTCCAGCGCCGCCGGTCGCAGGTCGGCGACGATGCCTCGCAGCGCGTCGATCTCGGTGGTCAGCTGCTCGAGCGCCTCCTCCATCAGGGCGCGGGCGGCGTCCGGCTCGGCCCGTGCCGCGGCCGACAGCGCCAGCTTGAGGGCTCCGAGGCCCTGCAGCGTCTGGTCATGCAGTTCGTGCGCCCACCGCTTGCGCTCCGCCTCGGCCGCCTCGAGCGAATCGCGGAGGCGCTGCGCGGAGACAGACCGAGAGTTCGCGACGGCCGTCGCCGCGCTGGCGGCGAACGAGCGGAGCGCCCGCTCCTCACCTGGGCCGAACACGGCGCTGCTGCCCAGATGGTCGAGCGCCACGAGCACGCCAAGACGCTGATCGCGGAAGATCAGCGGGACGGCGAGCGCGCTCTGCGCCGCCGGCAGGCCGTACCGGGCCGGGGGGATCTGCAGACTGTGCACGTCGTCGATCCGGATCGCGCGGCCCTCGGCGAGCGCGCGTCCGGCGGTCGAACCGTCCATCGGCAGCTCGACCCCGGGCGTCGGAGCGCCGCTGCCGGCGTGCGCAGCCAAGCGGAGACGATCGCCGGCGACCAGCCAGATGAGCAGCGCGTCGGCGTCCACCAGCGAGCGTCCGCGCTTGACGATCAGCTCCAGGACACGGTCCAGCTCCAGGCTTCCCCCCACGGCTTCGGCCACGACCATGCTGGCCTCCGTGCCCTCCACCGCGCGCTCGAGCTCAGCCCGACGTTGCTCGCCCGACCGGAAGAGCATCGCGTTGTCGATCGCGATCGCGGTCCACGTCGCGAGGACGCTGACGTCCTCGAGGTCGTCGTCGTCGAAGTCCTCACCGCCCCGCTTGTCGGTCAGGTACAGGTTCCCCCAGGCCTCGCCACGGATCAGGATCGGCACCCCGATGAAGCTGTGCATCGGCGGATGCCCGGGAGGAAAGCCGAACGATCGTGGATGCTCGGAGACGTCGTGGAGGCGGATCGGCCGGGGCTCGGCGATCAGGTGGCCGAGCAGACCCCGCCCTCGCGGCAGCTCCCCGATCGCCTCTCGCATGCCGGGCTCCGCGCCGCTGGTCACGAAGTCCACGAGGTACCGGCGGTCCGCGTCGAGCACCCCGACGGCCGCGTAGCGCGCCCCGGTCAGGTCGCGGGCGGTGGTCAGCACCTGCTCGAGGACCGCATCCGGATCGAGCTCGGCGGTGAGCATGCGCCCGGCATCGAGCAGACGCTGAAGCCTCCGGGCGTTGCGCGGTTGGGGCTGATGCAAGGCGTCTGTGGTGTTCTCGGGTCCGGGCGTAGTGGCAGTCTAAACCCACGTCCCCCGAACCAACTGGCACATTCGCCCTCGACGCCGAGCTGTGACGTACAGTGGCCTTGTGCCCATCCGCATCGTGCTCGCTGACGATCACGCCGTGGTGCGCAAGGGGCTGCGTCTCCTGCTCGACGCGGAGGAGGGCCTCGAAGTCGTCGCCGAGGCCGGTGACACCGAGAGCGCCCTGCGCTTCGTGCTCGGGCACAAGCCGGATGTCCTCGTCCTCGACCTGAACATGCCGGGCGAGCCCTCCTCCCTGGCCGCCCTGCCGCTCGTCCCGGAGCGCTCGCCGAACACGAAGACCGTGATCCTCACGATGCAGGAGGACCCTGAGTACGCGCGCCACGCACTGCGCGCCGGCGCCTCGGCCTATGTCTTGAAGGAGGCAGCCGACACCGAACTCGTCGAGGCCGTCCACCGCGCCGCCGCCGGGAAGAGCTACCTCAACCCGGCGCTCGGGGCCAAGCTCGCGGCCGAGCCCGCTGCGGCCGACGGCAACCCGGACGACCTCACCGACCGCGAGGTCGAGGTCCTGCGGCTCATCGCCCTCGGCCACACCAACACCGAGATCGGCGAGCAGCTCTTCCTGTCCGCGCGCACCGTCGAGACCCACCGCTCCCACGTGCAGCAGAAGCTGCTGCTCACCTCCCGCGCGGACCTCGTGCGCTACGCGCTCGACCACGGGCTGCTCGACCACCGCTGAGCCCGCGTCGCCGCGAGCGAGCGGCGGCGGCGGCTACCCGATCTTGTCGTAGACCTTGAAGAGCGGCAGGTACATCGAGATCACGATGAAGCCGACGATCGCGCCGATGATCACGATCATGAGGGGCTCGAGGATCGAGGTGAGGCTCTTGACGGCGGCGTCGACCTGGTCCTCGTAGAAGTCCGCGATCTTCGCGAGCATCTCGTCGAGGCAGCCGGTCTCTTCGCCGACGGCGACCATCGAGCAGACCATGCCCGGGAAGACGGGGGCGCGCTTGAGCGGCTCGGCGATCGTGCCGCCCGCCTTCACGTTCGCGATGACCTCGCTCATCGAGGTCTCCACGACGTGGTTGCCCGCCGTCTGTCCGGTGATCTCGAGCGCCTGCAGGATCGGGACGCCCGCGCTCACGAGCGCGCTCAGCGTGCGCGACCAGCGCGCCAGCGAGATCTTCTGCACGATGTCGCCGATCTTGAACGGGATCCGCAGGCGGAAGCGGTCCCACTGGGCGCGCCCGGTGTCCGAGGTCTTCCACTTCCGGAACGCGAAGACGATGCCGGCGACGACGAGGATCCCGATGTACCAGTAGCCCGTGAGCAGGTTGCTCATCTTCACCGTGAACTGGGTGATGATCGGGAGCTCACCACCGAGGTCCTTGAAGACCCCGACGAAGACCGGGACGATGAAGGCGACGAGGGCGAGCAGGACGATCAGGGCGAAGCTGAGGACGACGATCGGGTAGGCCATCGCGCTCTTGACCTGCCGGCGCAGCGAGTCCTCCTTCTCGAGCTGGTCGGCCACGCGGAGCAGCGCCGAGTCGAGCACGCCGCCCGTCTCCCCCGCGCGCGTCATCGCGACGTAGAGCGGGTTGAAGACCTTGGGGTGCCGGGCGAAGGAGTCCGACAGCGGAAGGCCCGCCTCGACGTCCCGGCGCACCGTGACGATCACCTCGGCGAGCTTCTTGTTCTCGGTCTGGGCCTCGATGACGTAGAGCGCCCGCAGGATCGTCATCCCGGAGGAGACCATCGTCGAGAGCTGCCGGGTCATGACCGTGAGCTCGGCCGCCTTGATCCGCTGGAAGATCTCGAGGTTGATCTCGCGGGAGGAGTGCTTCGCCGCGATGTCGAGGACGATGAGGTTGCGTGCCTTCAGCTGGTCGGCGACCGCCTGCTTGGACTCGGCGTCGACCTCTCCGGAAGCCTTCGCCCCCGCGAGGTCCATCGCCTTGAAGACGAAGGTGCTCATGCCGCGACCCCGAAGCCGCCGCCGCCCATGAGGCGGCGGAGCTCGTCCGGGGTGGAGGTGGTGTGCTCGGCCACGCGCTGGGTGATCTTGTTCGCGCGGACGAGCGCGGCGAGCGCCGCGTCCATCGTCTGCATGCCGGAGGCGGCACCGGTCTGCATGGCCGAGAGGATCTGGTGGGTCTTGCCCTCCCGGATCAGGTTCCGGACCGCGGGGGTCGGGATCATGGTCTCGCAGCAGACCGTGCGCCCGGCGCCGTCGGCGGTCGGGATCAGCGTCTGCGTGATGACGCCCTGCAGGGCGATCGAGAGCTGCACCCGGATCTGCGCCTGCTGGTGGGACGGGAAGACGTCGATGATGCGGTCCACGGTCGAGGGCGCGCTCTGCGTGTGCAGGGTCCCGAAGACGAGGTGGCCGGTCTCCGCGGCGGTGAGCGCGGTCGAGATGGTCTCGAGGTCGCGCATCTCGCCGACCAGGATCACGTCCGGGTCCTGCCGCAGCGCCGCCTTCAGGGCCGCGGCGAACGAGGTCGCGTCCGAGCCGAGCTCGCGCTGGTTGACCATGCACTTCTTGTGGCCGTGCAGGAACTCGATCGGGTCCTCGATGGTGAGGATGTGCTCCTCCCGGGTCTCGTTGATCTCGTCGATCATCGAGGCCAGCGAGGTGCTCTTGCCGGAGCCCGTCGGCCCGGTCACGAGCACGAGCCCACGCGGCTTCTTGCAGAGCTCGTGCACGACGGGCGGCAGGCCGAGATCGTCGATCGGGACGATCGTCGCGGGGATCAGGCGGAACGCGGCCGACAGCGCCGAGCGCTGGAAGTAGGCGTTCACGCGGAAGCGGGCGTGGCCCGGGATCGCGTAGGCGAAGTCGAGCTGGTTGTCGGTCTCCAGGCGCTGGCGCTGGTCGTTCGTGAGGATCGAGTAGACGACCTCGCGCGTGTCGGTCGCGTCGAGGACCGGGTAGTCGTCCATCGGCACGAGGCGCCCGCGCACACGCACCATCGGGTGGGAGCCCGCGGTGATGTGCAGGTCCGACGCGCGCCGCTCGAGCACGTCCATCAGCAAGTCGGCGAAGTCGAACCTCATCGTGCTGTCCCTATCGACCGGTGCCGGGGGGATCTTGAACCGCGCCCCGCGGCCGGTCGCTCAGTACTCGGCGGCGGCGCCGGTGCCCGTGACGCGGGCGACCTCCGCCAGTGACGTGCGGCCCAGGCGGATCTTCTCGAGGCCGTCCTCGCGCAGCCGGCGCATGCCGGCCCTGCTCGCCGCGTCGCTGATGTCGTCCGCCGACGCACGGGCGATCGTCAGCTTGCGGATCTCGTCGGTGATGGTCATCACCTCGTAGAGGCCGATCCGGCCCTTGTAGCCGGAGTTGCCGCACCGCGCGCAGCCGACGGGTGCGTAGGCCTCGATGTCGTGGCGGGCGGGGAAGCCGTTCTCGCGCATCATCTCCGCGGTGTGGATGGTGCGCGCTTTGCAGTGCGCGCAGAGCGTGCGGGCGAGGCGCTGGGCGACGACGCAGTCGATCGCGCTCGCGACGAGGAACGGCTCGACCCCCATCTCCGTGAGGCGGGTGATGGCGGTCGGGGCGTCGTTCGTGTGCAGCGTCGAGAGCACGAGGTGACCGGTGAGCGCCGCCTCGATGGCGATCTGCGCCGCCTCCTTGTCGCGGATCTCGCCGACCATGATGATGTCCGGGTCCGCTCGCATGAGGGAGCGCAGACCGTTCGCGAACGTGAGCCCGGCGCGGACGTTCACCTGCACCTGGGTGATGCCCTCCAGCTGATATTCGACCGGGTCCTCGATCGTGATGCAGTTCTTGTCCGGGGTGTTGAGCTCGCCGAGGGCTGCGTAGAGCGAGGTCGATTTGCCCGAACCGGTCGGGCCCGTCACGAGCACGGCGCCGTAGGCCTGCTTGAACGCCCGCTGGAAGCGCACGCGCTCGGGCTCGAGCATGCCGAGCTGCTCGAGCTCCATGACGACGCTGCTCTTGTCGAGGATCCGCATCACGGCGCCCTCACCGTGGACCGAGGGCAGCGTGACGACGCGCAGGTCGATGTGACGGTTCTCGATCGTGAGGCCGACCCGGCCGTCCTGCGGCAGGCGCTTCTCCGCGATGTCGAGGTCCGACATGATCTTCACGCGGCTGATGACCCCGTTGACCATGCGGCGGGGCACCGTGGCCGCCTCGGCGAGCACCCCGTCGATCCGGAAGCGGACCCGCAGCTGCGTGCCGTCGGGCGCGAGGTGGATGTCCGAGGCGCCCTGGTCGACCGCCTGGGCGATGATCTGGTTGACGAGCTTGATGACCGGGGCCTCGTCGGCGGACTCGCGCAGGTCGACGATCTCCGCCTCGCCCTCGTCCTCCTCCATGGACGCGCTTGCGACGACGTCGTCCAGACGGGTCTGCCGGCTGATCAGGCTCTGGATGTCCTCCTTCGAGGCGACCGCGGCGCGGACCTCGAAGCCGGTCATGAGCGCGATGTCGTCGACGGCCAGGACGTTGGCCGGATCGGCCATCGCGACGAGCAGGCCGCGGTCGCCGATGTACCCGACCGGAACGGCCTCGTAGCGCCGGGCCGCGGCCGACTGGATGAGGTTCGCGGCCCCCATGTCGACGTTGAAGACCGAGAGGTCGAGATGGTCGAGCCCGTAGCGCTCGGCGATCGCGCGGGAGAGCTCGGCCTGCGTGATCGTGCCGTTCTCGACGAGAACCCGCTCGGGCGTGGTCGAGCTCCCGCGGGCGCTCGCGATGGCCTTCTCGACCACGTCGCGCTCGGCGAGCCCGAGCTGCACCACGACGTCCGTGAGGAACCGTGCGCCTCCGCCGCGGGTCCGCGGCTTGGTGATGCCGGAAGGCGGCGCTGCGGGGGCGGCGTCGAGGTCCGTGGTCTCCACGGTCCGCAGGCGGGGGGTTTCGGTCATCTCAGGGGGGCGGTGGTGCTGCGTCGGGTTCTCGTGCGGCGTTCCGCATGACGGTGATCGGTGCGGTACATCCGGTCCAGCGGGTGAAGCTGAGCGCCCCCTGGCGGATCAGGATCTCGAGCCCGTCGACGACGCGGCACCCGTGATCCCTGGCCACGGTCAGCAGCTGCGTCTCGTCGGCGCCGGAGTAGACCAGGTCCACGACGGTGGCGAACTGGGACACTGCATCGGCGCCGAAGGGAAGGTGCTTGAACGTTTGGGTCGGGTCGTCCAGACCGGCGGCCGTGCAGTTGACGAGCAGGTCGGCCGGTTCCGGCTCCGTCACGGCCGCCCCGCCGAGCTCTGCCACGAGCCGCTCGGCCCGTGCGGCCGTCCTGTTCCAGACCTGCACGTCCACCCCGGCCTCGACGAGGGCGTAGACGATGGCCCGGGCGCTCCCGCCCGCACCGAGCACCAGCGCCCGCGTTCCCGCGGGGGTCTCGCCGAGCGCCTCGAGCAGCCCCGGAGCGTCGGTGTTGTCGGCGTGAACGGCCCCGTCGGGGCCGAAGGTGAGCGTGTTCGCCGCGCCGATCGCCCGTGCCCGCGGGGTGGCCTCGGTGGCCAGGGCGAGCGCGGCCTCCTTGTGCGGGATCGTGACGTTCGCGCCGCGGAACCCCGCACCGGGGAGGCCGGCGACGACGTCCGCGAACACCTCGGGCGGGGCCGGGAGGTGCTGGTAGGTCCAGTCGTCCAGCCCGACGGCCGCGAGGGCGGCCCGGTGCATCCGCGGCGAGCGGCTGTGGGCGACCGGCCAGCCGAGGACGCCGAGCCGGTTCACGGACTCAGCACTGCGACGGGTCCTTCCCGCCGAGCTCGTCGCGCTTCTTGTTGTAGTTCGCGACGTCCTGCTGGAACTGCGCGTCGGTCGAGGAGAACGCGTGCGCCCCGTTGGCGCAGGGCTTGACCACGTAGTAGAGGAAGTCGTTGCTCGCCGGGTTGGCCGCGGCCTGCAGCGACGCGAGCCCCGGGTTGCCGATCGGCCCCGGGGGCAGGCCCGTGCGGGTGCGCGTGTTGTACGGCGTGTCCTTCTCGAGCTCGGAGACCCGCAGCGGGCGCGAGAAGTTCTCGAGGTCGTAGCGGATGGTCGCGTCGATGCCGAGCGGGATGCCCTGCTTGAGCCGGTTGTAGATGACGCCGCTGATGAGGCGCCGGTCCTTTGCGACCCCGGCCTCGCGCTCGATCATCGAGGCGATCACGAGCACGTCGTAGCGGGAGAGCTTGCGGGCCCGCGATCGCTTCAGGTCGAGCGTCGCGAAGTTCTCCTTGAAGGCGGTGAGCTGCTTGCCGACCAGGGCCTTCGCGGTCGAGCCCGGCTTGAGCTCGTAGGTGGCGGGGAACAGGAACCCCTCGAGCGTCGCCGACTTCGGCCCGCCGAAGTCCACCGGGTCGAGCTTCTTGGCGCTCTTCGCCGCCTCGACGTAGGAGCCGGTGAACCCCGCCTCCTTGACCCGGCCCGCGAGCTCCTTGCTCGACGGACCCTCGGGCAGGGTGATCTTCGCCAGCTTGGGCGCGGCGACGGCAGGCTTCGTGAGCTCGTCGAGCGCGGCCGCGTAGGACATGCCCTCCTTCAGCTCCACCGTGCCCGAGCGAAGGCTCCCCCCGTCGAGGCGCGCCCGCAGCGAGAAGAAGAAGCTCGAGGAGACGACGTTCTTCTCGGCGAGGAGGTCACCGATCTGCTCGGCGCTGTTGCCCTGCGGGATCGTGACCGCCACGGTGCCCGTGCCGTCGCCTGCGCCGGGCTCGTAGAGCCGGTAGGCGAAGAACGCGACGGCGGCGACGATCAGCAGGATGGCGATGGGGATGGCCCGGCGACCGCGACGGCCGCGCGGGACGCCGCGAGGCGGGGCGCCGAACCGGGGCGGCGGCGAGGCGCCGGCGGCGCTGGCCATCGCCGAGGCGGCGACACGCTTGACCCCGACCGGGGCGTCCTTGCGCGCGTCGAGGTCGGCGAGCTCCGGATCGAGCGGGGCCGGGGCGTCGCGCCGGAGGCGACGCGCGGCGCGCTTGGAGACCCGGTCGTCCGGCTCGGGCTCGGGCCGGACCGGGACGGCGGGCTGCGCGAACGTCGGCTCGTCGAAGGGCTCAGGGGCCGGAGGCGTCTGAGCCGCCTCGCCCGGCCAGGCGAACGTCGGCGGCTCGTCGTCGTAGGCCGGCGGCTCGGGATCGTCGTCGAAGGTCGGCTCAGGCGCGGGCTCGGGCGGCAGCGCGGCGGCCGGGGGCTCGACGGGAGACGGCGGCGCGGCGGCCCGCGGCGGCTCCGGGGCGGGCTGCGTCCGGCGGGGCTCGAGGTCCGGCGGGAGCGGCGGGGGCTCGACCGGGGCGCGACCCTCGCGCGCGGCGCGGCGCTCCTCGCGGTCACGGCGGGCCTGCTCGCGTTCGTCCCCGGAGCGCTGGCGCTGCTCCCGGTCGCGGTCGTGCTGTCCGCCCTTCCCGAAGAGCGGGCTCACGAGCGGACCTCGTGGCCGTGGCGGGCCAGGTAGTCCTCGAGCAGCACCGCCGCGGCGCGGGAGTCCTCGGCCGTGTCGCTGGAGCCGGAGCGGGCGGCGATCTGCGTGGTGAAGCGCTCGTCGTAGAGATCGACCGGGATCCGCTCACCGAGCGACTCCTGGAGGCGGCCGGCGAAGTCACGGCACTCCTCGGTCTGCGCCGTGTCGCGCCCGGAGAGGCCGATGGGCAGGCCGACGACGACCCGCTTGACGCCGCGCTCCCGGACGAGGCCCAGCAGCCGGTTGTAGCCCTTGCGGGTGGCCGGCCGAAGCACCGGCTCGATCGGGGTCGCAAGCACGCCGGTCGCGTCGCTGACCGCGCAGCCGCAGCGGGCGGAGCCGTAGTCGAGCGCCAAGATACGCATGAGGCTAGCCAATCAACCTGTTGTCAGCGCGGCGGTGATCGCCGCCCGTCCGGCCGCGATCGCGTCGTCAAGCATGGCGACGTCGCGCCCCCCGGCCGAGGCCAGCGTGTCGCGGCCGCCGCCGCCCCCGCCCGCGACCTGTGCCGCCGCCTTCACGACGGCCCCCGCCTTCACGCCCCGCGCCACGAGCGCCGGCGAGACCGCCGCAACAAGCCCGACCTTTCCCTCGAAGTCGGAGCCGACGATCACGGCGCTCTGCTCGCCGTGCTTGCCCTTGAGCCGGTCGGCGACGTCCGGGAGGTCCTTCGGGGAGACGCCGCTCAGGCGCTGCGTCACGACGGTCGCGCCGTCCACCTCGCTCACCTCCGCCGCGGCCGCGTCCGCCGAGGCTCCGGCGGCCGCGCCGCCCCCCTTGCGCAGCTGCTTGAGCTCGGCCTGGAGCTTGGCGACCGCCTCGGGCACGCCTTCGGGCGGGGTCCGCAGGGCGGTCGCGGTGTCGCGCAGCAGGGTGTCCTCCGCGCGCAGCAGCTCGAGGGCGACCGGGCCGGTGACGGCCTCGATGCGGCGGACGTTCGAGGCGCTCGAGCCCTCGGAGGTGATCTTGAAGACGCCGATCTCCGCGGTCGAGCGCACGTGTGTGCCGCCGCAGAGCTCGCGGGAGAACGTGCCGTCCCCCACCTCGACCATCCGAACGACGTCCCCGTACTTCTCGCCGAAGAGCGCCATCGCCCCGAGGTTCCTCGCCTCGTCGAGCGTCGTCGAGATGGCCCGCACCGGGTCGTTGGCGACGATGTGCTCGTTCACCTCGCGCTCGAGGGTGACCCGCTGCTCGTCGGTGAGCTTCGTGGTGTGGGTGAAGTCGAAGCGCAGCTTGTCCGGGCCGACGTAGGAGCCCGCCTGGTTCACGTGCTCCCCGAGCGCGCGCCGGAGCGCCGCCTGGAGCAGATGCGTCGCGGTGTGGTTGCAGGCGGTCGCATGGCGGGCCGCCCGGTCGACCCGGGCGAGGACGCGGGCGCCGTCGGCCACCGTGCCGCCCTCGACCACGAGCGCTTGGTCGTCGCCCGCGCGCAGCACGTCGACGACCGTGAGCGACGCGCCGTCGACCTCCAGCACGCCGACGTCGGCGACCTGGCCGCCGCCCTGTGCGTAGAACGGGGAGGCGTCGAGCTTTACGAGCGTGCGCCCGTCGTCCTCGCCGACGTGGGCGACCGTGTGCTCCTCGAGGTGCTCGAAGCCCGTGAACGTCGAAGGCTCCCCGAGGCTGCGCACGAGCTCGGCCGCGCCGCCGGCCTTCGCGCTGCGCGCGCCGGCCGAGCTGCGCTCGCGTTGCTCGCCCATGAGCAGCTGGAAGCCCGCCTCGCTGACGGTCTCGACCCCTTGCTCGGCCGCGATCTCGAGCGTCATCTCGATCGGGAAGCCGTAGGTGTCGTGGAGCTGGAAGGCGGCGGGCTCGTCGAGCGTGCCCGCAGAGATGTGCTCCTCGAGGAGCTTGAGGCCCGACTCGAGGGTGCGACCGAAGCCCTCCTCCTCGGCCTTGACCCACTTGAGGATGCTGTCCCGGCCGCGGGCCAGCTCGGGGTAGCCCGCGCCCATGGTGGCGATGACCTGCTCGACGTACTCGGGCAGGAACGCGCCCTGGATGCCGAGCCGGCGCCCGTGCTGGATCGCCCGGCGCATCACGCGGCGCAGGATGTAGCCGCGATCCTCGTTGGAGGGCACGACGCCGTCGGCGATGAGGAAGGTCATCGCGCGCGAGTGGTCGGCGAGGATCCGCAGCGAGCGGTCGTTCGTCTCCGTCGTGGCCAGCGAGCGGCCGAGGTCGATGAGCGGCACGAACTGGTCGGTCTCGAAGATGGTCTCGACGCCCTGGAGGATCGTCGCCATCCGGTTGAGGCCCATGCCGGTGTCGATGTTCTGCCGCGCGAGGGGCCGGACGCTCCCGACCGGGTTCTGGTCGAGCTGCATGAAGACGAGGTTCCAGAACTCGAGGAAGCGCTCGTTCTCACCGCCCGGCAGGTCCTCGGCGGTGCCGTAGGCGAGGCCCCGGTCGAGGTAGAGCTCCGAGCAGGGCCCGCAGGGGCCGGTCGGCCCGGACTGCCAGAAGTTCTCCGAGGCGGGGCACGGGATGATCCGGCTCGAGGGGACTCCAATGGCCTCCCAGGCGGCGATCGCCTCCTCGTCGAGGCCGATCCCGAGCGCGTCGTCGCCTTCGAAGACCGTCACCCAGACGTCCTCGGGCTTGAAGCCGAAGCCGTTGAGCGTGAGGTCCCAGGCGTATTCGATCGCCCCGGCCTTGAAGTAGTCGCCGAGCGAGAAGTTCCCGAGCATCTCGAAGAACGTGAGGTGCCGGGCGGTGGCGCCGACATTCTCGATGTCGGTGGTGCGGAAGCACTTCTGCGCCGAGGTCATCCGGGGCGCGGGCGGCTCCTCCTGGCCGGCGAAGTAGGCCTTCAGCGGGTGCATCCCCGCGGTGGTCAGGAGGACCGAGGGGTCGAAGGAGGCGGGCACCAGGGAGCCCGAGGCCATGCGCTTGTGGCCCTTGCCCTCGAAGAAGGAGAGGAAGGTCTCGCGGATCTCGTCGGTCGTCACGCGGTGATTGTGGCGCACCGCTCCCGGCGGACGCGCTCAGCGCGTGATCGTCGCGTAGCCGACGACGGCGTCGCCGTCGAGCAGGCAGGCGAGCTGGCCGGGGGCCGCGCCGCCCACGGGCTCATCGAGGACGAGGGTCTCGCCGTCCAGCCGTCCCGGGAGCGCGCGGCCGTGCGAGCGCAGGCGGACGCGGTCGACCCGCCCGGGCTCCCCGTGCAGGACGATCTCGCGCAGCCGGACGACCGTGATGGCCAGGGCCTCGCGGGGTCCGACGGTGACGACGTTCGTCTCCACGTCGGTGCCGAGCACGTAGAGCGGCTCACCGGCGCCCCCCACCCCCACTCCACGCCGCTGCCCGACGGTGTAGGTGTGCGCGCCGCGGTGACGGCCGAGCCGGCGGCCCGCGTGGTCCACGACGTCGCCGGGACGCTCCCGCTGCGCGCCGTGACGGGCGAGGAAGCGCTCCTTGCCGACCCCCGCGAGGAAGCAGAGGTCCTGCGAGTCGGGCTTCCGCGCGACGGAGATCCCGGCCTGCTCGGCCTCGGCCCGGATCTGCGGCTTCTCGCTCTCCCCGAGCGGGAAGCGCAGGCGGCGGGTGGTCGCCGGGTCGAGCCGGGCCAGCATGTAGCTCTGGTCCTTGGCGCCGTCGACCGCCTCGCGGACGAGCCCGTCGGCGGTCGTCCGGGCGTAGTGACCCGTGGCGAGCACGGGGGCCCCGAGCCGCTCGGCCAGGTCGAGCATCGCGTCCAGGCGCACGTGGCCGTTGCAGCGCACGCACGGGTTCGGCGTGAGGCCCGCGGCGTGGTCGGAGAGCCACGGGTCCACGACCCCCGCGCGGAACTCCGCGCGCAGATCGAGGGTGAGGTGCGGCAGGCCCATGTCGTGGGCGACGCGGCGGGCGACCCGGACCGCAGAGGCGCTGCAGCAGGAGCGCTCGCCATCGTTCTCGGCGTCCCGCCACAGCTCGAGCGTCACGGCGACCGCGTCCGGGCCGCAGCGGAGCGCCGCGACCGCCGAATCGACGCCGCCGCTCATGGCCACGAGCGTGCGGGCGGGATCGGGGGCGAGCCGTGCGTGCGCGCGGACCGCCCGGCCGAGCGCCTGGTGGAGCGCGTCCGAGGCGAGGTCCGCCGCGTGGAGCTTGCCCGCGGAGAGGCCGCCGAGCACTTCCGCGACCTCCGGGGTGCCGATCCGGGCGACCTCGAGGATGGGGGCTCCCTCGACGAGCTCGACCACGGCGCTGCCCGCGGCGATCGCGGCGCCGCAGCCGCTCGCGGTGAACCCCACGCGTTCCACCCGATCGCCGTCCACGGTGAGCGCGATCGTCACCAGGTCGCCGCAGACGGCGCCGCCCGCGACCCCCTCGTAGGCGTGTTCGGGGAGCGCGTCACGGTGCCGCGGGAAGGCGAGATGGTCGGCGAAGCGCTCGTCGGGCACGGCACGGGCAGGGTAGACGGCGTTCGGTGACCGTCCGCGCCGATCCGTATCCTGCGCTCGGATGAGCACCCCTACGCCCGCCGAGCCCTCCAGCCCGCCGTGGCGCTCGATCGCCATCGGCGTCGCACTCGTCGTGGTGGTGGTCGCGCTCTTCCTGGCCCTGCGCTCGGGGGATGAGGACACGTCGGACGCCCCGCCGCCGGCGGTCGCCGCCACGGGGTCCACCGGGCCCGCCGCCCCCATTTCCGCGACGCCGGAGCAGCTGCGCGACCTCTCCAAGCGGCTCGGCCGTTCCGTCTACTGGGCGGGCAAGCAGCCCGGGGCGAGCTTCGAGCTGACCGAGACCGGGGACGGGCAGCTCTACGTGCGGTACCTGACGGGCGGCGCGAAGCCCGGCGACAAGCGACCGAACTTCCTGACGGTGGGCACCTACCCGGAGAAGCGCCCGCTGGCGGTCGTGCAGAAGGCCGCCACCCGCAAGGGCGCGCAGACCGAGAAGCTCCCGGACGGGGGCCTCGCGGTCGCCAACCGTGCCCGGCCGAACTCCTGGTACCTGGCCTACCCCGACGGCAAGGAGCTCGTCGAGGTGTTCTCACCGAAGGCCGGACGGGCACGTGAGCTCGTCCGGACCACGCGCGTCGCGCCGGTCCCCCGCGCGTGAGGCGTCCGGCCTGCGGCATGCGAGGCCGGTAGGTGCTGCTCTCCTGGATCGTCTTCCCCGCCGTCATGGTGGCGGTGTGGGCCGGTTGCGGCCTGGCGGTGCTCCGCCTCACGCCGGGCGGGTTGCCGCGGGGCCTCGTCCTGCCGGTCGGCTTCGCGGTCGCGCTCGTGATCGCCTCGAGCGCCACCGCCACCGAGTCGACGGCGCGCCTCGCCGCCCCGCTGGTCCTCGCGCTCGCCGTGACCGGCTTCCTCGTGGCGCGCGACCGCCGCGCCTGGATCCCCGACCCCTGGGCCGGTGGCGCCGCGCTCGGGGTCTTCCTCGTCTTCGGGGCTCCCGTCCTCGCCACGGGAACCGCGACCTTCACCGGGTACATCCAGCTCGACGACATCGCCACCTGGCTCGCGATCACCGACCAGGTCGCGCAGCGCGGCCGGGACCTCTCCGGGCTCGAGGCCGCCTCGAGCTTCCGCCAGGTGGTCCGTGACTACCTGCCGAGCGGCTACCCCGTCGGCGCCTTCCTGCCGCTCGGCCTCGGCCACGACCTGATGTTCGGGCGCGACATCGCCTGGCTGTTCGCGCCGATGATGGCGGTCACCTCCGGCCTGCTCGCGCTGACGCTCACCGAGATCGTCCGGCCCGTGCTCGCCCGGCCCTGGGCGCGCGCCGTCGTGGCCTTCCTCGCCGCGCAGTCGGCGCTCCTGGTCGCCTACGCGGAGTGGGGCGCGATCAAGGAGGTGACGGCTGCGCTGCTGGTCGCACTCACCGCGGCCCTCGCCCCGACGCTCGCCGGGCACTGGCGCCGGATGCTGCCGCTCGCGGTGGCGGTCGCGGCGGTCGTCGCCGCGCTCAGCCTCGGCGGCGGCGTCTGGGTCGTGCCGATCGTCCTCGTCGGGCTCGCCGGGGCACGGGCGCGACCGCGTGCGCTGCCCCTGCCGATCGGGGTGACGACGGTGCTCGTCCTCGCGCTCTCGATCCCGTCGCTGGTGCTCGCGAAGACGTTCCTCCAGCCCCAGGTGGCGAGCGGGAGCGTCCTCACCGCCGCGACCGAACTCGGGAACCTCCGGGCTCCGCTGCCCCTCTCGCACCTGCTCGGGATCTGGCCCGCCGGGGACTTCCGGACCGACCCGGAGCAGGCCACCGTCACGACGGTGCTGCTCGTGCTCGTCGTGCTCGCCGCCGCGGCGGGGCTCGGCCTCGCGGTGCAGCGCCGGGCCGGTGCGCTCGTCGGCTACGTCGTCGGCGGGGTCGCCGCCTGCGGCCTGCTCGTCTCCCGCGGCTCACCCTGGGTCGACGCGAAGGCCATGGCGACGGCCGCGCCGATGGTCCTGACGCTCGCGCTCGCGGCCCTGGCCTTCGTGGCGACCGAGCGCTTCCGGCCCGTCGCACGGCGCGCCGCCCTCGTCTGCCTCGTGCTCCTCGGCGGCGGGGTGCTGTGGAGCAACGTCCTCGGGTACGCGAACAGCTACCTCGCACCGCGCGCCCAGCTCGTCGAGCTCGAGTCCGCCGGGGAGCTGCTCGCCGGCCAGGGGCCGACGCTGCTCACCGAGTACGAGCCGTACGGTGCGCGGCACTTCCTGCGCCGCGCCGGCGGGGAGAGCGCGTCGGAGCGGCGGGAGCGCCTGATCCCGCTCCGTGACGGCAGCCAGCTGCCGAAGTCCGCCGCCGCCGACGTCGGGGCCTTCGACCCGACTGCGCTCCGCGAGTACCGCAACCTGATGCCGCGGACGAGCCCGGTGGCCAGCCGGCCGCCGGAGGCCTACACGCGCATCCGCACGGGCGAGAGCTACGAGCTCTGGCAGCGCCCGGCCCAGGCGCCGATCCCGCCCGTCACCGACCTGCCGCTCGGCGACGGGGCCCAACCCGGCGCGATCCCTCCCTGCGCCTCCGTCCGGGCACTGGCCGCCCAGGTCGCCCCGCGGGGTCGCCTGGTCGCGGTCGAACGCGACGCGGTCACCACGGTGGAGCTCACCGGCACGCAGCTCGAGGGCGGCCTCCAGCCCAACGCCGACCGCCGCGTCGTCGTCCCGCTCGACGACGGGCGCCTGACCACCGAGGTCACGCTGCGCGAAGCCGGCGAGTACCGGGTCTGGCTCGGGGGTTCGACCCGAGGGCGCACCACGATCCGGGTCGACGGACGGCAGACCGGCTCGGTCCAGGGCCGGCTCAACAACCTCGGCGCGTTCATGCGCTTCGGCCGGATCCAGCTCGCCGCCGGCACGCACAAGATCGAGCTGACCTACGACGACGACGGCCTGGCCCCCGGCCAGCGCGGCCAGGAGGCCCAGCCGCTCGTGCTCGGTCCGCTGGTCCTCAGCGCCGAGACGGCCGATCTCGCGCCGTTCTCGGTCCCGGTCGCCCGCGCCGCCGAGCTGTGCGGCAAGCGCCTGGACTGGATCGAGGCGTACGCGGGCTGAGCCTCCGGGTCAGGAGCAGACGCGGAGCTTCCGGACGAGGATCAGGCGGCGCCCGTCGCTTCGCCGCACCCGCAGCGTGACGCGCACCTTCGCGTCCTTCGCGCCGCGCACGTCGACGCTGGCCGCCCGGGAGCGCCCGCCGCCCAGCTTGACCCGCTTCGTCTTGACCTCCGGCACCTTGGAGGTCGCGCTGCGGTACCGCGTCCCCCGGGGGAGCTTCGGCAGCGTGACGGTCCGGCGTGTCCGACACCGCTCGAGCGGCTCGAGCGCGGGCTCCGCGGGATCGTCGGCGGAGGCGGCCGGGACGAGCTCGGCCAGCCCCGTCTCCCCGACGAAGACGTCCTGGATGACCTGGTTGGCTGCCGTTCCGGTGACGAACGACTGCTGCGCGACGAGCAGTCGCTGCCCGTCGAAGACCGCGTTGCTCGGCCCGTCGAACGGCACCGGGCCGCCGTTGTCGCCGCTTCCGGCGCGGGCCGGGAAGCGCTCCACGGTCTGTCCCTGTGGCGAGACGACCGCAAGCTGGTTCGTGAGCAGCAGCGTGATGTAGACGGTGCCGGAGCTCGCGATCGCGAAGCCGTCCGGGCCCTCCAACGGGCCGCTCTCCCAGAACTGCACCGGGGCGCCGGGGCTGCCGTCCGGGTTGATGGCGACCTTGTACATACGGCCGGTGGTCGGGTTGCCGTTCGTCCCGCCGCCCTGGCTCTGCATGGCAATCAGGAGCGTCTTCTGATCACCGAGAAGGCGGAGACCGGTGGCACCGAAGCCGCCGCCCTCGAAGACGGGCGAGCGCAGCCACGGGATCGCGACCCCGCCGCCCGGCGGCACGCGCCAGAGGATGGCGTGCTCGTAGTCGCTGAGGTAGAGGCTGCCGTCGGGTCCCCAGGCGGCGTAGTTCGGCAGCGCCGACTCCGGGAAGCTCGCGTAGAGCGACTGGACGCCCGTGGCGCGGTCCAGCTTCAGCACGCGCGCGGGACTCTTGTCGAGCAGGACGAGGTCGCCGTCGGCGTCGGAGGCCGCGGCCTGGATGCCGTGGGGCCCGTCGAGATTCTGGCCACCGATCGTCCACGAGCGCGTGAGCGCGCCGTCGTTCGTGAACTCGAGGACGCGCGAGGGGCGCGGATCTCCCGCCGGGTTGTCGTAGGTGCCCTCGTAGACGCGCCCGTCCGGGTGCACGTAGGCGGAGGCCGGGAACCCGGGTGCCGGGATCTTCGCGAAGAGCCGCGTGTCGAAGCGCGCCCGCTCCTGCGCAGCGGCGGTGGTGGGCAGGGCGGCGAGGGCGCCCAGGCAGCCGAGGGCGACCGCGGCGCGACGGGCGCTCATCCGAGCACCTCCTGCGCGGCGCGCTCCCCGGCCCGGATCGCGCCGTCCATGAAGCCGGCCCAGAAGGTCGAAGTCTCGGTCCCGGCCCAGTGCACCCGGCCGTGCGGCTTGCGGATCCAGTGGCCGAACTGGGTGAGTCCCCCGGGCTGACCGATGCCCGTCGGAGCGCCGCCGATCCAGCGCTCCCGGGTCCAGTCCTGCTCGAAATATCCGACCGGCTTGAGCGCCTGCGGGCCGTAGACGCGCGCGAAGTTCTCGAGCACGAGCTGCTTGCGGCGCGCGGGCGGCATCCCGCTCGCGACATCCCAGCCGGTCCCCCCGACGAACCCGAGGATGACGCCCTTCGACCCGTCCGGCGGGGAGCAGTCGAACGAGGTGCGGACCACCCCCGTCTCGGCGACGCCCATGCCCGAGAGGCCGTCCTTGCGCCAGAACGGCGTGTCGTAGATCGCGTCGCACTTCATGAGCCGGCCCATCGGCGTGCGCGCAAGGAGGAAGGCCCGCTCAGGCGGCATGATCGGATCCCAGTCGATCGCGGCGGCGAGGGTCGGCGGGACCGCGACGATGACCTTGCGGCAGCGGATCTCCCCCTTGTCGCAGACGACCTCGACCCGGGATCCCCGCTGGCGGATCCGGCGGACCGGGGCGCCGAGGAAGACCCGGCGGCCGAGCCGCTTCTCCATGATGTCGCTGATCTTCTGCGAGCCGCCGACGAACCGCGAGTCCTGCGCGCCGTTCTCGGAGCCCGCGCTGCGGTCGAAGGTGCCGACGTTCTTCTCGTCCCCCGCGTTCGAGAGATACCAGCTCAGGAACAGCAGCGAGACGTCCTGGGCGTTGCCCCCGAAGGTCGGGTGCAAGTAGGCCTCGAGGACGCGGATGAGCGCGTCGGGGTCACGCGAGTTCGCCCGGAGCCAGGAGTCGACGGTCTGCCGGTCCCACTCACCCGCCTTCGCGGCCTCCCACGGCGCGTCGACGGGGGTCGCGGCGGCCATGTCGTTCAGGTTCTGCTGAAGGACGGCGGCGTCGGCCAGGGTGAGGCCGTCGAGCGGCGGGATCGTGCCCTGGTAGCGGGTGGAGCTGCCGTCGGTCTTGATGTAGACGTTGTCGCCCGTGGCGTACGCCTTGAAGGTCGGGACCCCGAGCTCCTTGCTGAGCGCGAGGATGTGGTTCTGCGTCGGCCCGACGTAGGTGCCCCCCGCCTCGGCGATCTGTCCGTCGCCGATGTCCTCGTTGAAGACCCGGCCGCCCGTGCGGGTCGAGGCCTCGAGGAGCACGACGTCCTTGCCTGCGTCCTGCAGGCGCATCGCGGCGACCAGGCCGGAGAACCCTCCGCCGACGACGACGACCTCGGCTGTCCGGGGAAGCCGGGAGCGCGACGTGGAGGCGGGCTTCTTCGTCGTGGTCTTCGCCTGCGCCTCCCGTGGCAGGGCAGCGGCGATTCCGGTTGCAGCCGCGGCGCCAAGCAGGGCGCGACGGTTCAACCCGGGCTGGGCGTCGGTCACGCCCACGAGTCTCGCACCGGTTTCCCGCCCCCGCAACATCCTGCTGTCCGCAGGGGGTTCGACCTCAGCGTGCTCCGGCCGCGCGGACCCGAGCGCCGCGGACGTCGCCGACGAGCTGCCGGATCGAGGCCGTGTCCTGGTAGCCGACCAGCCGGCGGGCGCGCTTCGCCTTGCCCAGCACGAGCACGGTCGGTGCCTGGGTGACCGGAACGCCCTGGGTGATCGCGGGGTAGTCGGCCACACGGTCGATCGGGATCTGCCGCACGCGGACCCGCCCCTTCGCGCGCGGGACGTCCTCCAGCGCGCGGCGCACGGCCCGGTCGTCCGCACCCTTCGGGTTGTAGAAGAGGACGACGGCGATCTTCCCGGCCTCCACGTCGTCGAGGATTGCGCGCGAGGCGTCGCCCGGCTCGAGCACACCGCCGTCAAGGGCAGCTTCGCCTTCGAGCGGTGCCGCCGAGGTGGCGACTGCTGCCGGAGCGCCGGGGGCGGGCTCACCCGAGGCGCTCGCCGCCGCGTCCTGAGTGGCCTCGGCGCTCGCCCCAGATCGGGCGACGGCACCGTTGGCCTTGTCGACGGCCCGCCCGAGGCCCGCAACCCCGGGGGCCGTCGGCGCGGCGGGAGCGCCCGCCGCCGCGGATGGCAGCGGGGCGACCGGCTCGTCGTCGCCCGGCTTGAGGACCAGGAAGTACGCGAGGGCGAAGACGAGGATCGCGGCCAGGGCGATCTGATACGGGCGGGAGAGCTGGTCCATGCTCTCCCCCTGTCGACCGACCGCCCGCCCGCCTTGAGTCGGTCAGGCGGTGTCCGGCGGATCGACGATCGAGACGACGCCGAGCTCCCGGAGCGGCTCGGCCTCCACCGGCGCGGGCGCACCGGTGAGCGGATCCCCGCCGGAGGCCGTCTTCGGAAAGGCGATGACGTCGCGGATCGAGTCGCGTCCGGCCAGGAGGGCGACGATGCGGTCGACCCCCATGGCGATGCCGCCGTGCGGCGGGGCGCCGTAGCGCATCGCGTCGAGCAGGAAGCCGAAGCGCTTCTGCGCCTCCTCGGCGTCGAGCCCGAGCACCTCGAAGACCTGCTGCTGCACCTCGGGGGTGTGGATGCGGATCGAGCCGCCGCCGATCTCGGTGCCGTCGAGCACGAGGTCGTAGGCGCGCGAACGCAGGGCCTTCGGATCGTCGAAGGAGCCGGTCGGCGCGGTGAACGGATGGTGGATCGCGGTGAGCCCGCCGCCGTCGGTCTCCTCGAACATGGGCCAGTCGACGATCCAGAGGACGTCGTGCTCCCCGTCGGGCACGAGCCCGAAGCGCCCGGCGAGCTCGAGCCGCAGCGTGCCGAGCACGTTGGCGGCCACCCCCGCGGTGTCGGAGGAGAAGAACAGGAGGTCCCCGGGGCTTGCCTCGAGCGCCGTGTTGGCGGCTGCGATCTGCTCCTCGGCGAGGAACTTCGCGATGGGCGAGCGCCAGGCTCCGCCCTCCTCGACGAACGCGTAGGCGAGCGCCTTGCCGCCCGCGCGCTTGGCCACGTCCTGGAGCCCGTCGAGCTCCTTGCGGGACATCTCGCGCGCCCCGGCGTTCAGGCCGCGCACGACCCCGCCGCCGTCGAGGACCGACTGGAAGACCTTGAACTCGGAGCCCGCGAGCGCGTCCGAGAGCTCGGCGATCTCGAGGCCGAAGCGCGTGTCCGGCTTGTCGGAGCCGTAGCGGAGCAGCGCCTCGTCGTAGCCCATGCGGCGCCACGGCGGGGGCGGCGTCGGGAAGTCGCCGAGCGCGAAGACGGCCTCCATGACCTCCTCCATGACCCGGATGACGTCCTCCTCCTCGACGAAGCTCATCTCGACGTCGAGCTGGGTGAACTCGGGCTGGCGGAAGCCGCGAAGGTCCTCGTCGCGGAAGCAGCGCGCGATCTGGAAGTACCGCTCGTAGCCGCCCATCATCAGCAGCTGCTTGAAGAGCTGCGGGGACTGCGGCAGCGCGTACCAGTTGCCGGGCTGCAGCCGGCTCGGCACGAGGAAGTCCCGCGCACCCTCGGGGGTCGCCCGCGTGAGGATCGGGGTCTCGATCTCGAGGAAGTCCTGCTGGTCGAGGACGTCGCGCATCGCCTTGATGATGCGGTGGCGCAGGACCATCGTCTCCTGCATCCGCTCGCGACGAAGGTCGAGCGCGCGGTGCTTGAGCCGGAGGGTCTCGTCGAGGCCGGGGATCTCCTCGTCGATCGGGAACGGCGGGGTCTCCGACCGGCTCAGCACCACCATGTCGGTGACCGCGAGCTCGATCTGCCCGGTGACCATGTTCGGGTTCTGGTTGCCCTCCTCGCGGACGACGACCTGGCCGAAGGCGCTGACGACGTGCTCGGAGCGCAGCTGCTCGGCCTGCGCGAAGGCTGCGCCGCTCGTGTCCGGGTGAAAGACGAGCTGGACGAGGCCCGAACGGTCCCGGAGGTCGATGAAGATCAGCCCACCGTGGTCGCGCCGGCGGTGGACCCAGCCGGAGACGCGTGCCTCGGTGCCGGCCTGTGGCGCAGTGAGGTGACCGCACCAGTGATCGCGGTACTGGTTGGGGCGGGGTGCGTGCTTCACAGGTGACGTCCCTTCAGGATGTGGGCGACCGCGGCTGCGGCGCCCTCGACTGCTTCGGTGGTGCCGGCGACGGTGTCCTCGAGCGCGATCGTCCCGTCGTCCTCGACGAGGGCGACGTGCCCCGCCCTCAGGCGCGCGGCCTGCTTGTACTGCCCCTTGCGTGAGCGCCCCGCGAGCTCGAGCTGCACGTTCAGGCCGGCGCGACGCGCCTCGGCGGCGAGCCCGAAGGCGGCGACGCCCGTGCCCGCCACGTAGAGGTCACAGATCGCATGCGGCTGCGGACGGTGCTCGGAGCCGAGGAGCATGCGCTCGACCCCCGCGGCCCAGCCGCAGGCGGGCGTGGGCTTCCCGCCGAGCTGCTGGATGAGCCCGTCGTAGCGGCCTCCGCCGCCGACGGCCGACTGGGCGCCGAGCACGTCGGAGGTGAACTCGAACACGGTGCGCGCGTAGTAGTCGAGGCCGCGGACGAGGGTCGGGTCCAGGCGGTAGGCGATCCCGGCCGCGTCGAGGCGGGCCCGGACCTCGTCGAAGTGGGCGAGATCCTCAGGCGCGAGCGCGTCCATCAGGATCGGCGCGCCCGCCATGACCTTCCGCGTCCCCTCGTGGTCCGCGTCGAAGGCGCGCAGCGGGTTCAGCTCGATCCGCGCGACGACCTCCTCGCTCAGCTCGGCCTCGTGGTCGCGCAGGTAGGCGACGAGCTCCTCGCGGTAGCTCGCTCGGGTCTCCGGGGTGCCGAGCGACCCGAGCCGCAGCTCGATCCCCTGCACCTCGAGCTCGGTGAGGATCGTGTGGAGCAGGCTGATCGACTCGGCGTCGACGGCGGGATCGTCGGAGCCGATCGCCTCCGCGCCGATCTGCCAGAACTGCTTGAAGCGCCCGGCCTGGGCGCGCTCGTCCCGGAAGAAGGGGCCGAAGTACCAGAGCTTCGCCGGGAGCGGGAGCTGGTGCATCCCGTGCTCCATGAAGGCGCGGCAGACGGGCGCGGTGCCCTCCGGCCGCAGGGTGAGCGAGCGGTCCCCACGGTCTGAGAAGGAGAACATCTCCTTCTGAACGATGTCCGTGGAGGCGCCGACGCCGCGGGCGAAGAGGTCGGTCGCCTCGAAGATCGGGGTCTCGATGCGCTCGTAGCCCGCACCTTCGAGGACGCGGCGGGCGATGGTCTCGAGCCCGAGCCGGGGCGCGGACTGGGCGGGCAGGACGTCGTAGGTGCCGCGGGGGGCCTGGGGCTTCACTGCAGGAACGGGTTGGTCGCGCGCTCGCGGCCGAGCGTGGTGGTGCCCATGTGACCCGGCAGCACGGTCGTCCCGTCCGGGTAGGAGGAGAGCAGCGTGGCGATGGACGCCATCAGCAAGGCGGTGTCGCCCCCGGGCAGGTCGGTCCGGCCGACGGAGGACTGGAAGAGCACGTCACCGGAGGCGAGGACCCCGTGGTCGGGGAAGGCGAAGGTCACGTGGCCCGGCGAGTGGCCGGGGGTGAAGACGACGTCCATCTCGAGGCCGGCGAGGCTCAGGTGCTCACCGCCCGCGACGGTGTGCTCGGCCTCCCAGCTCTCGAAGGGCCCCATGCCCGGGAAGACGTACCTGTTGATGTCCGCGAGCATCCCGCGCTCGAGCACAGGGCAATAGACGGGGGCGCCCGTGGCGCGCGCGATCGGGGCGACGGCGCCGACGTGGTCGAAGTGCGTGTGGGTGAGCAGGATCGCCTCGAGCGTGGCGTCCATGGCCTCGAGTCCCGCGAGGAGCTTCTCCGGCTCCTCCCCCGGGTCGACGATCACTGCGGTCTTCGCCTCCGCGTCGGCGCGCAGGACGAAGCAGTTCTCCTGCAGCGGGCCGACCGTGAACATCGCGACATCCATCAGCGGCGCTTCTGCTTCTGGCCGCGGTTGTAGATGAAGAGGTCGGTGTAGTAGCTGAGCGGCACGTAGACGAAGAAGGTGAAGACGGCGAGGCCGAGCGAGGCGAGGACCGGCCGCTTGAAGAGCAGCGTGACCGCGACGGCGAAGACGACGGCGGCGATCGCGGCCTTGTTGATCGCGCTGCGCCAGGACGGCGGGGTGTCGAGGCGGGCCTGGCGACGCTCCGCGGCGGTCATCTTCGCCGGGCTCTTGCGCTCCGCCTCGCTGGGCCTGCGACCGGTGCGCCCCCGGGTCTCGATCATCCCCGCGGCGTTCCCGCGGTGCTTGGTCGGGCGGCGCTTCTTCTTGGTCGTGGCCATCGGCGCCTCACTCTAAGGCCTGCTCCAGCGTGCGGCGCCCTCGCGTAGACAGATCCTCGGGGTAGCCCAGGAAGGCGGCGGCGGGCGGGAGGCCGACGACCTCGGCCGCGGCGACGGGCGCGTGGCGTGCGACGGCCTCGATCACCGCGGCGAGGGGGAGCGCGAGGTGGTCCTCGACGTTCATCGAGACCTGCGCGATGCCGCCGCGCGCGGGGAGCGTGAGCCCGATCGCCTTGAGGCCGGGGAGCCCGTCCGGGCCGCCCTCCCGGATCCGCGCCGCGAGCGCCTTGGCGTCGGCGAGCGTCGCCGGCGGGGCGAGCTCCAGGTTGAAGGCGATGAGCGGCGGACGGGTCGCGACGAGCACGGCTCCCGTCCGCGGGTCGATGCGCGGCGGACCTGCGTCCGGGGAGAGCTCACCGGCGGCGACACGGCGCGCGAGCCTCTCCACCCCACCCCGGCGCAGCTGCGCCCGCGTCCGGCCCTGGGCCAGCAGCCCGTAGAGGAAGCACGGAAGCCCGGCGTCGGCGAGCTCCGCGGTGGCGACGAGCGCCTCGGCCAGGGCCGCCGGGCGCTGCTCGGCGTCGAGGAAGACCACGGGCGCGACGTCGAGCGCGCCGACGTGCGGGTGGGCGCCCGCGTGGGCGGTCAGGTCGATGCGCTCGGCCGCGGCTCGGGCGCCGCGGGCCAGGGCGACCCCGAGGGTTCCCGGCCGGCCGGCGAGCGTGAAGACGGTGCGGCCGTGGTCCGGGTCTGAGTGGACGTCGAGGATGCGGGTGTCGCCGGCGGCGGTGAAGGCCGCACCGATGGCCTCGAGGGTCGCCGGGTCGCTGCCCTCCGAGACGTTCGGGACGGCGATGAGCTCCCGGGTCACGGCGCGTCCACCTCCGGGAGGTTCGCGGCACGGTCCCGGCGCGCGCGACGCAGCAGCACGGTTCCGGCGAGTGCGCCGACGACGGCGGTCGCCACGAGCGTCACGCCGCCGACGATCGCGGTCGCGTTACTCCCTCCACCGAGCCCGTCGCCGAGCGCCGTGTAGGAGAAGGCCCGCGGCGAGGCTCCGATCGCGGTGCCGAGCGCGACCTTCCACGAGGCGAGCCCGGCCAGGCCGTACAGGTAGGAGCAGGGCGTGTCGGGCACCCCTGGCACGAGGCGTTGGACGATGACCGCGCGGGTCCCGTAGCGCTCCAGGAGCTCCTCGACCAGCCGGACGCGCGGGTGCTCGAGGTCGATCACCCCGGGGCGGCCGGCGCGATGGGCGAGCTGGACGGCGAGCACGCTGGAGAGCACCGAGGAGGCGATCGTCACGGCGACGCCGGTGGCGGTCCCGAACAGGAGGCCGCTGGCCCCGGCGAGGATCGGGCCCGGGACGAAGAGGAGCCCGAGGAGCGCGGAGAGCACGACGTAGGCGAGCGGGCCGCCGACGCCGAAGGGCTCGATCGCGTCCCGGAGTCCCTGCTCGGAGACCGGGGAGAGCACGAGGATCACGACCGCGAGGGTCGAGAGCGCGCCGACGAAGAGCGCGAGGCGCTGGCGGGGGGTCGGCACGGCCCCGCGGACGGTACCCGGTGCCGGGCCCCGCGCGTTCGCGCAGGCGGTCAGCTCGGGAGGGCCGCGCGCACCCGCGCCGCGTGGGCCGGCTCGCGCCGTTCCATGTCCTCGAGCAGAGCGGTGCGGTCGAACGTCGCGACGCAGGCGGCGAGCGTCTCGTCGCCGAGCTCACGCCCGACGGCGGCCAGGGTGTCCCAGTCGCCGCGGCGCTCGAGGATCTGCGCGGCGGGCAGGAAGTGCTCCCGCGGGATGGCCCGCAGCACCTCACGGCAGCGCGGGTGATCGAGCCAGACGGAGATCTCGGCCAGGAACTCCGGCTTCAGACGGCCGACGAGACTCACGAAGCTGCCCTCGGACAGATGGGGCGCGATACGCGCGACGAACCGCGCCGGCATCCGCTTCTGGGCGACCTTCGCCGAGACCATGTCGGGAAGCACACCGAGCAGCGACAACACGGCCTTGAGGGTCTTCTCGTCGCGGGCCTCCCAGGAGTCCGCGACGTGCTCGGCGAGCGCTACGCGCTGCGCCTCGGACACCCCGTCGAGCAGCTCGGCGAGCTCCTCCCGGTCGGTGCCCAGCAGCCGGGCCAGCCGGTCGAGCGTCGGGTCCTCGGTCATCGCAACACTGCTTTCTTCGCCACGCCCCGCAATGGGAGCGGGATCTCCTTGAGCGCCTCGGTGAGCGAGTCGCGCAGCTCCTCATCCCGCCGCGTCCTCTCCGCGTCCGCGAGCGCGGTCAGCCTTGTGAGCACGGCATCATCGAGCCCCTGCAGCTCGGGTGGCACCGGCCGCCGCAGCGCCCGCTCGAACTCGGCTTCCACGCTCATCGGCGGCACCCTACCGGCGCGGGTCTGTGCCTCGGAGCGGCTGTTACCGTGTGAGCAACGAAGGGAAGTACCCCGTCGACGTGCGTCGTCAGCACGGCAACCGAGAGACCCGGTTGCCCGGTGCACGTGGCCCCCCGAGGTGCGGGAGGGCGGGGAAACCTTCGCGGCCTGATTATCGTCACCCCGCGAAGGAGCTCCACCGTATGTCCGATGTCCTTTCGTCCACCGCCGCCCCCTGGGTCGCGCTCGCGGTCGCGATCGCCGTCCTGCTGACCGTCGACCTAATAGCCGTCCGCGGCCGCGACGGGGAGATGAGCCTGCGCCAGGCGACCGTGACCAGCATCGTCTGGGTCGCGATCTCGCTCGCGTTCTTCGGCGTGCTCCTTCTCTTCGGTGACGGAGAGGAAGCAAGGGCCTACCTGGCCGGCTACCTCGTGGAGAAGTCGCTCTCGCTCGACAACGTCTTCGTCTTCCTGCTCGTGTTCTCCGCCTTCGGCGTTCCGGTTGCCGAGCGCCACCGCCTGCTCACCTACGGCATCGTCCTCGCACTCCTGCTGCGGCTCTGCTTCATCCTCGTCGGGGCGGCGATCCTCGGCGCCTTCAGCTGGTTGAACTTCGTCTTCGCCGCGTTCCTTGTCTGGACCGGCTGGCGAATGTACCGCCACCGCCACGGCCACGATTCCGAGCGGGAGCTGGTCGAGAAGCTCGCCGGGCGCCTACCGATCACGACCGCGGCGACTCGCGGGGCCCTGGTCGGTCGCGAGGACGGACGGCGGGTCCTGAGCGTCGGTGGCGCGGCCCTCGTGGCCATCGCGATCGTGGACGTGATCTTCGCGGTCGACTCCGTCCCGGCGATCCTCGCCATCACCACCGACAGCTTCATCGTCTTCGCCGCCAACGCCTTCGCGCTCCTCGGCCTGCGACCGCTGTTCTTCCTCGTCGCCGAGCTCGTCGAGCGCCTCTACTACCTGAAGACCGCCCTCGCGGCGCTCCTCGTCTTCATCGGGCTGAAGATGGCCCTCGGCCAGCTCGTCGGCAAGATCGGTCCCGAGATCAGCCTGCCGATCATTC
Organism: uncultured Solirubrobacterales bacterium; assembly: GCA_963815565.1. Lineage (GTDB taxonomy): Bacteria > Actinomycetota > Thermoleophilia > Solirubrobacterales > Solirubrobacteraceae > Paraconexibacter. The sequence continues at coordinate 576,263 of CAWFHB010000007.1, read as the reverse complement.
TCGCCATCCTGGGCGTCGGCGTCGCGGCCTCGCTTCTGCGGAAACGGCGGCAAGCCCTGTGAGCGTGCTCCTTCCCGGCCTGCTTCTGGTGCTCGTCGCCGCGAACGCGTTCTTCGTCGTCGGCGAGTACGCGGTGGTCACCGCGCGCCGGGGTCCGCTCAGTGCCGCGGCCACGGCAGGAGACGCCCGGGCCCGGGTCGCGCTGCGGCTCATGGACGACCCCGTCCGCGTGATCTCGACGGTGCAGGTCGGCATCACCGCGGTGGGCATCCTCGCCGGCGCGGTCTCCGAGCCCGCGGTCCGCGGACTCTTCGGCGACGCCGTCCCCGGCTGGCTGACCTTCCTGGTCGCCTTCGGCGCGGTGACCTACCTGAGCGTCGTCGCGGGCGAGCTCGTACCCAAAGCCGTCACGCTGGACCGGGCGGAGTCGATCCTGCTCCGCGTCGCCCGGCCGGTCGCGCTCATGGGTCGCATCCTGCGGCCCGCGGTCTGGCTGCTGGAGCGCACCGCGGGGCTGGTGCTCCGGCCGCTCGGCATCCACGAGGTCGTCGCGGGTGAAGGCGTGCGCTCGCCCGCCGAGCTGCGTGAGATCGTCGACGAGGCCGAGGGCAGCGGCGTCATCGGGCCCGCGGAGGAGGAGCTCTTCTATCGCGTCTTCGACTTCGCCGGGAAAGAGGCGGCCGACGTGATGGTCCCGGCCGACGAGGTCGCCTGGCTCGACGCCGATGAAGGGGCCGGCGCCGCGCTCCGCACCGCCCTCGACGCCGCCCACTCGCGGTTTCCGGTCGCGCGCCGCAGCCTCGATCACGTGCTCGGCACCGTCCACCTGCGCGATCTTGCCCGAGCGGATCCGGCGAGCCCCGTCGGGTCGCTCATCACCGCACCCCACGTGATCCCGGCGGGCAAGGACTTGGGGGCGCTGCTGCGCGAGCTCCGCGAGGAGCGTCGTACGGTCGCGGTGGTCGCCGACGAGTACGGCCGCACGCTCGGCCTCGTCGCCCTCGAGGACGTGATCGAACAGCTCGTCGGCGAGATCGAGGACGAGTACGACCTCCCGGACGAACGCATCACCCACGCTGAGAACGGCGACATCCTCGTGGCGGGCACGCTGTCGCTCGACGACCTGGCCGAGCAGACGGGCTGTGACCTCCCGCGTGACCGGGCCCGGACGGTGGCAGGGCTGCTGTTCGAGGCGCTCGGGCGGCGACCCGTCCCGGGCGACAGCGTCGACATCGACGCGACCCGCCTGCAGGTGGACGGGGTCGACGAGCAGCGCATCACCCGCGTGCGGATCACGCCAGCCCCAATCGCCGGCTCGCGAGGAAGTCCTTGATCGCGCCCGGCAGGGCTCGGCGGCTACCGTGGCCACCGTCGCAGAGGTGACGTGCCACAATGCCGCGGCCCGTGGCTGGGTAGCTCAGCTGGTTAGAGCGCGCGACTCATAATCGCGAGGTCGGGGGTTCGAGTCCCCCCCAGCTACTTCGTTTCTCATTGCTCAGGCAAGGTACGGCGAGAGCTCGACCAGCTCCCATCGTTCGGCCGGACCGGCCACCGACGTCAGTCTGCGAGCCGGGTGGCTTTGCGGAGAATCGAAACCATCACTGCGAGGTCTTCCGGATCCAGGGCCTCGAGTTCCGGCGGGGGCGTACTGAGGATCTCGTCGGCGCGACGGGCCATTGCCTTGCCCTTGCGCGTGGCCTCGACGATCTTGGCTCGACGGTCGGTGGGATGCGGTCGGCGTCGCACGAGTTCCCGGAACTCCAAGTCGTCGACGAGTCCGGTGGTGTTCGCCGGTTCGATGCCGAGTGCAGATGCCAGCTCGCCCATCGACATCGGCTGCCGCGCCAGCTGACGCAGTGCCCGAGTCTTGGAGAAGCTCAGCCCGAGGCTCTCGGCGACGTCTCGGCGCCGGCCTTGGGCGAGGACCAGGTCGCTCATGAGCAGCCAGGCCTCGCGTGACGACACCGGGGGGTCGTTCGCGGAACCTTCATCACGGTGATGTTCGTTCATGCCGCTACGAGCTTCGCAGTGAGTGCCTCGGGGTTGAGCGCTTCGGCGGTGCGCTCTGCCGAGGTCGTTGCGCGGCGGCTGGTGGCCGTGAGGCCGAGCGCGAGGACGAGTGCCCCGAGACCGGTCAGCGTCCACCAGGCGGGATGACTGGCGGCTGACAGCCCCCCTTGGTTTGTGGGGCTGGCGCTGGAAGTGATGATCGCGCCGACCGTGGCTACGCCGATGGCTTGTCCGAACTGCCGAGACGTTGTTGCGATTGCCGAGGCAACACCAGCCTGGGCCCGGGGCATTCCGGAGACCGCGGCGTTGGTGATCGGCGCGTTGACAAAGCCGAAGCCGACACCGAACACGGCGTAAGAGGCGATGAGCCAGGCGAGCGGAGTGCCGGGGTCGATGCTCGTGAGCATCGCGGAGGCGATCAGCAGGAGGCCGCCGGCGAGGACGAGTGGTAGCCGGGGTCCGCGACGTCCGACGATGCGCCCGGAGATCGGAGAGACGATCATGGTCATCAGGGCCATCGGGACGGTGGCAAGCCCGGCCTTCAACGGGGACAAGCCGCGCACGTCCTGGAGGTACAGCGTGTTCAGGAACAGGAAGCCGCCGAACGCGGCGAACGCGGCCACCGAGATGACGATCGCCGACGAGAACGGGACGGAGCGGAAGAAGCGCAGGTCCACCAGCGGGTCACGGCGGCGTGGTTCGTAGACCGCCAGCCCCAACAAAGCGAGCCCGCCGGTTGTGAACGCGGCCACGGTCTCGGGCGAGGACCAGCCCTGGTTGGGGCCTTGGATGACGGCGTAGGTCACTGCGGCCAGCATCACGGTCATCAGCGCCTGGCCGGCCGGGTCGAAGCGGCGAGGTCTGGGCGCCCGGGACTCGGGGATGAAGCGGAGCGTCAGACCGATCGCGGCGAGGCCGACGGGGATGTTGATGAGGAAGATCGATCGCCAGCCGACAGTGGAGACGAGTGTGCCTCCCACGACCGGCCCAAGCGCCATGGAGACGCCGAACACCGCCCCCCAGACGCCGACCGCTTGAGCGCGTTCGCGCGGATCGGTGAAGGTGTTGGTGATGATCGACATCGCGACCGGGTTCATCATCGAGCCGCCGACCGCCTGGAGGACCCGGGCAGCGATGAGGACCTCGATGCTCGGAGCCAAAGCGCACAGCACCGAGGCCATCGAGAACGTCGCCAGACCGGTGACAAAGGTCCGTTTGCGTCCGAACCGGTCGGCCATGGAGCCAGAGAACATGAGCAGGCTCGCCATCACCAAGGTGAAGGAACTCACGGTCCACTGAAGCCTCGAGATATTCGCATCGAGGTCCCTCCCGATACTGGGCAGTGCGACGTTGACGACCGTGATGTCGAGTCCGACGATGAAGAGGCTCAGACAGCAGATAGCCAGGATGGCCTTCTTGCGCTGGCCGCTGATTGCGTCGATGGGGACCATGAGAACCCTCCCGGTTGGAATACTGATGTCTGCATCATAGTTATGAGGATACAACTATACGAGCGAGAGTCGAGCGCGGCACGCTGCCGCACGTCAGCTGCCGGGGCCGAGTTCGCTGACCCAGGCCCCGGACGTCGCTAGATCGCGAGCTCGCGCTGGGTGATCCGCCAGGTCCCGAGCGCTAGTGGCAGGAGCATCCACAGCGCGAGCGCGGTCCCGGCGTGCGCCCACTGGGTGCCGCTCACGACCGCCTGGTGCAACGGGCCGAGCGCGAGACGCGTGTCCAGCCACGGCGCGGCGTCCGCTAGAAACGGCAGGGTGGCGAGCGCAGACCACGCGATGGGGAGGGCGAACAGCGCCACCAAGGCCGGTGCGGAGCTGAGGACTACTGCGCCGAACGCCACGCCCGTGACCATCCCCCCCAACAGGTAGACGGCCGACTGGCCAACGAGCGGGGCTACATCCGACCACGCCCCCTCCGCGCCGCCGGAACCGGCCAGGACGCCGGCCGCCACCACGGCGACGGACATGACGAGAACCGCGACGGTGAGGATCAGGCTGGCGAGGAGCTTGGCCCCGAGGACCCGCGAGCGGACCGGCACGAGAGCGAAGGTGATCATCCCGGTGCGCTGGGACCACTCCGAGGTGACAAGGAGGATCCCGGCGACCGGCAGCAGGACGGCTGAGGGCAGCAGTCCGGCGTCGAGCAGGGAAACGAAGGTGTGATCGGCGGCATCGCCGCTCAAGAGGCTGGCGACGACGGCCACGACGGTGAGCACGATGGTCGCGACCTGCAGCCAGAAGCCGGCCCGGGTGTCGACGATCTTGCGCAGCTCGACGGCGACGAGACGGCCCAGACCGGGGCGCGTGTGAACGCCGGCGCTGCTCGGGGGAACCGCGGCGGTAAGGGTCGTGGTGCTCATGCGGGTGCTCCTGTCAGCTCGGGATGCGTGGGTCCTGCGAGGGGGGACGGGGTGAGCCCGCCGTCCGTGGTCAGCGAGAAGAAGAGGCGCTCGAGCCCCGCGTCCTCCGCGGGGGCGATCCGGCGCAGCACGACGCCGCCGGCCATCGCGGCACGCGCGACGGTCTCGGGCTCGGCGTCGACGATCCGCCGCTCGCCGTCGGCGGGGCACGCCGTCAGCCCGGCGGCGTGCAGCGCGGCGTCGAGGCCGGAGAGGTCTGCCGCCTCCACGACGGTGCCCGACTGCGTGAGCAGCTCGGCGCGAGTGCCCTGCGCTTGGACGCGACCGCCGCCGATGATCAGCATGCGGTCCGCCACCGCCTCGACCTCGGCAAGCAGATGGGACGAGAGGAGCACGGTGCCGCCGCGCTCAGCGAAGCCGCGGAGCAGCCCACGCATCCAGCGCATGCCTTCCGGGTCCAACCCGTTGGCGGGCTCGTCGAGGATCAGGACCTCGGGATCGCCGAGCAGTGCGTGGGCGAACCCGAGGCGCTGACGCATGCCCAGCGAGTACTGCCCGACCCGCCGCCGGGCCGCGGACTCGTCGAGGCCGACGAGCTCGAGCAGCCGGTCGACCTGTTGCGAGTCCACGCCCATGGTCCGGGCCGAGATGGCAAGCGCCTCGCGGCCGCGCCGCCCGCTGTGCTGCGCCGACGCGTCGAGCAGAATGCCGACGCGACGGCCGGGATTCGGGAGATCGCGGTAGCGACCCCCGAGGACACGGGCGCTGCCGCGGTCGGGCTCGGCGAGACCGACGAGCATCCGCAGCGTTGTGCTCTTCCCCGCACCGTTGGGCCCGAGAAAGCCGGTCACGGTGCCCGGCTCGCAGCGGAACGTGACGTCCGAGACGACCGCCCGCCCCCCGAACTGCTTGGTGAGTCCTTCGATGTCGATCATGTCGCCAACCTGACGGCTGGCTGCATGGCTGCCCACGGTCTGCGGGCTGCTTTGGGGCCTCCCTGCGGCGGTACCCGATCGCGACTTTAGTCGGGGGTCGGCGCACCGGGCGTCGCATAGCCTCCGACCCAACTGATGGCCTTCAAAGGAACATCACGCACCGCCCGTGGCGTGCTCGGCTGGATCCCCTCGGCGCTGCCGGATGTCGTCGAGACGTCCGGGTCGCGACGCACCCGCCGCGACCGCATCGACGACGCGGGGCTCTACTTCATCGCGTTCACCATCAGCACCGCCAACCTCATCAGCACGTGGCACCTCCACCCTCAGTGGTTGCGTCCCGTGGCGGTCCTGGCAACGATCGCCACCGTCGTAGCGCTTCGGTGGCGGAGGACGCATCCGGCCGCCGTCGGGGTCTTCGTCGGGGTGGTGTGCGTCCCGCTCTCTCCGACTCCGTTCGTCGTCGCTTTCAACTCAGCGATCCGTACCCGCGGCCGCGACCTGGCGGTCATCGCCGGCCTCACGATCGTCGCCTGCTTCACGAACCCTCTGCTCTACCGGGGCCCCCAAAGTCTGGGACTCGAGTTCGGATTGGGCCTGGGGATCGCGTTCACCGCTCTTGGCTGGGGCCTGTTCGTGCGGGCCCGCCGACAGCTGGTTCGCTCACTGCGCGACGAGTCCGACCGCGCCGCCGTCGACGCTCGCGAAGCCGAGCGGCGACGGATCGCGCGCGAGATGCACGACGTGCTCGCTCACCGGCTCTCGTTGCTCTCGGTTCACGCTGGGGCGCTCGAGTTCCGCCCCGACGCGCCTGCCGCGGACGTTGCCGAAGCGGCCGCAGTCATCCGGCAGACCGCGCGGGCCGCGCTCGAAGACCTACGCGACGTCATCGGGATTCTTCGCGAGGACGGAAGCCAGAGCCTGACTGAGCCGCCACAGCCGACGATCGCGGACATCAACACGCTGATCGAGGAGTCGCGGGCAGCCGGCATGCGCATCACCGCCGCGATCGATCTCGGTGAAGCGGCTCTCTCTCCCACCGTCGGCCGAACCGCTTACCGCATCGCGCAGGAGGGCCTGACCAACGCACGCAAGCACGCGCTGGGCGCGGCCGTCACGCTCACCGTGAACGCGGGCAGGCAGGACGTGCGAGTCGAGGTCCGCAGCCTCGCGCCAGTGGCCGTGGCCCCAGGATCGCCGCTGCCGGGCGCCGGGACCGGTCTGATCGGGCTGAGCGAGCGGGTTTCCCTCGCCGGCGGCAAGCTCGAATACGGCGTCGACCCTGACGGCGCCTTCGTCCTACGCGCCCGCCTGCCGCGATGATCCGCGTCCTGCTCGTCGACGACGACGCCCTCGTCCGCTCCGGTCTGCGGATGATGCTCGCCGGCGCCACCAGCCTCGAGGTGGTCGCCGAGGCCGCTGACGGCCGCGAGGTGCTCGCCGCCGTCGACCGCCACCGGCCGGACGTCGTCCTCATGGACATCCGTATGCCGCTACTCGACGGCATCGCGGCCACCCGTCTGCTCGCCGCGCAATCCGACCCGCCCTCGATCCTGGTGCTCACCACCTTCGACGCCGACGAACTCGTCCTACGAGCGCTCCAAGCCGGGGCGGCCGGCTTCCTGCTCAAGGACACCCCGCCGTCGGAGATCGTCCGAGCCATCGAACTCGTCCACGCCGGCGACGCCGTGCTCTCGCCCACGGTGACGCGGAGGCTCATCTCCATGGTCGCGGGCGACACCGCCGCGGGTGCCCGCGCCGAGCACGCCCGCAACCTGCTCGCCACGCTCAGCCCGCGAGAACACGACGTCGCGCGCGCCATCGGCCGCGGCCAGGGCAACGCCGAGATCGCCGCGGCGCTGCACCTCTCCATCGCGACCGTCAAGGGCCACGTCTCGCGCCTGCTCGAGAAGCTCGAAGCGGACAACCGGGTCCAGATCGCACTGCTCGTGCATCACGGCGAACCGATCTGAGCAACCGACCACCAGCGCTTCTCGTCGTCCAAAGCGCCCATCGAGGACGACAGCTGCGAGGGCCACGGGTAGCTGGGGCGTTGAGCGCTGGATCCTGGGATCGATCTCAACGTTCGGGTGGTCGCGTCAATCAGCTTTCCGTAACGCAGAAGAGAGGCCCGCTAGGCCTCTCCATTCCCAGATTAAATCCCATTGGGGGGCTTGTTTCAAGCCCCCGGGTGTGTCTCACAATGCCCGGCCATGTCTACAAAAAAGCATGGCGTGGTGATTGCCGGTGGGGGTCCCACCGGCCTCATGTTGGCGGCCGAGCTGGCCTTGGCGGGCGTCGATGTCGCCGTAGTCGAGCGGCGGGAGTCCCAGGACCTCCCGGGGTCGCGGGCGGGCGGCCTGCATGCTCGAACGATCGAGATCCTCGACCAGCGAGGGGTCTCGGAGCGGTTTCTGGCGGAGGGTCAGGTGGCGCAGGTCGCGTCGTTCGCCGGCGTGACGATGGACATGCGCGACTTCCCGACGCGCCATCCGCACAGTCTGGGGCTGTGGCAGAACCACGTCGAGCGGATCTTGGCCGGGTGGGTTGAGGAGCTACCGGTCACCGTGTTGCGCGGCCGGGAGGTGACAGGCCTGGCGCAGGACGACACCGGTGTGGACGTCGCATTGGCCGGCGGCGAGACGCTGCGGGCGTCCTACCTCGTCGGGTGCGACGGCGGGCGCAGCCTGGTCCGCAAGGCAGCTGGTATTGAGTTTCCCGGCTGGGACCCGACAACGAGCTCCCTCATCGCCGAGGCCGAAATGGCCGAGCAGCCGGACATGGGCACCGTCAACGACGACATCGGCGTCCACGGGATCGGCCGCGTCGAGTACGAGATCCGGGACGGCGAGATCATCTACCCTGACTCCGGGCCAGTGCGGGTGATGGTCACCGAGCGGGCGCCCACCTCCGGCGAACCCACCCTCCGCGAGCTCAGCCACGCGCTGGTCGACGTCTACGGAACCGACTACGGGATTCACAGCCCCACGTGGCTTTCACGATTCAGCGACGCGAGTCGGCAGGCGGCGTCCTACCGTGCCGGCCGTGTGCTGCTCGCCGGAGACGCCGCACACGTGCACGCCCCCGACGGAGCCCAGGGCATGAACACCGGCATGCAGGACGCGGTGAACCTTGGCTGGAAGCTGGCCCAGGTGGTCCACGGGACGTCGCCGGACAGCCTCCTCAACACCTACCACGCCGAACGCCACCCAGTCGGCGCCCGCGTGCTCCGCACGACCATGGCATCGGTCGCGCTACGGCGCCCAGACCCCCGCACCAACGCCCTGCGCGAAACCCTGGACGGGCTCATGCACACCGAGGACGCGCGGAGGCTCTTCGCCGCCATGCTGTCCGGCCTCGACGTCCACTACGACCTCGGCAGAGGCCACCCGCTGCTCGGACGCCGGATGCCCGATCTCGACCTGATCACAGCGGCCGGCGAGGTCCGGGTCTACGCCCTGCTGCACGCGGCGCGGCCCGTGCTGCTCAATCTCGACCAGCGCGGCGCGTTCGACGCGGGACCTTGGAGCGATCGGGTCCGGATCCTCGACGCGACCTGCGCCGGCCCGTGGGAGCTACCCGCGATCGGCAAAATCTCCGCTCCGGCGGCCGTCCTGATCCGGCCCGACGGCCATGTCGCCTGGGCCGGCGACCCAACCGACCCCGCGCTGCCCGAGGCGCTCTCCCAGTGGTTCGGGGAACCCGAACGATCATGAGCAGGGACCGAGCGCAGGCTCCAGTCGTGACTTCCGCTTCGGCCGCCTGGTTGCTCCTCGTCCGAAGCACTACCTCCCCGTCTGGCAGCGGAGAAGCCGAGAGAACGATTGGGTCGCCGGTAGTTGCGCTTCGCGAAGTGTCCCTCTGCAACTTTGGACGCGAGCGACAGAGCGGAGTGCGAGGCGAATCGAACGAGCGGCGGTCTTCCTCCTCGACAAGGCCCGTGCGGTCAGCGCCGTCGACTCCTGACGCACGCGCGTACGCTCACCCGGTGACCGACGACGCCACTCCTGCCTCCTCCCCGGATCCCGCAACGGCGAAGGGTTGGTGCGTGTGCGGCGAGAAGGTCGTCATAGAGAGCAGCCGAGGCGGTCACGCTGAGCAACGGACGGCCGGGCTGGCAGGGCCACTGCCCGGAGTGCGGCTCGCCGCTGTTCGCGATACGACGTTAGGTCGCTGCGTCTGCAGTCTCGCCGATGCGGTCGGCGCGCGGGTGGCCCCGGCGAGCGAGACCGGGGCCACCCTCGAGATCTTCCACCGAACGCTCAGCAGAAGCACCGGAACCGCGCCCGCGCCGCGCGTCTACGGCACGTCGGGGGCTTGCGGGCGGGGCACGCAGCTCTCAACGCGATGGACGGCGAGAGATTGCCGCAGTTGCCGCTGCTCCGTCCTCACGCGGGTCGTTTCCGGCAGTCGCGAGGTGGACGAGTCGTTCAGTCGCTCGCGCCGGCCGACGCGTCGAGCAGTCAAACCAGTGCTTCCAGCCGAAAGCGCATATCCGCTAACCACGTCGAGGGGACGTCGAAACCGACCGACACCACAGACCGTCAGGCGACTGCCTCGCGCCGGCATGGTCCGGCCCTCAGCAGACCCGGGGGCAATTGAGTGAATCCACCTTGATTGTGATGCCAGTAAGCACGCCGCAGAATGCCGATGAACACCGAATGTCGGCGGTTTGCCCCGACATTCAAGCCCCCCAGCTGGTGCGTAGTCCGTGATGCGGTAGCTCCCCTCCGCCAGACTTCAGGCTGTGACGTCTCGCACCTCGCTTCCCCGGTGTCTCGCCCAGATCCTGGGCTGCGCGCCACATGAGATCCCACCGCCCGACGAAGGCGCCGACCCCGTGGCGTGGACGAGCGCGTGGCTCGGCCGGCGTGGGCTGACGCTTGTGCCCGTGCCCGACCCGCCGGCCTTCGGCTTCGGCGGACCCTGGCTCGCTCGGCTGGCCGACGGACGCTTCGTGGTGCGCTTCGGTGCCCCGGCGAGCGACACGATCGACGATCCCGACGACGGCGAGGTCTGCGACGTCGTCGAGGGCTGGACCGTCGTACCCCTCGACCTCGCCGCGTGGACGCCGCCGGCGAGACGCGAGCCCACGGCGGGCCACGTCGAGGAGATCCTTGTCTTCGCCGAGCCGACGGGCCCGGGAGTCGCTGTAGAGGCGGTCCAGGCGACCCCCGGCCGCGGGCTCGAGGGCGATCGCTACTGGGCGGGGACCGGGTCGATGGGCGGCACCGAGCGCCCCGGAATGCAGGTGACGCTCGTCGCCGCCGAAGACCTCGAGGACCTCGGGATCCCGGCCACCGTGGCGCGACGGAACCTCGTGACCCGCGGGGTCGACTTGGACGCGCTCATCGGCCGCGAGTTCCGCGCCGGCGGCGCGGTCCTGGTCGGGCGCCGACGCTGCGAGCCCTGCGCTCACCTGCAACGTCTCAGCCCAGACCTTCCGGTCCTGCGCCCCCTGGTCCATCGCGGCGGCCTTCGGGCCGACGTCATCGCCGGCGGCGTCCTCCGTCCCGGCGATGCGCTCGAGCCGCTGTGACGTGCCGACTCGTCGGGACGGAGGCCGTCGCAAGCCGACCGAGGCCCGGCCGCGCGGCGAGCGAGCAGGGAAGACCGGCGCGACCTTCGCTGAACGCTCGTTACCGGCGGCGCCCGTAGCGCAGGTAGACGACGTTCGGACCGTCGAAGGTGCGGGTCTCGAGCAGCTCGAGATCGAGGCGGTGGTCGTGGGGGAAGTACGGCGTGCCGCCCCCGATCGCGACGGGGTGCAGGAACAGGCGGAACTCGTCGACCAAACCGAGCCGGACCGCCTCAGCCGCGAGCGTCGGGCCGCCGATCGCGATATCCCCGTCGACGCCGGCCTTCAGCGCTTCGAGCTCTGTCGCGAGATCGCGGGTCGCGAGCCTCGTGTTCGTTCCCTCGACCCTTGTCAGCGTCCGCGAGAACACGAGCTTGGGCAGCGCTTTCCAGATCGCGGCGAAGTCCTGCGAGACGGGGTCGGGATCGTCCGCGGTCTCCCAGTAACTCATCGTCTCGTACAGCCGCCGGCCGAGCACGTGCGCACCCAGCGGTCGCACCTGGTCGTTGTGGAATCGGTGCAGCTCCTCGTCCGGCACGCCCCAGCTGAAGTCGCCGTCGGGCCCGGCGATGTAGCCGTCAAGCGATACGGACATCTCGGTGATCACCATCGTCATGTCCTCGAGACCCTTTCAGGCTCTTGATCTCATCGGCAAGCGCTTCCTGGTCCGCCTCCGAGGGAGCCTCGGGTGCGGGGGCACTCTTCCGGCCGTGGCGACCGAGGCCGTGGCACCGGCTTCTGGTATTGACCCTGGGGTGCCGAACGTCTTGCGGGTCCTGCCTCTGCTGCTCATCGCGCTCGTCCTCGCCCGGCCGGACGGAGCGATGGCTGCGCCGAGCACCGAGGCCCAGCGCCTCGCCGCCCTGCGCTGCGACGGCGTGCCCGGCTCTCTCAAGGCTCCGGTACTGCTGATCCCCGGAACGGGTGTGGACGCCGAGCAGAACTGGTCCTGGGGCTACGCCCCCGCCCTGCGCGCCGCGGGCCACGGGGTCTGCACCATCGACCCTCCCCTCCGCTCCACCGTCGACGTGCAGGACTCGGTCCTCTACGTGCGCACGGCGATCGAGGAGGTGGCGCGCCGCAGCGGACGCCGGCTGACCGTGATCGGGCACAGCCAGGGCGCCTTCCATGCCGTCCACGTATTGCGGCTGTTCCCGGACCTCGCCCCGCTGGTCGACGACGTCATCGGCCTGGCCGGGCTCTACGAACGAGGGTCGGACGCCATCCGCGACAAGTGCGCGACGAGCTGCACAGCCCCGTTCTGGCAGGTGGCGACCGGAGCGGAGTACATGCGCGCGCTCGCCCAGCGCCCCCTCCCGCCAGGTCCGTCCTACACCGCGATCGGGACGCTCGCCGACTCCGTCGTCACCCCGCAGCCCGCGGTCAACGCGCTCACGGGAGGCCGCTCGGTCCAGCTCCAGGACGTCTGCCCGGGTCGACGGGTGGCCGACGGTGTCGATCACATCTACCTCGCCGGAGACGCGGTCGGCTACGCGCTGGCGACCGACGCCCTGGACCGACCCGGCCCCGCCGATCCTCGCCGGATCGACCCCTCCGTCTGCCTCCAGCAGCTGCTGCCCGGTGTCGATGCGGTCCGGCTCGCGACGCTCGGGCCCGGGCTCCTGCAGGCGCTCGCGTTCGACGATGCGGTCAAGGTCGACGCCGAGCCCCCGCTCCGCTGCCCGCTCGCCGCCGGTTGCTCCACCCCGCCGGCGGCCACCTCCGTCCGGTTCCTGCGCAGCACGGGAGGCGCGCGGGGCACCCTCGCCCTGCGCGTCCGCGCTCAGGTGCCGGGGCGCCTCCGCCTGCGGTTCGCGGGCTCGCGGCCCGCGACGACGACGAGCGTCAAGGTCCGCCGCGGGGTTCAGACCCTCAGGCTGCCGGCCCGGTCCTGCACCGTGAGCGCCAAGGGCCGCCGGGTCTGCCGGGTGCTCTCCCCCGGCCTGCGCCGGGTCAGCGTCGAGCTGCGCGCCGCCGGCGAGAAGGAGTGGCGCGTCGTCCGCGTGGCCCGTCTGCGCCTGCACGCGTCGCGCCGCCACTGACGGACCGCGAGACCGTGGCCCGCCCCCGCGGGCTGATGCACTGCGCCCGGGGCCGACAACGGTTCGTCTCGTGCATTCCGGGTGTGGGGACGTTGCTCCCGGGCAAGTACGGATCGACCGTGTCAGCGACCACCGATCAGCTTCACAACTATACAGTGGTACACTAGGACTCAGTCACCCGCCTGCTTCCGGGCAATCGCTTCGGACACTGCCCCCAAAGGACAAGGAGACCACCACATGATCTTCCGACAGATCACCCACGACGACCTCGGCTGTGCCTCGTACCTGATCGGGGACGAGAAGGCCGGCGTCGGCGCCGTGGTCGACCCCAAGTTCGAGATCGACGCGTACCTCGAGCTCGCCCGCTACATGGGCATCCGCATCGAACACGTCCTCGAGACCCACACCCACGCGGACCACGTCTCCGGCCACGGCCGGCTCGCGGCGGCCACAGGCGCGCGCATCCACATCCACGCCGAGGCGGGCGCGGAGTACGACCACGATCCGTTCGAGGACGGCTGGGAGCTCGAGCTCGGCGGCGTGCGGGTCCAGGCGCTCCACACCCCCGGCCACCGCCCCGAGCACACCGCCTTCGCCCTCATCGACACCAACCGCGGCTCCGAGCCGTGGGCCGTGCTCACCGGCGACTCGCTCTTCGTCGGCGACGTCGCCCGCCCCGATCTCGCGATCGAGAAGGAGGACGGGGCACGGGAGATCTTCACCTCCCTGAAGGAGAAGCTGCTCTCCCTCCCCGACGAGGTCGAGGTGTGGCCCGGGCATCTCGGGGGCTCCATGTGCGGCGGTCCCGGCATGGACATGAAGGTCTCCTCCACGATCGGCTACGAACGTCGGCACAACCCGGCGCTGCGGATCGAGGAGCAGGACGAGTTCGTCGAGCAGGCGCTCGCCGACCTCGGCCCCCAGCCCCCGAACTTCGAGCAGGTCGTCGAGCTCAACCGCGGCGCGCTGCTGACCGACGGCGTCGAGGTGCTCTCGCTCTCCCCCCGGCAGGTGGAGCGCCACCAGAAGGACGGCGCGCTCGTGGTGGACGTGCGGACCGACCTCCAGTTCGACGAGGCGCACATCCCCGGTGCGGTCTGCATCCCGATGCTGCGCGCGGGCTTCGGCTCGAAGCTCGCCTGGGTCGCCGACCCCGAGCAGAAGATCGTGCTGGTCGGCCGGGACGATCACGACGGCCGCGACGCGGCCGGCCTCGCCGTCGCCATCGGCCTGCGCCGGCTCGCCGGGTTCCTCGGCGGGGGCATGACGAGCTGGCGCCAGGACAAGCTGCCGACCGAGGTGACTGAACGCCTCCCGGTCGACGAGCTGGCCGACCGCCTGGACGAGCTGCAGGTGCTCGACGTCCGCGACCCGCCGGAGTGGCGGGCCGGGCGCATCCCGGGCTCGGCGCTCGAGACCTGGCACGACATCGACGGCGTCCCGGACGGACTCGATCCGGCACGCCCGGTCGCGGTCGTCTGCGGGAGCGGGCAGCGTGCCGCGACCGGGGCGAGCCTCCTCCGGAACGCCGGGGTCGAGACCGTCATCCACGTCGTCGACGGCGGGGTGCCGAAGCTCGGCAAGCTCGGCGTCGAGCTCGAGACCGGCTGAGCGACCACCGTGGACGCCGGGGAGGTCCTGCTCGCCGTTCCCTTCGGCCTGCTGATCGGGCTGGTCGTGGGAAGCGTCGGCGGTGGCGGCGCGATCCTGGCGCTGCCGGTGCTCGTCTACGTGCTCGGGCAGCCGGTCGGCCCGGCCTCGACGGCGTCGCTGCTCGTCGTGGCGATCGCCGCCGGGCTCGGGGCGGGAGCGCTCGCCCGGAAGGGCCACGTGTGCTGGCGGCTCGCCGTCGCGTTCACGCCCCCCGCGGCCGTCGGCGCGATCCTCGGCACCTACGCGAACGGCCAGGTCAGCCCGAAGGTCCTGGTGCTCGGCTTCGTGCCGATCATGGCCGCGGCGAGCGTGGCGACCTGGCGACGGGCCGGCGAGTCCCCGGAGGGTGAGGGGCTCGGCGACTGCCCTCCGACCGACATGTGAGCCACGTGGTCCTCGCGGGCGCCGGGGTCGGCCTGCTCACCGGGTTCTTCGGGGTCGGCGGCGGCTTCGTGATCGTGCCCGTGCTGACCATCGTCCTCGGCCTCGGGCTGCGGCGTGCCGTTGCCACCTCGCTCGTGATCATCACGCTCACCGGGCTCGTCGCCCTCGCGAGCCACCTCATCGCCAGCACGAAGATCGACGTCCCCGTCACCGTCGACGCTGGCGGTCGCCACCGGCGCCGGCGCACTGTTCGGGACGCGGGTCGGCGGCCGCCTCCCGCAGGCCGTTCTGGGACGGGCTTTTGCCGTCGTGGTAGGGCTCATGGCCCTCTTCCTGCTCGTCGACGTCCTGCTGCTCGGTGGCCCGCCGCAGAGCTGACGCCCACCGCTCCTGAACGCAGTAGTTTGCCGGAGCGATGCCGCTCCGACGCCTTCTCCTGCCCCTCGCGCTGGCCTGTTTCGCGCTCGCCGACGTCGCCGCCGCGGCGACCCCCGGGGTCACGATCCGGCGCGATCCGCAGGGCACCCCGCACATCGTGGCCAAGGACTTCCGAGCCCTCGGCTACGGCTTCGCCCGCGCCCACGCGCAGGACAACCTCTGCGTGCTCGCCGACGTGTACCTCACGACCGACGGGGACCGCTCGCGCTTCCTCGGGCCCGACGCCACCTACCCCATCCGCAACACCGGCACCTCGCCGAACAACCTGAACTCGGACTTCTTCTGGGCCCAGGTCATCGCCGAGAAGCGCGTGGAGCGGCTCGTCGCCCAGGAGGCCCCGACCGGCCCTCGCCAGGAGGTGAAGGACGCCGTCGCCGGCTACGTGGAGGGCTACAACGACGAGCTGGCCGCCCAGGGCGGCGCCGACGGCGTGAAGGACCCCGCCTGCCACGGCAAGCCGTGGGTGCGCCCGATCGACGCGGGCGACGTCTACCGCCGCTTCTTCCAGCTCGGCGAGCTCGCCTCGGGCATGGCCGCGCTCGACGGCCTCGGCTCTGCCCAGCCGCCGACCCCCGCCCTCGGCCCCGGCCCGGACCCGGCCGCCGCGGCCCGCGCCCTGGCCCCGGGGGAGGTCGACCGGCACCTGGTCGACAAGGGCGTCGGCTCGAACGCGATCGCCCTCGGCGGCGCGGCGACCGTCAACGGCAAGGGCCTGCTCCTGGGCAACCCCCACCAGCCGTGGCTCGGCGCCGAGCGCTTCTTCCAGTCCCACCTCACGATCCCCGGCAAGCTCGACGTCTCCGGCGGCTCGCTGTACGGCGCCCCGGTGATCAACATCGGCTTCAACAAGAACCTCGCGTGGAGCCACACCGTCTCCACCGCGCGCCGCTTCGCCGTCTACGAGGAGACCCTCGTGCCCGGCTCCCCGACCACCTACCTCGTGGACGGCAAACCGCGCGAGATGACGCGCACGAAGGTCACCGTCAAGGCGCTCGTCAACGGACGCCTGGAGGACCGCACGCGCGTGCTCTACGAGACCATCCACGGCCAGGTCACCAACTCGCTGGTCGGCCTGCCGATCTTCCCCTGGACCCCGGCCAAGGCCTTCGTGCTGAACGACTCCAACCGCGAGAACTTCGGGCGGCTGTTCAACCACTTCCTCGAGACCAACCTCGCCGGCTCGGTCGCCGAGCTGGACAAGATCCTCCGCAAGTACCAGGGCATCCCCTGGGTCACGACGATCGCGGCCGACCGGGCGGGCAAGGCGATGTACTCCGACGTCTCGAGCGTCCCCGGCGTCACGAACGCCATGCTCGCGCAGTGCTCCACGCCGATCGGGGTCGGCCTCGACGCCGCGCAGCGCGTCGCCGTGCTCGACGGCTCCCGCTCGGCCTGCGACCCGCAGACCGGGCCCGGCGCCGCCGCCAAGGGCATCCTCGGCCCGGACCAGCAGCCGCAGCTGATCCGCGACGACTACGTCACGAACTCGAACGACTCCTACTGGCTCTCGAACCCGCGGCAGCCGCTCGAGGGCTTCCCGCGCCTCCACGGCGAGGAGCGGACCGTGCGGTCCCTGCGCACGCGGCTCGGCCTGAAGATGGTGGAGGAGCAGCTGGCCGGCGGCGGGAAGTTCGACGCGGCGACCCTGCGGACCTTGATGCTGAACAACCGTCAGCACGCCTACGAGCTGTGGAAGGACGACCTCACCGCCCTCTGCGCGCAGACGCAGCCGGCCCCGGTCTGCGCCGCTCTCGCGCTCTACCGCGGTCGCGACGACCTCGACGCCCGTGGCGCGCACCTGTTCCGGCGCTTCGTGGCCCGGGCGATCGGCGCCACCCCTTCGCCGTTCAAGGTGCCGTTCGATCCCGCCGACCCGGTCGGCACCCCCCGGGGCCTCGACACCCAGAACCCGATGGTGCGCCAGGCGCTGAGCGACGCGGTCACCGACCTGGCGGAGGCGAAGATCCCGCTCGACGCTCCGCTCGGGGACTTCCAGTTCGACGTCACGCACGGCGGGCGGATCGCCCTCGGCGGCGGGCCGCAGAACCTCGGCCTCTTCAACCACCTCGGGGTCGCCTGGAACCCGCGCGTCGGCTGGTCCGGGGTGGCTGAGGCGGCGACCTACGTGCAGACCGTGGCGTTCACGGACGCCCGCTGCCCGGTCGAGGCGCAGACGCTGATCGGGCACTCCCAGAGCACCGACTCCACCTCGCCGTACTTCACGAACGGGACCCGGCGACTGGCCAGCAAGACCTGGACGCCGCAGCCGTTCTGCGCCGACGACGTGCGGCGCGGGACGAAGGTTCAGGCCCGGTACGCGGGCGGCGGGGAGCAAGCGCTGCTTCGAGGTCTCCGGGTCCGGAGGACCGGCCGCCGCGTGCGGGTGGGCTTCGCCCTCTCCGAGCCCGCCCGCGTCGTGATCCGGGTCGAGCGCGGCAAGCGCCTCGTGCGCCGAATCGTCCGCCGCAAGGGCGCGGGCGCCACCGCGCTCCGCCTCACCGTGCCCCGGGGTTCCCGGCAGACCGTGCGTGTGCGGGCGAGCGCGGACGGGCGCGCCCGGACGCTGCGGGCGCGTGTGCGGTAGACGAACTCTGGGAAGCTCAGCGGCATGGCTTCAGACCGTCCGTTCGATCTCGTCCTCTTCGGCGCCACCGGCTTCACCGGCGGCCTGACCGCCGACTACCTCGCCGAGCACGTGCCCGAGGGAACGCGCTGGGCCCTCGCCGGACGCAGCCGGGAGAAGCTCGAGAAGGTCCGGACGCGGCTGACGGGGATCGCTCCGGCGAGCAGCGAGCTCGAGCTGCTCGAGGCCGACGTGACCGACGCCGCCTCGATGCGTGCGGTGGCCGAGGCCACCCGCGTGATCGCCACGACGGTCGGCCCCTACATCCACCACGGCGAGCCGCTCGTCGCCGCCTGCGCCGCGGCGGGCACCGACTACCTCGACCTCACGGGCGAGCCCGAGTTCGTCGACCTGATGTGGCTGAACCACCACGCGGCCGCCGAGGCCAGCGGCGCCCGCCTCGTGCACTGCTGCGGCTTCGACTCGATCCCGCACGACCTCGGCGCCCAGTTCACGGTCGAGCAGCTCCCGGCCGACGGCCCGATCTCGGTCAAGGGGTTCGTGCAGGCGGGCGGCTCGTTCTCCGCCGGGACCTTCCACTCCGCGGTCACCGCGTTCAGCCGGGCGCGGGAGTACGCGAAGGTGCAGAAGCGGCGCAAGGAGCAGGAGCCCCTCCCCGAGGGCCGTCGGGCCCGGGCCGTCGCCGGCCGGCCCTACGTCGAGCCCGAGCTCGACAAGTGGGCGATCCCGATGCCCACGATCGACCCGGCCATCATCGTGCGCTCCGCCCGCGCCCTCCCGGAGTACGGGCCCGACTTCACCTACGGGCACTACACGGCGATCAAGCGGCTGGCCATGGCCGCCGGCGGCGCGGCCGGCATCGGCACGCTCTTCGCCGCGGCACAGGTCCCGCCGCTGCGCAAGCTCATCCTCGGCCGGATGACCTCGGGGGACGGCCCGGACGAGGCCGCCCGCGACAAGGGCTGGTTCACCGTCACGTTCATCGGCGAGGGCGGCGGGAAGCGCGTGGTGACGAAGGTCCACGGCGACAAGGACCCGGGCTACGCCGAGACCGCCAAGATGCTCGCCGAGGCGACGCTCTGCCTGGCGCTCGACGAGCTGCCGGAGACCGCCGGGCAGGTCACCCCCGCGCAGGCGATGGGGTCGAAGCTCCGGGAGCGGCTCGACCGCAACGGGATCACGTTCACCGTCGTCTCGTGAGCCGGGCCGACGAGCTCCTCGCCACGACCGAGGCCTTCGTCACCGAGGTGATCCTGCCCGGCGTCGCGGCCTGGGACCGGGCCGACGCCCTCCCGGACGAGGTCGCGGCGCAGCTCGACGCGCTCAACCTCACGGGGGCGCTCGTCGCGGCCGAGCACGGCGGCCCCGGGCTCACGGTCGCCGAGCTCGTCCCCGTCTGGCGCGCGCTCTCGCGCGGCTGGATCTCCCTCACCGGCGCCGTCAACCCGTCGGGGCTCGCCGTGACGCTGCTGCAACGCCACGGGACGAAGGAGCAGCAGGAGCGGTGGCTGCCCTCGCTCGGCTCCGGCGCCATCCACGCCTCGTTCTCGATCACCGAGCCGCAGGCCGGCAGCGACCTCGCCCGCCTCGAGACCACGGCCCGCGTGGTCACGGGCTACGGCCTCGAGCTCTCCGGCACCAAGCGCTGGATCGCCGGCGGGGTCAGCTCCGACGTCGTCTTCATGATGGTCCTCGTCGAGGGCGCCGAGAAGCCCTCGTGCGTCGTGCTGCCCACCTCGGGCCGCGGGACGCAGAGCTGGCGCGTCGAGGAGATCGACAAGATCGGCTACCGCGGCGTGGAGTCGGCGGCCTACGTCTTCGATCACCATCACGAGCCGGGCGCCGAGGTCCTCGGCGGACCCGACGGGCTCGGCCGGGGCGCCCCGCAGATGCTCGACGCGCTCGACGTCGGACGGGTGAACGTCGCCTGCCGGGCGCTCGGGATCCTCGACCGCTGCCTGGCGATCGCGATCGAGCAGTGCGTCGGCCGCGAGATCGGCGACGGTGTGCTCGGCGACCACACGCACGCGCAGCTGCGGGTCGGGGAGCTCCGGGCGCGGGGCCTTGCCGCCGCCGCACTCACCGAGCAGGCCGCCCGGGCGATCGACGCGCACGATCCCGCCTCACGCGACCTCGCCACCGCGGCCAAGCTGGTCGCCTCGGACGGTGCGGTGTGGGCCGTGGAGCAGGCCGCGCGGCTCGCCGCCAGCCGCTCCTACGGGGCCGACGACGAGCTCGCCCGGCTGCGCCGCGACGCCCCGCAGACCCAGATCGGTGAGGGCGCGAACGACGCGCTGCTCATGGCGCTGGCCCGGCGCCCGCTCGACGACGCTCGCCGCTGAGGGCGCCATCATGGCCGCCGTGCGCTGGCTGCTCCTCATCGCGCTGACCCTCCTCGGCACGCTGGCCGGCGAGGCGGTCGGCCTGCCCTCCGCGGCGCTCTTCGCCGGGATGCTCGCCGGGATCGCCGTGGCCCTCACCTGGCCGCGGGAGGAGGCCGGGCTGCCGCCGCGGCTTCGCCGGGGGGCGGAGGCCGTGATCGGCGTCGTCCTCGGCACGTTCGTGACGCTCTCGACGCTCGAGGACATCGGGGGCGACCTCGGGCCGATCATCGCGGTCACCCTCGGCACCCTGGGCCTCTCAGTCCTCGGCGGCCTCGCGCTCGCCCGCTGGACCGGGCTCGACCGGCCGACCGCCGCGTTCGGGACGATCGCCGGGGGCGCGACGGGGATCATCGTGATGGCGCGCGACCTGGGGGCGGACGAGCGCCTCGTCGCGGTGCTCCAGTACCTGCGGGTCGTGGTCGTGGTCCTGCTGACGCCGGTCGTGGCCGCGGTTGCGTTCGGGGGGACCAGCGGGACGACGGGCGCGACGGCCGACGGCGGTCTGCCCGGGCTCGCCTTCACCGTGGTGTGCGTGGTCGCAGGGCTCGCGCTCGTGCCGCGGCTGCGACGGGTCCCCGCCCCCACGCTCCTGCTCCCGCTCGGCGTCGCCGCGGCGCTGACGGTGGCGGGTGCGCCCGGCGTCGCGCCCGTACCGGAGCTGCTCCAACAGCTCGCGTTCGGTGCGATCGGCCTCGAGGTGGGGCTGCGCTTCACCCCGGAGAGCCTGCGCCAGGCCGGCCGGATCCTCCTCCCCGCTCTGGTCCTCATCGGGGCCCTGCTCGTCGCCTCCTTCGGTCTCGCGCTCGCTCTCGCCCCGCTGGCCGGGGTGAGCACGCTCACCGCCTATCTCGCCACCACCCCGGGCGGGCTCTACGCGGTGCTCGCCATCGCGGTCGGCTCCGACGCCGACGCGACGTTCGTGCTCGCCGTCCAGGTGCTGCGCCTGCTCGTGATGCTGATCGCCGCGCCGCTGCTGGCGCGGCGGCTCGGCCGTGGGGCCGAAGCGCGAGCCTGAGCTACCGGCGGGCGCGCAGCCTGCCCGCGAGCCCGCCGCGACGGGGCCGCTCCGGGTCGCGGTGGCCCTGCGCGAGCACCGGGGCCCGGAGCCAGGCGACGAGCGCGTCGACGTCGTCGAAGAGCCGCTCGGTCGCGGGCACGGCCCCCTCCCACCAGAGCGTGCTCACCCGCTCCTCCGGCGAGAGCGCATCGGCGAAGGCCTTCGAGAACGTCCAGCCGTGGTCGTCGCGAGCGTGGAGCGCGTGCGGCTTGAACACGAACTCGAGGCCGCCGTCGGTCACGTCGATCAGCCAGTGGTGGTGGCTCCAGCCGACGAAGTCGCCGTTGACCCCCCACGACTGCTCCTGGACCCGGGAGGGCACCTCCACGTACCCGGCCCGGCCGATCCGGGAGAGCTCGGAGCAGACCCAGATCGGGTCGCGGACGTCCTCCAGCGTGTGGGAACAGACCACCAGGTCGAAGGCGTCGTCCACGAACGGGAAGGGCTCACGGCCGCAGATGTCGTGCTGGACCCAGGTCTCCGCCCGCACCCGTTCGTCCGCGGAACGCGCACCGTAGAGGCCGCGCGTCTCGTAGGGCAGCAGGTCGAGCACCGCGTCCGCACGGGCCAGCGGCGCGGCCCAGCCGCCGACATCGAGCACGCGGGCCTCGTCCGGGAGCGCTTCCACGCGGGCGATGCTTTCGGCCAGCACCCGCGGGAGCCTACGGGGCGAGGCGCTCGACGACCCAGCCCTCGCCCTCGCGTCGGAACCGCAGGCGGTCGTGCAGCCGGTTCGGCCGGCCCTGCCAGAACTCGACCTGCTCGGGGACGAGCCGCAGGCCGCCCCAGTGCTCCGGCCGCGGCACCTCTGCGCCCGCGGGCCAGCGGGCCTCGACCGCGGCCATGTGGCGCTCCAGCTCGTCGCGGCCGCCCACGACCGACGACTGCGGGGACGCGTGGGCCCCCAGCTGGGAGCCATGCGGGCGGGAGGCGAAGTACGCGTCCGCCTCGGCGTCGGCCACCGGTTCGAGCCGGCCGCTCACCCCGACCTGACGCTGCAGGTCGATCCACGGGAAGGTCAAAGCCGCCCGCGGGTTCGCCGCGGCCTGCTGCCCCTTCCGCGAGCGCAAGTTCGTGTAGAGGACCAAGCCCCGCTCGTCGACGGCCTTCAGGAGCACGGTCCGGCTGCTCGGCGCGCCATCGGCGTCGGCGGTGGCGAGGACCATCGCGTTGGGCTCGGTGATCCCGGACCCGACCGCGTCCTCGAGCCACCGCCGGAACTGGTCGAGCCAGGTCGCGGCCAGATCGGTTTCGTCCAGCCCGCCTTGTTCGTAGCTGCGACGCATGTCGGCCAGGTGCTCGTTCACGTCGAACATCCTGCCGCACCGCGAGGTTCAGTCGAGCCGGCTTCGGGCATCCCCCCGGCATGGTCGCCGCGAAGCTTCCCGTCGGGTTCACCCTCCTGGTCCTCGGACTGGCGGTCGGTCTCGCCGGCTCCCTCGTCGACAACCTCGTCGGCGGCGGGCTCCTCGTGACGCTGCTTCAGGTCGTCCTCTGGAGCGCCGGCGGAGTCATGGCGCTCGCCGGGGCGGCCTCCGCCGTCACCCTGCGCACCGGCCAGCGCGCCGGCCGCGCCCGTCTGCACCCGAGCACGTAGCGGTCAGGAGCGCTCGGCAGCGAGCGCCTCGGCCCGGCCCAGCAGCGCGTCCGCGTGCGTCGTCATGCGGCGCAGCCCGTAGGCGTCCAGGGTCGCGCGGCGGAGGTCGTCGGCGCCCGCGTCACGGAGCCGGACCATGAGCTCGGCCAGCTCGTCGAGAGGCACTTCGTCGAGCGTCCGCGGCCCTAGCTCGCGCACCCGCACGGCCGGGGCGCCGGCGAGGCGGAGCACTTCCTCGCCCTGCGCGTCGTCGATCGTGATCGCCCCCTGCTGCCGCAGCCGGTAGGCGGCGCCGCTCAGCGGGGCCCGGACGATCGACGTGAGCTTCTTCCCGCCGGCCGCCTTGTTGAGCAGCCCGTACGCGCGTGAGGCGAGCACCGGCCCCTCGGCGCCGACGATCTCGAGCAGCGCCTCGGCGATCGCCTCGCGCCCAGCGCTTCTCGGATCCGGCGTCGGCCGGGGGTCCCACCCGCCGTAGGGAGTGAGGGCCACGCCGGCGGCCGAGGCGACCGTCGGTTCGGCCGCGAGCCACGTGTCCACCGGCCAGGCGGCCACCGCTTCCGCCGGCGCCTGCGGATCGGGCAGCGGGAAGACGTCCACCATCCCGTGCGCCTGCACCGTCTCCCGCTCGGCGGCACCGCCCGGACCGGCGACGAGGACGGCGGGGACCGCGAGCCCGGCCGCGCGCGCCGCGGCGAGCGTCAGAAGCGCGTGATTGGCCAAGTCGGGACCGCCCGGCGCGAGGACGAGCACGGTCGCACCCCGGGCCCGGGCACCGTCGACCACGAGCCCCTCCCCCGGCTCCCCCTCGGCCAGCAGGCCGGCCACGCCGCGGACCCGCACGGCCGGCGCGCTCACCCGATCGAGCGCACGGACGAGGTCGCGGGAGTCCAGCGCGGCGGTGGTGGCGACGACCAGCAGCTCGGGCATCTGAGCGCAAGCCTAGGCTCTTGGCATGCGCGGCATCGTCGACTTCTACCGCTCGAACCCGGTCATCCTCGCGGTGGCCGTCGTCCTCGGCCTCGTCCTGTCGGTCTCGGCCGCGGCGGGCAGCGGGAGCTCCGCGGTGCTCGAGATCGCCGCCGTGGGCGTCATCGGCCTCGGGCTCGGCCTCGGGATCGCCTACCGCCGCTCGCGCCGCGAGCCCGAAGGCTGATCAGAGCGAGCCGGGCTCGAAGCGCTGGAGCCCGTCGTTCCCGCGCACGTAGACGACGCCGCGATCACCGTCGACGGCCACCTGATCGGGCTGGCGCACGGTCGGGAAGCGGCGGAGCTCGGTGGGCCGCCCGTGCGCGGGGAGCTCGACCACCTCGTTGCGCCCGGCGAGCGTCACCCACAGCCGGTGCTTGACCGGGTCGAGCGCCAGGGCGGCGGGGCCGCCCGGGAGGTAGACACGGCGCGTGAGCTCGAGCTCCGGCCGGACGCGGTACACGAGCAGGGCGTCCCCGCGGGTGTCGAGCACCCACAGCCACCGCCCGTCGGAGAGCGCCCGCGTCGGGCCGACGCCTGCGTCGGCGCGGGCCAGCGGGGCGACCCGGCCCGTCTCGAGCAGCTCGACCTCGCGGGTGCGGCCGTCGACGACCGCCTGCCGCGCCCCGCCCTCGACCGCGGTCCGCGCGGACCCCACGGGTCCCACCCCGAGCGGGAGCGGACCGTCGCTCACGCGTCCGGCCGGCGCGACGCGCTCCGGCGGCGAGACGGGCGGCTCCGCGGGCGCGGGCAGCTCCTGCGGGCTCGCCGACCCGCAGCCGGCCAGCACGACCGCGGCCAGGACGAGAGCGGGTCGGGTGAAGAGGCTCCGGGAGCGCATCGGTTGTCAGGATGGCAGCGTGCCCCGGACCAGCGAGCGGTCGCTCCTCCTCCTCGCCGGTCTCGTCGTCCTCGCGACGATCGTCACAGGGACGGCGATCCGCCAGACCGTCGGCGGCCTCGGCACGGCGACCCCGCCGTTCGTGATCGTCTACGAACCCGAGGCGACGCTGGGCTGGGCGCTGCTCGCGTTCGTCCTCGTCGCCGGTGCCGCCCGTGCCGCCCCCCGCCTCGCGCAGGCCTCGTCGCTCGGGAGCGCGCGGTGGCTCGGCCTCGTCACGCTCTTCACGCTCGTGACCGGGCTCGCGCTCAACGCCGCCCGGCACGGGACGAGCGGCTGGAGCGAGATCTTCGTGCTCGGTCCCGGCGGCTCGTTCGAGGCGAAGAACGAGTACCTGCCCGGGCTCCCGGCGCTGAGCTACGGCCCGGGGTTCTTCCTCGACCGCTTCGCCGAGCTGGTCCCGAGCCTGCCGGTGAACGTCGCCGGCCACCCCCCGGCGCTGATGCTGCTGATCGACGCGCTCGGCATCACCACCCCGAACCGGTTGGCCGCCCTGTGCATCGCCGCCGCGGTCCTGACCCCTGCGGCCACCTACGCCATCGCCCGCGCCCTCGAGCTCACCGAGGAGCGTGCGCGGCTCGCGGCGACCCTCGCGGCCATGAGCCCGATGCTGCTGCTGCTCGGCATCACCTCGGCCGACGCCGTCTTCATGGTCGTCGGGGCGATCGCCGCGCTGCTGCTGGCCGATCGCCGGACCGCGGTCCGCGCCGTCGGCTGCCTCGCGCTCGCGGTCGCAGCCTTCTTCTCGTGGGCGCTGCTGGCGATCGGGGCGTGGGCGGCCGTCGTGGCCCTCGTGCGGGACGGCTGGCGCACCGCGCTCGTGCTGGCCGGCGCCTGCGGGGCCGCCTTCCTCGCCTTCAACGGACTCCTCGCGCTCGCCTTCGGATACGACCCCGTCGGGACGCTCCGCGCGACCGAGGCCTACTACCGCAACTCGGCCGCCTCGGTGCGCCCGTACAGCTTCTGGCTGTTCGGCTCCCCGACCGCGTTCGCCGCACTTCTGGGCCTGCCGGTCGCGGCCGGGGTCCTACTGGCCGCGCGGCGTGGCCTCCCCGCCGGGGTCGCGCTCGGCGCGGTCATCGCCGTCGCGTCGATAGCGGGCTTCACCAAGGCGGAGACCGAGCGCATCTGGCTGCCGTTCGTCCCGCTGGCCTGCGTCGCCGCTGCGCAGGTGCTCAGGCCCGCGCAGGTGCGCTGGATCGCTCCGCTGCTCCTCGCTCAGGCGTTCGTGGTGGCCTTGCTCTTCCAGACGATCTGGTGAGCGCGGGTCCTCGGTGCGGGATCTCACACAGCCGCGACGGACGCTGGACGAACGGCCTATCGAGTCCCCACTTCTGGATGCCGACGCCCTGGATATGACCGCTCCCCTCGTGCACTGCGCCGGCTGCGCCCGCGTCTGGCACAGCCCGACGATGGCCGACGGCCTCCGACTGGTCGGGAGCTGTCCGCGGTGCGGCGGGGAGCTCGTCTACGCGGACGCGGCCCCGGCGACGATCGTCGCCGAACGCGCCTCCGGCCAGGCCGCACCCGCAGAAACACGCGCCCCGCACCTCGTGCTGGGCGTTCCCCGGCGCTGACGCTCAGCCGGCGCGCGGAGGTGCGACGGGCGGCTCGTAGCCCGCGCAGCGGAGGACCGGCAGGGGCGGATACTTCGGCCACGCGTCGTCCTTCAGGCCCCGCTCGCACATCGAGAACGTGGAGCCTCGTCCCGAGCGGATCATCCGCTGATGGGTGCAGCTCGAGCAGAGGCCGACAGGCGTCGTAGGCATCCCCGGAAGCATCGCAGCCCGGCCCGGGCGGGACCTTCGAGCGCCGGCGTGTCAGCCTGGGGTGGTGAGCACACCGATTCCGGACGCGCCCGAAGCGCAGCCCGCCGCCGACGCGGCCACCGTCACCTTCGCCTCCCTCGGCCTCCGCGCGGAGCTCGTGAACGCCCTCGCCGCCCTCGGCTACGAGGAGCCGACCCCGATCCAGGCGGAGTCGATCCCGCCCGTCCTGGCGGGCCGCGACCTCCTCGGCCAGGCCGCCACCGGCACCGGGAAGACCGCGGCCTTCGCGCTCCCGATCCTCGAGCGCCTCGCCGAGCAGACCCGCACCGGCGCCCCGATGGCGCTCGTGCTCGTCCCCACCCGGGAGCTCGCGGTCCAGGTCTCCGAAGCCGTGCACAAGTACGGGCGCGAGCTCGGCGCCCGCGTCACGCCGATCTACGGCGGCCAGCCCGCCGGGCGCCAGATCGCGTCGATCAAGCGCGGGGTCGACGTCATCGTCGCCACCCCGGGCCGCGCCCTGGACCTCATGAACCGTGGGGTCCTCAAGCTCGGCGGCCTCCGTCTCGTGGTGCTCGACGAGGCCGACGAGATGCTCGACATGGGCTTCGCCGAGGACATCGAGGCGATCCTCGAGGGGACCCCGGACGGCGTCCAGACCGTGCTCTTCTCGGCGACCATGCCGCCGCGCCTCGAGAAGATGACCCGGCGCCACCTCTCGGACCCGGTCAACATCGCGATCGCGAGGCCCAAGGTCGCCGAGGGCGACGCGCCGCTCGTCCGCCAGACCGCCTACCTGGTGCAGCGCGCCCACAAGTCGGCCGCGCTGGGCCGGATCCTCGACGTCGAGGCACCGGCCGCGGCGATCGTCTTCTGCCGGACGCGGGCCGAGGTCGACGGCCTCACCGACACCCTGAACGGCCGCGGGTACCGCGCCGAGGCGCTGCACGGCGGGCTCACCCAGGATCAGCGCGACAAGGTCATGGGCCGGCTCCGCGCGGGCTCCTCCGAGCTGCTCGTCGCCACCGACGTCGCCGCCCGCGGCCTCGACATCGACCAGCTCACCCACGTCGTCAACTTCGACGTGCCCGCCGCGCCCGAGGCCTATGTGCACCGCATCGGCCGGGTCGGCCGCGCCGGGCGCGAGGGCGTCGCGATCACGCTGGCCGAGCCGCGCGAGCACCGCCAGCTGAAGACGATCGAACGGCTCATCAAGCAGAAGATCCCGGTGGAGAAGGTCCCGACCGTCGCCGATCTGCACGTCCGTCGCCTCGAGGCGACGCGCGCCGCGCTCAACGAGAGCCTGCTGGAGGACGACCTCACCCGCTTCCGCGTCGTGGTCGAGACGCTGGCCGACGAGTTCGACCTCATGGAGGTCGCCCTCGCCGCGGTCAAGCTCGCCCACGAGGCCCGGGCGGGCGCCGAGCCGGACGAGCAGGACATCCCCGAGATCGCCCCGCGGCCGGAGTGGAAGAGCAAGGCCCAGTCGGCGCCCTACAAGGGCAAGGGCGCCGCTCCGGGCAAGCCCGGCCGCGGACCGCAGGGCCCGGTCGTGCGCGTGTTCATCGGTGCCGGCCGCGAGAAGGGCATCCGCCCGCAGGATCTCGTCGGCGCCATCACCGGCGAGTCCCGTCTCGGCGGCAAGGACATCGGCTCGATCCAGATCTCCGATCGCTTCTCGCTCGTCGAGCTTCCCGCCGATGCGGCCGACGAGGTCATCGCGGCGCTGCGCGGCAGCACGATCAAGGGCAAGAAGACGACGGTGCGGCGCGAGAAGTTCTGACGCATCCCGGGCATGGCGCCCGGGAACTCGTTGCGGCGACAACTAGAGTAGAGCGGCGATGGTGACGTTCCGGCGACTGCTCAGCTTCCTCCAGCCTCACAAGGTCGGTGTCTGGGTCTCGCTCGTCCTCGCGATCGCCGCGATGCTCATGACCGTGGCGATCCCGTTCCTCGTGGGCCGGGGGATCGACGCGATCGACGACGCCCGGCGCAGCGACCTGCTCCTCATCGGGCTGCTCATCGTCGGAGCCGGGGTCGCCCGGTTCGTGCTCACCTTCGCGCGGCGCATGATCGCCGGGCGGGTCTCGCTGGGCGTCGAATACGACCTCCGCGGCCGCATCTACGCCCACCTGCTCTCGCTCGAGCTCGGCTTCTTCGATCGCCAGCAGACCGGCCAGCTCATGTCGCGGGCGACGGTCGACCTCCAGGCCGTCCGCTTCTTCCTCGGGTACGGCCTCATCTTCATCATCCAGTCGGCGCTGACGCTGATCCTGGCGGCGGGCGCGATGCTGTTCCTCGATCCGACCCTGGCGGTCATCTCCCTGCTGCCGGTCCCGTTCGTGATCGTCATCGCCGCGCGGTACGGACGCCGCTCGCGGCCGGCGATCCAGGAGGTCCAGCAGCGCCTCGCCGAGCTCACCGCTGACGTCGAGGAGTCGATCGGCGGCGTCCGGGTCATCAAGGCGTTCGCCGCCGAGGGCCGGCAGAACCGGCGGATCCGTTCGAGCGCTGAACGAGTCTTCACGCAGTCGATGGTCTCGACGCGGCTGCAGGCCTTCTACAACCCGTTCATCGGGTTCCTCCCGCAGCTCGGGCTCGCCGCAATCCTGTTCTTCGGGGGCCGCGCGGTGATCGACGGCTCGTTGACGATCGGCGACTTCACCGCGTTCTACGCCTACCTGCTGATGCTGCTCGCCCCGATGCGCACGCTCGGCGTGATGCTCGGGATGGCGCAGCGCGCGACCGCCTCCGGGGCGCGGATCTTCCAGATCCTCGATCGGGAGCCCGCCATCGCGGCGCCGGCCGAGCCCGCGTCGCTGCCGTCGGGCCGCGGCGCCATCTCGCTCGCCGGGGTGAGCCTGCAGTACGAGGGCTCGCCCGTGGCGGCGCTCACGGGGATCGACCTCGAGGTCGAGGCGGGGCGCACCGTCGCCCTGGTCGGCGCGACGGGCTCCGGCAAGACGACCCTCGTCCAGCTCCTCCCGCGCCTCTACGACCCGACCGCGGGCACGGTCTCGATCGACGGCGCCGACGTCAGGACCCTCGATCCCGACGTGCTGCGGCGTGAGATCGCGGTCGTCAACGACGATCCGTTCCTCTTCTCCGCCTCGGTTGCCGAGAACATCGCCTACGCGCGGCCGGACGCGACCGCGGAGGAGGTCGAGCGGGCCGCGGAGCGCGCGCAGGCCGCGGGCTTCATCGCCGCGCTCCCCGAGGGCTACGAGACGCGCGTCGGCGAGCGCGGGCTCACGCTCTCCGGCGGCCAGCGTCAGCGGATCGCGATCGCCCGGGCGTTCCTGGCCGACCCGCGCATCCTCGTACTCGACGACGCCACCTCCGCGGTCGACGCGAGCACCGAGAGCGCGATCAAGGACGCGCTCGTCGAGGTGATGGCCGACCGGACGACGCTCGTCATCGCCCACCGGCTCTCGACCATCGCCCTGGCCGACGAGATCGTCGTGCTCGAGGAGGGCCGCATCGCCGCCCACGGCAGCCACGAGGAGCTGCTCGAGGTCTCGGACCTCTACCGGGAGATCGTCGAGAAGGGCCTGCCCGACTCCGTCTTCCTCACCCGCAAGCCCCGCGAGCCCGAGACGGCGGGCCTGTGAGCGGCCGGATGAGCGCGGACGAGCTCCGCCGGCGCCTGAAGGGCACGAGCGGCCGCGGCCGCAAGCTGAAGGGGCTCGCGCTGCTCCTCGCGCCGTACAAGAGCCGTGTCGCGCTCATGTTCGTCGCGCTCATCATCGGGACCGGCGCCGCCCTGGCCCCGGCCCCGCTGGCCAAGAAGGCGATCGACGATGGCATCAAGGCCGGGAACGAGGGCGTGCTCGACGCGGTCGTGATCGCCTTCATCGCTTCCGCCCTGCTCGTCTGGGTCGGCACCTACGTGCAGACCTACTTCACCGGTTGGGTGGGCCAGCGGGCCCTCCAGGACCTCCGGATCGAGATCTTCGGCCACCTGCAGCGCCAGCCCGTCGCCTTCTACGAGCGGAAGCCCGCCGGGGTCCTGATCTCCCGCATGACGAACGACGTCGAGGCGCTGAACGCCCTGGTCACCGACTCGGTCACGACGCTCTTCACCGCAGGCCTCACGCTGATCGGCTCCGTGGTGATCCTGCTGCTGCTCGACGCGCAGCTCGCGGGCCTCGTGTTCCTCATCTTCCCCGTGCTCTTCGCGGCCTCGGTGATCTTCCGCATCGCGAGCGCCGACGCGTACAAGCTCACCCGCGAGACGATCGGCTCGATCAGCGCCTACCTGCAGGAGTCGCTCTCGGGGATCCGGGTCGTCAAGTCGTTCGCCCAGGAGGCGCGCCACCGGGGCCGCTTCGCAGCGCTGAACGCAGGCAACCGGGACGCGAACCTGAAGACGGTGACGCTCAACGCCACCTACTTCCCGGCGGTCGAGTTCGTCTCCGCCCTCGGCACCGTGCTCGTCATCCTCTACGGCGGCTACCAGGCCATCGACTCCGGGAACGCCGTCGAGATCGGGACGCTCACCGCGTTCATCTTCGCCCTGAACGGCTTCTTCGATCCGATCGGCCAGCTCTCGCAGGTCTACACGACCTACCAGTCGGGGATGGCGGCCCTCGACAAGATCTTCGAGCTGCTGGACGAGGAGCCGACGCTCGAGGACGGCCCCGACGCGCGCGAGCTGCCCTCCCCCCTGCGCGGCGAGCTCCGCTTCGAGCAGGTGTCCTTCGCCTACAAGACCGACGCGGGAGTCGAGCGCGCGCTGAGCGACATCGAGCTGACCGTCCCGCCGGGGCAGACCGTCGCGCTCGTCGGCGCGACCGGCGCCGGCAAGTCGACCTTCGCGAAGCTCGTCGCGCGCTTCTACGACCCGACCAGCGGCCGCATCCTCGTCGACGGCCTCGACCTACGGGACATCCGCATCGGCTCCCTGCGCGAGCAGCTCGGCATCGTCCCGCAGGAGGCGTTCCTGTTCAGCGGGACGGTCGCCGAGAACGTCGCCTTCGGGCGGGAGGAGGCGACCCGTGAGCAGATCGAGAGCGCCGTGCAGACGGTGGGTGCGGCCGACTTCGTCAGCCGCCTCCAGGACGGCCTCGACACGCAGGTCGGCGAGCGCGGCGTGCAGCTCTCAGCCGGACAGCGCCAGCTGCTGGCCTTCGCCCGCGCCCTGGTCGCCGATCCGCGCATGCTCATCCTCGACGAGGCGACCTCGAACGTCGACCTCCACACCGAGGGCCAGATCGAGATCGCGCTGCGCCGGCTGCTTCAGGGCCGCACCGCGATCGTCATCGCCCACCGGCTCTCGACCATCCGCCAGGCGGGCCGGATCGTCGTGCTCGACGGCGGCCGCATCACCGAGCAGGGCACGCACGAGGAGCTTCTGGAGGCCGAGGGCGCCTACTGGTCGCTGTACCGCGACTGGGCCGAGCAGGCCGCCGCCTGAGCGGAGGGTCCCCGGGCGACGCCGGGGACCGCGTCCGCGCTATCCTCTCGGCTCGCCGTGCAGGTTCGACGGCCGCGCTCCGGGATGGTGTAATTGGCAACACGCCAGTCTCTGGATCTGGAATTTGGGGTTCGAGTCCCTGTCCCGGAGCCTCTTCGCTGCACCCCCACGGGGGTGCACGCGCCACGTTCTCGACCGCGAGGTCGGCGCGGTCTCCGGATCAAGCCGTGCTGGATCCTGCGAGCACTCCGCGGCTCAGAGGCCGGGGGCGAACAGCGCGGTGATCTGCTCCTCGAGGCCCGTCTCGAGCACGAGCAGCACCTCGTCGCCGACCCCGATGCGGGTGTCGCTCTTGGGCACGAAGCCCTTGCCGGCCCGGAGCACGGAGATGACCAGCGCGCCCTCCGGCAGCTTGATGTCCCCCACGGTCTGCCCCACCGCCGGCGCCCCCTCGGGCACCTCGACCTCGATGATCTCGAGCTGTTCGTCGCGGAAGTCGAGCAGATGGATGAGGCCGTAAGACGGCACCTCGTGCTCGATCAGGCGCAGGATCAGGTCGGTCGCCGAGACGTTCGGCTGGATGCCGAGGAGCTCGAACCACTGACGGTTGCGCGGGTTGTTGACCCGGGCGATGATCCGCTCGCAGAGGTACTTCTCCTTGGCCATCTGGCAGATGAGCAGGTTGTCCTCGTCGTCGCCCGTCACGGCGATCACGATGTCCGCCCGCTGGATGCCGGCCCGCTCGAGGACCCACAGCTCGGTCGCGTCGCCGTACTGGACGGCGTGCTCGAGCTCCTGCTCGATCTTCAGGTACCGGTCGCGCCCCTCCTCGAGCAGCGTGACCTCGTTGCCCTTCGAGGTGAGCTCGCGCGCAAGGTTCCAGCCGACCTTGCCGCCGCCGGCGATGATCACGTACATCAGTGCGCCTCCTGGCCGAGCGCGTCCCGGAACATCTCGATCGCGACCTTCGTCGGCGAGATCGTCTCCATCCCCTGCTCCGCGTACCAGGTGGCCCGCGCCGGGTCCATGATCCGCGCGATCACGCGCGGCACCTCGAAGTGCTTGCTCGCGATCTGCGCGATGACGATGTTCGTGTTGTCGCCGTGCGTGGCGGCGATGAAGAGGTCCGCCTCCTGGATGCCCGCCTCGACGAGCGCCTCGATCTCGATCGCGGTCCCGACGGTGAAGCGCCCACCCGCGTCCTCCCAGGAGGTCGGCTGGCCGGCGTCCAGGCGTTCGTGGCTGAGCGGATCCTCGTCGAGGACCGAGACCTCGTGCCCGGATTCGAGCGCGGTGCGGGCAACAGCCGAACCGACGCGCCCGGCGCCGGCGATCACGACGAACATCTACCGCCCCGACCGGTAGGTCCACGATCGGGTGCCGGAGATCCGCGCGCCGTCCATGCGCCTGAGACTACCGGCCCCCTCGCGGCGAGGCGCCCCCGCCGCTCCCGTCGGCGGGAGGCTGCGGCGACTCTTCCTGACGGGCGGCGGGAGCCGTGAGGATCACCTGGCAGGTCGCCTTGGCCAGGACGTACTTGGTGATCGCTCCGGCGAACCCCTCGTTCGCGCTGCTGCGACCGCCGAGCAGCGCACCGCCACGGATCCGGGTCGGCTCCTCGGCCGCCAGCACGATGGCCTCCACCCCGCGTCGCTGCGCCTCCTCGACGATCGCCCGCCCGGCGCTCCTGGCCCGCACCGTGGCCGTGGCCACCTCGACCCCTTGGTACTCCTCCCCGACCGCCTTGGCGTGCTTCAGCGCCGCGCGGGCGATCTTGAGGCGCTCGTCGGGCAGGCGCGCGTCGATCGGCAGTGACATCGGGATCTCGAAGATCCAGAGCGCCTCGATCAGTGCGCCCTCCTCGGAGTCGAAGTCGTCGTGGGACTCCCCTGAGAGGCGACCCGCCGTCTGCACGATGTCGTCGTCGAGCTCGTTGCCGAAGATCGGCACGAGGATGGTGCCGAAGGCGCCGAGCTCCTCGAGCTCCTCCCGGTCCATCCGCAAGGCCGACTCGCGGACCCGGACCCGCTTGGTGAGCGACTTCTCCTGGGTGGTCCGATAGACCACGTAGAGCGTCAGGCCGGCGGCCATCCACCCCATCCCGACGTACCGGGCGCCCTCATGAAAGCCGACGACGCTGGCGAAGGCGAGCATCGCGAGCGCGGCTCCGAGGACCGCGGGGAGCGGCAGGCTCCCGCCCCGGAACGGGACCGACAGCGGCATCGCGTAGGGCCGGGGCCGGTCGGGTTCGACGTAGCGCAGGCGGATGATGCTCAGGTGGGCGAGCATGAGCCCGATGAGCGCGCCGAACGCGTAGAGCCCCACGAGGAAGTCGATGTCCTGCGGGATGACGAGTGCCGCGGCGATCAGCGAGGCCGCGCCGATCAGGATGTACGGGGTGCCGAACCGCGGGTGCAGGCGACCGATGCCACTCGGGATCTGGCGGTTCAGCGCGAGCGAGTACCCGAGCCGCGAGAGGCCGAGCATCGCGGAGGCGGCCGCTTCCACCAGCGTCAGGACCGCCGCCGCGGCGAACACGTAGGTGAGCGAGTCGGCGAGCCAGGGCTGCGAGAAGGCCCGGGTGATGCCGAGCACCGGCGCGACGAGATCGTCCCCGCGCAGCGCGGTCTTCCCGTCGACGACCGGCGCGGCCGTGAGGGCGACGAGGGCGATGCCGACGTAGACGACCGCCACGCTGGCCGTCGCGCTCGTGACGAGGCGCCGTAGGCCCTTCCGGCTCACCCCCACCTCGCCGGAGAGCCCGGAGGCGGACTCGAGACCGACGAGCACGACCGTCGCGACCCCGAGGGCGAAGATCACGTCGTCCCAGGTCGGGGTGACGCCGAGATCGATCGGTGCGGTCAGCACGTCGAAGGAGAAGAACGTCGCCAGGCCGAGGACGATGAGCCCGACCTGCAGGACGAGATCGGCCACCACGAGGAAGGCCAGGCGCCGGATGCGGCGGGCAGAATAGCCCCGGATCGCACCGATCCCGACCCCGAAGACGATCGCGAGCGACAGCACCGTCTCGACTGTGCCGTCCCCGAGTGGGTCGTAGAAGGCCGCCGCGTAGTTCGTGGCCGAGACGGCGCAGACGGCGACGAGGATCACGTAGTCGAGCAGCACCGCCCAGCCCGCCACGAAGCTCCACAGCTCGTTGAACGCGTAGCGGGCGAACACCGTCGACCCGCCGCGGTCCTGGTGCAGGGACGCACCTTCGACGTAGGTCATCGCGGCCAGCCCGAAGAGCAGGGCGCCGAAGAGGAAGATGACCGGGGTCAAGCCGAGCGCGTAGTCGGCGACGACCCCGAGGGAGAAGTAGACCCCAGCGGCCAGCGAGGCGTAGACGACGGCGAAGAGGACCGGGGAGCCCAGCGTGCGGCGACTGACCTCCCCCCGGCCGTTCTGCTCGAGGTCGGCCATCAGCTGCCCCGCCGGGCGACGTACAGGCGACCGGTCCCCGCGGCGACGAAGAGCACCCCGAGCAGCAGGCCGATGGCCACCGGGCTGCCGCCCGCGGCCACGGTCCGGGCGATGATCGCGACCCCGAGCAGGATCATCACGACCGACATCAGACGGGTGGCCCGCCGCTGCAACGGCTCGGGCTCAGTCACGGGTCTGGGCGATGACGTCGGGCATGACCGGCAGCACGTTCGGGTCGTACTGGATGATCACGCGGCAGGGACGCTCCGCGAGGACCGTCTCGACGGTCTTGCCGAAGACGGTCGACCCGGTGCGCGCGGGAAGGGCCATGACGATCACCTTCGTCGCCGTCTCCTTCGCCTCGTTGACGATGAGCCGGCCCGCCTGCCCGGCCCGGACCTTCTGGTAGCGGCCGGTCACGCGGCGCCCGCCTTGCAGCTTGGCCTGCTCGATGATCTCCTGGGCGGCGAGCTCCTGCTCGGGCAGATCCGCATCGATCGGGGAGGACGTCGGGACCACGATCGGCACGATGACGTGGATGCCCCGCCGGCGGCGCGCGGCGACCTTCGCCGCGGTGGCCATCGCGCCAGGCGAGTAGACGCTCCCGTCCAGGGCGAGCAGCACGGACTCGTACTCGGCCTCGTGGTCGACGACCGGCTTGGGCAGCGCGATCTTCGTCGTGGTCGTCAGATCCAGCCCCTGGCTCCGGCGGTAGAGCGGGTAGAAGACCCCGCCGATGGCGAGCCAGCCGAGGCCGGCCGCGGCGACGTCCAAGTGCAGGAAGGTGACGACGACGAACGCGAGCCCGGTGCCGAGGCCGCCGACGAGCGCGAAGAGCGGGAGCTCGTGGCCTCGGAACCGCATTGTGCCCGGGCCACGGAACGGGCGCCGCGCGTCCGGCAGGGTGATCCGCATGCGGATGACCGAGACGTGCGCGATCGTGAACGAGAGCATCGCCCCGAACGCGTAGATGTTCCCGAGGAAGTCCGCCTTGCCGGGGATCAGCGTCAGGCACGCGATCCCCCCGAAGAGCAGGATCCCGATCCACGGGGTCCCGTAGGTCGGATGCAGCTGGCGCAGCCGGTCGGGCAGCTGGCGGTGGATGCCCATCGAGTAGACGAGCCGCGAGACCCCGATGATCCCGGCGTTCGTGGCGATGAACAGGATCGTGGCGGCGAGCAGCCCGACGTAGATCTCCCCGGGGACCTGGAGGAAGCCGAGCTCCAGCTGCTTGACCACGCCGAGGATCGGGTCACCCGCGAAGCCGCCGTCCTCCTCCCCCACGCCGAGCAGCGTCTGGTAGCTGCCGTCGGCGTTCTGGGTGACCGGCAGGGCGCTGAGCGCGACGGCGGGCAGCAGCGCGTAGATGGCGAAGACGGCGATGACGACGCGGTTGATCGCCGCCGGGATGGTCGTGTCGGCGTCCTTCGCCTCCTCGGCCATGTTCGAGATGGTCTCGATGCCGGTGTAGGCGATCATCCCGACGGGGATCGCCAGGAAGAAGTCCTTCCAGCTCGGCGCGATGCCGAAGCTCACGTTGTCGATGAGCACCGACGGGCTGAGCACGAGGAAGAGGCCGACCAGGACGAGCAGCAGCTGGGTGGCGAAGTCGACGATCGCGAGCAGCACGTTGACGTTCGCCGACTCCTCCGCGCCGCGCACGTTGATCAGGCTCAACACGATGATCACGGCGATCCCGAAGAAGATGTCGCCGGGGCCGTGGCGGAGCGCGTCGATCCCGAGCACGCCCCCGAGGTAGTGCGGGACGAAGAACGCCGAGATCGAGACCGTGATGACGTAGTTCAGCATCTGCGCCCAGGCGGCGAAGAAGCTCGCGAGCTCGTTGAACGCGTGCCGCGCGAACGAGCTCGAGCCGCCCGCCTCCGGGTACATCGCGGTGGCCTCCGCGTAGGTGGAGGCCGTCAGATAGAAGATGAAGCCCGTGATCACGAAGACCACCGGGGTGAGGCCGAGCGCCAGGCTCGCCACGAGCCCCAGGGCGTAGTAGATCGAGGAGCCGACGTTGCCGTAGGCGGTGGAGCTCAGAGCGTTGACACCGAGGACGCGCTGGAGCCCGTGGAGACGGCGTTGGGCCATGGGGCGCGCACGAGTGTACGCCGCCCGCCGGGCTGACTCGTGCCTCCGGGACTAGGGGCGCAGGGCGGCGCGGATCGCGACCGCCACCGCCTCGGCGTCGCCGTCCCCCGCGTACGTCGTCCGCGGCCAGAAGAACCCACGCAGCCCGTCCTTCGGGCGGCGTGGGACCACGTGCACGTGCAGGTGGGGAACCGACTGGGAGACGACGTTGTTCATCGCGACGAAGGCGCCCGGCGCGTCCTGCGCCGCCTGCACGGCGCGGCAGAGCCGCTGGGCCGTGGTGAAGAGCGGCTCGACGAGCTCCCGCGGGAGGTCGGCAAGCGTGACGTGGTGCTCGCGCGGGACGAGCAGGACGTGACCGGGGAAGAGCGGCCGCGTGTCGAGGAACGCGACGCAGTGCTCCTCCTCGAGGACGCGGACCGCGGGCTCGGAGCCCGCGACGATCGCGCAGAAGAGGCAGCCGCTCACGGTGGGCACCATGCCAGAGACCGCGACGGCAGTTCGCGCAAGTTCTCGCTTCCTGGCGCGTTGTGCGCGTCATGGGTCTGTCCTGGAAGCTCACGTCGGTCGCCGTCTGCGCCGCGTTCGCATCGATCACCACCGGGACCGCGGCCGCGCAGCTACCGGTTCCCCCGGGGAGCCTCTGCGGGACGCTCAGCCCGAGCGCCGCGCCCTGCACGCTCGCGGAGAAGACGGCGGAGTCGCTCTCGGCGGAGTGCCGCCGCCTCGGGTTCGCCGCGGCGCAGTGCACGCTCCCGCTCGGGAAGGAGGTCACCGACGCGGCGGTCCGCGAGTACCGCGAGAGCTCCCTGCACCGGACGCTCCGCTTTCAGCGGCGGCTCGGTGACACGCTGCCGCTCTCGGCCACGGAGTTCCTCGGGACGCACAACTCGTTCAACTCCGCGGGTGCGTCGACGACCCTGTCCCACTCCGACTCGAACCAGCAGCTCTCGCTGAGCCAGCAGCTCGACATCGACATCCGCTCGGTGGAGCTCGACGTCCACTACATCCCGCGAGCGGAGCTCGGCGGCGCCTCGGCGGTCACGGTCTGCCACGGCCGCGGGCCGGACGAGCAGCACGTGGGGTGCACGAACGAGCCGCTTTTAAAGGACGTGCTGCCGGAGATCTCCGGGTGGCTCGCCGACGCGGACAACTCGGATCAGGTCCTGATGGTCTACCTCGAGGACGAGCTCGGCGCGGTGCAGGGCTACACGGACACCGTCGACCAGCTCGAGAGCGCGTTTCGTCGCCCGGACGGCAGCTCCCGCATCTACCATCCCGCGGCGACGACGGGCACCTGCACGAACCTTCCTCTGGAGGTGAGCCGCAAGCAGATCCGCGAGGCCGGCGCCCAGGTGCTCCTCGTCGGCAACTGTCGGGCCGGCTGGAAGTCCGCGGTGCACGGCTGGGACGCGAACCACGTCGAGGGCGGGAACACGGCCGCCTACAAGCCGTTCCCCTCCTGCGACGCGACGTACAACCGGGCGACCTACACCACGAAGCTCGTCCGCTACTTCGAGGACAGCACGGCGGTCGACACGGTCGTCAACCCGACGGACACCGAAGCCGACCACGAGGCGCGTGCGCTCACGCCCGAGCGGCTGCGGTCGATGTCCGACTGCGGCGTGAACCTCTACGGCTTCGATCAGCTGCTGCCCGGCGACGGACGGCTGCAGGCCACGGCGTGGAGCTGGATCGCCGACGCGCCCGACCCGACCGACGGCCCGTGTGCGGTGCAGCGGACGGACGGGCGCTGGATCACCACCCCCTGCGCCGAGCGGCGGCCGGCGGCCTGCCTGACCGGAACGGTCTGGTCGCTCACGGCCGCGGTCACCTGGGATCAGGCCGCAGCCGCCTGCGCGGCGAAGGGAGCCCAGACGGCGTTCGCGACCCCCCGGAGCGGCAACGAGAACGCCCTGCTCCGTCAGGCGGCCGGAACCGACGCGGTATGGCTCGCCGTGCGGCTGGGCGAGGCCACCGGTGCGACGGGCGCCAGCGGGACGACCGGCGCGGCCGGGGCGGATGGAGCGACCGGCACCAGCGGGGCGACCGGCAGCACGGGCGCGACCGGGGCGAACGGCACGAACGGGGCCGATGGCACCAACGGAGCCAACGGAGCCGACGGCAAAAACGGCACGAACGGGGCCGACGGCACCAACGGGACGAACGGAGCCGACGGCGCGAACGGGGCCG
This sequence comes from uncultured Solirubrobacterales bacterium, assembly GCA_963815565.1. Taxonomy (GTDB): domain Bacteria; phylum Actinomycetota; class Thermoleophilia; order Solirubrobacterales; family Solirubrobacteraceae; genus Paraconexibacter. Next base: position 536,465 of record CAWFHB010000007.1, on the reverse strand, counting down.
ACGGAAAGAACGGCAGCAACGGCACGAACGGCGAGCAGGGCCGGCCGGGCACCCCCGGAGCCGATGGACGTGGGGCCGAGGGCGTCGCCGGGCCGAGCGGGCCCGCCGGAGCCGACAAGCGCCCCGGCCGGGACGCCCTCCTCCCGAGCGCACGGCCCGCGGTCACCTGCCTCCGTAGCGGCACGGGCATCCGCTGCCGGGTGAGCGGTGTCCGCGGACGTCGGGTGGCCTACACGGTCCACCGTGCCGGTCGGATGGTCGCGCGGGGGTCCGTCGCCGTCCGAAGCGGCCGGGTCGCCTTCCGCCCGCGGATCACTGCGCCCCGCACCGGTCGCTTCACCATCACCATCAGGGACGGGGCGACCGTCGTGCGCCGGGCCGTCCGGGTCCCGGCCCGCCGCCGCTGAGCCCTCCCGGCGGTCAGGCGGTCTTGGGCGGGAGCGAGGAGACGAACGCGGCGCCGACGTCGACCCAGCGTTCCAGCGTTCCCTCGTCCTCCAGCCCGGCGGCGTCGACCCGGAGCCAGTCGACCGCCGGGCGACCGCGCATCTCCATCTGGTGCACGTGCGGCTCCCGCAGCAGCTCCTCCGTCCGCGCGGCCCCCGCTCGGACCATGAGCCCGCCCTGCCCGCTGGCCGCGATCGCCATGTTCCCGTCCAGCAGGAACGCGAGCCCGCCGAACATCGCGCGCTCCGTCAGCCCGGGGTGGGCGAACAGGCGGGTCCGGATGCGATCGGCGAGCGCCTCGTCGTAGGCCATCGGCCCAGCATCCTCCCTCCCGGGCACCGGCGCACGGCCCGAGGCCTCATCCCTCGCAAAGCACGGAGAGGACGTTCCCCGCCGGATCGGTGAACCAGGCGATGTCCGGGCCCATCCCGCGCTCCAATCCCCGCATCACCCCCGAGGCGTCCGTCCACTCCCCCGCCTGGAACACGACGCCACGGGCAGCCAGCGCGGCGACCGCGGCGTCGATGTCCTCGACCGGGAAGTTCAGGATGGTGAACGTGGCCGGGGCGTGGTCCGCCTTCGGGTAGATGAGCGTGTCCCGCCCGCCGGCCAGATGCAGCGTGAGCATCCCGTTCCGCTCGGAGACCGCGAGCCCGAGCACCCCCTCGTAGAAGGCGCGCGCGGCCGCGATGTCGTCAACGGAGAAGCCGCTGAACGCCCTGACATTCTCGAACATGCTGTTCGGACCGTCGGGGCGCGCGGAACTCATCGGTCCGCCTTGCGGCGAACGTCCTAGGAGCCGGGCGTCCAGATCCGCGGCGGGGGCGGGGTCGCCGGAGCGGCTGGCCGCGGCGGTGCGCCGGCGGCCTCGGTCGGGGCACCGGCGCCGCCCTGGCCTCCGAGCTGCACGTAGGCCATCTGGAGCTGCGAGAGGGCCTCCTTCAGCTGCGCGGCGTCCGGGCCGAGCAGCTCCTCGACGAACGGGAGCAGGCGACGGGCGCCCTCGACGGCCAAGGCGACCTGGTCGAGGTCACGCTCGTCCTCGGTCCCGGGGGCGAGCCCGGCCTTGCGGCCGCCGAGGTTCAGGAGCGAGACGACGGTCTGCACCATGACGTCCTCGACCCGCAGCTCACGCAGCTGGGCCTCGTAGGCCTCGCGGAGCTCCTCCTCGGTGGGCGGGGGACCTTCGGGATCTTGCTGGCTCATGCTGCGCTCGCTTCCTGGTCGGAGTCTGCGTACGTGGAGTGGGTCTCCCGAACGGCCTCGGCGTACACCTCGGGCAGGTCGGCGCCCGCCTCGATCATGCGCCGTTGGCGCTGGGCCCCGTTCGCGGCGGGGAAATCGGGCTCCGGGATCGCGTGCTGGGACCGGGCCGGGGCGCTCCAGGCGAGCAGCCGCTCGACCGCGGCGCGGGCGGGGTACGCCTCGCCCGTGGCGAGGTCGAGGAGCTTGCCGTCGAGGCCGTGACGGATCGCCCGCCACATGTTCTCCTCGATCAGCCGGCCCGGCACGCCCGGATCGGGGATCCCGGCATCGACGTCGTGGGCGGCCTGTAGCACGCAGGCGGTGATGAGCGCGGCCAGGGCGTCGGACTCCTCGGCGGTGCTCTGCGCGTCGCAGATCCGGACCTCGACGGTGCCGAAGGAGAAATGCGGCCGCACCGACCACCAGACCTGGGTGTACTCGACGATCGAGCCCGTCCGCTGCAGGAAGTCGATGTACTCGGCGTAGGCCGCCCAGGAGCCGAAGGCGTCCGGGACGCCGCAGCGCGGGAAGCTCTTCGTGAACGACTGGGTGCGCGCGGAGTGGAGCCCCGCGTCGCGTGCGTCGAGGTACGGCGAGTTGGCGCTCACCGCGAGCAGGAGCGGCAGCGTCGCCCGCAGGCGATCGCAGACCCGGATAGCCCGGTCGGCGCCCTGGATGCCGACGTGGACGTGCATCGAGAACGTGTTGTTGCGCCGGGCGACGTACTGGAGGCCGTCGACGACCCGCCGGTAGTGCTCGGTGTCGATGTTGAGCTGCTCGCGGTAGTCCGCCCACGGGTGCGTTGCGGTCGCGCCCAGGCGGACCCCCCGCTCTCCGGCGAGGCGGAACAGGGCGTGCCGCGCCTCCCGCTGCTGCTCGCGCGCTGCCGCGAGCGTCTCGCCCCGGCCCGAGACGATCTCGATCTCGCTGGAGATGAGCTCGCCCGTGATGTGCTCGAGCAGGGAAGGGCTCGCAGCGTCGCGCAGCTCTTCGAACCGCGGCGCAAGGTCGAGCGTGGCCGGATCGAGGATGGCGAACTCCTCCTCGATGCCCACGGTGCCGTCGACCGAGGCCGCGAAGGTGGCCTCTGCCTGGTCGAGGGGGACGATCACGTGAGGTAGAAGTAAAGCGCGTAGAGCAGATCGACCGCGGGGCTCGACGTATGCACGGTGACCTCGGGCGGCACGTCGAGCAGGCCATCGGAGTAGTTGAAGATGATCCGGACGCCCGCGGCGACCAGGTCGTCGGCCAGCCCCTGGGCCGCCGAGGAGGGCACGGCGAGCACTCCGACGACCACGTCCTCCTCGTCGACGACGCTCGAGAGCTCGGACGGCGCCCGGACGGTCTGCGGGCCGACCGGCATACCGATCTTCTCCGGGTCCGAGTCGAAGATCGCGACGACCCGGAAGCCGTGGTCGGCGAAGATGTCCGAACCGGCGATCGCCCGTCCGAGGTGCCCGGCGCCGAAGAGCACGATGTTGTTCTGGCCCGCGGTCCGGAGGATCTTCCGGATCTGCGTGACGAGCGCCTCGACGTTGTACCCCACGCCGCGCTTGCCGAACTTGCCGAACCCCGAGAGGTCCCGGCGGATCTGCGTGGAGTTCACGTGCGTGTAGTCGGAGAGCTCCTGGGAGGAGATCGTCTCCTTGCCCATCTTCTTGGCCTGGGTGAGCACCTGGAGGTACCGGGAGAGGCGGGCGGCCACGCCGAGCGAGAGCCGCTCGGGGGTCGAACCATCGGAGAAGGTCGCCTCCGGGGTGAGGGGGTCGGTGCTCACGTCGGAAAACCCTACTCAGCCGGTCGGGCGGCGAGCCGCCGCGCGAGGTCCTCGGCGTCGACGAAGAAGTCGTAGAGCTCCTCACCGTCGAGCGCGATCACCGGAATGCGCTCCAGGTAGGCCTTGAAGGTGGCATCGTCGGACTCGATGTCCCGCTCGACGAGCGTGAACGGGTGCCGCTCCCGAACGGCTTCGAGGACCGCCCGCGCCTCGCTGCAGAGATGGCACCCCGGCCGCCCCCAGAGGGTGACCTCAGAGGTCACGACGACCGGTCGGGTAGGCGTCGAGGGTCTCGTACTCGCCGGGGGCGAGCCAAGGGCCGTGGAGCGCCGCGGCGCCGATCATGGCGGCGTTGTCCGTGCAGAGCGCCCGGGGCGGGATGTGGACCCGCGCCGTGACCCCCTGGAGCCGCCTGCGAAGGGCGCCGTTCGCCGCGACCCCACCGCCGATCGACACCTGATCGACCCCGGTCTGGGCGACCGCCTGCTCGACGCGGCGAGCGAGCGCCTCGACGATCGCGTGCTGGTAGGAGGCGGCGAGATCCGCGCGGCGCCTCGCGGTCTCCTCCTCCCCCAGGTCGCGGATCTTGTACAGCAGCGACGTCTTCAGGCCCGAGAAGGAGAAGTCGAGGCCGTCGAGGCCCGAGGAGATCGGGAATGCGAACGCCGACGCGTCACCTTCGGTCGCGAGCCGTTCCACGTGCGGACCGCCCGGATACGGCAGCCCCAGCTGGCGCGCACCCTTGTCGTACGCCTCCCCTGCCGCGTCGTCGAGGGTGCGCCCCAGCACCCTGAACGAGGAGTGATCCTCGGCCAGCGCGAGGAACGTGTGGCCGCCCGAGGCGACCAGGCAGAGGAACGGCGGCTCGAGCGGCCCGGTCGGGTTGCCCTCCGGGTCCTCGCCGGGGAGGAAGCTCGCTGCCACGTGGCCCTGGAGATGGTCGACCGCCGCGAGCGGGAGCCCCCGCGAGCCGGCGAGCGCCTTCGCGGTGCTCAGCCCGATCAGGAGCGCCCCGACGAGGCCCGGTCCCTGGGTGACGGCGACGCGGTCGATGGCCGCGAGCGCGGTGCCGGCGTCGCGGAGGGCCTCGGCGATCACGACGTTGATCAGCTGCAGGTGGTGGCGACTGGCGACCTCGGGCACGACCCCGCCGAACTGGTCGTGCACGCCCTGGGAGGAGATGACGTTCGCGAGGAGCTCGCCGTCCGGGCCGAGCACCGCGGCGCAGGTGTCGTCGCAACTGGTCTCCAGGGCGAGCAGCATCTACGGCGAGGGCTGGACGGGGCCGGCGTTCGGGACGTCGTCGAGCCGACCCTGCATGGTCGCCCGCGTGCGCCACATGATGAGCGCGTCCTCCTGGTTGTCCTGGTAGTACCGCCGCCGGACGCCGGCGCTGAGGAAGCCGAAGGACTCGTAGAGCCTGATCGCGGGTGCGTTCGACACGCGGACCTCGAGGGTGAACTGGGCCTGCTCGTCGTCGATCGTGGCGATGAGCTCGTCGAGCAGGGCGGTGGCGAGCCCCGACCGGCGCTCCGGCGGGTCGACCGAGATGTTCATGACGTGCCAGATCGTGTCGTAGCGGGAGCAGATGAGGTAGCCGCACAGCGTCGGCTCCGCGCCCTCCTCCTCGGCGCGCCAGGCGGCCAGGCAGACGCCGTGGGGCTTGGAGATCTCGAGGACGAACATCGCAAGCGACCACGGCGTGGGAAAGGCGCGGCGCTCGACGGCGATGACCTGCGGCAGGTCGGCGTAGAGCAGGCGGCGGATCTCGGCGGGCGGGCGGCTCATCGCAGGTGGGTGGGGACGGCGTCGGGCTCGCGGACGTACTCGGGAACGAGCGCATCGCGATCGACGGGAGAGGCTAGGTGGGTCAGCGCGCAGAGGGCGGCGCCATCGAGGTGATGCCGGTCGTCGTCGTCCGACGGCACCTCGGCGCCCGCGGCCTCGAGCTCCGCCCGGTACCGGACGGAGCCGTCCCCGACGGCCCGCCAGGGACCGGGATGGCCGGTCATCAGCGCCGCGAGCCCAGCCGGCGGCACGGCACGCGGACGATCGAGCAGGGGCGCGCCGTCCCGCCAGGCGGCGACCCAGAGCTCCCCCCGCCGCGCGTCCCCGCAGGCGAGAACGCTCGCACCGCCCGCCGCCGGCAGGGCCAGCGCCTCCAGGCTGCTCACGGCCACGAGCTCCTGGCCGCCTGCCTGGACGAGCGCCCGCGCGGTGCTCACCGCGATCCGCAGGCCGGTGAAGGTGCCCGGCCCCGTCCCGACGCCGATCCGCGCGAGCCCCGCCCAGCCGATCCCCGCCTCGGCCAGAAGACCCCCGGCGAGCGCCAGCAGCTGGGCGCTGTGGCCCGGCCGTTCCCCGCTGCCCGGACGATGGGCCGCGACACGGGGCGCCTCGCCGGGGAGCTGCAGCCCGACGATGGTGTCCGCGGTGGAGGTGTCGAAGGCGAGAACGGCCGCGCTCACGTGATCGTCACCCGCCGGGTCTGCTCGTCCACGTGCTCGAGCCGCACGCGGGCGGCGATCTCCCCCAGCGCCGCGAGCGTGGGCTCGGCGAGCTCTGGCCACTCCACGAAGGCGACCCGGTCCGGGCCGACGTAGTCCTCGAGCAGTGCCGGGTCCTCGTCGGCGAGCCCGCTCAGCCGGTGCAGATCGAGGTGCGCGGCGGGCGGCGTGGCCTCGTCGTAGCGCTGGCCGAGCGTGAACGTGGGGCTCGTGACCGGGCGGGTCACGCCAAGGGCCCGGAGCGCGCCGCGGACGAACGTGGTCTTCCCCGTCCCCATCTCACCGGTCAGCAGGACGACCTGGCCGGGCTCGAGCCGGGCGCCGAGCGCCGCCCCGAGGGCCTCCGTCTCGCCGGCCGACGTGGTCTCAGAAGCGGGCATCGGCGGTGCGCAGGCGCAGGCCGATGCCGAGGAGCAGGAGCGCGGCGCCGAGCACGGCGAGAGTGCCGGTGTCGAGCCCGGTGCGCGGCAGCTCCGTGGTCGTTCCGGCCGCGGGGGCCGCCGCGGCGGGCGTGCTCTCCCCGGAACTGCTCGTTCCGGCCGTTCCCGATCCCGACCCGGTCCCGGACCCGGAGGAACCCGAGCTCGAGGAGCTGGAACCCTGCGGCGCCTGGGTCAGCGACGGGGTCGACGACTTCGGCGTCGTCGCTGAACCCTGGCCCGCGAGCGGATCCGAATACTGCTCGTCGCCCGCGCTCTGCGCGAGCGCAGGGGTGGCTGAACTCAGGGCGAGCAGACCGGAGACGAGGAGGACGGCGGGGCGGCGCAGGGACATCACAGTCCGGGCATTCTAGGGATCCGTCGGACAACCCCCCGCCGAGGCCTGCGCTAGCGTCGCGCTGCTCATGCACGTGCTGCTGCTCACCGACCGCGACTGGACGCACCCCCAGGGCGGCGGAACCGGGACGAACCTGTACGGGCAGGTCTCCCGCTGGCTGGAGTGGGGCCACCGGGTGACGGTCATCGCGGGCGCCTACCCGGGGTGTGAGGCCGTGTCGCGGCCCACGGAAGGGCTCGCGATCCACCGGATGGGCTCCCGGCTCACCGTCTTCGCGCGGGCCGCCCTGGCCACTCGCCGGGGTGTCGGGGCCGGCGCCGACGTCGTCCTCGAGGTCGTCAACGGCATCGCGTTCTTCACGCCCGCCTGGTGGTGGCTGAAGACCCCCGCCGTCGCGCTCGTCCATCACGTCCATCAGGACCACTACGTCACCGAGCTGGGTGCCACGGGCCGGGTCGCGGCCCTGCTGCTCGAGCGGATCCCGCTGGCGGTCCTCTACCGCTTCCGCCCCGTGATGACGATCTCGCACGCGGCCAGGGCCGACATGGTCGCCCTCGGGGTGCCCGACGAGAACATCCGCGTCGTCTACATGGGGACCGAGCCGAGCACCGAGCCGGAGCACCCCGAGTCGCCGACGCCGAACCTGCTCTACCTGGGCCGGCTCAAGGCCTACAAGCGGATCGAGAACCTCCTTTCCGCGCTCGAGCTCGTGCCCGGCGCGCACCTGGAGATCGCCGGGGACGGCGACCATCGCGACGCGCTCGTCGCCGAGATCGCGGAGCGGGGGCTGACCGAGCGGGTCACCCTGCACGGTTTCGTCAGCGAGGCGGAGAAGGCCGAGCTCTACGACCGCGCCTGGGTCTCGCTGACCGCCTCCTCGGCCGAGGGCTGGTGCCTGACCGTCATGGAGGCGGCCGACCGGGGAACGCCGAGCGCGGCCCTCCGGGTGGGCGGCCTGCCGGAGTCGATCCTCGACGGGCAGACAGGCGTGCTCTGCGACACCGCGGAGGAGCTCGCGACCGAGGTCGCCGCCCTGTGCGCTGACGAACCCCGCCGCCGCCGGCTCGGCGAGGCCGCTCAGGCGCGTGCCCGCGGCTTCACCTGGGAGCACACCGCACGAGCGAACCTCGACGTCCTCGAGAGCGCCGTGAGCGCCGGACGCCAGCCGCTGCGCTCCGCGCTCACCGGCTCCGACACCGGGAAGGCCGCCGGGCTCGCCGGCGCCTCCCTGATGAACAACGCGATCCAGCTCGCGTTCACCGTCGCGATCACCCGGATTCTCGGCAAGGCCGACTACTCCGCCCTCGCCGCGATCATCTCCGCCTTCCTGGTCCTCCTGGTCGGCGGGCAGTCGATCCAGGCCGCCGCCGCGCGGGAGGTCGCGCTCGGCCGGCTCGGCGACCATCGCGCACTGCTCGGCACGATCCGCGGCTGGACCCGGACGCTGCTCGGGGCGACCGTCCTGGCGGCGGTCGCCGGGATCATCCTGCGGGAGCCCTTGGGCGCGCTGATGGGGGTCGAGGAGCACGCGTGGGCGGCCGGGGCCGTCCTGCCGACCGGGGTGCTGTGGATGCTGCTCTCGCTCCAGCGCGGGGTCCTACAAGGGCTCCACGCCTACGCCCCCGTCGGGCTCTCGATCGTCGGCGAGGCGTTCGGACGCCTGGCCTTCGGCTTGACGATCGCCCTCGCTGCGGGCGGGGTCACCGGCGTGTTCCTCGCCTCCCCCCTCGCGTTCCTTGTGACCTCGATCGGCCTCGCGATGGCGCTCACCCGGCGGCTCTCGGTCGCCCCCGTGCTCGAGTCCACCCCTCCGGCCGCGGTCCGGACCCTGCGGACGCTCATGGCCAACGGCTGGGTGCCGATCATCTCGCTCGCGCTGCTCGCGATCCTTCAGAACGTCGACGTGATCGTCGCCCGGCACGAGCTCGGCGACGACCGCGCGGGCTCCTACGCCGTGGCCGCGGTCGCGGCGAAGGTCGTGATCTGGGTGGCGATCGGGGTCGGCCTCCAGCTCCTCCCCCAGGCCACCGCCCGCGCGGCGGCGGGTGAGGATCCGCGGCCCGTGCTCTTCCGGGCCCTCGCGGTGCTCGCCGCGGTCGCCGCCCCCTCGCTGCTGCTCTTCGCGCTCTTCCCGAAGTTCATCCTCTCCACCGCCTTCGGCCCCGACACGGTCGACGCGGCCCCTGCGCTCGTCCTGCTGACCCTCGCGATGACCCTGCTCGCCGTCGCCTACCTCACGGTCCAGTACATGCTCGCGCTCGGCTCGGTGCGGTTCCTGTGGGTGCTCGGGGCGGTCGCGGCCACCGAGATCCCGCTGCTCTTCAACGGCGACTCGATCACCGGTTTCGCGACTCTCGTGCTCGGCGCCCAGCTGGTCGTCGCGACGGCCGTCCTGGCGATCGGACTGCGCGCGCGACCGCAGACGGCCATGATCTCCGCCGCATGAGCTTCCACGACGCCTGGAACCGCGCCACCCCCATCGAGGGCTGGCTGACCGAGGGACAGGCACGCCTGCTCTACCTCGCCGCGCTCACCGTGCCCGAGGGCGGGCAGGTCGTGGAGATCGGCTCGTTCCGCGGCCGGTCGGCCAGCGTGCTCGCGACCGCGGCGCCGCGGGTCGTGTGCATCGATCCGCACCTGGGTTCGGACCGTGGGCCGCAGGAGTTCGAGGCGAACCCGGAGCTCGGGGCCTCCGACTACGACACGTTCCACGCGAACCTCGCCCGTGCCGGCGTGACCGAGCGGGTGGAGCACGTACGCGCGCTCAGCTCCGACGCACTCGACGCGGTGCCCGGCGCCGCGAACGTCCTCTTCGTCGACGGCGCGCACCGCTACGGCCCCGCCCTCGACGACATCGTCCGCTGGGGCGCCAAGGTCCCGCCGGGCGGGCGGATGCTCGTGCACGACAGCTTCTCCTCCGTCGGCGTCACCCTGGCGCTGCTGCGCGCCGTCACGTTCTCCGGGCACTGGAAGTACCTGGGTCGCTCACGCTCGCTGGCCGAGTGGGAGCGCCGCCGGGAGCCCGCGACGCTCGCCGAGCGCGCTCGCAACGCCGGCGCCCAGCTGACCTCGCTGCCCTGGTTCGCGCGGAACGTCGTCGTGAAGGCGCTCATCCTCGCCGGGCGCGCGCGGTGGGCCCGGGCGCTCGGGCACCGCGACGGTCCCTGGCCCTACTGAGCTGACGCCTCGCCGCTGCGCCCCGCCGCAGCACACAGCGAGCGGGCGAGCACGACGAGCAGCAGCCCGACGGCGCCGACCGCGACCCAGTGCGCGGCGAGGTGATCGGTGGCGAAGGTCGTCGAGAAGCCGCCCCGGTTCTTCCCCGGGAAGAGCACGTAGAGCAGCGGGACGGCGAGCCCGAGCAGGCCGCCCGCGGTGAGCACGAGCGTGCGGCTCGGGACGGCGCGCCAGAGGATCAGCGCGATGACCGGACCGAGCACGACGCCCGCCCGGAGGGCGAAGACGAAGCCGAGCACGAGGCCGCAGGCCAGGCCGATCCCGAGCGCCCGCGGGAGCGGGACCGGCTCGGGGTGCGGCTCGGGGAGCAGCTGCCCGTCGGCACCGGCCGAGCGGGGGTCCCTCCCCAAGTGACCATATGCGCCACGTGTCGCGGGACCCCTCCCGCGCTGCCCCGCCGCGAGAAGGAGCAGGAGGAGCACAGCGCCGATGAGCGAGACCCAACGGGCCGGGGCGAGCCGGTCGTTCGGGACGAACGCCAGGTCGAGCCGGCGACACCCCGGCGCCTCGACGGGCCACGCGTTCGCGTAGCCCTGCCGCGGGACGGCGGAGCCGAGATCGCGACCGTCGCAGGTCGCGTGCCAGCCGGCCGAGTAGGACTCGCCGAAGACGATCAGCGAGGGCGAGGTGGCCCGCACCGCGGCCCCCGTGCGCCGGCCGTTCCCCGCCCGACCGGGGTCGAGCACCGTGGGGCGAGCCCCCGCGGCGGCCGGCGCCGGTGTCCCGTCGTGCAGCCGGAGCTGGTCGATGACGAGCGGCGCCGGGAGCCCCTGGACGGTCGTCGGACCCGCCGGACGCTCGACGGGCGCTCCGCAGGCGGTCGCCCGGAGGGGCTCCCCTGCGTCGAACGCGGCCCGGTCCACGACTAGCTCGAGGTCCACCGTCTGCGCCGGCGCGCCGCCTGCGTCCCCGTAGGCGAACCGCGCGCTCCCGCAGGGGAACGCGACACGTCCCCCGCGGGGCACGGTGAGCCGCGGGAGCCCCGGGGCCTCGAGCTCGCCGATCCCGACGGCGCGTCGCTGGAGCAGCCGCCCCGGCGTGCCGGGCGGGAACGCGGAGGCCACGACGTCGAGCCGGAAGGAGCGACCGAAGACCGGCGCCGGCAGCGCCACGCGACCGTCGGCGGCGACCGGCACGACCGGTCCGGGCGCCCCGTCCACGGTCACCCGCACCCGCGTCGGGCGACGGACGCGAGCCTCCGGGGCCCGGAGCCGGAAGAGCTGCAGGAGCGTCTGCCGCGGCACCCTCCAGGCCAGCCACACCGGCCGCCCGGGAATGTCCTGGCCGATCCAGCCACGCGCCGGGTCGCCGTCGAGGGCCCCGGAGGCCCGGTACCCGGGCCGCCCTGCGAACCGGGAGCTCGACGTCGCACGCGTCGTCCCACGGACCCCGGCCAGACGATCGAGCTCGCTGTCGGGTGTAAACGGGTCGGCCCGGACCCACGCCTCCGCCGCGAAGCGCTGCGCGGAAGGCGGATCGAGCAGGCGCACGAGCTGACGCTCGGGGTCCTCGCTGTCGCGGACGAGCCCGGCCGCGGCCTCGCCGCGTTGGCGCCCCTGCTCGTAGGGAGCCGACGCGGTCGTGCGGGACAGCAGGTAGTCCACGGGGACCTCGCGGCCTCGTAGCGCGCGCTCGGCGACGACCGGCGGCCGCAGCGCCTCCCGCACGCTCACCCCCGGGATGCGCACCTCGCGCAGCCCGCCGGCGCCAGCCGACTGCGTCCGGGGACGCTCCACCTCGACGAGGACGATGCGCAGCTCGGAGACCTGGCGCAGGCCGAGCGCGAGCGACTGGGGCTCGATGCCGCCGCGGAGGTCGAAGCGCTTTCCGTTCACCGTCAGCGCCTTAGTCTTCGCGCGGGCGTCCGAGTACGGGATCACGTCGATGGCGTCGACGTCGCGGGGCTCCTTGAAGCGGACGGTCAACGTGCGCCGGTCCGGGGAGAGGGCGCGGTCGGCGAGCCAGAAGGTCCCCGGGGCCCCGTCGAGGGCGGCGCTGGGCCGGTGCTCGGGGAACTGCGTGACCTGCGGGGAGGCCGGGGCGTCGATCGCGGCGACCTGGTCACTCAGCAGCACCGAGACCGTCTGCTGAGCCGGATCCCGCGGGCCCGTCGGCAGCGCGAACGGGTCGAGCATCGTGCCGTCCTGCGAGACGTCCTGATCGGCGCGCAAGACCGGTCCCCGGTTGTTCCGGAGCCGCGAGGAGACGAAGGCCTGGCGCCGGTCCCCGTCCGCCACGACGACGCGGCGCTGTGCGCGCAGCTCCGCCGGGCTCAGGTCGGGTGCGTAGGCGTACCCGGTGGCGCCAGCATCGAGGGCGCCGAACGCGGCCAGCCCGGTCAACCCCGCCGCGCCCCCGTCGACGGCCACCGCACCGTCCCGCGGGACCACGCGGAGGATGCCCCCGGTCGCGCTACGTGCCCGCTGCAGGGCGGGCAGGGTGCGTGTGGCCGCGATCCGGCCCGCGGCCGGCGTGACACCGACGGGCGGACCGGCGGCGGCGAAGCGCAGGCCTTGCCCTTGCAGCGCCGCAGCAGCCTCCAGCGGCCCGACCTCCCCGGAACGCGTGCGGTCCCCGTCGGCCGCCAGCAGCACGTCGCCGACGCCCATCAGGTCGAGCAGCGAGGGCAGCTGCCCCGGCACGGCGCGGCCCTGGGAGACGAGGTCGTCCACCGCCCACTGGAGCTCGACCGAGCGCAGGTCGGCGTACGGCACGATCGAGCGCGTCACGACCGGGTGCTCGGTGAGCGCCGGGAGGATCGGGTCGATGGTCTGCCCCCACGTGTAGGAGGCGAAGAGCTGGCCGGGGAGCACGAGCGCCCGGGAGTCCCCTCCCCGCCGGTCGAGGGCGGCGCCGGCGTCCTTCCAGTAGGTCGGGACGTCGAAGGCGAGCTGAGACTCCAGGGCGCGGCCGGTGACCAGCGGCCAGGCGGCGACCGCCACGATTGCCGTCGCGAGGCCGACCGCGACCGTCCGCAGAAGCGTCTTCCGGGGATGCCCGGCAAGCCCCCTGCAGGCGGCCGCCGCCCCGAGGCCGCCGAGCACCGCGAGCCCGAGCGCGAGCAGGGGACCCGCCTTGTAGGTCGTCCGGAGGACCTGCGCGGGCTCGACCCGGTTGTAGGTGAAGGTCAGCGCGCGGCGCAGCGGCGTGCCCTCCGGGAAGCCCGCGGCCATCATCACGAGCCCGAGCAGCGCGAGCCCGAGGAAGAACGGCGCGTAGCGGACGCGCCGGGCCGTGCAGTACGCGGTGAGCGCCGCGGCGGGCACGGCCAGGCCGGCCACCACGACCCCGAGGTTGAAGAGCAGCACGGGTCCGTGCGAGGCGAACGGGCGGAGCGTCCCGCCGTACCCCACGCCGATGTAGCTCGTCCAGAACCCCATGAGCCGCAACGACTCGGGCAGCGACGTCGTGCCCCAGATCGTCCCGGGCTGTTCGGTGAAGGGCAGGAAGTTCAGGCCGTAGCCGGCGTGCACGACGGTCGGGACGAGCCACCAGGCGGACACGACGGCGTTCACGACGACCATCCGCCAGGCGACCGAGCGGACCTCGCGCCACGCGACGGAGCGGAGCAGAAGTTCGTAGACGGCCAGCAGCACCGGCGCGAGCAGCACGAAGAACGTGACGGTCGCGTTGATCCCCCCGGCGGTGCTCGTGAGGATCAGGGCGAAGACGGCCGGCCAGCGCCAGCCGCGCGGGTCACGGAGGGCCCGGTGGACGGCGAGCAGGAGCCACGGGAGCGCCGCGTACGCGAGCAGGGCGACCGAGGTGCGGTTCGCGTAGACCGTCACGTACGGGTTCACCACGTAGAGCAGTCCCGCGACCAGGTGGAGCGTGCCCGGCCGCCGGCGGACGAGCGCCTGCAGGAGCTTCACGACGCCGAGCGCCGCGAGCGCCAGGAGCGCTCCGAGCCAGAGCCGGTGCACGAGCCAGACGGGCAGCCCCAGCGCGTCCCCGGCGGCGAACCAGGGCGCCATCGGCCACGCGTAGCCCGCGTACTGCCCGGCCCAGACGTGGCCGAGGTCGGTGGTCGGCGACCACGCGCTCAGGACCTGGGAGAGGAACGCGCCCGGGTCGACGTAGAGGTTGACCTTCGTGTCGGCCACCACCTGCCCTGGGCGCTGGACGAGCGCGAGCAGGAAGGAGAGCGCGACGAGCGCGGCAGGGACCGGGGACCGGGGGGCGCGGGCGGGGTCCGACGACACGAGGCGGCGCAGGCTAGGCGTTGGTGGCGTCCGGCACCGTGGGGCGTAGCGTGATCGCCGGGTCGCGGAGCAGCGACCAGCCGCCACCGCGGTGCTGATCGAGCCGGTACCGGGCCAGGACCCCCAGGGTCTTCAGCCCGTAGACGACGCTGTCGGGAAAGGAGACGCTCGAGGCCTCCAGGAAGTACCGGGTCGGGATCGCGAGCTCGACGACGCGGGCGCCGCGCGCGGTGATCTGCGCGAAGACCTGCTGGTCGAAGACGAAGTCGTCGTTGTTCCGCGTGAAGGCGATCGTGCGCAGGAAGTCGACGCTGAAGGCCCGGTAGCCCGTGTGGTACTCCGAGTAGTCCTGGCCGAAGGCGGCGTTCTCGATCCGGGTGAGAAAGCGGTTCCCGACCCACTTCCAGCGCGGCATCCCGCCCGCGATCGCCTCGTCCTCCAGCAGCCGGGAGCCGATGACCACGTCCGCGCGGCCCTCCGCGATCGGCGCGACCATCTCCCCGACGAGGGCCGGGTCGTACTGGTTGTCCCCGTGGACCATCACGACGATGTCCGCGCCGTCGAGCGCGGCCCGGACGTAACAGCTCTTCTGATTGGCCCCGTAGCCGCGGTTGCTCGGGTGGCGGAGCACCTCGAAGCCTGCGGCCAGCGAGGCGCTCGTCGTCTCGTCGGGGCTCGCGTCGTCGACCACGAGCGCCCGGTCGATCGCGCCGATCGGCATCTCCTCGGCGACCCGGGCGATCGTCCGCGTCGCGTTGTAGGCGGGGAGCACGGCGCAGACGAGATGGCGCCCGCCACGTGGGTTCGCCAGGGACTCCGTCGGCTGCTGCACCGGGACCCGGCGGGCGAGGACCACGCGTTCGTCGCCGAGGGCGAGCGACCACTGCCGCTCCCCCGCGTGGCGTTCGACCCCGGCGGTCAGGCGAGCGACGAGGCGGCTCCGCTCCCCCAGGCCCTTGACCCAATAGCCGGGCGTGAAGCTCCGCACGAGCGGGACGTCCTCGGCGACGAGCAGCCCGCGACCGACGAGCAGCTCGAGCAGCGTGCGGTGCGGGAGCAGGCAGACGTGGGCGGGAAGCAGCCCCCACCACCGGGCTCCCGCGAGGCGGGCGGTCACCGAGGACGGGTCCGGCGTGACGACGAGCAGGACGCCGCCGTCGGCGAGCAGCGCGGTGCAGCGGTCCAGGGCGGCGCACGGGTCCTCGAGGTGCTCGAGCACGTCGGCCATGACGATCACGTCGAAGCGCTCGGCGGTCAGCGAGGAGTCCTCGAGGGTGTGCTCACGGACCTCGAGCCCGTAGCGCTCCCGGGCGTGGGCGGCGGCCGCGCGGGCCGGCTCCAGCCCGGTGACCTCGTAGCCGAGCTTGACGGCCTCGTCGAGCAGGAGGCCGTGGCCGCACCCGACCTCGAGCAGACGGCCGCCGGGGACGTGCGCCCCGATGAGCCCGAGCAGGCGCCGGGCCGTCTCCCGCCGTCCCGTCTCCTGCGTCAAGTAGTCGTCGTCGGTCATCTCGCGGTACAGCCCGACAAGCTCCTCGCCGTCCGGGAGCGAGGGCTGCTGCACGGTGCCGCACTCGCGACAGCGCAGGAGATCGCCGTGCGCACCCGTCTCGTGGCAGCTGGGAGCGAACGCGGCAGCCGTGGCGGCGCGTTCGCGCCCCGGCCGGGCCAGCGAGAGCGTGCCCGTGCAGATCCGACAGGTGAGGGGGGTCTCCATCGCGGCCCAGCCTATGGCGCGAGTCCGCCGTAGGCTGCCCGGCGTGAGGACGCCCAGCCCACCGGCAACCAGGGCATTCGTGCGGGCCGCGCTCGTCGGCTCGCTCCTCGCCCTCGCGTTCGATCTGCTGCTCCTCGTGGGACCCGACGCCTCGCTGCTCACCGATCCCGGGCTGCTCGGGGGCTTCTACGACGCGCAGGGCCGCGCCTTCCTGGACGGCAGCCTCGCCGTGCCGCCGGGTGCCGTCGGCTTCGAGGGCATCGTCACCGGGGGCCGGACCTACGAGTACTACGGGCCGTTCCTCGCGCTCCTGCGGCTGCCGGTCCTGCTCGTGACGCACAGGCTCGACCAGCGGCTCACGCAGCTCTCGATGCTGCTGGCGCTCGTGGTGCTGCTCGCCGCCACGGCCGCCCTGCACTGGCGGGTCCGCGGCTGGCTGCGGCCCGAGACGCCGGTGGTCCGGGGGGAGCTCGCGCTGGTCGCGCTGCTCCAGCTCGCCGTCGGGGCGGGCAGCATCGCCTCCTACCTGCTCGGACGCCCGATCGTCTACCACGAGACCGAGCTGTGGGGAGCGGCCCTGGCGGTTGCCGCGCTCTGGGCGGTGCTCGGGGTGGTCCGCACGCCGTCCGGCCGGACCGTGGCCCTGGCCGGGACGTTCGCGGTGCTCACGATCAACACCCGGGTGACCGTCGGGCTGGCCGTCGTGCTCGCGCTCGGGGTGGCGTTCCTCGTGCTCCTGCGCGAGCGTCCGGTCCCGCGTCGGCTCCTCGTAGGTCTGGCGGTGGGGGCGGTCGCGGCGGTCGGCTCCTCCGCGGCGGTCAACGCGGCGAAGTTCGGGGTGCCGTTCGGGATCCCGCTCGATCGGCAGGTCGCCTCGCGATTCGATCCCGGCCGGCAGGCGGCGCTCGCCGCGAACGACGGCACGATCTTCGGCCCCCAGTTCGTGCCGACGCAGGTGCTCGCGGCCCTGCGCCCCGACGCGGTGGGGAGCGTCCGGGCGTTCCCGTTCCTCGGCGGCCCCGGCGCTCCGCCCAAGGTGATCGGCGACGTCCGCTTCGACACCCTGCAGCCCAGCCTGAGCGCGCCGACCTCGATGGCGCTCCTCTGCCTGCTCACCTTGGTCGCGCTCGTCGGCGCCGTGCGGGCGTCGGCCCGACGGCGATGGGCGACCCTCGGGCTGCTCGGCGCCGCCGCGGGCGGCTACGCGGGGGTGCTCAGCATCGGGTACGTGACCTCCCGGTACCTCGCCGACGCCCTGCCGCTGCTCGTGCTCGGCGGCGCGCTGGGGCTGCAGACGCTCGCCGCCGCGGGCCGGACCGGGCGCGGCTGGGTGACCGTCGCGATCGCCCTGACGGCGGTGGGCATCGCGGTGAACGGAGCCGCGGGACTGCTCGAGCAGCGCCTGACCGGATCGACCGTCGGCGAGCCGCAGCGGGCGGCCTGGGTCCGGACCCAGGACCGGATCGACGACGCGCTCGGACGGACCCCCCGCGGGCTCACGAACGCTGCCCGCCTGCCCGCCACCGCCGGGCGGGCACCGGGCGACCTCGCGATCCTCGGCCCCTGCGACGGCCTCTACGTGCTCGACGCCTTCGGGAACTGGGGCCCGGTGGAACGCACGGCGCGGACCGGACGCCTGGCCCTGTCGCTGGCCGGCGGTGGTGACGTCCCCGCGCGCGTCGCCGTCGCCGGCACCGGCACCGACCGCGTGAGCCTGTTCGCACGCCGTTCCCCGGAAGGCCTGATGCTGGCCCTGCGGACGGTCGACGGCGAGCAGCCGTTCGGGCCGCCCGTCGCCACCGGCCCGCGCTCCCGCGTGGAGCTCTCCTTTAACCCGAGCCTGTTCGGGCAGCAGCTCGCGGTCGCGCGCGTTGACGGCGAGCAGGCGGCGAGCCTGAGCGTACCCTCGCTCCCGGCCGGCGGTTTCCGCGTCGGTCCGGGCACGCCGTCGTCGAGCTCGTCCGCGGGCTCCGTCCGGACGCTTCCCCTCGACGCGCCGGTCTGCCGCCGCCTGGCCCGCCGCGCAGGACTCCTCTGACGGGCGTTCCCGCCCTCGCCCGGTAGCCTGCCGAGCCGGATGCCCCTGCTCACGGTCCCGCGCGTGGCGCTGCTCGCCGGTCCGATCGCACTCGCGTTCTTCGCCGGAGGCTTCGGTGACCGCGCGCGCCTCGCCGCCCTCGGTCTCGCCGGGCTCGTGCTCGCCGTCACGGCGCTCGCCGGGCCCCCACGTGATCTCGTGCCCGCCGGTCTGGCACCGCGCCTTGCGCTCGGCGGGCTTCTCGGGCTCGCCGGCTGGGTGGCGCTCTCGCGCAGCTGGTCCCCGCTCGTCGACGTAGCCGGGGACGACACCGAGCGGGTGGCGCTCTACGCGATCACCTTCGCCGTCGGCCTGATCGCCTGGAGGACCCGGGCCGCGGCCCGGATGGTCGAGCCCGTCCTCGCGGCGGGCATTGCGATCGTCACCACCTACGGGCTCTCCGGCCGTCTCCTCCCCGGACTCATCCCCCAGAGCGCGTCCCGCTCGGCGGGCGGACGGTTCGAGCAGCCGCTCACCTACTGGAACGCAAGCGGCCTCTACGCCGTCCTCGGGCTCGTGCTGTGCGTGCGCATCCTCGGCGACCGCGCCCGCCCCGCCTGGATGCGCTGCCTGGCCGCCGCGGCGACCGTCCCGCTCGGCACCGGCGTGTACCTCTCGTTCTCGCGCGGTGCGCTCGCGGCGCTCGTCGGCGGGCTCATCGTGCTGCTCGTCCTCGCCCCCACCTGGACGCAGCTGCGCGGCGCGGCCATCGCGCTGGAGACCGCCGCGCTCGGCCTCGTCGGACCGGTCCTCTCCCCCGCCGTCCGCACCCTCGCCGGGAGCGACGCCACCCGCCAGCGGGAAGGGCTGCTCGTCCTGGCCGCGATGGCGGCCGCGGCGGCCGTCGGCGTGGGGCTCACCCGGTGGGCGCTCCGGGACGAACACGCGGACCGCCTCCGCACCGGGCGGCTCGGGCTCCCCGGGTGGGCGGGCACGGCCGCGGCGGTGCTGGTCGTCGCGATCGTGGCGCTGCCACCGCTCATCGCCCGCGACGACGGGGGGCAGGGCACCGCCGACCCCGCGTTCGGCGCGACCTCCTCCCGCCTCGTGAGCGCCGGCTCGCACCGCTACGACTACTGGCGGGTGGCGCTCGACACCTTCGCCGAGCATCCGATCGTCGGCATCGGCTCGGGCGGGTACGGCGTCGCCTGGCTGGAGGCCCGCCCCCAGCCCGAGCGGATCCGTGACGCGCATTCGCTCCCCGTCGAGACGCTGGCCGAGCTCGGCCTCATCGGCTTCCTCCTCCTGCTCACCGTGGCCGGGGGGATCGCGCTCGGCGCCCGGCGGGTGCAGGCCGTCGACCCGGCGCTGGCCGCCGGCCCGATCGCCGCGCTCGTGGCGTTCTCACTGCACACGAGCATCGACTGGGACTGGGAGCTCCCGGCCGTCGCGCTCGTCGCGGTCGTCCTCGCGGGCATGCTCGTCGCCCGCGCTGACGAGCGCGCGCAGGACATCTGACTCAGCGCAGGACGCGGTTCTTCGGGTCGAGTCGCCGCAGCTCGCCCCGGGCCCGGGCCAGGCCGGGCGCGTCACCGGCGGCGCGGGCGATCACGCCGGCGGCCACCCAGCTCGCGCTGTTCTCGGGCTCCCGGCGGATCGACTCCTCGACCAGCCGGCGGGCAGGCCCGGGGAAGCCCCGCGCGGCGAGCACCGTCGCACCCGAGGCGAGCGGAGCGCTCCCCCGGCACGTGGCCTGCGAGCGGGTCGCCGCCGCCGTGGCCTGCCGCGGGGAGGTGCTGCGGAAGGCGGCCCGGCCGGCCGCGTCGCACGCGCGGACCGCACCGTCACGTTCGAGCGCCCAGCCGGCCGTGGCCAGCCCGGCCGCGACGAGGAGCACGCGCAGGAGCATCACGCCGCCACCGTACGCGACGCGGACCGGCGTGCGAGCAGGGCGGAGACTGCCGCCTCGAGCGCGACCGCGGCGAGGATCACCAGCGACGGCTCGACGGAGGTCCGGAAGCGCGTGTTCCCGTAGACCGCCGCGCCCACCAGCACGACGAGCACGAAGGGTGCGAGCAGCACGAGCAGCTCGACCCCCTGCCGACGACGGCGCAGGAGCACCACCCCGACAACCCCCAGCGGGATCAGCAGCCAGTACATGAGGAGCCCCGCCCGGTGGAAGCGCACCTGCCGCCCCTCCTGGGAGGCGAAGAACCCGCCCTGCCCCCACGGCCGGTACACGTCGAGCATCCGGCCGAGCCGGGCCGCCACCACGACCGGGATGCGGCCGGTGTGCTCGCCGGCGTAGGTGAAGCCGCGGTCGCGGTACTGGAGGGCGGCCTGCGCCTCGTCGCCCGTCACGGGGCCTCCGAAGCACTTGAAGTCCCAGGAGCCGACGAGCTCCCCGAAGTACGTGCTCTCGCAATTGGCCCCCGCGAAGACGGAGTCGCCGTTCGTGGAGAGCAGGACCGGCCGCTCGAACGTCGTGGCGTTGCGGATCGCCCAGGGGCTGAGGACGAGCGCCGCGGCGGCCAGGCAGGCGGCCCCGAGGACCACCCGCCGCCCCATCCGGCCCTCCCCACCGCGCCAGAGCAACGGCGCGGCCAGCAGGATCCCCGAGCGCGATCGCCTCGCCACGTGCCAGCGCGGCGAGCGCGATGAGCGCCCCCAGCAGCGCGGCGGAGCCGACGCCGGGCCGGTCGGCGAGGCGGAAGGCGGCCAGGCCGCAGGCGACGAAGAGCAACGTGGAGGTGGTCTCGCTCATGAGCGCCGCGTCGGCCAGCCAGAGCATCGGATAGACCGCGGCGAGCCCGGCCGCGAGCACGCCGACCCTTTCCCCACCGACCCGTCGCCCGAGCAGGCCGGTCAGCAGCACCGTGAGCGTCCCGACCACGCCGAGCAGGTACTTCTGGCCCGCCAGGGAGTCGACACCCAGCAGGTCGAAGCCGGCCAGCAGCACGATGTGACCGGGTGGGTGCTCGGCGGTCGGGACGTCCTCGAAGAGCCGGCGGAAGCCTTCGCCGTCCGCGAGGAATCCGGCCTCCGCGTGGTAGGTGAGCGCGTCACCGATCACCGGATAGTCGCGGTTCGCGTAGCCCGCGAGCAGCCGGACGGCCAGGCCGAGCAGCGTCATCAGGGCAAGGCTGAGGCGGAAGGACGGCACGGGCGCTCAGCGTATGCTCGGACGGTGTCGATCCGCGTCGAGCCCTCCGCCGTGGCCCCGGTCGCGGAGACGGTCCCGCCCGCGTTCACCCCGCCCCCGGGCAGCCCGCGCTTCCCCCTCATCGACGGCCTGCGGGCCATCGCGGCGCTCGCGATCGTCGCGACGCACACCGCTGCGCTCTCGGGGTTCAACGAGGCGAACCCGGTCGGTGCCTGGACGGCCCGCATGGATTCCGGGGTCGCGATCTTCTTCGTGCTGTCGGGCTTCCTGCTCTACCGGCCTTGGGTCGGGGCGCGGCTGGAGGGGCGACCGGGGCCCCGCCCGCTGACCTACCTGAAGCGTCGCGCGCTGCGGATCCTCCCGGCCTACTGGGTCGCACTGACCATCCTCGGCCTCGTCGTGAGCGCGCAGGTTCCGCTCGTCTTCAGCGACAAGTGGTGGGTCTACTACGGGCTGCTGCAGAGCTGGTCCTCGACCACGATCCTCGGCGGGATCGGGGTCGCCTGGAGCCTCTCGGTCGAGCTCGCCTTCTACGTGCTCCTGCCCGTGCTCGCCTTCCTGAGCGGCCGCTGGCTGCAGGGACGACGGCCGGAGCGGCAGGTCCGGGCGGAGCTGTGGGCGCTCGCGCTCTCGGCCCTCGCCGCGCTCGTCGTGCGCACCGCGGTGATCGCCTCGCGGGAGACGACGGTCTACGGGAACACGCTGCCCGGCATGTGGGCGTGGTTCGCCGGCGGGATGGCGCTCGCGATCCTCTCGGCCGCGTACGGGCAGACGCCCGTCGCCGGGCGCCCCCGGCTGGTCCGCTCCGCGACCGAGCTCCCCCTCCTGTGGTGGGGGGTCGCGTTCACCGCGCTCACGATCACCGCCTGGGGGCTCGCGCTGCCCCGCAACCTGCTCACGCCGTACACGACCTTCAACCTGCAGGCCGAGCATCTCCTCTACGGGGTCATGGCCGTCGCGCTGGTGACGCCGGCCGTCTTCGCAGACGGTCGCCGCTCCGCGGTGGCCCGCGTGCTCTCCTGGCGCCTGGTCGGCTGGCTCGGGCTCGTCTCCTACGGGATCTTCCTGTTCCACCTGCCGCTCGCCGTGCAGCTGATCCGGGTCAGCGACGCCTTCCCCGGGGGCTACCTCGGGTACGCCGCGGCCGCGGTGGGCGCGGCGACCGCCTGCGCCGCGCTCAGCTACTACCTGGTCGAGAAGCCGTTCCTGCGGCTGAAGGGCCGTCGCCGGTGAGCGCGGCCCTGCGCGTCGAAGGGCTCGGCAAGCGCTACGGCTCCCACGTCGCCTTGGACGGGGTCGACCTCGAGGTCGGTCGGAGCGAGCTCGTCGGCCTGCTCGGGCCGAACGGGGCGGGCAAGAGCACGCTGACGAAGATCGCCTGCGGCCTCGTGCGCGCCACGACGGGAACCGTGCACGTCGCCGGCCACCCCGCCGGGTCGCGGGCCGCGCGCGCCGCCCAGGGGTACCTCGCCGAGCTCTTCCGGTTCCCCGGTTGGGCCACCGCCGACGAGATCCTCGTCCTGCACCAGAAGCTCACCGGCTCCCAGAAGGGCCCGGGCGAGCGCAAGGACCTGCTCGGCCTCGTCGGCCTCGCCGACGCCCGCGGGCGCCGCGTCGAGGAGATGAGCAAGGGCATGCAGCAGCGCCTCGGGATCGCCCAGGCGCTTGTCGGGGAGCCGGAGCTCCTCCTGCTGGACGAGCCGACCAGCGCCCTGGACCCGGCCGGGCGCCGCACCGTCCGTGACCTGCTCGTCGAGGTGCAAGGGCGCGGGGTCGCGGTGATGCTGAACACGCACCTGCTCTCCGAGGTCGAGCTCGTCTGCGACCGCGTCGTGATCATCGACCACGGTGCCGTGGTCACCTCGGGGAGCCCCGCGGAGCTGGTGCGGCCGCGGGGCGTCGAGGTCGAGACGGCCGCCGGCCGCCGCGTCTTCGCGGGCGCGGGGCGCGAGGACGCCCCCCGGATCGTCTCCGAGTTGGTGGCCGCGGGCGAGGCCGTCTTCGGCGTGCAGGTGCTCTCCTCCACCCTGGAAGATGTCTACCTCGACGCGGTGGGCGAGCGCGAGAGCACGCGGGGCCGCACGTGAGCGAGCTCCTCGACGGCGCCCGCATCGTCGCCGCGCACGCCATCCGCGAGTCGCTGCGTCGCCGTGTCTTCTTCGTCGTCCTCGGCCTGACGCTCGCCTTCGGAGCGCTGTACGCCTGGGGCGTCCACGCGCTCTTCGCCGACATCGACGAGTTCGGTGGCAGCGACTTCCTCGACGCCGAGACGCTCGCCGGCGCGACCATCCTCGGCCTCGCGATGTTCGGGACGCTCTTCCTCGGCGTGATCCTGAGCGTGTTCCTGACGCTGAACGCGGTCCGCGGCGACGCCGAGCGCGGCCTGCTTCAGCCCGTGATCGTCCGGCCGCTCGGCCGGGGCGCCTACCTGCTCGGCCGTTGGGCCGCCGCCGCCGCGGTCAGCTCGGGCTACGTCGTGGTCGTCTTCCTCGGCGGCGTGCTCCTCACGAAGCTGTTCGGCGGGTACACGCCCGACCACATCGTGGTGCCCGCCCTCGAGCTCGCCGGCGCGGTGGCGATCGTCTCGGCGCTCGCGCTGCTCGGCTCCATCGTCCTCGGGACCACCGCCAACGGCGTGGCGGTGCTGATGATCTTCGGTGCCGGGCTGCTCGTCGGGTTGCTCGGCTCGATCGGGGACGCGCTCGACGCCGGGACGCTTTCGGACGTCGCCGACGTCGCCTCCTGGGCGCTCCCGTTCGAGGGGCTCTACCGGGACGCGCTCTTCCAGCTCGTTGCCGGCGCGGTCGCGGACGGCGGGGTCACGGGGGCGCTCGTGCAGCTCGGCCCGCTCGGCGGCTCCCACGACAACCACGCGCTCTTCCCGCTGTTCTGCCTCGCCTACCTCCTGCTGGTCGGGGCGCTCGCGCTGGCCGTGTTCCGGCGCCGCGACCTCTAGCGCTCAGCGAGGGCGCAGCACCTCGTAGTCGCCGACCGTGAAGGCGGGGCGGTAGGCGCGGGCCACGAACGTGTCGAACCGGCGCGAGCCGCGTTCACGCCCCGCACCGTTGTCCTCCACGCGCGTAGCGGCCGGAGCACGCCAGCGAATGACGGTCGCGTCGGTCCGCTCGAGGTCGGCGACGATCTCCTTCTGCACGTCCTGGCGCGTCACGACACCGGGCTGGATGACGTCGTACCGGGTCGGGTTCGGAAGGTCGAGCAGCACGTTCAGCAGCGGGTTGCCGACGCGGACCCGGTCGAGCCGCGGCGGGGCGACGAAGACCGGCCGGCCGATCGCGCGGACCCGCGGGATGAGCGTCCGGAGCGCCGCCGCCTCCGTGACGTCCGTGCGCACGCCGTCCCCCACGCCCCCGGGGACCGCCGCGAGCGCGCCCGGGTGGAGGACCCGCCCGGCCTGCCGTTCGAGCCCGTGAAGGGCGATCAGTGCCAACGCAGCACCCAGCACCACCCGAGCGAAGCGGTCCCCCCAAACGGGTTCCCTCTTTTTCGACCCCGATTCGCGGTCACGGATCCGGTCACCCCCTGCCGCCGCGACCGCCAGCGCGGGCGTGAGGACCGCCGCCAGCGGGACGAGGTGGAACTCATCGGTACGGACGAGCAGATAGGCGAGCCCGGCCAGAACCAGCGGGAGGAGCGCCAGCGGGCGCGCCCGCCCGACGAGCAGCCACAGCCCCGTCGCCGCGACCAGCAGGGCCGGGAACAGCGCCTCGAACGCCTTGTTCGGATCCGCGGGCGGATCGAGCGGGAACGGCAGGCGCTGCAGCGCCTGGATGCCGCCGAAGCCGAGCACGTCGTCGGCGAAGTCGCCCGGGGCGAGCAGGACGAACGGGAGGTAGAGCGCCGCGGTCGTCGCCGTCGCCGCCGCGGCGAAGCGGAGCGCCGCGCGCGGATCCCCGGCCATCAGAAGCCCGCCGAGCCCCGCGGCAAGGCCGAGCTCCGGGCGCAGCCAGGCCGCGAGCCCGGCCAGGAACCCGGCCGCCATCAGCTGGCGCACGTTCGGAGCACCTTCACGCAGACTCGGGGCCGCAAGGGTCACCAGCACCCCGAGCGCCGGGGCCAGCGCGAAGACCGTCGGGGCCGAGGTCAGCGGCCAGGCGACCGCGCTCCCCGCGGCGAGCCCGGCGGCCACCGCCCAGCGCTCACCGACCCCCCAGGCTCGCGCGAGCCGCAGGCACAGCACTGCGACCAGCCCGCCGACGAGCACGCGCACGAGCCGCCAGACGAGCAGCGAGGGTCCGAACAGCTTCACGAGGCCGGCGAGCAGGACGGGCTCCCCCGGCCCGTAGTTCATCCAGAAGTCCCGGTACGGCAGCTGGCCGTCGGCGATGCGGCCGGCGGCGGAGAGCATCAGCCCCTCGTCGTGCGGGCCGATGCCGTCACGGATCGTCACCCCCGCGAGCAGCATCGCGGCGATCAGGACGAGGGCTTCGCCGCTCCGCCCGCGCACTAGTCGACCCCGTCCCGGTGGCCGCCCGCGTGGCGTCCCCGCCAGGGCCGGGCGGGCACGGCGCGCCCGATCGGGATCCGCGCGCTTCGCCGCCGCGCCTTTCGCCCCGGCCACGCGCGTGCGCCCTCCCGGAGCCCGTCGCGCACGCCCCGCAGGTGAGCCAGCAGGGCACCGCCGCGCGCCGCGGCCACGAGCCACGCCGCCTGGCGGTAGGCCACGAGCGGAAGCCAGCGCAGCGGGAACCAGCGCGCCGCCAGGAGCAGCGTGTTGCGGGCCGTCCAGTAGCGGACGGGCGCCGGCAGCGCCCCCGCCGAAGCGCCGCCCGCGTGGACGGCGACGGCGTCCGGGGCGTACGCGCACGCCCACCCCGCGCTGCGCAGGGCGAGCGCCAGGTCGACGTCCTCCAGGTAGTTCCGATAGCCGGCCTCGAGCCCACCGGCCTCCCGCCAGGCGGAGCGCCGGTACAGCGCGGCGCCGGCGCAGGCGCCCCACACCTCGCCGGGCCGATCCCAGCGTCCCACGTCGCGGTGCAGCCGGCCGCGTTGCTCGCAGACGCCGTCCCGGCGCAGGAAGTCCCCCGCGTCGTCGATGACGCCGGGATCCTCGCGCCGGACCATCTTCCCGGCGACCGCGCCGAAGTGACCACCCTCCGCGGGGACGCCGTTCAGCCCGCGGAGCGCGGCGGCGAGCCACCCGGGACGCAGCTCGACGTCGGCGTTGATCAGCGCGACCGCGTCGGCCTCGGCCAGCGCCGCCCGGACCCCCGCCTCGGCGCTGACCGCAAAGCCGTGCGGCGCCCCGGCCCCCGTCGTGACGATCCGCACCGCCGGGTGCTCGGCGGCCAACCACTCGGCGGTGCCGTCCCGGGAGCCGTCGTCGACGACCCAGACTGTGGCGAACCCCTGCTCGGCCATCGCCGCCAGGCAGGCGGGCAGCCAGGCTCGGCTGTCGTGCGCCGGGACGACGGCCGCGACCTTCGGTTCCGCAGAGGCGCCCACGGGCGCCGTCTGTGCGTCGCCCCGCGGCGCCTCCGGGGCCCCGCTCACGTGGCGAGCGTGCGCACGCGACGGCGCCGCGCCTCGGCGACCGGCCGCTCTCGCCCGATGGTCACCTCGGCCTGCGCGAGGTCGACCTGGGCGAGCAGCCCGGTCCGGAACTGGTCGGCGTCGAAGCGGCGGGCGCTCGCGACGCAGGCCTCGGGATCGATCGCCAGCGTGTCGAAGCCGCGGACGGCCGCCGCGAGCGCGTCGACGTCCCCGGGCGTGTAGAAGCAGCCCGTGCGGCCGTCCTCCACCGTCTCGAGCACCCCGCCCGCCTGGGGCGCGATGACCGGGCGCCCGGCGGCCTGCGCCTCGACCGCGGCGATCCCGAACTCCTCGGTCGCGGTGACCACGAGCCCGCGGGACGAGCTCAGGAGCGCACTGACCTCGGGGTCAGGGACGTGCCCGACGAAGCTCACGCTCGGCCCGGCGAGGCTCTTCAGGCGCGCCGCGTCCGGCCCCTTGCCGATGACCACGAGCGGCAGGCCGAGCTGGGAGAACGCCGAGACGGCGGTGTCGATGCGCTTGTGACGCATCAGCTCGGAGAGCACGACGTAGTGCTCCCCCACCGGACCGGGCGCGAAGCGGGTCGTGTCGACCGGCGGGTGCAGCACCTGCGATTCGCGCCCGAGATACCGGTGGACGCGCTGACGGGTCACGTCCGAGTTCGAGACGTAGCGATCGACACGGAGCGCGGCCAGCGTGTCCCAAGCGCGCCACCGGGAGAGCAGCCCGCTGAGCGCCGGCCGCAGGGGCGGCGGGCAGGTCGCGAGGGTTTCGGCGCGCGCGTTCCACGCGTAGCGGAACGGGTTGTGGCAGTAGCAGAGGTGGACGGCGCGCTCGTGCGGGATCACGCCGTGGGCCCAGGCGCTCGAGCTCGAGACCACGAGGTCGTACGCGGACAGGTCGAGCCGCTCGATCGCGTGCGGGTAGAACGGGAGCAGCGCCCGGAACGTCCGCGCGCTCGGCCGCAGCCGCTGCAGGCCGGTCGTCTGCACGTCACGACCCCGGAACATGCCCTCGGTGCCGCGCTCGTCGTAGACGGCCGTGAAGACGTCCGCCTGCGGGAAGAGTCGGCAGATCTCGGCGAACACGCGCTCGGCGCCGCGGACGTCCAGGAGGAAGTCGTGCACCAGCGCGATGCGTCCGTGTCGGCCTGCGGCGTCCATCGGCCGCGAGTGTATGCCTCCGAGCGACCGCTGCGGCACTACGCAACCTCCGGTTGGACGGATCATGACGGCGGCGCAAACGGTCCCCTCCGTCGGCGGGGTAGGGTCCCGCGCGATGGTCTTCGCGATCGACGGGCGCGGGCTCGCCGGCGCCGGGCGTGGCGTCGCCCGCTACGCCGGAAAGCTGCTCGATGCGCTCCAGGAGCTGCACCCGGAGGACGAGTACCGCCTGCTCGCCCCGGGAGCCCCGGGGACGCGGCGCTCGGACGCCGTCCGGATGGCGCTCCTGGGTCGCCCCCGGCTGGAGACGCTGGTCGGCGGGGCCGACGCGGTGTGGGCGCCGGCGCCACGTCCACTGGCGGTCGGTCCGCGGACCGGGCTCGTGCTCACCGTGCACGACCGGAGCTGGGAGGAACGCCCGGGCGACTTCACCCCCTACGAGCGCCTCTGGCACCGGGTGGCCCGTCCGCGCGCGCTCGTGCGTCGCGCGGACCGCCTGCTGTTCGACACGGCCACCGTGCGCGACGACGTCGTCGCGGCTTGGGGCCTCGACCCCTCACGGGCGCGGCTCGCGGCCCCGGGCGTCGCGGCCCCCGACGATGCGCCGCAGCCACTGCCGCCGGGCATCACGGCCCCGTTCCTCCTGTGGGTCGGTGCGCTCGAGCCCCGCAAAAGGCCGGATCTGCTGGCCGCCGCCTTCCGCTCCGCCCGCGCGTCTGGGCTCCAGGCGGAGCTCGTCGTCGTCGGGGAGGGCCGCGAAGCACCCGCGCTCACCGGCCCCGGGATCCACGCGCTCGGTCGGGTCGACGACGCCGTCCTCGGTGCCCTGCTCCCCCGGGCGCTCGCGCTCGTCGCCCCCTCTCGTGGCGAGGGCTATGGCCTGACGCCACTCGAGGCGCTCGCCCACGGGACCCCCGCCGTCGTGAGCGACCTGCCTGTCTTCCGCGAGACGCTCGGGGGCGGCGCCCTGCGGGTCTCGCCGGAGGAGCCCGCCGCGCTCGCCGCGGCGCTGCTGCGGCTGGAGCGGGAGCCGGGGCTGCGCGCCGCGCTCGTGGCGGCCGCGCCGCCCCGGCCCACCTGGGAGGCGGCCGCGGAGGTCCTGCACACCGCCCTTCACGAGGCCGCCGGGGCACGATGAGCTTCACCGTGCTCACGGTGCTTCACCGGTCGGCCCCGGAGCTCGCCCGCCTCCTCCCCTCCCTCGCGCGGTTCGTGGGCCCGCACCAGCTCGTCGTGGTCGACACCGGCCCCGACGACGGCGGGAGCGCGCTGGCGCATGCCGCTGGGGCCCGGGTGCTCCCGCTTCCGGAGAACCCGGGCTTCGGGCCCGCGAACACGGCCGGGCTCGCGTTCGCGGAGCACCCGGTCACGGTGCTCCTGAACCCGGACGTGGTCCTGCTCGACGACGGCCTGGCCCGGCTCGTCGCGGCGGCCGAGGCGACGGACGCCCTCCACGTCCCAGCCCTCCGCAACGCCGACGGCTCCCCGCAGCGCTCGGCCCACCCGGTCCCCGGCGGGCTCCGGGAGCTCCTGCCGGCGCTGCTGCCGAACACCCTTCTACCGGGGAACATCGCGCGCCGCGCCGAGCCGTGGCGTCCGGACGGCCGCGGCACCCGTCCCGTCGGCTGGGCGATCGCCGCCGCGCTCGCCGCACGCACGTCGACGCTTCGCGAGCTCGGTCCGTTCGACGACGCGTTCCTCCACTACGAGGATCTCGACCTCTGCCTGCGGGCCGGCGCGACAGGGCGCCCGACGCTCCTGCACCCGACCGTCGTGCTCGAGCACACCGGCGGCCACAGCACCTCGCGCTCCCCCACCCGGCTCGAGGACGAGGCCCGCCGCCGCCGGGCGGTGATCGCCGCCCGGCTCGGGGAGGGCGCCCGCCGCGGTGACGACGCCACCCAGGCCCTCACCTTCGTGAGCCGCGGGCTTCGCCCGGGCGAGCGGGGCGCCAGGGCGCGGGCGCAGCTCCAAGCGCTGCGCGAGGCCCGGCGCACCGCACGCTGAGCGCGCGGCAGCGCTCAGAAGAGATCGAGCTGCCCGGGGCCGACCGCCGGCGCCGCCTCGGCCTCGACGGGAGCCGGCTCCTCCTCGAGCTCCGGCCGTTCGCGGGAGAGCAGCTCGGGAATGAGCGCGAGATCCGCGGCCAATAGCGCGACCGCGTCGGGGTCGTAGAGCGCGGCGGCCGGATGGAAGGCCGGCAGCAGCCAGACGGCACGACCGCCCAGTCGGCACGGCTCTGCGTGCCCGCGACGCTCCCGGATGGACGTCGGCCGTCCCCGCAGGACCCCGGCGACGAGCCCGCCGAGGGCGAGCACGACGCGCGGTCCGACGAGCTCGACCTCGTCCTCGAGGTGCTTCGCGCAGCTCGCCACCTCGGCCGCGGTCGGCGTCCGGGCGGCGGGCGG
The DNA here is from genome assembly GCA_963815565.1 of uncultured Solirubrobacterales bacterium. Taxonomy (GTDB): domain Bacteria; phylum Actinomycetota; class Thermoleophilia; order Solirubrobacterales; family Solirubrobacteraceae; genus Paraconexibacter. The sequence continues at coordinate 506,294 of CAWFHB010000007.1, read as the reverse complement.
GAGGCAGCGGACGAGGGTCGTGAGACAGACGTCATCCGGCGAACACCCGGCAGAGGCCAGGAGCCGGTCGAGCAGCGCACGCGGCCGGCCGCTGAGCGGCTCGTCGGCCACGTCCTCCGCGGTCCGCGGTGCGTCGGAGACGACGAGGAGACCCGCGCCCGGCCCTCCCGTCCCGGTGACGACCCGGCTGCGTACGGCGACCAGCTCCGGGCACCGCTCGCACCCCCGCATCCGGGCGCGCGCCTCGCGGAGCGCCGCCCCGGGGTCGTGTTCGGCGGCCACGTCGCCGATGCTACTTCTGCCCTTCGATGGGGTACGATCTTGCACAGGCCGTCACCTTCACCGGGACGGACCGCAGCACCCTTCGCAGCATCCACCAGAGCGCGACCGGCATCCCCACAGGAGCTGGACCGACCATGACTTCCACTCAGCCGTCTCTCCCGGACCGCATCGCGGTCGTCGGCCCCGGCCGCCTCGGCCGCGCGTTCGCCGACGCCCTGCGTCCGTTCGCGAACATCGACCTCCAGGGGCGCGGCGCCACCGGCGCGGACGCCGACCTCGTCCTGCTCTGCGTCCCGGACGGCCAGATCGCCGCCGCGGCAGAGCTCATCGCCCCGGGCCGCCTCGTCGGCCACTGCTCCGGCGCGACCAGCCTCGATGTCCTGCACCCCCACGAGGCGTTCGGCCTCCACCCGCTGATGACGGTCACCGCGGCGGGCGCCCCCTTCGCCGGCGCCGGGGCGGCCATCGGCGGCACGACGCCGCGGGCTCGCGCCGCCGCCGCCGCGCTCGCCGAGACCCTCGGGCTGCGAGCCGTCGTCCTCGATGACGCCGACCGGCCCGGCTACCACGCCGCCGCCAGCGTCGCCTCGAACTTCCTCGTCACGCTCGAAGCCTGGGCGGAGGAGCTCTTCCCCGGCGACCGCTCGCGGCTCGTTCCGCTCGTCCGGGCCAGCGTGGAGAGCTGGGCCGCGCAGGGTCCCGAACGTGCACTGACCGGCCCGATCGCCCGCGGCGACCGCGCCACCGTCGCCCGGCAGCGGGCGGCCGTCGCCGAACGGACCCCGGAGCGGCTCGCGCTGTGGGACGAGCTGGTCGCCGCCACGGAGGCGCTCGCGGTGCGCGCCCGGAACGAGGCCGCGCCCACCCCGGTCGGAGCTGCACGATGAGGACGCTTCGGACCGTCGCCTCCGTGCGCACCGCGCTGCGGCCCGCCCGCCGCCGGGAGCACTCCATCGCGCTCGTCCCCACCATGGGCGCGCTGCACGAGGGCCACGTCTCACTCATCCGTCAGGCGCGCGCCGAGTACGACGAGGTCGTCGTCTCGCTGTTCGTCAACCCCACCCAGTTCGGCGACGCCGCCGATCTCGCTGCCTACCCGCGCGACGAGGCCCGTGACGCGGGCATCGCCGCCGACGCAGGCGCCGACCTCCTCTTCGCACCGACCGTGGGAGAGCTCTACCCCGAGGGTTTCGTCACCCACGTTGCGCTCGAGGGTCCGCTCGCCACGACGCTCGAGGCCGCCCACCGGGGCCCGGACCATTTCCGTGGGGTGGCGACCATCGTCACGAAGCTCTTCAACATCGTCCAGCCCGAGGTCGCGCTCTTCGGCCGCAAGGACGCCCAGCAGGCGCTTGTGATCCGGCAGGTCGTCCGCGACCTCGACCTTCCCGTGCGCATCGAGCTCGCCGAGACCGTCCGCGAGCCCGACGGGCTCGCGCAGTCGAGCCGGAACGTGCGCCTCGACCCCGAGGCCCGTGCCCGCGCCCTCGCGCTCCCGGCCGCGCTCGACGCCGTCGCCGCGGCCACCGCCGCGGGCGAGCGCGACGCCGCCGCCCTCGAGGCCGCCGGCCGCGCGGCGATGACCCCCTTCGGCGTCGAGCCCGAGTACCTCGCGCTCGTCCACCCGGACAGCCTCGCCCCCGTGTCGAGCGTCGAGGACGAGGTCCTCGTCGCCGTCGCCGCCACGGTCGGCGGGGTCCGCCTCATCGACAACCAGCTCATCGCAACCCCCGGCAACTAGAGGTCACCCATGCACCGCACCATGCTCAAGTCCAAGATCCACCGCGCCACCGTCAGCGACTGCGACCTGCATTACGTCGGCTCGATCACCATCGACCCGGACCTCCTCGAGGCCGCCGACATCTGCGAGCACGAGCAGGTCGCCATCGTCGACGTCGACAACGGCCAGCGGTTCGAGACCTACACGATCGCCGGCGAGCGCGGCTCGGGCGAGATGAAGGTCAACGGCGCCGCCGCCCGTCTCGTCCACCGCGGCGACACGATCATCGTCATCTCCTACGCCCAGTACGACAAGGCGGAGATGGAGCACTACGAGCCCGTCGTGGTCCACGTCGAGGCCGGCACCAATCAGATCATCACCGTCGACGACGCCGTCGCGTCGCTCCTCACCCGCTAGCCGTCACCCCGAAGCGAAAGGTCCGATCTCCATGAGCACGATGCCCTCGCAGCTGCAGGTCCCCTCCGACGCGTCCCGCGTGATGCCGGTGACGCTCCCGATGCTCTCCGAGAAGCAGCGCCTCGGCGAGCCGCTCGTCATGGTCACCGCCTACGACTTCCCGAGCGCACGGGCGGCCGAGGCGGCGGGTGTGGACCTCGTCCTGGTCGGTGACTCGGGCGCGATGACCGTGCTCGGGTACCCATCGACCGTCGCAGTCGACGTGGACGAGCTGTTGATGCTCGCGAAGGCCGTCCGCCGCGGCCTCCGCACCCCGTTCCTGGTGGGTGACCTCCCGTTCGGCTCCTACGAGATCTCCGACGAGCAGGCGGTCGCCACCGCCTTCCGCTTCGTCAAGGAGGCGGGCTGCGACGCGGTCAAGCTCGAGGGAGGCACCCCGACCTCGGTGGCGCGGGCCCGCGCGATCGTGGCGGCGGGCATCCCGGTCATGGGCCACGTCGGCCTCACGCCCCAGACGTCGACCGCCCTCGGCGGCTACAAGGCGCAGGGGCGCAACTCCGGCGCGGCGACGGCCATCGCCGAGGGCGCGCTCGCGCTCGAGGCCGCCGGCTGCTTCTCGGTGGTCTTCGAGGCCATCCCGAGCGAGGTCGCGGCGCTCATCGTCGAGCGGCTGGAGATCCCCGTGATCGGCATCGGGGCGGGCCCGGCGTGCGACGGCCAGGTGCTCGTCTTCCACGACCTCCTCGGCATCCGCGAGGGACGGGGCGCCCGCTTCGTGCAGCGCTACGCGGACCTGCAGGATGAGATGAACGCCGGCGTGGGCGCGTACGCGGCCGATGTCCGCTCCCGCGCCTACCCGGCGCCCGAGCACGGCTACGCGATCGACGCCGCAGAGCTCGCGACGTTCCGCGAGGCCTTCGCCGCCTGACGCGGGCGTGGGGTGCGGCGCGAGCCCGCCCCACCCCTCGGCGCGCAGGCGGTGCGCTCAGGCGTCCGGGTCGTCCGCGGACGACCCGCCGCGGGCGAGCTCGGCCTGCTCCGACGGGGCCTCGCTGAGGATCCGCACGACCTGTGCCGCGATGGTGGTCGCGGCCGCGTCGAGATCGGGCTGCTCGGTCCGGGTGCGGGCCTGCACCTTCGCGAGCTCGGTCTTCGCCGTGATCGAGCGATGGGCCCCGGTGACCTCCTGGTCGAGCTGGCGCCCCAGGTCGCGGACGCGGTCGACGATCTCCCTCAGGCCCCCGGAGAGGGCACGCCCCTCCTCGAGGGCGGCGTCGGCCTCCTCACGGGCGACGGCCAGCAGGGCGATCGCCTGCTCGCGTGCGGCCCGGGCCTGGTCGCGCGCGTCCACGCGGGCGGCGGAGAGCTCCGCCTCCCCCCGCTGCTTGAGCTCGGCCGCTCGGGCCTGCGCTCCGGAAACGATGCCGCGCGCCTCGGTCTCGGCCTCACGGAGCACCTCGAGGACCGCGGCGTCGGCCTCCGCGTTGCGCATGGCGAGAAGCTCGTCGACCTTCGTTGCGCTCTCGTCGCGCAGCCGCGTCGCCTCTTCGGTGAGGGCTGCGGCGTCCTCCTCGGCACGGCCCAGTACCGCCGCCGCCCGCTCCTCCGCGTTCCGCCGCAGTTCCGTGGCCTGCTCCTCGGCCTTGTGAACGATCCGCACGGCCTCCTGCTCGGCGAGCGCCCGGGCCTGCTTCGCGGCCTCCTGGTCGCGTTCGAGCGCCGCCCGGGCGGTCGTGAGCTCCTCCTGCGCGCGGCCACGCGCGAGGGTGAGCTCCTCCTCGGCCTCACGTCGGAGGCGGGCTGTGTCTTCCGCCGCCGCCTGCTTGGCGAGGGCGATCTGCTGTTCGGCGGCCGTCCGGCTCTCGGTGATCGCCTGCTCGGCCTCGGCGAGTCCGGCCGTCACCCGCTCGTCGGCCTCCGTCCTCGCGGCGGTCCGCAGGGTGTCGAGCTCGGCCATGAGCTCCGTCCGCTCGTCCGCGAGGCGTTCCCGTTCCGAGGCGGCCTCCGCGGCGATCGCCGCGCGCGACGTCGCGGCATCGGCCTCGAGCGCCGCGTGGGCGGCGGCACGCTCGGTCTCGATCTCCTCCTCGAGGTCGGCGCGGAGCTCCTCGAGCTGCTCGGCGGCGTGCCGACGCTCGGCCTCGACGGCGGCCTGCCGCTCGCGTTCTGCGACAGCGGCGCGCTGCTCGAGCGCGGCCCGTGCGTCCTCGAGCTCCTCCCGGGCCGCAGCCTGGGCCCCGTCGCGCTCCGCGACCATTCGGGCCACGTCGGCCTCGGCTTGGGCCTGCGTACGTTCCTGATCCTCGCGGGCCGCGTCGGCCTCGCGACGAGCCTCCTCCGCCTCGGCCCGCGCGGCGGCGACCTGCTCACGGGCGTGCTCTGCCTCGACGCGGGCTCCCTGCCCCGACTGTCCCGCGGCCGCGGCTTCGGCGCGGAGGGCCTCGGTCTGGTTGCGGAGCGCGTCGACCTCGCTGCGTGCGGCGGCGGCCTCGGCCCGGGCACTGCCGGCCTCCTCCTGCGCGACCTCGAGCTGGGCGAGCGCGCTCTCGCGGTCCCGCGCGGCGCTCGACGCCTCCGTCCGGGCCGCCTCGACGTGGCCGCGGGCGGTCTCGAGGCTCTCCCGCAGCCGCTTGAGCTCGTCCGGATCGGCCCCCGGGGCCGCGGTTCCTCGCGGTGCCGCAGGGGGAGACCCGCCGGAGCTGCGCCGCGTGAACGCCTCGCCGCGCACTGTGAGCTCCCAGCCGTTGCTGCCGTCCGAGAGCGTGACCTGGCGCTCGGCGACGACCTCGACGCGCCCGTAGCGAACGGTCAGGTTGGCGAGCAGGCCGGAGCGGTCGGGACCGGTGACGGTGACGGTGGACGACGAAGCGGGCATCCGGACCTCGCAACGTACCGGGATGGCGAGTCATAGGGGTCTTCGGCCCGCGTTCTCGTAGGCTGGCGAGGTGATCCGGCGCCCCGGACAGCCCCGCACCGGACAGGACAGCGAGTTCTTCGAGGGGTTCGAGGCTGCTGCGGCGATCGCGCGGGAGGCCGCGCGCCTCCTCGACCTGATGCTCGCCGAGCACCCGGACCACCCGGGGCTCCCCGCCCGCATCCGCGAGCTGGAGCACGACGGCGACCGGATCGCCCACGACCTCCTGCACCTCCTGGCAGCGAGCGCCCCGGTGCGGATCGAACGCCAGGACGTCCTGATGCTCGCCTCGGCCCTCGACGACGTGATCGACATGACCGAGGAGGTCGCCGACCTCTTCGTGCTCTACCGCATCGAGGCGCCGATGCTCCAGGCTCAGGAGCTCGCGCACCTGCTCGCGCTCAGCTGCGCCGAGGTGGCGGATGCCCTGGCGGCGCTCCGCAGCGGCCGGGACATCGCTCCGCACGTCGTCGAGATCAACCGGCTCGAGAACGAGGGCGACCGGGTCTCACGGGAGGCGATCGCCTCCCTCTTCGAGGGTGGCATCGACCCGATGGTCGTCATCCGCTGGAAGGACGTGTTCGAGCGACTCGAGGAGGCGATCGACGCGACCGAGCGAGCGGCGAACCTCCTCGGCGGCATCCGCATCAAGCAGGGCTGAGGGTGTCCGGCGCCCCGGCACCCGACGTCTCGCTGCGGCCCCGCCTGCGCGGGGTCTGGCATCAGTGGGGCTTCTGCGTCTCGCTGGTTGGGGGTACGGCCCTCGTGATCTCGGCGGTCCCCCGCGGATCGGAAGCGGTGATCGCCTGCGTGGTCTACGCGCTCTCGATCGCCGGGCTGCTCGGGACGAGCGCCACCTACCACCGGGTCGTCTGGCGCACGGCGGCCGCCCGCGCCCGGATGCGCCGGCTCGACCACGCGATGATCTTCGTGCTGATCGGTGGCACGTACACGCCCGTGGCGCTGCTGGCGCTCGACCGTCCGCTGGGGACGATCGTCCTGCTCACCGTCTGGATCGGCGGCGCGATCGGCATCGCGATCAATCTCGTCTGGATCACCGCGCCGCGCTGGCTGATCGCCGCGATCTACGTGGCGCTCGGGTGGGTCGCCGTCCTTGCGACCAACCAGCTCACCCAGAGGACCGGCGCCGGAACCCTGGCGCTCTTCGCCCTCGGCGGGGTGCTCTACACGGGCGGGGCGGTCGTTTACGCCCGGCGCCGCCCGAACCCCCGCCCAGGGGTCTTCGGGTACCACGAGGTCTTCCACGCCTGCGTGATGTTGGCGCTCGCCGCGCATTTCGCGGCGATCGCCTTCATCATCGTCCCGCAGGCCTGAGCCCGGGGCCCCGTCAGGCCGTAGTCGGCACCAGGCGGATGTAAGGCAACGGCTGCTCCCACCCGTCCGGGTAACGCTTGCGGGCCTCCTCGTCGGAGACGGCGCCGGTGATCACCGCGTCGTCGCCGGGCTGCCACTGGGCCGGTGTGGCGAGCTGCTCCGCGGCGGTGAGCTGGAGCGAGTCGAGGACGCGCAGCACCTCGTCGAAGTTGCGGCCCGTGGTCATCGGGTAGATGAGGACGAGCTTGATCTTCTTGTCCGGCCCGACGACGAAGACGTTGCGCAGCGTCTGGTTCTGCGCCGGGGTGCGCTCCGTCGAGACGCCCTCGGTGTCGGCAGGCAGCATCCCGTAGAGCTTCGCGACGTTGAAGTCCGTGTCCGCGATCAGCGGGTAGTTCGGCGCGGTGCCCTGGAAGGAGGCGATCTCCTGCGACCACTTCTCGTGGTTGTCGAGCGGGTCGACGGAGAGCCCGATGATCTTCGTGCCGCGCTTGTCGAACTCGGGCTTGATCGAGGCCATGTAGCCGAGCTCGGTCGTGCAGATCGGCGTGAAGTTCCGGGGGTGGCTGAACATGACGGCCCAGCCGTCTCCGACCCAGTCATGGAAGTCGATGGTGCCTTCGGTCGTCTCGGCGGTGAAGTCCGGAGCGGTGTCGCCAATGGTCAGAGCCATGTTGGTCCCTTCGTGGAGCGGTAAATGGGTAAAGACTGATCGGGATTCATGGTACTCCGTTCCCCACCAGGTCGTCGATAGGCTCGCACCCATGCCGCGCGACGACGTCTCGCCCCGGGTCCTGGCGATGGCCGGGCTCGCCACGGCGGTCGGCGGCGTCTCCGTCGGGGCACCCCGGACGCTCCTCCGCATCCTCGGCGTGGCGCCCGAGCAGGCGACCCCGGCCGCCCAGCTCGGCCTTCGGCTCTTCGCCACGCGCAACCTCGCGGTCAGCGCGCTGGCGGTGCGGGGGGACGCGACCGCCCAGGCCATGTTCCTGCCCGTCCAGTGCCTCGACCAGTTGGCCTGGTGGGAGCTCCACCGGCGCGGAGCGCTGTCGCGGCGGACCACCCTCACCTGCACCGCGATCTCCGGCCTGATCATCGGCCTCGGCGTGGCCGAGCTCAGTCGTAGCTGATCGTTCGGAGGACCCGGGCCGGAGCGCCGGCCGCGATCGAGAACGGGGGCAAGTCCGTCGTCACGACGGAGTTGGCGCCGACGACGCAGCGCTCCCCGATGCTCACGCCGCTCGTGACGACGGCGTGCGCACCGAGCCAGACGTTGTCGCCGATCCGCGTCGGCCCCTTCGAGGTGAACCCCTGCCAGGGCACGGGCTTGACGGGATCGTCGAACCGGTGGTTGCCGTCGGTGACGAAGCAGCCGTTGGCGAGCATGCAGTGCTGACCGATCTCCACGAGCTCGACCGCCGCGACCTGCACGCCGAGGTTGAGGAAGCTGCCGCCGCCGATGCGGATGCGGGCCTCCCCCGGGCAGGTGAGCCACACCCCAGGCTCGAGCAGCACCTGCGGGCCGAGCTCGAGGCGCCCCTCACGGAACGACTCGAGGACGTTGCCGTGGACCGGCCACCGGCAGAACGCTTCACGGCGGGCGAATTCACGGTGGATGAGCGGACGTCGCAGCGCGTTCTGCTCGTACCAGCGCCACTTCTGCCACCACTGCTTCGCCTGTGCACGGTTCATGCGCCGGACCCTGACAGAAGCGGTCGCCGAGCTCGGCCTGGGTGGCACGCGACACGGCTGCGCGGGAGAGCCGGCCCGGAGGACCTGCTTCCCACGCAACCGTGCGCACGGATCGCCGGCCCGAACAGGGAGACGGGCCAGGAGCCTGCCGCTCCCACCCCGAGAGCTGACAAGTTCTGTGCGACCTGCTGAGTATCGGGGCCATGGGGTCCAGACCCCATAGGACTTCCGTCTACCCAGATGTGGGAGGTCCGGGCCTCAGATCCGGTTGAACCCGCGGAGGTCCGCTAGCAGCCCGACAAGCCGGTCTCCGTCCACCGCGGCGAAGCTGCGCGGCCCGAGCGCCAGGACCTCGGGCTCATCGCACGGCTCGAGCTCGAGCACCCACAGCTTGCGGGCGAGATCGAGGCGCATGGTGGCGGGAACGGTGCCCTGCGGCTCGAGGATGCGGAGGCGGTGCGGGCTCGCGCGGCCGGGCAGCTCCCACGCGATCGGTCCGCGTTCCCAGAAGTTGGGCTCTTCGAGCACGGTGACGCCGACGAGCCCGCCGGCGGTGTCGAGATCGAGGGTCGCCTGGCCCGCGACCATGCCGCTCACGGGGTCGCCGTCCCGGCGTCGCGCCGGAGCGATCCACAGCCCGCCGTCCAGGCGCGGGATCAGGTCGGCGAGCGGCTCGCGGTCGAGGGCGACCGTCAGGCCGCTCACCGGATCACGCCGCGGCCTTCGAGCGTTTGGCGCGAGCCTTCGTCGCGGGCTTCTTCGCCCCTGAGCCGTTCGCTCCGTTCCGCTTGGCCGGCGGCCGGGTCCGTCCCGGGCGCGGGGCTGCGTCGGCCTCGACGAGCTCAGCCAGGAACTGCCCGGTGTAGGAGGCCGGAACGGCGGCGACCTGCTCCGGGGTGCCCTCGGCGACCACCGTGCCGCCCTCCTCCCCGCCCTCCGGGCCCATGTCGATGAGCCGGTCCGCGGTCTTGATGACGTCGAGGTTGTGCTCGATCACGACGATCGAGTTCCCCGCGTCGACGAGCCGGTGCAGGACCTCGAGGAGCTTCTGGACGTCAGCGAAGTGGAGGCCCGTCGTGGGCTCGTCGAGGATGTAGAGGGTGCGACCCGTGGCGATCTTCGAGAGCTCGGTGGCGAGCTTCACCCGCTGCGCCTCACCGCCGGAGAGCGTCGTGGCGGGTTGCCCGAGCCTGATGTAGCCGAGCCCGACGTCGTTGAGCGTCTCGAGCCGGCGCCGGATCCTCGGGATGTGCTCGAAGAAGCCGACCGCCTCCTCGACGGGCATGTCGAGCACGTCCGCGATCGACTTGCCCTTGAAGCGGATGTCGAGCGTCTCACGGTTGTACCGCTTGCCGTGGCACTGCTCGCACGGGACGTAGACGTCCGGGAGGAAGTGCATCTCGATCTTGATCTGGCCGTCGCCCTTACAGACCTCACAGCGCCCGCCCTTCACGTTGAACGAGAAGCGCCCGGCCTTGTACCCACGGACCCGCGACTCCTGCGTCTTCGTGAACAAGTCGCGGATCACGTCGAAGAGCCCGGTGTAGGTGGCGGGGTTCGAGCGCGGCGTGCGCCCGATGGGCGACTGGTCGACCTGGATGATCTTGTCGAGCTGGTCGAGCCCCAGCACCGCGGTGTGCGCCCCCGCCCGCCCCCGGGCGCGATGCAGCTTGCCGGCGACCGCCTTGTAGAGCACCTCGTTGACGAGCGTGGACTTCCCCGAGCCGGAGACGCCGGTCACGCAGGTCATGGTCCCGAGCGGCACCCGCACGTCGACGCCCTGCAGGTTGTTCTGCTTCGCCCCGCGGATCTCCAGGTGGCCGGTCGGGGTCCGTCGCTGCGCGGGCACCTCGACCACGGCCGTCCCGGCCAGGAACTGACCCGTGAGCGACTTCTTCACCCTCGCGATCTGCTTCGCCGTGCCCGCGGCCACGACGTGTCCACCGTGCTCGCCCGCGCCCGGTCCCATGTCGATGATGTGGTCCGCGGCCTCCATCGTCTGCTCGTCGTGCTCAACGACGAGGACGGTGTTGCCGAGGTCGCGTAGCCGCTCGAGCGTGCCGATGAGCTTCGTGTTGTCCCGCTGGTGAAGGCCGATCGACGGCTCGTCCAACACGTAGAGCACGCCGACGAGCGCCGAGCCGATCTGGGTGGCCAACCGGATCCGCTGCGCCTCGCCGCCGGACAGCGTCGCCGCGGCGCGGTCCATGGAGAGGTACCCGATGCCGACGTTCTCGAGGAACCGCAGCCGCTCCTCGATCTCCCGGAAGATCAGCCGGGCGATGTGGCGGTCGGTTTCCCCCAGGTCGACTTCCTCGACCCAGGCCATCGCGCGGCGCACCGACAGCCCGCAGAACTCGTGGATCGCCGTGCCGCCGACGAGCACCGCTCGCGATTCGGGCCGCAGGCGCGACCCCTTGCAGGCCGGGCAGGGCCGCACCGACATGAACTCCTCGATCTTCTCCCGCATGCCGTCGGAGTCCGTCTCGCGGTAGCGGCGCTCGAGGTTCGTGACGATCCCCTCGAACTTCGCCGCGTACGCGCGCTCGCGACCGAAGCGGTTCTTGTAGGAGATCCCGACGCGCCCGCCGTCCAGCCCGTGCAGGAACAGGTCGCGGTGCTCCTGCGGCAGCTCGTTCCAGGGCTGGTCGAGGTCGACGCCGTAGGCCTCCGAGATGCCCTGGGTGATCTGCTCGTAGTACTGGGAGGCCGAGCCGGCCCAGGGGGCGATCGCGCCCTCGCCGAGCGAGAGATGGACGTCCGGGACGATGAGGTCCGGGTCGATCTCCATCTGCGACCCGAGCCCGGTGCAGCGCTCGCACGCACCGTGCGGCGAGTTGAAGGAGAAGATCCGCGGCTCGAGCTCCGGCATCGAGGTCCCGCACTTCAGGCACGCGAACTTCTCGGAGAACTTCAGGATCTGCCCCGGCTCCTTGGCGTCCGCGGCGGGCACGAGCTCGACCTCGAGCAGCCCGTCGGCCAGCGCCACCGCGACCTCAACGGACTCCGAGAGCCGCTTGCGCACGTCCCCGCGCATCACGAGGCGGTCCACGACGATCCCGAGGTCGTGCTTGAACTTCTTGTCGAGCTCGATCGGGTCCTCGAGCAGCTTGACCTCGCCGTCGACCTTGACGCGGGCGAAGCCCTCGGAGCGGGCGTGCTCGAGCAGGTCCCGGAACTCACCCTTGCGCCCGCGCACGACCGGGGCGAGCACCATGAACCGGGTGCCCTCGGGCAGCTCCATGACCTGGTCGACGATCTGCTCGGCCGACTGGCCCGCGATCGGCGCCCCGCACTTGTGGCAGTGCGGCTTCCCCACACGCGACCAGAGCAGCCGCAGGTAGTCGTAGATCTCGGTGACCGTGCCGACGGTGGAGCGCGGGTTCTTCGACGTGGTCTTCTGGTCGATCGAGATCGCCGGCGAGAGCCCCTCGATCGAATCGACGTCCGGCTTGTCCATCTGGCCGAGGAACTGCCGCGCGTACGCGCTCAGGGACTCGACGTAGCGCCGCTGCCCCTCCGCGTAGATCGTGTCGAAGGCGAGCGAGCTCTTCCCCGAGCCCGAGAGGCCCGTGATCACCGTCAGGGCGTCCCGCGGGATCGTCACCGACACGTTCTTCAGGTTGTGCTCGCGGGCGCCGGAGACGACGATGTCGGTCGAACGGGTCATAACTCCCGCAAAGCGTAGCCGGGGGAACGGACGTTCGTGTGAGCTGGCGCGCGCAACGTGCGGGTACCGTCCCCGTGTGCTCCGCCCCCTCTCCCTGCTCGCCGCCGTCACCGTGGTCTCGGGGCTCGCCGCCTGCGGCGACAAGGCCATGCCGCCACCGCCGACTAAGGCCACCGGCCCGGTGCCGCAGCTCAACCCCCCGCAGGCCGCCGAGCCCGTGCCGGGACCGCCCGTGACCGAGGCGCCGAAGGGCATGGTCATCGACGTCGGGGGCCGCCCCGAGGGCATCGCCATCGACCCGGAGAGCCACACGATCGGCGTGGCGGTCACCGACCCGCCACGGCTCGTGCTCCTCGACAGCCGGTCGGGCGAGAAGCTCCGCGAGGTCCGGCTGCCGAGCGGCGCCCGCCACGTCGCCCTGAGCGCGCCGGGCGGCTCGTTCCTCGTCCCCTGCGAGGAGGCGAACCGGCTGGTCGAGGTGCCCCTCGACGGGGGCGATCCGGTTGAGACGGAGGTGGGCTCCAACCCGCACGACGCCACCGCCATCGGCGCCCGTCGCTTCGTCATCAACGAGTTCGACTCGTCCATGGACGTGGTCCGCGGCGGGAAGGTCGTCGGGAGCACCCCCACCGACGCCCAGCCCGGCGGTGTCGCGAACGTCGACGGGACGGTCTACGTCAACGCCGTCCGTGCCTACACCGTCGAGCCCTACACCGACGCGGATGAGCCCCGGGCCCTCGGAGGCCAGAGCTCGGGCCTCGGGACCTCCCACGTCATCGTCGGCCCGGACGCGAGGCTCGCCCTGGGGGACACCCGCGGGAAGGCCCTCGTCGTCTATGAGACGAAGCCCCGGCTGAAGTTCATCGCCCGCGTGCCGCTGGGCGGGTCACCGGTCGGGCTGGCCTGGGACGGGGAGAGCACGATCTGGATCACCTTGAGCGAGCGCAACCAGGTCGTCCCGGTCGACCTCAGCGGCGAGAAGCCGGTCATCGGGGAGCCGATCGCCTCGACGCAGACGCCGCTTTCGGTCGCGGTGGACACCGGAACGGGCCGACTCGCCGTCGCCGGGGCGGGCGACGGAAAGGTCGTCCTCGTCGATCCCTGAGCGCCGAGCTCAGACCGAACGGCAGAACGACACGAACGACGCCGTGTCGGTCCACACCGGGCCGTGACCGACGGCCACGACGCGAGGCTCCAGCTCGCCGAGGCGCCGGATCGAACGACGGTTCTCCTCGACGTCCGGCGTGAAGATCGCGATCGGTTCACGTGGGCCGCGCGGGAACTGGAGCAGCGAGTGCTGGGTGTTGAGGACGTCACCGGCGATCAGCACGCGGTCGTGCTCGCGCCATAGGGCGATGTGGCCCGCGCAGTGCCCCGGGACGTGGAGGACCTCGAACCCGGCGACCTCATCGCCCTCGTCGAGCGTCCGCGCGACCGGATGGGCGGGCCCGGTGAAGAGCTTGTCCATGAGCGAGTTGAGCGGGTGCGCCTTCTGCCGCGAGCGGATGAGCGACGGGTCCTCCACGGCGGGGGCGTCCTCGGCGTGGACCCAGAGCGGGAGCTGCAGCGCGGAGCAGACCGCGTGCGAGGCCCCCTGATGGTCGGGGTGTGCGTGGGTGAGCGCGTGCGCGGCCACGGAGCGCCCGGAGAGCTCCTGCAGGATGTGCTTGGCGTCGGGCCGCCCCATGGCGTCCACGAGCACGTCTCCGACCAGGTAGCAGTTGACCGCGTGCCGCGGGAACCCGGTGATCAGCTGGACGCCGTCGGCGATCTCGCGCACGCGACGCCCGGTTACTTTGCGATGCGCTTGAAGGCGCCGAACGCCGGCTTGTTCCGCAGCCGGGTGCCGCCCTCACCGCGCGTGGTGCGCAGGCCCGAGTACTCGAACGAGTTGGGCGAGCCGTCGTCCCGGGAGGCCCACGTGTACCAGAACACGTGCGAGATCCCGAGCCGCCGTCGGTACTTCGCGAGCTGGGTGTAGGCCTGCGTGAGCCGGCGGGCCTGGCCGCCCTCGGTCGTCTCCCAGCCCTTGGTGAGGGGAGTCTTCTTCCCCTTGGCCGAGGACCAGGTCATCTCCGTGAGCCACAGCGTTGCCCGCTTCTTGCCCCGCCTGTCGAGCGCCACCCGGTTGCGACGGACGATCTCGATCATCCCCGACGGCTTCCCGGTGAACGGGTGCACGGCGGCCCCGTCGAAGCGCAGGTTCTTCTCCTTGCGCAGCAACCGGTCCAGATCCCGCCAGGAGTAGTTCGCCATCCCGGCCATGACGACCGTGGAGCGCTTGTCGAGCGTCTTGATCGAGCGGTACGCGGACCGCAGCAGCTTCGCGTAGGGCTTCTCGAACGGCTGATCGCGGAAGTAGACCTTCAGGTTCGGCTCGTTCCAGATCTCCCAGGCACGGACCGACCGCTTCCGCGCGTTCGGGTTCTCCTTCCAGAGATCTCCCGTGGGGCCGTACCGGCGCACGAGCGCCGCGGAGAATCGGCCGTAGGCCGAAGGATCCTTCGGCGGCACGAACGGGTCGATGAAGCTCCCGTTGGCCCAGGACGGTGCGCGCACGACGAGGCCGAGCACGTCGATCCCGGCCGCGGCGGCGGCCAGGACCTTCCGGTCCGACGGCCCCCACGCGTACTCGCCCTGCGTCGGCTCGATGAGGTCCCAGGAGAACTCGACCCGCCAGGACCGGACGCCCGTCGAACGCATCTGCCGTGCCTCGCCGGCCAGATCGAACGCCGGGTCGTCGAGCGGCCCGTTGACGTTCATGCCCAGGAACCCCTTCGGCGGCTTGGCCGCGGCCCCACCGGGGAGCAGCAGCCCGCCGACGGCCAGGGCGACGAGAAGGCCGAGAAGGCGAACCGACGCGCGGATCCCGATCGCTCAGCCCTCGACCGTCGCGTAGACCTCGTCGAGCAGCCCGGCGCGGTCGGCGAGATCGAAGTTCTCGGCCAGGTACTTCTCGGTCTCGGCGCGGGACTGCCCGTTCAGCGCCATGTTGAGCGCGATGAGCCGTGCACCCTCGACGTCCCCGCCGTCCTGCACCGGGGCGGGGTCCGGCGTCGGGGGCGCGGACGCCT
Organism: uncultured Solirubrobacterales bacterium; assembly: GCA_963815565.1. Lineage (GTDB taxonomy): Bacteria > Actinomycetota > Thermoleophilia > Solirubrobacterales > Solirubrobacteraceae > Paraconexibacter. Next base: position 491,190 of record CAWFHB010000007.1, on the reverse strand, counting down.
CGACGACCGTGGGCGGAGGCGGAGGCGCGGGTGCCTCGACGACCGGTTCCGGGAGCGTGAAGCTCTCGGCCGGTGCGACCGCCACGGGCTCCTCCTCGAACTCGAAGGGCGCGGGCGCCTCGGCGACCGGCTCCGGGGCCGGAGCGGCCACGGGCTCCGCGCGCGGCGGCGCGGGGGCCTGCGAGCTCCCGGCGGCGCCGTAGAGATCCCCCAGGTTGCCCTGGAGCAGCGAGAGATCGGCGGTCAGTCGGCTCGTGCCGGTGCGCAGGCCGTCGAGCAGGGCGCCGAGCTCGGACTCCATGGCGTCCATCCGCTGCAGCATCGTCGAGGTGGCCTCGCCGACCCGGCCGACCTGGTCCTGCGAGCGGCCGACGGCCTCATCGCGGACACGGCGCGCCTCGGCGTCGGCGTCGGCCCGGATGCGTGCGGCCTCCTCCTGCGCGACGCGCTCGATGTCCTCGGCCGAGCTCTCGGCGGCACCGACGATCAGCCGGACCTGCTCGGAGGCGGCCAGGGCGAGCGACTGAGCGGGGGACGGGCTCGGCGCGGAAGCGGACGCGGCGGCCGGGGCGTTCGCGACGGCGCGCTGCGCCTGGTCGAGGTTGCGCTGGAGGCGCTCGACCTCGCCGGCGAGGCTCTCGAGGTGCATGTCGACCGCCTCCGGCTCGTAGCCGCGGCGACTGATGGGGAAGTCCTTCTTCTCGATGGCCTGGCGGTCGAGAGCCACAGCACTCACTCCTTCGGGGGGACGCGGCTAAGCCGCCCGGACGGGCAGCAGAAGAGCGTCAGCCTAGCGAATACCCATCGGGTCCGCGCGCGACCAGCCCGTCGCGCAGCAACCCGTCGAGGGCGGGCGCCAGGCGTTCTTCCGGTATCTCGACGGGCACTCCCCGGCCCGCGGCGAGCGAGGCGACGATCCGTCCGCGGACCCAGCGGTTCGTGTCCTCGAAGCGCACCCGGGCCCCTGATGCACGCTCGGTTTCCCAGGTGTTCCCGGCGGACGCACACCAGTCCGCGAGGGGGCATTTCCCGCAGCTCGCGCTCCGCGCCCGGCAGACGGTCGCTCCGAGCTCCATGACCGCCTGGTTCCACCTTGCGGGGCACTCGCGGTCCAGGAGCTCCTCCGGCGTGCCGGCACCGAGGCGGCCCGTGACCCGGGCGACGTTCACGTCCACCGCCGCGACCGCCTCCCCGAAGGCGAAGCTCGCCACCGCCGCCGCCGTGTAGGGGCCGACGCCCGGGAGGCGCCGGAGCCCCGCAGCATCGCCGGGCCAGCCCTCCCGTGCGACCTCCGCGCACGCCTCGTGGAGCCGCAGCGCGCGGCGGTTGTAGCCCAGCCCGACCCACGCGGCGAGGATCTCCGCGCGCGGTGCGGCCGCCAGCGACGCGGCGCTCGGCCAGCGCGCGATCCAGGCGGTGTACCGCGGGATCACGCGGACGACCTGCGTCTGCTGCAACATCACCTCGCTGACGAGGATCGCGTACGGGTCCGTCGTCCGCCGCCACGGGAGGTCCCGGTGCGCGGCCTCGTACCAGTCGGTCAGCGCGCGCTGGAGCGGGGTCACCGGCCGGGATGATGACGCCGTCCGGACGCGTAGGCTCGCACGCATGTCCGACAGGCCAAGGGTCGGTGGACTCGACCCCCGCTTCGCCCCGGATCGTCCGGGCCGGGTCCGCCTCGGGATCGTCCTCGTGGCCGTCGCGATCGGAGCGGCGGCCGGCGTGCTCTTCGCCGCCTCGAGCGTTCCCGCACCGAACTGCGCGGTCGAGGACGGGATGTGCAAGCTGCAGCGGATCTACCTGGCGCAGGGCGTGAAGGTGATCTTCTCGATGCTCGTGGCGTACCTCCTGGCTGAGTCTCTCGTGATCCGCCTGCCGGATCGCATGGCGGCGAACCGTCGGCGGCGCGCCCATGCCCTCGAGCGCTCGCTCCGGCCGCCGCCCGAGCCCCCGCGCCCCTTCGACGCGAGCCTCGCCCGTGCCGCTCTTGACCGTGTCGGGCAGACCGCGAGCCTGCCCCCCGCCGCCTTGCGGGCGCTCGGGGAGGGCACCGGTGCCCCTCCGGGAGCGGCGCCCGGGGCGTCCGCCGACCCCGCACGGCCGGACCGCCCGCCGGAGACGGAGGCCGGCGCCGCGGCGCGCGCCGCGCTCGAGGCGCTGTCCGCGGCACCTCGTCTCCCCCCGGCCGCGCTCGAGGCGCTGCTGCGGCAGGGACCCGCGCTCGGCGGTGGCCGGCGCCGGGCTCCCGATCCGCCGCCGGAGTGAGCCCGCTCAGCCCTCCAGCTGGTCGACGATGAAGTCGGTGGCCAGGCGCAGGCGCGCCGCGACGATCCGTCCGAGGTCGAAGAGGATGGCGCGGGCGAGCTCCGGCTCCCGATCGGCCAGCGCTTCGAACTCCGCGTAGTCGAGCCGGAGGATCTCGCCGTCCGTCGCGGCTCGCAGCGTCACCGAGCGGGGCCGCGCGTCGAGGAAGGCGATCTCACCGACGACCGTGGGTGCGTCGATCGACTTGAGTGCATCGTCCTTCGAGCCCCCCACGAGGACCTCGAGGGTGCCTCCGACCAGCAGGAAGAGCGCCCGATCCGTGTCGCCCGCGCGGATGACCTCCTCCCCGGCCGTGAACTGCTCCCGTTCCATCGCCGCGATCAGCGTCGACCAGTCCTGCTCGGAGCGGTCGGCGAGGAAGACGAAGTCGTGGGCCTGCTCCTCGATCATGCGCGGAGGTGTGGGCATCGGGCGAGCGTAGCGGCCGGATCGGCGGCACGCGGGGTCGCGAATGAGAGCTCAGAACGCAGCGAGCAACGCCGCCGCGAAGAGCGCGACGATGTGGCTCGCCTGGTCGATCATCATCCGCAGGCCCACCGGGGGATCGTGCAGGCGTTTGACCCGCTCCTGATAGGCGATCAGGAGTCGTCCGTCGTCCTGCACCGCGTGCGGCACGAGCACGGCGACGGCGATCACCACGGCCCACAGCGCCTGCCGCTCGAGCCCGATCCAGACGAAGGCGGGCACGAACGCGAGCCCGTAGGTCCCGACGTGGGCGCCGAGGGCCCGGCGACGGACCCGGTCGCGGCTCAGTCCACGCGGCTTGTTGAGCGCCTGGTGGTTCGTCTGCAGGAGGAAGTCGCCGAGGCAGTGACAGACGACGAACACGGCGAAGACCTCGACCCAGGCCATCAGGCCGCAACGTCCCGGGTGTGTCCCGGTGGCGGGGCGGAGTCCCGCGGTGCCGGGCGCCAAGGCGGTCGCGCGACCAGGCGGGTCCCGGCGAGCGCCTCGTCCCGAGCGGCCCGGGCCCGGTTCGCGAGCTCAGGCTCGGACTCGAGCTCGGCCACGGTGGCCGAGAGGGCGTGGAGCGCCGGAGCGTGGGCCCCGGCTCGTGTGGCCCGCACCAGCAGCAGCCCGCGATCGACCGCCTCCCGTGCGGCTCCGGGCTCGGCCCGGCCCTCCGCCGCCTCGGCCGCGAGCGCGTGGCCGAGGGCCAGCGTGGCCGGGATCTCGTACAAGCTCGCCCCGCAGCGGCGCGCGGCGGCGACGGCATCGCGACCGGCGGCCACGGCGTCGGCGAGCCGGCCTTCGAGCAGACACGAGGCCGCCATGGCCGTCAGCGCCGCGACGGCCGGGGGGTTCGCGGGTGGGAGGTCCTCGAGCCTCGTCCGAACCTCGGCGAGCACCGCGCGCCCCTCCTCCCCACGCCCGCAGGCGATCAGGGCGACCGCGTGATCGACGCGGAGGTCGAGCAGGCGCGGCGGATCCTCGAGCGTGTCCGCGAGCTCGAGCGCCCGCTCGAAGCGTTCGAGCGCGGCGAGCGGGTCGCCGCCGAGCGCCTCCACGGTGCCGAGCATCCCGTGGGCGAGCAGCTCGACGTACTGGTCGCCTTGGCGGACCGCGAGCGCGACCGCGAGCTCCCCGTCCGCCCGGGCGGCGCCGAGGTTCCCCATCTGGGCGTTGACCCAGGCCCGGTGCTGATGCGCCCAGGCGAGCTGGCTCTCGACCATCACCCCGCGGCCGAGCGTCGGCCGGGTCTCGGCGAGTTGCACAGCGCGGCTGAGCTGACGATGGGCCTCTTCCAAGCGCCCGCTGGCCGCGAGCGGGACCGCGATCCAGCTCGCCACCGCCTCCGCCTCCGCGTCGCCCGCCCGCTGCGCGGCGTCCAGCGCTTCGGCGCCCAGGGCGAGCGCGGTCTCGAGCTCGCCGAGCGCCACCTGCTCGAGGCTCTGCCCGACGAGCGCCGCCACGAGCTCCCCGGCCGCGCCGGTCCTCGCCGCGAGGGCGTGGGCGTCCCGGTGGAGCTCGGCCGCCTCGCCGCTGGGCTCGCTCCGTCCCCGCTCCAGGGTCAGCAGCCGCACGCAGGCGGACAGCCCGAGGCGGTCGAGCCACTCGTCACTCGCCTGCTCGTCGCGGAGCAGGCGGCGCACGTGACGCCAGTGCTCGATCTCGCGGACGGGCTCGTCGACGGCGGCGCGGGCAGCCTGAGCGTGCCATTCGGCCGCCGGGACAAGGTCTCCTGCGCGCTCCGCGTGCGCCGCGATGAGCGCGAGATGCTCCTGCTCGAGCTCGCCGTCGGCGTCGGCCAGGGCCGCGGCCGCAGCCGCGTGCAGCGCGCGCCGGCGGCGCTCCAGCTGCTGCCGGTAGGCGACCTCCTGCACGACCGTCTGCCGGAACGCGTGCCCCGTGTCGATCGCCCGGAGCAGATCCCCCGCCTCCAGCGCCTCCAGCGCGTCCTCGAGCTCCGCGGGCTGCAGGTCGCAGACCCGGCGGAGCACCTCGTCGGCGAACTCCTCCCCCACCACCGCGGCCGCCTGCAGCACCGCCTTCTGCCGGTCGGGCAGCCGGTCGATGCGCGCCGCGATGAGCGCCTCGACGGTGGGCGGGATCGCGCCGTCCTCGAGCGTCCCGCTCAGCACGTACTGCCCCGGCTCGCCGGCGAGGGTGCCGCCGTCGGCGAGCGAGCGCACCATCTCCACGAGGAACAGCGGGTTGCCGGCGGCGCGGGCGGCGACGCGTCCCGCGAGCTCGTCGACACTCGTGTCCTCTCCGAGCATCACCCCCAGCAGACGCCGCTGCTCGTCCGGGGTCAGCGGCCCGAGGCGCATCGTGTTGACCTCCGCGGGCCAGGCGACCTGGTGCTCGGGACGGTGGGTCATCACGAGCAGGACGTGCGAGCCGGCCACTGCGCTGACCAGGTCGACCATCCGCTCGCGGCTCGCGGGATCCAGCCACTGGAGGTTCTGAACGACCACGAGCAGCGGCTCCTCCTGGGTCCGCGCCCGGAGAAGGCGGCCGAGCATCCGAGCGACGCGGCGGCGGCTCGCGACCGGTGGGCCGGGCTCACCCTCGGCGCGCCGTTCGCCGACGCCGAGCAGCTCGAGCAGGATGGGCAGCTCCTCCGTGGCGGCCGGGTCCAGGACGGCGAACGCTGCCCCGATCCGTTCCCGTCGCTCCTCGACCGAGGTCGACGCCTCGACGCGGAAGAAGGCCAGGAGCAGGGTCTGCAGGGTCAGCAGCGGGACGTTCCGCTCGTGGGCGAGCGCCTCCACCGAGATCGTCTCGAGCCCGAGCTCGCGTGCCCGGGCGCTGAACTCGCCGACGAGCCGGTGCTTGCCGATGCCCGCGTCGCCCTGGATCGCGACGACCTGTCCGTTGCCACCGGCGGCCCGCTGCAGCGCAGCGTCCAGCAGGGAGAGCTCGAGGTGACGGCCGACGAGCGGAAGGATCCGCTGGTCGTCGTCGCGGTGCCCGCGCACGGAGACGAGCTCGTGCACCCGCAGGGGCGCGCGTGCTCCCTTGACGTCGAAGGTGCCGCGATCACGGAGCCGGACCTTGCCGCGGACCAGGGCGGCCGTGTTCTCCGACACGACGGCCGTGTCCGAGGCCGCGAGCGCCTCCATGCGCTGGGCCAGGCCGACGGTGTGCCCGATGGCGACGTACTCGGAGTTGTCGTCCTCCCCGACGGCCCCGACCACGACGTCGCCCGAGTTCAGCCCCATCCTGACGTGGAACTCGAGGTCCTCGTCGTCGGACAGGTGACGCCCGAAGACCTTGAGCTCGTCGAGCAGGTCCATGGCCGCCACGCAGGCGCGGCGGGCGTGGTCCTCGTGGGCGACCGGCGCGCCGAAGTAGGCGATCGCCCCGTCACCCACGAACTGGTGCACGGTTCCCTCGTACCGCTCCACGACACCGCAGAAGATGTTGTAGACGCCGTTCATGATGTCGCGCCAGCGCTCGTCGTCCAGCTGTTCGGCGAGCTCCATCGAGCCTTCGACGTCTGCGAAGAGGACGGTGACCTGCTTCCGCTCCCCGGGCGGGTGCTCGACGGTGGCGACGAGCTCTTGCGCGACCTCCGGCAGCCCCACGCGCGGGTCGCCGGGACGGGTCGCCCCGCGGGCGCTCGGATCGCGGTCGGAGCTGCGCCTCCGGGGCGCCGCGGGCGGGTCCGCTGCGGGCGGCGCGAGCAGATCCTCACTGCGTCGTCGGGGCGTCGTCGCCGACGAGCCCAGCGGGCCGCGCCCGGTCCGCCGGTCCGGCCCGGCGTAGGACGTGCTCGCGACCGTCGACGGTGCCGCGGGGAGCGAAGCCTCGACCGGTGCCGCTCCCGCCGATGTCCCGCACGCGTCGCAGAATCGTGCGTCGGCCCGGAGATCGTGGCCGCAGGCCGAGCAGCCGCCGGCCAGCCGCAGGCCGCAGCCGTCACAGAACTTCGCCCCCGTACGGGCCCCACGGCCGCACCTCACGCACTCCATCACCTCCACCGTGGCAGACGGGGAACAGCGCGTGCAAGCCGCGGGCGAGGGTCGGGCGCGTTCCTGCAGCCGCCCGGAACGACCTGCGGCCGGGCGTCAGCCCGGCTCGATCGTGACCCCGGTGGTGTTCTGCATGGCCCTGAGCTCCTTCTGGAGGTCGCGCACCTCGTCCCGCAGACGGGCGGCGTACTCGAAGCGCAGCTCGTCGGCGGCGGCGAGCATCTCCTCCTCGAGCTCGATGATGGTCTTCTCGAGCTCCGAGGTCGCCATGCCGTCGGTCTTCACGCGCTTGCGGTCCGAGCGGCGGCGGCCCTTGGGGGTCTTCCCCTCGGCCTGCAGGAACTCGGCGATGTCCGAGATCCCCTTGACGATGGAGGCGGCCGTGATGCCGTGCTCCTCGTTGTAGGCGAGCTGGATCGCGCGGCGTCGGTCGGTCTCCTCGAGCGCCACGCGCATGGCGTTGGTCTCCTTGTCCGCGTACATGATCACGCGGGAGTCGACGTTCCGGGCGGCGCGGCCGATCGTCTGGATCAGCGACGTCTCCCCACGCAGGAAGCCCTCCTTGTCCGCGTCGAGGATCGCCACGAGCCCGACCTCGGGGATGTCGAGCCCCTCCCGGAGCAGGTTCACGCCGACGAGCACGTCGTACTCCCCCAGCCGCAGGTCCCGGATGATCTGGATCCGTTCGAGCGTGTCGATCTCGGAGTGCAGGTAGCGGACCTTGAAGCCCATCTCCAGCAGGTAGTCGGTGAGGTCCTCGCTCATCTTCTTCGTGAGCGTGGTGATGAGGACCCGCTGGCCCTTGTCGACGATCGTGCGGCACTCGTTCATGAGGTCGTCGATCTGGTTGCGCGTGGGCCGCACGTCGACGGGCGGGTCGACGATCCCGGTCGGGCGCACGATCTGCTCGACGATGTTCGGCGAATGCGCCCGCTCGTACTTGCCGGGCGTCGCGGAGACGAAGACGATCTGCGGGGTGATCGAGAGGAACTCGTCGAACTTCTGCGGACGGTTGTCCATGGCGCTCGGCAGCCGGAACCCGTAGTCCACCAGGGTCTGCTTGCGCGAGCGGTCGCCCTCGAACATGCCGCCGATCTGCGGGACGGTCTGATGGGACTCGTCCAGGAAGCAGACGAAGTCGTCGGGGAAGTAGTCGACGAGGCAGTACGGCCGGGCTCCGGGCGGCCGCCCGTCGAGGATCCGGGAGTAGTTCTCGATCCCGTTGCAGAAGCCCGTCTCCTTGAGCATCTCCATGTCGTACTGCGTGCGCTGCCGGAGGCGGTGGCTCTCGAGCAGCTTCCCCTCGGCCTCGAGCTGCCCGCAGCGCTCGTTGAGCTCGCGCCCGATCTCGGTGAGCGCGGCGTCGACTGTGCCCTCACGCACGTTGTAGTGCGAGGCCGGCCAGATCGCGACGTGCTCCAGGTCGTCCTGGACGAGCTCCCCGGTGAGCGGATCGAACTCCTGAAGGCGCTCGATCTCGTCCCCGAAGAGCGTGGCCCGGAACGCGGTCGAGTCCGAGTAGGCGGGGAAGATCTCGAGCGACTCACCGCGCACGCGGAACGACCCGCGTCCGAGCGCGACGTCGTTGCGGGTGTACTGGATCGAGACGAGCTTGCGCAGCAGCCCGTCCCGGTCGATCGTCTCGCCCTTGATGAGGTTCTGAAGGTTGTCGTCGTAGGTCTCGGGGGAGCCGAGGCCGTAGATCGCGGAGACCGAGGCCACGATGATCACGTCACGCCGCGCGAAGAGCGCGGCGGTCGCGGCGTGGCGGAGGCGGTCGACCTCCTCGTTGATCGCCGAGTCCTTCTCGATGTAGAGGTCCCGGCTCGGGACGTAGGCCTCGGGCTGGTAGTAGTCGTAGTAGGAGACGAAGTACTCGACCGCGTTGTCGGGGAAGAACGTCCGGAACTCGTTGCAGAGCTGCGCGGCGAGCGTCTTGTTGTGCGCCATGACGAGCGCGGGCTTCTTCAGCTCCGCGATGGTCGCGGCCATCGTCATCGTCTTGCCGGTGCCGGTGGCCCCGAGCAGCGTCGTGTAGTTGTTGCCGGCGCGGACCGAGGCGGCGATCTGCTCGATTGCCTTGGGCTGGTCGGCGGCGGGGCTGTAGGTCGAGTCGAGACGGAACTCGGGCATGGCGTTCCACGATAGGCCGCGCCCCGGTCGGGATCTGTCCGTCGCCGCCCCGAATCCTGGATTAGCTTCATGCGGGACGGGTAGCTGCCTGCGCCAACATGACCGGCCCTCGCGTCCCCATCCCCGCCCCCGCCGCCCGGGGCCCGTTCGCGCGCAAGTCCGCAGAGCGGATGAAGCAGGAGAGCGAAGGCGAGGACGGGCTTCAGCGCGCCGTCGGGGCGCTCGACCTGACCGCGCTCGGGCTCGGCGCCGTCATCGGCACGGGCATCTTCGTCATCATCGGCGAGGCGATCGGAACCTCCGGACCGGCGATCGTGCTCTCGTTCCTGCTCGCCGGGGTGACCTGCGTGTTCTCCGCGCTCTCCTACTCCGAGCTCGCCTCCACGATCCCGATCTCCGGGAGCGCGTACACCTACGGCTACGCCACCCTGGGGGAGCTCGTGGCCTGGATCATCGGCTGGGACCTGATCCTCGAATACGGCATATCGGTGGCGGCCGTGGCCGTCGGCTGGGGCGGCTACCTCCAGGATCTCCTCAAGTCGGTCTTCGGCCTGAACCTGCCCGACGCACTCGCCCAGGCGCCCGGCGAGGGCGGCTCGTTCAACCTGCCCGCCGTGGTCCTCGTGCTCGGCGTGGGCGCTCTTCTGATCTACGGGGTGCGGGAGAGCGCGCGGGCGAACACCGTGATGGTCTTCCTCAAGGTCGGCATCCTCGCGTTCTTCGTCGTCGCCGGGGCACTGCACTTCAAGTCGGGGAACTTCACCCCCTTCGCCCCCAACGGGATGTCCGGGACGGTGGACGCCGCGGCCCTGATCTTCTTCGCGTACATCGGCTTCGACGCCATCTCGACCTCCGGCGAGGAGGCGAAGAACCCGTCACGCGACCTTCCGATCGCCATCATCGGAGCGCTGGCGATCGCCACGTTCATCTACATCCTCGTCGCGCTCGTGGCCACGGGGCTGGTCCCGGCGGGGAAGCTCGACGGTTCCGATTCGCCGCTGACCGACGCGCTCCGTATGGGGGGCGAGCTCGGACCCTGGGCCGGCGACATCATGTCGATCGGTGCCCTCATCGCCATCACGAGCGTCGTGCTCACCGTGTTCTACGGGCAGACGCGGATCATGTTCGCGATGGCGCGGGACGGGCTCGTGCCGAAGTTCTTCGGGCGGCTGTCGGCCCGGAAGACGCCGGTCAACACGACCATCGTCTTCGGCCTGGGGATCGCGGCGCTCGCGGCCTTCCTGCCGCTGGCCGAGCTGGCGAAGCTCGTGAACATCGGGACGCTGTTCGCCTTCGTGATCGTGAACGTCGGCGTCATCGTCCTGCGCCGGACCCAGCCCGACCTCGAGCGCGGCTTCCGCGTCCCGTTCGTACCGGCGTTTCCGATCATCGGCACCCTGCTGTGCATCTATCTGATGACGAAGCTCTCCGGTGAGACCTGGCTGCGCTTCGGGATCTGGCTTGCGATCGGATTCCTCATCTACGCGTTCTACGGCCGCACCCACTCGCGGCTCCAGCGCGGAGAGGAGCCGGCGGTCAAGGACGCCGTCTGACTACAGGCCGAGCTCGCGCGCATACGTGGCGCGGTACTGCTGCTCGGCCTCGCGGACCTTCGTGACGTATTCGCGGGTCTCCGTGAAGGGGATGTCACGGATGCGAAAGCGCCCGCCGTCCGCGGTCGCCTCGGCCACCCACTTCTCCACGTTGCCTTCGCCGCCGTTGTAGGCCGCGAGGGCGAGCGCTTCGTCGCCGCCGAAGCGGTTCAGGAGGTAGCGCATGTAGTAGGCGCCGTAGGCGATGTTCACCTGGGGCGTCGCCAGATCCTCGATCTCGAAGAGGTCGCCGCCGGACTTGCGCGCGATGTCGCGTGCGGTCATCGGCGTGATCTGCATCAACCCGAGGGCCCCGGCGCTCGACTCCTGACCGTCGCGGAAGCGGGACTCCGTGTAGATCATCCCCGCGATCAACGCCGCGTCGATGCCCTTGTCCGCCGCCTGCTGCCGGATGACGTCCTCATGGCGGAGCGGCAGCGTGATCTCGCGGACCGCGGAGTCGAAGACCCCGGTGGCGCCGAGCACGGCGATGAGCCCCGCCACCGCCAGCACCAGCACCGCGCCCAGCCCGGCGCCGCGACGGCGCCGGCGCCGGACCGCACCGGAGCGCTGCTTTCCGCCGGCTGCGCGCCCGCGCCCCGCCGCGGCGGGTGGGGCATGCCGCGACGCGCCGGACCGCGCGGCCGGCGCACCGGTGCCCCGCGGACGGCGGGCGGCGGATGCACTACGTGAAGACATCAGGTTCCCAGTGAAGCAAGCACCCCGGCCAGATCGGACTCCAGCTCCGACTCGGTTCCCGCGTTCTCCACCACATACGCCGCTCGATCCGCCTTCTCCTGCTGCGAGAGCTGCCGGGCGGCGCGTTCGTTCACGGCGGCGTGGCCGCGGGCCGCGGCACGCTCCGCCCGGACCTCCTCCGGCGCGACGATCGCGATCGTCGTGTCGTACATGGCCTCGAGCCCGGCCTCGAAGAGCATCGGGGTCTCCACGACCGCTGCCGGCGGAGCCGGGTCGGCGGCCTCGGCGGCGGCGCGGAAGTCGACGACGCGCTGGCCGACGAGCGGCCAGATGAGCGTCTCGAGCCAGCTGCGCTCCTCGTCGGAGGAGAAGGCCCGTTCGGCCACGCGGCTCCGATCGACCACGCCGCCGGGCGCCACATCGGACCCCCAGCGGGCGACGACCGCGTCGCGCACCACGTCACCTGCGTAGAGCTCGTGTACGACCGCGTCGGTCGAGAGCGTCAGCGCCCCCAACCGCGCGAGCGCGGCCAGGGCGGTTGACTTCCCCGAGCCGAGTCCCCCGGTCAGGCCGACGAAGGGGACCGGCACGGGAGCGGTGACTACTCGGCGGCGGGAGCCGCCGGGTCGACGGGCGCCTGCGGCTCGGTCGCGGGGGCCTCCGGCGTCGCCGGGGCCTCCTCGGCCGGGGCCGCCTCGGGCTCGTCGGCCGGGGTCTCGTCCGCCGGGGCCTCTGCCGGTGCCTCGTCCGCCGGTGCCTCTTCGACACCCTCGGCCGGGGCGCTGCCGGACGGCTCGGCCGGAGCGTCGCCCTCGGTCGGCGCGGCGGGCTCGGGTTCGGCGACGGCGTCGTCAGCCTCGGCCACGGCGGCCTCGGGCTCCTCGACGCCTGCGGCGGCCGCGTCGACCACGTCGGCGTCACCCGTACCGGCGTCGGCCGGGCTCGCCGGCACGCCACCGAAGGCGGCCAGCGCGGCACCCTGGCCGTCGGTGTAGAGGCTCTCGTCGACGAGCCCGGCGGGCACGTCGTCGAGCGGGCCGAGGTCCTCGCCCGAGAGGTCGCGGATCGGGAGGATCTGCCCCTCGACGCGCTTGACCGACAGCGAGAGCCGGCGGCGCTCGGAGTCGATCTCCAGGATCTTCACGCGGACCGGATCGCCGGGCTGCACGACCTCACGCGGGTTCTCCACGTGGTGGTTGGCGAGCTCGGAGATGTGCACGAGGCCCTCGACGCCGTCGAGGATCTCGACGAACGCACCGAAGGTGACGACCTTCGTGACGTTGCCCTCGAGCTCGTCGCCCACCCGGTAGGTGTCGACGACTCGCTGCCACGGGTCCTCCTGGGTCTGCTTGAGACCGAGGGAGATGCGCTGACGCTCGCGGTCGATGTCGAGGACCTTCACCGCGACGGTGTCGCCGATGTTGAGGATCTCCGACGGGTGGTTGACGTGCGACCACGACAGCTCGGAGATGTGGATGAGGCCGTCGATGCCGTTGAGGTCGACGAACGCACCGAAGTCCACGATGTTCGAGATCTGGCCCTCGACGACGAGGCCGGGCTGCAGGCGGTCCAGGATCTCCTGGCGCTGCTCCTTGCGCTCCTCCTCGAGCACGGCGCGACGGCTGAGCACCACGTTGTTGCGCGACCGGTTGAGCTCGATGACCTTGCACTCGATCTTCGTGCTCATGTACTGGTCGAGGTCCGGCACGCGGCGGATGTCGACGAGCGAGGCGGGCAGGAAGCCGCGGACCCCGAGGTCGATGATGAGGCCGCCCTTGACGACCTCGATGACGAGACCCTCGACGGGCTCACCGCTCTCGGCGGCGGCCTCGATGCGGCGCCAGGCCTTCTCGAAGCGCGCACGCTTCTTGGAGACGATCAGGCGGCCGTCCTGGTCCTCCTTGGTGAGGACGAGTGCGTCGATCTCCTCGCCGATCTCGACCTCGTCGTGCGGGTCGATGTTCTTGCGGATCGAGAGCTCGTTGGAGGGGATGACCCCTTCGCTCTTGTAGCCGATGTCGACGAGGACCTCGTCCTTGTCGATGCGAACGACGATGCCGGAGACGACCTCGCCTTCCTCGAACAGGGAGAACGTGGCGTCGTAGTTCGGGACGATCTGTCCGTCGATCTCGAGCAGCAGGCCGTTGGAGCCTTCGACGACCTTGGCTTCTGGGGTAGTTGTGATGGTGGTCATTTGTGCTTCGAGACTAGCGCGCTCCTATTGGCCGATGCGCGCTGGGTAGGGCTTCCTAGACTGCCTGGCCATGCCGGTTCGAGCGACTAAGCGCGGTGACGAGCGCACCCCCCTGGGCGGCGAGTACGACGTCCTGATCTGTGGAGCGTCCTTCGCGGGCCTGACGATCGCGCGGGAACTCCAGGGTTCCGGCAAGCGCGTGCTCATGATCGACCGGTACGAGATCGGGGAGCGGCAGACCTCCGCCTGCGCCGCCCCGACGGCCTGGCTCGAGAACCTCGGGCTGGACGCCGCGATCCGGCAGACGTTCACCGATCTGGTGATGCACCGGCCGCGGAAGTCCTACTCGTGGCGGCTGCCGTTCACGTTCTCGACCTTCGACTACCGCCACCTCTGCGCGCTGCTTCGGGCGCAGGGGGACGAGACCGAGTTCGAGACCGCGAAGGTCGAGGGCCGCACCGGGAACGTCGTGCACACCGACCGCGGTGACCTGACCGCGCCGCTGATCGTCGACGCGCTCGGCTGGCGGCGAACGCTGTCCAACGCCCCCGAGGCGATCCAGCCCCCCGAGGCGCGCCTCTCCCGCGGCCTGGAGGTCCATCCCCCGGCCACCGGTGAGGACCTCGAGCTGTGGATCGACCCGAAGTACGTGGCCTCGGGCTACGGCTGGGCCTTCCCGGCCGGCGACGAGGTCCGGATCGGCCTCGGCTCCTTCGAGCCGAGGAACCACGTGAAGCGCGAGACGGTGCAGCTCACCCGCGATCTCGGCCTCGAGCCCAACGAGTACCAGGGCAACTGGATCCCGCACGAGCTGCGCGCGGCGACCGAGGACGGCATCTTCTTCGTCGGCGATTCGGCGGGCCACTGCCTGCCGCTCTCGGCCGAGGGCATCCGCACCGCCTTCTACTTCGGCCTTGCCGCCGGGCGGGAGCTGCGCCTCGTCCTCGACGGCCGCCAAAGCCGCGAGCAGGCGCTCGAGCGTTACGACGACTTCTCCGAGCAGACGCGCTGGAAGTTCCGGTGGATGCTGCGGACCCAGCGCCTGGTGGGCCACTTCACGGCCCGGCCGCTGCTCGATCGTGTGCTCGACCTCTTCGACCGCCCGGGCCTCATCCGGTGGTCCTTCCAGCACTACTACGACATCGCCCCGCCGTCGTTCGTCACCGAAGGCGCCGAGCGTCCCGTCGCCGCCCCCGCGCCGGTGCTCGAGCCGGCCCTCGCCTGAGGGCCAGGCCGCCGAGACCCACCGGCGGCGTCAGTCGGCCCTCGTCCAGCTCAGAAGCCGCGACGCTCCCGATCGTGGATCAGGCGCGGGTCCCGCGGGCCCTGGTAGCGGCTCTGCACGAACATGTGCCCGGCGAACAGCAGCGCGAGCACGCCCATCACGACGAAGAGCCCGACGGCACTTGTCGGGAACGCGCCCAGCACCGCGAAGAGCGCGAAGCAGGCCACGAGGCTGATCGAGGCGACCCAGAAGGTGTTCCGAAGCGTGTCCATGCGCCATATTCTCCGCCTCTCACGCGGCGAAATCAACCGTTCATCCGTCGAGTCAGGTGCGGACGATCAGGTACACGCCGAGCGCGAGCAGCACGACTCCCATCACCTGCGTGACGGTGATGGGATCCCGGGCGACGCCGAGCCACCCGAACTGGTCGATGAGCAGCGAGACCGTGAGCTGGGCGGCGATCGTCGCCGCGACGACAGCGCCCGCCCCGAGGGTGCCGATGGTGACGAGCACCGTGGTCACGTACGCCGCACCGAGGACGCCGCCGATGAGGTACCACCAGGGGACGTGGGCGGCCTCGCCGAGGCGTCCGACCTCGCCACGGATCGTGACGATCGCGAGCAGCACGACGAGGCCCAGCGCGAACGACACGCTCGCGGCCGGGAGCGATCCGATCGTCCGCCCGAAACGTCCGTTGATCGGCGCCTGCAGCGCGATGAGGCCGCCGGCGAGGACCGTGAGCAGGAGCGCGAGGTTGCGGTCCACGTTTGCTACCGCGCCTGGAGCGCGTCCATCCCGACCGTGGCGCTGAGCAGCAGCCGGCGGTCGAGGATCCCTGCCGTGTCGGCGCTCGCGTCGATGTCGTAGATGTCGCGCCACTTCCAGCGCCGACGCACGTTCTCGGCGAGCACCTGCTCCTCCTCGCCGGTGCCGCGCACGAACTCGAAGTCGTAGGCGATCGGCAGCCAGTCCGCAAAGTCGCCGACGTAGGGAACGAGCCCGACGAGGCGACGGAAGAGAGCTTTGCCGAGCGACTTCTCGCGGGCGACGCAGACCTCGGAGCCGTCGGCGCCGAAGAGCGTGTAGGTGGAGCGGAACAGCGACTTCCCGAAGACCTTCTGGATCTGTCCGATCGGCTCGCCCGCCGCGGTCGTGATGTCGTAGCGGGCCTTGGGGTCGAAGCGCTGACGGGCGAGGATCCGCATGAGCGGCTCCTCCTTGGAGGCGTCGGCGAAGAAGCCGATGTCCTCCTTGAACTTGAAACGCTTCTGCTCGACGAAGCAGAACGCCTCGCCGTCCTCGCCCTCGTCGGCGCCCGGGATCGAGAACTCGTACTGGTTGATGACCAGGCGAATGCGCTGGCGCAGGACGAAGCGGTCCTGGGTGGCGATGTCGAGCATGGCGGGAGGCTACTTCGCGTCCATCCAGGTGCGCCCGACGCCGACGTCGACAGACAGCGGCGGCGTGTGCGGCCACGGGGCGGTCATCTCCCGCTCGGCGAGTGCGCGCACCTGATCCATCTCCGACTCCGGCCCCTCGAAGAGCAGCTCGTCGTGGATCGTGAGGATGAGCCGCGTGGTGAGCTGCTCGGCGGCGAGCGCCCTGTGGGCACCGATCATCGCGAGCTTCATGACGTCGGCCGCGGTGCCCTGGATGATCGTGTTGACCGCCAACCGTTCGCCCTGGGTGCGCACCTGATAATTACGGGCCTTCAGCTCCGGGATCTGGCGACGGCGCCCGTAGAGCGTCGTGACGTGCCCCTCCTCGGTGGCCTGCTCGATCGTTGCGGTCATGAAGGCGTGAACGCGGTCGAAGCGTTCGAGGTAGGCGTCGATGAAGGCCTTGGCCTCGGCGCGGTCGATGTTCAGCCGGTCGGCGAGGCCGTAGTCAGAGAGGCCGTAGACGATCCCGTAGTTGATCATCTTCGCCTTGGACCGGTCCATCGGCGTGAGCTCCTCCGGGGACCGGCCGAAGACCTGCGCGGCGGTGGCCGTGTGGACGTCCAGGCCGTCGAGGAAGATCTGCTTGAGCACCGGCTCGTCGGCCACGTGGGCGAGCACCCGCAGCTCCACCTGGGAGTAGTCGGCCGAGAGCAGCACGTTGCCCGGCGCGGCCTCGAAGCAGCGTCGGATCTCCCGGCCGAGCTCCGTCCGCACCGGCACGTTCTGCATGTTCGGCTCGGTGGAGGCCAGGCGCCCGGTCTGCGCGTTGACCTGCAGGAACGTCGTGTGGATCCGCTCCTCGGCGTCGACGAGGTGTGGCAGCACGTCCAGGTAGGTCTTCGAGAGCTGGTTGAGCTCGCGCCAGCGCTCGATCTTCGGCACCACCGCGTGCTCGTGGCGGATCGCCTGGAGCACCCGCGCATCGGTCGAGAACCCGGTCTTGCCGCGCCGCTTGCGGGAGAGCCCGAGCTTCTCGAAGAGCACCTGCCCGAGCTGCTGCGGGGAGCCGAGCACGAACTCCTCCCCGGCGAGCTCCCACACCTCGCGCTCGAGCGAGGCGATCTCGGTGTCGACCTTCGTCTTGATCGTCGCGAACGTCTCCCGGTTCAGGCGCACGCCCGCCTGCTCCATGGCCCGCAGCACGGCGACCAGCGGAAGCTCCACGTCGTCCATGAGCGGCTGCAGGCCCCGCTCCTCGAGCTGCTCGCGCTGCCAGCCGGCCAGCGCGGCCGTCAGCAGGGCGGCAGAGGCGGTCGGGTCCTCCACCGTGGAGGCGAACCCGCGCTCCTCGGCGAGGTCCGCGAACGGGTAGCTGCGCCGCGCGGGCTCGAGCAGGAACGCCCCGAGCAGCGTGTCGTGGACGAGCCGCTCCGGGACGACCCCGAGCCGCTTGGCGTCGTGGACGGCCACGGGCCGCTCGCCGAGCGCGGCGACGAGGTCCTCGGGCCGCGCGCAGTCGCCTGCCAACAGCAGCTCGCCGGTGCTCACCGCCCACCGCCACACGGGCTCGGCGGCGAACAGCTCACCCTCGGCGATCTCGGGCTCGCTCACCGCGACGGCCACCTCCGCACCCTCCGGCAGCGCCTTCGCGAGCGAGGCGAGCGGCGCCTCGCGCACCTCGGCGGCCAGCGTCGTCTCGGCGACCGGCGCGGGTGCAGCCTCCTCCGGGTCGCCGAGCGCCTCCTCGAGCCGGCGCAGCGGGTCGCGGAGCTCGAAGTGGCGGAACGTCTCCCGCAGCTTCGACCGGTCGGGCGAACGGGTGAGCTCGGCCGTCGGGTCGATATCGACCGGGATGTCGCGCTGGATCGTCGCGAGCTCCCGGGACATCCGGGCGTTGTCCGCGTGGATCGTGAGGTTCTCCTTGCGCTTGGCGCCGGAGATCTGGTCCACGCTCGCGAGGATCGTCTCGAGGTCCCCGAACCGCTGCAGGAGATCGGCGGCGGTCTTGTCCCCGATCCCGGGGACGCCGGGGATGTTGTCGCTCGTGTCGCCCTTCAGGCCGTAGAAGTCCGGGATCAGCTCGGGCGCGATGCCGTACCGGTCGATGACCGCCTGGCGGTCGTAGAGCTTCGTGTCGGTGATGCCGCGCGCGGTCGCCATGACCTTCACGAGCCCGTCGTCGCCGATCAGCTGGAAGGCGTCGCGGTCCCCGGTGACGATGACGCTCGGCACCCCCGCCTCGCGGGCCCGCTCCGCGATCGAGGCGATGACGTCGTCGGCCTCGTAGCCCTCGACGGAGACGTTCGGATAGCCGAAGGCCTCGCAGAGCTCGACGATGTGCGGCCACTGCTGCTTGAGCAGGTCCGGCCGGGAGGTCCGCTGCGCCTTGTACTCGCTGTAGACCTCCTTCCGCCCCGAGTGGCCCTTGTCCCAGACGCAGATCGTGGGCTGCGAGCCGTGCTCGGTCATGAGCTTCACGAGCATCGAGGCGAACCCGAAGATCGCGTTCGTGGGAAAGCCCGTCGAGGTGGCGATCGACTCCGGGAGGGCGAAGAACGCGCGGTAGGCGAGCGAGTTGCCGTCGATCAGGTAGAGCTCGTCGGGCTTCTTCGTCGCCATGGAAGCGGACACTAGTGGCCGCTGCGGCGCCCGCCCCGGCTCACCCGGTCAGGACGACGGGGCGGTCCCCGGAGACCATCACCGTGTGCTCGAAGTGCGCGCTGAGCGAGCCGTCCGTCGTCGCGATCGTCCAGCCGTCCTCGCGTGTCTCGATCTCGGCGCCGCCGAGGCCGACCATCGGCTCGATCGCCATCACGAGGCCCGCACGGAGCGGCTGCTTGAGGTGCGGCCAGTCGACGTTCGGGACCTGCGGGGCCTCGTGGAGTTCACGCCCGATCCCGTGGCCGAGGAGCTCCGGGTAGACGGTCACCTCCCGGGACCGAGCGAGGTGCGCGGTCGTCGCACCCACCACCCGCAGCGCAGCGCCCTCCCGCGCCGCGGTCACCGCCGCCACCAGGCACGCCTGCGTCGCCTCGAGCAGGCGCTGCGCCTCGGCGGAGACCCGCCCGACCGGGACGGTGATCGCGGCGTCGGCGTAGAAGCCGTCGAGCTCGGGCGTCACGTCCAGGGTGACGAGGTCCCCCTCGCGCAGCACCCGGGCGCCGGGGACGCCGTGGACGATCTCCTCGTTCACCGAGATGCAGGTCGTCCCGGGGAACTCGTAGGTCTCGATCGGGGCCGAGGTGGCCCCGCGCTTCGCCCACAACCGGGCGGCGACGAGGTCGAGCTCCCCGGTGCTGATGCCGGGACGGATCTCGGCGCGCATCGCCGTCAGGGTCTCGGCGACGAGCGCCCCGACCCGGCGCATCCCCTCGAGCTCCTCCGGGGTGGTGACGATCACGTGGCGTCGAAGTCGAACGAGACCCCGGTCAGCTCCTCGCTGACCGTCCAGAGCTGCGCCGCGGTCTGCACGTCGGTCGCGGCGTCGGAGGCGCCGACCAGGTGCGGGCGCCCGCGGGCCTCCCCTGGACCGTTCGGCCCGATGTAGGCCGCACCCGGCAGCTCGGCGGTGGCAGCCATGAGCGTCGGCAGCGCACCGGCCTCGGCCGACTGCGCGACGACCTTGTTGAGGACCCCCATGACAAGGTCCTGCAGGCGACTGGAGGTGCCGGTCTGCAGGTTGGTCGCGGCGTAGCCGGGGTGGGCGGCGACCGAGATGAGCGTCGAGCCGGCGTTGTCAGCGCGACGCTGCAGCTCGAAGCAGAACAGGAGGTTCGCGAGTTTCGACTGGCCGTAGGCGCGCCACGGCTTGTAGCCCTGCTCGCTCTGGAGGTCGTCGAAGCGGATCTTCCCCATGCGGTGGGCGCCGGAGGAGACCGTCACCACGCGGGGCACACCGGTCTCGAGAAGTCGCGACAAGAGCAGGCCGGTGAGTGCGAAGTGTCCGAGGTGGTTCGTCCCGAGCTGCGACTCGAAGCCCTGCGCGGTGGTCCGGTAGGGCGGAGCCATGATCCCCGCGTTGTTCACGAGCAGGTCGAGCGGCCCGTCCCACCCCTCGGCGAAGGCGCGGACCGAGTCGAGGTCGGCCAGATCCAGCCGGCGCACCTCGGTCTCCCCCGGGATCCGGCGGGCGGCCTCCTCCCCCTTGCGCACGTCGCGGACGGCGAGCGTGACCTTCGCGCCGTGCTGGGCGAGCTCGCGCGCGGCGTGGAAGCCGATCCCGGAATTCGCGCCCGTGACGATCACCCGCCGGCCGGCCTGCTCGGGGATGTCCGTGGTGTCCCATCCGCTCATCCGACGACCGTACCCGGGTGTCCACGGTCGCCGGCCGGATCCGGCCCGTCGCCGCTCTCCTTGTAGCCTCCGCCACGCGATGAGCACCCCTTCTGCGCAGTACTCGCTGACCATCCGCATCGAGATCGACCACAAGCCCGGCATGCTCGGGCAGGTCGCCTCGGCCATCGGCCGTGCGGGCGGCGTCATCGGCACGATCGACCTCGTCGAGGCAGGCGACGACAAGCTTCTGCGGGACATCACGGTCGACGCGGCCGAAGAGGATCAGTGGGGCGCGATCACCGCGGAGATCGATGCGGTGGACGGGGTCCGCGTCGTCGACACGACCGACCGCACGTTCCTCATGCACGTCGGTGGGAAGATCGAACAGCACAACAAGCACGCGCTCCGCACGCGCGACGACCTCTCGATGGCCTACACCCCTGGTGTCGCCCGGGTCTGCACCGCCATCCACGAGGACCCGGCCAAGGCCTTCCAGTACACGATCAAGCGGAACACGGTCGCCGTCGTCTCCGACGGCACCGCGGTGCTCGGCCTCGGCGACATCGGCCCCGAGGCCGCGATGCCGGTCATGGAGGGCAAGTGCATGCTCTTCAAGGAGTTCGCGGGCGTCGACGCGTTCCCCATCTGCCTGAATACGAAGGACCCCGACGAGATCGTCGAGACCGTCATCCGCATGTCGCCGACGTTCGGCGGCATCAACCTCGAGGACATCAGCGCGCCGCGGTGCTTCGAGATCGAGGACCGGCTGAAGGCCGCGCTCGACATCCCGGTCTTCCACGACGACCAGCACGGCACGGCGATCGTCGTGCTCGCCGCGCTCATGAACGCGTGCAAGCTGACCGGCCGCGAGCTCTCCTCGCTGCGGGTGCTCGTCACCGGCCTCGGCGCCGCGGGCGTCGCCGTCTCGAAGATCCTCATGGAGGCGGGCGTCTCGTTCGTCATCGGCGCCGACTCCAAGGGGCTCGTGAGCACCAAGCGGGCCGATTACCTCGACGGCTCCATGAACGCCTCGAAGCGCTGGTACGCCGAGCAGACGAACCCGGAGAACCTCACGGGCACCCCCGCGGACGCGCTCCCGGGCATGGACCTGTTCATCGGCCTCTCGGGCGCTCGGATCTTCCCGGCGAGTGCGCTCGCAGCGATGAACGACGACGCGATGGTCTTCGCGATGGCGAACCCGAACCCGGAGGTCTCCCCCGAGGAGGCCGCCCCGTACGCCCGGATCATCGCGACCGGCCGCTCGGACTACCCGAACCAGATCAACAACGTGCTGGCCTTTCCCGGGATCTTCCGCGGGGCGCTCGACGTGCGTGCTCGGGCGATCACCGAGGACATGAAGGTCTCGGCCGCGCGGGCGATCGCCGCGATCGTCTCGGACGCCGAGCTGCGCGAGGACTACATCATCCCGAGCGCGTTCAACCGTGACGTCGCCGACGCGGTGGCCGAGGCCGTGGCGGAATCCGCCCGCCGGGACGGCACCGCACAGGCCGACGAGGCGTCGATCGGCTTCGCGAGCGCCGACGCCGCACAGTTCGGCCCTGGCTGATCCCCCACGCGTCCCTGGCGCGTAGACCCTCTTATGAACGTCACCATCACCGGCGCGACCGGTCTCATCGGCACCAAGCTCGTCCAAGCGCTCAAAGAGCGTGGCGACACCGTCACCGTCCTCTCGCGCAGCCCGGAGAAGGCCGCGGCCGCCCTCGGCGTGGAGGCCGTCGCCTGGGACCCGAGCGAGGGCCCGGCGCCCACCGGCGCCATCACCGGGCGCGACGCGGTCGTCCACCTCGCGGGCGAGCCCGTCGCCCAGCGCTGGAACGCCAAGGTCAAGAAGGCGATCATGGAGTCGCGGGAGACCGGCACGCGCAACCTCGTGGCCGGCATCGCGGCGAGCGACCCGAAGCCCGCCGTCCTCGTCTCCTCCTCGGCCGTCGGCTACTACGGCAAGCACGGTGACGAGAAGCTCCCCGAGTCCACGCCCGCCGGCGACGACTTCCTGGCCGGGGTCTGCGTGGCCTGGGAGCGCGAGGCGGACGCCGCCGAGCGCCTGGGCCTGCGCGTCGTGAAGATCCGCACCGGCGTCGTGCTGGACGCGGGCGGCGGTGCGCTCAAGACGATGCTCCCGCCCTTCAAGATGGGCGTCGGCGGACCCGTGGCGGGCGGCAAGCAGTACATGCCGTGGATCCACGTGGACGACATCGTCGGCCTCTACTTGAAGGCGCTTGACGACACGAGCTGGAGCGGCGCCTACAACGGCTCGGCCCCGGAGCCCGTCACGAACAAGGCGTTCTCGAAGTCGCTCGGCAAGGCGCTCCACCGGCCGGCCATCTCCCCCGTCCCGGCCTTCGCGATCCGGATGCTCTACGGCGACATGGCCGAGATCGTCGTCGAGGGCCAGCGGGCGGTGCCCGAGCGGGTCCTCGCCGGCGGCTACTCGTTCCGTCGCGGCGAGTTGCAGCCCGCGCTGGAGGACGCGCTCGGGTAGGTCGCGCGCCCGACCCGGCGGTCGAGGAGTGCCTCGACCACCGCGGGCGTCCCGATCAGCATGCGCCAGGTGATGCGCTCCACCTCGACGCCGGGCCAGGGCGGCCCGGCTGTCGCGGAGCCCGCAGCGCCGCGGAGACCGATCAGCCGTTCGGATTCTCCGGACTCGCCCAGCCGTTGCTCCCCCCGAAGCGCGCCGGCGTGGGCACGACGCCCGTGTCGTCGCCGACCCCGGGCCTCGGGGCGATCTCGAGGCCGGGGCGCTCGTCCTCGTCGATCGTCCCCGCGCCGTCCGGCCGCTCGCCCTCCGCGCCGTTTCGGCTCTCGGCGCTGAGCTGTCGCGCCGCGTCCTTCTCGTTGCGGAGCGCCTCGCGCTCCTCCGGCGTCGGGTGCGGGACGAGGGCCGCCGCGTAGGACTGGTCCTCGTCGAGTGTCTCCTCCTCGAGCAGGATCCGCGTGAGCGACTCGAGCTTGTCGCGGTGCTCGGTGAGCAGGCTCGTCACGTCATGATGAGCGTCGTCGACGATCCGTCGGACCTCGTGGTCGATCAGCTCCTGGGTCGCCTGCGAGGTCTCCGCCGCGCCCGGCAGCAGCATGCCGTTCGAGGGCTGGCCGTCGACGGCGATCGGCCCGATCGCGTCGCTCATCCCCCACCGGGTCACCATCCCGCGGGCGATCCCCGTGAGCTGCTGGATGTCCGACTCGGCGCCGGTGGTGATGTTCCCGTAGACGACTTCCTCGGCCACGCGCCCACCGAGGGCCACAAGGATCTTCGAACGCAGGTAGGCCTGGTCGTAGTTGAAGCGATCGGACTCCGGCGCGCTCATCGTCACGCCGAGCGACATGCCACGCGGGATGATCGACACCTTCCGGACGGGGTCGGCCCCCTCGGTCAGCATGCCGACGAGGGCATGCCCGGACTCGTGGTAGGCGGTGCGCTCGCGCTCGTCCTCGCTCATCACGACACGGCGCTCGGCGCCCAGGACGACACGCTCGAGCGCGTCGCCGAGGTCCTGACGGTTGACCTTCTTATGACCACGCTTGGCGGCGAGCAGCGCCGCCTCGTTCACGAGGTTCGCCAGGTCCGCGCCGACCATGCCCGGGGTCGAGGAGGCGATCCCGGACAGGTCGACTTCCCCGTCCAGGGGAACCGAGCGGGTGTGCACCCTGAGGATCGCCTCACGGCCGACCTTGTCCGGCGGCTGCACGGTCACGCGCCGGTCGAAGCGGCCGGGGCGCAGAAGGGCGGAGTCGAGGACCTCGGGACGGTTGGTCGCCGCGAGGACGATGACGCCGTCGGAGGGGTCGAAGCCGTCCATCTCCGTGAGGATCTGATTGAGCGTCTGCTCGCGCTCGTCGTGCCCGCCCATCGCGTTGCCGCCGCCGCGGGAGCGGCCGATGGCGTCGAGCTCGTCGATGAAGATGATCGAGGGAGCGGCCTTCTTGGCCTGCTCGAACAGATCGCGGACCCGGGAGGCACCGACGCCGACGATCATCTCGATGAACTCGGCCGCGCTCGCGGTGAAGAAGGCCGCGTCGGCCTCGCCGGCCATGGCCCGGGCCAAGAGCGTCTTGCCGGTGCCGGGAGGGCCACTCAGCAGCACGCCCTTCGGGACGCGGGCGCCGAGCTTCTTGTACTTGTCGTTGTTCTTCAGGAAGTCGACGATCTCCCGCAGCTCGTCCTCGGCCTCGTCGATGCCGGCCACGTCGTCGAACGTGGTGCGCAGCTGGTTCTGCTCCTGGTCGACGCGCTTGGCCTTCGACTTCCCGAAGCCGCCCATCCCGCCGGCGCCGGCGTTGGCGGCCGCCCGACGGATGAAGTAGATGACCACGCCGATGATCAGCAGGGTCGGCAGCAGCGAGATCAGGAAGCTCGCGAGCAGCGACCGACGCTCGATGGGCGAGGTCGCGTTGATCTCGACGTTCTGGGTGCGCAGGAGCGCGTCCAGCTCGTCGGCGTTCGCGAACACGGGCACCTCGGTGGTGAACTTCGTGTTCGGCTGGGCCTCCCCGGGCGGGTCGACCTCGCTCTTGAACTCACCCTCGATCGTGGCGCCCTTCGACGCGATCTCCTTCACGTTGCCGCCGCGGACCTCCTTGAGGAAGGTCGGGTTGTACGAGATGCGCGTGGGCTCCTCACCGTTCGGCAGGAGCGTGGTGAGCCAGAAGTTCAGCGCGATCACGATGATCACGACCATGAGGATCGGACGCCAGCGACCGCCGCCCATGGAGCTGATCCCGCCGCTCTTCTGCTCAGCCGGCTTGCCGCGACCGTCCGCGGCCGGATCCACGCGCCAAGGGGTGCGTGGCGGCTCCTTCTTCTCCGGGGACTTCGAGCGCCCGTCGTCGGCAGCGAGCCGTGGATCCTCGGGACGTTGTCGCTGGTCGTCGGTACCCCGACGAGGCTCATGTGCCATCAGCACAGGGTATCCGCGAGGATGAACCAGGAATCAAGCCCGGGCGTCTCGGCGCTCAGGGACTCGCCTGCGCGGCGACGAGGCGTCCGTCCCCGATGGTCACAGGCACGTATTCGCCCGGAGAGACGTCGCCTTCGGCCGTCAGCCGGTAGCTTCCGAACGGCCCGGCGCGCTTCCCGAGCGCGAAGAGCGACCGCTCGACCGCCTCGCGGTTGTTGCCCTTGGCCCCGGCGGCGCGGACCGCGGCCAGGGCGAGCTCCATCGCCTCGTAGCCGTAGAGCGACGAGGCCCGTGCCGGCCGGCCGAAGCTCTTCGCGTAGGCGGCCGCGATGCGGTCCCCCTTGGGCGACCGCGGGCCCCCGGGGGCGACGAGCTTCAGTCGCCGGGCGGTCCCCGGCGCGATCGCCTCGGCCGTCTCCGGCGTGGCGAGCCCAGAAGCCGCGAACAGCCGAAGGTCCGGATCGGTGTCGTGCAGGGCGTCCATCAAGTCCGCGAAGCGCTGCGTGGAGTCCGCAGCGACGAGCAGGCAGTCAGGTGACTGCGAGAGCAGGTCCGCGGCGTCCTTCTGCGGCTCGAGCTTCGCGTCCGCCCGGAGGCTCGTGCGATCGCCGACCGTCGCGCCTCCAAAGCTCGGCGTGGCTGCGATGGCGGTGGTGATCCCGCGACCGTCGATGTCCCCGTCGTCGACGAGCGCGAGCCGCCGGCAGTCGCCGTCCCGGACGAGGCTACGGAGGACCGGGAGCTGCTCGCGATCGACGGGGATCGTCCGGGCGAAGCTGCGCACGCCGGACGGGTAGTACTTCTCGGGTTCGCCCTTCTCCCCACCGGCCGCCTGCGTGAGGCCCGTGTAGCCGCTGGTCGGGCTGATCTGGGCGATCCCGGCCGCGTTCAGGATCGGTAGCGAGATCGCGGTCGCGCCAGACGGGCCCTCGCCGAGGTAGGCGATCGTGGTCCGGTCGCGCACCGCGGCGTTCGCGTTCGCCGCGGTCTGCTCGGGGTCCCACCGCTCGCTGCCGGTACGGGAGTCGTCGAGCACGGAGAGCTTGACGACGAACTCTCCTGCCCGGCCACCCGCGCGGCTGAGCGCGAGCCTCGCCCCGTCGGCGGTCGCCTGGGACTCGGCACCCGCCGCGCCCTGGAACGGCAGGCTCAGGTAGACGGTGAGCGTCGTCGAGTTGATCTCGGCCCCACGCTCCTCGGCCCGCGTGCAGCCACCCAGCGCGAACGCGGGCAGCAAGGCCAGGCTGATCGCCAGGCGCGCGCGCAGCACAGGGAGGCCCGTTCGCCGGGCCGGCTTACGTGCGAGGACCGGCGAAGACCGGGGCGAGCATCCGCGCTCCGGCGCCCAGCATGATGATCACGATCGCGATCATGAAGGAGTCGATCGCCTTGACGCTGAGCGCCCAGAGGACGATCCAGACGACGAGGCCGGCGGTGGTAGCTGCGACGAGACCCATGAGGCGGAGAAGTCTACAAGTCGAGGCCGGCGGCCAGCCCGGCGACGACCCGCCGGACGGCGGCCGCGGGATCGTCCGCGTGCTCGGCGGCCTCGCGGACGAGCCGTGAACCCACGATGACGCCGTCGGCCCCGGCCTCTGCCGCGGCACGCGCCTGCTCCGGGGTGGCGATACCGAACCCGAGGGCGACGGGCACGTCGGTGTGGGCGACCGTCCGGGCGATGATCGGTCCCCAGGAGTCCTCGAGTGCAGCCCGTTCGCCCGTGGTGCCGGTGACCGAGACCGTGTAGACGAACCCACGAGCGCGGGCGCCGATGCGGGCCATCCGCTCGTCCGGCGTCGTCGGGGCGACGAGCGGCACGAGCGCGAGCCCGGCGGCGTCGCAGGCTTCGAGGACCGGCTGCGCCTCCTCCATCGGGAGGTCCGGCACGATGACGCCGCTCGCACCAGCGTCGCGGAGCGCCGCGCAGAACGTCTCGATACCCCGGGCGTAGACGACGTTCGCGTAGAGCATCATCACGACGGGCAGCCGCGGTGCGAGCCCTTCACAGACCCGCAGCACGCCGTCGAGCGTGGCGCCTGCGCGAAGCGCACGGGTCCCGGCGGCCTGCACGACGGGCCCGTCGGCCAGCGGGTCCGAGTAGGGCACGCCGAGCTCGACGAGGTCCGCCCCACCGTCGGCGTAGGCGGCCCCGATGGCTGCCGAGCGCTCGAGGTCCGGAAACCCGCCCATCAGGTACGGCATGAGCGCGGCGCGGCGACCGGGCTTCCCGAAGGCCGCGGTTATCCGCGCGGCCCCGGCGTTCTCAGGCGTGCTCACAGTGCGTCCGCGCCGAGCCGCTCGAGCACCTGCGCGAGGTCCTTGTCGCCGCGCCCTGAGAGGCAGAGGAGGTCGAGCGTGCTGGTGCTCGGGGCGTTCAGGGCGTAGTGGAACGCGTGGGCGGTCTCCAGGGCGGGGATGATCCCCTCCAGGCGCGTGACCAGGGAGAACGCCTCGAGCGCCTCCTCGTCGGAGACCGCGACGTACGTGGCGCGCCCGGAGTCGCGGAGCCACGCGTGCTCGGGGCCGGCACCCGGGTAGTCGAGGCCCGCGGAGATCGAGTGGGCCTCGATGATCTGCCCGTCGGCGTCCTGCATGATCGCCGACATCGAGCCGTGCAGGATGCCCGCCCGGTTGCCCGCGGTGAGCGGCGCGCCGTGCCGCCCGGTCACGATCCCCTCGCCGGCGGCCTCGACCCCGATGAGCTCGACCTCCGCGTCGTCGACGAAGGCGGCGAAGATCCCCATCGCGTTCGACCCACCGCCCACGCAGGCGAGGACACGATCGGGCAGCCGCCCCTCGCGTTCGAGCAGCTGCGCACGCGCCTCGTCCCCGATGACCCGCTGGAGGTCCCGGACGAGCGCTGGATACGGCGCCGGTCCGACGACGGATCCGATGATGTAGTGCGTGTCCGCCACGTTCGTGACCCAATCGCGGATCGCCTCGCTCGTGGCGTCCTTGAGCGTGCCGGAACCGGCCTCGACCGGGGAGACCCGGGCGCCGAGCAGCTCCATCCGCTGCACGTTCGGGAGCTGGCGGCGGGTGTCCTCGGTCCCCATGTAGACCACGCAGTCGAGCCCGAGCAGGGCGCAGGCGGTCGCGGTGGCGACCCCGTGCTGCCCGGCGCCGGTCTCGGCGATGATCCTTTTCTTGCCCATGCGCTTCGCGAGCAGCGCCTGGCCAAGCGCGTTGTTCAGCTTGTGGGACCCCGTGTGGTTCAGGTCCTCGCGCTTGAGGTAGATCGGCCGCCCGGCGTGCTCGGAGAGGCGGCGCGCCCGGTAGAGCGGCGTCTGACGGCCGGCGAAGTCGTGGAGGAGCTCGTGGAGCTCCGCGATGTACGCGTCGTCCTGGCGGGCGGCGGCCCAGGCGATCTCGAGCTCGGAAAGCGCGGGCATCAACGTCTCGGGGACGTACTGGCCGCCGTAGGGCCCGAAGCGATGATCCTGAACGCTCACGACGCGACCTCCTCCTCGATGACGACGCTCTCGCGCACCGCGGCCACGAAGGCCTCGACCAGCTCGGGGTCCTTCACCCCAGGGGCGCTCTCGACCCCGGAGGACACGTCGACGGCCCACGGGCGGGTCGTGGCGATGCCGTCCGCGACGTTCTCGGGCGAGAGCCCCCCGGCGAGGATGAGCGGGACCTCCGAGCGGCGCTCGCCGGTGAGCGCCCAGTCGAAGGTCTCCCCCGTGCCGCCGGGCACGCCGGCGCGGTAGTGATCGAGCAGGTGCGCGTCGACGTTGCGGAACGCGTCGATGGCCTGCACGTCGGCGCGGGCCCGCACGCGGACGGCCTTGATGACCTTCACGCCCGCACGCCGGGCGACCGCCTCGCAGAAGGAGGGGCCCTCGTGACCGTGGAGCTGCACCCAGGTGAGGCCGACGGCCTCCGCGGTGCCCACGACCTCGTCGAGCGTCGCGTCGACGAACAGCCCGACGAGCTCTGTCCGACGACGGAGCGGGCCGGCGATGTCAGCCGCGGCCTGCACGCTCACCGCGCGCGGCGAGCCGGGCCAGAAGACCATGCCGACGGCCCAGGCACCCGCCTCGGCGGCGTGCTCGCCGGCCTCGGGGGTGGTGAGGCCACAGATCTTGATGCGGGGGACGGCGCGGGACACGCCCGTCATCGTAGAGAGCCGCCCGCCAGGCCCCGCTCCGGCTCGGGAGCTACAGCGGTTCGGAGCCGCGGTGGAGCCCCGTGAGGGCCCGCAGCGCCGCTTCGGGATCAGGGGCGCGCATGAGGCTCTCCCCGATCAAGACCGCGTCGACCCCGACCCGCTCGAGCTCCTCGAGCTGCTCCCGGGCGTGGAATCCGGACTCCGAGACGACGGTCTTCCCCGCGGGGATGTCGGCGAGCAGCTCGAAGGTCCGCTCGATGTCGACGGAGAAGTCAGTGAGGTCCCGGTTGTTGATGCCGATCACGTCGGCGTCAAGCTCCTCGAGCGCCCGCTCGAGCTCCTGCTCGTCGTGGACTTCGACGAGCACGTCCAGGTCGAGGGCGAGCGCCTCCCGGAAGAGGCCCTTCAGCTCCTTCTCCCCCAGGGCGGCCACGATGAGCAGGATCGCGTCCGCGCCCCAGGCGGCCGCCTCGTACACCTGGTACTCGTCGACGATGAAGTCCTTGCGCAGGATGGGGAGCCGACAGGCCTCCTGCGCGGCGGTGAGATCCTCGAGGGTCCCTCCGAAGTGCGGACCCTCGGTAAGGATGGAGAGCGCGGCGGCGCCGCCACGCTCGTAGGCCGCGACGATCTCCTCGACCGTGGAACCCGCGCGGATCTCCCCCGCCGAAGGGGAGCGCCGCTTGTGCTCGGCGATGACCGAGATCCCGGGACGGGTGAGGGCCTCCGAGAACGGGCGGTCGTCCCCGCGCCCGGCGAGGTGCGCCTCGAGCTCGGAGAGCGGGATGGCCTTGCGACGCCGCCGGACCTCCTTCTGCGTGCTCTCGACGATGCGTTCGAGGACGTTCATTCAGGGCTCCTGCGAGGTGACGATGTAGCGGTCGAGCGCGGCCGCGGCGGCGCCCGAGTCGATCGCGGCCTGCGCGGCGAGCACGCCTTCGGCGATGCCGTCGACCCGGCCGGCGGCGTAGATGGCAGCACCGGCGTTCAGCACCGCGATGTCCCGTTGCGGGCCGAGGTCACCGGCCAGGATGCGGCGGGTCACCTCGGCGTTCTCGGCGGGGCTGCCGCCACGGATCGCCGCGGGGTCGCCGAAGGGCAGCCCGAGCTCGTCGGCGCGGACCACGTAGCGCCGGACCTCGGTCCCGTTGACCTCGACGACATGCGTCGCCGCCGAGGTGCTCATCTCGTCCAGTCCATCCTCGCTCGACACTACCAGCGCCCGTTCGCAGTCCAGGCGTGTGAGGGCTCCGGCGATGGTGTCGAGCATGCCGGGATCGGAGACGCCGACGAGCTGCCGACGTGCGCCGGCGGGGTTCGTGAGCGGCCCCAGATAGTTGAAGACCGTGCGGACCGCGAGCTCCTTGCGGACCGGCACGACCCAGCGGGTGGCGGCATGGTGAGCCGGGGCGAACATGAACCCGAACCCGACCTCGTCGATGCAGCGCCCGACCGCCTCCGGGGAGAGATCGATGTTCGCGCCGAGCGCCTCCAGGACGTCGGCCGAGCCGGACGGTCCCGTGGCCGACCGGCTTCCGTGCTTCGCCACCGCGCAACCGGCGCCGGCGGCGATGAGCGCGGCCGTCGTGGAGACGTTGAAGCTTGAGCGACCACCGCCGGTCCCGGCCGTGTCGACGAGGTCGTCGCGCTGGGTCGGCACGCGCGTCGCGAAGGCGCGCATCGTGGCCGCGAGCCCGGCGAGCTCGGCGGCGGTCTCGCCCTTGATGCGAAGCGCGATCAGGAACGCCGCGGTCTGCACCTCGGAGGCGGCGCCGCACATGATCTCGGCCAGCACGGCGCTCGCCTGCTCCTGCGAGAGGTCCGTGCGCGATGCGAGCGAGTCGATCGCCTGGGTCAGGACCTCGTGCGGCATTCAGCGTGCGGAGACTACTGCGACCGGACGACGACGACGTCGTCGCCGGCGCGGCGCTTCCTCAGGTGCCCTTGATCTTGCTGCCGAAGACGCCCTGCCGCTTCCAAGCCGAGTCCTTCTTGGCCGGGACGAGCAGGAAGATGATCGGACCGAGCGGGAACAGGATCAGGCCGGCGGCCAGACCGGGCTTGTCGGTGTAGCCCTTCCGGTTCGACAGGTAGCTCGCGATGATGGCGCAGGCCATCCACCCGAAGAGCAGGTAGAGCGCGGTAGCGCCGAGCAGCGCGAGGGGGGCGATCAGGACGGCGGTCACGGTCAGGCTCCGAGGTAGGCGGCTTGGACGTCGGGGTTCTCGCGCAGCGACGCGGACGAGTCGGCGAGGGCCACGGTGCCCGTCTCGAGCACGTAGGCGCGGTTCGAGACCCCGAGCCCGTAGTTGGCGTTCTGCTCAACGAGCAGGATCGTCATGCCCTGCTTGTTGATCTCCACGATGGTCTCGTAGATGCGGTCGACGAGAATCGGCGCGATACCCATCGAAGGCTCGTCGAGCAGCAACAGGCGCGGTTTGGCCATCAGCGCGCGGCCGATGGCGAGCATCTGCTGCTCCCCGCCCGACATGGTGCCCGCCTTCTGCTTCTCGCGCTCCTTGAGCCGCGGGAAGAGGTCGAACACGCGGTCCATGTCGCTGTTGATCTCGGCCTTGTCGTTGCGCAGGTACGCGCCGAGGTCGAGGTTCTCACGCACGGTCATGCGCTGGAAGCACTTGCGTCCCTCCGGCGACTGCGAGATCCCACGGGCGACGATCTCCTGTGGCGGCGTCGCCGAGATGTCCTCGCCCTCGAACCGGATCGCGCCGGAGCGGATCGGCGAGAGGCCGGAGATCGAGCGCAGCGTCGTCGACTTCCCGGCGCCGTTGGAGCCGATGAGCGTGACGATCTCGCCCTCCTCCACGGTCAGCGAGATGCTCTTGAGCGCCTGAATGTTGCCGTAGTAGGTCTGGATGTCTTCGACTTCGAGAAGGGACATGCCCTAGCCCTGCTTTCCGAGGTAGGCCTCGACGACGGCGGGATCGGCCCGGACGGCCGTCGGCTCGCCCTCAGCGATCTTCGTGCCGTGGTCCAGGACGGTGACGCGCTCCGAGACACCCATGACGACCTTCATGTCGTGCTCGATGAGCAGGATCGACAGGTCGCGTTCGTCCCGCAGCTTGCGCATGAGGGCGGTGAGCTGATCGGACTCGTTCGGGTTCATGC
This sequence comes from uncultured Solirubrobacterales bacterium, assembly GCA_963815565.1. Classification (GTDB taxonomy): domain Bacteria; phylum Actinomycetota; class Thermoleophilia; order Solirubrobacterales; family Solirubrobacteraceae; genus Paraconexibacter. The sequence goes on along the minus strand of CAWFHB010000007.1, from coordinate 458,788 downwards.
CGGCGGTCGGCTCGTCGAGCAGCAGCAGGCGTGGGTTCGAGGCGAGCGCACGAGCGATCTCCACCCGGCGCTGGTCGCCGTAGGAGAGGTTGATCGCGAGCTGGTCGAACGAGCTCTTCGGCATGCCGACCTCGGCGAGGATCTCGCGTCCGACCTCGCGGACCGCCTCCTCCTCACGCCGCACGCCGGGGGTGCGGAGGATCGACCCGATGATCCCCGCCCGCATCCGGGTGTGCTGGCCGACCATGACGTTTTCGAGTGCGGTCATCGTGCCGAAGAGCCGGATGTTCTGGAACGTCCGGGCGACGCCCATCCGCGTGATGATGTCCGGGCGGGCGCCTGTGACGTCCTTGCCGAGGAACGCGATGCGCCCCATCGACGGCTTGTAGAGCCCGGTGAGCATGTTGAAGAACGTCGTCTTCCCCGCCCCGTTGGGTCCGATCACCGAGATGATCGCGTTCTGCGGGATGGTGAACGTGACATCGGAGACCGCGGTGAGGCCACCGAAGATCTTGCTCGCGTTCTGGACGTCCATGAGGGGCTCACCGGCGGCGAGCTCGATCTTCTTGCGGTCCTGGAGCGCCCCCTTGGCCTTGTCCTGCGTCGGGGCGCCGGCCTTGGCGTCTGCTTCGGTCATGTGCGCACCTCGAAGGAAGTCTCGCCGGCGTCCAGGTCCTCGTGCAGCTCGATTTGTCGTCGTCGTTCCGGCAGCAGGCCTTCGGGCCGCAGGACCATGACGATGAGCAGCAGGAAGCCGAAGATGCCGAAGCCCAGGTCGGTGAGCTCGAAGTCGAGCCCGAACAGGTCGTTCGGCACCGTCCGGAAGACGTCCGGGATCAGGTAGGAGTTGATGAAGGACAGCACGAGCGCACCGACCACGACGCCCCAGACCGATCCGAGCCCGCCGAGGATCACCATGGCGAGGACGAAGATCGAGAACGAGAACTTGAACTGGTCGGCGTTCACCGTGTTGAGGTAGGAGGCCTGGAACGCTCCGGAGACCCCGCCGATGGCGGCGCCTACGGCGTAGGCGTAGAGCTTCGTCTTGACGAGCGGGACGCCCATCGAGGCGGCGGCGACCTCGTCCTCACGGATCGCGATCCACGCGCGGCCGAGCCGCGAGTCCCGCAGGCGGATGACCACGAAGAGCGTGATGAACACGAGCGTCAGGATGAGCCAGTACCAGGGCCGCAGGTTCAGCTGCGTGAACGGATCGAGGAACGGGAGCTGCACCTGGTCGACCGGGGTGATGCCGTTGACGCCGGCGGTGAGCTTCGAGTTCTCGCTGAAGGGCAGCTTGATCGCGTCGCCGTTGACCGCGAACACCCGGATGATCTCGCCGAAGGCCAGCGTGACGATCGCGATGTAGTCCCCTCGCAACCGCAGCGTCGGCAGGCCGATGATGACCCCGCCGATCATGCAGAGGATCATCGCCGCCACGAGGACGATCAGGAAGTTCGCGTGGATGCCGGGCAGGTTCGTGACGAACCCGCTCACCGCGATGTGGACGTTCGCGTCCACGAAGAAGCCGGAGGCGAACCAGCCGACCGCGTAGGCGCCGATGGCGAAGAACGCCACGTAGCCGAGGTCGAGGAGTCCGGCGAAGCCGACCACCACGTTCAGGCCGAGGGCCATGATCACGAACGCCAGGGCGATGATGCAGTCGCTCAGGAAGCTCGAGATCGGATCGAACAGGAAGGGCAGGAAGATCGCGAAGATCGCCACGGCCAGGAAGCCGATCTTGCCGACGATCGGCGGAATTCCGCTCTCAAGCGAGTACTTCTTGGGGCTGGACGTCGTCGACGCCGGATCCGCGATGGCCATCAGCCTGCCTCCCTCGTCTCTTCTCCGATGAGCCCGGAGGGCTTGAACACCATCACCAGCACCAAGTAGAGGAACACGATCGCGGGCGTCCACTGGGCGCCGATGCGGTTGTCCGAGGTCTGCTGGACGATCCCGATGATCAGGCCGCCGATCACCGCCCCCTTGAGGTTGCCGATGCCGCCCATGACGGCGGCGGTGAAGGCGATCAGCCCGGCCTGGAAGCCCTGGAAGAACCAGACGGTCGTCTGGTAGAGGGCGTAGATGAGGCCGGCGGCGCCGGCCAGCATGCCGCCGAGCAGGAAGGTCAGCGAGATCGTCGTGTCGACGTTGATCCCCTGCAGGCGGGCGGCGTCCGGGTCCTGTGCGGTGGCGCGCATCGCCTTGCCGAGCTTGCTCTTCGTGATGAACCCGACCATCAGGAGGACGAGCGGGATCGTGACCGCGATGGCGAGCAGGTCGGCGCGCTGGATGCGCACGCCGAGGATCGTCGCCACCTCCTGCTGCGCGCGCAGCAGGTCCGGAACGCCCTTGGGCGAACCGCCGAGCCACAGCAGCCCCACGTTCTGCAGGATGAACGAGAAGCCGACGGCGGTGATGAGCGGCGCAAGCTTCGGGGCGTTGCGCAGCGGCCGGTAGGCCACCTTCTCGATCATCACGTTCAGCGTGCCGCAGGTGACCATCGCGATCACGAGCGTCAGGAGCAGTCCGACGACGAGGCCCAGGGGACCGGTCACCAGCGTGAGGCCCAGGGTGCCCCAGAGCGCGACTGACACGAACGACCCGATCATGAACGTCTCGCCGTGGGCGAAGTTGATGAGCTCGATGATGCCGTACACGAGCGTGTAGCCCACGGCGATCAGGGCCCAGATCGAACCGTTCGAGAGTCCCTCGAAGATGTTGGTGGCCAGCCGCGACAGGTTGCCTGTCTCGGAGAGGTCCTTGATGCCGAAGATGATCATCGGCGCCACGAGGACGAAGTAGAGGCCGTACTTGTTTGCCAGATCGGCGATGAGGCTGCGGCTGCTGGACGGCGCAGCCGCGGGCAGCGGGGGTGCTTCGGCGGTAGCCACGACGGGTTCCTAGCGGTCGGTGGGCTGGATAAGGGTGGTGAGCCTGCGTGGCGGGGCCGAATGGGCCCCGCCACGCACGTGGCTCGGTCCTACGGGTTGACTGCTAGCCGGCCGACTTGATGGTCGAGTCGTAGGCCGGGTTGCCCTGCTCGTTGACCTTGTACAGGCCGTAGTCGGTCAGGGTGGTGTCGCCGTTCTCATCGATCGAGTACGTGCCGAGCACGGACTCGCGGTCCTTGGTCTGGAACAGCTGCTCGAGCACGCCGTCACGGGTCGTGCCCTTGTCGCCGGCCTTCTCGATGGTCTCGAGCGCGAGCTGCATGGCGTCGTAGCCGTAGATCGCGTACGGGTCCGGGTCGCCCTGCGTGGCCGGGTACTCCTCCTTGAAGGCGGCGAGGAAGTCCTTGCCACCCGGGTAGGAGGCCAGGTCCAGCGTCGCCACGGTGCACGAGAAGTCTGCGGCGACCTTCTTCGGGATACCGCCCTTCTTCGCGTTCGTGAAGCCCGACTCGCACACGCCGTCGCCGCCGTAGAGCTTCGCTCCCGGCAGTGCCGCCGCGACGTCCTTGTAGATCTGGACGGCGCCGTTGGCGGTGACGCCGGCGAAGAAGAAGCAGTCCGAACCGTTGGACTTGAACTTGCCCGCGACCGAGCGGAAGTTCGCCGAGTCCTTCTGGATCCCCTCGTTGGCGGTGATCTTCAGGCCGGCCTCCTTGGCCTTGATCTCGAACAGACGCGCGAGGCCGAGACCGTACGTGTCCTTGTCGTTCGCGACCGCGACGGCCTCGCAGCCGTCCTTCTGCATCTGCGTCACGAGGGCCTGGGCCTGGATCGTGTCGCGCGGAACGATGCGGGCGTAGGTCTTCTTGCCCGTCGGCTGGTACTTGGCGGGCTCACCCTTCTCCGAGCCCGGCTCGTCGGTCGTGAGACCGACGTACGTGTTGGCCGGCGAGATCTGGGCGATGCCGACCTGGTTCAGGATCGGGATCGAGAGCGCGGAAGCACCGGAGTTGAACTCACCGATGTAGGCCACGGCCGACTTGTCCTGGGCCACCTTGCGCGCGTTGGACGCGACCTGGTTCGGATCCCAGTTCCCCGCCTGAGCGGTCGAGTCGTCGAGCGACTCGTACTTCACGTTGATGCCACCGGCTTTGTTGCCGGCCTGCTTGATCGCCAGCTTGATGCCGTCGACCATTGCGTTGGTCTGGTCCTTCGAGGCGCCCTGAAGCGGGAGGCTCGAGTAGACCGTGACGTCACCGGTGGCCTCGCCGCCGCCGGCCGGAGCGGCTGCTGTGCCGCCGTCCGAGGACGAGGTCGTGGATTCGTCATCACCGCAGGCACCAAGGCCAACAGCAAGAACCGGAATAGCGAAGGCGAGGGCCGCCTTCGAACGAATGAACAAGTTGCAATCCCTCCTCAAGGATCGAGTAAGGGGCCGACCCTATCCGAGGTCTCGGTCGGGATGCGAGGACGAACCGGCGAACATGCGTCCACTTCGACCGACAGTTCGTATAGGTGCGTCAGTTCAGGAAGTTGTCGAGCAGCTGCTTCCCACCCTCGGTGAGCACCGATTCCGGGTGGAACTGCACGCCCTCGACCGGCAGGGACACGTGGCGCAGGCCCATGACGACGCCTCCGCCACGGCTGCGAATCTCCAGGCAGGACGGCAGCCCGGCCTCCGCGACGACGAGCGAGTGGTACCGCCCGACCGTCATCGGGACCGGCAGCCCGGCGTACAGCCCGGTGCCGTCGTGGTCGATCTCCGTCGTCTTGCCGTGAACCGGCTCGTGGCGGACCACGCTGCCGCCGAACGCCTCGGCGAGCGCCTGGTGTCCGAGACACACCCCGAGGGTCGGGACGCCGGCCTCGGGCACGCGGCGCATCGCCTCGACTGAGATCCCCGCCTCCCCCGGCGTGCAGGGACCGGGCGAGACGACGACGCGGTCCGGGCTGCGGGCGAGCAGCTCGTCGACGGTCGTGTGGTCGTTGCGGACGACCTCGACCCGTGCTCCGAGCTCGCCGAGGTACTGGACGAGGTTGTAGGTGAACGAGTCGTAGTTGTCCACGACGAGGACGAACGGGCTCATGGCCACTCCGGCTGGCGGGCCGCCAGTTCGATCGCGCCCTTGACCGCACGCGACTTGTTCTCTGATTCCTCGTACTCGTAGGCCGGCACGGCATCGGCCACCGTGCCGCCGCCGGCCTGGATGTGGGCGACGCCGTCGGTGATCACGACCGTCCGGATGTGGATGCAGGTGTCGAGGTCCCCCGCGTAGGACAGGTAGCCGATGGCGCCGCCATAGCCGCCGCGCTTGACGGGCTCGAGCTCGTCGATGATCTCCATCGCGCGCACCTTCGGGGCGCCGCTCAGCGTTCCCGCCGGAAGCACCGACCGCAGCGCGTCGAGCGGGCCGACGCCCGCGCGGAGGGTGCCGGACACGCTTGAGACGATGTGCATGACGTGCGAGTACTGCTCGACGGCCATGAACGAGTCGACCCCGACGGTGCCGAACTCGCTCACCCGCCCGAGGTCGTTTCGCCCGAGGTCGACGAGCATCACGTGCTCCGAGCGCTCCTTCTCGTCGGCGAGCAGGCCCGCGGCGAGCGCCTCGTCCTCGGCCGGGGTCGCACCGCGACGGCGGGTCCCCGCGATCGGCCGCGTCGAGACGTGTCGGCCGGTGACCGTCAGCAGCGGCTCAGGGCTCGCGCCCGCGATCTGGAAGTCCAGGAAGTCGAGGAAGTACATGTACGGCGACGGGTTGACCACACGCAGGCCGCGGTAGATCGAGAAGGGATCGATGCCGTCGATCGCCCCTGACCAGCGCTGCGATGGGACCACCTGGAAGGTGTCGCCCGCGTGGCAGTACTCGACGATCCGGGCGACCATGCCCTCGAACTCCTCGCGTTCCATGTTCGGCGTGAAGGTCGGGGTGCTCCGCGCTGGACGGGCCGGGTCGACGACGGGGACCGGACCGGCCAGGAGCGAGCGCACCTCCGCGATGCTCGCGACCGCGGCCGCGTAGGACGCCTCGACGTCCCCTTCGGTCTCGACGTGGGCGATCACCGACAGCGTGTGCTTGAGGTGGTCGAAGACGACGAGGACGTCCGAGAGCATCAGCGCCATGTCCGGGAGGCCGAGCACGTCCGGGTTCGGCTCGCCCAGGGTCGTCTCCACGGTGCGGACGAGGTCGTAACCGAAGTAGCCGACCGCTCCGCCGGCGAACGGGGGCAGGTCCGGGAGCTGGGCCTGGGATACGGCCGCGACCGCCTCCGCGGCGATCGCGTAGGGGTCACCCGGGTCCCCCAGGTTCCAGGTGATGACCTCGCGTGGATGCACGCCGATGAACGAGTAGCGACCCACCCGCTGCCCCTGCTCCGCGCTCTCGAGCAGGAAGGCCGGGCTCTGCGGATCGCTGCCGCGTAGCTTGAGGAACGCGGAGACCGGGGTCTCGCAGTCATCGATGAAGGCGTGCCGCAGCGGGACGAGGTTGTGCTCGGCCCCGAGTGCCCGCACCTCCGCAAGCGACGGCTCGACCGCGAACTCAGCCGCGGCGGTCACGGAGCACCTGCTGGGCACCGGCCAGCGTGTGGCCTCGCCCCTGCAGCATCGCCATGAGATGGAAGAGCAGGTCGGCGGCCTCGCTGTCGACCCGCTCATCGCTCTCTTCACGCACGGCGCGGACGACCTCCTCGGCCTCCTCCTGCACCTTCTCGCCCGCGAGCGTGGCGTCGTCGAGGAGCTGGACCACGTAGGAGCCCTCGGGCCGTTCCGCGCGACGACCGTCGAGCGTCCGCTGGAGGTCGGGCAGCACCTCGTGCGGCGCGAGCGTGAGCTCCCCCGTGAAGAAGCAGGTGCGCTGGCCCGTGTGGCACGCGGGCCCGGCCGGCTCGACGAGCGCGAGGAGCGCGTCGCCGTCGCAGTCGACGCGAAGCGCCTTGACGGCCTGCGTGTTCCCGGAGGTCGCCCCCTTGTGCCAGAGCTCGTCGCGGGAGCGCGACCAGAGGTGCAGCTCACCGGTCTCCTGGGTCTTCGCGACGGCCTCGGCGTTGGCGTAGGCCAACGTGAGCACCTCGCCGGTGGTCCAATCCTGGATGACCACCGGGACGAAGCCCCGGTCGTCGTAGGCGATCTCGAGCATCGCGGTGGAGCTTACGCAGCCACGGGCTCGGATCTGCGCTCGGGCGTGGCCGGCGGCTCGGCGAGCCGCGGGTGGGCTTGGTCGAGATACCAGCCGAACGCGCGATCGACGATCCACTGCGGGCTGACGGCGCGGAACAGCAGCGCGAGCGCCCGCGGCGGCAGGGCCGGGATGATGCGCTGCAGGCGGAGCAGGCGCCTGTAGAAGCGCGCCTGGGCGGCGGAGCGGGCGTGGTAAGCGGCGAGCGCCTGGGCGCGACTCTGCCGGCCCTCCAGCACCTCCGCGAGCTCCCGTCCGACGGCGATGCCGAACGCGAAGGCCGTGCGGATGCCCTCGCCGGAGAGCGGCAGGCAGTGCCCGGCCGAGTCGCCGGCGAAGAAGACGCCGTCCTCGGTGGCCGGGCGCAGTCGATGCGGGAACCAGTTGCCCTGGTAGCGCACGGCGTCGGCGTCGAGCCGTTCCGCGAGCTCCTTCGTCCCCTCCTTGACGTGCTGGTGCGGGTCGTAGGAGCCGACGCCGATCCGCTGCTCCCCCGCCGCGGGAACCCGCCAGGCGTAGCCGCGGCGGACGAGCGACCGGTCGATCCAGCAGTCGAGCGCATCGAAGTGGGGGGACTGCGGCACGTTCGGGTGCACCTCGAGGCCTCGGGACAGCGGCGCCTCGGGCGGCTGGTAGTGCGGGTCGCTCAGCACCCGCCGCCAGCCGAGCGCGTCGATGACGAGCCCGGCGGAGATCTCACCTCGGTCGGTCCGGACGACGATGTCCCCCGGCCGCTCGGGTTCGCCGCCCCGACCCTCGACCTTCGCGGTCTCGAAACGGGCGTCACCGCACTGAGCCCAGAGGCCGAGACAGAGCTCGCGGTAGTCGAAGCTCGACCAGCTCCACGGAAGGCGGTACTTCGCTCCACCACGAGGCGTGGTGAACGACATGCAGGGGAGCTCGGAGCGGATCGCGTCCGTCACGCCCATGGCCTCGAGCCACGGGGTCGGCGCCGCGCAGGCGCTCGTGGCGCGCTCGCCGAGCTCGTAGCGGTCGAGCACGAGCACCTCGTGGCGCTCGCTCATGCCGAGCCGCGCGAGCTCGCGGGCCACGGCCAGGCCGGCGAAGGAGCCGCCACAGATGAGCACGTCGACCCGCCCGCCGAGCGGGGTGCGCTCCGCCCCGCGTTTGGTCGCCCGTACCGGGCTCATCGGGCCCGGACCGGGATGAGGGAGCCGCCGGCGGCCGCGACCATCTGCCAGCGCGGCAGCGCCGAACGGCGGACCGTCACGTCGAACTCGCAGCTCTCCACCCGGTCGAGCACGCGCTCGTAGACCGCGCGGGCCAGACGCATGCCGCCCCGGATCCCACCCGGCATCTCCTCGTGGAGGTCGGCGGTCGTCGAGAAGAGCGCCCGGGCGCGGGCGACCTGGGAGGCCACGGCGCCGCGGTGATCCTCGTTCCAGCCGGGCAGGTACTGGCGGTCCATCTCGAGGTCCTCCCGCACGTCGCGGATGAAGTTGGTCAGCTGGAAGGCGACCCCGAGCGCGGCGAACCGCTCGGCGTCGTCGGGGGCGCCGAGGATCGGAGCCATGATGCGCCCGACGGTGGCCGCCGAACCGTTCATGTACCGGTCGAGCTCCGCCTCGTCGCCGATGCGGACCGGTCCGCAGTCGACCCGCATCGAGTCCATGTAGACCGAGAGCTGCGCAAGCGGCAGATCGTGTCGCTGCCCCGCGTCGACGAGCGCGGCCAGGACCGGATGGGCGGTGCCGCCGGTCGCAAGGCCCCGCTCGAGCTCGTCCTGCCAAGCGTCGAGCGCCGCGCGCTTCTCGCTCGGGGTCGACGGCCCGCGGTCGCCGTCGACGATCTCGTCGGCGCCGCGGACGAATCCGTAGAGCGCGTGGACGGCCGGACGACGCTCGGCGGGCAGGCGCCGGGTCGCGCAGTAGAACGTCGGATCGTGGCGCCGCTGCATGCGTCGACACGTCTCGTAGGAGGCGGTGAGCTGGGAGGTGTGGATTGAGGGCGCCGCCATGTCGGTAGCTTCTTGTCCAGATCGTGCCAGGAGTGACCCCGACCGCCAAGGACCTCCTGCAGCGTGAGCTGATCTTCGTCACGGGCAAGGGCGGTGTGGGCAAGACGACGGTAGCCGCCGGGCTCGGCATGGCGCTCGCCGCCGCCGGCCGCCGGACGATCGTCTGCGAAGTCGGCGCGCAGCGCCGCCTGCCCGCGCTCTTCGGGCTCGGCGTCGGCGATGCCGTCCGGGCGAAGGATCAGCACGAGGAGGGCGAGGAGCTCGCGCTCGACGACCACCTGTGGGCCACCTCCGTCGATCCGAACCGGGCGCTCCGGCAGTGGCTCGGCACGCAGCTCCCGTCGAAGAGCCTCGCCGACCTGCTCTCCCGATCGAACCTCTTCCAGTACTTCACCGCCGCCGCGCCGGGTGCGCGCGAGCTCGTGACCGTGACCAAGGTGTGGGAGCTCTCCCAGAAGAAGCGGTGGGAGAAGAAGGCCGAGCCCTACGACACCGTCGTGGTGGACCTGCCCGCCTCCGGCCACGGTGTCGGCCTGCTGCGCACCGCCCGCACGTTCGCGGACGTCGCCCGGGTCGGCCCGATCGCCGCCCAGGCGGGGAAGGTCCGCGACGCCGTCGAGGACCCCTCCCGCTCGGCCGTCGTCGCGGTCTGCCTGCCCGGCGAGCTCCCCGTCACCGAGACGCTCGAGCTCGAGGGCCGCGTGCGGCAGGAGCTGCGCCGTCCCGTCGACGCCATCGTCGTGAACGGCCTGCTCGCGCGGCGCTGGGGTCCCGCGGACCTCGAGCAGCTCGAGGCGGCGGGGGACGCCGTCCCCGGCCCGGCCCGACGGGCCGCTCGCAGCGAGACCGCACGAACCCGGACCCAGCAGAACCAGCTCGCGCGACTGCGACGTGAGGCGTCGGCGCCGGTGACGACGCTGCCCTTCGTGCCCTCCGCCCGGCTTGGGCGGGACCAGATCGCCGAGCTCGGCGCGGCGCTGGTCGAGAAGCTCTAGCTCCTCGTCTACTCGATCCCGAGGCGGTCGAGCGCGCGTTCGTCGCCGCGCCAGTCCTTCCGGACCCGGACCGACAGCTCGAGATGAACTTGCACGCCGAGCTCCCGCTGGAGCTCCTTGCGGGCGGCCGTCCCGATCTGCTTGATCATCTTGCCGTGGGCTCCGATCAGGATGCCCTTCTGCGACTCGGTCTCCACCCAGATCTTGCCGAGCACGCGGGTGAGATCCTCGCGTTCGTCGTCGATCTCGTCGATGACCACCTCGATCGAGTGCGGGACCTCCTGGAAGGTCCGCCGGAGCGCCGCCTCGCGGACGAGCTCGGCGAGGAGCTGCGCCTCGGACTGGTCCGAGTTGTCCTCGGGTGGGAAGAAGAACGGGCTCGGCGGCATCAGCGCGCCGAGGTGGGTGCGCAGCTCGTCGATGCCGGTGCCCTTCCGGGCGCTCACCGGGAAGATGTCGTCCGCGATCCCGAGCTCGGCGGCCGCCGAGAGCATCGTGACGATGTGCGGCCCGTCCAGCCGGTCGATCTTGTTGACGGCGATGATGACCGGGACGGGCGCGGCGGCGAGCAGCCCGGCGATCCAGCGATCTCCGGGTCCGACGCCCTCCTCGCCGTTGAGGACCATGAGCGCGGCGTCGGCGTCCTTCAGCTCGCGTTCGACGCGGCGCTGCATCCGCTCGGTGAGCGCGTCCCGCGGACGCTGCACCCCGGGCAGGTCGATGAGGACGAGCTGCTCGTCCTCTCCCGTCGCCACCCCCCGGATCGCCCTTCGGGTGGTCTGCGGCTTGTCCGAGGTGATCGCCACCTTGCGCCCGACCATGCCGTTGACGAGCGTCGACTTGCCGACGTTCGGCCGGCCGGCGAGCGCGACGAACCCGGCACGGGTGCCCGGCCCGGAGGACTCGAAGTGCGGATCGTTCACCACGAGAGGATCTCGGCCTGGAGGGCGAGCATCTCGCCGGCGTCGGTCTCGTGGTCCATGCCCGTGAGGTGCAAAACCCCGTGGACGACCGCCTCGCGGAGGTCGACCGTGTACTCGGGGCAGATGATGACGTCGCCGAGCTCCCGCGGCCCCATCGGCTCGTCGTCCTCGTCGATCGGGAAGGAGAGCACATCCGTCGGCCCTTCCTTGTCACGGTGCTCGGCGTTCAGCATCGCGATCTCGTCCGCCTCGACGAACGCGACCGCGACGTGGCCGTCCGCGATGTCCGCGCTGGCCAACGCGATGCCGACCAGCCGTTCGATCTCGGCCGCCGGCGGGGCGCCGGAGGCGCTCCCGATGACCTCGACCTCCAGCATGCGCGCTACGCCCGTCGGCCTGCGGCGGGGCGCAGCTCGGTCGCGGCGCGCTCGGCGTGCTCTCCGTAGGCCTCGACGATCCGCTGGACCAGCCGGTGACGGACGACGTCGTCCCCGGAGAAGCGGATGAAGTCGATGCCCTCGACCTCCTTGAGGATCTCGCCCACGACCACGAGGCCCGACTGCTGCGTGCGCGGCAGGTCGACCTGGGTGATGTCGCCGGTGACCACCATCTTCGAGTTGAAGCCGAGGCGCGTGAGGAACATCTTCATCTGCTCGGGCGTCGTGTTCTGCGCCTCGTCGAGGATGACGAACGAGTCGTTCAGCGTCCGGCCCCGCATGAAGGCGAGCGGCGCGACCTCGATGATGCCCTTCTCGAGCATCATCGAGACCTTCTCGGCCTCGAACATCGACTGCAGCGCGTCGAAGAGCGGCCGCAGGTAAGGGTCGATCTTGGCCATGAGGTCCCCGGGAAGGAACCCGAGGCTCTCCCCCGCCTCGACCGCCGGGCGGGTCAGGATGATGCGGCTGACCTCCTTGCGCGAGAGCGCGGCGGCCGCCATCGCGACGGCCAGGAACGTCTTGCCCGTGCCGGCCGGCCCGATGCCGAAGGTGACCGTCGAGCGGCGGACTGCGTCCACGTAGCGCTTCTGGTTGACGGTCTTCGGGGCGACCCGGGTGGCCCGGTGGCGCCAGACGACGTCGTCGAGCACCTCGCCGGTCGGTACCGATCCGCCGATGGCGGAGGTGACCGACTGCATCGTGCCGGGGTCGATCTCGTGCCCGCCCTCGACGAGCTGGACGAGCTCGTGCACGATCACCTGGGCGCCGCCGACCGCCTCGGCGGGACCGTCCAGCGTGATGACGTTGCCCCGGAGGTAGATCTCGCACTGCACCTGGTCCTCGAGCGTGCGGAGCATGGTGTCCCCCGCCCCGCTCAGGGCCTGCGCGACCACGTTGGACACTTCGACCTGTCGCCTCATGCGGGGAGGAGCCCTCTCGCCATGGTGGAGACCCGTCTGCCGTCGGCCCGCCCGTCGATCTCCGGCATCGCCGCCTTCATCACGAGCCCCATGTCCTTCGGACCGCTCGCGCCGCTGGCGGCGACGGCACGCACCAGGATCTCGCGCAGCTCGTCGTCGGGGAGCTCGGCGGGCAGGTAGCCGGCGATCATCTCGGCCTCGGCCTCCTCGGGAACGGCGAGCTCCACCCGGTCCGCGTCGCGGAAGGTCTTCGCGGCCTCGAGCCGGCGCTTGCGCTCCCGGCGCAGGACCGAGAGCTCGTCGGCCTCCCCCGTCTTCTCGGCCTTCTGCAGCTCGGAGAGCAGCAGTCGGAGGGCTTGGACGCGATCCTTCTCGCCCGCCTTCATGGCGGTGGTCACGTCGGACTTGACCCGTTCGGCAAGTGTCACTGACATGGATGATACGGGCGCTGCGGACGGCTTCGGATCACGGGGTCGACGAGCCTGCCGCGTCGGTCCCCGCATGCTCCCCGGCGGTCTCCTCCGACGGGGTCCCTCCGCCCGACGGCTGCTCGAGCCGCGGAGGATGCCCCAGCCGTCCGAGCTCCGAGCCGTCGCGACCGAAGAGCAGCTGCACGTTCCAATCGGTGAGCAGGCGCAGCTTGCGCTTGGTGCCCGGCATCATCGCCAGGTGGTAGGTCCGGGCGAGGAACCACGCAGGGCGCCCGCGCCACTTGAGGCCCATCGTCGAGGCCACGGCCTCGCCCTGACCCATGTCGACGAAGACCCCGAGCGTCTTGTAGGTGAACGGCTTCACCTTGCCGGTCCCGATGCTCGCCTTCACGTTGCGAGCCGCGAGGCGTCCCTGGCGGATCGCGTGCTGCGCGGTCGGGGGGCAAGGCGCGGCGTACTTCTGCGCCGGGTCGGGGACCGCCGCGGCGTCGCCGATCGCCCAGACGTTCTCTCGTCCGGCCGCCCGCAGGTTGCGGTCGGTGACGAGCCGGCCGCCCTCGTCGGTCTGCAGCCCGAGCTCGGCGACGACCGGATGCGGCTTCACCCCCGTGGTCCAGACGACGGTGCGGGTCGGGATCTCGCGACCGTCGGAGAGTGTCGCCGACTGCGGCGTGACCTCCTTCAGGCTGGTGTTCACGCAGATCTCGATGCCGCGCGAGCGCAGCTCCCGCTGGGCGAACTCGGCGAGGCTCGGCTGGATCTCGGTCATCACCCGCTCCTTCGCCTCGATCAGCATCCAGCGCATGCCCTGGGTCCGGCAGCGCGGGTAGAGGTCGATGACGTCGGCCGCGAAGTCCTGGAGCTCGGCGAGCCCCTCGAGCCCCGCGTAGCCCGCGCCGACGAAGACGAAGCTCAGCCACTCGGCTCGCTCGGCCGGGTCGTCGAGCGTCTCTGCCGTCTCCAGGCAGCGCAACACGCGGTTGCGCAGCTCGATGGCCTCCGGCAGCGCCTTGAACCCCATCGCGTGCTCGGCCAGGCCCGGCACGGGAAAGGTCTTCGAGACGGAGCCGAGCGCGACGATCAGCTGGTCGTAGGGAAGCTCCTCGCTCGTCCCGTCGAGCGTCTCGACCGTGACGACGTTCCGATCCGGGTCGGCCGAGACGACCGAGCCCAGGCGGATGTCGGTGGTCGTGAGCTCCTCACGCAGGGGGACGACGACGTGCCGCGGCTCCAGCGCGCCGCCCGCCGCCCCGGGCAGCAGCGGCGTGTAGAGCATAAAGTTGACGTCGTTGACGAGCGTGACCCGGGCCGCGTGGGGCGGCAGGATCTTCTCGAGCGTCCGAGCGGCGTAGAAGCCCCCGAATCCTCCACCGGCGATGACGACGTTCCAGGCCATACGTCTGACCTTTCCACATCGCCGTCGGCCGAACCCCTCTGCGGTGGGTGCTCAGCTCGGCGTCGCGGCCTTCCTGACGCTGAGGTGACGGGAGAGGAACGCGACCTGGTCCCGCTTGGGCTGCTCCCCTCCGTAGATGTCGAAGTGCCCGGAGTCGTAGCGGAGCAGCTCACCACGGGGCGCGAGCTCGGCCACCTTCGCGGCGGGCTCGGGCGGGGTGATCTGATCCTGGTCGCAGACGCTGACGAGCAGCGGCATGCTCACCTGCGCCGCCTTCCGGACCGGGCGGTACAGCGGCAGCGTGAGCATGATGCGGGCGGCCACGCGGTTCTCCCAGCGTGAGCCGTGCGGCACGATCGCCTCGAAGCCCGGGACCGCCTGCGGTTGGGTCATCACCGCGAAGCCACCGGGCGGGGCGACCGCCGGGATGTAGTGGGGCGCGCGGCCGAGCAGCGAGCCGACGAGGTCGAAGATGCCCTCGACGGTCCCGCGCAGGATGTTCTTCGGCGGGATCAGCGCGACGGTCGGGATCGAGTCGACGTACGGCGCCTGGCAGATGATGGCGGCGATCCGGTGGTCCTCGGCCCCGATGGTGATGACGTGGCCGCCCGAGAAGCTCGACCCCCAGAGGGCGACCTGATCCGGGTCGATTCCCGCGGTCGCCCGCGCGAAGGCGATCGCCGCGCGGTAGTCGTCGAGCTGGCGGCCGACGTCGAGCACCTGACGCGGCTGCCCGGAGGAGGAGCCGAACTGGCGGTAGTCGAAGACGAGGACGGCCATACCGGCGTCGGCGAAGGCCGTGGCGTAGCCGGGGAGGCCGTCGTCACGGGTCGCGGAGAAGCCGTGGGCCATGACGACGCACGGCGCCGGCGAGTCCTTGTCGAGGCCGCCCGCCGGCGGATACAGGTAGGCGGCGCACCGCTCTCCGCCTGAGCCGAAGGTCACGTCCGTCCGCGTGGTGGTCATGGACCGACACTACTCCGGTCCGCTGCAGCCGTGTGACCGTTCCCCACGGCCGGCCCGTACCCGCCGCATGGAGTTCACCGGAAGGATCGTTCTCGTCACCGGCGCCTCGCGGGGGATCGGGCGCGCAGTCGCCGAGGCCCTGATCGCGCGCGGGGCGACGGTCGCCGCCGCGGCCACGAGCACCGAACGGCTCGGCGACCTCGGAGCCGCCTCGGTGCACGCGGCGGATCTCTCCGACCCCGCGAACGCCCTCGCCCTGGCCGACGAGGTCGAAACCGCCCACGGCCGGATCGACGTCCTCGTGAACAACGCCGGCGTGCGGATCGACCAGCTCGTGACCCACGCCGAGCTCGAGGACGTCGACCGGTCCTTCCAGGTGAACGTCGTCTCCCCCTACGTCCTCGCCGGCCGACTGGCGGGGCCGATGGCTGAGCGCGGCGAGGGCGCGGTCGTGAACCTCGTCGCGCCCATGGTCTCCCCCGGGCGCCGAGGGATGGGTCCCTACGCGGCCTCGAAGGCCGCGCTCGAGTCGCTCACGAACACGCTGCGCCAGGAGGTCGGCGGGAAGGGCGTGGCCGTCTTCGGGTTCGATCCCGGGTGGGTGAGAACAGACCTCGCACCCGACGGCAAGGAGGAGGCGGGCCCGGTCGCCGAGCGGCTGCTGGCGCACCTCGAGGCCGGAAAGGGCTCGAAGACGCCGCTCAGCTGAGCGGCCTCAGGCGGTGGCGAGCTCGCGCCGGGGCGCTGCGGCCCGGGCCGGGGCCGCGAGGCGCGGGTCCGGCCGGGTCGCCAGTGCGACGCCCGCGACGATCAGGCCCATGCCGGCGATGATCGCCACCGAGAGCGCTTCCCCGAGCACGGCGACCCCGAGCAGGACCGCGACGATCGGGTTCAGGTAGCTCACCAGCAGCGCACGCACCGGGCCGACCCGGCGCTGCAGCGCGTAGAAGGCGATGAGCGCGACGGCGATCCCGAGGGTGCCGAGCAGCAGCAGCGAGCCGACGACCCGGGCGCCCGGCATCGTCGCCGGGCCGGCGAAGAGCAGCACAGGAATCGCGAACGGAAGGGCCGGGATGATGCCGATGCCTGCGGTCACGCCGACCGGCAGCTCGCGGTAGTGGGTCCGAAAGGTCAGCCCGGCGAAGACGTAGATGAGCGCGGTCGCGAGCAGGGCGAGCGCCCCGAGCGCTTGCTCGGTGGTCCCGAGCGCCTCCACCCCGACGACGAGGGCGACACCGGCGAGGCCGACCAGCAGGCCGAGCCCCTGGATCGACGTGGGACGGTCGTGGGGGTTGCGGGCACCGGCGACGACGGTGGCGAAGAGCGGCGCGGCACACACGAGCACGGAGGCGGTGCCGGTGGGCACGTGCTGCAGGCCGACCCCGATCAGCGCGAACGGGACGACCGTCTGCAGCAGCGTCAGCCGCAGCGCAAGAGCGGGTCGCGAGCGGAGCTCGAGCACGAAGTCGCGGAGGCGCCCGGTGGCCGCGAGGATCGCGAGCATCGCGGCGCCAGCGACGAGCACTTCGAAGGCCACGAGCTGAAGCAGGGTGAGCTCCTCGAGGCTCCAGCTGACCGGCAGGTACGTCGCACCCCGGAGGACGGCGACGGTGAGCAGCAGCAGCAGAACGGCGACGGGCATGACCAGAGGCTAGCACTCTTGGTCATGTTTGCTTACCGCTAGCGGTTCAGTTGCTATCAGACCGCTCGAGGTGAAGCGCTGCCCACTCCCCGCCCAGCCGGCGGTCGCACTCGACGAGCCCCATCGACGCGGCGAACGCCGCCGCCACCTCGTCGGCCTCGTGCGCGAGCAGCCCCGAGGCGATGAGCGTGCGCGGAACCGCCCCTCCGGCGAAGCCGTCTGCTGCGACCCGGAGCAGCAACGGCCGCAGCAGGTTGGCGAGCACGGTCGGGGCCGCGCCCGCGGGTCCGTCGGTCAGGAGGTCGTGGCGCACGACATCGACGGGCACATCGTTGACGAGCGCGTTCTCCTTGGTGGCCGCGACCGACTCCCGCTCGTGGTCGATGCCGCGGACGGGGCCGAAGCCGAGCTTGGCCGCAGCGATGGCCAGGACACCCGATCCGCATCCGAGGTCCATGACGGCGCCCGCCGGCTCGAGCTCGGCGAGCAGTTCCAGGCAGAGCCGCGTGGTGTGGTGGGCGCCCGTCCCGAAGGCCTGCCCCGGATCGACGACCACGTCGAGCCGTCCCGCACCCGGTTCGGGGTGCCACGGCGCCCGCACGTGCAGGTGCTCGCCGATGTCGATCGGCTTGTGAAAGTCGCGCCAGCGTTCGTTCCAGTCGTCGGCCACCTCCGTGGTGACGACCTCCACGAGCGCGCCGCCGACCGCGGCCTCGAGGTCGGGAAGGACGGGCACCTCGCCGGGGGAGCCGTACACCGCGTACTCGATGCGGTCGCCGAGGTCGACCTCCTCGACCCCCTGGGGCGCAAGCACGAGCAGCTCGGCGAGCGCGAGCTCGGCCTGCTCGCGGGCGACCCGGATCGCGAGGCGGATCACTGCTGGAAGAGCCGACGGAGCTTGCCGACGACGGATTCGTCGGAGCTGAGGTTCTCGGACGTCATCGAGTCGGCCACCTCACGCAGGAGCTTCTTCTGGTGCTTGGAGAGCTTGCGCGGAACGACGACGTTGACGACCACCCGCAGGTTCCCGGAGCGGCCGTGGCGCCGCAGCGTCGGCATGCCGGCGTCGCGCACGGAGAGCACGGTGGCCGGCTGGGTGCCGGCGGGGACCTCGAGGTCGACGGGGCCGTCGAGCGTCTCGACCGGCAGCGTCGTGCCCAGCGCCGCCAGCGGGGCCGGGACGTCGAGCACCGTGACGAGGTCGTCACCGTCACGGACGAACCGTTCGTCGGCCTCGACCCGGACGAGGACGTAGAGGTCACCGGAGGGGCCCCCGTGCTCCCCGGCGTGGCCGCGCCCGGACAGCCGCACCCGCTGCCCGTCGGCGATGCCCGCCGGGATGTCGACGGAGACCTGCTGGCGACCGACCTGGCGGCCGCGGCCTTCACAGGAGTCGCACGGCTCCTTCGGGATGCGGCCGTCGCCGTGGCAGACGTCGCAGGCCACGGTCCGCATGACCTGACCGAACGGGGTGCGCTGCACCGCCTGGAGCTGACCCTGCCCGCCGCAGCGAGAACACGACTCGATCGGCGTGCCCGGCTTGGCGCCGTTCCCCCGGCAGGTCTCGCACCGCTCGACCGCTTCGAAGTCGAGCTCGACCGCCGTGTCACGGGCGGCGTCGGCCAGCGAGATGCTCGCCTCGATCCCGATGTCTCCGCCCTGGGCGGGACCCCCGGGCGCCGAACGGCCGCCCCCGCCGAAGAACGCGTCGAACAGGTCGGAGACCGAGCCGAACCCGTCGAAGTTCGGGGCGCCGCCGCCCGAGCGCAGGCCGTCGTGGCCGTAGCGGTCGAAGGTGGCGCGGCGATCGGCGTCGTTCAGGATCTCGTAGGCCCCGGCGGCCTCCTTGAACTTCGCCTCGGCGTCCGGATCGTGCGCGTTGACGTCCGGATGCAGCTCGCGGGCGAGCTTCCGGAACGCCTTCTTGATCTGGGTCTCGTCGGCGTCGCGGGTGACGCCGAGGACCTCGTACGGGTCTCGGGGGGCGGTGTCAGCGGGCATGGTCGTAGACGTCTTCGACGAAGGATGAGAGCTGGAGGGCGGCCTCGCGCACGGAGCGGATGGCCATGGCGTAGTCCATGCGGACCGGGCCGATGACCGACACGGTGCCCAGGTTCCGCGTCGCCAGACCGTAGCTCGCGGCCACGAAGGAGAGTCCCTGCAGCGCGGGCGCCTCGTTCTCTGATCCGATCCGCACCCGCACGTCCCGCTCCCCGAGGGCGGCCTGCAGCACGCCGAGCAGGGAGACCCGGCGTTCGAGCATGTCCATGAGCTCGTTGATCTGGCCGAGCTCGCCGAGACGGTGCTCGGTGAGCATCCGGGCGGCGCCGTCCACGTAGAGGGCGTCCTCGGCGGTCGAGGCGAGGTCCGTGAAGGCGGGGGCGAGCGCATCGAGGAAGAGCTGCTCGCGGGCGCCCCGGCCGGGTTCGCTCAGGCGGGAGCGGAGCGTCCGCGCCCCGAGCCCCACGCCGTCGAGCCGTCCGTTGAGCTCCTCCGCCGCCCAGGCGACGAGCCCGGCGTCGACCGGGGACTCGAAGCCGAAGAGCCGCTTGCTCACCCCTCCGGTCGAGGTGATCACGACGACCATGCCGACCTGGGGCTGGAGCAGCAGCACCTCGATGTGGCGGATGGTCGCGGTGTCGATCGGCGGCGCGGAGACGATCGCCAGGAGGTTCGTGACCTGCGAGAGGGTCTCCGTGGTGACCCGCATGGCCTCGTCGACCTCGCGCCGGATCAGCTGCAGCTCGAGCCCGGGACCCGACGGGCGGCCCTCGAAGGCGATCGGGAGCAGGCGGTCGACGTAGTAGCGGTGCCCGGCGTCCGTGGGGACCCGGCCCGCGCTCGTGTGCGGATGGGCCAGGAGGCCGTGCTCCTCCAGGACGGCGAGCTCCCCCCGGATGGTGGAAGGCCCGCAGTCGAGCTCGGCGTCGGTCGCGAGGACCTTCGACCCCACTGGCTGTCCGGTCGCCCGGTGGGCGCTCACGAGCTTGCCGAGGACCAGCTCCTGTCGCGGGCTCAGGATCACCCCGTCCATGCTACGAACCGGACCGGCGGTGCAGGCGCCTCAGCGCCGCAGCTGCGCCACGCCCTGCCGGATGATCGAGCTGTCGGCCTGACGCGCCTCCAGGTGAAGCGTGGTGTGCTCCTCCCCCACCTCGGCGACCGTGCCGGTGACGGTGATCTCCCGCTCGGGGAGCCCCATGCCACGGAACTGGACCTCGAGGCGCGCGAGCGACGCTGCTCCGCCGCCGGCCTCGGAGGCCGCCCGAGCGACCAGCGCCATCCCGTAGAGACCGTGGAGGATCCGGCTCGGGAGCCCGACCGCCTTCGCGAACTCCTCGTCGATGTGGATCGGGTTGTAGTCCCCGGAGGCGCCCGCGTAGCGGACGGTCAGGTACTTGTCCGGGGTGACGGAGAGCTCAGGGAGCTCGGTGCCCGCTTCGAGGCTCATCGCAGGCCCCGCACGATGTTGGTCCAGGTTCCGACGCACACGGTGTGCCCCTCTTGATTGATCGACACGGACTCGAAGACGAAGAACCCCAGACCCTTCCGCTCCTCGATGCTGCTCACGGTGACGGTGGTGGTGATCTCGTCCCCGGCGACGACCAGCGGACCCCAGGCGAACGCCTGACCGCCGTGGACCATCCGGGCGAAATCGATGCCGACGGCCGGGTCGAAGAGCGCGGGGCCCACCGCGGGCGCCGAGTAGACGACCGCGAACATCGGGGGCGCGACGAGGTCGGCGTACCCGGCTGCCCGGGCCGCCTCGTGGTCGAGATGGAGGGGGTCCGTCTCCCCCACGGCAAGCGCGTACTCGCGGACCTTCTCGCGCCCGATCGCGTAGAGGACGGGCGGGTAGGAGGTGCCGACCGCGTCAGTGCTGAGCGCCATGACGCGGAAGCCTAAGTGGTCCCCCGGGCGCCGCGCGCCTAGATGATGATCGGGACCGAGCCCCCGTCGACCGACCAGGCGGCGCCCGTCACGTTGCCGGTCCGCGGGGAGCAGAGGAAGGCGATCACGGCGGCGACCTCCTCCGGGGTGCCGAAGCGGCCGAGCGGGATCTTCTCCTCCTGCGCAGCGAGCGCCTCCTCCCGGCTGAGGCCTTTGTCGGCCGCGGTCTGCTCGGCGAGCCCGCCCTCGGCCATCCAGAGCTCGGAGCTGATCGCGCCCGGGGTCACCGCGTTCACCCGGATGCCGTCGCGGGCGTGGAGATCGGCCCAGGCCCGGCTGAGCGAGAGCTGCGCGGCCTTCGTGACCGAGTAGGCGACGTTCGTGAGCGAAGGCCGCTTCCCGGCGCTCGAGCACACGTTCACGATGCTGCCGCCGCCACGCTCGACCATCCTCGGGACGGCCTCGCGCATCAGCCGCATCGGACCGAGGACGTGGAGCGCGTACTGGTCCTCCCAGTCCGCGTCGGTGAGCGCGCCCGGCGTCCGCGCAAACGAGGTGCCTGCGTTGTTGACGAGCGCCCCGAGCGGTCCGAGCTCCGCCGCGCGGGCGACGATCGCGGCCGCAGCGCCCGGATCCGTGACGTCGGCGGCGAAGGCTGTGCCGCCTGTCGCGCGCGCCACGTCGGCGAGCCGTTCGGCGTCCCGGGCCACGAGCAGCACCCGCGCGCCCTCCTCGGCGAGCCGGACGGCCGTGGCCCGCCCGATCCCCTTGCTCGCGCCGGTCACGACGCAGACGAGATCCCGCAGCTCCAGGTCCATGCCCGCCAGGATGCCAGGGCCGCGACGCCCTGCCCCCTCAGGCGGGCGTGGGCTTCGGGATCAGAGGCCCGTCGCGCGCCTCCTGGTGGGCGAGCGCGCGAATTCCGGCGTTCGCCGTGATGCCGTGGACGAGCACCGAGACGAGCACCGCGGCCAGGGCGGTCCACAGCACCGTCCGCGCCTCGTCCGGCGCCAGGATCCCGCTGCCCACCGCGGCCCCCACGTAGTAGATCGAGCCGAGGCCCCGCACCCCGAAGAACGCCACGAACCCTCGCTCCTCCGACGTGTTGAGACAGCCGTTGCGGAGCACGGGGAGGGCGACGAACGGCCGCACGACGAAGACGAGCAGCACGGCGAGCAGCCAGCCCGACCAGCCGGGGACCTGCAGGCCGGTGAGCGTGAGCATGCTCATGACGAGCACGATCGTGCCGAGCTCGAGCAGCTGCACGATCCGCTTGGCCCCGGCGTGCAGCTCCTCGTGGTGTTCGTGATCGCGCTCGTAGCGTCGGAAGGCGAGCCCGGCGCTGATCGCCGCGAGGAATCCGTAGGAGCTGAGCGTCTGCGCCGTCCCGTAGACGGCGAGGGCGATGGCCACGGCGAGCCAGCCGTCGAGGTCGGCGCTGAGCCGCCCCCGGGACCGCAGGGGCAGGGCGAGCCGGGCCGCGTAGTGCCCCATGACCGCACCGACCGCGACCCCGACGACGATCTTGTAGACCACGTCGACCAGCAGCCAGGAGCCGATCCAGCCGCCGCCTCCTTCTGCCGCGATCGCGAGGCCCGCGAGCAGGAACGGGAACGCGAGCCCGTCGTTGAACGAGGCCTCGGCGGTCAGCGAGAACCGCGCTTCGGGCTCCTCCGAGTCCGGCGGGCCGACCCCGACGTCCCCCGCGAGGACCGGATCGGTGGGCGCGAGCGCCGCACCCAGGACGAGCGCGGCCCCCAGCGAGAGCCCAAGCAGGCCGACGCCGAGCAGCGTGATGACGCCGATGGTGAGGGGCATGACGACGCACAGCAGCAGGACGACGGACCGCCACGAGGCGAGGCGCAGCTCACGGTCGATCTGGAGCCCGGTCGCGTAGAGCGTCACGACGACGGCGGCCTCGGCCACGTGCTCGAGCACCGCGATGTCGCGTTCGGCCTCGAGCCACCGGACGTCGAGCAGATGGATCGCTCCGGCCGCCAGCAGGCCGAGCGCCGTGTAGACCATCGCGCTCGACCACCAGCGCCCCTCCTCGTTCGCCCGCGCCGCGATGCCGCCGGCGACGATCAGCCCGAGCGCGGCGAACCCGAGCGCGGCGGGCTCGCCCCAGCCGAAGCCCGGCCCCGACGCCAGGACGTTCAGGGGGTCGACCCGGGCTCGCCGGTGACGAGCTCGGACTGGACGGCCTTGACGCCTTCCACCTGCTCGGCGTCCCGGACGAAACGGCCCTCGGCGGCCTCGTCGGCCACCTCACCGCGCAGCGTGATCACGCCCGCCGTGGCGGCGACCTCGACACCGAGCGCCGGCGTGCCGTCGAAGAGCCGGGCGACGACGCGGGCGACAAGCGCCTCGTCTCCGTCGCCGAGCTCCTCCGCCGCGGCCTCCGCAGCGAGGTTCGTCGTCGGGGTAGCCGGCGGTGCGTCGCGGGACTCGGGCGGCGCGGCGGCCGGCGCCGCGGCCGGGAACGGGGCGCTCGCCGGGGGCACGAAGACCGCGGGGCTCGTCGGCGCGTCACCGCTGCTCCGGCGGACGACGTAGACGATGCCGCCGGCGACGACGACCACCCCGGCGACGGTCACCAGGCGAGAGCCGCGGGTGGCCGGGATCGCGTCTGCGTGCGTGGCGTCGACGATCTTGTTCGAGAGCTTCCGCACCGCGAAGCGCACGACGAACCGCGTGATGCGCGAGCGCGGGTGGGTGACGAGGTACTTGCCGCCGGCGACGGCGAGGCGGGTCTTGACGGTCATCCCCCGACGGTACCCACGGCGCCCGGGGATCAGTCCAGCCCGGGGGTGCCGCTCAGGCGAAGATGCCGACCGCCAGCACGCCGAGGAAGATGCTGAGGCAGGCGATCACGAGGGCGAGGTCGACGAGCCGGACGTACCGGTCGGGGACGCGGGGCTGTTCGTAGTCGAGGACGACCGGACCGGGGTTCCGCGCGGGGCGCGAGCGGCGGTCGACGCTCCCGTAGGGCTGGTCGGAGAGGCGGCGCTCGACGATGATCTCCGGCGTCCCCGAGACCGGTCGCTGGACGGGGGCGGGCTCGACGACGGCAGTGGCCATGGCGGCGCGCAACGTGGGCATGGCGTCAGTAGATGGGGCCGGGGTCGGAACTCCGTCGCCCTCCGGTATGCCTGCCGTATGAGCGGCGGCTGACGGCGCTCAGGAGCGGGAGTCGCCGAGCTCCAGGACGGCGAGGAACGCCTCCTGGGGGACCTCGACGCGGCCGACCTGCTTCATCCGCTTCTTGCCTTCCTTCTGGCGCTCGAGCAGCTTGCGCTTGCGGGAGATGTCGCCGCCGTAGCACTTGGCGGTGACGTCCTTGCGGAAGGCCTTGACCGTCTCACGGGCGATGATGTGGGCGCCGATGGCCGCCTGGATCGGGACGTCGTACTGCTGCCGCGGGATCTTCTCGCGGAGCTTCTCCGTGAGCGTGCGGCCGAGCGGGTACGCCTTCTCCTTGTGGACGAGCATCGAGAGCGCGTCCACGACATCGCCGCCGAGGAGCACGTCGAGCTTGACGAGGTCCGAAGCCTGCATCCCGATCGGGTCGTAGTCGAGGCTTGCGTACCCCTTCGTCCGGGACTTCAGCTGGTCGAAGAAGTCGAGCACGATTTCCGCGAGCGGCAGCGTGTACTCGAGCTGCACGCGGTTCGCGCTCAGGTAGTGCATGCCCGCGTGAACGCCCCGCTTGTCCTGGCAGAGCTCCATGATCGTCCCGACGTACTCCTTCGGGGTCAGGATGCTCGCCTTGACCATCGGCTCGCGGACCTCCGCGACGCTCGCCGGATCGGGGAAGTCCGACGGGTTGTGAACCTCGAGCTCGGTGCCGTCGGTCAGCGTGACCTCGAAGCCCACGCTCGGCATCGTGGCCATCAGGTCGAGGTCGTACTCGCGCTCGAGTCGCTCGCGCACGATGTCCATGTGGAGCAGGCCGAGGAAGCCGCAGCGGAACCCGAACCCGAGCGCGTCGGAGGTCTCGGGCTCCCAGAAGAGCGCCGCGTCGTTGAGCGAGAGCTTCTCGAGCGCGTCGCGCATGTCCGGGTAGCGATCGGTGTCCAGCGGGAAGAGGCCGCAGAAGACCATGGGCTGGACCTGGCGGTAGCCGGGGAGCGCCTCGCTCGCGCCGCCGCGCTTCAGCGTGAGCGTGTCGCCCACGGCGAGCTTCGAGACGTCCTTGATGCCGGTGATCAGGTAGCCGACCTCGCCCGCGGTGAGCGTGTCGATCGAGGTCATCGCGGGGGTGAAGAAGCCGATGTCGTCGATGTCGGCCTCGGTGCCGGCGGCCATGGCGCGGATCGCGTCGCCCTTCCTGAAGGTGCCGTCGACGACGCGGATGTAGGCGATGACGCCGCGGTACTGGTCGAACTCGGAGTCGAAGATGACCGCCCGCGGGGGCGCGTCCGGGTCGCCGGTCGGGGCCGGGACCTTCTGGACGAGCTCCTCGAGAACCTCCTCGACGCCCATGCCGGTCTTGCCGGAGATGCGCTTGATCGAGCCCGCGTCCTCCCCCAGCAGCTCGGCGACCTCGTCGGCGACGCGCTCCGGCTCGGCTCCGGGAAGGTCGATCTTGTTCAGGCAGGGGATGAGCTCGAGCCCGGCGTCCACGGCCAGGTAGGTGTTCGCGAGGGTCTGCGCCTCGACCCCCTGCGAGGCGTCGACGACGAGCAGCGCGCCCTCACAAGCGGCGAGGCTGCGGCTCACCTCGTAGGTGAAGTCGACGTGGCCCGGGGTGTCGATGAGGTGGAACTGGTAGGTCTCGCCGTCCACCTTGCTCGTGAAGAAGACGCGGACCGCCTGGGACTTGATCGTGATCCCGCGTTCGCGCTCGAGCTCCATGGAGTCCAGAAGCTGCTCGCGCATCTGGCGCGGGTCGACCGTCTGGGTCATCTCGAGGATGCGATCGGCGAGCGTCGACTTCCCGTGATCGATGTGGGCGATGATCGAGAAGTTGCGGATGCGGGACTGGTCGACGGCCATGCGTCCGCTGCAGGCTAGTTGTCAGCCCGCGGCGCGCCGGGCGCGCAGCCGGCGCAGGACGACTCGCTCGATCTGCAGCGCCTCCTCCAGGCGCAGCAGGAGTGCCACCCCGCCGAACGCGGCGGCGGCGACGACGGCCGCCCCGCCGACGGCGAGGACCTGGGCGGGCAGGCCGAGGCCCAGCAGCTCCTCCAGCCCGGCATGGACGACCCAGGCCGCGCCTCCCATGAGCGCTGCGGCCAGCGAGGTCAGCCCGATCGCCCGTAGGGTCTGAGGCCCCTCGAGGTCGCCGCCGAGCAGCCCCCGGAGCACGACGTACTGCCCGATCGCCATCCCGAGGCTCGCGACCGCGGTGCCAAGGACCACCCCGGCGATGCCGAACGGCCGGTAGAGGAGCAGCGAGACCACGGTGTTGAGCGCGAGGTTGACGCCGGCGAGCTTCGTCGGCATCCACGGCTGCTGGAGCGAGAAGAACGTCCGCGTGAGCAGCAGGTTGGCCCCGGCGAAGGGCAGCGAGAACGAGAACCAGAAGAGCGCGAGGGCGACCGCGTCCGTCGAGCTCTGGCCGAACTCCCCGCGCTGGTAGAGCAGGCGAACGATCGGCTCGGAGAGCACCGCGGTGAAGACGGCCGCCGGGATCAGCAGGAGGAAGATCTGCCGCAGGCCGGTGCCCATGGTCGCCCGCAGGCCGGTGTAGTCCTTGCGCGCGGCCAGGCGGGAGAGCGTCGGGAAGAGCACCGTGGCCACCGCGACCGAGAACATCCCCTGCGGGAGCATGTACACGCGGAAGGCGGCGTCGATCGCGGCCGGGGTCTGCTCGGAGATGAGCGCACCGATGATCGAGTTGATGAGCAGGTCGAAGTTGATGATCCCGAGGCCGATCGTCACCGGCAGCATGAGGACGAGGACCTTGCGGAGCAGCGGGTCGCGGAGCGAGAACGCGGCGGTCAGCCGGAAGTCGAGCTTCCGCAGCCCGGGCAGGGCGATCGCGAGCTGCAGGACTGTCCCGATCAGGACGCCGATCGCGTAGGCGTAGATCTGGTTGTCGCCCTCGAAGAGCCCGTGCAGGGCGATGAGGGAGCCGATGATCACCGCGTTCCACAGCAGCGGGGCAAGCGCGGGCACCGAGAACTGCCCGTAGGCGTTGAGGATGCCGACGACCAGGCCGTTCAACCCGAGCAGCACCACGATCGGGAACATCACCCGGGAGAGCCCGACGGTGAGGTTCACGAGGTCCTGGTCGAACTGGTCCCCGGGGAGGAAGAGCGGCATCACGACGCCCGCGCCGACGATGAAGAGCGCGGTGATCGCGCCCAGCGCGGCCAGGATGACGAAGACGAGCGTGGAGGCCAGACGGAACGCGTCGGCGCGGCGCTTCTCCTCCAGCAGCTCGGTGAAGACGGGGACGAACGCGGCGGACAGGGCCGCGTCGGCGAACAGGCCGCGGATGAGGTTCGGGACCTGGAAGGCGACGGTGAAGGCCGACGCAGCGCCGCTCGTCCCGAAGTAGCGGCGGGCCACGACCTCGCGGATGAGCCCCGCGATGCGGGAAAGGCCGGTGGCGATCGAGAAGATCACCGTGTTGCGCGCGACCCCCGCGGAAGCCGACCGCACGGGGGCGGCCTCGATCTCCGCGGCGACCGCGGGATCGTCGGGCGCGGCGGCCGCTGCGGTGTCGGGGTCCGGCATCGCGGCGACATCCTACGGCGGCGTGGCACGACGGGGCGCGGGCCCGCCGCGGGGGGAGGGCGGGACAGGTCGCTATGCTCCGCGGCCAGTCATGGCCAACATCGCATCCCAGAAGAAGCGCATCGTCCGAGCTGAGCGCGAGCGGCTCGAGAACCGGCGCTACACCTCCACGATCAAGACGTACTTCCGTCGCCTGGAGGCCGCCGTTCCCGCCGGGGACGAGGCCGCAAGCGACCTTGAGCACCGTCGCCTCGTGCAGACGATCGACAAGGCCGTCAAGCGTGGCGCCCTGCACCGCAACACCGGTGCCCGCAAGAAGTCCCGTGCCGCGCGCGTCCGCGCCGGCGCCTCCCAGGACTGAGCAGCACCCGCGGCGCTCAGGCCGTCATGGCCATGAGCGTCCGCAGCGCCGCCGTGTCCTCGGACACGTCGCTGATGCCTCGCGAGGCGAGCTCCAGCCCGGCGAGTGATTCGAGCGCGGCGCGAAGCGCATCGGCGTCGGTCTCGCGTGCCTCGCGGATCCGCCGGTCGGCCATCCACGGCGCCATCTTGAGCCCCGCCTTGACCTGACCGGGCGACTCCCCTGCCTCCAGGCGGACCGCGACGGAGAGCACCTCCCGCAGCCGGCGGGCCATCAGCGGGACGAGCCGCGGCAGCGACTCCCCCTGCTCACGGAGCTCGAGGAACGTGCGCAGCGCGCGCGACTGCTGGCGGGCGACGAGTGCGTCGACGAGCGCCCAGACCTGGCGCTCGGCCGACGGCGCGGCGACGGCGGCCACGTCGTCCTCGTCGAGCCGGGAGCCGGGCCCGTGCTCGAGCGCGAGCTTCTCGAGCTCGCGCAGCAGCCGCTGCTGGCGCTCCCCGACGGCGTCGACGAGCAGCCGTGCGGCGCTCGGGTCGAGGGTGAGCCCGAGCTTCGAGGCCTCCCCCGCGACCCAGCGCGGCAGCTCCTTCGCCTTGATCAGCGACTCGCTGCCGACGACCCCGCCGTGCTTACCCACGGCGTCGATGAGCGCCTTCGGGGTGGCGGTCTTCCCCTCGTCGCGGCCGAAGAACGCGATCGTCGTATCCGGGTCCATCGCCTTCAAGGCGGGGACGATGTGGCTCTTGACGTCGGCGTCCTTCCAGCGTTCCACGCCGTCCACGACCAGGAACCGATGGCCGATCGAGAACGTCATCGCGCTGAGCGCCCCGGCCACGGCGGCGGGCGTCCCGTTCTCGCCTTCGAAGGCCTCGACGCCATTGGCTCCCGCCTCGGCCTCAGCTTTGCGGCGTAGGTTCGCGCGGCGCTCGCCGATGCGGCCGTGATCGTCTCCGTGGATCAGGTAAGCGGGCTTCCAGGTGCTCATCGACGGTGACTCTACGGCCGCGCCCGGCGTAGCTCCCAGCCCTCGGCGCCCCGCTCCACGCGGACGCTCCCGTCGCGGTCGGTGCGCACCACGGCCGGTACGGCTGCGAGGGCTGAGAGCGTCGACGGCGCCGGATGGCCGTAGGTGTTGCCGCGACCGACCTCGATGCCCGCGATCCGTGGGCGCAGCCGGGTGAGCAGTGCGGGCAGGCCCCTGTCGGCACTCCCGTGATGGGCGACCTTGAGCAGGTCGACGCTGCGGAGATCGAGGCGGGAGAGCACGTCGGACTCGGCGTCGGCGGTCAGCAGCGCGCGCGCCTCCGGAGCCGTCGCTTCGAGCACGATCGCCCGGTCGTTCGGATCTTCCCCCGCGAGTCCGGCCCGGGTCCGGGCCGGTGGCCAGAGCACCCTGAGGCTCAGCGACCCGATCTGCAGGCGCTGCCCCGCCCGCCCCGGCAGAACCCGAGCGCCGGAGCGCCTGACGGCTGCCGCCAGCGGGGCGTCGATCGCGGTCGGGATGCCGTCCCGGCCGTCGAGGACGACCCGCACCGGGAGGGCAGCGACGACCGCCGCCGCCGCGCCGTCGTGGTCCTGCTGCGCGTGGGTGAGGACGAGGAGGTCGAGGCTCCGGATCCCCGCCTCGCGAAGTCGTCCGAGGATGTCGCCGGTCGGCGGTCCCGTATCCACGAGCACGCTCCTGGGGCCCTCCTGCAGGAGCGTCGCGTCGCCCTGCCCGACATCCAGGAACGTCATCCGGAAGCCGTGCGGGGTGCTCGCGACGGCGGGGAGGGGCGGCGCGAGCGCAGCCCACCCCGCCGCGCCCACGCAGGCCACCGGCGGCAGTGCACGGCGAACGCGGACCGACCCGGCCGCCGCGAGCAGCCCGACGACGACCGCCGTGACCGGCAGCGGACCGACCTCGAGCACGCTTCCGGGAACGCGCGCCGCCGTCCGGCCGACCCAGCCGAGGTAGCCGAGGGGAAAGCCCGCCAACGCGTCCAGCCCGTCGAGCGCGCCCGCGACGACGGCTCCCCCGGGGCCGGCGAGTTGTCCGAGGGCGCCGGCCACGACGCCCAGCCACATGATCGGGGCCACCGCCGGAGCGGCCAGGACGTTGGCGGGGAGGCCGACCAGCGAGGCCTGGCCGAAGTGGACGGCGATGACGGGCGCGGTGGCGAGGGTGGCCGCCCCGGTCATCGCCGTCACCTCTGCGAGCGCCACCGGGAGGCCGTGGCGAACCAGCCGGGTTCGCCAGCCTGGCGCGAGCAGAAGCAGTGAGAGGACCGCGACGAAGCTGAGCTGCCACCCGGGCTCCTCGGCGGCGCGCGGGTCGAGCAGCAGGGTCAGCGCCGCGGCAAGGGCGAGTGCGTACCAGCGCGAGGCCGGGCGCCCGACGAGCCCGGCCGCCACCGCGGCCGCCCCCATGATCCCGGCTCGCTGGATCGACGCACCCCCGCCCGCCAGCGGCACGTAGAGCACGATGAGCGCAAGCACGAGCCACAGGCGCAGGGACAAGCCGAGCCCGAGAGCCGTTCCGAGCCCCGTCGCCAGCGCGGCGAGGAGCACGACGTTCGTGCCCGACGCGGCGACCAGGTGGCTGAGCCCGGCGGCTCGGAACGCGTCGCGCGTGGGCTCGTCCAGCGCGTCGTCCTGACCCAGCACCATCCCGCGGAAGAGGGCGGCCGCGCTCGGGGGCAGCCCGCGGTCGAGCGCACGCTCCGCCCGGCGCCGCACGCCGTCGACGGCCCCCGCCGCGCCACCGCGCGCCCCGCCGGGGGCGAGCTCCCGCGCGGTGAGCTCCGCGTGCGCGCGCCGCCGCACCGCGTACTCGCCGGGGGCACGCAGTCCACCCGTGGCCTTCAGGACCTCGCCCACCTCGGGCAGCGGCGCCCGGGGATCTGCGACCCGCAGCAGGACGGGCTCGCCTCGCAGGCGGACAAGCGCCGACCAACCGCCGAACGGAGCGGACCGTCCGGCCTGCGTCACGGTCACGGGTTCCGCGGCGAGGCGCGTGCCCAGCTGCGGCCCGAGGGAGGAGCGTTCGAGCATCGCCAGGCGGGCAGTCGCGAGGCCGGCCCCAACCAGCAGCGTGGCGGCACCGGCCAGGAGCAGAACGCGAGCCCGCCTGTCGACCTCGCGCCGGGCTTCGACGTCCAGGGCACCCTCCGCGCCGAGCCCGACGGCGCCCGCGGCGCCTCCCCGTCGACCAAGCATCATCGCCCCGACCGACGCGACGACGGCGGCGGCAGCGGGGACGAGCACGAGCATCGGCACGTGGGGGCCGGCCAGCAGCCCGGCGACCAGACAGAACAGCACGACGTGCACCGGGCGGGCGACCGCCGCAGGCACCGCGTCCCGGCAACGCGCCCGTACATCCCGCATCCGCGCTGTCGCTTGCCACCACGCGGCCGGCGCCGTCACAGGGCCACCTGCGCCCGCATCCCCTCCAGGGTCTTCTCCCCGATTCCGGACACCTGCGCGAGGTCGTCAACGGTCTTGAACGGTCCGTTCTGCGTCCGGTAATCGACGATCTTCGCGGCGATCGCCGGCCCCACCCCCGTCAGCCCCTCGAGTTGGACGGCGTCCGCCTGGTTCACGTTCACGGTCGTTGTGGCCCCGGGCCCGCCCGCCGGTCCCGCCACGCCCCCGTCTGCGGCGGCGGCGGCCGCTGCCACGCCGACCGGGCCACCGCGCCGGGCGACCAGCACCTGTTGGCCGTCGGCGAGCTTCGCGGCGAGGTTGAGCCCATCGAGATCGGCCCCGGGACGGCCACCTCCGGCCTTCCGCACGGCATCGCCGATCCTGGCCCCCTCGGCCAGCTCGTACACGCCGGGGCGACGGACCCGCCCGGCCACGTGGACGAGCACACCCGCGCCGTCCTGCGCCACCTCGACCGCCCCGGGCCCGGTCGCTCCGGCGCCGCCGTCGGGCTTTCCCGACCCCGTCCCGGGCTCACCGCCAGGGGTGAAGGCCGCCGGTGCGGGGGCGGCCCCGGCGTTCGGATCGGCCCGTAGCGCGCGGCCGCCGAGCAGCACCACGAGCACGACGGCGACGAGGTAGACGACGAACTGGCGGCGGCTGATCTCGGTCACCGGCCGAGGCTAAGCGCGACCCGCGTCACGCATGTGCGCCGCTTCGTGCCGTCTCTGCGGAGAACCTCACGCGTCTCTGCGCAACGGCGTGGTTCACGCCGATGGGTGTGGCAGCGTCAGCGCACGACGATGTTCACGAGCTTGCCCGGAACCACGATCACCTTGACGACGGTCTTGCCTTCGAGCTGGGCCTGCGCGTTGGGTGCCTCGCGGGCCATCGCCTCGAGCTCCTCGCGGGAGGCCTCGCTCGGCGCCGGGATGCGGTCGCGGAGCTTCCCGTTCACCTGGACGACGAGCTCGAAGCTGTCGCGCTCGAGGAAGCGTGAGTCCGCGGCGGGCCATGGCTCCTCCCACACGCGCTCGCCGGTGAGCAGGTGGTAGGCGTCGGCGGCCACGTGCGGTGCGAAACCGAAGACCAGCGAGGAGGCCGTGCCCAGCGCGTAGCGGAGCGCCTCGGGATCGCGGTTCCCCGCCTCGTAGTACTCCTTCGAGCAGGCGTTCACGAGCTTCATGATGTTCGCGATCGCCGCGTTGAACGCGAAGCGTCCGGTCATCGCGCGGGTGACGTCCTCGATTGCGAGGTTCGCGGCGCGGACGAGCTCGAGCCCGGGCCCCTCCGGCTCGTTCGGCAGCTCCGCGCCACGGCCGGGCCCCTCCGCGGCCAGGGCCGACAGGCGCCACAGCTTCGCGAGGAAGTCCGCGACCCCGTTGATCCCGGTGTCCGACCAGTCGGCGTCCTTGTCGGGCGGGCCGATGAAGAGGATGTAGGCGCGCGTCGTATCGGCGCCGTACCGCGCGACGATCTCCTGCGGCGAGACGACGTTCCCCCTCGACTTGGACATCTTCGCGCCGTCGCGGGTGATCATCCCCTGGGTGAACAGGCGGGCGAACGGCTCCTGGGCGTCAAGGTGCCCGAGGTCGGCGAGGGCCTTCGTGAAGAAGCGCGCGTACAGCAGGTGCAGGATCGCGTGCTCCACGCCGCCGATGTACTGGTCGACGGGCATCCACCGGTTGAGGATTTCGGGATCCCACGGCGCGGTGTCGTTCTTCGGATCGGTGTAGCGCAGGAAGTACCAGGAGGAGTCGACGAAGGTGTCCATCGTGTCGGTCTCGCGCTTGGCCGCCCCGTCGCACCTCGGGCAGCTCGTGTTGACCCAGTCCTCGGCCGCCGCCAGCGGCGATTTGCCCTTCGGGGCGTAGTCGTCGATCTCGGGCAGCTCGACCGGCAGCTGGTCGACGGGGACGGGAACGGTGCCGCAGGCCGGGCAGTGGACGATCGGGATCGGGCAACCCCAGTAGCGCTGGCGGGAGAGCAGCCAGTCGCGCAGGCGGTAGTTGGTCGAGGCGTTGCCCTTGCCCTCGCGGTCCAGCCAGGTGGTGATCTGCTCCAGGGCGTCCCGGTTGTGGATGCCATCGAAGTCCGCGTTCGAGTTCACGAGCGGGCCGTCGCCGGTGTAGGGCAGCCCGTGCTCGTCCCCCTCCGGGTCGCTGCCTTCGACGACCGGGCGGATCGGCAGGTCGTACGCCTTCGCGAAGGCGTGGTCGCGTCCGTCGTGGGCCGGGACGGCCATGATCGCGCCCGTCCCGTACTCCATGAGCACGTAGTCGGCGACGTACATCGGGAGCTGTTCGCCGTTGACGGGGTTCGTGACGTACCGGCCGAGGAACACCCCGGTCTTCACCTTCTCGGCGTCGCCACGTTCCTCGTTGGACTCGGTCAGCGCACGGTTGACGTAGGCGCGGACCTCGTCCTCCTGCCCGGTGCCCGCGACGAGCCGCTCGATGTCGGGATGCTCCGGGGCGACGACGAAGAAGGTCGCCCCGAAGAGCGTGTCCGGTCGCGTCGTGAAGACGGGGAACTCGGCGTCCAACGCGTCGCAGCGGAAGGAGACCTCGGCGCCGACCGAGCGGCCGATCCAGTTGCGCTGCATCGTCTTGACGTGCTCGGGCCATTCGATCGTGTCGAGGTCGTCGAGCAGACGATCGGCGTAGTCGGTGATGCGGAAGAACCACTGCTCGAGCTGGCGTGCCTCGACCTCGGTGCCACACCGCTCGCAGGCCCCGTCGACGACCTGCTCGTTGGCGAGCACCGTCGCGTCCTTCGGGCACCAGTTGACGACCGCGTTCTTGCGATACGCGAGCCCGTTCTCGTAGAGCTGGAGGAAGATCCACTGCGTCCAGCGGTAGTAGGCCGGTTCGCAGGTGGCGAACTCACGCGACCAGTCAATCGAGATGCCCCACTCGCGGAACTGCTTCTGGAATGAGGCGATGGCTGCGTTGGTCGCGTCGCGCGGCTTCTGCCCGGTCTTGATGGCGTTGTTCTCTGCCGGCAGGCCGAAGGCGTCGTAGCCCATCGGGTGCAGGACCCGACGGCCGGTCCGGCGGTGGAAGTGCGCGACCGCATCCCCGACGGAGTAGACCTTGAGGTGCCCGATGTGCGGCTCGCCGCTCGGGTACGGGAGCATCTCGAGGACGTAGGAGGTGTCGCCTTTGAGCTCCTCGTTCGTGACCTCCCAGGTGCGCTCTTCGGCCCACACGCGCTGCCAGCGGGGCTCGATCTCCTTGGGGTCGTACCGGGGCTCGGACATCAGCGGGGGAGCATAGAGTCCGCCCGTGGAGTCCTTCGAGACAGAGCGCGCCGAGGTCCGGCCGGGCGTCGAGCTCGCCTTCTGGCGGGAGGGCCTCGGCGGCACCCCACTGCTGCTGCTGCACGGCTGGCCGGAGACGCGCCGCATCTGGAGCCGCAACGTGCGAGCGCTTGCTGCGTCGGGCTTCGAGGTCATCGTCCCCGACCTCCGCGGCTACGGCGACTCGGGACTCGCGCCGGACGGCTTCTACGACCTCGCGGCCCACGCCCGCGACGTGCATGCGCTCATGGTCGACCACCTCGGTCATCCGAGGTTCGCGGTCTCGGGCTCGGATCTCGGCGGCGGTGTCGCCATCGACCTCGGTCTCCGCTTCGCAGGCTGCGTCAGGCGGCAGCTGCTCTTCAACTGCGTGCTCCCGATCCTGCCGGACACCTCTCCCATCAGTCCACGGACCCGGCAGGCCTCGGACTACTTCGCGCGCCAGGCCCGGGACGCCAACGCGCTGGCCGCCGAGCTGGGCACCCCGGACGAGCGGCGTCGGTACGTGGCGAGCTTCTACACGAGCCGCTTCTGGGGGACCCCCGGCGGGTTCAGCCGGGATGAGGTGGCGTGGATGACCGAGCCGTTCGCCGACCCGGAGAAGCTCCGCGCCGGCTTCGGGAACTACGAGAGCGCTGTGGGCACGATCCCGCAGAGCGAGCTCCCGCGCCTCTTCGAACCGGTCACCGTTCCGACCCTCGCCCTGTACGGGCCGGACGATCACGTCATCTACGACGACTTCTGCGAGCGCTGCGAAGCGAGCTTCTCCGACCTCGTCGGACCCTTCGTCGTCCCGCGGGCGGGCCACTTCCTCCAATGGGAACGGGCCGACTTGTTCAATAAGACGGCCAGCGTCTTCCTGCACGGCTGAGCACGCCTTCTTGCGCGGGGCGACCGCCTGTGGGCCTACGATCGCGGGCGATGGCCGACCCGCCCGCTGATCCGCCCACGTCCGAGTCCGCGCCGATGCCCGCGCACCGGCAGACCTCGCCGCTCGACGCCACGACGCTCCAGGCCGCGCTGCAGGGCCCGCCGCCTGAGGACGACCCGTTCGCCGCCCCGCCTCCCGACGGGCCCGCGGGCACCGCCGCGGCCGAGCCGCCCTCCGAGACGGAGACCCGCAGCCCACTGGCGTCGCGGACGGGGCTCGAGCGAACGACCCGTTCGGTGGCCGCGATCGTCGACGCCGCCGAGCTGGCGGCGACCCAGATGCGCGCCGAGGCCGAGCGGCGGGGGCGCGAACGGATCGCCGAGGCCGATCGCGCCGCCGCGCTCCGGGTCGAGGCGGCTGAGGCCGAGGCACGGGACATCCTGAGCGAGGCCCAGCGTGGTGCCGCGCAGGCGCGCAGCGCCGCCCAGGCCGCGGTGGCAGGGATCCACGCCGAGGCCGAGCGCGTCCGGGAGGAGGCCGAGAAGTCGCGCCTCGCAGCCGCTGCCGCCGGGGCTGCCGAGGCGACCAAGCTGCGGCTCGAGGCCGAGAGCGAGATCCGGCGCCTGCGGACCGAGACCCATGCCGAGGCCCGCGAGCTGCTCGTCGACGCACAGGCGGCCGCCCGGAGCGTGACCCGTGAGGGCGAGGAGATCACCACGAACCTGCGCGCGCTCGCCCAGTCCCTGGTGCGCAACGCGGACCTGCTGACGCGGGACATCCGTGACACCCACGCCGAGCTCGCCGACCGCCTCAGCGCCGCGGAGCCTCCCCCTGAACGCGCGGCTCCCCCACGCTCGAGCCGTGCCGTCCCGGCGCCGGCCGCGGGCAGACGGAGCGACCCCAACTGGAGCCCTTCGAAGGCGATACCTGCGGTTCCAGCGCGCGAGGCGGTGCGGGGAACCGTCCCTCCCACCTCCGCCCGCGCACGACGCGCGAGCCGCGGCGGCTCGGCCCCGCTCCCCGCGGAGATCGCCGACCTGCTCCGGGGCGAGGACGCCTCGCTGGACGTCCCCGAGTTCGCGCGGCCCAAGGGTCGACGGCACCGGTAGAGGGCGCGCGCTACCCCGCAGAGAACTCGCGGCGTGTGGGCGTTACACTGGCCGAGCCGTACCGCCTTGGGGCCATAGCTCAGCTGGGAGAGCGTCTGGCTGGCAGCCAGAAGGTCGGGGGTTCGAGCCCCCCTGGCTCCATCGACACCGAAGCCCCCGCCCCGCGGGGGCTTCGTCGTTCCCGGGGTCGGCGCCGCGAGGCGGGTCAGGCGATCGCGTCGGTGAGCAGCCGCTCGGACGCAGCGTCGAACGCCCACAGTCGGGCGTCGGTGACGACGCCGACGCGTTCGACCGCCGCCCGGATGCTCTCCACCGCGATCCCGGCGGCCCGCTCGGGTGGGAAGCCGTACACCCCGGTGCTGATCGCCGGAAACGCCACGACCGGGCAGCGGTGCTCGGCCGCAAGCTCGACGCAGCGCGCGTAGCAATGGGCGAGCAGCTCGCTCTCCCCATGCTCCCCGCCCCGCCAGACCGGCCCGACCGTGTGGATGACGTGGCGAACGGGCAGCCGCCCGGCGCCGGTGATCTTCGCGTCGCCTGTCGCGCAGCCGCCGAGCCGCCGGCACTCGGCGAGCAGCTCCGACCCGGCGGCCCGGTGGATCGCTCCGTCGACCCCGCCGCCGCCGAGCAGGCTCGCGTTCGCCGCGTTCACGATCGCGTCCGCCGCCGTGTCGCTCGTGATGTCACCGCGCAGGACGGTGAACCTCACGGCCACGGAGCGGCCCTAGGCCGTGACGGGCTGCGTGGCCATCGCCGTCAGCTCGTCGGGGTCGAGCTCGAGCTGCGGAACTTCACCCCACAGCTGGTCGAGGCGGTAGAAGCCCCGGGTCTCGGGCGTGAAGACGTGAACGACGACGTCGAGGTAGTCCATGAGGATCCACCGCGCCTCGGTGACGCCTTCGACCCGACGCGGCAGCATCCCGCCG
The DNA here is from genome assembly GCA_963815565.1 of uncultured Solirubrobacterales bacterium. Taxonomy (GTDB): domain Bacteria; phylum Actinomycetota; class Thermoleophilia; order Solirubrobacterales; family Solirubrobacteraceae; genus Paraconexibacter. The sequence continues at coordinate 421,474 of CAWFHB010000007.1, read as the reverse complement.
ACCTGCTTCATGCCGAGATGCACCCCGTCGTGGATCGCCTTCGCCTGCCGTTCGGTGTTCCCCTGGCAGATGACGAAGAAGTCGGTGTAGGCGGAGAGCCCCCGGAGATCGAGGGCGATCATGTCGATCGCCTTCTTCTCGGCCGCGAAGGCGGCGGCGAGCTTGGTCGTGTATTCGGGGGTGGCGACGTCGGTCATCGGCCCTCAGTGTGGCAGGGCGTAGAGCCCGCGGTCCGCGATGAGCTCGCAGACCCCTTCCGGGACGAGGTGGCGGATCGGCCGACCGGCGCCGACACGGTGCCGCAGGTCCGACGAGGAGACGTCGAGCCGGGGGATGTCGAAGAAGACGAGCCGCCCGGCCGGTGCGAGGCCCTCGAGCCGCTCGCGTACGGCCTCACGATCGATCCCTTGGCGCTCGGCGACCGCGAACCTCGCCAGCTCGAGGATCGCCTCCGGCTCGCGCCAGGTGGCGAGCCCGAGCGCCTGATCGCCGCCCACGATGAAGGTCAGCTCGTCCTCCGGGGCTGCCGCGTGCAGGGCCCGCAGCGTTTCGACGGTGTAGGAGGCACCGCCCCGATCCACCTCGATCCGTGAGACCTCGATGCCGGTGTCGCCACGCACCGCGGCGTGGCAGAGCTCCACGCGCACCTCCGCCCCGGGGTCGCCGGCGGCCTCCTTGTGCGGCGGCGTGTGGACGGGAACCAGGATCACGCGGTCGAGCCCGAGCTGTGCCCGCGCCTCCTGAGCGCAGACGAGGTGCGCGACGTGGGGCGGATTGAAGGTCCCGCCGAGGACGCCGACGCGGGCCATCGCGTCAGCCGCGCACGTGGCCGTCGCCGACCACGACGTACTTCGCCGAGCAGAGCTCGCGCATCCCGATGGGTCCGCGGGCGTGGAGCTTCTGCGTCGAGTTGCCGATCTCCGCACCCATCCCGAACTCCCCGCCGTCGGTGAAGCGCGTGGAGGCGTTCAGGTAGACGCAGGCGGCATCCACGCCGAGCTCGAAGGCCCGGAGCGCCGCCGCGTCCGACGCGACGATCGCCTCGGAGTGGCCCGAGCCGTGGGCTGCGATGTGCTCGATCGCCGCGGTCGTGTCGTCGACCACGGCGACGGCGAGGGTCAGCGCGAGGAACTCGGTGTCCCAGTCGCTCTCCGTGGCGTCGAGGAGGTCGGCGGCGAGCTCGGGGCCGGCGAGCGCCCGGGTCCGCGCGTCGACCCTCAGCTCAACCCCGGCAGCCAGGAGCCGGCGGAGAACCGCGGGGAGGAACTCGGGGGCGGCGTCGGCGTGCACGAGCAGGGTCTCGGCCGCATTGCAGGCGCTCGGACGCTGGACCTTCGCGTTGACGGTGATCTCCTCGGCCCAGGCGAGATCGGCGCTCGCGTGGACGTAGACGTGGCAGTTGCCCGAGGCCGCGTAGATGACGGGGACGGTCGCGACCGCGGTGAGCGCCCGCTTGAGACCCTCCCCGCCGCGCGGGACGATGAGGTCCACGACGCCCGCCTGGGTCGCGAGCTCGGTGAGCTCTTCACGCCCTCCCCCGGCCACGAGCGAGATCGCGCCGTCCGGAACGCCTGCGGCCACGGCCGCGTCCGCAGCGACGGCCACGAGCACCGCGTTGGAGTGCATGGCGCTGGAGGAGCCGCGCAGCACGATGGCGTTGCCGCTCTTCAGGCAGAGCGCGGCTGCGTCGATCGTGACGTTCGGTCGCGCCTCGTAGACGACGGCGACGACGCCGAGCGGGACGCGCACCTTCCGCACGTCCAGCCCGTTGGGCAGCCGGCGGCCCTCGACGATCTCGCCGACCGGGTCGGTGAGCGCCGCGACGTCGCGGACTTGCGCGGCGATGTCCGCGATCCGGGCCGGGGTGAGCTCCAGCCGGTCCAACAGCGCTGCTCCGAGCCCGTTCTCCCTCCCGGCCTCCATGTCCCGCGCGTTGGCCTCGAGGATCTCGCCGGTGCGGGCCTCGAGGCCGTCCGCGATCGCGTGGAGCGCGGTGTCCTTGACCGTCGTCGGGAGCGCCGCGAGCCGGCGCGAGGCCGCTCGCGCGGCCAGGCAGATGTCGGTCACGGAGACGGCGGTGGCGGCCATGTCGCAAGGGTACCGGCGGCCTGCGAGCGCGCCTCAGCTGAGGACGAAGTAGTCCCGGTGGACCGCCTCGTCCGTGGCGCGCGGCAGCACTTCACGGATCTCGGCGCTCTTCAGGCCCGCGACGCGACGCAGCTCGTCGGCCGAGTAGGAGACGACGCCCTTGCCGATCGACGAGCCGCCGGCGGCGACCTCGACGGCGTCGCCGGGCTGGAAGCTGCCGTGGACCGCGACGATGCCGACGGGCAGGAGCGAGGTCCCGGCGTCCCGCAGGGCACGGGCGGCCCCGGCGTCGACCTCGACGACCCCGAGCGTCGGCTTGGCGTACTTGAGCCACAGCTTGAAGGAGGAGTAGCGCGTCTCCCGCGCCTCGAAGTGGGTGCCCGCGGCCCGGTCCCCGTCCAGCAGCCGGGCCAGGTCGCCGGGCACCAGCCCGTTCCCGATCGCCGCCGGCATCCCCGCCGCTGTCGCCATCTCGGCGGCCACGACCTTCGAGCGCATGCCGCCGGAGCCGAGGGCCGAGGTCTCGTGCCCGATCGTCAGCTCCTCGAGGGCGGAGAAGTCGACGACCTCGCGCACGCGCTCGGCGTTCGGCTCCCGTCGCGGGTCCGCCGTGAAGAGGCCGTCGGTCACCGTGAGCAGCACCAGGCGGTCCGCGCCGAGCAGGATCGCGACCTGCGCGGCGAGGAAGTCGTTATCCCCGAAGGAGATCTCGTCGGTCGTCGTGGTGTCGTTCTCGTTGATGACCGGGACGATCCGCCAGTCGAGGAGCCGCGCGAGCGTCTGGCGCACGTTCAGGTAGTGCGTCCGGGCCCGGAGGTCGAAGAACGTGAGCAGGACCTGGGCGGAGCGGACCTCCCGCGCGGAGAGCAGCTCGTGCCAGGACTGATAGAGCCCGCCCTGCCCGACTGCGCTCGCCGCCTGGAGGTCCGCGGTCACCGTCGGCCGGGCGGGCAGCCCCAGCGTCCGCATGCCGCGGGCGATCGCCCCGCTGGAGACGACGATCAGCTCGTCGCCGGCCGCGTGACGCACGGCGAGCTCGTCGCAGATCGTGGCGAGCGCCTCGACGCGCAGCGACCCGTCGTCGCGGGCGACGACGCTCGAGCCGAGCTTGACGACGTAGCGGGCCATCCGGTTCTAGTGCAGCTCGAACACGAGGCCGGCGATCTCGACGTCGTCGCCGGGCTCGAAGCCCTCGGCCTCGAGAGCCCGTACGACGCCCATGCGTCCGAGGCGGTGCTCCACGTGGGCGAGAGCGTCCTCGTTCTCGAGATCGTGCCGTGCCAGAAGTCGCTCGACCTGTTCGCCGGACACGCGGAAGAACCCGTCGTCGACGCGTTCGACGCTCCACCCGCGCCCGACCGCGGGGCGGAACACCCGGTGCTCGGCCAGCTCGGCCTCCGGCGCGAGGTCGGCCGGCGCGACGACGGTCTCGAGCGGGACCCGGCGCAGGAGCTCGGTCTTGAGCTCCTCGAGCCCGGTGGCCGCGGCGCTGGAGGTCACGATGACCGGCGTGCGTGCAAGCGGGTTCTGGTCCTCCCACGCCTCGATCGGCGGGATGGCGGCGTCGAAGCGCTCCTGCCAGACCTCGCGGGCCAGCTCGGCCTCCTCGTCGGGGACGAGATCCGACTTGGAGAGCACGAGGATCCGCGGAAGCGCGGCCAACCGTGCGTCGTGTCGGAGCAGCTCCTGCTCGATGATCGTGTGGTTCTCCTCCGGCTGGGATCCGTCGAGGGGGGCGAGCTCGAGCACGTGGACCAACAGCCTGCAGCGTTCGACGTGGGCGAGGAACTCGTGGCCGAGCCCCGCGCCGTCGCTCGCGCCTTCGATGATCCCGGGAATGTCCGCGAGGATGAGCTGGCGGTCGCCGCCGTCGAGCGTCCCGAGCACCGGCTCGAGCGTGGTGAAGGGATAGTTGGCGATCTTCGGTGCGGCCCGGGTCAGCACGGAGATCAGAGAGGACTTACCGGCGTTGGGGACGCCGACGAGGCCGACGTCGGCCAGCAGCTTGAGGCGGAGATCGAGCCAGCCCTCCTCGCCCTCGAGCCCTTTCTCGGCGAAGCGCGGCGACTGGCGCGTCGAGGACTTGAACTTCCGGTTCCCGCGGCCCCCCGAGCCGCCGGTCATCACGGTGACGCGCTGCCCGGGCCGGACGAGGTCGTGAACGATCCCGTCGGCGGCGTGCACCTCCGTGCCGGGCGGGACACGCACCTCGAGGGTGGGGCCGTCGGCGCCGTGTCGCTGGTTGCCCTCGCCGTGGCGGCCGCGCGGCGCCTTGTAATGCACCGATCGCTTGAAGGACTGCAGATCGCGGAGCGAGTCGTCGCAGACCATCACGACGTCGGCGCCGCGGCCGCCGTCGCCGCCGTCGGGGCCGCCCATGGGGACGTGCGCCTCCCGGCGGAAGCTCATGCAGCCGTTGCCCCCGCCACCGGCCTGGACGAAGATGCGCGCTTTGTCGTAGAGCACGCGTGAACTAACGGAAGGGACGGGAGAGGCAGGACATCAGGCTCCTAGTCTGACGCCATGGCCAAAGACGATGTCCTGATCATCACCGGCGCCAGCACCGGGATCGGCGCGGAGACCGCTCGCGCCGCCTCCGCGGCGGGCTACCGGCTCGTGCTCGCCGCCCGCTCGGCGGAGAAGCTGACGAGCCTCGCGGAGGAGCTCGGAGGCAGCGACCGCGCAATCGCCGTGCCCACCGACGTCACCGTCTGGGAGGACAACGAAGCGCTCGTCGCCGCGGCCGTCGAGGCCTTCGGCCGGGTCGACGCCGTCTTCGCCAACGCCGGGTTCGGGGCCTCCCGCGGCTGGCTGAACGAGACCCCGGAGCACTGGCGCGACATGGTGCTCACAAACGTCGTGGGCTGCGCCTACACGGTCCGGGCCGCGATCCCCGCGCTGAAGGAGAGTCAGGGACACGTGTTCCTGACGGGTTCGGTGGCCGGTCGCGTCAACCTCGCCGGCTCGCTCTACTCGGCGACGAAGCACGCGGTGCACGCCATGGGCGAGTCGATCCGCGCGGATCTCGACGGAACCGGGATCCGGACGACGATCATCGCCCCGGGCATGGTCGCGACCCCGTTCTTCGACGACACGCCCGAGCACGCGCTCCAGCCCGAGGACATCGCCGCCGCGGTGATGTACGCGATCTCGCAGCCGACCCGGGTCGACGTCAACGAGATCCTGGTGCGCCCCACCCCCCGCACGACCTGAGGCGATGGACCCCTCCGCGGGCCGGCAGCTCGCGCCGCTGGCCACAGAGGCCGACCGTGAGAAGGCGCTGCGCACCCTGCGCCGCGCGCATGCCGCGGGTCGGCTCGGCGAGGAGGAGTTCGAGCGCCGGGTCGGGAAGGCGTTGACCGCGCGGACGCGGGCGGAGGTGCGCGGCACCCAGCTCGGGTACCTGACCGCGGGCCTCCCCGCGCGCGGCCCTCGCCTTGGCCGCCGGGTGCACCGCGCCGCCCTGGGCCTCCACGCGGCCACCTTCACAGGCGCGAACGGCGCCGCGATCGGCGTCTGGGCCCTGACCGGCGAAGGACTCTTCTGGCCGGCGCTGCTGCTCGTGCCGACCTCCGGCTTGCTGGCCGCACACGCGGCGAGCGGGCCGGTGGTGCGGCGCGCTTGGCGGACCGTCCGCGGCCCGCGCTGAGCCCGGACCCGGGAGCTGAACCGGATTCATCTAGGGTCCGGCGGATGCCCCAGGACCACCGACCCATCGCCGTCTATGGCGCCACCGGCTTCACCGGGAAGCTCGTCACCGCTGAGCTCGCCCGGCGCGGCCTGACCGGAGTGCTCTGCGGCCGCAACGCGGAGAAGCTCACCGCCGCGGCGGCGCCGTACGGGTTCGCGACCCGCACCGCGGCGCACGACGACGTGAACGCGCTCCGGGCCGCCTTCGAAGGGTGCGGCGCCGTCATCGCCTGCGCCGGGCCGTTCCTCGACGTCGGTGACCGGGTCGTGGAGGCCGCGATCGCCGCAGGCTGCCACTACGTCGACACCACCGGGGAGACCCCGTTCATCGAGCGGGTCATCCACCATCACGGTCCGGCGGCGAAACGCGCCGGCGTCGCCCTGGTGAGCGGCATGGGCTTCGACTACCTGCCCGGAGACCTCTGCTGCGCGCTCGCCGCCGACGGGGCCGGACCACTCTCCGAGCTGATCGTCGCCTACGCGATCGAAGGCTTCACCCCCACCCGCGGGACGGCGCGCTCGTCGCTGCTCATGCTCTCGAAGGGGAGCACGCGCGAGCTGCTCCGCCCCCCGCTTCGACGCTTCGACTACGGCGCGCCCCTCGGGATGCAGGCGGTCGCGCCCTACCCGGCGGGCGAGTCCTTCACCGCGCCGCTGCACGTCGACACGCAGAAGGTCACCGCGGTCGTCACCGCGACGACGTTCGCCCCCTCCCCCCGGCTCGGTCCGATCGTCCCCGCGCTGACCGCGCCCGTCGGCCTGCTGATGCGCTCGGCCCGGGTGCGCAAGCTCGCCGATCGCGCGATCGACCGCCTGCCGGACGGTCCGACCGACGGAGCCCGGGACGCGGTCCGCTGGAGCGTCACCGTCGAAGCGCGGCCCGCGAGCGGCGCGGCGCCCCAGCGGGCGGTCGTCCGCGGCGGGGACATCTACGGCATCACGGCCGTCACGACGGTGGAGGGCGCCTCGCGCATGGCGAGCCCCGGCTACGACCGCGCGGGCGGCTTGGCCCCGGCGCAGGCCTACGACGCCCGGGACTTCCTCGCCGCGCTCGAGCCCCACGGCGTCACCGTCGACTGAAGCGCCCTCCCGGCGAGCATGGATCGAACCCCGCGCCACGGGGTCACATCCATGCTCGCAGGCGGTGTGCGGTGAGGATGGATGTGACCCCGCCGGGCGGGGTCGGATCCATTCTCAGCAACGGTATGTGGGCTGCACCGCACGCAGCCGCCGCGATGGCTCGCGATGACTCAGGCGGAGCGGAGGCGCTGCGCGAGCACGCCACCGAGCACGGCGGCGCCGAGCGCGAACACGCCCGTGGCCAGACCGGCCGCCGGAACGTCCCGACGCGCGATCACGAGTGCCACGCCATCGGCGAGGTCACAGCCCGCCCCGGCCGCGACGATCGTCGCCGCGGTGGCCGGTGTGCCGAGCCGTCCCGCAAGCGCGGCGACGCCCAGGGCGCCGACCGTGAGGTCCCGGGCGCCGAGCGCCCGCACCGCGACACCGCCACCGCCCGTCTCAGCGGCGGAACCCAGCCACGGCCTCCCGAAACGGGCAGGCGCGACGAGCATCGCCGCGCCGATCCCGACCCGGCCCGCCGCCACGGCACCGGCGAGTCCGCGCGGCGACACGGCGATTACTCCGAGGCGGCCGCTTCGCGAGCGGTCTCGAGATCCGCCTGCGCCTCGGCGGAGATGATGCTGACGACGCGGCCCTGCCGCTTGACGCTGAAGTCGATGAAGCCCGCGTCACGGGCGTAGAGCGTGTCGTCCTTGCCCACGCCGACGCCGACGCCCGCCTTGAAGCGGGAGCCACGCTGGCGGACGATGATCTCGCCACCGGTGACGATCTCGCCGGCGAACATCTTCACGCCGAGGCGCTGAGCGTTCGAGTCACGACCGTTGCGGGAGGAGCCGAGCCCCTTCTTATGCGCCATCTCTACTTCTCCTTGATGCTGGTGATCTCGATGCGCGTGAGCTCCTGACGGTGACCCGTCCGGCGCTTGTAGCCGCGCTTCGGCTTGAACTTGAAGACCCGCAGCTTCTCGCCGCGGAGGTGCTCGACGATCCTCGCCTCGACACCGGCGGACGCAAGGCCCTCCTTGTCGAACACGGAGGTGTCGCCGGCGATGAGCAGCGGCTCGAGGACGACGCTCGCGCCGGCCTCTTCGGGCAGGCGTTCGACGAGCAGGGTCTGCCCCTGCTCAACGCGGTATTGCTTGCCGCCGGTCTTGACGATTGCGTACATGAGATGCCTTAGTCGGACGAGGTTTTCAGTCGGCGGTCTTGGACGCCGAGCGACGGCGCCCGCCTCTACGGCCGCGGCGCCGGGGCTTCGAGTCTACTGCCTCGTCCTCGCCCGAGGCCTCCGCCTCCCCGGGCTCCTCGAGCGCCACCGCGACATCGGCGACGTCGAGGTCACCCTCTTCGAGCGCGGCGGCCTTCGGCTTGGCCGTGGCGCGCTGGCGCGTGGCCCGCGCCTTCGGCTTCGGGTCTTCGACCGGCTCCTCCTGCCCAGGCACCAACACCGCGACGGCCGAGGTGCGCCCGGCCTCCTCGATGCGGACCAGCCGCTTGACGCCCACGTAGCGGCCCGCGCCCTCGACGGAGATGACGTAACCGTCGATCTTCGCGACGGCGTCGTCGACGTTGTACATGTGCGGCTCGACGATCTGCACGAGCACCTCGTCGCCCGCCTTGAACGGCACGGCCTCCTCGAGGATCTCGTCGTTCTTGCCCTTCTTCACCACGTCGAAGTGGTCGAGCGGGAGCCCCTCGGTGCCGGTGAAATGGAAGAACACGCCGGTCTCCGTCTCGAGCTGGTGGAGCACCCGGGCCCCGTGCCCGGTGAACTCGCTGGAGACCGAGGGGTGCATGCGCACGAGGAACGCCTCGACGCCCCGCGTCGCCCGGCCGGCCAGGTCGCGCAGCTGGCGCTCGAACTCGATGGCGATCGTCGCCTCGGAGCGGACGACGCCCTCGCCCTCGCAGGTCGGGCAGGTCTGCGACATGACCTCGCGGGCTCCCTCGGTCACGTTCTGGCGGGTCATCTCGACCAGGCCGAGCTTGGAGATCTCGGCGGCGAAGGTCTTCGTGCGGTCCTCGTCGAGGGCCTTCCGGAAGATCTTCATCACGCCGTCACGATTGCGCGCGCGGGCCATATCGATGAAGTCGATGACGATGATGCCGCCGATGTCCCGCAGCCGCAGTTGGTTGACGACCTCCTCGGCCGCCTCCAGGTTCGTCTTCGTGATGACGTCCTCGAGCCGGGCGCCCTTCCCGCGGCCCACATAGGAGCCGGAGTTCACGTCGATGACGGTGAGCGCCTCGGTGTACTCGATGATCAGGTAGCCGCCGGAGGGCAGGTCGACCCGCTTGGAGAACAAGCCGTCGATCGTCTTCTCGACCCCGTAGGCCTCGAAGAGCGGGGTAGAGTCCTGCCACAGCTCGACGCGCTCCACGAGCTCGGGCGCGGTCCGCGCGAAGAACGAGCAGAGGCGCTGGTGCTGCTTCTCGTCGTCGACGATCGCCCGCTCGAAGTGGGCGGAGAAGATGTCGCGCACGACCCGGACGGCCAGGTCGGCCTCCTGGAAGACGAGGCCGGGCGCGGGGGTCTCCTCGACGCGGGAGTCGAGCACCTCGTGGAGCTTGTGCAGGTAGAGCGCCTCGCGCTCGAAGTCCTGGCGCTTCGCGCCGTGGGCCGCGGTCCTGACGATCGCACCGCCGGAGGGCATCTCGAGCGACTTGACCTCCTTGCGCAGCCGCTCGCGCTCCTTGTCGTCGAGCCGCTTGGAGACGCCGACGCCCTCGCCCGTCGGTGTGTAGACCATGTACCGGCCGGCGATCGTGAGCTCCATCGAGAGGCGAGCGCCCTTCGACTTCAGCGGATCCTTGACGACCTGCACGATGATCTCCTGCCCGGGCTTGAGCAGGTCCGTGATCTTCGTGGACGGGGCACCGTCCTTCCCGCCGCCACCACCGCGGCCGCGGCGGGGGATCTCGACGCCGGGGATGACGATCTCGTCGACGTGGAGAAAGCCGTTCTTGTCGAGGCCGAAGTCGACGAACGCGGCCTCCAGCCCGGGCAGGACGTTGTCGACCTTGCCCTTGTAGATGTTGCCGACGATCGAGCGGTTGCCGCGGCGCTCGAAGTAGAGCTCGGCGACGCGGAACCCGTCGGCCATCTGGACCTTCTTGGTCCGGCCGCGGCCCTTGGTTTCTGGCTTCTCGTCTGCGGCGCCCGGGGTCCCGGTCGCCTCCATCAGCGCGACGCGAGTCTCTCCGCGGTCCACGCTGACGAGCACTTGCTTCTTCAAATCAATCAGTCCTTTAGGAATATCCGAGGACGCGGCCCTTGGAAGCTGTCGCAGCGCGCCCTTGCGCGTGGATGGACAGCAGGAGGCCGACGGCCACGAACGTGGTGATCACCGAGGAGCCGCCGTAGCTCATGAGGGGCAGCGGGATCCCGGTGATGGGCATGATGCCGACGTTCATTCCGACGTTGACGAAGACCTGGAAGAGCAGCATCGCGAGGATGCCGCCGGCGCAGATCGCGCCGAACAGGTTCTTGGCCAAGGTCAAGGCTCGCAAGGTACGCCACATGAGCAGGGCATAGAAGGAGAGCAGGATCGCGCCGCCGACGAAGCCGTAGCGTTCGGCCAGCGTCGCGAAGATGAAGTCGGTCTGGTTCTCGGGGAGGAAGTTGTCTCGGGTCTGCGTCGCGGCGCTCCGGCGGCCGAGCTTCTCGCCCGACCCGATCGCGATGCGCGACTGGTTCTGCTGGTAGCCCGCGTCGTTCGGGTCCCCCGACGGGTCGAGGAAGGCCGTGAGCCGCTCCACCTGGTAGGGGTGCAGCACCTCCACGCCCGCCTTCGGCGCTACGAAGAGGACCAACCCGACGGACACCACCCCCAGCGTGAGGAGCGCGGCGAAGTGCCGTGCGGGCACCCCGGCGACGAAGAGCACGGCCAGCGAGATCGCGACGTAGACCAGCGCGGAGCCGAGGTCGGGCTGGAGCATCACGAGCCCGGCCGGGAACAGCGCCACGAGCATCGTGCGCGCGACGGTGTCGCGGTCCCCCAGGCGGCGGGCCCGGTCCACGACGAAGGCGGCCAGCACGATGACGATGAGGATCTTGCCGAGCTCGGAGGCCTGGAAGGAGAAGAGCGGCAGCTGGATGGCGCGACGGGAGCCGCGAGCGATCGAGCCCAGGGCCATGACCGCGATCAGCGTGAGGATCATGAAGCCGTAGATGCCCCACTTCACCTCGCGGAGCCGGGAGTAGTCGAGCCGCGAGATGATGACCGCGAGGATCGCGCCGACCACGAAGTAGATGGCTTGGCGCTGGAAGTAGAAGCCGTCGGGGACGCCGGGGACCCGCACGGTGGCCAGCGTGACGAGCGAGCACGCGCAGATCCCGATGACCGCGATGGCCAGGATCGGATCGAAGGGCAGCGAGAGCCCGTTCCGCGCGAGACCGCCCCCGGCGCGGCCGGGGTCCTTCGAGGGAGCGGGGGAGATCGTGGTGCTCACTGGGGGGCCACGGCGGTGCAGACGGGTTCGGTGCCGATCTTCTTGGTGTACCACTGCGAGAAGATCCGGCGGGCGATCGGCGCAGCGGTCTCGGCGCCGAAGCCGCCGCCCTCGACGGTGGCCACGACCAGCAGCGGCTCCTTGTTCGTCTCGCTCTTCGGCACGTAGGCCGCGTACCAGGACTGATCGAGACCGGTCGCCTGGACCTGGGCGGTCCCCGTCTTGCCGAAGATCGGCCAGCGGTCCTGATTCCACTCGGAGAACGTGCAGGTCGAGGTTCCGCCCTCCGCGCTGGCCGCGGCGTGCAGGCCGTCTCGGATCGCGGCCAGGCCGTCCGCCGGGAGGTCGACCTTCCGGGCGGGTTCGGGCTCGATCTGCTGGACCGGCTCACCCTGCTCGTTCTGGATCGCGACCCCGATGTGCGGGGTGGGCACCGTCCCACCCGTGGCGATCGCGGCGTAGGAGAGCGCGACCTGAAGCGGCGTGGCCTGCAGATCGCCCTGGCCGATCGAGAGGTTGACGTTGTCGCCGGCCAGGAACGGTCGGTTCGACCCGTCGGCGATGCCGCAGGCGGCGCCCTTCGCCTTCGGCTTGCCCGCCGGCGTCTTGGTGCCCTTGCGACACGTCGCCTCCGCGTCGTTGAGCCCCTGACGCCACTTGGGCCCCGGGATGACCCCAGTCGTCTCCGCGCCCGTGTCGATCTTCGTGAGCCGCCCGAAGCCGAGACGGCGCGCCCAGGTCTGGATGGCGAGGCTCTGCCGCGAGCTGAAGACGTCCTTGCCGAGCAGGTAGAAGTAGATGTCCGAGGAGACCTGGATGGCCTTGCGCAGCGCGACGGGGCCGTAGGACTCCGCGCCCGCGTTCTGCCGGAACTTCGCGTCCCCGGTCTCGTTCGGGAAGAGCTCGATGCGCCCGGTGTCGTTGATGACCTTCTCCGGCGTGGTCACGCCCGCGGAGAGCCCGGCCAGCGCCGTGACGATCTTGAACGTCGAGCCCGTGGAGTACTGGGCGGAGACCGCCCGGTTCGTCAGCGGCGCGCCGGAGTCGTCGCCGTAGAGCTCGGCGAAGCGCGCTCCGCTGAGCGGGCGCGAGAGCTCGTTCGGGTCGAAGGTCGGCGCGGACCCCATCGCGTACACCTCGCCTGTGTACGGATCCATCGCGACGAACGCCCCCGGCTTCCCGCCGCCGATCTGCTGCAGCGCCGTCTGCGCGGTCTTCTGCAGCTTGAGGTCGATCGAGGTGCGCAGCTGGCGTCCCGCCTGGCCTCGCCGGGTCCGCGTGGACCCGATCGGTTGGCCCGCGGCGTTCACGAAGATGCGCTCCTCGCCGTCCCGGCCCCGCAGGTAGCGGTCGTAGGTGCGCTCGAGTCCGGCCTGTCCGACGATCGAGCCCTGCCGCACGCCGCGGTAGCGCTTGGTCCCGATCTGCTTCGGCCCGATCTCGCCGACGGTGCCGTAGAGCTGCGCGCCGATCGTGTCGTTCGGATAGTCGCGCAGGTAGACGGTGCGGATCGAGAGCCCGCGGAACTGCTCCTTGCGCTCGATGACGTAGTTGCGCGCGGCCTCGCTCACGTCCTCGGTGAGCTGCACCGGTACGAACGGCTCCTGGTAGATCCCGACGATGACGAGCTCCTGGATCTCGTCGACCGTGAGCTTCGTGACCTTGCGGAAGCGCTTGAAGCGGGCCGCGAGCTCGGCGGGCGGCGGCGGGATGGCGATCTTCGCGCCCCGCTGACCCTTGGGTCGCTGGGAACGCGCGATCACCTTCGCGCCCCACGCGGCGGCCAGCGCGCGTTCGTCCTCGCCGATCTCGCGGAGGTCCAGCTGGAGCACGGTCGCCTTGCGGTTCTTGACGAGCGGCTCGCCGTTCCGGTCCACGATGAAGCCGCGCGGCGCCTGGATCGGCTGGGTCCGAACGCGGTTCTGGGTGGCCTCGGCCAGGAACTGATCGCCCGAGAGGACCTGGAGGAACCAGAGTCGGAAGAAGACGATCGCGAAGAGGACGAAGGCGATCATTCCGAGGCTCGCCACGCGCACGGCCAGCTGCGGCGAGATCGGGGCGCGACGGTCGGTGGGGTCGATCACGAGCGGCTCAGCGGGGAGAGCCCGCCCCTCGAGGAGTACGAGGAGCCCCCGCCGCCGCGGCGACGGTCGATGGCGCGGGGCGGCTGGAGCGCGCGACGTACGGCCGCGGCCACCGCGACGGCGAGCAGCGTGGAGACGAGCGTCGTGACGATGAGCTGGCGGAAGAGCTCGAAGGAGACGGGCGCCTCGGCCCCGAGCAGGAACTGCATGAGCGCGAACCCGAAGGCGGCGCCGGCGCTGGCCGCGAAGCCGACGAGCACGGGCACGAGGGCCCCCTGCGGGTCGCGAAGCTCACGCAACCGGCCCGCGCCGTAGCCCACGGCGACGTAGACGAGGGAGCTCAGGCCCAGGGTGCCGACCACCGCGGTGTCGACGAAGAGGCCGCAGGCGAAGCCGAAGAGCACCGCCGTGACGGCGCCGCAGCGCAGTCCGACGAAGGCGACGACCAACGGCATGATGTCCGCGTTCGTCCCGAAGACGGTCAGCTGGGAGACGGCGGAGACCTGCAGCACCCCGGCGATCAGGCCCAGGACGGACAGGCGCAGGGCGAGCGCGGCGGTGGGGTGCATCATCAGCCGCTCACCTCGAGCTTCGTGATGACCTGGACGAAGTCGATGTCGCGGACGTCGACGAACGGCTTGACCCGGACGAGCTGGTCGTCTGAGCCCGGTCCCTCGATGTCCGTGACCTTGCCGATCGGGACGCCCGGCGGGAACGGTGAGGCGAACTCGGGGTCGCTCGTGCCGGAGGTCACGACCATCTGGCCCTTGTCGACGCGGTCGCTGGCCTCGGTGTACTGCATCAGCAGCTCGCGGGGCGAACCGGAGGCGGGCACGACGGTCCCGGTGATCCCGGTCTCCGAGACACGGGCGCCGGCCCCGAAGTCGGCGTCGGTGACGAGCCGCACGAGCGCGAAGTTCGGCCCGACGGTGCTGATCGTCCCCACGAGCCCCTGCCCGTTGATGACGGGCTGGCCGAGCTTGATGCCCTTGCCGGAGCCCTGGTTGATCTTGATCTCCTGGTTGAGCACCGTCGGCGAGCGGCTGATCACCCGGCCGGACACAAGACCCATGTCCTGGATCTGCAGGCGATCCTCCATGTCGACGAGCGCGCGGAGCTGCTTGTCGTCACGCAGGACGTCGTTGATCGCCGCCTTCGTGCGCCGGGCCTCGCCGAGCTCGGCCTTGAGCTTCTCGTTCTCGCCCTTGGCGTCGAGCGTGTCGCCGACCCAGCCGATCCCGTCGCGGACGGGCTTCAGCGCCCGGCTCGCGCCTTCCTGGATCGGCGTGAGGACGGTGGAGAGGCCGCGCTGCACGCTGCCGGCCCCACCCCCGGAGCCGCCGCCGAAGGAGACCGTCAGCAGCAGGAACGATCCGACGACGACCGCCAGGAGGGCGAGCCGTCTGCGCCTGATGGTCTTGTCTTGCATCTCCTAGAGGTACTCCGAAGTCTCGCTGACGTGTCGCCCCGCGTCCGCGAGGCGACGATCCGGCTAGTAGCGGCGGGCGCGGTTGCGCCCGTTGCGGGAGGTCTTGTTCGTGCGGTGGATGACCTCGAACTCCTCGAGCGACCGGCCCGAGCCGACCGCGACGCAGGTCAGGGGCGATTCCGCGAGGTGCGCGGGCATCTGCGTCTCCTCGCGCAGCCGCTCGTCGAGCCCCTGCAGCAGGGACCCCCCGCCGGCGAGCATGATCCCACGGTCCATGATGTCCGAGGCGAGCTCGGGCGGCGTGCGGTCGAGCGTCTCCTTGACGGCGTCGACGATCTGGGCGAGCGGCTCCTCGAGCGCGGCGCGGATCTCCTCGCTCGTGAGCACCACCGTCTTCGGCAGCCCGGAGACCATGTCGCGCCCGCGGATCTCGGCCTGCACCTCCTCCTCCATGGGGTAGGCGCTACCGATCTCGAGCTTCACCTCCTCGGCCGTCTGCTGGCCGATCAGGAGCTTGTACTCGCGCTTGGCGTAGTTGATGATCGCCTCGTCCAGCTCGTCGCCGCCGACGCGGATCGACTGCGAGACCACGATTCCGCCGAGCGAGATCACCGCGACCTCGCTCGTGCCGCCCCCGATGTCGACGACCATGGAGCCCGTCGGCTCCCCGACGGGCAGGCCGGCGCCGATCGCGGCGGCCATGGGCTCCTCGATCAGGTACGCCTGGCGGGCGCCCGCGCTCAGGCAGGCCTCCTCGACGGCGCGCTTCTCGACCCCGGTGACGCCGGAGGGGACGCACACGACGACGCGCGGGTGCGCCCAGCGGTTCTGGTGCACCTTCTGGATGAAGTGCCGGAGCATCTCCTCCGTGACGTCGAAGTCGGCGATCACCCCGTCCTTGAGGGGCCGGATCGCCGAGATCGTGCCCGGGGTGCGGCCGAGCATGCGCTTGGCCTCGATGCCGACGGCGTGCACCTCCCCCGTGCGCGAGTCGATCGCGACCACGGACGGCTCGGAGAGCACGATCCCGCGACCACGCACGTACACGAGCGTGTTGGCGGTGCCGAGGTCGACGGCCATGTCGCGGCCGCCGAAGCCGGTGAGGTAACTGAAGAATCCCATGCGCGGAGGTCGCTCTCGGACGGCCGTGAGCCGCAGGGGACTCAGAGGTCCTCGAGCGAGGCGCCAGTGTAGCGGAGCCCCTCCCCTCCGCCACCGTTTGACGAGTTGGCTTGCAGGTTCGGTTTTCCCTGCTTCAGCCAGGCTTTATGAACCGCCCGGAAGCAGGTCCGACGCGAGATCGAGCAGCGCTGCGACGGGCAGACCGACGACGTTGGTGTAGTCCCCCACGATGCGTTCGACGAGGCCGGCGCCGCGCTCCTGGATCGCGTAGCCGCCGGCCCGGCCGTCCCACTCACCCGTGGCCACGTAACGCTCGATCAGTCCTGCGTCGAGGGCGCGGAAGGTGACCTCGGTGACCGCGGTCCGCTCGCCGTCGGGCCGCAGGACCAGTCCGGAGATCACCCGATGGGTGCGGCCGGCCAGCCGGGCGAGGGTCTCGCAGGCGTGGGCGGCGTCGGTCGGCTTGCCGAACACCTCGTCCCCCAGGGCGACGACGGTGTCGACGCCGAGGACCCGGCGGCCCGGACGGGCCCCCGCGACGGCGTCCGCCTTCAGGCGGGCGTTCGCGAGGGCCAGCTCCTCCGGGACCCCGGTCGTGAGCTCCTCGACATCAGCCGGGAGCACCTCGAAGGACACCCCCAGCTGCGTGAGCAGCGCCCGCCGCTGGGGTGAGGCCGACGCGAGGATCAACGGTGCTACGAGGAGAGCTCCGGGAACCAGATTCCGGTCTCGCGGGCCGCCGACTCCGGGGAGTCCGAGCCGTGGACCATGTTCGTGCCGATCTCGATCGCGAAGTCACCGCGGATGGTTCCGGGGGTGGCCTCGAGCGGGTTCGTGGCGCCGATCAGCTGACGGGCGGCCTTGATCGCGTCCTGACCCTCGAGGATCAGCGCGACGAGCGGGCCGCCGGTGATGAAGTCCACGAGCTCGCCGAAGAAGGGACGCTCGCTGTGCTCGGCGTAGTGCTCCTCCGCGGTCTCCCGTGGGGTGGTCAGGTGCTTGAGGGCCACGATCGTGAGCCCCTTGTTCTCGAAGCGGGCGAGGATCTCGCCGGTCAGCCCACGGGCGAAGGCATCGGGCTTGACGAGGATGAGGGTGCGTTCCATGCGCCGCAGCCTACGAGCCCGGACTACTCGGGCTCCTGCTCGTCCTCCGGATCGGCCTCCGCCGGGGCCTCGCTGAGCGCGGAGAGCTTCGGCAGGCGGGCCTGGGCGCCGTCGAGGCGGGCACGCAGCGGCGCGGCCGTCTTGCCGACCAGCGCGCGTTCCGCCGCGCTGAACTCGGACCAGCGCTCGCGCAGGTCAGCGAGCGTGGCCGCGGCATCGTCCAGCCGGTCGCGCGCGGTCGTGTTCGCGCCCTCCTCGAGCGCCTCCTCCGCCTCCCCGACCGCCATCGAGGCGTCGGCGAGCTGCTTCAGGAGCGCGTCCACGGCTTGCTATTCGCTGGCGACGGGCTCTTCGGACTGCCGCCGACGACGGCGCTTCGGCGGGGGCGAGACGCCCGGGATCGCCGCTTCGCAGTACGGGCAGAGCTTCCACTCGGGGTCGAGCGGCTTCGCGCAGGTCCCGCAGGAGTCCTTCAGCTTGCGCGTGCAGCTCGGGCAGCGCAGGAAGTCCTTCTCCACCTGGTAGTCGCAGTGCGGGCAGAGGAAGTAGTCGAGCGAGTGCAGGCGCGCCTCGGCGGCCTGCATCTCGAGCTCCCGCTCGCGCACGTCGTCGAGGAACTCCGGCGGCCGCACGATCATGTAGATGACCGTCCCGACGAACGGGAAGAGCGACGCCGCGGTGGCGCACCCGATCACGATCGGGTCGGCGATTCGCCTGCGAGCGTCGGTGTACGTGTAGTACACGAGCGCCAGATAGACGAACACGAGCAGGAGGATCAACAGCTTGAGGGCCAGGTTGAGGCCGTCGGAGTTGATCCCGAAGACTGCGATGGGGAGCGGCATGGGCATGGTCAGCCTACTTCGTGCCGTTACAGGAAGACCCTGCCGAGGACGTACCCGACAGCGAAGAACAACAGGATCACGGTGGCGACGACGATCGCGACGGCCGCGATCATCTTGAGGACGCTGGGCCCGTCCTCGTTCACAGCGTCGACCCCGGGCCCGCCCCGACGGGGCGCTTGAGGTCAGCGAGGAGGTAGAGCGAGCCGGTTGCGAGCACCACGCCGCCCGGGCCCGCCAGGGCGCGGGCCGCAGCGAGCGCACGGCGGGGCTCGGACTCGATGGACACCTCGCACCCGGGCTCGACCTGCGCGGCGAGCGACGCGAGCGTGGCCGGGGACAGCGTCCGGGGGTTGGCGTTGGCCGTCAGGATCGCTGCCCGGCAGAGCGGGAGCAGCTCCCCGAGCATGGCTGCGGCATCTTTGTCGTCGAGGACGGAGAGCACCGCGACGAGCTCGCGCCCGGCGAGGATCTCACGCAGCGACTCGGCGAGCGCGACGAAGCCCGCGGGGTTGTGCGCCCCGTCGAGGATGGTGAGCGGCCGCTCCCCCACCGTCTCGAAGCGTCCGGGAACGAGCGTCGAGGCCGCGGCCCGGGTGACGGCCTCGGGATCGAGCGCCCGCCCGAGAAACGCCTCGGCCGCCGCGCAGGCGAGGGCGAAGTTCGTCCGCTGAAAGCTTCCCGCCGCTCGGAGGTGAAGGCCCGCGGGTGGTTCCGCAGGCGCGACGATCATCCGGGCGCCCCGCTCGGCGACCACGCGCTCAGCGACCGCTCGGGCGTCCGGATGGAGCGCCGGGCCGACGACGAGGGTGCCGCCGGGGCGCACCACGTCGAGCTTCTCGCCAGCGATGTCGGTGATCGTCGGTCCGAGCCAGCGGGTGTGCTCGAGGCCGACGTTTGTGAGCACCTGCACCGAGGAGGGCATCACGTTGGTCGCGTCCCAGCGGCCCCCGAGCCCGGCCTCGACGACCGCGACGTCCACCCGGGCGGCGGCGAGCTCGTGGAACGCCGCGGCGGTGAGCGCCTCGAACTGGGTGGTCCGGTCGCCGGGCTCGAGCGTCCGGTCGACCTTGCCCACCGCGTGACGGGCGGCGCCCACGGCAGCGGCGAAGCGTGCGGGGGTCACGTCCTGTCCTTCCACGCGGACCCGCTCGTTGAACGACACGAGGTGCGGGGAGAGATAGGAGCCGGTGCGCCTGCCGTGCGCGGACAGCAGCGCGGCGATCATGCGTGTGGTCGAGCTCTTCCCGTTCGAGCCGACCACGTGGACGGAGGCGAAGCGCTCCTGCGGGGAGCCGAGCGCGGTGGTGAGCCGACGCATCCGGTCGAGGCCGAAGCGCATGCCGAAGAGCTCGAGGCCGAGAAGGTACGCCTCCGCCTCGGCGAGTGCGTCGTGGCCGGCCGAGTGGGAGCGACGGGTCACGGGGCTCACAGCGCCTCTCGTTCCGCGCGCAGCCGATCGAGCTTGGCCCGCTCCTCGGCCACGACGGCATCGGGCGCCTTCGCGACGAACCGCTCGTTGGCGAGCTTGCCCTCGGCGCGGGAGATCTCCTTGTCGAGCCTCGCGCGTTGCTCCTCGACCTTGCGCGTGGCCTGCGCGGGGTCGAACCCGCCGCCGGCGAGCACCTCGACCGCTCCACCCGGCACGACGACGGTCGCGACCGCCTCGCCGTCCCCGCCGGGCTCGAGCCGGGCCATCCGGGCCACGAGCGCGGCGCCCTCGCTCTCGAGGCCGACCAGGCGGACGGGCAGCGGTGCCCCGGCCTTCACGCCCGCCTCCTGGCGCCAGGCGCGGAGGGTGGTGATGGCGCCGATCGCCGCGGCGACGGCGGCGTCGGCCGCCGCGTCACGCCGCTCGGGCACCGGCTCGGAGCGCCGCGCGGCGGCAAGCAGGCCGCCGTCGGCCCCGGGCAGCGTCGCCCACAGCTCCTCGGTCACAAACGGGATCACCGGATGCGCGAGCACGAGCGTCTCCCGCAGCACGTGGACGAGCGTCGCGGCGAGGTCCTCGTCGACCTCGCGGGCCTTCGTCAGCTCGACGTACCAGTCGCAGAGCTCGCCGTAGACGAAGTCGTAGAGCCCGAACGAGGCCTTCGAGAAGTCGAAGGCGGCGATCTGCTCCGCGAACGTCGTCTTGAAGGCCTCGAGCCGCGAGAGGATCCAGCGGTCCTCGAGCGCGGTGGGCCGGGGCGCACCGACCGTCGCCTCGGGGACCTTCCCGAGCACGAAGCGGGTGGCGTTGAACAGCTTGTTGGCGAGCGCCCGCCCCTGAGCTACCTTCTCCTCGGAGAAGCGCACGTCCTGGGTCGAGCTCATCGCGAGCAGCCCGAAGCGGACCGCGTCGGCGCCGTAGCCCGGGAAGTCGCCGCCCTCGCCGAACACCGGGGGCCGCGGACCGCCGTCGATGAGCGCGAGCGGATCGATGCCCGTGCCGAGCGACTTGCTCATCCGCCGGCCGTCGGGGGCCTGGATGACCGAGTGGTTGTAGACGTCCGAGAAGGGGATCTCGCCCGTGAACTCGAGGCCCATCATCACCATGCGCGCCACCCAGAGGAAGAGGATGTCGCGACCGGTGGAGAGGACGGCTGTCGGGTAGAACGCGCGCAGCTCCGGGGAGTCCTGCGGCCAACCGAGCGTCGCGAACGGCCACAGGGCGCTCGAGAACCAGGTGTCGAGGACGTCCGGGTCGCGCTCCCAGCCCTCGCCCTCCGGTGCGCTGCTGCCGACGTGGGTCTCCCCGTCGCGGTACCAGACGGGGATCTGGTGGCCCCACCAGAGCTGGCGGGAGATGCACCAGGGCCGGATGCCCTCGAGCCAGTCGAGGTAGCGCTTCTGCTGCGACGGCGGATGGATGCGGACGCGCCCGTCGCGGACGGCGTCGATCGCGGGCCGGGCCAGCTCGTCCATCCGCATGAACCACTGCAGGGAGATGAGGGGCTCGATCCGCTCGCCGGAGCGGTGGGAGAACGGGACCGTGTGCGTGTAGGGCTCGGTCGAGCGCAAGGCGGGGCCGAGCGCCGCGACGATCTTCTCGCGCGCCTCGAGCACGGGCAGGCCGGCGTACTCGGGCCCGGCCGTCTCGTTCATGCGGCCGTCTTCACCGATGACCGAGAGCTCGGGCAGGCCGTGCCGGCGCCCGATCTCGAAGTCGTTGGGGTCGTGCCCGGGGGTGATCTTCAGGCAGCCGGTGCCGAAGTCCGTCTTCACGTACTCGTCCGCGACGATCGGCAGCTCCCGCCCGACGAGCGGCAGGAGCACCGTCTTGCCGACGAGCGCGGCGTAGCGTTCATCTTCCGGATGCACCGCCACGGCCGTGTCCGCGAGCATCGTCTCGGGGCGCACGGTCGCGACGACGACCTCGCCCGAGCCGTCGGTCAGCGGGTAGGCGATCTCATACATGGAGTCGCTCACCTCGCGCTCCTCGACCTCGAGGTCACTGATGGCCGAGCGCGAACCGGGATCCCAGTTCACCATGTAGTTGTCGCGGTAGATCAGGCCCTTGTCGTAGAGCGCGGTGAAGACGTGCAGGACCGCCTCGACGTAGCCGGCGTCGAGCGTGAAGCGCTCCTCCTCGTAGTCGCAGGAGGCGCCGAGCCGCTTGAGCTGAGAGACGATCGTGCCGCCGTACTCCTCGCGCCACAGCCAGGTGCGGCGCGTGAACTCCTCGCGGCCGACCTCCTCCCGCGAGGTCCCCTCGGACTTCAGGAGCTTCTCGACCTGGGTCTGGGTCGCGATCCCGGCGTGATCGGTGCCGAGGACCCACTTCGCGCGGGCGCCGCCCATGCGGTGCCAGCGGATCAGGGTGTCCTGCACCGAGCCGTTCAGCGCGTGCCCCATGTGGAGCGCGCCGGTCACGTTCGGTGGCGGGATGGCGATCGAGAAGGTGGGTCCGTCCCCGTCGGGGTCGGGGTGATCGAGCCCGGAGGCGCGCCACGCCGCCGAGATCCGCGGCTCGGCCTCCGCGGGCTCCCAACGTGTCTTCTCAGGGGCAGCCATGTCCGCGGCAGTCTACGTCGAGCCGCCCGAGCGCTACCCCCCGAGCGAGAAGCTCACGGCGGGCGGGGCGGCGTCCGCCCCGGGGGCGCGGAAGGTGACGCGGTAGCGCCCCGGCCCTCGCCGGGTGAAGTACCGGCTCCACGCGACGTCGACCGTGTTGATGCCACGGGAGCGCGGCCGCAGGAGGAAGCGCTTGCACTCGCGCTCGGCACCACGCGGACCGGTGACGCAGGTCTCCACGCGTCCCCGCACAGAGAAGGTCGAGAAGACGAGCCGGACCTTCCCGTTGCGCTTGCCCGCCGAGTAGCAGCTGTCGCCGGAGGGGGTGCAGCGCCCGGAGACGGCCTGAGCCCCGGCCGGAGCGAGCAGCGCGACGGCAAGCGCCACCAGAAGGAACGAGGGGACGGTGCGCATGAGCCGCAACCTATCCCGCGATCGTCGGCGCGTCGAGCCCGGTCCGTCAGTCGAGCCAGCGGTCGACCAGCTGGCGCGCGATGGCCAGCGGCGGGGGCAGCAGAAGCGGCGCGTCGGTCCGGCGCTCTCGCTCCGCGACGACGGCCGCGTGGAGGTCGTCCCGGGTGTACCAGCGGACGTCCTCGAGCTCCGCATCGCCGATCCGGGCCTCGCCGCCGGCCCAGTCGGCCTCGAAGCCGAGCATGAGCGAGCCGGGGAACGGCCACGGCTGCGAGGCCACGTACCGGACCTCGGAGACCTCGACCCGCGCCTCCTCGAGCACCTCACGGGCTACGGCAGCCTCGAGCGCCTCGCCCGGTTCGACGAAGCCCGCCAGGGCGCTGTAGCGCGACGCCGGCCAGGAGGGCTGGCGGCCGAGCAGCACCCGGTCCGCCGCCGCGTCCACGACGAGCATGATCACCACGGGGTCGGTCCGCGGGTGGTGCTGGTGGCCGTTTCCGCAGCCCCGGGCGTGCCCTGCCTCCCGCATCTCGGTCGGCTCGCCGCAGTGGCCGCAGAACCGTGCGCTTCGGTGCCAGTGCAGCAGCCCCGAGGCCTGGGCCAGCAGGCCCGCGTCGGCGGCCGGCAGCAGCGCCGCGGCGGCCCGGACGTCCAGCGGGGCGGCGTCGCCGGGAGCCTCGACCCCGTCCGGCAGGTGGTCCGCCGCGAAGAGCGCCGTCCCGTCCTGCTCGACCCCGAGGAGCACGGCGGAATCCGGGATACCGCCGGGCGCTGTGAGCCGCGCGGCGTCGAGCCGGCGCCCGTCCGGGGCGTACCAGTCGTCAGGGCCGAGCGCGCCCACCTCCCCGCGCACGAGGGCACCCTCGCGGGTGAGGACCAGCAGGCGGCTGCTGGGGTCCCTTCGGGCTTCGGCGACCCAAGCCGCGTCAGTACGGCGTTCGCCGGCCCGGTCGTGATCGGCCCCGGCGAACGGAATCGGGACCGGCGGCACCTACGCCGACTCGGCGGCCGGTTCGTCGTCCTCGTCCGGCGCCGCCTCGGTGACGAGCGTGGGCGCGCGGCCGGTGTCGATCGTCTCCTTGGTCACGACGCACTTCTTGACGTCACGCCGGGAGGGCAGCTCGAACTGCACGTCGAGCAGCGTCTCCTCGATGATCGAGCGCAGCCCGCGGGCGCCCGTCTCGCGGGCGAGCGCCTTCTCGGCGATCGCGGTCAGCGCCTCCTCGGCGAAGACGAGCTCGATGCCGTCGAAGGAGAAGAAGCGGTGGAACTGCTTGACGAGCGCGTTCTTCGGTTCGGTGAGGATCGTGATGAGGTCGTCGCGGGTGAGCTGGTGCACGGCGCTCACGACGGGGAGCCGCCCGATGAACTCCGGGATGAGGCCGTAGTTGACGAGATCCTCCGGGAGCGTCTTCTCGAAGACTTCGCCGGCGTCCTTGAGCTCGCGGGCGTCCATCTGCGCCTGGAAGCCGATGCCCTTGTTGCCGATGCGGCGCTCGATGACCTTGTCGAGGTTCGCGAAGGCACCGCCGCAGATGAACAGGATGTTCGTCGTGTCGATGGACAGGAACTCCTGGTGGGGGTGCTTGCGCCCACCCTGCGGAGGAACGGACGCGGTCGTCCCCTCGAGGATCTTGAGGAGCGCCTGCTGCACGCCCTCGCCCGACACGTCGCGCGTGATCGACGGGTTGTCGGCCTTCCGCGCGATCTTGTCGACCTCGTCGATGTAGATGATCCCGGTCTCGGCCTTCTTGACGTCGTAGTCGGCCGCCTGGATGAGCTTCAGGAGGATGTTCTCGACGTCCTCCCCCACGTACCCGGCCTCGGTGAGCGCGGTCGCGTCGGCGATCGCGAACGGGACGTTCAAGATCCGAGCCAGGGTCTGCGCCAGGAGGGTCTTGCCGCAGCCCGTCGGGCCGAGCAGCAGGATGTTCGACTTCTGCAGCTCGATGTCCGAGTCGGTCGCCTGCATCATCTGCACGCGCTTGTAGTGGTTGTAGACCGCCACGGCGAGGGTGCGCTTCGCCTCGTCCTGCCCGACGACGTACTCGTCGAGCACCCCGAAGATCTCGCGGGGCTTCGGGAGGTTGTCGAGATCGAACGACGGCGGGGCGGTGAGCTCCTCGTCGATGATCTCGTTGCAGAGGTCGATGCACTCGTCGCAGATGTACACGCCCGGCCCGGCGATGAGCTTCTTCACCTGCCGCTGCGACTTCCCGCAGAAGCTGCACAGGAGCTGCTCGTTGGTGTCGGTCGGTCGTGCCATCTGCTCTCCCCTTCTGAAGGCTCGCTGGCGCGAGCCTAGATCATCTAGTGCTGCGAGATGACCCGGTCGATGATGCCGTACTCCTTGGCCTCTTCCGAGGACATGAAGTAGTCGCGATCGGTGTCGCCCTTGACCTTCTCGTAGTCCTGCCCGGTGTGGCCGGCGATGATCTCGTCGAGCTTCGTGCGGAGGTCGAGGACCTCTTTAGCGTGGATCTCGATGTCGGTCGCCTGGCCCTGGAAGCCGGAGGAGACCTGGTGGATCAGGATCTTCGCGTTCGGCAGCGCCATGCGCTTGCCGGGGGCGCCACCGCAGAGCAGGAGCGCGCCCATGCTCATGGCGATCCCGACGCAGATCGTCGAGACGTCCGGCTTGATGAAGTTCATCGTGTCGTAGATCGCCAGGCCGGCGTAGACCGAGCCGCCGGGCGAGTTGATGTAGATCGAGATGTCCTTGTCGGGATCATCGCTCTCGAGGTGCAGCAGCTGCGCGACGACGAGGTTGGCGATCTGGTCGTCGACCGGGGTCCCCAGGAAGATGATGCGCTCGGACAGCAGGCGGGAGTAGATGTCGAAGGCGCGTTCGCCTCGCGACGTCTGTTCGACCACCATGGGGACAAGGGGGCTCATGGTCCTCGCTTCGTTTCTGTGGGTGGAGCGGATGTCCTTCCGGGAGACCCCGGAAGTCGCGGAAGCGTAGCAACGGACCCCGGCCGTTCTGCCGGGTTCGACAGGTGTCAGACCGGCCGGGCGCGCCAGCCGTCGAGCACGATCTCGCGGTGGCGTCGCCGGCCTCGTCGGGACGGGCGATCGCCGCTTCGTATCGTTCCGCGCCGCACCCGGAACCGCCACTCACCTTCGCCCGAGGAACACGATGCCCACGCTTGACACCCCCCGCGAGAAGACGATCGCCCTCGTCCTCCTCGCCATGACCCAATTCCTCATCGTC
This sequence comes from uncultured Solirubrobacterales bacterium, assembly GCA_963815565.1. GTDB lineage: Bacteria > Actinomycetota > Thermoleophilia > Solirubrobacterales > Solirubrobacteraceae > Paraconexibacter. Next base: position 395,958 of record CAWFHB010000007.1, on the reverse strand, counting down.
GTCGACGCCTCGATCGTCAACGTCGCGCTGCCGACGATCGGCCGCGACCTCGAGTTCACGCAGGACAACCTGTCGTGGGTCATCAACGCCTACACCCTCTTCTTCGGCGGCTTCCTCCTGCTCGGAGGGCGGCTCGCCGATCTGATCGGGCGCCGCCGGATGTTCATCGCGGGCCTCGTCCTCTTCTCGCTCGCCTCGCTGGCCGGAGGCCTCGCGACCAGCGACGTCTTGCTGATCGTCGCCCGCGCCTTCCAGGGGCTCGGCGCCGCGATCATCGCGCCCGCCGCGCTGTCGATCATCACCACGAACTGGGCGGAGGGGGCCGAGCGGAACAAGGCGCTCGGCGTCTGGGGCGCGGTGGCGGGGGCCGGCGGCGCGGCCGGGGTCCTGCTCGGCGGCATCCTCACCGAGTACCTCGGGTGGGAGTGGGTCCTCTGGGTGAACGTCCCGATCGGCCTGACCGTCGCGTTCCTCGCCACTCGGATCCTTCCCGAGAGCCGAGACGCACACGAGGACCGGTCCTTCGACATCCCGGGGGCCGTCGCGGTCACCGCGGGCCTCGCTCTGCTCGTCTACTTCATCGTCCGCGCGGAGAGCGCCGGCTGGGGCTCAGCGCAGACGATCGGCGGCATCGCGGTCGCGCTCGCGTTCATCGCGGCGTTCCTCCTCATCGAGACGAAGGCCCGCAAGCCGCTCATGCCGCTCTCGACCTTCCGCCTGCAGACGCTGCGGGGCGCGAACGTCGTCGGGCTCCTCGTCGGCATGTCGCTCTTCTCGATGTTCTTCCTGATCTCCCTGTACCTCCAGCAGGTGCTCGGGTACAGCGCGCTGAAGGCGGGCCTCGCCTACCTCCCGCTCTCGGTCGTGATCATCTTCGCGGCCGGCCTGGCCTCCCAGCTGGTGACCCGCGTGGGCTTCAAGCCGGTGCTGATCACGGGGATGCTGCTCGTCGCCGCCGGCCTGCTCTGGTTCACGCGGATCTCGGTGGACGGGAGCTTCGCCGCCGACATGCTCGGGCCGTCGCTGCTCGCGGCCGCGGGCCTCGGGTTCTCCTTCGTGCCGGTGACGATCGCCGCCGTGACGGGCACCCGGCCGGATCAGGCGGGTCTCGCGTCCGGGCTCATCAACACCTCGCAGCAGGTCGGCGGCGCGCTCGGCGTCGCCATCCTCGCCTCGATCGCGAGCTCGGTCTCCGGGGGGATCAACCCGCAGGGCCGCCTCTCCCCAGACCAGCTCGGCAAGCTCACCGACGGGTTCCAGGCCGCCTTCGCGGTCGGTGCCGGCTTCGCGATCCTGGGGGCGATCGCCGCCGCGTTGCTCATCTCCTCGAAGGACTCGAAGGAGATGGCGGAGGCCGCCCGGGCGGGCGAGCCGGTCATGGCCGCCGCGTAGCCGCCGGGAGCGGGAGCGGGAGCGAACTGCCCAGTCTTTTCCGGTCGGGAACCGGAAAAAGCTGGGCGGTTCGCCTTCCTACTCGGCGGCAGGCTCCGGCGCGGCGGTCGCCTCGGCGTGCTCGGCGATGAAGTCGACGGCCTGGCGCTGGGCGATGTCGTCGGTGAGCTCCTCGAGCCGCCCGGCCTTCTTCAGGCGGTCACGCAGCTTCTCCGGCGTGGTCGACTCCTGGACGGCGGAGGCCTGGAGCGCGTCGAGCAGGTCGCCGTCGGACGGCTCGATCTTCTCGGCCTCGATGACCGCGGCGATGACGGACTCGCGACGCAGCGCCTGCTCGGCGTCGGGCCGGGCCTCGGCCAGGAGCGACTCCTCGTCCTTCCCGGCGATCCGCAGATAGGTGTCCTTATCGATGCCCTGCTGCTGCATCGTGCCGAGCATGCGCTCCCACAGCTCCTTTGCGCGCGCGTCGATCAGCGCGTCGGGGATCTCGACCGTCGCTCCGGCCACGACGGCGTCGAGCGCCGCCTCGCGGAACTCGCCCTCGACCTTGGAGGCCTCGGCCTCGGTGAGCTTCGCGGCGATGTCCTCCTTCAGCTCGGCGAGCGTGTCGAAGCCCGCGGAGTCGGAGGCGAAGTCGTCGTCGAGCTCGGGCATCTCCTTCGCCTTGACGTCCTTGATGGACAGCTCGAAGGTGGCGGGCTTCCCAGCAAGGTGCTCGGCGTGGTAATCGTCCGGGAAGTCGACGGTGATCGTCCGCTCCTCGTCGGCCACGGCGCCGGTGATCTGCTCTTCGAAGCCGGGGATGAGGCGCCCTGAGCCGAGCTCGATGAGCTGGTCGCGGCCCTCGCCGCCCTCGAAGGGCTCGCCGTCGACGTAGCCCTTGTAGTCCATGACGACGAAGTCACCCTCGGCGGCGGCGCCGTCCTTGGACTCGAGGCGGGCACCCTGCTCGCGCAGCTGGTCGAGCTCGGCCTGCACGGCCTCCTCGGTGGCGGTGGCCTCGCGCTTCGGGGCGCTCACGCCCTTGTAGTCGCCGAGCTGGGCGACGGGACGCACGCCGATCTCGATCGAGAACGCGAACGGGTCCCCCGCTCCGGGGAGGTCCTTCATGTCGACGTCCGGGTCACCGATCGGGACGATCTTGGACTGCTGGAGCGCGTCGAGGTACCAGCGGCCGAGCTGCCCACGGACGGTCTCGTCCATCACGGCGGCGACGCCGAGCTGGCGCAGCACGACCGGCGGCGGCACCTTGCCCTTGCGGAAGCCGGGCATGCGAAGGTCGCGCCCGAGCTGCACCGCGGTCTCGTTGAGCCGGCGCTGCACCTCCTTGGGCGTCACCTCCACCTCGAGGCGCACTCGCGACTCGGGAAGTTCGGTGACGGTGGTGGTGACGGTGTCTGCGGCCATTGCGGGGCAGGGTACCTTCCGCCCATGCGTCCTCGCCGCCCGCCCGCGCACCGCCGCGCCGCCGCGCGGGTGCTCACCGGACCGGTCGGCCACCTCTACGGGGGCGTGGCCGACTGGATCACGCTGGCCGCACGCTGGGGCTGGGCGCGGGCTCGCGGCCGCGATCCCGAAACGCTGATCTGACCGCCGGTGCCCCGCGGGGCTAGGCGACCGCGGTCACGTCAGCCGCGGAGTCCTGCCGGGACGCTCGCGCCGTGTTGCGCCCGGCCGCCTTGGCCTCGTAGAGCGCGCGGTCGGCCGCCTCGAAGACGGCCTCGTGGTTGCCCGGCAGCGAGGCGCTGACGCCGAAGGAGGCCGAGAACGCAGGCACCGAACCTGCGGTCTGCTCGATCGCGACGCGCAGCTTCTCGGCGATCGAGGCCGCGTCCTCGACGTCGGCGCCGGGAAGCACCACGAGGAACTCCTCCCCGCCCAGTCGGTATGCGAGGTCGTAGGCGCGCAGTTCCTTGCGGATGCGGCAAGCGACCTCCGGCCGGACGGCGTCGCCGACCTCGTGGCCGTGGTCGTCGTGGATCACCTTGCAGTGGTCGAGGTCAAGCACCACGAGACCGACTCCGGCCGCTCCATGGCGGTCGAGGGTTCCACGGCGACGGTCGACAGCAACATCAGCCCCGACGCGGTCCAGGATCGCGGCCACGATCAGCGCGAAGGCGAGGAACCCCAGCGCCCGGACACGCTGCGGCTTCAGGCGCCGGTCCATGTCGGCGAGCCGGTCGCGGTCGCCGGGGTTCGGGCACAGCCAGGAGGTGGCGGGTGTGCTCATCTCGGTTCCACGTCGGCAGCCGCGCTCGACTTGACGAGGTGTCGAGCGACGGCCGGTCGTATGTCGAGTGGCCGCCTACCCGTCTCGCGCGCAGGACCGGCGTACGCGTCCAGAACCTTTGCGGACGCTTTCGAGGCCGGCTCTCGCCGTAACCCCTCAGCCCTCCAGCAGGAAGATCGGCCACTCCCCCGGGACGCCCTTCAGCACACGGGTCCCCCACATCGTCCAGGCGAGGCCCGAGCCGACGACCGTCCCGTAGGTCGTCCCGGACGCGAGCACCTCGTCCGGCCCCGCGAGCGCCGCGACCCGCGCGGCGATGTGGACGGCCATGCCGCCGACGTCGTCCCCGAGCCGCTCGCACTCCCCCGTGTGGAGCCCGGCCCGGAGCGTGAGGCCCAACGGGCGCACCGCCTCGAGCGCGGCGGCCGTGAAGCGGACCGCCTGCGACGGAGCGCCGGGGAAGGCGACGAGAAACGAGTCGCCGATCGTCTTCACCTCTTCCCCGCCGAAGCGCGCGATGACCGGACGGATCGCCTCGTCGTGCGCACGAAGCAGTTCGCGCCAGGCCTCGTCGCCGAGCCGTGCGGCGTGGGCGGTCGCGCCGACGACGTCGGTGAAGACGATCGTGAGCAGCGGACGCTCGCGGCTGCGCCCGGCGCGGCTGCCCGTCAGGAACTCCTCGATCTCGCCGAGGATCGCCTCGCTGTCACCCACGCTCGGCAACGAGTCGCGGCCCGCGAGCTCGACGAGCCGGGCGCCGGGGATATGCGCAGCCGCGTACCGCGAGTGGCGCACGTCGATCATCGCGTCGTCGGTGCGGTGGAGCACGAGGGTGGGCACGCGCAGGGTGCCGAGCCGGTCGCGCACGTCCTCCCGGCCGAACTCCTCGATGAGCCGGCGCATGCCGCGCGGCGAGGCCGACGAGCGCTCGAGCCGCCCGAGCCAGGCGTGCGCGCCCTGGTCCCCGACGAGGCTCGGCGCCAGCCGGTCGAGGTTCTCGCCGGTGCCCCACTGCGTGAGCACCCGTTCCATGGCCATCTCACGCTCCGCCGGTCCCTGCGCCCAGTCGTAGTCGCCGTCGGCGAGCGTCCGGTACATCCCCGCGTAGAGCACGAGGCCGCGGACGCGCTCCGGGTGGTTCGCGGCGACGCTCACGCTCAGCCCCGCCGAGGACGTGTAGCCGAGGACGGCGGCTCGCTCCGCCCCCACGGCGTCGAGCACCGCGAGGACGTCCTCGACCTCGTCGTCGAGCGACCGGGTTCCCTCGAGCCCGTCCGAGAGCCCGGTCCCGACACGGTCCATGAGCGTGATCCGGCCGAAGCCGGCCAGCCGCTCGACGAAGCGCAGGATCCGCGGGCCGTCGAGGAGCACCTCGACGTTCGAGATCATCCCGGTGAGGAACAGCAGGTCCGGGTCCGTGCTCGCCGGGTTCAGGGTCCGGTAGGCGATCGAGCGTTCCCCCCGTCGCGCGTACGCGGTCGGCCCGTCCATCCGGCTACCGCTCGACGTAGCCCAGCCGCGTGCCGGACCCGAGGCGCGAGCCGGGCAGGCGCACGTAGGTGCGGCCCTCGCGTGCCTCGGCGGCGGCGACGGTCCGGGCGAGCAGCAGCGCCTGGCTCAGCCCGACGACGGCCGAGCCGGCGGTGACGCGGAGCGAGGCGTCCCAGCCCGCCTTCGCGGTCAGCGGCCGCAGCGGCCCGCCGATCGACTCGAGCCCCTTGAAGAGGAGCGCACCCGCGATCATCGGGACGGGAACGTGCCAGAGCGGTGTCGGTTCGCCCGTGGTCTGCACGGCGTCGACCCGCTCCGCGGCGCCCATCCAGGCCTCGACGCTCCTGGGCGCCCGCAGGTTCAGCCCGAGGGCGACGAGGCCGACCTGTCCGACGGTGTTGAGCGGCCAGCGACGAGCCTGCGGCACCTTCGTCGCCAGGGCGAGCGAGGCGGCGACGCCCGCAGCGGCGAGCACGCTGCCCTCGAGCCGGAGACGGGTGGTGTAGGCGGCGGGCATCGATGAGGACCCTACCGGCGCGTCCAGCCCCGCGGGACCGGTGCCTCAGGGGCGGTTGCGGCCGAACTTGTCGTGCGCCTCGACCCACTCCTCGGCGACCACCGCGGCGCTCAGCGAGATCTCTCCGCAGAGCACGGTCGCGGCGATGATCTCGGTGAGCTTGCCGACCCCGCCGTCCCCGTAGCACCCCATCATCTCCAGGCACTCACGCTGCGTGGCGAGGCCGGTGCCACCGCCGTAGGTCGCGCAGATGAGCGACGGGAGCGTGATCGAGTAGCGGTAGTCGCCCGCCGGCGTCATGTCGGCGGAGGCGTACGCGGCGCTCGACTCGGCCACGTTGGCCGCGTCCTGCCCCGTCGCGATGAAGAGCGCGGTGATCCCGTTCGCGGAATGCGAGCCGTTGTTGTTGGCACCGGCGAGCACCGCGCCCTGCTGCGAGACCAGGCGGGACCGGAAGAGCTTCTCGGCCGTCGTGTTCAGGCGGGAGCGGACGAGCTCGTCGGGGATGACGGCTTCGGCGACCACGCGCTTGCCGCGGGTCTTCAGCATGTTGAGCTGCGACGCCTTCTTGTCGGTCGCCAGGTTCGACTCGAGGTAGTACTGCTCGATGCCGTCGTAATGGGCGACGATCCAGCGGCAGGCCGCGAGGGTCGCCTTGCCGGTCATGTTCTGGCCCGCCGCGTCCCCGGTCGTGTAGTCGAAGCGCGTGTAGCGGATGCGACCGACCGAGTACTGCTCGATCTCGATGAGCTTCCCCGTCGTCGTGGTCTCCTCGGCCGCGGCCGCGATCTCGGCGAAGTGCTCGGTGAGCCAGATCCCGAAGTCGCGGGACTCACGGGCGCTCGGGAAGACGAACGAGGGCGCGCGCTGCATCCGGTCGTCGAGGATCGTCGTCCTGACCCCACCGGCTTCCCGCAGCACCTTCATGCCGCGGTTGTAGGAGGCGACGAGGGTGCCCTCGATGGTCGCCATCGGCACCCAGAACTCGCCCTTCGCGTGCTCGCCGTCGACCAGGAGCGGGCCGGCCAGGCCGATCGGCACTTGGGCGACGCCCATGAAGTGCTCGACGTTCCCGGCCAGCGTGGCCTCGTCCTGCGAGTAGTGGCCGAGGTGCGCGAGCCGCGCGCCCGTCTGCTCCTCGGCAAAGGAGCGACGCCGGTCGGCGAGCTCACGGGTGTAGTCCTCGGCCCCGGAGGCACGCGGGATCTTCGGCGGGTCCGTCGGGCTCACGGGAGGCACCGGCCGACCGTACCCGAGCGGACGGACCTCCGTTCCCGAGAACCGGCGAGCTCAGGCGGGTGCGTCCTCGCGGGTGCCGGGCAGCGGCCACTCGACCTCCGCGCCGTCGGGCAAGCCGGCGAGCGTCCGGGCCAGTGCTCCCCGCTCGCGCAGAGCGGTGAGGGTGTCGCGGGGCTCGAGGTTCTCGTCGTCGTACTCCCCGCCGAGCGAGAACGGCAGCAGCGGAACCAGCCGCTCCCCCGCGCGGAGCGCCCCGTGCCGCTCCTGCCAGTCGAAGGCGAAGGCCGCGCCGAGGAGCTCCTCGGGCTCCGCCAGCACCGCCTCCGCCCAACCCTCGAGATTCGCGGCGATGACCTCGTGCTCCGCGGTCTCCGGGTCGAAGGTGCAGAAGCCGTCCGGGTGGACCGTGAACAGGACGCCGAAGAGATCCTGGGCGAACGCGCGGTGCCCGCCGCGAAGCTCGGCGAGCGCCTGCTCCAGGGTGGCCTCGACGCTCGCGAGACCGGGTTTGCCGTCCGCCGCGTGCTGCGGGAAGACGTGCAGCGCCGAGAAGCTCGCCAGGAACCCGTCTCTCGCCTCGTACAGGGGGGCGAGCTGGTCCGGCACTTCGACGGGAGCTTCCGATGGTCCGCCGAGCGCCGGGCCGGCGATCTCGAGCAGCCGGGACAGGGGGTCGCTCTGCATGCGTCGATGATCGCAGGCGGCCCACGACGCTCCGCTTCCCCTCCGCTCGATCGCCATCTGATACGAGGTGCACGGCTGTCGCCACCGGCACCGCGTCGCGGACCCTGCAGCGCCTGCGTTTCTACCCGAAGATCGCAGGGCTGAAGTACCGCGGCTACGGCTTCGACCACCGCGGGGTCAGGGGCCGCACCTCGGGCGGGCCGCTCAGCAGCGGCGCGACCTCCTGCTCGTAGGCACGGTAGGCGTCGGTCTGCAGGAAGGCCGTGGCATCCGCTTGATCGGCGTAACGCTGGAACGCCACGATGACGTCGGCGTCCTCGGGGTCGGTGCAGTAGGTGTAGGCCTCGTGGCCCGAATTCGCCGCGATGGCCGGCGCCAGCTGGCGTCGCCACAGCGCTTCGACCTGATGGCGACAGCCGGGCAGCACGCGGTGCGTGATCAGGACTGCGACAGGCGCCATATGGCCATCATGGCTGACCCCGACACAGCGCCTCGTCGCGACGACCTGACCGCGCCGCACCACTACGAGTCTTGATGCCGAGCCGAACTCCGCCCGGACGTCCACCGGAACGCGAAGGACACGAGCCAGCGCCCGCCTGGCCTGCGTGCGAGGGTGAGCGACGGGACTCGAACCCGCGACCACTCGGACCACAACCGAGAGCTCTACCAACTGAGCTACGCCCACCGCGCGGCGCCGAGTGTAGCTGCGGAGGGCCGCCGGGCGCCGCGAACGGCGCGGAAGACTAAGTGCGCGCGCGCCGCTTCAGACCCCGGGTGCTCGGGTAACCGCGTGAAGTGTTCGCTGACATCATTTCGATCTTGGATGAGGATCCCGACCTAGCTGTCGGTCTCGACGCCACCCGGCTCGCGGCCGCCACCCGAGACCTCCGGGCCTCGGTGCTCGAGGTGCCCGGGGGGCGCTGGGAGCCGGGCGCGCAGAGTGATGACGGCATCGGGCTCCTGATCCTCGATGGGGTCCTGGCCCGGCGTGTCGGCACGCAACGCCGATCGGGTGCCGAGCTGCTCGGACCGGGCGATCTCCTGCGACCCGTCGGCAGCACTGCGGGGGATTCCATCTTCCAGACCTCCTGGCGCGTGATCGAACCACTGCGGGTGGCGGTGCTCGATCGGCGGTTCGTCCTGCGCCTTGCGGGTTATCCGGAGGTTGCCGGCGAGCTCATCGCCCGGGCCGTCGATCGCGCCGGCCACGTGCTCGTGAACATGGCGATCGCCCATCACCCGCGGGTGGACGCTCGCCTGCTGCATCTGCTCTGGCAGCTGGCCGAGCGCTGGGGACGGGTGACCCCCCGCGGGGTGTCGTTGCCCCTTCGCCTGACGCACGAGCTGCTGGCCGATCTCGTGGCCGCGCAGCGCCCTTCGGTCACCTTGAGCCTGTCCCAGCTGGAGCGCCGCGGTGAGATCAGCCGCCGCGACGGGACGCTCCTCCTGATCGGCAGCTCGCCGAGCGTCATCTCCGAACCCGCCGCCGCTTGACCACGACGCCTCGGAGGTAGCCCGTGCGCAGACTCTCGGAGCCCGTCCGCGCAGTGCTCTTAGCCGCGGCCCTCGCCCTCACCTACGTGGCCTTCCACGAGCTGGTGACGCTCCTCGTCGTGCTCGTGATCACCGTCATCATCGCGATCCCGCTCTCGGCCACCGCCGACCGGTTCGAGCGACGGGGCATGCCGCGGGTCCTTGGGGCGCTGCTGGCCCTGCTCGTCGGCCTCGGCGCGTTCGGCGGTGTGCTCGCCCTGATCGTCCCGACGTTCATCGACCAGGGTCAGCGGGCGATCGACGCGATCCCTTCGACCTTCGACACGGTCCGCTTCCGCATCTCCGACGCGACCGGCACCGCACCCGGTGAAGTCGGCAGCCGCATCCAGGAGTACGTCCAGGGGTACGTGGACGAGCCGGCCCGGCTCGTCGGTCCCGCCGCCCAGGTGGGGCTCGGGATCGCCGGGCTGGTCGGGACCTTTCTCCTCGTGCTGCTGACCGCGTTCTACATCGCCCTGCGGCCGCAGCCGCTCGTCGACGGGCTGCTCTCGCTCTTCCCCGCGCGGCGCCGCGAGGACGCGGCCAGGGTCCTCAACGAGATCCGGTCCTCCTGGATGGGCTGGCTGCGCGGCGTCGGCATCGACATCCTCGTCTCCGGGACGCTGCTCTACGCAGGGCTCCGGATCGTGGGACTGGACTTCGCGCTCGTCTTCGCGGTGCTGGGAGCGCTCTTCGTCGTCGTGCCGTACTTCGGGGCGGTCGCCGGCGGCATACCGCCGGTCCTCTTCGCGCTCGCCGACTCCCCGGGCAAGGCGGCCCTCGTCCTCGCGGTCTATCTCCTGGTGCAGCAGATCGAGGGGAACGTGATCGTCCCCGTGATCATGAGCCGTCAGGTCGCGCTCCACCCGGCGGTCATCATCATCGGCGTCCTCATCGTCGGCCGGGTGATCGGCTTCGCCGGGCTGCTCGTGGCGGTCCCGCTCATCTCCGCGACGATGATCCTCGTGCGGGCGCTCTGGGTGGAGCCCATGGCGCGTGAGGACGAGCGGCGTCAGGGTCCGTTCGACACGGCCGGGAGCGCCTCGGCCTCCTCCTCGACGGGCGCGCTCACGTCGACGTCGCGGTCGTAGAAGCGCCACGCGGGTTCGTTGCCACGAACCCCTTATGGAGGTCCGTCACACTCTGCCGATGCCGTCTGTCCCCCGCCCCCGTGGCCGTCTGGCCGGCGTCGTGCTCGCGCTGGCGCTCCTCGGGCCCGCCTCGGCGGCCGCGGACTCTCGCTACACCCGCTGTCCTGAGCCCGCCGGGGCCTCCGTGGTGGGGGCCGCGCGCACCTCCTGCGCCTCCGTCGAGGAGACGGCCAAGGCGGTGGCCGCCGCCCCGGACACGCAGGCCGTCGCGGTGCTGGCGGCTGCGGGTTGGACCCCGTACCGCGCCCTCCACGCCGACGTCTCCGGCAGCCCGCAGTTCGACATCATCGCGCTCCGAAAGACGGCCGTCCTCCGCGTCCGCCGGGCCGGCACCGCGCCCGACCTCGACGGCTTCTCCGCCGGGCGGGAGCTCATCTTCGCCCGCAGCACGATCGTGGGCGGCAAGCCCATCCCCGACGGCGCCGCCTTCTGCACCTCCGCGTTCACCGTTCGGCTCGGCAACGGCTCGCTCGGCGGGCTGAGCGCCGGGCACTGCGCCGGGCAGCGCCGCGACGGCCGGACCGCGCGAAGCAACGCCGCCGAGCGCCGCCCGCCGGCGCCGGGCATCGTCCTCGGACGGGTCCAGCGCTATCTCCCCCGCTCCCAGCCGCTGGATGCCCTGCTGCTCCCGGTGCCCCAGGCCCTCGACCGCAGCGCGACCGCCGTCGTCGACCGTGGCATCAGCCGGCCGCCGTGGATCGTCGCGGGGGTTGCGAAGACGACCAGCGGTCGTCCCGTGTGCTTCACGGGTCGGACGAGCGGGCCCGATCGCTGCGGCACCATCCGCGGCAGCTCCGCTCGGGGGCTCGAGCGCTACCTGCTCTCCCAGGACGACACGCTCGTGCGCTGCACGACCGCGCTGGCGGCCGAGGGTGACAGCGGCGGCCCTGTCTACACGAAGCCACGTCGGGACGGCACCGTGTACGCGCTCGGCACCGCGACGCTCGTGATCGGCGCGGAGGGCCGGCCTGGACCGATGTGCTTCACGCCCGTCGCCCCGGTGCTGCGTGAGCTCAGGGCCGAGCTCGTCACCGGAACCTGAGCCGATGCAGCGCATCGTCACGGCCGCTGCACGACCCACCGGGAGGCCCGCATGCGAAAGCGCACGCACCGCATCCCGACCACCCCGCCGGAGCCACCCATGACCGCATACGGACGCCTGTTCACCGCCATCTACGACCCGTTCCTCGCCTGGGGCGAGCGCGTGGGCATGAGCGAGCTCCGCGACTCGGTGCTCGCGAACGCGCGGGGGGACGTGCTGGAGATCGGCGCCGGGACGGGGCTGAACCTCCCCGCGTATCCGTCGACGGTGAGCTCCCTGACGCTGGCCGACCCCGAGCCCTCGATGGTCGAGCGATTGAAGAAGCGGGCCGAGCCCGGCACCCCCGTGGTCGAGGCGGGCGCCGAGCGGCTCCCGTTCCCCGACGCGAACTTCGACACGGTCGTGAGCACGCTCGTGCTCTGCACGGTCGACGAGGTCGCAACGTCTCTGGCGGAGATCCGGCGCGTGCTGCGCCCCGACGGGCATCTGCTGCTCATCGAGCACGTCCGCGCGGAGGAGCCTCGCCTGCTGCGCTGGCAGGAGCGCCTCCACGGCCCATGGCTGCGGTTCGGCTACGGCTGCCACTGCAACCGTGACACGAAGGCCTCGCTGACCGCCGCGGGCTTCTCGACGGACGCCCTGGCCCCCGCACGCTGGCGCCGGATGCCCCCGATCGTCGCTCCGCTCATCGCCGGACCGGCCGCGCTCGCCTCCGCCTGATGGGCCGTATCCGCGCCGTCACGCTCGATCTCGACGACACGCTGTGGCCGTTCGCACCGGTCGCGGTCAGCATCCAGGCGGCGCTCGACGCGTTCCTCGCCGAGCACGCCCCACGGACGGCTGCGCGGTACGAGGAGGCTGTCGTGGAGGAGGCCCTCGCGCTGGTGCGACGGGACCGCGACGACCTCGCGAACGACATCGGCGCGCTCCGCCGTGCCGTCCTGCGCCACCTCCTCGAGGCCGCGGGCGAGGACCCCGGGCTGGCGGAGCCCGCCTTCGACGCGATCTTCGCCGCTCGCCAGCAGGTCCAGCTCTACCCGGACGCTGCCGCAGCCCTCGACCGGCTCGCCGCCCGCGTCCCGCTGGTCGCGGTCACCAACGGCAACGCCCATCTCGAGCTCACCGGCGTCTCCCGCTGGTTCGTCGGCTGCGTGGCGGCGCACGACGTCGGAGTCTCCAAGCCTCACCCTCGTGTGTTCGCCGCCGCGTGCGAGCTGCTGGGCGAGGCGCCTGCGCATGTCCTCCACGCCGGGGACGACTTGGAGACCGACGTGGCCGGAGCCCTGCGCGCCGGCCTCCAGTCGGTCTGGGTCCGTCGCGACTTCGACGGCGAGGCCCCCCTCGGGGCGCACACCGTCGGCGACCTGACCGCGCTTGCCGAGCTCGTCGAACGCGCGGTCTGATCGTCGTCGCGCTTCAGCCCCGGGCGGCCTTCCGCCAGTAGGTCGTCTGCAGCTTGGACCCCGCCAGGTTCATCTCGATGTGCACGTGGTCGGTGTGCGGGTTGGGTCCACGGTACTTCCGCACCAGCACGCTGTTCCCCCGGACGCTGTACTGCTGGCGGTTCCAGATCCAGTACTGCACGCCCATCGCGCGGGCCATCGTGGCGTTGTTCGCGCTCATGCGGGAGATGAAGCTCGCGACCTGCGAACGGTGCTTCGCGCTCCCAGCGCTGCGGAACCAGTCGTTCGCCCGGCCCACGCCGTGAATGCTCGTCTTGCTCCTGTCGGCGGTGTTCTGTCGGCAGCTGTAGCCCTGGATCGTGGCCGCGCCCCAGTTGGCCCGCAGCCAAGCCTGCATGCGCTTGGCGCCTGAGGTGAACCCGCCGGTGCAGTTGCGGCCGCCCGCCCAAGCGGCGGCATCGTCGTAACGGGCCGTGTCCGGGGCGCTCCGGAGGTCCGCGGGGAAGCCGGTCGGGGCCGGGGCGGGGATGGGGGCCGGAGCCGGAGTCGGTGCGGGCGCGGGGGCCGGGGCGGGCGCGGGGGCTGGAGCGCTCCCGCTCCGCGTGCACTGCGTCTGGCGCGACGTGCTGCAGACGCGCATGGACGACGCTCGATTGTCGAACGAGAAGAAGCCGAAGTACGCGGTCCCCGTTCCGGCGCAGAGGATGTTCGACTCCTCGCCGGTGTAGTTCGCCCCGTCGTAGACCCGGATGCAGGTCCCGGCGGCCACCGCAACCGAGGATCGCGAGTTGTCGACGTTGTAGACCTTGCCGTCGTAGTTGCGGAAGGTCGCGAAGTTCGGACGGTCGCCGTTGGCGTCCTCCGCCTTCACGATCATCGAGCCGCCAGAGCAGTTCCCACCCGCGAAGAGCTGGACCCGGGCGAAGCTCGCCTTCGCGCCGCTGGCGCAGTACGGAGCGGCGGCGGCGGAGGCGGCGCCGAGGCCGGCGAAGGCGGCGCCGACGAGCGCCACCATCCCTGCCTGGCGAATGGATGTGGACGGCCGATAAGACATGGAACCCCTCGGTGTTCGGATGGTTTGGTGGTGCCCGCGGGCGGACGTTACCCCCAGTCCTGCGGGAGGAACCAGATTCCGCTTGTTCGATCTCCGTCGTGTCGTCGCGGACGAGCGGGCCGGCTGGCGTGCGCCGTGTTGAGAACGGCGGGCGTCACCTCCGCACCGCGCACCGGCTACTCGGCGCACGCCGAGCCGAGCGCGTCGCCGGGCGAGCGGTGATGTCCGCCCCCGGCGTCCGGCTCGGCAGGGCCGCCGATCAGCCGCAGCTTCGCCGGCCCATCCCAGTTGCGCCGCCCGTCCTCGGTCCACTCGCCGGTGAGCCGCCGCAGCGTGTATCGGCGCCCGGCCGCCACGAGCACGTGACCGCCGTCCAGCACCTCATCGATCGGTACGACCTCCCAGCCTTCGTGCCCGAAGATCTCAGCCGGACCGCCGACGGTGGGGAGCGGACGGGTCGGATGCACCCATCGAGTCTCGCACCGTCCCTCCCGCTCATCGGACCGAGCGCCCGCCACATCTGATCGGGAGCGCCGGTCAGGCCACCGTCCCTCGGGCGTACCAGGCGAGCGCGGGGAGCGAGAACGGCCCTTCGCTGGGCACCAGGGTGCGGCAGGCTTCGCGGGCCGCGGCCTGCTGCTCGGGGTCAAGGGCCAGAAGCGCTTCGCCCGCCGGGCCGACGCCGTGGGTGAGCGGCATCCAGAAGTCGTCGAAGTCTGTGTAGTCGACGTGCACCTCGAGCGCACCGCCCTCGATGTCCCCAAGGCCCGCACGCGCGAAGCGCTCGTCGATGTCGCCCGCGGCGGTCCCGGCACGGCGTTCCTCACCGGCCGCGTGGGGATCGACGGTGCGGATCGCCTGCCAGAACAGGCGGAGCATCGTCATGCCTCCCTGCTCGAGGTCCCACATGCAAACCGCGACCGTTCCCCCGGGGCGGGTCACGCGCGCCATCTCGCGGACACCCGCGTCGGCGTCGCTCATGAAGGCGATCACGAGGCAGGAGAGCGCGACGTCGAAGGTCGCGTCCCCCCACGGAAGCTGCTCGGCCACCCCTTCGCGGACATCGGCGCCCGGAAGGCGCTCACGGCACGCGGCGACGAACTGCGGGGCCGGGTCGACCGCAGCCACCCGGGCGGCTCCGACGCGGCTGGCCAGCTCGACCGAGAGGCCACCGGGTCCGCACCCGACGTCGAGCACCCGCATCTCCTTCTCGACCCCGGCCGTCTCGGCCAGGGCCGCCGCCAGCGGCACCGTGTACCGCCCCATGAAGCGGTCGTAGTGCGAGGCAGCCGAGCGGAACATGACCGCGAGCCTAAACCGCCGCGGGCCAACGGTCCACCTCACTCGAAGCGACCTCGACAGGGGCGGCGGTTCGGTCGTGGCGCGCATGACTTGCGCCTCACCGGGCCGAGAGAGACGAGCGTCGCACGGGTGTTCAGCCTTCCGGGGGAACGTGCTTCGCGAGGAAGCTCAGCTGATCGGTGGTCAAGCGCTCGAAGTGCTCACCGAGGTAGATGTCGAAGTGCCCGGCGGCGTAGCGCTGGACCTCCCCGCGGGGAGCCTTGGCCGCGTGCCGCAGGGTTGCCTTGGCTGGGGCGACGCTGTCGTTGTCGCAGACGCAGAAGAGAATCGGGCACTGCACGCTGCTGGCGTTGCGGCCGGGGGCGTCGAGCGGAATCTCCAGTGCGATCCGGGCAGGAACATCGTTGTGGTACTCGGCCTCGGTGATGCCCGCGGCCTCCAGCAGACCGAAAACCCCGGCGACGACGTCGGCAGCGTCCATCAACCCGACCTCCCCGGGGCGGGCGGCGACCTTGACCCGCACCGGGGAGCGGCCAGCCACCTGGGCCGCTCGGTCCTTGATCGCGGCCCGGGTCAGGCGCAGTGAGCTCATCGGGGACAGCCGCAGCGTCGAGGCCAGCCCGTCGGTGAACGGGCACTGCGCGATCGCCGCGACGACCTCGTGGTCGGCCGCGGCGGTGGCGATCGCGTGTCCGCCACCGAACGAGGTGCCCCACAGCACCACGCGCGAGGAGTCGACCCCGGGCAGCGAGCGGGCGAAGCGAACCGCCGCCTTCCAGTCCTCGCGCTGACGACGGATGCTGAGCAGCTCCCGCGGCTGCCCCTCGCTGTCGCCGAAATGACGGTAGTCGAAGACCAGGCACGCATACCCCGCGGCCTGGAAGCGTTCGGCGAACGCCGCAAGCCGCAGCTCCTTCACCGCTCCGAGACCGTGGGCCATCACCAGCACCGGCGGGAGCGCGCCCGAGGGAGCGGGAGTCGGCTGGTACAGCCAGGCATGGCACCGGTCGCTACCGGACGGAAAGTGGATGACCCGGCGCTCGGGCCGCTCGATGTCGGACACGAAAGCTCCTTCTTGATCGATGGACAAGAGCGGAGCTTCGCGCGTTCTTGATCGTCTGTCAAGATGGCTGTGTGCCCGCTAACCGCCGACCCGTCCCGAAGGAGCAGCGCCGTGAGGAGCTGCTGACGGCCGCCGCGCAGCTCTTCGTTCAGGACGGGTACGACGCCGCGTCGATGAGCCGCATCGCCAAGCAGGCCGGCGTCACCGCCAACACGCTCTACTGGTACTTCGAAGACAAGGACCAGCTCCTGGTCGCCGTCGCAGACGCCTACCTGCAGGCGCTCCTGGCCGAACACGAAGCGGCCGGCGATCAGCCTTTGAGCGAGCAGTTGCTCTGGCTCGTCGAGCGCCTGCGCCCGGTGAAGCACCTCGTCGCCACCGTGCACGACCGCCTCGGCGCCTCGCACGCCATCGGCGAGTGGCACCAGCGCTTCCACACCCTCTTCGAGGACGCGTTCGAACGCCAGCTGCCGCGCCCGATCCCCGCGGCCGACCGCGGCGCGGAGATAGCCGCAGCAACCTTCGCGCTCGAGGGCGCGATCACCCACCCGCTCGATGCGCCGACCACCCGAGCGCTCTGCGCCCTTCTCGCCGATCGCCTGCACCGCGCCGCCTCCGTCACAGCCCATGCCGACTCGTCACGCAGGTAGATCGCTGAGCTCGGCCAACGCCTCCAGGCCGCCGGGGCGACGAAGCGCTCAGCGGCGGCAGCGTGGCGGCCCTGAGGACCTCGGCTTCGTCGATCGACGCGGCGGCCCGGGACACGAAGCACCCCCGCCCCGATTCGAACGGGGGACCTGCGGATTAGAAGCGGCGGTCCAGCATGGATGCTTGATAGTCCTTTCTTCTGTTAGACCTCCGATACTGCCTCTACCGTCCCGTTTCGTCCACCGAGGCGAGCACGAGAGCTGGTGTTCCAGACCGCTGGAACACCAGCTGGAACACGAGAATTCGATGTCCCGCGGGCCGCGAAGTCAGCCAATCGTGACGGGCACGAAGAGCGTCGTCACCAGGCCTCGACGGCACGGCGGATCTGTTGGATCTGATCGCCGCCGATCGGAAGCGTCTCCGCGCGCTCGACGAGCACCACGGGGTCGCAGAGTCCGTGCCGCACACACGTACGCGCGAAGTCCCAGTCGCGGTCGCGGCCGGCCGCGAGCTTGGACAGCACGAGGTCGTGGACTTCGAGGCAGAAAGCGATCGGTGTGCGGCCCGAGGCGACACGTGGCGGGATCTCGACCTTGACCAGCCTCGACTCCCAGCCCGCGGGCGCCTTCGCCGTCTCGGCGCCGACCCCGTGGGCGTAGTAGCCGTTCATCGCGTGGAAGGGCGAGCCGTCACCGAGCGCACCGTCGATGTCGTCGGCCTTCCCCGGTGACCGCCTCGGATAGATGTCGGCCTCCATAGAGCGCAGCAGCTCTGAAGGGGCGTCCGGGAAGGAGCCGAGGATCGCCTGACTTCCGATGACGACCATCTCGTCCTCCCCGGTCACGTTCGCCGCTACCGCCACCAACTTCTCGAACTCGGCGCGGTTCATCGGACGTCGTCGAGGATGCGGCGGCGCTCGGGCTCGGAGAGCACGCCGGCGAACGGAGAGTTCTGACGCAGGTCAGCCATCCGCGGGGTGTCCGCCCGCAACCGCGCCCCGATCTCGCGAACGGTCCCGTCGAGAAGCTGCTCCCACGCCCCGGCGTACTCGGGGTCGATGCTGCCCTGGCTCTCCCACTCCCAGATGCGCCGCCGCGCGGCGTCGACGAGCTCCCGCGTGAGCTTGCGCGCAACGGCCCGGTGGTAGACGAGCGACCGCGCCGCACCGCGCGCGTGAGGGTCAACGTCACCACCCGCCACGCTCTCGATGTCCATCGCGGCCGCGGCATCGCGCCACTCGCGCACCACGGGCTCGAGCACGTGCGAGCGGCCGGCCGAGCGCTCGGCCTCGACGCGTTCGTAGAGCTCGGCCAGCGCCCCGACCGGGATCTCCCGCCGCCCAGAATCCGACACGACAACTGGCAGGTCGCCGCGGCGAGACCACCGATCGACCGTCGTCTGGCTCACGCCAAGGATCCGCGCCGCCATCATCAAGCTCACCGAGGACCCCATGCGACGCTCCAGCTGCGCCCGCACGATCGGGATCTCACGGACCCCGGGTGCCTGCAACTCAGCACGCCGAAGCGCGACCACCTGGTCGAACACCGCCCGCTTGTCGTCAACGATTCCCATGCCTCACTGAGAGGGTAGACGAAAGGTGGAATATCTTCTACTTAGTTCCATCTCTGTTCGAACGTCCGAGATCCCGCTTGCTCGAGAGCGAGACGCCGCCGCACGAGCGTGGCGCAGCCGACTAAGACGGCGTCATCGGTCAGCGGGCCGAGCGCAGCGACGCCGCGCTCGAGCAGCGCGGTGCTCATGCGGCGGCTGCCGCCGGCTCAAGTCGGGTCCGTCGCCCTCGGCTTTAGACCCGCCGTGAGGGCCGGGGCGAGGAGCTCCCCGCCTACTTGTCGCACGCGCGGAGTCGCATCGCTGGGGGCTTGGTGGAGGTGCTCAGTCCAACCTCCGTCGACGCCCGTGAGACAGGTGCTTCCCGACGGTTTTCAGGGGTGCGACGACCGACGCCGGGTGTCACAGACGTGCTGTAACAGGCACGCAATGCATCTAGTCTGTTCGGAATAAAGCGTTGCAAACGCTGCTGACGCTCTGGGTCGCGCCAGCAGTCGGCCGCCGAGCGGCCGCCGCCGACGGCGGCGCAAGGCAGGTCCGCATGATGGGCCGTGAGGTCGTTGCGAGTGGCGCCAGCGCTGAGGCGCGACCGCTGGACAGTGCGCGGCCAAGCTGTCGAGCGCAGCCGGCGGCGTGCCGGTCGAACTGGATGCGGTTGCGGTCGTCATCTATCAACCCTCCCCCCTCCGCCCGACGGCCGCGCCGAACGTGTGCTTTCGGCTGAAAGCACATGTTCGGACGGGCGCCCCGACGCCTCAGTGCCCCGCCCGCGAATGCCCTGCGCGGCCCAAGCGGCCCGCCCGGCCCGCAAGCGCCCGTACGGGCGCTTGCGCTCTGCCCGGCCTCGGGCTCACCTGAGGCGTGCGCGCAGCGGCCCAGACGCCGACCTGCTGCCTGCGGCTCGGCCGCTCGTTGCCGTCACAACCCCTCGGTCGGCAGAACGGGAACCCGCGCGGCTCGCGCCGCGCGGCTTGCATGGTCAAGACCCTCAGCGCGGAGCACGGGCTCAGCCACCCGGTCGCGCTCGTAACGAAGCCAGCGGAGGTCCCCGCCCTGCGCGAGGAGCCGCTCGTAGCCGTCGACCGCGCGCAGGCCGCCGATCTTCGAGATCGCGCCGAACAGAGGAGTCGTCACGTCGTGCAGGCCGAAACCGCTGGTGACTCGTGGCAGCGGCTCGTTGCTGACGGCGTACACGAGGCTCAATGCCTCGAAGAGCCCTTCGAGGAGATCGGGGTCGGTGGCGGCGCCCATCCAGGCGTAGGAGTCGTCGTGGCCTGCCTGACCAGCCCGAGCGCGGGCGACGAGCGCATCGAGCAGGCGGTGCTGAGCGTCGCGATTTCCTCGTTCGGCGAGAAGCCGCTCAAGCGTCTCGCGTTGTCCGGGTCGAGTTCCGGCGATCAGGTGAGCGAGGTCGTCACGTCCGTTGTCAATGAGACGCGAGATCACGGAACTACGGGCGTTGTGATCGTTCTGCGGGTCGGCGGCGCTGCCGGGGGCGTCCGTGAAGGCGGCCGCAGCGGCGGCCATGAGCGTTTGAGTCAACGGGTCCTCGCAGCAGTCCAGCAGCGACTGCCAGCGACGCAGATCAGGGGTCCTGCTCAGAAGGAGCGCGGCACGGTCCTGACGGTCGGCGTCGGACTGCGCGCGCAGCCAGGCTTGATCGGAGCCGAAGACCGTCCCGGACGTGGCAACGCCGCCCACTCCGCCGCAGTCAGCCTGAGGCCCAACGCGGACGAGTAGGCCAACCAGGCTGCTGGGCGCCGTTGCTCTCGCCACTGGCCTTCGCCGAGCCACTCGATGGTGTCGGCGTAGGAGCCGTCCGGGCGCCACGGCTCGATCGCCTCTGCGAGCACCTCCCGGGCGGCGCCGGAAAACTCAGCAGCCTGTGGAGCCAGCGCGCGGTAGCGCCCCAGCAGCTCGCGGTCACGACGGTCCCCGCGGCGTCCGAGCAGCTCGCGCAACGTTGCCGTGGTCGTAGTGGACGGACCGGGCGACGGGACCGCCGGCAAGATCTCACGCTGTTGTTCGACGTAACGAGCTGCCGTGAAGCGCTCGACGATCACAGCGTCGATGCCTGCCGCCAACAGAGCTTCCTCACTCAGCGACCTCGCCAGCTCCTGCGCCTGGTACCAGTAGACCCCGTCCACTTCCAGGCGGAAGCCAGGCCGAGAGCTGCGGCCCGCGGGTCCAAGACTGCCAAGTGGGTCGCCACCGCCGCGTCGAGGCGCCACATCACCGCCACTTGCCAGGCGGCCTTCACAACCTCCGGCGGCGCCACGTCCGGGCCGAGCCGCGTGAGGGCAACCTGGAGGCGGCGTCTTATCCGCCGATCGAGTGAGTGGCCGTCGGTCGGGTGCTCCGCCGCTAGCAGCACGAGCTCTACGGGTTCCAGTACATCGGCAAGCCGGTGGAGCATCAGGTCGGCTTCTGGCGTCCGCATGGCGGCGCGCCCGAGCTCGAGGCGGCGCTCCTTGGGCATCAGTTCGATCAGGGCGAAGCCGACGGTTTGCTGAACGCTGCTGTCGCGGCTGACCGTCAGCACCCTCAGGAGCTCGTCGACGAGGTCGACGAACCGGCATTCGAGCGCCGCCAGAGCCGTTTGGCGAAGCACCACACCGTCACGCCCGTCGTCGCGAAGCACCGACGCGAGCTGCTCCTCGAGCCAGTCCGGGTGACTGTGACTCCACGCGGTGATCGCATTGCCCTGCTGCTGAGCGGTGCCGCGATGCAAAGCCGCGCGGACGTCTGCGGCCACTTGACCGTGGGGGTCGTGGGCGAGCAGTCGGCCCAGCGCCCGGCAGTGGTCCAGCAGCGACGAGTGCCGTCGGTCCCACATCCAGACGCCACGCTCAGAGTAGATGTCCCATAGCGTGCGCGCCGCGTCCTCGCGTTCGGCCGGTGTAGCGTCGTCTGGAGTGGCGGCCGCGGCGATGAGCGGGTCACGTCCGGCTACCGCTTGTCGCCAAGCCGTCGACTGACGGCACAGCAGCGTCACCGTCAGTGCGACGTCGTCGCGTGTACCTGAGAGGCCGTCGGAGGCGCGTGGCGCCAGGCAGTCGAGCGACGGTTGCGTGACCTCACGCCGCAGCAGCGCTTCCGTGGCGAGGTACTCGGCGAAGATGCGGTGTGTGAACCGGTAGACGCTGGCGTTCTCTGCGAACAGAAGCCGATGCACAAGCTGTTCGGCGAGTTGCCGTTGGTCGCCTTCGGCACCCGCAGGCAGCTCGAGCGCCAAGAGCTGGCGGTCATCAAAGGACTTTCTGCCAGCGAGGACACCGGCAAGTGCAAGGTCCTCGAGCCATCTGCGTACTTGATGTGCGCCGAGGTCGAGCAGCATCTCCTCGCGTGCGAGCTGAAAATCAATGAGGGCGCTCAACAGGGCGCTCACGTCGCGGTGGCCTGCCAGTCGGTCGGCCTGATACAGATCGACGATCCTCGCCAAGAAGAACGGCGTTGCCAGTACATCGGCCATGTCGTGCAGCTCAGGCAGCACGCTCACGAGCTGCTCGTACTCGACGGCCCGGTGTTGGAGGAAACGGCGTTGCCACCCTCGGCCGGGCTGCAGTCCAAGGAGCGCCCAGGTCGGACGACCCTCCTCGCCTTCGTCGATGAGGCGGTCAAGAGCGCTCGTCGGTCGTGACGTCACCGTGAAGCTGTGCTGCGGCAGGCGCCGAGCGATGCGAGCGATCAGGTCGGCGGCCGCGTCCTGTTCGGCGCCGGGGACTTCGTCGAGGCCGTCGAGGAGGAAGTGCATGGACGTGCTAGAGACGGCGTAGTGGCTGACGTCGACCTCGGTACTAGCGGTGCGACCGCTGGCGGCCCAGCTCGCCAGAATTCGCTCGGGTTCGCCCGCTGTGAACCGCTGGTCGCCGAGTCGGATCAGGACGGCGGGCCGGTCGGGTCTTTGTGCCTCGGACAGGTACGCGAGCAGGTCGCTCTTGCCGGTCCCGACCGCGCCGACAACCACCGTGCGGTGACCGTCGAGGACGGTCATCTCAGTGACCGGCTCGGACTTGTCGGGGTCGTCCATCATCGCCGCGAGTATTCGATCCTGTGGATCGGCCGCATCACGCAGGTCGACCAAGTCATTGAGGATGTAGACCCCGGAGGCCTGCAGCGCGGCGGCCTCGACACGCGCGCCGGCCGGTCGCGGAGCCGGCGTGAGAAGGAACTCGTGGACGTGCCCCGGCAAGTCGGCGTGCTGGCCGACAGTGTCGATGAGGACGTGATGGCGGCGAAGGGAGACCGCCGCGCGCCCGTCCTCTAGCGCAGGCCGTTCCTGCACCGTGCAGACCAGGACGTGTTCAGCCGGATTGACGAGCTCTGTCATTCGCTGGCGCAAGTAGTCGTCGTTGAGCGAGTGCCCGTAGAAGGCCATCCGGTAGCGGATCCCGAGCTCGTGGATGATGGCTTTGACGCGTCGATCGTCGGAGGTCCGCTCGTACGACTCGCTGTCCAGCACGAGCCCATCTGGCTCGGTCACGGCACCGTGGAGGTGCAGCACGTCAGGTGCTCTGGTTTGGGACCGTGCGCCAGCATGTGGTGGGCGCTTCGAGATCGCCCGGCTTGTTCGTCAGCGTCACGGGACTCAGGCCCGCTGAGCGAGCGGTGTGCTCGAGGAGCAGGTCGTAGTTGAACGTCAGGACCATCCGTGACGGAACCTGCACCAGCGCCTGAGCCATCGGATCGTCGGACGGCAGGACGGCAGTCAGCGCGGTGCGGACAGTGGTCCGCAGGTGCTCGTTGGCCCATTCTGGGTCGAGCCGGTCGACGACCGTGAAGAGGTTCGAGCCAGCTGGCTTTTCTTCGACGAAGTGGCCGCAGTCCTTCAACAGGGTCAGCGAGGTCCTGCGCGCCGTCGAGCCCCGCGCCCTGGCTGACGCCGGCGCCCACGACGGGGACGACGCGGTCGACCGGCGCGAGGGTCCGCCGGACGCGCTCTTGGTGTTCGAGAGGGTCGCCGGCCACCCGCGGAGTGTCCCCCAAGGACCGGAGCGATCCGGCAGAGCTTCTGTTGACAGACTCGGCCGCGGTCCTCGTGGCCGCCGAGAGCTACGTTCCGCACCGCGCTCGCTTCTCCGCGGGTGATGACCACTGATCGGAGGCCGAGCGCGTCGCAAATGAGTGCTTGGGACGCCAAGCGCTTCTCGTCCGAAGCGCTGGTGGGGGCCCAGACTCGCGGTTCTGTGAAGCGATTCGACGCGTCGACGCACCCGTTATCCGATGCCGTTTAGGGCCTGGTTGCGGTGTCAGCGCATTGAGCGACGCGAGCGCTGACTACGCGAAGCGACCAAGCCATCGAGCTGGCCGGAACGGCCGGGGACATTCCGCGTCTCGGGCGGTCCCGCGGATTTGTGGGACCGATTGGCTCCCCTGTGTCAGGAGTCCCCGGGCGAGGAGGAGGTACACACTCACCGCCGTGTCCAGAGTATGGGCGATAGGGGGGCTTGATTCAAGCCCCCCTACATGCCTCAGCATGCCCGACCGCAAGCCGTTCAACGAGCGAGAGGTGTCGCATGCAAGTGCTTCTGACGACGTGGGGTGGACGTGGGGATGTCGAGCCGCTGGTGGGACTGGCCGAACGACTGCGGGCTCGAGGAGCGCAGGTGCGCCTCTGCGTGCCGCGCGACGAGGACCTCTTGGCGCGATCGCGAGAGTCCGGCGCGGAGGTCACGCCACTCGGCCCGGCGGGCAAGGAGCTGATGCGGCGCGACCCACCGCCGTCTATCCCGGAAACCGCTGCGATCCTCCTGCGCGAGCAGGTGGAGGTGCTTCCGTGTCTGCTCGAGGGCTGCGATGCCGCCGTGATCACGGGCGCGCTGCCGGCTGCGGCGGGGGCACTCTCCGCGGCCGAGGCGGCCGGGGTGCCGGCGGCGTCGGTGACCTTCCAGCAGCTGACATCCCGGCGCCGAACCGCCGGCCGCTCGTGTACCGCGGGATCGACGCGCCGGAGGAGCAGGACCCGCGGGCCCTCTGGCGCTTGGACGCGGAGGCCATCGATGGGCTGTTCGGAGACGCCGTCGGCAGTGCTCGCGAAGCGCTCGGTCTCCCGCGGCTTGCCCACGTCCGCGACATCGTCGTGGGCGAACGGCCGTGGCTGGCGACCGATCCCGTCCTGGACCCGTGGCGCCCCGCGTGGGGCATCGACGCCTTCCAGACCGGGGCCTGGGCGGTTGCAGACGTCAACCCGCTCGACGACGAAGTCCTCGCCTTCCTCGATGACGGCCCGCCTCCGGTGTACATCGGCTTCGGGTCGATGCCCATGCTCGCCTCCCCGGACGTTGCCGCGGCGGCGATGGCGGCGGTGCGCGCGCACGGCCGGCGGGCGATCATCATGCGCGGATGGGCCGAACTGGAGGCGGAGGACGGCGCAGAGGACTGCCTCGTCGTCGGCCAGGTCAACCACCAGGCGCTGTTCCCGCGGGTGGCGGCAGTCGTCCACCACGGCGGGGCAGGAACAACAACAACCGCGGCACGTGCGGGGCGGCCCAGGTCGTCGTCCCGCAGGCGGTCGACCAGCCCTATTGGGCAGGCCGCATCGCCGCGCTGGGCGTCGGCGCGGCCCACGACGGGCCGACGCCCACCGCGGCGTCTCTGCGGTCGGCGCTCACGACCGCGCTGAGCCCGGGCGTCCGTGCCAGAGCGACCGCGGTCGCCGGCGCGATCCGCTCCGACGGGACGACGGTGGCCGCGGTCGAGGTCGAGCGGCTCGGCCGCCGCTGACCGGCACCACGGCGGCAGCGCATCGCCCCGGTTCCCGAACCGCGGCGTCGCCCGGAGCGCCGACCGCGTCGATGTGCCGCAAGTTCGTCCTGAGGGTGAGCGCTTCAGCCGGAAGCGCTCACCCGAACCGGCGCGGAGACTGGCGCTTCTCGTCCATTGCGACACTCCTGGCGGGGGCGGGGCGCGGTCCATGATCGGGCGACCCCAGGGCCCCACCCGGTCCCTTACCATCCGCGCGCATGAGCTACCGGTCGCTGATGGTGGACGAAGCCCACTGGCGCCCCTCGAACCAGATGGGCGTCCTGAACACTGACCTCGCGAAGCAGCTTGAGGCCGAAACGCTGGGCGCGCGGATGTGGCGCCTGACTCCGGGCCAGTCTTCGACTCGCCATCGCCATCGCGCCCAGGACGAGCTTTACGTCGTGCTTGACGGAATCGGTCGAATACGGATCGACGGTGAGCTTCTCACCTTGGAAGCCCACTCCGCCGTTCTCATCACCGCCGACAGTCTTCGGCAGGTGTTCAACGACACGGAGGCCGACCAGCTTTGGCTCGTGGTGGGCGCCCCGCCCGAGCCCGCAAACACGCTCGACATGACCGCGGAACAGCTCGCGTACCTCTATCCAGACGGCCCGAAGGCGCTGCCGCCGGAGCTCACCTGAGCGTTCAGAGCTCCTGCGGCAGACGTCGAACCGGACATTCCGCCGTCCCAGCACCTGAAGTCTGGCCGACAAACGCCCCTCGGGAACCGATCGACATCGTTCAAGACCACCGGCTTCTTTGAACCCCAGCAAACAGTCGGAAGCAGCCGAAAGCACTATTCGAACTGAACTCGACGAGGCCGGCGCCAAGCCTGCGCGCAAGCGGCTGTTGGCAACGTGCGGCGGCCTCCCCCTCGGTGATGTAGTTCGTGCGCCTCGCAAGCGTGTCAGTCGCGGCGGCGAGTGCCGGGACGCCTTCGCTCGCGGAGGTACCTGGCGTAGTCGCCGATGCTTGCGGCGAAGGCCAGCTCCATCCGGGGGTCGTCGTAGGTGCCGCTGTCGAGAAGGTCGCGCCACCACGACAGCGCCCAGAGCTGTTCGCGCACCGGCGGGACGCGGTGCCAGTCACGCGGGAGATCGGCGAGTTCGTCGGGATAGCGATCGAGCAGCGACTGCACCGCGGCGGCGCGGTCGCGAGCCCACCCGGCGTACTCCGCCTTCTCGATGGGCGGCAGCCAGCCCGGAGACGCTGATGCGCTTTCGCCCGTTGGGTCCCTCGTTCCATCAGGCGCGGGCCGGCCGGTCGCGAGGTGGCCCCGGACGATCCGCAGCACGGCCTTCGCCAGCGGGATCCGCTCGCGCGCCGCCATCTCCTGCAGCGCAGCGTGCTCGCGCTCGCTGAAGGAGACCGCGACGCGCTTGGGGCGAAGCTCGGTCGGTTCTGCAGCGGGCATCTACAGCCTCCCGCCCCGACCGACCGCACGGGCGATGGCCGCTTCGACCTCGGGGCGGTTGAAGCGGCGGTGCTTGCCGATCCAGACCGAGGGCAGTCGGCCTTCGCCGGGCGTACTGGTTGACGGTCTTGGCGGGCAGCCCGCCGAGCATCGTCCGTGCCACTTCCTCGGCGGTGAGCAATGGGAACTCCAAGCGAAGGCCGTGGGCCGCCGGGCGGCCGGCCCGGCGTGGTGTCGGCGGTTGCGGGGGACCGAGGCGGGCTCATGTCCCCTACTGCCCCGTTCGGGCCGGTTGCCCCGAAAAATCCTCAGCCCTCAGCGGCGACGGCGGGTCCGAGGTCGACCGCGAAGGCGGCCGACAGCTTGGCCGCCGCGTCGTGACGCGGCACGTGGTGGACGTAGCGCATGGTGGTGGTGATCGACTGGTGGCCCATGAACGCCTGCACGTCGGTGACGGGGAACGCGCGGACGGCGATCGTCCCGAAGACGTGGCGCAGGTCGTGGAAGGTCATCGGGTTGTCCTTCTCACGCATGTGCCCGAGCCCGGCGCCGTGAAGCCCGCGGTAGAACGCGGCACGGAGCCGGACGTCGTCGAGGAGCCCGCCCTCGCTGGTCGGGAGCACGAGTGCCTCGGGCCCGACAGGGAGGTTGTGCTGTTCGAGGTGACGGCTGACGCGATCGAAGACCTGCGCGGCGGTGTCGATGAGCGGGACCGACCGACCCTTGAGCGACTTCGGCGCCTTGAGCTTCGCGCCGGCCGGCGCTGAGGTCGGCGCGTTGCGGCGGACGTGCAGCGTCGCGTTGCCGAAGTCGACGTCGCGCCAGCGCAGCGCACGGAGCTCCCCCATCCGCAGCCCGGTGAACGCCGCGATGCGGACCACCTCGGCGTAGAGCGCCCGGCGCTCGATCATCACGTCGAGGTTGAATTGGTCGAGGACGAGCTCACCGCCCTCCGCGTGGCGATAGTGCGGGACCTCGTCGGCCGGCACGTCGGCCACGGCCCGCGCCACGGCCTCGACCTGGGACGGCTCGATCACGTTGAAGTCCGGCTCCGGCGGAGGCTGCGTGATGACCTCGAGCTTCACCGCCGGGCTGTCGGCCAGCCAGCCGAGGTCGACGGCGCGCTTGAGGATCATCCGCAGCACGATCATCCGGTGGCGGACCGTCGCGCGGTTCAGCGGCTTCTCGCGCTTCGGCGGGATCTCGATCAGCAGCCGCTCCTGGTACTCCTCGAGCTGGCGCCGGGTGATGTCCACGAGCCGCATCTCGGGCGGGAAGTCGGGGGCGAGCGAGCGCAGGATGGACTCGTAGCCGCGCAGGGTCGACGGTGAGACCTCACCGCGCTTGCCGCCGACCGAGGCGGCATGGCGCACGAAGGCCTCCCCCGCCTCGCCGAACGTCTTGCCGGCCTGGGCCGGGCGGTGCAGCTTCTTCTTGCGCTCCGCCTCCAGCAGCTCGTCGAGCGCCTCCTGCGCGGCGGCCGGAGTCAAGCGCGCCCTGCGGGGCGGAGCCGTCCTTGACGCGCCACGACGATCGCCCCGCGGGGCGTCTTCCGCCCGGAGTCCTTCACCCAGGCGGGCGCCGAGCAGCTTGCGGCGTCGCGCTTGCCCGTCGCCGGACGTCCAGGCCGCGACCCAGACGCGCCCGGCCTTGTCTCGATCCTCGACCGTCAGGTGGCCGGTGACGCGGCCGTCGTTCGCGCTCATGCAGCCTCGGTTCGGGGGGCCGCCGGACCATCCGGCGGACCTCTAGAACACCAGAACTGAACACAAGAAGCAAGTTCAGAAGC
This sequence comes from uncultured Solirubrobacterales bacterium, assembly GCA_963815565.1. Taxonomy (GTDB): domain Bacteria; phylum Actinomycetota; class Thermoleophilia; order Solirubrobacterales; family Solirubrobacteraceae; genus Paraconexibacter. The sequence goes on along the minus strand of CAWFHB010000007.1, from coordinate 367,693 downwards.
GCACAAGGTGCGTTTCGGCCCTTGTTTGCTGGCTTTTTCGAGCACCCCCGCCCCGATTCGAACGGGGGACCTGCGGATTAGAAGGCCGCTGCTCTATCCAGCTGAGCTACGGGGGCGTGTGCAGAAGCACGTTAGAGGGCGGAACGCCGGCCGTCCACGGCGATCGGGGCGAGAGGATTTGAACCTCCGACCTCCGCGTCCCAAACGCGGTGCTCTACCAGGCTGAGCCACGCCCCGAAGCGTTGCGTCCAGACTATCCGTCCAGAAAACCTGGACGGGAGTTAGTAGAAGTGGGGAGGTGCCGATCACGAACATGATGACCCGCCGACTCTGTGCCTTGCTGATGCCGCTGATGCTCGTTCTGCTCGCGGGCCTGCCCGCCAGCGCCGAGGCCGCGACCCGTTCGGCGTCCGCCTGCCGTGGCGCAGACGCCACCCCCAACGGTCGAAACGCAGCGCGACTGAGGGCGGCGACGCTCTGTCTCGTCAACCGGGAGCGCACCAAGCGGGGCCGGGCGAAGCTTCGGCGCAACCGGAAGCTCGAGCGCGTGGCCGAACGCTACGCCGAGCGCATGGTCGACGAGGGGTTCTTCGCCCACGTGTCCCCCGAGGGCAGCACGTTGACCCAGCGCATCAGCAGGACCAGCTACCTCGGGGGCTCGCTGAAAAGCTGGTCACTCGGTGAGAACATCGCCTGGGGCAAGGGGCGCAGCGGCAGCCCCCGGCGGATCGTCGCGGGCTGGATGGCCAGCAGCGGACACCGGAGCAACGTGCTCAACCGGCAGTTCCGCGAGGCCGGTTTCGGGGTCGTCGCAGGCGCCCCGGGCACCGTCGTCCGGGGCGGCGCAACGACCTACACGAACACGTTCGGGCGGCGCGTCCGCCGCTAGCCCGCTGCTCCCCGAGCGCCGGGATGACCGGTTGACGGAAGGGACTCGCCCGATCGGCGTACGACGTCTACCCCGATCGGTGGGCCCCGCGATAGCCGGGTGAACACTTTTCGGGCCGAACAGCGTCAAATCACCTTCGGCGCTCGTGTTTCCGGCGCCGGTTCTGCATACTCATGGGGCGCCACGTTGGCGCACACCCATCTCGACCGAAAAATGAGGACCACCATGAGCGCGAACCCCCGCTCGCTTCAGCTTCTCTCATCCGCCCCGCGAGGCCGCAGCCGCGCGATCGTCGTCGCGGTAGTCGTCGCTCTGATGGGGTGGGCTTCGCCCGCCTTCGCCCAGAGCACCACGGACGACCCGAGCCTGCTTTCGCCTTACGGGAACACCGGCGAGACGGGTGCCGAGACGACGCCTGCGCCGAGCGCCCCCGAGCCCGAGGAGCCCACGGCCACGACCGCCGACCCCGACCGAGGCGGCCAGCTCGGCGACGAGGCCGACGGCGGTTCCAGCCCGAAGGCAGCGGTCGCCGGTACGACGGCGTCCGGCAACGATCCCGTGGTGGCCGGCTCGACGGGCCGCCCCGCCCGCCTTGCCTACACCGGCGCGGAGCCGCTGCTGGTCGGCATGCTCGGCGCGGGCATGCTGCTCGGCGCCGGCGTCCTGCACCGGCGCCGCCGCCTGGTCGCCGACTGACGGTGACCGACCAGGTCTCCACGCGCGTCGGAGAGGCCGAGCCGATCACCCGGCCGGCCTCGGGCCGCCGCGCTGAGGGAGACGTCGTCTCCGCGCTCTACCGGGCGCGGGACGACTTGGCGGCCGTCAAGGCGACGTGCAGCCGACTGGAGCATCAGCTCGCCGCGATCGCTCGGTTCATCGAGACCGACGAGAGCGGCGATGCTGGACGCCTCGCCTCTTCCGATGTCGCGGCACCGCTCGCCGCGTCGGAGCGGCTCACCTTCCGTTCGAAGGTCGAGCCGCCCGACGAGCTCGAGCGCGAGCCCGATCTCGTCCTCCGACGCCACCGAGGCCGTTCCGCCGCCGTAGGCCTGTTGGCGGGCGTGGGTTCGCTGCTCGTGGCCGAAGCGGCGATCACCGTCGTCTGGCAGGAGCCCATCTCCTCCGCGATCGCCCATCAGCGCCAGGGAGACCTCGAGGCGGAGCTCTCCGCGCTCAACGTCAACGCCCCGACGCTCGGGGCGCCGATCCCGGCGGAGAAGGAGAAGGGCCGCCCCACCAAGCGCCGGCCGACCGCCGAGCAGCGCGCTCGGCAGCTGGCGGCGACCGCGCGAACGGAGCTCAAGGCCGGGAAGGCCATCGGCCGCATCCGGGCTCCCCGCCTGGGCAAGTCCTGGGTCGTGGCCGAGGGTACGGGTGACTCCTCGCTGAAGGCGGGCCCCGGGCGCTACTCGACGAGCTCCCTGCCCGGCCTCCCGGGCACGACCGCGATCGCCGGCCACCGCACGACCTACGGCGCCCCCTTCCGGAACATCGACAAGCTGCGCGCCGGCGACCGCATCACGATGGAGATGCCTTACGCGACCGTCGAGTACCGCGTCGAGGGGCACCGCATCGTCGATCCTTCCGACACGAAAGCCCTTCGGGACATCGGCCGTCCGCGGCTCGTGCTCACCGCCTGCACCCCGTTGTACTCGGCCGCGCAGCGCTGGGTGGTCATCGCCCGGCAGGTCGACGTCCGCCGTCGTACGATGTCCTGACATGAAGGCGACATCCACGCGCACGGGCCATTTCAAGCAGTCGGTCCGGGTCCGGTCCCACGAGCTCACCGTCGACGAACCCCGGGACATCGGCGGCGAGGACACCGGTCCGAACCCCGAGGAGCTGCTCGCCGCGGCGCTCGCCTCCTGCACGGCGATCACGATGGAGATGTACGCGCAGCGCAAGGGCTGGGACATCGGGGGTGTCGAGGTCGAGGCCGATTACACCCCCGCCGAACGCGGCTGTCCCACCCGCTTCTCGATGACGCTGCGCCTCCCGGACACCCTGCCGGACGAGGTCGCGCAGAAGCTGCGGATCATCGCCGCGAAGTGCCCGGTGCACCGGACGCTTGAGAGCGAAGTCATGTTCGAAGAGCACGTTGAGCGCGTCAGCATCGCCAGCTGAGCCGCTGCACCGAGGGACTGCTGCCGGCGCGCTGTCGGCGGCGCTGCTCAGTGCGGCCGACGCTGCTGCGCTCAAGGTGCACGGCCGTACCGAGGCCGCGGTGCTCGTGCCGCTGTTCGTCGCTGACGGAGAGGTCCATGTCGTCCTGACCCGTCGGCGCGACGACCTGCGTCGCCACGCCGGTGAAGTCTCGTTCCCCGGGGGGCGCCGAGACCCCGAGGACCTCGACCTCCAGGCCACCGCGCTGCGAGAGGCCGAGGAGGAGATCGGCCTGGCCCCGGCGAGCGTCGAGATCGTGGGCGCGCTCCAACCCACCCCCACCATCGCGACCGACTACGCGGTCTACCCCTTCGTCGGCCTCATCGAGCCGGGACAGGCCTGGGTCCCGAGCGCCGGCGAGGTCGCAGAGGTGCTCGAGTTTCCGCTGAGCGCCCTGCACGCGGGGCGCGACCGGCGCAGGATGCTCCGCCGTGGCGTCCCCTTCCGGACCGACGTGTTCGTCGTCGGGGAGACGCTCGTCTGGGGCGCGACGGCGCGGATGCTCGCCGATCTCTTCACCCGCCTGCCGGACTCTTTGGCCAGTGGTCTCGCACCGGTCGGTCCCGATCAGCGATAGTGGGCGGTATGGCGCGTGACCAGCATCGACCGTTCGTGACCGGCTCCCAGGGCGCTGCCGCCGTGCGGACGCCCCAGCCGACGACGGCGCAGCTCGTCGAGGCCAACCGCGGCCCCGGGTTCGCCGCGATCGTCGTGCGGACGCTGCTCGGTGTCGCAGCGGTGCTGCTCGTGCTCTTCGTGCTGTTCCTCGTCGCCACGGCGATCGAGGGCGACGACCCGGGGCCGGCCGCCCCCTGGGCGGAGCGGTCAGCGCCGTCGGTGCTGCCCGCACCGCTCGACGTCCAGTAGTCCTCAGCCGCGCTCGGGGCCCAGCAGCGATTCGATCAGCCCGAGGGTCGCGGCCAACCAGGCGTCCTGGTCGCCGCGGGGGTCCGCCTCGAGGAGACGGAAGGGGATCTCGTTCTTCCGGTTCGCCTCCCGGATCTCGTGGGTGCCCGTCGCGAACGCCTCGTCCGCGACCGTCCCGACGGCCTCATAGATGACACCTCGAACCGTCGAATCGGTCACGCGCTCGAGCATCATCCCCAGCCGGGAACCGTGCAGCGCGGCGACGTCGCCCCCCTCCGCGGTCCCGAGCAGCCAGAGCAGCACGGTCACGTTGTCCAGGGCGTAGCGAAGGGTTCCGATCGCGTTCGGGGTCCCGATCCAGCACTCAGCGCCTTCGGCCTCGATGGCCGCGCGATGCTCCTCGGTGCGGGTCACGATCCGGACCGCGTGGCCGTCCGCCGTCAGCGCCCGAGTCAGCGCGAGGCCCCGGGCGGAGGCGCCGCCGACCACAAGCGCCCTCACAGCGGCCCCTGGATCGAGCGCTTGTAGTCCTCGAGCGAGACCGGCGGCTTACCCCGCTTGAGTCGCCGCGCGTTCTTGGCGTCCAGCATCTGCGCGAGATCGAGGTCATCGACGTACTCCTCGCGGCGCTTGTGGGCGCTCTTGGTCTCTGCGGCGATCTCCATGGCGATCGAATCCTCTGTCAGTTCGGGTTTGCCCCTGGCTCGGCGGCGCCGGTTGGTGGCGGCGAGCATCTGGTCGAGATCGTCGATCTCGTTCTGGATCTCGACCTCGGCTGACCGGGTCGGCGTCCAGTCGACCGTCTCCGCCCCGGAACCGGGGTAGAAGCGACCGAGCAGGAGGAGGCCGATCACGAGCCCGCCGACCGCACCGAGGATGATGACCACGAAGGGGTCCATCGGCCGAGTCTACGTCTCGCCCGTACCCCTCAGTGCGCCATGACCCTTCTCTTGACCGTCCTGCTCGCCACCGCCTTCATGGCCGGCCTCTCCTGGTTCATCTCGGTGGTCCACTACCCGCTGTTCGCCTGGGTCGGGGAGGCGGAGTGGACGGCCTACCACGCCGCACACACCGCCCGGACGGGCTACGTCGTGATCGCGCCGATGATCGTCGAGCTCGCCGGGAGCGGGCTCGTCGTGCTCGATCGGCCGGCCGGCGTCGGCGTGACCTCCGCGGTTGCGGGGCTGGTGCTCGCCGCACTGGCATGGCTCGTGACGTTCTCGCTCTCGGTGCCGGACCACGGACGCCTGAGCCGGGGGTTCGATCCGGCGGTGGGCCGGCGCCTGGTGCGAGGCCACCATCTGCGAACCGTGCTCTGGAGCGCCCACGCGGTGCTGCTGTGCACCATGGTGGCGACGGCCTGAACCGCCGCTGCGGCTGCGAACCTCACATCGCACGGTTCTCGTGCGACTCACCCCTGATGGTTCCCTTCCAGCGCTTCTTCGAGCAGCACCGCGACGCCGTCTGGCGCTACTGCATCGCCGAGGTCGGCCGCGCGGGCGCCGACGACGTCTTCCAAGAAACGTTCCTGGCCGCGCTGCGCGGCTTCGACCGTCGACGGGCGAACGCCTCCGGCCTGGCCTGGGTGCTCGGCATCGCTCACCACAAGGCAATGGACCATCACCGCGGGGGCGCACGTCGGGCGATCCCGACCGACGTGCTGCCCGAGCAGCTCCACCACGATCCCGAACCCGAGCTCGACCCGGGGGCCTGGGAGCGTGTGCGGACCCTCCCCGCCAAGCAGCGGGCCGCGCTCGCGCTGCGCTACGCCGCCGACCTCTCCCACGCCGACGTCGGCCGTGCTCTCGGCTGCTCGGAGGCGGCCGCCCGCCGTTCGGCCCACGAAGGCCTCAAGACCCTGCGACTGGAGCTCACGTCATGACCCCGCTTCCCCCGATTGCGCCAGACCCCGCCGGGCTCGCCGCCGCTACCGCGCGCCTGCAGGCGGCGGCCGCCGCCGAGGCCGAGGTCGTCTACTGCGAGCTCGACTCCCCTGTCGGCGCGCTGCTCGCCGCGGCGACTCCGAACGGACTGGCGCGCCTGGCCTACCTCGAATGGAACGGAGGCGAGGACGCGGTGCTGGAGGCCCTGGCCACCCGGCTCTCGCCACGCATCGTCCACGCCCCAGCACGACTCGAGCAGGTCCGGCGGGAGCTCGGCGAGTACTTCGACGGCCAGCGGGATGACTTCGCGCTGCGCGTCGACCTCGACGTCGTCGCGCCCTTCGGCCGTGCCGTGCTCGCAGCCTGTGCCCGGATCCCGTTCGGAGGGACCGCCACCTACACCGAGATGGCCGCCGCCGCCGGACGTCCGCAGGCCTCCCGCGCCGCCGGCAACGCGCTAGGCGCCAACCCCATCCCCATCGTGGTGCCCTGCCACCGCGTGCTGCGCACCGGCGGGGGTCTCGGCGGCTACACGGGCGGGCTCGGCGTCAAGGAGCATCTGCTGCGCCTGGAGGGCGTGCTGATGGGATAACGCCTCTGTGAGCGTCGTCACGCAGCAACCCCGTAACACGATCCGACGATCGGCGTTGTTCTCCCTGAGATGGCAACGCACAGCTACACCTACCCCAAGGTCACTCCGATTCCCGCCCCGACCCCGCCGCGGCCCGTCGCCGGCGGCGCGGGCGCTGCAGGCCCCGGACGCTGAGCACTCCCACGGCCTCGGCCCCCCGGCCGGGGACGCTCGAGTGGTACGCCGACGCACGACCGGATGAGGTCGCGGTCCTCGCGAGCGACGATGGGCTCACACGGCATACGTGGGAGCAGCGGGCGGACGCGCTCGCCGAGCGGCTGGTGCGCGACCACGCCGTCTGGCCCGGAGCGCTGCTCGCCGCTTCCGGACCGATCGAGCTCGACTGGTTCGTCCTCTCCTGGGCGGCCGCGAAGCTCGGCGCCGGGCTCGTGGGCATCCCGACCGGACCCGCCGCGAACCTACCGGACGTCCTGCACGTCCCCGCCGAGGCGGACCGCGAGGCGCCGGTGGCCGTCCCCCGCCGCCTGTCGGGCCACCACGGCCCACCTGCATCCGTCACGTTCTCCCGCCGTGGGCGCCCCGTCCACCGCACCTTCACCCCGGCTTCGGTCGCCGCGATCGCCCCCACCCTCGCCGATCTCATCGCCCGGCTGCGCGCCGCCCCGGGCAGCACGCTCGCCCTGAGCGGGCCGGCGTCCGATCCGCTGCTCACCCTCCTGGCCGGTGTCGTGCTCGTCGGCGGCGGACGGGTGGCGTGCGCTCCCGAGCCCGCCGGCGCCCTGGCGCTGGCGGCTCGGTACGGCGCGGAGATCGTCGCGCTCACCCCGGCGGGAGCAGCGCGGCTCGCCGCGCTCGACGAGGATGGGCGGGAGCAGCTCGACCTGACGAGCGTCGAGACCCTGGTGGTCGGTGGCGGTTCGCTCGACGCGGAGGCGACCACGGTGGTCGACGACCTCTTCGGCCTCGACTGTCTCGTCGACGTCTACGCGACGGCGGACGTCGGCGTGGCCGCGACCCGCCGCGGCGACGAGCGCGAGCACGAGCTGCTCGACGGGGTCGAGGCACGGACCGGGGCCGCGGGTGCCCTCGAGCTCCGCTCGCCGCTCGCCGCCTCCGCCGCGTGGACGCGGACCGGCGACGCCGCCCGCCTCTCCGCGGGCGGCGGCGTCATCGTCCCCTGAGTCGGCGGTCCTAGGTGGTCGCGGGGACGCCGGTCGGCGAGCCGGACGCCCACTGCGCCTCGGCGAGGTCACCCACCGGCATGCCATCCGGCGTCGGGACCTCTGGTGTGTCGCGCAGGTACCACTCGGCGTCGAGCGCGGCCTGGCAGCCGGAGCCGGCAGCCGTGATCGCCTGCCGGTAGGTGTGGTCGACCAGATCCCCCGCGGCGAAGACGCCCGGGATCCCCGTCCGCGTGGACCGACCCTCGGTCCGGACGTAGCCGTCCTCGTCCACGGGGACGTGGCCGGCGACGATCTCCGACTGCGGTTCGTGGCCGATCGCGATGAAGGAGCCGACGTCCTCGAGCGCGAGGGGCTCGCCGGTCTCGGTGTGCTTCAGCTTGAGCGTCGGAAGCTGGCCCTCGACGGCCGCGAACTCCTCGACCACGTAGGGCGTGACGAACTCGATGTTCGACTCCGAACGGGCACGGTCGGCCATGATCTTCGAGGCCCGCAGCTCCGCGCGGCGGTTGACGACCGAGACCTTGGCGCCGAATTTCGCGAGGAAGATGGCCTCCTCCATCGCCGAGTCGCCGCCGCCGATGACGGCGATGTGCTTGTCCTTGAAGAACGCCGCGTCGCAGGTGGCGCAGTAGGAGACGCCGCGACCGCTGAGCTCCTCCTCCCCGGGCACGCCGAGCTTCTTGTGCTCGGCGCCCATGGAGAGGACGACGGTGCGGGTGAGGTACTCGTCCTCGTCGACCCAGACCTTGTGCACGCCGCCCGGCTCGGTGGCGAGCTCGACCTTCGTCGCGACGTCGGTGAGGAAGCGGGTTCCGAAGCGCTCGGCCTGGTCACGCATCGTCTGCATGAGCTCGGGGCCCATGATGCCGTCGGTGAAGCCCGGGTAGTTCTCGACCTCGGTGGTCTGCTGCAGCAGCCCGCCCCAGAGGTAGCCCTCGATGACGAGCGGCTTGAGGTTCGCCCGCGCGGTGTAGAGCGCGGCGGTGTAGCCGGCGGGCCCACTACCCACGATGATGACGTTCTCGATGTCGGCCATGACGATTTAGCTGGAACTCCCGGTCGGGGTCTGAGGACTCACTTCATTTTGTATAGTAGCGGCTCGTTCGGCCCGCTCCGCCGCCCGTTCCTCCCTCCAGCGCGCCACAGTCCGCAGCAGCTGCAAGTACGCGATGGCGCCGGGGAGGGTCGGGAGCCCGAAGACGAGGACTCGGTAGGAGAGCACCGCGACGACGGCCAGCGACCCGGACACGTCGAACGCGACGAGCGCGCCGATCATGCCGCTGTCCACCCCTCCGATCCCGCCCGGCAGCGGCAGGAGGTTGCCGAGCAGCCCGACGAAGAAGGCGACCACGAGCACCGTCGGCTCGGGTGGCGTCCCGAACGCGTGGAAGCACGCCCACAGGACCGCGATCTGAAAGCCCCAGTAGGCGACGGTCCCGAGCAGCGCGGGATCGCGCCGCAGCAGGTGTCGCAAGGCGAGCCGGACGCCCTCCGACGCGGTCGCGGGAACGGTCGCCAACCGGGCCGCGAGCCGCTGGAGGCGTCCTTGCCCCTGAGACCGGGCGCGGAACCTGCGCTCGAGGTCGCCGGGAACGAGGGTGAGCAGCCCCGCCCCGGCCAGCAGCCCCACGCCGACCACGGCCGGAAGCAGGGTCAGGGCCAGAGGCGCAGCGCCCGGGAGCAGCCCGAAGTGGAGCGCGAGGCCGCCGAGGATCACCGCGAGCACGTAGACGAGGTACGTGAGGACCAGGAACGCGATGGTCCGGTCGGCGACGACGCGCGCCGGCATGCCCGCGCGCCGGAGCGCCCATGCGGTGAGCGCCAGCCCGCCCGCGCCGCCGGCGGCCAGCAACCGGGTGGCGGCGAGGCCGGCCATGGTGATCTGGTAGCTCTCGGCAAAGCCGATGCGACGGGCCGACGGGTCGTCACGGTGGACGTAGACGGCCTTGAACATGACGACGTAGCCGCCGAACGACAGGACGCTGAAGGCGGCGCCGAGCGCGAGCCACCACGGGTCACCGGCGCTGAGGCGGTCGTAGGTCGAGCGCAGCCCCCGGATCTGGGGCAGCACCACGGCCACGAGCGCCACGAGCAGCAACCCGACGACGACGGCGATGATCACCGTGCGTCGGGTGATCTCCATCGCCGGGGGTGCCTCGTCCTCGTCGTGCTCCTCATCGTCCCACGGGTGGGCCTCACCGAGCCCGGAACCCTGGGACGTGCCCGTCATCCCCGGGCCGCCCGCTCCAAGGCCTGGACCCGGCGCCCGACGCGGCGCAGCACCGGCGCGGCCGGCCCGGCCGCCCGCCGCACGCCCTCTGCCAACCCGAACCCGACGAGCAGGTCGATCACGTAGTGCTCGCCGAGGTAGACGAGCGCGAACCCGAGCGTGCCCGCGTAGCCCCAGCCGAGCGCGCCATGCCCCCGGCCCTCCTCGGCGAGCAGCCGCGCGGCCATCACGGAGGTGGCGAAGTGCAGGCTCGGCATCGCGGCGAGGGGGTTGCCTCCGAGCAGACCGTACATCGGCCCCCAACGGTCCTTCCAGAACTCCTCGCCGTGCTCGAACATCATCCGCCGCATCTCCGGCGCGGCGCCCTCTTGCGCCGCAAACCACGGAGGCGCGGTGGGAACGGCCCAGTAGCCGATCAGGCCGAGATCGAAGACGGCGTAGGTGTGCAGTGCAGCCCGCTCGAAGCGCTCGCGCCGGCACAGCAGGAAGTAGAGGACCGTCCCGTGCGGGATGAGGAACCACAGCCAATGGCACCAGACGAGCACCTGCTCGGCACGGGTCAGCGGACCGGGGCGCCCGAACCACCGCTGCAGGCGCACGCCGGGGAGCTCCCCGAGCCCGAGCACCCGGTCGACGCGTACCGGGTACTCGACGTGCACGCGTGCGCGCAACCGCTCCGGATCGTCGTTCGGCATCTCGTAGTGGGCGACGTAGGCCCACATCTGGAGCACGCAGGTCGCGACGTCACGCGTCCGCGTCCGCGGGAGCGCCACGCAGAGCGCGAAGGGCGCGGCGCCCGAGGCGACCGTGACGGCCGGGACCGGAAGCTTGAGCCGCCGCCGCAGCAACGGCGCGGCGATGCCCGCGGCGACGGTGCCCCAGGCGGCCACGCGAAGGGTGCGGCTCGAGGGTCGCAAGGCGGGCGATGCTAGATGATCGACCCTTCGGGCCCGGTGCCCGACGCCTCCGCCCGGGCGCTGCCCGCGCCTGCGCCGCGCGCCGCGTCCACGAGCGCGGCGATGATCCGGCTCAGCTCGTCCGCCTCGGGATGCCACTGGACGCCGAGCAGCCAGCGCCGCTCGGGGTCCTCGACCGCCTCCACCAGGTCGTCGCGCGTGGCCCGGCCGCTCACTCTCAGCCCGTCACCGACGCGGTCGATGCCCTGGTGGTGATGGGACAACGTCCGGTGCCGCTCCTCCCCCGCCGCGCGCGCGGCGAGCGATCCGGCGGTGAGCAGCACGTCGTGGTCGTTCCCCTCGAAGGTGCCGGGCGTGCGGCGATGGTCATCGTGGCCGACCACGTCCGGCAGGTGCTGCAGCAGCGTTCCGCCCCGGGCGACGTTCAGGACTTGCATCCCCCGGCAGATGGCCAGCAGCGGCAGGTCGCGTTCGCTCGCCGCCCGCGTCAGGGCCAGCTCGAAGGCGTCCCGTTCCGGCCGGGTGCCCGCCGTCGCGGGGTGGGGCTCCTGCCCGTAGGTGCCCGGGTTCATGTCCGCCCCGCCGGTGAGGACGAGCCCGTCGAGCAGGTCAAGCACGGTCTCGGGCGCATCTGCATCGGGAGCGAGCAGGATCGCGATCCCCCCGGCGCGCTGAACCGCGGTGACGTAGTTCATCGGGCTGAAGGCGGCGAGCACATCCCAGTGCCCGAAGCGGATCGGCTCGAGCGCGGCGGTGATGCCGATGACCGGGCGGGACATGACCGCAGCGTACGAGGCCTCGCCCCGCCGCCCACGTCCATAGGATCAGCCGCATGAGTAGCTACGAACTGGCGCATGCCTACGAGACGGTGAACCTTCACCGCTCGGACGGCGTCGCGAAGATCGAGCTGAACCGGCCGGGGTCCATGAACGCGTGGAACCGGCAGTTCGGGCTTGACCTCCTCGCCGCGATCGAGGCGACCGCCGCCGATCCCGAGGTCCGGAGCGTCCTGCTCACCGGCGCGGGCCGCGCCTTCTCCTCGGGCGCTGACCTCAAGGACATGCAGAACCAGGAGCTCACCGAGGACGGACGGCCGGACGTCTACAAGGTCCTCACCGAGCGCTATCACCCGATCATCATGGGCCTGCGCACGATGGAGAAGCCCGTCGTCGCCGCGGTGAACGGCCCCGCCGTGGGCATCGGGCTCTCGCTCGCCCTGGCCGCCGATCTGGTGGTGGCCGCCGAGTCCGCCTACTTCCTGCTCGCCTTCGTGAACATCGGGCTCGTGCCGGACGGGGGCTCCTCGGCGTTCGTCCCGGCCCGCATCGGGCTCCCGCGGGCGACCGAGCTCGCGATGCTGGGCGAGCGCCTGCCCGCGCCCAAGGCGCTCGACTGGGGGCTCGTGAACCGGGTGTTCCCCGACGCGGAGCTCGCCGAGGAGGCCGACGCGCTCGCCGCCCGCCTGGCCGCCGGCCCGACGCGCTCCTACGCCGGGACCAAGCGTCAGCTGAACGCCTGGACGCAGGCCGAACTGGACCGCCAGCTCGAGCTGGAGGCCACCATCCAGCGCGACATGGCAGGATCCGACGACTTCGTCGAAGGGGTCATGGCGTTCGCGCAGAAGCGCCAGGCTGCCTTCAAGGGAACCTGAACGTGCCGCATTCGACCGATTCGAGCCGATCCGTGAATACACTCCGCCCCGCTTTGGGTCCGACACGCAGAACTTCACACCTCCGCCGGCGCGCCCCCTGGGTCGCCCTCGCGGCCGCCCTGGGCCTCGGCCTTCTCATCCCCGGAAGCGCGCTCGCGGACTTCTGGACGCCCGAGAGCGGCGGCAGCTCCAACGCCGACGCGATCGACAACCTCTACAAGTTCGTGCTCGCCATCAGCGCGATCATCTTCTTCGGGGTCGAGGGCGCGCTCATCTACTGCCTCGTCAAGTTCCGGGCCCGCAAGGGAGCCGTCGCGGCGCAGATCCGCGGCAACACCCGGCTCGAGATCGCCTGGACCGTCGGCGCGGCCGCCATCGTCATCGTCCTGGCCGTCGCGACCTTCATCGCGCTCCCCAGCATCCGCAACCCGGAGAACACCGGGTCGGCCGGGTTGGACCTCGCCTCCAGTGGCGTCGCCCCGGGCGTGCTCGTGGCCGCCGGCCCGACCAAGAAGCTCCCGCCGAGCGGCAAGTCGCTCAACATCAAGGTGGTCGGGCAGCAGTACCTCTGGCGCTACAGCTACCCCGACGGCGACGACAACACGCTGAACGACACGTTCTCCTACGAGGAGATGGTCGTCCCGACGGACACCGCCATCACCCTCGACATCCAGGCCCGCGACGTCGCCCACTCCTGGTGGATCCCGGCGCTCGGCGGCAAGTTCGACGCCCTGCCCGGCTACACGAACTACACCTGGTTCAAGATCCCCCGGGGCATGGAGGGCAAGGTCTTCACGGGCCAGTGCGCCGAGCTCTGCGGGCGGAACCACGCGAACATGGGTGCTCGCGTGAAGGCCGTCAGCCCCGCCGACTTCGAAGCCTTCATCGCCGGTCGCAAGCAGGACATCAAGGCCGCCAACGACGCAGCCGCCGTCACCCGCAAGCAGCTCGAGCCCGAGCTCACCGATAACGGCTCCGCCGAACCCACCCAGTAAGGACGTTTGACGCACATGGCCAGCACAGACATCACCATGCCGACCGCCACGCCCGTCGCCGTCCCGGTCCCGCAGATCCTCGCCCACGAGGTCGAGCGACCGAACACCGGGTGGACGTCGTGGGTCACCACGACGGACCACAAGAAGATCGCGATCATGTACATGGTCCTGACCTTCATGTTCTTCGTCCTCGGCGGGGTGGAGGCGCTGCTGATCAGGCTCCAGCTCGCGCAGGCGAACAACACGCTGCTCACCCCGCAGACGTACAACGAGCTCTTCACGCTGCACGGGACGACCATGGTCTTCCTGTTCGTCGTTCCCGTCTGGGCCGGCCTCGGCAACTACTTCGTGCCGCTCATGATCGGCGCGCGGGACATGGCCTTCCCGAAGCTCAACGCGATGTCCTTCTGGATGCTCCTGATGGGCGGCATCGTCTTCTACGCGTCGATCTTCTGGTCCCCGCCGGAGTGCGGTTGGTTCTGCTACTCGCCGCTGTCGAGCTCGACGTACCTGCCGAGCGGCGGCGTCGACGCGTGGATCTTCCTGATCCACCTCACCGGCATCTCGTCGTTGGTCGGCGCCGTGAACTTCTACGCCACGATCGCGAACATGCGTGCCCCCGGCATGGGCTGGGGCCGACTGCCCCTGTTCTGCTGGGCGATGCTCACGTACTCGATCCTGCTGATCCTGGCCCTCCCGGTCATCGCCGGCGCCGTGACGCTGCTGCTCACCGATCGGCACTTCGGGACGCACTTCTTCGACGCATCGTCGGGTGGCTCCCCGCTGCTGTGGCAGCACCTCTTCTGGTTCTTCGGGCACCCCGAGGTCTACATCATGATCCTGCCGGGCTTCGGCGTGGTCTCGGAGATCCTCCCGGTGTTCGCCCGCAAGCCGATCTTCGGCTACAAGGCGATCGCCGCGGCGACCGTGGTCATCGCGTTCCTCGGCCTGCTCGTGTGGGCCCACCACATGTTCGCGACGCCGTCACCGACGATCGTGCTCGTGTTCTTCATGATGAGCTCGTTCCTCATCGCGGTCCCCACCGGCGTGAAGATCTTCAACTGGATCGCCACCCTGTGGCGCGGGACGATCGAGTACAAGACGCCGCTGCTCTTCTGCGTCGGCTTCATCGGGACGTTCCTCATCGGTGGCATCACCGGCGTGTTCCTCGCCGTGTTCCCCATCGACTGGCAGCTGACCGACACCTACTTCGTGGTGGCACACCTCCACTACGTCCTCGTCGGCGGCGCGGTGTTCACCGTGTTCGCGGCCCTCTACTACTGGTTCCCGAAGATGACCGGTCGCATGATGAGCGAGGGGCTCGGCAAGACCTCGTTCTGGCTCATGCTGATCGGCTTCCACGTCACGTTCTTCATCCAGCACTCGATCGGTCTCGACGGCATGCCCCGCCGGATCTACGAGTACGACGACGTCGGAAACCTCCAGCTGTACAACCAGATCTCCACGGTCGGGTCGTTCATCTTGGCACTCGGCATCGGCGTGACGCTCATCAACGTCTTCGTCTCGCTCAAGAAGGGCGCCATCGCCGGACCCGACCCGTGGAAGGGGAACACGCTCGAGTGGTTCACGCAGTCGCCCCCGCCGGTCAACAACTTCGACACCGTTCCGCGCATCCGCTCGGTGGAGCCGATGAAGGACATCCGTCGGCAGATCGCCCGCCAGGCCGAGAACCGCGAGCCTGAGCTGGCCATGGCCAGCGCGTCGGCAGCCCCCGAGGACGGGCTCCGGCCCGCCTGAGCGCGGCAGCTCGGCTAGGCTCGGTCCATGGAGGCTTCCACCGCGCCCCGCGCGGCCCTCGCCCCCGGGCGAAGCGCCGCACGGCAAGGCCTCAGCGACTACGTCGAGCTCACCAAGCCGAAGGTCCAGTCGCTGCTGCTGCTGACCACGGTGACGACGATGCTCGTCGCCGGGTCTCCGTCGCTCGGGCTGATCCTCCTGACCTGCCTCGGCGGGTACCTGACCGCCGGCGGCGCCGGCGCGGTCAACCACTACTACGACCGCGACATCGATCTCGCGATGGCACGGACGGCAGATCGCCCCGTGCCCTCAGGTCGCGTCGCGCCCACTGCAGCGCTTCTCTACGGCTGCGGCCTCGCCGCCGCTGGGTTCCTGCTGCTGTGGACGCAAGTCAACCTCTTGGCGGCGTCGCTCAGCTTCTCAGGGTTCCTCGGGTACGTCTTCGTCTACACGGTGTGGCTGAAGCGCCGCACACCGCAGAACATCGTCATCGGCGGCGCCGCGGGTGCCGTGCCGCCGCTCGTCGGGTGGGCCGCGACCACCGGTTCGCTCTCCGGGACGGCGCTCTACCTCTTCGCCATCGTCTTCTTCTGGACACCGCCGCACTTCTGGGCGCTGTCGATCCTGATGAAGGAGGAGTACGCCAAGGTGGGCGTCCCGATGCTCTCCGTCGTCCGCGGCGAGGCGGAGACCCGCAAGCAGATCCTCGTCTACACCGTGCTGCTGTACGCGGTGACGCAGCTCCCGTTCTGCGCGGGCGGCTTCGGGCTCTTCTACCTCGCCAGCTCGCTGACCCTCGGTGCCGCCTTCATCGGGGGCTCCGTCCTGCTGTACCGCAACGCGGACCGGCGCACCGCGCTCCGGCTCTACCTCTTCTCCCTGGCCTACCTCGCGCTGCTGTTCGTGTCGATGGTGGCCGACGCCAAGCTCTAGGCGCCCCGCGCCGAGCCCTTCCGTAGAATCGAGATCTCCATGGACAAGAACCTCGCCCGCAAGAACATCCGCTCCGGCCTGATCACCGGCGCCGTCTGCCTCTTCATGTTCGGCATGAGCTTCGTCGCCGCCGTCATCTACGTCGCCTGATGAGCACTCCGGAGAAGACCGCACCCCCGGCCGGCGAGGACATCCACCTCCCCGGTGGGTCCCTGCAGCCGCTCGGCCTCTCGGTCGGCATCACGCTGACCCTCGTCGGCGTCACGACCTCGCCGATCCTGCTCGTCGCCGGGATCGTGCTGATGGTCGCGATGCTCTACGGCTGGATCCGCGACGCCCGCCGGGAGTTCAACGAACTGCCGGCCGAGCACGCGCACCACTAGCGTCTGCGCAGGTCACGGCCGGTCCCCCGGGTCGCGCTCCCCCCTCAGGAAGCGCGACCCATGTGAGGAGCGTTTGCCGCCCGTCTCAGGCGTGCGGGAGCGCGCAGGCCGCGCCGTCCTGCGACCAGCAGCGCACGATGTCGCGCACGGAGAGGACGCCTTCCACCTCGCCACCGTCCGTGACGATGAGGTGACGGAAGCCGCCGTCGATCATCGCGGTCGCCGCGCTCTCGAGCGGCCAGTCGGGCGCTGCGAAGACCACGTTGCTCGTGAGGTGGTCCCCCACGAGCTCGACGTCCGGGTCCTGCCCCGCGCCGAGCGAGTTCAGCAGGTCGCGCTCGGTCAGGATGCCGGGCCCTGCCTGATCCGGGTCGATGACGATCGCCGCACCCACCTTACGTCCGGCCATCAGCCTGGCGGCCGCGCGCAGCGTGTGCCCCGGACCGATCGTGAGGACCACGGTGCTCATCCCCTCCCGTACCTGCATCCCTGTCCACCCTTCAACTTGTGACGAACGTTGCGTACTTCCTGAGGACCGTACCGGACGCCGCCGACCCGAGACAAGCGCCAACGCGCCAAGCGTCGCGTAGCCTGACGTCGCGGTCATCCTCTCGGGTACCTCGTGACGTAACAAGGATCATGCAGCGACCGGCCACCATCCGTCACCGAACCAGCCTCTACGAGGACGCTGCCGCGATCGTGGCAGAGGAGTTCTCCGGCGATCTCTCCCTGGACGACATCGCGCGGCGCGTCGCCTCCTCGCGGCGTCAGCTCCAGCGGGCCTACGCCGAGATCGGGCGCACGACGTTCCGTGAGCACCTGACCGCCGTGCGGATGGACCGCGCCGCCGAGATGCTCACCGGGCGCGGGCTCACGGTCCGAGAGGTCGCCCACCGGGTCGGCTACCGCCAGGCCGCGCAGTTCGCCAAGGCCTTCCGCCGCCATCACGGCGTGGCCCCGTCGGACTTCCGCGCCGGACGCCGGCTGCAGAGCCCGGACGTGGAGCTCGCGCAAGCCGCCTGAGCGGAAACCTCGCCCAGCAGGCGGTTTCGCGCCAGGCGCCGTCGGGCGGTTGACATCCCGTCGACGCGCCGCGGTAGTGTCGGCGCATGGAGGAAAGGCGTGGCGGCCGCAACAGCCGTCGGATGGTCGTCGAGATGTTCGTGCTCGGCACGATCGCGTCGTTGGTCGGCATAGCTGTCGGCTTGGCGATCAACTGGTTCCCCGAGGAGGCCTCGACCCAGGCGGGCCCCATAGATCAGCTCTGGGACGTGCTGGTGATCGTCTCCGTGCCGATCTTCGTCGGCGTGACGATCGTCGTGATCTACGCGGCCCGGCTCTTCCGCGAGCGTCCGGGCGAGGAGGGGCTCGACGGGCCCCCGATCCACGGGAACACGAAGCTCGAGGTCATCTGGACCACGATCCCGGCCCTGATCCTCCTGGCGCTCTGCACCTACGCCTACGTCGTCCTGCGCGATATCGAGGACACGCCGGCCCAGGCCGCGCAGAAGGAGCTGCGGGTCCAGGTCATGGGCGAGCAGTTCGCGTGGACCTTCAAGTACGACGGGGCCGACGGGAAGCCGATCACCACGACGCGGCTCTACCTCCCCAAGGATCGCCCGGTCAAGTTCGACGTGCAGGCCAAGGACGTCATCCACGACTTCTGGGTCCCCGCCTTCCGCATGAAGACCGACGCCGTCCCGGGCGTCACCACCTCCATCCGCGTCACCCCGTCGAGGCTCGGCACCTACCCGGTCGTCTGCGCCGAACTGTGCGGGCTGGGACACGCCTTCATGCGCTCCGAGGTCGAGGTGATGGAGCCCGCCGCCTTCGACGCCTGGATGCAGAAGAAGATCACCGAGGCGGGTGCCCCCGCGGGTGGGGCGGCCACGGACGAAGCGGGTGGGACCACGGCCTCCGCCGACGGCAAGGCGATCTTCACCGCGGGCACGGACTCGAGCGGGCCCGCCTGCGGCTCCTGCCACCAGCTCGCCGACGCAGGAACGCCCGAGGGCATCGGCCCGAACCTCGACGAGGTCCTCCCGGGCCAGAGCGCCGACGAGATCAAGGCCTCGATCGTCGACCCCGAGGCGAAGATCTCCCCCGGGAAGCCCGCGGGCGTCATGCCCGCCATGTACGGCGACACGCTGAGCCCCGCCGAGCTCGAAGCGATCGTCACCTACCTCTCCGATTCCACGAAGAAGTGAGCTGCTGATGCCGATCACCCCTCGTCAGCCCGGTTGGTCCCGCGCCGGTCTCTACTCCCTGTACGGCGTCGCGTTCGCGTTCGCGCTGTCGCTCGGCGCCCGCGCCGGCCTCAGCTACGACCCGCTCTACGACGGCGAGTCGGTCCTGCGCATCGCGCTGCTCGGCGTCCCGTTCTTCTTCCTCATCGGGCTCGGGCTGTTCACGTACTGGTTCCGCTGGGCCTCGGGCGCGCCCACGATTCCCGAGGACCACTCGGGCCACGGGGCCAAGAACTGGAAGAGCTACCTGTACCCGAACACGGACCACAAGGTCATCGGGATCCAGTACGTCGTCACCTCGTTCTTCTTCATGTTCGTCGGCGGCCTCATGGCGATGCTGATCCGTGCGGAGCTCGCCGCGCCCGGCCGCCAGTTCGTCGATGCGAACACGTACAACGGGCTGTTCAGCGTCCACGCGTCGCTGCTGATCTTCCTCTTCATCATCCCGGTGTTCGCCGGGCTCGCCAACTACGTCCTGCCGCTGATGATCGGCGCGCCCGACATGGCCTTCCCGCGCCTCAACGCGCTGTCGTTCTGGCTCCTGCCGGTCGCCGGCACGATGATGATCGGCTCCTTCTTCGCGCCCGGCGGCTCGTTCGCCAGCGGCTGGACGGCCTACGCCCCACTGTCCACGAGCGCACCCATCGGGCAGGAGTTCTTCACGATCGGCGTCCAGTTCGCCGGCGCGAGCTCGATCGCGACCGCACTGAACTTCCTCGTCACGATCATCACCATGCGGGCCCCGGGCATGTCGTTCTTCCGCATGCCGCTGCTCGTGTGGGCGAACTTCTCGACCTCGCTGCTGGTCGTCATCGCCACGCCGTTCGTCGCCGCCTCGCAGTTCTTCGTCCTGCTGGACCGTTCGCTCGGCTTCAACTTCTTCGACGCCGGCCAGGGCGGCGACGTGCTGATGTACCAGCACGTCTTCTGGTTCTACTCGCACCCGGCGGTCTACATCATGATGCTGCCGGGCTTCGGGATCGTGTCGGAGATCCTCGCCGTCAAGTCCCGGAAACCCGTCTTCGGCTACCGGATGATGGCGTTCTCGCTGCTGGCCATCGTCGTGCTCGGCTTCACCGTCTGGGCGCACCACATGTTCGTCAGCGGCATGCAGGGCTGGATCCGCGTGCCGATGATGGTGACCACGGCGATCATCGCGGTCCCGACGGGCATCAAGATCTTCTCGTGGCTGGCCACGATGTGGCACGGGGTCCTGAAGCTCGACACGCCGATGCTCTTCACGCTCGGCTTTCTCACGATGTTCGTCCTGGGCGGGATCTCGGGCGTGATGCTCGCGATGATCCCGCTGACGATCCACGTGTCGGACACGTACTTCATCGTGGCCCACATCCACTACGTGCTCTTCGGCGGCTCACTGTTCACGATCTTCGCGGGCGTCTACTTCTGGTTCCCGAAGATGACGGGCCGGATGTACGACGAGCGGCTCGGCAAGATCCACTTCTGGATGACGTTCATCTTCTTCAACGCGACCTTCGCCCCGATGCACCTCATCGGTGTGCAGGGCATGCCGCGACGGGTCGCCGACTACGCCGATCAGTTCGCGACGTGGAACCTGATCATCTCGCTGGCCGCCTTCGGCACCGGGATCTCGACGCTGGTCTTCGCCTACAACATGATCTCGTCCTGGCGCGGCGGTCCGCGCGCCACCGGGAACCCGTGGCGCTCGCTGACGCTCGAGTGGCAGGTCACCTCCCCGCCCCCGGTCTTCAACTTCGACGAGATCCCGACCGTCGTCGGCGGCCCCTACGAGTACGGCGTGCCCGGTGCGGTGCACGGCGTCTTCGGCGGGACCGGAGCGACGGCAGAGCCAACCCAAGAGCCGGCCGAGAGCGCCGGCGCCCCATCGACCTAGGAGCTACGGCACCCGACATGCGGACCATCCTCGTCATCGCCAACCAGACCATCGGCGGCGCCAAGCTGCTCGAGACCGTGAAGGCCAAGGTCGACGCCGCCGGCGGCGACGCTCGTGTCGTGCTCGCCGTCCCACAGACCGCGCCGCGTCACGGGAACATCATCTACTCGGACGCCGTGTTCGAGGCCGCGCAGGTCCGTGTCGACCTCGCCCGCCGCTTCCTCCGGGCGGCCGGGATCAACGCGGTCGGTGAGGTCAGCGACGACGATCCGTTCACCGCGACGATGGACGCCGTCCGCGAGCATCATCCGGATGAGATCGTCGTCTCGACGCTGCCCGCGACATCGTCCGGCTGGCTTCGCCGCGACCTCATCGAACGGATCCGCGACGAGAGCGATCTGCCGGTCGAGCACGTCGTCATCGACCTCAACGCCGAGGGCCTCCCGTTCAAGGTGACGCTCGTCGTCGCGAACCGGACCGCCTCCGACGACAGCTTGCTGAAGCAGCTGGGGACGATGGCCGAGCAGGACGACGAGCCGCGGCTGTTCATCGCGTGCGTGCCGATGGAGGACGGCCACGGCCGCGCCGGGGCGATGGCCCGAAGCCGGAAGGCCCAGATCGTCGACCGGATCACCGCCGCCGGTCACCTCGCGGCCGGGATCGTCGGCGATCCCGACCCCTACACCGCGGTGATGAACGCGCTCCAGTTCTTCCGCGTGGACGACATCGTCATCTCGACGCTCCCGGCGACGCGGTCGGGTTGGCTGCGCGCCGACCTGATCCAGCGGGTCGGCTCCGCGACGGGCAAGCCCGTGACCCACGTCGAGGTCGCGCCCTCGCGCACGGCCGTCAGCGCCTAGAGGACAGGTCCATGGACGCCGCCCTGCCGGTCCCCGGCACCGCCACCCACGAGGAGCATCACCACGGGCCGCCCGCGGCCAACCGCAGTTCGCGGGTGGACCCGCAGATGCTCGGGATGCTGCTCTTCATCATCTCCGAGATCATGGTGTTCGGGGCCTTCTTCACGGCCTACTTCTTCATCCGCATCGTGGGCGACAACCCGTGGCCGGCCGAGGGCACCGAGCTCCCCAAGATCATCGCGGGCATCAACACCGCGATCCTCCTCTCGAGCTCGCTCACGCTGCACTGGGCGCAGACGAGCGTCAAGAACGGTAACCGCCGCGGGCTGAAGCTCGGCATGCTCACGACGTTCCTGCTGGGCGCCACCTTCCTGCTCGTGCAGATCAACGAGTACGTGAACATCGGGTTCGCACCCTCCGATTCCGCCCAGGGCTCGGTCTTCTACGGGCTCACCGGCCTGCACGGCGCCCACGTCTTCATCGGGCTGATCCTGCTCGCGATCGTGACCGTGCGGGCGTTCCGCGGCCACTTCTCCGACAAGGAGCACGCCGGGCTCGAGATCCCCGGGATCTACTGGCACTTCGTCGACGTGATGTGGGTCGTCGTCTACACCAGCGTCTACATCGTCTAACGGGTGAAGAACCCCCTCCGGAGCGAGGACGCGGCCTTCCGGCTGCTCCTCGTCGTCGCGGCCGTGTGCGCGGTGATCATCGGGCTCCTGCTGCTCGCTCGCGCGGTGCTCTGACCGCGACCGTACGCTCCGCGGATGCCGCCGATCCCGCTCCCGGACCCCCTGCTCGACGACGGTCGGGTCCGGCTCCGGGCGCTCGAAGAAGCCGACGTATCTTGGGTCGCGCGGGAGTCGCGGGACCCGCAGGTGGCCCGCTTCACGACCGTACCGCCGGACAACTCGGAGGCGGATGTTCGCGACTTTCTCGCCGCGCAGCCGGGATGGCGGGCGGCGGGTGAGCAGGTCCATCTCCTCGTCGTCGAGGCCGGAACCGGACAGCGGGTCGGCGTCATCGGCCTGCACCATCTCGACTGGCACCACCGGACCGCTGAAGTCGGCTACTGGACGGCTCGGGACGCGCGCCGCCGCGGCCTCACCACGGCGGCGGTGCGTCTGCTCACCGACTGGGCCTTCACGTCGCTCGACATAGAGCGGGTCGAGCTGCGCCCCGAACCGGAGAACATCGGGTCACGGGCGCTTGCGGAGCGGCTTGGGTTCCGCTGCGAGGGAACGCTGCGAGCGGCACTTCGGCTCCCTGAGGGGCGCCGCGACGTGCTCGTCTACGGCGTGCTCCCGGAGGAGCTCACCCGACGGTGAGCTTGCCCTCCATGCCTGCCTGGCGATGGCCGGGCACCGAGCAGTAGAACGTGTAGTCGCCGGGGGCGAACGTCGCGCTGAAGTCTGCGCTCCCATCGGTGATCTGCTTCGTCTCGCCCTTGCCGTCGATCACGATGTCGTGCGGGACCCCCGAGCTGTTCGTGAGCGTGATCGTGAGCTTCCCGGCCGGGGCACTCGCTTGATCGGAGGCGTAGAGGAGCGCTCCCCCCGGGTCCGCCGGGATCTCGAGGGCGCCGGCCTCGGCGACGATGGGCTCGCCTCCTCCCGCCTTCTTCACGGCCGAGCCGAGGAGCCCCTGATCCTCACCCTGCTTGGAGACCACGGCGGCGACGTAGGAGGCGATGTCGTCGGCGTCGGCGCCCTCCGCCAGGCCGGCGGGCATGGTGCCGGTCCCGGTGCTGCCGCTCCTCGACGGGAACTCGATCTGCTTGCGCACGATGCCCCGTACCCCGTCGGTCCCCAACCCGTCCTCGAGGCTGGGGCCGAAGGCGGCGTCGAGGTTCGGGCCCGTGATCCCCTTGGTCCCGGCCCGGCTCAAGACGTGGCAGGAGCCGCACTTCTGGACGAACGCCTGCTTGCCCGCGATCTGGTCCGCCTCCCGCTCCTTGACGGAGCAGGCGGAGAGCCCTAGTGCGGCAGAGAGCGCTGCAGTCGAGAGCACCAGGTGAGCGACGGTGCGGGGACGGATGGCGCGCGACGGCATGGTCTCGGACCCTAACCGACACGGCGGAGCTTGCGGGGAGCTTTCCCGCGCCTCCGTCGGCCGGGTGCCCCACCGCACGGCGTCCGGGGCTCGCGCTACGCTTGCCCGCGTGATCCGTCGTCAGCGCTACCGCCTGCGCACTCCCTCCTCCGGCCGCGAAGTCCTGGTCGAGGCCGAGCCGGGCAAGACCTACCGAGACCGTGAGACCGGCGAGCCGTTGGAGGTCATCGGCAAGGTGCTTCCGCTCGTCGAGTCCTCGACGTCGAACCTCCCGTGGGCCGTCGAGAACCTTCGGTTCTGCCCCCACTGCGACCAGATGGTCGAGAAGGACCTGAACGACTGCCCCTACGACGGGCGGCGCATGGGTCCGCTGGTCCCCGCGCAGTAGGAGCCACTCCCCCATGACCCGCCGTCTCCTTGTCCTGATGAGCTGCCTGCTTCTCTCGGGTGGCCTCGGAGCGTGTGGCGGCGGCGAGCTGACCGGCGACGCCGTCCCGCCGAACACGCCGGAGATCATTCCGCCGCCGAACGAGCTCGGCGACGCCCCAACCAGCACGGTCGACGCCGGCGCCGATACAGGCGCCAGCGGGGCGACGGGCGCCACCGGGGACAGCGACACCTCGACGAGCAGCTCCGGCGGAGCGTCCGCGACGCCCGCCCCCGCGGCGGCGGCGCCCACGCCGACTCCGTCCGCTCCCGCAGCGACCTCCGCGGCACCGGCGACCCCTGCGGCACCGGCCACCGGCGGGGCCGGGGCCGGCGGAGGCGCAGCGGCGGCTCCGAGCACGGGGACCGGCGGCGGGGGAACCGCTGGCGGGAACACCGGCGGAGCGAGCCCCGGTGGCCTCAGCGACTTCTGCGCGCAGAACCCCGGCGCCTGCGGTCAGTGACGCCGCCGCGGCTCTAGCGCGTCGTGCTCCGAGACGAGTTCTTCTTCGGGTCGGAGACGATGGTCGCCGAGTAGGTGATCCGTGCGGTTCGGTAGAGGCAGTAGAAGCGGGAGATGTTGCCGGTCTTCGTCTGCGCCGTCTGGGTCGCGAAGTCGTTGCAGCCGCCCTTGTTGCGCGTCGCGCGCCACGAGACCGTCCCCGGCTGGTTGATCGCCAGGGCCGGCGCCCACGTGGGGACCGAGAGACCGATGACGTTGCCCTTCTTGACCGGGATCGACTCCTTCAGGGCGAACTGGACGGTCTGCCCGAAGTAGGGCTCGAGCTTCTGCTCGTCACCCTGCGCGAGGATGCGCGCGTACAGCTTGTTCCCCGGACGGAAGACCGTGATCTGCGCGCTCGCCTCCCCGCCGAGGTTCTTGTCGAAGAACGCGATCTGGTCCTTGTCGGGGTTCGACAACTTGATCGTCCAGGCCACGAGGCGACCGTCCTCCTTGACGGTGTGGGTCTCCCGCGTCGCCCCGACCTTGACCTGATAGCCCGTGGTCCGGCTGATCGCCAGGCAGGGCTTGCTCGGGCACGAGGGATCGGGCATCGCGGTCTCGCCCGGGAGCGGGCCGATCTCGGAGATGGCGGCGCCGGCGAGGGTCGGGACCGCCACGGCGGTAGCGACGGCGGTAGCGGCAAGGGCCAGATGTGTCTTTCGCATCACATGTAAGTCAACACCATGCAGCGCCCGAGTTGCGGGGGAGATCGCCCAATAGACTGCCTGCCCCTATGGCCGCGATCGACGTCAGAGGGCTCGAACGGGAGTACAAGAGCGGCCTCAAGGCCGTACGCGGCATCGATCTGGCGGTCGAACCCGGTGAGGTCTACGGCTTCCTCGGGCCGAACGGCGCCGGGAAGACGACCACGGTCCGCATGCTCGTCACCCTGCTGCGGCCCACGGGCGGGACGGCGAGCGTCGCGGGCTTCGACGTCGCGACCGAGCCCGGGAAGGTCCGCCGCCGTATCGGGGTCGCCCTCCAGGAAGCCGCGCTCGACCAGCTCATGACCGGGCGTGAGCTCATGGAGCTCCAGGCCACCCTGCACGGGATCCCGAGCAAGCAAGTCGCCGACCGGGCCGACGAGCTGATCGGACGTGTCGGGCTCTCCCAGGCTGCGGAACGCCGCGTCGGCACCTACTCCGGCGGAATGCGCCGACGGCTCGACCTCGCGATGGCGCTGATCCATGCGCCGGAGGTGCTCTTCCTCGACGAGCCCACGACGGGCCTCGACCCCACCTCACGGACGACGCTGTGGGACGAGGTGCGCCGGCTCAAGGCCGACGGGACAACTGTCTTCCTCACCACGCAGTACCTCGAAGAGGCCGACCAGCTCGCCGACCGGGTCGGGATCATCGCCGACGGGCTCATCGTCGCCGAGGGCACGCCGGCCGCGCTCAAGGCCGAGATCGGCCTGCCCCACCTCGACGTTCGCCTCGCCGACTGCTCTGACCTCGAGCGTGCGAAGGAGCTGCTCGGCCGCTTCGGCGACCTGCGCCCGGCTCCCGAGGGCGTCGACGTGTCAGTCGCGGTGGCCAGGGGGGCCGAGGAGATCGCCCCGGTCGTCCGCATCCTCGACGAGGCCGGCTTCACCGTCACCTCGCTCGACCTCGTGGAGCCGACGCTCGACGACGTGTTCGCCGAGAAGACGGGCAGGCACCTCGAAGGGGCCGCAGTCCCCGCCGCGGCCGCGACGTGACCCGGGTCGTCCTGGCGCTGGCCCGGCGCGCGATCGTCGGCAACCTTCGGCGCCCCCAGTTCCTCGCCCCGCTCGTCATCTTCCCCACGATGTTCCTGGCTGTGAACGTCGGCGGGCTCACCTCGACGACGGCCCTGCCGGGCTTCCCGCGGGTCGACGGCTTCCTCGACTTCCAGCTCGCGGGTGCCCTCACCCAGTCGCTGCTGCTCGGCGGCGTCTCGACCGGGATCGCGAGCGCCCTGGAGATCGAGGGCGGCTTCTTCGACCGCCTGGTCGCCTCCCCCATCCCCCGCTTCGCGATCGTGCTCGGCCGGCTCCTGGCCGCGAGCCTCGTGGCCGGGCTGCAGGTCCTCTTCTTCCTGGCGCTGGGGCTGGCCTTCGGCGCGACCATCAAGGGCGGCCTCCTCGGAGTCCTCGTGATCCTGGTCAT
The DNA here is from genome assembly GCA_963815565.1 of uncultured Solirubrobacterales bacterium. Classification (GTDB taxonomy): domain Bacteria; phylum Actinomycetota; class Thermoleophilia; order Solirubrobacterales; family Solirubrobacteraceae; genus Paraconexibacter. Next base: position 341,157 of record CAWFHB010000007.1, on the reverse strand, counting down.
CGGGATGGTCGCGGGGATCGGCTTCGGCGCGATCGGGCAGGCGATCGCCCTGCGGGCCAAGAACGCCTCCACGGTGCAGGGAATCTTCCCGCTCGTGCTCGTGATCCTCTTCGTCTCCTCGGCGTTCTTCCCGAGGGACCTGCTCTCCGCCCCGGCCGACTCGATCGCCCGCTTCAACCCGCTGAGCTATTTGGCCGACGGGCTCCGCGATCCGATCATCTCGACGGTGAGCTGGCAGCCGGTGCTCGAAGGGTTCGCGGCGGCGATGGGGATCGCCGTCGCGGCGATGGGGCTGAGCGTGCTCGCGCTGCGCGGACGGTTGCGGGACGCATGAGCGCCGCCCAGCCCACGCAGGAGGAGCGCCACGCGCTCGGCGGCTTCGAGCGGACGGACCTCCGGCGCCAGCTCGCGGTGGTCCTCGCCCTGGTGCGCCGTGCGCTCAACGAGATCACGCGGGTCCCCGGTGCGTCGATCCCCGGGGTCCTGGCCCCGACCATCTTCGTCCTCGGCCTGACGAGCGTCTTCGGGCAGGCCGACCAGGTCCGCGGCTTCGGCGACATCGACTTCCGGACCTTCGTGGTCCCCGTCGGCTTCCTGCAGGCCGCGGGGTTCACCGGCGCGGCGACGGGCGTGAACCTGGCCCGGGACATCGAGCAGGGCTGGTTCGACCGGCTGCTGCTCTGCCCCGCCCCCCGGCTGACCGTCCTCGTCGGAGTCGTGGCGAGCGCCGCCTTGCGCTGCCTGCTGCCGGTGAGCTTCCTGTTCGTGGTCGCGATGGCGATCGGGGTCGACTTCCCCGGCATCGACGGGCTGCTCGTAGCGCTCGTGCTCATCATGGGCCTCGCCTCCGCGCTCGCCTGTTACGCGGTGACCCTCGCGCTCCGCTTCCGCACCCAGCAGGCGGCACCGCTCATGCAGATGGGCTCGTTCGTCGGCGTCCTGTTCACGCCGGCCTACGTGCCGAAGGAGCTGCTCGCCGGGTGGCTCGAGACCGTCGCGACGATCAACCCGGTCAGCCAGGTACTGGTCGGGGTGCGGCAGGGGTTCGTCGGCGAGGTGAGCTGGGGCGACACCTGGCCGGCCCTCCTTGCCCTCGCCGGGCTCATCCTCGTGTTCGGCGCGTTCGCGGCCCGCGGGCTGCGGCGCTACGCCAGCTGACGCGTCAGCGGCCCTCGTAGGTGGCCTTGCCGGGCCCGTTCGTGAGGAAGGACTGCACCGCGTTCTTCAGATCCTCGGTCCCGAAGAGGCCGCCGGCGACCTCGGGGACGATCGCGTCGGCCGCACGCGCGCCGCCCTCGACCTGGGCACGCACGATCCGCTTCGTCGCCGCATGGGCGCGCGTCGGGCCGACCGCGAGCTTCATCGCGAAGGCGCGGGCCGCCTCGGCGAAACCGTCGGCCGGGAGGACCCGGTTGACGACGCCCCAGCGCTCGAGCGTGGCGGCGTCGTAGACCTCGCCGGTCATGACGAACTCGCGAGCCCGGGCGGGCCCCGCCCGCTCGGCCAGCCGCTGGGTCCCACCCATCGCCGGGGTGAGGCCGACGACCGTCTCGACCAGGCCGAACTTCGCCTTCTCGCTCGCGAGGAGCAGGTCGCAGGCCAAGCTGAGCTCGAAGGCGGCGGTGAGGCAGAGCGCGTGGGCGGCGAACACCGTGGGCAGTGGGAGCTCCTCCACCGTATGGACCATCCCGAGGAGGTCGCGCCAGAGGTTCGAGCCCTGCTCCACGTCGAGGCCGTCGAACAGGTTGACGTCCACGCCACCCGAGACGGCACGCCCTTCAGCCTGGACGAGCAACGCACGGGGCGGGTCGGCCGCGAGGGTGCGCACGTGCTCGGCCAGGGCGTCGATCATCGCCTGGTCGAACAGGTTCAGCGGCGGGGCCGCCAGGGTGAGGATGGCCAGCGGGCCGTCGTGCTCGAGCCGGACAGGGGTCATGAAGTCTCTCCTCGGAGGATGGCGGCGGCCTGCGCGATGCGCTCGGGGTCGCCGGGGGTCGGGTCCCAGGGCAGCCTGAGCCCGTCCTTGTCCGGCTGGTTCGCGTAGCGCGGGATCACGTGCATGTGGAAGTGGAAGACGGTCTGCCAGGCGTCGGCGCCGGCGCAGTTGAGCAGGTTCACCCCGTCGGCCCCGAGCCGCTCCACCGCGAGCCCGGCGAGCTTCTGCGCGCTGGCGGTGACCGCGGCGAGATCGTCCGCGTCGATGGAGTGCAGATCGGTGGTGTGCGAGCGCGGGATCACCAAGGCGTGGCCGAGGCTCGCCGGGTTGATGTCCATGAAGGCGATCGTGCGATCGTCCTCGGCCAGACGCGCGGCGGGCAGCTCACCCGCGATGATCTTGCAGAAGATGCAGTTCGAATCGGTGACCACAGGGCCGGAGTCTACGTACGCGCGCCGCGCGGCATGGGTCTGCGGCGTCCTCGCCAGCGGCGTCCTGGCGGCCTGCGCGGGCGGCAGCCCCGATGGGCGCGGCTCGGACCCCGCCCCGCCGCCGCCACCGCCCGTGATCGCCGCGCCCCCGGGCCCGTCGGGTGCGGAGTTGCGCCCGCCCGAGCTCCGCGCACAGCCCGGCCCCTGCACCGCGGGCGCAGGGTTCCGCTGCTTCACCCTGCGGGTGGACCTCGATCGCTCCCGGCGCACGGCCACGGCGCGCGGCCGCCTGACCCTGAGTGTGGCCGTCGAGCGCGGTGGAACGCCGTCGCGCGGGTATCTGCTCGCGCTCTCCGGCGGCCCCGGGAAGGCGACGCTGCCCCTCGGCTCCGAGCTCCGGCGGACGCTCGGCTCCGTCGACCCGGGGTACCGGCTCGTGCTCATCGACCAACGCGGAACCGGGAAGGGCGCGCTCGACTGTCCGGGCCTCCAGGGGTCGGTCGGCTCCTCGGACGTCGCCGTGGCGCCTCGCGGCGCGGTGGAGGCCTGCGCGCGGCGGGTCGGTCGCGGCCTCGACGACTTCGCGACCACGGACACGGTCGCGGACCTCGACGCGCTCCGCGAGGCGCTCGGTGCCCAGCGGCTCACGCTGGCGGGGGTCTCCTACGGCACGCTCGTCGCCCAGCGCTACGCGCTCACCCACCCGGACCGGGTCCGCGGGCTCGTCCTCGACTCGGTCGTGCCCGAGCGCGGAGCGGACGTGCTGCTGCGGAGCCGCCTGGACGCGGTGCCGCGGGTGCTGCGCCGCGTCTGTCGTAGCGAGCAGTGCCCCGGGGACGTCGCGGCCGACCTTCGTGCCGCGCTCGCCTTCGGCGCCGACGACGTCGCGCTCCTCGACACGCTCGTGGCCCGCACGATCGGTCCGCCGCGCCTGCAGCCGGTGCTCTCGGCGCTCCGGGAAGCCGCCCGCGGGCGGCTCGGCGCACTCGACGACTTGGCCGCGCGGACCCGCCTGCGGGCGACGGCAGCGGATGCGGCCGACTTCTCGACCGCGCTGCACGCCACGACGCTCTGCGCGGAGAGCCGCACGCCCTGGGGGAACGCCACGGCCGTCCCGGCCGACCGGGAGCAGGCGCTCGCGCAGGCACGGGCACAGCTTACGCCGGCTCGGCTCGGCGGCTTCGAGCCCGCCACCGCGGTCGAGAACGGCCTGGCCGACACGTGTCGGCGCTGGCCACCGCTGGCCTCGCCGCCCAAACGGCCCACGGGATCCCTCCCCGACGTGCCGACCCTGCTGCTCGCCGGCGAGCTCGACCTCGTCACCCCTCTGGAAGACGCGCAGGACGGGCTCCGGCGCACTCCCGGCGGCCGGCTTCTGATCGTCCCCGGGGCGGGCCACGGACTGCTCGCGTCTGATGCGTCGGGGTGCGCCCTGGAGGCGGTGCGGCTCCTGCTCGCCGGGCGGCGGCCGCCGGCCCGCTGCGGCTGACCCCGCTGTGAGAGCGCGCACACCACGTTGACAGGGTGTTGAGGATGTCATGACCTCGTGACACACTGACTGCCGACATGGCTCTCCAGGACGCCCCGCCCATCGTGCTCACCGGCACGGCCCCGCCGTCACCGGCCGGCCCCGTCTCGGAGGCTGCGCTCGCTGGCCTCGGCAGGCCGCCGTCGGTCGACATGCCGACCCTGCTGCAGGTCCTGCGCTTCAACCAGCGGCAGATCGAGTTCGTCTTCCGTGCGCGGCGGGAGCACGGCGAGGTGTTCCGCATGCGGGGAACGGTCCCGGGCGGACCGGTGGTCACGAGCCACCCCGATCACATCCGCTCGCTGTTCACCTGCAAGGCGCACGAGGCGCAGTCGCTCACCGGCGAGTCCGGTCTGCGGCCGGTCGTCGGCCCGAACTCGACGCTCACCGCCGTCGGCGAGCGGCACCTGCGCCAGCGTCGGCTCCTCCTGCCGCCGTTCCACGGCGAGTCCATCGCGAAGTTCGAGCAGATGATCGTCGACGCGACCGAGCGGGCGATCGACGCCTGGCCGGTCGGGCGACCCATCCGGCTGGCTCCCCGGATGCAGGCGATCACGCTCGACGTGATCATGGCCGGCGTCTTCGGCATCGAAGGCCTCCCTGCGAAGCGGACGCCCGAGTACTGGCTGCGCGAGGCCACCCGCTCGATCATCTACAGCTCCACCCTTCCGTTCGCCCAGGTGGCCGAGCTCATGAACGTCGGACGCGACGAGCCCGTGGGCATTCAGAAGGTCGCGCTCGGGATGCTCGACAAACCGACCTACGCGGTGATCCGGGCCCGGCGCCAGGCGAGGGACATCGCCGAGCGGAAGGACATCCTCTCGCTGCTCATCGAGGCCCGCACGGAAGAGGGCGAGGCGCTCACGGACAAGGAGCTGCGCGACGAGCTGCTCACCCTCGTCTTGGCCGGGCACGAGACGACCGCGAACCAGCTCGCCTGGACCTGGGAGCGGCTCGTCCGCTCGCCCGCGGCGCATGAGGAACTGCGTGCGGCGGTCCGCGACGGCGAGGACGCCGAAGGGGTCGTCGAGCGGACGATCCAGGAGAGCATGCGCTCCCGGCCGGTCATCCCGATCATCGGCCGGCGCACCATGGTCCCGTGGCAGCTCGGCGACGTGGGGCTCGAGGCCGGGGTGCCGATCACCATGAGCGTCCTGCTGCTGCACCATCGCGAGGACCTCTACCCGGACCCGTTCGCGTTCCGGCCCGAGCGGTGGGTCGGGCACAAGCCCGGAACCTACGAGTGGATCCCCTTCGGCGGCGGGATCCGGCGCTGCCTCGGCGCGAGCCTCGCGATGACCGAGCAGCGAATCGTGCTTGCGACGATGGCGCGCCGCCTGGACCTTGAAGCCGTCCGTGAGGAGCCGGAACACGCGGTCCACCGGAACGTGACGATGATCCCGAGCGACGGCGCGCGCGTGATCGTCCGGGCCCGCCGGGACTGACCTTCCCGGGCGGCCAAGGCCGGCGGCGCAGGCGACGCTGCGCCTGTCGACCGCCCGACCGGGTACAACGGGCGGATGCCCCGTCGCCGGTCACGTCGATCCCGCGCCGCGCGCCCGGGCTCGCCGTTCCTCGGTCCGTCGTCCGGGCTCGGCCGGCGGGGCCGTCGACGCAGCGGACTCCGGCGGGGCGGCGGCGGTGCGAGGTTCGGGTCGGGCGCAGGGCGCCCCCGGCGAGGCGGCGGCGGCGTCGTGCTCGTGGTCCTCGGGCTGCTCGCGATCGCCGCGACCATCGTCGTCGGGCTCCCGATCCTGCGGAACGACGGCGGCAAGGCGGACCGGCGCGCCGCGGCCCAGCGCTACGTCACGGCATGGGCCGCACGCGACACCGCGGCGATGTGGCGGGCCCTCGACCCCGCCTCCCGGCGGGCGACCCCCGAGCGCGCCTTCCGCGCCGCCTACGCGAAGGCGGAGAAGGAGGTCGGCGTCAAGGACATCAGGGTGGGTCGTCTCGGGGAGGAACGCGACGGTGCGCTCACCCTCGCGGTGCGCGAGCGGACCGGTCGCTTCGGCACGCTTGCGGCCGACACCCGCGTGTCCGTCAGCGGCGAACAGGACGCCGCCGGGGTCCGCTGGAAGCCGGCGCTGCGCCTGGCCGGGTTGCGCGACGGGGAGGAGCCCCGCGTGCGGAGCGGACAGTCGCCGACGCGCGGCCGGCTGCTGAGCGCCGACGGGCGCCGGCTCGACGCCGACCCGCTCGGCGCGTCGATCGCGGGCGTCCCCGCCGCGGCGGGCAAACGCGCCACCGGCCTCGAACGCGTCCACGACAACCGGCTCGGCGGGGCTCCCTCCCAGACCCTCCGGTTCGGCCGACGCACCATCGCACGGGTCAAGGGGAGGCGCGGCCGTTCGGTCACGACCACGATCAGGCCGGGGCTGCAGCGGGCGGCCGCGGCCGCCCTCGGCGACCGGCTCGGCGGGGTCGCGGTCATCCGCCCCCGTGACGGAGCCGTGCAGGCGCTTGCGGGGCTCGCGGTCTCCGCTCCTCAGCCCCCGGGCTCGACCTTCAAGATCATCACGCTCGCGACGGCGCTGCGGCTCGGGGTCGCCACGCCCGCCTCGAGCTATCCCGTGCGCACGGCGGCAACGCTCTCCGGGCGTCGCCTCGCCAACGCCTCGAACGAGCAGTGCGGCGGCACGCTCGCCGAGAGCTTCGCGGAGTCGTGCAACTCCGTCTTCGCCCCCCTGGGCGCGAAGATCGGGGCCAAGCGCCTCGTCACCTCGGCACGCTCCTTCGGCTTCGATCAGGAGCTCCCGCGCATCCCCGCGCTCAAGCCGAGCACGATCCCCGCCGACCTGCGCGACAGCCTCGAGGTCGGGGCGAGCGCCATCGGGCAGGGCCGCGTCCTGGCCACCCCGCTCCAGATGGCGAGCGTGGCGGCGACGATCGCGAACGGCGGGCGCCGGGTCGCGCCGCGGCTCGCCACGATCGACCCGGTCCGCCGGAACCGGGTCGTCTCGACGAAGGTCGCGGACCAGGTCCGCTCGATGATGGTCGGCGCGGTCAGCGGGGGAACCGGGAAGGCGGCGGCCCTGCCGGGCGTGCAGGTCGCGGGCAAGACCGGCACCGCGGAGCTCCGCGCGGGGAGCAACGATCCGAAGGACGCCAACGCCTGGTTCGTCGCCTTCGCGCCCGCGGGGGACCCGCAGGTCGCGGTCGCAGTCCTCGTGGTGGGCGGGGGTTTCGGCGGGACGGCGGCGGCGCCGATCGCCAAGAAGGTGCTCCAGGCGGCGCTCCGGTGAGCGGACAGCTGCGTCTCGCGGACGTCGTCGAGACGTCGATGAGCATCGCCGCGACCCGGTCGCGCACGGCGAAGGCCGAGGCCCTCGTGGCGCTGCTCCGGCGGGCCGCCCCGGAGGAGGTGGCGCCGACCGTGGCCTGGCTCTCCGGCGAGCTCACCCAGCGGCAGATCGGCGTGGGTCAGGCGGCGCTGCGGGACCCCCCGGAGAGCGCAGCCGAGAGCTCGCTGACGGTCGCCGGGGTCGAGCAGACGTTCTCGGCGCTCGGGGCGATCGCCGGCTCCGGGTCCGCGGGGCGACGACGCGAGGCGCTCGACGCGCTGCTCGGCGCCGCGACCGCGGACGAGCAGGCATGGCTCGTCGGGCTGCTCTCGGGCGGGCTGCGGCAGGGCGCGCAGGCCGGGGTGATGACCGACGCGATCGCCCGGGCCGCCGAGGTCCCGGTGGCCGAGGTGCGGCGGGCGCTGACCCTGCACGGCGATCTCGCCGCCATCGCAACGGTGGCGCTCGGAGCCGGCAGCGACGGGCTCGCTGAGGTGGGGCTCGTGGTCGGGCGTCCGCTCTCCCCCATGCTGGCGGGCTCGGCCCCCGACGTCGCCGCCGCGATGGAGGAACGCGAAGTCGCAGTGGTCGACTGGAAGGTCGACGGCGCCCGCATCCAGATCCACCGCGACGGCGAGGCGGTGCGCGTCTTCACCCGCACGCTCGACGAGGTGACCGCCCGGCTGCCGGAGGTCGTGCGATTCGCCTCTGGGCTGCCGGCCGAGCGCTTCGTCCTCGACGCCGAAGCCATCGCGCTCCGGGTCGACGGACGCCCTGAGCCCTTCCAGGTGACCGGCTCGCGGTTCTCCACCGCCGGGGAGCGCGAGGTCCCGCTGACCGTGCTGGCCTTCGATCTGCTCCACCGGGACGGTGAGGATCTCCTGGACCGACCGTTCGAGGAGCGGGCGGCCGCGCTCGCCGAGCTCGTCCCGCCGCCGTCACTCGTGCCGCGTCACCGCTGCGCGGACGCCTCCGACGCACAGGCCGTCTTCGACGCGGCCGTCGCCGCGGGCTACGAGGGCGTCGTGGTCAAGGCACCGACGGCCCCGTACGCGGCGGGGCGCCGCGGGGCAGGCTGGGTGAAGGTGAAGCCCGTCCACACCTTCGACCTGGTGGTGCTGGCCGCCGAATGGGGCAGCGGCCGACGCCGGGGCGCGCTCTCGAACCTCCACCTCGGAGCCCGGGACGGGGAAGGCTTCGCCATGGTCGGCAAGACCTTCAAGGGCCTCACCGACGAGCTGCTCGCGTGGCAGACCGAGGCGCTGCTCTCGCGGGAGACGGGGCGCGAGGGCCCCGTCGTGCACGTCCGGCCGGAGCTCGTCGTGGAAATTGCCTTGGACGGCGTGCAGACCTCGACCCGCTACGCGGCGGGCGCGGCGCTGCGCTTCGCGCGCGTGCGCCGGTACCGGGACGACAAGAGCCCCGCGCAGGCCGACACGCTCGCGGCCGTCCTCGCCCTGCGGGACGGCGTCGCGACCTCCGCCTGATGGTCAGTCGAGGAGGGTGCGCGCCAGGGCGATCGCCTCGTCGCCGTCGCTGACCTCGCCGGCGAAGCGGGCTTCGGCGATCTCCGCGAGCAGGCCGCCGAGACGCGGCCCCGGACGGATCCCGAGTGCGCGCGCGAGCTCGTCACCCCGCACGAGCGGGACCGGCGGTGCCTGCTGCTGGGCGACGAGTGCCGCCGGAAGCACCTCGCGCGCGAGCTCGAGGTGCGCCGCGATCGCGGGCCCGGCGTTGTCCCCCCGGGTGGCGAGGCGATCGCACACCGTGAGCAGGGTGATGTCGGCCGGGATCGGGGCGCAGGCCACGAGGTAGCGGTGCAGCGCGCGACGCCCGAGCGGCTGCTCGTGGACGAGGAACCCGAGCCGCAGGTGATGGCGGGTGAGCGCGGCGACGTGGGCGCGCAGCCGTTCGGAGGCGGTCAGGCGGGTGAGGATCGTGCGGCTGAGCTCGGCACCGACCGCGTCGTGGCCGATGAAGGTGACGCCACCGTCCGCCCGCTCTCCGCGGGTCGGCGGCTTGGCGATGTCGTGCAGCAGCGCGCCGAAGCGCAGCGCCGTCCCCCGGTTCAGGCCCTCGGCGAACGGCTCGGCCAGCAGCGTGCGGACCGCCGGGGCCAGGGCGTCGCCGAGCTGCTCCTCCGGGGCGGCCTGCAGGGCGACGGTCGCCTCGAGGCTCGCCAGCGTGTGATCGAGGACGTCGAGATGGTGGAAGCGGTTCTGCTCCATCCCCCGGCAGGCCTCGAGCTCCGGAAGCACCGCGGCGTACAGGCCGAGACGGTCCATCAGCGCGAGACCGTCGAGCACCCGGTCTGCCGCCATGACGCGCTTGAGCTCGGCGAGCACGCGCTCCTGGGCGACATCGCGGATGCGAGCCGCGTGCTCCCGAGCGGACGCCAGGGTGTCGGCGTCCGCCTCGAGCCCGAGCTCGCAGGCGAAGCGGGCAAGTCGCAGCACCCGGAGAGGGTCGTCGGCGAACGCGGACGGGGACACCATGCGGAGGCGACGTGCCGCGAGGTCGCCGACGCCGTCGTGAGGATCCACGAGGGGGCCGCCGGCCAGCGGCTCGGCGATCGCGTTGACGGTGAAGTCCCGCAACGCGACGTCGGCCTCGATCGAGCCGCCCCGCAGCGGCATCAGGTCGACGTGCCAGCTGTGGTCCTCGGCGAGCACGCGCCAGCCGCCGAAGCTGTCCGAGAGGGGGAAGGCGGGGCCGCCGACGGCGACCGCGAGGTGGCGCGCCGCGGCGCGGAGATCGCCTTCGAGCACGAGGTCGACGTCGTCGATCGGGCGGCGGAGCAGCCGGTCGCGGACCGCGCCCCCGACGACCCAGGCCGCCGCGTCGCCCAGGTGCTCGCGAGCGGCGTCGAGGGCGGCGCTCACGCGAGCGTCCGCGTGACCCGGGCGGTCAGGCCGCAGGTCACCTCGTAGTTGATGGTTCCGAGCCGGTGGGCGATCTCCTCGGCGGTGATGCCCTCGCCGATCAGGGTCACCGGGTCCCCCGGGCGGACCTCGGTCACACCGGGGCCGAGGTCCACGGTGACGTTGTCCATCGAGACCGTGCCCACGAGCGGACGGCGGACCCCGCCGATCACCACCTCCGCGTTGTTCGTGAGCCCTCGCCGCCAACCGTCGCCGTAGCCGATCGGCACCGTTGCGAGGGTCGTGTCACGCGCCGCGAGGAACCGGCGTCCGTACCCCGTGCTCTCCCCGGCCGCGCAGGCCTTCACAGCTCCGACGTACGAGCGGAGGCTCAGCGCGGGGTGCAGCCCGTGGGCCGCTGCGTCGTCGTTGCCCGGGTCGAGACCGTAGAGCGCGACCCCCGCACGGATCATGTCGAAGTGGGCGGCGGGCTCGCGGAGGGTCGCGGCCGAGTTCGCCGCGTGGACGACCGCATCGGGGAAACGCGCCCGGAGCGGCGCGACCCAGTCCGTGAAGCAGGCGAGCTGGCCGGCGAAGAAGCCGTCGTCGTCGGGGTCGTCCGCGGTGGCGAAGTGGGTCATCAGGCCGGCGAGCTGCCCGGCCTCGGCGAGCTGCTCGGCCACGGCGGTCGCCTGTTCCGGGGAGCGGGTCCCGAGCCGACCCATGCCGCTGTCGAGCTTCACGTGGACGCGGGCGTCGGCGGGCAGCCCGTCGAGGAACCCCGGCTCCCAGGCGACGAGGTCGGCGTCCGCCGCGAGCGCCACCTCACGTTCCGACGGCGACAGCGCGCCCATCACGAGGATGCGCGAGGACCGGATTCCGGCGGTCCGGAGCTCCGCCGCCTCGCCCGCGGTGGCCACGGCCAGCCAGTCGCCCTGCGCCGCGTGGGCCGCGGTCGCGGCGCCGTGCCCGTACCCATCGGCCTTCACGACCGCGCAGAGCCGCGCTCGCGGCGCCGCGGCGCGCAACACCGCGGCGTTCGTGGCGATCGCCGACGCGTCGATGCGCGCCTCGGCCCGCAGCGCCGCGACGGAGACGGCCACGTGGACTACTCGGCGCGGGCCAGCGCGTCGAGGACGTCGATGCGCGTGACCAGTCCGACGAAGCGGCCGTGCTGGACGACGGGGACCCGGTTGTGGTGCTTGCTCGAGATGAGGTGCGCCGCCTCCTTGATGCTCGCCGTGTCCTCGATCGTGACCGGGTCCTCGGTCATGAGGTCCTGCGCGGTCGCGGCCGTCGCCTTGCGGAGCTTGGCCTCGAACTGCTTCATGCCCTCGAGGAAGATCAGCCCGCCGAAGAGCTCGATGTAGTGCGGGATGTGGAGGTCGCCGTCCTCGTCGCCGATGATCAGGTCGGCCTCGGTGATGATCCCGACGCAGCGCCCACCCCCGTTGACGACGGGAACCCCGTTGACCTCGTTGGACTTGAGGACGGAGACCACCTCCTCGACGGGGGTCTCGGGGGTCACCGTGACGGGGGCCACGTCCATGATGTCGGCGACGGTCTGCACGGAGGGGAGGCTACCCGCCGGCGTGCCCGAGGCGGTCGATGACGTCGGAGGCCATGACCGCGCGGGCGGCGCCGACGTGCTCGGCCGCGAGCTGCCCGGCCCCCAGGTGCAGCTGGACGGCGACGGTCGCGGCGGTGAACGGGTCGAGCCCGACGGCCAGCAGGGCCCCGCAGACCCCCGCCAGGACGTCTCCGCTCCCGGCGGTGGCGAGGCCCGGCGCACCGCCGGGCGAGACGACGACGCGACCGTCGGGTGAGGCCACGAGGGTGTCGTCGCCCTTCAGCACCACGACGGCGCCGCTCTCCGACGCGGCCGCCCGGACGTGCCGGAGCCGTTCGGCCTGGACGGCACCCGACTCGGTCCCGAGCAGACGGGCGAGCTCCCCGGCGTGCGGGGTGAGGATCGTCGCTGCGGCGCGGGGTCGCAGCCAGCGGGCCTGGCCGGCGAACGCGTTCAGGCCGTCGGCGTCGAGGACGAGCGGCAGCGGGCATTCCTCCGCGAGCTCGACGGCCATGTCGCGCGTCGCCTCGTCCCGACCCAGCCCGCCGCCGAGCACGAGCGCTCCGTGGTGGCGCGCGGCCTCCTCGAGGACGCGCTCCGTCGCGGCGACCTGCAGCGCGCCGTCGCGATCGGGCAGGCCGCGCGTCATGACCTCCGTGAGCTTGATCTCGAAGATCTGCTCCAGCGAGGCCGGAACCAGCGCCGAGACGTACCCGGCGCCCGCCCGGGCCGCGGCCTCTGCGGCGAGGCAGACCGCTCCGGTGAGGCCGCGGGAGCCGCCGACGACGAGCACGTGCCCGGAGGAGAACTTCGTCGAGTCGGCTCCGCGGTCCGGCAGCTCGGCCAGGACCGCCGCGCCCCCGAGGCGCACCTCGGTGCCGGGAAACCCCTCCCCCACCCCGATGTCGACGACCTCGACCCTCCCGGCGCAGCCCTTCCCGGGGGCGATGCGGAGCCCCGGCTTGGCGGCCGCGAACGTCACGGTGGCTCGTGCCCGCACCACCAGGTCCGGGTCGGCGACGGCCCCGGTGGCGGCGTCGACGCCGCTAGGGACGTCGCAGGCGACAACGGGGAGTCCGCTTCGACGGAGAGCCAAGACGGCCTCGCCGACGCGGCCACGGGGGGCTCCGCTCGTCCCGGTCCCCAGCAGGCAGTCGACGACCCCGTCGGCGCCGTCGAGCACGTCGGGGGCGAACGGGATCGGCGGGTCACCCTCGAGCCCCTCCGCGGCGTCACGGGCGTCGCCGGAGAGCTCCTCGACCGGCGCCACGGCGGCGACCCGGACGTCCCGACCCGTGGCCCGCAGGAGCGCGGCGGCCGCGTACCCGTCACCCCCGTTGTTGCCCTTCCCGCAGAGCACGACGAGCGTCCCCTCCGGGAGCTCGCGGGTGACGACGTCGGCCAGGCCCCGGGCGGCCCGCGCCATGAGCGCGCCACCACCGGCCCCGGCGGCGATGGCGGCCTCGTCGGCGGCGCGCACCGTGGCGGCGTCGGGCAGCGGGGCGAGCGCGGAGAACCAGTCGCTCATCGGGTCTTCTCCGCTTCGACCGCAGGGGTGAGCAGCGCCACCGCGCCGGCCAGCGTCCGGGTGTGGGTGAGGGAGACGGAGACCGCGACCGCCAGCTCCGCCGCACGCGCCGCGGGCTCGCCGTGCAGGCGGACCGTGACCGTGCTGCTCCCGCCCCCCGCGACCTCGATCGAGTGCGGCGCGAAGACGTCGAGCCCGAGCGCCTTCGTCACCGCCTCCTTCGCGCAGAACCGCGCCGCGAGGTGCTGCGCCGGACGCGCACGGCTCTCCGCGTAGGCGCGCTCGGACGGTGTGAAGAGCCGGTCGGCCAGTCCCGGACGCCGGGCGAGCGCCGCCTCCAGGCGGTCGATCTCCAGCAGGTCGAGACCGATGTCCACGGGCTACTCGACCGTGACGGTCTTGGCCAGGTTGCGCGGCTGATCGACGTTCAGCCCACGGCGCCGGGCAATCCGGTAGGCCAGCAGCTGGAGCGGGATGACGGCCAGGAGCGGCTGGAGCATCCAGTCGGCGCGCGGGACGCGGATGACGTGCTCGGCGTGCTCGCCGATCTCGATGTTCCCCTCGGCGGCGATCGCCACGACGTGCGCGCCGCGGGCCCGCACCTCCTGCACGTTCGAGACGAGCTTGGCGAGCACGGGGGAATCCACGGCGACGGCGACGACCGGGGTCGTCTCCCCCAGCAGCGCGATCGGTCCGTGCTTCATCTCCCCGGCGGCGTAGGCGTCCGTGTAGGTGTAGGAGATCTCCTTGAGCTTCAGCGCGCCCTCGAGGGCTACGGGCACCCCGGCGTGGCGACCGATGTAGAGGAAGAACTCGCCCTGCCAGTACGCCTCGGCGGCCGCCTCGACCGCCTCGCCGCACGAGCTCAGTGTGTCGTCGACGTAGCGCGGGAGGTGCTTGAGCTCGCTGACCAGGCGGGTCAGCTCGTCGGCGTCCAGCGCGGCGCGCAGCTCCGCCATCCGCAGCGCCAGGAGGTAGAGGACCGCGACCTGGCAGACGAACGTCTTGGTCGCCGCCACGGAGACCTCGAGCCCGGCGCGGGTGTAGAGGACACCGTCAGCGTCCCGTGTGGCCTGCGAGCCCATCACGTTCGTGATCGCGAGCACGGTCGCCCCCCGCTCGCGGGCCAGGCGCATCGCCGCGAGCGTGTCCGCGGTCTCACCGGACTGGGTGATCCCGATGACGAGATCCCCCGGGCCGAGGACCGGGTTCTTGTAGCGGTACTCGCTGGCCACCTCGACCTGCACGGGGATGCGGGCCCACTGCTCCAGCGCGTAGGCCCCGATGAGCCCTGCGTGATAGCTCGTGCCACAGGCGACGACGACGATCCGCGACGCCATCCGCAGCACCTCCTCGTCGAGCGCCTCCGCGTCGTCGAGGTCGACGCCGTCCTCGCGGACGGTCCGGTCGGCGATCGTCTCCGCGATGGCGTCCGGCTGCTCCCAGATCTCCTTGAGCATGAACGTCTCATAGCCGCCCTTCTCGGCGGTCTCCTCGTCCCAGTCCACCTCGACGATCTCGCGCTCGACCTCGGTGCCGTCCGGGAGGAAGAACGACGCGCCCTCCGGCGTGACGACGACGATCTCGCCGTTCTCGATGTACTGGACGCGCCGGGTCTCCTTCAGGAACGCGGGCACGGCGGAGGCCAGGAAGGTCTCACCGTCGCCGCGGCCGACGAGCAGCGGGCACTCCTTGCGGGCGGCGACGAGCACGTCGGGCTCGGCGAGGCTCATGGCCACGAAGGCGTAGTGGCCCTCGAGCTCGGCGTAGGCGGCACGGACGGCCGAGAAGAGATCGCCGTCGCGGTGGTGCTCGGCGACCAGGTGGGCGATGACCTCGGCGTCGGTCTCGCTCGTGAACTCCGCCCCGCCCGCGCGGAGCCGGTCGCGCAGGGCCAGGTAGTTCTCGACGATCCCGTTGACGACGACGTGGACGGAGCCCGTCGTGTCGAAGTGCGGGTGCGCGTTGATCTCGTTGACCCGACCGTGGGTGGCCCAGCGGGTGTGCGCGATACCCGTGGTGGCGGGCCGGGTCGCCGTCGCGACGTGCGAACCGTCGGAGTCGATGGCGAGGGCCGCCTCGAGCTGATCGAGGTTGCCCACCGCCCGGACGGCCTCCAGCCGGCCGTCGGCTCGCACGGAGATGCCCGCGGAGTCGTATCCGCGGTACTCGAGCTTTCGCAGTCCGTTGACGAGCAGGGGCTGGACCGGACGGCGTCCGACGTAGCCGACGATGCCACACACAGGCGGGTTCCTCGGGGTCGTGGGGGCGGGCGGGGGCGCCAAGGCGACCCCGGGAGATGAGGGTCGAGGCTACCAGTCGCTCCCGATGGTCCGGCTCAGCCCGCGGCCTCCTCGAACCGCTCACGCAGCGTCTTCTTCGAGAACTTCCCGACCGAGGTCTTCGGCACCTCGTCGATCATCTCGACGCGCTCGGGGATCCAGAACTTCGCGACCTTGCCGTCGAGGAAGCTGCGGACGTCCTCGCCGCTCAGCTCCTTGCCCTCCGCGGCCACCACGCAGGCGACCGGCCGCTCGCCCCACTTCTCGTCGGGCAGGCCGATCACCGCGGCCTCGGCGACGTCGGGGTGGGCCATGATCTCGTTCTCGAGCTCCACCGAGGAGATCCATTCACCGCCGGACTTGATGACGTCCTTGGTCCGGTCGACGATCCTGACGTAGCCGTGCTCGTCGATCGTCACCACGTCGCCGGTCATGAGCCAACCGTCCTCGGTGTTGCAGGGCCGCTCGTCGTCGTAGTACCCGGCGGCGACCCACGGCCCGCGCACCTGGAGCTCCCCCTGTGCCACGCCGTCCCAGGGCAGCGGCTCGGTGCTGCCCGCCTCCACGTGGCGACTGTCGACGAGCGGGGCGATCTGCCCGACCGTGGCGCGGAGCGCGGCCAGCTCGTCCTCCGAGCCGCCCTCCAGCGCGGAGGTGACGTTCGCGATCGACCCGATCGGGGAGGTCTCCGTCATGCCCCAGGCCTGCAGGATCGGCTTCCCGGTCCGCTCCCGGTACGCCTCGGAGAGTGCGCGCGGGACGGCTGAGCCGCCGCAGAGGATCGCGCGCAGCGACGAGACGTCGCGGCCCTCGAGCTCGGGGAGCATGCCCATCCAGATCGTCGGGACGCCCGCGGCGAGCGTGACGTCCTCCTCCTCGATGAGCGTCGCGATCGCCTTCGGGGAGAGGTCCGGCCCCGGCATGACGATCTTCGAGCCCGTCATCGCCACCGCGTGGGCGAGGCCCCAGGCGTTCGCGTGGAACTGCGGGACGACCGGGAGCACGACGTCGCGCTCGCAGAGGCCGAAGGTGTCGGCGAGCATGGTGGCCATCGCATGCAAGACCATCGAGCGGTGCGAGTAGACGACCCCCTTCGGGTTGCCGGTCGTCCCGCTCGTGTAGCACATGGCCGCGGCCTGGTTCTCGTCTCGGGTCGCGAGGTCGGTCACCGGCGAGGCAGCCGCCAAGAGCTCCTCGTAGTCCCGGATCCGCGGGTCGTCGGGGACCTCCGCGTCGGCGCCGTCGTCCATGACGATGACGTGCTTGACCGTGGCGAGCTCGTCGACGCGGGGCCAGAAGAGCGGCAGCAGCGAGCGATCGACGAAGACGACCTCGTCCTCGGCGTGGTTGGTCACGTAGGTCAGCTGCTCGGGGAAGAGCCGGATGTTCAGCGTGTGGAGGACCCGTCCAGAGCACGGCGCGGCGAAGTACAGCTCCAGGTGGCGCGCGGAGTTCCAGGCGAAGGTGCCGACGCGGCCGTCGGCCGAGATCCCGAGGTCGTCGAAGACGCCGGCCAGGCGCCGGGTCCGCTCCGCCCAGGCGCCGTAGGTCGTCCGTTCACGGCCGCCCCCCGCGGTCGCGGTGACGATCTCCTTGTGGGGCCAGAGCCGCTCGGCACGCTCGAAGACGTGGGTGAGCGAGAGCGGGACGTCCTGCATGAGGCCGAGCAAGGGGGGACTCCTGGGGCATCGGGTTGACAGTTCGTCAATCCTGCCAGGCCCGCCCCCGCCGTGCGGCCCTCGGACCTCTGCTCAGGCGCGCAGCCGCTCGACGATCGCCACGAGCCGTTCGCAGACCGCGTTGGTCTCCTCGACGGTGGGCGCCTCCGCCATGACGCGGACGAGCTGCTCGGTGCCGCTCGGACGGACGAGGACCCGGCCGCGGCCCGCGAGCTCTGCGCTCGCCGCGTCGGTCGCAGCCAGCAGCTCCTCGGAGGCCATCGCCGCGTCGCGGTCGGGGACCGGGACGTTCACGAGCTTCTGCGGAAGCTTCTGCATCGCGTCGCGCGCGGCCAAGTCGCCTCCGGCGAGCGCCTCGAGGGTGAGGAGCGCCGCGGCGATCCCGTCCCCGCTTGGCACGAAGTTCATATCGATGATGTGGCCCGACTGCTCGCCGCCGAGGCTCCAGCCGCGCTCGCGGAGCTCCTCGAGGACGTACCGGTCGCCGACCTTGGTCGTCGCGCACTCGACGCCCGCGGCCTCCATGGCGCCGAAGAACCCGTAGTTGGTCATCACCGTGACGGCGACCCCGCCACCCGGCAGGCGCCCTTCGCGGCGGAGATGGAGTGCGGCGATCGCGAGCAGCTCGTCCCCGTCGACGATCGCGCCGTTGCGGTCGACCGCGAGCATCCGGTCACCGTCGCCGTCGAAGGCGAAGCCGAGGTCGTGGCCGCCGTCACGGACGATCTCCGCGAGCGTGGCGACGTGGGTCGATCCGCAGCCCTCGTTGATGTTGCGGCCGTCGGGAGCGTCGGCGACCACCACCGGCTCGGCACCCAGCCGCCGGAAGATCTCCGGCGCAGCCCGGTGGGTGGAGCCGTGGGCGCAGTCGAGCACGACCTTGAGCCCGGTGAGGTCGAGCTTCTCGAACCGGGTGTGCAGCGCCCGCAGGTAATCCTCGTGCGTGCCGTGCAGCGTCCGGATCTGCCCGACCCGCTCCGGGGGATCCCGGCGGTCGGAGTCGGCTTCCAGCCGCTCTTCGATGGCGAGCTCGGTGGCGTCGGAGAGCTTGAAGCCGTCGGCGCCGAAGAACTTGATCCCGTTGTCCTGATATGGGTTGTGCGAGGCCGAGATGACCGCGGCGACGTCGAAGCCGTAGCGGCCGAGCAGGAGCGGCGCGGCAGGCGTCGGCAGCACGCCGCCGAGAAGCACCTCGCCGCCGGCGCTCGCCACGCCCGCGGCCAGCGCGGCCTCGAGCATCGGGCCGGACTCCC
Organism: uncultured Solirubrobacterales bacterium; assembly: GCA_963815565.1. GTDB lineage: Bacteria > Actinomycetota > Thermoleophilia > Solirubrobacterales > Solirubrobacteraceae > Paraconexibacter. The sequence continues at coordinate 322,805 of CAWFHB010000007.1, read as the reverse complement.
GGGTGTCCCGGATGACCAGCACCCGGACGGGCCCGGACGCCGGATCAACCTCGCTCGGCGAAAGGGATCCGGCGTTCGCCCTGCGGGCGGCCGCCTCGAAGGTGACCGCCCGCCCGAGGCCGAGTGCGAGCTCGGCCGTGAGCACCTGGCCGGCGACCCCGCGGACGCCGTCGGTGCCGAACAGCTTGCGCATGGTCCCCTAGCGCTTGGAGAACTGCGGCTTCTTGCGGGCCTTCTTGAGGCCGGCCTTCTTGCGTTCCTTGACGCGACTGTCACGCGTCAGGAAGCCACGCTTCTTGAGCTCACCGCGAAGGTTCGGGTCGGCCTCGAGCAGGGCGCGCGAGATGCCGTGGCGCAGGGCGCCGGCCTGCGACGAGACGCCACCACCGTGGATGCGGACGTCGACGTCCATGCGGTCGTCGAAGCCGACGGCCTCCAGCGGCTGCCGGATCGTCTTCTGCAGGGTCGAGCGCGGGAAGAAGACGTCGAGCGTCTTGCCGTTGACCAGGTACACGCCGGTCCCGGGCTTCAGGATGACGCGGGCGACAGCGGTCTTCCGCTTACCCGTGGCGCGGTAGCGCGCGCCTTCGGCCAGCACGATGGAGGCGGCGATGGGCTGCGCGTGCAGGTCCTCGTCCTCCTCGTCGCCGGACTCCTCGCCGTCCTCGGCGTCGCGGGCATCGTCGCCCTCGAGCACGATGTCGACCTCGAGATCCATACCGGGGATCGCGGGCTTGACGCGCGGCTCGGCCGGCTCGTCGTCCTCGAGATCCTCGTCCTCGTCGACCTGCGCCTCAGGCGCGACGTCGGCGTCGAGCTGCGGGGCCGGGTCGGCGGGCGCCTCAGGAGCGGACTCCTCGGTCGCGGCCTCGGGCTGCTCGCCCTCGGTCGGCACCGGAACCTGCTCGGAAGCCTGCTGCTCGGCGGCGGCCTGCTGCTCGGCGGGCTCGACGTTCTCGTCGGGGGGCGTCTGGTCGGACATCAGGCGGAGAGCTCCATCGGGACGGGCATCTGGGCGGCGTGGGGATGGTCGGGCCCCGCGTAGACCTTCAGCTTGGTGATCTGCTTACGGGCCAGCCGGTTACGGGGGAGCATGCCCTTGACCGCCTTGCGGATGACCTCTTCGGGACGGCGATCGAGCATCTCCTCGAGCGTGCGCGACTTGATCCCGCCCGGGTAGCCCGAGTGGCGGTAGTAGTGCTTGTCGGCCCGCTTGTTGCCGGTGACCGAGATCTTCTCGGCGTTGATCACGACGACGAAGTCGCCCGTGTCAACGTGCGGCGTGTACTCCACCTTGCGCTTTCCGCGCAGGGCGTCGGCGATCTGGGTCGCCAGACGGCCAAGGGTCTGGCCCTCGGCGTCGACGACGAGCCAGCTGCGCTCGCGGTTCTCTGAATTGGCGACGTAGGTCTTCACAAGGGGCTCGACTGGTAGTTCGAAAGGAGCCGTCGCGCTCGTGCGCGGAGGCGGCAGGACGGCGCACCGCAGGTGGCGGCGCGGCGGCGAACGACTATAGCGACCGTCCTCGCCGGGGCGCTGCCACGGGGACGGGGTCGGAGGGACATGGCGGCGCTCATTCCCATTCGATGGTGCCGGGCGGCTTGCTCGTGATGTCGAGGACCACGCGGTTGACCGGCCGCAACTCGCCGATCATGCGTGCGGCGATCGTCTCGAGCAGGTCGTAGGGCAGGCGCGCCCAATCCGCCGTCATGGCGTCGTCCGAGGTGACCGCGCGGAGAACCACGACGTAGCCGTAGGTCCGCTCGTCGCCCTGGACCCCGACGGTCTTCACGTCGGGGAGGACGCAGAAGGACTGCCACAGGTCGCGGTAGAGACCGGCTTTGCGGATCTCGTCCTGCAGGATCGCGTCGGCGTCGCGGAGCAGATCGAGCCGCTCCTTGGTCGCCTCGCCGCCGACCACGCGGATCGCGAGGCCGGGCCCGGGGAAGGGCTGGCGCCAGACGAGCCGCTCGGGCAGCCCGAGCTCGGCACCGACCGCGCGCACCTCATCCTTGAACAGTGCCCGCAACGGCTCGACGAGCGCGAACTCGATGTCGTCCGGCAGGCCACCGACGTTGTGGTGGGACTTGATGGTCGAGGTCCCGGTGCCGCCGCCGGACTCGATCACGTCGGAGTACAGCGTTCCCTGCACGAGGAACTTCGCCCCCACCCCGTCCTCGGCGAGCTTCGCCGCCTCCTCCTCGAACACCCGGATGAACTCGGTGCCGATGAGCTTGCGCTTGGTCTCCGGGTCCGAGACGCCCTTGAGCTTCTCGAGGAAGCGGTGCTCCGCGTCGACGGCGACGAGCGGGACCTGGAAGGTGTCCCGGAAGGTCTTGACGACCTGGGCGCCCTCGTCCTTGCGCATCATCCCGTGGTCCACGAAGACGCAGGTGAGCTGGTCCCCGATCGCCCGGTGGACGAGCAGTGCCGCAACGCTCGAGTCGACGCCGCCGGAGAGGCCGCAGATCACCTTCGCGTCGCCGACCTGCTCCCGGACCCGCGCGATCTGCTCCTCGGCGATGGACGCCGCGCTCCAGTCCATGTCGCAACCGCAGATCTCGCCCAGGAACCGCTTGAGGATGTCCTGGCCGAACGGGGTGTGGACGACCTCTGGATGGAACTGGATGCCGTAGATGCCGCGCTCGACGTTCTCGAGCGCGGCGACGGGCGAGACGGTGGACGAGGCGAGCGCCGTGAAGCCGGGCGGCGGGGCGAAGACCGTGTCGCGGTGGCTCATCCAGCAGGGCTGCTCGAGCGGCAGCCCAGCGAGCAAGCGCCCGGGCTCGGTGACCGTGAGCGTCGAGCGCCCGTACTCCCCCACCTCGGCGCTCTCGACCTTCCCGCCCTGATCGAGCGTGAGCAGCTGCATGCCGTAACAGATGCCGAGCACGGGGATGCCGAGCTCCAGCAGCTCGCGCTCGAGGGCCGGCGCGCCGTCCGCGTAGACGGAGGCGGGGCCGCCGGAGAGGATGAGCCCCTTCGGCTTGCGCTTGCGGACCTCCTCGACCCCGACGTGGTACGGCAGGAGCTCGGAGAAGACCCCGCACTCGCGGACCCGGCGCGCGATCAGCTGCGAGTACTGCCCGCCGTAGTCGAGGACGACGACCTCGTCGATGCGTGTGCCCGCGGGCCCGACGCTGATCGGCGCGGACTCGTCGACGAGCTCGACCGCCGCCGAGCCCGCCGTGACGGGATGGTCCGGGTGCGGAGGGACGCTCACGCGAGCGCCGGAGTGGCCGTGCCGGCGTCCGAGGAGCCGCCGCCGCCGTGGTCCTCGCGTGCCGCCGCGCCGCCCCGGTTGCCCATGCCGACACCCTGCGAGGTCTGGAGCTGCTTGCCCTCTGTCATGAGCGCCGGGGCGATCATCACCTCGGCCCGGTTGAACTCGGCGACGTCCTGGTAGCCGCAGGTCGCCATCGACGTGCGCAGGCCGCCGAAGAGGTTGAAGGTGCCGTCGTTCTCGTGCGCGGGCCCGAGGAGGATCTCCTCGAGGGTGCCGTTCTGCGTGGTCTGCACGCGCGCGCCGCGAGGCAGGGTCGGGTGGAACGTCGCCATGCCCCAGTGATAGCCACGGCCCGGAGCCTCGTGGGCGCGAGCGAGCGGGGAGCCGATCATGACCGCGTCCGCGCCGCAGGCGATCGCCTTCGACACGTCGCCGCCGGTGCGCATGCCGCCGTCGGCGATGACCTGCACGTACTCGCCCGTCTCCAGCATGTGCGTCGAGCGGGCGCCCGCGACGTCGGCGATGGCCGTCGCCTGGGGGACGCCGACGCCGAGCACGCCGCGCGTGGTGCAGGCGGCGCCCGGGCCGACGCCGACGAGCACGCCGGCCGCGCCGGTGCGCATCAGGTGCAGACCCGTGTGGTAGCTGGCGCAGCCGCCGACGATGACCGGCACGCCGGCCTCGCGGACGAACTCCTTGAGGTTCAGCGGCTCGGAGGTCACCGAGACATGCTCCGCGGAGACGACGGTGCCCTGCACGACGAGGATGTCGAGGCCCGCCTCGAGGGCGAGCTCCCAGTGGGTGGCCACCCGCTGCGGGGTGAGCGAGGCCGCGGCCACGACGCCCGCCGCCTTGATCTCCTGGATCCGCTGCGTGATGAGCTCGGGGATGATGGGCGCCTGGTAGATCGCCTGCATCTCGCGGGTCGCCTGCTCCTTCGGGAGCAGCGCGATGCGCTCGAGCATCTCGTCGGCGTTCTCGTAGCGGGTGAAGATGCCCTCGAGGTTCAGGACCGCGAGGCCGCCGAGCTTGCCGACGATGCCCGCGGTGGTCGGCGAGACGACGCCGTCCATCGCGGAGGCCATGAGCGGCAGCTCGAAGCGGTAGGGACCGAGCTTCCACGAGATGTCGACGTCGTCGGGGTCGCGCGTGCGCCGGCTCGGCACGATGGCGATGTCGTCGAATCCGTATGCACGCCGGGCCTTCTTGCCGCGGCCGATCTCGATCTCCATGGTGCTGCCTCCTGCGGTGGGTGGGCTACGAGGAGTCGGGAAGGTATCAGCGCGACTGGACGCGACACGGTGTTCGCGTTAGCGTCACCCACGTCGATATCGCAGGACCCCTGCAACGTGCCACAAAACACTCGTCCATACGCGCAGAGCCGGCGAGCCCTGAGCACCGCCGCCACCCGTGCACGGCTTCTGGAGGCGACGGCTGACCTTCTCCGCGAGGCCCCCGCGCAGGGCGTGACGCTCCGCGCCGTCGCCGATCGGGCCGGCAGCACCGAGCCGACCCTGCTGCGCCACTTCGCCGGGAAGGACGCCCTCGTGGCCGCCGCGCTCGGCGAGGCGCTGGCCGCGGTGCGCGCCGCGCGACCCCGGGTCGACGGAGAGCCGCGCGTCGCCGCGCGGGTCCTCGCCTCCGAGTACGAGAGCAACACCGCACTGCTCCGGGCGGCGGAAGCGGCGTTGCCCGGAGCACGCGCGCAGCTGGAACCGGCGCGCAGGCTCCACCGCGACTGGCTCGCGCGGACCTTCACGCGCACGCTCTCGCCCCTCCCCCCGGTCGTCCACCGACGACGGCTCGCACAGCTCGTCGCGGTCAGCGCCCCCGGGCCGTGGCGCACGCTCCGGGACACCGAGCAGCTCGGCCCCGTCCAAGCCGAGGCCGCCCTGGTCGAGCTGCTGCGCGCGCTCTCCCGTTGAGGCGGCGCAGCCCTCGGCGGGGCCGCTCAGCCCACTTCGGCGGCGAGCGACAGGGGCTCGACGGAGGTCTCGCCGAACAGACGATCGACGGCGCGCGGGTCGATCAGGCCGGCCCCCAGCCTCACGGTGGATTCCGCGCCGCAGGCCACGCCGTACCGCAGCGCGTCCTCCACCCCGCGTCCGCCGTACCGGGAGGCGACGAAGCCCGCGAGGAACGCATCGCCCGAGCCGACGCCGGCGACGACCTCGCGCGGGTCCATCCAGACGCGGATGAGCCGTCGGACGCCGTCCTCCTGCACGCAGGCGATGCAGCCGTCGGGGAGGGTCATGATGGCCTCCCGCGGTCCGAGGTTGACCATCTCGCGGACCGCGATGGCACGATCCTCCTCGTCGTTGAACTCGTGGCCGACGAGCTCCTCGGCCTCGAGCACGTTCGGGGAGATGACGTCGGGCCCGGCGCGGACCGCGTGGTGCAACGGCTCACCGTCGGTGTCGACGACGGTCTGCACACCGAGCTTGCGGACGTCGCGAATCAGCCCCGCGTAGATATCGGGCTCGACCCCACGAGGCAACGATCCGGCGAAGATGACCACGGCCGCGCTCCGGGCGAGGTAGAGCAGCTTGTCGCAGAAGAGCCCGATCTCCGTCTCCGTCACCGCCGGGCCACGCTCGTTGACCTCGGTCGTCTGCCCGTTGGTCGGGTCGTAGACCGCGACGTTCGTGCGTGACTCCTCCCCGATGCGGACGAAGTCGTTGAGGATCGACTCCTGCGTGAGCTGCTCGACGATGCGCGTCCCGGTGGCGCCGCCGGCGAACCCGGTCGCGATGACCGGTTGTTCGAGCCGCTTGAGGGCGCGAGCGATGTTCACACCCTTGCCGCCCGCCATCGTCGTCTGATCGACCGGCCGATGGCGGCGGCCGAGCCGGAAGCTCGTGACCGAGAGGGAGCGATCGATCGCGGCGTTGAGGGTGACGGTGATGATCATCCGGGCGGCGCCGCCTCGGGTTCTCCCGCCGGTCGCTCACGAGCGGATCGGGTCCGAAGGACGACGAGAATCAGACTACCCGCGACGAAGATCACGGCAAACAGGATTGTTCGAGGACGGTTGGCGAAGTCTTTGAGACGGTCCACCGCGCTCGCCTCGGTCACCGCGCGGGCGATGACCAGGGGAACGCGATCGACGACCTCGCCTCGCTGCCGCACGACGATGGTGCCGACCCGCACGCCCTGCGCGAGCGGTCCGTCGAGCTCCGCGGGAGCCCCGGTCACCTGGACCTCGAACCGTTCGCCACGGCGGGCCGTCCGAACGACCTTCCGGGCGGCGACCAGGGCGACCGAGCTGTCGCGGTAGCGGAGCCGAGCGCGCCCGAACCCCTGCCGCGCGGAGAGCGCCGTGCGCCGGACGTACCGGCTGAGGCCGTACTCGAGCAGCGCCTGCGAGTCGGCGTTCCGCGCCGCCTCCGAAGGGTCGGCGAGGACGGCCGAGACGACGGTGACGCCGTTCTTGGTCGCCGAACCGACCAGGATGTACCCAGCCTTCGTGGTGTGCCCGGTCTTCACCCCGTTCACGGCCGGCACGGTCTGCACGAGCGAGTTGCGGTTCTCGAAGGTCCGCGGCATCGCGCCGGAGCGGATCGTGATCCGCTTGAGGTCGGTCGTCTCGCGGAAGAACGGCTTGGTCCGCAGCACCAGCGCGAGCTTCACGAGGTCCGCGGCGGTGGAGTAGTTGTCGGGATCGTCGAGGCCGATCGGGTTCGCGAAGCTCGTGTCGTCGAGGCCGAGCGCCTTCGCGCGGGTGTTCATGTCCCGCACGAAGCGGGCGCGGCTCCCGGAGATCCGGACCGCGAGCGTGTTGGCGGCGTCGTTGGCCGAGGCGAGCAGGAGCGCCCGGAGCTCGTCACGGACCGTCACCTTCTCCCCGGCCCGGAACCCGCCCAGCGACTCGGCCGGCGCGGCGTCGTACGGCGCCTGGACGAGCACGTCGTCCAGCGAGAGCCGCTCGAGCGCCAGGAGCGCCGTCATCATCTTCGTCGTGGAGGCGATCGGTCGGCGCTCGTCGGCGTTCTTGGCGACCACGACGTCCCCGGTGGCCTGCTCGACCAGGATCGCCGACGGCGCGATGAGCTTCGGCGCCTTGGACTGCGCGAATGCCCGGGCGGGCAGCAGCGCGCAGATCATCAACAGCGCGGCCACGACGGGCCACGCGGCGGGGACCCGACGGCTCACGGGGTGAGCTTGAGCTTCTGCCCGACGCTGAGCTGCGACGCGTCGATCTCGTTGTACTCGAGCAGGTTCTCGATCGAGACGCCCGTCTCCGCGGAGATCGCGCCGAGCACGTCCCCGGACTTCACCGTGTAGGTCTTGGACGGCTTCTTCGCCGCGGGCTTCTTCTTGACGGTGGTGGTCTTCGCGGGGGTGGTCTGCGAAGACGTCTTCGCGCCGTCGTCCGAGCTCCCGAGCTGGGGCCGCGCCACGAGGAACATCGCCAACACGGCGGCCAGCAGGGCGGCCGGAGCCAGGAAGCGGGTGGGACTGCGGTACGGCATCTCCGGCGGAGGATAGGGCGCGGCCGCCGCTGCGCATCACCCCGCAAGCGCCCATGCGACGGCGCGCATGCGCTCCGCCTCGGCGCGCGCGGCGGCCTCGGGCGGAGCACCCTCCGCCTCGTGGGCGCGCACGAGCGAGCGTGACGCCGTCACGAGCCCTGCTGCCGGCCCCGGCGCCCAGGCCGGAGCGAGCTCCTCGACGCGGCCCCCCTGGGCCCCCACGCCGGGCAGCAGGAACGGGGTGTGGGGCATGAGCTCCCGTAGACGGGCGACGTGCTCGGGCGCGGTCGCCCCCACGACGGCCCCCACGTCGCTCAACGGTCCAGGGCCACCGAGGCGCGCTACGAGTCTCGCGGCACGGGCCCACAGCGGCTCGCCGTCCGGCTCGGTGGCGATGTCCTCGAGGTCGGCCGCCCCCGGGTTCGAGGTCCGGACCAGGACGAACAGGCCGCGGCCCTCGGGCCGGGCGACGGACAGGAGCGCCTCCACCGTGTCCGCCCCCATGTAGGCGTTCGCGGTCAGCGCGTCCGCCCCCAGTCCCTTGATGTCACCGAAGGGCGTCTCGGTGCGACCGAGGAACGCTTCGGCGTAGGCGCGGGCCGAGACGTCGATGTCGCCGCGCTTGGCGTCCGCGATCACGAGCAGGCCGCGCTCTCGGGCGTGGTCGCAGACGGCGCCGAGCACGGTGCGTCCCTGTGCGCCGAGCCGCTCGAAGCAGGCGACCTGCGGCTTGACCCCGACCACGGCGGGGGCGACCGCGTCGATGACCGAGTGGCAGTGGCTGAGGACCGCCCGCGCCGTGCGCTGCTCGGGCGGTCCGTCGCCGGCGACACGGAGCGCCGCAGGCCAGAGCCGCATGGGGTCCGGGTCGAGACCGAGGACGATGTTCGACTCGCGCGCCGCGACCGCGGCGGCGAGCCGCCGGCCGAAATGAGCGCTCATGGAGCAGAAGGTAGAGGCCACACCGGACGGGGGGCGCGCCGCGGCGTCTGGGCGATCGGGGAGACTGAGGGCGTGACGCCCCTGAACCGGATCGCCTGGATCGTGACCGTCGCCGCCTGCGCCCTGCTCACCGTGCTGCTGCTGGTCGCCGGGTACCAGGGCTACGGCGCGCTCGCTTTCGCAGTCGGGGCGAGCGCCGCCATCAACCTGCGTTGAGCGGCTCGCCGGGCGGGATCTCCGTCCCCGGCAGCACGTTGGCCTCGGGCTCGAGATGGATCAGCACGTCGGCGCCCCCGATCCGGTCGCGGATCGCGTCCTGCAACGCGTGCGAGGCCTCGTGGGCGGCCTCGAGCGTGGTCCCGCCGCGGAACTGGACGTGGAGGTCGACGTAGCGCCGGGCCCCGGCGCGACGGGCGCGCAGCTTGTGGAAGCCCGCGACGCCGCGCGGGCCGAAGCGCCGGACCTCCTGGACGATGGCCTCCAGCTCGTCGGCCGGCAGCGCCTCGTCGATCAGCACCCGGGAGGAGGAGCGCAGGATACGGACGCCGGCGACGACGATCGCCGCGGCCACCATGAGCGCGACGACCGGATCGAGCCAGGTGGCCCCCGTCAGTTCGACGAGGGTCAGCCCGACGAGGACGCCGCCGGAGGTCGCGGCGTCGGTGCGCAGATGCGCTGCGTCGGCCAGCAGGGCAGGTGATCCCGTCTCCCGGGCCCGCGCCCGGAGCCGCGCGGAGACCACGAGGTTCACCGCGACCGAGACGGCGAGGACCGCGATGCCGAACCAGAGCCTCTCGACCTCGCCGCCGACGACGAGCCGCCGGATCGACTCGAAGACGATGACGCCCGAGCCGACGAGGATCAGCATGCCCTCGATGGCCGCGGCCATGTCCTCGAACTTCTCGTGGCCGTAGGGGTGGTCGTCGTCGGCGGGCTCGTCGGCCTTGCGGACGGAGACGAACGCCACGACGGAGGCGATCAGGTCGAAGCTCGAGTGGAGCGCCTCCGTGAGCAGGGCGACCGAGCCCGTGACGGTTCCGGCGATCACCTTGAGGAGGATCAGGCAGGAGTTCGAGACGATCGACAGCGCGGCGGCCCCCGATCGGGCGCCCGGCACGGGGCCGTCGCCGGGCGGAGCCGGCGCGACCGGAAGCGGGAGGACCGTGTGCTTCACGGCAGCTGTTCCCGCAGCAGGGACACCGCCCGGCCACGGTGGCTGATCCGGGCCTTCTCGTGCGGCGCGAGCTCGGCCATCGTGCGGCCCGGACGCCCCTCGTCCGGGGTGTCGTCGGGCAGGAAGGCCGGGTCGTACCCGAAGCCTCCGTCGCCGCGTGGCGCTGTGAGCGTTCCCGTGCAGCGGCCCTCGACCGTCCAGGCGATCCCGGCGGTCGGATCGACGTAGGCGATCGCGCAGACGTAGGCCAAGGCGCTGCCGAGCGGGGCTTCGCGCAGCAGCTTGGCGAGGTTCTCGCCGTCGGAGGCCTCCGGCCCGGCGTACCGCGCCGAGTAGACGCCCGGGGCGCCGTCGAGCGCGGCGGCCTCCAGCCCGGAATCGTCGGCGATGACCGGGACGCCGAGCGCGTCCGCGGCGGCGTGGGCCTTGATGAGGGCGTTCTCGGCGAAGCTCACACCCGTCTCCTCGGGGGAGCCCAGGTGGTCCGGCAGGCCGACGAGCGCGTGCTCGGAGAGCATCGCGGCGAGCTCCTCGACCTTGTGCGCGTTCCGCGTGGCGAGCACGAGCCGCATCAGCGTGCCCGCCCCGGGACGGCAGCGGCGGGCGGGGCGGCGGGAAGCGATCCCGCGGCGAGCGTCACCGGCTCGACCCGGCCGAGCGGCATCTGGAGGAACCGGGTCCCGAGCGCGCGGAAGCGCTCCGCGTCCCCCGTGCAGAGGAAGGCGTACTCACCCTCCCGCGTCCGCTCGCTGGCGAGCCCCCGGGCGCCGAGGACATGGGAGACCTGCCGCGCGAGCGGCTCGCCCGAGGCGATGATCTGCACGTCCGGCCCGAGCATGCGCTGCAGCATGGGCCGGACGAGGGGGTAGTGGGTGCAGCCGAGCACGACGGTGTCGACGCCCGCCTCCCGCAGGGGCATCACGTACCGGCGGACGGTCTCGACGACCTGCTCGTCGTAGGGAAAGCCCTCCTCGATGAGCGGAGCGAGGTCCGGGCAGCTGACCTGGGTCACCGCCACGTGCGGGTCCGCCGCCGCCACCGCCTCGAGGTAGGCGCCGGAGGCGACGGTCGCCGGCGTGGCGAGGATCCCGACGCGTCCGTTCCGGGTGGCCGCGACCGCGTGCACGCCCCCGGGCCGGACCACGCCGATGACGTCCACGCCGAGCGTGGTCTGCATCATCCGCGCCTGCAGCGCCGGAAGCGCCGCCGCGGTCGCGGAGTTGCAGGCCACGACGAGCAGCTTCGCCCCGCGCCGCAGCAGCTCCTCCGCGATCTCGAGGCTGAAGGCCTCGAGCTCCTCGCGGGTCCGTGTGCCGTACGGAAAGCGGGCGGTGTCGGCGAGGTAGACGAAGTCCTCGGTCGGGAGCCGGACGAGGAGCTCATGGAGCACCGTCAGCCCGCCGACGCCCGAATCGAAGACGGCGATCGGCCGGTCGCGGGGCACGGAGGGAGCGGGGACGGCCACGGGCGCAAGCGTAGGCGACGCGGAGGGCGACGGGCGACGCGCGCCCATCGCCTCCGGCCTGCAGCTCGAGGGCGGCCCGTCACTTCAGCTCGCTCTTCCCGCTGACCCCGTCGATCGCCTTGGTGAGCTGCGCGCTGACCGTGTCGGCGAGGTTGAAGTTCTTCGTGCCGGCGAGGCTGAGCGCGGCGGCGAGGACGCCCGCGACGAGCAGGATGAGCGCGACGTACTCGACCGTCGCCTGGCCCCGCTGCGGCTGTGCGCCCCGCAGGCGTCCCGCGAGGAGGTCGGCGATGGACGTGAGCATCAGGGTGAGACGGACGGAGCAGCGGAGCAGCATGGTGGGACCCTCCCGGGCGATGGTTGATCGGTGGATGCCTGAGAGGCTCCCCCGAACCCGCGTCACGGATCTACACGCAGATGTGGACAATCTGTGACGAATGCGTGCCCTGATCGTCACGAACATGTGGCCCTCGCCCGAGCAGCCGGCGCTGGGGGCCTTCGTGCGCGACCAGGTCGACGCACTGCGCCGTCAGGACGGGGTCGAGGTCGAGGTCTTCTCGTTCCCACCGGGCGGTTACGCACGGGCCGCGCGGGAGATCCGGCGTCGGCACCGCGGGGACGACTTCGACGTCGTGCACGCGCACTTCGGGCTCACCGCGTGGGTGGCCCTCGCTCTCGGGGGCCCGGCGCCGCGGGCCCTCACCCTCCACGGCACGGACGTCCGCCACCCGCGGTCGCGTCGCATCACCGCGGCGGCGCTCGGCCGCATGGACCTGATCGCCGCGGTCAGCGAGGAGCTCGCCGCGGCGGTCCCCGGCCGGCACGACGTGCGGGTGCTCCCCTGCGGCGTCGACACGCGGCGCTTCGCGCCGATCGACCGCCGCAGCGCCCGCGAGGAGCTCGGGCTCCCCCCGGACGAACCGTGCCTGCTCTTCCCCGCCGACCCCGCCCGGCCGGGCAAGCGGCACGACCTCGCCATGGACGTCGCCGACGGCGCCCGCCTGCTCTCCCTCGGCGGCGTCGATCCCGCCCGTGTCCCGCTGTGGGTGAACGCGGCGAACGCCGTCGTCCTGCCGACCGAGGCCGAGGGCTTCGGCCTGGCGGCGCTCGAGGCACTGGCCTGCGACGTCCCGGTGCTGACCACCCCCGTCGGCGTCCACCCGGACGCCCTCGCCGGGGTCGCCGGGACGCTGTGCGCTCCCTACGACCGCGAGACGTGGCGGGCGCTCGCCCACGCCCACCTGGACGCGCCGGATCCCCGGATCGCCGGGCGGGACAGCGCCGCACGGTGGTCCGCCGACCGGATGGCCGCCGACGTCGTCGACGCCTGGCGGGCGCTCGCGCCGAACCGGGACCCACGCTGAGGATGCGGCCCGGAAGTCGGCGCCGGCGCGCTGCTCCCGCCGCACCCGTCGCTATCGTCCGCCAGCCGTTCGGAAGGACCCCCGCCCCATGCGACGCCGACTGAATCCCCTGCGACGACCCGACCCCTCGACGCCCGCCCCGGCGTCGTCCGCGGCGGACCCGACGCCCGACGCGCCGGTGGCCTGGGCGCCGGACGAGCCGAGCCCCGATGCCACGGCCGAGCCCGGCAACCCCGCGGACCCGAGCGTGGCCCCGCCCGCGGACCTCGGCGAGCCGGAGCCGGAGACGACCGTCTTCCCCGCCGTCGGCGGACCGCCCGCCCCGCCTTCCGACGGGTCCGAGGAGCCGGAGACCGCGGTCTTCACGCCGGTCCCGCCGACCGCACAGCCGGAGCCGGCCCCCGTCACGCTCGGTGACGCGCCGCAGGACGCCGTGGCCTCCCCGCCCCTCGAGGTGCTGAGCGTCCAGCCCGACGGCACGGTCCTCCCCGCGCCCGATCCGTCGGCGCCGGCGGGCATCGAGCCCGGCGCGATCCCGGACGAGCCGGGCTTCCGGGTCCGGGGGCGCCTACGTCGCCGTCTCCGCTACCTGCGCCGCGTCCGCGAGCTCGGGCTCCGCGATCTGGGCGGGCTCGTCTTCGACCTGCACCGGTTCGAGCGCGAGGGCGGGCCGCTCGTCGCGGGCAAGCTCGCGGCCCTCACCACGGTGGACCAGGAGGTGCGCGAGCTCGAGACGGCGCTGGACGACCGGCGTGAGCTGATCGTGCTCCGCGAGCCCGGCCTCGCCGCCTGCCCCCGCTGCGCCGCGCTGCACGGCACGGACGCGAACTTCTGCCCGAACTGCGGCATGCCCTTCTCGGGCGGCATCCCGGCCGCGGTCCTCGGTCCGCCCCCGGCGGGGTCGTTCCCCCCGCCGCCGGGTCACGCGTCGTCGGTGACGGCGGCCCACCCGAGGGTGCCGGAGCAGGGCCCGACCCCCGGCCCGGTATGAGCACACCCCTCCCGGGGCTTCCGCCCGGGGCCATGGGCTGCCCACGGTGCGGGTCCCCCGTCCTCGCCGAGCAGGACTGGTGCTTGGTCTGCGGAGCCGCCGCGCGCACGCGCCTCGCGCCGGCGCCGAACTGGCGGGCGCCGCTCATCGTCGTGGCCACCGTCGTCGTGATCTCGCTGGCCGTCCTCGCCGGGGCGTTCGTCGCCCTGACCGACGATTCCGGCTCGGGAACGGGGGCCACCGGCGCGAGCGGGGCCACCGCGGTCCCGGCGCCCGTGCCCGTTCCGGCCCCCGTGCCGCCCCCCGCGCCGGAGCCCGTCCCGGGAGCCACCGGCCCGACGGGGACGACCGCCGCGGACGCGACCGCCGGGGGCGTCGCCCCGCCGCCCACGGGCGGCACGGGCCCGCCCGGCGACGGCTGAGCCGGTCCGAGCGCTCAGCCCACGGGCAGCAACGCCGCGGCCCGCTCGAGCGCCGCGGCCGCCAGCGGATGCACCGCGAGCTCCGGCGCATCGGCGGGCGGCGCCGCCAGCGCTTCGAGCGTCACCCGGAGCCCGCGCGTGAGGGCTCCGAGCTCGTAACCCCCCTCGAGCACCACGCCGAGCGGGACGTCGAGCCCGTCCGCGAGACGGCGCAGGGAGCCCGCCATGGCGGCGTAGCCGGCGTCCGTCACCGCGCATCCGGCGAGCGGATCGTCGGCGTGCGCGTCGAAGCCGGCGGAGAGGAGCACGAGCTGCGGTCGCCAGGACCGGGCGAGCGGCAGGACCGTGTGCTCCACGACGGAGCAGAACGTCTCGTCGCCCGAGCCTCCGGGCACCGGGACGTTCACGTTCGTCCCGCTCCCGAGGCCCCGCCCGACGTCGCCCGACGGACCCGTCCCGGGGTACAGCGGTGACTCGTGGACGGACACGAAGAGCACGCGCGGCTCCTCGGCGAAGATCGCGTTGGTCCCGTTGCCGTGGTGGACGTCCCAGTCGAGGATCAGGACGCGTTCGAGCCCGTGAGCGTCGAGCGCGTGCTGTGCGCCGACGGCGACCGAGTTGTAGAGGCAGAAGCCCATGGCCCGGTCGGCCTCCGCGTGGTGCCCCGGCGGGCGGTGGAGCGAGGCCCCGACGCGCTCATCGCCGGCGAGCAGCGCGTCCACGAGCGCGACGACCCCACCGGCCGCGTGCCGCGCCGCCTCCCCGGACCCGGAGGAGACCACCGTGTCGGCGTCGATCGCGCCGCCGCCGGAGGCACAGATGGCCTCGATCCGAGCGATGTGCTCCGGGGGATGCACCGCGACGAGCTGGGCGTCGCTCGCGCGAGGCGAGGCACACGGCTCGTACCCGAAGTTCGCGTGCTCCTCGAGCGCCGCCGCGAGGGCCACGATGCGCTCGGCGCGCTCCGGATGACCCGGGCCGGTGTCGTGGGCCAGCGAGGAGGCCGGGTGGACGAAGAGAGGTCCGTGGGGCACGCGGGTACCGTACCCGGCCCTATGGCCTCCCCACCCGCGCAGAGCGAGCCCGCGATGAGCGCCGACGTCTGCGTGGTGGGCGCCGGCGGGGCCGGCCTCTACGCCGCGCTGAGCGCCGCCCGGGAGGGCGCGAAGGTCATCCTCGTGTCGGCCACGCCGCTCGCGCAGACGTCCTCCTACTGGGCGCAGGGAGGCCTCGCCGCGGCGCTCGGCCCGGACGATTCCCCCGACCTCCACCGCCGCGACACCGAGACCGCCGGGCGCGGCGCGGTCCGTCGGACCGCCGCGAACGTCCTGGTCCGGGAGGCGCCGCGGGCGGTCGCCGACCTCGTGGCGCTCGGCGTCGGCTTCGACCGCGACGAGCACGGGGAGCTCGCCCTCGGCCTGGAGGGCGGCCACGGTCGCCGCCGGGTCGCCCACGCGGGCGGCAGCGCGACGGGGCGGCGCGTGGTGCGCCAGCTCGCCTCCGTCGTGGTGCAGGAGCCGGGGATCACCGTGCTCGAGGGCGCGCGGGCCTCGGCGCTGTGGACGGCGGAGGGCAGCGGTCGTTGCATCGGCGTCGTCTGCGAGGACGGTCGGGCGATCAGCGCACGGGCCACGGTCCTCGCCACCGGGGGTGCCGCCGCGCTCTGGTCGCGCACCACGAACCCGCCCGGCTCGCTCGGCATCGGGCTGATGCTCGCCCACGCCGCCGGCGCGGCCCTCGCCGACCTCGAGTTCGTCCAGTTCCACCCCACCGCGATCATCGGCGTGCCGGGCCGCGAGGGATTCCTCGTGACCGAGGCGATCCGTGGCGAGGGCGCGACCCTGCTCGACGCGCACGGTGAGCGCTTCGTCGAGGAGCTCGCCCCGCGCGACGAGGTCGCCCGCGCGATCTTCCGCAAGGTCCGGGAGCAGGGCACGGACCACGTCGACCTCGACATGCGCCACATCGACCCGCGCCTCTTCCCGAACGTGGTCGACGCCCTCCGGGACCACGGGATCGATCCGGTCACCGAGCTGCTCCCCGTCGCCCCGGCGTGTCACTACGTCATGGGCGGGATCGCCGCGGATCTCGACGGGGGAACGACGGTTCCCGGGCTCTACGCGATCGGCGAGTCCGCCTGCACCGGGCTTCACGGGGCGAACCGCCTCGCCTCGAACTCCCTCAGCGAGTGCTTCGTCATGGGCCGCCGCGCGGCGCTCGCGGGGCTCGACGAGCCGGAGCCCTCGCCGCTCTCCCCGCGCCCGACCGCGGGCGTGATCGACGTTCCCTCCGCAGAGACCCGCACCGCGCTGTGGGAGCTCGCGGGCGTCGAACGTGACCGTGCGGGGCTCGAGCGCCTGACCGGGGACCCGCATCCGCTGGCTCGCCTGATCGCGCTCTGTGCCCTCGCCCGGGAGGAGAGTCGCGGCGCGCACCTGCGCGTCGACTTCCCGGAGCTCGACCCCGGCCTCGACGGGATGCACGCGACCGTCCGGGGCGACGCGGGTCCCCAGCTCGAGCGCTGGCGCTGACGTCCCGCCCGGTCCCTCTCCGGCGCCCGCCGGTCGGCGCTTAACGCCAACCCAACACTGGCGTCGTTTCAGCCTTCACACCGAATCTCGACACTGCGTCGTGGGTTGCGTGAGGACAGCGTGTCGAACCGTCACGGAGGAGAGGACGAGCCCTAGGGCTCGAAACAGACCATGTTCCAGTTCAGCAGAGGTATCTACCGAGAGCTCGCCCGCGACATCGAGTCGCCGAAGGGCTCGGACCCAGGCCGTGGCCACGAGGCCGTGCTCCGAGCCTGCGAGGCGAACCTGGAGCGGCTCGCCAGCGACCGTCACTACTTCGCCCGTCCCGCCCGGACGCTGTTCGCGGACATTCGGGGGCATTTCCCGGTCACCGCGCAGGCCAGGGTCTGGCACGTGGTCGAGGCCTACGTCCAGGCGGCCGAGGAGTGGCTGCTGAAGCAGCCCCGCCACGGCTACGACGCCAACGGCAACCCGCTGCAGTGCCGGGCGACCACCCGTCGCGGCACCGCCTGCCAGCGCGAACCCCTGGCGCACAACGGCTACTGCCCGTCCCACCAGCACCTCGCGGAGACCGAGGAGGCCGAGGTGGCGGTCGCCGCGTAGCCCGCGCCGCGGTGCGCGGGAAGTAGCGTCTCGCCTCGATGCTGCTCGGGGTGGACGTCGGAGGGACCTTCACGGACGCCGTCCTCGTGGACGGCGACCGCATCACGACGGCGAAGGCGCCGACGACGCCCGACGATCAGTCCGTCGGTGTTCTCGCGGCCATCGACACCGTCCTGGCCGCCGCCGGCCGCTCCCCCGGAGACGTCGCTTCCTTCGCCCACGGCATGACCGTCGCGACGAACGCGCTCCTCGAGGGGAAGGTCGCGCGGACGGCGCTCGCGGCCACCGAGGGCTTCGTCGACGTCGTCGAGCTGGGCCGCCAGGCCCGGGCCCACCTCTACCGGCTCGAGGCCGCGCACCCGGCCCCACTGGTCCCCCCCGGGCGCCGCGTCCCGGTACCCGAACGGGTGGCCGCCGACGGCGAGATCCTCCGCCCCCTCGCCGACCCCGCCGCAGTGGCGGATCGGGTCGCCGCCCTCGACGTCGATGCCGTCGCCGTCTGCCTGCTCCACGCCGACCGTCACCCCGAGCACGAGCGCGCCCTCGGGGCCGCGCTCCGAGCACGCATGCCGGGCGTCCACGTCTCCCTCTCCCACGAGGTGGTCGGCACGTTCCGGGAGTACGAGCGGGCCGCCACCACCGAGATCGACGCCGCGCTCTCGCCTCTGCTCGCCGCCTATCTGGCGCAACTGGAGGCCGCTACGCGGGAGCGCGGGCTCCCGGAGCCCGAGGTGATGCAGAGCTCGGGCGGGCTCACCGAGCTGTCGACCGCCGCGGCGCACGCGGCCTTCACCGTCCTCTCGGGCCCGGCCGGCGGCGCCGCGGCCGCCGCGCTCGTGGCCGCCTCCGCGGGCGAGGCCGACCTTCTCTGCTTCGACATGGGCGGCACCTCGTGCGACGTCTGTGTCGTCGAGGACGGCCGGGTGCGGGAGACGAGCGGCCGTGAGGTCGGCGGCCGTCCCCTCGCCCTCGGGATGGTCGACGTGCACACGGTCGGCGCCGGCGGCGGCTCGATCGGGTGGCGAGACGCGGGCGGCGCGCTCCGGGTGGGGCCGCAGAGTGCGGGGGCGCGGCCCGGACCCGCCGCCTACGGCCACGGCGGCCTGGAGCCCACGGTCACCGACGCCCACGTGGTGCTCGGCCACCTCGACGGCGAGCTGGCGGGAGGAGTGCGGCTCGACGTCGAGGCCGCCCGCAGCGCGGTCGGCCGGCTGGCCGGCGAGCTCGATCTCGGCGTGCAGGAGACCGCGGTCGGCATCCTGCGCGTCGCAGAGGCGGAGATGCTCCGCGCGCTCCGGGTGATGACGGTCGAGCGCGGGATCGACCCACGCGGCTTCGCGCTGCTGGCCTTCGGTGGCGCTGGCCCGCTCCACGCCACCGCGTTGGCCGAGGAGCTCGGGATCGAGCGGGTGCTCGTACCGCAGGCGGGCTCGGTGCTTTCCGCGCTCGGGCTCGCGGCCGCGGAGCGTCGGCGCGACGAGGCGCAGTCCGTGCTCCGACCGAGTCCCGAGCTCCACGCCGACACGCTCGCCGCGCTCGCCGGGGACGCCGACGAGGTCACCTGGGAGCTCCGGTACCGCGGGCAGGCCCACGAGCTCGCGCTGCGCGGCGTCGCGCCGACCGCGCCAGCCCTCGGCGCGGCCCTGGCGGCGGCCCACGAGGAGCGGTACGGCTACGCCGACCCGGAGGCCCCGTGGGAGCTCGTCACCGTCCGGCGCCGCTGGAGGACACAGGGTGCCGCGGTGCTCCGACAGGACGGGCAGGGCCACGACGCGTCGGTGACGGGGCCCACGCGATGCACCGGGCCCGAGTTCACCGCGCTCGTCCCGGAGGGCTGGGCCGGCGGCCGCGACAGCGTCGGCACCCTGCGCCTCGAGCGGACCGATGTGCGAGAACGCCAGGAAGGCTCGCGCCCCTCCCGAACATCACTCGACCCGATCGCGCTGCAGGTCGCCACCGGCGCCCTGCGCTCTGCGTGTGAGGAGATGGGCGCCACGCTCATCCGGGCCGCGCACTCGCCGAACATCAAGGAGCGCCACGACTGCTCGACCGCGCTCTTCGACCCCGGCGGGGAGTGCGTGATGCAGGCCGAGCACATTCCGGTGCACCTCGGCTCGATGCCGTTCGCGGTGGCAGCCGTCCTCGACCGGGAGCACGCGCCCGGCGTCTCCTGGATCCTGAACGACCCCTACGCGGGCGGCACGCACCTGCCGGACATCACCGTGATCACCCCCGCCTTCACGGAGGCCGGGGAGCTCCTCGGCTTCGCGGCCGCCCGTGCCCATCACGCCGACGTGGGTGCGGAGGTACCGGGATCCATGCCCGCCGACTCCACGCGGCTCGAGCAGGAGGGCGTGATCATCGCGCCCCGGATCCTCGACGCGACGGCCATGGAGGAGCTCACCGCGCGGATGCGGCAGCCGGCCGAGCGCCGCGCCGACCTCCGAGCCCAGCTCGCGGCCACCCGGCTGGGCGTCGCCCGACTCCGCGCCCTGGCCGACCGGCTCGGCGTGGACGGCCTGCGCGAGGCCACCGCGGGCGTGCTCGACTACACCGAGCGCCGCACGCGGGCCGCGCTCGCCGGACTCCCCGACGGCGTGCACACCGCCGAGGACGTCCTCGAGGCGACCGAGGGCGACGTGCGGCTGCTGCTCACCGCGACCGTCCGTGGCGAGGAGGTCACGCTCGACTTCCGGGGCTCCGCGGGCCTCGACGGAGGGAACCTCAACTGCCCCCGCGCGGTCACGGTCAGCGCGGCCGTCTTCGCGATGC
The DNA here is from genome assembly GCA_963815565.1 of uncultured Solirubrobacterales bacterium. GTDB lineage: Bacteria > Actinomycetota > Thermoleophilia > Solirubrobacterales > Solirubrobacteraceae > Paraconexibacter. Next base: position 302,843 of record CAWFHB010000007.1, on the reverse strand, counting down.
GCGTGCTCACCGACCCCGACGTCCCCCCGAGCGCCGGCGCCCACCGCCCGGTCACGGTGCTCACCGAGCCGGGCACGCTGCTCGACGCCTGCGCCCCCGCCGCCGTCGCGGCCGGCAACGTCGAGACGTCCTCACGGGTCGCCGACCTGGTCCTGCGCGCCTTCGGCCGGGCCCTCGGCCAGGGCACGATGAACAACCTGACGCTCGCCGGAGAGGCGTTCTCCTACTACGAGACGGTGGGCGGCGGCCAGGGCGCCAGCCGGAACGCCCCGGGCCCGAGCGGCGTCCACGTCGCGATGAGCAACACCCGCAACACGCCGGTCGAGGCGCTCGAGCTGGAGCTGCCGCTGCGCGTCGTCGAGTACGCGGTGCGGCGGGGCTCGGGCGGCGCCGGGGCGCACCGGGGCGGTGACGGGGTCGTCCGCGAGCTCGAGGCGCTCGCGCCCATGACCTACTCACTCATCACCGAGCGCCGCACCCACGCCCCCGCAGGTGCCGAGGGTGGCGCCGACGGGGCCACGGGCCGCAACCTGATCGACGGGGAGCCCGTCCCCGCCAAGGCCACGGGCGAGCTGCGGGCCGGACAGCGGATCCGGCTCGAGACCCCGGGCGGCGGCGGCCACGGTCCGGCCGCCTAGAGTCGAACGATGGACCGCATCGGCTTCCTCGGCCTCGGCATCATGGGCTCGCGCATGGCCGCGAACCTCGCCGCCGCCGGCCACCCGCTCACCGTCTGGACGCACACGGACGGCAAGGCCGAAGCCTGGGTGCGTGATCACCCGGGCACGACCGCGGCGGGCACGCCCGGCGAGGCCGCGGAGGCGGCGGACGTCCTCATCACGATGCTCGTCGACGGGGACCAGGTCATGGCGATCGCCAAGCAGCTCACGGGTCCGCCGAAGCTCCTGATCGACATGTCGACGATCGGCCCCGCCGCCGCGCACGAGGTCGCCGCCGCGCTCCCCGAGGGCTGGAGCTTCCTCGACGCCCCCGTCACGGGCTCGTCCCCGCGGGCCGAGGACGGCACCCTCACGATCATGGCCGGAGGCGAGTCCGCCGACTTCTCTCGGGCGCTGCCGCTCTTCGAGGCGATGGGCTCGCTCCTGCTCCACGTCGGACCGACCGGCCAAGGTCAGACGGTCAAGCTCATCAACAACGCGGTCGCCGCGGTCAACGCGGGCACGCTCGCCCAAGCACTGCTCGTGGGCTCGGCGGCGGGCGTCGATCTCGATGCGCTCGTCCGCGTCATGGGTTCGGGCTCCGGTGCCTCGCTCATGCTGGAGCTGAAGGCCGAGCCGATGCGCACGCACGACTACACGACGCTGTTCAAGCTCGAGCACATGCTCAAGGACGTCCGGCTCTGCCTCCAGGAGGCCGAGCGTGCGGGGGTGCCGTTCCCGGCGGCTGAGGCCACGAGCGCCGCGCTGGAGCAGGCGGCCGACGCCGGCCACGGCGGGGACGACTTCGCCGCGATCCTCGCGAGCTACGAGCAGGCCGCCGGTCGCTCGATCGCCGGCTGAGGCACGCGGCACCCCGCGCACTTGGACTCCCCGTCAAAATGCCAGGATTTGCAGGTAAAGTTGGTGGTCGGGTCACATCTTTGACACAATCGACCCTCTGCCCGTGCCATAGGCCGCCTGCCCGACCGGCGCGCCTCGAGGTACGGGCTTCCTACTGTCGACTCCCTCAGGTCAATACATGCCTATCGCATTCAAGGAATGGGCGGTCACCGTCCGCGCGCTCGCCGAGGGCGAGCAGCTCCTCACGCTCCGCAAGGGCGGCATCCGCGAGGATGACAAGCACTTCGAGCTGAAGCATCAGCGCTTCTTCCTGTACCCGACCTTCGATCACCAGCGCAACGACTGCGTCCGGCCGTCCCACGCGCCAGAGCTCCGCCGCGCGCTCGAGGAGGGCGTCTGGCCCGACGGCGACCCGCCGGTCTCCGCGCTCACCCAGGACGGTGGCATCCCGCAGCCCGATCGTGTCCGCGTCCGTGCGTGGGCCGAGGTCGCTGGCCACTTCCAGATCACCGATCCGCGGACGCTCAACGAGCTCTCGCCCTACCACGTGTGGACCTGCGACTACGCGGAGAAGCGGCTCAACTGGAAGCGCCGTCACCCGCTGCACGTGCTGCTCCTGCGCACCTACCGAATCCCGCGTCCCGTCACGGTGAAGGTCCGCGACGAGTTCGGTGGCTGCAAGTCGTGGCTCGAGATCACGCGCGACCTTCCGTTCGAGGGCACGCCGGTGCTCTCCGACAAGGAGTTCGCCGCGGTCTCCGAGACGATCACCGGCATCTGCGACGCCCGAGTCCCTGAGCTCGTCTGATCTGCTGCGTCCGGTCCCCGCCGTCGTGGCGGCGACCGGACGTCGGTCATGAGCTGGGTCGAGACCGAGTCGCCGAGCTTCCTCGCGCGGCACGTCGTCGCCGACGACGAGGACGTCGTCGGGCTGCTGGAGCAGCTCGAGGACACCCGCGCCTACCTCGAGGTGGCGATCGGCGCCGTACCAGCCGAGCTGATCGAGGTGGTCGTCCACCCCTCGCGAGCACAGCTCTACGCGGCCCAGCCGCAACTGGCGCTCGCCGTCCGGATGACCGCGCCCGCCGCACGCCGCTATCTCACCGGTTGGGCCAACGAGGGCACCCTGCACCTGCTGGCCCCCAGGCTCCTGCGGGCGTCCCGTGTCCCGGGTTCCCGCGAGATGGCGATGCGCGCTCCCGCGGCGCTCTACGCCCGCGTGGCGCTCGCCCGCGTCAACCCGCGCCTGCCCCCGCCCCTCCGGTTCCGGTCACGCGCGAGCCTCGGCAGTTGGGCCTGGCTGGCCGCCGGCGCCGCGCAGTGGCTCGGCGGGCAGACCGAGCACGCGCGTCCGGCGATCAACCGGCGGCTCAAGGAGGGCGGCCATCCGTCGTTCCCGCCGGGCGTCCGAGACGCCGTGCTGCTCGGCGGGTCGGTGGTCGACCTGATCGCCAACGAGGAGGGCGAGCAGGCCGCCCTCGACTTCGTGACGACCGCGGGGCACGGCGACCCGCGCCGAGAGCTCGTCCACGCGTTCCGGGGCCGCGGGATGGTGCACATCGAGGGAACCTGGCGAGCGCACGTGGCGCGGCTCGCCGGCCAGGCCTGACCGCCCGCTCAGCGCACGTTCGGGATACGCACGTGCATGTGGTCGTCGTGGTTCTCGAGGGTCTGCACGTTCCCCGGTCCCTCGATACCCGTCCGGGGCCCGACGAAGACGAACTGGGCACCCGCGCCGAGGAACCCGTCGACCAGCGCCTGCGAGAGCCCGCGGTCGATCTCCCCCACCCGGTTCACGCCGACCTCGCGCCCGTCGCGGCGGGGGTAGGCGATGTCGACGTCGAGGCCGTTCTGGTGCGAGGCGTGACCGAGGCCGCCGTACTCGGGGCCGAAGCGACCACCCTGCGGGAGTGAGAGGTCGCTGACGACCACCCGTGGCGCTCCGGGGTGCCGGCGCCGGTAGTCGGCGGCGACGGTGAGGATCGTGCGCACGAGGCGGTCGGTTCCGACGCGGCGCCAGTCGCGGTTCGGCGTCGTTCGCAGGACGGCATCCCAGGTCGCGACGTCCGGCCCGTCGGCGGGGAACAGGACGCCCCGTGCGAGGCGACCGCGGTTCGGCTTGCCGAGGGCCCGCGACGGCCGTACCGGCGCGGGGACGCGCACGGCAGGACGTGCGACGGGCACCGGCGCCGGGTCGCGCAGGAGGGGCGGTGTCCCCACCGCTGGAGCGACCGGGAGCGCCGCGCCCGTCGGTCCGCTCGCCGCGATCCCCGTCGTCGACGCCTCGCCTCCGTCGACGGTGGAGCGGACGGCTGAGGCCATCGCCGCGGTGAAGGCTCCGGCGAGGAGCAGCACGAGCAGACCGCCCATGACCCGACGGAACGTCACGAGATCGCCCGGGCCAGCAGGACGGACGCCGGGACGAGGGAGGCCAGCGCGAGCGCGATGGAGAGCCCGATGGCGACCGTGCGGGTGGAGCGGGTCGCCCGGCGCGGGCCGGGCTCGTCCCCCGCCGCGACGGCGAGCTCGCCCGCGGCCGTGTGCTCGGCCTCGACCTCGGCGAGCACCTCCCGGGCCGCCTCCTCCCCCGACTGCGGGACGAAGACGTCGCGGGGGCCGGAGAAGAGCATGTCGGGGACGTCGAAGCCGGCCGAGCGCTTGAACATCGAGGGGATGCCGTGCTCGAGCAGCAGGCCGCTGATGAGCTCGGCCTCGGCCTGATGACGGCCCACGGCCACGCGCCGGAGCGGCCCCTCGCTGTACTGCTTCTTGATCTTCCGGGCACGCTGCTGCCGTTCGGTGGCCTCGGAGACCGGGCCGACGTCCGCGAAGACGAGCGGCATCCCGCAAGCGGCGCAGAAGCGCTCGCCCGCCGGAGCGGCCTGCTCGCAACCAGGGCAGACGAGCGGGCTGTCCGTCACTCGATCGGCACCTGGGTGACGTCGCCGCCGTCGATGAGGAAGCTCCGGACGTCCGGCGGATCCGCCTTCGTACCGACGATCAGCCATTCCGTGCCGGGCCAGCCTGCGGCGAAGTTGATGTCGGTCTGCGAGGGCACCGGGTCCGAGCGGGTGTGCGAGTGGTAGATGGCGCCGATCGTGGCGCCGCCGTCCTCGATCTCGCTGAGCAGCCGGTGCAGCTCCAGGCCGTCGACCTCGAAGCGCAGCGGGCTGGCGGCGAGGTTCTCGAGCGGATGCACGGCCTCGGCGACACCGTCGCGCGTGGCGACGACGCCGCAGCATTCCGCCGGCGCGTCGCGCACGGCGTGGGCGACGACCATCTCGAGCAGATCCGGGGCGATGCGCATCCCCCCGACGGTAGCTCTCCTACTCGCTGCGGCCGGCGACGAGCTCGTCGTCGTCCCGCGTGGTCCCCGCAATCCCGTCCTTGAACTCGCGCATGCCCTTGCCGATCGAACGCCCGGCGTCCGGCAGCTTCTTCGGACCGATGACGATCAGGGCGATCGCCAGGATGATGATGAGCTCCATGGGGCCAAGGCTGGGCATATGGGTTCCTTCGGTCGGGGGGTGCTCGCCGGATCAGTCGGCGGCTACCACCACACGGTGGAGTCGAGGTTCGCCACCTCGTCCACCGGCAGGGTGTAGACACCGGAGGAGAGGTACTTCCAGCCGTCGTCGCAGACGATGAAGACGACGTTGCCCTCGTCCATCTCACCGGCGATGCGGTGGGCGACGCGGGCGATCGCGCCGGAGGAGACCCCGGCGAAGAGGCCCTCCTCGTCGAGCAGCTTGCGCGTCCAGACGATCGCGTCTCGGTTGGTCACGAAGATCTTCCGGTCGAGCAGCGAGAGGTCGATGATCGGCGGGATGAAGCCGTCGTCGAGCGAACGCAGGCCCTGCACCGGCTCACCCTGCATGGGCTCGGCGGCGACGATCGTGACCTGATCGCCGAGCTCCTCCTTGAAGCGCCGGGCGCAGCCCATGAGCGTGCCGCCGGTCCCGAGGCCGGCGACGAACGCGTCGACCCGGCCGTCGAGCTCCCGGAGCACCTCGACCGCGGTGCCGTTGTAGTGCGCGAGCGGGTTCGCCTCGTTGCCGTACTGGTAGGGCATGTAGTACGACGCGTCCTGGGCGGCCATCTCGACGGCCATCGCGACCGCTCCGTTGGAGCCCTGGTTCCCCGGCGAATACACGATCTCGGCGCCGTACATCTTGAGCAGCTGCGTGCGCTCGGGCGTGACGTTGTCCGGCATCACGACCTTGAGCTTGTAGCCCTTGCGCGCGCAGATCATCGCGAGCGAGATCCCGGTGTTCCCGGAGGTCGGTTCGAGGATCGTCTGCCCGGGCCGGATGAGCCCGTTCTCCTCGGCGTGCTCGATCAGCGACCGCGCGACGCGGTCCTTGATCGACCCGGTCGGGTTGGCCGACTCGAGCTTGGCCCAGATGCGCACGCCGGGCTTCGGCGAGAGGCGCTTCAGCTCGACGAGCGGCGTGTTGCCGATCGCCTGCACGAGGTCGGTGTACCGCCCGCCACAGGGGCGGGTCTCCAGCGGCGGAACGGCCATGGGGAAAAGCGTAGCCCAGCACCGCTCCTCGCCAAACCAGTTGGCGGGAGCGGAAGCGGGTGCTCGCTAGGCGCCGCCGGCCATGGCCGGGAGGATGACCAGGACGTCCGACCCGCCGACACCGGTGGTCAGGCCGTCGAGCACGCGCACGTCCTCGTCGTTGAGGTAGACGTTGACGTAGCGGTTCAGCTCTCCGCTCGAGCTGAAGATCTGGGCGGAGGTGTCGGGATGCTCCTGCGTCAGCGCGCGAAGGACGTCTCCGACGTTCTCGCCCTCGGCGGAGACCTCACGCTCGCCGCCGACGGCGGCACGCAGGACTGGGGGGATGCGGATGGTGGCCATGGTGTGAAAATCCTCGTTGTTCGGTTCGTGGAGGGGGAAAGGTCAGCCGGCGGCGGCGCAGAACGCCTCGTAGTCGGGGAAGACGCCCATCTCCTCGTCGGAGATCTCGTCGGGCTCGCGCGAGCAGATCGGGCACTCCGGGTCGCGGCGCACCTTGAGCTCGGTGGTCGCGGCGTCCAGCGCGTCGTACATGAGCAGTCGGCCGATGAGCGGCGTGCCGACGCCGATCACGAGCTTGATGACCTCGGTGGCCTGCAGGAGCCCCATCGTGCCCGGGAGCACCCCGAGGACGCCGTTGGCGCCGCAGGAGGGGGCGAGCTCGGCCGGCGGCGGCACCGGGAAGAGGCAGCGGTAGCAGGGCCCGTCGTAGGGCGCGAAGACCGAGAGCTGCCCTTCGAAGCCGAGGATGGCGGCGCTCACGACCGGGATCTTGAGCCGCACGGTGGCGTCGTTGAGCAGGTAGCGCGTCGGGAAGTTGTCGACCCCGTCGACGATGATGTCGTAGCCCTCGATGACGTCCATGATGTTCGTGGAGTCCAGGCGAAGCTCGTGCTTGACGACGTTGACGTTCGGGTTCAGGTCGTTGATCGCGGCCTCGGCCGAGTCGACCTTCGAGACGCCGATCGTGGAGGTCTTGTGGATGACCTGGCGCTGGAGGTTCGAGAGGTCGACCACGTCATCGTCGACGATGCCGAGCGTCCCGACGCCCGCGGCCGCCAGGTAGAACGCCGTCGGCGCGCCGAGGCCGCCCGCGCCGAGCAGCAGCACCTTGGCCTCGCTCAGCTTGCGCTGCCCCTCCTCGCCCACCTCGGGCAGCAGGAAGTGACGCGAGTAGCGCTCGCGCTCCTCGGCGCTGAAGCGGAACGGGACCTCGACCTCGTAGCCGCGGTCCTTCCACAGCGTGATGCCGCCCTTCATCGAGACGACGTCCTCGTAGCCGAGGTCACGCACGAGCGTGTTGGCGGCGAGCGCCGAGCGGGCACCGGAGGCGCAGTAGAGGACGACCTTCTGCGAATGGTCAGGCACCGTGGCCTCGATGCGGCTCTCCAGGAAGCCGCGTGGGATGGCCTTGGCACCGGGCAGCTTGCCCGCGCTGACCTCGTCGCTCTCCCGCACGTCGATGATCGCGACGCCGTTGCCGAGCAGCGGCCTGACGTCCGACGGATCGACCTCCTCGACGGAGGCTTTGACCTGCTTGATGTACTCGGCGCCTGAGGGACTCACGGGAAACCACCTAATGCTGATCGGTTTTGGTAGTGCTTCAGAAAGTGTAGCGGCCTCACGCTCTCCGCCGGTGCGGCCGATGTACTCCCAGTGAGCATGCGCGGGCGCCCCCTCCACCACCAGATCCTCGCGGTCAACGCGGCGCTCGTGATCACCGCGGTCCTGGCGGCGATGGTGGCAGCCCGGCTCGACTTCGCGGGGGTCGCGGAGAGCCGCCAGTTCATGGTCCTCGTGGCCGCGATCCTGGCGACGGTCCTCGTCAACGGGGTCGTCCTGCGCCGCCGCTTCGCGCCGCTCGGGGAGCTGATCGAGACCATGGAGCGTGTCGACCTCACGAAGCCCGGCGTCCGCACCGTGCCGCTGACCGCCGACTCCGCCGACGTGATCCGCCTGCGGGAGGCGTTCAACCGGATGCTCGCACGGCTCGAGGAGGAGCGGGCCGGGGGCGCGAGCGCCGTGCTCCGCGCGCAGGAGGCCGAGCGCGCGCGCCTCGCCCGCGATCTGCACGACGAGGCCAACCAGGCGCTCACGGGCGTCCTCCTCCGGCTCCAGGCCTCCGCCCACGGTGCTCCCCCAGAGCTCGCCGCCGAGCTCCGGGAGACCCAGGTCGCCTGCAACCAGGCGATGCAGGAGCTGCTGCGGCTGGCCCGCGAGCTGCGCCCAACCGCCCTCGACGACCATGGGCTCGAGGCCGCGCTGCACACCCAGGTCGAGCGCTTCGGGAACGAGACCGGCGTGACCGCGACCCTCGATCTCGCCGCCGGCCTCGACGATGCGATGGACGCCGACGGTCAGCTCGTCACCTACCGGGTCGTCCAGGAGTCGCTCTCGAACGTCGCGCAGCACGCGCGGGCGAGCGCCGTCCACGTCGAGGTCCGTCGCCGCAACCAGCGCGCCGTCGTGCGCGTGATCGACGACGGATGCGGGATCGAAAAGCGGACCTCCAGCGGGCTCGGCCTCGCGGGGATGCGCGAGCGCGCCCTGCTCGCCGGCGGCAGCCTCGCGGTGATGTCGGCCCCGGGCCGCGGGACGACGGTCGAGCTCGTCATCGGCGAGACCCGGCCGAGCGTTCCGCCGCCCCTGCCCTCCCGCCGACCGGTCGTCGTCGAGGCGCTCGCCTCATGACCGCCCGGCTGATGATCGCCGACGACCACGGCGTGGTCCGGACCGGCCTGAAGCTGTTGCTCGACCGCCAGGCGGACATGCGGGTCGTGGCCGAGGCGGCGGACGGCGCCGAGGCGGTCGCCGTGGCGCTGGCCGAGCGCCCGGACCTCTGCATCCTCGACGTGTCGATGCCGAAGCTCACCGGGCTGCAGGCGGCGCGCGAGATCCGCATCCAGGCGCCGGAGGTCTCGGTCTTGATGCTCTCCATGCACGACGACGAGCGGTACCTCTTCGAGGCGCTGAAGGCGGGCGCGGGCGGCTACGTGCTGAAGATGGAGGCCGACACCGCCCTCGTCGACGCGGTGCGCGCCGTCCTCCGGGGCGAGCCCTTCCTCACGATCGCCGCCGAGCAGCGCTTCATCCGGGAATGGATGAACGACGAGTCGACCGGCCCGTCCGAGCCGCTCACCCCGCGCGAGCAGGAGGTCCTCAAGCTGATCGCCGAAGCCCACAAGAACTCGGAGATCGGCCAGATCCTCCACCTCTCGGAGAAGACCGTCGAGTCGCACCGCGGGAACCTGCTCCGCAAGCTCGGCATGCGGGACCGCGTCGAGCTCGTCCGTTACGCGATCCGGCGCGGCCTCATCGAGCCCTGAGCGCTGGCGCGGGTTGGCCTACGCGGCTGCGCTCGCCCGGGCGGGGCGGACCTCACCCGGGTCCTCCTCGAGGAAGGCGGCGAGGTCTGCGTTGAAGCGGGCCGGGCGCTCGAGCATCGGCAGGTGCCCGGTCCCGTCGTAGACCACACGACGCGCATCCGGGATCGCGCGTTCGTACTCCTCGCCGCAGGAGGTGGGCACGAGCAGGTCGCGGTCGCCCCAGACGATCAGGGTCGGGCAGGCGATGTCCGGCACGCGGTCGCGGAAGTCGTAGGTCGCGAGATCGACCGCGGCGGGGGCACCCGCGGGCCGCCCGGCTCCGGTGAGGAGCTCGGCGACGAGCGCGGGATGGAGCTGCTCCGCCTTCGTGCAGACGAAGCCGATTGCCGCCCGGCGGCCGCGCGCCCGCCGCGAGAGCAGCCGCCGCTGGCCGTCGGTGAGGCCGCCGAGGCCGAAGAGCACGCGGCCGAGCATCATGCCGCCGGGGTGCGCGATCACGGCCGTCGGCAGGCCGATGTACTTCCCGCTCATCCCCGCCGCGGCGACCAGGACGAGCCGCTCGACCCGCCGGGGGAACGAGATCGCGAGCTCGGCGGCGACGAAGCCCCCCATCGAGTTGCCGACGACGCAGGCGGCGGCGATGCCGAGCGTCTCGCAGACCGCGTCGACCGTCCGCGCGTACTTCTCCATCGAGACCGGCGCGTCGAGCGGGGACCGGCCGAAGCCCGGGAGGTCCAGGGCCACGCAGCGGTGCGAGCCCATGAAGTGCGGAAGCTGCTCCAGCCAGTGCTGCCAGCAGGCCGAGTGCCCGTGGACGAAGAGCAGGACCGGCGCGTCCTTCGGCCCCACGTCGATCACGTTCACCGGCGTCCCGTTCACGACCACCCAGGACTGGTGCTCGGCCCAGTCGGTGCGGAGCCAGGCGGGGTCGGGGCCGGAACCGTAGGCGTCGAGGCTCGTCATGCCGGAAGTCTTTCAGACGGCCCGGGGCTCACCCGGTCGTCGCCGCTCCCGCCTGACCGGCGGGCAGCGGCGTCCCGGCGAGCTGGCCGCCGGGGCAATCGGCGGCCCGCGCCCCGCAGGGGCCCGGGTTGCGGATCTTCAGGATGCCCGCAAGGCCGCCGAGGGTGAGCAGCACCGCGGCGATGATCATCCCGAGATGAAACGCATCGATGGCCGCCGCCTGCGTGGCCCGCACCACCGGTTCGCGGTCGGCCGTCGGGAGTCTGCTGACGTCGGGCACGTTGAGCGCCCGCGACTTCGCCCGTTCGACCAGCGCGGTTCCCGCCGGCGAGAGCCGCGTCCCCTCGAGGTTCGCGTTCACCCCGGAGGCGTAGGAGGCGGCGAGCACGGCACCCACCCCCGCCGTCGCGAGCAGCCCTGCCGTCCGGGCGACGGCGTTGTTGATCGCGGAGGCGATCCCCGCGTTGGCCTGATCGACGTCGGCAAGCACCGCCGCGGTCAACGGGCTCACGGTGACGGAGAGCCCGAGGCCGAAGAGCGTCAGCGCCGGCAGCAGGTCGGTGGTGAAGGCGACCTGCTCGTCGAGTCGCAGCATGGCCAGGAACCCGAGCGCGACCACGAGCGGCCCCACCCCCATGAAGACCCGGGGCCCGAACCGGTCGGCCAGCGCCCCGAAGCGTCCGGAGAGGAAGAACATCATCCCGGTCGGGACCACCCCGATCGTTCCCGCCTTGAGGGCCGAATAGTCCGCGACCTGTTGTAGGAACAGGCCGACGAAGAAGCCGAACAGCGCGATTCCCGCGTACATCACGAGCGTCTCGACGTTCCCCCAGCGGAAGTTGGGGCGCACGAACAACGCCAGCGGGAGCATCGGCTCGGGCGTCCGGGCCTCGTGCCGCAGGAACAGGCCGAGCAACGCGAGCCCGCCGAGCAGGGGGCCGAGGACGGTGAGGCTCCCCCAGCCGTCCTGCGGCTGTTGGATGAGCGCGAAGGTCGGGCCGGCGAGACCAAGGGCGGCGAGCGACGCGCCGCGGCCGTCGACCCGCTGCGAGGTGGACCCGCCGCGGCCCTCCGGGACGTAGCGGGCCGCGAGAGCGAGCGTCCCGAGCACAACGGGGACGTTGATCGCGAAGACGACGCGCCAAGAGGTCGCGTCGACGATCTGGCCGCCCAGCAGCGGCCCGAGCAGGATGCCGATTCCGCCCCAGGCCGTCCAGGTGCCGATCGCCCGCCCGCGCTCGGAGGCGGGGAAGACGGCGACGAGGATCGCCAGCGCGGCCGGGGTGAGCAGAGCGCCGGAGATTCCCTGGAGCGCTCGTGCGGCGACGAGCAGCTCGATGCTCGGCGCCGCCGCGCAGAGCACGCTCGTGACCCCGAAGCCCGCGACCCCGACCGTGAAGATGCGGCGCTCCCCGAACAGGTCGGAGAGCGAGCCCGACACGAGGATGAGCGCCGCCAGCGTCAGCAGGTAGGCGTTCGCGACCCATTGCTGGCCGCTGAGCCCGCCACCGAGGTCGTCGGTGATCGACGGGAGCGCGACGTTCACCACGGTGGCGTCGATCGAGACCACGACCGAGCCGAGGATGGCGGCGATGAGCGCGCCCTGCTTGGCGTCCATGCGGGCGACGCTAGCGGGCGCGGGAGCCCGCCTCCCTCGCTCTACCCTGGCTGCCCGTGCCCGCCCGGATCCAGCTCACCCTCGCGGCCGCCCTGGGCCTCGTCGCCGTCGTGCTCGGCGCCGTGCTCCTCTTCGGCTCGAGCGGTGCGGACGAGCGCTCCACCGTCGCGGTCGGCGCCGACGGGTTCGCCGGCGCCCAGAGCCCGCCCGGAGCCCGCGCCCCGGACTTCCGCCTCCGCGACGAGGAGGGCAAGCCCTTCACGCAGCAGGACTCCCGGGGTCGCGTCACGGTGCTGACGTTCCTCTACACCACCTGCGAGGACACCTGCCCGGTCACCGCCTCGCAGATCCTCGGCGCGCTCGACGAGCTCGGGCCCGCCGGCAAGGACGTGGCGGCCACCGCGATCTCCGCCGACCCTGACGTCGACGACGCGGCGCTGGCCCGCCGCTTCCTCGTCGGCCGACGGATCACCGGCCGGATGCGGTTCGGCCTCGGCAGCGCGGAGGAGCTCTGCCCGATCTGGCGGGCGTACGGGGTGCAGCCCCAGAGCGACGCGTACGAGGCGCGTTGTCCCCGTCGCCGAGCGACCGACCCCCGCGCGACGCCGGACACCTTCGAGCACTCCGCCCGCGTCGTCGTGATCGACAAGCGCGGCTTCCAGCGCTCGGCCTTTCCGCTCGATCAGCTCACGCCGGCCGCGCTGGCCAACGACGTGCGCCGGCTGCAGTCCGAATCCCCCTAGCCCGGAGGCCTGACGGACGGCTCAGCCGTCGGTGGCGGCGGCGCGGAGCGAGGCCAGAGCGGCGTCGGCCTGATCCTCGGCGGCCAGGTAGGCCGTGTGGGCCCGGCGCCCGCCGCCGGCGCTCCAGTCGAGGTAGCGCTCATGTGCGTCCTGGGCCGCGGCCCGCCAGACCGCGCGGGGCGCGTCCTCCGTGTCGACGACCCGCCGGACGATGAGCTCCCGGGTGTCCGCCAACTCGTCGAGCAGCGGGTGCAGATGATGCGTGGTGGTCATCGCGTTCCTGGCCTTCCCGTTGCGGTGTGGTCCTACCCGCTCTTTCGAACGGAACGCGCAGACGGTTCAGCCTCTTGTGTGAGAACGCCCTCGCACCCCGGCGCGCTGCCGGCGTCGCTCACGGGCGCCTGCGAGCTTCAGCCAGCCCACCATCAGCACGACCGGCGCGACGTACAGAAGCTCCGTGTACCAGTGCCCGATGTGCGCCAGGGCCACGGGTCAGACCGCTCCCGCGCTCAGCAGCCAGAGCCCCAGGCAGGTGAAGCCCACCATGACGGTGAGCATCCAGTACTGCGAGCGGGTGGCGTCGCGGGCGTTCGCGTAGATCATGAGCGCGCGGTCGTGCGCGAGCACGAGCCCGCTGACGTGCCCGGCGATCAACGCCCCGACCTGCACGTACCAGACCGTGTTGGCGGTGACGAAGCCGTAGTCGATGGAGGCGGTCGCGGTCCCGAAGAGGTCCGAGCCGCGCCCCAGAGGATCCGAGGCGAGATAGCCGATCGCCTGGCCCTGGACCGCCAGGTAGGAGAAGTAGTGGGCGACCACGTAGGCGAGCGCGATGGGCAGCAGCGAGTGCGCGAAGCGGGCCCCGAGCTCCCCCGCACCGAAGCGCGTGTCGATCGAGCGCATTCCGACGGTCCCCAGGCGGTAGAGCCCGGCAACGACCGCGATGACCGCGGCCATCCCGATCGTGAAGGCGAGCTGCAGTGCGGTCTCCTGCGAGATCCCGGCGTCGACGAGGAGCTGCTGCAGATCGGGCGCGAGCGAGTTCCAGGTCGGCCCCTGCGAAAAGCCGTCGAAGCTCGTCGTGCCGATCAGGGCGATCATGACCGCGACCGTCCCCGGCACCGCGGTGATCCCCGTCGCCCCGGAGAGGAGCGGGCGCACCCAGAGCTCGCGACCGCGCCAGTCGAGCACCCCGAGGCGGCCGAGGAGGCTGTAGTACACGCCGAAGGCGTCGCCGCGGCGGCACCAGGCCTCGACGCCGTAGACGCTCATGCCGAGCAGCTGGACGCCTGCGTAGACGAGCGCGGCCGTCGCCACCGTGCTCGGGTCCTCCCGGCCGCTGTAGACGAGCTCGAGCCAGGCGAAGACGACCAGGCCGACCGCCGCAGGCCAGCGACCGAGCTTCTCCGGGTAGGGCAACGGCGCGGGCAGGCGCTCCCCGGCCGCCCGCTTGGCCACGAAGCCGAAGGCCCGGCCGAGGGCCCGCCACGGGTTGAACGCGCGGAACACGTCGCCGAGGAACAGGCTGACGAACGCGAGGCCGACCCAGAAGAGCACGTAGACGGCGGTCGGGGCGAGGTTCGCCGTGGGGGTCTGCGTCCCCGCGAATCCGGCGTAGACGACGATGGCGAAGAGCGCGATGCCGATCGCGCCCGCGACCGGCACGAGGAAGGCCGGGACGGTGAGCACCCGCCGGCCTGCGGCCTGCTCGAGGCGCGGCTTCGGCCACAGGACCGCGAGGCCGACGAAGGAGGCGATGAGGACCGCGGCGGCGGCCCAGACGAACAGCAGCCGCGGGATCGGGAGGTCCTGGCGGCCGACCAGCCCGTGGGCCTGTGCCAACGCCGGGAAGGCGGCGGCGCCGAGGAGGCCGAAGCCCGCCGCCGCCGACGCTGCGCGACGGCTCAAGGCTGGATCTCCAGGGAGGCGATCTGCGTCGCGCTCCCTTCCATCTCGACCTCGTACTTGCCGTCGAACTTGGCCGGGAACGCGAAGGTGACGCTTTTACCGGCCGCGACGGTCTTAGAGATGTCGAAGCCGTGGACGTGGATCTCCTCGGCGACGTCGGAGGACACCTTGAACGTGATGTCGTCCCCCTTGGAGAACGAGAGCTTCCGGACGCCGCCCGTCGGCTTGCCGTCGGCGAAGGCGACGGTGGGCACCTTCGGCTTGGGCTCGGGCTCCGGCCCCGGCTCCGGCTCGGCGGCGGGCTCCGGGGCCGCGGCGGTCTCCGTCGGCGGGGCGGTCACCGTCTCGGTGGTCGTGCCCTGCGCGGAGGTGGTCGGGGCGTCGGCCTCGTCAGACCGCGTGGCTAGGACGAACCCGAGCGCGAGGACGACGAGGGCGACGGCGACGATCGCGAAGTTCCGCATGCGGGGATCCTAGAAGCTGCAGGGGTCCGATCGCCCCCTGAACGCACGAGGGGCGGGCCGCTACGGCCCGCCCCTCGAGGACAGCTCAGTGGGCCGGAGGCCCGACTAGCACTTGACGGTCGTCGTGACCTTCTCGCCGGTGCCGTCGGAGTACTTGAAGTCCCCGCCGAAGTTGTACTTGCCCTTGGTGCAGCCGACCGAGGTCGCGTAGGCGTACTTCTTGCCCTTGACCGTGACCGTGTTGCGGTTGATGACGGTGTTGAACTTCGTCAGCGTGATCTTCAGGCCGAGCTGCTCCTGCAGCTTGGCCGGGATCGGCACGTCGAGCTTGGAGCCGTACTTGCCCGAGTCCTTCTTGAGCGTGCCGACCAGGATCCCGGAGGAGTCGACCTCACCGGGCTTGGCGATCAGCGCGAGGTTGATCTTGTTGTTCTTGTCGTTGTAGGCCTTGATCGTCGGGTTGACCTTGATCTGACCTTCGCCGACCGTCGCCTTCGCGAAACCCTTGCCGACGAGCGAGGCCGCCGGGCACTTCTCCGGCTTGGTCGCCACGATCTTCAGCGCGCACGTCGGGAACTTGGCGTTGTTGAACTTGAGGTTCTTGTCGAAGTGGATGACCGCCGACTTCGTGGAGTAGGTGCCGTCCTTCTCCGCGTCGACGGCGTTCGTGTTCGTCGTGACCGAGAGGATCAGGTTGCGGGGCTTCGCCTTCGTGCCCTTGCCCCCCTTGATGCCGATGCTGATGCCCTGGTTGACGTCGATGGCCTGGGCGGCCGACGTGACGCCGATCGATGCTGCGGCGGTGGCCGCGATGAGTCCGAGCTTGCGCAAGGTGGTGTTCTCCTTCAGAGATTGAACGCGGCGAACGGGACGTCACCGGCGAATGAGGAACGCAGCCCGTGAGGCGAGGTTGCGGTACTGGACGAATGGACGAGCGGGACGTACGACGGGCGGGCCCGAGAGCCCGCCCGTCGCGGTCCTGCGCCTCAGCTCCGAGGAGCTAGCACTTCGCGGTGGTGGTGACCTTCTTCTTGGTCGCGTCGGAGAACACGAAGTCCCCGCCGAACTTGTACTTGCCGCCCTTGGGGCAGCCGATCGACTCCACGTAGCCGTACTTCTTGCCCTTGACCTTGACCGTCTTGTTGCTGATGACGGTGTTGAACTTGGTCAGCGTGATCTTCAGGCCGAGCTGCTCCTGCAGCTTCGCCGGGATCGGCACGTCGAGCTTGAAGCCGTAGCCCTTGCCGGAGTCCTTCTTGAGCTTGCCGACCAGGATGCCGGACGAGTCGACCTCACCGGGCTTGGCGATCAGCGCGAGGTTGATCTTGCCGCCCTTGTCGTTGTAGGCCTTGATCGTCGGGTTGACCTTGATCTGGCCCTCGCCGACGGTCGCCTTCGCGAAGCCGGCACCGACCTGCGAGCCCTTCGGGCACTTCTCGCGGCTTGGTCGCCACGATCTTCAGCGCGCACGTCGGGAACTTGGACGGGTTGAAGCGGAGGTTCTTGTCGAAGTGGATGACGGCCGACCGCGTCGAGTACGTGCCGTCCTTCTCCGCGTCGACGGCGTTCGTGCTGGTCGTGACCGAGAACTTCAGGACCCGGGGCTTCTTCTTCGTGCCCTTGCTGCCCTTCGTGCCGACGCTGAGGCCTTGGTTGACCTCGATCGCCTGGGCGAACTGGGTGATGCCGACTGACGCCGCGGCGGTGGCCGCGATGAGTCCGAGCTTGCGCAACTGACCCTCCTAGGGGGAATGTGGGACGGCTGGACGGGCCAGCCGGGGTGGGGAGACCGTGCTCGGCACGTACCGAGCGTGGGCGCACGGTAGCCCGAACTGCAGATCAGTGCGAGCCCGGGTGTGCGAACCCACACAGTTCTCTCACGCGCGGCGCGGGTCGAGGCGCGCGATGACGCCGGGTGCCAGTGCTAGCTTGGCGCCGCTGATGCGTGCGCCGACGGACTCCATCTCCGCCCCGCCCCTGCCCGTCCTCGAGTGGGTGAACGTCGCCATGCTGCGCATGGACCAGCAGGTCGGCCGTCCGGTCCTCGTCGAGTTCTTCGACGTCTGCCGGGCCAACTCACTCCGCACGCTCCCGTACCTGCGCGCCTGGCACGAGCGCTACGCGGAGGCAGGGCTGCGCACCATGGGAATGCACTGCGGCGCCTACCCGCCCTCGCAGGACCCGGAGTTCGTGCGCAGCGAGGTCGAGCGACTGGACCTCGGGTACGCGGTCGGCCTCGACCTCGAATGGCGGGCCTGGAAGCAGTTCGACGCGCCCGGCTGGCCGGCGCGCTACCTCTTCGACCAGAAGCTCCGGCTCTTCGAGTATCACCTCGGCGAGGGCGGCTACGCCGACACCGAGACGGCGATCGGCGAGCTGCTCGGACTCAAGGTCGTCCCGGTCCCGCCGCTGCGCCCCGAGGACGCGCCCGACGTGGTGCTCGTCGAGCCGACCCGTGAGCACGCCGGGGCGCACGTCGGTGCGTACGGGGCCGGGGCGGTCCACGTCGTCGTCTCGGGCACCGGCGAGCTGCTCGTCGACGGCCAGGCGCGCGAGATCACCCGGCCCGGCCTGCACACGCTCGTCGAGCACGCAGTGCACACCGAGGCGACGATCGAGATCGAAGCGTCGGGCGAGCTCGAAGTCCACGCCACGCAGTTCACCCCCGGGCTCGACGCGGACTGATCAGCGGAGGTCCGTGAGGATCCGCTCGAGCCGCGGCGGGCCCTGCGGATCGATCACGACGACGCGGCCGGCGTAGTACGGGCTCGACGGTCCGCCGACCGCGAAGCCGGGCTCGTCCTTCCAGCAGCCGGCGTTGTGGAGCCGTGGACCACCCGGTGCCCGCCATTCGGACGCGTCGTCGTCCGGAAGCGGCCCGGAGCGGTGCGTGTGGCCGAAGATCACGTGGTCGGCGTCGACCTGGAGCCGGTCGACCGTCTCCCCCATCGCCAGCAGGCCGGCTCGCCGGAGCTCCACCCCGGAGAGCTCGGCCTGGAGGGGGCCGATGCTCGTCCGGTTGAGCGCCATCACCGCCGCGCGGAAGCCGACGCGCGTGAGGCGCCCGCGCACCGAGCGGCGCCGCTCCCCCGCCAGCAGCGACCACGTGCCCGCCGAGCTCGACTGCCGCGCCACGGTCCAACCGGGGCGCCGGCCCTGCGCGACCGCGTCCATCCAGGCGTAGATGGGCGCGAGCGCATCCTCGAAGTCATCGGGGGTCGCTCCCTGGGCGGGCAGCGCCCCCGCCACCCGCCCCATGACGCCGGCACCGAGCCGCTCGAAGGTCGGGATCGTGATGAGCCGATCGAGGTAATGGCCGTGAAGCGCGTACACGTCGTCGCGCAGCCAGAGCCCCGGGTAGGCGAGACGGAGCGGGGCGGGGGCCACCGCTGCGGCGAGCCGGCGGAGCGCCGGCCCCGTGATCGGGGGCGATTCGGCGAGCCCGAGCGGAGCAGGCGCCTCCTCGCCGGCGGCGCGGGCGAGCAGCCAGTCGTCGAGCAGCGCGTGATCGTGGTTGCCGGGGACGAGCACGACCTCCCCCTCCGCCCCGACGGCCGCACCGAGCGCACCGAGCGCAGGGGCCGCGGCGGCCAGCGCGTCGCGGAGCGGCCCGAAGCGCAGCTCGAGCGTGTCCCCCAGCAGCACGAGCCGGTCGCCGCGTCCGAGCGCGGCGACGAGCGCGGCGAGCGGCCCGGCGCGCCGGAGCACGTCCCGCTCCTGGACGTCCCCCAGGTGGAGGTCGCTGACGACGACGGACCGCACGGACGCGGACTGCTGTCCCGGGCGTGTGATCAGGCGTTGGCGGCGGTCATCGCCAGGCGGATCGTCTTCGGCAGCATGAAGCGCACGTCCTCGCGCATCACCTCGAACTCCGAGACGTCCTCCACCCCGCGGTCCCGGAAGGACTGCACGAGCGCGTCGACGAGCTCCTCCGGCGCGCTGGCCCCCGAGGAGATCCCGACCGTGGTCATCCCCTCGAGCCACTCGTCACGGAGCTCGCTCGCGTTGTCGATCAGGTAGGACTGCGCGCCGTGCTCCTGGGCGACCTGCACGAGGCGGACCGAGTTCGAGGAGTTCTTCGAGCCGATGACGAGCACGAGATCGCACTTCGCCGCCATCTGCTTGACGGCCGACTGGCGGTTCGTCGTGGCGTAACAGATGTCGTCGGTCCGCGGACCGGTGATCGCCGGGAACCGCTCACGGAGCCGGTTGATGATGTTGCGGGTCTCGTCGACCGAGAGCGTGGTCTGCGAGATGAACGCGAGCTTCTCGGGGTCGTCGACGACGAGCGCGTCCACGTCGGCCTCGGTCTCGACCAGCACGATCCGGTCCGGGGCCTCCCCCATCGTGCCCTCGACCTCCTCGTGACCGGCGTGACCGATCAGGACGATCGTGTAGCCGTCGGCGGCGAACTTGATGGCCTCGCGGTGGACCTTCGTGACGAGCGGGCAGGTCGCGTCGATCGTGCGGAGCTTCCGCTTCTCGGCGTCCGCGTGGACCATCGGCGAGACGCCATGGGCGCTGAAGACGGTGATCGCACCCTCGGGGATCTCGCCCGAGAGCTCGTCGACGAAGATCGCCCCGCGAGCGCGGAGCTGCTCGACGACGTGCTTGTTGTGCACGATCTCCTTGCGGACGTACACAGGGGCGCCGTAGAGGTCGAGCGCGCGCTCGACGGTCTCCACGGCCCGGTCGACACCGGCGCAGTAGCCGCGCGGGGCGGCCAGCAGGAGCTTCTCGACAGCCATGCCCCTGAGTGTAGGAAGGAGCTGTGTGCCGCTCACCGCCCGGCGCGATCGCGGGCGCGGAGGAGCTCGACGACGCTCTCCCCCACCGCATCGAGAGCGCGCGGATCGAGCTTGTCCCGGGTGTCCTCGAGCGAGTCGGCGTGCTCGTAGGAGAAGTCGATCAGGTCGATCGCCGGGATGCCCGCGTTCAGGAACGGGGTGTGGTCGTCGAAGATCGCGGTCTGGTCGGTGTCGGGGAACACGCGGGCGACCCCCACCCGCCCCGCGGCGCTGCGGAGCTGCTTCCAGAGTCCCGGGTTCGAGGTGCCCTCGCGTGGCAGCCGCAGGCCACGGTTGGCGATGTAGTCGAGCAGGACCAGCGCGTGCGTCTGCTTCGCGTGCGTCCTCACGTAGGCCTTCGAGCCGCGCAGGGCATTGGCGTAGAAGTCGTCGTTGTCCTGCTCCCGCGGCTCCTCCTCCCCGTCGAAGAGGACGAAGCGGAGCTCCCGGGCGCCGGCCGGCCTGGGCGTCTGCCGCATGGCACGCGCGATCTCGATCACCGCGGCGCTCCCGGCGGCCGAGTCGTTCGCGCCGACGAAGCCCTTCGGATGCGATTCGGTGTCGTAGTGGGCGCCGACGACGAGCGCGGGTGACCGGCCGGGCAGCACGCCCACGACGTTCCGGAGCCCCGGGTGGCCGGGCACGTCCTCGAAGCGGCCGCGCGGCAGCTCGCGCCGAAGCCGCTCGGCGACCCGGCGCAGTGCGGGCGAGCCGGCGGGGCGCTGGCCGACGGAGAGCTGGAGGTCGACGAGCCGGAGGGCACGCGCGGCGTCGAAGCGGTCCGTGCTCGCGCGCGGGAGGCCGGCGCCGGCCGGTGGCGCGGAGCGCTGGGCGGCGCAGGCGCTCCCGCCGCCCCCGTCTGCGCACGACACCTTGCTCCCGAAGAACGGGACGCCCTGGCTGAGCACCAGGATCAGCCCGCCGAAGAGCACCGCCTGGGCGACCAGCGCCACGACGAGGACCCGAACCCGGAGCGCCTTTCGCGCCTCCCCTGGATCAGTCGTTCGAGCTCACCGCCTCCAGCAGCCCCGCGAACTTCTCGCGGGCTGCGGCCTGCCGGGTGGGGACGTGCTCCCGCGGCGGAAGGTCCGCATCGGGTGCGGGGTACCCGCGGAGGATCTGGCGGGCGACCGACTGGCGGTGCACCTCGTCCGGGCCGTCGTAGAGGCGGGCCGCGCGCGCGTACCGGTACATGGCCTCGAGCGGCATGTCGGTCGAGTACCCGAGCGAGCCGTGGGCCTGGAGCGCCCGGTCGATGACGTCGTGTAGGACCCCGGCGCCGAAGAACTTGATGAGCGAGATCTCCTTGCGCGCGGCGGCCGCCCCCTGCGTGTCCATCACCCAGGCGGCGTGGAGGGTCATGAGGCGGGCGGCGTGCATCTGGGCGGCCGAATCGGCGATCCAGTTCTGCACCGTCTGCTTCTCGGCCAGCAGCGAGCCGTGCGCGTAGCGGGACTGCGCGCGCTCGCAGAGCATGTCGAACGCCCGCGCGCTCACGCCGAGCCAGCGCATGCAGTGATGGATGCGCCCGGGCCCGAGCCGGTGCTGGGCGATGAGGAAGCCCTCGCCCTCCCCGCCGAGGAGCGCCTCGGCCGGGAGCCGGACGTCCGTGTAGAGCACCTCCGCGTGGCCGCCGAGCTTGCCGTAGGCCTCCTCCGGGTGCTCCATCGTCGCGACGTCGCGGAGGATCTCCACGCCCGGGGTGTCGACGTCGACCAGGAACATCGAGGCCCGCTGGTGGGAGCGCGCGTCCGGGTCGGTGACGGCCATGACGATGAGGAAGTCGGCGATCGAGGCGTTCGAGGAGAACCACTTGCGTCCGGAGAGCACCCAGCCGTCTCCGTCCTTCACCGCGCGGGTCTTCAGCAGCGTCGGGTCCGAGCCGGCGGTGTCCGGCTCGGTCATCGAGAACGCGGACTTCAGGTCCCCGGCCAGCAGCGGGTGCAGGTAGCGCTCCTTCTGCTCCTCCGTCCCCGCGAGCGCGAGGATCTCCGAGTTGCCGGAGTCCGGGGCCTGGCAGCCGAACGCGTTCGGCGCGAACGGACTCGAGCCGAGGATCTCGTGCATGAGCCCGAGCTTCACCTGGCCGAAGCCCTGTCCGCCGAGCGCGGGATCGAGGTGGGCGGCCCACAGGCCCTGCTCCTTCACGCGCGCCTGGAGGGGTGCATAGATCCGGTCGACCTCGCCTTGCGTGAGCTCGCCGAAGATCGCCTCCAGGGGCCAGATCTCCTCGCGTACGAAGTCGCGCATCCAGTCGAGTTTGGCCGCGAACTCCGGCTCGGTCGAGAAGTCCCAGGACATGCGCCCACGGTAACCGGGAGCGGGTTACGGTGGGCAGATGGCCCAGCATCACTACGACCGGCTGAGTGCGATCGACGCCTCGTTCCTCCACCAGGAGCACGCGAGCTCGCACATGCACGTCGGTGCGGTGACCATCTTCGAGGGACCGCCCCCGCCCTTCCCGGAGTTCCTCGACACGATCCGGGCGCGCCTGCACCTCGTCCCCCGGTACCGCCAGAAGCTGACCTTTCCGCGCTTCGAGACCGGTCGTCCGCTCTGGGTCGACGACCCGCAGTTCAACCTCGAGTTCCATGTGCGTCACAGCGCCCTGCCCGAGCCCGGGGGCGAGGATCAGCTGATGCGCCTGGCCGCCCGCATCTTCTCTCAAGCGCTCGATCGCGCGAAGCCGCTGTGGGAGCTCTGGATGATCGAGGGCGTCGAGCCCGAGCAGCCCGGTGGCGCCCACCGCTTCGCGCTCATCTCGAAGACCCACCACGCGATGATCGACGGGGTCTCGGGGGTCGATCTCGCCACCGTGCTCTTCGACATCAGCCCGGTCCCGCCCGAGATCCCTCACCCGGAGCAGGCCTGGAGCCCGGCCCCGGTCCCGAACGCCGCCGGTGTTCTCGCGACGGGGGCGCTCGACGCGCTGCGGGCCGGGGTGAGCGGGGTCACCCGTGCGCTCGGGGTCGCCACGCGGCCGGCCGCCGTGCTCGGTGAGGTCGTCACCGCGGCCCAGGGCATCGGTGAGATCGCCTGGGCGGGCATGAACCCCGCGCCCGAGACGCCGCTGAACGTGCCGATCGGGCCGCACCGGCGCTTCGTCGGGGTGCGCGCCGAGCTGCGCGACTTCAAGCTCGTCAAGGACACCTTCGGCGGCACGGTCAACGACGTCGTGCTCACCGCGGTGTCGGGCTCGCTGCGCGCGTTCCTGCAGCAGCGCGGCGTGCGCTGCGAGGGGCTCGAGCTCCGGGCGCTCGTCCCGGTCTCGATCCGGACGAAGGAGCAGCACGGCCAGCTCGGCAACCAGATCGCGGCGATGCGCGGTCCGCTCCCGGTCTACGTCGCCGACCCGGTGGCGCGCCTGCGCGCCGTGAAGATCGGGATGGACGACCTCAAGCGCTCCAAGCAGGCGGTGGGGGCCGAGGCGCTCGCGAGCGTGCAGGCCTTCGCGCCGCCGACCGTCCTCGCCCAGGCCTCGCGGCTGAACTTCTCGACCCGGCTCTTCAACCTGATCGTCACGAACGTGCCGGGCCCGCAGTTCCCGATCTACACGCGGGGCCGGGAGATGCAGGACGTCTTCCCCGTCGCCTTCCTGCCCGAGGACCACGCGCTGGCGATCGCGATCATGTCCTACAACGGCAAGGTCAACTTCGGCCTGCTCGGGGACTACGACGCCCTCCCCGACCTCCAGGAGATCGGCGACGGGATCGAGGCCGCGCTGGCCGAGCTGGTCGCGCTGGCCAAGAAGCGCGGGGGCGCTACGGCGTGAGCGTGACGTCCGGGCGCCCCGGGCGTCTCTCCCGGTTTCCGGCGCGGTCCGTGGCGATCGACCAGAACGCGTAGGCCCGTCCGCGGGTGATCCGCAGCCGGAGCCTGCGGCGCTCGGTGCGGGCGATGCGCTTCGCGCGCCCGCCGTCGACCGTGCGATAGATGTCGTAGGAGGCGATGCCGCTGCGGACCACGCCGGAGGGGGCGCGGTCCACGCCGACGACGCGCAGGGTCACGCTCCCGGACCGCGGCCCCAGGGTCTTGACGCGCGTGGCCGGGGCGCGCCGGTCGAGGGTCTGCGCGGCCGCCACCGCTGCCCCGGCGTCGAGGACGCCCCAGCCGAGGTCGGGCGCCCACCCGGCCCCCGGGGCACGACGTGCGCTCTGCTTGAGCAGCGCGATGACCTCGTCGGCGCTCAGATCGGGGTTCAGGTGACGAACCATCGCCGCGACGCCCGTCACGACCGGGGTCGCCATCGAGGTGCCCTGGAGGTAGGCGAAGCGCCGGTCGCCGTCGAGGCTCGTGCGGCAACGGCAGGAGGGCGCGGACCCGCTCCGTTCGAGCGCGACCGTCTGCGCGGGGAAGGCGCCGATGAGGCCGCCCGGCCCCCCGGTGCCCGTGTCCCAGGCCCCGTAGGCCGCGAGGGAGATCTGCGATCCGAAGCCGGCGAAGCTCGCCCGGCGGTCGGTGAAGTTCGCGGCGGTCACCGAGAGGCCGAGGCCCTCGGCGGGGTCGCCTCCCGATCCCGTCGGCTGCAGGAGGTCGGCGGGGTACCCCTGCTGCTCGGTGGGCTCGTCCGCGGCAGCGGCGACAAGGATGACGCCGCGATCGTGCGCGTAGGTCACCGCGTCGCGGAGCGCGCGCGGAGCGACGTCGGTGCCGTCGGACCCGAAGGACATGTTGATCGCCTCGGCGCCCGCGTCGGTCGCCTCGACGATCGACTCGGCGATCGAGGCGTCCGAGAAGTCGCTCTTGTAGACGAGCAGCCGGCACCCGTAGGCCGCGCCGGCGATGCCGATGCCGTTGTCCGGGGTCGCGCAGGCGATCGACGCGACGTGGGTCCCGTGGCCTTCCTTGTCGACGGTCTCGGGGCCGGTCCCGAAGGTCGGGTCGTTGTCGTCGCCGCCGACGATGCGCCCGGCGAGCTCGGGATGGGTCGCGTCGACGCCGGTGTCGATGATGGCGACGGTGGCGCCGTGGGTCTGCCGGACGTCCCATGCCGCCGGAAGGTTCTGGCGGGAGGCCCACCACTCGACGGGCGTCCCGGGCGGGGCTCCGTTCGCGGTCTCCTGCGTGGCGAGCGCCGGGTCGTTCGGGAGCGCTCGCGGCTCCCCACGGTGCTCGCGCTGCGCCCAGAGCACGCCCGGGGCCGCCCGCAGGCCACGCTCGAGCTGCTGCAGTGACCGCCCGCCGCGCGGCCGCACGGTGACCAGACCGAGCTTCGGGACACGGCCGCGGGCGAGTCGACCGCCCGCCGGCGCGACGACAGCGGCGGCACGGGCCTGCGACCGCGCGTCCGCCGGGCTCAGCCGGACAACGACGCGCCCGGTCCGCTCGGCGGCCTGCCCCGTCGGGGTACAGGCGATCAGCCCGACGAGGGCGATGAGGAGCGATGAGCGACGAGGCACCACGCCCTCCTCAACGCCGGGGGACCCGCTTCGGAGCGGTGCGTCAGTACCCGAGCGCGAACTTCGCGTCCTCGGACATGCGGTCCGGGGTCCACGGCGGGGTGAAGGTCGACCCGACGGTGACGCTGTCGACGCCCTCGAGCTCGGAGACGAACTCGTCGATCTGCTCCTCGACCTGGGGCCCGATCGGGCAGCCCTGTGAGGTGAGCGTGTAGGTGACGTGGACGTCGCCGCCGTCCACTGCGATCTCGTAGATGAGCCCGAGCTCCACGAAATCGAGCCCGAGCTCGGGGTCGATCACGTTGGTCAGCGCGGCTTCGACGTCGTCCATGGTGGCCATACGCAGGAGCTTACGAGGCCGCGCGAAATTTATCTCTCCGTGAGGAAACGGAGGAGTAGCTTCGCGAGCATCGTCGACTACCACGACAGCCCGCCGGTCCTGCGCGTGACCGGCGACGAGGATCGCACCACGCAGAGCCGGCGGCGCCGGGCGATGTCGCGTGCCCTGGCGGTCAAGGACGACTTGCTGGTCGACCTCTCGGGCCTCGCGTTCGCGGACGCCTCCGTGATGATGGATCTCGCCATGATCGCCCGTCGGTTGCGGCGCGCGGGCAAGGGCATGCTCGTCTGCGGAGCGACGCCCCAGGTCGCGAAGCTGATCGAGATCGTCGGGCTCCACCGGATGCCCGGTGTGACCGTGCAGTTCGCCTGAGCGAGCAACTAGCCTCGGCACGGTGCCGTTCCTGGTCGTCCTCTTCGTCGTCGTCCCGCTGATCGAGCTCTACGCGATCATCCAGGTCGGCGGCTTGATCGGTGCCGGTCCGACGATCGCGCTGCTCATCGTGGACTCCATCGTCGGGGCCCTGCTGCTGCGCCGGCAGGGGCGCGCCGCCTGGCGCCAGTTCCGCGCGGCGACCGCGGCCGGCAAGGTTCCCGCCCGCGAGGTGCTCGACGGGGCGCTGCTGCTCTTCGGCGGCACGCTGCTGCTCACCCCCGGGTTCGTCACCGACGCGTTCGGCCTCGCGCTCATGGTGCCCCCGGTCCGCGCGTTGGTCCGCCGGTCGCTCCTCGGCGGCGTGGCCAAGCGGATGCTGGGCCCCGCCGCGATCCCGGGCGGCATGGCGTACCGAGCCGGGTCCGCCCGGTGGAACGCCCGGACGCCGCCGCCACGACGCCCGCCGGCCGGCGAGGACGTCGTCGACTCCACCGCCCACGACATCGAACCGGAGCAGCTGCCGTGACCGTCATCCCCACCGAGGAGCACCCGCAGGCGGAGGCCGTCCCCGGTGCCAGCGACGCCGTGACCTTCGCCTTCGGCGATCTCGACGCCCAGCTGTTCGGCCTGGCCCGGGTCGGGCTCGCCGCGGGCGACGCGGGTGAGCGCCAGGCGAGCGGGCTCGCGGTGCTCTTCGGCGGGCTGGAGCCGGTGGCGGTGCGCGCCGCCGGCGGCCTGCCCGTCGACCGGAACGCCGGCTTCGACGCCCTCGAGGCCGCCGGCGTGCGGACCACGACGCGCGAGCCGCTCGTGAGCTGGGACGTGAGCTTCGTCTCGGACGACGGGCAGAGCGGGTTCACGCTGCGCTTCGACGCGATCTCCGAGGCGGGGCGCCTTTCCCCCGACGCACCCGCGGCGCTCGCCGGTGGCATGCAGGGTTACGAGCAGCTCTGCCGGGTGAGCGGCGTCGCGCGTGTCCGTGGCGAGGAGCGGGCGGTCAGCTGCCTCGGGCAGCGCGGACACTCCTGGGGCGCCCCGGACTGGGAGCGCATCTCGCTCGCGAGGACGGTCACCGCGTGGATGGACGAGGGGCTCGCCGTCTCGCTCACAGGCGTGCGGCCGACCAAGGCGAAGCACCACGCCGACGAGGCCCTCGACGCCACGCTGTTCGTCGCGCTCGAGGACGGCGCGGCGCCGGTGCCGCTCGGCGTCGAGGAGGCCCGGCTCTCCACCACGACGGACGCGGAGGGGCGCCAGCGGCGGAGCAGCATCGAGGTGTTCCTCGACGAGGAGGACCCGGGGCACCGTGCGGGCGGCGAGGTGCTCTGCGGCACCTCGCTCGATCTCGGACGCCTCCAGCTCGACTGCTCCTTCTTCGTGTGGCGGATGGAAGGCCGCTCCGGGGTCGGCCGCTACGACGTCCTCCGGCTGTCCGCGTGAGCGCCCCGCTGACCACGGTCGTCGTCGACTACGGGGGCGTCCTCTCCACCCCGCTCGCCCCCGCCTTCGCCGCGGTCCAGGCCCAGTTGAACTTGCCGGCGCCGTCACTCAACGACGCGATGGCGGCCATGGAGGCCGCGCGTTCGGTCCACCCGCTCCACGAGCTCGAGACCGGGGCGCTCCCGGAACCGGAATTCTTCGCGGCTGCTCGCCGCGCAGCTGTCGGCCGAGCTCGGGCGTCCCGTCGATCTCCGCGACTTCTCGGACCGCTACTGGGCCGTGCTCGAGCCGAACCACGCGCTGATCGAGCACCTGCGAGGCGTGCGCCGCGCCGGGTACCGCATGGGTCTGCTCACGAACAACGTGCTCGAGTGGGCGCCACGCTGGCGGGCCATGCTCCCGATGGAGGAGCTCTTCGACGACGTCGTGGACTCCGCCGTCGTCGGGATGCGCAAGCCCGACCCCCGGATCTACGCGCTGACCGCCGAACGCCTCGGTGTCTCCGCCGAGGAGATCGTGTTCCTGGACGACTTCGAGAGCAACTGCGTCGCCGCCCGCGAGGCCGGGTGGCACGCCATTCGCTTCGACGAGAACGAACAGGTCATCGGCGAGCTCGACGCGCTGCTGGCCGCGCGCGGGGTCCCACCGACGGCCGCGTCGCGCACGCTGCCCTGAACGCCACCTCGACGACCGCCCGCCGCGGCGGTCGAGCGTGGAAGCACCGCGGCGCGGGTACCGGCCGCACGTGAGCCTGCTCTTCTACCTCATCGGTCTGGCCATCCTCGGCCTCTTCGTCGGCGCCTTCGGCCGCCTCGCGCTCCCGGGCCGGGACCCGATGACCGTCCTGCAGACGATCGGCATCGGCATCGCCGGCAGCTTCCTCGGGGGCCTACTCGTCTACGCGGTCACCGGCGAGCGTCAGGGAGCGGGGTTCCTGGTGTCGGTCGCGACGACGACGCTGCTCGTCTACCTGGTGCGCCGCAGCCGCGGCGGCACGCTGTCCGAGCCGGCTCCGCGCCGCCGGCGCTGAGACCCGACCGGCGGGTCAGTTGTCGCAGCCCAGGCGGTCCCACAGGTAGAGCTCGAGGCACTCTTGCGCGAGCTCGGTGCTGCGCGCGTGAGAGAGCCGCGGCAGGACCGTCTTCAGCGCCTGCTCCTCGGCCACACCGGCGTCGAACGCCTCCTCGCCCCGGAAGCCGGCGGCGATCTTGAGCGCCTCCCGCTTGTTCTCCCCGAGGCTCTGGAAGACCCCGGCCAGGAAGTCCCGGTTGGCGATCGGCTGGCCGACCTCCAGTGAAGCGTGCCAGGCGGCAAGCATCGAGAGATCGTGCTCGTCCAGGTCGGCCAACGCCTTCGCGTAGTGCGTGTCGAGCTCGTGCTCAGGGATCTCGTCGACCCAGGCGCGCACCAGCTCGCCGACGAGCTGCCGTCGCGCCTCGCGGCCGACGGACTCCGCCATCACGAGGATGGCGTCTTTGGGTTCGATGAAGCAGAGGGTCAAGGAGGCTCCACAAGCGAGGAACAGGGTCGGCGCGAACCGTACGGGTCGCGTCGGACGGCATCGCCTCGCCGCTCCACCGGGCCCTTCCGACCGACGGTCTCCCTCGGACGCGCTAGCGATCGAGCAGGTCGTCGAACGAGCGCTGCTCGCGATCGTTGAGGCTCGAGGGACGGCCCCGGGCGACGTGCGCCCAGTGCTCGACGACCTCGGCCGACTTCACGCGCCGCTGCGTGACGCCCCGCTCGATCGGCTCGACCTCGAGCCCACCGATGACCGTGCCGCGCACCCGGGCGTGGAAGACGCGCCCCCGCGAGGAGACGCGGACCAGGTCACCGGGTGCGATGCCATCGAGCTGCACGGGGTCGGGCACGATGCCACCTCGCCCGGACGGATCGCTCAGGCGACCCGAAGCGCCGCGGCGATCGGCGCCCGCAGCCCCGCGTCCGGCGTGGCGGCACGTGTGGTCCCGGCGGCGACCTGCTCGCCCTCGGGCAGCATCCAGTTCTGCAGCGCGAAGTCGAAGCAGGCGAGCGTGATCCCCGCCTCGGCCGCGAGCTCGCCGGCGCGGCGCCCGATCAGGATCGGATCGCCGATGCCGAAGATGCGCTTGGCGGCCATCGTCGGCGCGGCGGTCGCGTCGGACAAGAGCAGCGACTGCGGGACGGCGTCGATGAGGCCGAGCGCCCCGGCGAGGGTCACGAACTCGTACCGCGGCACCCGACCGAAGCCCGGGAGGGCGAGCCGCTCGAACGCGCGGTCGAACCGGCGCGTCGGCTCCCAGCTCTCATCACCGGCGAGGATCGGGTGCTGGCCGCCGCCCTTCTCCGCCCAGGCTCGGTAGGCGACGAGCATGCGATCGCCCCGGTCCGGGTCGTGGGCCGAGCGGGGGCCGAGCTCTACGCCGTCGAGCTGCGGGAGCTCGCCCGAAGCCCACGTGACGCGGGCTGCGGCGATGGCCGAGAACGGATCGTCCGCGCCCTCGAGGGGAGAGATGTAGGCGGTGAGAAAGCAGGCCCAGAGCGCCTCCTCGACCTCCCCCGTGCGCCCGAGCTCCGCGAGCTCCGCGTAGAGCCCGGCCGGTGCCGTGCGCAGCTCCTCGAGGCGCGCGATCGAGTGGGCCAGCTCGTCGGCGAGGCGGCCGGCGTCGAGCGACGAGCGCAGGCCCGGGACGAGGTCGTTCTCGTACCCGTCGTCGGCGGAGCGCGTCATCTGGCGCACCTTCATCTGCGAGGAGGCCTTCGGCGTGCGGCGCTTGACCGCCCCCGAGGCCGCGTGGCGGGCCTGAGCGGGCGAGGTGCGGCGCGCCCCGTCCAAGGTGGAGGCCGCGCCGGTCACCGTCCCTGGCTTCGCCCGCTCCTTCTTGGAGCAGATCGGGCAGTTCTCGACGAACCGGTTGTGGCGGCAGAAGGTGGGCGGCACGCGGGGAGTCTATGCCCGCGCGCCACCCGACCCTGCCGGACGGCTCTCAGCAGCCCCCGCGCTGGCGCTTGCGGACCACGTCGTAGCCCAGCCGCTTCGTCGTCGTGTCGAAGTTGATCAGGCCGGCGTCGAAGGTCGCATCGGGCGCGGCGCCGTTGAACTGGTAGATGTAGGCGCGCTTGATTCGCTTCTCGGCCTTGACGATCGAGAACATGCACTTGAGGGCCTTCGCGGCCTTCGCCTCACCGAACGTGCGCGTCCCGAGCTTCAGCTGCCCGCCGGCCTCCAGGAGCCAGATGTCGCCCTTCGAGCCGATCGCCTTGATGATCTTCTTCGTGCGGGTGCGGGAGAAGCGGTTCGTGTCGGAGTAGTTGTGGATGCCCCAGATCTTCGGGGTGGGCTTCGCGACCTTCTTGAAGGCCTTCACGTACTTGATCGCCGGGGCGGGGTTCTGCTCGTCCAGCACGTTCAGCGGGATGATCTTCGCGCCCTTGAAGACCCGGAGCGTGACGCCGTAGTAGGTGTTGAGCAGCCGGGCGCCCTTCGTGCCCTTGCAGATGCCCTTCGGCTGCCCCTCGGTGCGGGAGCCGACCTGACACCGGTTGACCTCGTTCCAGGTGTTGACCTCCTTCACCTTCGGGAACGCCGAGTGGAACTTGCGCATCGCGACGGTGAACTGACCCTTGGTCGGCAGCTTCTGCTGCTTGCCCTCGGTCCGCGAGTGCTCGAACGAGACCACGATCCGCTGCTTGGCCTGGAGCGCGGCGATGTACCAGCCCGCGAAGCGCTCGAGCTGAGCGCTGTCGTCCATCACGTCGTACGGCGCCACGTACCGTGCGTAGGACAGCTTGAGCGGCTTGTACAGCGGGTTGACGAACGTACCGGCCTGCTGGTCGGAGATGCCGATCCCGGCGGCGGCGCTCGCCCCGGAAGGCAGGGCCACGAGGGCGAGGACTACGAGCAGGCTCGAGAGGAGGAGACGGCGCATGCGTTGGGGCTCCCGGAGGGTGTGGAGGCGGAGGTGATGGGACCGACGTCCCACCGCGGACGGGCGCAAGCGTAGTCCGACGGGCGGTCGCGTGCGGCGGTCTCTCACGGTGTTCTCAAGGGGACGCCTCGTCGAGGCGCGGCGGGAGCGGTGACCCGGGTCGTCCCATCGCGCGTCCCATCACGTGTTCGACGAGCCTCGGGCTCGTCAGGTCGGCGAGGTGAAGTGCATGGCCGAAGGGGTGGCTCACCCGTGCGGGGCGACGCACGATGCCGTCGAGCACCATGCCCGCCGCGTGCTCCACCGAGAGCGCCGGCACGCCGCGGAAGGCCCGGGTCGGCGCGATCATCTCGGTGCGGACCAGCGGCATGTGAACTGTGGTCCACCGCACCCCGTCACGCCCGGTCTCGGCGGCCGCCGAGCGGGCGAACGCGTCGAGCGCCCCCTTCGAGGCGAGGTACCCGGCGAAGCGAGGCTCCGGCCCGAACTGGGTTCCGAGCGTCGAGATGTTCACGACCTGGCCGCGGCCCTGCTCGCGCATCCGGGCGACCAGCGGCAGCGTGAGGTGGACCGCGGCGAAGTAGTTGAGCCGCATCACCCGCTCGAAGTCGTGAAGCCGATCGGTCTGCCGCCACAGCGCGCGGCGGATCGAGCGGCCGGCGTTGTTGACGATGACGTCCACCCCGTCGTGCTCGGTGAGCACGCGGGCGGCGAGCGCGTCGACGGCGTCGAGGTCGGAGAGGTCGCAGGGCAGCGCGTGGGCGAGGGCGCCACGGTCGGAGAGCTCCTCGACGAGCGCTTGCAGCCGGTCCGCCCGGCGGGCGACGACGAACACCTCCGCCCCCGCGGCCCCCACCCGGAGCGCCACCTCGCGGCCGATGCCGTCCGAGGCGCCGGTGATCAGGATGCGCCGCCCGGAGCAGGCCCGGCGCAGACGCCGCTCGTCCCCCTGCCCGGTGAGCAGGCCGGAGGCGCGGCGGAGCTGGCGGCCGGCGTCGGCCTCGAGCCCCCACTTCCACACCCGGTCGCGGGCGTAGTTCTGCGGGAGGCCGACGCTACGCATCGGCGATCACCGCGAGGACCTGTCCGGCGGCGACCTGGTCCCCCGCGGCCACCGGGAGCTCGTCGAGCGTCCCGTCGGCCGGCGCGACGATCTCGTGCTCCATCTTCATCGCCTCGAGCACGAGCAGCGGCGTCCCGGCGGTGACCTCGGCGCCCGCCTCGGCCAGGACGCGCAGGACGGTGCCGGGCATCGGCGACGTCAGCGAGCCGGCGCTGAGGACCGCGGCCGGGTCGACGAAGCGCGGGAGCTCGCGCAGGGGCGCCTCGCCCTCCGGGGTGCTGACGCCACCCGGACCGATCCGGTAGGTGCGGCGCACATCGTCGACGCTGAGGCTCACCTCGGAGGCGGCGATCGCATGGAGGACGACGCCCTCGGGCTCGGCGAGCCCACGGCCGGTCCGATCGAAGCGGTAAGCGATCTCGAGCTCCCCGTGGGCGCTCTCGAAGCGCACGGTCTCGGGAAGCGCCGGGTTGTTCCGCCAGCCCGCCGGGACCGTCCGCAGGACCTTCGCGTCCGCCCGGCGGCCGGCGGCGCCGGCCAGGGCCGCGGCGAGCGCGGCGGCGCGTGTCTGCGCCTCGTCGAGCAGCGGCGCCGAGAGCGCGGCGAGGTCGGAGCGCCCGAGGAAGCCGGTGTCGGCCTCCCCGGCCAGGAACGCCGGGTCCCGCAGGACCCGGACGAGGAAGTCGCGGTTCGTGACCGTGCCGCGCACCTCGGCGCGGGCGAGCGCGTCGGCCAGGCGCCGCGCGGCCTCGGCGCGGGTGGCGCCGTGCGCCACGACCTTCGCGAGCATCGGGTCGTAGAACGGCGAGATCTCGCTGCCGCTCTCCACCCCGGTGTCGACGCGAACCCCGTCCGGGAGCGCGAAGCGGACGAGCGTGCCGGTGACCGGCAGGAAGTCGTTGGCCGGATCCTCCGCGTAGAGGCGCGCCTCCATCGCCCAGCCGACGAGCGGCGGGTCGCGCGCCTCGGGCGGGAGCGGGCGCCCTTCGGCGACGAGCAGCTGGAGCTCGACGAGGTCGAGCCCCGTGATCGCCTCGGTGACCGGGTGCTCGACTTGGAGCCGCGTGTTCACTTCGAGGAAGAAGAACTCGTCGCTGTCGGTCAGCAGGAACTCGACCGTGCCGGCGCCGGCGTAGGCGAGCGCCTGCCCGGCCTTTACCGCTGCGTCGGCCAGGCGGGCGCGGAGCTCAGGGTCGACGGCGGGCGACGGCGCCTCCTCGATCACCTTCTGATGGCGCCGCTGTACGGAGCAGTCGCGCTCGTGGAGGGCGACAACCGTCCCGTGGGTGTCCCCCATGAGCTGGACCTCGACGTGGCGCGAGGCGGGTGCGTAGCGCTCGAGGAAGACCGTGGCGTCCCCGAAGGCGGAGCCCGCCTCGCGCTTGGCAGAGGCCACCGCGCCTTCCAGCGCGCCCGCCTCCTCGACGACCCGCATGCCTTTGCCGCCGCCCCCGGCGCTCGCCTTGACGAGCAGCGGGAAGCCGATGCGCTCGGCGGCCGCGGAGAGCTCCTCGCCGTCCGCGAGGTGCGCGCCGGGCAGCACGGGCACGCCCGCCGCCTCCATCCGCTCGCGGGCCCCGATCTTCGAGCCCATCGCGGTGATCGCCTCGGGGGACGGGCCGACCCACGTGAGGCCCGCGTCGACGACGGCACGGGCGAAGTCGGCGTTCTCGGAGAGGAAGCCGTAGCCCGGGTGAATCGCGTCGGCGCCCGTGGCGAGGGCGGCGGCGATGACAGCCTCGCCCCGCAGGTAGGACTCGGCCGGGGTCGAGCCGCCGAGCGCCACGGCGAGGTCGGCCTCGCGGACGAACAGGGCGTCCGCGTCCGGCTCGGAGTAGACGGCGACCGTGGAGATCCCCAAGCGGCGACAGGTGGTGAAGACGCGGCGGGCGATCTCCCCCCGGTTGGCGACGAGCAGTCGGCGCACGATCTACATCCGGAAGACGCCGAAGCCCTCGGCGCCCTTCACGTCGGCGTTGTGGCAGACGGCGAGGCAGAAGCCCAGGATCGTCCGGGTGTCCCGCGGGTCGATGATCGCGTCGTCGTACCCCCGCGAGGAGTTCGAGAGCGCGGTCTGCTCCGCCTCGATCTGCGCCTCGACCATCCCCCGCATGTTCTTGTCGAACTCCTCGTCGTAGACGTCGCCGCGTCCCTCCGCCGCACCCCGGGCGACGATCGAAAGCACCCCGGCGAGCTGTGCCGGCCCCATCACCGACGACTGGGCGTTCGGCCAGGAGAAGAGGAAGCGCGGGTCGTACCCGCGGCCGCTCATCGCGTAGTTCGCCGCCCCGTAGGAGCCGCCGATGATGACGCCGAGGTGCGGGACCTTCGAGTTCGAGACCGCGTTGATCATCTTCGCGCCGTCCTTGATGATCCCGCCCTGCTCGTAGTCCTTGCCGACCATGAACCCGGTCGTGTTGTGCAGGAAGACGAGCGGGACGTCCTTCTGGTTCGCGAGCTGGATGAACTGTGCGGCCTTCTGCGCCTCCTCGGAGAAGAGGATCCCCTGGAGGTTCGCGAGGACCCCGACCGGGTGGCCGTGGATCGAGCCCCAGCCCGTGGAGAGCGAGGCGCCGTAGAGCGGCTTGAACTCGTCGTAGCGGGAGCCGTCCAGCAGCCGGCCGAGGACCTCACGGGTGTCGAAGGGGACCTTCGGGTCGGCGGAGGGGAGCGCGACGAGGTCCTCGGCGTCGTAGAGCGGGTCGCTCGGCGGCAGCGTCGCCCCGGGTCCCTGCGCGCGCCAGTTGAGCGAGGAGACGATCTCCCGGCCGATCCGCATCGCGTCCTGCTCGTCGGCGGCCAAGTAGTCGGCGAGGCCGGAGACCCGGGCGTGCATCTCCGCGCCGCCGAGCTCCTCGTCCTTCGAATCCTCGCCCGTGGCCATCTTCACGAGCGGCGGCCCGCCGAGGAAGACCTTGGCCCGACCCTCGACGAAGACCGTGTAGTCGCTCATGCCGGGGACGTAGGCGCCGCCTGCGGTCGAGTTGCCGAAGACGAGGGAGATCGTCGGGATGCCGAGGGAGGAGAGCCGGGTGAGGTTCCGGAACGTCGCGCCACCCGGGACGAACGCGTCGGCCTGGGTGGGCAGGTCGGCGCCGCCCGATTCGACGAGCGAGATGAGCGGCAGCCGGTTGGCGACGCAGATCTCGTGGCCACGCAGCGCCTTCTTGAGGGTGTAGGGGTTCGAGGCGCCGCCCTTGATCGTCGGGTCGTTCGCGCTGATGAAGCAGATGACGCCCTCGACGACGCCGATGCCGCTGACCATCGAGGCCCCGGTGTCGAAGTCCGTGTGGTGGGCCAGGAACGGCTGCAGCTCGAGGAACGGCGAGTCGCGATCGAGCAGCAGCGCGATCCGCTCCCGGGCGAGCAGCTTCCCGCGCTTACGGTGGCGTGCGACCTTGGCCGGGCCGCCGCCCCCGTTCAGCGTCTCGAGCAGGCCGTCGAGCTCGGCCAACCGGGCGAGCATCGCGTCGCGGTTGGCCTGCGCCGCGTCCGAGCGCGGATCGAAGGTGGAGCGGAGCCTCGCCATCGGCGCGAACCCTACGCAGGACGCTCCCGCCGTGCGTTGAGAGTAGGCAGTGGCACGTCTCACTTCTCGCATCTGCCACTCTGTCGCCCATGCATCCCGATCATGAGGTCGCCGTCGTCGGCGGCGGGTTCTCCGGCATCGGCGCGGCCATCGCGCTCACGAAGGCCGGCATCGACGACGTCGTCGTCATCGAGGAGGGCGACGGTGTCGGCGGCGCGTGGCACTGGAACACCTACCCCGGGGTCGGCGTCGACATCCCGTCCTTCAGCTACCAGTTCTCCTACGAGCAGCGCTCGGACTGGTCGCGCACCTACGCCCCGGGGACGGAGCTGAAGGCGTACGCCGAGTCGCTCACCGACGACTACGGAATCCGGGCGAAGCTGCGGCTGAACACCCGCGTCGCAGCGGCCCGCTTCGATCAGGAACACGACCTCTGGCACCTGGGGACCGCCGACGGGGGCACGCTCACCGCGCGCCACGTCATCGGGGCCACCGGGGTGCTCACCCAGCCGAAGCCCCCGGCCATCGCGGGGCTCGAGGACTTCCAGGGCGAGACGGTGCACACCGCACGCTGGGACCACGACCTCGACCTCGGCGGCAAGCGCGTCGCGGTGATCGGCACCGGGGCCTCCGCGGTCCAGCTGATCCCCTCCATCGCCCCGGAGGTCCGCTCGCTCACGGTCTTCCAGCGCACGCCGATCTGGTGCCTGCCGAAGCTCGACCACCCCCTGCCGGGCTTGATGCGGACCGCGCTCAAGCGCATCCCCGGTGTCAAGGGTGCGCTTCGCGCCCTCAGCCAGGGCTACGTCGAGCTGACCTTCCCGCTCGCCGCGCACTACGCCGGCGTACTGCCGCTGCCGAAGGCCGGCGAGGCGCTCGGCCGCCGCCACCTGCGCCAGCAGGTCGAGGATCCGGAGCTCCGCGCGAAGCTCACCCCCGACTACAGCCTGGGCTGCAAGCGCCCGAGCTTCTCCAACGCCTACCTGCGGACGTTCAACCGCGCGAACGTGGCGCTGGAGACGGCCCCGATCGAGCGGATCACGGAGCACGGCGTCCGGACGACCGACGGGGTCGAGCACCCGATCGACGTGCTGGTGCTCGCCACGGGCTTCAAAGTCTTCGAGACGGGCAACATGCCGCCGTTCCCGGTGACCGGCGCGGACGGCGCGGACCTCGACGACTTCTGGAGCGAGAACCGCTTCCAGGCCTACCAGGGCGTGAGCGTCCCGGGCTTCCCGAACTTCTTCTCGATTCTCGGGCCCTACGGCTACAACGGCGCGTCCTACTTCACGCTCATCGAGAACCAGATGCGGCACATCACGCGGTGCCTGCGCCGGGCCCACGACGAGCAGGCCACCCGGGTGGAGATCCGGGAGGAGGCCAATGCCCGCTTCTTCGACGAGGTGCTCTCGCGCCGCGACAAGCAGGTGTTCTTCCAGGGCGGGTGCGGTGCGTCGAACAGCTACTACTTCGACGTGAACGGGGACGTCCCGTTCCGCCCCGCCAGCACGGTCGAGGCCGCCTGGCGCGCCGGGCACTTCGACCTCGACGATTACCGCTTCACCGGCGCGCGGAGCCCCGCGGCGGCCTGAGACTCAGGGCTTGCCGGTGTCCGCCGGGAGGCGCGGCACGATCCCCGGGGGCCCGCCGGCCAGCGAGTAGGGCTCCTGCTGGAGGCACGGCGGGGCGCCGGAGCCGAGCACGGGGAACGGGTCGGCCCGGTCAACCTCGCGACAGGAGATGGCCCGGACGGTGCCCCCGCTCAGGACCGGGGAGAGCCCGAGCGGCGGAAGGTACGCGTTCTCCCGGTGCGAGCCGCCGCGCGCCGTCTGGCCGAAGGGCAGCTCGTTGTTGAGCTGGACGAGCGTGCGCAGGTAGTGCTTCGGCGCGCCCCCCGGCCGCGGGACCGTGGCGTTCGTGGCCGCCGCCGTGTTGCTCACCGAGGCGACGATGTCCCGGCGGTACGCCTCGAGCGTCCGCAGGATGGGCACGAGCTCCCGGCCGGCCGGATCGATGGCGCGGAAGGCGAGCGAGGCGTCCCGGAGCAGCCGCGTGAGCGCGGGCAGCGCGGGCTTGGAGACCGTGATCGTCGTGTCCAGGGACTGGAGCGTCGCGGCGAGATCCGGGGCGAGCAGGCGGCCCGCGCGCAGGCCGGGTGCGAGCAGCGGCGCCACCGGGCGCAGGCTCTTCGCGGCGGGCCCGGCCGTCCGCGAGATCCGCTCGGCGCTGGCCGAGAAGCGCCGCAGCCCGGCCATGAGCCCCGGCAGGGAGTCGATCGTCTGGGTGAGCGACGACGCGCGTGCCGCCGTCGTCCGCAGGACGTCGCTGCCCGAACGGGCGAGCTCCTGCACGGCGTCCCCGCGGTCACCGATCGTGCCCAGGGTGGTGCCGGTGTCCCGGACGAGGCTCGTGATGGCCGGGCGCTGTCGGTCGAGGACGTCGACGAGCCGCCGCAGGTCCGCGGTGGCCAGCGGCGCGTTCCCGAGGGCGGCGTTGAGGTCCGGCGCACGGCCGTCGGTGGCCTTGGCGATCCCTTGGAGGAAGCGCCGCAGGTCCCTCCGTCCGTCCTCGTCGAAGACGGAGAGCGCCCCGTCCACCGTCTGCGCGGTGAGCACGTCGGAGGTCGAGATGCGGCCGTTCTCCGGGATCGCCTTCGCCGTCCGACGCCCCGGGGCGAGCTCGATGAACGCCTCGCCGAGGAGCGTCTTGGACCGCAGGACGACGCGGGTGCCCTCGCGCAGCGGCGCGTACTTCGCGTCGATTTCGAGCTGCACGTCGACCTGGCCCTCGCGGGAGTCGACCGCGTTCACCCGCCCGACGGGGACGCCGGCGATCCGCGCCTGGGCGTTCGGGAAGACGTTCGTGGCCTCGGGACCGAGGAGGACCGAGACGCGGTAACCGCGAGCGCCGAGCGGCAGCGACCCGCCGAACGACTTCCACACGAACAGGCCGAGCAGGAAGACGGAGAGGGCGAAGGCGATCGCGACCGCGACCGACGAGCGCGGTGTTCCCTTGGTGCCCATCGCTAGTTCCCGTCTCCGCAGATCGGCAGCTGCCCGAGCACGGAGCTGAGAAGCGTCCCGAGCGCCGGCGCGGCGCTGAGCGACGCGCAGGAGACGAGCGTCATCCCCCGCCAGGCCGGTCCGTTGGCGTCCTGCGTGCTCAGGAACGAGGCACCGTTGTGCCCGAACCACGCGAGCCAGTAGAGGTACCCCTCGTCGTCGCCCTCGGGGTTGAACGCGAGCTCGTTGACCACGTAGGTGGCGGTCTTCACGACGGAGACGAGATCGGGCACCGCGGCGGTGAGCTCGGTGGCGGCGGGGCGCAGCTCGCGGACGAGCGGCCGCGCCTCCCGGACGAGCGGCCGCAGCTGGGTGCGCAGGATCCCGGGCGCCTCGCGCGCCACGGGATCCAGGGCCCGGAGCGCGGGGCCGATCCGCTTGGCGGGAACCTGCAGACGCTGCAGGGCGGGGCTCAGCTCCGCCGTGAAGGTCTCGACGTTCGCGAGCGTGCTGCGGACCTGGCGCAGGGTGCCCGGGAGGTCGCGGACGGAGGTCCGCAGCGCCTGCTGCTCGACGGCGAGCGCCTGCAGCGTCGCGTTCCCGGTGGTCACGAGGTTCGCGAGCTCGGTGTCCTTCTCCCCCGCGGCCTCGGCGATGATCGCGAGCTCGTGCACGAGCCCGCGGAGCGCGACGCGCCGGCCGCGCACCGCCGCGGTCACGGAGGCGAGCTGCCGCGCCGTGGGCTTCAGCTCGGCCAGCACGCGCCGCAGGTCGGGCCCGCGGTCCCCGATGCCCCGCCCGGTCTCGGCCAGCAGGATCTCGAGGTAGCGGCGGGTGTCCCCGTCGAGGGCGGCGAGCAGCTCGTCCGCGTCGATCGGAATGCTCGTGCGCCCCACCGGGATGACCGCCCCCTTCTCGAGCGGCCGGCTGCCGCGCGTCCCCGGGAAGAGCTCGACCTGCAGGTCCTTCAGCGGGGTCCGCGGGATGAGGTCGGCCCGGGCGTCGGCGAAGACATCAGGGAGCTTGGCCTTGTCCATCGTCAGGCTGACGATCGAGCGGCCGTCGACGAGCTGGACGTCCCCGACCTGCCCGACCTGCACGCCGGCCACGTTGACCGGCTGGCCCGCGCTCGGGGTCAGCCCGGCCGTCCCGGCGAAGGCGACCTTGACCGTGTAGCGCTCCCCGAGGGGGTTCGGGACCCGCTGCTGGAGCAGGATGTAGCCCGCGAGCACCATCGAGACGGCGGCGATGAAGAGGATCGCCGCGATCCCCGCGAGGTTGTCCAGGAGCTGGCGCTTGAGGCTCACGGGGCAACCCGCTCGAGGAGGGGGGCGTCGGGCGCTTCGAGCAGCCGCTCGAGCTTCGCCCGGGTGGTCGCGACCTTCCGGACCCCGGCGCGGGAGCGCATCGCGCTTCCGCCGCTCGTGCGCGCCTGCAGATCCGGCTTCGCGTTGCTCGCACAGGCCACGTCGGGTCGGAACGGGGGCCGGCGTCCGTTGCCGAGCCACGTGGGCCGCGAGCCGGTCGGCGGCGAGGAGCTCGTTCCGCTGAGGGCGCCTTCGGCCGGCGCACCGACGACGTCCCCGAGCACGGGGCCGGCGACGCTGCCGACGCTCGGCACGACGCCGGTGGAGACCGTCGACTCCCCGATGCCGCTGTTGTAGCGGACCCAGGCACCGTTGGCGTCGAAGCTGCCCGAGGCACCCGCGAGGCCGGGGAGCGCGGAGGCGACCTCCTGCCAGATCGGGCGCCCGGTGCTGAGCCGGCCGTCATCGAGCGTCGTCTCGAGCACCGGGGTGACGCGGTCGCGCAGGCAGTCGGTGACCGGTGTGACGAGGGGGAGCAGCGTCCGCAGCCGGTCGGTGAGCGGCGGGAGCGCGGTGAGCGTCGGGCGCAGGTCGGCGAGCAGCGCCGGCAGCTCCGCCGGCTGGGCCGCGAGCTGCAGCTCACGGAGCAGACGGGTGAGGCCCGGGACGCTCCTCCGGGCCTGCCGCAGCCCCGGGCGGAGCGCCTCGATCCCGGGCTCGGCCGAGGCCAGCGAGCGGGAGATCCGCACGAGCCCCGCCGGGACCACGCGGGTGGCCTGGTCGAGCTCGCGCAGCGAGCCACGCAAACCGTCCTGCTCCGCGGCGAGCGCCTCGCTCGCGGTCGCCAGGGCGTCGAGGGCCCCGCCGAGCTCGATCGCTCGAGAGGCGAGCGCCGTCTGCACGCGCTGGGAGCCGTTGATCGTCCGGGACAGGTCGTCGGGGCGGGTGCCCTGGGCGGCGCGCGCGACGATCGACCCGTCGCGGAAGGCGTCCCCGATCGGTGCGGCGGTCTGCGCGGCATCCCGTGCGCCGCCGCTGCCGAAGGTGGTGTTCAGCTCGGAGATGATGGTCTGCAGGTCCCTGCGTCCACCCCGGTCGAGCACGCCGAGGACCTCGGAGAACTGCACCGGCCCCGCCGTCTGGGTGAGCGGCAGCGTGCGGTCCTCGGCCAGCACCGGCCCCGACGGGCTGCCCGGGGAGAGCTCGACGTAGAAGCCGCCCTCGAGGAAGAGCCGCGGCCGGATGCGGATCGTGGCGTCGCGATGGATCGGCAGCCCGCGCTTCGACAGCTCCATCTGGAGCTCACGGGTGCTGCCGGGGCCGTTCGCGAAGCCCGTGACCTTGCCGACGTCGACGCCCGCGACGCGGACCGGCGAGCCCTTCCGCAGCCCGACCGAGTCGTTCACCAG
The DNA here is from genome assembly GCA_963815565.1 of uncultured Solirubrobacterales bacterium. GTDB lineage: Bacteria > Actinomycetota > Thermoleophilia > Solirubrobacterales > Solirubrobacteraceae > Paraconexibacter. The sequence goes on along the minus strand of CAWFHB010000007.1, from coordinate 261,217 downwards.
GGCGGCGACCCGGTAGTCGTGCGTGAAGGGCAGGTCCTTCGTGAAGACAAGCGCCGAGATCACGAGCAGCAGCACGAACCCGACCACCCCGAGCAGCCACGGAGGCTTGCTCAGGCGCGAGGGACGCTTCTTCCGGCCGAAGGCCATCAGCGCGCCCCCACGAGGCCGGCGGCCCGGCCGCGTTCGGTCGCCTCGGCCGGTGCCAGGGTCTCCTCGGTGCGGGCGGGCTGCGCGCCGCCCGGGCTCCCGATCCGCTGACCCAGCGCGTACGGCTCGTTGCCGGTCTCGCACTGGGTTGCGTCGTTGATCGGGAGCGGGTTCGAGTGCAGCTCGGGCGAGGGACGCTTCTGCTGGAGGCTCTGCTCGCCGTCGATGATGATGCTCGTGTCGAACCAGGAGCCCGCGACGTCCCCCTCCTCGACGACGCTCGCCAGGTTCCGGAAGAAGACCGGCAGCGTGTTGCAGGTGAGCTGCGCCGGGGCGAGCACGGTGAGCGTCGTCGCGAGGCTGCCGACCGCATCGTCGAGCCGGACGATCGAGGCGAGCGTGGTGGGCTGCCGGGCGACCCGGTCGAGCACGCCGACCGCGGCGTCCAGGCGCGCGGTGAGCTGGGGCACCCGGGTGAGGACGGGGGTGCCGGTCGCCAGTGCACGGCGCAGGGCGATCGACGCGCGCGGCAGCTCGTCGAGCCCCGGGCGCAGCGCACGGAACAGCGCCGTCCCGTCGAGCAGCACGGGGCGGGCGACCTCCGCCGCCCGGCGGCCGGCACGCAGGGTCGCGGGCGTCTGGTCGATCGTCTGCTCGAGGGCCGGGCGAGCGGCGTCGACGGCCGCGAGCGTGGTCGCGCCGTCGTCCAGGATCGCCGCGATCTCCGGGGCCACCGGGGCCAGGACCGCGGTGGCCCCGTCGGCGGCGACGATCAGCCGTCCGAGGCCCGTGTCCGGGGCCACGAGCGTGCGGAGGGTCCGCTGGAGCGGCGGGATGAGCCCGGCGACCTCGCCGATGGTCGCGTTCAGCGCCCCGCCACGCCCCGCCAGACCGTTCCCGAGGTTCACGACGGAGTCCTGCAGGGCCGCGCGGGTCTTCGGCTCGAAGACCTTGAACGCCTCGTCGATGCCGACGCCCTCCACGGCGTTCGCCAGCGCGAGCGTCCCGCCGTCGGGCACGGTCTGCTTCGAGCGGCCGCGGGTCAGGTCGAGGAACTTCGCCCCGAGGATCGACCGTGGGCGGACCTGCGCGGTCGTGTCGACCGCCAGGGGGCCCTCGAACTCGGCCAGGGCGATCGTGAGCACGGCGATCGCCGGCCGGCCCGGCTTGGCGGGGACGGCGTCGACGGACTTCACGATCCCGACGCGGGAGCCGCCGATCCGGACCTCCGAGGAGGCGGGGACGAGCTCGGCGGCGTCCGGCACCTCGACCTTGACCTCATAGGTCGGGACGAACGGCAGCCCCTTGTTGGCGTTGTAGCTGAGGATCGTGGCGACGATCGCCACGACGATGATGATCGCGCCGACGAGCGTGACGTTGATCGGCGCGGCGCCGGGGGGCCGCTTCCGGCTCTGCAGCTTGGCCATCAGCGGATCACGGTCCGAGGAGGTAGTCGAGGAGGTCGCGGACCGGCGCCGGCGACGCGGGTCGCACGTCGGGGACGGTGCTCGGCAGCTCCGGCAGCAGGCCGGGCTTGTCGACAGCAGCGGGCGGGGTGCTCGCCGACGGCGGGGCGGCCGCAGGCGTCGGCGCGGCGGCGTCCGGGGCGGCGACGTCCGGCTTGGCCTTTCGCGTCGTTCGCGTCCTCGTCCGGGTGGCCCCCGCCGCGGTGCGCGTGTAGTTCGCGTCGCACTCCGGTGTCGTCGTGGTCGCCAGCTGCCCGCAGGACGAGGCGATGACGTTGGCGGGGAAGATGTGGCTGATGGCGTCGTAGCGGGAGGTCGCCGCGGCGGCGAAGTACGCGAACGAAAGGAGGTTCTCGGCGAGGCCCCTGCGGCGCCCGTCGGTGAGCACCCGGTCGGTCAGCGTGAGCGTCGGCCGCGCCTTCTCCGCGAAGCTCGCCAGGCGACGGGCGACGGGGCGGGCGCTTCGGACCGCGGGCCGGGCGCCCTCGGCGGTGCGGCCGAGCGCGCGCAGCGCGGGCAGCGCGGCACGGGCGGTCGGCGGAAGCTGCGCGAGGAGCGCGTTCAGCGGCTGGGCCGCCGTCGAGATGCGGCGGGAGAGCGGCGCACCCTGCTGTGCGAAGGCGTCCAGGACCGTGAGCGTCGAACGGGCCGTGCGGAGCGTCCTCGGCAGCTCGCGGATGCCCTCCCGCAGCCGCTCACGACGATTCGCGGTGATCTCGAAGACGTTCGCGCCCTCGTCGACGAAGGCCTGCAGCCGCTCCGGCCGGCGGGCGAGCTCCCGGGTGATCGCCTTCGCCTGCACGATGCTGTCCTGCAGCTCGACCTTCTGGGCGTCGAGGATGCCGACGGCGTCGTGCACGAGGCCCAGGGTCGGGTTCGCCCGCCGCAGCAGGCCGTTGAGGTCCTCGCCACGCCCGGCGACACCGCCACCGAGCGTGTTGAGCAGGAGGCGCAGCCGGTCGCGGACGGGGACCTCCCAGATCTCGAACAGGTCGGTGAGGTTCACCGGCGAGGAGGTACGGCTGATGGCCACCGTGGGCGCGGCTCCCCCTCGGCCCTCGAGCTCGGGCGCCTCCACCGTGCCGGGATCGCACTGGACGAAGTTCTCCGAGATCAGGCCCTCCGGCTGGATGTCGCAGCTGGCGTCCTCGCGGAACGGGGTGAAGCGCGGGTCGATGTCCAGCTGGATCCGGGCCTTGAAGTCCTCGGTGAGCCGGACGTCGGAGACGGTCCCGACGCGGGCGCCCGCGACCTTGACGACCTGCCCGGGCACGATGCCCTTCGCGGTGTCGAAGATCGCGTCGACGCGTCCGGGGGAGCTCGCGTCGGCCGCCGCGGCAGGCTGCGGGCCCGCGACCCGTCCACGCCCGGCGACGACGAACGCGATCACCAACACCGAGGCGAGGAGCAGCAGCAGGCCGGTCCGGCGTGAGCTCATGGGCGCCGCTGGGCCGTGTTGCAGAAGGGCAGATCGGCGGGTGAGCCGTTGGACCCGTCCGGGGCCGGTTGGGCGCCCGCCCCGGGGCAGCGGGCGACGATGCCCGTCTGCGGCGTCAGCGGGCCCGCCGAACCGCCGGGGAAGAGCGAGGAGAACGCGCCCGGGACCCCGGCGCCGACGCTCGAGATCGCGATCCGCCCGACGTGGCCGTTCGCGTCGTAGGTCGGGCCGGCCGTACCGCCGAAGCCGAGGAACACCCCGGCGACAAGATCGGGGGCGTACGGTCGCGTGCCGGCGGCGATCGGCTGCAGCCGCGTGAGCGCGGAGGTCGCCGAGCGGAGCGCCGGACGCGCGTCGGCAGCCACCGCGGGTAGCCGGCGAAGCGCCGTGTTGAGCGGCGGGACGGTCCGGCGGAGGTCGGCCAGCACCGGCTGGAGCGTCTGCGCGGCCGGGGGCAGGCGCCGCACGAGCGCGCCGAGCGCCGGTGAGGCGGCGGCGAGCTCGCGCAGCGCTGGCCGCGCGACCTCGAAGCTCCGCCCGATCCGGTCCAGCGCGAGCGTCGTGCGGCGGGCCGCGTCCGGGGCGCGGCTCAGGGCCGCGTCGAGCGACCGGCGTTCGTCGGCGACGGCGCGAAGCGTCGTGGCGGTCGCGGTGAGCCCGCGGCGGAGCGCGGCGTCGTGCGAGGCGAGCACCCGCCCGGTGGTGGCTCCGTCCTGGATGAGGCTCGCCAGGGCGACACGGTCCCGCGTCAGCTCCTGGGTCAGCGCCCGGGTCTCCGAGAGCGCCGGGTTCAGGTACTCGAGCGCCCGGTTGGCGTCCTGGGCGGCGTCGCCGGCGAAGAGTCGGCCGCCGCTCTTCACGAGCCCCTGCAGCTCCTTCCGCGTGCGGGCGTCGAGCGTGGTGAGGACCTGGTCGAGATCCACGATCCCAGTCGTCTGGGTCAGCGGCAGGCGACCCCCGTCCGCGATCGTCGCGCCGCCGGACGAGCCGGGCTGGAGGTTCACGTAGCGGTTCGCGACGCCGGAGAGGCCGAGCGAGCGGATCTCGGCCCGCGTTCCCACGGGAAGCGGCGCAAGGTCGTCCGAGACGCCGAGCACGACCTCGGCGATCCCGTCGTCGCCGAGCCGGATCTCCCTGATCGAGCCGACCTTCCGGCCCCCGACCTGGACGTTCCCGCCCTTGACGAGCTGCCCCGCGTCCTTGAAGCGCGCGACGACCTCGTAGCTCCCGCCGCCGGGACCGACGAGCACCAGCACCAGCACGACCACGGCGAGTGCGAGCACGACCGGCACCGCCAGCCGCGGCGTGAGCAGCCGGTTCACCTAGCCGCCGATCGGCGCCCGGGCGTTGCCACCCCAGAACAGCTGCGTGCCGAGCAGCCCGATCACATGGATGCCGAGGATGTTCGCCACCATCGACTTGGCGGTGGCGGTGCCCACCGCGACCGGGCCGCCGCGGGCGTTGTAGCCGTAGTAGCAGCCCACGAGCACGACGAAGATCGCCATGCCCATGCCCTTGATCGCCGAGTACAGCAGGTCGATCGGATCCTGGAACTGCCAGAAGATCTGGAAGTACCCGCCGGCGGAGACCTCGCCGATCTGCTCGACCACCGCGATGTAGGAGCCGACGAAGCCGACGGCCACCGCGGTCAGGTAGACGAACGGCAGCACGATCCACATGGCCAGCAGGCGGGTCGAGCACAGGAACACCATGGACTCGATGCCGAGGACCTCGAGGGCGTCTATCTCGTCGGAGATGCGCATCGAGCCGAGCTCGGCCACGATGCCGGTGCCGACCTTCGCGGCCATCATGTAGCCGAAGGCGTACGGGGTGACCTCGCGGAGGTCGCAGAGGGCCGTGAACGCGCCGACCGTCGAGGCGGCGCCGACCGCGCGGGAGCCGTAGGCCCCCTCGATCCCGCATTGAAGGCCGAGGATGAAGACGAGGCCGAGCACGATCAGCACGGAGCCGACGATGAGGATCCCGGCCTGCCTGAGGACCTCACCGGTGAACTTCAGGACCCGGCCCGTCGTCACCCCCGTGATCGTCTTCAAGAAGAAGCGGAGCATCTCCCCGAACGGGGCGAACGCGGTCCGCATCAACGCACCGCCGAGAGCTCGGGATGCGTGGCCAGCAGTGCCTGGGTGAAGACGTAGTTGACGATCCCGATGGCCAGGAAGGCGATGACGACCGCCTGGTTGACCGCCCGGCCGACGCCCTCCGAGCCGCCCGAGGCGTTCAGGCCCTTGTAGCAGCAGACGATCGCGATGACCCCACCGAAGATCGTCGTCTTGAGCAGCGAGCCCCAAAGCTCGGTGGTGGTCGCGTTGTTGAAGTACGTGGCGAAGAACGGCCCGAGCGACGCGCCGTTGGAGAGCGTCACGAACATCCCGCCGAGCGTGCCGAAGAGCAGCGCGTAGATGTTGAACATGCCCGTGACCATCATCAGGGCGAGGAACCGGGGCACCACGAGGTTCTTCACCGGGTCGACGCCGAGCACGAGCAGCGCGTCGAGCTCCTCGCGGACCTTCCGCGCTCCGAGGTCGGCGCAGATCGCGGTGCCCGCGACGCCCGCCACCACCAGGGCGCAGACGAGCGGCGCGAACTCCCGCACGACGATCAGCGCGAAGAGGCCGCCGAGCCGATCGATCGCCCCGAACAGGTTCAGGAAGTTCGCCGCCTGGATCCCGGCGGGCCCGTAGGTGAAGCAGACCGAGGCGACGATCATGGGAAACCAGCAGAGCCGCAGGGCGAAGAGGAACTGCTGGACGAACTCCTTCCCGTACGGGTGCGGCGCCTGGAGCGCGGAGACCATCGTCTTGCCCGCGAGGACGCCCACCTCCCCCATGGTCTTGACCCCCGCGTCCGCCTGCTCGTAGAGGCCGACGGCGCGGGTCCGAAGGCTCACGCCCGGCCCCCGTCGGCACGTCGGCGGGCGACGCTGCTCCTCGTTCTCCCGGGCACGGCGGCGACGCTACCAGCCGGGCCCGGGGGCCTTCCACTGTCAACCGCGACTCAGCGCAGCGGCACGAGGTCGAGGAGGGTCCAGGTGCTCGCGAGGATCCGCTCGACGCCGAAGCGGGGATCGTCGAGCGCAAGGCGCGCGAGCTCCTCCCCCGTGCTCAGCAGGAGCCGGGCCAGGACGTCCTCGTCGATGTCGGCGGCCTGGGCGGCGATGCCGTCGAGGCCGAGCCGCACCACCGGGATCAGCTGCTGCGCGAGCGCGGCGCGGCGACGGTCGACCAGCTTGCGGAGCACCATCGGGGCGCTCTCGGGCCGCTGGAGGACGACGCGGTAGGTGCGAGGGTGCGCCATCACGCCGTCGAGGAAGCGGGCGAGGGTGGTGAACAGCACCTCGGGCGCCGCCCCCACCGGCACCGCCTCGGGAAGCAGCGACTCGAGCAGTCTCCGGGTGCGGTCGTCCTCCCGACGCAGCAGGGCGAGCAGCAGCAGCTGCAGGTTGGCGAAGCTGCGGTAGACGACCGGACGGGAGATCCCCGCCCGGCGGGCGATCGCCTCGATGCTGAGCGCGTCCCAGCCGGCCTCGGCGATGAGCTCGAGCGTGACGTCGAGCAGCTGCTCCCGCCGCTCACCCCGGGGCAGGCTCTTGGCGAGCGGCGTGCGCGCCGCCGGCGCCGGCGTCGGGGGCCGCGGTGGGGACACTCCCGGGCCGGGTGCTGGAGCGCCGCGCGGCCGTGCGTCGGCGGGCAGGACCGCGAGCCCGGTCCGGGCCAGGCCCGCCAGGCGCTCGGGCGGATAGCGCCGAGGGTGGCGCAGCGTGAGGCGCGCCGCATCCTCGCCCGCCGCGACGATGAGCTGGGCGAAGAGCTCGTGATCGAGCCCCGGGGGTCCGCCGCGCGCCGCCACGCCCCAGACGAGCAGTTCGGAGACCCGCGCCGAGATCCGGCGCCGCCCGCGGGTGAAGCGTTCGCGCACCTCGGCCGAGACCCCCTGCGGCGGGACGAGCACGAGCTTCCAGGTCTGCGGCGTGGCGCGGACGGCGGCGAGGAAGCCTTCGATGGCTCGCACCAGGAAGTCCTCCGGGTTCACGTCGACCGGGTCGCCGTCACCGATCAGGGCGAGCAGCGGGCCGAGCGCCGCCTCCTCCTCGCGATCGAACAGCGCGAGGACGAGCCCGTCGAGATCCCCGAAGAGGTCGTAGATCACCGGCCGTGTCACCCCGGCACCCTCGGCGACGGCCTTGACCGAAAGGCCGTCGAAGCCCACCTCGGCGATCACGGTGCGGGCGGCGTCGAGGAGCTCGCGCCGCCGTTCCTCCGGCGGGAGACGCTCGGTGCGCTGGCGGACCTGAGCCACCCGGAGAGCCTGGCAGGTGCGGCCCACCGGTGGGCGGACGGCCTGTACCCGTTCACGACGATCTGTGTAACACTCGTGTAGCTACACCTCCGTAACCCTGACCGCGACACTTCCGGAGCTCCCATGACCTCGCTGACGGCAGTCACCCCCACCCCACTTCCCCCCGCCGGCGACGGTGCGGCGCTCGCCGACATCGCTCTCGTCGGCGGCGTGATCTCCGCCGCCACCGTGGCGCTCCTGGCCGTCGTGGTCGCCTACCGTCGCGGCGGCGCGCGCCCGCTGCGCCTCATCGGCCACGTGCTCGAACGGGCGCTCGGCCTGCCCGCCTGGGCCGCGATCCCCGGCCTGGCCGCGCTCGCTGCCGCGGTCCTCACCTTCGGCGGCGCGATCTGGGACATCGGCGTGCACATCGACGAGGGCCGCGACACGGGTCCGTTCGGCACCACCGCGCACTACCCGATGCTCATCGGCCTCGTGTTCACCTACCTGACGGGGGTCCTGGCGGTGGGGATGACGCCGCAGGATCCAGCGCGATCCAGCCGCGCCGGGCTCTCCCTCCCCGGCCTCGGCCGCGTTCCGGTGGGCGCGCTGCTGATCCTCGCCGGGGGCGGCTTCGCGATGCTCGGCTTCCCCCTCGACGACCTGTGGCACCGCGTCTTCGGTCAAGACGTGACCCTCTGGGGCCCGACGCACACCATGTTCTTCGGAGGCCTCATCACCGCCGCCAGCGGCGCGGTCATCCTCCTGGCGGAGGGCGCCCGGGCGCGGGGGCGGGAGCCGTTCGGGGACGCGCCCGCCTGGCGCCGTCCGCTCGGCGCGATCCTCGGCGGGATCTTCCTGTTCGTCGCCGTCCACGCGACCGACGAGTTCAACTGGGCGGTCCCGCAGTACCGCCAGGTGTGGCAGCCCCTGCTGCTCATGTTCTTCGGGGCCTTCGGGCTGATCGTGGCGCGCGCGCTCGGCGGTCGGGGGGCGACGCTCGGCGTCCTGGCCGTCTTCCTCCCGCTGCAGCTCGGCGAGGTCGTCCTCATCGGCGCGCTCGGCACCACGCAGCCCGCCTCGGTGCTCTTCGTGGTCGAGGCCGCCGTCGTCGAGCTCGTGTGGTTGCGGGCCCGCCGGATTGACGGACTCCGGGCCGGCGCGCTCACGGGCCTCACGGTCGGCACCGTCGGCTTCGGCGCCGAGTACGGCTGGAGCCACCTCGCGATGCCGCTCCCGTGGCGGCCCGCGCTGCTGCTCGAAGGGATCCCGACCGCGGCCCTCGCCGGGGTGTGCGGCGGCGTCCTCGCCGTGCTCATGGCCCGAGCCCTCGAGGGGCGGCTCGGCGAGGTGCCGCGTCCGCTGCGCGCCGCGCTCGGCTCCGCCGCGCTCCTCCTCGCGCTGTGCGTCAACGCGGGCATCGCCAACGCTCCCGCGGTGGACGCGACCCTGTCGCTCTCGAACGTCCGCGAGGCCGTGACCGCCGGCGGCGGACGCACGGAGGTCGCCGACCTGCGCGTCCGGCTCTCGGACCCCGACCTCGCCCGTGACGGCAACTGGGCCTACGTGCTCGGCTGGCAGGGCGAAGGCCGGTTCGAGGCCTCGCTGATCCGCGAGGCCGACGGGTCGCTGCGGTCGAGCCGGCCGGTTCCGATCGGCGGCACCTGGAAGGCGTTCGCCCGCTTCCACAAGGGGCGCACGCAGGTCTCCGTGCCGATCCGGATGCCGGCCGACGCGCCGCTCGGCTTCGCCGGCTTCCCGGCTCCCGTCGACGGACCGGTGACGCGCGAGCTTCAGCGCGACACCAGGCTGCTTCAGATCGAGCGCAAGGACGACGGTCCGATCTGGGCGTGGACGCCCGCGATGCTGTTCGTCATGGCCTTGAACCTCTCGCTGATGGCGCTCGTCGCGGCCGGCGCGGTGCGGATCGGCCGCGCGGTCGCAGCAGACGCGGACCACGAAGATGCCCCAGCGCCGCGCCCCCGGCGGGTCGTCAGGACGCCGGAGCTCGTCTGATGGACCTCGTCCTCGCCCACGCGGGCCACTGGGCCACCGCCGCCGCGTTCTTCGGCCCGGTGATCGTCCTCCCGCTGGGGCTGTGGGCCGTCGCGCTGCGGAGCGCCAAGGGAACGGCGGCGCCTAGTGGAGCTTCTCGATCCCGCCCAGGAAGAGCGAGGTGACGAACGAGACGGCGCCCTCCACGTCGGGCGGGTCCCGGTCGAGCATGAGGACGGCGATCTCGAAGCCGGCACCCACCATCGCGCCCGCCATGTAGTCGACGTCCAGCTCCGGCAGGGCGCCGCTCTCGACGGCCTGACGGAGGTCCTCCTGTAGCTCCTCGTAGCCGGCGAAGACGGAGGGCTCGTCGAACATCGCGCGGATGGTGCCCGCGTTACGACGCAGCAGCGCGAAGAGCCGGGGGTCGGCCGCCAGGACCTCGTAGTAGGCGCGGTAGCCGTCGGCGATGAACCCCTCGAGATCCGAGGAATGCTGGCGGGCGGCCCGGGCACGGGTGCGGATGCGCGCCGCGACGTCGTCCATGATCTCGCGGAGCACCGACTCCTTGTCCGGGAAGTAGTTGTAGAACGTCCCCGCGGCGAGATCGGTGCGTCGGACGATGTCGCGCACGGAGGCCGCGCCGTAGCCCAGCTCGGCGAAGACGGCCGCCCCCGCCTCGAGGATCGCCGCCCGGTTGGCCGCCTTGGTCTGCTCGCGCTTGCCCGTGGGCTTGCCGGCCCCTGACTCCCCCAGCGGCGCGGCCAGCTCGGGTGCGGCCAGCTCGCTCACGCCGGAGCGCCGACGTCGGCGCGTGGGGTGACCGGTAGCGGGAAGCCCGCGGCGCGGGCGCGCTCGGCGCCGGCCCGCCGCTCGATGGCGCTGTCGGCGAGGTACTCGTCGAAGTCGACCTGGATCGTGTGGCGTTTGGAGGAGACGTACCGCTTGGCCATCGCCGCCTGGTCCGCCGTGATGTCCGCGCGCTGCTCGGCCGGGCTCGGCGGGAGGTAGTCGCCCCGGAGCGTCTCGGCGATCCATGCGCCCTGCGCCTCGGCCAGCGGCATGACCGCGCCGAGCGGCTGGAGCAGGCCGACGAAGAAGAGGTTCGGGATGTCCGGGTGGTGGACGCGGCGGAAGAGCTCGATCCGGTTGCCCGGCGCGGAGATGAAGTCCTCCTCGAAGAACGGGAAGGTGATCTGGTAGCCCGTGCAGTAGACGACGATGTCGCACGGCACGCGCGTGCCGTCGGTGAACTCGATCTCGTCCTCGTGCAGGCGCGCGATGTTCGGGCGCGGGACGACCTTGCCGTGCCCGATGCGGTCGAGGATGCGGCCGGAGACGGTCGGGTGGGCCTCGCCGTAGCGGTGATCGGGCTTCGGCAGCCCGTGCTTCTCCATCGGGCCGCTGGCGGCGAGGATGAGCTTCTCGAGCACCCAGCGGCGGACCTTGAACGGGATGCGGATGTCGTTCTTGAGCTGATCGGTCGGGCGCCCGAGCAGGTACTTCGGCGTGACCCAGACGCCGCTCCGGGCGCTCAGGAACGTGCTCTTGGCGACGTAGGAGCTCTCGACCGCGATGTCCATGGCCGAGTTGCCCATGCCGAGCACGACGACGTTCTTCCCGCGGAGCTGATCGTCGGAGAGGTAGGCGTGCGCGTGGAGCTGCTCGATCTTCGTCGTGTCGTGCCCGGGGAAGGCGGGCTCGGGCAGCCGCGGGTTCCAGTGGTGGCCGTTGGCGACGACGAGCGCGTCGTAGTGGTGCTCGCTGCCGTCCTCCAGGATGATCGTCCAGAGCCCATCGTCGGAGCGGGCCGCGTTCCGGACCGGGGTCTGGAACCGAATGTGCTCGCGGAAGCCGAAGTGGTCGACGTAGTCCTCGAAGTAGGCCGCGATCTGCTCGTGGTGCGGGTAGTCGGGGTACTCCACCGGCATCGGGAAGTCCGAGTACTCCATCTTGTTCCGGGAGGTGTTGATGTGGAGCCCCTCGTAGGCCGCGCTCATCCCGTTCTTGTTTCCGAAGACCCAGTTGCCGCCGATCCGGTCGGACGCCTCGAAGCAGTCGAAAGGCACGCCCTTCTCGTGGAGGGCCTTGCAGGCGGCGATCCCGGAGGAGCCGGCACCGATGACACAGGTCTTGGGGAGCGACATGCGGTGAGCTTCGCACAAAGATGACGCCTGCGTCAAGTTCGTGTTGGGGATGGTCGTCAGCCGGGGTTCGCGACCGACGCCGCGCGCTCGGCCCGATCGGCCTGCGGTGCGTCAGGGTCGGTCCGGCCCTCCGGGCCGTGCGGCGGGGGCGGGGGCTTCCGCAGCGAGAGCACGACCGAGGCCGTGAGCGCGAGGACGATGAAGATCAGGGAGACCGCCGTCGGCAGGTGGAACAGGTCCTCGGTGATCATCTTGAGGCCGATGAAGATGAGGATCGCTGCGAGGCCGATCGGCAGGTAGACGAAGCGGTCCCGCGCCCCCTCGAGCAGCGCGAAGAGCGCCCGCAGGCCGAGCAGCGCAAAGGCGTTGGCCGCGAAGACGATGAAGACGTCGGTCGTGATGCCGAAGATGGCCGGGATCGAGTCGACCGCGAAGATCACGTCGGCCGTGGCGACCGCGGCCACGACGGCCAGCAGCGGGGTCGCGTGCCGCTTGCCGTTCTCGACCACGGTGTAGGCGTCCCCGTGGTATTTGCTGCTCACCGGCATGATCAGCCGCAGGAAGCGGACCCCGATGTTCGCGTCGGGGTCGACGTCGTCCTCCTCCTCCCGGTGGCGCAGCATCTGCACCCCCGTGTAGAGCAGGATCGCGCCGAAGATGTACAGCACGAAGGAGAGCGCATCGACCAGCGAGGCGCCGACGACGATGAAGATCGCGCGCAGGCCGAGCGCGATGATGATGCCGATCTCGAGGACGTCCTGCCGGTTCGCGGTCGGAACCGCCATCGCGCCGAAGATCAGGGCGAAGACGAAGACGTTGTCCAGGGAGAGCGATCGCTCCAGCAGGTAGCCCGTGAGGAACTCGCTGCCCACCTTCGAGCCCTCGGTGACGTAGAGCAGGCCACCGAACAGCAGGGCCACGACGATCCAGATGACGCTCCAGACCGTCGCCTTCTTCATCGTCGGCGGCGTGTGATGATCACGCTGGAAGAGGAAGAAGTCGACGGCGAAGGCGACCGCGATGAACGCGATCAGCCCAAGCCACATGTAGAGATTCGCGTCCACGGTCGAGAGAGTGTCGCTTCGAAGGCTCCGCGCAGCCTAAGCGCGGGTGGCGGACCCGCTCGAGGCCGGCATCCCGCCGTTGGCGTGCAGCGGCGGCCCCTCGGGTCCCTCGTCCTGCGGAGACACGTTTCCGGAGAGCACGGCGGTCCGCGCCTCGTCGTGGCTGATCGTGTGGAGGAACCGGTCGGCCATGCGCGCCGCCTGGCGGCCCTCGTTGATCGCCCACACGATGAGCGACTGACCGCGACGGCAGTCACCGGCGGCGAAGACGCCCTCCACCGAGGTCGCGTAGGTGCCGGCCTTGACGTTCCCGCGCTGGTCCTTGGCGAGCTCGAGCTCGTCGAGCAGCTTCGGCTCGGGGTGCAGGAAGCCCATGGCGAGCAGCACGAGCTCGGCCTTGATCTCCCGCTCGCTGCCCTCGACCGGGCCGAACGGGGGCGCGGGCTCGGCGTCGGCGACGACGAGCGCCCGGACGTCGCCCTCCTCGGTCCCCTCGAACCGGGTGGTCACGACGGAGAAGGCGGCCTCGGCCTTCTCGGTCGCGCGTCCCTCCTCCTGGGCGTAGGAGAGGCGGAACTTCTGCGGCCACAGCGGCCAGGGCGTGCGGTCGTCGTTGCGCTTCTGCGGCGGCTCGGGGAGCAGCTCGAGCTGGGTGACCGACAGCGCGCCCTCGCGCAGCGAGTTGCCGACGCAGTCCGCGCCCGTGTCGCCGCCGCCGATGACGACGACGTGCTTGCCCTTCGCGGTGATCTCGCCTGCCGCGACCTCGTCCGTGCCGGCTTCCTGTGCTGCAGCCACGGCGCGGTTGCGCACGTAGAGGTAGTCCATCGCCGGGTGGACGCCTGTGAAGTCACGACCGGGAACCGGAAGGTCCCGCGGGACCCGCGAGCCGGTGGCCAGCACGACGGCCTCGAACTCCTCACGGAGCTCCGCGACGCTCATGTCGACGCCGACGTCGACGCCGCAACGAAGCTCGACACCCTCGTCGACGAGCTGCTGCACGCGCCGCTCGACGACGTGCTTCTCGATCTTGAAGTCCGGCACCCCGAAGCGGACCAGGCCGCCCGCGGCCTCGTCGCGCTCGAAGAGCGTCACCTCGTGGCCGGCACGCCGCAGCTGCTGCGCGGCGGCCAGGCCCGCGGGGCCGGCGCCGACGACCGCGACGGTGCGGCCGGTCAGCGCGCTCTCCTCGGGGGGCTCCGGGAGGACCCAGCCCTCCTCCCAGGCGCGGTTGATGATCGAGTTCTCGATCTGCTTGATCGTGACCGCATCGCCCTCGCGGATCTCGAGGACGCAGGCGGCCTCGCACGGCGCCGGGCAAAGGCGGCCGGTGAACTCGGGGAAGTTGTTCGTGGCGTGGAGCTGCTTGATCGCGTCGGCGAACCGGTCGCGGTAGACGAGGTCGTTCCAGTCCGGGATCAGGTTGCCGAGCGGGCAGCCGTTGTGGCAGAAGGGGACGCCGCACTCCATGCAGCGCGCGCCCTGCTCGGCGAGCTCCTCGTCCGGCCGGGGGACGAGGAACTCCTCGTAGTCCCCGAGCCGCTCGGTCGCGTCGCGGTACGGCGCGTTGTGCCGCTCGATCTTGAGAAACGCTCCCAGCTCACCCATTACTCGCCGTCTCCCGCTCGCATGTGGGGCGCGCCGACGACGTCGACCGCCTCGCCTTCGAACTCATCTGCCTTCGGAGCCTCGGAGGCCTCCTCGGCGGCCAACTCGGCCAGCACCCGCTTGTAGTCGGCCGGGAAGACCTTCACGAACAAGCCGCGGACGTTCTCCCAGTCGGCCAGGATCGCGGCGGCCTTCGCCGAGCCGGTCCGCTGCTGGTGCTCGGTGACGAGCTCGAAGCACTCCTGGGCGTCGACCTCGTCGAGCGCTTCGAGCTGATCGAGCATCGCCGGGTTCACCTTCGTCCGAAACTGATCGTCCTCGTCGAGCACGTAGGCGAAGCCCCCGCTCATGCCCGCCGCGAAGTTCCGGCCGGTCGGGCCAAGGACGACGACGCGTCCGCCGGTCATGTACTCGCAGCCGTGATCGCCGATGCCCTCGACGACGGCGCTCGCCCCGGAGTTGCGGACGGCGAAGCGCTCACCGGCCTGGCCGTTGAAGAACGCGCGCCCGCCGGTAGCCCCGTAGAGGACCGTGTTGCCGACGATGACGTTGTCCGCGGCGACGAACGTGACGCCGTCGGAGGGCTGGACCGAGAGGATGCCGCCGGAGAGGCCCTTGCCCGTGTAGTCGTTCGCATCGCCGTGGAGCGAGAAGCTCACCCCGGTCATGAGCCAGCCGCCGAAGGACTGGCCCGCCGACCCGGTGAACGTCGCCTCGATCGTGCCTTCGGCGAGACCTTCCGCCCCGAGGGTCTCGGCGATCTTGGAGGAGAGCATGCCGCCGACGCAGCGGTTCACGTTGCGGACGTCGCTCGTGATCTGCACGTGCTCGCCGCGGGCGAGCGCCGGCTCAGCCTGGAGGATGAGCTCGTGGTCGAGCGCGTCGTCGAGCACCGGCGGCGGCGCGTGGGTGCGGTGGCGCGGGGCGCCCTCGGCCAGCGGCGGGCTGTAGAGCAGGTGGGAGACGTCGACGCCGCGCGCCTTCCAGTGCTCGATCGCCCGGGAGCCCTCGAGGAGCTCCGTGCGACCGATGAGGTCCTCGAACTTCGCGATACCGAGCGAGGCCATGATCTGGCGGACCTCCTCGGCGACGAAGAAGAAGTAGTTGACGACGTGCTCCGGCTTGCCCTCGAAGCGCTTGCGGAGCTCCGGGTCCTGGGTCGCGATGCCCACCGGGCAGGTGTTGAGGTGGCAGGCGCGCATCATGATGCAGCCCGTCGCGATGAGCGGGGCGGTGGAGAAGCCCATCTCGTCGGCGCCGAGCATCGCGGCCATCACGACGTCACGGCCCGTCTTGAGCTGCCCGTCGGTCTGGACGGTGATGCGGTTGCGCAGGTCGTTCAGGAGCAGCGTCTGCTGCGCCTCGGCCAGGCCGATCTCCCACGGCACACCCGCGGACTGCACGCTCGAGAGCGGGCTCGCGCCCGTGCCCCCGTCGTGGCCCGCGATGACGACGTGGTCAGCGTTCGCCTTCGCGACACCGGCGGCGACCGTGCCGACGCCGACCTCGGCCACGAGCTTCACCGAGACCTGCGCGGCTGGGTTCGCGCAGCGCAGGTCGTAGATGAGCTGCTTGAGGTCCTCGATCGAATAGATGTCGTGGTGCGGCGGCGGCGAGATGAGCGACACGCCGGGCGTCGTGTGACGGACCGAGCCGATGTACTTGTCGACCTTGTGGCCGGGCAGCTGCCCGCCCTCGCCGGGCTTCGCGCCCTGGGCCATCTTGATCTGGAGCTGGTCCGCGTTCACCAGGTAGTGCGCGGTGACGCCGAAGCGCCCGGAGGCCACCTGCTTGATCGAGGAGCGGCGCAGGTCGCCGTTCTCGTCGCGGGTGAAGCGGCGCGGGTCCTCCCCGCCCTCGCCTGTGTTCGAGCGGCCGCCGAGGCGGTTCATCGCGATCGCGAGCGTCTCGTGCGCCTCGGTGGAGATCGAGCCGAGCGACATCGCGCCGGTGGCGAAGCGCTTGACGATCTCCTTGGCGTCCTCGACCTCCTCGAGCGGGATCGCCCCGTCGGAGGCCTTGAACTCGAGCAGCCCGCGAAGGGTCGCCCGCCGGGCGGCGTCCTCGTTGACGAGCTTGGCGAACTCGTTGTACTTCTCCTGGGCGTTCCCACCGGACGTCCGCGTCGCGTGCTGGATGAGCGCGATCGTCTCGGGGTTCCACTGGTGGTGCTCGCCGTCGCGACGCCAGGCGTAGACGCCGCCGACCGGCAGGAGGTCGCCGGAGGTATCTCGCGGGTAGCCGCGGGCGTGGCGCCGGAGCGCCTCCTCGCCGATGGTCGGCAGGTCGATGCCGCCGATGCGCGAGGCGGTGCCCGTGAAGTGCCGGTCCACGACCGAGCGGTCGAGGCCGACGGCCTCGAAGATCTGCGCGCCGCAGTAGGACTGCACGGTCGAGATCCCCATCTTGGAGATCGTCTTCAAGAGGCCCTTGCCGATGGCCTTGACGACGTTCTTCTCGGCCTCCTCGACCGACGCGACGCCGGGCAGGCGACCCTCGTCCGCGAGGGCGTCCAGCGCCTCGAACATCAGGTACGGGTTGACCGCGCAGGCGCCGTAGCCGATCAGGGTCGCGAAGTGGTGGACCTCGCGCGGCTCGCCCGACTCGACCACGAGGCCCGCCTGCAGGCGGACGCCCTGGCGGACGAGGTGGTGGTGGATCGCGGCGGTCGCGAGCAGCGACGGGATCGGCGCGCGGGTCGCCGACACGTTGCGGTCGGAGAGCACGACGATGTTGATGCCGCCGCGGATGAAGTCGTAGGCCTCGTCGCAGGCGTTCGCCAGGCGGGCGCGCATGCCCTCGGCGCCCTCGGCCACCGGCCAGGTGATGTCGACCGTCTGGGCCTTGAAGCCGGGATGGCGGATCTGGCGCAGCGTCTCGAGCTCGTGGTTGCGCAGGATCGGCTGGCTCATCGCCACCTGGCGCGCGTGCTCCGGCGTCTCGCCGAGGAGGTTCCCCTCCGCGCCGACGCCGGTCGCGAGCGACATGACGACGGCCTCGCGGATCGGGTCGATCGGCGGGTTCGTGACCTGGGCGAAGAGCTGCTTGAAGTACGAGAAGAGCGGCGGGCTCTGGTCCGAGAGGACCGCGAGCGCGTTGTCGTTGCCCATCGAGCCGATCGGCTCGGCGCCCTCGACCGCCATCGGCGTGAGCAGGACGCGCTCGTCCTCCTGCGAGAAGCCGAAGGCGAGCTGGCGGGTGCGCAGCGGCTCGGTGCGGGGGCCGAGCGGCTCCTTCACCGGGAGGTCGTCGAACTTGACGATCTGCTCGGCGTGCCACTTGGCGTACGGCCTGCGGGTCGCGACCTCGTGCTTGATGTCCTCGTCCTCGACGATGCAGCCGCGCTCGAGGTCGACGAGGAAGAGCTTGCCGGGCGCGAGGCGGCCGAGCCGCTTGACCTGCTCGGCGGGGATGCCGAGCATGCCGGCCTCCGAGCCGAGGATGACGTGGCCGTCCTCGGTCTCGATCCAGCGGCCGGGGCGCAGGCCGTTGCGGTCCAGCGTGGCGCCGACGACGCGCCCGTTCGTGAAGCAGACGGCCGCCGGGCCGTCCCACGGCTCCATGAACGCGGCGTGGTAGGCGTAGAAGCCCTTGAGCTCGTCGGAGAGATCCGCGCGGCCCGCGTAGGCCTCGGGCACCATCATCATCACGCTGTGCGGCAGGGAGCGGCCGCCGAGCATGAGCAGCTCGAGCACGTTGTCGAAGGTCGCGGAGTCCGAGCCGCCGTCACGGACGATCGGCATGACCTTCTGCAGGTCGATGCCGAAGAGCTCGGAGGCCATCTGCGACTCGCGGGCCCGCATCCAGTTCTTGTTGCCCATCAGCGTGTTGATCTCGCCGTTGTGGGCGATCACGCGGAACGGGTGGGCGAGCTCCCAGCTCGGGAAGGTGTTCGTCGAGAACCGCGAGTGCACCAGGGCGACCGCGGAGGCGAAGCGCTCGTCCGAGAGGTCCGGGAAGAACCCGGTGAGCTGCGTCGAGATCAGCATCCCCTTGTAGACGATCGTGCGGCTCGAGAAGCTCGGGGCGTAGAAGTCCGGACCGGCGGCGAGCTCGACGATGCGCCGGATCACGTAGAGCTTGCGCTCGAAGGCGTCCTGATCGTGGCGGTGGCCGGGGCCGGCCTCCACGAAGAGCTGGCGGATGTTCGGGCGCGACCGGTTGGCGGTCTCCCCCACGTGCTCCTCGTCGATCGGCACGTCACGCCAGCCGAGGACGTGCTGGCCCTCGACCCGGACGTTCAGCTCGAGCATCCGCTCGATCGCGCGCCGCTGATCGGGGTCCTGAGGCAGGAAGCAGACCGCGACGCCGTACTGGCCGGGCTCCGGGAGCTCGAAGTCGACGCTCGCGCGCAGGAACTCGTGCGGGATCTGGGTGAGGATGCCGGCGCCGTCGCCCGTCTTGACGTCGGCGCCCTCGGCCCCACGGTGCTCGAGGTTGTCGAGTGCTTCCAGGGCGCGTTGGACGACCTCGTGGGTCGGCGAGTTGTCGAGCCGGGCCACCATCGCGACGCCGCACGCATCGTGCTCGAAGCGGGGGTCGTACAGGCCAGCGGCCTCGGGCGGCAGGGAGCGTGTCGTCATATACAGGGACCGGCGGGGGACGGAGGAACCCGCCGGGTCCAGGAGGCTGCGAACCGCAAATCCTATCAAGGGATCCGGTCCCCGGAAGGGCGCTCGCGACGGGGGCCTCCCGGGACGCCGGACCCACGGCGGGGACCCGGGTCGTCCGGGGCCGGGCACTAGGTTTTCCGGCATGTCGCGCCCCGTCACGATCCTCACCACCGGTGGCACCATCGCCATGTCCGGAGACACCCATGCGGTGCCCACGGTCGACGGCGCCGCCCTGGTCGCCGCCGTCCCGAGCCTCGCGCAGGTGCCCGATCTCGAGGTCGAATCGGTCTGCGAGGTCGCAAGCGCGCACCTCGACACGCCGGACGCCCTCTTCATCGCGCAGGCCGCGCTGCGGCACGCGGAGCGGGGCCGGGGCGTCGTGGTCACCCACGGGACCGACACCATGGAGGAGACCGCCTACCTGACCGACGTCATGTACGGCGGGGACGCGCCGATCGTCTTCACCGGGGCCATCCGGCCCGCGAGCGCCCCGGGGGCCGACGGCCCGGCCAACCTCGCCGACGCCGTCGCGCTCGCCGCGAGCATCGGCGGCGGCGGGCTCGGGGTGACCGTGGTGTTCGCCGGCCGGATCCACGCCGCGCGGTACGTGCGCAAGGTCGACTCGACGGCGGCCGAGCCCTTCGGCTCACCCCACGGCGGGGCGATCGGGGTCATCCACGAGGGCCGTGTGAACATCGGCACGTTCCCGGTGCGACGCCCGCCGGTCGTGCCGAAGCACCTGGACATCCGGGTGCCGATCGTGCCGACCTGGCTCGGCGACGACGGGGCGCTCATCCGGGCCGCCCTGGCCGACGACGCCCAGGGGATCGTCGTCGTGACGCTCGGCGCCGGACACCTCGGCCCGCGGGCGCTCTCGGCGATGCGCGACGCCGCCGCCGAGGTCCCCGTCGTGGCCACGACCCGCCCAGAGCGCGGGGCGATCCTCTACGAGACCTACGGGTTCGAGGGCAAGGAGGCCGACGTGCGCGAGCTGGCGGTCGCCGCCGGCGGGCTGAGCGCCCCGGCCGCCCGGATGAAGCTGCTGGCCTGCCTGGGCGCGGGCCTCGACGCCTTCGGCATCGCCGAGGCGTTCCTGCACGACGACACCTGAGGCCCGTGCTCGCAGATCCACTCCATCGGTGGATCTGAGAACACGCCGCCGGCGCTAGCTGTCCTTCGCCGCAGGCTTCTTCTTGGCCGCGGGCTTCTTCTTCGCCGCGGGCTTGCGGGAGGAACCCGCCTTCTTCTCGGCGGGCTCGGCCTTCGTGGCCGGCTTACGTGCGGTCGCGGGGGTGTCCCCGCCGCGCTCGCGGACCGCGTCCAGTGAGGCCTTCAGCGCGCTCATGAGGTCGGGCGCGGGCGCCTCGTCGGCCTCGGCGGCGGGCGCGACGGCGATCTCCTCACCCGCGGCCTTCTTCTCGATGATCGCGAGGACCTCCTCACGGTAGGTGTCCGCGTACTTCTCGGGCTCCCACGCCTCCGAGAGCGAGTCCACGAGCTGCGTGGCCATCTTGAGCTCGGCGGGCCGCGCCTCGACGTCATCGGCCTTCGGGACCTCGTCGAGCGAGCCCGCGTCGACGATCTCGTCGTGGAAGTTCATCGTGCTCATCGCGAGCACGTCGCCCATCGGCCGCAGTGCGACGAGCTGCTGCTTGGACCGGATGACGACCTTGGCGATGCCGACCCGGCCCGTCTCGGCCATCGCGTCGCAGAGCAGCCGGTACGGCTTCGCTCCACCCGTCCCCGGCACGAGGTAATACGGGTGATCGAAGTAGATCGGGTCGACGTCCTCGAGCTCGACGAAGCCCTCGATGTCGATCGTCTTGGTCTTCTTCGGATCCAGCGAGTCGAGCTCGTCCTTCTCCATGACCACGTACTGGTCGGGGGCGATCTCGAAGCCCTTGACGATCCGGTCGAACGGGACCTCCTCACCGGTCTGGGCGTTCGTCCGCTTCATCGCGATCCGGGAGTGGTCGGACCCATCGAGCTGGTTGAACTTCACGGTCTTCGACTGCACCGCCGCGTAGAGCTTCACGGGGATGGTGACGAGTCCGAAGGAGATGGCTCCGGTCCAGATGGCGCGCGGCATGGTCCGGGGAGTCTTCCCCATCGCGGCGGAGCTTCCTACCTGTGGGCGTCGCGTTTCACCCTGCGAGTACGCTCGCGGCCATGCGCAAAGGATTGCTTTTCGGTGTTCTGTCGTGGGCGCTGCTCTCCCCCGCGTTCGCGGGCGCGCAGACGGGCGCCTACGGCGATGAGGGTGGCTTCGGCAGTGTGCTCGCCGTCGGCCAGGGCCAGACGGTGAACGCGGCGGACCTCGCGGCAAACCTCGCCACCGGCGCCGTCCCGCCCTCCTTCACCGATCAGCTCGAGGGCTACTCCGGCGTCGCCCGCGTGGCCGACGGGCTCACCACCGGGCAGCTCGGGCGCTACTGGAAGAACTCCTCCTACCGGCTGCCGACCCAGGACGTCGGCACGAGCCAGACGCCCCGGCCGGGGGTGACCGTGATCCGCGATCCGGTCCACTTCGTCCCGCGGGTGTACGGCACGA
The DNA here is from genome assembly GCA_963815565.1 of uncultured Solirubrobacterales bacterium. GTDB lineage: Bacteria > Actinomycetota > Thermoleophilia > Solirubrobacterales > Solirubrobacteraceae > Paraconexibacter. The sequence goes on along the minus strand of CAWFHB010000007.1, from coordinate 239,892 downwards.
CGCGCGCCGACACCCTCTGGGGAGCGGGCTACGTCACCGCCCAGGACCGGCTCTTCCTCATGGACGTCCTGCGCCACACCGCGAAGGCGAGCACGGTCGAGCTCCTCGGCCCCTCGGCCGCCGCCGCCGACGCCGAGCAGATCATCAAGCAGGACGTGAGCCCGGCCGAGCTGCAGCAGCAGTTCGACGCGCTGCCGCAGACCGCCGGGCCCGAGGGAGCCGCCGGACGCCAGGACTACATCGACTACGTCGCCGGCATCAACGCCTACATCAGCCAGGCGCTGAGCGATCCGTCCAAGATGCCCGCGGAGTACCCCGCCCTCGGGGTGCAGCCGCAGCGCTGGGAGGTCACCGACTCGCTCGCGACCGCCGTGCTGCTCATCTCCCAGTTCACCTCCAACGGGGGTGGCGAACTCGCCAACGCCCAGCTGCGCCAGGGCTTCGAGAAGCGCTTCGGCGCCAAGGAGGCCGCGCGTCAGTTCGCGCTGTTCCGCCAGCGCCGCGACCCGAACGCCGTCGTCATCACGCCCCGACGATTCCCGCGCGACGAGCCCGGCAAGGTCGATCCCGCCTCGGTGGCGATGCCCGACGACGCCAAGGTGGATCCGCGCAACGCCATCGTCACCGGCCCGGGCGCGGCGACCACGCAGGCCAGCCGTGCCGCGCTCCCCGCTTGGGCACGGACGCTCGCGGACGGGCTCAGGCTGCCGAAGCACGCCTCGAACGCCCTGCTCGTCGACGCCGCCCACTCGGTCGACGGGCGGCCGCTCGCGGCCATGGGCCCGCAGGTCTCCTACTACACGCCGGAGATCTTCGTGGAGTACGAGCTCCACGGGCCCGGGTTCGACGCCAGCGGCGTGGCCTTCCCCGGGGCGGCGCCGTACGTGCTCATCGGGCACGGCAAGGACTTCGCCTGGACCGGCACCACGCCGAACGGCGACACGGTCGACACATTCGCCGAGAAGCTCTGCAACCCGGACGGCAGCGCGCCCACCCAGCGCAGCACGAGCTACCTGCACGACGGGCAGTGCAAGCCGTTCCTCTCGCGCGACCAGCGGATGACGACGCCGGTGGCGCCGACGAGCCCGGAGCCCTCGCAGACCATCACGTTGCGAGCCCTGCGCTCGGTTCACGGCCCGGTCATCGCCTACGGGACCGTCGCCGGCGCACCCGTGGCCTTCACCGAGCAGCATCAGACCTTCGGGCTGGAGGCCAAGAGCCTCATCGCCTTCAAGCAGCTCGCCGAGGGTCGCGCCACGGACGGCGCCTCCTTCCAGCAGGTCATGCGCAACTACACCGGTGAGGAGAACTGGTTCTACGTCGGCAAGAAGGACATCGCCTGGATCCGCTCCGGCCTCGTGCCGCGCCACGCGAAGGGCACGAACCCGGACTTCCCGATCATGGGGACCGGGCAGTGGGACTGGGACGGCGTGCTGCCGCCCGAGGCCAACCCGCGGGAGGTCAACCCGCCCCAGGGCTTCCTCTCGAGCTGGAACAACAAGGAGAACCCGGGCGACCCCTCACCCCCGGGCACCTGGTCCTTCGGCCCGGTCCAGCGCCAGCAGATGCTCGTGCGCAAGCTGAAGGCGGCGGAGAAGCTCCGCGGCGGAAAGGTCGAGCTGGCCGAGCTCGGCCGCATCTCGGTGCGCGCCGCGACCACCGACCTGCGCGGCCAGGAGATCGTGCCCGAGCTCGCCCGCGTCCTCGGCACCCCGTCCGACCCGGGGGCCCGACAGGCCCTCGCGACGCTCACCGCCTGGTCGAAGGCGGGCTCCCAGCGCCGGGACACCGACGGCGACAACGTCATCGACGACTCCGCGGCCGTCGCGCTCATGGACACGTGGTGGCCGACGGTCGTGCGGCGGGTCTTCGCGCCCCGGCTCGGCGACGAGCTCGTCGACGACATCTCCGAGAAGGTCAACCCGCTCCCCGAGCGGGGCACGAGCACGTTCTTCTTCGACGGCTGGTGGGGCTACCTGAAGAAGGACCTCCAGACCGCCCGCGGCCGGAAGGTGCGGGCCTGGCCGCGGAAGGCCTACTGCGGCGGCGGGACCCGTACCGGTTGCAAAGCGCTCCTGAGCGCCACGCTGGCCGAGGCGGCGACGAAGACCGCCGGGGTGAAGCTCCCGGCGACCTGCCCGCAGACCAAACCCGTCTCCTGCGACCAGATCGTCCCGCTGACCGCGGGCGCCATCGGCGTGGACCCGTTCCCGTTCCACAACCGGGGCACGTTCCATCAGCTCGTGGAGGTCGGGGGGCCGAGCGGAGGCTGAGCCCGGCGCAGCGGAGCGGGTTGCGGAGGCGGACCCGCGGGTATGCCCGACAGGGAACGCCCAGCGACCGAGGAGAACCTCCAGATGGCCACCCGCAACGCAAGCCAGGGCATCCTGGCCGACGAGAACGCCGAAGCCCGCGAGGGCATCGTCGAGCTGCTCAAGCAGGCGTACTTCGCCGAGCTCGAGACCGTCATCAACTACGTCACGAACTCCACGAACCCCGACGGGCTGCGCGCTCAGGAGATCAAGGAGTCCCTTCTCGAGGATGTGCAGGAGGAGCTCGGACACGCGCAGCAGTTCGCTTCGCGCATCAAGGAGCTCTACGGCGTCGTGCCCTCCTCGGTGGACTTCGTCGCTCAGCAGCACGCGCTCGCGCCGCCGACCGACCAGACCGATCTGGCTCACGTCATCAAGGGCGTCATCGAGGCCGAGACGTCCGCGATCGAGCTCTACAACCAGATCATCGAGGTCACGGACGGGGTCGACCCGGTGACCAACGACATGGTCATCGCGATCCTGCACGACGAGGAGGGTCACCGCAGGCTCTTCGAGGGCTTCCTGCGGGAAGTGGAGCCGGACGCCGCACGCTGAGGCGCGGCGGTACCGCGTCGACCGAAGACGACAGGGCGAGGACGGGATAGCGTTCGAAAGATGCCGCTGTCCCGTCCTCATGCGCTCCTCACCGAACTCGCCCGGGCGCTGCCCGACCGCCCGTTCGCAGTGCGCCTGTGGGACGGATCGTCCCTCCCGGCCACGCGCCCGGCCGAGGCCGTCGCGACCTTCACCGTCCATTCGCCGCGGGCCGTCGCCCACGCGCTCTACGCCCCCGGGCAGCTCGGGTTGAGCCGGGCGTTCGTCAGCGGCGAGCTCGAGGTCAACGACTTCGAGGCGCTCGCGGGGCTCCTGCGCACGTGGTCGCCACCGCTGATCGACGGGGCCACCCGGCGCCGGCTCGCGCTCGCCGCGGTGAAGGCGATGGGGCTGCAGGCACCGCCGCGTGTGCCGGACGCGGAACTCCGGCCCGAGGGGTTGCGGCACTCCCTGCGTCGTGATTCGCGGGCCGTCCGGCACCACTACGACCTCTCCAACGCGTTCTTCGCGCACTTCCTCGACGACTCGATGACGTACTCGTGCGCCATCTTCGAGACGCCTGAGCAGTCTCTCGAGCAGGCCCAGGCCAACAAGCTCGAGACCGTCTGCCGGAAGCTCGAGCTCACCCCCGGGATGCGGGTGCTCGACGTTGGCTGCGGGTGGGGGGCCTTCGCGCTCCACGCCGCGCGCACCCACGACGTCCACGTCACCGGGATCACGCTGTCCGGGGAGCAGGCCGCGGAGGCGCGCCGCCGGGTCGCGGCCGCCGGGCTCGAGGACCGGATCGAGATCCGCGTGCAGGACTACCGGGAGCTCGGCGGCGAGACGCTTCGATGCGGTCTCCTCGATCGGCATGGTCGAGCACGTCGGCGCAGTGAACATCGACGCCTACGCCAGAACGCTCGCCCACGCGCTGCGGCCGGGCGGCTGGCTGCTCAACCACGGGATCGCCCGCCTGCGCCACGGCGATCCGGAGGCCGGCGCCTTCTCCGAGCGCTACGTGTTCGCGGACGCCGCGCCGCTGCACCTCTCGCGGATCCTGCACGCCCTCGAGGCGGCCGGCCTCGCCGTGCGCCACGCCGAGGGCTACCCCGAGCACTACGCACGGACCCTCACGCGCTGGATTCAGAACCTCGAGTCCGACCTCGACGAGGCCGAGCGGCTCGTCGGCGCGGAACGGCTGCGGGTATGGCGGCTCTACCTGCGCGGTGCGCGCAACGGCTTCGAGAGCGGCTTCATGTCGATCTTCCAGGTGCGGGCGCAGAAGCCCCTGGCAGACTGACGGGCGCATGAGCGACGAGGACGACGACCGCACCGCCCCGTTGAAGCTCGCCTGGCGCGCGTTCGGGACCTACCGGCAGCACGGGATGACCGACTTCGCGGCCACCCTCACCTACTTCGCGATGCTTTCGCTCTTCCCGGGGCTGCTCGTCGGCGTCTCGCTGCTCGGGATCTTCGGGCAGGCCTCGCTGGCCACCGACGCGGCCAACTACGTCGCCGACAGCGGCGCCGACGACGCCACCGCGCAGGTCATCAAGAACTCGCTCGAGACGCTCTTCGCGAGTTCGGGCTCCGGCGTCGGCATCGCACTCGGCGTCTCGATCCTGCTCGGCCTGAACGGGGCCTCCGGAGCGTTCGGCGCGGCGGGACGGGCGCTGAACGTCGTGCACGCCGTCGACGAGGACCGCGGCTTCATCCGGCACAAGCTCTCGGACCTCGCCGCGACGCTCGTCGTGATCCTGATCTTCGCGGTGGTCCTCGTCTCGCTCTTCCTGGGCGGCGGGATCGCCGACGACCTGTTCGGCACGATCGGCCTGGGCAGTACCGGCGCGCTGATCTGGTCGATCGGGCGCTGGCCGGCCGCGCTCATGTTCGCCCTGCTGGGCTTCGGCATCGTCTACACGTTCGCCCCGGACACGGCGGTCAGGCGCTTCCGGTGGGTTACGCCCGGGGCGGTCGTGGCGGTCACGATCTGGATCGCAGCGTCGATCGGGTTCGCGTTCTACGTGAAGGGGTTCTCGAGCTACGGCGCCGCCTACGGGGCCTTCGGCGCCGCGATCATCCTGCTGCTCTGGCTGTACATCTCGGCCAATGCGTTCCTGCTCGGCGCCGAGCTCGACGTGGCGATCGAACGGGAGCGCATCGCGGGCCGTGGCGGGCCGCCCGTGGTCTCGCCGCCGCCGAGCGTCGAGCAGCCGATCCCCGGCGAGCCCAGCTCGGGCTGAGCCACCCTCAGGGGGCGTCGCGCTCGGTGAGCTCGACCGGGTGCACACAGAGCGATCCGCGACCCGGGCAGCCCGAGCAGAGGCCCAGGTGCGGCGCGTCGCTCACCGGGTACCGGCTCGCCAGGAGCGGGGCCGCCCCCGCCAGCACCTGCGCCCACAGCCCGGGGACGTCATCCTGCGTGAAGTGGACGCCGACCGGGTGGTCCGGGCGCTCGAGGAACGCGTGGACGACCTCGACCGTGACCGCCCCGGTGCCGAGCGCCGCGAGGGCGTAGACGGCCCGCTGGGTCGCGTAGGCCTCCCCCATGGCCACCTCCGGCTCTGTCCCGTGCAGCCGGTCGCTCTTCCAGTCGACGACCAGTACTCCGCCGTCCGCCTCCTCGACGAAGACGTCCAGGAAGCCGGTGAGCAGCGGTGCGTCGTCGTTCGGGAGCGGCAGGGTGAAGCCCGCCTCGACCCGGACGCGACGGGCCGCACGCAAGCGGGCGAGGAGCGGTGAGGCCTGCACGAAGCCGTCAAGGAGGGCGAGGACCTCGTCAGCCTCCTCCTGGGTCACCTCGGCGTCGAACCGCGACCCCATGGCCTGCACGGTCGCGCGGTCCGGCAGCACCGGTCGCGTCGGGTCGAGCTGTTCGAGGACGAGATGGGCGATCGACCCGCGGGCCCGGGGATCGAGGCCCGCGGCGGGGCCGGCGGGCGGGGGCTCGCTCTCGGGGAGTCCCAGGATCCGCTCGAGGTAGAACCGGTACCCGCACCGGGCGTGGGCGGTGAGGCTCGAGTAGGAGAGCGTCGCGACGGGCGCCGCGATCGGCACGGCCGCCCCCGGGACCGCCCGGGCCTCGAGCCCGACCGCCGGGTCGGTGAGCGCCCCGGTGAGCCCGGCGGCGAACAGGCGCCCGGCTTCGGCGTCCCCGGCGGCACCCGCCAAGAGCCGCCCCGCGGCGTCACCCCCCGCCGCGAACGCCGGGTGCCCCTCGCTCGGCGAGGCCGATGCGACGTTCGGCAGATCGGCCGGGGTCGCGAAGAAGCCGAGCTGGGCGCCGGGCGGCGGTGGGGCGCTCAGCCCGAGCGTCTCCGGCGCGGTCTCGGGGTCCACGAGGCGCGCGATCACCCGGACCCGGCCGTGACCGGCGTCCTGGTCGAGCGTGAGCACGGGCTCCGCGGGCAGTCGGGCGAGGAGTTGCTCGTCGAGCTGCGGGCCGATCCAGCTGAGCGGGCTCGCCGTACTCCCCCGCCGCGGCCACCCCTCTCCGACCGGCGCGACGCCGGAGAGGATGAGCCGCTCCTCGGCGCGGGTGAACGCGACGTGCAGGATTCGCCGCTCCTCCGCGGCCGCGGCCTCACCGGCCCGGCCGACGAGCTCGGCGTGATCGAGCGCGACCCGGGGCGGGAGCCCGAGCCGCAGCAGGCGCAGCCCGAGGCGGTCGCCTTCCACGAGCAGGTCGCCCGCCTCAGCGCGGGTCTTCCGACCGAGGTCGGCGACCACGACCACCCCGAACTCGAGCCCCTTCGCCGCGTGGATCGTCATGAGCCGGATCGCCGGCTCGCCGCTCAGCTCGACGGGCGCGTCGGCCTCCCTCACGTCGGCCTCCGCCTCGGCCTGGGCGTGGTCGATGAACCCGCGGACGTCGCGCCCGTGGTCCTCCTCGTAGGCGGCGGCCAGCCGCTGGAGCTTGTGAACGTTGGCCAGGCGGCGGCGACCGCCGGGCAACCGAAGCACGTGCAGGTCGTAGCCCGACTGCACGACGGCGCGTTCGATGAGCTCGTCGAGCCCGAAGCGGGCGGCGGTCGTCCGCTCGAGCCCGAAGCGGATGAGGAAGGCCTCGAGCGCCGCGGCGTCGGCGCCGCTCAGCCGCCGGGCCAGCGTGACCGAGCGCACCGCCCGCCAGGCGTCGCCCTGCTCCCGGGCCGCGGCCGCGACGTGCGCGAGGGCGTCCGAGGAGAGGCCGCAGAGCGGGCTCGCCAGCGTGCCGAAGAGCGCCCGCTCGTCGCGCGGGTTGACGAGCGCGCCGAGGTAGCTCGTGAGGTCCTGCACCGGCTGACGGAGCCAGTAGCCGCGGCCCCCGCCGGCGAGCGTCGCGAAGCCCTCGCGCTCGAGTGCCCGGGCGAAGACGTGCAGGTCGCTCGCCGCGCGGACGAGCACGACGGTCTCCTCCTCCCGGCACTCGCCCGCGTCGACGAGCGCCCGGACCCGCCGTGCGATCGCCCGCGCCTCGGCGAGCTTGGAGGCCTTCACCCCGGAGGGCATGCCGGTGCCGAGCTCGTCGGCCAGGCCCGTGTCGAGCCCCGGCTCGTCCCAGGCCGTGCTCGTCACGAGCAGTTCGGTGCGGGGCGCCTGCTCCCCCACCGGGTCGGTCCGGCCGGCGACGAGCGGCACGTAGCCGTCGTGCACCACCGCGCCCCAGGCGCCGTTGATCGTCCCGAGGAGCTCGGGGTGCGAGCGCCAGTTGGTGGCGAGCACGGCGGCCTGTTCCCGGGCCGCGTGGGCCGCCCGCTGCGCCCGGAAGAGTGCGACGTCGGCGTGGCGGAAGCCGTAGATCGACTGAAGCTGGTCCCCGACGAGGAACGTATGCCCGGTGTCGAGGTGCTCGATGAGCTCGAGCTGGAGCGCGTTCGTGTCCTGGAACTCGTCCACCATGATCCGGGTGAAGCGTTCGGCGTGGGCGGCGCGGACCTCGGGTCGGTCGCGCAGCAGGTCCCGGACGAGAAGCTGCAGATCGTCGTAGTCGACCCCGGAGAACGCCCGCTTGCCGGCCGTGTAGGCCCGGGCGAAGGCGGTGAGCAGCGCGTCGAGCAGCGCGTGGTCCGCGGTGGCCTCAGCGTCGTCCAGAGCCTCGCCGAGCGACTCGACCGCCTCGACCCAGGCGCGGCACGTCTCCGTCTTGAGCTCCTTCGCCCCGCGGGCGATCTTCAGCGCGTCGAGCTGCCCCCGGCTCGGCGGCGTCTGCGCGCCGAGCAGCTCATGACAGCCGCCGAGCGCGTCGCGGGCCGCGTCCACGGTCTTCACCCCGGTCCGCCCGTTGCGGAGCTCCTCGGTGAACGCGTCGGTCGGGCCCCGCAGGGCCGTGAGCGCCGCGGCCACCGTGTGACGCGGCCGCGGCGGCGGGAGCCTCGGCACGGTCTGCCCCTGCGAGCGGAGCGCCTCGTGGACGGCCTCGACGGCGTCGCGGAGTCGATCCGGCCCCCAGGCGGCGACGAGATCGAGCGCCCCGTCGGCGGGGTCCTGCAGCAGCTCGGCGAGCGCCGTGTCGAACGCGCGTGCCCGGAGCTCGCGGGTCGTCGAGCTCGCGAGGACGGTGAAGGCGGGGTCGAGGCCTGCGGCCACGGCGTTGGCCCGCAGGACGCCGGAGCAGAAGCCGTGGATCGTCGAGACCTGCGCGCGTTCGATCTCCCGGGCGGCGACGCGCTCCCCGAGCTCGGAAAGCCGGGACCGGGCGCGGGCCCGCAGCTCCCCGGCCGCCTTCTCGGTGAAGGTGATCGCGAGCAGCTGCGCCGGCGGAATCCCGTCCTCGAGCACGGCGGCGACCAGGCGCTCGACGAGCACGCTCGTCTTCCCCGAGCCCGCGTTGGCGCTGAGCAGCAGCGGACCTTCACGCCGGTCGATCGCGGCCTGCTGCTCAGGGGTGAAGCTCCTCACAGGCCCTCCGCGCGACAGACCGACGGGTGGCTGCAGCCGCCACCACGCCACCCGCAGGTCGCCGGACGCGGCTCGAGGCGCCCGGCCCGGATCTCCGCCACCGCGGTGCGAGCCGCCGCGAGCGCGCCGTCGAGCACCGCGGCGAAGGCCGCCTCGTCGAGCCGGTCGGTCTTCACCAGCTCCTGGGAGCGGTCCGCCTCCTCGGTGACGAGCCCCCGGGGCTGTGGCTCGGCGCTCCCGCCGAGCGGCTGGTAGAGCCCGCCGGCCGCCTCCACGCCCAGGAGATGCGGGAGGGCGAGCATGTAGAGCGCGAGCTGGAGCTTCCCGTCGGCGAGCCACCGGGCCTGCGGCGCGGCAGTCGCGCCCTTGTAGTCGTAGAGCAGGGCCGTGCCGTCGCCGCCGAGGTCCACGCGGTCGATCCGCCCGCGCAGGTTGAGCCCCTCCAGCGGGACCGCCGGGACCTCCTCCGCGCCGCCGAAGGCGAGCTCGAAGCGCGCCGGCGCGTAGGCCGACCCGGCGTGGGCGGCCCGTTCGAGGTAGCGGACGAGATCCGCCTCGAGGCGCCGCAGGGCGGCCCGCAGGCGCTCCGGGTTCGCGGAGATCCGGTGACTCGCGGCGTGGCGGGCGAGCGCCTCCTCGGCCAGCCGGCGGAGGACCGGCGCGTCGGCGGGCACGAGCGGGCGGGGCGTGCCGCCGTCGAGATGGGCCTTCAGGGTGTCCTCGAGCACCTGGTGGGCGAGCGCCCCGCGGACCATGGGCTCGGGGTCGGCGACGAGCTCCTTCGCGCTCAGGTGCCGCTCGACGAACCACTTCACCGGGCAGGCCACCCAGGCTTCGATCGCGCTGGCCGACCACTCCTCGCGCGCACGCAGCGAGGCGAGGATCTCCGGATCGCGGAGCGGCGCGATGTGCTCGTCGCGGGCGATCTCCCCGGCGCTGGCCGCAGCACGCGCGGCCTCCCGGGCGGTCGGCGCGAGCGCCGGATCGGTCCAACCGACGGCCCCGAGCTCCCGGCGGCCCGTGTGCGCCTCGGCGTACCCCTCCGGCAGCAGGTCGAGGACGTCGTCGACGAACAGCGAGCGGACGGCGGGATCGCCCTCGTCGTCGGCGTCGTGCCAGCTCAGCACCAGCAGGTCGGTCGGGCGCGAGATCGCCGCGTAGAAGAGCGATCGCTCCGCGTCCAGCGCGTCCTCCCGGAGGGTCAGCCGCAGGCCGGAGGCGGTGTTGAGCGCCCGGCGCTCGGCCTCGCCCAGGAACGGCTCGGGGGTCGGGGTGCTCGGGAACGCGCCCTCCTGGAGGCCGGCGACGAAGAGCGCACGGACCCGACGGGCCCGGATGGCGAGCGGGTCGGCCACGGTGACGCGATCGGGACCCGGTGGGCGCCCGGCCCGGACCGGCAGCTCGGCCAGCAGCCGCACGAGCTCCTCGCCCTCGGGCACGAGACGGGGGTCGGCCCGCGGCGTCCCCGGCTCACCGGGCTCCCCCAGCCGGGCCAGCTGCTCCAGGGCACGGCGCAGGGCCACCGCGACCTGCGCGTCGACCTCCTGCGCCGGGTCGAGCACCGGCGCGCGGCCGCGGTGGGGCGCGGCGAACAGGCGCCCGGTCTCCTCGGCCAGCCAGGCGCAGAGCGACGCGGAGCCCCGCGCTTGCGCGCTCCGGGCGCGATCGAGCAGCTCGAGCGGGAACCGCCCGGCCTCCTCCCAGGCTGCCCGCGCCTCGACGGCGGTCGTAAGGCCTCGCCTCCGCACCTCGGCCTCGAGGTCGTCGGCGAGCTCGGGCACGCGCAGGAGACCCGGGGTGCGCAGCAGGACGAGGAGCTCGTCGGCGCTGCCCTCGAGCAGCGCGCACCGCAGCAGCGCCACGATGCCCCGCCCCAGCGCGGTGTGCCCGGCCGGGACGGTTCGCAACAGCGAGAACGGGATCCCGTAGGCCGTGAACACACGGTCGATCAGCGCCGCGTGCGTCGCCGGGCGGCGCAGGACCACCGCGATCTCCCCGGCGGGCACGTCCTCGCGCAGCAGCCGCACGACGTGGGCGCCGACGAGCTCGATCTCCGCCCGTTCGCCGCCGCCCTGCAGCAGCTGCACCGCGGGCGCGGCCTCCGCGCGGGCCGCGTCGGGCTCGAAGAGCGAGCGCTCCAGGTGATGCAGCAGCGGGGCGGCGTAGGCGGCGACAGGAGGCAGCTCCGTCCGCTGCGGGCCGAGGGCCAGGAGCTCCTGGTAGGACCGTTCGCTCCCCGCGAAGGCCGCCCGACCCGGTTCGTAGGGCAGCGTGACCGTGACCTCCGCCCCGACCGGCCCGGAGAGCGTCTCGACCAGGTCGCGCTGAAGCGCGGTGAGATCGTCGAAGCCGTAGAGCAGCACCGGTGTCTCGCGCCAGCGCGCCGGCTCCTCGCGAAGGGCGTCCAGCGCCGCGACCGCGTGGCGCACCGCGTCGGGCCGCTCCGTCCGCGCGAGGCCCTGGTCGTAGGCGCGGTAGAGCGTCGCGAGGTCCTCCGCGTACGCACCTCGCCCCGGCTCCTCCCGGCTCCAGGCGCGCAGCGCGCTCGTCCACCGCGCCGGGGTGACGCGCAGGACCCCCAGCTCGTCGACGAGCTCCAGGAACGCCCGCAGGAACCCCGGGGAGCTCGCCGACGCCCCGAGGACGGGCAGGGTCGGCCCCACCAGCGCGGCCGCCGCGACCCGCTCCCGTGCGAGCTCGCTCAGGGGCCGCCGCCGCAGGCCGGCCCGCTTGGCGAGCTCCCGCACGAGGCCGTCGGCGGTGAGCACGCGGGCCCCGAAGACGAGGCCGCGCTCGGCGAGCTCGCGCCGGTAGCGGTCGACGTCGGCCCGCGTGGGCACGACGAGCAGGGGCTCGCGCGCGGCGGCCGCCACGTAGGCGTCGAGGACGACCCGGGCCTTCTCGGCGTTCGCGGGCCCGGTGATGAGGTGCAGCGGCAAGGGACGAGCATCGTCGCAACGGAGCCAGACGACCCGCCTCGGGTTCCCCGGCGAGAGGATCGTGGAGCGCGATCCGGGCCCCTCCCCGCCGGCCCGGAACGGCACCGGCCGTCGTCCCGGACGGCGGACCCCTTAGCGTCACGGGCATGAACTGGACCGTCGATGTCCCCGTGGCCGAGCTGCCCGAGCTGCCACCCCTGCCCGCTCCGCTCGCGGCCGCCCTCGGCGACGCGCTCGCCCGACCCGCCGTCCAGCAGCCGAACTGGCCGGATCCGGACTACACCGCGCGGGTGCGGACGCTGCTCGAGGCCGTCCCCCCGATCACGGTCCCCACCGAGGTCAACCGGCTCCAGACCCTCCTGGGGCAGGTCGCTCGCGGCGAGGCCTTCCTGCTGCAGGGCGGCGACTGCGCCGAGACCTTCGTCTCCAACACGGAAGAGCACCTCCGCGGCACGATCCGCACGCTCCTGCAGATGGCGGTCGTCCTGACCTACGGCGCTGCGATGCCGGTCGTGAAGATCGGCCGGATCGCCGGCCAGTACGCCAAGCCGCGCAGCTCGGACACCGACGCGAGCGGCCTGCCCTCCTACCGCGGCGACATGGTCAACGCGCTCGAGGCGACCGCCGAGGGCCGCCGGCCGGACCCGGGCCGGTTGCTGCGCGCCTACGCCAACGCCGCGGCGGCCATGAACCTCTCGCGCGCCATCACCGGGGCCGGGCTGGCCGACCTCCACCGGCTGCACGAGTGGAACATGGACTTCGTGCGGGACTCGAACGCCGGGGAGCGCTACGAGCGCGTCGCCGCCGAGATCGAGCGGAGCCTGCGCTTCATGTCGGCCTGTGGGGTCGACGATTCCTCCCTGCGCACGGTCGAGCTGTTCGCGAGCCACGAGATGCTGGTGCTCGACTACGAGCGGGCGCTGCTCCGCCTGGACGAGGGGCGCCTGTACCTGCTCTCCGCCCACCAGCTGTGGATCGGCGACCGCACGCGCCAGGAGGAGGGCGCCCACGTCGCGCTCGCCGCACTGCTGGCCAACCCGATCGGCGTGAAGATCGGGCCGACGACCACCCCCGAGCAGGCCGTCGCGCTCGTAGAGCGGCTCGACCCCGATCACGTCGACGGCCGCGTCACGCTGGTCGCGCGGATGGGCAACGAGCACGTCCGCGAGGCGCTGCCGCCGATCGTCGAGGCGGTCACGCGCACCGACCATCGCGTCGTCTGGCAGTGCGACCCGATGCACGGCAACACCGAGGAGTCCCCGAGCGGCCACAAGACCCGCCACTTCGACCGCGTCATGGACGAGGTCCAGGGGTTCTTCGAGGTGCACCATCGCCTCGGGACCCACCCCGGCGGCCTGCACCTCGAGCACACCGGCGAAGACGTCACCGAGTGCCTCGGCGGTGCGCAGAAGATCGACCACGACGACCTCGGCTCGCGCTACGAGACCGCCTGCGACCCGCGCCTGAACACCAAGCAGGCGCTTGAGCTCGCGTTCCTGGCCACGGAGATGCTCCGCCGCAGCTGAAGCTCCGGGCCTGGGGGCGCTCAGGCGCCCCCGGGCCTCGGCGTCAGGCCGCCTTCTTCTTCGCCGGGGCCTTCTTCTTCGCGGTGGGCTTCTTCTTGGCCACTGCCGGCTTCTTCGCGACCGCCTCGGCCGCCGTTCCCTCACCGGAATCCTCACCCTCGGGCGGCTTCGCGCCCTCCTTGGCCCAGGCCTCGTCGAACTCGACGCGCCAGCGACCCTCCTCGTTCTGCATCAGCGCGAGCTTCGCGCGGAACGAACGGCCCGAGCGCCCCTTGAAGCCCGTGATCTGCTTGGCGGTCTGCCCCGTCTGGACAAGCTCGCGGACGACCACCGGCGGCATCGTCTTGCCCGCCTTGGACTTCCAGATGACGAAGCCGCAACCCGGATCCTCACGGCCCCAACACGAGTAGCCCTTGCGGTTCTCGATGATGTCGTGGCCGCAGACCGGGCACGGGCCCAGGTTCGCCCGCGGGATCTTCACGTCCTTCAGGGTCGTGTCGAGCACCCCGATGGTCTCCCCCGCGAACTTCGCGATGTCGGCCATGAACGCCTTGCGCGTCTCCTGACCGGCCTCGATCAGGTTCAGCCGCCGCTCCCAGTCCCCCGTGAGGGCCGGGGAGGTGAGCGGGTGATCGGCCAGCAGGCGGATGACGTTCAGCCCCTTCTCGGTCGCCACCAGGGCGCGGGCGTCGCGCTCCACGTAGCCGACGTCGATGAGCCGCTCGATGATCGAGGAGCGCGTGGCCGGCGTGCCGATGCCGGACTCCTTCATGGCCTCGCGGGCCTCGTCGTCGTCGACGAGCTTGCCCGCGGTCTCCATGGCACCGAGCAGCGAGGCGTCCGAGTAGCGGCGTGGCGGCTTGGTCTCCTTCGCGGCGCTCTCTACGTCCTTGGTGTCGACACCCTCGCCCTGCTCGAGCTTCGGGAGCGTCTGGTCGCGCCCCTCGTCCTCCTCGATCCCGGTCTTCTCCTCCTCCGGGAGCTCACCGTAGGCGGCGCGCCAGCCGGCGAAGACGAGCACCTTGCCGCGGGTGCGGAAGATGTGCCCGGCGACCGTGGTCTCGATCCGGGTGTTCTCCCACTCGGCCGGCGGGTGGAAGGCGGCCAGGAAGCGCCGGGTGACCATGTCGTAGATCTTGCGGTCGTCGTCGGAGAACTTCTCGAGCTTGTGCTCGGCGTTCGTCGGGATGATCGCGTGGTGGTCGCCGACCTTCGCGTCGTCGACGACGCGCTTCAGCGGGAGGAGATCGAGGGCGCCGACGAAGGCCGCGGGCTTCGCGTACTCCGGGTGGCGGCCGACCTTCGCGGCGATCTCCTTGAGCTCCGGGACCATGTCGCTCGTCAGGTACCGCGAGGCGGTACGCGGATACGTGAGCGCCTTGTGCTCCTCGTAGCAGCGCTGGGCCGCGCCGAGGGTGCGCTTGGCGGAGAAGCCGTAGCGCGTGTTGGCCTCCCGCTGGAGCGAGGTGAGGTCGTAGAGCAGCGGCACGATCTCCGTGCGCTTGCGCTTCTCGAGCTTCGTGATCTCGCCCCGCTGGGCGCGGACGGCCTCCACGATCTCCTGGGCGGCCTCCGCGTTCGAGATCCGGGGCTGGGCGCCCTCGTGGTAGCGACCCTCGAAGCGGCGTTTCCCCTCTGCCTCGAATTTCGCGTCGACGAGCCAGTACGGCTCGGGGACGAACGCTCGGATCTCCTCCTCACGCCGGGCGATGATCGCGAGCGTCGGGGTCTGCACCCGGCCGAGCGAGACGGCACCGTCGAAGGAGGAGCGCAGGCGGATCGTCGCGGCGCGGGTGGCGTTCATGCCGACGATCCAGTCGGCCTCCGAACGGGAGCGCGCGGCCTGCTCGAGCAGGGCGTACTCCTCGCCGTCGCGCAGGTTCGCAAGGGCGTTCTTCATCGCCTCGGAGGTCATCGAGGAGAGCCACAGCCGCTTGACGGGCTGGGTCGCCTTGGCCTGCTCGTAGAGGTAGGCGAAGATGAGCTCGCCCTCGCGGCCCGCATCGCAGGCGTTGACGACGACGTCGATGTCGTCGCGCTTGAGCAGCTGACGCACGATCGTCATCTGCTTCTGGGAGCGCTCGTCGCGGACGGTGAGCTTGAACTTCGAGGGGACGATGGGCAGATCGGCCATCCGCCACTTCTTGTACTTCTCGTCGTAGTTGTCCGGATCGGCGAGCTGGACCAGGTGGCCGACCGCCCACGAGATGACGTGGTCGGGCCCCTCGAGCGCACGCTCGGTCTTGTCCGTGGCGCCCGTCTTCTTCTGGAAGGGCCCCGGAAGCACGCGGGCGAGGTCCTTCCCGACGGACGGCTTCTCGGCGATGACGAGGGTCTTGGCCATGAGCGGCGGAGCGTAGCGGGAACGCCGGAACCCGCTGTCTGCTCGCATCCGGCGGTGTCGGCGTCAGCTCTCCGGCGCGCAGGGGCCGCTGGAGACGGGCCGCAGCGTTCCCGCGAGCGCGTCCCCGACGATGCTGTTCGGGACGCCATAGCCGGTCTTGCGCGTGCTGCCGCTGGAGGTGGCGAACACCGTGGCGACGACACGGCCGTCCCCGTCGACCACCGGACCGCCGGAGTTGCCGGGGCGCACGGTGGCCCGGAAGGTCGTGATCTCCCGCCGGACCGGGCCCTGGCCGTAGGCGTCCTGCGAGAGCACCGAGCGGGTCGAGGCGAGCCGGGCGGCACGGACGTCGTAGGGCCCGTTCAGCGGGAAGCCGAGGACCGCCGCCTCGGTTCCGGAACCCGCCTCCGCGGCGAGCGGGAGCGCGCGGACGCCCTGCAGGTTGCTCACCCGCAGGATCGCGATGTCGTTCCGCGGATCGAAGAAGACCGGACGGGCGTCGAACCGGGGCCCGTCGCCCGCGATCTGCACCGTGGTGTCCTCCTCGCCCGCGATCACGTGCGCGTTGGTCACCACGAGCCCGTCCCCCGCCACCCAGCCCGAGCCCTCGAGCCCGAGGCCGCAGGCGGTTCCGAGGATCCGGACGACGCTGCCGGCCGCCGCGGCGACCTGCGGATCGCGCGCGATCGCGGCGCGGGGCGGGGCGACGTCCGCCTCCGGCCCGTTCAGCGTCGGGAACGGGTCGATCCGGGCGAGCGCGTTCAGCAGGCCCCCGGACGGAGGGAGCGCTGCGTTCAGCCGCGAGAGGATCTCCGAGCGCTGGATGTCCTTGCGGAGATCGCGCGCGGCCGGCGTCTGCAGAGCGACCGCACCCGCGACCCAGCAGATCGCGAGCGCGAGCGCCGAGGCGAGCGCGGCACCCAGCAGCCCGTCGACGCTCCGCGCCCCCGGGACGCCGAGGAAGGTTCGCCGCAGCGCCGTGGCGAAGCCCTCGAACGAGAGCGACACGATCACGCCGCCCAGGAACGCTCCCATCAGACCGAAGACCGGCGCGTAGGGCGAGGAGGCACCGTCGGGGAGCAGCAGCGGCGCCGCCCGCGTACCCAGG
This sequence comes from uncultured Solirubrobacterales bacterium, assembly GCA_963815565.1. Classification (GTDB taxonomy): domain Bacteria; phylum Actinomycetota; class Thermoleophilia; order Solirubrobacterales; family Solirubrobacteraceae; genus Paraconexibacter. The sequence goes on along the minus strand of CAWFHB010000007.1, from coordinate 223,246 downwards.
TAGGCGCCGCCGACGAAGCCCGCCAGCGAGAGCGCCCCGACGACGAAGCCCTGGCGGAAGCCCGCGGCCGCGAGGACCGCGGTGAACGCGATGATGATGAGGTCGACGGTGGTCACGGCGCGACCGGGAAACTATCGCCCCGCTCCCGTGCAATTCACCGCGGCTGAACCCGGGGTCCACGGGGTAGGCTCGAAGGTCCGTGAGCCCAGACGACGCCTCCGGGAGGAACCCCCGCCCCGCCGGACCACGCCGCCCGGGCCCCGCAGGCGCGCCGTCCGCCTCGCGATCCGCGGGATCCGTCCGCCCCACGCGGCCGACGTCCGAGCAGATCCGCACTCGCCGTCTGGTCTCGGTCGGGGTGCTGGTGGCGGCCGTCCTCGCGATCTTGGGGGCGATCGTCACCCTCGGTGGGGGTCCCGACCGGATGGCCATCGCCGAGCGCTACGCGACCGCCTGGTCCCGCGGCGATTTCACCGCGATGTACGCCGAGCTCACCGACGAGGCCCGTAACCGGGTAAGCGCCAAACGCTTCGCGGCGCTGCACCGCGAGCTCTTCGCCACCGCGACCGGCGAGAAGCTCGGGGTCGGCGGTCCGTCGACAAAGGTCGAGGAGGACACCGTCCGGGTCCCGATCGTCGTGCGGACCCGCATCTTCGGGCGCTTGACCGAAACGGTCGACCTCAAGATCGCGGACGACGGCGACGCCAGCGGCATCGACTGGCGACGGGAGCTCGCGTTCCCCGGGCTCGCCACGGGCGAGGAGCTCGCGCGCACCGTGGAAATGCCGTCGCGGGCGACGCTGAAGAGCCGCGACAACGTGATCTTCGCCGAAGGTGCCGCGCGCACTCCCGACCCCGCCGTGGCCGACATCGCCCCCGACGTGGTCGGGCGGGTGGGCGACGCGCCGCCGGACCGTGCCGCCGAGCTCGCGGCGCTTGGCATCCCGGAAGGCACCCCGGTCGGGCTCTCCGGCCTCGAGCTCGCCCTCGACGCCCGACTCCTCGGCACCCCCGGCGGCCGCCTGACCGCAGGTGATCGGGTGCTGGCCGAGACCGCGCCGAAGCAGGCCGCCGCGGTCCGCTCCACCGTCTCCCCCGCGGTCACCCGGGCGGCGGTCACCGGGCTCGGCGACCGCCTGGGCGGCGTCGTGGCGCTCGACCCGCGCTCGGGCGAGGTGCTCGGGTTTGCGGGCATCGCGTTCTCCGGGCTCCAGCCGCCTGGCTCCACCTTCAAGATCCTCACGCTCACCGGGGCGCTCGAGGAGGGCATCGCGAGCGAGGACTCGAGCTACCCCATCGAGACGTTCGCGACCCTCGAAGGCGTCAAGCTCGAGAACGCGAACGGCGAGACGTGCGGCGGAACGCTCGCACGGAGCTTCGCGCTCTCCTGCAATTCGGTCTTCGCCCCGCTCGGCGCCCAGCTCGGGGCCGAGAAGCTCGTCGACCTCGCCAAGCGCTTCGGGTTCGACGGCCCGCCGCTCCTCCCCGGCGCCGCCGTGGCGACCATCCCCGAGGCGGACGTGATCGGCGACGACCTCGCCGTGGGCTCCTCGGCCATCGGCCAGGGCAAGGTGCAGGCCACCGCGCTGCAGATGGGCGTCGTGGCCGCGACGATCGCCGACCGGGGCAGCCGGCCCCGCCTCACGCTCGACCTCGACGTCGCCCGCAAGACGCCGAAGGCGCCGCTCACGAAGGTGACGACCCCGGCGGTCGCCGCCACCGTGCAAAAGCTGATGCGCGGCGTCGTGAAGAGCGGCACGGGCGCCGCGGCGGCCCTTCCGGGCATCGAGGTCGCGGGAAAGACCGGCACGGCCGAGCTCAAGTCGACGCAGAGCTGCGATGTCGCTCCCGTCGACGGCGCGCCCGTGGATCCGGAGAGCTGCTCCTCAGCCTCGGACACGAGCGACACCGACGCCTGGTTCGCCGCGTTCGCTCCGGCCGGCGCCAAGGCCGTGCCGCGGGTCGCGGTCGGCGTGCTCGTCGTGCAGGCCGGCGCCGGCGGTGACACCGCGGCGCCCATCGCCCGCGAGGTGCTGCGGGCGGGGCTCGGACGCGGCTGAGCCGCTCCTACACGTCGAGGTCGACGCGGACGGCCTTGCGCGTGTCGCGCGGATCCTTGATCGAGAGCTCGAGCGGACGGTTGTCCAGCGACGCGAGCGGGATCTTGAACATCAGCAGCGAGCCCTGGGTCCCGGAGTAGGCCTGGAGGTCCTCCTGGTTCGGGATGTAGCCCTTCGGCGGGATCGTGTCGCCCTTGTAGGCGTAGACGCCCGTGTTCTCGAGCGGCTCGAAGCTGTTTCCGCGCGTGTCGTCGATCTCGAACTGGGTGGCCGGGGAGATCGCCCGGTCGTACTCGTTCTCGACCCGGATGAAGACCCCGAACCAGACACTGTCCTTGGGCAGGAAGCGCTCGCTCTGGTCGAGCCCCGCGAAGTAGTCGCCGTCCTCCGGAAGCTCCGGGTTGAGCTGGCGGGAGAGCTGAACCTGATACTTGAGGCCGTTGAGGTCGAGGTACTGGGCCTCGGACTCGGCCGGCTCGTCGGACGACGTGACGCTCTCCGCACCACAGGCGGAGAGGCCGAGAGCGGCGACGGCGGTCAGCAGGGCGGCGGAGCGTCGGAACATGAGGCGTGGATCCTACTTCGTGGAGCCGGGAACCGGAGCCCCGAAGCGGAAGCCCGACGCCGGCTTGCGGGCGCCGCCGGCGATCGTGGCGCGCGGACCTGCCTCGCGCTCGCCCTCGAGCACGTCGCGGAGCACCTTGACCGTCTTGCGCCACTTGGCCTTGTGGAAGCCCTTCCCCTCGACCAGCCGGTCGCTCAACATCTTCGGGACCTTCTCGAAGGAGACCCTCGCCTTGGTCCCGCCGCCGGAGGCCGGCTCGAGCTCCCAGGTCGTGAGCGTGCGGATCCGGTTGAACTTGCCGGTGCGGCCCACGAGGACGATGCGCCGCGGGGCTTCGAGCTCGAGGATCGTCTGGTCGATCCACGGAAACTTCTGGCGCCGCTGGGTGAACGCGAAGCGCACGCCGGCTCCGACGCCGTAGGTGTCCTCGCGGGTCAGGTGCCAGTCCCGCGTGAAGTGCCCCATGAACTCGGGATGGTTGGCTACGTCCGCGAGATAGTCGAAGACCTCCTCGGGCGGGCGGGAGATGAGCACGTCGGCGCTGACGGGATCCACGCCGGGAAGCTTACGAGGTGCGCCGGACCCGCCGCGGGGCGGGTCCCCGGGATCAGACCGCCTGGGTGCGGGGCCGGACGCGGACGGTCTGTCCGCGCTCGGAGTGATGGACCGTGTCGGTCGTCTGCGGCGCGTCGTCGTGCTGCGGGCGGCAGAGCTCGCAGACGATCCGGGCGCGGGCGTAGCGGTGGTACTTCTCCCCGACCAGCGGGGTGCGCCCGCAGTCCACGCAGGTCTGGCGGCTGGCGCGGAGCTCGTGGACCCCTTCGCGCAGGAGGTGCCGTTCGAGGTCGGGCTCGGAGATGCCCATGAGACGAAGCATGTCGGGGGGTTCGCCGCCGGCGAGGCGGCTCCTTCCGCGGATCGCGGTCCTGCACCGGCGGGCCGCGCGTGCGAACCTCTGCGCCGTGGCCCTCAAGATCGCAGTGCTCTCGCAGAAGGGCGGCACCGGAAAGACGACGGCGGTCCGCACGCTCACGGACGTCCTGCGGCTTGCCGGGCTGAAGGTGCTCGCGGTCGATCTCGACCCGCAGGGCAACCTCTCCGACTACTTCGACGTCGACCCCGATGCCGACCCCACCGTCGGCGACGTCCTCGCGGGCCGGGCGTCGGCCAAGCAGGCGGTGCACGGGGACCTGATGCCCGCGAACCTGTCGCTGGCGGAGGCCGAGCTCACGCTCGCCGGGAAGATGGGCCGCGAGCTCACGCTCCGCAAGGCCCTCAAGAAGGTCGAGGAGCCCTACGACGTCGTGATGATCGACTGCCCGCCGGCGCTCGGCCTGCTGACGGTCAACGCGCTCGTGGCCGCCGACCACGCCCTGCTCTCCTCCGAAGCGCAGTACTTCGCGCTGCAGGGGGTCGAGCAGGCGCTCGAGGTCATCGAGCTCGCGCGGGACGGCCTGAACCCCGAGCTCAACTGGCTCGGCGTCTTCTTCAACATCGCCGACATGCGCACGGTCCACTCGCGTGAGGCCTTCGACTCCCTGCGCGAGCACGTCGGGGACAAGCTCTTCGAGCAGACGATCCGCCCGTCGATCGCCTACGCCGGCTCGGCGGAGCGGGCCGTCTCGATCCTCACGTACCGCCCGGACCTGGCGGAGGACTATCTGCGCCTCGGCGACGAGCTGCTCGCACGCCTGGACCTGAAGGCCGCGCGCAAGGCGCTGAAGCCGCACCTCCCCGTGGCGCCGCCCGCGGGCTGACCCGGCGTCCTACAGCGCCCGTACCCGCGCGCCCGCGGCCTCGAAGGGCACGCGGCGGACGGCCGCCCAGCCCGCGGCCTCGCGCCGGAGCGCCTCGACCAGTGCGCCCGTCTGCTCGAAGTGGCTCCACACGAGCACCGTCGGCCCTGCGCCGGAGATCGTCGCGCCGAGGGCACCGAGCACCCGGGCGCGCTCGAGGAGCGCCGCCGAGCGGGGGAAGAGCGCGGCGCGCCGCGGCTGATGGAGGTGGTCCTGGAGGCCGCGAGAGACGAGGTCCCAGTCCCCGGTGGCCAGCCCCAGCGTCAGCAGCGCGCCGTGGGCGACGTTGAAGACCGCCTCCCGCATCGGCACCTCGGACGGGAGGACGCCGCGCGCCTTCGCGGTGCGGACCGGATCGTGCGGGATCACGAGGATCGCCTCGAGCCCCGTCGGAGGATCGAAGCGCGCCGCCCGGTCGTCTGCACAGATCACGAAACCGCCGAGGAGTGAGGCTGCGACGTTGTCCGGGTGCCCCTCGAGCGCGGTGCCGTGCGCGAGCAGGTCGGCGTCGAGCTCGAAGATCGAGTCGGCCGCCATCAGGCCCGCCAGGTAGGCGGCCGCGCTGGTTCCGAGCCCGCCGCTCAGCGGGATGTCCGAGCTGATGCGGAAGGTGAAGTCGTCCGGCGGGTGCAGCCGCTCGAACCCGCGCACGCAGAGGTTGCGGCGGTCGGTCGCGATCCTGAGATCGGTCTCGACGGCGAACCTCCCGGTCTCCTCGACCTCGAGCTCCATGTGGAGCGCGAGGGCGGCGGCGAAGGTGTCGAAGCCGGGGCCGAGGTTGGCGCTCGAGGCGGGGACACGGACGGTGCGGCGACGCTGCATCGCCCTCGAACCTACCGTCCGGGAAGGCTCGCCGGCCCGGCCTCAGCGCTCGAGCGCCGGCACCGCGCTGACGGGCAGGCAGACCGAGCAGAAGTCCTCCCCGAAGGGGGTGAGCATGATCGAGCGCCGGACCGTCCGGCCGCGGCCCGCCTTCGCGAGCGCCTCGGCCACGTGCGGCTGGGCCTCGAGCACCTGGTAGCGCAGCGGGTCGCCGAGCGCCTCGCGGGAGAACCAGATGAGGCCGAGGCGGAAGAGGTTGTTCAAGTACGCCGGCAGCCGGTCGCCCCAGCGGCAGCCGGCCTGATCGCCGATCATCGTGAGCCCGCCGGCCACGAGCGTCCCGCCGATCACGAGCGCCCGCCCCGAGCGGACGTCGACCGCGGGCTGCGGGCCGCTCGCACAGAGGAACCGCAGGACGCGGGCCTCGTCCGGGGCGAGGTCGTCGAGGATCCGTGCGTAGGCGGGGTGGGCCTCGTCGGGTTGGCGGACGTCCGCCGAGCGGGCGAGCAGCTCCGCTCCGCGACGGCGCAGCTCCTCCGCCGGGTCCGAACGGCGCGCCGACGCGCCCTCCTCGACGTCGATGACCGAGCTCGATTCCGGTCGGAGGTTCTGGTCCAGGAGCCCGAGCACCCGGAGGGCGACGTGCTGGGCCTCGGCCCCGAGCTCGCCGAGCAGGACGGCGGGCGGCTCCCCGTCGATCGCCCCCTTGGCGACGCGGGAGCCGACGCGCACCGAGGCCTGGACGCTCAGCTCGGTGCCCCGCCACCAGACGGTGCCGGCGATCCGGACGAGGTTCGTTCCGGCGCGGATCGGGTCGACGGCCATCGGCGGAGTCTCCTACACGCCGAAGATCGCGAGGTGCACGAGCCCGGCGCCGAAGCCGAGCACCGCGCCGTGGAGCACGAGCAGCCACTCGTCCTCCTCGAGCACCGAACGGAGCATCTCCGAGAAGTCCTTCGGCGGCATCTCGCGCATCCGGGTGGAGATCAGCTTCCGGATCGCGTCGGACTGCTTGGCGTTGAACGCCTCGTCCTGCAGCGGGACCATCGTGTAGTCGACGGCCTCGGTGGCGACCGATTCGGAGATCGCGTCGTACTCCTGGCGGCCGACCGCCAACCGCACGGCGGGGCGCGCGAAGCCGACGGCCTGGTCGACGGCCGGGCGAAGCGCCCGTTCGATCATGTTGCGCGTGCGATCGGCGCGGGGCCCGTGCAGGAGCTCCTCGCCGATGTTCGAGAGCGTGACGATGTCGTCGGCGATGACGGTCGCGTAGGTGTCGGCCGCCTGCGCCTGGCGCTTCAGAAAAAGCCCTTGGTAGGTGAAGGGCCCGTACTTCTTCGGCTCGATCGGCTCGAAGATCATCCGCAGCGCCACCAGGTTCGTGATGTAGCCGACGATCGTGCCGAGGATCGGCAGCGCCCACCAGTACGGGGCGAACTCGAGGACGAGCACGACCGGGAAGCCGAGCAGGAAGCCGAACAGCGCGCCGAAGTACGTGATCAGCTTGAGCTCCCGCTTGCCGACCTCGAGGTAGATCCGGTTGGCCAGGCGCGGGTCCGCCTCGATGTAGCGGATGACCATGAGCTTCACGTCGAGCAGCTGGTCGATGTTCTCGCCGATCTGCCGGGTGACCTCGTGGACGATCTTCGGGAGCTGCCCACGGACCCGGGTGTGCACGGCCTCCCTGACCCGGGGCGGCAGATCGGCCCAGAGCTGCGGGTTCTCGCGCTGCATGATCCGCTCGACGAGCTCCCGGATGTCGCGCTCGGAGGTCGCGAGGATGTGCTCGGCGATCGCCTCGGGCTCGAGCTGCTCGTAGAAGTCCCGCGCGCCACCGAGCTTCGCGATGCCCTTGTCGACGGCGATCGACCCCATCTTCGCCGCGCGGGAGGGAATGATCCCCTGCCAACCGAGGCCACCCTGCATGATTCCCGGCACCTGCTGCACGCGACGGGGCAGGACGGAGGAGAGCGCCCTCAACCCGGGGACGCGGACGCCCTTGAAGCTCAGGGGCCAGAAGATCATCCAAACGCCCGTCTGGTTCGTGACGAATCCGATGGCGCCCATGAAGAGCGGGATCGTGATCAGCGAGACGATCAGGTGGCTGTCCATGACCGCCCCGAACCTACATCGATCGATGTCATCGTGCCCCCGGCCGGGGCCCGGTTCAGCCCGGGAGGACCTGCTTCGAGGTCTGCTCGCCCCGGATCGGTCCCCGCTCGTTGCCCGTGTACTGGATCGAGAGCTGCACCCCGTCGGCGGCACCCGGCGGCAGCGGCCCGAGGAGCGACCAGCGGCCACCCACGACCGGGATCTTGAAGCTCTTCTGCTCGAGCGTCGCACCGTCGACGTACTCGAGGCGGATCCGCACCACGCCGCGGGCCCGCGTCGAGATCGTGCCGGTGATGCCGAGCTGCCCCTCCGCGATCGCCGAGGCGGTCCGGCGCAGGCGCGCGCGGCCGGTGGCGGCGCGCAGGCGGACTTCGTCGCTGCGGACGTCGTCGTCGCCTGCGTAGCTCAGGGTGAAGATGCCGGTGGGTTTGACCGCGTTGGCGCCCTTCAGCGGCTGCGCGAAGCGGATCCGGCCGTCCGCCACCGCGGCGGTGAAGCGCTTCGTGACGCCCCCCGAGCGGTAGGCGACCCGCACCCGTCCGGAGGCGCGCCGCGTGATCTCCGCGAGGACGTCCAGGCGCCCGCGCACCACCCCGGCGCGGAGGACCCGGAGCTTCGCGGGGAACTTCGCCGCCTCACCGGTCGGGACCGCCGGCGGGGTCACGACCGGCGGCTGGCGACCCGGCTCCGGCGGGGTCTCCGGGGTCGGGGGCTCGGTCGCGGGCGTCGGTGACGGCGCCACCTCGGCATCGGGTTCCGGGTCCGGCAGCGTGCCGCGGCCCGTGGCGTTCACGGTGAGCGCACCGGTCGTGACGTCGAAGAAGTAGTTGTCGACCGCCTCGACCCGGAAGCGGGCGTCGGCGACCGCCTGATCCGGCACCCGGACGACCCGGGACCCGTCGTTCGGGGTTCCCGCGGCCAGCACGGTCGGGAAGGTGAGCCCGCCGTCGGTGGAGTACAGGATGCGGACCCGGTCCACGCTCACGGGCGCACCGTCGGTCCCCGCGACATTCCAGGTGACCGGGACGGTGTCCGCCCCGTCGACCGTGGCCGGCTGCGTCTGCGAGGTCAGCCGGAACGGCCCGTCCCCGGCGACCACGAGCGTCGTGTCCGCCGAGCTCTCTCCGCCCCCGCCGAGCACCTGGTCGCGCGCGGTCAGGCGGAAGTGGAGCGCCCGCGGCGTGGTCGGCAGGAACTCCGAGAAGCACTCGATCTGCGCGGCGGTCGCCGGGGAGGTGGCCTCCGGGCAGGCGCCCGTGGCGGCGTTCGTGTTCCCTGCGGCGACCTGGGCGGGGTCGGGGAAGCTGCGGCTCCGGTCGGCCTGGGTGGCGAGGTTCTGCCCCGGGGCCGGGGAGACCCGCCGGTCCGGGACCACGGCAGCGGTCCCGAACTGGCGGAAGAGCGCGCCGTCGGGCTTGTCGTTCGAGAAGAGGGTCCGGCCCGCCGCGGAGGCGTCGTTCTGCTCCCAGAGGTAGACGAGGCCGTCCCCGTCCGGATCGCTGCCGCTCCCGGCCAGGGTGAACGGGGTCCGGGGCGGGATCGTCCGGGTCGGGGGCGTGCTCACCACGGGTGCGCGGTTGCCGGTCGTCGTCGGTGTCCCGCCGTTCCGGGCGCCGATCGACGAGCCGACGTAAGTCTGGATCTCGGTGATCGACCGCTGGGAGAACCAGGGATCAGAACCGCCCTGAAGGTTGTCCGCGCCGCAGATCCCGGCGTAGGCCATGACGGAGGAGCCGCTGCCGGGCTCCACCGCGGTCCCCGCGTTCCGATTCAGACCCGTGCACTGTCCGACTGATCCGTTGAAGGTGTGGTTCGCCCCGAACTGGTGCCCGACCTCGTGCGAGAAGTAGTCGATGGCGAACCCGTCGCCGCGCGGGTTCGAGAGCGCGGTGCAGCCCTCCGCCTTGACCCCGTTGCGGCCCACCACCCCGAGCCCGGCGATCCCGCCCCCGCTGCCGGCGGAGATGAGATGCCCGATGTCGTAGTTCGCCGCGCCGACCCTCGCGTCGATGGCGGCCTGGTTGTCGTCGAGCGTCGCCTCTGAGCAGGTGGCGCTCCTGTACCCGGCGCCGGTGAGGAGGCCGAACTTCGCCTGCGTGTCGAAGTTCAGCTGGGCGTTCTCGGCGATGAGGACCATCCGGATGGCAACGTCGTCGTTGTAGAGCTGGTTCGCGCGATTGACGAGCGTCGCCTTCGCCGCGTCCACCTGTGCGCTGCCGAAGACGTTGGCGTAGCTCGGGTCGCTGGCCAGCGCGAGTCGGTACTCGCGACGGACGACGGGGTCCCCCGGCTCCGGGCGCGCCGCCGTGCCCGTGGGACCCGAGGTGCCCACCGGGTCCTGCAGACCGGAGGCCTCCGTCCCGGAGCCGCGGTAGGCGAGGTGGCGGGAGGGGTCGAGACCGGGCGCAGGATCCACGAACCAGGTCCCGGCCGCCCCGCGGACCGTGGCATGGAAGCCGAGCGGGGAGAGATCGAGGCGCGCGGTCGCCGCGGGGTCGTCGATCCCGATCGCGGCGTAGCTCGTGAACGCGGGGACCTCGGCGGCGAGCCCGGGCTCCATCACCGGCGACTCCACGACGCGGAACCGCGGGAGCGTGCCGTCCGGGGCGGGGATCCGCACCTCCGCCTCCGGGCGCCGGGCCGCGCGGGTCCCCTCGACGGGAGCGGCCTCGAGCTGCGTCTCGAGCGTGTCCTCGCGCAGCGCGAAGGCCGCGGACTGCCGTGGATCGGGGGCCACTCCCAGCGGGCCACGCGTGAAGCTCGACGCTGCGCTGTTCCACCCGGGCGCCGTGGCGGCTGAGGCGGCGGAGGGGAGCGCCGCCGCCACCGCGAGCAGGAACAGCGTGACGAGGTGGGCCGGGAGGACGCGGGGCACGGAGCGGCGGTCCCGGCGCCGAGGAGGTCGGCGGCGGGACCGTTGGCACGCTAGCGCGGCCAGGCCCCCACCGACCACGTCTGGACGGCTAGCCGAGGACCGCCTTCTCCACTGCCGCCATCTCCGGAGGGCAGGGGACGACCGAGCCGGACTGCTCCATCGCGGTCTGCGGATCCTTCAGGCCGTGCCCGGTCAGCACGCAGGCGACGCTCCGTGCCTCCCCCACGCCGTACTTGAGGATGCCGGCGACCGAGGCGGCGCTCGCGGGCTCGCAGAAGACGCCCTCGTGCGCGGCCAGGAACCGGTAGGCGTCGAGGATCTCGTCGTCGGTGACCGCCTCGATCCGGCCCGAGGAGGTCCGCATCGCGGTCATCGCCTCCTCCCAGCGGGCGGGGTTGCCGATCCGGATGGCGCTCGCGACGGTCTCCGGGTGCTCGACGGGGTGCCCGAGGACCAGCGGGGCGGCGCCGGCGGCCTGGAAGCCGAACATCTGCGGGCTGTGCCCGACCTCCTGGAAGCCCTTCCAGTAGGCGGTGATGTTCCCCGCGTTGCCGACCGGGATGGCGAGCGCGTCGACGCTCCCGAGCTCCTCGACGATCTCGATCGCCGCGACCTTCTGCCCCTCGATGCGGAACGCGTTGACCGAGTTGACCAGGGCGATCGGGTGACGCTGGCACAGCTCGCGCACGAGCGTGAGCGCCTCGTCGAAGTTGCCCTTCAGGGCGATCACGCGGGCGCCGTGCATGAGCGCCTGGGCGAGCTTGCCCGCGGCGATCTTCCCGTCGGGAACGAGGACGGCACAGCCCATGCCCCCGCGCGCGGCGTAGGCGGCGGCGCTGGCGGCGGTGTTGCCGGTGGAGGCGCAGATGACCGTCTCGGCCCCCTCCCGCTTGGCCGCCGTCACCGCGCAGCACATGCCGCGGTCCTTGAAGGAGCCGGTCGGGTTCGCGCCCTCGATCTTGAGATAGACCTCCGCGCCGACCCGCTCGGAGACCGCCTCGGCGAGCACGAGCGGCGTCGAGCCCTCCTGCAGGGTGATGATCGGGTCGCTCGCCTCGAACGGCAGCCGGTCGAGGAAGCGGTGGATGAGGCCGGGATGGCCGTGGCCACCCCGCTGGGCGCAGGGCTCGGGGCTCACTGGTACTCCTCCTCGATGACCCGGATCGCCCGCGGCTTGGACCGGACGAAATCGAGCCCGGCGATCAGCTCGACGGCGGCGTAGAACCGGGACTCGAGCAGCGGGTGGACGACCATGACCAGACGCGCGTTCCCGCCGAGCCCCTTCTGGACCACGGAGCGCACCGAGGCGCCCTGCAGGCCGAGCAGCTGGGCGACCTGGGCCAGGACGCCGGGCCGGTCGGCGACCTCGAGGTGCAGGTAGAACGAGCTCTCGACGTCGGCGACCACCTCGAGCGACTGCGACGGCTCGGGCGTGGAGGCCGGCGGGATCATCGCGCTGACGATGTCCCCGAGGATGGCGCTTGCGGTCTGCGGACCGCCCGCGCCGGGGCCGCTCAGGGTGATCTCGGTGATGTCGGCCGACTCGATCGTGACCGCGTTGAACGGGCCGCTCACCGAGGCCAGCGGGTGGCCCGAGTAGAGGAACGCCGGGTGGACGGAGACCGCGATGCCGGCGGGGACGCGCTCGGCCGTGCCGATGAGCTTCAGGCCGAGGCCGAGGTCGTGCGCGTACTCGAGGTCTTCCGGCGTGATCGCCTCGATCCCCTCGCAGGAGACCTGGTCGATGTGGACCGGGGTGTCGAAGGCGAGGCGGGCCAGGATCGCCATCTTCGCGGCGGCGTCGCGGCCGGTGACGTCGTCGGTCGGGTCGGTCTCGGCGTACCCGAGCTCCTGGGCCTCGGCGAGGGCGTCCGCGTAGGTCGCGCCGGTCGCGGCCATCTGGCTGAGGATGAAGTTCGTGGTGCCGTTGACGATCCCGGAGATGCGCTCGACGTGCGCCCCCGCGAGGGTCTCCTGCAGCACCCGGATCACCGGGACGACGCCGGCCACGGCCGCCTCGAAGCGCAGCTGCACCCCGTGCTCCCGCGCCTCGCGCCACAGCTCGTCGCCGAACTGGGAGAGCAGCTGCTTGTTCGCGGTGACCACGTGCTTGCCGGCGCGGATCGCGGCGAGCACGTACTCGCGGGCCGGATCGATGCCGCCCATGACCTCGACGATCAGATCGGCGCCGGCGACGACCTCGTCGAAGTCGCCGCTGCGGGTCGTGAGCACGCCGGTCAGCTCGGGGCGCAGCCCGGTGATCTGGGCGATCGCGTCGGCGCGGGCGGGCAGCAGCTCGGCGAAGGCGCCGCCGACGGTGCCGTGGCCGAGCAGGCCGATGCGGAAGGGTTCAGCAGTCACGGGAGAAGAGGTCCTCATGGGTCTCGCGACGCACGACGAGGCGCGCGTCTCCCTCGGAGACGAACACCACCGGCGGGCGCGGCTGCCCGTTGTAGGTGTTGGCCATGGAGAAGCCGTAGGCGCCGGTGGCGGGCGTGACGAGCACGTCGCCGGGGCGGGGGTCGTCGAGCAGGGCGTCGCGCACGAGCACGTCGCCGGACTCGCAGTGCTTGCCGGTGACGATGCACGGGGTCGCGCCGCCGAAGCGATCCGCGACCTCGATCTCGTACCGGGCGCCGTAGAGCATCGGGCGCAGGTTGTCGCTCATGCCGCCGTCCACGCCGACCCAGGTGGCGACGTTCTCCTTCACGGACTGGACGGTGTAGAGCGTGACGGTGGAGTTGGCGGTCAGCGCCCGGCCGGGCTCGTCGACGACCGTCTTGCCGGGGCCGCAGAGCTCCTCGACCATCGCGACCTTCGCGGCCGCGTAGTCCTCGATCGACGGCGGGTGCTCGTCCGGGCCGTAGGCGACCCCGAGGCCGCCGCCCAGGTTCCAGACCGGGAAGTCGGTGCCGAGCGCCTCGGTGACGCGCCGCAGGGCCTCGCGGAACGGGGAGAGCTCGAGGATCTGGGAGCCGATGTGGAAGTGCAGGCCCTCGACCTCGACGCGCCGGTCCGCCGCGAGCATCTCGAGCGCGCGGGCCGCGTCCTCGAGATTGAGCCCGAACTTGGTGTTCGGGCCGCCGGTCGAGATCGACGGGTGCGTGTCGGGCGAGACGCCCGGGGCGATCCGCAGCTGCACGCGCTGGGGGCGGTCCTCCTGCGCGAGCAGGCGCTGCAGCAGACGAACCTCGTCGAGGTTGTCGACGACGATCACCCCGACCTCGGCGGCGATCGCCTGCCGGAGCTCGCCTTGGGTCTTCGCGTTGCCGTGGAGCTCGATGTCCGGCCCGCCGAACCCGGCCTTCAGGGCCATGGCGAGCTCCCCGCCGCTCGCGACGTCGATGCCGATCCCCTCCTCACGAAAGAGCCGGGCGACCGCGGTGCAGGCGAAGGCCTTCGAGGCGAAGTGGACGCGGAAGCGATCGGTGTGGGCGGCGAAGGCACCGACGAAGGCCCGGGCCCGGGCCCGGAGATCGTCCTCGCTCACGATGTAGGCGGGGGTGCCGAACTCCGCGGCGAGCTCCAGGGCGTCGCAGCCTCCGACCTGGAGTCGCCCGCGCTCGTCCAGGCCGGAGCCGAGCGGGTAGGCGGGAGAGAGCTGTCGCACGGCGGCCATCGCGGGGCATGATGCCAGTCCATGCGCATCGTCCATCACGACCCACCCGAGCTCGGCGAGCGCGACGGCCTCTCCTACGCACACTTCCGGCCCGAGGGGCCGCCCCGGGGACGCCTCGTCGTCCTGCACGGGGCGGGCTCGGTGAAGGAGAGCCACTACGCGTGGGCCCGCTCCTGCCGGGCCCGGGGCCTCAGCACGATCTGCTTCGACATGCGCGGCCACGGCGAGTCCGGCGGGAGGCTCGACGGGCGGGTGCTCGAGGACGTCGCGACGATGGCGGGCGTCGCGGGGAAGGCTCCGCTCTTCCTGCGGGGGTCGAGCATGGGCGGCTGGCTCGCCCTGGCCGCCGGCGTCCGGCTCGAGGCGGCGGGCGTGGTGGCGATCTGCCCGGCGGAGGGCGAGGCGCTCGCCCGCGCGCTCCGTGGTGACGACCTCCCGGAGTTCGGCCTCGACGTTGAGGCGGTGACCCGTGTGCTCGCCTCGGTCTCCGAGCAGCGGGCCGCGCAGCAGCTCGGCGGGCGGCTGCTGCTCATGCACGCCGCGGGCGACGAGACCGTTCCCGTCGAGGTGTCCCGGGAGCTCGCGGCGCTTACCCCGGCCGCCCGGTACGTCGAGGTCCCCGGCGGCCATCACCGCTCCGTCCAGCACGACGGGGAGCTCCAGGCCTACGCGCTGCGCTGGATCGACAAGCTGCTCGCCGGCTGAGGGCCTCGCCCGACCGTCGGTCCACCTCCGCGACCCGATCCGGGACCGGCGGTCCAGCTTGCCCGCGGGGCGTGTGACGTTGACGGCTGTATGCCCTTTCCCGTACGCCGCACCATCCTGCCCATCCTCGCCCTCGCCGTCATAGCCGGTCCCGCCCAAGCGGCCTCACCCGCCGCCACGATCCGCGTGAGCACCCCGGCCGAGGCGGTGACAGGCAAGACCCGCACGCTCACGCTGAAGGTCCGCGGACTGCGAACCGCGACGGTCCGGGTCCGCGCCAGCCTTCGCCCCGACGGCTCGGGGCGCGCCCAGGCCGCGACCCGGGGCAAGCGCCTGCGGGTGCGCAACGGCCGCAGCCGGACCGTCCGCCTGGCGATCACGAGCCCTGGACGCCGGCTCCTGCGCGCCTGCGGCGTCCAACGCCTGACCGCTTCGCTGCGGCCGCTGAAGCCCGCGGGCAATCTCACCACGTTCACGATGCCGGTCGGGACGGCGTGCGAGGCCGCTCCGGCCGCGACGCCCGCCGAGGGCGCCACCGCGCCCGGAGTCGACGGGCTCGTCCAGGGGGGCACCCGCTTCTGGAGCGGCCCGACGATCTCCGGCGATGTGCGCGACGCCGCCCTCTGCACGGCGGCGAGCTGCCCCACCTACCCACTGAAGCTCGCCGAGTCGGGCAAGCGGCTGCGCGTCGCGCTCGACACGCCCTCGCGTGAGGACAACTGGGAGATCCAGGTGACCGACCCCGACGGCAAGACCACGAGCCGCAGCGTCTCCAACCAGTTCGACGAGGAGGCCTTCGTGAAGGATCCCGAAGGCCGGCGCCTGGACCGTGCGGATCCTGCCGAAGGGCGCCACCGACGCCTCCTTCCGCCTGCGCGCGAAGCTCGAGGGCGCCGCCGACCTCGCCGGACCGACCGGCAAGGTCCCGCTCTACCCGAACCTGAAGACGGTGCCGCCCTACGAGTTCGGCTTCGTCGCCCCGGCCAACCCGGCCAACGCCGCCTACCCGTCCGACGCGGTCAACCCGCCGCTCTCGGCGGGCGGGATGACGCCCGCCTCGTGCGCGGCCGACGAGGTCGCGCCGGTCGCGGCCGGCGGCGGCGGGGCCACCAAGTGCCTGCGCCTGACCTCGGGACCGATCAATGTCGGTGACGGCCCGTTCGACCTGCGCTTCAGCTTCAGCGACGATGCGGCGGCCGATCCGAACGTCGCCTTCGCGAACGGCCCGATCCGCCAGGCCGTGCACTTCGCCG
Source organism: uncultured Solirubrobacterales bacterium (assembly GCA_963815565.1). Lineage (GTDB taxonomy): Bacteria > Actinomycetota > Thermoleophilia > Solirubrobacterales > Solirubrobacteraceae > Paraconexibacter. Next base: position 207,440 of record CAWFHB010000007.1, on the reverse strand, counting down.
ACCACTCGGTCGGCCTGCGCGACGCCGGGACCTACTCGTTCCACAAAACCCACGCGCACTTCCACGACGACCACATCCTCGACTACCGGCTGTTCACGGTCGGGGACGGGCGTCGGCTCGTCCCCGCGGGCGTGGGCACGAAATCCGGCTTCTGCCCCGCCGACCAGCTCTTCGGCGAGTGGGAGAACTTCACCCAGGAGCCGTCGGGCTTCTTCGGTGAAGGCGATTCGGTCTCCGGCGGGAACTGCTACTCGCCGAACGAGGGGTTCATCGGCCTCACGAAAGGCTGGGGGGACGTCTATCGCTGGCAGCGTCCGGGGCAGTACATCGAGTTCGGGACCCACGGCGACGGCTTGTACGTGGTGCAGACGACGGTGGACATCGAGAACCAGGTTCTCGAAACCGACGACTCCGACAACGTCTCCTACGCCTACATCCAGGTCGTGGGCAGCCAGGTGAACCTGCTCGAGCGGGGCTTCGGCGCGAGCCCGTGGGATCCGGCGAAGGTGCTCGTGCGGGGCGCCGGGCCTGCGTCACTCACCGGCGGCTGATCCCCGCTCCGGTCCATCCGTTGCGCTGTAGCCGTCGCATATGGACGGCTACGGCGCAACGGATTCAGCTCGCGACGGCCCCGGCCCGGACGCGGGCCCCGGGCTCGTCCCGCCCCGCGCCGTCCCGCAGCCCACCGGGGCGCTTGGCGACGACGATGAGCCAGACGACGCCGACCGCGAGCAGCCCGAGGCTTGTGAGCTGCGCGCTCGTGAGCCCCTCGAGCTCCTCCGGGTTCCGCCGGATGAACTCGACGAGGAACCGCTCGATCCCGGCCGCGCAGAGGTAGAGCGCGAAGACCACGCCCGGGCGGAAGGCGTCACGGAAGCGCCACAGCAGCCAGGCCACGGTCAGCATCGTGAGCGTCTCGTAGACGGGTGTCGGGTGGACGGGAATGTCCGTGGGGACCGTCCCGTTCGGGTAGCTCATCGCGAAGGGCCCGTTCCAGGGCTTGCCGTAGTCGCCGTCGCCGGAGAGCTGACAGCCGATGCGGCCGATCGCGTAGCCCGAGGCCAGCGGGATGGCGCAGGTGTCGAGGAGCTGGCGGTTCAGCATCCCGCGCCAGCGAGCCCAGAGGATCACGCCGAGCGCCCCGCCGAGCGCGCCGCCGTACCAGACGAGGCCGGAACCGCCGAAGAGGGTCCCGAACGGATCGTCGGCGAGCTCGCCGGTGTTGAAGACCACGTAGTAGAGCCGTGCGCCGATCAGCCCGCCGCCGAGGGCGGAGAAGGTGATCTCGTAGGCCCAGTCGACCGGCCGCCCGAGCTCCCCGAGACGGCGTTGGATGATGGCCCCCGCGGCGACGAACCCGAGCGCGAAGCACAGCCCGAACGTCTTGAGCGGAAGGCCGAGAAGGTCGATCTCAGGCCGCATGGACTCTCGAGGCTACGGCTACAGGTAGTTCATCGGCTGCACGGGCACGCCGTTGACGCGCGCCTCGAAGTGCAGATGGGCGCCGAAGGAGTGCCCGGTGTTTCCGACGTACCCGATGACCTGCCCCTGCTTCACGTTGGCCCCGACGGACGTGCCGAACCTGACCTGATGGGCGTAACAGCTCGCCAGGGTCGCAGTGTGCTGGATGCACGTGTAGTTGCCGTAGCCGCCTGAAGCCGCGACGGGCTGCATGAGCGCAACCCGGCCGTTCGCCGCGGCGCGGATAGGCGTGCCCTCCGGGGCCGAGATGTCGACGCCCGCGTGGATGTGGCCGGGGCGTTGCTCGCCGAAGACGCCGGTGATGGGGCCGGAGACCGGGAAGATCCACGGGCCACCGCCGCCCTGGATGGGCTGGGCCGGGAGGCTGCCGCCGCCGGCGGATCCGCTCATAGCAGCCGCGCTGCGGCGGGCCGCCGCGGCAAGCTGCTCGCGGATCTTCGCCTGCTGGGACTCGGCGACCTCGAGCTCGCCCTCGAAGGCCTTGCGCTCCGATCGCACGTTTCCGAGCGCGCGCTGCTTGCCGGCGCGCGTGGCGTCGTAGCCCACGCGCACGTCGATGAGACCCTGCTTGATCGCCGAGATCTCGTCGCGGCGCTTCTGCACGGCGTCGGTGACCGTCTTCTGGCGCTCCTCCAGCTTGTCGAGCTTCTTCTCGGTGCTGGTGGCGTCGAGCTTCGCGTCGCGGACGAGCCGGAGAATGCGTTGATCCTGCTCGCCCACGCGGGAGAGGTACTCGCCGCGCTCGAGCAGGTCGGCGAAGCCGTCGGAGTTGAGGACGACGCTCACGAGATCGGGCGCATCGGCCTGGTAGAGCTCGATAAGCCGGCGGCTCAGCGCGTCCTTGGCGACGGCGAGGCGGGCGCGGAGCCGCGTGAGGCGGGCACGTTCTGAGCGCAGCTCGTCCTGCAGGCGGGAGAGCTCGCTCCGCTTGGCGTCGAGGTCCTCCTGCACGGTGCGCTCGCGCCCCTGGAGCGACCCGATCTTCCCCTGGAGACGATCGATCTTGCGGTTGTAGACGGAGATGTCGCCGGTGAGGACCTTCTCGGTGCCCTTGCGGCGCTGGATCTTCTGACGGGCGACGTCGATGTCGCGCTGGACCTCGGCGGCGGAGGGCGCGCCCTGCGAGAGGACGGGCAGGAACAGCCAGAGCGCGAGCGGGAGCAGCGCGCCGGTGAGGAGCAGGCGGAGGCGCATCGGCGGCGACGGTAGCGGCTCGGTGCCTCGAACCCTTCCCTTTACGGAGCGTTGCAACAGACCTTGCGTCGGGCTTCAGCAATGCCAAAGGTGGCGGGCGTATCCTGACCCTCAATGGCTCGCTCCACTTCTTTCGGCAAGGACACCGGTCTCCAGACGCGGATGCTCATGACGATGTTCGGCCTCGGACTCGTCTACGTCATCTTCATGGGGGCCCTCATCGGCGGGACGGGCCTTCCGATACCCGTCGTCCTCATCGGCGTCGCTGGGCTCTTCGCGTTCCAGTACTTCGCCTCGGAAGGGCTCGCGCTGCGGGCCATGGGCGCCCGCGAGGTCTCGCCACAGGAGGCGCCCGAGCTCCACGCCATGATCGAGCGGCTCTGCATCCAGGCCGACATCCCGAAGCCGAGGGTCGCCGTGGCCGATCAGGCCCAGCCGAACGCCTTCGCCCTCGGCCGCTCACCGAAGCACGCCACCGTGTGCGCGACCACGGGAATCATGAACCTGCTCTCCCCCGCCGAGCTCGAGGGCGTCATGGCCCACGAGCTCACGCACGTCGCCAACCGCGACGTGGCGATCATGACCCTCGCGAGCTTCTTCGCCTCGATGGCCTCGTTCATCATCCAGTTCGGGTTCTTCTTCGGCGGCGGCGGCCGCCACGGCGGTGACGACGAGGACGGCCTCGGCGTCATGGGCCTGATCCTCGTGAGCGTCGTCGTGTATGCCGTGAGCTTCGTGCTGATGCAGGCGCTCTCGCGGTACCGCGAGTTCGCGGCCGACCGGGGCGCGGCCATCATCACCGGTCGCCCGAGCGCCCTCTCGAGCGCCCTGCTGAAGATCTCGAGCGGCATGGAGCGCATCCCGCAGCAGGACATGCGCCAGGCCGAGATGGCGGCCTTCTACATCTTCCCACCCGGGGTCAAGAAGGGGCTCGGGAACCTGTTCTCCACGCACCCGCCCATGGAGGACCGCATCGCCGCGCTCGGCCGCCTCGAGGCGCAGCTCCAGAGCGGACGGTAGGCGTGGGCTTCCTGGACGCGCTGCTCGGCAAGCGGAAGGTCGCGGGGCCGGCGAAGACCGACCGGCTCTTCGCGATGACCACCGCCTCGATCGCGCTGGACTCCGAGCAGGGCATTCGGACGAACGGACAGGCGGCCATCGTCTTCCAGCCGCTCGGCACCGGAGACTTCCAGCAGATCGTCACCGAGATGGAGGAGCTCGTCCACTCGACCGGCGAGGAGACGGGCACGACGCTCCGCAGCCACGACGACACCTACGGCTACCGCTGGATGATCTTCGAGGACCCGGACATCGAGGACCTGGTCGTCGGCGTGAACGCGGTGAGCGACGCGCTGGCTGTCGGCGGCTACGCGGACCGGACCCTGTGCGCGGTCTTCGCGTTCGACGAGACCCCGAGTGGCCGGGTCTACTTCATCTACAGCTACAAGCGGGGCAACTGGTACCCGTTCGTCCCGGCCGGCGGGACGCAGCAGCGCAACACCGAGAAGGAGCTCCAGCTGAAGGCCAAGCTGACGAACGAGCTGCCGCTCGAGCCCGAGCTGGAACGCTGGTTCCCACTCTGGGGCATCCCGATCTGAGCGGGGGCCGCCGGCTGAGCGGCGACCCCCTGAAGCTCAGGCCGGCGGGTCCGGGATGAGGCCCTCGCCGGTGAACTCCTGGCCTGCCTCCTCGAAGGAGAGGTCGGCGGGCGGGAGCATGAAGTCGGAGCCCATGAGCTCGTCGTCCCCGAGCGGGCTGCCCGTGTCGCGCACGAACGACAGCAGCTCGGAGAACGCGGTCGCGTAGCCCTCCTCGTCCCCGGCGTCGACCCGCGCCACGACGAGGTCGTCGAGCTCGTCGAGCTTCGCGTGGTGGCTGTCGTCGAGGCGGTACTGGCCCTCGCCCAGCACCCGCACGATCATGCGGGGTCCTCCCCTTTCTCGATCTGCGGGGCATCCGCCGCCGGGCTGCCCTGGCCGAGCTCGGCGCGCATCTTGGCGAGCTCGGCGTCGACCTGGCTGCCCGATGAGAGGGCGTGCAGCTGCCGGTCGATGTCGTCCTGGCCGCCCTCGCCGAGCTGGGTCAGGTCCTCGAAGGCGCCGGCGGCCTCGAGCTCCTCGACCGCGCCCGCGCGGGCCTTCATCTGCTCGGTCTTGTCGACCGCACGCTGCATGGCCAGGCCGACGTCGGCCATCTCCTCGCCGACCCCGGTGGCCGCCTCGGAGATCTTGACCTGCGCCTCCGCGGCGTTGTACTGGGCCTTGATGACCTCCTTCTTCGTGCGGAACTGCTCGATCTTCGTCTGCAGCTTCTGCTGGGAGTCGATGAGCTTCTGCTGCTGCGCCTCGAGCTCGGAGACCTGGGTGTCCAGGCTCTGCAGCTCGGTCTGCGCGACGTTCTTGCGCTCGAGCGCGATGCGCGCGAGCTCCTCGTTGCCCTGACCGAGCGCCTGTCGTGCCTGGGTGTCGAGCTTGACGACCGACTGCTCGATCTTGCTCGCCTGCATCTGGAGTCGCTTCTTGGCGGTGACGACGTCGGCGATGCCCTTCTTGACGCCCTGCAGCGACTCGAGCTGCTTCTGGTAGCTGTAGTCGAGCGTCTCGCCGGGATCCTCGGCCCGGTCGAGCATCTTCGAGATCTTTGCCTTGATGACGGTGGTGAATCGCCCGGAGTTGCCGGCCATCACTGCCTTTCGTATGCAGGGGAAGAGACGCCTCCAGCCTACCCCCGACAGCGCGTCGACCGCCGGTCCCACTCGAACGGCCCCTCGGGGGTGGCGCGGATCCTCACGACCCGTCGGTAGCCTGCCCTCGGTGTCCCGTCCGACCGCCCGGCTCGCGCTGACCGCCCTCGCGCTCTGCAGCGCGGTGGGCCTCTCCGCCTGCGGGCGTGGCGACGGCGCGGCCACCACGTCCGGGGCCCCTGCGGTCGGGATCGGCGTGCCCGACAAGGCCGACGCGAAGCCCGAAGTGGACCTCGGTTTCCCCTCCTTCGCGACGAAGAACACGACACGCGTCGCGGCCTCGGATCCGGTCGCGGTGGCCGCCGCGACCGCCCGCGCCGTCTACCCCGGGCTCACGTCGGAGTCCCGCCCCGACGCGGTGACCCTCGTCGACCGTCGGGACTGGCGCACCGCCCTGGCCGCCTCGGTCCTGATGAGCAGCCCGGTTCGAGCCCCGCTCCTGCTCGCCGACGACGCGACGTCGCTCTCGAAGGCCAGCGAGACGGCGCTCGAGGCGATGAACCCCAGCGGCTCGAAGCCCGCCGGCGGTGCCGAGGTCGTGCGCGTCGGCGCCGTTCCCCGCCCCGCCGGGCGCAAGTCCACAGACGTGGCGGGCACCGACCCGTTTGCGCTCGCGCAGGCGCTCGACGCCTTCCAGGCCGCCGCCCGGGGGAAGACCTCGGACCGCGTGATCATCGTCTCGGCCGACGAGCCCTCCTTCGCCGCCCCCGCCGCCGGATACGCCGCGAAGTCGGGCGACCCGATCCTCTTCGCGCGGAAGGACACCCTCCCGCCCCAGACCGTCGCGGCGCTGAAGACCCACCAGGACCCGAAGATCTACGTCCTCGGGCCCACGAAGGTCATCGGCGCGAAGGTGACCAGCGCCCTGCGCAAGCTCGGCACGGTCGTCCGGATCGGCGGCCCCGACCCCGTCGAGAACGCGATCGCCTTCGCGTCCTTCTCGGAGACGGACTTCGGCTGGGGCGTCGTCGACCCCGGTCACGGCATGGTGTTCGCTCGCAGCGACGCCGACCCGGCGCTCGCCCCGGCGGCGGCAGCGCTCTCGGCCAGCGGGACCTACGGACCGCTGCTGCTCAACGCCTCGGCGGAACGGATCGACGCGCCGCTGGCCACCTACCTCAAGAGCGTCCAGCCGGGATACGCGACCGACCCGGTCCGCGGGGTCTACAACCACGGCTGGCTCGTCGGCGACCTCGGCGCCATGTCCGGGACCCTCCAGGCCAGGCTCGATAGCCTGCTCGAGATCATGCAGCAGTCGATTCCCGAGCAGGCACCATGAGCGAAGCCGAGCTCCCCGCCCGGCGCGACCCGCGCCACACCGTGTCGATTGACGATGTCCGTCAGCTCATGGGCGCCTCGACACCGCACTTCGCGCTACAGCTGCGCAACCGGATCGCGCGCCTGATCGCCCCGCTGTCGCCCGAGGACCCGGCCCGCCGACTCGGCGAGCTCGAGATCGCCCGGCTGACCCGCCTGGGCTTCTCCGGCGAGGTCCGCGGAACCGCCGCGCAGCCCGGCATGCTGCCGCTGGCCGCCGTCGACGACGCCTGAGCCCCACCCGGCTCAGCAGCGCGCGCCCGAGCCGGCCGAGTGGCGACGGCAGAGCTCCCGCGCGGCGAGCTTGCCCTGAAGGGAGAAGCCTCCGTCGCGCGGGCCTCCTCGGCCCCCCGCGGCGGGCCACTCCCACCAGGAGATCCCCTCGAACCACCCGTCCTTGGCGACCTCGCCCCAGACGTCGAAGGCGGCGCGGACGGCCGCCCGTTGCACGCCTTGCGAGCGCTTGCCGCCGGAGTCCCGGAGCTCGGTGTCTCCCTTCTCCGGAAACGTCGGGCTGCCCGTCCGGCTCGCGTAGCCGAGGGCGGTGAAGCGCACGGGCTTGCCGTACTCGGCGTGGAGCCTCCGGACGATCTCGAGCGGGGTGTACGGGAGTCCGCCCGCGGCCTGGAAGGCCCAGCCCACGCGCAGCTGCTCCTCGGAGGGCTTGTCGACCCGACCGACCAGCGGGAAGAAGGCGTCGATGCCGATCACGTCGACGGCGTCCCAGAAGGCCAGGTGGGTGGCGGGGTCGAGCGCGTCCTCGACGACGGCGTCCCACTGCGCGGCGTACAGCACCTCCCCGCGGAAGCCGCCACCGCCGCCCATGAGCGCACCCGAGCGGACCTCCCGGGCGATCGCGCGCCAGGCGTTGCGGTCGGCCTCGTCGCTGGTCATGCCGCTCAGCCCGCTGCCGATGACGAGGCCATCGGCCCGCGTGTCGCGGGCCAGCCGCGCGTACTGCGAGAGCATGTGCTTGTAGGAGTCGAACCAGCGAGCACGCTCACCCTCCCCCTTGTCGATGAGGTCGCGCGGCTGCTCCCGGCCCTGGGTCTTGCCGACGTCGACCTGCGGACGGATGGTCACCCGCAGCCCGAGCTTCCTCGCCTTCCGTACCGCGCTCCGTAGTGCGCCCAGGGACGGGGTCTTGCAGCGGGTCCGGTCCCGTCCGCGCCAGCGCCGGCAGCGCTTCCGCGAGCCGTACGCGGGGTGGATGGCGGTCGCGTTCACGTCGTCGGTGCGGGAGCGGCCGGCGAACCACTGGTACCAGGTGACGACGAAGGTGACCTCGGACGCACGGGTCCGGGTGACGACCTGACGAAGGTGCCGATCGAAGGCGGGCCCGGAGAGGTCGTCCCACGTGAAGGCCGTCACGTCGAGACCCTTGTGCCACTGGCGCGGCAGCGGGTCTGCGGCAACGGCGACGCCGGGCAGCGCGAGCGCGGCTGCGAGGGCCAGGCAGAGCAGAAGGAGCGTCCGGCGCATCGCTGCCGCGACGCTACCGGGCCGGACGCGGGCGAGCCGCCCGGGTAGCGTCGGGGTCATGCCCGTGCCGACCTTGCGCTGGGGGCTGCTCTCCACGGCCCGCATCAACGACGCCCTGCTGGCCACCGACCCCCGCCGGGAGCGCTTTCGTGCGGTCGCCTCCCGCGACGCCGGGCGGGCCGAGACCTACGCCCGCGAGCACGGACTCGAGCGCAGCCACGGCTCCTACGAGGCACTGCTGGCCGACGACGCGATCGACGCCGTCTACATCGGGCTGCCGAACGCGCTGCACGGAGCCTGGGCCATCCGGGCGCTGGAAGCGGGGAAGCACGTGCTCTGCGAGAAGCCGCTCTCGCTCGATCCGGCGGAGGCGGAGCGGGCATTCGATCTCGCGGAGTCGCGCGGGTTGGTCCTGGCCGAGGGGCTCATGTGGCGCCATCACCCGCAGGCGATCCGGGCCCGCGCCCTCGTGACCGAGGGCGCGATCGGGGAGCTCCGCTCGCTGCACGCCGAGTTCCGCTTTACGCTCTCCGACCCCGCCGACGTCCGTTGGCAGGCCGAGCTCGGCGGGGGTGCACTGGCCGATCTCGGGTGCTACTGCGTCTCGGGCTGCCGGGCGCTCGCCGGCTCCGAGCCTGTGCTCGCCCAAGGGGCGATGGTGGCCGGCGGCGACGGGGTCGACGCCGCCTTCTCCGGCCTGCTGCGCTTTCCCGGAGACGTGCTCGCCACGTTCGCCTGCTCGTTCGCGGCCCGTCACGGCCACGTGCTGCGGGCGGTCGGCAGCACGGGCGAGCTGCGCCTCGACGATCCCTGGAGCGGCCGGCGACCCGGCGTCGCGATTCGCGGGGCGGACGACCGCTGGGAGGAGCACGCGGTGCCGTCCGAGCGCAGCGCCTACGCACTGGAGCTCGACGATCTCGAGGCCGCGGCCACGGGGACGGGCCCGCTCCGGCTCGGGCGCGCCGATGCCCTCGGCCAGGCCCGGGCGCTCGCGGCGCTGCTCTCCTCCGCGCGGGCCGGCGGTGCGCCGACCGTGGTCGGTTGAGCCGCCCGGAGGCGCCGGTAGCGTGAACAGGGTGAGCGAGCAGGCCACACCCCAGGCGATCCCCGGCTCGTCCCTGCCCGGCCCCTACCCGGTCGGCGCCTACGCGAAGAAGCTCCAGGAGGAGCTCCGCAAGCGCGCGCGGCTGCAGCTCTCCGGTGAGGCCTGGAACGTGAAGCGGTCGAAGGCGCGGGTGTACTTCGAGCTGCGCGACGGCGACGGGGCGCTCCCGTGCGCGATGTGGAATGACGCCTTCGAGCAGGCGGGCGTCCCCGAGGGCGCCTTCGTCGACGGGACGCAGGTCGTCGTCGCCGGGGGGCCCGACTACTACCCGGGGTCGCGGACCTCCTCCCCCGGGTTCTCCTTCGACGTGAGCGCCCTGCGGGTGGCCGGCGAAGGCGACCTGATGGCCCAGGTGGACCGACTGCGCCGGAAGCTCCACGCCGAGGGCCTGTTCGAGCCGCAGAAGCGCCTGCCGCGCCCCGTGCTCCCGCGCACGATCGGCGTGGTCACCGGGGAGAGCGGGAAGGCCCGCGACGACGTGCTCGCCGGGCTGGCGCGACGGGGCTGGGAGGGCCGCGTCGTCTGGGGCTTCGCGCCGGTCCAGGATCGTCACGCGGCCGGCGCGATCACGCGGACGCTGCAGGAGCTCGCGGCGACGGGTGAGGTCGAGGTGATCGTCGTGGCCCGGGGCGGCGGCTCGTTCGCCGATCTGCTCGCGTTCTGCGACGAGACGCTGTGCCGCACCGTTGCGCTGTTGCCGGTCCCGGTCGTCGCCTCGGTCGGACACCACACCGACCGGACCCTGATCGACGACGTCGCCGCGATCGCCTGCTCGACCCCCACCCACGCGGCCGAGGCCGCGGTGCCGCTGCACTGCGCCCAGGCGCGCGACGGGCTGCGGGCGGGCGCCGAACGGCTAGAGGGCCACGGCCGGCGGGCGATCCTGCTGCGGGCGCGCCACCTCGCCCATCTCTCCCGCGCCCCCGCCCACGCGATCGCCAAGCAGCGCGGACGGCTCCACCAGCTCCTGCGCGAGATGCGCGCGAGCGCCCGCCGACGAGGCGTCGAGGAGGCCGAACGGACGCTCGCGGCGATCGCTCTTGGTCTAGAGCGCCGGGCGGCGGCGGCGCGAGGCGCCGGCACTGCCGCCCGCCGCGCGAAGCTCGACGCGCTCACCTCCGCACTCGGTGCGCACGATCCCGAACGGGTCGTGGCGCGTGGGTACGCGGTGGTCGACGACGGGGCCGGCGGGGTCGTCACCAGCGCCGCCGAGGCGCGCGCGGCGGGGACCGTGCGGCTCTTCTTCGCCGACGCCGACGTGGCTGCGAGGATCGAGGAATGAGCACGCCCGAGCAGACCTACGAGACCGCGACCGGTCGCCTGGAGGAGATCATCCGACGGCTGGATTCCGGGGAGTCCGAGCTCCGCGAGACGCTCGCACTCTGCCAGGAGGGACGCACGCTCGTGGAGTTCTGCGCCGGCGAGCTCGACGCGGTCGGCCAGGGGCTCGAGGAGCTGAAGCTCGACGAGCTCGTCGCGCGTCTGCAGCAGGGAGCGTCGGCATGAGCGCGCACTGGGACCGGTTGGCAGAGCTTCCGCTCACGATCGAGGACTACGGGCTCGAGCGCCTGGAGCTGGACGTCTCGAGCGGCTTCCACCGGGTCAGCACGGTGATCCGCCTGCGGGGCGGCGGGGTCGACGGCGTCGGCGAGGACGTCTCCTACGACACACCCGACCACGACCGGCTGCAGGGGCGCGGGCCCGATCTGCCGCTCGCGGGCGAGTGGACCCTCGGCTCCTTCTGCGACCACCTCGAGGGCCTCGACCTCTGGGCCGCCGGGCCGGCCGAGCGCGAGGCCTCGGTGCTCTACCGCGTCTGGGCCTACGAGTCCGCCGCCCTCGACCTGGCGCTCCGGCAGAAGGGCGTCTCCCTCCACGAGGAGCTCGGCATCACGCCGCGCCCGGTGCGCTTCGTCGTGTCCCTCCGGCTCGGCGAGCCGCCCAGCATGGTCCCGCTGCAGAGCCGCCTGGACGCCTACCCGTCGCTCCAGTTCAAGCTCGACCCGACCCCCGAATGGAGCCCGGAGCTCTGCGCCGAGGTCGCGGCGACCGGCGCGGTCGAGTCGCTCGACCTGAAGGGTCAGTACAAGGGCTCGATCGTCGACGTGGAGCCCGATCCCGAGCTCTACAAGCGGCTGCTCATGACCTTCCCGAGCGCCTGGCTCGAGGATCCGCACACCGGCATCGCCGAGATCGACCTGCTGATCGAGCCGGTGCGCGACCGCGTCACCTGGGACGCGATCATCCACGGGGTCGACGACATCACGGGGCTGCCCTACGCGCCGAAGATGGTCAACGTGAAGCCGTCCCGGCTCGGGGCCTTGCGTTCGGTGCTCGCGGCCTACGCCTACTGCGGGGAGCACGACATCGCCATGTACGGCGGCGGCCAGTTCGAGCTCGGGCCGGGGCGCGGCCAGATCCAGTACCTCGCCTCGCTCTTCCACCCGGACGGGCCGAACGACGTCGCCCCGGGCGGGTACAACGAGCCCTCCCCCGGGCCGGGACTGCCGGACTCCCCGCTGCCGGTCGCCGTCGAGCCGACCGGGTTCCGGTGGACGTCGTGAGCTTCGTCCACCACGACAAGGTCCGCTTCGGTGACCTCGACGCGATGCGCCACCTGAACAACGTGGCCTTCCTGCAGTTCTTCGAGAGCGCCCGCATCGAGTACATCACCCGCCTGCTCCCGAGCCACGATCCCGCGCACCCGGAGGACGACTTCGGCCTGATCTTCGCGGAGTGCCGGATCGCCTACCGCTCGCCCGCGTTCTACGGCGAGGAGATCCTGACGACGGTCGCGCCGACGGCGCTGCGCCGCTCGAGCTTCCGCCTCTCGTTCAAGATGGCGTCGGGCAAGGACGAGCGCCTGCTGGCCGAGGGCTGGGGCGCGATGGTCGGCTACGACTACGTCGCCGGTGCCCCGACGCCGCTGCCCGAGAAGCTGATCCGTGCGCTGCAGGGTGAGGGCGCCACGGAAGAGGACACGACCGAGGCGGGGGTCGTGGGATGAGCGGCTCCGCGCTCCCGGGCCGCGTCGCCGTCGGCATGGCCCGCGCCCAGGCCGATCTCGAGGCGCTCGTGCGGATCCCCTCGATCGCCTTCGAGGGCTTCCCGGACGAGCCGAACCTCGCGGCCGCGGAGCTGACCGCCGAGCTGCTGCGAGGGGTGCTCGACGACGTCGAGATCGTCGAGGTCCCGGGTGCGCCGCCGACGGTCCTCGGCCGGGCTCCGGCTCCGGAGGGCGCCCCCACCGTGCTGCTCTACGCGCACTACGACGTCCAGCCCCCTGGTCCCGAGGAGGCGTGGACCGCGCCCGCGTTCGAGCCCACCGTGCGCAACGGCCGCCTGTACGGACGCGGCGCCGCGGACGACAAGTCCGGGGTGGTCATGCACCTCGCGGCGCTCCGCGCGCTCGCCGGGGACCTGGCCGTCGGCGTCCTCGTCGTGATCGAGGGCGACGAGGAGACCGGCCGGGGCACGTTCGACGGCTACCTCGCCGCGCACCGGGACGAGCTCGCCGCCGACGTCATCGTCGTTGCCGACTCGGGCAACTGGAAGCTCGCCGAGCCCACACTCTGCACCTCGCTGCGCGGACTCACCGAGGTGTTCGTCGAGGTCTCGACCCTGGAGCGCCCCGCGCACTCGGGCCTCGTCGGCGGCGCGGCGCCCGACGCGCTTCTGGCACTCATCCGCATGCTCGACACGCTGACCGACGCGGCGGGCGACGTCGCCGTCGAGGGCCTCGTCCGCCGGGACTGGGACGGGATGGACATGCCGGAGGAGGCCCTGCGCGGAACCGCTTCGGTGCTCGACGACGTCGAGCTGGTCGGCACCGGCTCGATCGCGGAGCGGCTCTACTCGCGCCCGGCGGTGACGGTGATCGGCCTGGACGCGCCCGCCGTGGCCACCGCGGCGAACGCCCTGGTCCCGGTCGCGCGAGCGAAGGTGAGCGTCCGTCTGGCCCCCGGGGATGATCCCTCGCGGGCCTTTGGCCTCGTCCGAGACCACCTGCAGGCCGCGGTGCCCTGGGGCGTGCGGGCGACCGTGACCGAGGGGGCGGGCGCGCCCGGCTTCGCGGTCGACGGCGACGGCCCCGGCCTGGGCGCCGCGCGCGATGCGCTCGGGAGGGCCTACGGCAAGGCGAGCGTCGACGTGGGCTCCGGCGGCTCGATCCCGCTCGTGACCACGCTCGCTGCGACCTATCCGGACGCCGAGATCGTGGTCTGGGGCGCGCAGGACGACGGCGCCCGGATCCACGCCGGCGACGAGGGTGTGGTGCTGGAGGAGCTCGAACGCGCCATCCTCGCCGAGGCGCTGCTGCTGGAGGGCCTCGCGCCGAGGTGAACACCGTCGCGGGCGCAAGTTCCGCGCCGCCGACGCGTTGGGGCAGGCATGCGCCGTTCCCACCTCGCCCTCCTCGCCGCCTGTTTCGCCGGGCTGCTCGCTCCCGCCGCCGCTTCGGCCGCCGCGGTCCCGACGAACGCGACCTACACGGAGGAGTACTTCGCGACCAAGGACGGCGTGATGCTCCACGCCGACGTCCTGCGTCCGAAGGGCCTCACCGCGGCCGACAAGACCCCGGTCGTGCTCACGGTGAGCCCGTACACGAACCACTCGAACCAGGCGGCGACCGATCTCGACCCGACCGCCAAGGGCCCGAGCAGCCGCTTCTACGACCTGCTGGAGGGCGCGAAGCTGCTCGACCGCGGTTACACCTACGTGATGGTCGACCTCCAGGGGTTCGGGGGCTCGGACGGCTGCAACGACTGGGGCGGGCCCGGCGAGCAGGAGGACGTCCGCGCCGCCGTGCGGTGGGCCGCCACCCGCACGTGGAGCAGCGGCAAGGTCGCGCTCTACGGCAAGAGCTACGACGCCTGGACCGGCCTGATGGGGCTCGTCCAGCAGCCGGAGGGGCTCGCGGCCGTCATCGCTCAGGAGCCGGTCTACGACGGCTACCGCTACGGCTACACCCACGGGGTCCGGTTCACGAACTCGGCGGCGACCCCGACGCTGTTCTCGGCGATCGACGCCATTCCCGGCACGGTCAACGACTCGCCGCAGTACCTCGTAAGCGGCACGCAGAAGAATCCCGGCTGTTATGCGCTGAACATCGGCCAGCAGCAGCAGGACGACGAGGGCTCGCAGTTCTGGCGGGCCCGGGAGCTCGTGACGCGCGCGGCCGGGGTTCGCGTACCGCTCTTCCTGACCCAGGGCTTCCTCGAGACCAACACGAAGCCGGACGGCGCCTTCGCCTTCTTCAACGCGCTCACGGGTCCGAAGCGGGCGTGGTTCGGGCAGTTCGACCACGTTCGCGGCAACGATGTCGTCGGGGGCCGCCTCTCGATGGGCCGCCCCGACTTCTTCGGCGAGGTCAACGCGTTCCTCGACGAGCACCTGAAGGGCGCCCCGAAGGCGGAGCTGCCGCCCGTCGTCGTGCAGAGCAGCGACGGCAACTGGACCGCCGAGCAGCAGTGGCCGCCGGCCGACGCCACCTCCGCGCCGCTCGTCGGCGACCTCAACGGCGGCGTGTACACCGACGACGGCAACAACGAGGGCACCGGGACCTCGGGCGGCCAGGGCATCTGGACGTTCTCCCCGCCGCTGCCGGCCGACGCGCGCCTCTCCGGCGTCCCCCACCTCTCGCTCGACGCCGCGCCCACGGTGCCGCGAGCGAACCTCGTCGGGAACGTCTACGACGTCGCCCCCACCGGCAAGGCCACGCTGGTCTCCCGCGGAGCCACGCTCCTGCGGCAGGGCGGAAGGGTCGAGCTCGACCTCTACGGGAACGACTGGCGCTTCGCGGCGGGTCACCGCATCGGGGTCCTGCTCTCGGGGTCCAACGCCGAGTGGTGGGTGCACGTGCCGAACATGAGCGACGTGTCGATCACCGGCGCGAGCATCTCGCTGCCCTTCCGCCGGGCGAAGACCGAGACGCCGACCCCGGGTACGGGCAACGCCCGCCTGGACGGCCACCTCGCCACCGGGTTCGTCACGGTGGCCGCCGCGACGATCGCCGCCGGAACCCGGCCCGGCTTCCCGACCCCGGCGCCCCGCACGGACCCCGTGCCGGCACCCCCGGGTGGCGGCGGCACGCCCGGAGCTGACGGCGTACCGGGTGCCGACGGGACGAACGGCACGGACGGGAAGAACGGGGCGGACGGGAGCGACGGGAAGAACGGCGGCAACGGGAACGACGGGGCGAACGGCTCCTCCGGCAGCAACGGCGCGAGCGGCGCCGACGGGCAGCCCGGCTCGGCCGGCGCGAACGGCGTCGGGCAGCCGGGCGCCCCGGGTGCCCCCGGCCAGACGGTCATCGTGACGAAGACCGAGCGGGTGCCGGCCAGGCGCTGCGTCTCGCGGCGGGTCCTCACCGTCCGCGTTCCGCGCAGCTTGCGCAAGGGCGCCACCTCGGTCGTCCTGCTCGTCGACGGCAAGCGGATCACGACCAACCGCGGCCGCGCGGTCGGTCGTGCGCTGCGGGTCGATCTGCGGGGCAGCCGGCGCGGAACCGTCCGCGTCACGCTCGTCGTCCGGCGCCCCGGCCTGCGCACCCGCCGGGTGGAGCGCCGGTTCCAGACCTGCGCGGTGGGCCGGCGGTAGCGGCGGCGCGGGTCCACCGAGACGCCTGATTGACTCGTCGGTCAGTAGGGTCCGCGCCGATGAACGAGTCAGTCGGAATCGCCGGAAGCGGCGCCATCGCGTGCGGCCTCGCCGCCACCATCGCGCAGCACGGTGACGTGCTGCTGTGGGCCCGCTCGGAGGAGTCGGCGCAGCGCGCCCGCGCCACCGTCGACAAGGTCTGCGGCCGCCTCAAGGGCGACATCGACCCGGCGCGCGTCACCGTCGTCACCGAGCTCGCGGAGCTGGCCCCGTGCAGCGTGATCGTGGAGGCGATCCGCGAGGACCACGCCACCAAGGTCGAGCTGCTCACGCAGCTGCACGAGCTCGCCGGCCCGGACGCGATGCTCGGCACGACGACCTCGTCGCTCAGCGTCGAGAAGCTCGCCCAGGAGATCCACGAGGACGGCAGCGGCCGCTTCGTCGGCCTCCACGTCTTCAACCCGGTGCCGCAGATGAAGCTCGTCGAGCTCGTCTTCCCCGAGGCCGCGACGCCGGAGATCCGCGACCGCGCCCGCGCGCTCTGCGACGTGCTCGGCAAGACGGCGATCGAAGTCCCGGACACCCCGGGCTTCGTCGTCAACCGCCTGCTCTTCCCGTACCTGTTCGACGCGGTCCGCTTCGCCGACGAGTCCGGGATGGACCCCGCGGACGTCGACAAGTGCATGGTCCTCGGGACCGGGCAGCCGATGGGTCCGCTGGCGCTGCTCGACTTCGTCGGCCTCGATGTCTCGATCGCCATCGCCGAGGAGATCGACGTGGAGGTCCCCGAGCGCGTCCGTGCCCTCGTCGCCGACGGCGCCCTCGGCCGCAAGAGCAAGCGCGGGCTGCTCAGCTACGGCTGACCCCGCTGGACATGAGCCTCGCCCAGCCCGTCGAGATGAGCCGCGAGGCCTGGTCCGCCCTCCGCGACGGGCTGGTCGCCCCCGCCCGCACCGCCGCGGCCCCGGATCGGCTCCTGCCCCTCACCCGGCTGGAGGCCGCCTGGGGCGGCGCGCAGCTCGAGCGCGACCGCGCCACGGTCTGGCTCACCCCCGAGGACGCCACCGCGCTTCGCGAGCTGCTGGACACGCACCCCGAGCTCGCGCACCTGCTCGGCACTTGAACTCACCCGCTCGGGGGACCGGCGGCCTCCCGGAGTCGGCGGCCCCCGGTCAGCTAGCGTCCGTGCCCGCATGAGTACCCCGAGCGCGGAACAGACCCAGCTGAGCCCGATGTGGTCGGAGATCGGGGAGCTGCAACGCGTGCTCGTGCACCGGCCCGGGCGCGAGCTCGAGCGCATCACGCCCCGGAACCGCGAGGAGCTTCTCTTCGACGACATCCTGTGGGTCGAGCGTGCCCAGGAGGAGCACGACGCCTTCACCGCGGTCCTCGACGAGCAGGGCGTGAAGGTGGACGAGCTCCAGACCCTCCTGGGCGAGGCGCTGGACGTCCCCGCCGCGCGCGAGACGGTCCTCCGCAGCACGCTGCGGGCCGCCACGCTCGGACCACGCCTCGAATACGAGGTCGGCGCCTGGCTCGAGTCCCTCCCGGGCGCCGAGCTCGCCCAGTGGTGCATCGGCGGCGTCGCCTTCGCCGACCTGCCCTTCGCGAGCTCCTCGTTCACCGCGCACACGGCCGGGCTCGACGACCTCGTCATCCCGCCGCTGCCGAACTCGTACTACGCGCGGGACCCTTCGACCTGGGTCGGCCCCGGGGTGGTGCTGAGCGCCATGGCCCACCGTGCGCGGCGCCGTGAGGTGCTGCACCTCGAGACCATCTACCGCCACCATCCGCGCTTCCTCGCCGAATCGCCGGACTCGGCGGGCACCGGCCCGATCATCTTCGGCGAGGACCGTCCGGGTACCGCGGGCGTCGAGGGCGGCGACCTGCTGGCGATCGCGCCCGGCGTCCTCGTGGCGGCCTGCGGCGGACGGACCCGCTCGGGCACCGTGGAGGCCCTGGCCGCCGAGCTCTTCGCCGCGGGCGCCGCCCACGAGGTCCTGGCCGTCCAGCTCCCGGGCCGCGGCGGCGAGATCCACCTCGACACCGTCTTCTCCCAGATCGACCACGACGCGTTCGTCGTCTACGCCGACCTCGTCGAGCGTCTTCCCACCTACGCCTTGCGCCCGGCCAAGGGCGGCCGCATCGAGGTGGATCACGAGGAGCACCTCTTCAGCGCGGTCGCCCGCGCGATGGAGGTCGACAGCCTCCGGCTCTACGACACCGGCGACGACGCGCTCAGCTCCGAGCGCGAGCAGTGGAGCGGCGGCTCGAACGTACTCGCCCTCGCGCCCGGCGTCGTCGTGGCCTACGAGCGGAATGTGCGCTCGATCGCCCGGCTGCGCGAGGCGGGCATCGAGGTGCTGGCGGTCCCGGGCTCGGAGCTCGGGCGCGGCCGTGGCGGACCGCGGTGCATGTGCTGCCCGCTCGCCCGTTCCGTCCTCTGACGGACGCGGAAGGGTTTACGGAGGGTTGAGCCGGGAGATCCACACTCTGACCAGCAGCACCTCCTCCCGAGTACGACGAAGGGCCCGCCTCACGGCGGGCCCTCTGTCGTCCTGCGGTGCGGAGGGACCCACCCCGTTCCACACTCCAGACCCCGAACCGTCCCACCGGCGACGAGGTCTGGCAACCGGAACGGAGGCCCCGACGGGAACTTGCGCCCTCGCGGAGTAGCTGGCGCGTTGCCGCTCAGTCGCGGTTGGTCGAGGCGCTGGCGGGAGCGCGGCGTTCCCGGATCCGGACCGCCTCGATCCGGTTCTCGCGGACCGACTCGACCCGGATCGAGTAGCCGGCCGGCGTGATCGTGTCTCCTCGGCGCGGGAGGCGCCCCAGCTCACCGAAGACGAAGCCGCCGATCGAGTTGTAGGCGTCGGAATCGATCGGGAGCGCGAGCCCGTGGTCGTCGAGGTCGGAGATCGCGACGTGTCCACGGACGAACCAGTCGCCGTTGGCCAGGCGACGGATCTCCCCGCCCGCCGGGTCGGTCTCGTCGTCGATCTCGCCGACGACCTCCTCGATGATGTCCTCGACGGTGACGATCCCGGAGACGCGGCCGTACTCGTCGATGACGACCGCCATCGAGATGCGCAGGCGCTGGAGCTCGGCGAGCAGGTCGTCGAGCGGCTTGGTCTCCGGGACGATCGGCGCGTCGGAGATGAGCGCCTCCTCGAGCTGAGCCCCCGGACCGTCCGCCATGAAGGCGCGGGCCAGCGTGTTCGAGTGCACGATGCCGCGCACACGGTCGCGGTTGCCGTCCTCGGTGACGAGCAGGCGCGTGTGGCCGGAGGAGATGCAGCGGCGCAGCGCGGTCTCGACGTCCTCGGAGGTGTCGGCGGTGACGACGGCCGGGATCGGGGTCATGACCTGCCGGGCCTGCTGCTCGTGCAGGTGGAAGACGCCCTCGAGCATCCCGGACTCGCCGGGATCGAGGTGCCCCTCGGCACCGGCCTGACCGATGAGCAGCCGCAGCTCCTCGGGCGAGGAGCCTTCCTCCATCGCGGAGTCCGGATCGATCTTGACGAGCCGCAGCGCGGTGTTGGACACGGCGTTGAGCGAGGTGATGAACGGGCGCATCCCGGCGTTGAAGCCGATGAGCGGCCGGGCGATGACGAGCGCCGTGGACTCGGCCTTCACGATCGAGAAGATCTTCGGGATCTGCTCGCCGAGCGTGATGTGGATCGCCGTGACGATGATGTAGGCGATGGCGATCGCCACGATGTGGGAGGCCGTCGTGTCCCCCAGGGCGGGCTGCACGAACTCCGCGATCGCGGGCTCGCCGAGGAAGCCGATCCCCAGCGACGCGAGCGTGATCCCGAACTGGCAGGCGGAGAGGTACTGCGAGAGGTCGTCCAGGAGGACGAGCACGCGCTGGGCGCGCTTGTCGCCGTTCTCCGCGAGCTCCTCGACCCGGCTGCGTCGGGCTCGGACGAGCGCGAACTCGGCCGCGACGAAATACCCGTTGATCAGGACCAGCAGCAGGACGGCCAGCAGCAGCAACGCGGTCATAGGCCCCGTCGACGTTCAGTGCTGCCGGGCAAGCCCGGACTTCGGGGGTGATCGTCGGGCATCAGACGGGCGGCCGCAACGGTAGCACCCGACCGAGCGGACGATGGCTCATCGAACCCGCCGGGCCTCCGCCCGGCTCACGTAGATGCGGCCAGGGCCGTCCCGGTGGTCCTCCCAGGCGACCACCGTCCGGGAACCAGAGACGACGAGCGCCGGACGGAACTGACCCGCGCCGCCCACGCTCACGCTGAGCGGTCGCCCGGCGCGTGCACCCGTGTTCCGGGCGATCCGGATTCGGCCCGCGGCCCGCCTGCCGTCCTGCCAGGCGACGAGCAGCGCCTCGCCCACCGTCGCGGCCGCCGGGGAGAACGTCGACCGGTGGGCCCGGCCGTCGCCGTCGACCTGCCGGGACGTCCCGCTCCCGTCGGTGTGCGCGACCCGGGTGTCGTAGAGGCCGCTGGGGCTGGAGATCGAGTCGACCGGGTTCACCCAGTCGGTGAACGCCGCGAGCCCTCGACCCTTCGTGGTGATCGCCACGGCGGGGGCGTCGTCGAGCGACTCGACATCCGTGGGTCGGTCGTTCAGCCGGCGCTCGGGGCCGAACGTCCGGCCAGCGTCGTCCGAGTCGCGGGCGAAGACGCTCCAGTCGTAGCCCCGGAAGTCGACCCAGGCCACGCTCACCCGCGCGCCGCGGGCCGCCAGCGACGGCGCCCAGGCGTGGTCGAGCTCCTCGGCGAACATCGCGGTCGGACCCGTGGCGTCGAGCCGGACCGCCGGGCCGGGAGCGGAGCCCGGGCTGAGCCGTGCGCCGTAGAGCCCGGCCTGCGGCAGCCGATCGCTCGGGCTCGACTCGCGTTCGTCGATCCAGGCCAGGTAGGCGTCGCGGCCGGTAGTCGCCACAACCGCCGGCTTGTGCTGCGCGGCGGTCCCGGCGGGCTGCTGCGGCGCGGCGAAGCGGCGGCCGCGGTCCCGCGAGGAGGCCACGAGGACCCTGCCCTCGCGCTCCCAGGCCACCCACACCCGGCCGTCCGCCCCCGCGGAGACCGACGGCCACCAGCCGGCCCCCAGGCTCACGGGGCGGGCGAACGTGCGCCCACCGTTCCGCGAGGCCGCGACGAAGATCCGGTCGGTCCCGTCCCGGCGCTCCTCCCAGGCCGCGTAGACCTGCCGCCCGCGGGAGGCGAGGCTCACGTTCCGCTGGACCGAACGGCCCGGCCGGAGCGGCCGAGCCGCGGTGAACGGCGAGCGTGCGGAGACGCGGCGGGCCTTCGTGCGGCGGTACCGCGGACGCTCCCCCACGCGGACGTCGGCGCTCAGCACGGACTCCACCTGCCCGCCCGCGCACGGCCCCGGCCGACGGGCCGAGGCGCAGGGTGGCCCGCCGGGCAAGAGCTTCTCCCCGGCCTGCCCGAGCTCCCGACGGCGGTCCGCGAAGCTGCCGGACGGCTCGTCGATCACCCACGGGGCCACGGCCGCGAACCCCGGCGCCGGCGGCTGCCCGACGAGCGCGCCCGCCTTGCCGTCCCGGGTCGTGATGTGGGCCTGGGCGTCGGAGGAGAAGTCGAACACGTTGCCGACGAGCTGCGGCATCGCCATCGCCTGCAGCTGCGGATGGCGCAGGACGTCCGCAGCGCCCGAGCCCTGCAGCAGGTCCGGGTTCCACGGCCCCTTCGTGCTCACGACCGACCCGACGAAGAACTCGGGCTGGATGAGGATCTCCGTGCGCTGCTGATCGAGCTTGCGCGTGATGTCCGGCATCCACGCGTCCTTGCTCGTCACGATGCCCAGCCGGCCGACCGGGGTCACGATCGCCTCGACGCCGTCGACCTTCCCGGGGACGAGGTCGAGCTGCCCGGGGAGCTCCGTCGGCGTGAGGTACGCCTTCACGGTCTTGGCGATGAGCTTGCCCGACGGGTCGAACACCAGCGCCATGGTCGACGGCTTGTCGGTGGTCGCCTCGTAGGCGTAGGTGCGCTCCGGCTCGTCCGGCGAGCGGAGCAGCGCGACCCGCATCGGATCCTCGACCGCGCAGGGGCCGGCGCCCGGCGGCGCCACGTAGGCGGCCTTGCTCGCGCAGACGACCTGCCAGTCCTGGGCGAGCGTCACGCCCGCGACGACGTAGGCCCGGCTCTGCTGCGCCAGCTCGGCAAAGCTCTCCACCCCCACGCGGACGAAGGTGTCCGTCAGGGCGAGCGAGAGCAGGCGCGTCGGTGGGAACGGCCGCGCGGCGAGGCCCGGGAACTTCGCGCCGTAGTACGCGTTGAGTGGTGCGTAGGTCCCGATGAGGCCCACGATCGCCTCCGCCAGCCCGCCCGCACCGCGGGCCGTCTGCGCCCTGGAGCCGCTGAAGGCCGCCATCAGGCCGAGATCCTCGGGCAGCGTGATGAGATCGCGGGCCGTCTCGACCGGACGCGCCGCATCGCTCGGCCCGAGGAGCCGGGAGCGGACGTCCGGGAGCCCCTCCTGCACCGGCGCGTCGGGGCCGCGCTGCGACGCGTCGGCCATCGCGAGCAGCTTCTCGCGGAAGTGGTCCCGCGAGTCGACCCACCCGAGGTCGAACCGCGGGGAGACGGTGAAGACCCGCACCTCGCGCGCCTGGGCGAGCCCGGGGAGCGCGAGGAGCAGCAGCCCGCCCAAGGCGAGGACGGTCCTCCGCAGCGTGCCGCTCACAGCGCGTCGATGGCCGCCGCGAGGCGCTCGTCGGCGTCGGTGAGCCCTCCGCTCGAGTGCGTGGAGAGCGTCAACCGGACGCGGTTCCAGCCGTGGACCAGGATGTCCGGGTGGTGCCCCTGCGCCTCGGCGAGCTCCCCCACGCGGTTGACGAAGGCGAGGGCCGCGGGGAAGTCCGCGAACGTCCACTCCCGGACGAGCGCGTCGGGCTCACGTGTCCATGCGGGTCCCGCCTGATGCTCGTCCATGTCGCCACCGTCTCCTATCCTCGGGGTCTCGTGCGCATCGTGTCCCTCGTCCCCCACGCCACCGAGCTGCTCTTCGCACTCGGCCTCGGGGACGACGTGGTCGCAGTCACGCACGAATGCGACTTTCCCACAGCGGCCCGAGAACTGCCACAGGTCACGAAGGACCGGCTGCCCGCCGGGCTCAGCTCCGCCGAGATCGACGCCGCCGTGCGCGCCTCGACGGAGAAGAACGGCACGATCTACGAGCTCGACGAGAAGCTCCTGCACGAGCTCGAACCCGACCTCATCGTGACCCAGGCCCTCTGCCCCGTCTGCGCGGTCTCCGTCGAGGAGGTCCGGGCGGTGGCCGACAAGATCGCCTCCTGCCCCAAGGTCGTCACGCTCGATCCGAAGACGCTCGGGGAGACCATGGGCGACATCCGGACCCTCGCCCAGGCGACCGGGGCCAAGGACGCGGCCCTCGACCTCGTCGCCCGCCAGCGGAAGCGGATCGACACGGTCAAGCGCGCCGTTCGTGGCGTCACCGAGCGTCCACGGGTCCTCGCCATCGAGTGGTTCGACCCCGTCTTCGTCGCCGGGCACTGGACCCCCCAGCTCATCGACCTGGCCGGAGGGACCGACGCGCTGGGCTTCCCGGGCGAGCACTCCGAGCAGGTCGACTGGGACACCGCACGCGCCGCCCAGCCGGAGGTCGTGGTCTGCATGCCGTGCGGCTACGACGCCCCCCGCGCCCACCTCGAGGCCACGCTCTTCGCCCACGAGCTCGCGACGCTGGGCGCCCGGCGGATCGTCGCCGTCGACGCCTCGGCCACGTTCTCCCGCCCCGGGCCGCGCCTGGTCGACGGGCTGGAGCTCCTCGCGCACGTGCTGCACCCGGACCGCGTCGAGGCGCCCGCGCACCCGGCGCTCGACGTCGACGTGTGACCCCGCGCCGCGTTCTCTACCTGCACAGCTCCTCCGGCCGGTACGGGGCCGATCGGCAGCTGCACCTCATGGCCACCGGGCTCGACCCCGACCGGTACGTCGCGCTGGCCGTCCTGCCCGACGAGGGGCCGCTCGCCGACGATCTGCGCGCCGCCGGGGTCGAGGTGCTCATCCGGCCCCTCGCCGTCCTGCGACGGGCGCTCATGCGGCCCGCCGGGCTCGGCCAGGTCGCGCTCGCGTTCGCCGCTGACGCGGGTGGCCTCGGCCGTCTGTCCCGGGCCCGAGGCATCGCCCTCGTCCACACGAACACCTCGGTGACCCTCGGCGGCGCGGGTGCAGCCCGGATCGCCGGTGTCCCCCACGTCTGGCACGTCCGGGAGATCTACGCGGGTTTCGAGCGCTGGTGGCCGGGCTACCGCCGGCTGCTGCTGAGCGCGGACGCCCTCCCGTGCGTGAGTCGGGCGACGGCGTCGCAGTTCAACGCCGCCTCGCAGGTGAGCGTGCTCCCCGACGGCCTGGCGGTCGCGACCGGGCGGCGGGACCGCGCGGACGCGCGCCGTGAGCTCGGGCTGGCGGAGGACGCCTTCGTCGTCGCGGTCCTCGGCCGGATCTCCGGCTGGAAGGGCCAGGACGTCCTCGTCCGCGCCCTCGCGCAGACCGCCCTGCACGGGGACGCGAACGTCGTCGCGCTCGTCGCGGGCGATCCCTGGCACGGCGAGGAGCGGCACCTCCGCGCGCTGCACGAGCTCGCCGCGGCGCTCGGCGTCACCGCGCAACTGCGTCACGTGGGCTTCCGGGACGACGTCGAGACCGTCTACGGCGCCGCCGACGTGGTCGCCGTCCCCTCCAAGCAGCCCGACCCGTTCCCGAACGCCGCCCTCGAGGCCGCTGCCGCTGGGTGCTGCCTGGTCGCCGCGGCGCACGGAGGCCTCCCGGAGCTCCTGCGGGACGGCCAGACGGGCGTGCTCGTGGCCCCCGGCGACCCGGTCGCGCTCGCGAACGCGCTCGCGACCCTCCGTGACCTCCCCGGACGGCGTGCCGAGATGGGCGCCGCCGCCGCGCTCGACGTGGGCGCCCGCTTCAGCGCGGAGCGGATGCTCGAGGAGCTCCAGGCGCTCTACGACGCGCTGCTGCGCGAGCGTTGAGCGGGCCGATCAGGAGAGGACGGTGCCCGGCGAGCGCGTGGGCGCCGGGGGCAGCCCGGGGGCCGGTGCGCGGCGCGGCGTCGCCTGCCGGCCGCCGGGAGCGGCGGGGCGCGCGTCCAAGCAGGTGGCGCCCAGCCGGATGAGCGCCGCGTCGACCTGCGAGCTGTAGCCGTCGATCAGGCGCCCGACCTCGGCGATCGCGGCCCCGTCGGAAGCCGTCTCGACCGCCCCCACCTGTCCGCGGAGCGAGGCCACCGCCCCGCGCGCCCGAGTCCGAAGGCGCCTCAGTCGTGCGGCGACCGGGGCATCGCGCAGGCGGCGGTCGAACCGGGCGAGCGCCGCGTCGATCTCGCCGAGCAGGCGCCGCGCCTCTGCGACGGTCGCCGGATCGGAATCGAGCCGGTCGACCGTCGCGCTGAAGCTCCGACAGGCGGCGTCGAGGATCGTGCGGCGCGCCGCGAGCTCGGGGCCCTTCGTGACGTCGAGCGGGCAGGCGACCCGCGCCTTCGCACCCTCCTGCGCCAGCACCGCCCGGACGAGCTGATCGGCCCGGGCCGTCGCCTGGATCCCACGGGGGACCGAGCCCCCGTCCGCGACGCGACGGGCCTGGGCGCGTAGGCCCGCACGGACCGTCCCCAGCGCGGCGAGCACGTCCGGCAGCCCCTGCCGCACCGGACCGCCCACGGGAAGGCTCGCGAGGCGGCGGCGCAGGCGGTCGACGAGGCGGGCCTCGGAGCGCAACCGGGCCGCGAGCGGGGACGGGTCGAACGGCGGCAGGCCGAGGCTGTCGGCCGCCGTGAGGTAGCGACCGCATGCCCGGGCCGCGGTGACGTCGGCCCGGACGCCGGGAAGCTGCAGGAGGCTCACGCGCCAGTCCCCGTCGGAGCGCACGGTGGTGAGCGGGGTCTCGAGCCCCTTGCCGCGGACGAGCGCCCGCTCGCCCTCTACCTGCGCTGTGAACTGCTCGGCCGTCGGGAGGGTGCGGCGCAGGCCGTAGACGACGAGGAAGTCCTCGAGCGCGCCGCTGCACGTGGCCCCGGGCGCACCGGTGAGGCCGACGACCCGCCGCGTGGCCAGCGTGAGCGAGCGGCAGCTCTCCGCCGCGTCGCCGTCGTCGACCGCCCGCGCCAGCCGTTCTACGCTCGCGACGGCCCCCGCCTGCGCGGGATCGCCGGGCGCGCGCGCTTCCTTCGTCCCGCTGCCGCACGCGGCGAGCGCGGCGCAGAGCAGCACGCTCGTCCCCGCCGCGACACGCCGGTTCACGGACACATCTGGCTTACAGGCCGCGGCCGCTGACCGCGATGGCCCCCACGACCGAGACCAGCCCGATCAGGACGAGCACGACGTAGCCGGTCCAGGCGGGAAGGCGGCGCTTGTCGATCGCGACGAGCGCGAGCGCGCACAACGAGCCGCCGACCAGGCCGCCGACGTGGCCGCCGATCGAGATGTTGGGGATCACGAACGACAGCACGAGGTTGAAGATGATGAGCGGCGCGATGCCCGTGGAGAATGGGTCGATGCCGCGGGCCCGCATCTGGAAGAACGCCGCGCCCATCAGGCCGTAGACCGCACCGGAGGCACCGACGGTGAGCGCGGTCGGCTCGAACAGCAGTGCCCCGAAGGAGCCGGCCAGTAGGGAGACGACGTACAGCCCGGCGAAGCGCACGGAGCCCAGGGGTCCCTCGAGCATCTGGCCGAGCACCCAGAGCAGGTACATGTTGAAGCCGACGTGCAGCAGCCCGCTGTGCAGGAACCCGCTCGTGACGAGGCGGTAGTACTCGTGGTTGATGTCGATCGACGGCCCGAAGAGCCCGAGGTTGACGTTCAGCTGCGACGAGGTCCCGCCGGTCCCGATGCCGAACTGACCCGAGGCCAGGAAGATCAGCCCGTTGATCGCGATGAGCGCCGTGGTCACCGTGGTGACCGTCGCGTTCATCGAGCGCATCGAGACGACCTTCGTCTTCTCCTTCGAGCACTCCGGGCAGCGCATGCCGACCGGCGTGGAGGTCATGCAGTCCGTGCAGATCGGGCGCCCGCAGCGGGAGCAGGAGACGCCCGTCTCCCGGTCCGGGTGCCGGTAGCAGACGGTCTCCTCGCTCACGGCACTCACGGGATCGAAGCTAGCAGCGCCGGGTCAAGCAGAGCTCAGGCCAGGTCGGCCGAGATCACCGGGTCGCTGGAGGGCGCGAGGCTGCCGCCGCTCTTCTCCTCGGTGACCAGGATCTGCTTGACGCCCTCGACCGATTCGTCGATCGCGACCGTCGCCCGCCCGTCGGAGCGGACGTTGAAGAGCGTGTGGGTCGGGCGCTTCTGGCCGTCCCCGGTGTCGAACCACACCTGGTAGATGCGGCCCTCCCGCAGGCTCGGCGCACCGGTGACCCGCAGCGACGCCTTCCCGCCCGTCACCTCGAGCTGCGCCTTGGCCTTGCCCGTGGTCTGCGCGATGACCGTGCGGGTCCCGGGGCCGCCGCTGTTCTCGACCGCGATCCCCCCGACGACACCCAGGCCGAGCAGGCCGCAGGCGAGCGCGCCGGCGAAGGCCGGGCGCATCGGCATCGCGAAGGCCGGCAGGAACCGGCGGCGCTTGCGGGGCACCGGCGCCGTATCGGCCTCGGGGCCGGCGGCGCGGAGCAGCTCGGCTTCGGCGTTGACGATCGCCATGAGGCGCCCCTTGAGCGCAGCCGGCGCGGCGGACTGCGGAGCGGCGATCGGCAGCGTGTCGACGACCAGCTGGAGCTCGTGGACCTCGGCGTGGCAGTGCCCACAGCCCTCGACGTGGGCGGCGTACTCGACCGCCTCGTCGGCGGACAGGGCGTTCAGCACGAACGCACCCGCGTCCAGGCCGCGGGGGCAGTCGGAGTAGTCGGCGCGGAACTGGCTCATGTCGCCACACCCGGGGCCAGGCCACCGAGTTGGCCACGCATCTTCTCGAGGCCCAGACGCATGCGCCCCTTGATCGTGCCGATAGGGGTGTCGAGCATCTTCGCGATCTCGGTGTGGGTGAACCCGCCGAAGTAGGCGAGCTCGATGACCTTCGACTGCTCGGGCGGGAGGGTGGTGAGCGCCTCGCGGACCTCGCGAGCCTCGTCGCGGCGGGCGACCTCGACGTCGGTGCGCTCCTTGGCCTCGAAGCGCTCCTCGATGCCCTCGTCGCTGGCGCGGCGCTTGTCGTGGACCACCGAGCGGCGCAGTGAGTCGATCGCGCGGTTGTGGACGATGCCGAGCACCCAGGTCCGGACCGAGCCGCGGGTGCGGTCGTAGCGGGCGTTCGAGCGCCAGAGGCTGAGGAAGGCCTCCTGCACGACGTCCTCGGCGCCGTTGCGGTTCCCGGTCATCCGGTACGCGAGCGAGAACGCGGCGGTGGAGTGACGCTCGTAGACGATCTCGAACGCCACGGGCTCACCCCGACGCACGTACTGCATGAGGTCCTCGTCGGCCAGTTCTCGGAGCGCAGATGAATCCATCGGGGGTTCCTTCGCACTGTTACCCGTCGGCGGATCACTAGCGGCGGCATCAGGCATCGGTGGTCACCTACCCACCCGGGACGGTTCTCAGCGCTCGAGGACGCGTCGCGCCTCGTCGGCGACGGCCTTGACGGTCTGCTCGACGTAGGCCAGCGGATCCGCGGAACTCGCCCGGCGCTTCTTGCGGCCCGCGCGAACCCGCACGACGACGAGCGCCGCGCTGGCCGCACCGCCGATGGCCACGGCAGCGACCGGCCGTGCGGCGGTGGGCCAGTTGCGCGGGTCGCGCATGGCGCCGAGCTCCCACGCCTCGAGCTCGTCGGCGGCGATGTCCGTCAGGTTCTGGAGCGTGCGCTCGAAGCGCGCCGCGAAGTCCGCGGGCGGCTCGACGGGCGTGAGCGCCTGCCGCAGCATCCCCTCGAAGTCTGTGGTTCCCGTCTCCCTCATCGCGTCACTTCCTCATCTCCTCGGGCGTCCTCACGATGCCTTCGAGCTGTTTGATCGCACGGTGGATGAGCACCTTGGTCGCACCGTCGGTGCGGTCCATGGCCCGGGCGATCTCCCGGTTGTCCATGCCGAGGGCGAAGCGCATGATGAGCGCCTCGCGCCGGTCGGTCGGCAGCTGCTCGACTCCCTCGAGGATCCGCCTGAGCTCGTCCCGCCCCTCCACCAGGTCCTCCGTGGTGTGCAGGGCCCGGTACTGCGAGTCGTCGTCGATGTGCGTCTGCGGCTTGCGCGAGCGGTCCCGGTACAGGTTCGCGGCCAGGTTGTGCGCGATCCGGATCAGCCACGGTCTCAGCGGCCGGCCGTTGCTCTCCGAGAGCGCCCGCTCGAAGTGCCGGTAGGCCTGCAGGAACGTCTGCTCGGTGAGGTCCTCGGCGTCGTGATGGTTCCCCACCCGGTAGTACGAGTAGGAGTAGACGTCCCGCAGGTGCGCCCGATACAGGTCCGAGAACTGCCGGTCGAGCTCCACTTTGTCCACGCACGAAGCCTATGCCTCCTTTGGGGCGGGCGCGCGGCTCAGGCCGCGCGGCGCGCCCTTCCGCCGTTACCGGTGAGTCCGCGCGCCCACTCGCCCGCGTCGGCCGATCCCTCGACGACCGCGGCGAGGCCTGCGGTGACCGGGGCCTTGACGCCGTCGGCGGCGAGGGCGGCGGCCAGGAGCGGGACCACGTGCAGGCTCTCGGCGCTCTGCCCGAGGGCGGGCTCGATGTCGACGACCCGGGTCCCGCCGCCGAGGAGCTCGCCCGCGCGGCGGTTGCGCGAGCCATCCGCGACCACGGTGGCGACCAGGTCGCCCGCGCCGGCGAGCCCGGAGAAGGTCTCGGGGCGGCCGCCCTGGCGCTGGGCGTAGGCGCCGACCTCGGCGAAGACCCGGCCGGCCGCCGCGCCGGCGGCGTTGGGGCCCGCCACGGCCGCGGTGGCGGCGGCGAGGACCGCAGCGTTCTTGGCGGTGCCGGCGAGCTCGACGCCGGTGATGTCGGAGGAGCGCTCGATGGCGAAGCCCGGCGCGGCCGAGGGTGTCTGAGAGCTGGCGCGCCCACCCGGCGTCCGTGCTGGCGACGACCAGGGCGGCGCCGTTCGAGAGGGCGTCGGCCGCGTGGCCGGGGCCACCGAGGCAGGCGACGGCGCGGGCCCGGGTGCGGGCGGCGACGTAGGCGCTCGGCAGGGCGACGCCCGGGCCGTCGGCCACGAGCCCCTTGGCGAGGACGAGCACGCCGGCCTTCGGTCCGATCCGGCTGCCGTGCGCGGCCAGCGCGGCGGGGAGGTCTCGGCTCGGCACGGCGAGCACGACGAGGTCCGCAGCTGTCGAGGTCAAGCGCTTCGCACGTCGAGGTCGCGAGGTTCTCGGGGAAGGCGATCCCCCGGCAGGTACCGCGGTGTTCTCGCGCTTGGCGAGCAGCGCGGCGGCCTGCTCACCCGTGCGGCAGCCGAGCTGGACCGAGACGCCCGCGCGGGCCAGCCCGATGGCCACGCCGGTGCCCCAGGAGCCGGCCCCGAGGACGACGGCACGGCGCAGCGGCGGCAGCCCGCCGAGCCACTCCCACTGCAGCGCGACGCACGGCCAGATCCGCTCGGTGACCGCCTGGGCGAGCTGCGGGCTCGGCGCGTCGACCTGCGGGAAGGTGAGCGGCGCGGCCGGCGCGGACGCGGACCTTCAGCGGGCGCAGCCAGATCCCGCGGCGGATGTTCTCGGTGCCCGAGGATGGAGAGCGGGATGACCGGGACGCCCGTCTCGAGCGCGAGCCGGCCGACACCGCGGCGCGCGGAGCCGATCGGCCCGGGCCGCACCCGGGTGCCCTCGGGGAAGATCAGAACGCCCTCGCCGCGCTCGAGGAGCATGCGAGCGGTGGCCATCGCGTCCTCGTCGGCGGCACCCCGGTTGATCGGGAAGGCACCGAGGTTGTTGAGGAGCCAGCCGAAGAAGCGACGCTCGAAGAGCTCCCGCTTGGCCACGAAGTAGATCGGGCGGCGCATCATGATCCCGATCACGAACGGGTCGATGAACGAGCGATGGTTCGCGGCGATGATGAAGCCGCCGCTCTCCGGGATGTGCTCCCGGCCGATCCGCTGGACGCGGAACCAGAGGTGGAAGAACGGCTGGAGGACCGCGCGGCAGAGCCAGTAGACCAGCGGGTTGACGCCCTTGGTGTTCGCGCGGTCGATGAAGGGGTCACTGGCCATGTGTCGAGCCGTACCCCCGCGAGGTTCCGGGGGTTACAGCGGTTCTTTGACACTCCGTCAGTCGGCTTGGTCCGGCACGTTCGCCACCGCTGTGCGGGGTACCCTCGTCGGCATGGCCTTCTCGAGCACCGTCACCGCCCGCGGCGCCCTCGCCGGCGCCGTCGCCGCGACCGTCTGGGCGGTTCAGCAGCCGCTGGACCAGAAGGTCTTCGGGGTGCCGTACGACGACTGCGCGCTGCTCGGCACCGCCGTGACCCGCGGACGGTGGTCCAGGCCGCTCGGCTGGGCGATGCACGCGGCCAACGGCGCGCTCTTCGGGGCGCTCTACGCGAACGTCGCGCCAAGGGTGCCGCTGCCCTCCTGGGCCCGCGGACCGGCGGCCGGGATGGCCGAGCACGTCGCGACCTGGCCGGGCACCGCCCTCGTCCCGGCGCTCCACCCCATCGGCGGGGACATGCCCAAGCTGTGGGGCTCCGGCCCGGCGCTCGCGCAGGCGACCTGGCGGCACCTCCTCTTCGGGACCGTCCTCGGAGAGCTCGAGCGGCGGCTGAACGCCGAGCCCGAGGCCGAGCCCGTCGCCTACGAGGCGGTCGTCTCCACGAACGGTCACGGCCCCGTGATCCACGCGACCGTGGTCGACCTCGCCGAGCCGCAGGCCGACTGACCGGCCGCGGGCTCGCCTCAGGCGCTGCCGCGCAGGGCGTCGACGAGCGACCCCGCGTCGAAGGCGCCCAGGATCTGCGTTCGCCCGGCGAAGAACGCCGGGGTCCCGGTGACCCCCGACCGCTCCCCCGAGGCGTGGTCGGCCTCGATCCGTTCGTCCGCGCTGCCGTCGTCGAAGGCCGCCTCCACCGCCTGCGCGTCGAGCCCGAGCCCGTCCGCGGCGCGCAGGAGCTTCGGCCGGGCGAGGTCGCCGCGCAGGGCGAAGAGCGCGTCGTGCATCTCCCAGAAGGCGCCCTGGGCGGCCGCTGCCTCCACGGCCCGGGCGGCGTCCCGGGCCAGCGGGTGGCGCGCGTCGACGGGGAAGTGCCGGGCGACGAGCAGCAGGTCCTCCCCGAGCCGCCGGTGGACCCGCTCGAGGATGCCCTGGGCCGCCTGACAGAACGGGCACTCGAAGTCCGCGTACATCGTGAGGACGTAAGGAGCATCGGGCCGTCCACGGGCGTGGTCGCGATCTGAGACGGCGGGATCGAGCACGGGCCGATCGTAGAGTGGCCCGCGGTGAACGAGCTCGAGTTCCTCCTCGTCCTGCTGCTGGTGGCCGCGGGCCTCGTCCGCCTCGCCGACCTCGCCCGGGTCCCCTACCCGGTCGTGCTCGTGCTCGGCGGGCTCGCCGTCGGCTTCGTGCCCGGGCTGCCGACGATCGAGCTCGACCCCGAGATCGTCTTCGTCGTCTTCCTCCCGCCGCTGCTGGCCGCGGCCGCCTTCGCCTCCTCGCCGCAGACCCTCCGGGCGGAGGCTCGGCCGATCGGGTTCCTCGCGGTCACGCTCGTCCTCACCACGATGGCCGTCGTCGCCGTGGTCGCCCACGCGGTCGTCCCCGGGCTCGCCTGGGGGCCGGCGTTCGTGCTCGGTGCGGTCCTTGCCCCGACGGACACCGTCGCGGCCGCCGCCGCGTTCAGCCGGATGGGCGTCCCCGAGCGCGTACGGCTGCTCGTCGAGGGGGAGGCGATCGTCAACGACGCGACCGCGCTCGTGGCCTACCGGGTCGCGATCACCGCCGCCGTGAGCGGGGTGTTCTCCCCCGCCGGCGCGGTGCGCGACTTCGCGCTCGCGGCGCTCGGAGGCGCGGCCATCGGCCTCGTGTTCGGCATGGCCGAACGCCGGGTGCTTCGCCGCTGGGCCGACCCGGCGCTCTCGATCTTCGTCACCGTCATGGTGCCCTACGTCTCCTACGTGGCCGCGGAGCAGGCGGGCGTCTCCGGTGTGCTTGCCGTGGTCGCGACGGCGCTCTACCTCGGTTGGTACTCCCACGAGGTCTTCGACGCCGGGACCCGCCTGAGCGCGATGGCGTTCTGGCGCGTGCTCGACTTCGCCGCCAACGCGATCCTCTTCGTGCTCCTCGGCCTGCAGTTCCCCGCGCTCGTCGACGAGCTGCAGGGAAGCATCGCGCTCGGCGAACTCGTCGGGGCGGCGATGGTGGTGACGATCGCGGTGGTGCTGGTGCGCATGGCCGGGACGATGCTCGCGGGGCTCGGGGCGACGCGCGCGGAGCGCTTCGCCGTCGGCTGGTCGGGCATGCGCGGCGCCGTCTCGCTGGCCGCGGCGCTCGCGATCCCGGCGAGCGTGGATGGCCGCGAGGAGATCCTGTTCGTGACCGTCGTGGTGATCCTCGTGACGCTCGTCGGCCAGGGGCTCACGTTCCCGACGGTGCTGAAGCTGCTGCGGATCGACGGAGAGCGACCGTGGACGCCGAGCGAGGCCATCGCCCGCCTCGAGGCGGCTCAGAACGCGCTTGACCGGCTGGACGAGCTGGAGGACGAGGGGGCGCCGGCCGAGGTGCTGCGCCGGATGCGCGAGCTCTACCGCGCGCGCTTCGCCCGGTGCCAGGCGGTCATCGGCGGCGACGGCACCCCACCCTCCAAGCACGTCGAGAAGCGCATGCGGTCCTCCGCCGTTCGGCTCGAGCTGATTGCGGTGGAGCGCGCCTCGCTCATCGAGCTGCGCAACGCGGGCCGCCTCGAGCCGGGGGTCCTGCGGAACATCCAGCGCGACCTCGACCTCGAAGAGGCCCGGCTGCGGTAGACGCCCGAGAGCCGGAGGACGGGTTCGAACCGACGACCTTCGCTTTACAAGAGCGGTGCTCTACCAACTGAGCTACTCCGGCGGGACCAACGCGGCCGATGATCGCACGCCCACCGTATCCCCGATCGCTGGCGGTTGCTCGAGGCGGTGACTCGGAGTCGTGCCGAATTCCGGCCGGCACGACGACCGGGATCACGTGCACGTCTTCGGCCCCCACGGCTCCGGGTCGGCTCACGCCGACGGCGAGCGGGCTAGGCGGGAAGCCCGGCGGCGCTACTGATCCGCGCGGCGAGCTCCGCAGCGACGGGCGGCGTCAGCTCCGCCCACTCGAGCTTGCGCCCGAGCGTGGTCTCCACCCGGACGGCCGCGGTGCGGCGCAGGCGGCGCGGCGGACGGTGCTCGACCCGGCCGACGTCGCGCCAGCGAAGCGAGTGGACGCGGTGGGAGATCACGTCGTCGAGCAGCCAGAGCAGTCGGCGGTCCGTGGCGAGCAGCAGCGCCCGGGGGCTCTTCCAGGTGGCGGTCGGGGTGATGAGCACGACCGGCTCGCCGGGCTCGAGAGCGGTGAGGAGCTCGCGGCCGATGCTCTGGCGCGTCTCCTCGCTCAACCAGTGGCCCGCGGGTCGCACGTCACGGGTCGGCGTCGTGACGCCGCCGGCAGTCCACGTGGGCGTCTCCCCCCACACCGACCCGGCGGTCGCCCGCGCCGCGTCCTGCCGCGCGCGGTCGCCGCGGAGGTCGCGCGGCATGGTGGCGCCGTCGCGGAGTAGGTCGTAGGCGGCGTTGATCTCCGCCATGCGCCGCGCGGCATCTGCACCGGCGCCCGCACGGTCGGGGTGCCAGCGCTTCGCGAGCGCGCGGTAGGCGGCGGCGACTTCCTCCGGCGAGGCGGCGGCACCGAGCCCGAGGGTGGCGAGCGGATCCACGTCGACAGTGTGCCCCGGATCGCCCGCCCGCGACACGGGCCGGGCGCGTCGCCGTCAGCGGCCGGCGCGGCTGGCGACCGCCCGCAGCAGGGTCGCGAGCGCGATGCCGACCGCGAGATACACCGCGGCGGCGATGCCCCAGTTGATCGCGATCTGCAGGTGCTCCTTGCCGCGCTCGAGATCGAACATGCGGCCGAAGGGGTCCTGGAAGAACCGCCCGACGTCCAGGACCGCGCTGACGATCCGGTTCTCCTCGTCGGCGTTCAGCACGACGAGAAGGATCCCGACGGCGAGCACGCCGGCGATGAGCCCGGCGACGGTACGGATCAGGTTCGTGAGGGCGCTCATGAGCACTGGTCTACCCCCGGCGCATAGTCGCAAGCATCATCTGCCGGATGTGACATACTGACACGCAATGTCACAGCGTCACGTGGCCAGCACCGAGGACGATCCGCTCCTGGACGCGGCGTACGACTCCGTGATGGCCGTCGGCGTGCGACGGACCACGCTCACCGACGTCGCCCGTCGGGCCGGGGTCTCCCGCATGACCGTCTACCGCCGCTTCGGCGACGTGGCCGCGCTCATCCAAGCGCTCATGACCCGGGAGTTCTCGACCGTGCTGAGCGACGCGATCACCGCGCAGTCCGCGCAGCCGACCGTGCGGGAACGCCTTACCCACGGGGCCACCGACGGCGTCGTCGCGCTCAGCGGCCACCCCCTCTTCCTGCGCCTGCTGGACGTCGACCCCGAGCTCTTCCTGCCCTACCTCGTCCAGCGGCACGGCGCCTTCCAGCACCTCGTGCTCGACACCGTCGCCGCGCTCCTCGAGGCGGGGATGGACGAGGGCTCGATCCGCCGCGCCGACCCTCAGGGGCTGGCCGTGGCGATCGAGCTCTGCCTCCGTGGCTGGGTGATCGCCGCCCGCGCCGACGACCCCGACGAGCTGCGCGAACGTGCGACGGCCGAACTCCATCCGCTTCTCGAAGGAGCCCTCCGGTGACCACCGCACTGTCCGCCGTCCGCCGCACCCAAGAGCTGGAGCGCCTCGCCGCCGGCCACGAGGTCGACGTGCTCGTCGTCGGTGGCGGCATCACCGGCGTCGGCGTCGCCCTCGACGCGGTCACCCGTGGGCTGAGCGTCGCGCTCATCGACCGCGGCGACCTCGCGAGCGGGACGAGCCGTTGGAGCTCCAAGCTCGCCCACGGCGGGCTGCGCTACCTCTCCAAGGGCGACGTCGGGGTGGCGTGGGAGTCGGCGACCGAACGTGCGATCCTCGCCGACCGGACCGCGCCGCACCTCGTACGCGCCCTTCCGATGCTGCTGCCGCTCCTCCCGGAGACGTCCGGAAGCAGCTCCCGCCTCTTCGCCACCGGCCTGCGCGCGGGCGACGTCATGCGTCGGGCGTCGGGGACGCGGCCCACCCGGCTGCCGCGCACGCGCCGCATCCCCGCCGCCGAGGCGCAGCGCTGGTTCCCCGCCCTCGAGAGCGAGGGGCTCCGTGGGGCGCTGCTGAGCTGGGACGGGCAGCTCGAGGACGACGTCCGGCTCGTCGTCACGCTCGCGCGGACCGCGGCCGGTCACGGGGCGTGCATCCTGCCCCACGTCCGGGCGGAGCGGCTGCACGACGGCGGCGCCGAGGTCACCGACCGCCTGAGCGGCCAGGGGTTCTCGCTGCGGGCCCGGCACGTCGTCAACGCCACCGGGGTCTGGGCCGGAACGCTCGCCGACGGCATCGAGATGCGGCCCTCGAAGGGCTCGCACCTGCTGATCGGCGCGCACCGGCTGGGCGACCCGGCCGCGGCGATGAACGTGCCGGTCCCAGGCCACTTCGGCCGCTTCGTCTTCGCCCTCCCCCGCCCGGACGGCCTCGTGCTCGTCGGACTCACCGACGAGCCGGTGCCGGCCGGCGAGCTGCCGGAGGTGCCGCAGGTCTCCGCCGACGAGGAGCGCTTCCTGCTCGACACCCTGAACCGGGCGCTCACCACCGACCTCGTCCCCGAGGACATCGTCGGCCGCTTCGCGGGCCTGCGGCCGCTGCTCGACGCCGGGGAGGGCGCGACCGCCGACGTCTCCCGGAGGCACGCGATCGTCGGCGACCCGATGCGCGGCGTCCTGAGCGTCGTCGGCGGGAAGCTCACGACCTACCGCCGGATGGCGCAGGACGTCGTCGACATGGTCGCGCGCCGTCCCGGCGTCGCCGCCACGCCCTGCCGCACGACGGACCTTCCCGCCGTCGGGGCGCAGGGTCCGCGGGCCTCGGGCCTTCCCCCGCGCCTGACCCGCCGCTTCGGGGCCGAAGCCGCCGCGGTCGCCGCACTGGCCGACGGGAGCCCCGAGCTGCTGCAGCCGGTCGCGCCGGGGGTGCCCGTCCTCGGGGTCGAGCTCCGCTGGGCGGTCGAGCAGGAGGGCGCGCTGACCGTCTCCGACGTGCTCGACGGCCGGACGCGGCTCGGGCTCGTCCCGGCCTGGCGGGAGGCCGCGCTGCCGGCCCTCGCGCGGATCCTGCCCGAGCTCGAGGTCGACGCGCCTGCGACGAACGAGGGAGCCGTGCGCGCATGAGTCGCCAGCGGTGGTGGGGATGGGGCACGGACGGCCACGACGGACCGCTGCCGGAGGGCGGCGAGGCGCTGCTGACCGAGGAGCTCGGCCTCGGGAGCTCCCGGACCACGCTGCCCGAACTTGCGGAGCTCGTGCTGCCGCCGGGCACCCTGAGCGCGGAGGCACGCACGCGGCTCACCGCGCTCGTCGGCGCCGACCACCTCGCAGACGATCACGAGACCCGCGTCCTGCACGGCGCGGGGCGCTCCTACCCCGATCTGCTCGCGCTGCGTTCCGGCAGGCTGGCCCACGCTCCGGACGCCGTGGTCTCCCCGGCCGACCACGACGAGGTCCTCGCGGTCCTCGCGGCCTGCGCGGAGCTCGACCTGGCCGTCGTCCCGTTCGGGGGCGGGTCCAGCGTCGTCGGCGGGGTCGCTCCGCTGGCCGGGGAGCACGCGGGCGTGATCTCCGTGGACCTCGCCCGGCTCACCGGCCTGCTGTCGCTGGACGCGCACTCCGGCCTCGCCCGGTTCGCCGCGGGCACCTACGGCCCGGACGCGGAGGCGGAGCTCGCCGCGCACGGGCTGACGCTCGGCCACCACCCGCAGTCCTTCGAGTTCTCCACGGTCGGCGGCTGGGTCGCGACGCGCTCGGCCGGCCAGGGGTCCACGGGCTACGGCCGGATCGATCAGCTCGTGCAGGGCGTCCGGATGGCGGCACCCGGCGGGGAGATCACGACCGGGAGCGGGCCGGCGAGTGCCGCGGGTCCGGACCTGAGCGAGCTCCTGGTCGGCTCGGAGGGCACGCTCGGCGTCATCACCGAGGCGACGCTCCGCGTCCGGCCCACCCCGGGGGCGACGCGCTTCGAGGCCTTCGCCCTCTCCGGCTTCGCCGCTGCCGTCGAGGCGCTCCGAGCGCTCGCCCAGGCGGGTGCCGCGGCGACCGTTACCCGGCTCTCCGACGAGGAGGAGACCCGGGTCAACTTCGCCATGAGCGGGTCACCGCGTGCCGCCGGCGCACTGCGGACCTACCTCCGCGCGCGGGGCATGCCGCGACCTTGCCTGCTCATCCTCGGCTGGGAGGGCGCCGACGAGCCGGCCCTCCGCCGGCGGCGGGAGGCAGGAGAGCGCATCCTCCGAGACCACGGCGCCCTTTCTCTCGGCCAGAAGCCAGGCGAGGCCTGGGAGCACGGCCGCTTCCACGGCCCTTACCTGCGCGACGAGCTCCTGACCCGCCGGGTCCTCGTCGACACGCTGGAGACCGCCGCGACCTGGGCCGACCTCCTGGCCACCTATCGGGCCGTCGGGGGCACCCTTCGTTCAACGCTCGCGAGCCGCGGGACCCCGGCGCTGGTCGGCTGCCACGTCTCCCACCTCTACCCGACGGGCGCCTCCCTCTACTTCACGTTCCTCGCGCGCCAAGAGGAGGGCGCGGAGCTCGAGCAGTGGCAGGCCACGAAGCGGGCCGCCGGCGACGCGATCGCTGCTGCCGGTGCGACGATCACCCACCACCACGCGGTCGGCTCCGACCACGCGCCCTGGCTCCCGGGCGAGATCGGCCCCCTGGGGGTGGAGCTGCTCCGCGCGGCGAAGGCGACGCTCGACCCGACCGGCATCATGAACCCGGGCAAGCTGATCGACGCGGTGCCGGAGCCACCGGCAGCCACGCTCTGACCTGTCATCCGGTTTCGGCGTCAGCCGCTGCGCGCGCACCACGCTCCCCGCTGGCTCGCCCGTCTCGTGGCGGGCCCGCTGCTGGCCGGTCGTGCGGAGCGGCAGCGGGGGCCATCCAACGCCGCCGCCCGGCAGGCGCTCGGGTGGCAACCCGAGCTCGCGGACGTCCGCGAGAGCTTCGCGCGCCGGGGCGCGCTCGGCTGAGGCTTGTTCAGGCGGTCCAGGCGTCGCCGGTGCGCCGGACCCGGACGTCGCGCTCGGTCCCGGCGGTGCCGACGAGCCGGTAGACCGCTTCGTCGGAGTCGGTGCCCGGGCGGTCGATCACCTGGACGAGATGCGCCGCTGCCACGGCTTCCCCGCCACCGGCCCAGCCCGCTCGTGCCGCGGCCTCCATCTGCTCGGCGACCCAGCCGTTGTCGCCGGCGTGCGCCGCCGCGAGGGCCTGGTCGGCGACGGCGATCTTCGCCTTGAGCGCCGCCTCGGCCTGCTTGGCGCGGCGGGCGGCCGCGATCATCCCCCCGCCGATGAAGACGACAAGGACGACCGCGAGGACGATCAGGACGATCTCGAAGGGGTTCACGGCCCGGAGGGTAGTGCCGGGCCTGTCCGCTAGAGCAGGACGTTCCGGCTCGCCAGGTGGACGCCGACCTTCCGCTTCACGCGCTGCAGCGCGTTGTCGACCGTCTTCGCGTCGCAGTCCAGACGCTCGCCGACCTGCTCGTAGGAGTACCCGTCGAGGTACAGAGACAGCACGCGTGATTCGAGATCTGAGAGCTGCGAGCTGAGGCAGGCGACGAGCGAACCCAGCTCCTCCGTCGAGATCACCTGGTTGACCGGGTCGTGCACCGTCGGCCCGGCGATGATCTCCTCCAGCGTCGGCTCGCCCTCGCCCGCCGACGTCGGCGAGGAGGAGAACGAGACGTACTGGTTGAGTGGGGTGTGCTTGTTCCGCGTCGCGGTCTTCACCGCGGTGATGATCTGGCGGGTGATGCAGAGCTCCGCGAAGTTCCGGAAGCTCGACTCCCGATCCGTGCGGAAGTCGCGGACGGCCTTGTAGAGCCCGACCAGCCCTTCCTGGATGAGGTCGTCCGAGTCGCCGCCGGCGATGAAGTACGACGAGGCCTTGAGCCGGACGAAGCCGTAGTACCGGCGGACGATGCGGTCGTAGGCGGTGGGGTCACCCTGCTTCGCGAGGGCGATGAGGAACGAATCCTCGACCTTGGGCTGATGCTGCGAGACGTGTGTGGAGAGACGGGCCACGAGCTTCCTTTTCTCCTGCCCGCGGGCAGGTGGAGAGAGCTCAGTGACGCACTCCTCCCCTGGCGCCATCTGAAAGATGATGTGCCGCCGAGGCCGGGTCTCACGCTCAACGTGAAGCTCGACTTGACGGTTATGTGGGGGCAACCTCCCAGCCCCGGAGGCGGAAGTCAAGCGATTTCGACAGCGTGTGCAAGAGAGCGTGCATCCGAGGCGTCTGCTACGTCTCCCCATGCCCGCTCGCGCGGGCGGGAACTCCCTCAGGACCGGCCGCGGACGATCTCGTAGACGAGCGCGGAGGCGGCGGCACTCACGTTCAAGGAGTCGATGCGGCCACGAAGCGGCAACGCCACCAACAGGTCGCAGGCCGAGGCGACCCGGGGCCGCAGGCCCTTGCCCTCCGCCCCGAGCACGAGGGCGACGCCGCCCGTGTAATCGGGCTCGGTCCAGGGCACAGCGCCCTCCATGGCGGCGCCGTAGCACCACACGCCCCGCTGCTTGGCCGCCTCGAGGAAGTCCGCGACGTTCCGGACGCGGGCGATGTCGAGATGCTCGACGGCTCCGGCGCTGGCCTTGCACGCTGCCGGCGTCACCTCGGCCGATCTGCGTTCTGGTATCACAACGCCGGTCGCACCCGCGCACTCCGCGGTGCGACAGATGGCTCCCAGGTTCTGCACGTCCTGGATCTCGTCGAGCACGAGCAGGAGCGGATCCGTCGCGGCGAGCAGCGTCTCGGCCGGCACGTACGGATACGGGTCCACGAGCGCGCAGACACCTTGGTGTCCCGCGCTCCCGCACCGGCCCTCGATCTCCTCTGAGGTCGCAAGCTCTGCGGCCGGCCGCCCGGGTCCACCGGCAAGCCAGGGCTCGCGCATCGCGTGCTCGGTCGCCCAGACCTGGCGGACGCGTCGCCGCCCGGCGCGCAGCGCCTCGTGCACCGCGTTGCGTCCGTACAGGACGTCCGACACGTCATCGCGTATCGCAGCAGCGAGCGCCGGGCCTCGCGGGCGACGGTCGGGGCCGCGGTCAGGGCGTCGACTCATGAGGCCGGCAGGAGTTCGGGGCCGTCGGCACCGTCACGCACGACCCAACCGGCGGCAAGCAGCTCGTCTCGGATGCGGTCCGAGGCGGCGAAGTCCTTTGCGGCCCGCGCGGCCGCTCGCTCCTCGGCCATGGCGACCAGCTCCGGCGGGGGGCCTTCGGTGTCCGCGACGAGCAGACCCTCGAGGCCGAGCAGCCTCAACATGACGGCGAGATCGTCCCTCCCCACCGGCTCGGTGGCGCGGTTGGCCTCGTTCACCCATTCGGCGACGACCGCGAGGGCGGCGGGCGTCGTGAAATCGTCGGCGAGCGCCGCGAGGAAGCGCTCGAGCAGCGGCGCCGACCACGCGGGCGACGCGCCCTCGACGAGCCGGCGCCCCGCCTCCCGGATGCGACGGACGCGACCGGCCGCGTCGGCGAGCGGGCCCTCGCCGAACTGCAGCGGCTGCCGGTAGTGACCGCCGACGAAGAGCGCAATGAGGGCGTCTCGCCCGTGCTCGTCGAGCACCGCGGGCAGCGACACGACGTTCCCGACCGACTTCGACATCTTCTCCTGGCCGGCGGGCGCGCCGGCCATCTTCCCCGCACTGGTCTCGAGCATGCCGTTGTGCATCCAGATGCCGGCCAGCTCGTGCCCGCGCGCGCAACGGGTCTGCGCCGCCTCGTTC
The DNA here is from genome assembly GCA_963815565.1 of uncultured Solirubrobacterales bacterium. Classification (GTDB taxonomy): domain Bacteria; phylum Actinomycetota; class Thermoleophilia; order Solirubrobacterales; family Solirubrobacteraceae; genus Paraconexibacter. The sequence continues at coordinate 165,528 of CAWFHB010000007.1, read as the reverse complement.
TCGTGGTGGGGGAACGCAAGATCGATACCGCCGCCGTGGATGTCGACGCCCGCGGCGAAGATGTCCTCGGCCATCGCCGAGCACTCGATGTGCCAGCCGGGGCGTCCCCTCCCCCACGGCGCGTCCCAGGCGGTGTCCTCCCCCGGCTTCTCCGCCTTCCAGAGCGCGAAGTCGAGGGGGTCCTCCTTGCGCGAGGCACCCTCCACGCCCTCCCCCTGGTCCATCTGGTCGACGTCACGTCCGCTGAGGGTTCCGTAGTTCGGGTCGCTCCGCACGCGGAAGTAGACATCCCCATCGACGGCGTACGCGCTGTCGCGCTCGAGCAGCGCGGTGATCAGCGCCACGATCCCCGGGATGCTCTCGGAGGCGAGCGGCTCGTGATCCGGACGACCGAGGCCGAGCGCGTCCGTGTCCTCCCGGTAGGCGGCCGTCATCCGCGCGGCGAGCTCTTCTGACCCGACGCCCTGAGCGCGCGCTGCGTCGTAGATCTTGTCGTTCACGTCGGTGACGTTCGCGACGAGCGTCACCTCGAGGCCCTCGTGCTCAAGGAAGCGCTTCAGCAGCGAGAAGACGACGAAAGGGCGCGCGTTGCCGACGTGGATGCGGTCGTAGACGGTCGGGCCGCAGGCGTAGATGCCGACGCGCCCCGGAGCACGCGGCTCGAGGGTCCGGAGCGCCCCGGTGGCGGTGTCGTGGAGGCTGATGGTGCGCATCTCCCGGCAACGTATCGCGCCACGCGGCCCCGCCCGGGGAGGTGCCCGCCGCGCGCTCGGTTACGCTCGACGGCCGTGGCCGCCGCTCCGCTCGACATCCTCATCGTGGACGACGACGCTCCCCTGCGCGACATGCTGACGCGCTCGTTCGCCCGGGAGGGCCACCGACCCGTGGCCGTGGCGGACGGTGACGAGGCCCTCGCGATGACCGAGTCGGGCCGCTTCGACGTCGTGCTGCTCGACGTGGCGCTCGGCCCGGGCCCCTCGGGCTACGACGTCTGCCGCACCGTCCGGGACCGGCGGGACGTCACCCCGATCATCATGCTCACCGCGCTCGACTCGGAAGCCGACGTGGTGCTCGGGCTGGAGGCGGGCGCCGACGACTACGTCACGAAGCCGTTCGGCCTGGCCGAGCTCCGCTCGCGCATCCGCGCGGTCATGCGGCGTTCCAACGGGCGGGTCGTCGACGACAGCCTGCTCCGCATCGGATCGATCGCCCTCGACCGGCGCAACCGCTCGGTCGAACGCGAGGGTGAAGTGGTCAAGCTCACCTTTTCGGAGTTCGAGCTCGTGGCCTGCCTGATGGCCCGACCGGGCCGCCTCTACAACCGCCAGGAGCTGCTCCGGGCGATCTGGGGTGACTCGGCCTACCGGGACCCGCGGGCGATCGACGTCCACATCCGGCACCTGCGCGAGAAGCTCGAGGAGACGCCGGAGGAGCCGAACCTGATCCTGACGGTGCGCGGGGCCGGCTACCGCTTCCGCGAAGCGTGAGGTGGCGGGGGCGGCGCCCGTTCGGCCTGCGTGGCCGGCTCCTGCTCTCGCTCATCGCGACCGCCCTGGTCACGCTTGCCGTGGCCGCACTGACCCTCCTCTCCCCCCTGCAGGATCGGCTCCGCGAGCAGCAGGGCTCTGCGCTCCGTACCGCCGCGCTGAACATCCGCCCGCAGGTCGAGGACGCAATCCGCGCCGACCTCCGGAGCACCGGCGCGGTCGGCGAGAGGACGTCGGTCGTCCTGCGCCAGGTCCAGACGGCGACGGGCGGCCAAGCCGCCGTGCTGGGGGTCGATCGCACCGTGCTCGAGGGCTCCGTCCCGGTCGGGGACGATCTCGAGGACATCACCGAGGTGCTCGCGCTGAACCAGACGGTCATCAGCCGCCAGGACGACCGACAGCGGGTGGCGCTCTCGCTGAACACGGAGCCGGTCGGCTTCTCGTCGCTGCGGGACCCGGAGGGCCCGTTCTTCGTGCTCGGCCTGCGCCAGTCGGATGCGCAGATCGCGGATACCGTCGCCCAGGTCCGCCAGGCGTTCGCGACCGCGGCCATCGTCGGATTGTCTGTCGCGCTCCTCCTCGGCGTCCTGCTGACCACAACGCTCACCCGCCGGCTGGCGCGCCTTCGCGATGCCGCGATGCGCATCACGACGCACGGGATGGAGGTGGAGACGCCGGTCGACACACGGAACGACGAGGTCGGCGACCTCTCGCGCGCGATGGTGCGGATGCAGGCCGGCCTACGGCGTCAGGAGGAGGCGCGGCGGCTCTTCGTGGCAACCGCCTCACACGAGCTGCGCACCCCGCTGACGTCGCTGAGTGGCAACCTCGAGCTGCTCGGCGAGGACCTCTCGGCGCAGGACTTCGACCGGGAGGACGCCCGGCGGCAGGTGATCTCCGCGCAGGGGGAGCTGGCGCGGCTGCGGAACCTCGCCACCGAGCTGCTCGACCTCTCGCGACTGGACGCTGGGGTGGAGCTCCGCTCGGAGCCCGTGGAGCTCGGCGAGGTGGCCCGCGCGGTGGCCGCGGAGTTCGCTCTGCAGGCGCACGCGCGGCGCACGCTGCTGGAGGTCCTCCCTCCGCGGGGACCGTGTTGGGCGCGCGGCGACCCGGACGCCGTGGCGCGCGTGGCACGGATCCTCATCGACAACGCACTCCGCTACACGCCCCCGGGCACGTCGGTGCGGGTCTCCGCCGGGTACGCGGGCGAGGGCGCGACGCTAGCGGTCATCGACGACGGCCCCGGGGTCCCGTCCGGGGAGGCGGAGACGATTTTCGAGCGGTTCCGCCGGGGCGCCACCACACGAGGCGAAGGCGGCTTCGGACTGGGCCTCGCGATCGGCCGGGAGCTCGCGGAGCGCCTCTCCGGGGGCCTCGAGCTCGCGTCCACGTCCCGCGGCGCGCGCTTCGTCCTGACCCTCCCGATCGAGCTCCCCTCCGGGGGCGCCGAGCTCGAGTAGCCCCACCCGCGCCCGTGCCCCGCCAGGCGAACTGACCATCATGTTCCGGTCGGGGACCGGAAAAGACTGGTCGGTTCGCCTCGGCTCGGGTGCAGGCGGCTCCTCGACGCGAAGTCGCGCGTGTTTTTTCACACGCCCACATGTCTCGGGGGTAGAGACGTGACGCGGGGCTGCATGAGGGTCCGAGCATGTCGATACATCTCACGCCGGACCACCCCCTCGCGGCCCCTGAACCGCCCAGTGTTCTCCCGCCCCCGACCGGAAAAAGCTGGTCGGTTCGCCAGCGGCGGGTGCTCACGAGCCTGGCCGCGCGTCAGCACGGCATCGTCGGCCGACGCGATCTCCTCACGCTGGGCTTCGGTCCGAAGCAGCTCGATTGGCTGCTCGAGGCTGAATGGCTGCACCCCGTTCACGCCGGCGTGTACCACGTGGGCCATCCCGCCCCGTCGCGGATCGCGGCTCACCTGGCGGCGGCGACAGGCATCGGCAGGGTGACCGGGATCAGCCACCGCTCCGGGATGATGCTCCGCGGTATCGCGAACGACAACGGTGGCCGTATTCAGGTCACCACGGCGACGACTCGCGGGGGCCTGCGCGACGGGGTCCTGGTCCACGAGAGCCGGCGCCTGAGGGCGGCGGAGCTGACCCGCGTGCAGGGCATCCCTGCGCTCGGGCTCGAACGCACCCTGGTCGACGTCGCCGGGAGCTGCAGCCCCGCGGAGTTCGCCCGGATCTTCAACGCCCTCGATCGCAAGCAACTGGTCGATCCACTCCTCATCGCCGGTCAGCTGCGACGCGGCCGGACGGGGAGCGCCGCCGTCCGCGCCCGCCTCGACTCCTACACGGACGAGCCGCCCACCGAATCGGAGCTCGAGGAGCTCTTCCTCACCGCGGTCATCGGCGCTCACGGGTTGCCGAGCCCCGTCCCGCAGAGCTCACCGTTGCCCGGCCGGGCGCTCCGTGTGGACTTCGCCTGGCCCTGGGCGAGGGTTCTGGTCGAGATCGACGGCCGCACTTGGCACGCCATCCAAAGCACGTGGGGCGAGGACCACGAACGCGATCTCGCGCTGCGCCTCGCCGGATGGCGGCCGCTGCGTTACACGTACCGACAGGTCTCGACGTCCGCCGGTCTGGTCGCGACCGACCTCCGCGCCGCCCTCCGCCTCGCAGCCTGAACGCGAACCGCCCAGCATTCTCCGGTCCGGGACTGGAAAAAGCTGGGCAGTTGCGGAGAGCGCCGCTGGGTGCCGCCGGAGCGGCGTCGGGCTAGCCCTTCGAAGCCGGCTCCGGAAGCGACTTGTACGGGTTGATGTAGTCCTCGTCGTCGGTCTTCTCCTCGTGGTAGGCCGACTCGACGTTGACCGCCCAGATGTCGTGTCCCGTGTCGTGGAGGCAGTTGTCCACGGCACGCATGGCCGAGAGCATCGAGTGATCGGAGTTGTTGTACCGGTGCAGGCCGTTGCGGCCGACCTGCTGGAAGCCCTGGAGCGGATCGAGCCAGGAGCGGATCTTCTCGACGCGCTCCGCGTAGGTCTCGTCGTACATCGGGTAGGCGAGCGGCACGCGGGTGACGTAGCCGCGACGCACGGCCGAGGGCTTGGCGAGGCCGAGCGTCTCGAGCTCCTTCGTGGCCATCTCGACGAGGTCCTCGTCCTTCATGGTCCACACGTCGTCGCCCTCGAAGCAGAAGTACTCCATGCCGATACAGGAGGCGTCCGGGTCCGGGACCATCCAGGGCGACCAGGAGCGGAAGTTCTGGATGCGGCCGACCTCGACGTTCTCCTCGTGGATGTAGATCCAGTTGTCGGGGAAGAGGTCCTCACCGTCGAGGACGAGCGAGACGGTCAGGAAGTCGCGGTAGCGAAGCCCCTTGGCCGCCTCGACGACGTCTGCCGGCGGCGGCGGGTCGGAGATCGCGGAGGTCGCCCGCAGCGGCAGCGAGGAGATCGTGTAGATCGGCTCGATGCGCTCACCGGCGGCCCACACGGCCTCGACGCGACCGTCGACGGCCTCGATGCGCTCGATGGCGGTGTTCATCCGCACCTCGCCGCCCATCTCCTCGATCCGCTCGGTCATCATCTCCCACATCTGGCCGGGGCCGTAGCGGGGGTACTGGAACTTGTCGATGAGCGACTTGATCTCGTCGCCCTTGTTGCCGAAGAACGCCGACTTGGCGGCGGAGTAGAACGAGAGCCCCTTGATGCGCTGGGCGGCCCACTCGGCGCGGAGCTCGGTGGTCGAGACGCCCCACACCTTCTCCGTGTAGCCCTTGAAGAAGTGGGAGTAGAGGCGCCAACCGAAGCGGTTGACGACCCACTCCTCGAGGTTCTCCTCGTTCCCCTTCTTGCGCATCGACGCGCGCAGGTAGGACAGGCCGCAGAGCAGGAGCTCCCACGGGCCGAGCTTCTTGATGACGTCCATCCCGCTCAGCGGGTAGTCGAGGTACTTGCCGCGCCAGAAGATCCGCGACATGCGCGGGCGCATGAGGAACTCGTCGCCCATGATCTCGAGCCAGAGGTCGTTGACCTCCTTGTTCTTCGTGAAGAAGCGGTGGCCGCCGAGGTCGAACCGGAAGCCCTCGGGGTCGACGACGGTCTTGGCGATGCCGCCCACCTGGTCGTCGGCCTCGAAGACGATGACCTTCTTGCCGGCCTTGGCCAGCAGGTAGCCGGCGGACAGGCCGGCGGGGCCGCCGCCGATGACCACGTAGGGCTTGGCGTTCGGATCGTCGTCGCCGTAGCGGGCAGCGTCGTCGGAACGGGTGGTGAGCGTCATGGGAAGCACTTTGGCGTCGCGCGCGCTCGATCCCACCTCCCTCTAACCGTCGCTAACCGAACTTAACGGTCCTCAGGGCAGCGCCAGGGCGGCCTGCCGCGCTCGGCGTTCCGCGGTCACGTCCCGCGGCGCCGCGGTCTTCCGGTAGAGCGTGGCGCGCACGCCCCGGGGCAGCGGCCGGTTCCCGAAACGCGGCTGGACGCCGATCCGGACGAGCGACGGGTTGCGATCCGCCAACCGTTGCCACTGCGCCGAGCGGGTGCGGACGAGCGAGGTCCAGGGCGCACCCCAGGTCGCCGTGCGGATGACGGGGTTCACGAGCACGAGCGTCTGGCCGGGCCGCAGGGAGGAGACGTAGGAGTCGAGGACCCGTGACGGCTTGGCGGCGCGGAGCCGTTCCAGGGCGTCCCGCCAGTCGAACACCAGCGGGTCGCCCACCATGCCGAGTGCGTCTGCGTAGCGGAGCCCGTCGGGCAGGTAGTAGTGCAGGACGGGGACCTGCTCCGGGTGGATGGAGACCACGAGGTCCCCGGGGTAGACGTCGCCGGCGAGCTTCGCGGCGACCGTCCGGACGTTGCTCTTCCCCTCGATCTGCTCGGTCCGCGGGTCGAGCCAGAGCGCGCAGATGATCGCGAGCGTCACGAGGCCCAGGCGCCCCGCGTGAGCCAGCCCGATCCCGGCCAGCAGGATGACCGGCCCGACGAAGACGGCGAAGTAGCGCCCGGTGAACGCCGGGGAGATCTGCGAGGCGGTCCAGGCCACGACGAGCCCCGCGACCGGCAGCACGATGAGGACCCACACCGCGGCCCGGCGCGTCGGCTCGTCCGCGTCGGCCACCGGCACCCCCGTGGTGACGGGGCCGCGGTGCTTGAGGACGGTCGCGAGCCCCGCCCCGGCCGCGAGCAGGAGCGCGAACGGCACGGTCTCCCCGCCGAGGATGCTCGTGATCGGGCTGAAGACGTCGGCCACGTTCGGTCGTGTCGACCACGGCGCACCGGTGTGCCCGGCCTGGAAGAAGAGCGTGGGCAGCCATGGCGCGTACAGCAGCCCCGCCCCGCCGTAGCCCAGCAGGACGTCCTTCGCGAGCGCGTGACGGTCCTGCGTGAACCGCCAGGCGGGCCCGAGCGCGACGACCGTTCCCACCGCGAGGAAGAGCCCCCAGTTGTGCGTGTACATGAGCGCGGCGAGCGAGACCGAGAACAGCGGCAGGAAGGCACGGCGCCGGAAGACGAAGAGCCGGACGTGGGCGGCCGCGACCACGAGCGCCAGCAGGGAGACGAGCGCGTACATGCGGGTCTCCTGCGCGTAATAGGTGAGGAACGGGCTCACCGCGGCGAGCAGCGCGGCGATCAGGCCGGAGCGGCGCCCGAAGGTCCCCGCCGCCGCCCAGTAGGCCACAGGGACGGCGAGCATGGCGAAGCCGAGCGAGAGGACGTGCGTGGTCGCCTGCCCGTCGCCGAAGATCGCCATCCACACGTGGAGGGTGAGGTAGTAGAGCGGCGGGGATCCGTCGAGCCGCAGGACGCCCGGGATCTCGGCGAACGAGTGTGAGGCGATGCCGACCGACAGCCCCTCGTCGATCCAGAACGCCGCGTGCAGCGCCGTGGTGCGCAGGAGCAGGCTGACGAGCAGCAGCCCCCCGAGAGCCAGAGGGATCGTGACCGTGACGGGCAGGGCGCGCACCCGGGGAAGCGCGGGAACGCGCAGGGCCCGCAGGCCCCCGCTGCGCGAGTCGTAGGGCGGGGCGCTCATCCGCAGTCCCCCACGATGCGCCAGTTCCCCCGGTTCGCGAAGGTCGTGGTGGGCTCACCCAGGATCGGCTTGATCGACGGAACGGCGTTCGAGAACGGGTGGGTCTTCACGCGGAAGACGACGCCGGGGAGCTTGGGCTCGAGGCTCACCTCGTTGGCGTGGACGCCGAGCTGCCAGGCGACCGCGGGAACGAGGAAGGCGCCCGTCGCCGCCTGGCCGCAGGCTCGCAGACGCGCCGGCCCGCCCGCGTCGGCCACCGAGCGCTCCAGATCGGCCTGCAGGACCCCCTGGTACTCGAGCGAACCTGCCATGTTCCCGAGGTCGCCCCAGTAGGACGCGGTGCAGGCGACCGTGGCGAGGATCCCGGCCGCCGCTCCGCGGGCGCGGGGGGTCGGCACGAGCTCGCGGATCGCCGCGCCGAGGCCTACGGCGCCGAGTACGAAGAGGAGCGTCACCGGCATGACGAGGTAGCGCTGGTTGCCGGAGAACCCGTTCGCGGTCATCGCCGCGACGATCCCGAGCCACGCCACCGAGATGAGCGCGAGCCCCCCGAGCAGGCGGCCGCGACCCGAGAGCGCGGGGCGTCGGAGCACGAGGACGAGCACGAGAGCGACGAGTCCCACAGCCATGGGCGTCGTGAACATGTCGAGCGCGTTGCGGAGCACCTCAGCGGCGGGGTTCGCGGCGAAGGCGGCGGAGTCGGCGTTCGGCTGCTGCGCCCGGTCGGAGGCACGGTTCAGGTTCCCGGAGCCCCAGAGCTCCGGACCGAACCAGAGCACGGGCAGCGACGCGAACGCACTTCCCACGAGCAGCACGGCACGGCGACGCTCGCGCCAGAGCAGCCAGAGCCCGTAGAGCCCGAAGAACGGCCACGCCTCCGGACGGAGCAGCGCGGCGGCGAGGCCGAGGGCGAACGCCTGGTGGAAGCGTCCGGCCAGATGACGGTCGACGGCGCCGAGCACGGCGGCGGCCATGAGGCCTTCGGAATTCCCGAGCGCCGCGTTCTTCAGCGTCCACGGAGAGAAGACCAGCGCGCCGACCGCCGCGCCCCCGGCCACCGGACCGGCCAGGCGCCAGGCGATGCGGAACGCGAAGACCAGCCCGAGCAGCGCGCCGGCACGGGCGACAAGCAGCCAGAGCCAGGGGGCTGCGTCCCCGAAGAGGGCGAACGGGACCGTGAAGAGCGCCGGCAGCGGCTTCCACGACGGTCCGTCGGTGGTGACGAGGTCGAGGTGGAGGATCTCCCGCCCCCAGATGATCCACGCCCACGGGTCGTACGTCGGCGTGCTCGGGAGCAGAAGGCTGAGGGCGGCCACGGCCAGGCAGGCGGCGGCGACCAGCAGCGACGGGCGCAACGCGCCGCCGGGGGCCTCCGACGACGACGTCGTCGGGGCGGACGCGGGCAGGGGTCGGTTGTCGAGCAGCGTCGAGATGAGGCGACGGTAGCCCCGCCCTCAGCCACACGCATCATGAACCATGATTCACTGTTCAGCTATGGGGGTCCGCGAAGAGCGTCGTCTGGCCGCCCGCGAGGGCATCCTCGCGGCGGCGCATCGCCAGGTGGCGGAGGGAGGCCTGGCGTCCGCGTCGATGACTACGGTGGCCGCCCGCGCCGGGGTGGCCACCGGCTCGATCTATCGGCACTTCCCCTCGCGTGGCGAGCTGCTCGCCGCCGTGGTCGGCGACGCGCTTCGCGGGGAGCAGGCGCTGCTCGATCGTGCGGCAGCGGAACCCGACACCGCCCGCGGAGTCAGCGCCTGGGTGGAGACGACGCTTGCGCGCGGTCGCCAGGCGCCGCGGCTCACGCACGCCCTCCTCCACGAGCCGAGCGAGCCGTCCGTCGATCTCGTCCGCCAAGAGGCTCGTGACCGGCGGGAGGCGCGGCTCGCGCAGCTGCTGCACGATGGCGCTGCGCGCGGCGCCTGGCCGCCGGGGCCCGCCGCGCTGCATGCCACCGCGATCGTGGGCGCGGTCCAAGCCGTCTTGAACGCAGGGGTCGAGTCGGAGGAGGATCCCGACGCGGCCCTCGTCGCCTTCACGCTCCGGGCGCTCGGGGCACCCGGAGCGTGAGGCTGCCGATCAGCCGGCTCGCTTCGCCTTCTGCGCCTGCTTTGCCTTCGTAGACCGTGAGGACTGCTTGACCTTCGGTGCCGCGATCGTCGCGACGTCGAACGGAAGCTCCGGCGGCTCGCCGGCGGAGCGCTTGTCGAACTGCGAGTTGACCGCCAGCAGGCGCTTCCCGTCGCGGGCCAGGGTGGTCGGGTACTTCAGCTGCGGTCCGGTGACGCCCGCGCCCACCCGCCCGATGCGCCCCTTGCGGCTCAGCCGGACCGGCACGATCAGCTCTTGCTGGTTACGAGCGACGTAGAGCGTGTTGCCCTGGCGCAGGAGGCCGTCGCCGTTCGTCAGCCTCGCGCCGCCCAGGTCGACCTGCTCGACCTTCCGGGTGCGGGTGTCGATGCGGAACAGCTCGCCCGTGTTGGACTGCACCGCGAGCAGGTACTTGCCGCCGGGTCCCGCGACGATGCCGTTCAGGTTGAAGCCGCTCTCGTACTCGAGCGGGGTACCGGCGAAGGAGACGAACGTCTCGAGCTCGCCGACGCCGTCCTTGCCGAGCTTCACCCGCTGCAGGATCGGCCGCTGCGAGTCGGTCACGTAGGCGTAGCCGCGGGCCAGGGCCACGTCGTTCAGGAACGTCGCTGCCGATCCCGGCTTGCTGTCGAGCACCTTTCGGGTCGAGCCGTCCTTCGTGGAGAGCACGAACACCTTGCCGGTGGCGCCGCCGGCGACGACGAGGTTGCCGCGCTTGTCGGCCTTCAGGCCGATCGCGGTCGTCCGACCGTCGGCACCGGGCGCGGCGAAGCGCTCGAGCTCAGGGCGGCGCAGGTCACCGCGGAACACGGCGCCATCCGTCGTCGAGGTGACGAAGAAGGCCTTTGAGCCGGGCTTGCGGGCGATGCCCTCGGGGAAGACGTCCGCCCCGGGGATCACGTAGGCCGTCGGTCTGCCGGACGAGTGCTGCTTCGCCACGGCGACGCTGGTGAGCCCGACCACCGCGAAGACGATCAAGAGGACGGGAAGAAGTCGCTGTCTCATCAACGACCTATGCCCGCCATCGCCCGCGTCACACCTTCCCCGGCGCGCTCACGCGCCCGCCGGCACCACCGTCACCGTCGCCATCGCGGCGACCCCCTCCTCGCGACCGACGAATCCGATCCGCTCCCCCGTGGACGCCTTGACGTTCACCGCGTCGGCCGGGAGCCCGAGCGCGGCCGCGAGGTTCGCGCCCATGGCCGCCTTGTGCGGCGAGACCTTCGGCCGTTCCATGACCAGCGTGGCGTCGGCGTGGACCGGTGTCCACCCGGCCGCGGCACAGCGGGTCACGGCCTCCCGCAGCAGCGCCAGCGAGTCGGCGCCGCGGAAGCGCTCGTCGGTGTCCGGGAAGTGCTCCCCGATGTCCCCGAGGCACGCGGCACCGAGCAGCGCGTCGACCACCGCGTGGGTGAGCACGTCGGCGTCCGAGTGGCCGTCGAGGCCCAGGTGGTACTCGAGCGAGACCCCGCCGAGGATGAGCGGCCGCCCCTCGGCCAGACGATGGGAGTCCCAGCCGATCCCGGTGCGCGAGCTCATCCGACCGGCTCCAGCCGGAGCTCGCGACCCGAGAAGACCCCGATCTCGGTGACCCCGAGCCGTTCGAGCTGGGCCAGCGCGCGGTCGTAGCCGAAGCCCAGGATGTCCGGGGTGTGCGCGTCGGAGGAGAGCACGATCGGGCAGCCGGCGTCGACGAGCATCTCGAGGAACGGCTCGCTCGGGTACAGCTCCCCGACCGGCTTGCGCAGGCCCGCAGTGGAGAGCTCCACGGCAACCCCGGAGGACGCGATCGCCTCGACGGCGGGCTCGTAGTAGTACCGGGGGTCGCGCTCGGGCTGCGGGCGCTCGGCTCCCCAGTGCTTGACGAGATCGGGGTGGGCGAGGACATCGAAGAGCCCGCAGGTGGCAGCCTCAGCGAGCCAGTCGAAGTAGGTGCGCCACACCTTGTCGGCGGAATCAGCGTGGGTCCACACGTCGTACTTCGCGTAGTCGAGCGCCCCGTCGCCGAGGAAGTGGATCGAGCCGACGACGTAGTCCCACGGGTGGCCGTCGAGCAGCGCCCCCATGCGGTCGAGGCGCCCGGGGATGAAGTCGGCCTCGATGCCGAGCTTCAAGTCCGTCTCCTCCTTCACGAACCCGCAGTACGCGGCGAGGTCGTCCTTGGCGTTGTCGCGCCAGTACTCGTGGTCCCAGACGGAGAGGGCGTCGGTGAAGCGGTAGACGTGCTCGGCGACCCCGAGCTCGGCGATCCCCTTCTCGGTCGCGGCCTCCCGGTAGCGCTCCGCGTTCCCCGGGGTGAAGAAGCGCGACGCGGGCGTGTCGGGCCCGTCGGGCCGCAGGTGGACGTGGTAGTCGGTCAGCACAGCGGCCGATTCTCGCAGAGCCTCACCCCCCACCCACGCGCGAGCCGTTCGGACTTCGGCTCGCTGAGCGAGCTGAACTCCGAACGGTCCTGCTCACACCCGCAGGTCGGCGAGCTTCAGGTACTCGCGCAACTCCTTCGGCGTCGTGCTGGCCCCACCGGTCACCACGCCGGCGAAGCGGACCCGCCCGGCCCGCACCCCGTAGACGAAGCGGCGCCCGCCGCCCGCGTCCCGCACGACGAGGCCCTTGCCGAAACGCCGTCCCTTCCGGATCTGCGAGGCCTTCGAACCGCGGCCGACACCCAGCGCGCGGTGCTTGAACGCAGTGCTCACAAGCAGCGCCGCCTTCCCTCTCGTGTCGAAGACCGAGCGGAGCCTCCCTCCCCCGGCGTTCTGCTTCGCGCAGTAGCGGTAGGTCCGCCCCTTGCGTTCCAGGGGCTGCCCGGCGCCGCGGAGCATGTCCTCGGCCGGGTCGCGCAGCCGCATGAGCGCGATTCCCGTTCGGGTGAAGCGCAGCCGAGCGTTCCGGCAGCCGGGATCCCACACACCGACCGCGCGCTCCCACATCTGCAGGTACGCCTCCGGCCCCTTCGCCATGTCCTCGACGATCTCGTCCCCGGCCACGTGCCGCAGATCCTCGATCCAGTCGGGGTAGAGCCCGTACTGGGCGACCCCGTCGACGTTCACGTCCCAGGTGCGGTTGCCCGCCTTGTTCCGGTCCAGGGTCACCGCCCCGTCGAAGCTCTTGAACGGGTACTGGACCGGGTCGGGTCCGTTGCGCGGCTCGGGCTGGTGCGCGAAGCCGTTCTGGTCGGCGCCGTAGCCGAAGCCGAAGAACCGGCGCGAGGGATCGCGCACCGCCTTGACCTCCTTCCAGGCTGCGACGAACCCCTTGGCGCTGGCGCCGGTGATCGGGGTGACGACGCCGCCCGCCTTCTGGATGCGCCCGTAGGCCTCCCGTGTGCTCCAGGAGTGGCTCGAGACGATGCCGGAGTACCGCGCCTTCTCGACGATGTCGAGCAGCGCCTCCCGCGAGGCGACCGACAGGTGGTCGGGGTCGATGATCATGCCCTTCTCCATCATCCGGCGGACCAGGTGCGCTCCCTGCTCGGTCAGCCCGCGGGTGTTGCAATGCGGGCCCGGCGGATAGGTCGGGGTCACCCCGGCAGCGGCGAGCCCGGCCAGCGGCGTCCCGGCGACCAGCGAGGCGACCGGGGTCGGCGTGGTCAGCTGCTCACGGTCGTGCTCGGTGTCCTTGCCGTTCGTGCACGTCTGCATCCGCCAGTAGGAGCCCGTCTCGAGCTTGTTGCCCGCGTTGACGACGATCCCCTGGGATCCGTTGTCCCCGGCGACGCCGCCGAAGCCGTTGTCGAACTTGTTCGTGAGCTCCATGTCGCGCACGCCCATCGCGTACGCGGCGTCGAGTCGTCGGTCGATGTCCGCGTTCGTGCACGGGGTGCGTCCCGACGCGTCGATGCCGCAGTCGAACAGCGTGGAGACCTCAATGCCGGGGATGACCGCGAGCTTGCCGGCGTTGATGACCCGCCGCGCCTGGAAGGGGTCGCCCACGATGCGGAACCAGCCCTTGCCGGGTCCGCCCTCCTGAGCGTCGATGTAGTCCTCGAGCTCCCGGAGGCGCTGCACCTGCAGCCGCACCGAGTCCATCTCGTTGCAGGAGTTCTTCTTGAGCGGGAAGATCTCGCAGAGCGCGTGGTTCTCGACGTAGAGGTTCACGTAGGTGCGCAGGCCGCCGCGCCAGGCGCGCTCGAGCCACTTGTAGTAGCTGCCCTCGTGGGCGAGCAGGTCCGGTGACGGCCACGACTTGAAATCGGGCCAGCCCTTGGGGTCGTCGGTCGGCGCCCCACCGCCGAGGACCGCCTCGGTCGCGGAGGTGGCCTGGTTGCCGACGGCGCCGTCCTCGCACTGGTCGAGCGCGAAGGTGATGCCGTACGGGTGCCAGGGCCGTCCGCAGTGGGCCTTGCCGCCGAGGAACTCGAAGCCCATCAGGTGCATGTGGGCGTCGAGGAACCCGCGGGTCTCGGTGTAGGCGGTCGAGCCGACCGTCGGGGTGCCGCTGGTGTTGGTCTCGGCTTCGGGGAAGACGGCGCAGCCCTCGACAGGAACGAACGTGAACCGCGTGGGGGCGGCGGTGTCACCGGCGCCGGTCAGCGCGAGCGCGCCCCCGTCGCCGACGGTCAGCCGGCGGTCTTCACGTGAGGTGAGCGTGAACGCCCCGTCCCCCGCGTCGGCGACCGTGAGGTCGGCGGCCCGGCTCGGAGCCGTGGCCCGCTTGGGGCCGCCACCGCTCGCGGCCAGGTAGCCGGACTCGCGGTCGTAGAGCAGGTAGTTCCCGAGGGCCGTCGCCTGCATGCGGAAGCCCTCCGCGTCTGCCGGCCCAGGGCGCGTCGCGCTGTAGCTGTCGTCGCCCTGCCGGCCCACGAGCTGCCCGGTCGCCAGCGAGCGGAGGGCGAAGCACCCATGGACGAGCCGGTAGCGGGCCTCAGCGGGTCCGTCGGCTCCTGCGAGTGCGTCAGCCGCCGATGCTGCTGCTGGCGACAGGGCGGCGAACGCCGCCGCGACCAGCGTCAGCGCAGTGGGTCGCGCCCATGTTCCTCCTCGTCCGAACACGTCCTAATGCAACCAGAAACCACGGCCCCCCGTCGCGATCGCCGTGCCGACGAACAGCGTCAACCGGTGGTGACCTGGCGGTCGCGGAGGATCAGCTCGGCGAGGTGCAGGTCCTCGGGCGTCGTCACCTTGAAGTTCTCCCGGCTCGTGGGGACGAGCCGGACCTCGCCACCGAAGGATTCGATGAGCGACGCGTCGTCGGTCGCCGCCGCCAGCGCCGCGTCCCCCAGGCCGAGCGCGCGCTCCAGGGCGTCGCGGCGGAAGGCCTGCGGCGTCTGGATGGACCACAGGTGCGTGCGGTCGAGCGTGCGGACCACGACCTCCCCCGCCCCCTCTTTGATCGTGTCGGCCACCGGCGCCGCGGCGATCGCCGCGTCGCAGTCGTATTCGGCCAGGGTGTCGAGGCAGGCGGCGACGATCTCCGGGGTGAGCATCGGCCGGGCAGCGTCGTGGACGATCACCCAGTCGGAGGCGGGGGCGGCGTGCAGCGCCGCGCGAACGGAGTGGGAGCGCTCCGCGCCGCCCGTGACCCCGATCGTGCCGTGGGGCGGCTCGACGCCCGGTGGGAGCGCGGCGACGACGTGCTCGATCCCGTCGACCGCGTGGAGCGCGTCCAGCGACCAGGCCAGCAGCGGCCGCCCCGCGCAGGGCACGAACGCCTTGGGCGTCGCGTGCCCGAGCCGCTCCCCGCGGCCGGCGGCCACGAGGAGCGCGACGGCGCTAGCCACCTACTTGGCCACCGTCTCCGGGATCTTCGACGCCGCGGAGGTCTCCAGGAGGTCGTCGAGGTAGGCCTCTGACTCGTCCTCGTTCTTGTCGAGCGCGTACATCAGCTCGGAGGCGAGGATCTTCTTCGCCCGCGTGTACATCTGCTTCTCGCCGGTGGAGAGGCCCTTCTCGTGCTCGCGGATCGCGAGGTTGCGTACGACCTCGGAGAGCTCGTAGATGTCGCCCGTCTTGATCTTGTCCCGGTTGTGCTTGAAGCGCCGGTTCCAGTTCTTGGGCATCTCGGAGAGGTCGTCCCGCAGCACCTCGAGGACCTTCTTCACCATCTCCTCGTCGATGATCCGACGCAGCCCGGCGACGCCCGCGTTCTCGCACGGCACCATCACGGTCATGTCGTTGTGAAGGATCTTGATGGTCAAGTACTCCCGCTCGGAGCCGAACATCTTCTTGACCTCCTTCTTCATGACGATCCCCGCGCCGTGGTGCGGGTAGACGACCTGGTCGCCGCACTCGAAGTCGATGTTGACGGGGGCGACGACTTCAAGATCCTCGAGCAGCGCGGGATCGATGTCAGTGTCCGGAATGATGTCCTCCTAGGGGGTTGATGCGGTGCGGCAACGAAAAAGTCTTCACGTCTGCAGGTAGCGATCGACGAGGTTGATCTCCTGGAGGCGGCGGAGACCCTCGCGGATGTCCTTCGCGCGGATCTCACCCACCCCCTCGACCGTCTCCAGCTCCGCGTCGGTGGCCGCGAGCATCTCGTCGAGGCCCCCGAACTCCTTCACGATCTGCTGGACGACGAGCTTCGGCAGGCGCGGGATGCGCCCGAGGATCCGATGGCCCCGCGGGGAGACCGGATAGTCGAGCGTGTTCAGCTTGCGGTCGTACCCCATGATCTCGGCCAGACGGCCGAAATCGAGGAGATCCTGGTGCGGCAGGCGGCCGATCGAGTCGAGCGCGGCGGCGTACGCCTCGTCGGAATCCTCGGCCAGGTAATCGTGCACGAGCGCGGCCTTGTCGGAGGCGGTGCCGACCATGGTCTCCTCGAGCTGCATCTCGATGAGCCGGCCCTCGGTGCCGAGCTCGACGATGAACCGCTCGATCTCGACGGCCATGCGCGTGACGAGCTCGGAGCGCTGGAGCACGGTGAGGACGTCGTGCAGGGTCGCGCCGCCCTCGAACTCCAGTGCGGTCAGCCGGGTGGAGACCTGGTCGAGCCGCGTGCGGTACTTGTCGAGGGTCGCGAGCGCCTGGTTGGCCTTGGCCAGCACGACGGGGATGTCCTCGAGGATGTAGCGGGTGCCGTCCACGTAGAGCGAGACGACCTCGCGGCGCTGGGAGACGGCGATGACGAGCGCGTCGGTCTGCTTCGAGACGCGCTCGGCGGTGCGGTGCCGGGTGCCCGTCTCGATCGAGAGGATCGTCGGGTCCGGCGTGAGCTGGACGTTCGCCATCGCGATCTTCGTCGCGTTCGCGTTCAGGACGATGCCCCCGTCCATCTTCGCCACCTGGTAGAGCAGCGCCGGGGTGTAGTCGATGTCGAGCTTGATCCCGCCGGAGAACAGGAACGAGAGCTCGTCCGGGTCGCCGATCGTGATGAGGCCACCCGTGCGGGCGTGCACGATGTCGTCGATGCCCTCGCGGAGCGAGGTGCCCGGCGCGACCATCTCGAGCGCACGGACGAGCGACGGTTCCTGACGGCTGACCAGCTCCTGAGGACCTCCTGATCGCTGCGCCATCGACACCGATTCTACCAGGCTCTTTAGCGCCGCTTAGAGGAGCGACGGCGTGTCACGTGAGCGCAGTCGACGCCGTTAGGCGGCGAGCACGAACCACACGTGGTGCCGCGGAGCGGTCTCGACGCCCCACCGGCGCGCGAGGCGCTCCACCAGGAAGAGCCCCCAGCCGGAGGTGCCCGACGCGCGCGGCTCGGGCCGGGCCGGAGCGATGAACCCCGGACCGTCGTCGTGGACCTCGACGCGGACGCCGTCGGGCTCGGGCTCGACCACGAGGAGGATCCGGCCGTCGCGCGGCAGGTCCGTGTGCCTGATGGCGTTCGTGACGACCTCGGAGACGAGCAGCCGGAGATCGGAGAGCGCCGTCGGGCCGAGCGGGATCTCGAGATCGTCGAGCGAGGCACGGGCCGAGGCGATGGACGCCGTGTCGGCCGGGAGTTCGAGTCGGACTGACTGCACGCAACGAACGCTGTACCCCGTTTACGCAGGGCAAACCTCGCGGCTGTACGGAAGCGGACAGTCACCCCGACATCGCCAGGCTTCGGTCCGGTCGCTTGGACGGGGTCCGCGCGCCGCCGGCACGCCCACCGAGGCCGGCCGCCAGCGCCTCGCGCAAGCTCGGGGCGTTCGCAGGGTTGATGACCGTGCCGAGGCCGAACTTCGTCGCCTCCTCCAGCCTCCGCTCGGCGTGCCCGACCGAGCGCAGCTCGCCGGTGAGCCCGACCTCGCCGAACGCGGCGACCGGAAGCCGCGCGTCCTCGCCGCCGAGCGTCACCCCGCGTTGCGCGCTGGCCACCGCGAGCGCGACAGCGAGGTCGGCCCCCGGCTCCTCGATGCGCACGCCGCCGACCACGTTCACGAAGACGTCGGCCGTCCCGCACGAGATCCCCGCGTGACGAGCCAGAACGGCGAGCACGAGCGCGAGGCGATTGCGGTCGATGCCGTTGACCACCCGCCGGGGTGGCACGAGCTCGGAGGGCGAGACGAGCGCCTGCACCTCCACGAGCAGCGGGCGCGTGCCCTCCATCGAGGCGAGCACGACCGAGCCGGGCTTCCGCGTGGCCTCCCCCACGAACCGGGCGCTCGCGTCGAGGACCTCGACGAGGCCGTCCTGCCGCATCTCGAACACCCCCGCCTCGTTCGTGGAGCCGAAGCGGTTCTTGAGCGCCCGCAGGGTCCGGTACGTGCGCTCCCGCTCCCCTTCGAACTGCAGGACGCAGTCCACGAGGTGCTCCAGCACGCGGGGGCCCGCCAGCGACCCCTCCTTGGTCACGTGGCCGACGAGCACGACGGCGACCGAGGCGGCCTTGGCGACCTGCATGATGCGCGCGGCCACCTCGCGCACCTGCCCGACCGACCCGGGTGCGCCGGTGAGCTCCGCCGCATGGAGCGTCTGCACCGAGTCCACGACCATGACGTCGGGCTTCAGCGCCTCCATCGTCGCGAGCACGGTCTCGAGGTCCGTCTCGGCGAGCACCGGCACGTCCAACGCGCGGCAGCCGTCGGTCTCCAGGCGCTCGGCCCGAAGCCGGATCTGCTGGGTGGACTCCTCCCCGGAGACGTACAGCGTGGTACGCCCCGCGGCCGCCAGGTGCCCCATCGCCATGTTCGTGAGCGTGGACTTCCCGATGCCCGGCGAGCCGCCGAGGAGCACGAGCGAGCCTGGGACGATCCCGCCGCCGAGCACGCGGTCCAGCTCCCCGATCCCGGTCTTGAGCCGCGGGACCCGGGCCGCCTGGACGTCTCGGAGCGGCATCACGCGGCCGGCGGCGCCGACGCCACGGGCCGCCCCGCCCTTTCCCCCGCGTCCGGCGGTCGCCGGCGCGATCCGCTCCTCGACGAGGGTGCTCCACCCGCTGCACCCGGGGCACTGCCCCATCCACCGCGGCTCCGTGTGGGCGCACTCGGAGCAGACGAAGGTGACGGTCGGGCGGGCCATGATGCGAACGCTAGTTCGCCCCTCGGACGGAAGGGGTCAGCCGCAGGCGTCGAGTGCCCGCGCGACGTCGGCCACCAGGTCGACCGTGTCCTCGATCCCGCAGGAGAACCGGATCCACCCCGGCGCGACGTCATCGGTCCCCCACCGCCCGCGCCGCTCGGCGCTCGCGTGGACGCCGCCGAACGACGTCGCGTTCACCACGAGCCCGCCCGCGGCCAGGAAGCGCTCCGCGTGGGCGGCGCTCGGGAGCGTGAAGCCGAGCACGCCGCCGAGCCGCGGCCAACGGACGTCGTGAACGAGGTCGATCCGCGCCGAGAGCAGGTCGTGCAGCGCCTGGGCGTTCGCCTGCTGGCGCTCGACCCGCACGCCCAGGGTCGCGAGCGAGCGGTGGGCCAGCCACGTCTCCATGGGCCCGGGAATCGCGCCGTGCAGGCCTCGCCAGGCGCGGACCGGCGCGAGCGTCTCGTCGTCCCGCGCCGCGACGTGGCCGATGATGACGTCCGAGTGCCCCGTGAGCGCCTTCGTGCCGCTGGCCACGACGAGGTCGGCGCCGTGCTCGAGCGGCCGCTGCAGGTACGGGGTGGCGAGCGTGTTGTCGACGATCAGCCGGGCCCCGGCCGCGTGGACGTCGACGGCCAGCGCGGTGAGGTCGAGCACGTCGAGCGCCGGGTTCGAAGGGCTCTCCACCCAGACGACGTCCGCCCCGGGGAGCGCCGCGCGGATCGCGCGCTCGTCCGTGGGCACGAGGCGCACCTCGACACCCCGCGGCGCGAGGAACTTCTCCGCGATGTCCCGCACGCCCGGGTAGGCGTCCGACGGCGCGACGAGCGTGTCCCCCGGCAGCAGCAGCGCGAGCAGCGTCGCGCTCGTGGCCGCCATCCCGGAGGCGAAGGCCAGCACCGGACCGCCCTCCAGCGTGGCCAGCGCCGCCTCGTAGGCCATCGTGGTCGGGTGCTCGAAGCGGGCGTAGCCGGCCGGGTCGCCCTCGCCGCTCAGGTGGAACGGCGCCGCGAACGTCGGGCCGGCCAGGAACGGGTTGCCGTCGACCACCGGGGCGAGCCCCGCGTGGAGCGCACGGGTTCCGGGCTGAAGGCCGGGCTCCCGGCTCATCGGGCCCGTCCGGCGTCGGCGAAGACGTCGCGGTGGGAGCCGTCGCAGAACGGCTTGTCCTTCGAGCGTCCGCAGCGACAGAGCGCGAACGGGCCGTCGGGGAGCGGGAACTCCCCGCCCTCGGCGTCGGTCAGGGTGACGGGCCCGCTGATCTTGAGCGGGCCGTCGTCGCGCACCTTGATCGTGACGGACCCGTCGGAGGGCGTCACGCCTTCTACAGCTCGGCCTTGCGCTTCTCGATGAGCTCCTTGAGGTGCTCGATGACCTCTGGGGACTGCTTGGAGAGCCGCTTGACGTCCCACCGGTCAAGGGTGACGAGGAGCATCGAGGAGGTCGCCGTGACCGTCGCGTTGCGCGTCCCGCGCTCGACCACGCCGATCTCACCGACGATGTCCCCGGGGCCGAGGTCGGCGATCTTGCCGCCGGCGCGGGTGACCTCGGCGGTGCCCTCCTCGATGGCGAGCATCTCGTAGGAGTAGTCGCCCTCGCGCACGAGCTCCTTGCCCTCGGGCACGGAGACCTCCGAGGCGAAGGTGGCGATGATCTGCATCGACGAGGGGTCGAGGTCCGCGAAGACCGGGATGTTCTTGAGGCGGGCGGCGTCCATAGCTCTGCATCCTGCCCGATCGGGCGGTCGTCGTGCGGGAAAGCCGTCACACGAACGGTCCCGGAACGCACGAGGGCGGCTCGAAGGCCGCCCTCGCGTGTGCTGCGGAAGGGGTCTTAGGACTCCTCGGTGGCCTCGCCGTCGATCGTCTCCGGTGCGTCGGAGCCCGCCTCGAGCTCGGCCGGGGCCTCGCCCCCGCCGACCGCGGCCGGCACCTTCGGCTGGATGATCGAGAGGCTCACCTCGGGCTCACCCTCGGCGACCTTGTCGGCCTCGGCCTTGTCGACCAGCACCGTGCCGCCCGCGGGCAGCTCGGAGCGCAGGACGAAGTCGGCCAGCGGATCCTCGATGTAGCGCTGGATCGCGCGACGGAGCGGACGGGCACCCATTGCCGGGTCCCAGCCCTTCTCGACCAGCAGGTCCTTGGCCTCCTCGGTGAGCTCGAGCTGCAGCTCCCGCTCGGCCAGCGACTCGCGGATCCGGCGCAGCAGAAGTTCGACGATCGTCTTGATCTCGTCCTTCTGCAGCTTGTGGAAGACGATGACGTCGTCGATGCGGTTGAGGAACTCGGGCCGGAAGACCTTCTTGAGCTCGCCCATGACGCGGCCCTTCATGTCGTCGTAGGTCATGCCGTGCTCGTCGTCACCGAGGGAGAAGCCGAGCGGCGTGTTGCGCGCGATCTCCGAGGCACCGATGTTGGACGTCATGATCACGATCGCGTGGCGGAAGTCCACCGTGCGGCCCTGGGAGTCGGTCAGGCGACCGTCCTCCAGGATCTGGAGCAGGATGTTGAAGACGTCCGGGTGCGCCTTCTCGATCTCGTCGAGCAGCAGGACCGAGTACGGCTTACGCCGCACGGCCTCGGTGAGCTGGCCGCCCTCGTCGTACCCGATGTAGCCGGGGGGCGAGCCGACGAGGCGGGACACGGCGTGCTTCTCCATGTACTCCGACATGTCGATGCGGATCATGTTGTCCTCCTCGCCGAAGAGGAACTCGGCGAGGGTGCGGGCCAGCTCGGTCTTGCCGACGCCCGACGGTCCGAGGAACACGAAGGAGCCCGTGGGGCGCTTCGGATCCTTGAGGCCGGCGCGGGAGCGACGGATCGCCTTCGAGATGACTTCGACGGCGGCGTGCTGACCGATGACGCGCTTGTGGAGCTCGTCCTCCATCCGCATGAGCTTCTGGGTCTCGGCCTCGGTCAGCTTGAAGACGGGGATGCCGGTCCACATCGAGACGATGTCGGCGATCTCCTCCTCACCGACGACCGGGCGCTCCTGGCCCTCGGACTCGCCGGCCTCCCACTGCTCCTCCTGCTCACGCTTCTTGTTCGTGAGCTGGCGCTCGGTGTCGCGGAGGTTCGCGGCCTTCTCGAACTCCTGGGCCTCGATCGCCGCCTCCTTGTTGCGGCGGGTCTCCTCGATCTCCTCCTCGAGCTCCTTGTAGACGGGCGGGGACGTCATCGACTTGATGCGCATGCGGGAAGCGGCCTCGTCGATGAGGTCGATCGCCTTGTCCGGCAGCTGCCGATCGGCGATGTAGCGGTCGGCGAGCTCCGCCGCGGCCTCGAGGGCCTCGTCGGAGATGTCGAGCTTGTGGTGCTGCTCGTAGCGGTCGCGCAGGCCCTTCAGGATCTGCACGGTCTCGTCGATCGAGGGCTGCTCGACGACGATCTTCTGGAAGCGCCGCTCGAGCGCGGAGTCGCGCTCCAGGTACTTGCGGAACTCGTCGAGGGTCGTGGCGCCGATCGTCTGCAGCTCACCACGCGCGAGCGCGGGCTTCAGGATCGAGGCGGCGTCGATCGCGCCCTCGGCGGCACCCGCGCCGACGAGGTTGTGGATCTCGTCGATGAACAGGATGATGTCGCCGCGCTGGGTGATCTCCTTCATCACCTTCTTCAGGCGCTCCTCGAACTCACCGCGGTACTTCGAGCCGGCGACCAGGGCCGCGAGGTCGAGTGTGTAGATCTGCTTGTTCTTCAGCAGCTCGGGCACGTCCGAGTTCGTGATCCGCTGGGCGAGGCCTTCGACGACGGCCGTCTTGCCGACGCCCGGCTCGCCGATGAGGATCGGGTTGTTCTTCGTGCGACGCGAGAGGATCTGCATGATCCGCTCGACCTCGTTCTCCCGGCCGACGACCGGGTCGAGCTTGCCGTCGGCGGCGAGCTTCGTGAGGTTGCGGCCGAACTGGTCGAGGAGCTTCGAGGACTTCTTGCCCTCGCCGCCCGGGCCGGAGCCCGCGCCCGCACCGGCCGCGGCTCCCGCGCCCTGGCCGGAACCCGAGCCGCTGCCGGAACGCCGGCCACCGGGGCCGGAGAGCATGCGGATGACCTCGTTGCGGATCTTCTCGGAGTCGGCGTCGAAGTCGAGCAGGATGCGCGCGGCGACGCCCTCGTTCTCGCGGACGAGGCCGAGCAGGATGTGCTCGGTGCCGATGTAGTTGTGGCCGAGGCTCAGTGCCTCGCGAAGGGCGAGCTCGAGCACCTTCTTGGCGCGCGGCGTGAACGGGATCTGCCCCGAGGTCACCTCCTCGCCCGAGCCGACGATCCGGACGACCTGCGCGCGGACGCGCTCGACCGTGATGTCGAGGCTCTCGAGGACGCGGGCCGCAAGGCCCTCCTCCTCACGCAGCAGGCCGAGCAGGATGTGCTCGGTTCCGATGTAGTTGTGCTTGAGCGTGCGCGCCTCTTCCTGGGCGAGGACGACGACCTGACGGGCGCGCTCTGTGAATCGCTCGAACATGACGGCTGGTCCTTCCTGTCAGCCCCGGCGGGGGCCTCCGGTGGGATCGTTCTGGGGGTTCAGGTCTTGGTGCTGCAAACCGGGTCGCCGAAGCGCCCGCTCTCTCAATACCTTCGGCTCAGGGGAGCTTTTGGATGAGTCGCGGGTCGGGATACCGGCCATGACTCAGACTACCAACGGGTGTAGAGGCTCCGGGGCGGGGTCACGGAGGGAAATCCCGGTGGGTCCGCTCTGCGCCGGGCAGCCGCTTGACGCCGTGTCATCCGCGCCGGCGGCCGAGCAGCAGCCCGACGAGGAGGCCGACGAGCAGACCGGGCGCGGCGGCCTTCAGCCGGTCGGCCAGCACGCCCGCGACGAGCCCGCCGCCGTCGAGCGGCTCGGCGGGGGCGCGGCGCGGACGGGGAGCCGCGGCCGCAAGATCGTCGGCCGACGGCGTCGCCGGCGCGTCCGCCCGGTCGCCCTCCGCGGCCCCGCCGCCGCCCGTCGCCTCGACCTCCGGGGCGCGCGACCCCGCGGCCAGGTCCTCCTGGAGGTTGGTCGCGAACTCGCGCAGAAGGCGGTTCGAGACGTCCTGGATCATCCCGCCGCGCCCGAAGCGGGCGAGCTTGCCGGTGATCGAGAAGTCGGTGTCGACGTCGACACGGGTCTCCCCGCCGTCCGGGTCGGCGGTGACGGTGGAGATGATCGTCGCCTTCGTCCCGCCGTTGCCGCGCTTGTCGGTTCCCTTGGCGTCCATGGTCACGCGGTGGGCCTCGTCGTCGCGCTCCTCGATCCGCAGGGCGCCCGCGTAGGTCGCGGTGGTCGGGCCGAGCTTCACCTTGAACTCGCCCTTGTAGCTGCCGTCGTCGGCCTTCTCGGTGATGTCGGCCCCGGGGAGGCACGGCGCGACGCGCATGACGTCGTTGAGCGCCTCCCAGACGGTCTCGACGGGCGCGGCGACGGTGAACGACTGCTCGAGCTTCATGGCTGTAGGGCCTCCAGCTGATCGGGGGTGTCGATGTCGGTGGCCTCGGCGAGGTGACCGAGTTCGATGCGGCGGGTGTGCGGACCGGCCAACAGCTCACGGGCGCCGGTGTCACCCGTGAGGCTCGTCAGCGGTGGGAACCAGGAGCGCGGAAAGATCACGGGGTGGCCGTCGCGACCGGCGTAGGTGGCGCGGGTCGGCCCCTCGGGGAGGACACCGCCTTCGTCCGTCGCCTGCTCGAGCAGCGCGTCGATGGCCTCCGCGCCCACCCGTGGCAGGTCGGCGAGATGGACGACGACCGCGTCGGCGCCGCGCCGCTCGGCCTCGGCGACCCCGCAGCGCAGCGAGGCCGAGAGCCCCTCCGCGAAGTCCGGGCAGTGGACGACGACGGCGTCCTCACCCCATCCGCTGGCGGTGACGACCTCGGCGACCGCGGCGCCGTGGGCGCCCACGACGACGACCACCTGCTCGATCTCCCCGGCCTGCAGCAGGGCGTCGAGTGCGTGCTCCACGAGCGGGCGGCCGTCCAGCATCGCCAGCTGCTTCGGGGAGCCGAAGCGGGTGGCGCGCCCGGCGGCGAGCAGCACGCCGACGACGTGGAGGGGCGGGGAGCTCACGCCTCCACCTCGTGGATGCGACCGGCCGCGCGCTTCAGCCGGCCGCCCTCGCGGCCCCGGCGCAGCGCGATGATCTCGGCCATGACCGACAGCGCGGTCTCCTCCACGGTGAGCGAGCCCAGATCCAGGCCGATCGGCGCGGCCATGCGCTCGAGCTCGCCCTCGGTGAAGCCCGCCTCGAGCAGCCGGGCGCGGCGTGTGGCCTGCATGCCACGGGAGCCCATCGCTCCGACGTATCCGGCCTCGGAGCGCAGTGCGACCTCGAGCGCGGCGTCGTCGATCTTCGGGTCGTGGGTGAGGATCGCGATCGCGGTGGAGCGATCGAGCGGGGCGAGCGCGGCGAACGCCTCCTGGGGCCAGAGCGCGAGGACGTGCTCGGCCTCCGGGAAGCGCTCCCGGGTGGCGAAGCGGCCACGCGGGTCGGCGACCGACGGCTCCCAGCCCATGACCCGGGCGATGCGGCAGAGCGCGGCGGCGAGGTCCACGGCGCCGACGATGAGCAGCCGCGGCGGGGGCGCCGTGGAGTCGACGAAGACGGGAACGCCTGAGAGCTCCCGCTCGGCTGAGCGCTCGGACCACATCAGCTCCTCGGCGGCCGCCGCGGCGGCCCCTTCGAGCTCGGCAGCCTCGAGCGACCCGACCCGGGAGCCGTCCGCCCGCACGAGGAGCGTCGCGCCCGTGTCCAGGCGCGTGACGAGCGCTCCGCGGCCACCGTCGCGGGCGAGCCCGCGGAACGCGTCCGTCGCCTCGCCCTCGGCGCGGTCGACCCAGACGGTGATCTCCCCGCCGCAGGGCAGCCCGACGTCCCAGGCCGCCTCGTCGGCGATGCCGAAGTGGAGGAGCCGGGGCTCGCCACCTGCCAGGACCTCCTCGGCGGCGAGGACGACCGCACCCTCGACGCAGCCCCCGCTGACCATGCCCTGGACGCTGCCGTCGTCGGCCACCGCCATCTTCGCCCCGGCCGGCCGCGGAGCCGAGCGCTTCACGCTCACCACGGTCGCCGTGGCGGCGCGGCGGCCGTCGGCCTGCCACTGGTCCAGGTGGGCGACGACGTCCCTCACCGCGTCCGCTCCTCGAGGCCGGCGCGGAGCAGGACGGCCAGTTCGGCGAGCGACCGCAGCGAGTTCCCGGCCAGGAAGTGGTCGGTGTGCGGGAGCGCGGCGGCCATCCCGCGGGCGAGCGGCTCGTAGCCCGGCGTCGCCTTCAGCGGGTTCAGCCAGATCGTGCGGTGCGTCGAACGGCGAAGCCGCGCCATCTCCTCGGCGAGCAGCTCGGGCTCGCCCCGGTCCCAGCCGTCGGAGAGGATCACGGTGACCGCGCCGCGCCCCAGCCGCCGCCCGTGCGTCCGCGAGAGCTCCCCGAGGGCCGCCCCGATGCGGGTGCCGCCGGACCAGTCCTCCACGGCGGCGCTCGCCCGGGCCAGTGCGCGATCCGGGTCGCGATCGCGCAGCTCGAGGGTGACGCGGGTCAGCCGCGTGCCGAAGGCGAACGCTTCGACCTGGCGGCGGGCGAGGCTCGCGGCCTGCGCGTACTGCATGAGCATCTGCGAGTACGGGGCCATCGAGCCGCTGACGTCGAGCAGCAGGACGAGCGGGCGCGGGACCTCGACGGGGCCGCGTCGCGCGAGCGTGATCGGCTCGCCGCCGGTGCGCAGGGCGTGGCGGAGCGTGCGCGGGAGGTCGGGCCGGGTGCCGCCGCTGCCGCGGACCGGACGGGTTCGTCGGCCGCGCCGGTGCGGACCGTGCTCGGCGAGCTCCCGGAGCACCGCGCGGGCGAGCATCCGGTCGCGGTCGGTGTAGGCGGCGAAGTCCTTCTCGTGGAGCAGCTCCACCTCGCTGAAGGCGGCGGGCGTGTGGGTCGGCGGCGCGTCGGGCGCTGCGGCGGGCGGGGCGTCCGGGTTCGTGACCCGCGGGAGCGCGAGGCGGGCGCCGGCCCCGAGGTCGACCCCTTCCCGGGCGAGCTCGGTGCGCGCGCCGCCGAAGACCTCCTCGAACGCCTCGTCGAACCGGGTCAGATCCTCTCGCCGGGAGCAGAGCACGCTGCGCAGCGCGGCGTGGGCGTCGCGTCGGCGCCCCGGGTCGACCGCCGCGAGCGCCCGGGCCCCGGTGGCGAGCTCCCCGGCCCCCACCCGCACCCCGCGCACCCGGAGCGCCCCGGCCAGCTCGACGAGCCGCGCGGCGACCCCCCCACCCTCGGTGAGCACGGATCCAGCCCCACCCGGCGGGGTCGAATCCATCCTCACGGTGTCGCCTTCGGTGAGCAGGGATGCGGCCCCGTCCGGCGGGGTCGCATCCATCCTCACCAGGGGTGAGGACCCGCCTCGGTCGTCAGACGGCATCGAGGACCCCGCTGGCCCGGACCCGGTCGATGTCCTCGCGCACCTTCAGGACCGTGCCGAGCGCGTCGTCCGGGCGCGCGTCCTCGCCGAGCGCGGTGAGCGCGCGGGCCCAGGCGATGGTCTCCCCCACGCCCGGCTGCTTGTAGAGCTGCTCCCCCCGCAGGCGGGCCACGCCGGCGACGACGCGGCGGGCGACCCCCTCGGCCACGCCCGGCGCCCGGGCGGCGAGGATCGCGCGCTCCCGCTCCGGCGAGGGGTAGTCGATCCAGTGGTAGAGGCAGCGGCGCTTCAGCGCGTCGTGCAGCTCCCGCGTGCGGTTCGAGGTGAGCACCACCGTCGGACGCTGCCGCGCGGTGATCGTCCCGAGCTCCGGCACGGTCACCGCGAAGTCCGAGAGCAGCTCGAGCAGGAACGCCTCGAACGCGTCGTCGGCCCGGTCCACCTCGTCGATCAGCAGCACCACCGGCCCTTCAGCTTCCAGCGCCTGCATGAGCGGACGGCGCAGGAGGAAGCGTTCGCTCCACAGGTCGACGTCCTCGCCACCGCCGGACTCGGCCGCGCGCAGCGCGAGCAGCTGGCGCGGATGATCCCAGTCGTAGAGGGCGTGCTGGACGTCGATCCCCTCGTGACACTGCAGGCGGATCAGCTCCGCTCCCGTCGCGGCGGCGAGCGCCCGGGCGACCTCCGTCTTCCCCACCCCCGCCTCTCCTTCGAGCAGCAGGGGCTGCTCGACGGCACCCGCGAGGAAGACGGCGGTGGCGAGCGCGCGGTCGGCGAGGTAGCCCTGCTCCGCGAGGGCCTCCTCGACCGCCTCGATGCTCTCCATCCGCTCGATTACGAGCAGGCCTTGGTGAGCGCCCGCCGGGTCATGACGCTCGCCAGATGGCGCTTGTACGCCTCGGAGGCGTTGCGATCGGCCGGCGGGTCGGTGCCGTCCGCCGCGTGGCCCGCCGCCTCGGTGATGGCGCCGGTGTCGCAGGAGGAGCCCCTGAGCGCCTCCTCCGCCGCGGAGGCCCGCAGCGGCGTCGACCCCATGTTCGTCATCGCGATCCGCACGTCCTCGCAGGAGCCGTCCGCGGCCCGCTTCACGAGCGCCAGGACCCCGACCATCGCCCAGTCCTCGGCCCGGCGGGTGAACTTCTCATAGCCCCACCCGTAGCCCTCCAGCCGCGGCATCCGGACCTCGGTGATGATCTCGTCCTCACCCAGGGCGGTCGTCAGGTAGTCGGAGAAGAAGTCGGTCGCCGCGATCTCCCGGGGGCCGTCCGGTCCGGTCGCGGTCAGCGTGCCCTCGTAGGCCAGGAACGCGGTCGTGAGGTCGGAGGCCGGGTCGCCGTGGGCGAGCGAGCCGCCGATGGTCCCACGGTTCCTCACCTGCTGGTCGGCGATGCCCGCCGCGACCGCCTGGATCGCCCCGAGCTCGTCCGCGTCCTGGAGCACGACGTGGTTCGTCATCGCACCGATCTTCCAGTGGCCGTTCTCCCGCTGCACGCCTCCGAGGCCGGGGACCTTGCGCAGGTCCACCAGCAACGTCGGCGCGGCGAGCCGGAGCTTCATCAGCGGCAGCAGCGAGTGGCCGCCGGCGAGGAACTTCGCGTCCTCCCCACCGTCCTTCCGCGCGGCGATCGCCTCCTGCAGCGACTCCGGCGCGAGGTAGTCGAACCCGGCGGGGATCATGTCCGGCTCCCTTCGTTGATGGCTTCCCAGACCCGTTCGGGGGTGAGCGGCATGTTCATGTAGCCGACGCCGAGCGGCTTGAGCGCATCGACGACGGCGTTGAGGACGGCGGGGGAGGCGGCAATGGTGCCCGCCTCCCCGATGCCCTTGACCCCGAGCGAGTTGACCGGCGAGGGCGTCTCGGTCCGGTCGGTCTCGAAGCTCGGCAGCTCGGCTGCCGTGGGCAAGGCGTAGTCGACGAAGGTGCCGGTCGCGAGCTGACCGTCCTCGTCGTACATCACGTGCTCGTAGAGCGCCTGGCCGATCGCCTGCGCGATCCCGCCGTGCACCTGGCCGTCGATCAGCATCGGGTTGATGGCGGGGCCGCAGTCGTCGACCGCGACGTAGCGGACGACGCGCACCTTCCCCGTGTCCTCCTCCACGTCGACGACGCACGCGTGCGCGCCGAACGGGAAGACGAAGTTGTTCGGGTCGTAGAAGCTCGTCTCGTCGAGGCCCGGGGTCATGTCCTCCGGCAGCAGCTCCGGCCGCACGTGCGCGAGGCCGGAGATGTCCGCGAGGCTCATGCCCTTCTCTGGCGAGCCCTTCACGGAGAACATCCCGTCGGCGAGCTCGATGTCCTCGGGCGCGGCCTCCAGGGCGTGGGCCACGATCGCCTTCGCCTTCGTCGCGACCTTGTCCGCCGCCCGGGCGATGGACTCGGTGCCGACCGCGGTGGTCCGGGAGCCGTAGGTGCCGAGCCCCATCGCCCCGGTCCCCGTGTCCCCGTGCATGATCTCGACCTGCTGCGGGTCGACGCCGAGCTTGTCGGCGACCACCTGGGCCATCGTGGTCTCGTGGCCCTGGCCGTGCGGCGAGGTGCCGGTGTAGACCGTGACCGCGCCGGTCACCGTCACGCGGACGATCGCCGACTCCCAGAGGCCCGTCTGCAGCCCGAAGCCGGCCGGGCCGGTCACCCGGGAGGGCGCGAGGCCGCAGATCTCCGTGTAGGTGGAGAAGCCGATGCCGCGACGGATCCCCTGCGCGGCGAGCTCCTCCTTCTGCGCCTCGACCTCGGCCGGGTCGATGTGCTCGAGCAGCTTGGCCAGCGAGGCCTCGTAGTTGCCCGAGTCGTAGACGATGCCGAGCGCGGTCTCGAACGGGAAGGCCTCGTGCGGGATGAAGTTCTTCCGCCGGAGCTCGAGGCGGTCCATCCCGAGCTCGTCGGCCAGCTGGTCCATGCAGACCTCGATCATGTGCGTGGCCTCGGGGCGCCCCGCGCCCCGGATCGCGTCGGTCGCGCACTTGTTCGTGAAGATGCCGGTGATCGTCGTGTTGATCGCGGGGATCTTGTAGACGCCGCCCATGACGAACGCGCCGAGGGCCGGGATCGTCGGCGTGAGCAGCATCAGGTAGGCGCCCATGTCGGCCAGGATGTCCGCGTTCAGCGCGGTGAGCGTCCCGTCCTTCTTGGCCCCGAGACGCACGGTGGCGACCTGGTCGCGGCCGTGGTGGCAGACGGCCATGTGCTCCGAGCGGGTCTCGATCCACTTGACCGGGCGGCCCACCTTGCGGGAGGCCCAGGCGCAGAGCATCTCCTCGCCCGTGACCTGGAGCTTGGCGCCGAACCCGCCGCCGACCTCCGGGGCGATGATGCGGACCTGCTGCTCGGAGATGCCGAGGATCATGCCCATGAAGAGCCGGACGAAGTGCGGGACCTGCGTGGAGGTGTGGACGGTGATCGAGCCGGCCCGGTAGTCGGCCAGCACGCCGCGGGGCTCGATGGGCGCGCCCGAGACCCGGTGGTTGACGACGCGGCGCTCGACGATGACGTCGGCCTCGGCGAAGCCCGCGTCGAGGTCGCCGCCCCCGAGCGACCAGGTGTGGACCTTGTTCGTCCCGTACTGGTCGTGGACGAGGTTCGCGCCGTCCTCGAGCGCGGTCTCGATGTTCATGTTCACCGGGAGCGGGTCGTACTCGACCACGACGTCCTCGCTCGCGTCGACCGCGGCGAGCTTGTCGGTCGAGAGCACGATCGCGACCGGGTCACCGACGTGCTTGACGACGCCGCGGGCCAGCGGCCAGTGCTCGGGGTTGTTGACGTCGACGCCTTCGGGGGCCCAGGCCATCGGGAGCGGCGCGAGGAGGTCCTCCATGTCGGCGCCGGTGTAGACGGCGATGACGTCGTCCCGCGCCTCGGCGGCGCTGGTGTCGATGGAGACGATCGTGGCGTGCGCCTCGGGCGAGCGGATGATCGCCGCGTGCAGCATGCCGGTGATCTGGATGTCGTCGACGTAGGTGGCCTGCCCGGTGATCAGGCGCGGATCCTCCTTGCGCCGCAGGGAGCGGCCGACGTGCGGCTGGCTCGTCTCGACGGTGCTCATGCGGAGACCCCCTGCTTCGCCGCGGCCTGCACGGACTTGACGATGTTGTGGTAGCCGGTGCAGCGGCAGAGGTTGCCCTCGAGGCCGTGACGGATCTCCTCCTCGGAGGGGTCCGGGTTGCGCTCGAGCAGCGCGGCCGCGGCCATGATCATGCCCGGGGTGCAGTAGCCGCACTGGAGGCCGTGCTCTGCCCAGAACGCCTCCTGGAGCGGGTGCAGGTCGCCCTCGCTGCCCATCCCCTCGATCGTCGTGACCTCGCCCCCGTCGGCCTGGACGGCGAGCACCGTGCAGCTCTTGCAGGAGGCGCCGTCGAGATGGACGGTGCAGGCCCCGCAGTTGCCGGTGTCGCAGCCGACGTGGCTGCCGGTGAGCCCGAGCTCATCGCGCAGGAAGTGGACGAGCAGCGTGCGCGGCTCGACCTCCCGGCGCTCCAGGTGGCCGTTGACGGTGACTGCGACGGGGACGGCATCGCTCATGCGCTTCGCTCCTTGACGGGGTGTCGAATGACGTCGCCGACCGTACGCCCCTCCCCCATCGCACTGCAAATGCCAGCTGTCAGAACGCGCCCGGTACGAGCTTTGTTGGCACGGCGACGCAGTGCCGGCGAGGTGCCTTTTGCACGTGTCTGCCGCATCGTCGGCACGATGCCATTCGGGTGGTAGCGTTCTACCGATGGAGACCACGATCGACGCCGCCGGCCGCATCGTCGTCCCGAAGGCGCTTCGGGACGAGCTCGGGCTGACCCCCGGGTCGACGATCGACATTTCACGGTACGGCGCCGGGCTAGCGCTCGTCCCCGGCGGGCGCACCGCGACGATCGTCGAACGCGATGGTCATCTCGTCGCCGAGAGCCAGACCGTCGTCACCGACGAGATGATGTACGCCATGATGGACGCCGGCCGGAAGTGACCCCAGTCGGGGTCGACACGAGCGTCGCCATTCCTCTGCTCATGCGCTCCCACCCCGACCACACCGCGGTTGCGGCCTGGTCGCAGGGGCGCGATCTCCGTCTCAGCGGGCACGCGGTAGCCGAGACCTACTCCGTGCTCACACGCCTGGGAGGCGATGCACGGGTCCAACCAGAGGCGGCGGCCCGTCTCATCGCAGCCCGGTTCGGCGCCCCGCTCGTCCTGCGGTCGCAGACGCTCGCGGCACTTCCCAGGCGGCTGGCCGAGTACGGCATCCTCGGCGGTGCGGTGTACGACGCGATGGTGGCGATCGCCGCCCTCGAGCACGACGCTGTGCTCGCCACCCGCGACGCGCGGGCTCAGACGACCTACGCCGCGATCGGGGTCCCGACGGTGACCGTCGGAGCGTGAACCTGGGCACCGACCTGGCTGGCCGTCGGTGGCCCGCTCGTCGCCGTGATCGTCTATCTGGTGTTGGGACCGTCGGCCGGGATCTTGAGCCGACGCTGGCCGAGACGACCGCGTGCGGCGAGACCGCCTGACGGTGCTCAGTCGCGCATCGCCGGGAAGAGCACGACCTCGCGGATCGAGCGCTTGCCGGTCATCGCCATGACGAGGCGATCGATGCCCAGGCCGAGGCCGCCCGTCGGGGGCATTCCCTGCTCGAGCGCGAGGAGGAAGCCCTCGTCGTAGGGCTGGGCCTCGTCGTCGCCCGCGGCGCTGAAGCGCGCCTGGGCCTCGAAGCGCTCACGCTGGACGTCCGGGTCGTTGAGCTCGGAGAACGCGTTGGCGAGCTCCATGCCGTAGGCGAACATCTCGAAGCGCTCGGTGAGCCCCTCGTGCTCGCGGTGCGCCTTGGCGAAGGGTGAGAGCTCGACGGGGTAGTCGAAGAGGAAGGTCGGCGACTGGAGCGTCGGCTCGACGAACTTCGAGAGCAGGTCGTCCACGAGCTGGGGCCAGGTGCGCGTGCCGGTCGGGAGCTTGTCCCCGATCGCGGCGGCCAGGGACTCCTGGTCCCGGTTTTCGAGGATGTCGACGCCCGACTCCTCGAGGATCGCCTGCGCGAGCGTCGTGCGGCGCCACGGCTCGGTGAAGGACACCTCGGGGTCGTCGTGCCCGACCGCCACCGCCACCGCCGAGACCAGCTTCTCCAGGCGGTCGGCGGCGTCGTAGACGTCCGCGTAGGCCTCGTACCACTCGAGCATCGTGAACTCGGGGTTGTGCTTGAAGGAGACGCCCTCGTTGCGGAAGTCCTTCCCGAGCTCGTACACGCGTTCGAGGCCGCCGACGATCAGTCGCTTCAGGTAGAGCTCGGTCGCGATCCGCAGGTAGAGGTCGCGGTCCAGCTCGTTGTGGTGCGTGGTGAAGGGGCGCGCGAGGGCGCCGCCGTAGAGCGGCTGCAGAACGGGGGTCTCGACCTCGACGAAGCCGTCCTCGTCCAGCGCGCGGCGGACCGCCGTAATGACCTTGGCGCGGGCGACGAAGAGCTCACGCGCC
Source organism: uncultured Solirubrobacterales bacterium (assembly GCA_963815565.1). GTDB lineage: Bacteria > Actinomycetota > Thermoleophilia > Solirubrobacterales > Solirubrobacteraceae > Paraconexibacter. Next base: position 131,752 of record CAWFHB010000007.1, on the reverse strand, counting down.
TCGGGGTTCCCGATCAGGTCGAGCTCACGGCGCCGAAAGCGCTGCTCGACGTCCTGCAGACCCGCATGCTTCTCGGGCGGCGGGCGCAGCGACTTCGCGAGGACGTCGTAGCCGTCGACCCGGAGGGAGAGCTCCCCCCGACGGGACATGAAGACCGTGCCGTCGATGCCGACGAGGTCGCCGAGGTCGAGCTCGAGCAGGCGCTCCATCGCCTCGGGACCGAGCACGTCGAGCTTCGCCTGCAGCTGCAGGCGACCCGAGCGGTCGTCGAGGTCGAGGAACGCCATCTTCCCCTGACCTCGACGGGCGTGCAGGCGGCCCGCGACCCGGTAGGTGACCTCGGTGTCCGTGCCCGGCTCGAGATCCGCGTGTGCGTCGCGGACCGTCGCAATAGGCGTGACGCCGCGATAGGCGTGCGGGAACGGGTCGATCCCGTCCGCACGCAGCCGCTCGAGCTTGCCCCGCCGGACGGCGAGGAGGTCCTCCTCGGCCACGAGGGCTCCTAGAGCCCGAGAGCGATCTTGGTGATCTTGGCCTTGCGGGTGGAGCCGTTCGGGAGCGAGATCGTGACCTCGTCGCCCTTCCGCTTGCCCATCAGGGCCTTGCCGACCGGCGAGACGTTCGAGAGCTTCTTGGGCGGCTCGGCCTCGGCAGAGCCGACGATCGTGAAGGTCTGCGCCTTGGCCACGTCGTCGAACTTGACGCTCACCGCGTTACCGACCTGAACGACCTCGTTGTCGACCTCGTCGGCGGTGACGACCGAGGCGGAACGGAGCTGCTCCTCGAGCGTGAGGATGCGTGTCTCGAGCATCGCCTGCTCGTTCTTGGCATCGTCGTACTCGGAGTTCTCGGTGATGTCACCGAACTCGCGGGCCTCCTTGATGCGGTCGGCGACCTCGCGGCGGCGGACGGTGGAGAGATGCTCGAGCTCGTCCTTGAGCTTCTGCAGACCTTCGGCGGTGAGGATGACGTCCTTCGGCATGCGGGTCCTGACGAGCTAGGGGGCCGGGAAGGCGGCGCAGTGTAGCGGGGTGCGGCTACACGAGAGCCGAAGGCAGATGCGCCGTGAGAACGGCGCGTGCGGCGGCGATGTCGTCGGTCTGCTGGAGGGCGCCCTGCAGCGCTTTGTCGCCTCCGAGGCGGTCGACGTACCAGGGGTAGAACTTGCGGAGCACGCGGGCTCCGCGGACGGGCCCGAGGTGTTCGACCGTCCGCTCCATGATCCAGTCGAGCTCCTCGAGGATCTCGGCCTCGGTAGGCGCCTCCGTGCGCAGCCCCAGGACCTCGGCGAAGAGCCACGGGTTTCCCAGGGCGCCCCGGGCGAGCATGACCGCGGCCGCGCCGGTCTCCGCGTAGGCGTGGTGGACGTCCTCGACCGTGTGGAGCCCACCGGTGAGGATCACGGGGGCGGGGAGGCTCTCGACCAGCCGCGCAGCCAGCGCGTAGTCGGGCGTGCCCTTGTGGTGGACCTGGGCGGTGCGCGGATGGAAGCCGATCGCGGCGACGCCGGCCTCCTCGACCAGGCGATGGGCGAGATCGAACCCGGAAGTCGTGTCGCCCTTCACGAGCCCGCTGCGGAGCTTCACGGTCACGGGGAGCCCGGACCCCTCGGCCGCCGCGCGGGCGACGGCGACGGCCGTGTCCGGGTCCTTCAACATTGCGACCCCCGCCCCGGTCTTCGCGACCTTCGGTACCGGGCAGCCCATGTTGAGATCGATGACGTCCGCGTCGGTCGTCGCGGCAACGTGGGCGGCCGCGGAGTGCATGACCTCGGGGTCCTGGCCGAAGAGCTGGATCGCGACCGGGCCCGCGTCCCGCTCTTCCGGGTGCAGGCGGAGCATCTCCACGCAGGTCTTCTCGTTGCCGTAGTGGATGGCGAAGCTCGAGACCATCTCGGAGACCGCCATCCCGGCCCCGTAGCGCTTGGCCTGCAGGCGGACGCACCAGTTGCCGATCCCCGCCAGCGGCGCGAGCAGGACGCGGTTCGGGACCGTCAGGTGGGCGAGCTGCCAGGGGCTGTCGAGGGCGGGAAGGGCCACGAAGCGGAGGGTAGCCCCGCGTCGAGACGTCGCTTCTCCCCCTCCACGGGGGATTCAAGACATCTCGACGGCGCTGCGGGCGCGCTCACGCGTCGAGGCGCGCGCCACGCCAGGAGGCCAGGCGCTCCAGTGCCTCGCGCACGGCACCGGGTGCGCGGCGGCCGGGCTCCTCGTGGAGGGAGAGCACCCGCAGGACGCCCGCGTCCCGGTCGAGCTTGAGATCGGCGCGGGCGATCAGGCGCTCGCGATGGAGGATCGGAAGCACGTAGTAGCCCCAGCGGCGCTTGGCCGGCGGCGTGTAGATCTCGAGACGGTGGTCGAAGTCGAAGAGCTCGGCCGCCCGGGCGCGGTCGCAGAGCAGGTTGTCGAACGGGGAGAGCGCCACGGTGCGGCGGCCGGGCTCCAGGTCGGCGAGCGTCTCGAGCGTGGCGGCGAAGGCGAACCAGACGCCGCGGCACCCCTCCACCTCGACCTCGCGCAACTCACCGGAGGCCACCCCGTCGGCGAGCACCTCCGCGAGGCCCGGATAGCGGCCCCGCGTGAAGTGGCGCGTGATGTGCGTGGCTTTCGCGACGCCGAGCATGCTCAGCGCGCGACGCGCCGCCCGTTCGCCCACCTCCCGATCCGTGAGCGGTGCGGCGTCCGCGGCGCCGAGCGCGCCGGCCGGCAGGCACCGGTCGTACACGTCCCACAGCCGCTCGATCCCCCGCCGTCCGGCCACCCCCACCCGGCCGCTCATCCACAGCACCTGGAGCATCCGGGCCACGGTCTGCCGGGAGGAGACCTCGTCGGTCCAGTACCCCCAGCGCCACGGCTCGGTCGAGTGGTCCTCGAGGTCGGAGGCCCGGAGCGGCCCGTGCTCGCGCAGGTCGGCGAGCACCGCCTCGGAGAAATGGGCGTTCGCGTCCATCCAGGCACGCAGCCGGACCGAGCGGGCCGTCTCCAGGGCGAGGAACCGACGCTGCTGCCAGCGATGGAGCGGCAGATCGGCGAGCGGCACGATCGAGGCGTCGTGGGCCCAGTAGTCGAAGCAGGCGCGGTCGGCGTGGATCGCGGCGTCGAGCTCCTCCTCGCGAAACCCCGCGCCCAGGCGGGCGTGGAGGACGAGCAGCGGCGAGCGGGCGACCGCGCTGATCGGATCGAGCTGAACCGCCCCGAGGCGCTCGACGGTGGCGGCCACCGTGGCGGCCGCGGGACGGCCCCGGGTCGGCGGGAGCGCGAGCCCCTGCGCGTGGAGCGCCAGCCGGCGCGCCTCCTCCCGGGTGAGGATCGTGCGGCTCAGGCGTTGCGCTCGTGCAGAATCTTCAGGCCACGGAGCGTGAGGTCCTCGTCGATCTCGTCGATCACCGTGGTGTGCGGGACGATGTAGGAGGCGAGACCACCGGTGGCGAGCACCTCGGCCTCCTCCCCCAGCTCCTCTATGAGCCGGGTCACGAGGCCGTCGACCTGGCCTGCGTACCCGTAGATGACCCCGGAGCGGATCGCCTCGACCGTCGACTTGCCGATCGCGTGGCGCGGAGCCAGGAGGTCGATCTTCGGGAGCTTCGCGCCGCGGGTGGTGAGCGCGTCGAGGGAGAGCTCCACCCCGGGGGCGATGACCCCGCCGAGGTACTCGCCCTTCCCCGAGACGACGTCGTAGTTGACCGCGGTGCCGAAGTCGACCGAGATGACGGGTCCCGCGACCCGGTCGTAGGCGGCGATCGCGTTGACGAGCCGGTCCGCGCCGAGCTCCCGCGGATTGTCGATGCGGATCGGCATCGCGGTCTTGAGGCCCGGCCCGACGGCCAGCGTGTCGTGGCCGAGGTAGCGCTGACCCATCTTGATCCACTCGGGCTCGAGCTGGGGCACGGTGCTCGAGATGATCGAGCCGTCGAGATCGGCCAGGCCGATGCCTCGCAGCTCGAGGAGAGCACGGAGCGCGGCGCCGAGCTCGTCCGCCGTCGAGGTCCTCACGGTGGCGAACCGCCAGTGCTCCATCAGGTCATCGCCCGAGTAGGTCCCGAAGTGGGTCTGCGTGTTGCCGACGTCGACGACCAGGAGCATCCGGCCACGATGATGGCTTATAGGCTCAGGCCATGCCCGCCACCCTGTACGTCGTCCACGGTTCTCACCCCTGCGAGACCGTCAAGCGCGCCCTCGAGCTGAAGGGTGTCGCCTACAAGATGATCGAGCTGCCGCCGGCCATGCACGCCGCCGTCATGCGCGTGCTCTTCGGGCAGCGGACCGTCCCCGCGATCAAGCTCGAGACCGGCGAGAAGCTCAGCGGATCGCGGACGATCCTGCGGCGCCTCGAACAGCTCGTCCCCGAGCCTGCCCTGCTGCCCGCCGACGCGCAGGCGCGCGAGCGGGTCCTCGAGGCCGAGGCATGGGGCGAGGACGTGCTGCAGGCCGCGACGCGCCGCATCCTCTGGCCGACCCTCCTGGCGAACGCGGAACACGCCCCGTCCTTCTCCGAGGGCGCGAAGATGCCGCTGCCCGGGTTCGCGCTCAAGGCCTCGATCCCGCTCATCGCCCGGATCGAGCTCAAGATGAACGCGACCTCCGACGACGCCCGCGCCGCGGACCTCCAGAGCCTCCCGGGGTGGCTGGACCAGATCGACGGGTGGATCGCCGACGGCGTCCTCGACGGAGACCGGCCGAACGTCGCCGACCTGCAGATCGCCCCGTCGCTCAAGCTCCTAATGGCGATGCAGGACCTCCGGGACATCATCGGCCCGCGCCCCTGCGGGCAGTGGGCCGACCGGCTCTTCCCGGAGAACGTCGGTCACCTCCCGGTGGGGTCGATCCCGCGCGAAGCGCTCCCGCTGGCCGCCTGACTCACGGCACGGTGAGCGGGGACCCCGCGCTCCGGACGTCCTCGTCCACCGGGAGGGCCGCGAGGGCGTCGGCGGGTCGTCTCCCGTCCGGGAGCACGAGATCGAAGGCGAGCTCGAGCAGCGGGACGAGGACGAACCGGCGCTCGAGCAGCGCGGCGTGCGGGATCTGGAGACGGTCGTCCGCGTAGGCCGCCTCGCCGAGGAGCAGGATGTCGAGGTCGAGCGGACGCGGACCGTGGTGCACGTGCTCGGGCGTCCCCTCTGCGGCGCGTCCGGCCTGCGCCTCGAGGGCCTTGAGCGCCTCGAGCAGCGCGGGCGGGGAGAGCGCGGTCTCGATCTCGAGGCACGCGTTCAGGAAGTCGGGCTGCCCGGCGGGGCCGCCGACCGCGGCCGTCGCGTAGACGGAGGAGGAGGCGAGCACGCGAACCCCGGCGCCAGACAGAGCGTCGACCGCTCGCTGCAGCGTGGCCCGGCGGTCGCCGAGGTTGCCGCCGATCCCGAGGTAGCCGTGGCTCACAGCGGCCGGATGAGCGCGAGCTGACGACCCTGGGCGAGCAGGACCCCCTCCGGGCTCCAGAGCTCGGCGTCCTCCTCGAAGAAGCCCAGCTCCGAGGCGCGCGAGGTGAAGAGACCGAGGACGGGCCCGTCGACGGGCAGCCGGGCGCGGAAGTGGATCGAAAGATCGATCGTCGGTGCAGCGATCGGCCCGGTGAGCCGGGTGAAGGGCGCAGGCCAGTACGCGTCGACCATGGTCGCGCAGCCCAGGGCGTCGATCGGTCGGGGCGGATCGAAGGCCAACCAGCCGCCGGTTCGCGCCTCGTCGCTCCCGGTGAAGGGCCGCGCGCCGATCGCCGGCCGGATGTCGAGGCGCTCGAAGAGCTTCGGCGAGCCCTCCGGGAGGCGCAGCCGCTCGATGCCCTCCGGCGGCCGGGCCTTCGGCATCTCCGGCGCCCACTCGCCGGCGCTCGGCATGTCCGTCGCGAAGGCGGACAGGGCGAGCGCGCAGAGCCGCCCGTCCTGCTCGAGCCGCGCGCTCAGGGAGGTCAGCGACCGTCCGACCCGTTCGACGGCCACCCCGACCTCGGCCGGCCCCGCCTTCGGGGGCCGCAGGTAGTGGATGTTCAGCGACCGGGGCGCGCGAGCGGGATCGTCGACCGCGACGGTGAACGCCCGCAGCAGAATCGTCGCGAGGTACCCGCCGTTCGGCCCCATCGGGGCGAACCAGTCGGGATCGATCTCCGCTCGGAAGCGCCCCTCGGCGAGGCGCTCGAGCCCCGTCGAGACGTCGAACGGGTGGACGCTCACCGCTCGCCCGCCTGGCGCCACACCTCGACCGAGACCTCGCCGACGGGAAGCGCGATCGGCGGCTCGGGCTTGGCTGCCTTGACCCAGACCTCCTCGGCCGCGTAGTCGTCGAGCAGCCGGTCGGCGATGACCGAGCAGAGCCGCTCGAGCGTCTTGTAGGAGCGCTGCTGCGCGACCAGCGAGACGGTCGTGCAGACCGCCCCGTAGTCGACGGTGTCCTCGACCATGTCGGTGACCGTGGCGTCGCACTCCCCGACCTCGAGCCGGATGTCGAGCACGAGCCGCTGCCCGACCTCCTGCTCCGCGGCCGTGACGCCGTGGTGGGTGTAGAGGGAGAGCCCGGAGACCTCGATGGTCACCTCGGTCTGGCGGCCCTCCTCGTCCTCCTCCCAGCCGTCGTCCTCGTCCGGGTCGAAGCCGATGTCGTCGTCGTCCTCGGGGTCCGGCGAACGGTCTGAGTCAGGCATGTCCGCGGAACGTAGCAGCCGCCACGGTGAGCGCATCGACGTGTTCGGCGACGTCGTGGACGCGGAAGATCCGGGCCCCCGCGGCGAGCGCCAGGACGTTCACCGCGAGGGTCGCGGGGAGCCGCTCACCCGGATCCTCACGGCCCGTCAGCCGGCCCAGGAAGCTCTTGCGCGAGGCGCCGATCACGAGCGGGAAGCCCAGAGCGACCAGCTCGGGCAACCGTTGAAGGAGCTCGAGGTTGTGGGTCGCGGTCTTCCCGAAGCCGAGGCCGGGATCGAGCTGGATGCGCGCCTCCGGGACCCCCTCGCCGACGGCGAAAGCGACACGGTCCAGCAGAAACGCCTTGACCTCGTCGACGACGTCGTCGTAGCACGGGTCCTCCTGCATCGTGCGGGGCTCGCCGCGCATGTGCATGAGGCAGCAGGTAGCCCCCCGGCTGGCCGTGAGCCCGGCCATCGCGGGATCGTGGCGGAACGCGGTGACGTCGTTGACGTAGCTCGCCCCCGCGTCGAGCGCAGCCTCGGCCACGGTGAGCTTGGTCGTGTCGATCGACACCCGAGCGCCCCGCGCCGTCAGCGCGGCGATCACCGGGACGACGCGCTCCCGCTCGACGCCCGCCTCGACCGGAGCGGCCCCCGGCCGCGTCGATTCCCCGCCGACGTCCAGGAGGGCCGCACCTTGAGCGCGGAGCTCCAGTCCGTGGGCGATCGCCAGGTCGTGGTCGAGCCACTTCCCGCCGTCCGAGAAGGAGTCGGGCGTGACGTTGACGACCCCCATGACCTCCCAGGCCGGCTCAGCCAAGGTGGCTCGTGTCGTTGAAGGACCTCAGGAGGAGGCGGCCGCCGGGCAGGACGACCAGGCGGCTGATCGAACAGTTGTCAGCGTGTACGAAGGCGAAGGGACGGGCCCCGGCGGCCTGGCGGCAGAGCTCCCCGATGATGCCGCCGTGCAGCACGGCGACGACGCTCGTGTCCGGCCCGGCCGTCTCGACGATGCGGGCGAGGCCGCGGCTCACGCGTTCGGCGAGCACGTCTGCCTCCTCCGCGCCGGGGATGACCGCCCAACGCTCCTCTTCGAGCACCCGGATCGCGAGGGGATCCCGCTTGGCCATCCGAATGCGGAGCTCTCCGCCCTCCCACTCGCCGAGATGGACCTCGCGGAGCTCGGGGACGACCGTGGCGGTGAGGCCGGTCGCCGCCAGCAGAGGCGCGGCGGTCTGGACGGTGCGCTGGAGCGTCGTGACGAAGACGGCGCTCGGATGCGCGGCCGCCGCCAACCGTGCACCCACCTGCTCGGCCTGGGCGTGGCCCTCGGGCGCGAGCGGCGGGTCGGCGTGGCCACCGTCGATGAGCGGGAAGGGGGTGCCGGGGATGTGCGCCTCCGAGGCGCCGTGGCGGACGAGGACCACCTCCGTCGCCCCCGGGGGCGGGACGAAGGGGCGCTGCGGGTAGGTGGGCTCGCTCACCCGCGGAGCGTAGACGGGTGTCGCATCGCACACCGGCCTGGTCGTAGGCGCACGCAGCAGCGGGTAGAACCCGGCGATGGAGAGCGCGCAGATCCCCCTGGAGACCGTCGTGCTGCACGGGAGGCGCCTGGCCTACCGGCGCCTCGGGACGGGCCCGGTGCTCCTGCTCGTCCACGGCATCACGAACTCCTCGGCGAGCTGGCAGCCGGTCATGCCGGGTCTGGCCGAGGCCGGACACACGGTGATCGCTCCGGACCTTCCGGGCCACGGTGCCTCCGAGCGCCATCGTGGCGACCACTCGCTCGGGGCCCACGCTTCGATCCTCCGCGACCTCCTTCAGGTGCTCGGGCTCCCGCGTGTCACCGTCGTCGGGCACTCGCTCGGAGGCGGGGTGGCGATGGTCTTCTCCTACCAGTTCCCAGAACGGGTCGAGCGCCTCGCGCTCGTCTCCTCCGGGGGCCTCGGCCGCGAGGTGAGCCCACTGATCCGGGCCGCGACGCTTCCTGGCGCCGAGCAGGTCATCCGCCTCGCAACCACCCCGCCCGTGCTCCGGGCGGTCGGTGCCGTCGGGGCCGCGTTCGGGCGCCTCGGCCTCCAGCCTGGGGCGGACCTCGCGGAGATGGCGGGCGGCGTCGCCTCGCTGGGCGACGGGGAGCGGCGGGCCGCCTTCGTGCGCACGGCGCGATCGATCGCCTCGTTCGGCGGGCAGCGGGTGAGCGCCATCGACCGCCTCTACCTGGCCGACGAGGTCCCCGTCCTGCTCGTCTGGGGTGAGCAGGATCCGATCATCCCGGTCGCGCACGGCCGCGCGGCGCACGCGGCGTTGACAGATAGCCAGCTGGAGGTCTTCGCGGACGCCGGCCACTTCCCGATGCTCGACGACCCCGCCCGCTTCATCACGCTGCTCGGCGACTGGGTGGGCTCGACGGAACCGACCGCCTACGACGACGAGCGCCTCGGCGCGGTCATCCGAGCGCGGTCCGGCGACTGAGGCCGCGGTCGCGGGCGGCGCCGCACGAAGCCGTTCGGAGTTCTGCTCCCTCAGCGAGCCATTCTCCGAACGACTTCGTCGGACAGCACGAGCCTGAGCGCCGCCGCGACCCGCGGGCCCTCGTCGTGCACCTGCCGCCAGGTGTAGCGATGCGGGTCGAAGCCGAGCTCCCGCAGGCGCAGGTCGCGGGCTCGATCCTCTTCGTACGCGGCCTGGATCGCGTGCCACTTCCGACCGTCGACCTCGACGGCGACCCCGTGCTCTTCGAACACGAAGTCGACGCGCCCGCTCCGGTCTCCGTCTGCCAGGGGCCACTGGCACGTCGGAAGCGGGAGCCCCTCCGCGCGACAGAGCTCGTAGAAGAGCTCCTCGAGCACCGACTCGAGGGGCGGCGCCGCGGTGTATCGGTCGAGGCGCGCGCGGAGCCGCGCCACCCCCGCGGGCTGCCGCAGGAGCTGATCGCTGAGCGCCGCGAGGTCGAGCAGGAGCGCGCTGTCCGCTGCGTTCCAGGCCCGTTGGAACATGCGCTCGTCCGGCAGCCCTGCGAGATCGGCCAGCGTGCGAGCGACGCTCGTGCACGGCAGTCCTCCCACCAGCACGACCTCCCCGGGGCCCATCGTCGGGTGTAGTGCAGGCGGACGCCCGGGGCGCCGCGAGCACGGTCAGGACGACCGTCCACGGTCACGTCGATGCGAGCACGCGGCCCGAGGAGGTCGAGCGTTGTCGCCGCGGTGAACCAGCTCAGTGCAGAACGCCGGCCGTATCGCAGCAGCGCCGCCCGCCGCGCGCCTTCACGGGTGAGATCAGGCCGCCCGACCGCGAACACGGCCCGGTGGTGCGGAAACAGGAGTGAGCGCTGCACGCGCCGGCTGATCGCGGCGTTGCTGAGCCCGATCTCGATGAGCTGGGAGCGGCTGAGGACGCCGCTGCGTCGCCGTGCGGCTTCGGAGATGGCCCGGTCGGGCGGCATGAGGCGCAGCAGGGCGAGCTCACGCGCGGGAACGTCGAAGACCGGGTGGAACCCCATCCGCGAAGCATGCGCGGGTCGCCTGTTACCGATCTACGCAGAGACGTGACGAGAGTGCGGAGGACGTCGCAACAGACGCCGTCGGCCAAGACCGTTCGGACTTCTGCTCGCTCGGCGAGCCGTTCTCCGAACGGCTTCCTCGCGCGGGCGCGGGGTGGTGTCAGCCCAGCTCGGGCGCGGGGTGGTGTCAGCCCAGCTTGGGCGCTCGCGGGTCGTCCGCGCGCATCTCGGCCCCCGCGAGGCCCGGGCGCAGCGACCCGCCGCGCGACGCGGAGGGGCGCTCGGCGCGCTCGACCGGGGCCGGGGTGCCGGGGAGCGGCTCGTCCTCGGCGGGGATGTCGTCGGGGCCGAAGACCTCGAGCTCGGTCTTGCCGGCGACGAGCGCCTCGAACTCGGCCTTCTCGATCGTCTCCCGCTTGAGCAGCAGCACCGAGATCGAGTCGAGGAGCTCGCGGTTGTCCTCGAGGATCTGGCGGGCGCGCTGGTGCGCGGACTGGACGATCCGGCGGATCTCCTCGTCGATGTCCCGTGCGATCTCGTCGGAGTAGTCGGGCTCGGAGCCCATGTCGCGGCCCAGGAACGGCTGCGACTGATCGTGGCCGAAGACGCGCAGGCCGAGCTTGTCGCTCATGCCGAAGCGCATCACCATCTGCTTCGCCGTCTTCGTGACCTTCTCGAGGTCGTTCGAAGCGCCGGTGGTGATCTCGTTGAAGACGATCTCCTCCGCCGCGCGCCCGCCGAGGGTCATCGCGATCGAGTCCTGCAGCTCGGCGCGGGTGGTGAGGAACTTGTCCTCGACCGGCATCGAGATCGTGTACCCGAGCGCCTGGCCGCGGGAGACCACGGAGATCTTGTGCACCGGGTCGGAGTGCTCGAGGTAGTGGCCGACGAGCGCGTGACCCATCTCGTGGTAGGCCGTGATGAGGCGCTCCTTCTCCCCCATCAGGCGCGTCTTCTTCTCGGGACCAGCGACGACGCGCATGATCCCCTCCTCGAGCTCGACCTGCCCGATCTCCTTCTTGCCCGTGCGCGCGGAGAGCAGCGCGGCCTCGTTGACGAGGTTCGCGAGATCGGCACCGGTGAAGCCGGGGGTCTGCCCGGCGAGCGTGTCCGTGTCGATCTCCGTGGCGAGCGGCTTACCTCGCGTGTGCACGTCGAGGATCCGGGCGCGGCCCTTGCGGTCCGGTCGGTCGACGGCGATCTGACGATCGAAGCGGCCCGGGCGCAGCAGCGCCGGATCGAGGATGTCGGGCCGGTTCGTGGCCGCGATCATGATGATGTTGTCGGTCGAGGTGAAGCCGTCCATCTCGACGAGCAGCTGGTTGAGCGTCTGCTCGCGCTCGTCGTGCCCGCCGCCCATGCCGGCGCCACGGTGGCGGCCCACGGCGTCGATCTCGTCCATGAAGATGATGCACGGCGAGTTCTGCTTCGCCTGCTCGAAGAGGTCCCGCACGCGGGAGGCGCCCACGCCGACGAACATTTCGACGAAGTCGGAGCCGGAGATCGAGAAGAACGGCACCCCGGCCTCTCCGGCGACGGCGCGCGCGAGGAGCGTCTTGCCGGTGCCGGGCGGTCCGTAGAGCAGCACGCCCTTGGGGATCCGGGCGCCGAGCGCCTGGAACTTCTTCGGGTTCTCGAGGAACTCCTTGATCTCGTGGAGCTCCTCGACCGCCTCGTCGGCCCCCGCGACGTCCCGGAAGCTGATCTTCGGCGAGTCCGCGGTGAGCCGCTTGGCCTTCGACTTGCCGAACTGCATGACCTTCGAACCGCCGCCCTGCATGGAGTTCATGAGGAAGATCCAGAGCCCGATGAAGAGCAGGAACGGCAGGACGTAGATGAGCGCCGTGACGAGGCCGTTCGTCTTCGAGCCCTTGACGTCGTAGGACTGGATCTTGCCCTCGCCCTTGGCGGCGGCGAGCGCGCCCTCGAGCTTGTCCGCGGAGAAGTCCAGGTAGCCGACCTCGTACTTGTCGCCCTGGTTCGGCTGCACCTCGATGGTGTTGTCCTTCGTGCGCAGCTCGACCGTCTTGACCTTGTTCTGGTCGAGCTGGACGAGGAAGTCCGAGTAGGTGACGGGCTTCTCGTCGCTCCCCGGGGAGATGAGCTGCTGGGCGAAGAGCGCGAGCACGACCACGATCAGGACCGGGAAGGCCACGCTCTTGAAGAAGCGGCTCATGAGCAATCGAGCCTAGCAGTGGGTTTCCGGGGCGAACCCGGGCGGAAGTGCCCGCTCAGCGGGCCGCGGCGGCCGCGGCGACGGCCTCGTCGGTCATGGTCGCGACGTACGGAAGGTTGCGGTACTTCTCGTTGAAATCGAGGCCGTAGCCGATGACGAACCGATCGGGGATCTCGAAGCCGACGTACTTGGCCTCGAGCTCGACCTTGCGCCGTTCCGGCTTGGTCAGCAGGGCGCAGACCTCGAGCGAGGCCGGGTTCCGGGCCCCGAGGTTCCGCAGCAGGTACTGGAGGGTGAGCCCGGAGTCGACGATGTCCTCGACGATCAGCACGTGGCGCCCCTCGAGCGGCGCGTCGAGGTCCTTGAGGATGCGGACGACGCCCGAGGAGTCGGTCGCCGACCCGTAGCTCGAGACGGCCATGAAGTCGAGGTCGCAGGGGACCTCGATGTGGCGCATGACGTCCGCGAGGAAGAAGACGGCGCCCTTCAGGACCCCGACGAGCAGGAGGTCCCGGCCTTCGTAGTCGGCGGTGATCTGAGCTCCGAGCTCCTCGACGCGCCGCCGGAGAGCGTCGGGCTGTACGAGGATCTCTCCGATGGCCTTGTCACGCATGAACGCGGCAGGCTACGCGACGGGCAGCGGCGGCGTCGGGACCAGCCGGAGCACCCGACCCGAGACCTCAGCCCGCGCGCCGTCTCCGAGGTCGAGGGCACCGTCCTCGAGCGCGAGCACGTCCGCCAGGCGGCCGGCGGCCCGGGGACAGAGGCCGCCGGTGGCCTGCTCGGCCAGCCGGCGGAGCACGAGCCGGGCGAGGGCAGGCGGCAGCGCCCCCAGGTGATTGATCGCGATCGTCCGCCGGCCGGCGAGCGCGGTGTCGACCACCACGTCGAGGACCTCGGCTTCGTCACGGAGGAGCGCGGCGGTGCGCAGCAGGTTGGTCTCGGCGCGTGGGTCGACGGCCCGGAGGGCCGGGACGAGCCCCGCCCGGATCCGCCCGCGGGCGTAGGTGTCCGCCTGGTTGGAGGCGTCCTCGCGCCATGCGAGCCCCGCCTCGAGGCACCACGCGGCCGTCTCCTCCCGCGTGAGCTCGAGCAGCGGGCGCACGAGCCGTCCGGAGCGGGCGGGCATCCCCAGCAGCGCGCGGCGGCCCGGCGAGCTCGCCAGCCGGTAGAGGATCGTCTCGGCCTGGTCGGTCGAGGTGTGCCCCGCGGCCAGCAGCCCGTCGGCCGCCGTCGCGTGGCGCGCGCCCGCGGCGTAGCGAAGGTCTCGCGCCCAGGCCTGGAGGTTGCCGGTCGCGCCGGCCGGCCGCGAGGCGCGCTCCACCGTGAGCGGGACGGACACCCGCCGACAGAGCTCCTCACAGTGCGCCTCGTCCACGTCCGACGCCTCGCCGCGGAGCCCGTAGTTGACGTGTAGCGCCGTCACGCGGGCCTCGAGCCGGAGCGCCATGCCGAGCAGGCAGACGGAATCCCGCCCGCCGGAGAGCAGCACCAACACGGGCGCGCCCGCGGGGAGCAGGCCCGTGGCCCGCACCCGTTCGAGCGGCGGCGGCGGCACCGCGGGGCTCACTCGCCCTTCTTGTAGGGCACCCCGTCGGCCGCGGGAGGCACTGAGCGCCCCACGACGCCCGCGACCGCGACGAGCGTCAGCACGTACGGGAGCGCTTGGAGCAGGGTGGCCAGCGAGGGGTCGAACTGCGGCAGCCGTTGCGCGAGCGCGCTCGAGACGCCGAAGAGGAGCGTCGCGGCCAGCACGCCACCCGGCCGCCAGCGGCCGAAGATCAGGGCGGCGAGCGCGATGAAGCCCTTGCCGGCGCTCATGTTCTGGGAGAACGAGCCGAGGAAGCCGATCGAGAGGAACGCGCCACCGGCCGCGGCCAATCCGCCGGAGGCGACGACCGCGAGGTACCGGGTGCGGAGGACCGGGATGCCGACGGTCTCGGCAGCGTGCGGGTTCTCCCCCACCGCGCGCAGTCGCAGCCCCATCGCCGTCTTGAAGACCAGCACGAAGATGACGAGCACCGCCACGAGCCCGAGCCAGACCATCAGGTTCTGGCCCGCGAGCGCCGGCCCGAAGAACGGGACCGAGGCGAAGGGCAGCGACAAGTTCGGGACTTGTGCGAGATCGGTGGGCGTGCCCTGATCCCCGTAGACGGACACGAAGAGGTACCCGGTGACGCCGAGCGCGATGAAGTTCAGGGCGGTTCCGGTGACGATCTGGTCGGTCCGCAGCGAGACGCAGAAGATCGCGTGGACCAGGCCGAGCACCATGCCGGCGGCCACCCCGATCAGGAGCCCGAGGACCCAGGAGCCGGTCTTGTCCGCCCCGAAGGCCGCGAAGAAGGCGCCGGTCAGGATGCCGCCCTCGAGCGCGATGTTCACCACGCCGGAGCGCTCGGAGACCAGGCCGCCGAGCGCCGCGAAGGTGAGCGGCGTGGCGTAGCGGAGCATCGAGGCGGTGAGCGCACCCCACGAGATCACGATCTCGAGGTTCGTCACGCCCGAACGCGTCGCCGCGTAGACCCCGAGCGCGCAGGCGGCAGCGGCCACGATCGCGCCGACGCCCACCCGCCGTTCCCCGGCCCGCACACTGGCGACGCCGAGCCCGGCGGCGGCCGCGCAGACGAGCCACGACGGGATCCCCGTGCGGAGCGTGAGCGGCGGGAGCGTCACGAAGAACGCGAGCAGCGCCAGCGCGATCCCGGCGATGCCGAGCCAGGTCGCCCGGGTGTAGGACCGCAGGCCGCCGCGCGCGGGACCCGTCGGCGAGCGGAGCCGGTCCGACATGACCGCCGTGCTCATGACACGACCGCGGCGCCCGGCGGGGGCGCCTGCTCCTGCCGGCGACGTCGCCTGAGCCGGTAGAGATAGACGACGAGCACGTCGGCGGAGACGAAGAGCACCACGAGCCCCTGGATGATCGTCGTGAGGTTGCCGGCGAGCGCGGGATCGAAGACCGTCGGATCGAGGTTGCGGACGTTCGTGCCCTGCAGCAGCGCGCCGAAGAGCAGCGCCGAGAGCATCGTCCCGACGGCCGTGTTGCGGCCGAGCAGCGCCACGGCGATCCCCAGGAAACCGATCTGAGAGCCCTGGATGTCGTTCGTCGCGACCCGGAACTGCCACCCGAGGACGTCGATCGCCCCGGCGAGCCCGGCGAAGATCCCGCACGTGACCATCACCGTCACGTAGGTGCGCCCGACGTTGATCCCGCCGTACGCCGCCGCGTCCGGGGAGAAGCCGACCGCCCGGGCCTCGTAGCCCTTCACCGATCGGTTGAGCAGCACCCAGAAGACGATCCCGACGGCGAGCGCGAGAAACAGTCCGATGTGGAGCCCTTGCAGGTCAGGGTCCCCCCAGAAGACCGGGAGCTTCGCGGACTGCACGATCTCGTTGGAGACCGGCAGCGACGGGTCCGTGTCGTTCTGCAGCGGCCCCTGCAGGCCGAACAGATAGACGCCGATCCAGAGCGCGATGTAGTTCAGCATGATCGTCGAGATCACCTCGTTCGCCCCGACGGTGGCACGGAGGAGCCCGGCGATCCCGGCCCACAGGCCGCCGGCGAGCGCCCCGAGCACGAGCGCCAGCAGGATGTGCAGCACCCCCGGGAGGTCGGGGAGCGAGGAGCCGACGTAGACGGCCACGATCGCCCCGACCGAGTACTGACCCTGGCCGCCGATGTTGAAGAGCCCAGCCCGGAACGCGAAGGCGACCGCGAAGCCGACGAGGACGAGCGGCGTCGTCAGGATCAGGGTGCTCTGCAGGTTCGCCGCCGAGAACTCCCGATCGCCGGTCCAGGGGAGCAGCCAGTTGAGACCGGTCCCCTCGTAGAACGCCTTGTAGACCGACACCGGATTCTTGCCGGTGAGCGCGACGACGAGACCGCCGATCAGGAACGCGAGGAGCGCGGTCAGGACCGGGGTGAGCACGCCGCCGCTGCGCATGAAGCCCGAGATCCGCCCGGCGGTCGTCGGGCCCGCGGACTCGGCGGGCGGCGCCGGGGCGCTCATGCGGCCGCCTCCTGGCTCGCGCCGCCGCCGGCCATCCGCAGGCCGATCTGCTCCTCGGTCACCGTGGGCGGCAGCTCGTCCACGATGCGCCCCTCGAAGATGACCAGGATCCGGTCGGCGAGCGAGAAGACCTCCTCGAGCTCGAAGGAGACGAGCAGCACCGCGCGGCCCGCGTCACGCTCGGCCACGAGCCGGCGGTGGACGAACTCGATCGCCCCGACGTCGAGACCACGCGTGGGTTGCGCGGCGACGAGCAGCTCCGGGTTGCCGTCGATCTCCCGGGCGATGACGACCTTCTGCTGGTTGCCGCCGCTGAGCGCCCGCGCCATCGTCTCGGGCGCCCCGCCCCGGACGTCGTACTCGGCGAGCAGCCGGCGGGCCCGCTCCACCAGGCGCTTCGGGGAGAAGAGGCCGAAGCGGGACTCCTTCCGATAGACCCGCAGCGCCAGGTTCTCCGCGAGCGTGAAGTCGAGCACGAGGCCGCGGCGCTGGCGGTCCTCGGCGATGTGGGCGACCCCCGCGTCGAGCATCTCGCGCGCACCGCACGCGGTGACGTCCCGGCCGCCGACGTGGATGGTCCCGCTCGCGATCGGCCGCAGCCCGGTGATCGCCTCGATGAGCTCGGACTGGCCGTTGCCGTCGATGCCGGCGATCGCGACGATCTCGCCGCCGCGGACCGCGAGGCTCGCACCGTCGACCGCTTTGAGCCCGCGGTCGTCGATGACCGTCAGGTCGGTCACCAGCAGCCCCTCGCCCCCGGACTTCGGGGACGCGCCCTTGTCGACGCGGAGGAGCACCTCGCGGCCGACCATGAGGTTCGCGAGGCCCGCCTCGTCGACCTCGGAGGTGACGACGGTTCCCACGGAGCGCCCCCGGCGCAGCACGGTGACCCGGTCGGAGATCTCGAGCAGCTCCTTGAGCTTGTGCGAGATGAAAACGATCGAGGTCCCCTGATCCCGAAGGTGGTTCAGGACCTTGAAGAGCTCGCGGGTCTCCTGGGCGGTGAGTACCGCCGTGGGCTCGTCGAGCACGAGGATCTTCGCGCCGCGGTCGAGCGCCCGCAGGATCTCGACGCGCTGCTGCTGGCCGACGGTGATGTCGGCGACCTTCGCGTGCGGGTCGACCGCCAGGCCGTAGCGCTCGGAGAGCTCCCGGACGCGGGCGACCGCCGCCTTCTCGTCGAGGAGCCGGGCGCCCGTCCGCGGCTCGGCACCGAGCACGAAGTTTTCGGCGACGGTCATGACGGGGATCAGCATGAAGTGCTGAAAGACCATTCCGATGCCGGCGCGCATGGCGGCGCGCGGACCCTTCGGGGCGACCGTGACGCCGTCGACGAGGATCTGCCCCGCGTCGGGCTGGTGGATGCCGTAGACGACGTTCATGAGCGTCGACTTCCCGGCGCCGTTCTCGCCGAGGAGCGCGTGGATCTCCCCACGCCGCAGCTCGAAGTCGATCGCGTCGTTCGCGGTCAGCGCGCCGAAGCGCTTGGTGATGCCGCGGAGCTCGAGCGCGAGCTCCGCGGCCTCACCCGCTTGGCGGGATTCCGCCATGGTGCTGGTGCTACTTGACCTCGCTGGGGATGTCGATCTCCCCGGCGGCGATCTTCGTCTTGACCTCGTCGATCTGCGCGGCGAATTCCTCACCGGCGGCCGAGATCTTGCCGAGGCCGACACCGTCGGACTTCACGTCGAAGAGCTCGTCGGCTCCGCCCTCGAACGCGTCGTCCTGGACGGACTTGACCGTGTTCTTCACGGCGATGTCGATCTTCTTCTCGGCCGAGGTGAGGATGTACTCCCCGAGGAAGCTCTGGTCGGCGTCGACGCCGATCCCGAGCTTGCCCTTGTCCTTGGCCGCGTCCAGCGCGCCGAGGCCGCACTGACCGGCGACCTGGAACACGATCCCGGAACCGCGCGAGATCTGGTCCAGCGCGAGCTCCTTGCACTTCGCCTGGTCGACGAAGTCCTGCGAGTAGCCGTTCAGGGTCTTGATGCCCGGGCTGGCCGCCTTCGCGCCGGCCTGGAAGCCCGCGATGTAGCCGTCCACCGGCGGGATCTTCTGGCCGCCGACCGAGGAGATCGTGTCGATGTTGTTCTTCTCCGCGTAGAGCCCGGCGAGGGTCCCGGCGAGGTATCCGGCCTCGTTCTCCTTGAAGAGAAGACCCCGGACGTTCGCGGGCTTGTCCTTCAGGCCCGCCTGCGGGAAGTCGATGATCGCGAACTTCTGCTCGGGGAACTTCTTGGCGACCGTGTTGACCGCGTCGGCCATCAGGAAGCCGACGCCGACGATGAGGTCTGTCTTCTGGCGGGCGAGCTGGGTCAGGTTCGGGACGTAGTCGGAGTTCGACTTCGAGGTGATGACCCGGCCCTCGACGCCGAGTTCGCTCTTGGCCTCCTCGAGGCCCTTGTTGGCGAGCGAGTTGAACGAGCGGTCGTTCAGCCCGCCGATGTCGGTCACGAGGCCGACGGAGATCTTCTTGCCGGCCGGTGGCGCGGCGGCGGTGGACTCGGCGGGGGCGGAGGCGGACGAGGTGGTCTCCTCGTCGTCGCCGCAGCCGGTGATGGCGACGGCGCTGAGCGCGAGGCCCAGTGCGATGACGCGCTTGGATGAGGTGAGCAACATGTCCCTCTTTCGGTGTGGTGGGAAAAGGCGACCGACTGATCGACCGGTGCGTCGGCGCGGCGGCAGCCTACCGCGCGCCCCCGGCGGAACCCAGTGGCTGGAGCAGCGTCCGCCGGGTCTCATCATCCATGAACCCCGCTCGTAGCGCGAGTCGCGTGATGTCGAGCAGCGCGTCGTCGTCCAGCCCGAAGGACGTGCGGGCCACGGCGTACTCGCCCCCGATCGATGCGTCGAAATACGGAGGGTCGTCGGAGGCGAGGGTCATCTGCACGCCCGCCTCGCGGAGCCGGGTGAACGGGTGCGAGGCGTAGTCGGCGTACACGCCGAGGCGCACGTTCGAAGTCGGGCAGACCTCGAGCACGATGTCGTCGGCGACGAGCCGCTCGACGAGGGCGGGATCTTCGATCGCCCGGACGCCGTGGGAGAGCCGCCGCACCCCGGGCAGGTCGAGCGCCTCGGCGATCCGCTCGGGCCCCGCGTGCTCCCCGGCGTGCACGGTGCAGCCGAGCCCGGCCGCGTGAGCGACGGCGAACGCCCCGGCGAACGGTCCGGGCGGGAAGCCCGCCTCGTCCCCGGCGAGGTTGAAGCCGACCACGTAGGGGTGCGCGAGCTCCGCCGCCTCCCGCGCCGTCCGCTCGGCCGCCTCGACCCCGAGGTTCCGGATCGCGGTGACGATCACCCTCCCCTCGATGCCGTGGGCCGCGCGGGCATCGTCGATGCCGGCGAACAGGCCGGCCCGGTGCTCGGCCTCGGGCAACCCGACCGCGCGGGCGTGATCGGGCGAGGCGATCAGCTCGACGTAGACCGCCCCCTGCTGCGCGCACTCCGACAGGTAGGAGAAGACGACGTCCCGGTAGTCCTCGGCGGTGCGCATGACGCTCGCGGCGAGGTCGTACGTGCGCAGGAAGTCCAGGAAGTCGCTCCAGGCGAAGGTCTCCGCGTCGGCGAAGAGCCCCTCGGGCAGCGACACGCCGTTGCGGGCGGCCAGGGCACGTATGAGCCCCGGCCGGGCGGTCCCCTCCAGGTGGACGTGAAGCTCGGCCTTGGGCACGGCCGGGATCCCGGCGGCGGGGGTCACCGCTCGAGGAGCTCGCCGAGCAGCGAGGAGGCCCCGATCCGAAAGGTCTGGGCGACCGCGGGCCCGCCCTGCAGCTCGTCGGCGAGCATGACGTAATCGGTGGCCTGCGCCACCGTGCGGATGCCGCCCGCGACCTTCACGCCGGCGCGCCGGCCCCCGACCGCGAGCAGGATCCGCGCCGCGTCGAGCGAGGCGCCGGCCCCGTGCTTGCCGGTCGAGGTCTTGAGGAACGCGGCCCCGGATTCGAGGGCGTACTCGGCCATGATCCGCGTCTTCGCCGGGTCGGGGTGCGACCCCGTCTCGAGGATCACCTTGAGCGCGTCGCACTCGTTCGCACACGCGGTGACGAGCGCACCGATCGCGCCGTAGTCCCCGCCGAGTGCGGCCCGCCAGGGCGCCACCACATCGACCTCGTCGGCACCCTCGTCCACGGCGGCGGCGACCTCGCGGGCGGCGGCGTCGGGATCAGGGTCCCCGTGCGGGAAATTCGCGACGGTCGCGATCCGCACGCCGGTCCCCTCGAGCCGCTCGGCGGCCTGAGCGACGAAGGCGGGCATGACGCAGACGGCGGCGACCGGCCCCTTGACCGTCACCGCCTGGTCGCAGAGCGCGTCCACGACCTCCTCCGTGTCGTCCTCGTTGAGGCTCGTCAGGTCCATCAGGCCGATGATCCGTGCGGCGTCGATCGTGCTCATAGCTCCTCCAGGAAGCGGGGGATGAGGCGGGTGAGGTCGGTGGCGCCGAGCGCGGCGGCGGCCAGGGTGTTCTCGTGGGAGAGCAGCTCGTCGCCGAGCCCCTCGGCGAGGTTCGTGATGCAGGAGACCGCGGCGACCCGCAGCCCGCAGTGGGCGGCCACGACGGCCTCGGGAGCCGTGGACATCCCCACGGCGTCGGCGCCGAGCGTGCGGAAGGCGCGGATCTCCGCCGGGGTCTCGAACGACGGACCGCTCACGGCGAGGTAGACCCCGTCGGCCAATGGGATGCCCTCGGCCCGAGCGGCGGCGTGGAGCCGGTCGCGGAGATCCGGGTCGTAGAGCGCACCGAGCGGGACGAAGCGCGGCCCGACGGCCTCGTCGTTCCGACCGATGAGCGGGTTCGCCCCCATGAGGTTGATGTGGTCCGTGATCGCCATCAGCCGCCCCGGGCCGACCTCCGGCACCAGCGAACCCGCGGCGTTCGTGAGCAGGAGCAGCTCGGCGCCGAGCCCGCGGAGCGTGCGGACGGGGACGCGGAGCGCCGCCGGGTCCACGCCCTCGTAGAGGTGCGCACGGCCCTGGAGGACCGCGACGGGGACGCCGGCGAGGGTGCCGAGGTGAAGGGTCCGGGCGTGGCCTGCGACCTCCCCCACCGGGAAGCCCGGGAGCTCGGCGTACGGGATCGAGACAGCGCCCTCGACCGCGTCCGCAACCGCGCCGAGCCCGGAGCCGAGGACGATCCCGACCCTTGGAATCAGATCCGTCCGGGCACGGACGGCGGCGACCGCGGCAGCTGCGTCGGGGCTGGTCACGGCCGGAGCCCGGGAAGGTCGGTGGCCGCGAAGCCGAGCGGGAGCAGCTCGGCCAGGCGGACGGTCCGGATGAGGCCCTGCGGCCCGCAGAGGTGCACCTGCACGTCCGGCCCGGCAAGCTCGGAGAGCCGCTGGCGGCAGCCGCCGCAGGGGGTCGGGAGCGCCGCGTCGGCGAGCACTGCGACCTCTTCGATGCGCCGGGCGCCCGAGGCGACGAGGGCCCCGATCGCGCTCGTCTCCGCGCACCAGCCCTCGGGGTAGCTCGCGTTCTCGACGTTCGCCCCCACGTGCAGGCCGCCGCGCTCGTCCCGCAGCGCGGCACCGACGGCGAAGCGCGAGTAGGGCGCGTGAGCGCGCCCGCGGACCGCACGGGCGAGCTCGATGAGCCGGCCCGTGGCGGCTCCGGCGGCGAGCAGCATGGCCGCGTAGCCCTCGGCGACCACGAGCTCGTCGCTCAGCCCGAGCGCATCTCGCAGGCGGGTGAGCTTCGTGTGCTCGACGTCGAGGTCGGAGCCGGGCGCGGCGACCGCCTCGAGCTCGACCCAACGGCCGAGCCCCGTGACGTCGTCGAGGTGGATCCGGACACCGTCGTGGATCAGCAGGCGCCGCTCCTTCTCGACCACGACCGTGGTCCCGTGGGCGGCGTCGAGCGCGGCGATCAGAGCGGCCGGGTCCGGAACGTCCACCAGGTGGTAGGCGCTCTGGCGGGCGACCGCGGCGTCCGCGCGCTCGTAGGCGATGAGCTGGGCCCCGCCCGGCTCCTGCTCGCGGAGCTTCAGGCGGCCGCTGCGGGCGGCGAAGTACGTGTCGCGTTGGCGCAGCACCCCGTGGTCCTCCGCCCCGGCGGCGAGCGCGGCGGCGAGCGTGGCCTCCGGGTCGGGATCCCGACCCTTCAGCTCGACGTTCCGGTGCGGTGTGGCGGCGGGCCCGGGCACGAGGACGACGCTAGCGCCCGCGGCGCCGGCCGGTAGCCTCGCGGCGATGGAAGGCCTCACCGTCGTCGACCACCCGCTCCTCGCCCGCCACGTCGCGGTGCTGCGCTCGGCCGACACGCGCCGGGAGGAGTTCCGGCACGCGCTCGGGGAAGCCGCCGCGATCCTCGCCTACGAGGCGACGCGTGAGCTCGCCCGGGAGGACTTCCACGTCCTCACCCCACTCGAGCCCGCCGCCGCTCAGCGTCCGGCCAAGCCGATCGCCGTCGTCGCGATCCTGCGCGCGGGCCTCGGCATGGTCGACGGCTTCCTGCGCCTGGTCCCGGAGGCGGCGATCGGCCACCTCGGGATGCGGCGCAACGAGGAGACCCTCGAGCCCGAGGCCTACTACGAGTCGCTCCCGGACGTGATCGGCGAGGCCACCGTCTTCGTCGTCGACCCGATGCTCGCCACCGGCGGCTCGGCGCTGGCGGCGCTCACACGTCTGCGCGAGGCCGGTGCGACCGATCTGCACCTGGTCTGCCTGGTCGCGGCACCCGAGGGCGTCGAGCGCGTCCGCGGCGCGCTGCCGGACCTCCCGATCGTCGTCGGCGCCCTCGACCGGCAGCTCGACGAGAAGGGCTACATCCGGCCCGGTCTCGGCGACGCGGGCGACCGCATCTTCGGCACGGAATGAGCAGCTTCGCGGACCGGCCGACCGCGATCCTCTTCGACCTCGACGGGACGCTCGTCGACTCCCGCCCCGCGATCGTCGACGGCCTCAACGCGACGCTCCGCGCGATGGGGGAACCCGAGCGGACCGAGGCCGAGCTCGTGCCCCGGATCGGCCCGCCGATCCACGAGACCTGGGCCTGGCTGCTCGGCCGAGGGGTCGACCAGGTCGAGGACGCGGTGACCGCCTACCGCGAGCGGTACCTCGCGACGATGCTCGACGGCACGCTGGTCTACGACGGGATCCCCGAACTGCTCGAGGAGCTCGAAGGGGCCGGACACCTACTCGGTGTGGCCACCTCGAAGGCGCAGCCCGCCGCGGTCGGGATCCTCGAACACCTCGGCCTCGCACGCCACTTCGCGACGATCCGCGGCCCGGTCCCGCCCTCGATCGAGGACAAGGCGGCGACCGTCGCGCGGGCCCTCGACGCGCTCGGCCTCGAGACGGGCCGGGGGGCCGTCCTCGTCGGCGACCGCGAGCACGACGTGCACGGCGGCCGGGCGCACGGCCTCCGGGTCCTGGGCGCCGCCTGGGGGTACGGGCCACCCGGGGAGCTCGAGGCCGCGGGCGCGGAGACGGTGCTCGCCGCCCCGCTCGACCTCCTCCCCCTCCTGGGCTGAGCTAGTCCTCGTCGGCCTGCCGGGCCACGAAGAGCTCGGTTGGCTCGGTGAACCCCTTGAGGCGCACCTCCCCGATCCGTTCGAACTCGAGGTGGCTGCCCGCCGCCTCGACTACGGGCCGGGTGACGATCACCTCACCTCCGGCCGAGCGGGCGGCGACCCGGGCCGCCAGGTTGACCTCGCGGCCGAAGTAGTCGCCGTCGCGGTACAGCGTCGCGCCGTAGTGCAGGCCGATCCGCGGCAGCGGGCGCTCGCTGTGGAGCAGCTGGAAGCCGACGGCCCAGTCCACGAGCGCGGCCGGGTCCGAACCCACGACCATCGCCTCGTCGCCGATCGTCTTGATGACCCGGGCGTCGTCCGGGAGCGTGTGCTCGACGGCCTCGACGAAGCGCTCGACCGCCCCGACCGCCTCCTCCTCGCCCTGCTCCTCGGTGAGCCGCGTGTAGCCCGCGAGGTCGGCGAAGGCGATGGCCACGCGCAGCCGGCCCAGGTCGAGGTCGCCGCCGTCCAGATCGACTTCCATGTGGCCGATCACGTCCTGCTCCACGAAGTGCTGCAGGAACCGCCCGTGGACGTGATCCATGATCGGGGAGGCGAGCGGCATGAGCTCCCGCGCGAGGCCCTCCATCTCCTCGGCCATCTCGAGCCCGGGCCGCCCGTCGCGCATGAGCGGCTCGTGCACGTACAGATGGAAGAGGCGGACCTCCGCGTCGGCGATCTGGGCCAGCGCCTGCCCGTAGACCCGGCAGAGCTGCAGGAACGCGACGAGCGGCAGCCCGGCGGCGAGAACGGCGGCGCCGTAGCGCAGGAACTGGAGATCGTCCTCGGTGATGAGCTCGAGCGAGCCCGAGTTGAAGCCCATCGCCGAGTAGATCCGCTCGATCAGCGCGGCGTCGAGCCCCGTGTCCTTGGCCGCTTCCTTGACGGTCAGCCGCCCTTCGGTCCCCGGGAGGAGGTCCTCGATGTAGCCGAAGGCGAGGCGGCCCTCGGCTGTGGCGGCGCGGATCTGCTCGAGCGAGTGACCGCGCTCGCGCAGGCGGGCGACGATGCGGGCGTGCGCGGCCTCCGCCGCCGACCAGCTGAGCCCGTCCGCGCCCGGGATCAGGCCGGCGCGCACCCAGCGTCGCAGCGTCGCGGGCGTCACGCCGGAGCGGTCCGCGACCTCGGCGGTGGTCAGGGAGGAGGGCACGCGGTTCCCTAGGCCTCGAGGTGCGGGTATTCGCGCTCGACGAGCTGCCGGTAGCGGGCGAAGACCGGCTTCGTGAGCGGAAGGATCTCCAGGGCCGCCTTGACGTCCCCCCCGGTCTTGATCCGGCGCCGGGCGATCGCCATCGCGATGTTCTCCTTGCCCTGGAAGTACCGGTTGGCGACCTGCGAGGTCATCGCCATGCGCACCTGCGGCTCCCAGTCGACGTCGTCCGACCAGGCCCACAGCAGATTGCCCTCCTCGCCCTCCCGCGTCGCGCGGATGTTCACGATGAGGCCGACGTCCTCGAACGAGAAGCGCTGGGGCACGTCGGCGTCCCGCAGCGCCGGGCCCATGGCCTCGTCGGTGCTCATCATCGTGAAGATCTGGTCCATGACCCCGCGAAACTCCTCGGCGGACCTGAACTCGGGGGAGACCATCAGAGGAACGCTCCTGCTCGCTGGGTGAGCTGCTCGTGGACGAGATCCTGCACACGGGCCCGGACGGCCTCGGCCAGCGCCAGCACGACGGCGCGGTCATCGGCCGCGGACGGGCCGAGCTCCGCGGTCGGCACCGGCTCGCCGATCTGGATCCGCCACTTCGCGGGCAGCGGAACGAGGCCGAGCGGCCCGAGCAACGGGAAGGTCGGGGTGAGCGGGAAGACCGGCAGGCGGGTGAGTCGGGCCAGGGCCGGGACCTGCCCGAGCCGCGGGTAGGCCTCCTCGGCACCGACGATCCCGCACGGGATGATCGGCACGCCCGCGCGGATCGCGGTCGCCGCGAACCCGCCGCGTCCGAAGCGCAGTAGCCGGTAGCGATCTGCCCAGGGCTTCCCGGCGGCCCCCGCACCTTCGGGGAAGGCGAGCACCGTGTGCCCCTCGCCCAGGAGGCGGGCGGCGTTCGCGGGCCCGGCGGGGACGCCGCCGAGCTTCCGGACGCCCACCCCCAGCCAGGGGAGGTCGAAGGCTCCGTCGCCCATCAGGAAGCGCGGGCGGCGCGTCCCCTCCTCGCCCCCCGCGGCCCAGGCGCGGCAGACGGCGGTGGTGAGCATCGCCGCATCCCAGGGGAGCAGGCCGGCGTGGTTGGCGACGAGGAGCGCGGGCCCGTCGGCGGGGACGTGCTCACCGCCGCTCGCGCGGACGCGCCACCACTGGTCGTAGAGCCCGTCGAAGATCGGCTGGACCCTCGCGGCGTAGCCCGGGTCGTAGCCCCAGGCGTCCTCCTCGCCCGCGCCCCTGACGCGCTCGATCAGCCCCATCACGCGGCCCTCGCAGCCGGTGCCCGGTCCGCCGCGGCGGTGAGCGCGGCCAGCGTGTCGCGCTCCGGGACGAGCCCGAGCTCGCGCTCCTGCCGGGTCAGGTCGACGACGCGTCCGTAGTGCAGGTACCGCGCCGTGTCGACGCTCAGCGCGGGCAGCCCGCCGACCCGGGCGGTGAGCCCGACGACCGTGCCGTAAAGCGGCCCGGCGATCGGCAGGGCGGGGCGACCGATCGCGCGGAGCGCCCGGGAGAGCGAGAGCGGGCCGGGAGCTCCCGCGTTCACCGTTCCGCGGACACGGGCCGCGGCGGCCCGGACGAGCACCTGCGTCGCGTCCTCGAGGTGGATGACCTGCACGCGGGGGTCGAACCCCAGGTAGGTCGGGACGATCCGGGCGCGGACCAGCCGGGTGATCGGGGTGTCGAGCCGGCCTCCGACCGCAGGCTGCATCCGCAGGGTCGTGCAGGCGATCTCGGGGTGCCGCCGGGCGAAGACGGCCACGAGCTGCTCGATCTCGGCCACGTCGCGCTGGAAGCGGGTCCGCAGCTTCTCCCGATCGGCGCCCGGCGGCAGGTCGTCCTCCCGCCAGAACGCCGGGGCGGCGGGCTCCGCGCCGTAGATCGCGGCGCTGCCTCGCACGACGACGGCCTCGAGCTCCGGGAGCGAGGCGGCGGCGCTGAGCAGGGTGAGCGTGCCGACGACGTTGATGTCGTGCAGGTGTCGCCCGGCCCGGCCCGGTTCCGGGAACTGGTGGATGTCG
The DNA here is from genome assembly GCA_963815565.1 of uncultured Solirubrobacterales bacterium. Taxonomy (GTDB): domain Bacteria; phylum Actinomycetota; class Thermoleophilia; order Solirubrobacterales; family Solirubrobacteraceae; genus Paraconexibacter. The sequence goes on along the minus strand of CAWFHB010000007.1, from coordinate 104,787 downwards.
TTGTGGACGATGGCGGTGATGCGATGCGGGCGCAGCCGTCGCGCCAGGTCCTGCACGCGGACGTCGGCGTCCACGTGGTCGATCACGCTCGCGAGGTCAGGACCCGGCGGGCGGGTATCGAGCCCGATCACACGGTCGACCTCGGGCCGGGCGGCGAGCGCCTCGGCGACGAGCGCACCCTGCACGTTGGCCACGCCGGTGACCAGGATGCGCGCGCCCACGTCCGGCGCTCAGGCGGAGCGGACGGCGCGGACGCGCGACCGCTGACTCACGGGCGGCTGCCGCCCGAGCCGGTCGACGGCTTCGCGGGTGTCGCCCGCTTGGTCGTGCGCCCGGAGGCCGGCGGCTTGGCCGCCTTCGCGGCGGCCGACGTGCGCTTGGCGGCGGCTGTGCGGGTCGCGCTCGCGCGGGAGCTCGGGGTGCCCGTGGCGGACGCGCCGCGCTTGGTCGCAGCGGGCTTCGCGGCTGCAGGCTTCGCAGCGGCGGGCTTTGCGGCCGCAGATCTTGCCGCGGCGGGCTTGGCCGCGGGCGCCTTGCGAGCGGGCTTGGCGCGGGCGGCGGAGGGCTTCCGCGCCGGCGTCGCCACCTGCGCTGCTTCGATCGCCCCGACGCGCGCGGCGAGCGCGGCCAGCTCCGTGCGCACCTCGCGGATCTCCTCGGCGGTCGCCGGGCGGGCGTCCTCGAGGACGTCGCGGAGCTTCGTGATGTTCCCGACCAGCTCGTCGGCGATCTCGGTCGCCCGACCGCGCGTCACCCCGACAAGCTCGTCGGCGAGCTCCGTCGCGCGCCCACGCGTGACCTGTCCGGCGTCGGCGAGCTCACGCGCCGTCGCCTGGAAGGCCTGGTCGACCGCCTCGCGGACCGCGTCGCTGCGGCTCGCCTTCTTCTCCTTCTTGGCGTCCTTCTTCTTGGCCATGGTCGCGACCCTATCCTGTCCGCTCCGTGCTCCCCCTCCTGCAGCCGACGGCGGAGCTCGCCCCACGGGCGCTGCTCCCCGGTGATCCCGGCCGAGCACTCACCCTGGCCCAGCTGCTCCTCGAAGGTCCGCGCATGTTCAACCACGCGCGTGGACTCTGGGGCTACACGGGCCTCGCCGCCGACGGCGAGCCACTCACCGTGCAGTCGACCGGTGTGGGCGGGCCGACCACCGCCGCCGTGCTGGAGCAGCTCGCGGACCTGGGCCTCGAGACCGCGCTGCGCGTCGGGAGCTGCCGGGCGAGGGCCCTTCAGCCCGCGCTCGGATCGGTCCTGACCGTCGGGCGGGCGGCCTGCGAGGACGGGGTGAGCGTCGCCGCCGGGGCCACCCACGTCCGTCCCGATGCGGAGTTCGCGGGGGACGCGGAGCTCCTCTCGCGCGACCGTTTCGACGCCGACGTGCCGCTCGACGCCCCCCTCGTCGACCGCACCACCGCCCCCTTCCTCGTCGTCGCCCGTCAGCTCGGGCTGCGCTGCGGAGCCCTCGTGATGGTCACGGGCGGTCCCGACGGGGCCTACCTCGACGCGTCCGGCCTGCTCGCCGCCGAGCACGCGATGGGACACGCCGCGGCCGCCCTGCTCGGCCTCCCCGCCCGGACGGCCGACGTCGGATGAGCGCCCGGACGGCTCGGAGGCCACCGTGCCGCTGAGCGTTCAGCTGGGGCTCCTGCTCTCGGTCGCGACGGCGTTCGTCTCGATCCTCGGCTTTCTGTTCAAGCATCGCGGCGCCGTCAACGCGCCGCCGATCGAGGCGCGCCACCCGATCCGCTCGACGATCGCGCTCTTCTCGAACAAGTGGTGGACGATCGGGATCATCGTCGCCACCGGCTCGTGGTTCCTGCACACGGCCGCGTTGGCCCTCGCACCGATCACGCTCGTGCAGGCGACGATCGCCGGCGGCCTGGTCCTGCTGACCGTGGTGGCCGAGAAGCTCTTCGCGATCCCGGTCTCTCGGCGCGAATGGATCGGTGTCGGGCTGACGGCGCTCGGCCTCGCGTTCCTGGCGGCCACGCTCGGCGAGACGGGGAACGAGAAGCACTCGGATTACGACGGGACGACCCTCCTGCTCTACGTCGGTGGCCTCGCGCTGGTCTCCGTCCCGCTCATGCTCGCCTCCTCGCGCCCTCGGGCCAAGCGCTACGCGGGGACGTTGCTGGCGGTCGCCGCGGGCCTGCAGTGGGGCGGCTCCGACGTGACGATCAAGGCCGCCTCGGGCGGCCTCGCCGACGACGGGCTCCTCGTCCTCTTCACGCCGCTGGCGGCCACGATCCTTGTGCTCTCGCTCGTCGGGCTCGTCGTGAGCGCCCGGTCGCTCCAGCTCGGCGAGGCGGTGGGGGTCATCGCGGTCACGAGCGCCGCCGCGAACCTGTCGACCATCGCCTCCGGCCTCATCGTCTTCGGCGAACCGCTCCCCGAGGGCGACGGGGCGATCGCGCTGCGCGTCCTCGCGCTGCTGCTCGTCGTGACCGCCGCGAGCCTCACGCCCGGCCCGGTGGAGGTGGCCCGGCGCGAGGAACCCGTCGGCGCCGAGCCGGCCCCTGCGGGCTAGGGGTTCTCGACCTTCATCGACTCCTGGTTGCGAGAGACGGCCTTCGGTGCGGTCGGCAGCTCCTTATGGATCGCCGAGAGCTCCTTGACGACCTTGTCGAGCTGCTGCTCGATCCCGTCCAGGCGCTTCTCGATCGCCGTTGAGCCGTTCAGCTTCGTCAGCGTCTCGTCGAGGCGGTCGACCCCGTCCTCGATGCCCTCCAGGCGCTGCGACACCGAGCGGACCCGCCGGGTGAGGCGCTCGAGATCGGCGGCGGACGGGATGTTCAGGGCGCCGAAGGCGACCTCCTGGGCCTGCGTGGCCTTCTCACGTGCCTCGAACGCTCGGGCGATGGCCCCGTTCACGAGGGGATTGGAGAGCAGATCCTGGGCGAGCTTGCCCAAGGCCTCCTCGCCCTGCTTGGTGACGCGCTCGCGGAAATCCGGGTTCTCGGCCATACCCGAGAGGGTACCCCGCGTCTACCGACGTGGAGGTGCAGCCCCCGTTGCATGTTGCGGTGCGATGAAGATGCCGGATAGCGTGGCCTTTCCGGTCCGAGGACCGTGGTAGGGTCGGCGCCGATTCGGGTTCCGTCCGTGGAACGCAGTGAAGGGGAGAGACGTCGTACCTATGCACAAGCGCAAGCTGATGATCGGCCTGGCCACGGCGGGAGCATTCTCCGCCGGATTCGGGCCGACGGTGTTTCCGGCGTCCGCGGAGCCGCGGACCCTGAACGTCACCCTCCTCGGTGGAACGGTCATCCAGGTGACCGTGGACGTTCCGCCCGGGACCCCGCTGGACCAGATCAAGATCCCGGGGGTCACGCTCCCGATCGTCTCGATCACGGCGGCCGACGCCCCGGCGCCGGCACCTGCCGCCGCGGTGGCGCCCGGCGCCACCGGTGAGGACGGCACGTCCGGAGCCTCCGGCAGCGCGGGCCCCGAGCCCGGCGACATCCCCCAGGCGGAGTCCCAGCAGGGCGAGCAGCAGACCACGGGCAAGTCGGAGCGCCGCCCCAAGGCGGACGCGAAGGAGTCCTCGAAGGCGGAGCGGGCCGAACAGGCCAAGCAGACCGAGGCGCTCGAGAAGAAGGCCGAGGCGAAGAAGGCCGACGAGCTGGCCACCGCCGCACGCGACGCGGACGGCACTCCGACCGCGGTCAACCCGACCTACTCCTTCTCGATCCCCGGCGGCGCCCCCATCGGCGTCCCGAACTTCTTCATCGAGAAGTTCCGCATCCCCCCGTTCCTCCTGCCGATCTACCAGGCCGCCGGCATCCAGTACGGCATCCGCTGGGAGATCCTCGCGGCGATCAACGAGATCGAGACCGACTACGGCCGCAACCTGAACGTCTCCACCGCCGGCGCGGTCGGCTGGATGCAGTTCATCCCCTCGACTTGGAAGCAGTACGGCGTCGACGCCAACGACGACGGCAAGAAGGACCCGTACAACCCGGTGGACGCGATCTTCGGCGCGGCGCGGTACCTGAAGGCCGCCGGCGCGGAGAAGGACATCTCCAAGGCCGTCTTCGCCTACAACCACGCCCAGTGGTACGTCGACTCGGTCCTGATGCGCGCCCGCCTCATCGGCGGCCTTCCCGCCGACCTGGTCGGCTCGCTGACCGGCCTGACCCAGGGTCACTTCCCGGTCCACGCGACCGCCCGCTACGCCGACGACCTCTCCGAGGCCGATACGAAGCGGCGGATCGCCCGGGGCAAGAACGCCGCGATCCCGATCGAGGCCGAGGCCGCACGCAAGGGCATCGACATCTTCGCGAAGGCCGGCTCCCCGGTGATCGCGGTGCAGGACGCGACCGTCGTGAAGGTCTCGACGTCCAAGCGTCTCGGGAACTTCGTCCAGATCCAGGACGTGTACGGCAACCTCTACACCTACGGCGGCCTCAAGAAGGTCGCCCGTGCCTACCCGGTCCCGAAGGACCAGAAGGTCTCCAAGGCCGCCGTGGCCAAGGAGCTCGACCTGCCGAAGGACCCGAAGCCGGTCGCCGCCGCCAGCGCCGGGGCGCAGAAGGCGAAGAAGGCCCCGCCCCAGCTGCTCGAGCGCGGCGCGACGAAGCTCGGCGTGCTCCCCCAGACGGCCCGGGAGGGCAAGGAGCGGCTGTTCGCCAACCCGAAGCTCCCGCAGGCGTTCGCGAACGGCGGCGAGGAGCAGATCCTCAACGCGGACACCTCTTCGGACACGTTCAAGAGCTACTTCACCGAGGTGTACGGCCTCAAGCGCTCCGACGTGACGATCAAGCCCCTCAAGAAGGGCTCGAAGGTCATCGCTGGCACGATCCTCGGCCGCATCGGCACGACGTCCAAGACGAAGGCGCCGCACGTCACCTTCGAGGTGCGTCCGGCGGGCAAGGGCGCCCCGCGGATCGACCCGAAGCCGATCCTCGACGGCTGGAAGCTGCTCGAGTCCACGGCGGTCTACCGCGCTGCGGGCAAGTCCCCGTTCTTCGGACCGGACGCCAAGAACCCGTCGATCGGTCAGATCCTGCTCATGAGCAAGGAGGCGCTGCAGCGGCGCGTCCTGGCCGACTCCCGCGTGGAGATCTACGACGCCGGCCGCAAGGACATCGCCAGCGGCGCGATCGACCGGCGCGTGCTGGCCACGATCGAGTTCCTGACCGCTTCCGGTCTGAAGCCGACGATCTCCTCGCTGAAGAGCGGCCACTCGATCCTGAGCAAGTCGGGCAACGTCTCCGAGCACTCCACCGGCTCGGCGGTCGACATCGCGAAGATCAACGGGATCCCGATCATCGGCCACCAGGGCGAGGGCTCGATCACCGACGTCACGATCCGGCGGCTGCTCACCCTCCAGGGCACGATGAAGCCCCACCAGATCATCTCGCTGATGAAGTTCGCGGGAACGGACAACACGCTCGTGCTGCCCGACCACGCCGACCACATCCACCTCGGCTTCCGCCCGCTCTACGCCGCGGGCTCCAAGGCCGGCCGTCAGCTCGATGCCGTGCTCAAGCCGAGCCAGTGGATCAAGCTGATCGGCCGCCTCGGCGAGATCGAGAACCCGGAGGTGCTCACGAAGCCCTCCGCCGCCGCCATCCCGGCGTCGCCGAAGCGGTCCAGCGAGGCGCACGCCGGCGAGTGAGCGGCCCCGTCGCCGGGCCGCTCTTCGGCTTCGTCCAGGTCGAGTACCCGTGGGTGCTCGGCCCGGCCGACGGTCGCTACGTCCTGCGGGGCCACGCCGGGGTCCCGGCGCACGTCCTGATGCTCGCGACGCTCGGCGCGAGCGAGCGTCGCACGCTGATGGGCCGCCGGCGCAAGCCACGCGAGTCGAGCGTGGACGCGGAGCCGACGCCGGTCGTCACCGCGCGGGCCACGCTGGTCTCCGCGGAGCCGTTCGCCACGCACCAGGCGGCGGAGCGGTGGCGCAAGGAGGTTGACCTCGACGCGGAGGCCGACCAGGCGATCGCCGAGCTGAACCGCGTCCTGCACGCCCACCGCGTCGCGGCGGTGGACCCCTTCGTCCGTGAGCTCTCCCGTGAGGCCGCGCTCGTCGTCCGGGTCGGCGTCGGCGAGGGCGAGCCGCTGGCCCACGGCCACTACACCGCGGCGGTCGAGCTCTCCCCGCCCGTCCTGAGCAAGACCGACGCCCGGTCGGCGACGACCCTGCGGCCCCAGGAGCGCCTCGCGGCGATCCTCGGCGGCCGCGACGTCGCGCTGGCCTGCGAGGCACTGGCACTGCGCGCGCGCCGGGACGCGGAGGCCGGCCGAACCCGCGAGGCCGCGCTCCAGCTGCGCGTGGCACTCGAGGCGGCCATCGCGGAGCTCGCCCCGTGGGGCGATCGTGAGGCGCTGGCACTGCGCATCGACGAGCTTCGCGACGAGCGCGGCACGGTGGGAAACGCAGCGAACGCGGCGATCAACGGGGGCCTTGACGAGGAGACCACCGAGGACGTCCTTCGCGTGCTCGACGTGCTCGAGCAGGCGCTTCGCGCGCGCACGGCCGTCGGCTTGGAATAAAAGCCTTGATGCGTACCCGGTTTGCGAACAGGCAAACGGAGGTAGGTAGGACTGCGAGAAAGAGTGAACGCTTTCGCAACTCTCTGCGAAGGCCGTGTTGCTACTAGCAGCACCGCTTTTCCCTATCCCAATAGAGGAGGCTTGACCACATGGGTCACGCAAATTCGCAGGATCAGAAGAGTGCCGGACGGTTCAAGAGCATGATGACCACGGGTTCACCGCGGCTTCGCTCAGTCGTCGTCGCCGCCGCCCTCATCGGCGTGGTGGCTGCTCCGGTCGGCGTCGCCGCCACCGGTGACACCCTCAAGGAGGGCGTGCGAAACGGCACGGCCACCAAGGAGACGCAGATCATCTCAAGCGCCCCGTCGACCACCGGTCTCACCGGCGGCTACGCGACGCGTCAGTCGAACCTCTCCTCCACCGGTGGTGGCGCCGTCTACGGCTGCCGTACCGGCCAGGGTGGTTCGGCCGCCAACCCGCCGCAGAACCCCTGCGTGCGCGCGAACAACCTCGAGCAGGGCTACGCGTTCGAGTTCAACGCCACCAAGGGCCCGGTCGTCGGTCTGATCACCGCCAGCGGTCCCGGTGGTGACAACGTCAAGCCGTTCATCACGAACGCCACGGGCGTCGCGACCGGCCTGAACGCCGACCGCGTCGACGGCCTGAACGCCGGCGAGATCGCCAAGGCTGCGACTGACGCTGCCGCGGCGGACGCGACCACGAAGGCGGACGGCGGCGAAGGATCGTTGGGTCCTCGTCGGTCCCGATGGCGCGATCATCAAGCAGTCCGGCGGTTTCAAGATCGTCAGCTGCTACGCGAACGACAACTGCTACATCGATGCTGGCGGAGACGTCCGCAACAACGCGATCACCACCGAGATCGTCACGGCGAACAACCCCGACGCGGGAACGGACGGCCAGCTTTCGGGCGATACCTCGGCTGCTGCCGTGCTTCTTCGACTTCGTCAACTGCGGGCCGAACGGCACCGACACGAACAACGGCGGCAACGCTGGGGTCTTCGTCGTCACGCCGCGCAACAGCGATGGGACGGCGCCGGCTGCTGGCGACCGCTACCCGTTCTACGCGACGATCAGCGCCGCCACCGCGGCTCCCTGAGCCCCAGCGTAGTTCCGAAGCACCCGTAGGACTGCGAGGGGCGCCGAAAGGCGCCCCTCGTGCGTTCTCATCTCAGCCCGCGGCCTCGACCCCGTCGAGCGCCTCGAGCAGCGCCTCGAGCTCCTCGACCACGTCGCCGTCGAGCTTCACCGCGGCGCGGGTATCCCAGGGGGTCGGCCCCGCGGTCACAAGGGCGACCGTGCCGCCCTGGGCGTGCACGATCCCGGGCAGCTCGGACACGGGATACACCTCGAGCGACGAGCCGATGCACAGCAGCACGTCGGCGCCCAGGCAAAGCTGGATCGCCCGTTCGAGGGTCGCCTCGTCGAGCAGTTCCCCGAACAGGGTCACGCCGGGCTTGAGCGGGTGGCCGTCGTCGCAGCGCGGGACGCCGTCCTGCGCGGCGTCGAGCCGCTCCAGCACCTCGTCGAGGTCGAACTCGGCGCCGTCCTCCAAGCAGTGCGAGTGGGCGATACTGCCGTGCACCTGTACGACGTCCTCGAGCCCAGCCCGGGCGTGTAGCCGGTCGACGTTCTGCGTGATGACCCCGTGCAGCCGTCCGCGCCGCTGGAGCTCGGAGAGCACGTCGTGGGCGCGGTTCGGGGCCTTCTCCCGCAGGGAAAGAAACCGGTCGCCGTAGAAGCGCCAGAAGCGCTCGGGGTCCGCGCGCCACGCGTCGATGTGGGCGACCTCCATCGGGTTCACGTGCTCCCACAGCCCGGTGCCGGGCGAGCGGAAGTCCGGGATGCCCGAAGGCACGGAGATCCCTGCGCCCGTGAGCGCCACCGCCGAGCGCGCGCCGGCGATCCGGCGCGCGAGCTCGAGGGTTCCGCTCACGTTCCCTGCCACCGCGGGGTGCGCTTGCCGAGGAAGGCGCTGATGCCCTCCTTCCCGTCCTCGGAGCCGAAGGCGATCGCGAAGCCCGCCTTCTCGGCCGCGATCCCGTCGTCCAGGTCGCCCTGCCCGCTCACGCGCTTGATCTGCTCCACGGCGAGCGGGGCCTGACCCGCGAGCTTCCGCGCCCAGGCCAGCGCGGTGTCGAGCAGCTCGTGATCGACCACCACGCGGTTCACGAGGCCGAACTCGAAGGCCTCCCGGGCGCCGATCGCGTCCCCGGTCAGGTTCATCTCGAGCGCCTTGTTCGTCCCCACGAGGCGCGGCAGCCGCTGGGTGCCGCCGAAGCCCGGGATGATCCCGAGCTTGATCTCGGGCTGGCCGAAGATCGCCGACTGAGCGGCGATGCGCACGTCACAGGCCATCGCGAGCTCGCAGCCGCCGCCGAAGGCGAGGCCGTTCACCGCGCAGACGGTGACCATCGGGCTCTGCTCCATCGCCCGAAGCGTGCCGTGAGCCTGATCGAGCAGCTCCTTCCCGCCCGCCTCATCCATCTGCGTGAACGCCTTGATGTCGGCACCGGCCGAGAACAGCAGCGGGTTCGAGGAGGCGATGACGAGAGCCCGAACGCCCGCGTCGGCGGCCGCCGCGTGCACCTTCGCCAAGTCCTCGATCACGGTCGGCGCGATCGAGTTCATCTGCCCGTTCGCGAGCCAGGCGATAGCGACGCCGTCCTCGCGGGTCTCGAGCTTGACGGTCTCCCCCACCGGGTCGGCGTCGAACTGCGGCCAGGCGTAGAAGCCCTGCCCGCTCTTCTGCCCGAGTCGGCCCTGCGCGACCATGCGGATGAGGATGCGCGGCGGGGCGAAGCGCTCGCCGTGACGCTCGGTGGCCTGCTCGAGCCGCTCGAGGACGGTGTCGAGCCCCTCCATGTCCGCCTTCATGAAGGGCGGGAAGAGCCCGCGGCGCGGGTCGAGCCCTGCCCCGGCCATCATGCCGACGTCGATGTCGCGGTGGGTGGCCACGCCCTCCTCGAGTACCAGCGCCGCCTCCACGAACGTCTTGAGGACGAGCAGCTCCACGAGCTCCTCGATGTCCGGCTCGGCGTCGCCTGCGAGGTTCGGCTTCCCGTCGGTGTCGTAGAAGCCGTCGCCGCCGGACTTGGCGCCGAGCCTCCCCTCGCTGACGAGGCGGCTCATGCCGTCCGGGACGTAGAAGCGCGGCTCCTCGCCCTCCATGTCGTAGGCGGCGTGCAGGTGCTCGGCGACGTGCAGGACGGTGTCGAGCCCGAGCAGGCCGACGAGGAAGTACGGGCCCATCGGCACGACGTTCGCGGCACCGACGCCCGCGTCGATCTTCTCGATGGAGAGCCCCTTGGCTTCCTGCTCGCGCCAGATCTCCGCGATGCCGGAGTTCAGGATGCGGTTGACGACGAAGCCCGGGACCTCCTGGCAGGTGATCGGGTTCTTCTTGATCGCCTGGGCGAAGTTGAGCGCCGCCTGCGTGGTCTCGCTGCTCGTCTCGTCGCCCTCGACGATCTCGATGAGCGGCATGACCGAGGCGGGGTAGAAGTAGTGGAAGCCGACGACCTTGTCCGGGCGGAAGGTCGCGTAGGCGATCTCGCTGATCGAGAGCGAGGAGGTGTTCGAGGCCAGGATCGCGTGGCCGGGCGTCACCGCATCGAGCTCGGCGAAGACGGCCGTCTTGATCTCCATCCGCTCCGGGACCGCCTCGATGACGAAGTCGACGTCACCGAAGCCCGTGTAGTCGAGCGTGCCCGTGATGCGGCCCATGACCTCCTCGACCTGCGCGGAGCCCTGCTCCTCGGTGAGCTTCCCCTTCTTCACGAGCTTGGCGACGGTCCCGCTCGTGACGGTCCGTGCCTCCTCGAGGCCGTGGTCGACGAGCTCCTGGGAAATGTCCTTGAGCAGGACGGGGATCCCGGCGGCGGCGATGGTCTGGGCGATCTGCCCGCCCATGGTCCCGGCTCCGACGACGGCGGCTTTGAAGACGAACATGGCCCGATGGTACGCGGGGCCCGGTCCCCCGCCCGTTCAGAGCGGGGAGTCGTCGAGGTCGGCGATGCGCTCGGTGCGGTAGCGCACGAGGGTGCGGCGCATGGCCTCCCCCACCCGGCGGCGGACGAGGACCCAGTCCTTGAAGGGCCCGCCCTCCTTGAGCTCCCAGTCGAAGGCGAGGGTGACGCGCACCTGCTCGTCGGCCGCGGGCTCGAACCGGACGGTCTGCGTGCCGCGGAGCTCCTCGTCCTCGACGTAGAGGGTCTGCCCCGTCCGCGCCTCGAACCAGTCGACCTTCTCGGCCACGACGCCCCGCCCGCCGGCCGGCGTGCTCCAGACGACCCGGCCGCCGACGTCCGGCCAGCCGCCCTCGACCTTCACGAGCTGGCCGAAACCCTCGACGAAGCCCGCCCGGCGGTTCAGGTCGTACCAGAGCTCCTCGGCGGCGTGGATCGGCCCGGGGAGCTGGGTGTAGCGCGAGATCCGGGCGATCGTTCAGCCCTCCGCGAGCTCGGCCTGGATGGCCGTGATGCCGGTCGCGATCTGCTCGAGCCGCGGGGCGAGTTCGCCGGCCAGGCGGACCCGCTCCTGGATGCCGGCGTCGGTCAAGCGATAGAAGCGGCGGGAGCGGCGCTCGGGGTGCTCCCACTCACCGGCGATGAAGCCGTCGGCCTCGAGGCGCCGAAGGAGTGGATACATCGTGTTCGGGTTGACGGCGACGAGGCCGCCGGTCGCCTCCTCCACCCGCACCATGAGCGCGTTGCCGTAGCTCGCGTCATCGCGGAGGAAGTGCAGGACGAGCAGCGGCAGCAGCCCCGCGCGGCGCAGCTCACCCACGAGCGGGTCGGCGGACCCGGAGCCCCCGCCAGCGGCGGCGCGGGCACGTTCCAGGGGCGCGGCGTCGGCCACGGCGTCGTCGGTGGCTCTCGGCGCCATCCACCCATTGTGACGGGAGCGCGGCTCAACCGGGGTGGCGATCAGGTGGGCGCGGCGGGTCGTGGCGCCCCGTGTGGTGCGGGAGGCCGAGATCGGAGCGGTGGTGGTCTCGCCGATGCCGGTAGGAGCGCAGCTGCACGCTCAGCGTGAGCGTCCCCGCCAGGAGGACGGCGCCGAGGTTGAGCCCCAACTGTTGCGCCGAGCCGACGAGCGCCTCGTGGTCGCCGTAGGCGGTCGCGACGCCGACGTTGGCCGCGGCGGGGATGGTCGTCAGCGAGATCAGGACCCCGATGAGCGCCCCGGACTTCGAGGTCGTCAGCGAGAGCACACCGGCGATCCCGGCGCAGAAGGCCACGAAGAACGCCAGGAAGTCGGGGTTCGCGATCGTCGTCGAGAGGCTGTGGTCCTCGGAGGTGAACGTCTCCGGGGTGATTCCCGTCGCCTTGAAGAGCAGCGAGCAGAGCAGCACGCAGGCGATGGTCAGCGGGAAGCCGACCAGGAGCGCCGTCGCGGACTTCACGGCCAGGCGCCCCTTGCCGCGCACCAGCGCGATGCAGATACCGGCGATCGGGCCGAACTCCGGCCCGACGACCATCGCGCCGACCACGAGGATGGGCGAGTCCAGGTAGATGCCCACCGAGGCGATCAGCCCGGAGAGCACGATGAACGTGAGGAAGACGCCGGAGAGCGAGGCCGATTCACTGGTCGCCTCGGTGACGTTCTCCCAGACGACGGCGTCCGCGGGAGATCCCTCGGCCGCCTTCTCCGCGGCGTGTGCCGCGTCCGACAGGGCGGCGTCCACGACGCTCAGCGCGATCGATCCGCTCTGCTCGAGCCCCAGCCGCCGCAGATCGGCCAGGACCACCGAGGCGTCCTCGCGGGCGACGTCGCAGGTGATGAGGTCGCCGTCCGGATGGCGGGCGACGCCCGGCAGATGGACGACGTCGATGACCGATGCACACCGGAGAAGGCCGTCGACGACCTCCTCGGCGGTGTCCGGCGGCGAGACGATCCGAAGGTGGATCACGCGCGCAGCCTACTTCGTACTGCGCGTCCAGTGGTCCAGCACCATCAGGGTCTTCGTGCCGGTCACCATGCCGCTGCGACGCAGCGCGAGGACCGCCTCGCGCAGGTGGGCGACGTCGTCGATGCGGATGCGAACAAGCAGGTCGGGGTCCCCGGCGGTGGTGAGGATCTCGAGCACCTCGGGCAGCTCGGCGGCCATGGCCCGGACCTCCCGGGCGTCGACGTCCCCGGCGATGCGAAGCTCGATGACCGCTTCGAGGGTGGGCCCGAGGTTCGTGTGGTCGACGACCACCGTGTAGCCCGCGATCACCCCGGAGCGTTCAAGGCGGTCGATCCTGCGCTTGACGGGCGCTGGGGTGAGGTTGACCTCCGCGGCGATCTCCGTGACGGGCCGGCGGGCATCCTGGTGCAGCAGCGCGAGGATGGCGTGGTCGATCTCGTCAAGGAGTGCAGGCGCGGCCATAGCCCGAATCTACGCACTCGACGCACGTTCCGCTACGTGGCGACGGCTCCTGCGCACGGAAGTTGCGTCGCCACGCAGATTGACTGCGTGTCAGTGGCACGGAGGTCGGACGCTCGCAAGGCTTTGGCTCATGCACGGCCCTGCGACGGACCTCGCCCCTTACGTGCTCCCGCTCGTCCGTCCCGGGGTGCGGCTCGACGACGCCTACCGCGAGGGCCCGGATGTCGCGCTGCTCACCGGGATCCAGGCCCTCGTCCGCAGCACCCTCGAGCAACGTCGCGCAGACGACGCGCGGGACCTCCGCACGGGTCTGTTCGTGAGCGGGTACCAGGGTTCGCCCCTGGCCGGCCTCGACCGCGAGTTCGCGCGCGCCGCGGAGCACCTCGATCCCGCCGGGGTGGTCGTCCGCCCGGCCGTCAACGAGGAGCTCGGGGCGACCGCCGTCGGCGGCACCCAGCTGCTGGGCGAGCTCGGGGGACGCCGGTACGACGGGGTCACGGGGATCTGGTACGGCAAGAGCCCCGGGCTCGACCGGGCGATGGACGCCATCCGCCACGCGAACCTGAGCGGTACGGCCCCGCTGGGCGGAGCGGTCGCCTGGATCGGGGACGACCCGTCGAGTAAGTCCTCCACGGTCCCGAGCGCCTGCGAGCCGACCTGCCGCAGCCTCCTGGTGCCGCTGCTCGCCCCGGGCACGGTGCCCGAGCTCCTCTCCTTCGCGCTGCACGCGGTCGCCCTCTCCCGCCACTCCGGGGCCTGGACGGGGCTCAAGATCGTCGCCGACGTCGCCGACGCGACGGCCACCGTCGATCTCGCCGCCGCGCGCGCCGGGATCCCGACCTTCCCGGTCCGAGCCGCGGGCGCGCCCCCGGTCCTCCTCCCGCCGACGAACCTCGACGCGGAGCAGGACCTCATGGGCGCCCGCCTCGACCGGGCGCGGGAGTACGCGCGGGCGGCCGGCCTCAACCGCGTCGTCCACGCCCCGCCGCGGGCCCGGACGGCGATCCTCGCCGCGGGCGCCGCGTTCTCGGCGGTCCTGCGGGCGCTCGACGACCTCGGCCTGAACGCGGACGCGCTCGACACGCTCGGGCTGCGGCTCGTCCGCCTCGGCATGCCCTGGCCGGTCGACCGGTCCGAGCTCCGCGAGCTGCTCGCCGGGGTCGAGACCGTGCTCGTCGTCGAGGACAAGCTGCCCTTCCTCGAAGGGCTCGTCAAGGAGGCGCTCTACCACTGCCCCGACGCGCCGTTCGTCCTCGGCAAGGAAGACGCCGACGGACGGGAACTGCTCTCCCCGCGCAGCTCCCTCGGCGCCGACGAGGTCGCGACCGCCCTCGGGCGGCTGCTCCCGGTCGGAGCAGCTCGGCGACCGGGCCCGTGCCCACCTCGCCCGGCTCGACCGGCGCCCCGGTGGCCTGCCGCCGCTCCCCGCCCGCACCCCGTACTTCTGCTCCGGCTGCCCGCACAACGCCTCGACCCGGGCCGAGCCGGACCGGCTCGTCGGCGTCGGGATCGGCTGCCACGTCATGGTCGCGATCGACGACAAGACGAGCGACCGTCGCGGCCACCTGCTCGGGATGCCGCAGATGGGTGGCGAGGGCGCGCAGTGGCTCGGGCTCGCGCCGTTCACCGACGACGCGCACTTCACCCAGAACCTCGGCGACGGGACCTTCCATCACTCGGGCTCGCTGGCGATCCGCGCCGCCGTCGCCGCCGGCGTGGACATGACCTACCGGCTGCTCTACAACGACGCGGTCGCGATGACCGGCGGCCAGCGCGCCGAGGGCCGCCTGAACGTCCCAGACTTGACGCGCTGGCTCACTCTGGAGGGCGTCCGGCAGGTCGTGGTCACGACGCCCGACCCCGACGACTACCGCGACGTCGCGCTCGCCCCCGGGACCACGGTCCGCCACCGGGACGAGCTGCAGGCCGTCGTCCGTGAGCTGGAAGCCGTCCCGGGCGTGACCGTGCTCATCCACGACGATCGCTGCGCCACCGAGGAGCGACGCCTGCGCAAGCGGGGTCAGCTGCCGACGCCGGCCGATCGGGTCGTCATCAACGAACGCGTCTGCGAGGGCTGCGGGGACTGCGGCGAGCAGTCGACCTGCCTGTCGGTGCAACCGGTCGAGACCGAGCACGGGCGCAAGACCCGCATCGACCAGTCCTCCTGCAACCACGACCGCAGCTGCCTGAAGGGCGACTGCCCGTCGTTCCTGCTCGTGACCCCCCGGGACGGGGTGAGCGCACCCACCCCGCCGCCGCTGCCCGTCGCGCTGACCGAGCCGGCCCGCCGCTTCGGCGACGAGGTGCTCGTCCGGATGGCCGGGATCGGCGGCACGGGCGTCGTCACCGTCTCGCAGGTCCTGCAGATGGCCGCCCACCTCGAAGGCCGCCACGCCGCCGGCCTCGAGCAGATCGGCCTGGCGCAGAAGGGCGGGCCGGTGCTCTCGGACGTGCGGTTCTCGTCCACGGCGATCAGGGGCCAGCTCCGCGCCAGCGGGGGAGCCGCCGACGTGGTGCTCGGCTTCGACCTGCTGGGCGCCGCGGCGCCGGCGACGCTCGCGGTCGGGGACCCGGATCGCACCGTCGCGGTCCTCGCCGCCGCCCCGACGCCGACCGCCCTGATGGTCACCGACCCGTCCGCGCCCGCGGCGCAGGAGGCCCGGGCGCTGCGCCGCATCCGGGCCGCCACCGACGGCGAGGCGGCGCTCGTCCTCGATCCGGCGGCCCTCTGCGGACGGCTCTTCGGGAACACGCTCGCCGCGAACATGCTGCTGGTCGGCGCCGCGTTCCAGCACGGCTGCCTGCCGCTCGGAGCGGAGGCGATCGAGCGAGCCATCGAGCTGAACGGGACCGCGGTCGAGCCGACCCTCGCCGCGTTCCGCTGGGGCCGGGCCGCCGTCATCGACCCGGATGCGGTCGCCGCCGCGCTGGCGCCGCCGCCGGTCCCGGAGCCGCCCGCCGACCCCCGCGCCGACGCGCTCCTCGCCGGGCTCGCGCTCGACGGCGAGCTCGGTCGCCGCGTCGAGCTTCGGGTCCGCGAGCTCGTCGCCTATCAGAACGCTCGATACGCCCGCCGGTATCTCGCGGCAGTACAGCGCGTGGCCGCACGGGAGCGTGAAGCCACCGGCGGCGCGGCGGTGGCCGAGGCGTTCGCGATCGGGCTGTTCAAGCTCATGGCCTACAAGGACGAGTACGAGGTCGCCCGGCTCCACCTGGACCCCGTCGAGCGAGCGCGGGTGGCCGCCGAGTTCGGTGCGGACGCCAAGGTCGAGCTCATGCTCCACCCGCCGCTGCTGCGCTCGCTCGGCCTCGAGCGGAAGCTCCGGCTCGGCCGTGGTGCGCTTCCGGCCATGCGTGGCCTGAAGGCCGCTCGCCGGCTCCGCGGAACGCCGCTGGACCCGTTCGGGCGCGCGGCCGTGCGCCGCCTCGAGCGCGAGCTGATCGGCGAGTACGAGGCGCTGGTCGACCGGGCGCTGGCCCGGCTCACGCCGGCGACCTCCGCCCAGGTCGTGACGCTCGCCGCGCTCCCGGACCTCGTGCGCGGCTACGAGCAGATCAAGCTCGCGAACGTCGAGACGTTCCGTGCGCGGGCCGCCGAGGCCCTCACCGCGCTCGAAGCCTGAGCGCGCCCGACCGATCTCAGGCGTGCGCGACGAAGTTCACGCGCCGCCCCTCGGCGAAGGTCGCGCGGAAGGTGCCGAGGTCGTACCGCGTGCCCTCGAGGTCGAATACCCGGAGCCCGGCCTGCTCGGTGAGCAGCGCGAACACCTCCCCGGGGTCGGTGCCGTAGTGGTCGGCGGAGCCGAGCCCGTGCTCGAAGGTCAGCGTGGGCCGGTGCCGGCGGAGCGTCTCGATCGCGCCCCGCAGCACTTCGAGCTCGGCGCCCTCGACGTCGAGCTTCACGAAGGTCGGGACGAATCCGTCCGGGAGCGCTCCGTCGAGCATCGCGACCGGCACCTGCAAGCGCTCGAAGCGCACGGCGTCCGGGGTCGGCCGCTGCCGGAACCCGCTCCAGCCGGGGTTGCCGACGACCCGGGTGAACTCGCGCTCGCCGACCTCGTCCGAGAGCGCCTGCGCGCGCACGTCCACCTGCGGGAAGCGCTGACGGAGTGCCTCCGCGAGCTCGGGGAGCGGCTCGAAGGCCAGGTGGCGTCCGGCGGGCGCGGCGTCAAGCAGGTCGGTGAGGACGTCGCCCGCGTGCGCACCGATGTCCACGCAGTGCCCGTCGGCCGCGACCGTCCAGGCGATGAGCCGGCGCAGATCGGCCCGGTCCCGCAGATCGCGACGCACCGCAGGCCGGGCGTACTGCCATGCGTGGCGGGCGCGGTCCTCGACGCCGATCGCGGCGGCAACCCGCACGAGAGCGCGCTTCATGGGCCGACCAGCACGAAGAGGAAGACGAGCGAAGCCGCGATCACGAAGAGGCTCACCATGAGCAGGCCGACCTGCTCGGGGAAGACCGCGGGGCGGCTCGGGGCCATGGATCTGCGCCGGAAGCGTCGCCACATCCCCGGATCGTACGGTCGCGCTGCGAGACTTGCAGCATGGAGGAGGCGTTCGGCTACGTGATCTTCGGGGTGACGATCCTCGCCGCGATCATCGGCGTGGCCACCCTCGGCTCCTCCCGCGCCGCGTTCAAGGAGATCGGCGCGAACGGGCTGAACGACGGCTCCGACCGCCCGGCCGACGAGCCGACGAGCGGTGCCGGCTTCGCAGCGATGCGCGACGAGGAGGCCCGCCAGATGCTCGAGGCCCGCAACGCCCGGCGGATCCGTAAGGGCCAAGAGCCGCTCGACGTCGACGCCGAGCTCGCGCGCCTGGTCGCGGGCCCGGCACCCGACGCCGACCCGCAGCTGGTGGGCGAGATCCGTGACCTCGTCCGGGCCCGCAACCGCCGGCGCCTGAGACAGGGCAAGGAGCCGCTCGACGTCGAGACCGAGGTCGCGCGACAGGTCGCGGAGCTCGGCTGAGCGCGTCCAGGCGGCCGGAGCGTGTCCACCCGCACGGCAGCCGTGCTGGTTTTTGGGTACAAGAGGCGGATGGCCTCCCCCCGTCACCTCGACCTCGAGGACGCAGTTCAGCGTCCGGGCACCTATTTCAACCCGACGACCGAGATGCTGCTCGTGGTCGACGATTCCGCCTCGATCGACCGGGAGATCTTCGCCGACGTCGTCGCCGAGGAGTCCGAGTGGGTCGTCATCTCCGACGAGATCCCGGTCGACGACACCACGCGCGACGAGGCCATCGAGCGCTTCGAGACCCGTTACCACGGCGGTGCGTCCGGGGCGATCGCCGCCGACGACGACGACGAGGACGAGGTCGACGACATCGAGCCGGACGCGGATCCGGAGGAGCTGTAGCGCTCAGGCCACGGTCTTGCGCAGGTCGCGCTCGGGGTCGATCCCCCAGCGCTCCCCCGCCGCGACGAGCGACGGCTCGAGCGGCCACCGGTCGGCAAGGATCTCGTCCGAGCCGTGATCGGGCGTCGCGCCCTTCAGCAGCATCGAGCCCCGGTTGTCCCCGATGGTGCGGAGCTCGGCGACCTCCTCGGGGGTGAGCCTCACCTCATGCGGGGTGGCCGCCAGCTCGGCCCGCTTGCTCTCCACCGTCCGGGCGCCCGGCCCGATCTCCTGGATGAGCGTCGGCGCCACGCAGGCGACCGCCGGATGGGCGAGATCCCACTGGGCGGCGAGCTGGAGCATCGTCAGGCCGTGGCGCTCGGCGATCGGCCGGGCGGCCTCGAACTTCTCCATCGCCCGTTCGATCCACGGTCCGGGCCGGTGCAGACGGTGGTCGCGCGGCGCGAACTCGTGGCCAGGGCGCACGTCGTCGAAGAAGACGCCGCCGTAGTCGACGACCCGGGCGATGACCTCCACCTCGGCCGCCGCACAGGCGCCGAGCGCGAGCTCGGCCGGCCACGGCTCGAACGGGTTGAGGATGAGCATCGCCCAGTCGATCCGGTCGCCGAAGCGCTCGAGGCAGTTGATCAGGTCCAGCGTGAACCCGTTCGCCGGGCCGGGGGCGATGCCGATGCGGTCGGCGAGCCCGTCCTCACGGAGGCCTGCCATCGCGTCCCACACCACCTCGGAGGTGTAGCCCGTGTGGTCCGGGTTGTGCAGCAGGAGCAGGTCGAAGCGGTCGGTCCCGCAGCGCTCGAGCGACGCCTCGGTCGCACGCCGCAGGTAGTCCGCGTGGTCCTCGGGTCCGCGCAGGCGGGCGTCGGTGAACCGGGGAAAGCCCTTCGCCCCCTCGCGCTCGCCGTCGTAGAAGTCGTGACCGACCGCGCCGACCAAGGTGAAGGCGTCTCGTGACAGCCCGGCCGTCGCGCGCCCCACGACCCGGTCGGCGTCTCCGGCCCCGTAGGCGTCGGCGGTGAGCACCGTGCCGATGTCCTCACCGGGGGTGAGCAGCGCCTCGAGCCGCTCCTCGGCGAGCTCCTCGCCGTAGCCGAGGTACCTCCCGCCGCTCCAGGCGCCGAGGGCGACGTGGTCGAGCGCCCTCATCCGCCGCTCGCGAGCGGCGCGCACTTCTGCGCCTCGGCGATGCTGTCGCCGGCCTTGTCGAGGCAGGCCGCGTACTTGCCCGCGGGCGAGCTCGGATCGATCTGCGCGTCGGCCGCGGCGGGGTCCTCGGCCGGGGGCGTCGCCGCGCCCGTCGCGCCGGTGGCACCGCCCGCGAGCCCGCCGGTCAGCTCCGAGAGCGGGCGCGACGAGCTAGGCGCCTTGATCTCCTGCTTCTCGTTCAGCTCGCTGAAGACGAGGTCGAAGCCGAGCGTGCCGGCGGTCAGGCCACTCGCGTTCTTCCGCTGGGCCTCGGGGACGTCGAAGGTGATCTGCACGTTCAGGCGCCGAAGGATCCCGTCGTCCTTCCCGGTGAAGACGTCGAGCGTCGCGTTCTTGACCGACTCCGCGATCAGCTCCCGCTGCGCCGCGGTGAGCTCGTCGGGGACCTGGCCGCCGGCGCTGGCCGCCGCCCCGCTCACCGCGTCACGCGCGAGCAGCTTGTTCACGTCGAGGAGCATCGCGGGCACGTCGACCCTGCTCGTGACGTGCACGGTGCCGGTCCCGCCGACATCCTCCTCCCCCGCCTGCTTCGGGTCGCGCAGCCACTTGAGCGGCTCGATGCCGAGGCTCGAGATGGAGGGGCCGGAGCTCTTCTCGTTGCCCTTCTGATCCTTCGCGTAGAGCGAACTGGCCTGCTTGAAGGCCGCGTCGGAGACCTGGAAGTTCTGGCCCGCGAACTTGAGGAACGCCTTCTCGCCGGTGACGAGCGCGCCCGCGGCAACCGCCTGGCCCCCGATGTCGAGGTTCGCGGTCAGATCGAAGGTCGGGAGCTTGCCGCTGCCGGAGGAGCTGAAGGGACCCTTCAGCGCGATCTTGAGCGGCCCCTGCGTGGCGCCCACGGCCTGCCCGTCGAAGGCGACCCGGAGGTCGAGCTTGCCGCTCTTGATCTGCTTGTCGGGCCCGAAGGTCTCCTTGAGCACGTCCTGAGCGGACTTGTCGGCGAGGCCGCCACCACAGGCGCTCAGCGTGAGCGCCACGAGCGCGAGGACGGCGAGCAGGAGGCGGGAGAAGCGGTGCTGGTGCAAGGCGATTTGCGTCCTTCGGAGGCGTGCGAGCGTAGCATCGGACCCGTGCGTGGAGCCCCACTCACGCGGCTCTGCGCGGGTGTCCTCGTCGTGTTCGCGCTCAGCGCTTCGGGTGCCCCCGCCGCCGTCACCGAACCCCGCGAACGCACGGTGCTCCGGCAGCTGGATGCGCTGCGCCACGCGGGACTCATCACCGTCGAGGCTCGCGATCAGGGCCGTGACCGCTACCTCGCTGCGACACGGACGGTGAAGAAGCTCACGGGCCGCCGCCGGGTCGAGCTCGGCGCGGTGCTCGCGACCCTCCGCGGCGTGGCCCGGCGCCGCGAGCTCACCTCCACCCGCGTGCCGCTCGCCCTCGAGACCCTGGAGCGCAACCGCCAGTGGTGGACGACGGGCGCCCTGCTCGGCTACGGGGCCCGCGTCGGCTTCTCCGGCTCCGAGCTCGTATGGCAGAGCTACCCCGGCCAGGGCATCCAGGTCCAGTGGCTCGCCACCTTCGGAAAGGCGAACGCGCTCTTCAACGGGAAGACGTTCGACGCCCGGCTTCGTCGCCTGCTCGACGAGGCGGTGCTGCTGAGCGCTGCCCGCGCCGGCGGGATCGCGTTCGAGTCCTGGTTCGTCTTCGACGGCGGGCGTCCCCCGTGGGTGTCGAGCCTCTCGCAGGGCACGGGCCTGCAGGCCCTCGCCCGTGGTGCCGTGCGGCTCCGTGACCCGCAGCTGTTCACCGTCGCCCGCGCCGGCCTCGGGATCTTCCGGCGGAAGCCACCCGTCGGCGTCCGCGTCCGCACCGGGGCAGGCGCGCACTACCTGCAGTACTCCTTCGCCCCCAAGCTCCGGATCGTCAACGGCTTCGCCCAGTCGCTGAACGGCCTGCACGATTTCGCCGCGCTGGCCAACGACGAGGAGGCGCGGACGCTCTTCGCGGCCGGGGACGCTCAGCTGCAGCAGGAGCTTCCGCGCGCGGATACGGGCGCCTGGTCGCGCTACTCGGTCGGCGGCAAGGAGTCCGATCTCGGCTACCACACGCTGCTGCGCGATTTCCTGCGCGGACTGTGCGGGCGAACGTCCACGCCCCTCTACTGCGAGACGGCGGAGCGGTTCACCGCCGACCTCACACGGGCCCCGACGCTCACGCTCGTCGCCCGCCGCCGGGCCGCGCGCAAGGGCCACACCGCGCGGGTCGCCTTCCGGCTCGACAAGGTCTCCACGGTGACGCTCATCGCCGCGCGCGCCGGCGAGGTCGTCTACGCGCGGACGGCGCGGGTGCCGCGTGGTCGCAGCGCCTACCAGCTGCCGAAGCTCAAGAAGACGGGGACGGTCACGCTGAGCCTCCGCGCCGTCGATCCGGCTGGCAACGCGAGCACGGTCGGCGGTCGGCTGCGGGTCCGCCGCTGAGCCGTACGCTGGGGCCCGCATGGCGCCGCGGACGATCCTCTATACGGGCAAGGGTGGTGTCGGGAAGACCTCGGTCGCCGCTGCCACCGCCCGTCGGTGCGCGGCGGCCGGGCTGCGGACGATCGTCGTCTCGACGGATCCCGCCCACTCGCTGGCCGACGCGCTGGGGCAGCCGCTCGGGGCCGACCCGGTCGAGCTCGAGGACGGGCTCTGGGCACAGCAGATCTCCGCCCAGGCCGAGCTCGAGCGCCACTGGGGATCGGTCCGAGCCTGGCTCGGCGGGGTGCTCGTCGAGCGGGGCATCGAGCGGATCACCGCCGGGGAGCTCACGGTCCCGCCGGGCCTTGACGAGCTCTTCAGCCTCCTGGTCATCCGCGACCATCACGAGAGCGACCGCTGGGATGTCGTGGTCGTCGACTGCGCGCCCACCGGCGAGACGCTCCGGCTGCTCGCGTTCCCCGACGTCTCGCGCTGGTGGCTCGAGCGGATCTTCCCCCAGCAGGGCCGGCTGCTCGACGCCGCCCGGCCGCTCGCCCGGGCACTGCTCGATGTCGGCCTCCCCGGCGAGGCGGTGCTCGACGAGGTCGGTGCGCTCGCTCGCAACCTGATCGCGCTGAACGAGATCCTCCGGGACCGGGAGCGGTGCACGATCCGCCTCGTCATGACCCCGGAGCGGATGGTGATCGACGAGGCGCGCCGGACGTTCACCTACCTGAACCTGTACGGGTTCCTCACCGACGCCGTGGTCGTCAACCGCGTGTTCCCCGCCGAGGTCGGCGACTACTTCGGCCCCTGGCGCGCCCGCCAGCAGGCGCACCTGCAGGCGGTCGAGGAGGGCTTCCGCCCGGTGCCGGTCCTGCGGGCCCCGTACTTCGACGAGGAGGTCGTCGGCACGCGGATGCTCGACCGGCTGGGGGGCGAGCTCTTCTCGGGCAGCGACGCGGCGGCGGTGCTCCACACCCGGCTCGGGGAGGAGCTCGTGATGGGCCGCGACGGTGCGACCCTCTCGCTCGAGCTCCCCTTCGCCGAGCGGGGCGAGACGACGCTCCGCAAGATCGGCGCCGAGCTGGTCGTCGCCGTGGACGGACACCGGCGCACGCTCCTACTCCCTCCCGCCCTCGCGGAGTACCGGGCGGACGGCGCACGCCTCGAGGACGGCGTGCTCCGCATAACCTTCACGCCACCCACATGACGGACCCTGACCCCGACCCCCTCGCCGAGCTCCGCGAGCAGATCCGCGCGACCACCGCCGCGGCGGAGAAGCTCGCGGCCGAGACCGCCGGCGCGCGCGCGGCCGCCGGCGCCGAGGACACCGGGGGCGGGGTGCCGCCCGCGGGCTGGGCGACCTCCGAGGACCAGGCGGCGCGCCACCAGGAGCTGCAGGCGCTCATCGCGCTCGTGGAGGCGCTTCGCGACCTGGTGCCGCAGGAGCTCAAGGACCAGGTGCGTGACGTGCTGCGCCAGCTGCTCGTCCTCGCCCGCACGCTGATCGACTGGTGGGTGGAGCGCATGGACGGCCCGCGGCCGCAGAGCACCCCGGCGGGTCCGGCCGTCCAGGAGATCCCGATCGACTAGATGGTCCTCGGGTTCTTCATCGACGCCTACTCGCTGATCACCATGATCCTCGCGATCCTGGCCATCGTCGCGCTCGCCTACGTGCAGTTCCGCGGCAACCCGGCGGCCGCCTCGGAGGACGACGAGCGCGCGTTCTTCGACGAGCACGGGCGTTGGCCCGACGAACCCGAGTCCGAGGCCCGGACGCGACCGGGCGGGTACGGGAACGTGGACGACCTCCCCGGGCGCGACGAGCACCGATGAGTTCCGGGGACGGATCCCGTCCGATCCCCATGCCCACCTCCACACCGACCACCATCACCAACCTCGGCGTCGCCATGTTCGTCGTGGCCGATCAGGACGCCGCCCTCGCCTTCTACACCGAGACGCTCGGCTTCGAGCTCCGCGGGGACGACCGCTTCGGCGAGCAGGGCGAGTACCGCTGGCTCGAGGTCGCCCCGCCGGGCTCCGTCGCCCGCCTCGCCCTGAACCCGCCGATGGGTGCGCGGCCCGGAGGCTCGATGATCGGGGTCGAGACCGCGGACCTCGCCGCCGAGCACGCCCGCCTGCTGGCCGTCGATGGCCTCGACGTCGACGCCGAGCTCATGCGAGGCGACGGCGCCCCGCCGATGTTCATGCTCCGTGACCCCGACGGCAACACCCTCGTCGTGGTGGAGCGCCCGCCCGCCGGCTGATCTCGGGCGGGCGGCGCCGGTGCCCGCCGTAGACTCGGGATCCGATGAGCGAACCGTCCGCCGGCTGCACCCGAACGCTCCAGGAGGCCCCCGATGGCCCCGCATCGGCCTGAGCGCACCGGCTTGCCGCGGCTCGCCGCCGCGCTCCGGAACCTGGCGGCCGAGCAGCGCGCCGTGCTGCTCGCGGCGGGCGTCCTGCTGCTCACCATGCTGCTGCCCTGGTACTCCACGACGATCACGGGGAACGTCGGCGGCAAGCTCGGCCAGGTGGCCGGCGGGGGGAAGCTCGCCATCACGGTCTTCTCGTTCGTCGAGGCCGCGGTCTTCCTCGTCGCGATCGGCGTGACCCTGCTGATCCTCGCCCGGGGTGACCGTCGCCCGTTCCACCTGCCCGGCGGGGACGGGATCGTCGTGACCGCGGCCGGGGCGTGGGCGATGTTCCTGATCTTCTACCGCTTCGTCGACAAGCCGAGCGGGACCAAGACGGCACAGACGGCGACGGAGTACGGCCTCTCCTGGGGCATCTTCTTCGGCCTGCTCGCGGCGCTCGCGCTGCTCGTCACGGGGCTGCGTCTGCGGGCGGCCCAGCTCACCGAACCGGTGCTTCCCGGCACCGTCGCGCCGAGCGACGGTCCGGACGGGTCCCCGTCCCCCCGTCGCCGCGCCGCGCCGGCCACGCCATCCCGCGACCCCGACGCGGACGTCGGGTGGAACGAGTCGCCCACGCACCACGCCGCTCCGCGAACTGAGCCCCCAGGGAGGCCGCGCGCCCGCGCGCTCCCGCCCGAGGCCGCCACCCAGGTCGCCGCGGCGGCGGAGGAGACGGCCGCCACCCGGCTCGATCGACCCGCCGACCCGGAGGAGATCGAGCGCGCCGCCCGCCGTGTGGAGCGGGAGGCCCGACGGCGCGAGGCCCGTGGAGAGCCTGCGCCGGCGCCGCCGGCCGCCGAGGAGGAGCCCACCGAGATGCGCCCCCGACACGACCCGGACTCCTTCGAGCCCCCGGAGTTCGAGCTCCCCCCGAGGGACTGACTACTCGTAGACCTGGGGCGGGAGCTTCGGGTCCTTCGGACGCGGATCGAACGTCGCGCCCCCCTGGTACTCGACGTAGGCGAGCGCGACCATCGCGACCGTCGCCAGGAAGAGGATGCCGATGCCGAGGCCGACCAGCAGGTTGCGCTTCGAGATGTGGCCGACGATCGCCATCACGATGCCGAAGGCCATGACGCCGACCACGGGCGCCGCGGGGATCTCGCCGGCGGCGAGGACGGCTCCGAGAGTCACGAGTTCGAGGATGCCACACCGATAGCCTTTCCGTTCCATGCCCGTCTCCCCCGCCTCCGCCGCCGACGTCGCCACGGGCCTCAGGGCCACCGGGTACCTGCCCGGGGAATCGACCGCGCTGGTCTCCTTCCTGGCTGAGCGGCTCGGAAAGCCGATCCTGGTCGAGGGGCCCGCGGGCGTCGGCAAGACCGAGCTCGCCAAGGCGCTCTCGAAGTACCTCGAGCGTCCGCTGATCCGCCTCCAGTGCTACGAGGGGCTCGACGAGGCCAAGGCGCTCTACGAGTGGAACTACCGCAAGCAGCTGCTGCGCATTCAGACCGAGGCGAGCGACGCCGGCTGGGAGAAGGTCCAGGACGACATCTTCGGCGAGGAGTTCCTGCTCACCCGCCCGCTGCTCACCGCGATCTCCTCCGAGGAGCCGGTCGTCCTGCTGATCGACGAGATCGACAAGACCGACCAGGAGTTCGAGGCCATGCTGCTCGAGCTGCTCTCCGACTTCCAGGTCTCGATCCCCGAGCTCGGCACGGTCGAGAGCACCACGCACCCGGTCGTGCTGCTGACCTCGAACAACTCGCGGGAGCTCACCGAGGCGCTCAAGCGGCGCTGCCTGTACCTGTGGCTCGACTACCCGGAGCTCTCGCACGAGCTCGAGATCGTGAAGCTGCACACGCCGGATCTGCCGGACGTCGTGGCCGCGAAGCTCGTCGAGCTCGTCGCGATGATCCGCGAGCTCGACCTGAAGAAGCCGCCGTCGATCGCGGAGTCGATCGACTGGGCCCGCACGCTGCTCCTGCTCGGCGCGCAGGACATCGACCAGAAGCTGTTCCGCGACACGATGTCCGTGATCGTGAAGCACCGCACGGACCTCGACATCGTCCTCGAGCGGGTCGGCGCGACGCTCGTCGTCGCCCAGCCCTCCTAACCCATGCCGGCCGCCCCGAAGGTCGGCAGGGTCAAGGCCGACCCGCGGCGGGCCGCGCTGTACGGCTCGCAGGCGGCCGGCGCGGGCCCGCAGGGGATCGCCGCGCGGATCCTCGAGTTCGGGGAGGAGCTCCGCGGCGAGGGCGTTGCGGTCGGAACGAGCGAACTGCTCGACGCTTTCGCGGTGCTCGAGCTCGTCTCCTGGACCGACCGCACCGACTTCCGCGAGGCGCTCGCGACGACCCTGGCGAAGTCCCCGGACGCCCGCCGGACGTTCGAGCTCGTCTTCGACCGCTTCTTCTTCCGCGCGACCGAGGTGGCCGCGCTCGAGGAGGGGATCCGCGAGCAGGACCCGACCGGCTCCGGGGAGAAGGGCGACGAGGGGGGCACCCCCGGCGAGGGTGAGGCCGGGGACGGTGACGGCGAGGGTGAGCTCGACATGGACCTCATCCGCCAGATGGTGGCCGAGGCCCTGCGGGACGGGGACGAGGCCCGCATGCAGGACCTGGCCCGCCTGGCCATCGCCGCGTTCGGCCGGCAGGGCGACGGCTCCGGCGTCATCGGCGTGGACGTCCAGCGGATCCGCCGGGCACTGGGTCTGAAGGCGGAGCCCCAGCCCGAGCTGCCGCCGGAGGACCCGCGCTCCGAGGGCCTCCCGCGGGAGCAGATCCGCAAGTTCGAGGGCATGCTCCGCCGGGAGCTCGAGCGCGCGCAGATCGAGCGGACGAAGGCGCTGCCCGCCGCGCGCCCGCTGAACGAGCTCGACCGCGCGCTGCCAAGCGGGCCGCTCCAGGATCTCGCCGCGGTGCACAAGGTCGTCATGCAGCTCAAGCGACGGCTGAAGACGCAGGGCCAGGAAGCCCGCGGGCAGCACCGCCACAGCGCCGTCGACGTGCGCAAGACGATGCGCGCCTCGCTGGAGACCGGCGGCGTGCCCGTGCAGCTCAAGTACAAGCCGCACCGTCCCCGTCGTCCCGAGCTCTACGTGCTCTGCGACGTCTCCACCTCGGTGACGAGCGCCTCGGTCTTCTTCCTCTCGGTCATGCACGCGCTGCACGACTCGTTCCGGAAGATGCGCTCGTTCGTCTTCATCGAGCGCATCAGCGAGGTGACCGAGGTCTTCGACAAGGAGCGCGACTTCCGGAAGGTCAGTGAGGCGATCGCGAAAGACGCGGGCGTCGCGGACATCTCGGGCTACACCGACTACGGCCGGGTGTGGAACGAGTTCGCCGCCGAGGTCGAGGACGACCTCCACCCCCGCGCCACCGTCATCGTCCTCGGGGACGCCCGCACGAACGGCCGCGAGCCGAAGGCCGAGGTGTTCGGCCAGATCGCCGCCAAGGCGGGCCGCACCTTCTGGCTCAACCCCGAGCCCCGTCTGTACTGGAACTACGGCGACTCGGTGATCGCGAGCTACGAGAAGTACTGCGAGGCCCACGAGTGCTGGACCACCGATCAGCTCGAGGAGTTCGTGAAGGCGCTCACGCAGCCGATCCGGTAGATCGCGGCCCGGGCATAGACTAGGTCGTATGACTAAGTCCGTTGGGGTGCACGAGGCGAAGACCCACCTGTCGCGCCTCATCGAAGAGGTGGCCGCCGGTGAAGAGATCGTGATCACGCGGCGCGGCGAGGAGGTCGCGCGGCTGGTAGCGAGCCGTCCGGCGGCGAAGCGGCGCTTCGGCCTCGACGAGGGGCGCTTCGAGATCCCCGACGACTTCGACGATCCGCTTCCGGACGAGATCCGGGCCGCCTTCGAGGGCCGCGGCACGTGAAGCTGCTGCTCGACACCCACGTCCTGCTCTGGTCTCAACAAAACCGGTCGCGGTTGGGTCCGGACATGGCCACATTGGAGGATCCCGACAACGAGCTCCTGCTCTCCGCCGTCGTCGGATGGGAGATCGCGATCAAGTACGCACTCTCCCGACTACCGCTTCCGGAGCCGCCTGGGCGCTGGGTCCCCGAGCGGGCGGCCGCCATCGGTGCAACGCTCGTCCCGGTCACACAAGCCCACGGACTCGGCGTGGCCGAGCTGCCGCCGATCCACCACGACCCGTTCGACCGCCTGCTGATCAGCCAGGCGCAGCAGCTTGGCGCCACGCTCGTCACCGCCGACGCGGTGATCGCCCGCTACGACGTCGAGACCCTGCTTGTCTGAAGATCCGTCCGCTACGCTTCCCGGGACGAACAGGGGGGCTGGCGGACGCCGGCTGAGATCGCGCCAGAGCCCGGCGCAGACCCTTTGAACCTGTGGGGTAATGCCCGCGGAGGGAGCGATGGCGACGGAACTCGGGGTGCAGGCGCCCCGCATCACAGACGGAGTGATCCTCGAGGGGGTCAGCCACGCGTACGGGGCCGTCCAGGCGCTCGATCGTGTCTCCCTGTCCGTTCCCGCGGGCGAGATCGTCGCGATCGTCGGCCCCTCCGGCTGCGGGAAGAGCACGCTGCTCGACTTGGTCTGCGGTCTCGTCCCGCCCCAGACCGGTCGCCTGAGCGCCCCGCGTGCGGTCCTCATGCCGCAACGCGACCAGCTGCTCCCCTGGCTGACGGCGGCCGACAATGCGGCGCTCGCGCTGCGCGTGGGCGGCGCGTCCCGGCGCGCGGCCCGGGAGCAGGCCGTCCGGCTCCTTCAGGAGCTCGGGCTCGGAGGCTTCGAGCACACCCGCCCGGCCGACCTCTCCGGTGGCATGCGTCAGCGCGTCGCCTTCGCCCGGACCCTGCTCGCGGGCGCCCCTCTGCTCTGCCTCGACGAGCCGTTCGGCGCCCTCGACGCCATCACCCGCGCCGACACCCAGGCTTGGCTCGCGGAGACGCTGCGCCGGACGCCACGCACGGTGCTGCTCGTGACCCACGACGTCGAGGAGGCCGTGCTGCTCGCCGACGCCGTCGTCGTCCTCTCCCCCCGGCCCGGCCGCGTCGTGACGACGCTTCGGGTCGACCTCCCAGCGGGCCGCGCCGCGACCGACCCGGGCGTCGTCGCGCTGCGCGCCGAGGCGCTGGCGGCGATGCGCTGATGCCCGCGGCGCTCATCGTCCTCGCCTTCCTCGGCCTCTGGCAGCTCTACACCGAGCTCTCGGGGCTCGACGCCTTCGTGCTGCCCCCGCCGACGGACGTCGCCGCCTCGTTGTACGACGACCGCGGCCTCCTGTTCGAGAACTTCCTCGTCACCGGCGGGGAGATGCTCCTCGGCCTGCTCTGCGCGCTCGTCCTCGGCGTCGCGCTGACCGTGCTGCTGCACCTCTCGGCGCCCGCCCGGCGGGGGCTCTACCCGCTCCTGGTCGGCACCCAGGTCGTCCCGATCGTCCTCATCGCTCCGCTCCTGGTCGCCTGGTTCGGGTTCGGCCTCCTGCCGAAGCTCGCGATTGTCGCCGTGGTCTGCTTCTTCCCGATCGTCGTGCCCACCCTCGACGCGCTGCGGCGCATCGACCCGGACCGCCTCAAGCTCATGCGGACGCTCGGCGCCTCACGCTGGCAGCGGCTCCGCTTCGCCGAGGCCCCGAGCGCGCTGCCGGGCCTCTTCACCGGGACCCGCCTGGCCGTCGCGATCGCCGCGATCGCCGCCGTTCTCGCCGAGTACTCCGGCTCCGAGCGGGGCCTTGGGCGGCTCACGCTGCAGTCGATCCCCCAGCTCGAGACCGCGCGTGCCTACGCCGCGATCGTCGTGCTCATGACCTTCACCCTTCTGCTCTACACGGGGCTGGCGGCGCTCGAGCGCCTCCTGCTGCCGTGGGCCGCCGCTTCCGAAAGGACCCCCTGAATGCTCCGCCCCCTCACCCTCGTCCTCCTCTGCACCCTCGGGCTCGCCGCCTGCGGGGAGAAGGCCGAACCCGCAGCCGGCACGAAGCCGGCCCTCGAGAAGTTCACCGTGGTTCTCGATTACTTCCCGAACGCCGACCACGCGGGCCTCTACGCCGCTCAGGCCAACGGCGCCTTCGAAAAGGCGGGGCTGGACGTCGACATCAAGGTCCCGGGTGATCCGGCCGAGCCGCTGAAGCTCATCGCCGCACGCAAGGCCGACGTCGCGATCTCCTACGAGCCCGAGCTCTTCCTGGCGCGGGACAAGGGCATCGACGTCGTCGGCATCGGCGCCATCGCGCAGAAGCCGCTGACCTCGATCATCTCCCTCGGCAGCGCGAAGATCACCCGCCCCGCCGACCTCGACGGCAAGACCGTCGGGACCGCGGGCATCCCCTACCAGTCGGCGTACCTGCGGACGATCCTCGAAGGGGCCGGGGTCGACCCGGCGCGCGTGAAGGAGGTCAACGTCGGCTTCAACCTCGTCCCCTCGCTGCTCTCGAAGAAGGTCGATGCGACCCTTGGCGCGTTCTGGAACTACGAGGGTGTTCAGCTCGCCCGCGAGAAGAAGAAGCCGTCCATCATCCGGATGGAGCAGGTCGGTGTGCCGACCTACAACGAGCTGGTGCTCGTGGCCAAGCAGACCGAGCTCGGCCGGCGCGGCAAGCTCTACCGGCGCTTCATCCAGGCCCTCCAGCAGGGCACGGAGGCGGTCAGAGCCGACCCCGAGGCGGGAGTCGCGCCGCTCTTGGCCGCCAACAAGGATCTCGATCGCGGCCTCCAGCTCGCCGTGGTCAAGGAGACCCTTCCGATCTTCTTCCCGGAGGATCCGAAGCGTCCGTTCGGCTGGCAGGACCCCGAGGAGTGGCGCCTCTACGGGCAGTGGATGGTCGACAACAAGCTGCTTCAGAACACGCCGAACGCCTCGCTGCTGACGAACGAGTTCCTTCCCGGCGAGGGCGTCCGACCGGTCGAGGCGGACCCGGGCGGGGAGTGAGGAACGGCCGGGTGCTCGGCGGGGGCGCGGAGGGCGTGCGCCCCCGCGAGCCCCGCCCACCCGGCGTAAGGGGCGAAGTGCTCGCGGACGACCTCCTCGTCCGCGCAGGCCTGCGGATCGCCGCCGGTGATTCGTCTGCCGACGAGCTTCCGGAATCCGAGGTCTCCGGCCGGGATCTGGTCGTATCGCCCTTGGCCCTGCAGCGCAAGGACCTCCACCGTCCACGCGCCGATGCCGCGGATCTGGCGCAAGCGCGCCCAGCCCCGTTCGTGATCGGCCGCCCACAGGTCCACCCGGCCGCTCGCGACCTCTCGCGCGGCCCGGCGTAGGGCGACCGCGCGGCCTGCGCTCAGGTCGCAGGACTTCGAGCTCGGCCGGGGCGATCCCGGCGACCCGGGCCGCGTCGGGAACATCCCGCAGGCCCGTGTCCGGGCAGCGCGCACCCCAGCGGCGGACGATCCGGCGCTCGATCTCGACCGCGCGGGTGTACTCGATCAGCTGCTCGCAGACCGCCCAGGCGAGCGCTTCGAACGGCTCGAGCCGGCGGGTGACGCGCAAGTGCGGGGTCCGCCGCAGCGACGGCCCGATCCACGGATCGTCCCGGAAGCGGTCGTGGAAGGGACGCAGGTCGTCGTCGACCCCGAGCGCGAAGCGCATCCGTCGGACCGCCTCCTCGCAGGTGTCGCGTCCGCCGTGCGACCAGGCACCGACGACGACACGGTCGGCCGCAGGCTGCGCGGCCCGCACGATCGCCCGCTCGCCCTCGACGTGCACGAGCCGCTCGAGCACGCTGCCACGACGCCGGGCGACGCCGTCCATTCCGCCGCGCGGCAGGCGGAAGGGCCAGGGCGGACAGACCTCGACACGCGTGTGATGCATCGTTCCGAGGGGGTCGGCGCCGGCCCCGCGAACGGAGGTCAGTCCTTGCCGCCGAGCAGATGGACGTCGACGAGGAAGGAGCGTGTGCCGAGCACCGGCAGCGCGGGCTTCCCCGGCTTCCGGGCGGCG
This sequence comes from uncultured Solirubrobacterales bacterium, assembly GCA_963815565.1. GTDB lineage: Bacteria > Actinomycetota > Thermoleophilia > Solirubrobacterales > Solirubrobacteraceae > Paraconexibacter. The sequence continues at coordinate 72,667 of CAWFHB010000007.1, read as the reverse complement.
GCCTTGACCACCCGACGCTTCCCGACGCTGTGCACGACGACGGCGGTGAGCGCGCCGGCCGCGAAGCCGGAGACCGCCACAGCCGCCGCCTGGGCGACCGGGAGGGCGGAACGGGCGGGAAGCGCAGCGGGCTCACGGACTGCGACCGGGGGAGCGAGCGGCACGTCGAGCGCCCCACCCTCCTCGACGGCCTCGGCGTCGATGATCTCGGTCTGTTCGTCGTGATCGCGAGCGCTCACCCGCGGGAGTCTAGATGTCCCCGCGGCGCCCGCGATGCCCACCCGGCCGCCGGGAGCACCGTTGGTAGCGTTCACCCCCATGGCCACCGACGTCGGCGAGAAGGGCGCCCCGAAGGGGCGACAACCCTCCAGGACGGAGGTGCTGCGCGCATCCCCGCCCATGTTCGCGAGCGATCTGCTGGACCGCTTCACGCGGGTCCACGTCGCCGTCGTCCCGGCCGTGTTCCTCCCGGTCATCGTCCTGCACCTGCTGCTGGCCGCAGAGCGGCTCGCGGTGCTCTCCCTGCTCGCCTGGGCGATGGCCGGCTACGTGGTCTGGACGCTGTCGGAGTACTGGCTGCACCGGATCGTCTTCCACTTCGCGCCCGAGCGCGGGCTCGGCGCGCGGCTCCACTGGATGATCCACGGGGTCCACCACGACCACCCGAACGATCCGCTGCGCCTGGTCATGCCGCCGAGCGCCTCGCTGCCGCTCGGAGCGGCGTTCGTCCTGCTCTTCCACCTCGCGCTCCCGGCCGGCGCGGCGTGGGCGCTCGGCGGGGGTTTCTTCGTCGGGTACCTGGCCTACGACCTGACGCATTTCTACCTCCATCACGCGACCCCCCGCAGCCGGGTCGGCCGCTCGCTGCGTGAGCACCACATGCGTCACCACTTCCAGGACGACACCGTCGCCTACGGGATCTCCTCCCCGTTCTGGGACCGCGTGTTCGGCACCGCGCCGCCCCGCTGAGCCCCGTCAGAGCCCCCAGAGCCCGGGGACCACGAGCGCCACGGCCAGGCCGCCAAGCCCCATCCCGACGCTCGAGGTCGCCCCCGCCAGCCGCGACTCCTGCAGCATCCGCGCGGTCCCGATGCCGTGACCGGTCACGCCCATCGCAAGCCCGCGGGCGACCGGGAGGCGAACCCCGAGCCGGTCGAGCACGGACGGCCCGAAGGTGGCCGCGAAGAGCCCGGAGCTGATGCTGAGCACGGCCGAGAGCGCGGGCGCCCCTCCGTCGATCTGCTCCGCGATCGCGATCGAGACCGGGCTCGTCGCGGTCCGCGTGGTGACCGCGAGCGCGAACGGGTCCGCGAAGCGGCCGAGCCAGGCCACGAGCGCCCCGAGCGCCATCGCCACCGAGGCGCCGGCGACGACCCCGAGCAGCAGGTGCCGCGTGTGGGAGAGCAGCGTGGCGCGCTCCACGTACAGCGGGACCGCCAAGGCGACCACCGCCGGCCCGAGCAGGAACGAGATCGGCGCGGTCGCGTCCTCGTAGCGCCCGTAGTCGATCCCGACCGCCTCGAGCACCGCACCGACCAGCAGGATCGCGATGAGCGTCGGATTGGCCAGCGGGGAGCTCGTCCGCCCCTTGACCCGGAGACCGAACCCGTACGCCGCGAGCGTGCCGAGGAAGCATGCGAGCTCAACCACGGGCTTCCCCCCGCTGCACCACGAGCCCCACGAGCCCCACCGTCACCAGCGCACCGAGCGCCGAGACCCCGAGCGCGGCACCCCACACCCAGCCCGCGCCGAGGAAGGCGACGAAACCGACGCCCGCGGGCACGAAGAGCAGCCCGAGCCACCCCAGCAGCAGCTCCGCGCCGTCCTGCAGCCAGGAAAGCCGCACCAGTCCGGCCTCTAGCGCCCCCCAGAGCAGCACCATGCCGATCACGCTGCCCGGGAGCGGCAGGCCGATCAGCGACTCCGCGGCCTGCCCCAGTCGGAGGAACCCGTACAGCAGGGCCGCCGCCAGCAGCAGCCCCGGCAGCCGAGAAGGGCTCAGCCTCAGACCGCCTGCTCGTAGACGCGGAAGCGACGCACGACCTCGCCGCCCATCCCCTCCATCGCCCGGTTCATCGGCTCGTTCGTCTCGAGGATCCAGCCCATCTCGCCGCCGGTCTGCGGCGTCCGCGCGGCAGCGTCGAAGTGCATCTCGTAGAAGCGTGCGGCGACACCGGTGTGCTGGTACTCGGGCTTGACCCCGAGCGCGAAGACGCGGACCTTGTCGATCCGCTTCCGGGCCTTGAGGGCCTTCGCCCAGCCGAACGGCAGCAGCCGCCCGTTCAGCCCGTGCAGCACCTGGTTGTAGTCGGGGAGGGTGAGCGCCGCGCCGACGACCTCGCCGGTGTCCTTCCGCTCGGCGACCATCGCCCAGTTCTCGTCGAGCACCGGCTTGAGGGTCTTCGCGTAGTGGCGGATCTCCTCCTCGGTGAGCGGGACGAAGCCCCAGTTCTTCTCCCAGGCGGCGTTGTAGACCTCGAGGAAGCGCCCGACCTCGGCCTCGAGGTCCTTCTTGACGAAGTTGCGGCAGACGATGCCGTGCTTGGCCTCCACGTCGGCAGCGACCTTCCAGATCGCCTCGTGCACGCGGTCACGGTTCTCGACCTGGAGGTCCCACATCAGCAGGTCCATCGCCTTCTCCATGCCGCACTCCTCCTCGAGGAGCCGCTGGAGGTACGGGTGGTGCCAGCCCGAGAGGATGATCGGGGGGCGCTCGTGCCCCTCGATGAGCAGCCCGCACTCGTCGTTCGTGGTGAAGTCCATCGGCCCCACCATCGTCGTGCGGCCCCGGCCCGCGAGCCAGGCCCGCGCCGCCTCGACGAGCGCCCGCGCGACCTCGGGGTCGTCCTCGCATTCGAAGAAGCCGAAGAGCCCCCACTCCGTGCCCTGGAACGCGTCGAGGTTGGCGTCGATGTGCGCGGAGATGCGGCCCACGACCTCACCGTCCCGGTAGGCCAGGAAGAGCTGCACCTGGGCGTGCTGGAAGAACGGGTTCTTGCGCGGATCGAGGAACTGGCGACGCTCGAAGAGCAGCGGGGCGACCCAGTTAGACTCGCCCGCGTACAAGCGGAACGGCAGCTTGATGAAGGCGTCGCGGTCGCGCTTGGACGAGATGGGAAGGACTTCGACGGACACGAGGACGAGGACAGTACATGCACTCCCCCACCACCCCCGCCGTTCCCGATGTCTTCGCGAAGGCGACGGGTCACGAGCGCATGGCGATCATGGCCGCCGCCCAGGCTGCCGACGTCGTTCCGTACTTCCGGACCGTCACCTCCCCGGCGTTGCCGGTGGTCGAGATGGAGGGCGCCGAGCGGATCATGCTCGGCTCCAACAACTACCTCGGCCTCACGAGCGACCCCCGCGTCATGCAGGGCGCCCGCGATGCGCTCGAGGAGTACGGCACCGGCCTTACCGGCTCCCGCCTGCTGAACGGCACGATCCCGCTGCACCTCGAGCTCGAGGAGCGCATCGCGAGGTGGATGGGCACGGAGGCCGCGATCGTCTTCACGACCGGGAACCAGGCGAACGTCGGCACGCTCGCCACGATCCTCGCCCCCGGGGACACCGTCGTGGTGGACTCCGGCGACCACGCCTCGATCCTCGACGGCTGTCTGCTCTCCAGGGCGAAGCTGCGCCCGTTCCGCCACAACCGGCTCGACAAGCTCGAGAAGCAGCTTCAGCGCGCGCAGACCGACGGCGGCGGGGTGCTGGTCGTGGTCGACGGCGTCTTCTCCATGGAGGGCGACATCGCGCCCGTCCCGGAGATCGCGGAGCTCGCCCACCGCTACGGCGCCCGCCTGATGGTGGACGAGGCGCACGGCGCCGGCGTCCTCGGCGCACGCGGGGCGGGGACCTGCGAGCTCTTCGGGGTCGAGGACCAGGTCGACCTGCGTATGGGCACGTTCTCCAAGTCCCTGGCCTCCTGCGGCGGCTTCATCGCCGGCCCGGCGGAGATCGTCGACTTCCTGCGGATCTCCTCGCGTTCCTTCCTGTTCACCGCTTCCGCGGTCCCGGCCGCAGTCGGTGCCGCGCTCGCCGCGCTCAAGGTCATCGACTCCCCCGACGGCCCGCCGCTCCTGCGGGCGGCCCTGGAGAACGCCCGCTACCTGCGCGACGGCCTGGAGGACCGCGGCTTTGCCGTCGTCGCCCCCCAGTCGCTCCGCGGCCGCGTCCCGGGGATGGAGGACATCGTCACCCCGATCGTCCCCGTCCTCGTCGGCGACGACTGGAAGGCGGCGCTGCTCTGGCGCGCCCTCTACGACGCGGGCGTCTTCGTGAACACGGCGCTGCACCCCGCCGTGCCCCCGGGCGGCGCGCTGCTCCGCACCTCCGTGATGGCCACGCACGACCGCGAGACGCTCGACCGAGCGCTTGAGGCCTTCGCTGCGGTGAAGGTCTCCTTCGAGGCCGAGCACGGCCCGCTGCCCGGCCCCGGCGCCCACGGGTGATCGCGGGTCTTGGCACGAAATGTGCGCTCTGAGCGCGCGTTACCGGCGTTCACATGTTGACCGTCGCGGCCTGCTCCGCGTAGCTTGGGCGAGCGCCGACGGACGGCGCCGGAGCACGGGGGCAGAGGCACCGTCGGCGGCCCGGAGAGGCCACGACGGACGCAAGTGGGCCGCCCGACGCACGCCCCGGCGCAGTTCGGCGCGGACAGGGGAAACGACGACAGCAGCTTCCTGGTGCAGACCGGGGGGACGGAGAGAACGTATGAACGCACCGCATCAAGGGCAGAGCCCGCAGCACCTTCGCGCGCTCGCCCGTGCCAACGAAGTCCGCCTCGCCCGGGCAGAGCTGAAGCGCAGCGTGCTCGCCGGTGAGCTCGCCGCGGCCACCGTGATTCTCGACGTGCCGTGGGCTGCGGAGACGATGAGCATCGGCGACCTGCTGCTCAGCCAGCGTCGTTGGGGCCACACGCGCGTCCGCAAGCTCCTTGCGACCATTCCGATGTCCGAGGGCAAGCCGATCGGCACGATGACCGAGCGCCAGCGCCACGCGCTGGCCGCCAGCCTCGGGGTTCCCGTCCGACAGACCGAGACGGAGCACGCGTTCGCCTGAGCGCTCCGCCCGGCCGCCTGCGTCCGACCAGGCGGCCGGTCAGCTCGGGACGGTGATCTCCAGCACGTGACCGTCCGGGTCACGCAAGTAGACAGACCGCAGGCCCCCGCGCTCGAGCGCCTCGCTGCAGGGCACGCCCTTCGAGGCGAGCCACTCGCGCCACGCGTCCTGCTCGGCCGCCGAGGCGACCGCGAACGCGAGGTGGTGGGTCGAGCCTCGCCCGACCACGCCCGGCTCCATCGACGGATACTCGAGACACGAGACGAGCGTCCCGGGGCTCCCCTGGGCGTCGCCGAACCAGAAGTGGCGGGCTCCCGGGTCGTCGTCGTTGGCCGCCTCGCGCACGAGGGTCAGGCCGAGCACGTCCCGGTAGAAGCCCGCCGTCCGCTCCAGGTCCTCCACGACGAGGGTCACGTGGTGGATGCCGGTCAACCGCATGCGGCGCGGCTCGTCCGCGGGGGTGCTCATGCCCGGAAGCCTAGGCCGCCGGTCACCTGGGCGAAGAGCCGCCGCAGTCCGCCGAAGGCCGCGAGGAAGACGGCCGCGCCCAGGATCAAAAGCACCTGGTAGGGAAAGCCGGTCAGGAGGTAGAGCGGCGCGTCGATGAGCACGGCGACGGCCAGGGCGAGGATGGTCGAGTGCGACTTGTAGCCGGCGCGGTGCTCACGGGCGGCGAGCTCGAGCGAGGCGAGCGAGATCAGCGAGAAGCCGATCGCAAGCAGCGGGCCGACGCTCGAGGCGCCCACCACGAAGCCGGCGACGACGCAGATCATGCCCGCGAGGATCGCGAGCTCGGTCAGCGGGAACGGCGCCCACGGCGCCTTCGGTGCCTCGAGGTTTCGGGCCCGCCGGTTCGGGACCCCGACGTGTGCCGGCGGCCCGGGACGGGATGCCGTCCGCGGGGGCGCGGAACGAGCAACCGGGCCTCGGGGCCCGGTTCGCTTGCGGCTTCGCTTTCCCATCAGCCTGGCTGGCCGTGGGGCCCGGCGCAGAGCGCCGGGCGGTGGCTAAGGGACACCCGGAGGAGAGCTTGACGTGCCACCAGCCGGCGAACATGCCGATGACGCCGAGCCGGGGTCGAACCTGCCAGACCCCGCACCCGCCCTCGCCGAGCTCCTTGTTGGAGACCTTCTCGAACTTGTGCTTGCCGGGGGCGAGGAGCATGCGCTCGAGCCGGACACGGTGCTGCTCCTGCTCACGGCCACGGGCCTCGAGGGCACGGCGAGCGGTGCGGAGCTGCTCGGCCAGCTCATCGCGGAGCTGCTCGAGCTCGGCGAAGGCGAGGAGGCGGGGCCCTTGGGCGATCGGCGCCGGAGCGCCGGTGCCGATCTCAGCGCCGCCGTGGGGGAAGGACGAGATCTGGACGTCGCCGAGGTCGCGCTCGAGCCGGGCGATCTGCTGCGCGAGCGCACGGCGCGCCGCGCGCTCCTCGGGCCGGGTCTGCGTTCCGTGGGCCGGGGCCGATCGCACATCGCGATCCGACTCGGTGAAATCGAGCAGCGCCATCTCCGCGGTCGAGCGTAGCACCGACTCAGCGACCCTGCAGCAGTTCTGCGGCAGCGAACAACGCCTCCTCGACGTGGATGCCGGGGACCCCCGCGACCCCCACGGCCAGGAGCCGAACGGTGCGCGTCCGCCGGGTGACCTGCTGCTCCGGGGCCACCCTGCCGAAGAGGACGCCGACGGGCCGCTCGGTGTCGGCGAGCACGAGCCTGCCGGGCCGGAGGTCCGGGTCGTACTCCCCGCGTCCGAGCCGTTCTCCCGCCACCGCCGGGCGTACACCGACGGGGCCGGCGAGCGTGTCCTCGTCGAACGCGCAGACCGGCACACCCGTCTCCACCAGCGAGAGCAGCAGGGCGTCGTCGACGAGGCCACCGGCGCGGTAGTCCCCGTGGAAGAGCCGCTCGAGGGCGGCCTGCTCGACCGGGGTGAGGGTCTGGTCCGGGTCCAGGCCGACGAGCCGGTAGAAGACGCGGTAGGCGCTCGGAACCGGGTCGCGCCGGAGCTTGATCGCCTTCGCGCCGTTCATGCGGTCGGACACGTAGGCGAGCTGCTGTCGCAGCCCGGCGGGCGAGGGGCCGGGCACGCACGGCACGGCGAGCGTGCGCAACTTCAGGTCGGGGAACTCCTCGGCGAGTTCCGTCGCGATCCAGCCGTCGTCGAGCGAAACCGGATACGGGGACTCCGTCACCCTCCGGTGGCCCCCGTCGCCCCGGTCGTCCCGGTCGCCAGCGCATCGATCTTCTGCTCGAGCACGGCCGGGTCCAAGGTGCCGAGCGCGGTGTCGGACACCCCGCCGCCCCGCCGGACGAAGCTCAGCTGGGGGCAGACCACGACGCCGTAGGCGTTGGCCAGGACGCCGTCGTCGTCGTAGCCGACCGGGAAGCTCCAGCGCCGCTCCCGCACGAGCCGGCGCACGTCATCGAGCTTGCCGCGGATCGAGACCGCCGCGAAAGCGACCTCAGGGTGTCGGCGGGCGGCGTCGTCGAGCTGGTCGAGCTGTTCGGTGCACTCCTGGCTGCGCGGCGCGAAGAGCGCGAGGACGACCGGGCCCTGTTCGTAGAGCGCGCAGAAGTTGAGCACGTCGGGTCGCCGCACCGAGCAGGCGGGCACGCGCCCCGCGTCGCCCTGGTCGGCCTTCACGGCCACGTTCACGTCGTTCTGCTCAGCGGCGGCGAGCGGCGAGAGGGCGAGCGGGGCCGCGAACGGCGGCGCCCCCGCGCCGGGGTCGACGCCGAGACCGTCCGGGCTGCTGCGCCCGAAGGTCGAGAGGAGCAGGAGCGCGATGAGCAGCACGCCGACCACGCCGACGAACCAGCCGTACTTCGAGGCACCGGCCTGCAACCGGGCCTGCGGACGCTCGTGGGGCTCCTGCCCCGGCGGGGGCAGGTCCGGGTCGCGGCGCCGGGCGAGCCGCTCCCTGCGGCGCTCCTCGACCTCGGCCGGGTCCTCGTCGAAGCCCAGGGGTCCGTCGTCACGGCCGGCCATCAGCGAACCGGTCCGATCGCTGCCGTGACGGGCTCGGCGGGGACGACGGCGTCGGCCTCGCTCCGGGACGGCCGCGGGGTGGTCCGCCGCGTGGGACGGGCTGCCTGCGCGTCGGCCCGTGGGCCGGTGCCGCGCCGGGCCCAGCTCGCAAGGCGACTGCGGATGCGACCGGCGAAGGCGTCGAAGACCCCCCGTTCGTCGAGCAGCAGCACGGCGGGCAGCACCACGAGGACCCCGAGCAGCGACACGCTCAGGTCCACGACGGTCACCGCGCCGAAGTCGCGCAGCATCCGGATGTCGGAGAGCACGAGAACAGCGAAGCCGGCGATCGCGGTGACCCCTGAGGCGAGGACCGCAGCGCCGGTCGAGGCGTACGCGCGGCGGAGCGCCACCTGAGCCCCGAAGCCCGCGATCCGCTCCCGGCGATACCGCTCGGAGAGCAGCACGCTGAACTCGGTCGAGATCGCGATCACGAGCGCGCCCAGGGTCACGGACATCGGGTTCAGATCGATGCGGATCACGAAGAGCACGAGCCCGGTCCACCCCGTCGCCAGCGCGATCGGCACGAGCGGCAGGACGGCCCGACGGGTCGAGCGCAGCGCGAGGCGCAGCACGAGGCCGACGGCCAGCAGCCCGGCCAGCAGGAGCTCGGCCCTGCGAAGCGGCGAGGAGGCCTTGGCGTTCGCGGCGGCGGTGAGCACCGGGAGGCCCGCGAGCTCGGCCGTGACCCCGGCGGGGGGATCGAGCTCATCGCGCATCATGTCGATCACCTCGCCCTGCCGTTCGACGCTCATGAGGCGGATGCCGAAGGCCAGCGAGGCGAGCTTGCGGTCCTCCGTGATCACCCCCTGCGAGAAGTAGGCGGGGACGGCATCGAGCAGGGCCTCGATGCCCTCCTGCGTCTTGGCGCTGTCACCCCGGAACAGGTCCGGCAGCGAGAGGGCCGGGCAGAGGCTCGCGTCCCCGCAGCCCCGGTCGGCCGAGTAGCCGGCCTTCTTGAGCACCCGCTGCTGGTAGTCGGTCATCCAGGCGAACGTCGCCGGATCGGTCAGCTTGTCCGAGCGCACGACGAGGTCCACCTCGCCGCCGACGCCGGTCGCGTCCTGCAGCGCCCGCAGGTCGGTGAGCGCCGGGAGGTCCTGCGGCACCAGGCGCTGGATGTCGGACTCCACCCCCGCCTGGGTGTCGAGCCCCCAGCCCAGGACCGCAAGCGCCGCGCCGACGGCGAGCACGCGCCCGGGCCGACGCAGGGCGAGGGCGAACGCCCCCGAGCCGAGCGCTCGACCGCGGGTGCCGGCGCCCCGAACCCTCGCGCCTCCGCGGCCCGCGAAACGCCCCATTCGGCTTCCCGAGGGCACGAGACGGCGCACGGCCCGGGCCGGTGAGACCGCGGCGAGCAGCTCCCGAGCCCCCCGCAGCGCCGAGCCGATCGCCGCGAGCAGGCGACCTCCCCGGCCGCGGCGCGCCGGAGCCATCGGATCGGCGAGGGCGAGGATGGAGACGCCCAGCGTCAGCGCGAGGCCGAAGGCGAGCGCGATTCCCGCGACGATGAGCAGGCCGAACCCCCGGACCATCGGCACCGGGGAAAGCAGCAGGACGAGGAACCCGGCCGCGGTCGCCGTCGCGGCGGTGAGGACGGTCGGCGCGCCCGCCCGCGCGACGGCCTCGAGCGCCTGCCCGAGGGACATCCCGGTGCGCTGCTCCTCCTGTATGCGTGACTGGAGCTGGATCGCGTAGTCGACGGCGAGGCCGATGAGGACCGGCAGCACCGCGATCGCCGCGATCGTCAGCGAGGTGCCGAGCAGCGCGAGCAACCCGAAGGTCAAGCCCGTCGCGACCACGGCGACCGCGAGCGGCGCGAGCCGGATCCGTGCCCGGAAGACGAGCGGGAGCACGAAGGCCATGACCAGCAGCGCCCCGACGAGCAGCACCGCGATTCCGCGGGAGATCGAGTCGGTGAGGTCCGCGACTACCGCCGGCGCCCCGGTGACCACGTAGTCGCCGCCGCCGTTCGGCAGCTTCCAGTCCGGCATGGCGACCGCTGCCCGGATGAGCTCGATCGCCCGTTTGCGTTCGGCCGTCGTGAGATCCGCGCGAAGCCGGACCTGGATGAGCGAGGCGTCCGCGGCCGGGAAGATGTAGGCGAGGCGGGCTTTCGGGGTCCCGGCGACCGCGCCGCCCCCTTCGAGGACCAGCTTCGCCACGAACTCGGGGTCGTTCAGGCGCGGCACCCCGCGCAGCCCGTACCGGACCGCGAGCGTGATGAGCTGCGAGTTGACCTGACCCTCGACCGCCTGCTGGGCCGCCTGCCCGGCGGCCTGCTGCTGCTTGGCCGACTCGCCGCGTTTCTTCGCCTCCGCGCGCGCCTGCAGCGAGGCGGCCGCGCCCTGCTGGGCGGCGCTCTGCTGGAGCGCGTCGTACTGCTCCTGGATCTGCGTGACCGAGGTGTTGATGAAGGTGCCCGGCCCGTAGACGACCTGGGCCGGCTTCAGCTGCTCGATCTGCCCGCAGGGGCCGGCGGGCCCGCCGATGAGCTCTGCCTCCGGCGGGCGCCGCCCGCTGAGACAGCCCTCCAGGCCGATGAGCCGCTGGATGTCCGAGGTCAGCGCGGTCTGTACGACCGGCTGGCGGACGAGCACGTAGACGGCATCGCCACCGAAGCGCTTGGCGTAGTTCTCCGAGGCCTGGAACTCGGGGGTGCCGCGGCCGACGAGGGTGTCCGACGAGGTCTCCGGCTCGAGCCGGAGCATCGCCAGGGCGATCCCGGCCACCGCGAGGAGCACGGAGACGGCGACCACGAGGACCGGCCGCCGTGCGGCGAAGGCCATCAGTGATGCGAGCGGGCGGGACACGCGCGTCATTGTTCCGTACCACCCGGCGACCGCGCGCCGGGCGACCCGGCGGCTACTTGCCGCTCGGGCTCGACCCGTCGCTGGCGGCCCGCACCTGGGGGTACTGGGTGATCTTGCCGCCGAACTCGTACTTGCTCTGCTGGACGCACGGCGGGGAGCCCTCCGCCTGGGTCTGCGTCGGCCCCGTCGAACCCACCGAGCCGCCCAGGCGCTGCACCAGCCCGGCGACCGTGTCGGCCACGTCCTGCCCGAGGATCGGCGTGATCTCTTCCTTCGGGACGAGGTCAGGGATGTTGTCGCGCCCGCAGTTCGCGGCGTTGAAGACGGGGAGCCCGCCCCTGCCGACCTTCTGGTAGGCCCGCGGCAGCGCGTACGGGTTGGCCCGGTTCGAGCCGAGACGCTGGTCGTACACCGCGAGGCTCTCGAGGTTCAGCGGGTTCGTCGTGCGCAGGTAGTGCACGCCGTCCTGGGTGGTGGCCTGCGTGGAGGCCACGGTGTTCGCGAAGAACGAGTTCAGCTCGTCCGTGTACAGCCCGAGGAAGCTCAGGATCGGGTTGAGCTGGGCGAGGGTCGGGTCCGTCGCGGCGAGGACCGGCCGCAGCTCGTCGAGGAAGCGCTCGGTCGCCGGCAGCCCACGCTTGGAGGCGGTGATCACGGGGTCGAGGTCGCGGAAGAGCGCCTTCAGGTCCGGAGCGAGCGCCGACAGGTTCGTGAGCGTCGGGGAGAGCTCGCGGGCGGCCGGCCGCAGCTGGGTCACGAGCGGGTCGGTCTTCTGGGCGAAGTCGGTGAGGCGCCGGACCGTCGTGGTCGCCTCCTTCTCGAAGGCGGGCAGCGCGCGGAACGTGTCCTGCAGATCCCGGTTGCGACGCGCCGTCACCTCGAAGACGCGATTCGAGTTCGTGATGAGGCCCGAGAGCTGGCCGCGCTGCTCGGAGAGCGCGGTGAAGACCTCGCCCGTGTTCGACGAGAGGCTCCTCACGGCGCGCTTCTGCTCGTTCAGGATCTGCAGCAGTCCGTCCGTGTCCTGCGCGAACGAGGAGAGGTTGCCGATCGCATCCGAGATGTCGCGCCCGCGGTCGCTGGTGGCGATCGCGGTGTTCTGCATCCAGTCCTGGAAGTTGCGTCGCGTCTTCGGGTCGAAGGCCCGGAAGATCTCGTCGAGCTCGACCGTCGGGGAGACCCGGGAGGTCGGCAGCGTGCCGTCCTCCGGGATCGGCGCAGCCGCCTTCGTTCCCGGGCTCAGCTCGACGTAGGTCTCGCCGAGGAGCGTCTTCTGCCGCAGGGTCGCCTTGGCGTCCGACGGCAGCGGCGCGTAGCGCGGCTCGAGCTCGAAGGTGGCCTTCGAGAGCCCCGTCGCGGGGTCGGTCTTCACGTCCTTGACCTTGCCGACGGAGACGCCGGAGATCCGGACGTCGGCCTCCTTGGCCAGCTGGGTGGCCTCGCCGAAGGAGGTGTTGACGCGATAGCCCTTCGGCTGGAGCGGCACCGGGCCGCCAAACGCGACCCAGAGGAAGAGCAGCAGGCCAAAGCACGAGAGCGCGAAGACGACCATGGTGAGCAGCCGGGCTGCGGTGGGAGCCTGCTTGACCATTACTCGGCTCCCGCTTCGAGTGCGGTGGGGCCGCTCGAGCCCGAGGGGCCAGAGTCGGCGGGTCCGACCGGGGCCTCAGCCGGCTGAGCGCCCGACTGCGGCCGCGCGACGCGGGTCGCGCCGGAGGAGCCGCTGCTCCCGGAGGAGCCCGAGGTCCCGCTCGTCCCGGTCTTGGGCGCGAATTGCGGGCAGACGTCCGCGATCCGCGGCGCGCCGAGCAGGCTCACGAGCGTGCCGAGCTGCGGGTTGACCTTCTTGATGCTCTCAAGCGTCTGGAGGCTCGAGCAGCCGACCTGGACGACGCCCTTCCGGATCGGGCCCTGCGCGTCGGCCTGGCCGAAGAGCGTGTTCCCGAGGTGGTTGGCCCACCCGAACCAGAACAGGTAGGAGTCCTGGCCGTCGCCGGGCTTGTCGTAGGCCAGCGTGTTGAGCAGGTAGTTGACGACGCTGAACGTCCGGGTCAGGTCGGGCGTGATCTGTGCGAGGTCACGCGCGGCCGGGCGCAGAAGCTTGATCGTCGGCAGGGCGTCACGCGAGAACGGACGCAGCTGGTCGCGGATGACGGGCGTCGTCGTCCGGAGGAACGGCCGGGTCTGCCGCAGCGACGGGCCGAGGGCCCGTGCGGCCGGCCGCAGGCGCTCGAGGCCGGGCCCGAGCTGGGTTGCGAGGTCATTGACCTTCGCGAGGCCGGTGTTGGTCGCCTGCAGCGTGGGCGGCAGCTCGCGCAGGGTCTCGCGCAGCCGTGCGTCCTGGTTGGCGAACGACCGGAATACAGCCTCCGACGAGTCGACGAGCGCGGCCAGGTCCTTGTCCTTGTCGGCCAGCGACTCGGAGATCTTCCGGAAGTTCGTGATCGTGCGCTTGATGTTCCCGCGCCGCTCGTCGAGCTTGCCGGTGATGCGGCGAAGCGCCGAGCCGGTGGGCTCGAAGCGCCGCAAGGTGTTCGACAGGGCTCGCTCGTTGCCGTCGAGGGCCTGGCCCCCGGCTCCCAGCAGGAGCTGCAGGTAGTTGCGCGTGTCCCCGTCGAGCCCGGCGAGGATCTCGTCCAAGTTCACGGTCGCGAGCGACTGGTCGACCGGGATCGGCGAGCCGGTCGGCAGCTCGCCGCTGTTCTTCGAGCCCGGCGAGAGCTCGATGATCATGTCGTTGAGTCCGGTCTTCGGGCGCACGACGGCGGTCGCGTCCTTGAAGATCGGGGTGTACTTCTCGCGCAGGTGCATCGTCACCACGGCACGGCCGTCGACGAGGTCGACCTTTGAGATCTCCCCCACCTGGACGCCCGCCACGTTGACGGTCTGACCCTGGCCCGGGGTGATCGACTGCGCGGTCGGCAGCGTCGCCTTGTAGTCGACGAAGTCCGAGCCGAGGAACGGGACCGCGCTCGGCAGGGTCAGCCGCTGGTTCTTGAGGATGTACCCGCCGATGAGCCCGGCGATCAAGGCGAGGCCAAGGATCGCGGCGACGTTCGCGGAGTACTTGCGGATCGCCCTCATCCCTGAGCCTCCTCAGGCGTGAGCGGCTTCGTGAGCGCGTCGGTGAGGGGGCTGAGCGGGTCGGCCGCCGCGGGCGACGGGTCCGCCGCGGGCGCAGCGGCGTCGGAGGACTGCGCGGAGCGGTCCGAGGAGGCTCCGGTCGGCGCGGTGCGGGCCGCGCTGGTGCCACTGGAGCCGTCGGCCGGACCGATCTTCGCGCCGTTGAGGTCCGGGATCTTCTGGTTCTTGCACTTGGCCGTCGCGTTGTACGGCGGCTTGCGGCCGGGGAAGGCGGGGCGGGTGCCGAGCGGAGTCTGGGTCACGTTCGCGTAGTACGGCTCGCCGAGGCTGCCGCCCTTGCTCGTCGTGATGCCCTTCGTACCGCCGCCGGTCTGGAAGCGGACGTAGGGACCGTTGGCGTCGAAGTTCTGGTCCTCACCGGCGAGCCCCACGAGCGCGTACCAGAACTCCTTGTAGTTCTCGACGCCCGTCGTGAACTCACCCTCCTGGATCTTGATGTCGCCGGTCGGCAGCACGACCTGGCTCAGGCAGCGCGTCGCGTCGTCGAGCTGTGGCAGGAACTTCACGCCGGTGTCCACGACGCGGGAGAGGTTGCCGACCGTCGGCTGAAGCTCGCGCGTGAGCCCCCGGAGCTCCTTGTCGCCGAGCAGGGCGCGGGTCTGCGCGATCCAGGGGAAGGAGGCATCGATGGTCGCCGGCGTCTCGCGGACCCCCGGCAGGATCTCGCGGGCGAACGCCCGGGTGCTCGGGAAGGCCGCGTTCAGCGAGGCGAGCGTGATCGAGGTCGTCTGCAGCGTCGGGCCGAGCTGGCGGACGGACGCCCGCAGGCTCGTGTCCTCCGCGGCGAGCGCTCCGAGGGTGACGTTGAAGTTCGTGACGAGGTCCTGCAGCTGCGGGCGCCGGGTGTCGAGCGCCTTGGTCACCTTGCCGAGCCCCTTGATCAGCCGGGACAGGTCGTCGGGGCTGGTGCCGAGGAAGGCGTCGTTGACGATCGCCGTCCCGCGGAGCGCGTCGCCGCTGACCTGCGCGGCGCCGTTCAGCGACTCCGCGGCGCTCTCGCCTGCGGTGAAGCGGCCGGAGTTCGCGTCGTCGACGGGGCGCGGCCGGATGGTGAGCGCGTCTCCGAAGCCCTGGATGAGCGTCTTCAGGCTCTCGCGGGTGTCCCCCTGCAGCGAGGTGAGGACCTCGTCGAACTGGACCGGGCTCGCGGTCTGGGCCAGCGCCAGCGTGTCGCCGTCGTCGAGCACCGGCGCCGAGGGCGATCCGGGCTGCAGATCGACGAAGAAGTTGCCCTCGAGGAAGATCCGCGGCCGGATCTTCATCGTGGCGTCCTTGTGAATCGGCAGGCCCTTCCCGTCGATGTTCATCGTGATGATCGCGGCGTCGGTGCCGGGCTGCCGGTCGACGCTCTTGACCTTGCCGACGTTGACACCCGCGATGCGCACGGGCGACTTCGGACGGATGGAGGTCGCCGAGGTGAAGACCGCCTTGACCTGGTACGGGTTCGCGAACGGGTTCGACTTGGTGAAGCCGAAGTACAGCCCGATGCAGGCGACGATGGCGGTCAAGACGCCGACCACCAGCGGGCTGGCGCCTGACCTGTCCTTACGGAGCGTGCGGGCGCGGTCGCGACGGCTCATCCCTTGTCCACCGTGGTCTTCTCGGTCAGGCGCCCTTGGTTGCCGGGCACATTGCCGATGACCTGACGCCCGGCGATGAACGGCTCGTTGGCCGCCTCGCACTCGTTGAGCTGGCCGGGCGCCGCGACGTTCGGGTACGGGTTCGTGTGCAGGTAGTTCCGGGTGGGCGTGCTGCGGTCCTTGCCCTTCCCGTTGGCGGGAGCGGCAGCGAACAGCCCCTCGTTGTTGTCGCCCGAAGGGGTGGCGACGATGATGAAGCGCTGGCCGGTGCCGGTGCTGTCGCCCTGGGAGATCACGGACGCGACGTTGCGGAACCAGAGCGAGACGTAGTTGCAGACCGTCTGGGCCGGCTTCAGGCTCGCGACCGTCGGGGTCAGGATCCGCGCGGTGTTGCCGAGGTCCCGGATCCCGAGCGACGCCAGGGGGTCACCGGCGAATCGCTCCAGCGACCGGAACGTCGGCTTGAGCCGGGCGTTCAGCGTCGTCGAGCGGCGCAGCACCGGGGTGCCGATCACGAGCGCGTCGGCAAGCGTCGGTGCGGCGCCGCGCAGCGCGCGCGTCCCGGGCCGCAGGTCACGGAAGAGCCCTTCGGAGTTCTGCAGGAAGGGACGCTGACGGGGCAGGTTCGCGATTGCCGTGTCGAGCGCGACGGGGCCGCCACTGATCGAGTCCTTGATCGGTCCGGTCACGCCGGCGAGCCCGGTGAAGGTGGTGTCGAGGTTCCGGAAGAGCGCGCCCTGCTGCGCGGCGACAGGTGCCACCTCGGCGGCGGTGGCGCCGAGTGCACGCACGAGCCGGGAGAGCCCGGTCTGCGGGTCCGCGAGGTTGCGCATGACCGGCTGCAGGTTCACGAGCAGCGGCTGTAGATCCGTGATGGCCGCGTTGAGGTCGGCACCGCGCCCGGCGAGCGCGTTGCCGAACTCGACGAGGTTCTTCCGCGAGGCGACGCGAGTGTCCTCGTCGAAGGTCCCGAGGAACTCGTCGAACTCGACGGGGGTCGGCTTCGCCTGGGCGAGCGGCAGGTCTCCGCCGGCCGGAATGCCCTTCGCGGAGGTCCCCTTGGTGAGCTCGACGTACTTGAGGCCGAGCGCGGACTTCGGGCGGATCAGGAGCGTCGAGTCCGCGGGCAGGGGATCGACCGTGGTGTCGAGATCGAGCCCGAGCTCGGCGACCACGCTGCCGTCCGGCTTGCGCACCGGGGTGATGTCCTTGACGACACCGACCCGGACGCCCCCGAGCCGGACCTCGTTGCCCGCCACGAGCTGAGCGGCGCTCGGCACCTCGGTCTTCACCGAGTAGGTGGGCACGAACGGGAGCCCGGAGTTCGCGTTGTAGGCGAGGAAGACCGCGACGACGATGACGAGGACGGTCGAGGCCCCGACGAGCACCGGGTTGCCCGCGATCGAGCCGCTGTTGCGCCGCTTCTTCACTTGGCACCGTCCCCGAGCAGAAAGTCGAGCACGGCGTCCGCCGCCGGCGGGACCGTGGAGGCCGCAGCGCCGGCGCGGGGCGCCTGGGCGACCTTCTTCGCGCCGGAGGGCTGGGCGGGGGCGGAGATCGTCTTCGCCGAGGGCACCTGCGCGGCGGGCAGCGCGATGTCCGAGGTCTGGTCGTCCTGGACGAAGTTCGCGGTGCAGGCGGGGTCGTTCTCCGTCGCGTAGTCCGAGCAGAGGTTCACGAGCAGCTGGGCCCGCAGGTAGTGCCCGAGCCGGTCGTAGCCGTTGACGGCGGCCACCTGGTAGAAGGCGAAGTCCATGATCCGCTCGATGCCGCCGGTGTCGCGGATGCTCTCGGTGAGCTGACGGAGGTCACGAGCCACCTGTCGGCTCGAGCCCGCGAACGTCTTGACGTCGCGGATGATCGGCTGGCTCTTGTTGAGCGCCCGACGGCCCGTGACGCTCGCGTCGCCGAGGGTGACGAACGCGGGCGTGGCCGCCTGCGAGAACGGGCCGAGCTGCTTGATCAGGCGTCCGACGTCGGGGCCGACGCGGTTGAGGTCGGCGAGGACGGGCGCTCCCTGGTCCGCGAGCGCGCCGAGGCGCGTCATCGTCGGACGCAGCTCACGGAGGAAGGCGGGCAGCCGCTGGATGTTCGCCTCGAGGTCGGTGCTGCGCTCGGCGGTCGCCTCGGCGACCTTCCGGCTCTGCGTGATGAAGCTCGCGAGCGCCTCGCGGTCGTCGGCGAGCGGAGCCAGGGAGGAGTCGGAGTCCTTCGCGAGCCGCTCGAGCGTCTTGTTCTGCTCGGCAAGCAGCTCGAGCACCTCGTCGGTCGACTTCAGCGCGGGGTCGGCGGTCCGGATGATCTGGCCGAGCTGATCGCCCTTTCCGGCGACGCCGGCGCCGAACTCGTTGAGCAGGATCGTGAGCCGCTCCCGGTAGGGCAGCCGCAGCGTGTTGTTGACGAGGTCGAGGTCGACCGGACGCCGGGTGTTCTCGACCGGCAGCATCGCGACCTTGCCGCCGTCGCGATCCTCGGTCCGGAGCAGCGGCGGGACCGGGTCGTCTGGGCTGCGCGGCTTGGTCGGCGTGCACTCGACGAACTTCTCGCCGATGAGCGACTGCGGACGGATCGTGCAGCTCGCGTCCTGCCGCCAGTCGCCGAACCCGGGCTCGGTGATGTCGAGGACCACCGAGGCGGTCTGCCGGGGCGTGACGTCGAGCGACTTGATCTCGCCGACGCGGACGCCGGCGATCTTCACGTCCTCCCCGGGGACGAGCAGGAACGCGTTGCGGAACTCGGCGTCGACGAGGTAGCTCTCGCCGGTCCCCTCCCCCGCCCCGGCGGCGAAGACCCAGAGGCCGCCGGCGCAGAGCGCGAGCATTGCGATGGCAACGAGGCGCCTCATCGGCCCGGAAGCACCTGGCTCGGGTCGCAGTCGAGCTTGCCGCCCGCATCGGTGAACGGGCTCGAGCCGTCGGGAGCGGGCTGCGTGGCCGAGCCGGGGCAGCGACGGAACTGCCCGGTGATCGGGGCCACCGGCCGGTCGGCGGTCTTGTTCGGCTCGAGCACGTTGTCCGAGTTGACCGAGAAGGCGTTGAAGATCGGTGAGACGCGAGCGAAGTGGCCGTTGGCGTCGTAGTTGGCCGTCGTCTGGCCGAAGTCGCGCAGCCAGCCGGTGAGCTCGGGCGTGTACGGCCGGATGAACTCGAGCACCGAGCGGCTCTTACGCAGGGCGGCGATCGACCCCTTGAAAGCCGGGCGGGCCTCGAGCTCGAGCCGCGGCGCCTTCTGCAGCAGCTCCACGAGGTCGTTGCCCTGGCCCGGGGTGCGGACGAGCTTGCGGAGGTCGGCGATCGTCGGGCGCGCGTCGGCCACGAGCGGGCGCAGCTGCCGCAGGAAGGGGGCGAGGTTCTTGGTCGCGGGCTTGGAGACCTCGACGAGCGTGTCGAGATCGTCGAGCGTCGCGCGGAGGTTGACGAAGGTCGTGTTCGCGCGGCGGAGCGTCGGCGGCAGGACCTGGAGCGCGCTCGAGAGCGAGGCGTTCTCGCTGCCGATGGCGTTCATGCTCTTGTTGCCGTTCGCGACCAGCCCGGAGAGGTCGTCGCGCCGTTCGGCCACGGCGCTCGTCACGCGAGCGGTGGTCGAGACGAAGTCCCGGAAGACCTGCTGATCCCGGGTGATCTCGTTCACGACGCGCTGCGTCGCGGTGAGCGCGGGATTCAGGTATTCGAGCCCCCGGTTGGCCTGCGGCGCGACGCCGTCGAGCTGCTGCGCCGAGCCGGCGATGAAGTTCTGGAGGCCCTTCCGGGTCTTCTCGTCGAAGGTGGCGAACAGCTGATCGATGTCGACCGGCGTGATCGTCTTCTCGGCCCCGAGCAGCGCGCCGGCCTCGAGGTTTTCGCCGGGACCCTTCGTCAGCGCGATGTATCGGTTCGCGATGCCGGACAGCGAGGTCGCGCGAATGATCGCGGTGGTGCCCGTCGTCAGCGGCGTGAACCCGTCCTCGACGGCGATCGTCACCTCGGCCTGGTTGTCCGAGGTCAGCCGGATGTCCTTGATCGAGCCGACGCGCCGGCCACCGATCTGCACGTCGTCGTCGTTGACGAGTTGCCCGGCCGTCTCGAACCGCAGCTTGTACTCGGTCTCCGCGCCCCCGCCGAGCAGCACCGAGGCCACGAGGACGACGGCGCCGAGCAGCACGGCCACCGCTATGACGCGGACGGCGCTCATAGGGGGCGCAGAGGAAGGGGGTGGGAGGCGGGGTGCGACAAGGGTGGGGCGAACGACAAAGGGAGAACGGCCGGTGGGTCGGCCGGGAGCTGCGTGACGCGGATCACTCTACGGATCCCGGCCAGTCTTGCGGAGCGGCTGTTTACCGCACGTTAAGCGATGCACCGGCGGTGAAGAGCCCTGGCGCGAGCGCCCGCCTCCAAGCAGGCCCGCGCCGGGGTTCTTCGCTGCGGCGAACCTACTCCATTCCGAGGGGCCCCTGGGACTCCCCGGAGAGGAACTGGCGCACGAACGCGTTGTCGGAGTTGAAGAGCTCCTCCGCGGGTCCGGATTCCACGATCTTGCCCTTCCACAGCACCGAGATGTGCTCGGCGACGCGACGGGCCGTCATGATGTCGTGCGTGATGAGGGTGAACGCGGGCAGGTGACCCCCGTTCTTCTTCCGCTCCCCCATGACGTCCTCGTGGATCTCCTGGATGAGCTCACCCAGCAGGGCCGTGCGGACCGGGTCGAGGCCTGAATCAGGCTCGTCGAATAGGACGATGTCCGGATCGAGGACGAGCGCGCGGGCGAACCCGGCGCGCTTGCGCATTCCGCCCGAGAGCTCGTTCGGCTTGCGATCGCCGGCCGAGTCGAGACCGACCTCCTCGAGGCGCCGCGAGACGATGTCGTTGATCTCGTCCTCGCTCTTGTCCGTGTGCTGGCGCAGCGGGAAGCAGACGTTGTCGTAGACGTTCATGGAGCCGAAGAGCGCACCGTCCTGGAAGAGGACGCCGAACTTCTTACGCATCTCGAAGAGCTCGTCGTCGTGCATGTTCGGCACGGACTCGCCATGGACCATGACGTCGCCCTCGTCCGGGTAGAGCAGGCCGACCATGTGCTTGATGCACACGGACTTGCCGGTGCCCGACGGTCCGAGGATCATGGAGATCTTGCCCTCGGGAAGCCCGAGGTCGAGCCCGCGGAGGATCTTGTTGCGGCCGAAGGCCTTGTGGACGTCGATGAACTCGACCGCGTCCGGGGCGCCGGAAGGACGCTTCAGGCCGGTGTGCCAACGGTACTCGTCGTCCGCGTCGCCGGGGACCTGCGGCTCGTTGACGACCGAGACGCGCGAGACGTCGTCGGGCGCGTGGCCGGAGCCGACGACCGCGGGCTTGCGCGCCTCGTTCTGCTCCATCTCGTCGGACCGCAGCGGGGCGTCCGCCTGCTCGAACTCGTCGTCTTCCGACGTGCTGGACCAGTCGGCACCGCCGATCGGGGCCTCGGCGGCGGGCTCGCCCGCGGCCATGGGGTCGGCGGCGGGGATCGCGGCCTCATCCCGGTCCGCGGTCGTCTCCTCGACTGCTTCGTCGTTGTCCGTGCTCTGCCGTTTACGCGGGAGTCGGGGCATGACTCACCCTCCGATTGGTGCTCGCGGGTTGGCGCCCCAGAACAGCTGGGTGCCAAGCATCCCGATGAGGTGCACGAGCACGATGTTCAAGACCATCGACTTCGCGGTCGCGGTACCTACCCCGACCGGTCCTCCGCCGGCGTTGTAGCCGTAGTAACAGCCCACGAGCACGATGACCGTGGCCATGAACATGCCCTTGATGATGCTGTAGAGCAGATCCGGCGGGTTCTGGAACATCCAGAAGATCAGGAAGAAGCCTCCGGAGGAGACCTCGCCGATCTGCTGGACGACCGCGAGGTAGCTCGCGAAGAACCCGGCTCCGACCGCACCCATGTACATGAAGGGCAGGACGAGCCACGCGGCGAGCAGACGGGTCGCGCAGAGGAAGAGCATCGAGTCGACGCCCATGACCTCGAGGGCGTCGATCTCGTCCGAGATCCGCATGGAGCCGAGCTCCGCGACGATCCCGGTCCCGACCTTCGCGGCCATCATGTAGCCGAAGGCGTAGGGGACGAGCTCGCGCAGATCGCACCAGGCGGCGAAGTTGCCCGCGTACGCGGGCGCGCCGACCGAGCGCGTGAAGTACGCGCCCTCGATCCCGCACTGCAGGCCGATGATGAACACCAGGCCCCAGATCACGAGGGTCGAAGAGAGGATCAGGATGCCGCACTGGCGCAGCCCCTCCCCGAAGAACTTGAAGACCCGCAGGCTGTAGACCTGGGCCATGATCCGGCCGCAGAACTTGGCGATCTCGCCGAACGTCGTGAGGACGTCCTTCGGAAGCGAGAACATCAGCGGATCACCGAGATCTCGGGGTGCGTGGCCAAGAGCGTCTGCGTGAAGACGTAGTTGAAGGCGAAGACCCCGAGGAAGGAGATGACGACCGCCTGGTTGACGGCCCGCCCCACCCCCTCGGCCCCGCCGGAGGTAGTCATGCCCTTGTAACAGCAGACGATCGCGATGATCGCGCCGAACAGTGTGGTCTTGAGCGCCGAGCCCCAGAGGTCGGTGACCGAGGCGTTCGTGAAGAACGTCGCCCAGAACGGACCGAGCGGGGCGCCGTTGACGAGCGTCGCGAGGACGCCGCCGAAGACGCCGAAGAGCAGGGCGTACACGTTGAAGAGGCCCGTGACGAGCATGAGCGCGAGGAAGCGCGGGACGACGAGATTCTTGATCGGGTCGACGCCGAGCACCTGGAGGGCGTCGAGCTCCTCCCGGATCTTGCGGGCGCCGAGGTCGGCTGTGATCGCGGTGCCGGCGACGCCGGCGAGGACGATGGCGGTCACGAACGGGGCGAACTCGCGGATCGAGGCGAGCACGAAGAAGCCGCCCAGCCGGTCCAGCGCGCCGAAGAGCACGAGGAAGTTCGCCGCCTGCAGGCCCGGCGCGCCGTAGCCGAAGGCGACGGTCGAGACGAGCAGCGGAAACCAGCACAGCCGCAACGCGAAGAGGAATTGCGAGACGAACTCACCGCCGTACGGGTACGGGGGACGCAGGGCAGACATCATCGTCTTCCCCGTCAGGATCATCATGTCGCCGACTTCCTCAAGCAGGTTCTTCGTCGGAAGAAACGCTTTGTCAGCTCCGGTGCGGATCACGGCAGTCTTCTCTCTCCAAGTAACCGAGCGGCGCCGTAGGGCACGGCGCCGTTTCCCACTGTATGCCACTCATCACACGGCTGCCAAGCGGCAACCGCGGCGCAACCGTACCCGAGGAGCAGGACGACGCGTCGGGCACCTCACGCCCGGTGCCGGTGCGCGTGGTAGGTTCGCGACCCAGATGACGGCCTGTCGCGCACTGACCATCACCTTGACCGCCGCCGCGCTCGTCGCGGCCGGATGCGGAAGCGAGGAACGCCAGGACGCCAACGAGCCCGCCGGCTCCTTCAAGGTCGACGTCCTGAAGGCCTCCTTCGCGGGCAAGCAGCAGATCGCCGCGAGCGAGAAGATGACGATCCGCGTGAAGAACACGGGGGCTGAGGCGATCCCCAACATCGCGGTGACGGTCGACTCCTTCGACAAGCGATCGGAGCAGCCAGGCCTGGCCGACGCGCGGCGCCCGGTCTGGGTCGTCGACGAGGGGCCGAAGGGCGGCGACACGGCCTACACGAACACTTGGTCGCTGGATCGGCTGGCCGCAGGCGAGACGAAGACCTTCGAGTGGAGCGTCACGCCGATCGAGCCCGGCCGCTACACGGTCAAGTACACCGTCGCCGCGGGCCTCGACGGCAAGGCCAAGGCGACCGCCGCCGGCGGCGGACCGGTGAGCGGGACGTTCCCCGTGCAGATCAGCAAGACGCCCGAGCAGTCCCGCGTCGACCCCGAGACCGGCAAGGTCGAACGCGTCGCCGAGAAGTAGCGGCTACTTCGGCAGCCGCGGCGCGATGATCCGGTAGGCCTTCAGCCCGAGGCCGAGCCGCTCGCGGTCCTCCGAGAGCATCGGGTCGAGGCCCGCGAGCTCTTTCACGCGCTCGAGGCGGTAGGCGACCGTGTGCCGGTGGGCGAAGATCGCCGTCGCCGTGGCGTTCATGTTGCAGTTCTGTTCGAGATAGGACTCGAGCGTGCCGACCAGGTCGGTGCGGTACTGGTCGTCGTACCGGACGATGGGCGCAACCGTGTCCTCGTAGAACGAACGCACCTCCTCCGGGTGCGACGCGAGCACGCGGAACAGCAGCCGGTAGGTGCCCGAGCCGATGTCCCGGAGGTGCCCGTCCCCGCCCCCGTCCGACTGGCGCAGGACGTCGAGGACCAGCTCAGCCTCCTGCATCGCGCGGCCGAACTCCCCCGGGTCCGAGTAGAAGCTCGAGAGCCCGACGGTGCCGTACTGGCGCAGGCGCTCGGCGAGCCGGCGGGCCCGGACGAGGGTCTCCTCCGGGGCCTCGTCGGCGCCGACCGCCGGGAGGATCGCGTAGATGCGGTCCTCCATGTGCTGGGCCAGCGCGCCGGCGTACTCGCCTCCGATGAG
The DNA here is from genome assembly GCA_963815565.1 of uncultured Solirubrobacterales bacterium. Taxonomy (GTDB): domain Bacteria; phylum Actinomycetota; class Thermoleophilia; order Solirubrobacterales; family Solirubrobacteraceae; genus Paraconexibacter. The sequence continues at coordinate 48,518 of CAWFHB010000007.1, read as the reverse complement.
CGCGACCACGTGCCGAGGGCGATCGGTCTTGAGCTCGGCGCAGAGCACGACCGCCCCGCGCGAGAGATCGCACCCGAGCCGCCCGGCGCGGCGGACGATCTCGCGGGGCTCGAGGTCGGGGCGGGCGCGCAGGTCCTCGAGGAAGGAGCCCCGCAGGTTCTGCTCGACCTCCTCCTTGGCCTCCTCGATCGCGAGCTCGGTCATCGAGGCGACGGCAGCAAGGTGCAGGAACTCGGGGGCGTCGAGCGTCGGGGCCTCCCCGTCGCGGCCCTCGAGCAGGACGATGACGCCCACGAGCTCCTCCCCCGAGGCGATCGGCACCTCGAGCACGAGCCCGGCCGGGACCGGAGCGGGCCGTCCGGCCACACGGTCCCCGACGTAGGCGCGCACGGCCTCGAGCGTCTCCTCCGGCGGGAGCGGGGCGGGTCCGGCCGCCATCGCGGCAGCGCCGAGGCGGGGGATGACGATGGCCACGGGAGCGCCCGCGGCCTCGGCCGCCATGCGGGCGACGTGCTCGAGCCCGTCGCCGCCGAGGACGGCCTCGACCATCCGTAGGTGGGTCGCCCGGAGACGCTCGACGAGCCCGGGGGCGCTCGCGTCGACGTTCACCTCGGGCACGGGGACGCTGGGCATCCGCGCTCCTTTCGAGTTGGGTGGGGTCCGGACCGGGGAGCACGCGCTGGCGCCCCCCGACCGGTCCGGTCGTCCTGGTGCTGCGCCGGGTCAGGAGGGCTCGGGGTGCGCCTGGAGGATCTCCTCCCCGGCCTCCCCGGTCCGCACCCGGTACGCGTCGTCGACGGGGATGACGAACACCTTGCCGTCGCCCACCGCCCCCGTGCGCCCGTGCTTGAGGATCGTGTCGACGATCCCCTCGACGTCGCCGTCGGCGACGACGCACTCGAGCTTCACCTTGGGACGGAGGTAGTTCGTGAGCTCCGCGCCGCGGTACCGCTCGGTGATCCCCTTCTGCCGGCCCGAGCCCTTGACCTCACTGATGCTCAGCGAGGGGAACCCCTGCTGGAGCAGCTCCATGCGGATGGGCTCGAAGGCCTCGTGCCTGATGAACGCTTCGATCTTCTTCATGACTAGACGGCCTCCTTGGTGCTGACGAGCGGCGCCGACATCGCGGCCGGCACCGAGGGAGTGGCACCGTAACCGACGAGCTCAGCCGAGGGGATGAACTGTTCGGGGTACCCGTACATGCCGTGCTCGACGATGTCGAGACCGGCGTCCTCGACGTCCTCGTCGACGCGGAGCCCGACGGTCAGCTTGATCGCCAGGAACGTCAGGTACGAGAGCGTGAAGACGACCGCGAAGACCACCACCACGGCGGAGACCTGCGCGAAGAGCTGCGTGAAGCCGCCGCCGTAGACGAGCCCCTCGTTGCCGACCCCGACCGACTCGGCGAGCCGGGGCGAGGTGAAGAGCCCGCACGCGATGGTGCCCCAGATGCCGGCCAGGCCGTGGGCGGACAGCGCACCGACCGGGTCGTCGAGGTACTTGTCGATCGCGAGCACGCTCACGACCACGAGGACCCCCGCGACGCCGCCGATGATCGGTGCCGCCCAGAACTCCACGTAGCCCGAGGGCGCCGTGATGGCGACCAGGCCGGCGATCGCGCCGTTGCCCGCCATGCCGACGTCGAGCTTGCCGGTCATGAGCGAGATGGTGATGCAGGCCGTGATGACCCCGGCGGCCGCGCCGAGGTTCGTGACCCCGATGACCTCGGTGAACTGGCTGCCGCCTGCGGCGAGCGTGGAGCCGCCGTTGAAGCCGAACCAGCCGAGCCACAGGATGAGCACGCCGAGTCCGAAGAGCGGCATGTTGTGGCCGGGGATCGCGCGCGGCTTGCCGTCCGGGCCGTACTTGCCCTTCCGGCTGCCGAGCAGCAGCAGCGCCGCGAACGCCGCCGTCGCGCCCGTCAGGTGGACGACCGAGGAGCCGGCGAAGTCCTGGACGCCGTCGCCCGGGAACCAGTCGGCGGAGAACAGGCCGCCTCCGAAACCCCAGTGGGCGATCAGCGGGTAGATGAGCCCCGTGAAGACGACCGCGAAGATCGGGTAGGCGATGAACTTGATCCGTTCGAGCGTCGTGCCCCAGACGATCGCGAGCGAGACCGCCGCGAACATGAACTGGAAGATGAAGAACGCGGCGGTGCCGGTGGTGGCGGCTTCACCGGCGACATCGCGACCGATCTGGAAGAAGAAGCCGCTGTCGCCCGCGATCACCGCGGGGCCGCCGAAGGCCACCCCGAAGCCGACCGCCCACCACACGACGGAGGCGACGGAGAAGTTGATGAGGATCTTGGCGATGCCCGCGCCGACGTTCTTCCCGCGGGAGAAGCCAATCTCCAGGAAGGCGAAGCCCGCCTGCATGAAGAAGACGAGGACGGTGGCGACGATGATCCACACGTTGTCGAGGTCGGTGATGGCCTGTGGTAGCGCCTCGCCGACGTTGAGCGCATCGTCCTGAGCGAACGCCAACGAGGGAACGATCAGGGTGGCGACCAAGGCGAGAAGCGCTGCCTTGGCGAGGGACGGACGTGGCATGGGACTCCTTCGGTGGGTGACTCGCTGCACTCTGCTGCCCGCCGGCCGAACGCTCTTTAGCCGGGTGTCGAAAGTTCGGCGGGCCACCTTCGCCCGACGGTCGAGGCCCCGTGTCCAAGGGGTCCGGACGGGCCTCGACGCTGCGGCGAAACCGAGTCGGATCAGTTTGTACGCATGGCTAAGGTCCGCAGAGCGCCTGGATGTCACGGTCTCTGGGCGAGTGCTTCCGCAGTGGGAGCGCGCGGGCGCCCACGGCGCCCAAGATCCTCGACTCAGGAGAACCCCGAACCCTCTCATGCCCCAGCGCAAGCAGAACGTCCACGCCGCTCAGTGGAGCTCGAACGGAGGAGCCCTCGGCACCCCGGATCTCGAGGCGCCGAACACCTCGTTCTTCGGCGACAACGTCTTCTCGATGGCGGTCCAGCGGGCGCGGCTCCCCAAGCACACCTTCAAGGAGCTGCAGGCGACGCTCGTCGAGGGCCGCACCATGGATGCCGTGCTCGCGGACACCGTCGCGCAGGCGATGCGCGAGTGGGCGATGGAGAAGGGCGCCACCCACTACACGCACTGGTTCCAGCCGCTCACGAACCTCACGGCGGAGAAGCACGACGGGTTCTTCGAGCCGGACGGCGAGGGCGGTGTGCTCGCCGAGTTCGGCGGCAAGGAGCTCATCCAGGGCGAGCCGGACGCCTCCTCGTTCCCGAGCGGTGGCCTGCGTGCGACGTTCGAGGCACGCGGCTACACCGCGTGGGACCCGACGTCCCCCGCCTTCATCATCGACAACCCGAACGGAGCGCTGCTCTGCATCCCGACGGCGTTCGTGTCGTGGACCGGCGACGCGCTGGACCACAAGATCCCGCTGCTGCGGTCCATGGACGCACTCTCGAACGCCGCCGTCAAGGCGCTCGGCCTGCTCGGCGAAGGCGACGTGGAGCGGGTGTTCACGACGATCGGCCCGGAGCAGGAGTACTTCCTGATCGACGAGCAGTACTACTTCGAGCGTCCTGACCTCTACACCTCGGGTCGCACGCTGTTCGGTGCGCAGCCGCCGAAGGGCCAGGAGCTGGACGAGCACTACTTCGGCTCGATCCCGGAGCGCGTGCTCGCGTACATGATGGAGGTCGAGAACGAGCTCAGCCGGCTCGGCATCCCGATCAAGACGCGCCACAACGAGGTCGCGCCCGCGCAGTACGAGCTCGCGCCCGTGTTCGAGAACTCGAACATCTCCTCCGATCACCAGCAGCTGACCATGCAGGTGCTGCAGACCACCGCGCGCCGGTACGGCCTCGTCTGCCTGCTGCACGAGAAGCCGTTCAAGGGCCTCAACGGGTCGGGCAAGCACAACAACTGGTCGATGGGCACCGACACGCGGAAGAACCTGCTGAGCCCGGGCGACACGCCGGACACGAACGCGCAGTTCCTCTTCTTCTGCGCCGCGGTCATCAAGGCGGTCAACAAGCATCAGGGGCTGCTGCGCGCCGCGGTCGCGAACGTCGGCCAGGATCACCGCCTGGGCGCGAACGAGGCGCCGCCGGCGATCATCTCGATCTTCCTCGGCCGCGAGCTCGAGAACGCGTTCGAGATGGTGGCGACCGGCAAGGGCACGGCGCTGAAGAAGGGCGTGCTGAACCTCGGCACCGACGTCCTCCCCACGCTCCCCCGCGACGGCGGCGACCGCAACCGGACCTCGCCGTTCGCCTTCACCGGGAACCGCTTCGAGTTCCGGGCCGTCGGCTCGAGCATGTCGCTCGGGTTCGTCAACGCGGTGCTGAACACGATCGCCGCCGAGGCGCTCGACGAGCTGTCGGCCGACCTGGCGACGGAGCTCGAGTCGGCCGAGGGCGACGTCTTCAAGGCCGTCGCTGCGATCGTGAAGAACGTCTGGGAGGCGGACCGCCGGATCGTCTTCGACGGCGACGGCTACTCCGACGAATGGCAGACGGAGGCCGAGAAGCGCGGCCTGCTGAACCTGCCGACGACCCCGGACGCGCTGCCGGCGATCCTCGAGCAGACGACGATCGACGCGTTCGAGAAGTACAAGGTCCTCTCCGAACGGGAGCTCGAGTCCCGCTACGAGGTCTTCGTCGAGCAGTACTCCTCGAAGCTCAACATCGAGGCTGAGACGACGGCGACCATGGCCCGGACGATGATCCTGCCCGCCGCGATGCGGCACGCGGACACGATCGCCGCCGCCGGCGAGAGCCCGGGGCTCTCGCGGCTTCAGACGGAGACCGCGGGCCTCATCGACGATCTGATCGAGGCGATCTTCGCGCTCGAGACCGCCAACGACCACGACGGTCCGGACGGGGGCGTCACCCATGCGAAGTACATGCGCGACACGGTCATCCCGGCCATGACCGCGGTGCGGACGGTGGCGGACAAGCTCGAACGGATCGTGACCGACGACCTGTGGCCGATCCCGAAGTACTCGGAGATGCTCTTCATCAAGTAGCGGCGTCGCAGGACCGGGACCCCTGCCGCGGCGGGGGTCCCGCGTCGTTCAGGTGCCGCAGAAGGTGACGTAGGGCTCCGGCGGCCCCGGGGCGGCGTAGGCCTCACGACCCGGCTGGGCGGTGAACGGTCGCTGGAGGACCGCGTGGAGCTCCCGGAACGGGGCGAGGTCGCCGAGCGTCGCCTCCTCGAGCGCCGCCTCCACGAGGTGGTTGCGCGGAATGTAGAGCGGGTTGACCGCGTCCATCGCCGCGGCGTCGGGGCCGAGCGCCCGCCACCGGGCCAGCCAGTCGGCGAACGCGGCGGGCTCCCCGACGGCGCCGCCGAGCCCGTCGCCGTCGCCGCGCAGCTCGCCGGCGAGGGCCCGGAAGGTCGCGGTGTAGTCGGCGTCGTGCTCCTGCATGAGCGTGAGCAGGTCGTCGTAGAGCGCCTGCTCGGTCGGCTCGCCGAGGCCGAGCTTGGCCTGCATCCCCGCGCGCCAGTGGCGGCCGAAGCGCTCGGGGAACTCGGCCAGCACCGCGGTGGCCAGCTCGATCGCCTGCTTCTGATCGGCGTCGATGAGCGGCAGCAGCGCCTCCGCGAGCCGGGCGAGGTTCCACTGGGCCGCGGCCGGCTGGTTGCCGTACGCGTAGCGCCCCGCGTGGTCGATCGAGCTGAAGACGGTCGCCGGGTCGTAGCCCTCGAGGAACGCGCACGGCCCGTAGTCGATCGTCTCGCCGGAGATCGTCATGTTGTCCGTGTTCATGACGCCGTGGACGAACCCGACGAGCATCCAGTGGGCGAGCAGCTCCGCCTGGGCCTCGATCACCGCCTCGAGCAGCGCGCGCGCGGGACGCTCCGCCCGCGCGGCCTCGGGGTGGTGGCGGGCGATCGCGTGGTCGGTGAGCCGACGCAGCAGCTCCGGGTCGCCGAGCGTCGTGGCGGCGTACTGGAACGTGCCGACCCGGAGGTGGCTCGCCGCCACCCGCACGAGGACGGCCCCCGGAAGCGACGTCTCCCGTTGGACCGCCTCCCCCGTCGTCATCACGGCGAGTGCCCGGGTGGTCGGGATCCCGAGCGCGTGAACCGCCTCGCCAACGAGGTACTCGCGCAGCATCGGGCCGAGGGCGGCCTTGCCGTCTCCCCCACGTGCGAACGGGGTCCGGCCGGAGCCCTTCAGGTGGACGTCACGCCGCGCCCCGGCACGGTCGAGCAGCTCACCGAGGAGCAGCGCGCGCCCGTCCCCCAGCCGCGGCGACCAGCCTCCGAACTGGTGGCCGGCGTAGCCCTGGGCGACGGTCACAACCCCGTCCGTGGGCGTCACGCCGAGGAGCGCGTCGACCCCGGCGGGACCGCGGAGCGCGGCAAGATCGGCGCCGAGCTCGGCCGCGAGAGGCTCGTTGAGCATCAGGATGTGCGGCTCCGCGAACCGGGAGGCGGCCCACGGCTCGGAGAGCTCGGGGACCGCAGCGAGGTAGGTGGAGGGCAGGAGGGGCAGCGCCGGCCCGGCGATCACGCTCATGGTTCGAGGGTAGGCCGCGAGGTGGGTTGTCAGAGAGAGGACATTCCGCGAGCAGGCGTGCACATTGGTCAGTAGGTTTGCGCGCTTCGCCGGTCGCCCAGGGACGACCGACCCCCACCCCACGGAGGACCCATGCCCCACCGCCCGTTACGAGCGAGCTGCGTGTCGGCGCTCGCCTGCTTCGCCATTGGCGCACCCGCGGCGGCCGCCGCCGAGCCGATCGACGGCTTTCGCGTCGCAGCCACCCCGCAGAACCTGCAGAAGCTCGCCGCGGCCGGCTTCGACACCGGAGAGGGACTCGACCGCAGACGCGGCACGATCGACGTCTTCGGGACCGAGCAGGCCGTCCGTGCCGTGAAGGTCGGCGCGAAGCCGATCACCGACACACGGGGCCGCACCCCGGCCGAGCGCTCGGGGTCAGGGACCGCCGGGCGCGCCGCGCGGGCCGCCGATCCGACGGCGGGCGCCGATGACAGCGCCTTCACCGTCTGGACCAAGTACGACGCAGTCCCCGGCGACGACAAGGAGCAGTACCTCGAGCAGTACGACCGCGTCCTGGCCGAGCACCCCGGCCTCGTCAAGAAGCGCGTCACGGGGCAGACCGCCAACGGGCGCGACATCATCGCCCTGCAGGTCACGAAGGGCGCGACCGGGGCTGATATCCCGGGCCGTCCGGCTGTGCTCTACAACTCGATGCAGCACGCCCGCGAGTGGCTGGCCGGCGAGACCTGCCGCCGCACGCTCGACTACATGCTCGACAACTACGGCAAGGGCACGAGCGTCGGCAAGGAGGTGACCAAGCTCGTCGATCAGAACGAGCTGTGGTTCGTCTGCGTGAACAACCCGGACGGCTACGAGTACACGTTCACCCCGGGGAACCGCCTCTGGCGTAAGAACCTGCGCGACAACGACGGCAACGGCGTGATCGCGCCGGGCGACGGCGTCGACCCGAACCGGAACTACTCGGCCAACTGGGGCCGCGATGACGAGGGCTCCTCGCCGGATCCCGCCGACGAGACCTATCGCGGCCCGAGCGCCGCCTCCGAGCCGGAAACCAAGGCGATGGAAGCGCTCTTCGCCGAGATCCACCCCGTCTTCCAGAAGAACGATCACACCGCGGCGGAGCTGCTGCTGTACCCGCAGGGCTTCCAGCAGGACACGCCGACCGCGGACAACGAAATCTTCGCCGCGCTCGCGGGCGACCCGTTCAAGCCGGCGATCGAGGGCTTCCTGCCCGAGCTCTCGGCCGGCCTGTACATCACGAACGGCGACTTCACCGACTGGGCGTACTCGACGCAGAAGACACTCTCCTACACCCCCGAGGGCACCGCGGCGGAGGACCCCGCCGTGTCGGTCTTCGAATACCCGGACTCCCCGCTCCAGGTCCGCCAGGAGTTCCAGCGTCACCTGCCCTTCATCCTCGACCTGGCCAAGACCGCCAAGGATCCGACCGTGGTCGACTCCCACCTCGGGAACACGGCGCGCAAGATCGTCGTCGACGACTTCCCGGTCTCCTACGGTGACCCGCAGCCGGTTCAGGCGACCCTTCAGCGCAAGCTCGGGGCCGCGGAGCTGCGGTTCCGCGTCAACGGCGGCCCCGCCCAGAAGGTGAGCACCGAAGAGTTCACCGGTGGCAAGCGGTACTACAAGAACGACGCCGTCTACTACCACCGCGTCCGCGGGGTGATCTCGGGCACCAACCCGGGGGACAAGGTCGAGGCCTGGTTCGTGGCGGGCGGGGTCGAGTCCGACCACTTCACCTACGCCGCGCAGATCGAGTCGCCGAATCCGGTCCTCCTGCTCGCCAACGAGGACTGGTCGGGCCGGCAGCCTGACGAGCCGGAAAGCGGCCCGCGCTTCCTCGATACCTACAAGCAGCTGCTCGACGCCGCCGGCGTCAAGTACGACGTCTACGACATCGACGCCCAGAAGCGCACGGCCCCTGACGAGCTCGGCGTCCTCGGCCACTACTCCCACGTGGTCTGGTATACGGGAGACGACTACGTGACGCGGGCGCCCGACGCGCCGGGCGGCTCGGGCATCGACCGGCTCGCGGTCGACACGCAGAACCGCGTGCGCGACTTCCTGAACGAGGGCGGCAAGTTGTTCTACACGGGCGAGCACGCCGGCCGGCAGTTCGCCGAGGGGTACTCGTACAACCCCTTTCAGAAGGAGGAGGGCGAGTACTGCGACACGAGCTCGCAGTGCATCGCGGTGCAGGACGACTTCCTGCAGTACTGGCTCGGCGCGAACACCTACATCGGCGACGGCGGCCTCGACGAGGACGGTAACCCGCTTCCGGTGACCGGCGTTGCCGATCCGTTCGGGCCCGGGCCGTACACGCTGGACCCCGACTCGCACACCGCGACGTTCCTGGTGACGAGCTCGATCTACGACCCGGTCGCCTACCCCCTGCTCGCTGACTCGAAGAAGGCGTTGGCCTATCAGCGGCCGGGCGGCTCGCCGTTCGACCCACGGACCGGCGACTACTTCATGTCGGCAGGGACGGCCAACCAGTCCTACCGCCGCTTGACCAAGACGATCGACCTCTCCACGGCGAGTGCCCCGGAGCTGTCGTTCTGGACCTCCTACGACCTGGAGGAGGACTACGACTACATGTTCGTCGAGGCCCACACCGTGGGCCAGGACGACTGGACGACGCTCGAGGAGAAGAACGGGCTGAACTCGGACGACACCGGATACTCCTGTGAGTCGGGGACCGCCAACGGCTCCAACTGGCAGAAGGACCATCCGTTCCTGGGCCACTACCAGACGATCGGCGGCGGGGGAACGTGCACCCCGACCGGGAGTACCGGTGACTGGTTCGCGGCGACCGGCAACTCCGGTGGCTACAAGAACTGGCAGCTGCCGCTCGCCGCGTTCAAGGGCAAGCAGGTGGAGATCTCGATCACCGTGGCCTCAGACGCGGCCGTCTCGGGCCTCGGGACGTGGGTCGACGACGCGAAGATCACCGACGGCTCCACGACGCTCCAGGAGACGTCCTTCGAGGACCCGGCGCTCGGCGGCTACGTGCCGGCGCCGCCCCCGGTGGGCACGGTCATCACCACGCCCCGGTGGGAGCAGGCCAAGAGCGCGCCGTTCGTCGAGTCCCCCGGAGTCACGACGAAGGACACCTTCTTCACGGGCTTCGGCCTCGAGAAGATCCAGGAGCCGGGAGGCCGCCTCGCGCTGATGCGTGACGCCTTCGCGCACCTCGGCACCCCGGCGAAGCCGCAGATCGCCGCGACGCCCGCGACGCCGGTCGACCCCCCGTCCGGCAACGGCAACGGAATCGGGGCGACCCCGGCCACCCCGGCGACCCCGAACGGCCCGGGCACCCCGGCGACGCCCGCAAGCCCGGCGACGCCCCCGTCCGACGCGGGGAGGCTGCGGCGCCTCGGGCTCGACAAGCAGTCGCTGCGGTACGCCCTGGCCAACGGGGCGCGGGTCAGCATCGCCTGCGAGGCCCGCTGCCGGCGGGAGATCCGACTGCAGGTCAGTCGAGCCACGGCCCGCCGCTACGGGCTGAAGAGCGTTGTCGTCGGGCGAGCCACGGTCACCCTGCTGGATGCCCGAACGCGCCAGGCGCGGGTCCGCTTCTCAGCCGCCGCACGCAAGCGGCTCCGGAGCGCGAAGCAGATCCAGCTCGCGGTCGTGACCGAGACGAAGGGCACACGGGTCACCCGGTCGGCGACCCTGCGCCGCTGATCGCAGGCAGGCCCGGGCGGCCGCCGTCGGCACACGACGCGCGGCCGCCGCCCCGGGGGCCCCGAGGTCCCCGGGGTCGGACGGCCCGTCAGGCCTGCGGCGGCTCCCAGCTCGTCGACGGGTCCTGCGGGGCGGGCGGCTGCGGGGCAGGGGGCTGCGGCGCGAGCGGCTGCGGGTCCGCTGCTCCCCCGGGGGCCATCCGGCGGAGGAGCTCCGTCTGCTCCCGGTTGAACTCGAAGATGCGGAAGACGACGATGACGAGCTCGAAGAAGACCCGGTAAAGCAGCGTGTAGAGGAACGCCGCCAGCGGCCCGAGGACGAACAGCCAGAGCAGCCCGAGGCCGGTGTTCCCGCCGCTCTCGAGGGTCACGATCTGGCCGCTCGAGCGGTCGAACGACGAGACGCTGGTGCCCGAGGAGAAGATCGACGCCGCGATCACCACGTAGAGGATCGCGATCCCGATCAGCGTCAGGACGTAGAGGACCTTGACCAGCCGCGTGGTGACGAACTCCGTGAAGGAGAGGTCGAGGACGGAGGCCATGAAGCCCTTCGCCCGGTCCGCCGTGGTTTCGCTCTGTTCGCTCATGGGGGCAACCTACGAGGGGTTTCGGACGGCACCGCCTGGCCTCCCCCAACCTTGCCACGGTCGTGTCAAGGTTGGCCGAATCACTGGTAAGCTCGGGGGATGCGCGACTACCTTCAGGCCATCCGCGAGCGGGTCCTCGTCTTCGACGGCGGCATGGGCGCCACGCTCGAGCAGTTCGACCTCTCTCTCGAGGACGACTACAAGCTTCCCGGGCGCGCGCACGAGGCCCTGGTCCTGAACCGGCCCGACGTCATCGAGGGCGTCCACACCTCGATGGTCGAGGCCGGCGCCGACGTCGTCGAGACCGACACCTTCCAGGCCTCGCGGCTCAAGCTCGAGGAATGGGGACTCGCCGACCACACCGCCGAGATCAACCAGAAGGCCGCCGAGATCGCCCGGAAGGCGGTCGGCGAGGACCGCTTCGTGGCGGGGTCCATCGGCCCGACGGGCTTCCTGCCCGCCTCCGAGGAGCCCTCCCTCGGCCAGATCCGCTTCCGCGAGCTCGTCGAGGTCTTCCGCGAGCAGGCCCACGGACTGCTGCTCGGCGGCGTCGACCTGCTCATCATCGAAACCGCCCAGGACATCCTCGAGGTCAAGGCCGCGATGTTCGGCGCCCGTGAGGCGTTCAAGGAGGTCGGCCGCAACGTGCCGATCCAGACCTCCGTCTCCCTGCTGCCCAACGGCGGCAAGATGCTCCTCGGCACCGACATCGGCTCGGTCCTCACGACGCTGACCGCCCTCAAGGCCGACGTCATCGGGCTCAACTGCTCGACCGGCCCAGAGGACATGCGCGACGCGATCCGCTACCTCGGCGAGCACTCGACCGTCCCGACGCACTGCATCCCGAACGCCGGCCTCCCGCTCCAGGGCCCGGACGGCGAGACCATCTTCCCGGAGGAGCCGGGTCCGCTGGCCGAATCGCTCGGCGACTTCGTCGAGCGCTACGGCGTCTCCATCGTCGGCGGCTGCTGCGGCACCACGCCCGAGCACATCCGGGCGATGGCCGAGCGCTGCAAGCCCGCGGGCGCGCAGACCAAGTGGGCCGACCGCACGCCACGCCCGTGGATCTCCTCGATGATCTCCGCCGGCCCGCTCGTCCAGGAGCCGCGCCCGACGATCGTGGGCGAGCGCGTCAACTCCCAGGGCTCGCGTCGCGCCAAGGAGCTGCTGCTGGCCGACGACTACGACGCCCTGCTCCAGATCGCCGAGGACCAGGTCGAGGGCGGCGCCCACGTGCTCGACCTCTGCGTCGCGCTGACCGAGCGGGAGGACGAGGCCGAGCAGATGCGCATCGTCGCGAAGAAGGTCTCCCTCTCGCAGGCGGTGCCGATCCAGATCGACTCCACCGAGCCGGACGTCCTCGCCGAGACCCTGGACCAGATCCCGGGCCGGGCGATCGTCAACTCGGTGAACCTCGAGGCGGGCCGCGACAAGATGGATCGCGTCGTCCCGATGGCCAACGAGCACGGCGCCGCGGTCATCGCCCTGACCATCGACGAGGTCGGCATGGCGAAGACGGCCGAGCGGAAGGTCGAGATCGCCCGGCGGATCCACGACATCTGCGTCGGGGAGCACGGGCTCGAGCCGGAGATGCTCGTCTTCGACGTGCTCACCTTCACCCTGACGACGGGCGACGAGGAGTGGCGCCCGTCCGCCGTCGAGACCATCAACGGCATCCGGGACGTCAAGGCTGCGCTCCCGGGTGTCAAGACCTCGCTCGGCGTCTCGAACGTGTCATTTGGTGTCGGGCAACCGGCCCGCGCCGTGCTGAACTCGGTGTTCCTCTACCACTGCGTCGAGGCCGGACTGGACCTCGCGATGGTGAACCCGAACCACATCACCCCGTACTCGGAGATCTCCGAGGAGGAGCGCAAGCTCGCGGACGACCTCGTCTTCAACCGCTCCGAGGAGGCGCTGCAGCACTTCATCGAGCACTTCGAGTCGCGCGGCGGCGAGGCCGAGGTCGAGAAGAAGAACCCGACCGCCGGGATGGAGCCCGAGGAGGCGCTGCACTTCCACATCCTGCGCCGCCGCAAGGAGGGCGTCGAGGACTGGATCGACAAGTGCAACGAGAAGATCGGCGCCGTCCCGACGCTGAACGACGTGCTGCTGCCCGCGATGAAGGAGGTCGGCGACAAGTTCGGTGCCGGTGAGCTCATCCTGCCGTTCGTGCTGCAGAGCGCGGAGGTCATGAAGAAGGCCGTCGCCCGCCTCGAGAACTACCTGGAGCGCACCGCCGACTACACGAAGGGCACCGTCGTGCTCGCCACCGTGTTCGGCGACGTGCACGACATCGGCAAGTCGCTCGTGAACACCATCCTCACGAACAACGGCTACACGGTCATCGACCTCGGGAAGCAGGTTCCGGTCGGGAACATCCTCGACGCAGCCAAGGAGCACAAGGCCACGGCCATCGGCCTGAGTGCACTTCTGGTGTCGACGTCGAAGCAGATGCCCCTCGCCATCCAGGAGCTGCACGCGCAGAAGCTCGACTTCCCCGTCCTGATCGGTGGCGCGGCGATCAACCGGGACTTCGGCCTGCGGGCGCTGTTCCCCGGCGGGCGTGAGAGCGACGACGTCTACGAGCCCGGCGTCTTCTACTGCAAGGACGCCTTCGAAGGCCTCGCGATGATGGACAAGATCGTTGAGGCCGACACGCGCACCGAGCTCGTCGAGTCGACGCGCGATCGCGCCTTCAAGCTTCGCGACAAGGGGCCGGAGAAGCCGCTCGGCGACACGACCGACAGCTCGGTTCGCTCGAGCGCCGCGACCGACAACCCGCTGCTCACCCCACCGTTCTGGGGCGTGAAGGAGATCCCGGTCGACCTCGACGAGGTCTACCCCCACCTCGACACGCACGTGCTCTTCAAGCTCCACTGGGGTGGGCGCGGCGTCAAGGGCGATGCCTGGCGTGACTTGGTCGAGGGCACCGACGAGGAGGAGGGCTTCCTCCCCCGCCTCGAGCGCATGTGGGCCGAGCAGGACTATCTGCAGCCGCGAGCCAAGGTCGGATATTTCCCCTGCCACGCGGACGGCAACGAGCTCGTGCTCTTCGATCCCGAGGATCACGAGAAGGAGCTCGAGCGCCTCGTCTTCCCCCGCCAGCCCGAGCACGACCGGATCTGCATCACCGACTTCTACCGCTCGAAGGAGAGCGGCGAGAAGGACGTCTGCGTCCTGCAGGTCGTCACCGCCGGCGATCGGGTGACGGAGCTGATGGCCGAGCTCGAGAAGAACGATGAGTTCGCCGAGCAGCTCTACACCCACGGCCTGGGCGTGCAGACCGCCGAGGGCATGGCCGAGTGGATGCACGCACGTGTGCGCTCCGAGCTCGGCATCCCCGCCGATCAGGGCCGTCGCTGGTCCTGGGGCTACCCCGCCTGCCCGGACCAGAGCGAGCACGAGAAGGTCTGGCGCCTGCTCGACGCACCCTCGATCGGCATGCGCCTCTCGGGCGGGTACGCGGTCGAGCCCGAGCAGTCGACGGTCGCGATCATCACCCACCACCCGCAGGCCGTGTACTTCGGCATGAAGTCAGGGTTCATCCCCAAGGGGACCGTCAGCGACGAGACCATCGCCGGGACCAAGCGCGATCCGCGCAAGCAGGCGCTGCCGCCCGAGGACTTCGCCGAGAACGTCGGCGACGAGCAGGACGGCGAGCCCGAGATCGCGGAGGTCGCCGCGAAGTAGCACGGGGCGAGGTACCGTCGATCGGGTGCGCGTGCTCTCGATCGACGGTGGCGGGATCCGCGGGATCATCCCCGCCCTGGTGCTCGCCGAGATCGAGCGACGCACCGGGAGACAGACGCACGAGCTCTTCGACCTCGTCGCCGGAACGTCGACGGGCGGGATCCTGGCCTGCGCGCTCACCCGACCCGGGGCCGCTCCGGCCTCCGAGCTCGTCGAGCTCTACCGCACCGAGGGGCCGCAGATCTTCCGCCGGAGCACCGCGCACCGCCTGCGCTCGGCCGACGGACTGCTCGAGGAGAAGTACGACGACCGGGCGCTCGTCGACGCGCTCGACCGGTACCTCGGCGACGGCCTGCTCTCCGAGACCACCACCCGCACGCTCGTCACCGCCTACGACCTGGAAGCCCGTGGCCCGCACTTCTTCAAGAGCTGGCGCGCGGATCTCGACGGACCGCGGGCGCTCGTGGCGCGGGCGACCGCGGCCGCGCCGACGTACTTCGAACCGCTGAAGTTCGGGAAGATGTCCCTGGTCGACGGCGGCGTGTTCGCGACCAACCCGGCGATGTGCGCCTACGCGGAGTCCGTCCGTCTCGACGGGCTGCCCCCGAGCTTCGTCCTCTCGCTCGGCACCGGCAACCAGACCAAGCCGATCCACCACGAGCAAGCCGCCGGTTGGGGGCTCGTGCAGTGGGTGCGCCCGGTGATCGACGTCGTCTTCGACGGCGTGAGCGACACGGTCTCCTACCAGCTCGAACGGCTGATGCCCGAAGGGCGGGTGGTGCGGCTGCAGACCGACCTGGATCTCGCCTCGGACGCGCTGGACGACGCGACGCCTCGCAATCTCGGATTGCTCGAGCTCCAAGCGCGACGGCTGATCGAGCGGGAGACGGACACGATCGACGCGGCGTGCCGGACCCTCGTCGGATCCTCGATCTGACATGAGGCGAGCGGCTTCGTGCCGTCTCGAGGGCGCGCTCGGGCCGATCGAAGGAAAGTGCAACGCGGAACGCGGAAGCCCGTAGGCTGCGCGCACGTTGCTTGGCCCCACCCGCCTCGTGGAGCGCGCCGCGCATCTCGATCTGCTGCGCGAGAGTCTGCGCCCGACCGCCCCGTCGCGCATGCTGTTCCTCGAAGGGGAGCCGGGCGTCGGGAAGACCACGCTCTTGCGGGTGGCGGCGCGGATGGCCGCGCGGAACGGTCTCACGGTGCTGACGGCCAGAGGCTCGGAGCTCGAGTCCGAGCTGCCGTTCGGAGTCGCCTTGCAGCTCCTCGGGGCGACGGTCCGCGGGCCCGAGGGGGAGCGGCTGCTCAGCGTGGGAGCAGCACGCCTTGCCGCGCCGCTCTTCGCGGGCGGCTACGCGAGCCACCGACCTGACTCGCTTCTGCCGACGGTGCACGGGCTCAGCGCCCTCACCTGCGCGCTCTCCGACCAGGGTCGGCTCGCGATGCTGATCGACGACGCGCAGTGGGCCGACGAGGCGTCGCTGCGTTTCCTGCTCTATCTCGCCGCACGCCTAGACGACCTCGGGGGTCTCGTGATGGTCTCCGCCCGTCCGGACCACACGGGTGACCTCCTGGGCAGGCTCCGCGAGCAGAACGGGGTGCGACACATCCAGGTGCAGCCCCTGAGTCGGGCGGCCACGGCGGAGCTCATCGCGACCGTGCGCCCGGCCGACGACCACCTCGTCTCCGCCTGTCACGAGGTGACCCTGGGCAACCCCCTCTTCTTGGCCGCGCTCCTTCCCGAGCTCGCGCGCTTCGGCCCCGGCGAGCCCGCGGAGCTCATCCGCCGCATCCGTTCGAGTGGCCCCGAGCCGGTCGCCGACCGGGCCCGGCGCATCCTCGCCGGCATGGTCCCCGAGGCCGGAGCGGTGGCCCACGCGCTGCTGACGCTGGGCGACGGGACCGACGTGCCGCTGCTCGCCGCCCACGCCGGGCTCGATTCCGAGACCGCGACGCGAGCCGTCGTCGAGCTGGCCCGGGCGGGCCTCCTCGACGATCACGACCCCCCGTCCTTCTGTCATCCGATCGTCGCCACCGCTCTCCGAGCCACTCGACATCCGGCGGAGCGGGTCGACGACCACCGCCGCGCGGCCGAGGTCCTGCACGAGGCGGGCGCCTCGGCGGCGCAGCAGGCCACCCACCTGCTCGCGACGCGGCCCGCCGCGGACGCCGGGACCGTCGCCACCCTGCGCTCGGCCGCAGACGAGGCGATGCGGCTCGGCGACACGCGGGCCGCGCTGCGGCTACTCGATCGCGCGGACGCCGAGCCGCCGCCGCCTGGGTGGGTTCCGGCGGTCGCGGCCGAGCGGGCGCGAGCCGCTGCCGCCGCCGGCCGGGCCGACGCCCCCGCGCTGCTCGCCTCGGCCGCCGCGCTGAGCCCGGAGCCCGAGCGGTCGCATCTGATCCTCGAGGAGGCATCGGCCCACTACGCCACCGGAGCCTTCGCCGCTGCCGCGCGTACGGCGCAGGCCGCGCTGGACGCGGGGCCTGCGGACGGCATGCGCGACGAGCTGGAGGCGCGCTGGGCGGCCGCCGCGATGTTCGCGGGCACCCCCGCGGACGAGGTCCATCGCCGGATCGCCCAGCTGCTCACGGTGCCGGCCGATCGCGCGGGTCCGCAGCGGCTCGCCTTGTCCTGCACGCTCATCGGGGTCGAGATGCTTCGTCGCGGCGACCGAGGTCGCATCGTCGCCTCGGCCCAGGAGCTGTGGGCCGGGGGACGGCTGCTCGAGCGGCTGCCGGTCGAGGATCCGGCGCTCTGGTCGCTGACGGCCGCGCTGCTGGCCGCCGAGGACTACGAGACGCTGGACGCCCTGGTCGGCGTCGTCGGTGCCCGGACCGAGCGACGCGGCCTGCTGCTCACGCAGGCGACTTCCACCTACGTGGCGGCGATGAGCTGGTGGCAACGTGGCGACCTCGCGGCCGCCGCCGACCGTGTCCGCCTCGCCCTCGAAGCGCGACAGCACGGGTGGGAGATGTATCTGCCCGCACTGCTCTGGATCCACGCAAGCCTCCTGCTCGAGGCCGGGGAACACGACGCCGCCCTCCGTGCCGTCACCCCCTCGGCCGCCGAGGAGGGGCGCTGGTCGGCCTCGCCGATGACAGCGGGCTTCTTCGAGGTCCGCGGGCGCGTCGCGCTGGCCGCCGGACGGTCCGAGGCGGCGCTCGGGCACTTCCGGACCCAGGGAACGATGGTCGAGGATCGCTTCGGTTGCACCAACCCGAGCCTGCTGGGCTGGCGCGGCAACGCGGCGATCGCCGCGGGACGGACGGGCGACGCTGCCACGGCGGAGGCGCTCATCGAAGAGGAGCTCCGACGCGCCGCGGACTTCGGCGCCCCCCGGGCCCACGGGCGCACCCTGCGATGCGCCGGCTTGGTCCGCGGTGGCTCGGAAGGGATCGAGGTGCTGCGCGAGGCCGTCCGCGTGCTCGAAGGAGCCTGGGCACGGCTTGAGCACGCCCAGGCGCTCGTGGACCTGGGCGCGAGCCTCCGGGCCCTGGGCCACCGTGTCGACGCCCGGGGGCCGCTGGCCGAAGGCCTCGCCATGGCCGACACGGCCGGGGCGCGAGCCTTGGCGGAACGAGCGCGCGCCGAGCTTCGTGCGGTCGGCGCCCGCCCGCGACGCGCGCAGGTCACCGGGGTCGCGTCGCTGACCCCGGCGGAGCGACGCGTCGCCGACCTGGTGGCCGGCGGATGCACGAACCGGGCTGCCGCGGGGGAGCTCTTCGTGACGGTGAAGGCGGTCGAGTTCCACCTGAGCGGGATCTACCGCAAGCTGGGGGTGACGCGAGCAGGGCTGCGCGAGGCGCTCGCCCCCACCCTGGGGTAGCCACCCCAGACCTTTCTCGCGGCGGCAACTGCACGGCGTAAGGCGACGTACGTTCGCGCGATGTCCGCGCACCTCGCCCCTCGTATCGCCCTGCTGGCTCTGACCGGCGCATTCTTGGCCGCCACCCCCGCGGCGGCGAGCACCGTGTTCCTCGACGGGAGCAAGGTCGTGGTCTCGGCGGACCCGGGCGGTACCGACCTGCGGCTGGACGCGCCCTCCCCTTCCACCGTGCGGGTGCAGGAGTTCAGCACAGACGACGACCTGGTCGCGTTCCCCGGCGGCGGCTGCACCGAGCCCACCCCCGAAACGGTGACCTGTACCGTCGGGACGTCCGTCACCGCCGAGCTCTTCGGTGGCGGCGGCGGCGACGCGATCGAGGTGGACCCGGGCGTGAGCTTCCACACCGAGCTCTACGGCGGCGGCGGCAACGACGTGCTGCTCGGCGGCGGGGGCAACGACCGGCTCGGCGGCGGCACGGGCGACGACCAGGTCGACGGGCGGGGCGGCAGCGACCTCGTCGACAACGGCAACGACAACGGTGGCGCTCCGACCAGCGACGACGGTTCTGACCGGTACGAAGACACCGGCACCACCGGCGTCGATTCTTTGAACTACGGGTTCCAGACCGTCGGCGTCAGCATGTCCGTCAACGGGATCGCGGACGACGGCGCCGACGGCGGCGCGGAAGGCGACGACATCGCCGCCGGGTTCGAACAGCTCCGAGGCACCGTGCACAACGACGTCATTCTCGGCGGACCGGCGGCCGAGACCATCAACGGCAGCAAGGGAGACGACGACCTGACGGGCGGGGCCGGGGCCGACATCGTCGAGGGGAACGAGGGCGTGGACCGCCTCCGCATGCGCGACGGCGTCGTCGACGTGAAGATCGACTGTGACTCGGCGTCAGCCAGCTCCTTCGGTGCCGGCGAGATCGCGACGATCGACGCCGGGGACCCCGCCCCTGAGCGCTGTGAGGTCATCGAACGCGAGAACGGCGGCGGCGGCACGGCCGGTGGGGGCGCGGGCGGAGGCGGCACGACCGGCGGATCGAAGTCTCCGACCCCGCCGCCGGCACCACCGGCCGGAGGCGGGGTGACCGTCACGGCCCTCGGGAGCTACGACACGCTCAGCCGCTCGCGCATGCCGCGGGTCACCGGCCAGACGTTTTCCAGGGCGCGGGCAGCCACCCTGACGGCACTCGCCTTCGCCGACGTCGACCTGACCTTCCGCAAGGGCTGCAGCCAGAAGAGCGATCTCGAGGTCGTCCGGCAGGTTCCACTCCCCGGCGCCACCGTGGTCAACCATGTGATGAACCCGGTGCCGGTGAGCCTCACGGTGTGCGTCGCCGACCGGGACTTCCTGCGCGACTGCGATCTGAAAGACCTGCGCTCCGATCTCCGCGAGCTGCCGAAGGGGAGCCAGGACGCCGAGGTCGTGCTCGACCTGCTTGCCTCCGCGAAGCGCTGCAAGGTCGACTACGACATCAAGCTCTCGAAGGCCGCCGAGGAGGCCAAGGTAAAGCTGGCGGCACAGACGGCGCTCTCAGAGAAGGCCAAGGCCGACTCCGCCAAGAAGGCGGCGGCCAACAAGATCAAGGGCGATCTCCGGGCCGCGATCACCTGCCCGCTCGGCGGCGACCTCCGCGTGGCCCTGACCGAGGGCCAGCTCTCGGCCAAGAGCAACCTCGGGCTCAAGACCAGCGGCCCCGATGGCTGGACGATTCCTTACCGGGCCAACGGCTCTCTGCGTTCTGCGATCGACGTCATCGTCTTCGATGCCGCGCTCCAGTTCCCCGACGTCACCGTCTTCGTCGACACCGATCAGGTGCTCGCGCGCGGGTACGGCCCCGGCAAGGTGGCCATGAAAAAGGGACGGGGCACCTTGACCGTCGCACCGACGAAGCCGGGCAAGATCCGTTTGTGCGCGGTGCAGGAGACGGGCGGCGACCAGGTGCTCTCCTGGGGTGCCGAGATCCGGGTCGTCGCCGCTCCGGCCAACGGGCAGACCTACGAGACGATCAGCGGCCGCCAGCTCAAGATGACGCCGGACGGCGCCGCCCCCGTCGCCGCCACCTCGCGGGCCGCCTTCTCGTACCGGAAGATCGGGTTCTTCGACGGCCTGTGGGACGCCGTCGTGTACCTGTTCGGTGGTCGTTCCAAGACGGTGAACGCGCAGGCCAGCAGCCCGAAACCGAAGCGCGAGAAGGCGGTCGCGACGGTCACCACCGCCGCCCTCGCCGTCGGCCAGGTCACCATGACCGGCAAGTTGGGCGAGAGCCCGGGGCAGGTGGCCCTGAAGCAGAGCGGCCTCTGCTTCACGACCTCTGAGTCCGGCAAGGTGGTCGGTTTCGTCTGTCCGACGCTCGAGGCACCGGGCGGTCAGGCGCTCGTGGGCACTCGCAACGACGGCACCGCGCTCGTGGCCGCGGGCGGCGGCAACGTCACCCCAGCCGGACCCGCCACCCTCGTCGCCGCCGGTGGCGGCAACCTGGTCGGGCTCGACGGCAGCACGCTGGTCGCCGTCAAAGACGCGAAGGTGATCGGGGCGGCCGGCCAGTTCGACATCGGCCCGGCGAAGTCCGAGATCGCCGCCGCCGGCGGGGTCAAGCTCATCGGCAACGACGGCTCCACGCTCATCGGCAACGACGGGTCGACGCTCATCGGCAACGACGGCTCCACGCTGGTGGACGCGGGCGGGCTGGAGTGAGGGCGCCCACTGGCGCGGATTCACGCCGCCCCGGCGATGAGAGCGAGCTTCTCAGCACGGGAGAGGCGCTTGATCCGCGCCTCCTCCCGCATCGCCGCGGAGCGGTCGGGCTGCGGCAGCGCGATCGCTAGCTCGACAGGGAGCCGGGAGCGCGTGTAGCGGGAGGCGGTTCCCGCGGCGTGCGCGGCCAGGCGCTTCTCGAGGTCGTTCGTCCAGCCCGCGTAGAGCGAGTCGTCGGCGCAGCGCAGCAGGTACGTCCAGGCCTCGACCATCCGGCGCGACTCTACCTCGCCCTCTCCCGCCCGCCGCCCGCTGCCCTCACCGGGGGGCGGACGACGGGTGGGGCCCGGGCTCCTCAGCGGGTCAGCGGCGCGAAGCCCGCGGCGCGGGCGTACAGCACGTAGAGCCGGAAGCTCTTCGCGAACGAGTTCTCGCAGGCCCGGTCGAACAGACCGAGCGCCTCGTCGTCGGTCAGGGCGGGGGAGCTCACGCCGGTGTCGCGTCGGCTGACCTGGTTGCGGATGTCGTCGATCGTCGCGAGCTTGCGGACCCGCTCACCGCCCACCCAGTCCTTGCACTGGGCGAGCGGGGCGACCGAGCCCGCGAGCAGCTCCCCGAGCGGCAGCGCCCGGTCCCGGGCAGTGCGCTCGGCGGCGGCTCGGTCGGACGACGAAGAACCATCGCCGCACCCCGCCGTCCCGAGGACGAGGGCTGCGGCGACGATCAGCGACCTAGCGCTTGCCCGCGTCAAGGAGCCCATCGATTCTCAGCTGCATCTCGCGTCCTCGCGGCGAGGCGCGATACGCCTTGGCCTCGCGGGCGAAGGCGGACCGCTCACGGCGGGCCTGCGAGGTGCCCGGCTTCGGCGGCATCCGGAACCAGTAGCAGAGGTTGTAGTCCTCGGGCTTGCTCTTCTTCTTGTACATCGAGCAGTCCAGCAGGATGCTCGACTTCACCACGTCGCCGAGCCCCATGCTCGTGGCGCAGTTGCTCGGCAGCAGGTCAGGGGCGAGCCCGTCACCCGAGCCGGTGATCGACGCCGCCGTGCCGTCCGGGCCCGTGTTGTCGTACCAGCAGTTTCCGTTGTTGTTCGCCCATTCGTCCCACCAGAAGTCGACGCCGTTCGGCATCACCTTGTCGCCCTGCTCGGAGTGCTTGTTGCCGAACTTGCCGATGTCGGCGTTGAACTTGAAGCCCTCCGGCGGGCGGCCCATCACGTTGTCGTGGTACCGGTTGCCGCACGACGTCGACGAGATCTGCGTGTCGGTGCAGTGCACCTTCGAGTCCACGTTGCCTTCGGGTTTGCCGGCGACCTGGTCAGGAACCGCGTTCAGGAGCGTGCCGTGGCGCCAGTTGTCGAAGATGTAGTTGTCGCGGACGGTGCCGTCGTTCATGCCCGGCCACACGATCCCGGTGCCGATCGGCATCGGGACCAGGGGCTCGACCGTGGGCGGCTCCACGCCGTAGAGGTCAAGGTTGTTCGAGTAGATGTAGTTCTTGTCGATGAGCTGGCCGTCGGCCGGAAAGCCGGGATGGCCGGGGGCCGAGAGCGTGTCGCTCGAGATACCCGCCGTGTTTCCGTAGATGTGGTTCTCGGTGATCCGCACCGAGTTGCCCATCGAGCCGGAGTAGGCGAGCGTCGATCCGTGCAGGTCGCAGCGCCGGACCACCGAGTTGTAGCGCTGCTCGGGGTAGAACGACTTGTCGCGGAACTCACCGGTCTGCGGCGAGGCGCCCGGGTAGACGACCGCGTCGCCGGCACCGAAGCCGTCGCAGTTCTGGATGACGTTGTGATCGGTGGTGAAGCTCAGGTGTCCGTAGTCGAGGTTCCAGAAGAACTTCGTCTTGTCGAGCAGGATGCCGTCGGTCTCCTCGGTGTAGAACCCGTGCTCCGAGGCGCCACGCAGCAGGAAGTTCCGGCCGACGAAGCCGTCGGAGCGATCCGTGCGCATGACGACGTGCTTGACGAACTTGCCCGGCTTGGCCTGCGGGTCCATCGGGTCGTCGTACTCATCACCCGCGTCCATGAGGACGTCCTCGGGGATGATGCCCGAGCCCTCGATCTGGAGGTTGCAACGGATGCACTTTCCGAGCTCCGCCTCGGGGATCCCGTGCCGGTCGGGGCGCGGCGGCACCAGCGCCTTGCCGGCGACGGCGCGGCCCTGGACGTGAATGAGGTTCTGGTCGTTCGGGCAGGTCGCCTGGTACTCGAAGCTCGGCGTCGGCCGGCCCGTCTGGTCGTTCTGGAGCAACGACGGGTTGCACTTCGGGTCGTTGACCTTCGAGGCGCGCGACTTGGGTTCGGTGTAGCGGCCCGGCATGATGACGACGCGGTCGTTATTGCCCGAGGCGTTGACCGCGTCCTGCACCGAGTTGAAGCGACACATCCGCTTGAGGCGGTAGTTGATGCGGAGCAGCTTGCGCGCGGACTTCTTGCTCAACGGCGTAGCGGGCTGACTCGGGCGGATCTTGACCCCGAATCGGCGGGCGTGACCGACCGAGGAGCGCAGCTGCTTGATCGAGCCGGACTGGCAGACCACGCGGGTCGTGCCGGGGCGCTTCTTCACGAGCGACGAGGAGAGCGAGCGGATCTCCGGTACTTTGCCGCCGGCCGCCGGCGTGATCGACGTGTCCGGACGCGGGTCAGGCCAGTAAGAGGGGCGTTCAAGGTGCGCGAGGGCAAGCGCGGGTAGCGCGAGCAGAAGCAAGGTCGCGGCGACAACGAGACGGCCGATCATGGTTCCTCCGTAGGGCTGAGACTCCGGCCCTGGGGCCGACTTAGTGCAAATGTAACACAGCTGTTTAGCTGAGGTTTCAGTTCTCGTGTGCCGGAACTTAGGCTCGTTGCACTTGCCGCGCACCGTCCGGCAGGGGGGCGAGCTCCACCGGGGCGTAGTGCATGGTCCGGAGCTTCACGTCCTTCCACGAGAGGCCCTCCTTCAGCAGCGCGGGCGAGCCCATCAGCACCGCGGTGGCGATCTCGACCGCCTGCAGGACGATGCCGTAGCCGAGCGCGTCGGCCGCGGAGACGCCGTAGGCGCCGGAGAGGACCGCAACGCAGGCCGCCTGGAAGACCCCGAGGTTCGACGGGGTCGCGGGCAGCACGGCGGTGACGTTGACCGCGAAGAGCACCGCGGCGGCTGCCCCCACGCCGGCGAGCTGATCGACCCCGAAGGCGACGAGCAGCACGTAGCAAGCCATCCACTGGAGCACCCAGGCGAAGAGCTGCGCGGAGACGGCGATGGCGCCGAGCTTCGGGCGCCGGAAGACGGTGAGCCCCGCCCGCACCTGGTGGAGCGCCGAGCGCGCGGCACGCACCCAGCGCCCTGGGCGCGAGCCGCGCAGGAGCGCCGGCGCGGCGACGACCAGCAGCAGCACCGCGATGGGCGCGGCGGCGAACACGGCGAGCTCCGAATGGCGGCCGTCGAAGTAGCTCGACGTCGCGAACATCGTGATCCCCAGGATCACGAGCGCGACGATGTTGAGAATGGTCTGCGAGACCAGCGTCCCGAGGACCACCGGGAGCGTCTCCCTTGGGCGTCCCACCCGACGGGCGACGATCATCGCGCGGGCCGGCTCGCCGAGTCGGGCCGGCAGCGTGGCGGACATCAGGACGCCGATGGTCGTGCCCTGGAAGGCGTCGCGCCGCTTGACGTTCCGGCCCGGGAGCGCGGCGCGGAGGATCGCGTGCCAGGCAATCGCCCGTACCCCCATGGAGGTGCACATGATCGCGAGCGCGAGCAGCACCCACGAGGGGCTCGAGGTCACGAGTGACTGCCCGATCCGGTCGAGGCCGATGCGCTGGAGGGCCAGGATCGCGCCGGCGGTTGCGGCGACACCGGCCAGGCCGAGAGCGGCCTTCCGTGCGAACGCGCGCACTGGGTGGTGGCCGGGGAGCGCCGGCTCCAGCGAGGCGAGCCGGACGGGCGGCCGGCGGGGCTCGAGGTCCGCGGGCAGCGCGCCCGCGCGGACGGCCAGGCGCCGGACCGGGGTCGTGGCCGTCCCGACGGCCATGGCGCGCTCGTAGGTCTGCAGCACGTCACCGGCGATCTTGGGCCACGCGAAGTCCTGTGCGCTGCGGGCGGCCTCACGGCCCATCGCCGCGTGGCGATCAGGCCGCAGGGCGAGGTCCCGGAGGGTCTCGGCGAGCGCGGTCGCGTCGGCACGCGGCACAAGCAGCCCGTCGGTCCCCGGGCGCACCACGTCCCGGTAGCCCGCGATGTCGCTCGCGACCACGGGCGTCCCGGCCGCGAACGCCTCGGTCAGCACCATCCCGAAGCTCTCCCCGCCGAGGGACGGCGCGCAGAGCGCGTCCGCCGCGCGGAGTTCGTGCTGCTTGGCCGCGTCGCCGACCCGGCCGAGCGCCCGGACCCCGCGCGGGTCCTCGAGGACCTGGGCGACGTCCGCGTCGGTCGGGCCGATGAGCGTGAGCTCTGCCGGCACCTGATCGCGCAGCGCCTCGAAGGCACGCAGCAGGATCGGGAGCCCCTTGCGCTCGACGGACTGGCCGACGAAGAGCAGGCGGAGCGTGGCGCCCCCTTCCTCGCGCTGCGGTCGCAGGGCGAGGATCTCCTCAGGCGTCCCCGCGACGTCGACCCCGTTGGGGATGATGCGGTACTCCCCGCCGTAGAAGCGGCGCCCGGTCCAGGCGGCGGCCTCAGAGACGGCGATGCGGGCCTTCAAGTGGTTGAGCTTGCGGCGCGCGCCCAGGCCGACTGCGATGCCGTTCGAGACCGCGTTCTCGGAGTAGCAGTGGAAGGTGCCGACGACCGGGGCGCGGCTCGACGTCGTGACGTCCCAACCGATCACCGGGACGACGGGCTCGTGGACGTGGACGACGTCGAAGTCCCCCACGGCCAGTTCGCGGCGGAGCTGGGCGATCGCGTGGGCGGGCGGGGCGAGGTTCGAGACGGCGCCGTTGGCGGGGAAGCCCCAGGTGCGGCCGAGGGGGCGGAGGTAGTCCGGCATCTCGCGGACCTCAGGCGCGTGGCCGCGGTGCATCCTCCGGGCGTGCCGATCCGACGGGTCGAACGGGGCGAGGACCCGCACGTCGTGCCCCTCGCGCGTGAACTGGCCGGCGAGGGCCTCGATGTGACGGGTCACCCCACCGGGATACGTCCAGGAATATGGGGAGACGAGCGCAATGCGCACAGGTGCGGAGACTACCCGGCGCCCCGGCGCCGGTTTCACACGCGGGCGAGGCCGCCTTGCGGCGCCCCGGGTCGCCGACTCCGGGCTAGCATCGAAAGGGTGTCCGAGCCCCAGCGTCGCCACTTCGTCAAGTACACGTTCCTGAAGGTCGACCCGGCGTGGCGACGACTGCCCGCCGCCCAGCGCCTGTCGGACAAGGAGGAGTTCCTCGCGGCCTGTGAGGACTTCGGAACCGACCACCTGCTGCAGAGCTTCTCGCTCGTCGGCACCCGCGGGGACGCGGAACTGATGCTCGTCGCCGAGACCGAGAACCTCGACCGGATCCACGAGTTCCACGTCGTCCTCGCCCAGTCCGGGCTGATGAAGTGGTGCACGCAGCCCTACTCGTTCCTCGGGATGCGGAAGTCGAGCGAGTACTCGGACGAGATCCGGACCGTCGGGCGGCCGTTCAAGGGGAAGTACCTGTTCGTCTATCCGTTCGTGAAGACCCGCGCGTGGTACGCGATGCCCGCCGACGAGCGCTGGAAGATCATGCAGGGCCACATCACGATGGGCCGCGAGTACCCACAGGTCGACAACCACACCACCTACTCGTTCGGCCTCGACGACCAGGAGTTCGTGGTCGCCTTCGACACCGACGACGTCGCGGCGTTCCTCGAGCTCGTGCAGCGACTGCGGACCACCGAGGCGAGCGCCTACACCCTGCGTGACACCCCGAGCTTCACCTGCCTGCGGACCTCCGTCGAGCGCGCCGTCAACGCGCTGGACGGCGAGGCGATGAGCCTCGACGCGCTTCCGGGCTGACGCGCTCAGCGCCGGCGCGGCGGCGGCCGCCGCGCGCGGGCGGCGCAGTCGAGGCACAGCACGCTGTCCGGCATCGCGGCCAGGCGCGGGCGCCCGATCGGCTTTCCGCACTCGTCGCAGTCCCCGTAGGTCCCCTCGTCGAGCTTGACCAGGGCTCGTTCGGTCCGGGCCAGGGTCGTCTCGAGCGAGCCGCCGACACCGATCTCGGTGAGGCGGCTGACGGCCTCGATGGTGCCGTCCCCGATCCGCTTGCCGAAGCCCTGCGCCGCGCCGAGCTCCGGACGTTCGGCGAGCACCCCCACCTTCGCGGCGGTCCGCTCGCGGCGGGTCTCCAGCTCGCGCCGGACGGTCTCGAGGTCGATGTCGGGGGGCGCGGCCACAAGAGGTGGGTACCCGCGCTCCGGCGCCGTCGAACCGTGACGTGCCCCGTGCACGAGACTACGAGCGGTGGCCCGTCTCTCCGTGCTCTTCGCCGCGCTGCTGTTCGGCACCACCGGAACGGCCCAGGCGCTCGGCCCCGGCGGCACCGAGCCGCTCGCCGTCGGCGCCGCCCGCATCGCCGTGGGCGCGGTGCTGCTCCTCGCCATCGCGTCCCGGCTGCCCGCGAGCGGCGCGCAGTGGTCGCGACCGGTGCTGCTCGTCACCGGGGCGTCGATCGCGCTCTACCAGGCGGCGTTCTTCACCGCGGTGGCCGACACCGGGGTTGCCGTGGGGACGGTGGTCACGATCGGCTCCGGCCCGGCGTTCGCCGGGCTGCTCGGCCGCCTCGTCAACCGTGAGCAGCTCACCCGACGCTGGGCGCTCGCCACCGCACTCGCGGCCGTCGGGGTCGGTGGGCTCGCGCTCGGCGGCGGCACCGCCAGCGTCTCCGTTCCCGGCCTGCTGCTGGCGCTCCTCTCCGGGCTCGGCTACGCCACCTACACGGTGACGGCGAAGCGGCTCCTCGAGGCGGGCCACCCGCCCGAAGCGGTGATGGCCCGCGGGTTCGCCGTCGGGGCGGTTCTGCTCCTCCCGGTGCTCGCGGCGACCGGGGGCGGGGGCCTCGGCTCGCCCGGCGGGATCGCGCTCGTGCTCTACCTGGGCGCGGTCCCGACGGCGCTCGCCTACGTGCTGTTCGCCCGTGGGCTGCGGCGCCTGAGCTCCGGTGAGACCGCGACGCTCACGCTGGCGGAGCCGCTCACCGCGAGCGTGCTCGGCGTCGTCGTGCTCTCAGAGCGGCTGAGTGCCGTGACCGTCGCCGGGGGCGCGCTCGTCCTGGCCGGGCTCCTCGTCCTCGCCGTGCGGCCTCGGAGCACGAGCCGATCGACCCTCATCTCGGGCGAGCAGCCGGCGACCGCCGCCGGGCCGGGCGGATGAGAAGCCCACCGGACCGCGACCCAGGTGCCGACGGCGCCGCGCCGGGGGTTCGCTCGATCTTGACCCCGCTTCGGGGACGAACGGCGTCGAACCCCCCGGCGCGCGAGCTCAGCCGGCCCCGCAGCCCGCGGGGCGCACGGGCGGCGAGCCGCGGGCGTCGGCCCAGGCCTGCCACAGCCGCGCAGTCGGGTAGAGCGCGCGGAGACGGTGGTCGGCCAGCCCCACGGGATAGGCGGTGTCCTCGCGGAAGGAGTACTGGAAGACTGCCTGAACCTTCGGGTCGGCCGCCCAGCGCTCGAGCCGAGCGGCCTGGGCCGCGCACTGAGCAGCGAGGCTTGCGGCGGTGGTGCTCCGGGCCCGCCCGGACTTCGCCCCGCCGACGCCGGTCTCGGTCACCCACACCGGGAGCCCGGCGGTGCACGGACGCGCGGCGAGCGCGGCTTCCGCCTCGGCGACGGCGTCACGGGCGAACGGCGCGGCGGGCTCCTCCCCCGGCGCCGCGTACTCGTGCTGGCTCCAGACGTCCGCCTCACAGGCGACGGCGTCCGGCAGCGCCCGGATGAACTCCCCCACGCCCGTGCCGTTCGGCGTCGGCCGCCGGAAGCCCGCGAGCTCGCCGAGGACGAACTTCGCGTTCGCCCCTTCGAGCGCGTCCCGCGCCGCGCCGACAAGCTCGCCGTAGACCGCCGGGGAGAGCGAAGAGGCTCCCCCCACGCAGCTCGCGCGCTGGGGGGAGACGAAGGCGGGGTGGTTCGGCTCGTTCCACGGGATCCAGTAGCGCAGCGGGACGCCGACCTCCTCCCCGACGGCCCGTAGCCGGCTCACCAGCCGGCGGTAGCCGTCGAGCCCCGCGGGCGTGATCGGGCGGGCGCGCGACGTGGCTCCGTCTCGCTCGCAGCCGCCGGCCTCCCGGGCGGCCCACTCCGGGACCCCGTAGATCGCCACCACGACCTCCCAGCCGCCCCCGGCGGCGGCACGGGCGTCACGGACCGCCTCGAGGTCCGCCCGCAGGCCGGAGTACTCCGCACAGGGAGGCACGCCGCGGGCGCAGCCGTCGCCCGGGAGCGCCAGATCGGCCGGCACGGCGGGGTCGGGCTGCAGCTTCGACCAGTCCACGACGAGCCGGTAGTAGTCCGGCCGCAGCGCGGCGATCACGTCACGGAACGGCCCGAAGCCGGGCGGCCCGGGCCCCGGGGCGAGCAGATGCGGGTTGGCCTCGGAGAGCCCGATGCGAAGCGGACGGGCACCGGAGGCCGGCGAGCCGGTCAACCCCGACGCGCCGTTCACCGGAGCCACGACCGGCGGCTCGGACTTCTCGCCGCAGCCCGCGACGATCGGGGAAAGCATCAGCGCCGCGATCAGGCGGCGCACCACACGGCCGGGGGGCCGCACGGGGCTCAGACGGCGGAGACTTCTTCCTCGTCCGCGACGCGGAAGGAGGAGCCGCAGCCGCAGGCGGCCACGACGTTCGGGTTCACGACCTGGAAGCCCGCGCCCTGCAGCGACTCGACGTACTCGATCTGCGAGCCGTCGACGTACGCGAGGCTCGGCGAGTCGACCAGGAGCTTGAGTCCGTGGTCGGTGAAGACGATGTCGCCGTCCCGCTGCTCGTCGAAGGCGAGCTGGTACTGGAAGCCGGAGCAGCCGCCGCCGCGCACACCGACGCGCAGCCCCGCGGTCTCGACGTCCGAACCCTGAGCCGCGAGGAAGTCGCGGACCTTGACGGCGGCGTCGTCCGTGAAGGCGATGCCCTTGGCGTGGAAGGTGACCTCTGTAGTGCTCATGCTTCATTAAGTGTAGCGCCCGCTACCCTCCCCTAAAGATGCCTCAGACAGACGAGCTGAAAGCCCGGATCGAGGCCGCCCTGCCGGGTTCGGTGGCGGAGGTCGAGGACTGGACCGGCGGCGGGGACCACTTCCGCGCCACCGTCGTGGCCCCGCAGTTCGCCGGCCTGTCGCGCATCGCGCAGCACAAGCTCGTCTACGGCGTCTTCGGCGCCGAGATCGGCGGACCGATCCACGCCCTCGCCCTCACCACCAAGCCCACGGAGTGATCTGATGTCCGAGACGAACCCCATCGCCGAGGCGATCTCCGGCGCCATCGCCGAGAACCCGACCATCCTCTTCATGAAGGGCACGCCCGACGCCCCCGCCTGCGGCTTCTCCGCGCGGACCGTCGCCGCCCTGCAGTCGCTCGAGGCGCCGTTCGCGGCGGTCGACATCCTGCCCGACCCGCGCATCCGCCAGGAGCTCTCCGCGATCTCCGACTGGCCGACCATCCCGCAGCTGTTCGTCAACGGCGAGCTCGTAGGCGGCGCCGACATCGTGGCCGAGATGTACGAGACGGGGGAGCTCGCCACCGTCCTCGGCCTCGAGGCCCCGGCCGACGCTCCCGCCGAGGCCCCGGCCGCCGAGCAGGAGCCGGCCGCCCCGCCGCTCCAGATCGAGAATCGCCTGTAGAACGAGCGCGGGCGGTGGGACCGGAGCACCGGCCGCCGCCACGCTCAGCGGACACGCACCGTGTAGGCGGCCGTCCCGCTGAGCCGCAGCGCCTCATCGCGGTACGCCGGCCGGGCCTTCTGGGCGATGCCCTCGGCACCCTCCGGCGTGTCGGCGAGGTCATCCTGCGCCCCGCCCGGCGGGAGGAACGCGGCGGAGACGCCGTCGTAGCGCTCGATGGCCGCGACGTTCTTGCGCAGCGCCTTGAGCGTCCGCGGTCCCTCCTCGCCCTCGGCCGGCGCGTCGTCCGACCCGAGCAGGTCGCCCAGGTCGAAGAGCACCTCGAACGGGTTCTGGCCGCCGCCGACGTCAGCGCTCGTCCCGGTGAGCGTGAGCGAACGACGACCGCGCGGCATGCCCTTCGGGACACGGACGCTGATCGTCCGCGTGAACGGCTTGCCCTCGTTGACCCGACGGGCGGTGACCCGGAGGCGGATCCGCTCGCCCCCCCGGACCGTCCGGGGACCGCGCACCTTCAGCAGGAACGCCTGGCGCAGGTCGCGGCGGATCCGGAGGTAGACCTCGACGCCGGAGACGCGGAGAGGTCCGAACTTGTAGGCGTCGAGCTGCGCCGCCATCGCCCCGAAGTCCGAGACGAGTGCTCCGCCCACGAGCCCGTCGACGCCCGGACCGCCGCCGACGTACTCGTTGCAGAAGCGCAGCGGCTTGCCCGGGGACTCGAGCAGGCCGATCTTCGCGCACATGCGCGAGCTCTGGCGGGCCGGGACGCCCTGCAGGGCGTTGTAGGCGAGCTGGGCCACCGTGACGCCGCCGACCTGGGTGAGCGGCGAGGTCCCGGTCGGGAGCCCGAGCTTGGTCTCGTCCGCGATCCGCACGTTCGCGACCTGCTCGCGGTCGCGGTCCTCGTCCAGCGCGGCGACGCGCATCGGGAAGCTCGGCGGCAGAGCGCCGAGGCGACCGGCGACCGCGCTGATGCCGTCCGAGGTGAGCGTGCCGAGATCGTGCCCGGGCGCGCCGAGCTTGTACGACGTCGCGCCCGACACGCCGAGCGGGTTGCTGATCACCGTGTAGATGTAGGCGTCCTGGAGGAAGAGCGAGCGCCGCCCGGCGGAGTCGAGCGGGTGCCCGAACGCCCAGACGTCCTGACCGTCGACGTAGGAGACCGTCCCGATGGCGCCGGCGCCGATGTCCCCGCTGGAGAGACCCACGGCGACGGAGGCGCCCGGCTCGAGCGCGACGCGGCCGAAGCGCGGACCCCGCGGCGCGGCCGGGGCCGCGGCGAGCGTCCGGCCGACCTTCCGGCCCGCCCGGGTGAGGGCGGAGGCGACGGCCGGGGAGAGGCCGCTGAAACTGAGCGGCTCGGCCAGGGGACGGGCGCGCGCCATGAGCTCCGGCCGCGGCGTCGCGCTCTCCGGGACGTCGACCGGTTCCCCGAGCACCGACTCGATCGGGGTCGCCAGCGCGACGAGGCCGCCGTACTCGCCGATGCCGAGCGAGATCGCACCGGCGATCCGGGGCACGCCGTCAGCCCCCGGGCAGCGGACCGGGGAGCCCGACATCCCCTCCGCGATCCCGCTGGCGTCCACGTTCGGGCCCGAGGCGCGGAAGAGGATGTACGGAGTACGGGCGGCGGCGTCGCCGTCCACGATGTCGAGGATCTCCACGTCGAAGGTGCTGATCGTGGTGCCCTGCACGACGGTCGAGGCGACGCAGCGCATCCCTCGGTGGACGTCGGCGAGCGGCATGATCGGCTCGCCCGCGGCCCGGGCGCCCCCCGGCGCGGCCGCCAGCAGCAGCAGGGCGTACGCGAAGGAACGGCGCATGGTGGTCACGGCGCGGCACGCTAGACGATGGCGCGGCCCGGCGGGACGGCTCGCGGCGCGCTCAGGTGTCGCGCGCCTCGAGGTGCTCGACGATGCGCCGCGAGTCGACGATGGTCTCGCCGTCCTCGAGCACGAGCACCGGCACCCTCGCCTGCCCGGTGAGCGCCTCGATCCGGTCGCGGTCACGCCGACGCAGCGGCTCGCGGACCGTCTCGAACTCGAGC
Organism: uncultured Solirubrobacterales bacterium; assembly: GCA_963815565.1. Taxonomy (GTDB): domain Bacteria; phylum Actinomycetota; class Thermoleophilia; order Solirubrobacterales; family Solirubrobacteraceae; genus Paraconexibacter. The sequence goes on along the minus strand of CAWFHB010000007.1, from coordinate 15,677 downwards.
CCCGCCCGCGCGAGCTCCCGGGCCACCCGGCCGCACGGGCAGAGGCGGTCGGTCGGGGTGGGACACCGGTGCAGGACGATCGGCATGGTCAGAGGATCCTCGAAGCGAGCCGCTCCGTGCTCCGCAGCCCGAGCCCGACGGCCCGGAGGGCGAGCGGCTGGCGGGTCCCGGCGAGTCGGACGGCGCGCGGCTCCCGCTCGCGGTACCAGTCGATCGTGTCCTGGAGGCACTCCTCGGGGGACCCCGGGGCCCAGCCGAGCAGCCGCTTGGCCTTCGTCGAGCGGTACGCCCAGCGCTGGGCCATGCTCACGAGCTCGTGCTCGTGGACCCCAAGCGCGCCGCCGACCGGACGCAGGCCGCGAGCGACCGGCATCGCCGCGACGAGCGGCAGCTTGATCGCGGGCGGTTCCACGCCGCTGAGCCGTCCGAGATCGGCGAAGAGCCGGTCCAGCGTGTAGTTCCGGTTCCCGAGCAGATAGCGCTCCCCCACCTCGCCGTGCTCGTCGCACAGGAGCAGCCCGGCGGCGACGTCCTCGGCGGCGACGATGTTCACGGTCCCGTCCACGTAGGCCGGGATCTCCCGACGCAGGAAGCGGCGGACGATCTCCGTGGAGGAGCGGTGGACGTCGCCCCGGCCGAAGACGTAGGTCGGGCAGGCCACGACCACGTCCAGCCCGCGGGCCGCGATGCGCATGGCCGCGGCCTCGGCCTCGTGCATCGCGTCGACGTAGGGCAGCCCGAGCGAGCCCGCCCGGAAGTGCTGCTCCTCGTCCGCGGTGCGGCTCGTGCCCGTCGCGGGACCGACGGCGGCGAAGGACGAGGTGTGGACCACGCGGCCGACCCCGGCGACGAGCGCCTCCTGGAGCAGCGTGCGCGTCCCCTGGACGTTCACACGGAAGTGCGCGCCGGGGCTCGCCCGCAACGAGGTCATCCCGGCGCAGTGGAAGAGCTTGTCGACCCCGTCGAGCGCTCGGCGGAGCTGCCGGCGCTCCAGCAGGTCGCACGGGACCTGCTCGACGGGGAGCCCGGCGAGCCCTTCGAGCGGCGAGCCGGGGCGCACGGTCACCCGGACCTCGTCCCCGCGGTCGAGCAGCGCACGGGTGACGTGCGAGCCGATGAAGCCGGTGGCCCCGGTGACGAGGGTGACGCCCACGCGGCCCATGCTGGCACGAGTCGTGGAAGCCGTCGCGCCGGGATACAGTCGCGACATGGCCAGCGTCCGCATCGTCACCGACTCCACGCACTACCTGCCCGACGACTGCGTCCCCCCTCTGGACGTCGACGTCGTCTCGCTGTACGTGAACGAAGGCGGCGAGACGGCCCGCGAATCCGAGCTCGAGCTCGATGCGTTCTACGAGCGCCTGCGCGCGGCCGACGACCTGCCGACCACCTCCCAGCCGTCGATCGGGGACTTCCTCGCCGTGTACGAGCCGCTGCTGGCGGCCGGACAGGACATCGTCTCGATCCACATCTCCGGCGGGATCTCCGGCACGGTGGAAACCGCCCGGCAGGCCGCCGAGGAGTGCGGGCGCGCCCACCCGGACCGTCGCGTGCTCGTCGTCGACTCGGGGACCTCAGGCGGCGGGCTCGGGATGGTCGTGCTCGCCGCCGCCGCGGCAGCCCGGGCCGGCGCGGACGCGGACGCCGTCGCCGGGCGCGCCGAGGAGGGCAGGCAGCGGCAGCGGATCTGGTTCGCGGTCGACACGCTCGAGTACCTGCGGCGTGGCGGCAGGATCGGGTCCGCCGCGGCGATGCTCGGCGGCGCGCTCAAGATCAAGCCGATCCTCACGATGGACGGCGAGATCAAGCCGATCGAGCGGGTGAGGACGGCCGGCCGCGCCTACAGGCGCCTCATCGACTTCGCCACCGAGCTCAAGGACGACGGCAGCGACGCCTGGATGATCGCCCACATCCAGGCCCCGGAGGAGGCCGCGCGGCTCGCCGGGGACCTCACCGAGCTTTTCGGACACGGGCCCTTCTGCATCTCCGAGATCGGCCCGGTGGTGGGCAGCCACATCGGCCCCGGGCTGCTCGCGGTGGGCGGGATCCCGGCCCACCTGATCGACTGAGCCGACGGCTCAGGCGGGCGCCGGCTGCTCCTCGAACTCCTTGCCGAGGTCGGCGTCGGGTGGGGCGATCGCGGGCTGGGCACCGCGCCACAGGTCGCGCACGATGATCTGCAGCGCGGCGGCGACCGGGATCGCCACGAGCGCCCCGAGGACACCGAGCAGCGAGGCACCGATCAGGATCGAGACGATCACGAGCAACGGCGCGACGCTCACCGCCCGGCGGTAGACGAACGGTTGCAGCACGTTGTTCTCGATCTGCTGGTAGACGAGAAAGAAGATTCCCCAGATGATCAGGTCGCCCGGGAAGTCGGTGAACGCGGTCACGATGCCGATGAGGACGCCCGCGATCGTCGCGCCGACGAGCGGGACGAGGTCGAGGAAGAACATGAGCACCGCCAGCGGCACCGCGAAGGGTGTGCCGAGCAGACTGAGAACCACCAGTGTGGTGAGCCCCGCCGTCGTGCCGAGGGTGAGCGCGCCCGCCACGTACCCGGCCGTCGACTTGTAGATCTCCTCGGTCAGGGGGCGCAGCCGTGCCTCGCGCTCGGGGCCGCGGGCCCGGAGGAGGAACTCGACGAGGCGGCGACCGTCCACGAGCAGGAAGAACGTCATGGTCAGCACGGTGATGAGCTGGACACCGACCGCGAAGACGCCGACGGTGACCGAGGAGAGCGCGGAGGCCGCGTCGCCCACCTTCGACGGCAGCGCCGCCGCCTGCGAGTTCAGTGATTCGATGATGCCGTAGCGGTTGTCGTACTCCCGGAACGTCGCGTTCTGCCGTAGGTCGTTCAGGTAGCCGGGCGCGTCGGCGGCGAGTTGGTCGACCTGCTCGACGACGGGCGGAACCACGAGGAGGCCCACGCCGACCACGACGGCGACGATGCCCAGGTAGATGAGCAGGATCGCCGCGGGTCGGGGCAGCCCTCTCCGGGAGATCGCGTCGACCGCCGGGCCGAGCGCCACGGCCAGGAACGCGGCGATGAAGACGAGCAGCAGCACCGAGCGCACCACGTAGAGCGCGTAGAGCAGGCCAGCCAGGCCGGCGAGGGTGAAGACGAAGCGCGCGAGCTCGCGAGTGCCGGGCAGGCTCGCGAGCGCGACCTTCGGGTGCGGCTCCCGGTCGGGGCGGGCCGGCGAGGTCGGGGCTGCGTCTGAGGTCGGCTCGGCCATGGGCGCGGGCAGGCTACCCGCCGACCCGCGAACGTGCGGGCCGGGGGAGCCGACGGTAGGTCAGCGGCGCTTACGACGGCGGCGGAACAGGCCACCGACCGCGGCGATCCCGCCGGTGAGCACGAAGCCCGCCACGGCGGCGCCGATCATCACGTTCTGCTGGTTGGCGACGAGCTGCTTCCGCCAGTCCGTGGCCTCGGCCACCTCGGTCTTCAGGGTCCCGATCGAGACGGCGAGCGCCTTGCGGTTCTCCTCGATCGAAGCCTTGATCTCCTCAGGGGTTCTCGACGGCATCAGCGCTGCACCTCCGCCGCACGGGCTTCGTCCACGGTCGTCTTGATCTTCTTGCCCTCGTCGATCGCCATCGCCGGCGTGGGGGGCGCGCCCTTCGTCAGGAACTTCTTGGCTACGAGCCCGGCGACGGCCGCCAGGATCAGCAGGACGCCGGCAACGAGGAAGAAGCCGAGGTAGATGCTGCTCTGGTTGACCGGAAGCAGGTACCAGGCGAGCCACGCGAAGCCGAACAGCAGCATCACGAGCGCGGCGATGACGAAGACACCCGCGGCGAGCGCGATGCCGGCGCCGACGCCGAGTGCCTTGACCTTGATCTGCACCTCGGTCTTGGCCAGCTCGATCTCGTCCTTGACGAGCAGCTGCGTCCGTTCGGTGATCTCCTGGATCGCTGTGGCGATCGAGGCCTTCTCGTCGTCCCTCTGCGGAAGCTGGGTGCTCATCGTCCGAACCTCTTCAGGATCATGGAGACGGCGACGCCGCCGAGGAAGGCAAGTCCCACCTGAACCTCCGGCTTGTCGGTGAGGGCCTGCTCGGTGACGGCCTCGGCCCGGCCCGGCGCACCCTCGGGCGTCCCGGGGGGCGTGAAGGACGAGGGGGTGGAGACCACGGGGTCCGGCGCGGGTGCGGCGGTTCCGGCGGGGCTTCCAGCGGCCGCGTCAGACGGGGCGACGACCGGGGTCGGCTCGGCCTCTCCGCCCGGGGCGAGGGGGTCGGTGGCCGCGTGGATGGCGGTCTGCTCGTCTTGGTCGGGGCCGGCCGAAGTCGGCGCGTGGGGGTCGTCGGCGCTCACTCGGGCGGCTCCTCGTCGAAGGCTTTGCGCCAGATCGCGGCGGCGAGCTTGGTGGTGGCGACGCTGGCGAGGGCTCCGATACCCGCAAGCAGGCCGGACCACATCAGGCGCTTGGACATGTCTGATTGCATCGGCCCGGACCCTACCCATCCGACCCGTCAGACATTCAGGCCGCCGCAGATCGTTTCCACGATCGCGTCCTTGGCGCCCTCGAACTCCGCCGCGCCGATCGGCTCGTCGGCGAAGATCCAGCCCGTGAGCACCTGTTCGATCGCGCCGTAGAAGGCCATGGCGGCGAACGGGGGCGTCACGGCGGCGCGGAACTCGCCGCGGGCGACGCCGCCTTCTACGATCCGGGCGATCCCGTCGTAGGCGAGACGGATCTCGGGCAGGTGCGTGCGCCCGAACGAGTTCGCCGCCCGGGTCACCTCGACGATGATCACCTTCATGAGATCGGGGTCGTGCCGGTAGGACTCGAAGATGAACCCGGCGACGGTCCTGAGCTTGTCGGAGGCCGGGATGTCCTGCTCGTCGACCTGCTCGATCACTGCGACCATCACGTTCCAGCGCTCCTCGAAGAGCGTGGAGAGCACCTGATCCTTCGAGCGGAAGTAGTGGTAGAGCAGCCCGTAGGCCACGCCGGCCTCGTCGGCGATGTCGGCCACCCGGCACTGGGTGAAACCACGGCGCGCGAACACACGCACGGCGGCATCGAGGATGAGGCGGCGCTTGTCCGGCGCGGGAGCCTTGCGGGCGGTGGCCACGGTTCAGCCGCCCTCGACGACGGGACGGGCGTAGACCTCAGGGCGAGCGTGCCTGAGCGCGGGCAGCGTCGCGCGGATCTGCTCTTGACGCCCGAGGTCGAGATCGGCGAGGACGACGGCGTCGCCGTCGGCGGGCGCCTGCGCGAGCACGACGCCCCAGGGGTCCACGATCATCGAGTGGCCGCCTGTCCGCAGGCCGGGGACCGACTCGGAATGCTGGTTCGCGGCGATGACGAAGCACTGCTCCTCGATGGCCCGCGCGCGCAGCAGGATCTCCCAGTGCTGGAGGGTCGTGGCCCAGGTGAAGGCGGAGGGGACGAGCAGGACCCGTGCGCCCGCGCCCGTGAGCGCGCGGTAGAGCTCGGGGAAGCGGAGGTCGTAACAGACGCTCAGCCCGAGCCCAAGACCGTCCGCGGTCCGGCTCGTGACCATCTCCTCCCCGGGCTGCTCGCGCGTGCTCTCCGCGTAGCGCGTGCCATCGATCGTGACGTCGAAGAGGTGCAGCTTGCGGTAGACGGCGTGGATCTCCCCGTCCGGGCCGACGTGCACGGAGGTGTTCGAGGTCCGCACCTGCCCGGGCACCGTCTCCGCCAACGAGCCCGCGACGAGTTCGATCTGCAGCTCCGAGGCGAGCGCCTGGGCCCAGGTGACCGCAGGACCGTCGAGCGGCTGGGCACCCGTGGCGATGTCCTCGGGTCCCCCGAAGGCGGTCCACTTCTCGGGCAGGAGGATGAGCCGGGCGCCGTCGGCGGCGGCTCGGCGGACGAGGGCGTCGGCGGTCCCCCGGTTGGCCTCCCAGTCAGGCGTGGCGCACATCTGCAGCGCGGCGACCCGCATGTCCCGACCCCCTTCCGACGTTGACTGACCGGTCAGTCACAGCGTAACCGCACGCCAGGACGGCGAGCGTCGGCCCCGACGCCGCAGCCGCGCCGCCGGACGTGGCACCCTCCTGGGGATGAGAAGTCTGCTCAGCCGCGCCTGGCCGCTGGTCCCGATCGCCCTGGTCGGGGTCGCGCTGGCCATCGTCGTGGTCGGTGTGCTCACCGCCCCGGCCGAGACCCCGCGCGAGCGGATCGCCGAGACCGTGGAGGCCTTTGCCGCGGCCGTCGACGAGCGCCGCGGCGAGGACGCCTGCGCCCTCCTGACGCCCGCCGCGGAACGGGCGACGGCCGCCTCCATCGGGACCGTGGACTGCGCGACGGTCGTGCGCTCCTTCGGCTACGCGGTCGACACCGGCCCGCTCCGGGTGGCCACGATCCTGCGGGCTGACGTCGTCGGGGAGAAGGCCACGATCGCGCCCGATCAGCTGATCGTGCCGGGCGGGAAGCCGTTCGGCCCGGGCCTCGCCCTCGAGCGCGTTGGCGACGAGTGGCGGGTCGCGGGCTTCACCTGAGTCATCTGAACGGCAGCGCCTCGACCACGAGATCGGCAAGCGCGGGCGCTGGGTCCGTGGAGTCGTCGAAGGCGTGCACGGCGTCAGGTCCCAGCGCCGCGAAGGCCGTGCGGACGGCGTCCCGGTACGCACGGGCGACCACGACGGGCGCCGTCCGGGCGCGCGCCGCTCCCCCCGCACTCGGCAGGTACGTCCAGGCGCGCTCACCGCCCGCCATCGTCACGACGGCGCGGTCGTAGTTGACCTCCCGCCGGTCGAGCGCGGCGAGGCCCGGCTCGTCAACGTCCAGAAGAACGCCCTCGACCTCCGTCCCCGGGGCGGGAGCAAGGGCGAGGAAGGCCACGCGGACAGCGGGATGCTCCCCGGTGTCCGGGTCGACGTAGCGCTTGTAACCCGCCAGCACGACCGTGTTGTCCATCGCCGCGCCCCAGGTGCGTCGGTGGCCGGGGAGCGTCGCGCGCTCACCCGGGCGGGCCACGAGCGACCCGTAGGCGAAGACGCGCTTCACACCGCGAGTGGGCGCTCGCCGCGAGCGAAGCGCTCGAGCATGATCGTGAGCACCGGCAGGTAGCTCCCGGGGATCACCTCGTCGCGGGCGATCTCGACCGGCTCGATGCGCCTGCCGTCCCAGGCCTCCGCGGGCCAGGGTCCCTCCCCCGGTCCGTGGACGAGCTCCGAGAACGCGGGGAGCGCCATCCGCACGAGTCCGTCGAGCTCGCTCCACTCGAGCCCGGTCCACGCCTCGAGCGGCCGATCGTCGCGGGCGAGCAGGACGTGCTGGAACTCCCGGTTGGCGAGGCCGCCGGAGCGGTCGACGATCGCCCGGACGCCGAGCGGGACGAGCTCCCCCGGTGCAAAGGAGCGGCCGAGTTCCTCGGCGATCTCCCGGGCGCCCCCCTCCTCCACGCTCTCCCCCGCCCCGACGTGCCCGGCCGCGGTGGCGTCGAGCGCCCCCGGCCATGAGGCCTTGTCCGCTCCGCGGCGCTGGAGCAGGACGGCGTCGCCGCTCACCACCCAGAGGTGCACGCACCGGTGCCAGTCGCCGTCACGATGGACGGCGGAGCGCGGCTTCGTCCCGACGTGCACACCGACGTCGTCGTAGACGTCGAGCAGCTCGTCGGGGTCAGCCACGGCGGCGCTGGCGCTGGAGCTCGGCGAGCAGGAGCTTCGAGTGCATCGCACCGATCAGCTCCCGCAGCGGGGCCGCACCGGCCGCGATGAGCTGCGCCGCCTCCTCCGGCTCGACCTCCCCGGTGAGCTTGTCGAGCAGCGCCCGCACCTCGCCCTGCACGAGCGGCTCGAGCGCCTCCTTGTAGCGGAGGGTCTCGAAGACCGTGAAGCCGAGCCGCTCCTCGTAGCCGCCGGCGCGGAAGCGACTCATCGCGTCGATGATCGCGAGGTCGTCCGGGTCGTAGCCGCGCGTGTTCGGCGTGAGCACCCCGATCTCCGCGAGCCGGTCGAGCACCTCCTGCGGCAGGTCGTAGCGGCGGCGGACCTCGGCCCGCGAGACCCGGGCCATCTGCTCTCCGCGCGCGACGGCGACCTCGAGGATCCGGTCCTCGAGCTCGACGAGCGCGCGGGCCCGGTCGGGGTCCTCCTCGATCAGCTCGCGGATCAGCTTCAGCGGCATGAAGCGGTCCTCCTGCAGCCGCTTGATGAGCGTGATCCGCTCGACGAAGTCCGGCGGGTAGTACGCCATGTTGCGCGAGGTGCGCACGACGCCGACCTGATCGCCGAGCAGCCCCTCGCGCAGGTAGTGCTTGATCGTGCCCGCGGAGACCCCGGAGGCCTCCGCCAGCTCGGACATCTTCAGCAGGCCGTCGGGGCTGCTCACGACAGGAAGGAGCCTCCCGGCGCACCGTCGGGAAGGCCGGCGGCCGCGCCGCTCTCGTGCAGCGCGGCGATCTCCGCCTCCGGGACGCCGGCCGCGGCGAGCACGGCCTCGGTGTCGGCGCCGAGCCCGGGGGCGGGCAGGCGGTGCGCGTCGGCTGGAGTGCGCGACAGCTTGATCGGCGGGCCGAGCACGCGGACGGGCTTCTCGGCGCCCGGCTGCGCGAGCTCGACGACCATCCCACGCTCGCGGACGAGCTCCGAGTCGAGCGCCTCCTCGAGCTCGAGGACGGGCTCGAGGCAGCAGTCGTGCTCCGTGGCGAAGGCGGCCCATTCGTCGCGGGTGCGCTCGAGGAAGAGCGCCTCGAGCTTCGCGTGCCCCTCGCTGCCGGGCTCGTCGAACTGGTGCGGCAGCAGGTCGTCGCGGCCGGTGCCGCGGCAGAACGCCTGGAAGAACTTCGGCTCCAGGGCGCCCATGGTCACGAAGCCGTCCTTGCAGGCGTACGGCCGGTAGCAGGCGAAGCGCCCGCCGAGGGCCATCTGGCCGCGCCGCTGGGGCTCGCCGTGCAGCGCGGCGGCGGCGTCCATCGCGAGCCAGGAGAGCGCGCCGTCGGCCATCGAGACGTCGACGAACTGGCCCTCCCCGGAGCGGTCCCGCTCCCGGAGCGCGGCGAGGATCCCGAAGGCGGCCATGAGGGCGCCGCCGCCGATGTCGGCGATCTGGCCCGCGGCCTGGACCGGCGGACCGTCGCCCTCGCCGGTGAGCCCGAGCAGCCCGATGCGGCCCAGGTAGTTCATGTCGTGGCCGGAGCGGCCGACGAATGGCCCGCTCGCGCCGTAGCCCGAGATCGCGCAGAGCACGATGCCCGGGTTGCGACCTTTCAGCGCCTCGTAGCCGAGGCCGAGGCGCTCCATGACGCCGGGCCGGAAGGACTCGAGCACGACGTCGGCGCTCTCCACGAGCTTGAAGAAGGCCTCCTTCGCGGCGGGGTCCTTCAGGTTCAGGCGGATCGACTGCTTGTTCCGGTTGAGCGCGAGGAAGCGCACGGACTTCGCGGACTCCTCCACCCCCTCGACACCCGGGACGCCCCAGCGGATGTAGTCGCCCATCCCGGTGTCCTCGACCTTGATGACCTCGGCGCCGTAGTCGGCGAGGAGCAGGGAGCAGAACGGGCCGGGCAGCAGGCGGGAGAGGTCGAGGACCTTGATGCCGTCGAGGGGAAGGCTCACAACGCCTTCCTCACGCCGAGCAGCTCACGCGCTTCCGCCACCGTGGCGGGCCGGCGGCCGAGGTCCTCGGTGATGCGCCGGGCGCGGGCGATGAGCTCGCCGTTGGAGGAGGCCATCGTCCCGTCCGGGAGGTAGAAGTTGTCCTCGAGGCCGACCCGGATCGAGCCCCCGAGAGACAGCGCCGCGCCGAGCAGCGACCACTGGACGCGGCCGATCCCGATGACGCCCCAGTGCGAGCCCGCGGGCACGTTGTCGGCCATCATCGCGAGGTTGCGCGCGGTCGGCGGGACCCCGCCGGTGACCCCCATCACGAAGTCCACGTGGAGCCGCTCGTCGAGCAGGCCCATGTCGATGAGCGGGTGCAGCGAGCCGACGTGCCCGACGTCGAAGCACTCGTGCTCCGGCCGGATGCCCTCCTCCTTCATGACCTCGAGGAAGGTCTGGATCTCTGAGAACGGGTTCGGGAAGATCGTGTCGAAGACGAACTCCTTGCGCCGCGCCGAGTACTTGGCGTAGTTCATCGAGCCCATGTTCACCGCCGCGACCTCGGGCTTGAGCGCTCGGAGGTATTCGATCCGCTGCTCCATCGAGACCCCGAGGGCGCCGGTCGAGTAGTTGATGATGAGCGCGTCGCCCACCTCCTGCTTGATCGCCTCGGTGATCGCGGCGAAGTCCTCGGTCTCGTAGCTCGGCGTGCCGTCGGGCTTGCGCGCGTGGATGTGGACCATCACGCCGCCTTCGTCCACGATCCGCCGGGCCTCGGCCGCGTACTCCGCCGGGGTGTACGGAATGGCCGGGCACTGCTCGCGGTTGGCGAGCGATCCGGAGATCGAGCAGGTGATGATCGCGGGGCTGTCGAGGCTCAAGGAGGGTCCTCTGAGAGTCGGGAGTGGGAAGTAGCACGTCCTACTCTCCCGGATCCCGCGCCCCGGTGCGCTCCGGTTACTGCTCGCAGAGCGGGACGTCCAGCCGGCGGACCAGCTCGACGACCGGGCCGTACCCCGAGCGCTGGCGGAAGCCGAGGCCCTGGAAGAGACGCAGCGCACGGTGGTTGTCCGACTGGACCTGCGCGAGGGCCGTGGTGACGCCCTCCCGGCGGCCGCGCTCGATGGCGGCTTCGATGAGCTCGACGCCCAGCCCGCGGCCGTGCGCGTCGTCGCGGACGACGATCGCGATCTCGGACTCGCCCGGGTGGGAGGGATCGTTGACCAGCCGGACGACGCCGGCGAACTCGGCCGGATCCGGTGTGCCGACGAAGTCAGCGACCGGGGAGGCGACGCCGTCGAGGTGCTCGGGCGCCAGCTCGGCGACGAGCGCGACGTGCTCATGGCCGTCAACCTCGGTGAGGTACTTCAGATCGCTCGTCGTCAGGTCACCCTTGGCGGCGTGGTACCGCCGGTAGCGGGTCTCGTCGGACAGATGACGATGAAACCGCACGAGGGCGGGCTTGTCGGTGGAGCGGATGTCGCGAAGACGCAGTGACACAACAGAAATGGTAGATGCGGGTGGGTGCGCTGCGGGTGAGGAGCGGCACACTCTTGTTGTGTCTACGCAGCAGCGCTCCCCGCGGGTCTTCGCGGTCGACTGGTCGGGCGCGCTGAAGGGCGCCGAGCGCCGCATCTGGGTGGCCGAAGCCCGGGCGGGCGAGCTCGTGGGGCTCACCGGCGGGCTCTCCCGAGCGGCGGCGGTGGCTCTCGTGGTCGAGGAGAGCGAGGTGGTGGCCGGCTTCGACTTCGGCTTCTCGTTCCCCGCCTGGTTCGTGCGCTCGCTCGGCTGTCGCGACGTCGAGGGGCTCTGGGAGCGCGTGGCGCGCGACGGGGAGTCGTGGCTCGCCGCCTGCGCGCCGCCGCTCTGGGGCCGGCCGGGGCGGCGGCGGCCCACCCGCGGCCCGGTGGAACCCGAGCTGCGCCGGTGCGAGCTCCGCATGTCCGGGCGTCCGAAGTCCGTGTTCCAAGTGGGCGGTGCTGGCTCCGTGGGAACCGGCTCGCTCCGGGGCATGCCCTTTCTCCCCGTGCTGCGGCAGGCGGGCTTCGCGCTGTGGCCTTGGGACGACGCGTCGACCCGGATGGCGCTGGAGATCTATCCGCGGGCGCTGACCGGTCCGGTGGTGAAGTCCTCGGCGGCGGCCCGCGAGGCGTACCTGGCGGCTGATCCGCGGGTCCCCGCGGCGCTCATGGAGGCGGCCGTGGGCTCCGAGGACGCCTTCGACGCCGCGGTCAGCGCTCTGGAGATGGCGGAGCGCCTGCCGGAGCTCCTCGCGCTCCGTGCCGCGGTCGATCCGGTCGAGCGCCTGGAGGGCGCGATCTGGCCGCCGACCTGAGGGGGTTCGCTCACTTTTGACCCAGGTTCGCGGTCCCGGCGCGTCACACCCCCGATGACTTGAGCGCCAACGCGCCAGGGAGCCCACCTGCAGAGGGTCGGACGCCCTTGGTCCCATGTATGCGGTCAAACATGAGCGAGCCCCCGTGGCCTGCCCTTCGCCGGCTCGCCGCCCGTCAGCACGACACGCTGCACCGCGATGACCTCGTGGCCCACGGGCTCCATCACCGCGTCATCCGCCGGCGGGTACGCAGCGGCGTCCTGTGCGAACGGTTCCCGGGTGTGTTCACGCTGGGGCACGGAGCCCTGCCGCCAACGCCCGCGCTGGCCGCTGCCCTTCGGTGGGCGGGCCCGAACGCCGCGGGCGCGTCCTTCACCGCCGCAGCATGCTTCGGCTGGACGCCCTTCCCGTCCGTGGTGCATCTGGCGACGACGGACCGGCGCGCCTCGCGCCCCGGGGTCAGGGTCCACAGCACCCGCCTGCTCGACGCCCGCCACTGCCAGCACTGGGACGGCCTCCGGCTCACGAACCGAACCCGGACGCTCATCGATCTCGGGGACGTCCTCGAGTACGACGAGCTGCGCGAGGTCGCCGATCAGCTTCCCCGCCTTCCGGTGAAGCATCTCGAGCTGCTGCTCGCTGAGCTTCCCGGCCGTCACGGGGCCGGCCGCCTCGCCCGCCTCATCCGCAGCGAGGAGGCGCACACGAAGTCGCAGCTGGAGCGCCGGTATCTCGCCTACTGCCGGGCACACGGGCTCCCACGGCCCTCGAAGCTCAACCACATGATCGGCCCCCACAAGGCCGACTGCGTCTACGAGGACGAGCGGCTCGTGCTGGAGCTCGACGGCCGCGCCCACCACGAGCGGCGAGCGCAGACCAAGCTCGACCACCAGCGCGACGTCGACTACCAGCTCGCCGGATACCGCTTCGGTCGCTTCGACTGGGAGGACCTGGACCCGGACTCCACGGTCGCTGCGACCCGCATCCGCTCACTCCTCGCCCTGGGACACCGAGCAGAGCCGGCGGGCCTTCCGGCTTCAGTCCAGCAGCGGCTCGATCACCCGGTGGAGCTCGTCCACGTACTCGGGCTGGGCGCTCGTGATCTCGACCCCGACGACGTCGGTCAGCTCGACGAGCTCGGTGAGCACACGTCGCAGCCGGGCGAAGGTCCAGCCGTCCGGGGACGGGAACTGGGCGGGAAGGCAGGACGGATCGAGGACGTCGAGATCGAGGTGGAGGAAGACCTCCGCGTCCTCGAGCGCCCCCGGCCCGTCGGGGTACCCGACGCCGCAGCGGTCGAGCGCGACCCGCTCGGGCCCGTCGACGTCGCGGACCCCGAGCATCGCCACGCGCGCCGGATCGAGCCCGCGCCGAACCCCGTCTCCCACAGCCCGCAGGCCCCGGCCAGCGGCATGCCGCCCAGGAACCCGCTCGGCGAGGTGAGCGGCGTGTTGAAGTCCGCGTGCGCGTCGATCCAGCAGACCCAGGCGTCAGGACGCAGACGCGCGACCACGGGCAGCGTCGAGACGGCGATCGAGCAGTCCCCGGCGAGCAGGAACGGACGGTCGCCCGCGCTCAGCGCGTCCTCGACCTGCCCCCCCGCCTCGAGCAGGCAGCCACGCCCGTCTCACGAGATCCTCCTCCCAGCCCTGCGCCCGGGCCGGCTGCGACGAGCCGATCATGCGCGCGCCGATCCGCGCGCCGAGGGCGGCCGCGCCGGCGGATCCCTCCGGGGTCCGGTCGCTGGTGCGGCAGAGCAGCGCGGAGGCGGCCCGCCGACTCACCGCCCGGTCCACTCCGGGTCGCGCTTCTCGAAGAACGCCTTCACGCCTTCCTGGATGTCCTCGGTGGAGAACGCGATCGTCAGCTGGGAGCGCAGGAAGTCCCAGGCCTCCTCGAGCGCCATGTCCTGCTGGCGCCACATGGCGTCCTTGCCGAGGCGCACGAGCAGCGGGGACTTCGCGGCCAGCCGAGCGGCCCAGTCGGCCACGGCGGCCTCGAACTCCGCGGCGGGAACGACGCGGTTGACGATGCCGATCCGCTCGGCCTCCGCGGCGTCGATCCGGTCGCCGAGGAGCAGCAGCTCGGTCGTCTTCTTGCGCCCGACGTTGCGGTAGATGAGCGCCATGATCATGAACGGGAAGACGCCGACGTTGATCTCCGGCGTCCCGAAGGTCGCGGTGTCGCTCGCCACGATCAGGTCGCAGGCGAGCGCGAGACCGAGCGCGCCGGCCAGGCAGTGCCCGCCCGCCGCGCAGATCGTCGGCTTGCCGAGCGTGCCGATCAGCCGGAAGAGCTCGGGGAAGCGCCCGGCGCCCAGGTGCTTGTGGACGAGCGGGACGTCCGCGGCGAACCCGGCGAGGTTCCCGCCCGCCGAGAAGGTGGTCGCGTGGGTCGAGGCGAGCACGCAGACGCGCACCGCCTCGTCGTCCCGGGCGCGGGAGAAGGCGCCGATCAGCGCGTCGAGCAGCTCGTCGGACAGCGCGTTGCGGGTGTCCGGCGCGTCCATCGCGATCGTGGCGACATGGTCGGCGACGGAGTAGGAGACGCTCATCGCGCGGAGGCTACCGCCCCACAAGAGTGAGAAGTGAGCAGTGCCACTCCTCACTTTCGGCTACCGTTCGGCCATGGCCTCCACCGACTCCGTCCTCAAGCCCGATCACGGGACCAAGCAGAAGCACTTCATCTTCACCGAGGAGCACGAGCAGCTCCGTGCCTCGATCCGCTCCTACGTCGTCAAGGAGCTCGCCCCGCACGCGGAGGAGTGGGAGAAGGCGAAGTGGTTCGACTCGGCGATCTTCCCCCGCATGGGCGAGCTCGGCTTCCTCGGCCTGAGCTACCCGGAGGAGTACGGCGGGCAGGGCGGCGACTACTTCTGCAACCTCGTCCTGGCCGAGGAGATCACGAAGGCCCGCTGCGGCGGCCTCGCGATGGGGGTCGCGGTCCACACCGACATGGCGACCCCGCCGGTGCACCTGTTCGGCACCGAGGAGCAGAAGCAGGAGTACCTCGTCCCCTCGATCAAGGGCACGAAGATCTCCTCGCTCGGCATCACCGAGCCCGACGCCGGCTCCGACGTCTCCGGCATCAAGACCCGCGCGGTCAAGGACGGCGACGAGTACGTCATCAACGGCTCGAAGACCTACATCACGAACGGCCACCGCTCGGACTACATCGTCCTCGTGAC
This sequence comes from uncultured Solirubrobacterales bacterium, assembly GCA_963815565.1. Lineage (GTDB taxonomy): Bacteria > Actinomycetota > Thermoleophilia > Solirubrobacterales > Solirubrobacteraceae > Paraconexibacter. The sequence goes on along the minus strand of CAWFHB010000007.1, from coordinate 630 downwards.
GAAGACCGACGACTCGGCCGGCTACGACGGCTTCACGCTCTTCCTCGTCGACATGGACACGCCCGGCGTGATCCGCGAGAAGAAGCTCGAGAAGCTCGGCATGCACGCGAGCGACACCGCGCTGCTCGCCTTCCAGGACGTTCGCGTGCCCGAGACCGCGGTCCTCGGCCAGGTCGGCAAGGGCTTCTACCACATCATGTGGGAGCTCCAGGGCGAGCGCCTGATCGGCGCGGCGGGCTGCGTCGCGGGCGCCGAGCAGTGCATGCAGGACACGCTGAAGTACGCGATGGAGCGCACCGCGTTCGGCCGCCAGATCGGCAAGTTCCAGGTGACCCGGCACAAGTTCGCCGAGATGGCGACGAAGATCGAGGCCGCGCGGCAGATGGTCTACACGACCGCCTGGCGCTTCAACAACGGCGAGTACCCCGTGCGCGAGATCTCGATGGCGAAGCTCTTCGCCTCGCGGATCGCCGTCGAGGTCGCCGACGAGTGCATCCAGATCCACGGCGGCGCCGGCTACATGACCGAGTACGGCGTCGAGCGCGTGTGGCGCGACATGCGCCTGAACCGGATCGGCGCGGGCACCGACGAGATCATGCTCGACGTCATCGGGCGGTCCTACGGGCTCTG
>CAWFHB010000006.1:0-775461 GCA_963815565.1 uncultured Solirubrobacterales bacterium | reverse complement strand
AGCGCCCCGCTCATCGTGGACCTCACCGGCGTGACCGAACTGCCGGAGGAGGCCGTGACCTGGCTCGGCGTGCGGCACGCCGAGTTCGGCCGGGAGCGTCCGATGATGGTCTGCGTGGTCGCCGACGGCCCGATCCACCGGCGCCTCACCCGGTCCGACGCGCCGAAGCTCCGCCTGACCCTCGAGTAGCGCGCCGTCGTCGGGCGGCGCCCGTCGTCCGTACTCCCGGCGTGAGCGAGCGCCTCCCCCTCCCCCCCGCCGATCGCGACGGCGCTGTCGCCTGGGTCGCCGAGCACCTCGGGGACCTGACCGCCGAGGGACCGGGCGACGTCGCGGCCTCACCCCGGTTCCGCGGCGGGCAGACGGCCGCCGACCGCGCGCTCGCCGCCTGGGACCCGACCGGCTACGCGGCCCGGCGCAACGACGGTGCAGCCCGCGGCCCGTCGCGGCGCCAGCGCCCTCTCCCCGTACGTGCGCTACGGGTTGCTGCCCCTGCCCCGGCTGCACGCGCACGTCGCCGACGCGCCCGCGCGTGACCGGACGAAGTACCGGGACGAGCTGCTGTGGCAGGAGTACGCCCGCCACGTGTTCGCCCGGCTGGGACACGCGAACGGACGTGACCTGCGCCACCGCCCGCCGGCCGGCGAGGGCTGGCAGGAGCCGTGGCCCGAGGCCATGCGCTGCGTCGCGAGCAACGTCGAGAGCTCGTGCGCGACGGCTGGGTGGTCAACCAGGCCCGCATGTGGCTCGCCTCGCAGTGGACGGTCCGCGGCGGGGCGCGACTGGCCCGACGGCGAGCGTCGGTTCTTCACCCACCTGCTCGACGGGTCACGCGCCGCGAACCGGCTCGGGTGGCAGTGGACGGTCGGCACGGGCACCGGACGCCCGTACGGGTTCTCCCGCTCGCAGGTCGAGAAGCGGGCCCCGGAGCTCTGCCGCGCCTGCGCCCTCCGAGACGCCTGCCCGATCCGGGAATGGCCGCAGGCACCCGCGGGGCCGCGGGTGGAGCCCGACGCACGGCTGCAAGGCCGACCCCGCACCCGAGCAGACCGCGGGACCGGCCGAGCCCGAGCTCCGCGGCGAGCCCGACGCCGTCTGGCTCACCGCGGAGTCGCTCGGCGACGCCGACCCGGCCCTCGCCGCCCACCCGGAGCTCCCGGCGCTCTTCGCCTTCGACGCGCCGCTGCTCGCCCACTGGCGCCTCTCCGGCAAGCGGCTCGTGTTCCTCGCCGAGACGCTCGGCGACCTCGCGACCCGGCGGGAGGTCGAGGTGCTGCGTGGCCCGCCGGCGCAGGTGCTCGCCGGCCGGCGGCTCGCGGCGACCTTCACCCCCGTCCCGGGCTGGCGGGAGCGCGCCGCCGCGCTCGACGTGACGGCGCTCCACCCCTGGCCCTGGCTCGCGCGACCGCACGGCGGGCCGATGGGCTCGTTCAGCGCGTGGCGGAAGCGACTGCCCCGGACGGAGCGGCCGACCAGGTGACGGTTTCGTGACAGCTGCCCGATCTGGCGCTTGAACGGTCCGGCGACGGGGATACTGAGGTCGTGGCTGCTCCGGGCACCCATTCCCCGGCACGGCTGCCGACGCGTGAGCTCGCCGCCGTGCGCGACCGGACGCAGGCGCTCATCGCCCACCTGAGCCGCGCCGACCTCGAGCGCGTCCTCGATCCGCTGATGTCCCCGCTGGTCTGGGATCTCGCCCACATCGCGGCCTACGAGGACCTCTGGATCGGCCATCGCGTCGGCGGCCTGGCGCTGCTCCACCCCGAGCTCGCCGCGATGTACGACGCGTTCGAGACCCCGCGGGAGGTCCGCGGCGAGCTCCCGCTGCTCGACCTCGACGGCGGCGCAGCGAGTACCTCGCCGACGTCCGCGAGCGCGCGCGTCGACGTGCTCGAGCAGGGGCTCGCGCCGGCGAGCTCGACCTCGTCGAGCTCGTCCTGCGCCACGAGCTCCAGCACACCGAGACGATGCGCCAGGCGATGAGCCTCGGCGGGCTGCTGCCGGCCGGCGAACCGCCGGCGCGGCCCGGGCGACGCCGTCGACGGCGGACTGGATCGCCATCGCCGGCGGGCCGTGACGACCATCGGCGCCGGGCCCGACGGCTTCGCCTACGACAACGAGCGCCCGCGCCACCAGCGCGACGCTCGCGGCCTTCGAGATCGCCCGCCGCCCCGTCACCAACGCGACCTGGCTGCGCTTCGCCGAGGCGGCGGCTACGTGCGCCGCGAGTGGTGGAGCGACGAGGGCTGGGCCTGGAAGGAGGAGTACGACATCGGCCACGACGCGCGGGTGGCCGACGGCGCCCGCGGAGGCGCCGGTGTGCCACGTCTCCTGGTTCGAGGCCGACGCCTTCGCACGTGCGTGCGGGGCTCGCCTGCCCACCGAGTTCGAGTGGGAGAGGGCGTCGACCTCGGGCGAGCTGGACGGCATCGGCCACGTGTGGGAGTGGACCTCCTCGCCCTTCGCCGCCTACCCCGGGCTTCGACGCCTACCCCTACCCCGAGTACTCCGAGGTCTTCTTCGGCCCCGACTACCGCGTGCTGCGCGGCGGCTCGTGGGCCACGCATCCGCGCGTCGCCTCCCCCACCTTCCGCAACTGGGACCTCCCGCAGCGCCGGCAGATCTTCGCCGGCCTGCGCCTCGCCCGCTGCCGATCCACCCAGGAGACCTGATGGAACCTGTCCGCAACGCTCGACCGCGTCGGTCGTGCACAGCTACCTCGGACGGACGCCGGCGGACTCGAGCCTCGCCGACGACGTCCTCGACGGGCTGACCCGCCCGTTCAAGGAGCTCCCGCCCAAGCACTTCTACGACGCGCGTCGGCGCCGAGCTCTTCGACCGGATCTGCGACGCAGCCCGAGTACTACCCGACGCGGACCGAGCGGGCGATCCTCGTCGAGCGCGCCGCGGAGATCGTCGCAGCTGACCGGCGCGGCCGAGCTCGTGGAGCTCGGCTCCGGCACGGCGCGCCAAGACCCGCATCCTCCTGCAGGCGATGGCCGACGCCGGGACGCTCCGGCGCTACGTGCCCTTCGACGTGACCGAGGGCATGGTCCGCGACGTCGCCGCAGCAGCTCACCGAGCGAGTACCCGAGCTGACCGTGCACGGCATCGTCGGCGACTTCGAGCGCCACCTCGAGCACATCCCCGAGCGCCGACGGCCCGCGCATCGTCGCGTTCCTCGGCGGCACGCTCGGGAACTTCATCCCGGGCGCGCGGCGCCGCTTCCTGCGCCAGCTCGCCGACGCTGCTGCGCCCGCGAGGACCATCTGCTGCTCGGCACCGACCTCGTCAAGGACCCCGCGCGTCATCGAAGCCGCCTACAACGACGCCGCCGGCATCACCGCCGCGTTCAACCGCAACGTGCTGCACGTGGTCAACCGCGAGCTCGACGCCGACTTCGAGCCCGACGCGTTCGAGCACGTCGCCTTCTACGACCGCGAGCGCGAGTGGATCGAGATGCGGCTGCGCGCGAGCCGGCAGATGACCGTGAACATCCGCGCGCTCAACCTCGAGATCCACTTCGCGCCGGCGAGGAGATGCGCACCGAGATCTCGACGAAGTTCACGCCCGAGCGCCTGCGCCGAGGACCTCGAGGCCTCGGGCCTCGAGCTCGCCGAGCTGCTCACCGACGCGGACAGGATGTTCTCGCTGACGCTGGCGCGCCCGCAGGGCGCGCTGAGGCTCAGACGACCTGCGCCGCCGCGTGCCCCGAGGCCCAGGCCCACTGGAAGTTGAAGCCGCCCAGGTGGCCGGTGACGTCGAGGACCTCGCCGATGAAGTAGAGGCCGGGGCTCCTGCCGCGACTCCATGGTCTTCGAGGAGACCTCGCGGGTGTCGACGCCGCCCAGGGTGACCTCGGCGGTGCGGTAGCCCTCGGTGCCGGCCGGCACGACCTGCCAGGCGCCGAGCGTGTCGGCGATCGTCGCGCAGCTCGGCCGGCGGTGTACTGCTTCATCGGCTTGCGAGGCGAACCAGCGCTCGGCCAGGAGCGCCGCCATCTTCTTCGTGAAGACCTCGCCGAGGACGGTCTGCAGCTCGCTGTCGGGGCGCGCGGCCTGCTGCTCCTGCAGCCACTCGAGGGCGTCGCGGTCGGGCAGCAGGTCGATCTCCACGGCGTCGCCGAGCTGCCAGAACGAGGAGATCTGCAGGATCGCCGGGCCGCTGAGGCCGCGGTGGGTGAAGAGGATGTTCTCGCGGAAGCTCTCGCCGTTGCAGCGCACGACGCAGGCCACCGAGGTGCCGGACAGCTCGGCGCAGAGCTCCTTGAGCTGGTCGGTGATGATGAACGGCACGAGGCCGGCGCGGGTCGGGCAGCACGTCGTGGCCGAACTGGCGGGCGACCTCGTAGCCGAAGCCGGTGGCGCCCATGCGTCGGGATCGACAGCCCGCCGGTGGCGACCACGAGCGACGTCGCGGCGACCTCGCCCGAGGTCGGTGCGCAGCACGTAGCCGTCCTCGGTCCGCTCGATCCGCTGCACCGCGGTGTCCAGGTGCAGCTCGACGCCGGCCCGCTCGCACTCGCTCGAGGAGCATCCCGAGGATGTCCTTGGCCTTGTTGTCGCAGAAGAGCTGGCCGAGCTTCTTCTCGTGGTAGGGCACGCCGTGCTCGCTCGACCATGGCGATGAAGTCCCACGGGGTGTAGCGGGCCAGGGCCGACTTGCAGAAGTGCGGGTTCTGCGAGGCGAAGTTCGCCGGCTCCGCGTACATGTTCGTGAAGTTGCAGCGGCCCGCCGCCGGACATGAGGATCTTCTTGCCGGCCTTGTTGGCGTGGTCGACGAGCAGCACCCGGCGGCCGCGGGCGGCGGCGGTCATGGCGCACATCAGGCCGGCGGCACCTGCGCCGATGATCACGACGTCGGTGGAGCGCACGGCACGTCCTCGGACACGGTGGCGGATCTGCATGGCGCCCACCGCACGCACTACGGGCGCCGGTATCGTCCCGGCCATGAAGATTGAATCGAGTTCAGCTCTCGTCGTCGGCGGCGCCTCCGGGCTCGGGGAGGCCACCTCCCGGCGCCTCGCCGAGCAGGGCGCCGCGCTCACCATCACCGACATCAACGCCGAGAAGGGCGAGGCGCTCGCCGCCGAGCTCGGGGCGCAGTGGATCCAGGCGGACGTGCGCGAGGAGGAGCAGGTGCAGGCCGCGGTCGACCTCGCCGCGAGCGCGGACGGCGGCCTGCGGATCTGCGTGGTCTGCGCCGGGACGGGCTGGGCGCAGAAGACCGCGAACGCGAAGGGCCCGCACCCGCTATGCCGTTCGAGGTCATCGTCGACATCAACCTCATCGGGACCTTCAACGCCTGGCGCCTGGCCGCCGCGGCGATGATCGGCAACGAGCCCGACGAGCAGGACGAGCGCGGCGTGCTGCTCGGCACCGCGTCGGTCGCGGCCTACGACGGCCAGATCGGCCAGGTCGCCTACTCGGCCTCGAAGGGCGCGATCGTCGGGATGACCCTGCCCGTCGCCCGCGACCTCGCGCAGTACGGCATCCGCGTGAACACGATCGCGCCGGGCCTCTTCGACACCCCGCTGCTCGCCTCGCTCCCCGAGGAGGCGCGCGACTCGCTCGGCAAGTCCGTCCCCTTCCCGCCGCGCCTCGGCTCGCCCGCCGAGTACGCCCAGCTCGCCCAGCAGATGATCGAGAACCAGATGCTGAACGGCACCGTCGATCCGCCTCGACGGCGCGATCCGGATGGCGCCGCGGTAGCCGGAGGCGCCGGATAGGGTCGGCCCCGATGGCCGACCCGCTCTCCCCCGCCGACCGCTCCGCCCTCAGCGCGGAGCAGGGCCCGGTCTCGATGGCCGTCGGCGGGCTCATGGTGCTCGAGGACGGCCCCGGCCTCGCGCCCGGACGCGTTCCTCGAGCGGGTGCGCTCCCGCCTGCACCTGCTCCCGCGCTACCGCCAGCGCCTGCAGACCACGGCGGGCGTGCTCAACCCGGTGTGGATCGACGACGAGGGCTTCGAGCTCGGCTGGCACGTCCGCCGGGCCTCGCTGGGCGCGGAGGCGGGCGACGCGCAGCTCGCGGACCTCGTCGGGCGGGAGATGAGCCGGCGGCTCGACCGCTCGCGCCCGCTCTGGGAGCTCACGGTCGTCGACGGACTCGCCGACGGGCGCGTCGCGGTCCTCTCGAAGATGCACCACGCGCTCGTCGACGGCATGGCGGCCGTCGACATCGGCACGGTGCTGCTCGACCCCGGGCCGGAGCCGCTCGAGCTGCCCGCCGCCAGAGGAGCGTGGGAGCCGAAGCCCTACGACCGCAGCCGCCACCTCACGCGGCTCGGGATGACGCCCGCCGCGATCGCCCAGCGGCTGCTGCAGGAGTCCGGCCGCCGCGCCCTGACCCCGGACCCGCGCCGCGCCGCCGAAGGAGCTGCTCGGCGCCACCGAGCTGCTGACCGAGCTGGCCCGCACCAAGCCCTCGGCGCCGATGACCTCGCTGAACCGCCCGATCGGACCGAACCGGCGCTACGCGTTCCACCGGGTGGAGCTCGCGGCGCTGAAGGCAGCCGGGAAGGCGGCGGGCGGCACCGTGAACGACGCGATCCTCGCCGTCGTCGCGGGCGCGCTGCGCCGGGCGCTCCCGGACCTGCCCGGCGCACGCGCGCCCGGTCGCCCTGGTCCCGGTCTCCGTGCGCGTGCCCGGCGAGGAGGGCGGCAACCGCATCTCCACGGTTCTCGTCGAGCTGCCGATCGGCAGCCCCGATCCGGCCGCGTGCATCGCCGAGATCCACGCGAGCACCCAGAAGCTGAAGGACTCTGCCACCGTCCGCGCCGGCGCCTTCCTCGTCAACGCCTCCGGGTGGGCGCCGCCGCTCGTCTCCTCCTCCCTGGCCTGGGCCATGAGCAACGTCCGCGCCTTCAACGTCGTCGTCTCGAACGTGCCCGGTCCGCAGCAGCCGTTCTACATCGCAGGCTCGCGGATGCTCGGCGCCTACCCGGCGGTGCCGCTGAACCCGTCGACCCAGGGGGTGACCGTCGGCGTGCTCTCCTACGACGGCGGCGTCCACTTCGGGCTGCTCGCCGACCGCGACCTCGAGCCGCCGCTCGAGATCGTCATGGGCGCGCTCCGCGCCTCAGCCGACGCGCTGCTGGCGGGCTGAGCGCGGAGACCGCCCCGGCAGAACAGCGCCGCGCCCGGTTTGGTTGGATGAGGTGATGCCGCCCCGCCTCGCGTCGACGCCGTCCCGCCGCCGCGGGCGCGCGCGGGCGCTCGTCGCCACCCTCGGCTGCGCACTCATGGCGCCGCTCGTGCTGCCCGGGGTCGCGGGCGCCCACTCGCTCGTGCGCCCGGCGAGCGGGATCATCTCCTACCTCTCGCAGGACGCGACTTCGCTCAACACGTTGATCGTGGACACCGAGGGCAGCCGGATCGCCTTCCGGGACAGGACGGCCGACGGCGGCATGGATCCGGGGGGCTGCGAGCCCGGCGAGGTGAGCTCCGGCGCCGGGTACATCCTGGAGGCGTTCTGTCCTGGGAGCGGCGTGCGCCGGGTTCGCGTCGAGCTCGGGGAGCGCGAGGACTCCGCGCGGATCGTGGCGTCCGTCGCCGCCGTCGTCCTCGGGGGGCCCGGTGCCGATGCGATCTCGGGCGGGCCGCTGGCGGACGAGCTGGCCGGCGAGACCGGGGACGACAACCTCCAGGGCGGGGCCGGAGACGACATCCTCGACGGCGGGCTCGGGGCTGACCGCGCCGCCGGAGGACCCGGCGACGACACGCTGCGCATGCGCGACGGCATCGCCGACGAGGTCAGCTGCGGCGACGGTCTCGACACCGTCCTCGCAGACACCGTCGACAGCGTGGCCGCGGACTGCGAGCAGGTCACGCGCGTCGCGACCGAACCACCCCCGGGAGCCGCCGAGCTGGGGCGGGACAAGGTCGCCCCACGGGTCCGTGCCGGTGGCGACCGCACGCAGCGCATCGGCGGATCCCGCCGGACCATCCGCCTCGTGGCGGCGAGCAGCGAGGCCGGCTCGCTCGCGACCTCGGGCGTGCTGAACGCCGGTGGCCTGCGGCTGCCGCTCGTCGGCGCCCGGGCGAAGGTGCGGGTCGCCGGGGGCGGGGTCGCTCTGCGCTTCACGCTCTCGTCGCTCGAGCGGCGCGAGGCGCTGCGGGCGCTGCGCGCCAGACGCTCCGTGCGTGTCTCGCTGAGCGTCGTCGGGACGGATGCGGCCGGGAACTCCCGGGTCGTCCGGCTGCCCTCGATCCGGTTGACCCGATGACCCGGCTGCTTCCCCTGCTCCTCGTCCTGCTGACGCTCGGCGTGGCCGCGCTGCCGTCCGGCACGGGCCCGCTGGCCCCCGGCACCGCCACCGCACATCCCGAGCCCGGTGACCGGGACGGCGACGGGGTCAAGGACGAGGTCGACAACTGCCCCGACAGGCCGAACGGCTCCCAGGTCGACAACGACAGGGACGGCCTCGGCGACGCGTGCGACGACGACGACGACGGGGACCTGATCCCGGACCGACAGGACAACTGCCGCACTGTCCCCAACACCGACCAGCTGCCGGGTACGCCGCCCTACGGAGCCGCCTGCCCGCCCGTCGACACCGATCGCGACAGCATCATCGACGCCGACGACAACTGCGACGAGACCCCCAACCCCGACCAGCGGGACTCAGACGGGGACGACAAGGGCGACGCCTGCGACGGCGACCGCGACGGGGATGCGGTCGACAACGCCGCCGACAACTGCCCGGACGTCTACAACCCCTCGATCGAGACCGCGCCCCCGTTCCGGCAGAGCGACGCGGACGGCAACGGCAAGGGCACCGCCTGCGACCCGGACGAGGAGGGCGTCGCGCCCGGGGAGGCCCGCGGCCCCGCGGTCACGCTCACGGTGGCGCGGCGGCACACCGGCGTCTCGGTCCGCGCGCCCTTCGTGGTGCCCGTCGGCTGCTCACGGGCCTGCGGCCTGAAGGTCACGCTCACCGTGGACGCGAAGACGGCGAGCCGGCTCGGGCTCGGCCGTCGGTCGGCGACCCTCGCCCGGGGCTCGTGGGCGGTCTCCGGGAAGGCGAGGACCTACGTGTTCCTCCGCTGGGAGAAGCGCGCGCGAGCGGCGCTCCGGCGCTCGCGGCAGATCCCGGCGCGGGTGCGCGTGGTGGCCGAGGACCCGGTGGGCCGCACGGGACGCGCGTCGCGCGCGGTCACGCTGCGCCGCTGAGCCGCGCGCCGGGGCGCCTCAGGGTCGGAACCGCACCTGCCAGCTGCGGCCGCCGTCCTCGGTCGCGGTGATCGTGCCGTCGGCCAGTGCCACGAACGCGCGCTCGCCGTCCACGGCCTTGACGCGGTAGGCCTCGCCGCCGACGTTCCCGCGCGTCTCCCACGTCTGCCCGCGATCGGCAGAGACGCGGAAGGTCCCGTCGGCGTCGGCGCGCATGAGCGCGTCCGCTTCGGGCCAGTCGAGTCGCGCGGCGTCGACCGCGCTCACGGGGCGAAAGCGCCGCCCGCGATCCTCGGTCCGGAAGAGCTGGTCCTCGGTCGTGGTGAGCACGTAGTCCTCGTCGTCCGGGTCGACGACGAAGTCGAGCACGAGGCCGCGCGGCGTCGGGCGATCGACCCACTCCCGGCCACCGTCCTCGGACAGCAGCAGCGCTCCGAGGACCGCGTCGTAGGCGTACATCCGGCCGTGGGCGAGCCGGATCTGATGCAGGTCCGCCTCGCCGAGGCGGGAGACCACCGACCACCGCCTCCCACCGTCGGTGGACCGCATCAGCCCGAGGTACGGCGGCAACTCCTGCGGGTCGTCGGGATGGCCGGAGCCGAGCAGGACGCCCGGCTCGGCCGCGGAGATCTCGAGGAAGGTCCCGACCGGGGAGCTCCCCATCGGATCGAGGACTTCGGCGCGCTGCCGCACGACGGAGCCGCCGTCGGGGCTCACGCGGAAGAAGCCGCGGTTGGTCGTCAGCAGGAACGCGCCGTCCGCGGGGTCGATCTCCAGGCCGTTGACGTACGGCGGCCGCTTCGAGAAGTCCACGAGCTCGGGCGAGCGTCCGGCCGGCTGCTCCGCGCCTCCGGAGCGAGGTGGTGCGTCGCCGCAGCCCACGAGGACCGCCGTCGCGAGGCCGACGGCGACGATGCGACGCCGAGTCAGCACTAGCGGCGGATGGCGAAGAAGACCTTGACCCCGCGGTTGCAGTAGAAGCGCACGCGGTCCGGCTTCGACGCATAGGTCCGGCAGCGGTAGCCCTTCGGCTTGCGCTTGGAGATCAGGAACCTGCGGCTGTCCCGGCGGCCTTGCGCGCAGGAGATCTGGTCCACCTTGATCTGGTACGCCTTGCCGCGCACCGTGGTCTTGCCGCAGTCCCTCGGGGGGACGACTGCGTGGCCGGTCGCGGGCACGAGGACGAGCACCGCGACGAAGGCTCCGAGGATGATGCGACGCATGGGCGTGAGCGTAACGCCGTGAGCGCCCGCGCGGCGCCTCGAAGCCCCGTCGGGCCCGCGCTCCGTAGACTCGCCGCGAGCCGGGCCAGGGTCGCACCCACGCCGGCCCGACCCAGGCGTTCTCGTGTCCTTCCTGCTTCTCCGCGTCGTCGCTCCCCTGCTCGCCGTCTCGTTGCTGCTCCCGGCACGGGCGGACGCCCACGGGCTCGTGCAGCGCGCGAACCTGCCGATCCCCGAGTACCTCTTCGTCTACGCGGCCGTCGCGGTGCTCATCGTCTCTTTCGTCGCGCTCGAGGTGCTCTGGCAGCAACCCCGGCTCGAGCGCACCGGGTGGCGCCCGCTCCCCGGCGGCCTGGGCCGGGTGCTCGCCTCCCGGCCGGTCGAGTGGCTCGCCGGGCTGACGGGCGTGGCGCTGCTCGTCGTGACGCTCGTCGCCGCGTTCTTCGGGAGCCCCGCCCCGGGGGGAACTTCGCCCCGACGTTCGTCTTCATCGTCTTCTGGGTGGGGCTCGCGTTCGCCAGCGTGCTGATCGGCGGCGTGTTCCGCGTGCTGAGCCCGTGGCGTGCCCTCGGCCGTCTGCTCGAACGCGTCGCCCCGCGCCTGGGCCGGCGTCCCTACCCCGAGCGCCTCGGCCGTTGGCCCGCCGCCCTCGGGCTTTTCCTCTTCGCTTGGATCGAACTGGTGTCGGGGTGGAGCGAAGACCCCGCCGCGCTCGGCTACGCCGTCCTCGGGTACACGACGGTCACGCTCGCCGCCCAGGCCGTGTTCGGCACCGAGACGTGGACGGAGCGCGGCGAGGGGTTCGCGGTCTACTTCGACCTGCTCTCCCGGATGTCGGTCTTCGAGACGCGTGAGGGGACGGTCGGGCTGCGGCCCCCGCTGGCCGGCCTGCCCCGGCTCGACGCCATCCCGGGAACGGTCGCCGTCGTCGTGGTCATGATCGCCACCGTCACCTTCGACGGCTTGAGCTCCGGGGCGCTGTGGCGTGAGGTCGGGGGCCTCCTCGACGACGTGACGGGCTCCGCCGGGGCCAGTGACACGATCGGGATCCTCCTCTGCGTCGGACTCGTCGTGGGCTTCTACGCGCTCGGGATCCGGGGTGTGCGCACCGTCGGGGAAGCAGCCGGAGCCGAGCCGCTGCGTGCGCGGTTCGTGCACACCCTGGTCCCCATCGCCATGGTCTACGTCGCCGCGCACTACCTGACGTTCCTCATCTTCGAGGGGCAGGCGATGGGTTACCTGGTCTCCGACCCGCTCGGGCGCGGCTGGGACCTCTTCGGGACCGCCGCCGCCGGGATCGACTTCGGCGTCTTGAGCCAGAACGGTGCCTGGTACCTGCAGGTCGCCTTCGTCGTCGCCGGGCACATCGCCGCGCTGACGCTCGCGCACGATCGCGCGCTGGTGATCTACGGCGAGGTCCGCGCCGCGGCCCGCTCGCAGTACTGGATGCTCGGGATCATGGTCGGGTTCACCGCCCTGGCCCTGTGGCTCCTCGCGCAGGCTGGCGCCTGAGCGCAGCCCGTCGCGGGCGACCGTTCGTGCCACCGTGACACGAAAGGTCGCCCGGCAGCCTCCGGTGCCTACTTGAGGCGCTCCACGAGCATCGCCATGCCCATGCCGCCGGCGACGCACATCGACTCGATCCCGTAGGTCTCGTCCCGGGTCTCGAGGTCGTTCAGGAGCGTCGTCATGATGCGGGCGCCCGTCATGCCGAACGGGTGGCCGAGGGCGATCGCGCCGCCGAACGGGTTCAGCTTGTCCTCGTCGATCCCGAGCTGGTCCTTCGACGGGACGATCTGCGCGGCGAACGCCTCGTTGATCTCCACGACGTCGATGTCGCTCATCTGCATCTTCGTTGCCGCGAGCAGCTTCTGGATCGCGGGGACCGGGCCGATGCCCATGACCTCCGGCCGGATGGCCGCGACGCTGGAGGCGACGATCCGCGCCCGCGGGGTGAGGCCGAGCTCCTTGGCCTTCTCCTCGCTCATCACGAGCGTCGCCGCGGCGCCGTCGTTCAGCGGGCAGGCGTTGCCGGCGGTGACCGTGCCGTCCGGCTTGAAGGCCGGCTTCAGGTTGCCGAGCGTCTCGACCGTGGTGCCGGGACGCGGGCCGTCGTCCTGTGAGACGACCGTGCCGTCCGGGGTCGTGACCGAGACGATCTCCCGGTCGAAGTGGCCCGACTCACGGGCCGCGACGGCACGCTGCTGGGAGAGCGCGGCCCAGGCGTCCTGGTCCTCGCGCGAGACGCCGTACTCCGCGGCGACGTTCTCGGCCGTGAGGCCCATCGGGATGTAGACGTTGTACTGCGAGCCCTCGGAGCCGTCGAGCTGCGGGTGGAACTCGAAGGAGCCCTGCTCGATCGAGCGCGAGACGGCCTCGACGCCGCCGGCGATGTAGATCTCGCCCTCGCCGGCCTTGATCGCGTGGAACGCGTTGCGGATCGCCTGCAGCGAGGAGGCGCAGAAGCGGTTGATGGTCACGCCCGGCACGGTCTCCGGGAGGCCGGCCAGCAGCGCGGCGTTGCGGGCGACGTTGTAGCCCGCCTCCCCGACGCCGAAGGCGCAGCCGTAGAGGACGTCGACGACCTCGGACCAGTCGACCTCCGGGTTGCGCTCGATGAGCGACATGATCGGGACCGACGCGAGGTCGTCCGCACGGACGTCCTTCAGGGTGCCCTTCACGGCGCGGCCGATGGGGGTCCGGATGGCGTCGACGATGACGGCTTCAGGCATGTGGTTCTCCTTGAATTGTGATGCTCGGCGGTCTCACTCCACGAGCAGGTGTCGCCCGGCGGTCTCACTCCACGGGGTCCTCACCACCCACGGCATCGGGCCGCGGGGGTCCCTCACATGCTATCGGCCGACCGCTACAGGAGCGCCTTCAGCGGAGCATGATGCACCGTGCGGACCCGGTAGTCGGCATCGTCGTAGTACGAGGAGCCGGACTCGTAGACGACGTAGAGTTTGCCGCGCGCGACGGCGATGCCCTCGGACATGTTCGGCGCCACGATGCTGCGCCCGTTCAGGACCTGGATCGTGCTGTCGTTGTCGCGCCCGAAGGAGCGGCTGAAGATGTACCGGCCGCCGGTCACGGCCATGCCCTGCGTCTCGTGCGGCGTGGCGATCGTGGCGTTCTGGTCCACGAGCCGCTCGTTGGCGTCGATCGCGTAGCGGTGGGCCTTGTCGTTGTAGAAGTCGCCCGCGTACAGGGTGCGGCCGACGATCGTGACCCAGGCCGAGGCCTTCGTCGGGAACGTCTTGCCGGTGGGGGTCGTGCCGCCGTTCGGCGTGGCGGCGAGCTTCCTCTTCCCCAGGCGGGTGATGGCGTTGCTGCCGGCGATCCAGAGGTAGCCGTGGGCGAAGGCCAGCCCGCCGACGTGGCTCTTCTGCGGCAGGTTCACGTACTTCTTGAACGCGCTGGTCTTCCGGTCGATCACCGCGAGGCGGCTGTTGAGCACCTTCTCCGAGTCGTAGTAGGAGATGACCATGGCGTCCTGCTCCTGCCAGTACGCGAGGCCCTGCGGCACCCACCGGGAGTCGTGGCCGGGGATCAGGGCGCGGCCGCGGGTGAAGGCGTCGTAGTAGCCCTTGTAGCGGACGGGATCGGCGGCCTGGGCGGCGCTCGGAAGCGCCATGGCGGCGAGCAGGGCGAGCACGGCGAGGTGACGGGCGCGGAGCAGGGAGGAGAACAGGCGGGTCATGCGCACACCGTTACCCATCGGATCCGGCGCCGACCCGCTCCCTCACGAACCTCTCATTCGCCAGCCTGAGACTAGAGGCCTAGGCCTTGCACGCCGAGCTCGTCGAACCCGATGTGGTGGGCGAGCTCGTGGCGCACCGTCTGCGTGACCTGCGCGCGGAGCTGCTCCGCGTCGTGGCCGAAGTCGCGGCGCAGCGTGTCGCGGTAGATCACGATGCGGTCGGGCACGTCGTCCCGCGTCGCGCCGTCCCCGTGGTAGAGCCCGTAAGCGCCGCGGCGCCGGCCCCCGTCGGAGATGACGACGGCGACGTTGTGGTTCTCGATGAGCGGACGCAGGAGGTCGGGGAGCTCGTCGAGGGCGTCGCGGACGAGCTCTTCGAAGTCGTCATCGGAGTACGGATCGAGGTCCATGAACTCGGTCTCGTCCGGCTCGGCGAAGGTGCCCTGCCGGGCGAGGCGCTCGGACTCCTGCACGACGCGCTCGAACTCCTCCTCGGACTCCGGCTCCTCCCAGCCGGCCATGCGCACGCCGACCATCGTCATCGCGAAGAAGAGTGCCCCGGCGGCGACGAGGATCACCGCGACGGTCTCGACGAGGCGGACGAACTGGTTCGCCGAGAAGCCGTCGAGCATCACGACGGCGAACAGCGCGAGGCTGAGCGCCACCGTGGCGGCGAAGGCGATGCGCTGACTCGTCGTGAGCGGCTTCATGGTCGACCCGAAAGGCTAGATGGTCTGCCCCGGGGCGCCAAACCCCTACTTCGTCATGGCGCGCGCGATGACCACGCGCTGGATCTCCTGGGTGCCCTCGTAGATCTGCGTGATCTTGGCGTCGCGCATCATGCGCTCGACCGGGTACTCCTTGACGTAGCCGTAGCCGCCGAGCACCTGGATGGCGTCGAGCGTGACCTTCATCGCGTTGTCGCCGGCGAAGAGCTTGGCCATCGAGGAGTACTTGGCCATCAGCGGGTCGCGCCGGTCGGCCATCGAGCAGGCCTTGTAGAGCAGTTCCCGCGCGGCGGCGGTGCCCGTCTCCATGTCGGCGAGCTTCCACTGCAGGCCCTGCATCTGGTTGATCGGCTTGCCGAACGCGATGCGCTCCTTGGCGTACTCGTTCGCGTAGTCGGTGGCGCCCTGGGCGATCCCGACGGCCTGCGCGGCGGCGCCCAGACGTGTGCGCTCAAGCGTGCCGAGCGCGACGGAGAGCCCGCGGCCGACCTCGCCGATCACGTTCTCCTGTGGGACGCGGACGTCGTCGAAGGTCGGTGAGCCGGTCGGCGACCCCTTGATGCCGAGCTTGTGCTCGAGCTTGCCGGGGTCGAAGCCGTCGCGGTCGGACTCGACGATGAAGGCGGTGATGCGGTTGGACTCCCGGTCGGTCTTCGCGAAGACGACGTAGTAGTCGGCGATGGTCGCGTTCGTGATCCAGTTCTTCGCGCCGTTGATGACCCACTCGTTCCCGTCCTTCACGGCGAAGGTGCGCATCGACGCCGGGTCGGACCCGGCCTCGGGCTCGGAGAGGGCGAAGGCCGGGGAGATCTCGCCGCTGGCGAGGCGGGGCAGGAAGCGCTGCTTCTGCTCGTCGTTGCCGAAGAGGGCGATCGGGAGCGAGCCGAGCTCCTGAATCATGAGGATCAGCGCGGAGGAGGCGCAGGCCTTGGCGATCTCCTCGACGGCGATCTGCAGCATGAGGGTGCCGGTGCCGGTGCCGCCGTACTCCTCGGAGAACGGCAGGCCGAGGATGTCGTTCTCGGCGAAGAGCTTGCGGATGTCGTGCGGGTACTCACCCTTGGCGTCGATCTCCGCGGCCCGCGGCCGCACGGACCCGTCGACGATCTCGCGGATCGCGTCCCGGTAGGGCAGGAAGCCCTCAGGGATGTCGTAGACGCCGTCGGCCGAGGTGGTCTCCATCCCCGCATCGTAGAAGCCGGCGGGGGTTGGCACGCGTCCGCTCGGGGTACCGGCGAGCCATGCAAATCGGAACCAGCATCCTCCTCATCGCCGTCGGCGCCATCCTCAAGTACGCCGTGACCGCGGACGTCTCCGGGGTCTCGCTGTCGACCGTCGGCGTCATCCTGATGGTCGTGGGCGTGGTCGGGCTGATCCTCAGCATGGTCATGATGAACATGGCCACGCGCCGGACCGACACCGTCGTGCAGCGCGACGTCGTCGACGACCGCCGCCGCGTCTGATCAGCTGATCTCGCCCGGACCCGTCGGCTCCTCGCCGACGGGGTCCGGGAGCCGGTACCACTCGGTCATCCGGCCCTTCTCGACCTTGATCGTGCTCGCGGCGCTCCCGCCAGGGCCGTCGCAGCCGGAGCCCTTCCGGTCGGTCAGTCGGTAGACGACGATCAGGTAGCCCTTCACGCTCGAGGCGGCGCTCGCCTCCGCCCCACAGGGAAACGAGCGGTTGAAGGTTATGCGTGCCGCGCGATCCTCGAGCTTCGCCGGCGCCGTGAGGTTCTGGACGACAGCGCCGTCCGCAAACGTGTCGGCGGCTGCCTCGATGTCGGCGTTCGTGAGCGCGGCGAGCCACCGCTGCACGACCTTCAGCTGCTCCGGATCGGCGGCGGCGCCCGTCGAGCGGGACGGCACGCCCTTCGGCACGAGCTGGTCGAGGAGGGCGGGCGGCACAGCCCCTTCGGGCGTCTGGCTCGGATCGACGGGCGGGATCTTCCCTGCCCGCGGCGCGGGAGCGGGCTTCGGCGCCGCTTCCGCCCGCGAGGTTGTCGTCGTGCTCGGCGTGTTGTCCCCGCCGCACCCGGCCAAGGCGAGCAGCGCGGTCGTGGCGAGGATCCCCGCCCTGCGGCGCGGGCTGTGTCGTTCGCCTCGCTCCATGGTCCGATGATGGCAGCATGGCCGCCATGCCCGACCCGGACCCCGCCGAGCCCACCTGGACCCCGGAGCTCGCCGAGCTCGCCCGGCGCCGGGAGCTCGCCCGCCGGATGGGTGGCCAGGAGCGGGTCGCGCGCCAGCACGCCTCAGGACGCGGAACCGTCCGCGAACGGATCGAGCAGCTCCTCGACGACGGATCCTTCCTCGAGACGGGCAGCGTCGCCGGGGTCGGCAGCTACGACGAGCACGGTGCGCTGAGAGACCTGCTCCCCGCGAACATGGTCATCGGCCAGGGCGAGGTGGACGGCCGCCGGGTGGTCGTCCAGGCCGACGACTTCACGGTCCGCGGGGGCGCGGCGGACGCGGCCATCTGGGAGAAGATGGTGTGGGCCGAGCGGGCGGCGCACGACCTGCGCCTCCCTCTGGTTCGCCTGGTCGACGGCACCGGCGGCGGGGGCTCGGTGAAGACGCTCGAGTCCATGGGGTTCTCCTACGTGCCGCCGCTGCCCGGCTTCGAGCTGAACGTCGCGAACCTCTCGCGCGTCCCCGTGGTCGCCGCGGCGCTTGGGCCGTGCGCCGGGCTCGGCGCCGCGCGCGTGGTGATGTCGCACTTCTCCGTGATCGTGAAGCGGAGCGCGCAGCTCTTCGTGGCCGGGCCGCCGGTCGTCGCCTGGGCCATGAACGAGACCCCGGACAAGGAAGAGCTCGGCGGGTCGCGCGCGCAGACGCGGGCCGGCGCCGTCGACAACGAGGCCGCCGACGAGGAGGACGCGCTCGCCCAGCTGCGGCGCTTCCTCTCCTACCTCCCGGGTTCCGTGTGGGAGGCCCCGCCGGTGATCGCGACGACCGACCCGGCCGAGCGGCGCGAGGAGGAGCTGCTTTCGATCATCCCGCGCGACGAGCGCAAGCCGTACAAGATGCGCCGCGTCCTCGAGCTCGTCTTCGACCGCGGCTCGGTCTTCGAGCTCGGCGCCCGCTACGGCCGCTCGACGATCACCGCCCTGGCCCGCCTCGACGGCGTCCCGGTCGGCGTGCTCGCCTCCGACCCGAACGTCTACGCGGGCGGCCTGACCGCGAGCGCCGCCGAGAAGGCCACCCGATTCGTCGACATGTGCGACCAGTTCCGCCTGCCGGTCGTGAACCTCGTCGACCAGCCGGGGTTCGTGGTGGGCACCGAGAGCGAACGCGCGGGCACTATGCGCCGCGGCGCGCGGATGCTCTCCGCGGTCATGCAGGCCCAGACGCCGTGGGCGAGCGTGCTCGTGCGCAAGTGCTACGGCATCGCGGGGGCCGCCCACGGGGACGGCTCGCGGCTGAACCGCCGCTGGGCCTGGCCGAGCGGGAACTGGGGCTCGCTGCCGATCGCCGGAGGGCTGGAGGCCGCGTTCCGGCGCGACCTCGAGGCGGCGGAGGCCTCCGGTGGCCCCGAGGCCAGGGCGACGCTCCGGGCGGAGATCGACGACCGGCTCTCGGCCGTGCTCTCCCCGTTCCGCTCGGCCGAGCGTTTCTCGATCGAGGAGATCGTCGACCCCCGGGACACGCGGAGGCTGCTCTGCCACTGGGCCACCGACGCCGCGCGGCTCGTCGCGCAGGACGTGGCGGCCGGACCACCGGTGCGGTTGCGCGGCTACCGACCCTGACGCCAGGGCCTCGCGGCTGCCACGATTGCGGACATGACGCCCGCCTTCCCGTCCGAGCCCGGCATCGAGGTCACCCCCGAGCAGACCCAGCAGGCGCTCGCCGAGGGCACCGCGCTGCTCGTCGACGTCCGCGAGCAGTACGAGTGGGACGCCGGACGGATCGAGGGCGCCACCCACATCGAGCTCGAGCGGCTGGCCTCGAAGTCCGACGAGCTGCCGCGGGACACGACGATCATCTTCTCCTGCCGCCTCGGCGCGCGCTCGGCGATGGCCGCGCAGGCGTTCCGGGGTGCGGGCTTCGACGCCTGGTCGATGGCGGGTGGCCTGCAGCGCTGGCACGACGAGGACCGGCCGCTCGTTCCCGAGGGTGCGGGCGTCGCCGACCACTGATGCTCCGCTCGGCCTCCCCGCGGCGGCCGACCGCCTGAGGTGCGGCGGACGCTCGTCCTGGTCGCGGTCGCTCTTGCGGTGACGGTCGTGGCGCTGGCGGTCGGGACGGGTTCGGGCGACAGTTCACGGCCCGAGCCGCCGCTGCCCCCGGACTGGATCCGCGGCGCGAACCTCACGGCCTACGCCGCCGACGACCTCGCGGCGAGCGGCACCGACCGCGCCCTCGCGGCCCTGAAGGCGCGGGGCGCGACGGCGGCCACGGTCGTCGTCACCTGGTACATGGACGACGCCCGCTCCTCCGCGGTCCGGCCCGAGCCCGGGAAGAGCGCGAGCGACGCAAGCGTCCTCTACGCGCTGCGAACCGCCCAGGCGCTGGGCCTCACGGCGAGCCTCAAGCCGCACGTCGACGTGCTCGACGGCAGCTTCCGCGGCGCGATCGACCCGGCCGACCGGCGGGCCTGGTTCGCCTCCTACACCGAGTTCGTGCTGTGGACCGCGCGGATCGCCGAGCGGGTCGGTGCCGAGCGCTACGTCGTCGGGACCGAGCTGACCTCGATGGCGCGGGACGAGAAGCGCTTCCGTGCCGTCGTCGACCGCGCCCGCAGCGTCTACTCAGGGCCCGTGACCTACGCGGCCAACTGGGTCCAGGAGGCGGAGGCGGTGCCGTTCTGGGACGCCCTCGACCTCGTCGCGATCGACGCCTACATGCCGCTCACCACGCAGAACCAGCCCTCCGAGGCGGACCTGGTGCGGAGCTGGAAGCCGTGGGCCGCGCGCCTGCGGAAGCTCCACGCGAAGACGGGCAAGCCGATCTACTTCTCCGAGCTCGGCTACCCGTCCCGCTCAGGCGCGCCCGCCGAGCCCGCCCGCGAGGACGCCCAGGACACCGCCGACCCCGCGCTGCAGCGCCGGCTGTACGCGGCGGCGTTCCGTGCGCTCTCGGAGCTCGACTTCTTCGAGGGGATCGTCTGGTGGGACTGGCCGGCCGACGGCCGCAGCGCGCCCGGCTCCTATTCGCCGCGCGGGAAGCCCGCCGAGCAGGTGCTCGAGCGGTTCTGGGCCCGTCCTGACCTTGCCCCTCCGGGTGGGAACGACGACTCGGCCGTCACTCCCTGACGGGCGTCGGACGCAGGGCGGCGAGGACCGAGCCCAGCGACCACAGCGAGCCGGCGCCGAGAAGCGCACCGGCGAGCCCCCGCCGCCCGGTCCCCGCGGCCGCGAGGCCCGCGACCCGGAGCGGGGTCGTGCGCCGTGCGGCCTTCGTGACGAGCGGATCGGGCGCGTCGGCCCGTCCGAAGTAGATCCACAGGGCGTAGGCGAAGCCGCCCCCGAGCCGGGCGAGCTCGCCGGTGAGCGCCCACGCGGGGAGCGTGTCCGTCCGGTGGGCGCCGCGAAGGGCGGCGGCGGCGAAGCAGGCGTCGACGAGCCCTTCGAGGTCGCGGCCGAGGCGGGTGGGCTCCGTGGCCCGGGCGAGCTTCCCGTCAAGGCCGTCGCTGGCCCAGGCGGCGAGGACGAGCGCCGGATCGGGGCGCCGGGCGACGAGCGGGACCGCCCAGGCGCGGGCCAGCGTGACGGCGTCGGCCGGGCCGAGGTTCCGGGGGCGTCCGTCCTCGGTCTCGAGCATCCCGATGTGCCAGTCGAGCATCACCCAGGTCGCGGCCCACCAGGCGAGCGCCGGGCCGAGATCGCCGGATGCCGCGGACAGCGTTCGGACTTCTGCTCGCTGAGCGAGCCGTTCCACGAGCGGTGGACGGCGGCGCGTGCCCGGCCGGGCCGCCTCGGCCACGTAGGCCGCGGCGCCCGCGAGCATCCACCGGCGCATCCTCGTGGCCGTCTCGGGCCGGGCGGCGCGCTCGCGGCTCGCCCGACGCTGGGAGGCGAGAAGAAACGCTCCGACCGCGGGCGGGGAGAACCGGCGCCGGAGGAGGGCGCCGAGCTCGTCGCGCGCCCAGCGCTCGCCCTCCGTCAGCTCCCCCGTCGCGTTCGGCACGGCTTGGACGCTACTGCGAGGCCGAGCCGCTGGGAGACTGCGCCGGGTGGACCCCGCCCGCCGCGAGCCCGATCTTCCGCTGATCTCCATCTGCGTCTGCACCCGCGACGAGGCGGGACAGATCGACGCCCTGCTCGACCACCTCGCGCGGCTGCCCGGCCCGTGGGAGGTCATCGTCGCCGACGGCGGCTCGAGCGACGGGACCGCCGCGCGCGCCCGCGCTCACGCCGCCGCTCCGCAGGTCCTCGACGTCCCCGGCGGCCGGGCCGCGCAGCTGAACGCCGCCGCCGCGGCGGCCACCGGGGAGCGGCTCGCCTTCCTTCACGCCGATTCGCGGCTGCCGCTCGACGCGCACGCCTCGATCGCCCGCAGCCCCGCCCGCGCCGGGAACTTCGCGCTGCGCTTCGACGGCACGGGGCCGTTCGCCTGGACGCTCGCCCGGGTCTACGCGCTGCAGCGGCGCTTCGGCCTCTACTACGGCGACTCGACCGTCTGGTGCGAGCGCGTTCTCTTCGCGGAGCTCGGCGGCTTCCGGGAGCTCGAGATCATGGACGACTACGACCTCGTCCGGCGGCTCGAGCGCGCGACCGACACCGCCTGCCTGCCCGGCCCGGCGATGACCTCGGCCCGGCGCTGGGAGCAGATGGGCGTCGCCCGGACCGTCGTCGCGTGGACGGTCATCCGCTGGCTCTACCTCCTCGGCGTCCCGCCCCGGCGCCTGGCCGGGCTCTACCGCCGTGTCCGGTGACCGGGCCCCGGTAGCTTCACAGGATGCTCGATCGGCTCCGCGCCCTGGAACGCCTCACCCGCCCCGAGCACCCCGATCTGCGCGCGGCGCTCGCCGCCCGCTGGGACGAGCTTCCCGCCCACGTCAAGGGCGCCAACCAGATGCTCGGACGCCGCACCGCCGGCTGCGAGGGCACCCACGGGGTCTTCCCGAAGTGCAACCTCGCCTGTACCCCCTGCTACCACGCGAAGGAGGCGCAGCGGGTCAGAACGGACGGGGAGCACACGCGGACCGAGGTCGACGCGCAGATGGCGTTCCTGCGCTCGGTCCGGGGTCCCGGCCAGAACGCCCAGCTCATCGGCGGCGAGGTCACGCTGCTCGAGCCGGACGATCACGCGGCCGCGCTGCAGGCGATGATCGACCACGGCCGCAAGCCGATGTCGATGACCCACGGGGACTTCGATTACCCCTACCTCGAGGCTCTCGCGCTCGATCCCGAGACGGGCCGGCCGCGGTTCGGCCACCTCTCCTTCGCGGGCCACTTCGACTCGATGATGTTCGGGCGGCGCGGCATCAAGAAGGTCGAGCGGGAGGAAGAGCTCCATCCCTACCGCAAGGCGTTCTGCGACATGTTCGCCCGCCTGGAGGAGGAGCACGGGGTCACGAGCTACCTCGCGCACAACATGACGATCACGCCTCGGAACATCGACCAGATCCCCGAGGTCCTGCGCGAATGCCGTGACTACGGCTTCCGGATGTTCTCCTTCCAGCCCGCGGCCTTCGTCGGCAACCAGGCCCGTTGGAAGGACAGCTACCGCTCGTTCTCGACCGACGCGGTCTGGGCGCGGATCGAGGAGGGCGCGGGCGGCGAGCTGCACGACGACGCGATGCTCATCGGCGACAAGCGCTGCAACCGCACCGCCTACGGCGCCTACGTCGGGGAGCGGTACGTCCCGCTGCTCGACCAGCGCTCCGCCGCCGACGCCCGCTGGCTCCAGGCGTTCCTCGACACCTTCGGGGGCATGGACTTCGCGGACGGCCGGGCCCTGACGATCACGCGGGCGGTCCGTGCACTGGCCACCCACCCGGGGACCCTGGCCCATCTGGCGGGCTGGAGCGCCCGCTTCGTCGCGCGCGCCGGCGGTCCGCTCGCCGTCACGCGGACCCCGCCCCGCGCGGTCACCTACGTCATGCACTCGTTCATGGACGCGAAGACCGTCCGGCCCGCCTGGGCGGCGATGGAGCGGGGCGAGACCACCCACGCGGACCCGGACGTGCAGGCCACCATCGAGCGGCTGCGCTCCTGCTCCTACGCCATGGCCCACCCGGAGGACGGGCGCACCGTTCCCGCCTGCGCGCAGCACTCGGTGCTCGACCCGCTGGAGAACGTCGCGCTGATGACGCTGCTCCCCGCGCACGAGGCGGTCGAGGTCCCCGCCTGAGGCGCCGGAACCGCCGTGCCTCGCGTCGGTCTCTCGGCGCGCCCGATCCGTACCCCTTTCCGTGAGCTCGCTGCCCGCCCCCTCCCCCGCCGTCGCCACGGACCGCAAGGCCGATCATCTGCGCATCGCCGCGGAGCCCGACGTCCTGAGCGGGGCGCGCACCGGCCTCGAGCGGCTGCGGCTCCGCCATCGGGCGCTGCCCGAACGTGATCTCGCCGCCGTGGAGCTCGGGACCGAGCTGCTCGGCGTCCGCCTGCAGGCTCCGCTCTTCATCTCGGCGATGACCGGCGGGACGCCGGAGGCCGAGCGCGTCAACGGCGAGCTCGCCCGGGCAGCCGCCGAGCACGGCGTGGCCCTGACGCTCGGCTCCGGCCGGGCGCTGCTCGACGACCCCGACCTGCTCCGGACCTACCGCTCGACGGCACGACCGCCGCTGCTGCTCGCCAACCTGGGCGCCGCGCAGCTCGATCCGGAGCGGGCCGCCCGCCTGATCGACCTGCTCGGCGCCGACGGCCTGAGCATCCACCTGAACCCCGTGCAGGAGGCCGTCCAGCCCGAGGGCACCCCGGCCTTCGCGGGCGTGACCGAGCGCATCGCCGAGGTCGTCGCGGCGCTCGCGCCCCTGCCGGTGGTCGTCAAGGAGGTCGGCTTCGGGATGGACCTCGAGGACGTCCGGCTCCTCCGCGACGCCGGCGTGGCCGCCGTCGACGTCGCGGGCGCGGGTGGGACGAACTGGGCGACGATCGAGGGCCGGCGTGATCCGCGCGCCGCGGCCGTCGCCTCCGCCTTCGCGGACTGGGGCGTCCCGACCGCCGACGCGGTCCGCGGCGCGCTCTCCGTCGCGCCCGACCTCCCGATCATCGCCTCGGGCGGGCTCGGCGACGGCGTCGAGGCGGCGAAGTGCCTCGCGCTCGGAGCGGTCGCCGTGGGCCTCGCCCGGCCGTTCCTGCTCGCCGCGCAGGCCGGCCAGGCCTCCGCCGCCGTCGAGACCGTGATCCGGCAGCTGCGGATCGCGACCTGGGCGGTCGGTGCGCCGAGCACCGCCGCGCTCCTGCCCGAGCATCTCTGCGAGCAGGCCGCGCGATGAGCCGCGTCGTCGTCATCGGCGCCGGACTCGGCGGGCTCGGGACCGCCCTTCGCCTGCAGGGCATGGGCCACGACGTCACGGTCGTCGAGCAGCGAGACAAGCCCGGCGGCCGCGCCTCGCAGATCAAGGACGGCGGCTACACCTGGGACACCGGCCCGTCGCTCGTGACGATGCCGTGGGTGCTCGAGGAGGTGTTCGCCGCCGGAGGGCTCGACTTCCATCGCGAGGTCACGCTGCGCGAGCTCGACCCCTTCTACCGGATCTTCTGGGCGGGTGAGGACCGCCACCTCGACTTCGTTCGCGACCGCGGCGCGATGGAGGCCGAGATCGCCAAGTTCTCCGCCCACGACGCGCGGGCGTTCGCCGGCTACATGAACGCGATGCGGCCGATCTACGAGGACGGCATCCTCGGGGCGGGCCGGCAGAAGTTCGACTCGATCCCGCAGCTCTTGGCCTTCACCCCGAAGATGGTGAAGCTCGGCGCCGCGCTGCCGCTGCACTACGCGACCTCGCGGCACTTCCGGCACGAGCGCATCCGCGAGGCGTTCTCCTTCCACTCGCTGTTCATCGGCGGCGACCCCTTCCGGGTGCCCGCGATCTACGGCGCTCTCGTCTACCTCCAGTTCCTCGACGGTGTCTGGTACGCGGACGGCGGGGTCTACGCGATCATCGAGGCGATGGCCCGGGCGCTCGACGTGCGCTGCGGCGACGGCGTCGCGCGCATCGAGACCACCGCCGGGAAGGTCACGGGGGTCGTGACGGAGGGCGGGGAGCGGATCGCCGCCGACGTCGTCGTCGCGAACTCGGACGCGATGCGGGTCCACGAGCTGCTGGGCGAGCGCGCACCACGCCGCCCGCTCAAGCCGTCGATGAGCGCGTTCCTGCTCTACCTCGGCACCGACCGTCACTTCGAGCAGCTCCTCCACCACACGCTGCTCGTCGGTTCCGGGTACCGCCGTTTCATCAAGGACGTCACCGGCGGGCGGCAGCTTCCGTCCAACTACTCCACCTACGTGCATGCACCGAACCGCACCGAGCCCGGCATGGCGGCCGAGGGCGGGGACTCGCTCTGCTTCCTGCTGCCCGTCCCGAACCTGCGCTCGGGCACCGACTGGGCGGCGGAGTCCGATCGCCTGCGCGACGCCTACGTGCGTGACCTCGAGCAGACCTTCGGTCTCACCGGGCTCGGCGACTCCGTCCGGGTTGAGCACCGCATGACCCCGCAGGACTTCCACGACGATCTGGGTGCGCTCGACGGCAACGCCTGGGCGATGGAGCCGACGCTCCACCAGTCCGCCTCGCTGCGTCCGCCGAACCGCGACAAGCGCGTGCGGGGCCTCTACCGCGCCGGCGGCGGCACCCACCCCGGCGCCGGGATCCCGGGAGTCCTGCTCGGGGCCGAGGTCACCGCGGGCCTCATCGCCGAGGACGTCGGCCGGGCGGCCGGGACCCACGGAGGCGCGCGTGCTGCTCGAACGTGAGCCTCAGCTCCTCGACGAGGCCCGGCAGACCACCCGCCGGGTCGCGAAGACGTTCACGATCGCCGTCCGGCTGCTCCCGCGCGCCGTCCGCGACGACGTCCACCTCCTGTACCTGGTCTTCCGAACCCTCGACGACCTGGTCGACGACGGCCGCCCGGAGGCGGAGCCGCGCCTCGCCGCGGTCGAGGCCTGGTGCACGGAGGCGCCCGGGGCGCAGACCCTCGAGGTGCGCATCCTCGACGAGCTCGCCGGGCGTCACGCGATCCCTCGCGCCGCGATGGCCGACTTCTGCGCGGGCATGCGCTCTGATCTGGCCTTTGCTCAACCGCAGACCGAGGAGGAGCTCGACCGCTACTGCTACCGCGTCGCGGGCACGGTCGGCGTCGTGATGAGCGCGGTGCTCGGCCTGCGCGGGGACCGGGACACGGCGCACCGGGCCGCTGCAGGCCTCGGGATCGCCATGCAGCGCACGAACATCCTGCGTGACATCGACGAGGACCGCGCCGCGGGCCGCATCTACCTCGCCCGCGAGACCGTCGAGCGCTTCGGTCCGCCGGATCCCGGCCGCCGCGGAGCGCTGCTGCGGGACCAGATCGCCCGGGCCGACGCCTACTACGCCGAGGGCCACGCCGGGATCCGGTTGCTCGCCTCCGGCCGCGGGGCGGTCCGAGCGGCGGGTGCCATGTACCAGGAGATCCTGCGCCAGCTCGAGCGCGAGGGGCTCGGGGAGCGACCCGGCCGCGCCGTGGTCCCGCGTCGCCGCAAGCTCGCCGTCGCCGCCCGCGCCGCGCCCCGTCGCTGAGACGAACCGCCCAGCGTCCGCGGGCCCCCACTCCGCAAAAGCTGGCCAGTTCCCGGCAGCGAGGCCTCAGGCCGGCTCGGCGACCCGCTCGGGCACCGGCAGGAACGTGAACTCGTCCGGGTCGAGCGTCTTCGTCGCCGCGACGAACTCGTACATGTAGCCCGGCCAGTTCGTCACGATCCGGCCGCTCTCGTCGCGGTACCAGGAGTCGCACTGCGTCCACGCGGTCCCCGGGAAGCGCGCCTGGAGCGCCGCGTCGGAGGCCGCCTCGACCTCGGGCCTGACCGCGATCGCCCCGGCCCCGCGGGCGCGCATGTGCTGCAGCGCCTGACGCACGTACCCGGCCTGCGCCTCGAGGTAGGTGACGATCGAGCCGCCGCTCGTGTTCGTGTTCGGGCCGTAGAGGACGAAGAGCGACGGGAAGCCCGGCACCGTCATGCCGAGATGGGCGTGCGGGCCGTCCGCCCAGGCCTCGGCCAGGTCGCGGCCGTCGGAGCCGCTCACCTCCATCGGGAACATGAAGCTCGTGGTCTTGAAGCCGGTGCCCCAGATGAGGCAGTCGACCGCGTGCTCGGTCCCGTCCGCGGTCACGACCCCGTGCTCGGTCAGCCCGGCGATCGGATCAGTCACGAGGCTTACGTTCTCGCGCTGCAGCGCCGGCAGGAACGAGGAGCTGAAGAGGATGCGCTTGCAGCCGAAGGTGTAGTCGGGCCACGCCTTCTTCCGCACGTCCGGATCGGTCAGCTGCGAGCGCATGAAGAGCTTCGAGGACTGGTGCATCACCTTGCCCCAGGTGCCGGGGTGGCGGATCGCGGCGGTGAGCAGCTCGCCGTAGCGGCGCCAGTAGTAACGACGCGCGTCCTGGAAGCGCGGGATCCTCTCGATGGCCAGGCGGTAGGCCTTCGGGTACGGGCGGTTCTTCCGCGGCAGGAACCAGTTGCCCGAGCGCTGGAAGACGGTCATGTGGCCGACCTTCTCCGCGATGGCGGGGACGAACTGCACGGCGCTCGCACCGGTCCCGATGACCGCCACCCGCTTGCCCGTGAGGTCGTAGTCGTGGTCCCAGCGCGCGGAGTGGAACGCGTGGCCGCCGAAGGTCCCCGGGAGGCGCGGTGACGTCGGCTGGTCGAGCTGGCCCGTGGCGATGATGAGCGCCTCGGCCTCGAGGGTCTCACCGGCCTCGCTCTCCACCCGCCAGAGGCACTCCGCGTCGCTCCAGCGCGCGGCGGAGATCCGCGTGTTCGGCCGGAAGATCCGGTCGATCCCGTGGTCCTTCGCGACCCCCTGGAGGTAGGCGAGGATGTCGGACTGCTCGGGGCAGAGACGGGGCCAATCGGTCCGCTGCGCGTAGGAGAGCGAGTAGAGCTGCGCCGGGACGTCGCAGGCCGCGCCGGGGTAGTCGTTGTGGAACCAGGTTCCCCCGATTTCCGGCGCCGCGTCGACGACGGTGATGTCGCGGAAGCCGTGCTTCTGCAGCTCGATCGCCGCGGCGACCCCGCCGAAGCCGGCGCCGATGATCAGGACCCGGGGAGCTGACACAAGGTCAACCTAGCGGCTGCGCGGAGCGCTCCCGGGCCCGCTTGACGAGGGCCACGCTCGCGGCACGCAGCCCGCCGGCCGTGGTCACCGGAGCGGCGAAGCCCACGCGGGAGCGGGCGGCCCCGCGCGGCGTCTCGAGCTCCAGGTCGAGGCCGTACCGGTCGGCACGAGCGCAGCGCGCCGCGGTCGCGTCCGTGAAGCCCGTGAGGGCGGTGGCGATCTCGAGCAGCGCGTCCGCGTGGTCGCCGTTCAGGTGGGCGGCCGCACCGGCCGCGGTGGGCGCCACGGGATCGGGCTCGGCCTCCGCGTAGCCACGGGCGTCGACGGTGTCCATGCGCCCGTACCCGCCGACCCAGCGGACGCGCTCGATCTCGAGCGCGAAGAGCCGGAAGTCGTCGAAGTCGACGTAGAGCGTGGCCGAGGGGACGGCGGCCAGGTGCGCAGCCCGCGCGCGCTCGCGCTCCGCTCCCGCTGGTTCGCGCATGTGCCCGGCCAGCGTGACCCGCCCCCTGTCCAGCGGGTTCTCCGCGTTCGGCGGCTCGGCGACCACGAGGCTCGCGCGCGAATCCGACAGGAGGTTCCGGGTGTGCTCGGCCATCAGCGAGACGAGGATCACCGGCGCACCGTCCGCCCGCGCCCCGTAGGTGACGACCGAGCCCCACGGCCCCCCGTCATCGCTCAGGCTGGCCAGGACGCCCTGGGTGGCCCCGGCGACGAGCGTGCGCGCCTCCTCGGCGGGGCTGAGCCTGCGGGGGGAGGAATCCTGCGGAGGACGCAGCGGTCCCGGCGCGCTGGGGGCGGGACCCGCGCCGTGTTCGTTCACCTCGTCCATCGGCTCATGATGGCTGTCACCCTGCTCGCGTGCGCAGCGGCATCCTCTTCGGCCTCGGGGCCTACGGCCTCTGGGGGCTGTTCCCCCTCTTCTTCAAGGAGCTCGACCCGGCGACGCCGCTCGAGATCCTCGCCCACCGGGTCGTGTGGTCGGTCGTGGTGGTGTGTGGCCTGCTCGCAGTCACCCACCGCCTCCGGACGCTGCGGCGGACCGTCGCCGATCGCCGTACCCGCCTCCTGCTCGCGCTCGCCGCGGTCCTGATCGCGGTCAACTGGGGTACCTACATCTACGCGGTGAGCGTGGACCGGGTGCTCGAGGCGGCGCTCGGCTACTTCATCACCCCGCTCGTGAGCGTCGCCTTCGGGGTCGGCCTGCTCGGCGAGCGGCTGCGCCGCGCCCAGGCGATCGCGCTCGGCCTGGGCACCGTGGCCGTCGTGATCCTGACCGCCGTCTACGGCGGCTTCCCGTGGATCTCGATCGTGCTCGCGGCCACGTTCGGGAGCTACGGCCTGTGCAAGAAGCTCGCCGGGGTCGGGGCGGCCGAGGGCCTCGCGGTCGAGACGCTCTTCCTGCTGGTCCCCGCCGCCGCCTTCCTCGTGGCCATCGGGGGTCGCGGCGAGGCGACGTTCGCGAGCGAGGGAACGACCCACGCGCTGCTGCTCGTCGCGGCCGGGCCGATCACGGCGCTCCCGCTCCTGCTCTTCGCCGCCTGCGTCTCACGCACGCCGCTGTCCACCGTCGGCCTGCTTCAGTACCTCACCCCCGTGCTGCAGTTCCTGATCGGGTGGCTCGTCGAGGGCGAGGCGCTCCCGCTCAGCCGCTGGATCGGCTTCGCCCTGGTGTGGTGCGCACTCGTCGTCCTCACCTACGACGGGCTGCGGGCGCTCCGCCGGCCGCCGGTCCCAGTGCTCGCCGGCCCGGCCTGAACGCCGGCCGGGCTCACGCGGCGAGCAGCCCCGGCGGGTCGAGCCGCTCCGCCTCGCGCAGCAACTCCCGGAGCGCCTCCAGGTCGAGCGCCTCGAGCGAGGAGCAGCGGAGCGTGCTTCGTCCGACGCGACCGCCCAGCCGCTCCGCCCAGGCCTCCATGAGGTACTCCTCGGGCCCGATCATCGCCACCACGTGCAGGGCGACGTGGCGGGCCGCGGCGCCGACCGCGATGCGCGAGCCCTCACCGGCACGGCCCGAGTTGTACCGGTACCGGTAGCTGCCGTAGCCGAGGAGTCCGTCACGGACGTGAACGTCCAGCGCCGGCACCGTCGCCCGGATGAGCGCGTCGAGCCGCCGAACCGCGCCCCGCCGCGCGGCCGGCATCCCGGCGATCAGCTCCTCCGGGGTCATCTCACGCCGTCTCGGCCTCCGGGACGTCGATCTCGCGCTTGAGGATCTTGCCGGTCGGCCCCTTCGGGAGCTCGTCGACGAGCCACACGCGGCGCGGGTACTTGTAGGCCGCCACGTGCTCCTTCACGAAGGCCTGGAGCTCCTCGACGCTCGCCTCCTTGCCCTCCTTGAGCGCGACGGCGGCGCCGACCTCCTCCCCCAGCTCGGGGTGCGGCACGGCGACGACGGCGGCCTCGCGGACGGCCTCGTGCTCGTAGAGGACCTCCTCGATCTCGCGCGGGTAGACGTTGTACCCGCCGCGGATGATCATGTCCTTCTTGCGGTCGACGATGAAGTAGAAGCCGTCCTCGTCCTTCTTCGCGAGGTCCCCGGAGTGGAACCAGCCGTCCTTGATCGCCTCCGCGGTGGCCTCCTCGCGGTTCAGGTAGCCCTTCATGACGTTGTGGCCCTTGATGACGATCTCGCCGACCTCGCCCTCCGCGACCTCCTTGCCGTCCTCGTCGAAGAGCTTCATCTCGACGCCCTCGATCGGGGTGCCGATGGAGCCGGGCTTGCGCTCCTTGTCCGGGTGGTTGAAGGAGGCCACGGGGGAGGTCTCGGAGAGGCCGTACCCCTCGAGCACCTTGCAGCCGAACTTGTCCTCGAAGGCCTTCATGACCTCGACGGGCATCGCCGAGCCGCCGGAGGCGCAGACCTTGAGGCTCTTCGTGTTCGCGCCGTCGGCCGACTTCGCGTGCAGCATGGCGCCGAACATCGTCGGCACGCCCTCGAACACGTTGACCTTGTCGCGCTCGATGATCTCGAGCGCCTTGTCCGGGTCGAAGCGGGGGATCATCGTCAGGCAGCCGCCGGCCACCATCGTCGCGTTCAACCCGCAGGTCTGCCCGAACGAGTGGAAGAGCGGGAGCGCCCCGAGGATCATCGCGTCGTCCGCGATGCCGAAGAGCGCCACCGAGACCTCCGCGTTCTTGCGCATGCTGGCGTGGGTGAGCTCGGCGCCCTTGGGCGTTCCCGTCGTGCCCGAGGTGTAGAGGATGACGGCGGTGTCGTCGTCGTCGCGGTCGACGACCTCGGTCACGGGGTCGTGCTCGGCGAGCTTCTTCTCGAACTCACCCGGGACCACGAGCACGCACTCCGCACCCGCCTCCTTCGCCCCCGCCTCGGCTGCTTCACCGAAGTCGCCCCAGGCGATGACGACCTTGGCCTTCGGGTCCTTGAGGTAGAAGCCCGTCTCGCGCTCCTTCAGCAGGACGTTCATCGGCACGACCGTGGCACCTGCCCGCAGGACGCCGTAGTAGGCGATCGGGAAGTACGGGACGTTCGGCAGCATGATGCCGACGCAGTCGCCCGGCTCGACCCCCATCGACCCGAGCATCCCGGCCACGCGCGCACTGCCCTCGTCGAGCATCGCGTAGGTGACCTCCGTGTCGTCGAGCTTCAGCGCGACGGCGTCCGGTGAGCGCTCGGCGCTCGAGGTCATGATGGAGGCGAGATTCGACATGATGTTCAGCGTATGCCCACGGAGCGACCTCGCATCACCTCCGTGCCGACGGCAAGCTACGCGACGGGTTTCCTGCTGCTCTCATACCGTGGTCGTGCCTCACTGCGACGTTCACCTGCGACAAGGGTGAGGTGTCCCCGATGAGCGTCCTCCGGCAGGTGCGCAACCTGCGCTTGACCGATCCGTTCAGCGGCCGCTCGTGGACGGTCCTGATGGTCGTCACGGACATGGTCATGCTCTGGACCGCCATCGCGACGGCGATCGCCCTGGCGCCGGCCGGCACACCACCCCCGCGTGCCTGGCCGCTCGGTCTCATCCTCGCCGCCGGGGTCCTCGCGCAGCTCTGCCTGCGCGGCGCCTACGACGGCCGTTCCGATCGACGCCCGCTGCTCGACGTCGCCCGCGACATCTTCTCCGCGCACGCGATGGGCGCCGTCAGCGCTCTGGCCGTGGCGTCGGTCGTCGGCACCCGCCCGGCGCTGACGGTCATGCTCGTGACCACCGCGGGGATCGGTGTCGTCGCGGTCGGCCTCGGGCGGGTCGTGCTGACGAGCGCCCGTCGCCGGGCGCGGATCGCCGGCCGCTCCGTCCGCCCCACGCTGATCATCGGGGCCGGACGCGTGGGCGCCGACCTCGAGCGCCGGCTGCTCGCCGACCCGGGGCTCGGCCTGCGGCCGGTGGGTTTCCTCGACGAGGCGCCCGCCCCCGGGTTCTGGGAGGCCGGCCCGACGGGCCAGGTCCTCGGCGCCCCGCGAGAGCTCGCGGCGATCGTGCGCCAGACCCAGGCACGCCACGTCATCGTCGCCTTCTCGGCGACCCGGGACGAGGAGGTGCTTCCGCTGATCCGGGCGGCCCAGGCGCTTGGAATCGAGGTCTCGGTCGTCCCGCGCATGTTCGAGGAGACCACGAGCCGTCAGCAGGTCGTCACCCAGATCGGCACCCCGGGGGGTGCCGGCACCGGCGGCCTCGTGCTCTGCGATCTGCGGACCCGTCGCGGCCACGAATGGCCCTTCGCGCTCAAGCATGGCCTCGGGCGGTTGGTGGCGCTGGGGATGACGCTGGCCGTCGCTCCCGTCCTCGTTATCTCCGCCCTCGCGGTGCGGCTCTCCTCCCCCGGCCCGCTGCTGTTTCGTCAGCGCCGTGTGGGTCGGGATGGGCAGGTCTTCGAGATCCTCAAGTTCCGCACGATGAAGCTCGCCGCCGATCCGCCCGCCGCCTCGGCGCGATCGCTCGCGGCAGCCGGCTCCGGGCCCGGCGGCGTGGAGGGAGACGACCGGCGGACCGGCGTCGGCACGTTCCTGCGCCGCTCCTCGCTGGACGAGCTGCCGCAGCTGCTGAACGTCGTCCTGGGCCACATGAGCCTCGTCGGCCCGCGGCCGGAGCGGCCGGAGTTCGTGGCGCTCTTCGGGCAGCAGGTCCGCGGGTACGGCGACCGCCACCGGGTCAAGTCCGGCATGACCGGGTGGGCGCAGGTGCACGGCCTGCGCGGGCAGACCTCAATCGCCGACCGGATCGAGATGGACAACTGGTACGTGGCGAACTGGTCGCTCTGGCTCGACATCAAGATCCTCCTCATGACGCCGCTCGAGGTGATCCGCTCGCGCGCTGAGGCGGAGACTGGGGTGGCCGAGCCGGCCGCGGGCGGTGCCTCGGTGACCGCCCTGCGGCGGGAGCAGGCGCCTCACACTCGCCCGGACGCCTCCACCGGCGGGTAGGTCCCGGGCCTTGCCCGTGGAATAGGTCACTTCGTGGCGCACAATCTCATCACCCGCCTCGGCGTCGCGGCGGGCATCGTGGCTGCCGCGGTCGCCTTCGCGTTCCTCTCCATCGTCTCGGAGGCTCGTGACCTCGACGGGACCGGTGCCACCGGCGACATCGCCGGCCGCATCCAGACCTTTGGGATCATCGGCCTCGTCGGCGCCTCCCTCGCCCTCCTGCTGCTGGCCGCCTACCTGGCCCGCTACATCGTCATGCCGCTGCGCGACGTCACGACCGCCGCCGAGGAGCTCGCGGGCGGCGACCTGACGGTGCGGGTGCGCGAGGAGGGGGACGCCGAGCCGGTGGCGCTCGCCCACGCCTTCAACGAGCTCGCCTCGAACCTGCAGACCGAGCAGCGGCAGACCGAGACGGCGCTCACCGCCCTGGCGGCGGAGAAGCGACGCATCGAGATCTTCCACCGTGCGGGGGAACGGCTCGCGGCCGCGCGCGATCTCTCGGAGCTCGCGACGATCGCCCTGGCCGAGCTGATGATCGCGGCGGGGGCCGACAGCGGCGGACTTTGGGCGGTCGAGCCCGACGACCAGCGCGAGCTCGTGCTCGAGGCCGCGATGGGGATCGATCCGGCGATGCTCCCAGGCTTCCTGCGCCCGGACGACAGCCCGGCCGGCCGGGCGATCACGACCCGCGCGCCCGTTGCCGTCGACAAGGGCAGGACCTCCGAGCTGCACCTGCCGCTGGTCGTCGGCGGGCGCACCATCGGCGTTATGTCGCTCCACCGGGAGGGGTACCCGGCCTTCCCGCCCTCGGACCGGGACACGCTGCTGCGCCTGGCCGAGCAGGTCTCCGTCGGGCTGTCGAACGCGGTCTCCTACCGCTCGGCGATCCGCGCGGCCCGGGTGAACCGTGCGGTGCTCGACGCGACCCCGGATCCGGTCGGCCTGCTCGGCGCCGACGGGGAGCTCGTCGCCCACAACGCCGCCATGGCGGAGATCTGGCGCAAGTACCCGGGCGTCGACGTGGGCGGCGGCGACGAGGAGCGCGACATCCTCGAGCTCGGCTCACGGGCCTATTCCCGCTACGCGGGCCCGGTGCGCGACGACACCGGCGAGCGGATGGGCCGGTTGGTCGTCCTGCGCGACATCACGGCCGAGCGGGAGAGCGAACGGCTGAAGGACGAGTTCTTCGCGTTGGTCTCCCACGAGCTGCGCACCCCGCTCACATCGATCATCGGGTACCTCGAGCTCGTCCGTGACGAGGACGAGAGCCTCTCCGAGGACGCCACGCGCTTCCTCGAGGTCGTCGACCGCAACGCGAAGCGCTTGCTGCGCCTGGTCGGGGACATGCTCTTCGTCGCGCAGGTCGAGGCCGGGCGGCTCAGGCTGGAGCGGGTCGCGCTCGATCTCGGCCAGGTGGTCGCCGACTCCGTCGAGGCGGCGCGGCCGGCGGCCGAGCGCGCCCAGGTCCGCCTCGTGCTCGAGACCGACGTCGTCGGGCTGATCGACGGCGACCGCGACCGGATCGGCCAGCTCGTCGACAACCTCGTCTCGAACGCGGTGAAGTTCACCCCGGCCGGCGGCGAGGTCGTCGTCGCGCTGCGCCCGGACGGCGCCGACCGTGTCCTCGTGGCGGTCGGGGACGACGGCATGGGCATCCCGGACGCTGAGCAGAAGCATCTCTTCGAGCGGTTCTTCCGCTCCTCCGCGGCGACCAACCGCGCCGTGCCGGGCGTTGGGCTCGGGCTCACCATCGTCAAGACCATCGTCGAGGCGCACGAGGGTGAGATCGACCTCGAGAGCCGTGAGGGCGTCGGGACGATCGTCCGCGTGCGTCTCCCGCTCAGCCGGGTGCCCACATGAGCCGGATCCTCGTCGTCGACGACGACCCGGACATCGTCGACCTGCTTCGGATCCGCCTCGAGCTCGCCGGGCACACCGTTCGCACCGCGCCCGACGGGGAGCTCGGCTGGGAGGCGATCCTCGACGAGGTCCCCGACCTCGCCGTGCTCGACGTGTCGATGCCGCGGCTCGACGGGCTCGCGCTCACCCGGCGCCTTCGTGGGCACGCGGAGACGGCCCGCCTCCCCATCCTGGTGCTCACCGCCGCGGTGCAGGCCGCCGACGCCGAGGAGGCCATCGCCGCCGGGGCGACCGCGTACGCCAGGAAGCCCTTCAGCCCGAAGGCGCTCGTCCTTCGCGTCCAGTCGATGCTGGAGCAGGCCGGCGGCGGCTGATGCGGTGGGCTCAGCCCACCGGCGCGTAGCGGTAGCCGAACCCGCGTACGGTCTCGATCGGCTCGGCCCCCGCGGCCTCGAGCTTCCGCCGCAGGTATCCCACGTAGAGCTTCACCTGCTCGGGTGCGACCGCGGAGACGTCTCCCCAGACGAGGTCGAGGATCTGGTCGCGGCCCAGCACCTGGTTCGGGTTGCGCACGAAGGCGAGCAGCAGCCGGAACTCGAGCGGGGTCAGCGAGACCGGCTCCCCGTGGACGGTCACGCTCGCGTTCGCCACGTCGATCGTCACGGTGGCGTCGGTGTAGGACTCGCGGGGGGCCGACTCCCCGCTGTCCGCGGAGCGGGCGTGACGTCGCAGCAGCGCCTCGCACCGGGCCAGGAACTCCTGACGCCCGAAGGGCTTCGTGACGTAGTCGTCGGCGCCCGACTTCAGCCCGCGGACCTTCTCGAGCTCCCCGCCCCGGGCGGTCAGCATCAGCACCGGCACCTCGGTCATGTCGCGGATGCGCTCGAGCGTCGCCCAGCCGTCGAGGTCGGGCATCGACACGTCGAGCACGATCAGCTCGGGGCGGACGTCGTAGAGCAGCCGGAGCGCTTCCCGGCCGTCGCGTGCCTCCCGGACGGTGGCGCCGGCGCGTTCCAACAGCTCGCGGACGAGCCCGCGTACGTCGGCGTCGTCGTCGACGACCAGGATCCGAGAGGCCTTCATACGCACTTCATACCAGCCTCACGCGACGGACAGGCCCGTCGTCGGCACATTCTGTCCCCATGGCGAGCGTCCACATCTCGGAACCGGTGAGCGAGACACGCGAGCTCATCGAGCGCCTCGTCACCCGGCTCGGCCACGAGCTCCTCCCCGAGTCGCAGCTCCTCGAGGCGGACGCCCTCATCTTCGAGCCGAGCTCGCCGCACGCCGTCACCCTCGCCCGGAACGCTCGTCGCCATCGTGCCCAGACGGCGCTCATCGCCGTCTCCTCGCTGCCCGTGGGCCTGGGCGGCCTGCCCGGCCGCATGGAGCGCGTCACCCAGCCGTTCCGGCCCGAGGAGCTCGAGCGGGCGCTCACGGTCGCGCTCGCCGCCGGCCGCCCCCGCAGCACCGCCGCCGCCTGAGCGCCCGCGTCCGGCCCTCGCCTCGCTACCGTCGCAGGCGCCGTGGAGGACCCGATGCGCATCACCGGAAGCGTGGCCGTGCCCCTCACGGAGATCGTCGTCCGCGCCAGCCGCTCGTCCGGTCCGGGCGGGCAGCACGCCAACGTCACCGCCTCCCGCATCGAGGTCTCGTTCGACGTCGAGAGCTCCAGCGCGCTCAGTACCGCGCAGAAGGAGCGAGTGCGCGGACGGCTCGGCCCGGTCGTGCGGGCGGTCGCCCAGGACGGGCGCTCGCAGCAGCGCAACCGCGAGCTCGCCCTCGAGCGGCTGCGGGGACGCCTGGCCGGCGCCCTGCACGTCCCGCGGGCACGCCGCGCCACCCGGCCGACGAAGGGCTCGAAGGTCCGCCGGGTGGAGGCGAAGAAGCGGACCGGCGCAGTCAAACGGACCCGGCGCCGCCCGAACGCCGAGGACTGACGGGTCGTTCAGACGCCCTGGTCGGTGGCGGCCTGGGCGCAGACCGCGACGATCTCCTGCACGTCGTCGGTGATGCGGAACAGGTCGAGGTCACCGGGCGAGATGAGCCCGCGGGTCAGAAGCTCCTCCCGGATCCACGTCACGAGGCCGCTCCAGAACTCGCTGCCCACGAGCAGCACGGGGAAGTGGCGCACCTTGTGCGTCTGGATGAGGACGAGCGCCTCGAAGAGCTCGTCCATGGTGCCGAAGCCGCCCGGGAAGACCACGAAGGCGTTCGCGTAGCGGACGAACATGACCTTGCGGGTGAAGAAATAGTGGAAGTCGAGGGCGACGTCCTGGTAGGCGTTCCCGTGCTGCTCGAACTCGAGCTCGATGTTCAACCCGACCGACTGGCCGCCCCCCTCCTGGGCGCCGCGGTTGCCCGCCTCCATGATGCCGGGGCCGCCGCCGGTGATCACGGTGAAGCCGGCCTCGCCGAGGCGCGCCCCCGTGAGCCGGGCGAGCGCGTACTCGGGCGCGTCCTCCGGGGTGCGGGCCGACCCGAAGATCGACACGCCCCGTGCGGTCCCGCGCAGTCGCTCGAAGCCCATCTCGAGCTCGGCGCTCATCCGGGCGATCCGCTCGGGGTC
Organism: uncultured Solirubrobacterales bacterium; assembly: GCA_963815565.1. GTDB lineage: Bacteria > Actinomycetota > Thermoleophilia > Solirubrobacterales > Solirubrobacteraceae > Paraconexibacter. The sequence goes on along the minus strand of CAWFHB010000006.1, from coordinate 737,614 downwards.
GGTCTTCTGGGAGACGACGGAGCCGAGCTCGGCGGCGAGGAGCTCCTCGTCGTCAGAGGACGGGAGCTGGGGTTCGATGGTGCTCACCCGGCCACGGTATCCGTGGCCGGGCGGGTCGCGACTACAGACCCTTGGGGTGCCGCACGACGTAGCCCTTGGTGGGCCGGTCCGTGGCGTGCCAGCGGGTGCCGTCCTGCTTGGCGCCGGAGGTGTCGAAGCGGAGCCCCGCGACGACCATGTACATGTGGCCCTCGTTCGCGTAGATCGTGACCCACTGGCCCGGGCCGCTCTCGCCCCAGTTCATGAAGCCGCCGGACGGCATCGACTGGTCGAGCAGCTTCGCGCCGTGCAGCGCGTAGGAGACGGAGCCGGAGCAGTCGTAGCCCTTGTCGTCCCACTTGCCGTGGCCGCCGCCGTAGATGTACGGGGTCTTGGCGATCTTGTTCCCGGCCGCGATGATCTGCTTGACGGCATCGGGGGCGTTCGCCGGGGCGATCGCGAGGCCGTCGGCCCCGACCTTCGCCTTGTCGCCCGGGGCGAGCTCGAGCGGCTTCTCGGCCGAGGCGGCGTTCTTGCCGGCGTCGGCCTGACCGCGCAGGACGGCGATGTCGTTGGCGTCGGCCGCGCCGTCGACGTCGAGGCCGTTGACCTTCTCGAAGCTGCGGACCGCTCGGGTGGTGCCGCGGCCGAACTCGCCGTCGACGGACACCTTCTGGCCGACGCGGCGCAGGAAGTCCTGAAGCACCTTGACGTCGTGGCCGCTCATGCCGCTGCGGACCGGGATGCGGTCGCCGAGCGACTTGGTGTTCCCGGACCCGACGGTGTCGTCGAAGCCGCCGGCCTCGTGCGCCTGGCTCGGATCCGTGGCGGCGGACTTCAGCGCCGCGACGGTCTTCGCGCCGACCGCTCCCGACGGCTCGAGGCTCTTCGCGCGCTGGAAGCTCTGGACGTGCCGCTTCGTGCCGGAGCCGAAGACGCCGTCAACGGTCTTGACCTTCATGCCGACCTTGCGCAGGAGCTTCTGCAGCTCCTTGACGTCCGCGCCCTGGGCGCCGACGCGGAGCGCACGATCGCCGAGCTTGCGCTGCTTGGCGTCGGCCTGGGCGGCCGGCAGGCCGACGAGCAGAAGGCTGAGCCCGAGGGCGATCAGCACGCTCATCCACCAGGTCCTACTCACGTTCTTGGGCAACGCAGGTTCCTCACTCTTTCGGGTGCCTGCGGGGTTAGCTGTCGGACTCGGACCGAAAGAGTGGCCCTACTCGGCGCATGCGCCGTGATTCGCCCCTGGCCCCACGATGTGGAGCCGTTGGATCCCCCGCTCGCGCGCTCGCGGACGAGCAGGCGATTCGGCGTTATGACGTGCGACAGCGCGGAAGGGTACAGAATCCTGACGTCGAATGGCTCACGGTGGCGGTGCTGCGGTCCCACCGGAGCTCGACGGAAGGTCGGCGAGGCGGCGGAGGACGGACAGTACTGCCAGCGTAGGGCCGGTTTCCAGGTCCGCACGAATTGTCCCGGAACGGACCGCGCGGGCGATGTCGAGCCGTCCGTTCAGAAGGCGCTCGGTGTCCACCGCGCTCAGGAAGAGCGTCACCTCGGCGGGCGTCGCCGTCGCGTCCGCGGGCTCCGTCCCCGTGCCGTCGACGATGGCGACGGGGCCCCGCGCATCGAGCGTGAAGCCCGTGACCGGCTCGTGCAGCCGGAAGTGGACGCGGCGGCGGAGCCCGGCGAGCGCCCGGGCGGTCCCCGGCGCCCGCGCGAGCGCGGTGCCGAGCGGAACCACGAGCTGTTCGTGCACGGCCGCGGCGTCCGAGAAGCGCGGGGCGGCCCGGCGGCGGCGCAGCTCGGCCAGCACCTCCTGGGCGGAGTGCACCCGCAGCGTCGTGGCGCGAAGCTCGCGCCATGGGTCGGGCTCGGCCAGCACCGTCCGGTACTCGCGTTCGCCCGCCGGGCCCCAGGCGATGCCGTCGGCCTCCGCCGTCCAGTCGGTCGGGGAGAGCCGGGCGAGCCAGCCCGCGCCCTCCGGGTCGCGCAGCAGGAGCCCGGGGTCGTCGGCGAGGGCGGGGTTGACCTCGACGACGGTCGCGCTGAGCGGGGGCCACACGCGCAGGGTCTCCCCCGTGTCCCCGGTGACGTGGGCGAGGGCATCGGAGGTGCGGTGGTGCGTGCCCACCGCGGGCAGGGTCAGGTCCACGGGGCCGGGCCCGAGATGGGTGGCCAGCGCGCGGGTGATCCCGCAGCGCAGGTCGGGCATCTCAACCCACAGGTGCTCCTCCGCCCTCACCCCGCGGAGCGGGCTCGTGCCCGGCCGCGGCATGGTCGAGACGGCCGGGACAACAGGGGCGGAGCCGGCCCGCGCACCGCGCGGGGAGCGCGCCGGGGTCCGCGCTCCGGGCGGCAGGAGCGACAGCGGGACCGGCGCGGCGTGGCGCCGGCCGAACGCCTCGAGCAGGTCGGGGGCCACGAGGTCGACGCCGTAGCGCTCCGCGGCCCGCTCGTGGCGCCGGCGGAGGTGCGGCGCGGCCCGCCGGGGCACCGCGAGGGCGAGCACCGTGGCGTACTGGGCCCGGAAGCCGGACCGGTGGACGTCGATGTCCCCCCACGCCCCGACCGCGCCGAGCGCGAGCGTCGCGTCGTCCCGGGGCAGCCGTCGGTCCCGGGGATCGAGGAGCGCGTAGAGGCCGCACATGCAGCGGGGGTCCGGGGCCGCGTGCGGCGGGGCGGGATCGGGTCCGCCAGCGGTACCGCGCCACTGCGCGTAGTGGCAGGTCGCGTGGTTGACCCCGGGGCGCCAGGGCCCGGCGATCGCGGCGAGCGAGAAGGGCAGCAGCCAGCCGTCCGCGTCGATCGCCCAGGTGCGGTAGCCGAGCACGGCCTGGATCAGGTCGGGAACCAGCGGCTCGGGCACGGGCAGGGCGGCGGCTCAGGCCGCGTGGGCGAGGCGCCCGGCCGGGACGGGCTCGCGCTCGGGCACCGGGGCCGGCACGGGGTCGGGCAGCGGGGACGGTTCGGGCACGGGCGCCGGGGCGGGGACCGGGGAGATGACCGGGGCGATCAGCGGCTCGACGCGGATGCGGCGGGACGGCCCCGGGAGGTCGAGGGCGACGGCGGGCATCGCAGGCAAGCTACGGGCCGCCCCGGACGGGCCGGACACCGCCGAGCGCACGTTACGTCCCCTGATGGGTCCATATGACCCAGAGGAAGACGCAAAGTGCGCCTGGGCGTCAGCCGGTCAGCACCGCGTCGGCGATCGCCAGCGCGACCTCGGCGCGCGGGCGCAGCGACCAGTCCCACACGAACTCGTGCGGGGCGTGGGCACCGCCGCCGAGCGGCCCGAGCCCGTCGACCGTCAGCGGGATCGTCGCGGCGAAGTGGGAGGCGTCGCTCGCGCCGCCCCGGGCGTGGGCGGCGATCGGACGCCCGAGCGCCGCGCCGGCCCGCTCGAGCACCGGCGCCATCGCCGCGCCCGCGTCCATCCCCGGCCAACGCCGGAGGTTCTCCGTGACGAGCGTCGCGCCGCCGACCTCCTCGGGCACGGCGGCGATGACGCGCTCGACCGACTTCGAGCCGGTCGGCGCGGACGTCGCAGGTGAGCTCCCCGGACGCGGGGACGACGTTGAACGCGTTGCCGCTCGTGAGCACGGTGGGCACGGCGGTCAGGTGGTCGGGACCGTCTGGGTCGTGGCAGGCCCACACCGCCTGCGCGGCGCTCGCCAGCGCGAGGAGCGCGTTCCGTCCCAGGTGCGGCGCGGCCCCTGAATGGGCGCTCCGGCCGGTGGCGCGGATCCGCAGGGTGCCCGCGGCCTTCCGGCGGACGACGACCGCCTCCCCGTCGTCCTCGGTCCGCTCCCCGGCCTCGAAGGTCAGGCAGGCGTCGTAGCCCGCGAAGCGCGGCGCGTGCGTGAAGTCCCCGAGGCGCCACTCCTCGTCGCAGACCAGCAGGAGCGAGACCTCGGCGAACTCCGAGCGCCGGTGCACGAGCGCGCGCAGGACACCGATCGCGAGGACGTCGCCGCCCTTCATGTCGATCGAGCCCGCGCCGACGAGCATCTCCCCGTTCCGCGTGAGGGGACGGTGGTCGCCGTGCGCGATCACGGTGTCGAGGTGACCCACCAGCAGCAGGCGGCGCGTCCCGGTCCCGCGCACCCGGGCCACGAGGTCCGGGGCGTGCCCCGGGGAGGAGCAGGGCACCCGCTCGACGCTCGCCTCCGGCGGCAGCAGCACCGTCACGACGGCGGCGGCCTCCTCGGCCCCCGCGACGTCCCCTGAGGGTGAGGAGACCGCCACGAGCGCCTCCAGCTCGCGCTCGGCCCGGGCGGCGATCTCCGCCGCCTGCGTCTGGATCCACGTTCGGTTCACGTGGCGAGCCTAGGACGCCGGACCCTCAGCGATACTGGCTCTTCACCGTCTCGCAGTTCCGCGTCTTCGGCCGCGCGCGTCCGTAGAAGACCGTGTCCCGGCCGGGGCCGCAGTCGACGGTGGCCCGCTTGGCCAGCGCGTGCACGAGGTCGTCCCCGGCGCCGGCGAAGACCACGTTCGGTCCGCTGCCCCGCAACCGGATCTCGTCCGCGCCGTCGCCGCCGTAGATGCGGTTCGCGCCGGCGCCCCCCTGCAGGTAGTCGGCGCCGGCCTCGCCGAAGAGGCTGTTGCGACCGCGCCCGCCGTAGACGGTGTCGTTCCCGTCGCCCGCCCGGACGGTGTCGCGAGCGCGGAAGCCCCCCTCGTCGTGAAGGCGGTCGGCCCAGATGATGTCGTCGCCCGCCCGTCCGTCGATCCGATCCGAGCCGTGCCCGCCGAGCAGGGTGTCGTTGCGCTCGGTGCCCGTCTTGCGTCCGCTGCCCTGCCAGGTGATGCCGACCGCCGGATCCTTGATCCGCACCGCCTCGACGACTGTCTCGCAGCCGGTGATGCGACCGTGGCGGAGCGCCTGGGCGTTCGAGATGCCGCCCTTGGCCCGGTAGGGGTTGATGACGATGGTGTCGTTCCCGGCGCCGCAGTCCACCGAGCTCACCGCCGTCCCGTTGTTGACGTAGACGATGTCGTCGCCCGGCCCGGCGTCGATGCGGTCCGGGCCGGAGTCGGCGTAGATGACGTCGTCGCCGGCTCCGCCCCAGACGACGTCTCCGCCGCTGCCCGCGTGGATGAGGTCGTCGCCGTCGCCCCCGACCAGCCGGTCCCCCGCTGCGCCGCCCGCGAGCACGTCGTTGCCCGGGCCGCCGTCGAGGTCGTCGTGGCCGAAGTCACCGAGCAGCCAGTCGCCGCCGGTACCGCCGCGGAGCACGTCGTCCCCCGAGGAGCCGTCGAGCAGGTCGTCGCCCCCGCCGCCGTAGAGGCGGTCGGCACCGGTCTCCCCCAGGAGCCGGTCGGGTCCGCTGCCGCCGTGGAGCCGGTCAGAGCCGCCGAGCCCGTTCAACTGGCCGCCGCTCGCGAAGAGCACGCGCAGCGTGTCGGGGCCGGGCCGCCCGAGCTTCTCGGTTCCGATCGGCGCGGGGAGCGCGGCCAGGCTCAACGGCGCGGTCAGGAGGTTCGCCACCGAGGCCGGCGCGCTCAGGTTGGGGATACCCGGGCCGGGGACGATGCCGATCGGGAGCTGGAGCACCGGCAGGGCGACGGGCGGCAGGACCGACGGAGCCTCGACCGCCGGGAGCGGGATCGGCACCGGCAGTCGCACCTGAGCCTGCGCTGGGACCGCCAGCCCGAGGCCGGCGAGGAGGGCCAGGGTGGCGCTACGACGAACGAGGGTCACCCGACGTGCTTCGCCGCCTCCGGCGCCCGCCTTGAGGGCAGGGGCGCCGGATGGACGAACCTCTCAGTGAGGTGTCAGCCGAGCACGGTGGCCAGGCGCGCTTCGAGCGCGTAGGCGAGCGCGTCGCGCATCGCCCCTTCCGGGAAGCGCTCGAGGAGCGCGCCGAGGAAGCCCTCGACGACCAGCCGGTGCGCACGCTCCTGCGAGAGCCCGTGGCTCTTCAGGTAGAAGAGCTGCTCGGGATCGATCTGGGCGATCGCGGCCGCGTGGGTGCAGCGGACGTCGTCGGCGAGGATCTCGAGGCCCGGGATCGCGTCCGCGTGCGCCTTCTTGGAGAGCAGCAGATTGCGGCACTCCTGGAAGGCGTCGGTCTGCTGAGCGCCCTTGTCGACCTGGATCATGCCGCGCCACACGGCGCTGGACCGGCCGTCCAGGATGCCGCGGAAGGCGAGGTCCGAGGTCGTTCCCTGGGCTGCGTGCTCCTGCAGGGTGTCGACGTCGACGTGCTGGCGACCCTTGGTTGCGTAGGCACCGGTGACCGCCGCGTGGGCGCCCGGGCCGGCGAGCTTCGTCTCGAGGAAGACCTTGCCGTCCTTGCCGCCGAAGCCGAGGTTGACCCAGTCGAGGTTGCCGTCCCGCTCGACGATCGCGCGCTGGGTGCCGAACACCCAGGTCTTCTCGTTCAGGTCCTGGCCACCGACGTAGCGCAGCCGGGCGTTCGCGCCGACGACGAGCTCGACGACGGAGTTCGCGAGGCCCTCGCTGTCGGAATCGGCGGAGACCGTCTGGTCCCACACCTCGGCCTCAGCGCCCTCTTCCAGCACGACGAGCGTGCGCGTGTAGAGCGCGGTGCCCGCCTGCTCGTGGACGTGGCTCGTGAGGATCGGCGCGTCGAGGGCGACGTTGCGCGGAACGTAGACGAAGAGCCCGTCGCTCCAGTGCGCGTCGTTGCGCACGACGAGCGCGGACTCAGCGTCGACGACGGTGCCGAGGTGCCGGCCGACGAGCTCGGGGTGCTGCTCGATGGCCTGCGCGAGCGGCATGACGATCGGCCCCTCGGAGGTCGCCGCCTCGGTGGAGGCCGGCACCGACTCGGCGGGCGCGAGCAGGAGCTCCACGCCGTCGGTCGTGCCGGACGGCGCGGGCGGGAGCGCGTCGAGGTCGAGCTTGCCGAGCGGGGTGAACTCCCAGCCCGCCTTGCCCTTGAACTCAGGGACGGGGACGGAGGCGATCCGCGCGGCGGCTGCCTGCGCCCGCGCGTCGTGGGTCAGCGTGGTGGACATCTAGCCGATCGACCCTTCCATCTGCAGCTCGATCAGCCGGTTCATCTCGATGGCGTACTCCATGGGGAGCTCCTTGACGATCGGCTCGATGAAGCCGTTGACGATGAGCTTGCCGGCATCCTCCTCGGAGAGCCCGTGGCTCATGAGGTAGAAGAGCTGCTCGTCGCCGACCTTCGAGACGGTCGCCTCGTGGCCGACGTCGACGTCGTCCTCACCGATGCGGATCGTCGGGTAGGTGTCCGAGCGCGAGCCCTCATCCAGCAGCAGCGCGTCACAGACGACCTTGGACTTGGAGCCGTGGGCGCCCTTCGCGACCTCGAGCAGGCCGCGGTAGGAGCTGCGCCCGCCGTTCTTCGAGATCGACTTCGCGAAGATGTTCGAGGTCGTGTTCGGCGCAGCGTGCACGATCTTGCCGCCCGCGTCCTGGTGCTGGCCCTCGCCCGCGAACGCGATCGAGAGGATCTCCCCGTGGGCGCGCTCCCCCGTGAGGTAGACGGCCGGGTACTTCATCGTGAGCTTCGAGCCGAGGTTGCAGTCGACCCACTCGACGGTCGCGTCGCGCTCGGCGACGGCCCGCTTCGTGACGAGGTTGAAGACGTTGTTCGACCAGTTCTGCACGGTCGTGTACCGGATGCGGGCACCCGGCTTGGCGATCAGCTCGACGACGGCGGAGTGCAGCGAGTCGCCCGAGTACGTCGGGGCGGTGCAGCCCTCCACGTAGTGCACGTAGGAGCCCTCGTCGGCGATGATGATCGTCCGCTCGAACTGGCCCATGTTCTCCGTGTTGATGCGGAAGTAGGCCTGCAGCGGCTGGTCGACCTTCACGCCCGGCGGGACGTAGACGAACGAGCCGCCCGACCACACCGCTGAGTTGAGCGCGGCGAGCTTGTTGTCGTTCGGCGGGATGATCGTGCCGAGGTACTGCTTGACGAGGTCACCGTGCTCGCGGAGCGCGGTGTCCATGTCCATGAAGATCACGCCCTGCTTCTCGAGCTCCTCGTTGACCTGGTGGTAGACGACCTCGGATTCGTACTGGGCGCCGACGCCGGCGAGGAACTTGCGTTCGGCCTCCGGGATGCCCAACCGGTCGAAGGTGCGCTTCACGTCCTCCGGGACGTCGTCCCAGGAGCGCTCGGCCTTCTCGGAGGCGCGGACGAAGTAGTGGATGTCGTCGAAGTCGACCTCGGCGAGCATGGGCGAGCCCCATGTCGGCATCGGGCGCGCCTCGAAGTAGTCGAGCGCCTTCAGGCGGAACTCGCGCATCCACTCGGGCTCGTCCTTGAGCTCGGAGATCTTCTCCACCACCTCACGTGTGAGGCCCTTGGGGGCCTTGTAGAGGTAGTTCTCGGCGTCGTGGAACCCGTAGCGCTCGGTGTAGTCCGAGCCGAGGTCCTTGAGCGAGGCCTCGTCGGGGGTGAGGATCTTCTGCGGTGTGGCCATGGGGCTACTCCAGTTCGAGCTTGATGACGCCGTCCTCGACGAGGACGGGGAAGGTCTCCACTGCCTCATACGCAGGCAGGGTGGTCGGGCGACCAGTGCGCAGGTCGAACAGCGACCCGTGCCGGGGGCACTCGATCGTGCACGCCTCCTGATCGATGGTGCCCCCGTCGAGGAGTACCGAATCGTCGTGCGAGCAACGGTCCTCCATCGCGAAGAGCGTGCCGCCGCAGTTGACGATCGCGACGTCCACCTCGTCCGTCTCGACCCGGCGCGACGCGCCGGGTGGGAGCTCGGAGAGCGGGCAGATGTCGAGGAGCGAAGTCATGGAGGCGAAAGGGCGCGGGGAAATCCGATGCCCTGAGTCGGCATTGTATCGCCGTGCCTGCCCTGTTCCCCTCACGCGCACGCGGGCGTTGCCACTTGAGTTCGGCGCGTCGGGCGACGATGCTGCTTGCTCGTGACGGAACGAACAGACAGCGACGGCTGGTCGCTCTTCGAGCAGGTTCCCGGACCGATGGTGGTTGCCGACTCGGACCTCGTCGTCACGCGCGTCAACGGGGCCTTCTGCCGCCTGGTCGGGCTCGCCCCGGAGCTGCTCCTGGGGCAGAACGGTTACGACTTCATGCCCGACGACCAGCGCGAGGCGGCTCGGGCGCGCATCGCCGCCCTGCTCGGAGACGGCGAGCCCTACGCGGCAGATCAGCGCTTCACCCACGCCGACGGCAACGACGTGTGGCTGCGGGTGCGGCTGGGGCGCATCCGGAACCCCGGCGGGGAGTTCCGCCTCGTCGCGCACGTCGAGGACACGACCGAGCACCGGCGGGCGACCGCCCGCCTGCGACATCTCGCCGACCGGGACCACCTCACCGGCCTGCTGAACCGCCGGCGCCTGGAGGAGGAGCTCGAGGCCGCCCTCGCCGGCGTTCGCCGTCACGGCCACGTCGCCTCGCTCATCGTCATGGACCTCGACGACTTCAAGCAGATCAACGATCGGTACGGACACAAGGCCGGCGACCGGACGCTCTCCTTCGTCGCCGCGGCCCTCTCGACCCGCATCCGCGCCGACGACCTCGTCGCCCGGCTCGGTGGGGACGAGTTCGCGATCCTGCTGCGGGGCACCGACCTCCCCGCGGCCGAGGAGGTCGCCCGCGAGCTGGTCACAACGCTCGAGAACGGCCCCATGAACTTGACGATGAGCGCCGGCGTCGCCGCGCTCACCGCCGACGCCGAAGGCGCGCAGCACACGCTCCACGCTGCCGACCTCGCGATGTACGCCGCCAAGGCCGGGGGTCGCAACCAGGTGGTGGCCGACGAGAACGGGGGAACGCCGGCCGAGACCGCGGAGGACCTCGACCGGATACTCGGGGGGCTGCAGAGCGTCGCCGCCGCGCCGAGCGTCGAGCACACGCTGCGGGCCGTCCGCGACCTCGTCGGCATGGACATCTCCTACGTCACGACGTTCACCGACACCGAGCAGATCTTCCTCACCACCGACGGCGAGACGGAGAGCTTCGGGGTCAGCGCGGGCGGGCGGATGCCGCTCGAGGCGACCTACTGCCAGAAGATCATCGCCGGAGAGCTGCCCGGGGCGATCCCGGACGTGCGCTCCCATCCTGTGGCCGCGACCATGGCGGTGGCCGAGGCGGCCGACCTGGGGGCCTTCGCCTCGGTCCCGATCCGGCTCTCCGACGGCCGCCTGTACGGGACGCTCTGCGCGGCGAGCCACGCGACGGTTCCGGGTCTTGGAGACCGCGACCTGCAGTTCCTCAGCGTGCTCGCCCGGATGGTGGCGGGCGAGCTCGAGCGTGACGCGGCACTCCGGGCACAGCTCGCGCTCCGGGTGGAGGCGGCCGGTGCGGAGGCGCTGATCTCGGCGATCGAGGCGCGGGACCGGTACACCGGGGCGCACTCGCGTGAGGTCGTGCAGCTCGCGGCCGCGGTGGCGGCCGAGCTCGAGCTGCCAGAGCGCGAGCAGCGCCGCGTGGCCCAGGTCGCGCTCCTCCACGACATCGGAAAGCTCTCACTTCCGGACGCCGTGCTCGGGAAGCCGGGCCCCCTCACCAACGATGAGATCGTCGTGATGCGCCGGCATCCGGAGGACGGCGAGCGGATCGTGTCCGCGATCCCCGAGCTCGCCCACCTCGCGCCGTCGATCCGCGCCGAGCACGAGCGCTGGGACGGCTCGGGCTACCCCGACGGGCTCTCCGGCGAGGAGATCCCGATCGCGAGCCGCATCGTGTTCGTGTGCGATGCGTGGGACGCGATGACCTCGGATCGCCCGTACCGGACGAGGATGCCGCGCGACGAGGCGCTGGCCGAGCTCGCGGACGGTGCGGAGTCGCAGTTCTGCCGGCGGTGCGTCCAGGCGCTGTTCGCCGTGCTCGCCGCCGGGTGAGGCCGGGGGCCGCACCGCATTCCTCGGCCCTGTCGGAACTCTGGTTTCGTCGTCGCTAAACCTTGCGCTAGCCTGCACCGCGTGCGCACCGTCTTCCAGACCGGACCTCGATGACCCCGCCCCCGTTGGGCGAGGTCATCGCGCCCACCCACGCCGGATCGCCGGACCATCCCGGGGGAGCCGTCCCCACGGCGCTCGAGACAGTCCTCGCCCGCGGGCCGATCCGCGGACGCATGGCGCTCCTCGGGCCGGCGTTCGTCGCCTCCGTCGCCTACATCGACCCCGGCAACTTCGCGACGAACTTCTCCTCCGGCGCGAAGTACGGGTATCAGCTCGTCTGGGTGATCGTGATGGCCAACCTGATGGCGGTGATGGTCCAGTACCTCACCTCCAAGACGGGCATCGCGACCGGCCAGAGCCTCCCCGAGCTCTGCCGCGACGCGTTCCCGAAGAGCTGGAACCGCATGCTCTGGGTCCAGGCCGAGATCGTCGCGATGGCCACCGACCTCGCCGAGTTCGTCGGGGCCGCCCTCGGCCTCAACCTGCTCTTCGGGGTCCCCCTCTTCCAGGCCGGGCTCATCACCGCCGTGGTCGCCTTCGGGATCCTCGCCCTCGAGCAGCGCGGCTACCGGCGCTTCGAGCTCGCGATCATCGCCCTGCTGGCCATCGTCGGCGCCGGCTTCCTCTACGTCTTCATCGTGGCCGGCGGCCAGTCCGCAAGCGGCATCGCCGGCGGCCTCGTCCCGAGCCTCACGAACTCGGACCAGCTGAGCCTCACCGTCGGCATCATCGGCGCCACCGTGATGCCACACGTGATCTACCTGCACTCGGCGCTGCAGAAGGACCGCATCCGTCCCGTGAACGCGGCCGAACGCAAGAAGCTCCTGAAGTTCAACCGGATCGACGTCGGCATCGGCCTCGGCGTCGCCGGGCTCGTGAACCTCTCGATGCTCTGCATCGCCGCGGCCGTGTTCAACAAGCCCGGGCTGATGGGAATCGACGACCTCGGACCGATCTACGACAACCTCGACCGGCTCGTCGGCGGCGGCGCCGCGCTCGCGTTCGGCGTCGCGCTCATGGCCTCGGGCTTCTCCTCCTCGAGCGTCGGGACCTACGCCGGGCAGGTGGTGATGGCGGGTTTCACGGGCTGGCGGATCCCGCTCTTCCTGCGCCGCGGCCTCACGATGCTGCCGTCCCTGATCATCCTCGGGCTCGCCGTCAACACGACCGACGCGCTGGTCTACTCCCAGGTCGTGCTCTCCTTCGGCATCCCCTTCGCGCTCGTCCCGCTCGTGGTGATCACGCGGCGCGCGGACGTCATGGGCGACATGGTCAACCGGCGGGGGACCACGGCGGTGATGATCCTCATCACGGCGATCATCAGCCTGCTCAACGTGTACCTGCTCTACGACACGTTGGTCGGCCTGCTGTAGAAGTTCGACCGGCCCCTCGCCGAAGCATTCGCGCGGCCGGCGCCTATCTTGCGACCATGCCTTCCCGCCCCGGCGATCAGGTGCTCCGAGCGGGCTGGCGACTCACGGCGCTTCTGGCGGGCGGCGTGGTCGTGGTGCACCTCTTCGGCGTGTACCTGCTCGACCGCAGGATCGAGATCATCCTCGCCGACCAGGAGCGCAGCATCGTCACGTGGCTCTCGAGCTCGGCGGCGGTGGGTGTCGCGCTCGCGGCGCTGCTCGCTCTGCTGTTCGGCGCCGGGCGCGCGCCGCTGCTCGCGGTGATCGCAGCGGGGACCGCTGCGCTCTCCTTCGACGAGGCGGCGGAGATCCACGAGCGGCTCGGACCCGCCCTCGGCCGCGTGCTGGGCACCTCCGAGGAGACGGGCGAGCGCCTCCAACTCGTCGCGCTGCTGCCGGTCCTCGGACCCGTCACTCTCGCCGTCGCCGGGGTCGCCTTCGGCGCCGCCGGCCGGACGCGGCGTTGCCTTCTCGCCGGCCTCGGCACGCTCGTCGCCGCCATCGCGATCGAGCAGGCGCTCGGCAGCGCCACGAATGCCCTCGAGGAGGCCGGCACGGTGTGGCCCGACGTGATCCGCACGGCCCTTGAGGAGGCTGCCGAGGTGGCGGGGTGGGTCCTACTCGCTACGGGACTGTTCGCCCTGGCGCTGGGGGCGCTCGACCGCGGCAATGCGGGTCGCGAGGGTGGCGAAGGGTCGTTCACGTCGTCGGACCGTCGAACGGCCGACCGCTCCTCCGCGTAGCCCCTCCCCTCCAGGCGGCGCCGCGGCGCCGTGGGCTCTACCGCGCCTCGGCCTCGGAGGGCGGGGTCTCGGGCTCCCAGTCCACGGCGCCACCGAGGCCCGCGGACTTGATGACCTTCAGGCTGAGCATTGCGCACTTCATGCGCGTTGCGGAGATGTCGATGCCGAGCAGGTCGAGCACGAAGGACTTGTCGAGGGCGACGAGCTCGTCGACCGACTTGCCCACGAGCTCCTCGGAGGCCATCGAGGCGCTCGCCTGGGAGATCGCGCAGCCGTGGCCGTCGAACTTGACCTCGGTGACCTTGCGGTCCGCGTCGAGGTTGAACATGACCTTGAGCTGGTCGCCGCAGAGCGGGTTCGTGTCCTCGTACTCGAGGTCGGGCTCGTCGATGACGCCCCAGTTCCGTGGCCGCTTGTAGTGGGAGAGGATCTCCTCCCGGTACATGTCGTCCATCCCGTCCATCAGGCGAAGACCTCCTGAACCCGGAGGATGCCGGCGACGAGCGCATCGACGTCCTCCCTGGTGTTGTGGATCGAGAACGAGGCGCGCGTCGTGGCCTGGTGGCCGAGCGCCGCCATGAGCACCTGTGCGCAGTGGTGGCCGGCACGGACGCAGACGCCGCGGGCGCCGATGATCTCGGCGACGTCGTGCGGGTGGACGCCCTGGACGGTGAAGGAGACGATCCCGCCTCGCTCCTCGGCCGTGGGCGGGCCGTCGATGCTGACGCCCTCAAGGGCACCGACCTGCTCGAGCGCGTAGGCCGTGAGCTCGAGCTCGTGGGCACGGACCGTCTCGAGCCCGATCGCGCCGAGCCAGTCGATCGCAGCACCGAGGCCGATGACCTCGGCGATGGCGCTCGTGCCCGCCTCGAACTTCGTCGGGACCTCGGCGAACCGCGGCCCCTCCTTCGTGACGGACGCGATCATGTGCCCGCCGCCGATGAGCGGCGGCAGCGCCTCGAGCGCCTCGCGGCGCCCGTGCAGAACACCGACACCGGTCGGGCCGTACGCCTTGTGGCCGGTCCAGACGTAGAAGTCGCAGCCGAGCTCGACCACGTCGACTGGCAGTCGCGGGACGGCCTGGGTACCGTCGATCAGCGTGAGCGCCCCGGCGGCGCGGGCGCGGGCGCAGATCTCGGCGACCGGGTTGATCGTGCCGAGCACGTTCGAGACGTGGGTGAGCGCGACGGCCTTCACGCCGCCCGCGTCCAGGTACCCGTACAGCTGATCGAGGTCGAGACGACCCTCGCCGTCGAGCCCGACCCAGAGGAGCTCGGCGCCGGTCATCTGCCAGGGCACCATGTTCGAGTGGTGCTCCATCTCCGTGAGCACGACCTTGTCCCCCGGCCCGGCGACGCCGCGGGCGACGACGTTCAGCGCCTCGGTGGCGTTCCGGGTGAAGACCGTGTTGCGCGCCTCGGCGCCGACGAAGCGGGCGACGCGGTGCCGGGCGCCCTCGAACAGGTCGGTCGCCTCGGCGGCGACGGCGTAGACCCCGCGGTGGACGGACGCGCGGTGGTGCGCGTAGTAGTCCTCCATCGCCGCCAGGACCGGGCGCGGGGTCTGGGAGGTCGCGCCCGAGTCGAGGTAGACCATCCCCTCGCGCTCGAGCGTCGGGAACTCCGCGCGCACGTCCGGAGCGTCGGCGATGGCCATCGTTACGCGGCTGCGAGCTCGTCGCGGATCCAGCCGTAGCCCTCGGCCTCGAGCTGGGTGACGAGCTCGGGGCCGCCCTCCTTGACGATCTTGCCCTCGAAGAGGATCGAGACGCGCGAGGGCTGGACCATGTGGAGGATCCGCTGGTAGTGCGTGATGATGAGAACGCCCATGTCGCTCTGCTTGGCGACGACGTTCACGCCGTTGGCGACGACGTTCAGCGCGTCGATGTCGAGCCCGGAGTCGGTCTCGTCGAGCACCGCCATCGAGGGCTGCTGGAGCGCGAGCTGCAGGGTCTCGAGGCGCTTCTTCTCGCCGCCGGAGAACCCGTCGTTCAGGTAGCGCTGCACGAAGGCGCGCGGGACGTCGGTGAGCTCCATCGCGGCCTCGACGGTCTTGCGGAACTCCTTGAGCGAGATCTCCTCCTCGCCGCGGGCCTCGCGGTGCGCGTTCATGACCATGCGGAGGTACTTCGTGATCGTCACGCCGGGGATCGCGACCGGGTACTGGAAGGCCATGAAGAGGCCCATACGGGAACGCTCGTCGACGTCGGCGCCCGTGATGTCCTCGCCGCCGAAGAGGATCTGACCCTGGGTGACCTCGAGGCTCGGGTGGCCCATGATCGCGTTGGCGAGGGTCGACTTGCCGGAGCCGTTCGGCCCCATCAGCGCGTGGATCTCGCCGGGGTTGACGGTGAGGTTGACCCCCTTGAGGATCTCCTTGTCGTCGGCCTGGACGTGCAGGTCGCGGATCTCGAGTTCAGGCATGCGTGAGGTTCTCTCGTTCGGTCGGAAGGGGGATCTCGCGGTGCGAGAAGGCGACGAGCTCGGCCAGCGTGGTCTGCTGGAGCTTCTCCATCACGCCGCCCTGCACGCGCATCCAGAGGAGCTTGGTGGCGCAGCCCTGGCCGGCGTCGGCCTCGTGGGAGCAGAGCACACGGCTCGTGCCGTCGGTGTCGTCGACGAAGCAGTTCATCGGCGCGACGCTGCCCTCGAGGGCGAGGATGACGTCGTCCATCGTGATCTCCTCCGGGGTCCGCGACAGCCGGTAGCCGCCGTGTGCACCCCGGGTGCTCTCGACGAGCCCGGCCTTCTTCAGCAGCGCGACGATGCGCTCCAAGTAGGCCAGCGGAAGCGCCTCGGACTCGGCGATCACCTTCAGCGAGGTGGCCGTGGGAGCGCCGGACTGGCGCCCCAGCTCCACCATGAGGCGGACGCCGTACTCGGCCTTGGTCGTGAAGATCATGAACCCCAATCCTACCAACGGGGTCGGAGATGACCGCGACCGCGCGGCCTCCTCAGGCGGCCGCGGGGAAGCGCTCCCGCGCGGCGTTGCCGAAGGGCGCCCACGTCGCGGGCTCCCCCGCCGGACGCTCGGAGGAACGGCGCCGCCCCCGTGGGCAGGCCGGCGAGCCGGTCGCCGAGGGCGCGGAGCTGCCAGGCGGTGGTCTGCCGGGCACGCTCGGTGACCTGCTGCCGCCGAGCGGAGGCCATCAGGTTCTCCCCCATGACCTCGAGGTCCTCGGCCACCGGCTGGATCAGGACGACCTCGGTCCCGGCGTCCTCGACCCGCTTCGCCTCGCGCCCGAGCCGTCGCCCGGCCTGGGCGCGGAAGTAGCGCCCGAGCGGGGCGCCCACGTCGTCGCGCGAGCTCGTCGGGTTCAGGCAGATGACCAGGTCGAGCTCCTCACGCGCGAGGAGGTCGAGGTTCGAGACCGACCAGAGGCCCCCGTCGACGTAGGTGCGCCCGCCGATGACCGGCGGGACGTAGAACGCGGGGATCGCGCAGGAGGCGGCGACGGCCTCGGCGAGCTGCGCGGCTCGGGGCGCCCGGGCGCACCGAAGGCGACACGGCGACCGGTGCCGTAGTCGCAGGCGACCACCCGCAGGCCCGGGTGGGGCGCCCAGTCCTCGGCGCAGGCGGCGCGGATGACGTCCTTGATCGGCCGCGGTGGAGACGAAGCCGCGCGGGAGCCAGCCCGCGAGGACCGCCGCGGGCGGCAGCCGTCGCGGCTCCTTCGGAGCGCGCCGAGCGCGAGGCGCCAGGAGCCCGGTCCGGGCCGCGGGAGCGCGCGCTCGAGGCTCAGGCCGTTGCCCGCGTCGCTCGAGAGCACCGAGGCGCGGTCGCCGGCCGCGTCGAGCAGCCCGTCGAACTCCTCCCCGGCAGCGTGGGCGAGCATGTACCAGGGTGGAATCCCGCAGGCCAGCAGCGAGCCGATGACCGAGCCGGCGCTCGTGCCGACGATGAACGTCCGCGCTCCCGGGATCCCAGCCGGTCTCCTCGGTGAGCGCCGCGAGGGCGCCCTGGAGCCAGGCGGCGCCGATGACGCCGCCCGCGCCGAGGACCAGGCCGATGCGGGGACGCGCCGGGTTCACGCTGCGGACGGTAGCGAACGCACGTTCCCGGGCAACTGGGTGCTCATGACCGATCAAGATCCCAAGAACAACCCCACCGGAAACGCCGAGAAGGATCCGAGCGACTGGGTCACCGGCGAGGAGCCGATGACCGGCGCCCAGGCGAGCTACCTGCAGACCCTGAGCCAGGAGGCCGGCGTCGAGTTCGACGAGTCGCTGACGAAGGCCGCCGCCTCCGAGCGCATCGACGAGCTCCAGGCCAAGACCGGTCGCGGCGCCTGACCCGGCGCCCCGGCGGCCGGGCAGGCCTACCATCGCGCGCGATGTTCCTCGCCTCCGCCCTCGCCGTCGCGGCCACGGCCAACCCGTGCGCCGCCCCCGCCCCGGACTACGCGTGTCCTGACCTCGTCATGCGCGCGCCCTACAACGTGAAGCTGCTGCGGACGCCCCGGCGCCGGCTGCTCGCGGCGACGAACGCGATCGTGAACGTCGGCGACGGGCCGATGGAGATCCGCGGGCGGCGCACGCAGGGCAGCGAGTACATCCCCGCGCGCCAGGTGCTCCGGGGCCGCACGACGCAGCGCACGCCGCTCGTGCTTCCCGAGGGAGGGCGCCTGAACTTCTACGACACCGAGACCCGCGGCGTCTACTGGAAGTACCACAACGCGGCGAGCTTCACCCTGCGGCGCATCAACGCCACGGGCACCGTCGGCAAGATCCGGCGCACGGGCCCGAAGGTCGACTACTGCTTCCGCGACCTCACGAAGGTCAAGCGCCTCGACACCGGCAAGCGGTACGCCCGGACACCGCGCGAGCGGCAGTTCGGCGCCTGCTCGCAGGACGGCTCGGCCCGGCTGCTCACGCTCGGCACGAGCGTCGGCTGGGCGGACATCTACCCCTACGACTACCCGCAGAACTACGTCGACGTGACGGGGCTGCGGGGCTGCTTCCTCTACACGCTGAAGGCCGACCCGCGCAACGACCTCGTCGAGCTCAGGGAGGACAACAACGCCGGCTCGGTCGTCGTCCGCCTGCCCTACCGGGGCGCCGGCCGCCGCGGCTGCCCGCGGGCCACCGAGGACCCGGGCAACGCGGTCCGTCCGCAGGCGAGCACGCCCGACACCTCGCCGGCCCCCGGCGCCGAGCGCTCCCCTGAAGATCCCTACGGCGCCTGAGCGCCCGGGACCGCGAGCCCGGTCTCGTAGGCCAGGACGACGGCCTGGACCCGGTCACGGAGGCCGAGCTTGGCCAGGAGCGGGTGACGTGGGTCTTCACCGTCGCCTCGGAGAGGAACAGCGTCCCGGCGATCTCCGCGTTGGAGAGGCCTTGCGCCACGAGGCCCAGCACCTCGAGCTCGCGTTCGGTCAGCTCGGAGAAGCGGGAGCGGCTCGCGGTGCCCGGTTCGGGGCCGCGGACGAAGTGCTCGACGAGCCGCCGGGTGACGGTCGGGGCGAGCAGCGTCTCCCCGGCCGCGACGGTCCTGACCGCCTGCACGAGGCGATCCGGATCGGCGTCCTTGAGCAGGAAGCCGCTGGCGCCGGCCCGCAGGGCGGCGAAGACGTACTCGTCGAGGTCGAAGGTCGTGACGACGAGGACGCGCGCGCTCGCGCCGCGCTCGACCAGCCGCCGCGTCGCCTCGATCCCGTCGGTCCCGGGCATCCGGATGTCCATGAGGATCACCTCGGGCCGGTGGAGCAGCGCCTGCTCCACCGCCTGCGCCCCGTCCTCGGCCTCGCCGACCACGCGCAGGTCGTCCTCGGCCTCGAGCATGGCCCGGATCCCCCCGCGCACCAGGGCCTGGTCGTCGGCCAGCAGGACGCGGATCATGCCGGCGCCCCCAGGGGGAGGATGGCCTCGACCGCCCAGCGGCCCGCCGCGTCCGGCCCGGCACGGAGGTCGCCCCCGTGGACGCGGACCCGCTCGTCCATGCCCACCAGGCCGAGCCCGGATCCGCCGCCCCGGCCGGGCCCGGGCAGGTTGACGACCTCGACCAGGAGGCCGGCCCCCTGCGCGAGCAGCCGGACGTCGGTGGGGACCGCGCCCGCATGCTTGCGGACGTTCGTGAGGCTCTCCTGGACGATCCGGTAGGCAGCGAGCGCCACCCCTTCCGGGAGCAGGCCGGCGAGAGCCGGATCGAGCTCGAGCGCCACCGGGTGCCCCGCCTCGCGTGCCTCGGCCACGAGCCGCTCGAGCTCGGGCAGCCCGGGCTGACGGCTCGCGGGGATGGCGTCCCGGCCGCGCAGCACGTCGAGCAGGCGGACGAGGTCGTTCTGCGCCTCCTCCGCCGTGCGCCGGACCTGGGCCACCGCCGCCCGGGCGCGGGCCGGATCCCGTAGCGCCTGGCGCTCGGCGGCCCCGGCCTGGACGGAGATGATCGAGACGGAGTGGGCGAGGACGTCGTGAAGCTCACGCGCGATCCGTGCCCGCTCCTCCGTGACGGCCGCACGGGCCTGGCGGTCCCGCTCTCGTTCGGCCGCCTCGCCTGCCTCGAGGAGCAGGCGCGATTCCGTCGTCCGGCGCCGGACGACGGTGCCGCTGCCCGCGGCGACGAGGATGAGCACCGAGACGATGACGAGATCGGCCGGGCCGACCGGCTCGCTGGTGGTGGCCGAGACCCCGAAGAGCGTGCCGGCCAGGCAGGCGACCCCGGCCAGCAGGCCGTCGCGCAGGCGGGGGGCGTGGACGGCCGCCGAGAACGTCGCGAGGATGAGCAGCGGCAGGGTGCTCGTCGTCTGATCCGGCACCGCCCCCGCGAGCGCGCGGCCCGCGATGAGGAGTCCCACGAGCAGCGGGACCGCGACGGCGTGACGGCGCCGCCCCAGCAGCACGAGCGCCGTGAGCACCCCGGTGACCACGACGACTGCGGCCGGGCGCTCGGCGGGGTTGGCGAGCCCGTCGAGGACGGCGATCGCCACCAGCGCGAGCACGGGAAGCAGCTCGCTGCGGGTCGGACGGGTCATGCGCCCGACCCGGCGACCGGGAGGCGGCCACGGAGGGCCCAGCCGGCGCCCTGGGCGACGGTGACCAGCTCCCCGCCGTAGACGCGGACCCGCTCGCGCATCCCCGCCAGCAGCGGGTCGCGCTCCCGCCACGGCGGCTCGGCGCCGTCGACCGTGACCGAGAAGGCCAACGCGGAGGGTTCACGGGCCACCTCCACGCGAACGGCCGAGCGCCGCGCGGGCTCCACGGCGCCGACCGCCTCCTCGACGATGCGGACGAGCGCGAGCTCGAGGCCTGCGGGCAGGGCGACCGGCGAGCGGTCGGGGGCCACCCGCAGGTCGTAGCCGTCGCTGCGGGCGCGGTCGGCCAGAGCGGCCAGGCCCGGCTGGGGCGCGTACTCGGCCCCGTCGGTGCGCAGCAGCCCGAGCAGCCGACGGGTCTCGGTCAGCGCGCCGCTGGCCGCCGCGCGCACCTCCTGGAGGGTGGCCACGGCCGCGACGGGGTTCCGGTCGAGCTCGCCCTCGGCTCGCGCAGCGCCCGCGGCGACCCGATCGACGCTCGAGCGGATGATCGCGTGGAGCTCGGCGGCGATCCGCTCGCGCTCGACGATGACGGCCCGGGCGACCTCCTGCGCGCGCTCCTGCTCGAGCCGCTCACGTCGCTCCTGGAGATCCTCGCGCTCGAGCGCGCGCCCCTGGAGCTGGCGGCCGACGGCGAAGGCGGCGCCGAGCAGGGCCACGAAGAACGGCAGGCCGCGCAGCGAGGGGTCCGGCTCGCGGAAGAGCACGGCCAGCACGGCGATCGCGGCGACCCCGGTGAGCAGCGCGAGCGTGTCGGCGCGGCGGTCGGCCTCGCCCCAACGCCCCACTCCCGCGGCCCCGACCAGGGCGACGCCGATCGGCGTCAACCCCTCGTCGGGACGCACGCCGGCCAGGCCGACCGCCAGCCCGACCGCCAGGACGAGGAGCGCCCCCGGGAGCGGACGGCGCGCGATCAGCAGAAGCCCGGCGGGCAGGGCCAGCGCCGCGCCGGCGGCGGCCGCGACGCCCGCCGGCGCATCCACGACCGCAGCTTCGAGCAGCCCCGTGAGGGCAAGCAGGACGGTGAGGGCGGGCCAGGAACGCAGCACGTCGCGGCCGACGCTACCGGCGGCACATCGGGCTGTCGTCCCTCGCAGGTCGCACGCCCCGTCCTCCTCGCGGTTGACGTCCACGCGCCCGTAGGTCGCAGCGCCGCCCACCCGCTCCTCCGCAGGGAGCACACGAGACCAACCACGCGAGCGACCACGACGCGACCGCGGGCCGATGCCGGACGAGCGCGGGGCCGCGAACGTCCTCCTCATCGCCACTTCCTCCCGAAAGGACCTGCTCATGACCGCTCTCCCCCCTCGCCTCCTCGGGGCGCTCGCCGCCCTCGGCGGCCTCGCCTGGATGCCGCTCGGCCTGCTCACCATCGTCGAGGCCGACGGCGTCCGGGCCGACACGATCGAGACCACCGCCGCGCACGTCGCCGTGGGCGGGATGGCCGCCGCGCTCCTGCTCACCGTCGCCGGGCTCCTGCTGCTCGGCCGGACGGTGCCGACCTCTCGCGGGCCGATGGTGGCCGCCGTCGGCCAGGTGCTCCTGGCCGGGGCGGCGATCGTCTCGAACCTGCGGGGCGAGGACGCCTCGTGGTTCGTGGTCGTCGCGCCCGTCGCCAACGCGCTCTGGCTCTTCGGCTCGATCGCCACCGCCCGGGCGCTCCGCCGGGCGGGCTCCTCCCGGGCCCTCGCGTTCGGCCTCCCGGCCGCCTGGCTCTGTGCCATCCCGTTCTCGCTCCTGGGCTGCTCGGTCCTCGCCGGCGCCTACTGGATCGCCGTCGGCCTCGGTGCCGTCCTCGCCGCGCCCTCCCGTCCCCTCGTGGCCGCTCCGGCCGCCTGATCGCACACCACTCCCGAAAGGACACGAAGACCATGCTCCGCACGACGCTCACCGCGCTGGCCCTGACCACCGCGACCCTGACCCTGCCCGCCCTCGCCTCCGCCGACTCGATCGTCTACGTGGACGGCGGGAACGTCTGGTCCGCCTCGCCCGACGGCGCGAGGAAGCTCCAGCTCACCGACGGAGGTGGCTGGCACTCCCCCACGCAGGCCGACGACGGCACGATCGCCGCGGTCCAGGGCGCGGGCGCGATCCAGCTCATGGCCCGCGACGGGCGGCCGATCCGATCCATCACGACCAAGCCGGCCCGCACGGGCAACGGAGGGTGGTTCCGCGGCACGCCCGTGAACCTGTCGCTCTCCCCCGACGGGAGCAAGCTCGCCTACGAGTACACCGACATCGCCTGCCCGCCGGCCTCGACCTGCGGGCAGCAGAACTCGGTCTTCTACACGGCCACGAACGTGAGCGAGGCCACCCCGCAGGAGACCTACGGCAACCAGTTCGGCGCCGCCGAGCCCGAGTGGGTCTCCGACAGCAAGACGGTCGTGACGCTCGGCTCGACGCTCGCCTTTGACGTGCTCGGCGGCGGGGACTACTCGATGGAGCGCTGGTTCTCCGGCACCACCGACTTCTCCGACGCGGAATTCTCCCGCGACGGTCGGCGAGTCGCCTTCAACGTGGGCTACGGCGCGAGCAAGCAGCTCGGCTTCGCGGTCTCGGACGGCACGGTGGCCACCGGGACGCCCGCGCGGCCGACCGGCTTCGTGTGCGCGGCCGACGCCGACCCCAAGCTCGGCGACGTCAGCTGGTCGCCCGACGGCAGCGCCGCCGCCTATCAGTCCTCGGCCGGGATCGAGACGGTGCGCTTCGGCCGCTACGCGACCGACGACTGCGACGTCACCGGCTCCGGGGTCATCAGCCCCACGGGGAGCACGCCCGACTGGGGTCCGGCCGACCCCGCGGCCACCCGCTTCACCGGCGGGACCGGGGGCGGCGGGAGCGGAGGCGGCGCCGGCGGCGGGGGCAGCGTCGGCGGCGGGGGCAGCGCCGGCGGCGGGACGGGCTCGGCCGGCGCCGGCGCCGGCTCGGGGTCCGGTGCCGGCTCGGGCTCCGGCTCGGGCAGCGGGAGCGTCGGCGGCCCGGGCACCCCGCCTGCGCCCCGGGTCCGCTTCACGGTCTCGACCGCGACCCGCACGGCACTCCGCAAGGGGCTCGGGGTGACGGTGACCGCGACGAAGGCGGGCACCGTCAAGGCCACCCTCACGCTGAAGGGCGCCCGGCTGGCCACCGGCACGGTGCGCGTCCGGCGCGCCGGCCGGGTGACGCTGCGCCTGGGCCGGCTGAACGCCCGACGGGTCGCCTCGCTCAAGGGCAAGCAGGTCCGGCTCACCGTGACCGCGGGCGGCCGCAGCAGCAGCCGCACGCTGAGGGTCCGCTGATGCGCCCGGCTCGCCTCCTGGGCCTGGGCTCCACCGTTGCCGTCGCGCTCTGCACGGCGGCCACGGCCCAGGCCGCGCCGGTCCTCAACGGGCCGGTCGTGGCCGCCCGCGAGGGCCGCATCGTGCTGCTGCCGGCCGGCGGCGGCGCGGTCCGTCCGCTCACCGAGAGCCGGCTCGATCACGACCCCGCCGTCTCCCCCGACGGCGGCCGGGTCGCCTTCGTCAGGAACCGGGACCTGTGGGTCGTGGGGGTGGACGGGTACGGCGCGGCGGCGGTCACGACCGACGGCCGCTTCCACGACGACCCGGCCTGGACGCCGGACGGGCGCGAGCTCGTGTTCTCCACCGGGGCCTTCGGCGGGGTCGAGCTCGCCCGGGTCCCGGTGCGGGGCGGCACACCCCGCCGGCTCACCGCGACCGACGGCCACGAGGAGCGCCACCCCGCCGTCTCCCCCGACGGAAGGCTCGTCGCCTTCGACCGCACGGGTTGTGAGAGCCCGCGCGGAGGCGGCCACTGCGTGTACGTCATGCCGCTGGCGGGCGGTGCGCCGGTGAACCTCACCCCCGAGCCGCTGCAGGCGGGGTGCGAGCGGCAGCCGGGCTTCGCGTTCTCCGGCGCGAGCTCGGAGCCGGCATGGAGCCCCGACGGGCGGCGGATCGCCTTCACCGGCCCGACCCGCTGCGACGTGAGCACCCGCGGGACGGACATCTGGACGATGGACGCCACCGGGGCCGGCAAGCTGGACCTCACCGCCGACGCCGACACCGAGGACCGCGACGCCGCGTTCTCGCCCGACGGGGCGGGGCTCGTGTTCTCCTCCGTGCGAGGCGGGAGCACGACGCTCGTCGGCGGTGCGGCGGGCGGCGTCCTCACTCCGGTGACCCTCGGCGGGGAGCCGTCGTGGGGCCGGGCGGCCTGCGTGGTGCCCATGCTCCTCGGCCGGAGCCTCGCGGGTGCCCGGGCGGCGCTGACGACCGGAGGGTGCCGCCTCGGCGCGGTCGGCCGCTCTCGCGACCCGGGCCGCCGCGGCCAGGTCGCCACCCAGCGCCTGAAGCCCGGGGCCGTTCGGCCGCTCGGCGCCCGGGTGGGGGTCGCGGTACGCCGCTGAGCCCCGGTGCCGCCGCGCTCACGCGTGGTTGCGTCGGATCCGAGAAGCGTGGGAGGGTCGGCGCCATGCCGTCCCTCCCCCGTGCCGCCGCCGTGTCGTTCGTGATCGTCCTCGCCACGCTGCTCGTGCCCGCCTGGGCGACCGGTGCATCACCGACGGTCCGCCTCGCGCCCGTGCGGCAGGCCGAGCTGCTCACGACCGGCACGATCGCGGCCCGGGTCCAGGTCCCCGCCCGGAGCGCCTGGACGCTCACCGTCCGCCCGCTCGGGCGCACCACCACGCTCGCCCGGCTGCAGCGGCCGCGGCGCCCGGCATCCGCCGGGAGCGCCGCTGACGAAGACCGGCGCCCGCCTGCTCGGCACCTGCCGCTCCCGTCGGGTCGTCGCGCTCCTGCGCCGGCGCGGGGAACGCACGCGACGCCACGTCCGCAAGCTCCGTCTGGATCCCTCCCGCTGCACGCGCAAGGGCGATCCGAAAGGGGCGCACCGGGCTACCGCGCCGGCGCGGCCGTCCGTTCGCTCGCGGTGCCGGAGCGCCGGCCCGCCCGTCTACCTCGGCGGCTACGGCATCGGCGGCGGCAGTCCGTTCAGCGAGGGCCGCGCCGCGGACGGGCACGTTCCGCCGACGGGCTCGAGGTCCGGACGGTGGCGATCGCCGCCGGCGACCGGGCGGTGCTCATGGGCGACGCTGAGGCGCAGGGCTGGTTCATCGCCGTCGAGGAGGGTCCCTTCGGCCTCTCCGACGCCCGGCGGGAGATCGCCGCGCCGCAGCGGCGGACTGCTCACGCCCGAGCGCGTCGTCCTGCAGGCCAACCACAGCCACGCGGGGCCGGACCTTCTCGGCGCCTGGGGCGGGGTCCCGCTCGCCTACCGCAAGCTCGTCTACGACCGCACCGTCGAGGCCGCGCTCGCCGCCCTCGCCGACCTGCAGCCCGCGACGCTCAGCTACGGCACGGCGCCGGCCGGCGACCTCCTCGTCAACCAGTTCGAGGGCGACCCGAACAACCCGCGCATCGACGACGAGCTCCGTGTGCTCGAGGCCCGGGCGGCCGACGACGGGCACACCCTCGTCACCGTCCTCAACCACAACGGGCACCCGACCGTGCTCGGCTCCGAGAACCTGCTCGCCTCCGGCGACTGGACCCCATCGGCCAACCACGAGCTCGAGCGCCGCACCGGCGCGCCGGCCGTGACCCTCATGGGCACGCTCGGCCGGACCCAGCCGAAGCGCCCCGGCTGCCCGGGCGTGGCCGAAGGGCCTGGCCGCCGACGTGTGCGCCGTGCGCGCCTACGCGGGGCTCGTCGTCGACCGCGCCGGCGACGGCCCGCGAGAACGCCGAGCCCGTCGGGACCCGGCCGCGGGTCGACGGGCGGAGCTTCCTCGTGCAGGACGCGGCGACGCAACGCCCCCGATCCTCGGGCCTCAACTACCTGGGCAGCGTCGCCGGTGCCCAGCTCTCGCGTTCGAAGCAGCCGCCGTTCCTCACCGGGAACATCCTCGGCACCACGACCGCGACCCTGCGGATCGGCGACGTGCTGCTCTCCGCCGTCCCCGGCGAGGCCTACCCGCAGATCGCCGAGCTCGTCCGGACCCTCACCAAGGGGGCGAAGGGCTGGATGACGATGGGCCTCGCGGGTGATCAGCTCGGCTACCTGATCGCCCCGCGCGAGGCCTACCCCGAGCCGATCCGGCGCTCGGTCACGAACGAGGCGGGCGACGAGATCAGCCCGATCGACAACGACAACTACTTCTTCAACGTGTCGCTGACCATGGGCGAGCGCGTCACCTGCTCGCTGCTGCGCGGCGCGGGTGAGCTGCTCGAGCGCGGCGGTGCGCCGCGTGCCGCCTACGACCGGTGCGCGCTGTACGACGACGACCTCGGACGACCGGCAGGCGCGGACGTGCCCTGACAGGGCGTCGGAGGCTCCGCACTACCCTCCGCGCGTGCCCCACACCGCCCAGAGCGCCAACACCGCCGTCCGCGAGGACCTCCGCAACGTCGCGATCGTCGCGCACGTCGACCACGGGAAGACGACCCTGGTCGACGGGATGCTGCGTCAAGCCGGCGCGTTCCGCGAGGGCGCCTCGCTCGAGGACCGGGTCATGGACTCGATGGATCTCGAGCGCGAGAAGGGCATCACGATCTCCGCGAAGAACACGGCGATCCAGCACGGCGACGTGAAGCTCAACGTCATCGACACGCCCGGCCACGCGGACTTCGGCGGCGAGGTCGAGCGCGGGCTGACGATGGTCGACGGCGTCCTCCTCCTCGTCGACGCCTCCGAGGGCCCGCTGCCCCAGACGCGCTTCGTGCTGCGCAAGGCTTTGGCCGCGAAGCTCCCGGTGATCCTCGTGATCAACAAGGTCGACCGACCGGACGCGCGCATCAAGGAGGTCATCGACGAGGTCTACGACCTGTTCTTCGATCTCGACGCGACGGAGGACCAGATCGACTTCCCGATCGTGTACACGAACGCGAAGCAGGGCTGGGCGTCGATGGAGTTCAAGGACGACGTCGTCACGGAGGGGACCGACCTCAAGCCGCTGCTCGACCTCCTCGTCGAGACCATCCCGCCGCCGTCCTACGACCCGGATCACCCGTTCCAGGCGCTCGTGACGAACCTCGCCGCGTCGAACTACGTCGGCCGCCTCGCGCTCTGCCGCGTGCGTCACGGCTGGGTCAAGAAGGGCCAGACGGTCGCCTGGTCCAAGCTCGACGGCACCGTGTCGAACGCGAAGATCACGAACCTCTACATCACCGAGAACCTCACCTCGGTCGACGCCGAGACGGCCGGCCCCGGCGAGATCATCGCCGTCGCCGGCATCCCGGATATCACCATCGGCGAGACGCTCGCCGACGCCGACGACCCGCGGCCGCTGCCCGTGATCTCCGTCGACGAGCCGTCGCTCTCGGTGACCATCGGCATCAACACCTCCCCGCTCTCCGGGCAGGACGGCAAGTACCTGACCGCCCGCCAGGTGAAGGACCGCCTCGACCGTGAGCTCGTCGGCAACGTCTCACTGCGCGTGAACGACACGGAGCGGCCGGACACCTGGGAGGTCCAGGGCCGAGGCGAGCTCCAGCTCGCGATCCTCGTCGAGATGATGCGGCGTGAGGGCTACGAGCTCACCGTCGGCAAGCCGCAGGTCGTCACCAAGCTCGTCAACGACAAGATCCACGAGCCGGTCGAGCGGATGACGGTCGACGCGCCGGAGGAGTACGTCGGCGTCATCACGCAGCTGCTCGCCCTGCGCAAGGGCCGCATGGAGCAGATGGTCAACCACGGCACCGGCTGGGTGCGCATGGACTACCTCGTCCCCGCCCGCGGCCTGATCGGCTTCCGCACGGAGTTCCTCACCGAGACGCGTGGCACCGGCCTCATGCACCACGTCTCCGACCGCTACGAGCCGTGGTTCGGCGAGCTGCGCACGCGCCCGACCGGCGCGCTGGTCTCCGACCGTCAGGGCGTCGTCACGCCCAACGCCTGCTTCACCCTCCAGGATCGCGGCGCGCTCTTCGTCAACCCGACCGAGCAGGTCTACGAAGGCATGATCGTCGGCGAGAACGCGCGCTCGGAGGATCTGGACGTGAACATCGTCCGCGAGAAGCACCTCAACAACATCCGCTCCGCGGGTGCGGACGAGATGATCCGCCTCGTGCCGCCGAAGCCCATGTCGCTCGACCAGGCGATGGAGTTCCTGCGCGAGGACGAATGCGTCGAGGTGACGCCCGAGCACGTGCGGCTGCGGAAGGTCGCACTGAAAAGCGTCGACCGGGTCAAGCAGGCGCGGGCGGCCAAGGCGGGGGCGGCGCAGCGGCACTGAGGGCCCGTGCGCGCGGCTACGCCGAGTTGCGTTCCGCGGCCGCGCGAACGAGGGCCTTGAACGCGTCCGCGTCGATCCCGTCGCCCTCGCGCAGGTCGACCGCGCGGCGGGTCTTGCCCTCGAGGCTCGCGTTGAAGAGGCCGGCCGGGTCGTCGAGTGAGGCGCCGTGGGCGAAGGTGAGCTTCACCTTGCCCTTGTAGCTCTCGCCGGTGCAGATGATCCCGTCGTAGCTCCAGGTCGGAACGCCAAGCGGGTTCGACGGCTTGCGCCACTTGATCTCCTCGGTGACACCGGGGAGGGCCTCGTGGATGAGGCCCCGGAGCCGCAGCAGGAGCTCTCCGCGCCAGTCGCCGAGCTCCGCGACGATCGCGTCGATGGTCCCGGAGGGGTCCTCGGTCGTCGTGTCGTCGGCCATGTCCGGAGCCTTTCAGATCGCGTCGACCGCCGAACGGTGTGGCACACTTGTGGCATGGCTCGCACACGCCTCAGCACCACAGTCGACACCGACATGCTCGAGCAGGCGCGCCGCCTCCGCGCGTCTGGGAACGATGCGGCACTGATCGACGAGGCGCTCGGTGCCTTCCTCGCGCAGCACCGCGCTGCAGAGATCGACGCGAGCTACGCCGCCTACGACGCACACCCGCTTGACGAGCCGGACGCATGGGGCGACCTCGCGTCGTTCCGTCGTGCGGCGGGCGCGTCGTGAGCCCTACACCGCTCCGCGGCGAGCTGTGGTGGTGTGAGCTTCCCGAGATCGGCCGGCGCCCGGTCGTCGTGCTCTCCCGCGACGCGGCCATCCCGCGGCTCGGTCGTGCCCTCGTCGCGCCCTGCACCACGACCGTCCGCGGGCTCGCGAGCGAGGTCGAACTGGAGCCCGGGACCGATCCCGTCGGCCGGCGGTCCGCGGTCAATCTCGACTCGGTCGAGAGCGTCTCGCTCGGCGTCCTCGTCGAGCGGCTCGGTCGTCTGGCCGAGCCGCGCATGCGCCAGATCTGCGACGCGTTGGCCGTCGCCGTGGATTGCCGCGGCTGATCCGCCTGCCTTCGACCTGACCCCGTCACCCGCCTCCGCGGCGCCTCGCGACGATCACCACGTCGGTGTGGGTCGTGGTCGCTCCGTCCCCGCCGGCACGTTCGTGGGCGGGGGTGTCGGCCCGGAGCACCTTCCAGGCGTCGGGGTCGAGCGCGAGGTCGGCGAGCAGCTCGTCGGTCGTCGGCGCGACGTACTCCGGCTTCGCGGAGTGGGCGCCGTGGTCGATGAGCACGATGCGGCCCCCGGGGGCCAGGGACGCTGCCGCGCGCCGGAGCACGGCCGGGCGGTCGAAGGCGACCGGGGACTGGAAGTGGACGGCGCTCACGAGGTCGAAGGTGCCCTCCGGGAAGCTCTCGGCGAGGTCGTGCTGCTCGAAGACCGCTCGATCGGCGTGGCCGAGCTCGGAGGCCCGGGCGGCGGCGCGGGCCACCGCGTTGGCGGAGACGTCGACGCCCACGACCTGCCAACCGCGGGCAGCCAGCCAGTTCGCGTCGTCACCGAGGGCGCAGCCGAGCTCGAGCGCGCGGCCCGGCGCCAGCGGCTCCGCGATCTCCGCCAAGAGCGCGTTCGGCCGCCCGGTCGACGGGTGCTCCCGGGCGCGGTAGCGCTCCTCCCAGAAGGTGAGTGAATCCTTGCCCGCGCCGTCCATCCCGCGACGGTGACACGAGGAGCTCGATCTGGCAAGCTCTCTTGCCATGCAGGCAAAAGAGGAGGAGAGCGTCGACGGCCGGGTGCGCCGCCGGCTCCGCGAGCTGCGCCACGAGCGTGGCCTCACGTTGCAGCAGGTGGCCGAGCGGGCGAGCATCGACGTCTCCACCCTCAGCCGCCTCGAATCCGGCAAGCGCCGCCTCGCCCTCGATCACGTGCCCGCCCTCGCCGCCGCGCTCGACGTGAGCACCGACCAGCTGCTCGGCGCCGCCGCGTCGCAGGATCCTCGCGTCTCCGGGCCGCCCCGGCGCTTCGACGGGATGACGATGTGGCCGCTCTCGCGACACGGCCCGGCCGGGCTGCAGGCCTTCCGGGTCACCGTCGGGGCGAAGCGTCGCGTACCGCGCGGGCCGCTCCCGAGCCACGCCGGCCACGAGTGGCTGTACGTGCTCACGGGGAGGCTCCGGCTCGTCCTCGGCGACGACGAACACGTCATCGAACCCGGCGAGGCGGTCGAGTTCAGTACCTGGACCCCGCACTGGTTCGGCGCCGTCGACGGCCCGGCCGAGCTGATCGGGTTCTTCGGCCCCGACGGACAACGCGCACACCTGCACGCATGACCGCCCCCCGCTCCCCCGTTCAACTCGCCTTCGCCCGCACCTACGCGGCCTGGGGGCTCCACCTTCCGGACGCCGTCGCCGCGAGCCGGGCCGACGGGCACCTCGCCGGCGCCGGCTGGATGATCCGCTGGCGCTGGCACGCCGACGGCTCGCTCGAGTACCGCGCCTCTCACCGGATGACCGACGAGCGTTGGCAGCTCCTCGCCCCCGACGGGACGACCACGTCCCTCGAGGTGCCGGCCTCCTTCAAGCTCACCTCACCCGACGGAGATCCCGAAGAGCGGGCGGCGGTCGACCGGGCCTACCGGGAGGCCTGGGCAGCGCACGGACGGCGAGTGCAGGAGCGCGGCATGGCCTTTGAGACGAGCCACGAGGGGCTGGACGGCCACCGGGACGCGACGCGGATGCTGTGGCGGATCGACGGCGGCGCCTGGACCTCCTCCCCGCGCCTCTGAGCCGATGGGGGGTTCGACGCGAATTGTCCCCGATGGTGGGACGAAAGAGCGGGAACCCCCCCGGCCCGCCGGCTCGAGCGCCAGGGCCTCGCGCGCATGAGCCGGTACGGTCGAACACGACGGGCCGCGACGGCTCGTCGCCCTCCACGCGATCCCGGAGCCCGCATGCCCACCGACCTCGAAGCCGACTATCTGATCGTCGGAACCGGCGCGATGGGCCTGGCCTTCGCCGACACCCTCGTGGCCGAGACCGACGCGAGCATCGTGATGGTCGACCGCCACGCGAAGCCCGGCGGCCACTGGAACCTCGCCTACCCGTTCGTCACGCTCCATCAGCCGAGCGCGTTCTACGGCGTCAGCTCACGGGAGCTCAGCCGCGGCGAGGAGGACCAGGTGGGGCTGAACCGCGGGCTCGGCGACCTCGCGACGGGCGCGGAGGTGAGCGCGTACTTCGACTCGGTCATGCGCCACGACCTGCTGCCGAGCGGCCGCGTCCGCTACTTCCCGCTCTGCGAGTACGAGGGCGATGGGGCGTTCACCTCGACCCTGACCGGGAAGGAGCACCGGGTCCGCGCCCGGCGCGTCGTCGACGCGACCTACCTCACCACGACCGTCCCCTCGGCGCACACCCCGAGCTTCACCGTCGCCCCCGAGGCGCGGCTGGAGCCGCTGAACGCCCTGGCGACGCTGAGAGAGCCACCCGCGCGCTTCGTCGTCATCGGCGGCGGCAAGACCGGCATCGACGCCTGCCTCTGGCTGCTCGAGCACGACGTCGAGCCGGCACGCATCACCTGGATCGTCTCGCGCGACGCCTGGATGCTCGACCGCCGCAACACGCAGCCCACCGCCCCCTTCTTCGCCGACACGGTCGGCGGGGTGGCCAACCAGTTCGAGGCCATCGCCGCGGCGGAGAGCGTGGAGGACATGTTCGACCGGATGGAGGCCTCGGGCTACCTCCTGCGGCTCGACCCCACCCAGCGCCCGACCATGTTCCACGCCGCGACGATCAGTCGGCTCGAACTGGATGAGCTCCGCCGCATCGAGGACGTCGTCCGCCTCGGCCACGTGCAGGCCATCGAGGCGGACCGCATCGTCCTCGACGGCGGCGAGCTCCCGACCGGCCCTGAAGTCCTTCACGTCGACTGCTCGGCCAGCGCCATCCAGAACCGCCGCTCTTGCCCGATCTTCGACGGCGACACCGTGACCCTGCAGCCCGTGAGCGCGTACCAGCCCGCCTTCAGCGCCGCGCTGATCGCCCACGTCGAGAGCGCCTACGCCACCGAGACGGAGAAGAACGCGCTCTGTGCCGTCGTGCCGCTCCCCGACGGGGACCGCGAGTACATGGAGATGACCGCGGCCTTCCTGGCCAACCGGGCCGCGTGGTCGCAGGAGCCCGAGTTGCAGGCCTGGATCCTGCAGAACCGGCTCGACCCGTTCGGGAAGCTCGCCATGAGCGCAGGCCCGGAGGAGCACGAGAAGCTCGCGCTCCTCGGGCGCGTCGGGGCAGCCGCGGGCCCGGCGGTCGTCAAGCTGCAGCAGTTCCTCGCCGACACCCCCGAGATGGAGAGCACGCATGGCTGAGTTCCAGGTCGAACGGCAGGACCCCACCCGGAGCCGGATCGTGGAGACCGAGCCGCGGGAGCTCGCAGACGGCGAGGTGCTCCTCCAGGTCGATCGCATCGCGCTGACCGCGAACAACCTCACCTACGCGGTCGTCGGCGAGCAGATCGGCTACTGGCGCTTCTTCCCGCCGTCGGGGGACGAGCCGGAGCGGTGGGGGATCATCCCGGTCTGGGGCTTCGCCGACGTGATCGCCACGTCGTGCGAGGAGGTGGCGCTCGGCGAGCGGCTCTACGGCTACCTGCCGCCGGCGCACGAGCTGATCATCACGCCGAAGGCGATCTCCCCTCGCCGCCTCGTCGACGGTGCGACCCACCGGGCCGACCTCCCCGCCGCCTACAACAGCTACGAACGGGTCCGCGCGCCGCAGGACGGGGACCACACCGCCGAGCACCTGAAGGCGCTGCTCTCCCCCCTGCACCTCACGTCCTTCGCCCTGGCCGACCTGCTGCAGTCCGAGGCCTGGTACGGCGCCGCAGCGGGTCGTGATCCTCAGCGCCTCGAGCAAGACCGCCATCGGCCTCGCCTACGCGCTCCGAGCGCTCGAGGACGCCCCGCCGGTCACCGGGCTCACCTCGGCCGGCAACCGCGCGTTCGTGGAGGGGCTCGCGACCTACGACGAGGTGCTCGACTACGACCACGCCACCGAGCTCGATCCCGACGTGCCGACGGTGATCGTCGACATGGCCGGGAGCCGGCCCCTCGCCGCCGGCCTGCACGAGCACCTCGGGGACCGGATGCGCTACCACGTCGGGGTCGGCCTCACGCACTGGGACCAGGTCGCCTCCGGGGGCGAGGACGGCTTCGCCACCGACCGCGCGACGTTCTTCTTCGCGCCGAGCCACATCCAGCGACGGATGAAGGAGTGGGGTCCGGCGGAGTTCGCGAGCCGCACCGACCGCTTCCTCGCGGAGGCCGCCGACCGCAGCCGGACGTGGTTGGAGATCAGCCCCGCGGAGGGGATCGAGGAGCTCGCCGAGCTGTACCCCGCCCTGGCCGCCGGGCGCCTGCCCCCGCAGCAGGGCGTCATCGTCCGGCTCTAAGACAACTCGATGAGCCCTTTCACCGACGGCCAGGAGGCCGAGCGCGACAGCTTCGGACGCAGGCTCCCCGACGCCGCGGACCCGGGGCGGCTGCTCGTCGGCTGGCCTCGGCCCGTCTCGCTGCTGGGCTTCGGCCTCATCGCGGCCATCGGCGTCGCCGCCCTTCTCGTCGGAGGCGCCGCCGGCTTCCTCGTCGGCGCCTTCTTCGGGCTGGTCGGTGGCGGGGGCATGGCCGCGATCAGCTACACCCGGGTGTGGGTCGACGGAACGACGCTGCTGCTGCGCATGCCGTTCCGGGGAACGCGAACCATGCGCATCGACCGCATCGTCCGTGCTTCGCTCTCCGCGTTCGGCCGGAACCAGGGCCCGATGCTCACCCTCGTCGACGCGGACGGCACCTCGCTGACGATCGACGCGACGAACCTCCGGCTGACCGGGCTCTACATCGTGCTCGCCCAGCACATCCCCGTCGGCGGGGCGGGCGGGGACCAGCGGCTCGAGCGCCGCCTGCGCAAGCACCGGCGCGACGACCTGCTGGGCTGAGCCTCACCGTCCGTTGCGGCAGAGGCAGACCACCCGGTCGCCCGCCCTGAGCGTCGCGACCTCCGGGTCGTCGAACCGGTGCGGGGTCCCGTCGCGGACGATCGCGACGATCGGGGCGTCGTCGGCCGCCTCCGCCGCGGTCATCCCGTCGCGGGTCACGTCGCGCTCGATGAGCTCGAGCCCCTCCCCGGAGACGAGCAGATCCTCGAGCACCCGCACGACGTCGGGCTGCCGGGTCGCCGCCCCGAGCAGCCGGCCCGCCGCGCCGGAGGAGGTGATGACGGTGTCCGCGCCCCCCTGGCGGAGCAGGTGCGCGTTCTCCTCCTCGCGGACGGCGGCCGCGAGCGCCGCGGTCGGGTTCAGCTCACGGACGGTGAGCGTGATGAGCACCGCTGCGTCGTCGCGGTCGGGCGCGACGATCACCGCGTCCGCGTCCTGGACCCCGGCCTCGCGGAGCACCTCCGTACGGGTGGCGTCGCCGGCGACCACCGCGAAGCCCTGGGCGGCGGCCCGCGCACGGGCGTCGACGTTCTGCTCGATGATCACGATCTTCTCGCGAGGGACGTCACGGGCGAGCAGCTCGTGGACCGCGGCGCGGCCCTTCGAGCCGAACCCGCAGACGACGGTATGGGCGGACAAGTCTGACCTCCAACGGGACAGGCGATAGGCGTAACGGGTGCGCTCGGCGAGGAGCTCGAGCGTCGTGCCGACGAGCACGATGAGGAAGAGGACACGCGCCGGGGTGATGAGGAGCGTGGTGAGCAGCCGGGCGCTCTCGCTGACCGGCGAGATGTCCCCGTAGCCGGTCGTCGTGACGGTGACCGTCGCGTAGTAGAACGAGTCCAGCAGCGAGAGGCCGTTGCCGTCGGTGTCCGAGTAGCCGCCGCGATCCACGTAGGCGGTGAGCGCGACGAAGGTGACGAGCGCCAGGGCCACCCCGAGTCGCTGAGCGAGCTTGCGCAGCGGCGAGGCCGTGTCGCCGGGCAGGTCGACGACGACCGGGGCGTCCGGTGAGGCAGGGATGAGCGGGGTGCGATCGGCCACGGCGGGTCCGACGCTATCCGGCGGGGCGCGGTGCCGTGCTCATGAGAGCCGACGGGCGACGAGCACGAAGTAGAAGAGCTCCTGCCCGGAGACGGTGACGCGATGCCGGAAGCGCTCGAGCCGGATCACGTCGGTGTCCTCGGCGGCCTGCAGGGCGGCGACGAACGCGCCGAGCTCCCCGCCCTCCGGTCCGAGCACGTCTTCGGAGAAGGTGACGGCCAGCCAGCTGCCGGCCGGGAAGGCGCTCCAGGCGGTCTCGATCTGGTGGCGGCTGATGTGCCCGAGCCCGAGCGCCCCGGCGCCGGCCAGGCAGGTCAGCTCGTACTCGGCCACCGCGTCGGCTACCGAGATCTCCTCGAGCGTCGCCGTGTAGAAGTGTCGGTAGAGCCCCGGGCGGTCGCGGGCGGCGGCCGGTGCGGCCGCGGGCTCCGGGTCGAGTCCCACGAACGGGGAACGCACCCCGCGCTCGCGCAGCGACTCGGCGACGACGCCGTTCCCGGCGCCCATGTCGAGCACGCGGAGGTCCGCGGGGTCCTCGCCCGCCGCCACGACGCACGCGGTCAGGGCATCAGCGAGCACCTCGGGCGAAGCGCACTCGAGGCGCTCCTGCACGACCGCCTCGTAGAGGCCCGGGACCCGATAGATCCGGTCGTAGTCGTGCACCCGGAGCTCCTCGCGGTACCCGTCGGGCAGCTCCACGGTGAAGCGCTCGTCACCCTGCACGCGCCCGGGTTCGTCGTGCAGGGTGATCCTCATGGCCGCCATCGTGGCAGCCGCAGCGCCTCGTCGGACTACCGCACGATCTCGGAGGCCTTCCGGACGGTCACCTTCCGTCCGGCGTCCCGGGCGACGACCTCGACGACCACGCGACCCTTCTGCATCCGCTGCAGAGCGCCCTTGCGCGGCTGCACACGGACGTTGGTCGAGCGGGTGAGGCTGCCGAGCGACCGGGAGAACAAGACCCGGCCGCTCTTGTCGTAGATCCGCACGGCGAGGTTCGTCGGTCGACTGTCACCGAGCGGGCGCAGGCGAACCTGCACCGAGCCCACGCGCCGAGTGCGCTGGGCCGAGAACGCGGGGCGGGAGATCTTGAGCGCCCGTGTCGTGCTGGTCGAGCCGCCGCTGGTCCCGGCGACCCCCGCCGGCCCGGCGGGTCCGGCGGGTCCGGCTGCTCCCGCCTGTCCGGCGGGCCCCTGGACGCCCTGGTTCCCAGCGGCTCCCGGGTTGCCGGCCTGACCCTGTTGGCCCTGCTGACCCTGGTTGCCCTGCTGGCCCTGGTTGCCCGTCGCACCCTGGTTGCCCGTCGCACCCTGGTTGCCCGTCGCACCCTGGTTGCCGGTCGCACCCTGGTTGCCCGTCGCACCCTGGTTGCCGGTCGGGCCAGTCGCCCCCTGGCCGCCGCTGGCTCCCGTGGGTCCGCTCGGCCCTGAAGGCCCCGTCGCCCCGGTCGGCCCCGTGGGTCCGGTCGGCCCGGTCGCGCCGGTGGACCCCGACGAGCCCGACGTTCCCGACGCCCCGGACGTCCCCGAGGTGCCGGAGGGGGTG
Source organism: uncultured Solirubrobacterales bacterium (assembly GCA_963815565.1). GTDB lineage: Bacteria > Actinomycetota > Thermoleophilia > Solirubrobacterales > Solirubrobacteraceae > Paraconexibacter. The sequence continues at coordinate 700,743 of CAWFHB010000006.1, read as the reverse complement.
CAGGGCGGCGACATCGTCGTGGCCGCCGGCGGCGCGCCGGTGGCTCCGACAGGATCGGTCGTGTTCACGCCACAGACCGACGTCAGTGCCGTCAGCCCGGGGCCGACGCCCGACTCCTTGGCCTGCACCGTCTTGGTCGCGTCGAACGGCGCGGGGTCGCCCTCGGCGGCCAGCGCCGCGCAGCCCTCGCGCAGCGACTCGCAGACGACGCGGCCGCCGCCCGGCTTCGCGATGTCCACCCGCGACTTGTAGTAGCGCGAGAGGTCGTTCGGATCGCCGTCCGGATCCACGGCGGCGCCGAGCGGGTCGTTCCGCCAGCGCTCGGTGAGCAGCCGCGCGGTCGCGTCCTCGTCACCGCGGACGTAGCGGTCCATCCAGGCGAGCGCGTAGTAGCTCGTCAGGTCGGTCCCGCGGAGCGTCGCCCCGAACGCAGGGTTCGGGATGTTGAGGCTCTCGTAGTGGGTGCCGCCGCGAATGACCAGCTCCATCGAGTCCGTGCCCGCCGCGGAGAGGATCTTCGAGGCGGTCGTCTTCGCGTCCGGGTTCGGCTCCGAGAAGTTCGGCTGCGGCGTGAGGCCGTAGTCGTTGGAGATCCCGAGCGCCGGCTTGGTCGGCGTGAGCTTGGCCGGGCGGGGCGAGGAGCCGGAATCGCACGTCGCCGGCGCGGTGGTCGCGTTCGGCGACTGCGCGCCGAGGTTGTCCCAGGCGACGATCGCCTTCACCCGCGGGTCGAGCTGCCCGACGTAGGAGACCGCGCCGGCGCCGAGGGACTGGCCGACGATGCCGACCCGGCTCGTGTCGAGGATCGACGCGAACGGGTTGTAGTCCGGAGGCAAGCCCCCGCTTGTAGCGGGCCGCCTGCTTGTCGGCGTGGCTCGTGTTGGTCGTGCACGACTTCCGCGGCGCGTAGAGCGAGTCACTGTTCGAGAAGAAGAAGTCGAGCGCGTCCTCGGTGCCGTCGTAGAACGGACGCCCGGACTGCGAGGGGACACCGTCCTGGCGGTCGGCCCCTTCCCCGAACGTGTCGGAGTAGCCCTGCCCCTGGACGTCCCAGGTGAGCACGACGTACCCGGCCTTGGCCAGCGTCTGGATCTGGGTCCAGTAGAGCTCCTCGGGCGCCTGCACCGAGCCGGTGGTCAGCACGACCCCGGGGCGCTTCGCGGGTCCCTCGGCGGTCGCCCACACGTGGCCGGAGATGACCGAGCCGTTCCGTGCCACCCAGGAGACCGGTGTGGCGAGCCCGGCGCCGCGGGTGCTCCAGTCGTACGCACGAACCTCGCCCGAGCAGCCGTCCATCTTCTGCCAGCAGAGCTGCCCGTAGAAGAAGCGCTCGGTGTCACCCGCCTGGATCTGCACCCCCTGCACCTCGCGGAGCGTGCCCTTCTCGCGCAGCAGTGCCTGATAGGCCGGTGTGCCCACGACGTAGCGGAAGCGCTCCTGCGTCTTGGAGAAGTTCGACAGCTCGTACGCCGGGTCGAAGGCGGCGGCCGCCGGGCCGGCGAAGGCCAGCGTGGAGAGCACGGCGGTGACTGCCGTGAACGGTGTACGCATTTTCATGCGCGCGAACGTACCACCCCGTTCATCTACTCCGCGGCAGATCGAGGTCGGCGCACTCGCGAGCACCCCCGACGGCTATGCTCCGCGACCTCATGGTTCTCGGTCTGAGCGCGTTCTCGGCGACCTTCGGGCTCGTCATCGTCTTCTTCGTTCTGTTCCCCGCGCTCGCGCAGGGGCTCATCGCCCTCGCGGCCTTCCTCGCCGTGGGCGAGAAGGCGCAGAACGACGCCTACGCCGAGGGCCGCACCGACGGCGCCGGCGACGGCCGCTGATCCATCGGTAGGGCCGGGTGCGCGAGCACCCAGGAACAGCGAATACCCTGAAAGCATGTCGGAGTTCTTCGCTTTCCCGAATCCGGTCAACGAGAAGGCCGCCCGCGTCGTCGCCGGCGTGGTCGCCGTCGTCTCGCTGCTGATCCTCGTCACCGGGTGGAACTGGCTGCTCGTCCCGCTCGCCTACGGCTTCCTGGCGCGGGTCTTCACCGGCCCCACGCTCTCCCCCCTCGGCCGCGTCTCGATGCGCGTCGTCGCTCCCCGGCTCGGCGCACCGAAGTACGTGCCGGGGCCGCCCAAGCGCTTCGCCCAGGGCATCGGCGCGGTCTGCACGACCCTCGCTGCGGTGTTCGCGCTCGGCTTCGGCTGGAACGTCGCGGCCGACGTCCTGGTCGGGATGATCCTCGTGTTCGCCACGCTGGAGTCGGCGTTCGCCTTCTGCGCCGGCTGCACGATGTTCGCCGCGCTCATGCGCATCGGCCTCATCCCGGAGGAGACGTGCGAGGCCTGCGCGAACTTCTGGACCCGGACGCCCGAGCCCGCCGCGGGCTGAGCGCCTAGCCCGCGGCGCGCGCCGCGAGCTGCGCCTTCGCGGCGTCGAGGTCGCCCCCGCCGTCGGCGGAGACCGCCGCGACGAGCTGCCCGTCGGCGTCGAGGTACCGAACCCCGAACGGGCCGTCTCCGACGGTTCCGTCGACCTCTTCGCGCTCCCAGCGCACGGGCCCGCCGACGTGCTCGAGCGAGGCCCAGTCGGCCAGGTCGGTCCAGAAGTACGGCACCTCGGTGAACGGCGCCTCGGCGCCGAGCATCGCCCGCGCCGCGTGGGCGCCCTGCGCGGAGGCGTGCTCCTCGTGCTCGATCCGCACCGGGCGACCGTGCAGGAGGGAGTCGTACTCGCACATGTCCCCCGCGGCCCAGAGACCCTCGGCCGAGGTGCGCAGCCGCGCGTCGCAGAGCACGCCACCCTGCTCGCCCGAGGGTCAGGCCGGCCTTGCGAGCGACCATCACGTCGGGCGTCGCACCGACACCGGCGACCACCGCGTCGCAGGCGAGCTCCTCCCCACCGGGGAGCAGCACGCGCTCGATGCGCTCCGCGCCCGCGAAGCCCTCGACGTCGATCCCGCCCCGGACGGTCACGCCGTGCGCCTCGAGCACCGAGCGCACGTGCGCGCCGACCGCGGCTCCGAACCCGCGCTCCATCGGCTCGGCCTCCATCATCAGCACGGTGCACCGGCGACCCATCGCCGTGAGCGAGGCTGCGAGCTCGCAGCCGATGTAGGAGCCGCCGACCAGCACGACGTGCTCGGCGCCCGAGGCGTCGAGATCCCGGGTGAGCAGGTCCGCGTTCATGAGCGCGCGGACGTAGTGGAGGCCGTCGAGCTCGGTTCCCGCCAGCGTCAGCCGACGGACCATCGCGCCCGTCGCGAGCAGGGCGCTGTCGTAGGAGATGGTCTCCTTCGTGGAGAGCTTCGCCTCCCGCGCGGCCGGATCGAGCCCCGTGACGGAGGTGCGCGTGGCGAGCTCGACGTCGTGCTCCTTCCACCAGTCCTCCGGGTGGATGAGCGTCTCGGCCTTGGTCGCGTCGCCCCGCAGGTACTCCTTCGTGGCGGGCGGGCGGTGGCTGGGCGCATCGAGCTCGCGGCCGACGAGCAGCACCGAGCCCTCGGCGCCCTCCTCGCGGAGGGTGGCGGCGGCGGTCGCGGAGGCGATCCCGCCCCCGATGAGCAGGTGTGCGACGTGTCGATCGGCCATCCGGCGATCGTAGTTCCGCCCTACCGGATCTGCATCCCGGAGATCGCGCGGGCGATGACCATGCGCTGGATCTCGCTCGTGCCCTCGAAGATCGTGTAGATCTTCGCGTCGCGGTGCCAGCGCTCGACCGGGTACTCGCGGGTGTAGCCGTTGCCTCCGAGGATGTGCATCGCCCGCTCGGTGGCCCAGGTGGCGACCTCGCCCGCCTTGAGCTTGCTCATCGAGCCCTCCGCGTTCTCGAACTTCTGGCCGGTGCGCCCCATCCACGAGGCGCGCCATACGAGCAGGCGTGCTGCGTCGATCTCGGTCTTCATGTCGGCCAGGGCGAAGGCGATCGCCTGGTTCTCGATGATCTTCTTGCCGAACTGCTCGCGCTCCTTGGCGTAGTCGAGCGCGTATTCGTAGGCGGCACGGGCGATGCCGATCGCCTGGGAGCCGACGGTCGGCCGGCTGGCCTCGAAGGTCTGCATCGCCGCCTGCGACTTGCCCTTCTTGCCCTCGCGGACGCGGGCGATGCGTAGGTCGAGCTTCTCCTTGCCGCCGAGCACGTACTCCGCGGGGATGCGGCAGTCGTCGAGGTGGACGTCGGCGGTGTGCGAGGCGCGCAGCCCGTGCTTCGAGACCTTCGCCCCCTGCTCGATCCCCTTCGCCTCGCTCATCGGCACGATGAAGGCGGCGTGGCCGCGCGAGCCGAGGGTGGGGTCGACGCTCGCGATGACCACGTGCACGTCCGAGATGCCGCCGTTGGTCGCCCACGCCTTCTGCCCGTTGAGGACCCACTCGCCCGTGGCCTCGTCGAACCTCGCGGTGGTGCGGACGTTCGAGACGTCGGAGCCCGCGTTCGGCTCGGAGGCGCAGAAGGCGGCGACCTTGAGGTCGTTCGGAGTGCCGAAGCACCGGGGGATCCACTCCCCCATCTGCTCACCTGTGCCCTGCCCGACGATCGCGGCGACGGCGAGGCCCGTGCCCATGATCGCCATGCCGAGGCCGGCGTCACCCCAGAACAGCTCCTCGTTGACGATCGGCATGGTCAGGCCCGTGGGATCGCCGAAGAACTGCGCGAGACCGTCGAACGAGTAGAGCCCGATCTTCGCGGCCTCCTCGATGATCGGCCACGGCGTGGCCTCCTTCTCGTCCCATTCGTGGGCCGCCGGACGCAGGACGTCGGCGGCGAAGCCGTGCACCCAGTCGCGGATGTCCTTCTGGTCCTGGGTGAGCTCCAGGGTGAAGACGGGCTCGCTAGCGGCGGCAGCCTCGGTCGCGGTGGGGTCCTGCTCGGTGGTCGCCACGGGGTGAACGCCTTTCAGCTTCGGGGTCGACGAAAGATATCGGCCGGAGCCGTGCCTATCCTGAGCCGCTGCATGGAGCTCGTCCCCGGTCAGCCGAACGTCACCCTCCGGGAGGGCGCGGCCGGCCACGAGGTGATCCTCACCTTCCCCTACGACTCGGCGAAGGTCGAGGCGGTCAGGCGCATCCCGGGCCGGAAGTTCGACTGGGACACGCGGGAGTGGTCGGCCCCGATCGACGACTGGGCCGGAGTTCACGTGGCGAGCATCCTTGAGCGCTTTCCGGAGCTCGAGCCGTCGGAGGAGGCCGCCGTGTGGCTCTCCGGGGTCGGCGAGCGATGGATCGGTGCCATCTCGACCGGGGTCCGCGGGGGCACCGGGTTCTTCGTCCTGCGCACCCGGGCGGGGAAGCTCCCGGAAGATCTCGCGGCGCTCGCCGACGTCCACGAGGGCGCGCACTGGCTGCCGCTCACGCTCGAGATTGCCGAGCGCCTCATGGAGATCGAGGCCGCGCGGCTCGACGGGCCGGCGAACCGCTGCATCAGCCACCTGCGCTCGGGGCTCGCGCCGCCGCCGGCGATCCTCTCGTTCGTCGAGGGCGTCGCGGGGACGCACTTCAAGCTCGACGTGCTCTGGGACTCCGACGCAGCCAAGGCGTTCGACCGGCTGCCCGGGGCGGGCGACCGGTCGCGCTCGATCCCCGTCGACCCGTACCTGTCGGAGTCGCTCGACGCGTTCATCGCCCTCCACCGGATCGAGGTCAGCGGCGCCGCTGCCCCGCACCTGGCCGCGATGCACGCCGAGCACGAGGAGGCCCAGCTCGACATCGCCGCCTCCAAGGCGAAGCAGGCCGACGTCCCCTCCCCCCTCCCCCGCCTGGGCGAGGACGTCTCGCTCGAGCCCTTTCAGTGGGCGGGCGTGCGGTACCTGCTCGACAAGCGGCGCGCGTTCCTGGCCGACGAGCAGGGGCTCGGCAAGACGGTGCAGGCGCTCGCCGCCCTGGAGGTCGACGGCGCGTTCCCGGCGGTCGTCGTCTGCCCCGCCTCGCTGAAGCTGAACTGGGAGCGGGAGGCCGCGCGCTGGCTCCCCCACCGGACGACGGCGGTGCTGAACGGCCGCGGCGTAGGGCAACGCAAAGGCGAGATCACGATCCTCAACTACGAGCTCGTCGCCGCCCACAAGGACGAGCTCGCCCGCCTGAAGCCACGGGCCCTGATCCTCGACGAGAGCCACTACTGCAAGAACCCGCAGGCCAAGCGCACGCAGGCGGTGCGGCGGCTGGCCCAGTCCGTCCCGGCCGACGGGCTCAAGCTGGCGCTGAGCGGGACCCCGGTGCTCAACCACCCGGAGGAGCTCATCCCGCAGCTGCGGATCATCGGCCGCCTCGAGGACTTCGGGAGCGGCGCGAAGTTCGCCCGCCAGTTCCAGGGCGACCGGGCCGAGGAGCGGCTGCACTGGCACCTGCGCCGACGCTGCTTCGTGCGCCGCCTGAAGGTCGACGTGCTGCCCCAGCTGCCCGCGAAGCGACAGGTCGTCGTCCCGATGGAGCTCTCGAACAAGCGGGAGTACCGCCTGGCCGAGGAGGACGTGATCGCCTGGCTGCGCGAGCAGCCCCTGGACCTCTCCGAGCTCGACGCGAAGATCGCCGCGACGCTCCGTACCGAACGGCTCGTGCAGCTCGGGATCCTGAAGCGGCTCGCCGCGAAGGGCAAGCTCGCCGGTGCGCTCTCCTGGATCCACGACTTCCTGCAGTCCGGTGAGCCGCTCGTCGTCTTCGCCCACCACCGGGAGGTCCAGGAGGCGGTGCTCGAGCGCTTCCCCGACGCCGCTCACCTCTTCGGGCGCGACGCCGTGGCCGCCCGGGAGGCGACCGTCCAGGCCTTCCAGGCGCCGGACGGGCCGCAGCTCATCGTCTGTGCGACCCGCGTGGCCGCGCAGGGCATCACGCTCACCCGCGCGTCGAACGTCTGCTTCCTCGAGCTCGAGTGGACCCCAGCGATGCACGACCAGGCCGAGGACCGCTGCCACCGCATGGGGCAGCACGACGCCGTGACCGCCTGGTACCTGCTGGCCGCCGAGACGATCGACGAGACCATCAGCGAGATGCTCCAGCGCAAGCGGGGCCTCGTCGGGGCGGTCACCGACGGGACCCGCGACGAGGGCGAGGCGCTCGTGGCCTCCGTGGTCCGCGAGCTGCGCGGGAAGCCCTACAAGCACCTGCGCCCCGTCGCCTGACCCGGCTGGGGGGGGTCGTTTGACAACGGGTCGGCGCCAGGGTGGAGTGGCGGCGATGGCCGATCGCGACGCATTCGGGAACGAGCTCCCTCGCGGGGAGCCTGCGGCCTCGGCCGAGAGCGCCCCGGTGGCTGCCGGCAGCGCCTTCGAGGAGGCCGCAGTCGTCCGCACGCCGGGCGCCTCGACCTCGGTGGCCCCCCGGGTCCTCGGCGGGTGCATCTCGTTCGTGGCGATCGTGTTCGTGGTCGGCGGGTGCGCGATCGCGGGACTCGTCGGTTCGATCGGGGACGGCGTCGACACGTTCCGCTCGATCAGCACCGAGTTCTCCCGCGCGACCTCCGTGCCGTCGCCGCCGGGGCCAGCCGCCCCCGCGGAGCCGACCAAGGCTTCGCCCCGCGGCCTGCAGGCCGGCTCCCTGGTGCGCCGCGCCGCGTTCGCGCGGGCGGTGCGCGAACTGCGCGGCGCTGGCCTCGGTCGTCCACGGCTGCTCCGCCTGGCCCCGGACCGCCTCGACGCCCAGCTGGTCACCGGTGGCGGACAGCTGCGCTCGGTGCAGCTCGCTGCCGGGGGCTCCCTGCGGACGCTCTCCACCAGCCCAGGGGGGTTCCCCAAGGGGGACTTGGTGACGCTCGCCACCATCGACCGGGGTGCGCCCGAGCGCCTCGTGCGCGCCGCCGCCCGCCGGGCGGGACGGTCGGCGACGCGGGTCGACTACCTGGTCCTCACGCAGTTCGACGGGGCTCCGCGCTGGCTCGTGTTCTTCGTGGACGGCCCGGCGTACCAGGCCGACCGCAAGGGCAGGATCGAACGCGTCGTCCGGTGAGCGCGGGGTAGCCTGCCCGGCGTGCCCGCCCGCCCCGCGAAGTCCACCTACGACGCAGTCATCGTCGGGGCCGGCCACAACGGCCTGGTCGCCGCGACCTACCTGGCCCGCGCGGGCCGCTCGGTGCTCCTGCTCGAGCAGAACCCCGCCGTCGGGGGCGCCGCCGTGAGCACACGCGCCTTCCCCGGCGTCGACGCTCGCCTCTCCCGCTACTCCTACCTCGTCTCGCTGCTCCCCCGGAGCATCGTCGAGGAGCTCGGGCTCCGATTCGAGAGCCGCCGGCGGCGCATCTCCTCCTACACCCCGAACGGGGCGGGCGGGCTGCTCATCGACGCCGGCGACCCGGCACGGACGCAGGCGTCCATGTCCGCGATCACCGGCGGCGAGGCCGACTTCGCTGCGTGGCAGGCGTTCTACGGGGAGACGAGCCGCCTCGGCGCCGCGCTCTTCCCCACCCTGACCGAGCCGCTGCGCAGCCGCGACGACGTCCGCGCCCTCCACGGGGACGACGCCAGCTGGGAGGCGTTCCTCGAGCGCCCGCTCGGGGAGACGATCGAAGCCCGGTTCACCGACGACCTGGTCCGCGGCGTCGTGCTCACCGACGCGCTCATCGGCACCTTCGCGGGCGCGCACGACGCTTCGCTGCTCCAGAACCGCTGCTTCCTCTATCACGTGATCGGCGGCGGGACCGGGGACTGGGACGTCCCGATCGGCGGGATGGGCGCGCTCACCGACGCGCTCGCCGCCGCCGCGACCAGGGCGGGCGTCGAGATCGTGACCGACGCCGAGGTCACCGGCCTCTCGACCGACGGTGAGCGAGCCGAGGTGCGCACGGACGCCTTCGGCGTGACGACTCGCGACGTCCTCTGCGGCGCCGCCCCTGCGGTCCTCGCGCGGCTGCTCGGGGAGGAGCCGGACGCACCCGCCCCCGAGGGCGCGCAGCTCAAGGTCAACATGCTCCTCACGCGGCTGCCGCGCCTGCGCGACCCCGCGGTCGATCCGCGTGAGGCGTTCGCGGGCACCTTCCACGTCGCCGAGGGCTACGCGGCGCTCGAGCGCGCCCACGCGCAGGCGGCGGCCGGCAGCATCCCGCTCACCCCGCCCTCCGAGCTGTACTGCCACTCGCTGACCGACCCGTCGATCCTCTCGCCCGAGCTGCAAGCGAGCGGCCACCACACGCTGACCCTCTTCGGCCTCCACATGCCCGCCCGGCTCTTCCGGGACGACCCGGAGGCGGCGCGGCAGCAGGCGCTCTTCGCGACGCTGCAGACGCTCGACGAGCACCTCGCCGAGCCGCTCGAGGCCTGCCTGGCGCTCGACGCCGACGGGCGGCCCTGCCTGGAGGCCTCCACCCCGCTCGACCTGGAGACGGCCATCGGGCTGCCAGCGGGCCACATCTTTCACCGCGACCTGAGCTGGCCGTGGGCGGAGGCGCCCGGCGAGGTCGGGACCTGGGGCGTCGAGACCGGCCACCCGAACGTCTTGCTCTGCGGGGCGGGGGCGCGACGCGGCGGCGGGGTCTCCGGGATCCCGGGGCACAACGCGGCGCAGGCCCTCCTGTCCCGGTAGCGCGGTGCCGTACGGTCTCTCGTCTGATGGCGCCCCGGGACGCGTTCGGCAACGAGATCCGCAAGACGGAACCGCAGAAGGCGGCCGGTGGCGCGTCGCCCACGGTCGCCGGGATGGCGAGGCCCGGCCGCACCCGTGTCGTCGCGGGCGTGATCGCGGTCGTCGTCGGGATCAACCTCGTCGGGCTGCTGGTCGGCCTCGTCGGGGGAGAGGACGCCACGCCGGAGACGTCCTCGGCGCCGGCGCGCCCGGAGGCCACGCCGCCGCAACGACCAGTCGACGCGGACGACCTCGCGGCGGTGCAGGTGCCGGAAGGCGCCATGTACGCCGAACCCCGCTTCCGCCGGGCGCTGGCCGCCATCGACGGGGCTGCGCTCGGCGAGGTCTTCTCCATCGTCGCCCGCGCTGACGGCGTGACGGCGATCATGGTCGATGACGAGGGGGTGAGCCGGTTCGCGAGGGTGGAGGTCGACGCTCCCGAGGCGGTCCGGCAGAGCGAGGCGTCCGCCGCCTACGCCGGACAGGACACGGTCGCGACCGACGCGATCGACGTGAGCGCTCCGGAGCGGCTTGCGCGCGGGTACGCGGCGAGCACCGGGCGAGACCTGGCCGAGCTCTCCTACCTGATCTTCGGCACGACCGACGGCAACTGGAACGCCTACGGCACGCGCGAGAACGAGCGGCGCGTCCGGGGCGATGCGAACGGGCGGTTGAAGAGGCGGTGAACCCCGTCCCCTGAAACCACGGGCGCCGGCCCGGAACGCAGCACGGCCCGGTCAGAGACCGGGCCGCGAGTGCTGCGAAGGCTCTTACGAGCCGGGTGCGAAGGGCGCCGAGCCGAAGCTCAGCGGGATTCCCTAGAGCGCCTGGACGTTCGCGGCGGCGGGACCCTTGGGGCCCTGCTCGGCGTCGAACGAGACCTTGGCGCCCTCGGCGAGCGACTTGTAGCCCTCACCGAGGATCGCGGAGTGGTGCACGAAGAGATCCTTCCCGGCCTCGTCGGGCGTGATGAACCCGAAGCCCTTCTCGTCGCTGAACCACTTCACGGTACCTGTTGCCATGTTTCCTCCTAAGGAACGGCGTGCTGCCGAGCTCCTCAAAAGGGCACCCGACCTGAACAGCCGTGAGCATAGCGACTGCGTCAAGGGTGGGGAAATCCCCACCCGTTCCGGGGGAGGACGGCAGGCTGCCGAGGCGGCCCGAAAAGTAGCCTGATCGGCAATGAGCACCCTCACCGCCGCGGACTGCCAGCCTTCCGCCAACGAGAAGCTCGATCGCTTCCTGACGGGGACGATCACGGTGCTGCCGTTCCTCGCCCTCATCTTCGTCGGGGTCCAGGCCTGGAACCGGAGCCTCCACGTGAGCGACCTCGTGGTCTTCGCGATCATGTACCTCGCGACGGTCTTCGGGATCACGATCGGCTTCCACCGGATGCTCACGCACCGCTCGTTCGAGACGAGCCGGCCCGTCAGAGCGCTCTTCGCGATCCTCGGCTCGGCCGCGATCGAGGGCCCGGTCATCTCCTGGGTGGCCGACCATCGCAAGCACCACGCGTTCACCGACGTCGAGGGCGACCCGCACTCCCCGCACGTCGATCACGGCCACGGGCTCCGCGGCTCCCTGAAGGGTCTCTTCCACGCGCACGTCGGCTGGCTGTTCGTCCACGACCAGCGCGCGAACAAGGAGCGGTACGCCAAGGACCTGATGGACGACCCGACGATCGCCTGGGTCAACCGGACCTTCTTCCTCTGGGTCCTCCTCGGCCTGCTCGCGCCGTTCCTGCTCGGCTGGGCGATCGGCGGCTCGGTGCAGCTCGGCCTCACCGGTCTGCTCTGGGGCGGCCTCGTGCGGATGCTCGTCCTGCACCACACGACCTACTCGATCAACTCCCTCTGCCACGTGTTCGGCTCGCGTCGCTATGAGACCGACGACCACTCGCGCAACCTCGGCTGGCTCGCCCCGCTCGCGATGGGCGAGAACTTTCACAACAACCACCACGCGTTCCCGACCTCGGCCCGGCACGGCCTGGGCAAGGGCCAGATCGACGTGAGCGCGGGGTTCATCGACCTGATGGAACGCGTCGGCCTCGTCTGGGACGTCAAGCGCCCGAGCGAGGCGCAGCAGGCGCGCAAGCGCATCGCGGCCTAGCCGTGTCCTGTTCTTCTCGCATACCGAGAGAAACGGCTCAGGGCTGCTCGGGCGGCGTGCCCCGGTCCCGGGCGAACGCGAGCCGCTCGCGCGCCGCGCTGGCCCGCCGTTCGAGCTCGCGCATCCGCTCAGGGCTCGTCGCGCGCATCCCGTAGGCCTTCGCGCGATAGAGGTCGAGCCGCTGCTGCGCGAGGCGGGCCTCGGCACGGAGGGCTCTCGAGCGCGTCGGGCATGGACCGAGCCTACGCCGCGTCCGTACCCCGGGGCGATGCCCGAGGGTCACACCATCCACCGGCTCGCGCGCGACCATACGCGCGACCTCGCCGGGCGGCCGCTGGCCGTCTCCTCCCCGCAAGGCCGGGCGACCGACGCCGCCGCAGCGCTCGACGGGGCGCAGATCGAGCACATCGACGCCTACGGCAAGCACCTGCTCTACCGCTGGAGCACCGGCGACACCCTCCACGTCCACCTCGGGCTCTACGGGAGCTTCCGCCGCCTGCACTCCCCGCCCCCGGAACCCAAGGGCGCGCTGCGCCTGCGCCTTGAGGGCGAGCCCTACACCGCCGACCTCCGCGGCCCGATCGCCTGCGAGCTCTTCGACCCCGCCCAGGAGGACACGCTCCTCGATCGGCTCGGCCCGGATCCGCTGCGTCGCGACGGGAAGGCCGAGGACTTCGCGGCCAACCTCCTGCGGCGCCGGATCCCGATCGGCGCCGCGCTCATGGATCAGGCGATCGTCGCCGGGATCGGCAACGTCTACCGGGCGGAGATCCTCAACCTGCTCGGGCTCGATCCGCGGCAGCCCGCCCGCGAGCTCACCGAGGCGGAGATGCACGCGGTGTGGGACGAGTCGCGCCGGCTCCTTCGGGCAGGCGTGAAGGCCGGCCGCATCGTCACGCGGCCCCGGCGGAAGGGCCAGAAGGGCCGGGTGCCGCGACGCGACGCCCTCTGGGTCTACCGGCGGGAGCGGTGCGCCCGCTGCGAGGGACCGGTCGAGAAGTACGAGCTCGCGGCGCGCACGATGTGGGCCTGCCCGGCCTGCCAGCCCCCGCGAGGCTGAGACCTCCGAACCGCCCATCCTCGGCGGACCCGGGGCACGCAGATGATGGCCGGTTCGCGAGGTGGCCGGTCACGCCCGCTGCTCGCCCACCCAGTCGTCGAGCTCCTGCCACACCCCGTAGAGCCAGGCGATCCGTTCGCGCTCGCCCGCCGGGATCCCCGCCCGGGAGTGGCGCCAGAACTTGATCTTGACGGTGGTGCCGTTCAGGTCGCCGCGCCAGATGTCGGAGACCTTCTCGAAGCCGTCGAGGCCGACGTGGCCGAAGACGAGCACGTCCGCGCGGTCCGCGGCGTCGACGAGCGCCAGCGGCCCGCCGAGCCGGGGCGGCAGCAGGTGGTGGAGGCGGTCGGCGAGCGCGGCGGTCTCCGGATCGTTCTCGCGGATCTTCTCCTGCGCGCGGGCGAGCTTGGCCGGGGTATGCCGGGTGCCCTCGGGGTAGATGAGCGCGCCGTCGCCGGGGCCGTGCAGGAAGCGGCCGAGCGAGGCGACCCGCGCCGACTCGGCGGCCGGATCCTTCGAGGCGCGGCGGACGAGCGCGGTCGGCACCCAGCGGGCGCCCATGTCGAGCGTCGGGAGCGCCTTCAGCTCCTCCTTCAGCACGCACCGCAGCTCCATCTTGTGCGGGCCCGAGAGGAAGGCTTGGCCGAGCGTGTTGTCGATGATGCTCGCGTGGCGGATGAGGATGACGAGCGGGCCGGGCTCGACGAGCTCGTCCCCCTCGACCTCGAAGCGCAGCCCGAAGAGCTTGCGGACGCCGAGCAGGTGCCCGGCGGCCCAGGTGCGCTGGAGGTAGAAGACGTTCCGCCGTCGCGCGGGCGTGTCGCGGCCGCCGGCGGCGAGCCATACCAGCGAGAGGCCCATCCAGCCGCGGACCTCACCGAGCAGGAACCACCAGCCCATGAGGACGAGGCGGACCGCCATCCAGGGGGTACGGGCGCGCAGCCAACGGACCAGGTCGACGAGTGCGGCGACGAGGAGCATCACGGGCAGCAGCACGGTCCACACGACGAACAGCACCGCCTCGAGGACGATCCCGCGGGTGATGTTCAGCGCACGGGCGCCGGCGGACTCCGCGGGCGGCAGCAGGGGAACGGTGCCCGTGGGCGCCTCGGGCTCGTCGGACGCCATGAACGGCAGCGTACCGGCCGTACCGCTGCGTCCCGCTCAGCCCGGGGCGCGGCCCACCATGACGCTGACGGCGTCGCCAGCGTCGTCGAACTCCGCGACCTTCTCGAGCCGAGCCCAGGCGAACGCGGCGGCGTACTCGGCGACGGTGCGGAACGTCCAGTGCCCGGCGGCGGGCTGCTCGGAGACCGACTCGACGAGCATCAGGAGCCCCCCGGGCCGCAGCACGCGCTCGATCTCCCCGCTCACGTGGGCGAGCGCCTCCCCGTCGATGCCCCCGAGCACGAGGCAGGTGAAGGCGACCTCGACCTCACCGTCGGTGAGCGGCAACGGGCCGGCGGTGTCCTCGAGCCGCCGGTAGGTCACGCCCGGCTGCGCCGGGGCGAGCGCGAGCATCTCCTCCACGGGGTCGACGCCGATCGCCCGACCGGCCAACGCGGCGAGCTCCCCGGTGAGCCGGCCGACGCCGCACCCGAAGTCGAGCACGGTCAGCGCGGTGCGCGGGGCGGGCGGCAGCAGCTGGCCGAGGATCGGCAGCAGGAGCCCGCGGTGCAGGTCCGTGACGGCGCCGACGGGCGCGTCGTGGTCGAGCCCGAGCACCGAGCGCTCGCCGAGCTCCCGGGCCCGAGCGGCCCAGTACTCGACGCCCTCGGTGGCGGCGGTCATCGTGAGACGACGGGGTTGAGCGGCGTGTCGATGACCTTGCCGGGCTGCGCTCCGGGCAGGAACTTCTCGAAGTCGCCGGAGACCATCGTCGGGCTGTCGACGAGCCGGGCACCGTCGGCGAAGTAGGTCGTCGCCATGACCTGGCGGGGCTGGGTCGTCGCGTTGCCGCGCGCGTAGTGGAAGCACCACGCGTGATGGAAGCTCACCTCGCCGAGCGCGAACGGCGAGTCGTCGACGCGCACCTCCGCCGCCTTGAACGCCTCGGCGACGCCGCGGTCGTAGGAGCTGTCCTTCGCGTTGAAGTCGACCTCCTCCGCGACCTTCCAGGTGTCCTTCCCCGCCGCGAACGCGAGCGGCCCCATCGGCAGCGGGATCTCCTGCAGCGGGATCCAGCTTGTGACGATCTCCTTGGAGGCGATCGGGAAGTGGTGAGCGTCGAAGTGCCACGGCGTGCGGCCGCACCCGGGGGTCTTCGAGAGCACGTTGTCGTGGTAGATCCGGGTGTCGGCGACCCCGAGCAGGTCCGCGGCCAGGCGCCCGATCCGCGGGGAGAGCGCGAAGAGCCGCAGCACCTCGGAGTCGCCCTGCCACATCATGTCCAGGCTGAGGAAGCCCGAGCGGCCGGGGCCGTCACCGGCGGCGGCGAGCGCCTCGACCTCCGCGCGGCCGAGCGCGAGCGCGCCCGGGGAAAGGACGTCCTTCAGCTTGATGTACCCCTCCGCGCGGAAGCGCTCACCGTCCTCGGCGGCCAGCGCGTACGGCGTGGCGAGCTCCTCCCGGAGCTGCTCGAGGGTGAGCGGCTCCGCGGGCGCGGGCGGTGGCGCGAGCTCCACGAGCTCCTTCGGCGCCTCGTCGTCGGAGGCGAGCGAGAGGTACCAGTCCCACCAGTCCTCGTTCGACTTGTCCCACTGCTCGTCGACGCCCGATTCACGGGCGTGCTCGGCGCTCAGGATCCGGCTGTCCACGGGGTGGCTCCCTCGGTGATGAGGACGCAGTCGACCTCGTGGTGGAAGCGGTAGACGTCGCCGTCACGACACTGTGAGAGGTACTCGCCGACGAGCGGCGCCTCCAGCAGCTCGTCTAGCGGGACGGTGTCGTCGAACAGGCAGCGCTGGAGGAAGCCCTCGAGCACCGGGGTGTCCTCGGCGCGCACGACGTGCTCGTACTGCAGGCGATGGACGTGCGGCTCGGCGCCCTGCCGGCGCATCGCGGCAATGAGGTCGTCGGCGGGGACGTACGGGGTCCCCGCGCCGCCGCGCACACCTTCGAGGAACGCCTCGTAGACGTCGATGTAATGCCCGCCCCGGGCGCCCTGGGCGAGGAACGAGACGCCTCCGGGCGCGCGGGAGGCGAGGTACCGCGCGACCGCGTCGTCGACCTTGGCGGGCTCGAGCGCGTAGAGGGCGTGCGTCGCCCAGGCGATGTCCCAGGGTCCCTCCGCGGGGTCCAGGTCCTCCATCGTGGACTCGTAATGCGTGCCCTCCGCGAACGGGGGCTCGAGCACCGCGGCCGCCTCGGTGAGGGAGAACGCGCTCGGGTCCAGCAGGTCGTAGGTGATCTCCGCGATCCCGTCCAGGTCGGCGTAGGCGCCGAGCGCGACCGGGAACTTCCCGCTGCCGCAGGCGACGTCCAGCAGCCGCAGCGGCTCGGAGCGACCTCCCTGCAGGCCGCCGAGCAGGGCGTTCCAGTCGAGCACCCTGGCGAGGAGTTCGTAGTCGAGGCGGGCGAGGGCGTAGAAGGCCTCCATCTCGCGCCGGCCCTCCTCGCTCCAGTGGGCGAGGCTGCGCGCCGCGGTGTCCGCGGGCACGGGGGTATCTGCATTCACGCCTGTTCACCGTAGGGGGTCGGGTGAGCGGGACCGCGCCGTCCGCCCGCCCGGCGCTCACTTCTCATCACGACACTCCGACAGCCGGTGCGATAGAAGGGCCGCATGCGTCGCTCGTTGTTCACCCTCGCCGTGCTCGCCACGTGCACGCTCCTTCCCTCCCCCGCAGGAGCCGCCGCGGGCCTGGCCCCGGGACAGACCGGCAACGGCCGCCAGCTCGATCCGGTGGGGCGGATGACGACCCTCGGGGCCTTCCCGACCGGCGGTGCGCTGACCCCGGACGGACGGTTCTACTGGGCTGTCGACGCCGGGCGGGGCCCGAACTCGGTCCGGGTCATCGACGTCGCGAGCGGCCAGGTCCGTCAGACCCTCTCGATCCCCGGCGGCTTCGTCGGAATCGTCTTCGCCGCCGACGGCCGTCGCGCCTACGTCTCGGGCGCACCGGCCGACCGCGAGTCGCCCAAGGGAGACCCGGGCCAGGGCGGCGAGGTCATCCACGTCTTCGACGTCGACCCGGGCTCCGGCACGGCGAGCGAGCAGGCGCCGATCATGATCACGGGCGCCCGTGACGGCGCCGCGGCGGGCGACACCCTCCCCCCGGCCCAGGGCGTCAACGCCTGGCCGGAGGGCATGGACATCAGCGCCGACGGCAAGCTGCTGGTCGTCGCCCTCAATCAGGCCGACCAGGTCGCGATCGTGGAGCTCGCCACCCGCACCGTGCGCCTGGCGCCGGTCGGCCGCTACCCGTACGGGGTCGTCACCGATCCCCGCCGATCACGCGCCTACGTCACCAACGAGCGCGACGGCACGGTCACGGTCCTCGACCTTCCGAGCGGGAACACGGTCACGACGATCGGGGTCGGCAACACGCGCAACGACTACGCCCACCCGGAGGGGCTCGTCGCCGACCCGGTCCGCGACCGCCTCTACGTCGCGGTCACCGACCGTGACCTCGTCGCCGTGATCGACACCGCCACGCTGCGCGTGGAGCGCTACCTCCAGGCCGGGCGGGAGAACACGCCGATCGGCACCGCGCCCGTCGCCCCCGCCGTCAGCCCGGACGGGGCAACCCTGTACATCGCCAACGCGGGAGAGGACGCCGTCCAGGCGATCGCGCTGGCCGACCGGCCCGCCACCGAGCAGGCCGGTCGGCTGACCCGTCAGGTGGTGCGCTCCCGCTCGATCCGGCAGATCGGCCGCTACCGCACGGCCCGCGACCGGGCCCAGCGTCTGCGCACCCGAGAGCTCCGGGCGGCCCGCACCGCGCGGAGCCGCGCCTCGACCCCCGCGGGACGCCGGGCCGCCGACCGGCGCGCCGACCGCGCCCGCCGCACGTTCACCCGCCGTCTCGCCGTGCTGCGCCGCGGCTTCCTCTACGGCTACGCCCGCACGCTCTGCGCCGGCCCGAGCGCGGCCGACGATCGCCGCTACGCTCGCGCGGTCCTCTCGGCCTACGCCTCCCGCGACCGCGACGTCCGCGCCGCCGGACGGGCGCGCAGCGGACGCTCCGACACCGCGGGGGTCCGCCGCGCCAGCGCCGCCCGGGTGCGCGCCGCCCGCCGTGCCTTCACGCGCCGGACGCTCGCCGCCCGCAAGGCCCTCGTCCCCCGGGCGCTCTGCCCGCGCGCCGGGTTTCTCCCCGGGCTGAAGGCGTTCGAGACCATCGGCCGCATGCCGACCGCCGCCTACCCGACCGACGTGGAGGTCTCCGCCGACGGCAAGACGCTCGTCTGGCTCTCGGCCAAGGGGCTTGGGACCGGCCCGAACAACCAGGGCATCACGAACATCTCGCGGCGGATCCAGGGCAGCGCCGGCGTGCTCGACCAGCCGACCGACCGGGAGTTCGCGGCCTTCTCGACCCGGGCCGACCGCGCGCTCGTACCGACTAACCAGACCGGGCCGCCCCCGAACACCCCGGTCCACAGCCCGGCCTTCGGCCCGAGCGGCCAGATCAAGCACGTCTTCTACGTCGTGCGGGAGAACCGCACCTACGACCAGATCTTCGGCTCGGAGACCCGGGGCACCGGCGCCCCGAGCCTTCAGCTCTTCGACGACAACGGGGTCCCGGGGCCGACCGGCGGCGTGACCCCGAACGCGCACGCGCTCGCCCGGCGCTTCTCGCTGCTCGACAACGTCTACGCGAACACCGAGGAGTCGACCGCAGGCCACAAGATCGCCGCAGGCGCCTACGCGAACGACTACCTGCAGAAGCGCGAGCAGTCCGGGCGCAAGAACGCGGGCGACCCGGACATCTTCCCGATCGGCATCCCGCCGAACGCGTTCGTCTTCGACCAGGCCGTGCGCCAGGGCCTCAGCTTCCGGATCTACGGGGAGGGCGGCGCGGGCAACCAGCCGTTCGCCGACGACGGGCGCCCGACCTTCGGCGCGGTGCTCGCCGGGACCGATCCGGCCTACCCGAACCAGGTGTTCGGCACCTGCCGCGGGACGGCCGCGGGCATCGTCCCGGGGACCCCCAACGCCGTCCGCTGTACCGCCGACTCCGGGGACGTCGGCACGACGCACTCGGCCCCGGCGGTCAACTCCCGCATCCGTGCCTTCCAGGCGGAGTTCGGCGCGCAGATCGCCGCCGGCACGGTCCCCTCGTTCAATTACTTCTCGCTCTTCAACGACCACACCGACGGCACGACCCCGGGGGTCTACACCCCGAAGGCGAACATGGCCGACAACGACCTCGCGCTCGGCCAGCTCGTCGAGCTCGTCTCCCAGTCGCCGATCTGGAAGGACTCGGCGATCATCGTGCAGGAGGACGACTCGCAGGACGGGATCGACTCGGTCGACGCCCACCGCATCCCTGCGCTGGTCATCTCCCCTTGGGCTCGGCGCGGCGGCGCGGCCATCTCGACCCGGTACGACCAGTACTCGCTGCTGCGGACCGCGAGCCTGATGCTCGGCCTGCGGCCGCTCTCGCTCAACGACGCGCTGGCCACCCCGCTCTACGACGCCTTCATCTCGGGCGACGAGCAGCCCGACGTCGAGGGGACCCGCTACCGCGCGATCCAGCCCGAGCAGTCGCTCACCGAGGTCAACCCGGCCAGCGCGCCGAACGCGCGGCTCTCCGCGGCGCTGCCGTGGGACAAGGCGGACGCGGTGCCGCAGCGCCTGGCCGACCGCATCCTCTGGCAGAGCGTCTTCGGCGCCGGGTCCACGCCGCCGCTCCCGGGTCCGAACGCCTCACCGACCGAACGGGCCCGTGCGACCGGGGCGCTGCGCCGCTTCAAGGCGGGCCTGAGCACCCGCACGTTCCTGACGGGTTCCGAGGAGGGCCCCGGGCGCCGGGCTCGCGCCGCGCTCACCGCGAACCTGCTCGCGTTCGGCTCCGGGCTGACGCTCGCGCAGGCGGAGCGACGGCTCGAGCTGATGGAGGGCGACGACGAGGAAGAAGAGGACGACGACGACGGCTGAGACCCCGCCGCTCCTCTGCGCTCGATGCGGGGTTCCTGCCGGGTGATGCGCTCGCCAGGCAGGAACCCCACGCCCCGCCCAGAAGCCGATCGGATGCGTTTCTCCGTCGTCGCCCTCTCCGTCCTGGTGCTGCTCGCCGCCGCGCCGGTCGCCTCCGGGCAGGCCCGGGCAGACGAGCCCGCCAACGCCGGCGGCTCCTCCGCCCCTGCTTCCGGGGGCAGCTCGGCGCCCGGCCCGGAGCCCGCCGCGACGCCGACCGAGCCCGCGGCCGCCGGCCCGGCCTATGGCGTCACGACCAGCCGCCGCACGAACTTCCGCTCCCTGGCCTCGAGCGGCAGCCGCCGGGTCGCCCGGCTGCCGGAGGGGACCCGGGTCCGCGTGACCTGCCAGCGCACCGCCGGCATCGCCCCTGGCCGCTTCGGCCGCTCCCGCATCTGGGACCGCGTGGTGCTGCCGGGCGGCAAGCGCGCCTGGGTGGCCGACGGCCTGCTCGACACGGGCAGCGAGCTGCTCGTCGCGAAGGTCTGTGGCGACCCGGGCTACACCCGCGCACCCGCCGGTGCGACGAGCGGCCGCTGCCCCGTCGGCACCCCGGTGAGGCTGCTCGAGCCGTTCGCGACCGCGGAGGACCTCATCGTCGCCGCGCTCCCCGGCGCCCGGGCGTCCCTCGCGAAGTACCGGGTCCCGGTCGCGATGACGCTCGCACAGACGATTCTCGAGACCGGGGGCGGCAGGATCGCCGCCGGCGCGAACAACTACTTCGGGATCAAGGCCCGCGCGACGGACGTCCGCGGCGTCTACGCGTGGGGCGAGAACGCGAGCGGCTGCGTGCTGAAGAAGACCCGCGAGGCTGAACGCGACGGGAGCCTCGTCATCACGGTCGGCGCCTTCCGGGCCTACGACTCGCTCCAGAACTCGATCCTCGATCACGGGGACCTGCTCACGAGCAACCCGGTCTACCGCGGGGCCTTCCGCTACACGGGCGACGCGAAGCGCTTCGCCAAGGAGATCGCCCGCTACTACGCGACGGACCCGAAGTACGCCTCGAAGCTCGTCGCGCTCATGAAGCGCTACGAGCTCGAGAAGCGCTGACCCGGGAGCCTCCGCCGCAGCGGAGGCCCCCAGATCGGGCGAGCCTCAGTCCTTCGGGCCGGAGATGATCACAAAGAACCGCTTGTGATCGTTGTCGTTGGCACCGGGTGCCGAATCGTTCTTCGTGAAGCTGCCGTCGCTGTTGCGCGGGCTCACGACGAAGTAGCCGTCGCGGTTGGCCGACGCGCCGTCGCCGCCGTTGGCCACCAGATCGTTCGGAGCGCACGCCGTGATCGGCGCGACGCCCGTCGCAGCGTTCGGGCCTGTCCCGAGCGCGCACCGTGAGGTGCTGATCTCACCCGAGAACTCCGGGTTCGTGTCCGACCCGGCGTTCCGGCCGTTGTTCAGCGTCGCGCCCGCCGGCGGCGTCGCGCCCTTGAGCGAGTACTGGTTCTCCAGCGCGATCGTGGCGACGATCGCGTTGTTGCTCAGGTTCTTGTCGCCGGACTGGATGTACACGTTGGCCTCGCCCGCGCCGCCCGCGGGGTAGGAGTTGGCGACCCGGAACCCGCCCGACTGCGCCTCGATCGTGCCGTCGCGCGCCACGAGCAGCCAGCGGGACGGACCCTCGGGACCGATCGGTCCTGCGGCGCCCGTGTCGCCCTTGGGACCGGGAGCGCCGGCGGCACCGTTCGCGCCGGCGGCACCGTTCGCGCCGGCGGGGCCCGCGGGGCCCGTCTTGCCTCGGACGGAGCCCTTGAAGTCCGCCGCGGTCAGCGACTTGTTCTTGATGTCCTTGCCGGTCAGCGAGTTGTTGCGGATGTCGGCCCCGGTGACCGAGTTGTCCTTGATCTGCTTGCCCGTGATGAGCGAGGCGGCCTCGGCGGGCCCCCCGGCGGCGACGAACAGCGAGGTGGCGGCCAGGCCGACGGCCACCTGCGACAGGTTGATGCGCTTCATTGCGTCTCTTTCGGATCGGTACGGAGCCGCAAGACGGCTCTCGACCCGAAATTCGCGCCGACGCTCGGATCAGTTCAAGGCGAAACCCTATTTTCTGCCAGGAGCCGAGAGTTGGCGCGTTCGACCGTCAGTCGTCGTCCCGCGGCGGGGGCCGGAACAGGACCTTCTTGACCTCGGAGATCGTCGCGCCGCCGAGCCGCAGCGACGTCTGGATGCCCTCCGCCCCGAGCTGGCCGGCGTCGAGGGCGCGGCGCAGCTCGTTGAGCGGTGCCCGGTCCTCCTCGGCGACCGCGTCCTTGCCCGTCTCGAGCAGGATCAGATGCCGCGGGCGCTTGAGCGCGGCGGCGGGGCGCACGTAGCGTTCGCGCTCCTCCGGCGTCAGCGTCTCCAGCGCGACCACGACGGTCTCGCCCGAACCGAGGCGCTTCAGGACGGCGGCCTGCAGGAGCTCGTCGGCCTTTGCATCGAGAACGTCCTCCGGGACGCGCCCTTCGATGAGCGAGCGGACCTTCGCGAGGGAGAAGAAGGCGGAGCGCTCTTCGATGAGCCGGTCGACGAAGCGGTCACGCTCGGCGAGCGAGGGCGAGACGATCAGCAGGAGGCTGCCGGGCGAGTAGCGCAGGCGATCCGAGGGGGGCAGGACCCGGCCACGAACCGAGATGTCCGCCGGGCGATCGGGCGCCCCGTCACGGCGGGGGCGATCCGACGACCAGCCGAGCCGTTCGTCGTTCGCGATCTTCACCGAGCGCTGTCCGGGGGGAGATGACATGCCCCCATGTTGCCCTAGAACGCCGAAGCGCGGCTAAGTGCCCGCGTCTACTGGCTGTTTGTCATGCACTCAGCCCGCGAAACCGGCGCGTGAGTCCGGACCCTGGTGCTCCTCGGCGAGCGCGGTGATCGCATCCACGGTGCGGCGGAGCTCCTCGACGTAGGGCGCGGCGCCGGGGCCGAGCCGCGCCGCTTCCCGCTCGAAGGCGCCCGCGAGCTCCCGGTAGTAGATGCGCGTGGCGATGCCCTGGCCCTGCTTGAAGCGCGCCCACAGGGCGTCCCCGTGCGTGCGGTAGTCGACGAGGATCGAGCGGGCGTTGTGGAGCTTGTCGGCGAGCGAGACCCGTAGCGCGGCGGGGGACTTCTCCCCGAAGGCCTCGACGTAGCCGCGCTTCCGGTCGTACCAGGCGCGGCCCCCGCCCGGCTCCTCGTCGACCCGTTCGGAGTTGTCGAGCACGATCGCGGCGACGCCGTCGCCGAAGGTGCGGGCGATCTCCTCGAGCGCCGACCGGCCGCCGCCGTCCTCGACGACGTCGTGCAGGAGCGCCCCGATGGCCTCGTCCTCGTCGCCCTGCATCTCGAGCACGAGCGACGCACAGGCGAGCAGGTGCGCCACGTAGGGCACCTGGGTCCCCTTGCGGAGCTGGCGCGCGTGGTGGGCCAGGGCGAGGCGCAGCGCGTCGTCGAAGCGCTCGGTCAGCAGCGGGAGGTCGGTGTAGCTCTCGGTCACAGATTCTTCGGGTGGCGCCAGCGGAGACCGCCTTCGAAGCGGGCGAAGTCACGGTCGTAGGAGATGAGCGTGCTCCCGGACTCGATCGCGAGCGCGGCGAGATGCGCGTCGGTGGCGAGGCCGGCGCGGACGTCGGCCTGGAGACAGAGCTCGGCGAAGATCGTCCAGTGCCGTGCTCCGGGCTCCACGCGGATCGCCTGCGGGAGGTCGTAGAGCGCGTCCAGGAACGCGAGTGCAAGCGACGCGCCGGACGGGTCGTGGAAGATCCGGGGGCTCGTCACGAGCCGGAAGACGCCCACCGTGACCGCGCTTGTCAGCGCCAGCGGCTCACCGACCGCGACGGTTGCTCGCAGCAGCTGCGCTGCCTGTTCGTGGTGGACGTGGTCGGCGCGGTGGGCGGCCACCAGCACGTTCAGGTCGAAGAGGATCACCGGTCGAACAGATCGGCCAGTGCCGCGTTCGAGTCGATGTCGACCCCGGGCAGCACGCCCCCGCCGCCCTCGAAGACGACGAGCTCGAAGGGGGTGGCGGCGACGGCCTGGCGTCTCGCGAGCTCCGCGCGCAAGGCGTCCTGGACGAGCGCGGCGAGCGGCACCCCGCGCTCGATCGCCTCTCGCTTGGCGTCACGAAGCAACTCGTCGTCGAAAGTAATCGTCGTGCGGGTGGCCACGCATCAGAGCATACGCCGCCTGCACACTTGTGCGGTCGGCAGGACGCTTGACTGTCTCACCGATGCCCGAAGCACTGCACATCACCGATCTCGTCAAGACCTACCCGACTGGCGTGCAGGCGCTCAAGGGCGTGTCGCTCGACATCCCGAAGGGCGAGTTCTTCGGCCTCCTGGGGCCGAACGGCGCCGGGAAGTCGACGCTCATCCACTGCACGACCGGCCTGGCCGCCCCCACCTCGGGCCAGATCGAGATCCTCGGTCACGACGCGGTCAGCCACTACGGCGCAGCCCGGGCACTCGTGGGCCTCGCGCCTCAGGAGCCGAACCTGGACCACTTCCTCACCCTCGAGGAGACGCTCGACTTCCACGGCGGGTACTTCGGGATGGCGAAGAAGGATCGGCGGGAGCGGGCCAAGGAGCTGCTCGAGGCCTTCTCGCTCACCGACAAGCGCAAGGAGCGGACCCGCACGCTCTCCGGCGGCATGAAGCGCCGGCTGATCCTGGCCCGGGCGCTCATGCACCGCCCCGAGCTCCTGATCCTCGACGAGCCGACCGCCGGCGTCGACATCGAGCTCCGGCTCGAGCTCTGGCAGTACGTGCAGCGCATCAACGAGGAGGGCACGACGATCCTCCTGACCACGCACTACCTCGAGGAGGCCGAGCAGCTCTGCAGCCGGATGGCCTTCATCAACGGCGGCGAGATCGTCGCCGAGGGCACCGGGGCCGCACTCACGGCGCAGTTCGGGGTCTCGTCGCTGGAGGACGCCTACCTGGCGCTCGTCGGGCGCAAGGAGCTCTCCCGGGCGAAGATGGACGAGGCCCTCGCATGAGCGCCTCGCAGATCCGCTTCTTCTCGCTGCTGCGGCGTGAGGTCAGCCGCTTCATGAAGATCAAGCGGCAGACCGTCGGCGCGCCGCTGCTCGAGACCTTCCTCTACATCTCCGTCTTCGGTGCCGCGCTCGGTTCCCGGATCAAGGAGATCGAGGGCATCGACTACGTGACCTTCGTCGTGCCGGGGCTCATCATGATGGCCCTCTCGATCAACGCGTTCTCGAACAACGCCTCCTCGATCCTGCAGCAGAAGTTCCAGCGCGCGATCGACGATCAGCTCTCCTCCCCCGCCTCGCCGCTGGAGCTCCTACTCGCCTTCACCTTCGGCGGGTTCCTGCGTGGGCTGCTCGTCGCGAGCCTCACCTTCCTCGTCTCGGCGATCCTCATCGGCATCCCGATCGAGCATCCGCTCGTGCTCTTCCCGGGGCTCTTCCTGGTCGGGTTCTTCTTCGCCCAGCTCGGGGTCCTCGTCGGCGTCCGGGCCGAACAGTTCGACGACGTCTCCTTTGCTCAGCAGTTCGTCCTGCAGCCGCTCATCTTCCTCGGCGGGGTCTTCTACGCGGTCTCGTTGCTGCCGCAGACCTTCCAGACGATCACGCAGTTCAACCCGGTGCACTACATGATCAGCCTCGTCCGCTACGGGTTCCTGGACTTCGCGGACGCGAGCGTGACGGGCTCCTTCGTGTTCCTCGTGATCGCCTGCGCGGTGCTCTTCGCCGTGAACCTGCGGCTGTTCACGACGGGGTACCGGCTCCGCGCCTGACGCACCGGTTGTGGTTGCATCCAGCGCGTGCTCCGCGCCGTCCTGCTTGCCGCCTTCGCCCTCGTCGTTCTCACCCCCTCCGCCGGGGCCGAGGTGCGCTGGCTCTGCGGGCCGTCCCTGACGAGCGACCCCTGCCGCGGG
Organism: uncultured Solirubrobacterales bacterium; assembly: GCA_963815565.1. GTDB lineage: Bacteria > Actinomycetota > Thermoleophilia > Solirubrobacterales > Solirubrobacteraceae > Paraconexibacter. Next base: position 675,107 of record CAWFHB010000006.1, on the reverse strand, counting down.
GACCTGACAACCCGGGTCGTGGCGCCGGACGGCAGCGCAAAGGTCGAGAAGCCAGCCGGGGTGGCGAACCCGAAGGTCGACTGCTTCTACGTGTACCCGACGGTCTCCAACCAGTCCTCGGTGAACGCGACGCAGGCCGCCGATCCCGAGGTCGCCTCGATCGCGACCTACCAGGCGCAGCGGTTCTCGTCGACGTGCCGGGTGTGGGCGCCGCTCTACCGCCAGGTGACCGTGGCAGGCGTCTCGCTCTCCTCGCAGACGAAGAACGTGGCGCCCTACGCGACCGCGCTCGAGGACGTGCGCGAGGCGTTCCGCGCGTTCGTCGCGCAGACGGGCCCAGACCGCGGCTTCGTCCTGCTCGGCCACTCCCAGGGGAGCCGGATGCTCCGTGCGCTCATCCGCCGGGACATCGACCCGGATCCGACGCTCCGCAAGCGGATGGTCTCGGCGATCATCCCGGGGGCGAACGTGACGGTGCGCGACTTCACCCGCGTACCCGCGTGCGAGGAGCCCGGGCAGCTCGGCTGCGTCGTGAGCTTTCACACCTTCAACGCGACCCCGCCTGGCAACGCCCGCTTCGGCCGCACGGACACCGACCCGGTCGGGACCGCGCTCGACCTCCCGCAGGGCGACGTCGTCTGCACGGACGTGCAGAAGCTCTCGGGGGTCGACCACCTCGAGTCGCTCGTGGCCAGCGAGCCGTTCGCGCCCGGGTTCATCGCGGCGCTGCTCGTGCAGCTCTACGGGGGAACGCCGCCGCGCGCGGACGAGCCGTGGCTCCAGCCGCGCGACCGGTACACGGCGTCGTGCGCGAAGAGCGGCGGCGCGAACGTGCTGCGGGTGGAGCCCGACGGCCCGGTCCGCCAGCTCACCCCTTCCCCCGACGCGACCTGGGGCGTGCACCTGGTCGACATGAACCTGCCGCTCGGGAACCTGGTGCGGATCGCCCGAGCCCAGATCGACGCGTTCGCGCTGACGCAGCGCCGCCTGAGCGTCTCGATCTCGGTGCGCCGGACGAGCGAGACCCGGCGCCAGCTCACCGCCGCCGTCCGCGGGGCGCCCGGGCAGGAGCTGCGCGTCTCCCTCTACCGGGACTCGAGGTACCTGACGCGGCGCACGCTGTCGCTCGACGAGCGCGGCCTCGGCCGCCAGCGCTTCCGCATCACCCGGGCGGGCGCCTACCAGGTGAAGGTGCGCGAGGGCGCGGACGGCGCGGTCGTCGCCTCGCCGCGGCGGCGCGTGTCGCTGCGCTGAGCGGCCGCGCCGCATCTGCTGAGCATGGATCCAGCCCCGTGAGGCGGGGTCTCATCCATCCTCAGCCCGGGGCACGTGGTGAGCATGGATCCAGCCCCACGCCACGGGGTTCGATCCATCCTCAGCGCGCGGGCGCTGCCAGCGGGTTCCAATTCACCCCGCTGTGACGTGCAGCGGCGTGCCCCACGGGTCCCGCACGAGGAAGCCACTCGGCGTGTCCTGGCCCGCGTGACCGGCATCCGCCAGACGCTCACGGAGCGCCGTGGCCGCGGGCTTGTCGACCACGACCGTCCAGGCGCGGAGCCCGACGGTGTGCGGCGGCGGGGCCGTGGCGCCCTGGCCGTTCCAGACGTTGAAGCCGAGGTGGTGGTGATACCCGCCGGAGGAGACGAACGCGGCGCTCCCGAGGTTCGCCCGCACCCCGAACCCGACGACGCCGGAGTAGAACGCGAGCCCTTCCTCGATGTCCCCGACGTGCAGGTGGAGATGGCCAACGCGCAGGCCCTCCCCCACGGTGCTGCGCGGCGCCTCGCCCGCGACGCTCGCCAGCAGTGAGCCGACGTCGAGCGGCTGCGGGCCGCCTGCGTAGCCGAGGTCCTCGGGCCAGGCCTCGCGCGGCCGGTCGGCGGCCAGCTCGATGCCGTTGCCGTCCGCGTCGGCGAGGTAGATGGCCTCGTGGGTCCCGTGGTCGGAGGCGCCCTGCACCGGGGTGCCGGAGGCGGCGAGCCGGTTGGCCGCGCGAGCAAGCTCCTCTCGGCTCGGGTACAGCAGCGCGTAGTGGAAGAGCCCGGTGTGGCCGCGGCCCGCCGGCTGCGCCTCCGGGTCCTCGTGGAGCACGAGCACGACGGTGCGTCCGTCACCCAGCCGCGCGGTGCCGTCCTCGTGCGCGTGGACGACCAGCCCGAGCGCCTCCTCGTACCAAGCGACCGCGCGGGGCAGCGCGACGACCGTCAGCTCGGCGGGGCCGAGGGACAGGTCGTCGGGAAGTGTCGGCATGTGGAGAGCCTCGCTCATCCGGTGGGAGGCTGCAGGTCGCTCCAGTCGTAGCGCTCGACGAGCTGCGCGACGAGCGTGGTCCCGCTCGCGTCCCGTGTGACCTTTCCGGCGACGAGGATCACCTCGTCGACCTGCGGCTCGATGTGCTCGAGGACCTTCCCCAGCACAAGGACGCCGAGCGAAGCGTGGAAGTCGGTGAGGACGAGCCGTGCGGCGCGGGCGCCCGTGGGCATCGCGATGGTGCGTGCCGCGGTGACGATCCCTCCGACCGTCACCCAGCTGTCCTCGGGGCGGGTGGCCGCTTCGGCGAGGCTCGCGTCCGGCTCGAGCGAGAACGGGCCCGGGGTCACCACGGCGCCGGCGCGTAGTCCTTCAGGAAGACGCCGCGGAGGTCCTCGCCCTGTTCCCCGCGAACGATCGGGTCGTAGACGCGGGCGGCCCCGTCGACGAGGTCGAGCGGCGCGTGGAAGCCCTCCTCAGCCAGGCGGGCGCGGGTGGGGTGGGGACGCTCGTCGGTGATCCAGCCCGTGTCCACCGCGGTCATGAGGATCCCGTCGGCTTCGAGCATCTCCTCGGCGCTCGTGCGCGTGAGCATGTTGAGCGCCGCCTTCGCCATGTTCGTGTGCGGGTGGCCGGGGCCCTTGTAGCCCCGGGCGAACTGGCCCTCCATCGCGGAGACGTTCACCACGTAGGTGCGGCGGGCCGGGCTCGCCGCGAGGGCGCTCCGCAGCCGGGAGATGAGGATGAACGGGGCGGTCGAGTTGCAGAGCTGGACCTCGAGGAGCTCCACCGGGTCGACCTCCCCCACGCCCTGGATCCAGGAGTTCGACTCGTGCAGGTCGGGGACGAGGCCGCCGGCGTCGATCGCCCGGCCGGTGGCGGCGAGCTCCGGGCTCGCGGAGCCCGCGGTGAGCGCCAGCGCGGTGAGCGCGGCGGGCGTGGGCGTCCAGTGGTCGCCGGAGCGGACGGTGAGGTCGGACAGTGCTCGGGGTTCGTCCCGCTCACCGAGGCGAAGTCCGAACGCTGCCCCGGCGCCGGGCAGGCTCACGAGCTCCGGCAGCGGACCGTCAGGAAGCTCGGCGCGCTCAGCGGCCACGAGCGGCGCGTAGGCCGCGGGGCTCCGGCGCACGGTCTGCGCGGCGTTGTTGACGAGGATGTCGAGCGGCCCGTCGGCGGCGACCTGCTCGGCCAGCGCGACCACCTGCCGCGGGTCCCGGAGGTCCACGCCGATCACCTTGAGGCGGTGCAGCCAGCCGGCCGCGTCCGGCATCTGGGCGAAGCGGCGCGCGGCGTCGCGGGGGAAGCGCGTCGTGATCGTGAGCGAGGCACCGTCCCGCAGGAGCCGGAGCGCGATGTGCATGCCGATCTTCGCGCGACCGCCGGTGAGCAGGGCGCGCCGGCCGGTGAGGTCCGTGCGGGCGTCCCGGCGGGCGTGGTTCTCCCGCGCGCAGCTCGGGCAGAGCTGGTGGTAGAAGGCGTCGACGACCGTGTAGCGGTCCTTGCACACGTAACAAGCGCGGGACTCGAGGAGCTCCCCCGCGCTCGCGCCCGACGGTGTCGGAGACGAGCGGCAGCCCCTGCGTCTCGTCGTCGATGCGGCCGGGGGCGCCGGTCGCCGTCGCGGCGGTGATGGCGCGGTCGTGCGCGAGGATCGGCCTCGCGCTTCTCGGTCCGTCGGCGGAGCTTCACGCTCTTGTAGATCGCTGCCGTCGCCCGCTGGACCGCGAGCTGATCGGGGTGCTCGAGCGGGAGCGCCTCCACCTCGGCGAGCACGCGGAGCGCCTCCTCGAGGCGGGCGGGCTCGATGCCCGCGGTGGTGTCGGTCGAGGCCTCCATCGCTGCGGGGAGGGTAGAGCCGGCGCCCTATCCGACCCCAGCGACCGACTCCCACTCCGGGAGCGAGCCTCCGCAGACCCGGCAGGCCCCGGGGAACCAGCCGTTCTCGCGGACCATCTCCCAGAAGCCGACCGCCGCGTCCTCCCAGTGGGCGCCGCAGGTCGGGCAGTCGACGGCCGCCGTGGTCAGGGCCGGCAACCCGTCGAGCGTGACGACCGTCCCCGGGAGCCAGACCCGCTCGTAGCCCACGCGACCGGCCCAGGCGACCAGCGCGGCCTCGGCGTCCTCGTCCCAGGGCGGGCCGGGAACGGGGACGACGAGGAGCTCCCCCTCGGCGGGCCGGTGGAGGTCCGCGAGGGCGATGCTCACGTGCGCGAGCGCCGCGGGGGCCGGGCCGCCCCGGTACATCCGGTGGTTGAAGCCGTGCAGGGTCACGGTGCCGTCACGGATGCTCGCCCGGCAGGTGGGTTCGTCGTCGCACATGTTCCGGAGGTCGGACGTCCGAGGCTCGTCCTGACGCCGCCGCCGCTGGCATGCTGCTCCCGTGAGCCAGTGGCGATACCGCGGTGCCAAGCGGGCACGCACCGCGCGGGAGGAGTTCGGGCTCGATCCCGCGGCCCCGCTCGACTGCCTCCTTGACGTCGTGGAGGAGCACGCTGGGCTCCCGGTGGTCATCGGGAACCTCCGAGACGGCGTGGACGGTGCGTGCGCCGGGCCGCCCGACGGCCGCATCCTGTGGCTGAGCGCCCGCACGTGGACGCCGCGCCAGCGCTTCACGCTCGCCCACGAGCTCGGGCACGTGCGTGTCGGTGGCCACGACAGCGCCCTGATCGTCGACACCTACGAGACGATGTACGGCCAGACGACGAACCAGTGGGAGGTCGAGGCCAACGCGTTCGCCGCCGAGCTCCTCGTCCCGAAGGCCGCGATGGAGGAGGAGGAGCCCGAGCCGGACCTGGACGCGCTCGTCACCCTCGCCGCCCGCTTCGGGACGAGCGCGCAAATGACCCTCTTCCGCTTCACGACCTGCAACCGCATCAGCGTCGCGCGGACCACCGAGCTGCTGGAAAGCCTTCGTGAGAAGGAGCACTTCGCCGCTTTCGAGCGGCTCGAGCTCACGCCGTTCGACGACCGCCTCTCGCGCCTTGCGAACGGCGAGCTCTACCTCTCGCCGGCCCTGGCGGACAGCGCGCTGGGCGCCTGTCTGCGAGGCGAGGCCGCGATGGCGCCGCCGCTCGCCCGCGCGCTCGTCGGCCTGCTCGGACCGATCCGTCCTGTGGCGAAGCTCGCCTGACTTCGTAGCCTCACGGGGTGCTTTTGCCTTACCGACACGTTTTCATCCGCCCCTCCATCCGCATCGGGCTCGCCCTTTTCGCGCTGCTGGCCTGCCTCACGTTGACTGCGTCAACGGCCCACGCGGGCCCCGGCAAGGCGTCCGCGAAGGAGCGCCGCTTCGTCGGCCTGCTCAACCAGGAGCGGGCCCGACAGGGCATGGCGCCGCTGCAGATCTCGCGCCGCCTGACCTCGATCACGAACACCTACGCCCGCGCCAACGCGCGCACCCGGAGGCTCGACCACCGGCGCGACCGGCCGTACGCCAGGCGCGCCCGGGCCGCCGGCTGCTCGAAGTGGAACGGCCCGGTCATGGCCTACGGCTACCGCTCGGCGCGTTCGACGCTCCGGAGCTGGCTGCGGTCCCCCGCCCACCGCCAGGTCGTGCTCGACCCGCAGTCGCGCTACATCGGCCCGGGCTTCTTCGGCCGCTCTGCGGTGACCTGGATCGCCCCGTGCCGCAGCTACGGCAACGCGAGCGGCGACTACGGCAGCGGCTTCCGCCGCTAGCTCACCCCGCAGGCCCCCCGAGGAACAGGCGCTCGACCTCGTCGAGCGCCGGGGGTGCCGGGGCGTGCGCGGCCTCGCTGAGCACCGCGAGGTCCTCCTCCATCGCGCGGCCCACGTCGGCCTGCGCCCGGAAGAGCGCCCCGCCCGCCGCCCCGGCGGGCTGCAGGCCACGGCCGAAGGTGCCGGCGTCGGCCAGGCGTTCGGCGGTGGTGTCAAGGAGCTCGCCGAGCGCGTCGAGCAAGCGACGTGAGACGCCGGCGGGCTCGAGCTCCCCGGACTCCATCTGGGTCAAGAACCCGACGGTGCGCTCCTGCTCGGCTTCGGCCAGGGAGAAGCGCTCGCGCAGCCGGGCCGCGAGCGCGGCGAGCGAGAAGGACGAGCGGGCGCGCAGCTCCGGCAGGAGCTCCGGCCACAGGCCGCCGTCCCGGTCGACCCCCGCGAGCACCTGGGCGACCACGGGCATGGCGCGGATCTCCGCGCGGGCCTTGGGCGAGTACTCGGGTGTGGGTGCGACCTCGAGGAAGAACTCGATCTGGGCGGCGAGCTCGTCGCGGGCGGCGTCGTCGTCGGCGCGCGCGAGGTAGCTGCGCACCTGCGGGCGGCGACCGGCGTTCCAGTCGTCCACGAAGGCGGAGAAGAGATGGTCGGTCATGCGTCGTACTGCTCCTTGAGCTTGGCGAGATCCTTGAATCCGCGTGAGCGAAGCTGGTAGGCATTGTCGCGCTTGAGGTTGAGCTCGGCGCAGATCTCGTCGAGCTCCGCGCCTTCCATGGTGCGCTCGAGGACCGTCCGGCGGCTCTCGAGCACCGAGGGGAGCGCCCAGTCCAGGAAGTTCACGACGTCGACGCTGCGCTGCTCGCGGTCGTGCCGGGCCACGGCCTCGTCGCGCTCCCACGCGGGCGACGGCCGGTCGGCGTCGGGGTCGTCCCACCCCTCCTGGAGGGATGTGCCCTCCCGCTCGCGCCGTTGGATGACCTCGCGCTGGACGTCGGCGCAGGCGAAGCGCACGAGCTGCCTGCTCGCATTGACGAGCTCGCCCATCGAGACCCCGGTGAAGGAGCCGACGAGCTTGTTCGAGAAGCGGATGAGCGCCCGCTGGAGGGCCTCCTGCTCCTCGTCCTCGGAGAGCCGGCGCTTGCGCGCCTCGAGCTCGACCATCGACTGGAGCCGAGGTACGAAAGTGACGAGCAGCTCCGCCCAGCTCAGGCGCATCTGCTCGACGTCGCCCGCGGTGCGGGCGGCGCGGAATCGCCTGAGGTGGTGGTCGTCGTGGCTGCTCACGGGATGAGGGTCGGGGCTCGTTGCCACGATCTGACACTGGCAGACTGCGCGGATGGCTCAAGACTTCTGGAGGGACGCCGAACGTCACCTGATCCGCTACGGCGGCACGTGGGTCCCGGCGATCATCGCCCGCGCCGAAGGCTCCTTCGTCTACGACGAGGACGGCCGCGCGATCCTCGACTTCACGAGCGGCCAGATGAGCGCGATCCTCGGCCACTCCCACCCGGACGTGGTCGCGACGATCCGCGAGAGCAGCGCCACGCTCGAGCACCTGTTCAGCGGGATGCTCAGCCGGCCGGTCGTCGACCTCGCGCGACGCCTGGCGGAGAGCCTCCCGGACCCGCTCGAGAAGGCGATCCTGCTCTCCACCGGGGCTGAGGCGAACGAGGCCGCGCTGAAGCTCGCGAAGCTCTACACGGGCGGCTACGAGGTCGTCTCCTTCAGCCAGTCCTGGCACGGGATGACCTCCGGGGCCTCCGGCGCGACCTACTCGCACGGGCGCCGCGGCTACGGCCCGGCGATGATCGGCAACCTCGCGATCCCCGCGCCGAACGCCTACCGCAGCCGGTTCATGCGCGACGGCGAGCACGACTGGCGCACGGAGCTCGACCACGCCTGGGAGCTCGTCGACCGCCAGTCCAGCGGCGCGCTCGCGGCCTGCATCGTGGAGCCGATCCTGAGCTCCGGCGGGATCATCGAGCTCCCGCCGGGCTACCTGACCGCGCTCAAGGCGAAGTGCGAGGAGCGCGGGATGCTGCTCATCCTCGACGAGGCGCAGACCGCCCTCGGGCGCACCGGCGCGATGTACGCGTTCGAGCACGACGGCGTCGTCCCGGACATCCTCACGCTCTCGAAGACGCTCGGCGCGGGGCTCCCGCTGTCGGCCGTCGTCACGAGCGCGGAGATCGAGGAGCGCTGCCACGAGCGCGACTTCCTCTTCTTCACCACGCACGTGAGCGACCCGCTCCCGGCCGCCGTGGGGCTCACGGTGCTCGACGTCCTAGCGCGCGAGGAGCTCTGCGAGCGCTCCCGGGTGCTCGGCGAGCAGATGGAGCGGGCGCTGCTCGACATGCAGGGCCGGCACGCGTGCATCGGCGACGTCCGCGGCCGCGGGCTCTTCCGCGGGATCGAGCTGGTGCTCGACCGCGAGACCAAGGAGCCCGCCCACGCGCTCGGTGCCGCAGTCACGGAGCGCTGCTTCGAGCTCGGGCTGCACATGAACATCGTGCAGATGCCGGGGATGGGTGGTGTGTTCCGGGTCGCGCCGCCGCTGACGATCAGCGAGCAAGACCTCTCGCGCGGCCTCGACATCATGGACCAGGCGATCGGCGAGGCGGTCGCGGCGGGCTGAGCGGGGCGCCGGGCGATCCGTTGCGCTCTACCCGTTCATATTGAACGCCTGAGGCGCAACGGATCCGCCTCAGGGGCGCAGCGGCGGGATCGCCACCGGGGAGCGCCCGTCACCGACCATCCGCAGCGAGGAGAACACGCCGGTTCCGCCGCCGCGGCAGCTGAGCCCGATGCGCGTCGGGATCCCGCCGTAGCGCGCCTGGCCCGCCTTGAGCGGACGGGTCCCGCCGCGGGTCGTGACGAAGGCCGCGAGGTTGCCGTCGGGGTAGAGCTCGAGCCGCAGCCGCACCGCCCGGCCCCGCGGGATCCGCACGTTCGGCCCGAGGCGCAGGTCCCCGCCCCGGAGGCGGATGGTGCGCACGCGGTTCGCGCTCACCTCGATCCCGCGGAGCGTGCCGCCGTTGTCGCGGACGACGAGCGCCGGGCGCGACGGCCGGTCATCGCCGGGATGGTCACGGCGAGCGAGAAGCGCTCCACGCCGACCTGCCGGGTGACGAGGCCGCTCGTCGCGCCGCAGCCCAGGCGCAGCCGCCGGTCCCCGGTCTCGACCCGGGGGACCGCCTTGCGGATGATCCACTGCCAGCCGGGGAGCAGCTCCGGGGTGTCGAAGCGGTCGACGAAGCGGGTGCCGTCCGGCGCGGCGGGGCCTCGGCCGAGCGGGGAGGCGACCTCCGTCCGCGCTTTCCCGCCGGTCCCGACCGCGGGCCAGCCGTCGGCGTCCATGGTCACGGGCGAGAGCAGCCCCGCACGCTGCCGGCTCGTGAGGTCGGGGCCGCGGTAGGCGTGGTGGAGCAGGTGGCGACTGCCGTCGGCGAGCTGGATGAGGTCCCCGTGGCCGGGGCAGCTCCACTGGTCGTCCCCGGTGAGGATCGGCTCCCGCCGCTTGACGTAGGGGCCGAGCAGGTCCGCGGCGCGCGCGACCCCCTCGGTGTAGGAGCACGGCGGCCGGCAGCAGTTCCCGCCCGCGTACATGAGGTACCAGGTGCCGTTCTCCTGGAAGACCGTCGGCCCCTCGGTGACCGCGCCCTCGAAGGGCAGGTCGGGCTCGATGAGCAACGTCGGCTCGCCGAGGAGCGCGAACGTCCGGGGGTCGAGCTGCCGCGCGTAGAGACCGCCGTAGAGGCCCTGCGCCTTGTAGAGCAGCCAGCTCGTGCCGTCCCCGCGCTCGACGAGCTCCGGGTCGATCGCGCCGCCGGGCGGGCAGAAGATCGGGCCCTGGTCGGTCCACGGCCCGCGCGGGTCGGTCGCCGTCGTGGCGCCGATGCAGAACTTCCCGGGCCGCTTCTTGAGGCCCGAGTAGAGCATCGTGTAGGTGCCGTCGCGGTAGCTCAGGTCGGGTGCCCAGAAGCGCTTGCCGCTCGCCCACGTCGGCGGCGTCTCGAAGACGGAGCCGACCTGCTCCCAGGTGACGAGATCCGTGGAGTGGAGGACCGGCAGGCCGGGCGCCCAGCGGTCGCTGGTGGCCGAGGCGTAGAAGTCCGCGCCGACCTGGACGACCGTCGGGTCCGGGTAGTTGCCGGGCAGGACGGGGTTCGTGTAGTCGGCCCGGGCGGTGCCGGTGGCGAGGACGAGCAGGAGGAGGGCGAGGAGGGCGGCGCGCATGCGAGCGGCGGAGGGTAGGCGGGGAGGTGCGCGCCCCTGCGCCACCTGCTTCGTGCGCGCGACGAAGATCAGGCGACGCCGGCGGCCCAGGTCCGCAGGCGGTCCTCGAGGCCGGGAGCGTCGGGGCGCGCGGCGACCCGCGGCGGGTCCTCGAGCACGACGACCCCGCGGATCTCGCCGTCGCGCGTGCTCACGACGACACCCGGCGCGTCGGGTTCCACCGCGAGGAGATCTTCGAGCGCGTCCCCGGGGAGCGCCGAGCGGAGCCGGTCGCCGCGCTGGGGGCCGAAGAGCTCCAGCCGGCCGTCGGTGACGCGGAGCCCGTCGGCGTCGGCGAGCGGGACGAGCGTCCGCGTGCGGGCGTGGCGTTGGAGCGCGCGGGCGTGCAGCCCGTCCCGGCCGCGGCGCCCGTGGTGGACGAGCACGCAGACGTCGGTGAGGCCGAGCGCGTCGAGCGCGCCGCCCGGCGGGAGGTCCTCCGGGTCGGCGTCGAGGTGGGGCGCGAGCGAGGGCCCGGCGACCATCGACCCCGCGCTGAGCCCGACGTAGCCGAGCCCGCCGTCGCGCACCGCCTCCGCGATCAGCGCCCCTCCCCCGGTCCGCTTGAGCCGCGTGTTCAGCACCGCCGGGTCGCCGCCGGTGACGACGAGGACCTCGATGCGCGCGAGCTGCCCCTGCACGTCGCCGTCGAGGTCGATGTCGGTGAGCTCCGCCCCCGCCCGCCGCAGGTGCTTCCGCGCGTCCTCGGCGATCTGCGGGTCGTCGATGCCCGCGTCCGGCAGCACGCCGACGAGCCCCGCGCCCGCGACGAACGCGTCGAGTACCGGGTGCAGCTCGGAGAGCAGGAGGAGGCGCACGGTTCAGCGCTCCTCGGCGACCCAGTAGTGCTGATGGTGCGGCTGCGCGTTGTAGCGCGCGCACTCCGCCTCGGCTACCCCGCGGTCGGTGAAGAGCGCCATCGGGAACTCGTTGCCGTGGTCGTCCTGGCGCCAGAGGCGCCAGCCGCCCTCGCGAAAGTCGTCACCGTTGAACGCCCGTTTTACAGCATCCGCGTCTTGTCTCGTAACTGCGGTTCGGTCGAGCATCCGGGCATGGAAGTTATCGACGGCAGCCCGTGCATCCGGGCGGTCGGCCCGCTTGAACTCGGGGCCAATGGCAAGCTAACTTGCGAGGGAGCGAGCAGCGCCGTCAATCAAGCCCAGCGCCCGCAAGCATGGGTTTCAGATGAGGACTGGTGTGCTGCTCGAGGTCGGGGTCGTCGACGGGCGTGGTCGCGGCCCGGTCGTCGTCCACGCCATGCGAGCCCGCAACAAATTTCTGAGGTGAATGTTGCCCCGTACGACCAAAGACATCCTTGACCACGCCGACCTGTTGGCGAGACGCTTCAAGGACTACGAACCGAAGCCCGAAGATGAGCGAGACGTCGGGGTCTACCTGGCCCTCCGCCAAGCGGTGGAGACTCGCGCAGAGGCCGAGCGGTCAATCCGTTCCGCTGTCGTCGACGCGCGTCGCGACGGTTGGTCCTGGCGCTCGATCGGCGCGCTCATCGGAACGTCAGGCGAAGCAGCGCGCCAGCGCTACGGACCGGCCGTCAGCACCTGATCGAAGCTGCCCCGCTGTAGCTTCAGCGCCACCGTTCCGGGGATCGAGGCCACCGCGACAAGACCCAGCGGGCCGCGAGCATCTTCGCCGAGCGCGGTGGGAACCTCGCAATCTTCCCCGAGTTCTGCCTGTCCGCTACTTCTGAGATGAGCGCGAGGACTGTGGCGCATGGGCCGACACTACGCTCGCCCGCGGTGAAACAGGGAAAACGCCGACCTGCGCCTCCCGCTCACCGCCGCCGCCGGCGCGCGGTCCGCTCCTGCAGCTCGTGCATGACCGACCACACCCGCCCATACGCGGCGGCGCGCTCGGAGCCCTGCAGCGCGGCGACCTCGCTCTTGAAGTTCGGGTAGTCGATGCCCTGCGCCTGGGCGGCGAGGTCGGCGGCCAAGGTCGCGAACGGGATGCTCGTGCGGTAGCGGTAGTCGCGGTGCGGGGTCTCGGTCGGCGCCGGGGCGCCGGTACGGGCGCAGAACTCCTCGAGGTCGCCGAGGATCCGGGCGCGGACGAGGGCGTGGCCCGGGGTCTCGTAGTCCGCGACGATCGAGAGGAAGCCGGTCGGGGTGAAGAGCCACATGGCCGGTGGGTCGCAGCGGGAACCGCCCACCTGACAGTCGGCCGCTTCACGGGCACGTAGCAGCGCTGCTACGCTCGACTCGTGGCGACCGAAATCCCTCAGCGTGAACTCCGCAATCAAGCTGGTTCCGTTCTGCGCCGGGCCGAGGCCGGCGAGATCTTCACCGTGACCGTGGACGGACGCCCGGTGGCACAGCTCGGCCCGCTGCCGGGGGCCGCGGCTCCGATTACGGCCGCGGGCTTGACCGCCGCGCTCCAGGCCACACCGGTCGACGACGATTGGGCACGCGAGCAGCAGATCGAGCGCGACGCAGAGCGTGCCGCACCGGTCGACCCGTGGCGCTGAGTCACCTCCTCGACACGAGCGTCCTGATCGGCGAGCCGCCCGAGCTGAACCTCGATTCCAGCGCCCTCTTAGTCACGAGCATCGTCTGCCTCGGCGAGCTGCACGCCGGCGTGCTCCTCGCGCAGACGCCGGCGGCCCGCGCCCGGCGCCTGCAACGGCTGACCGCCGTCGCCAGCACGACGATCGCGCTCGACGTCGACCATATGGTCGCCGCGGCGTACGGCCGTCTGCGCGCCGAGAGTGGTCGCGCTCCGTCGAACGACCTGTGGATCGCCGCCACGGCGGCAGCTCACGGGCTCGTGCTCGTCACCCGCGACGGGCCGCAGGCTCAGCTGCCCGGGCTCGCAACGCTCCTGGTCTGACGGCCCAGGAGCGGTCGAGGTCAGCCTGCCGCGACGAGCGTGTCGAGCTCGTCGAGGACCCGCCTGAGCTCGGCGAGGGCCGGCGCCGCACCCTGCCCGAGCGCGTCGCTCCGCGCCTCGAACGCCTCCAGCAGCGCGCGGTAGTACCAGCGCACCGGTCCGCCCTCCTTCGGGTTGAAGCGCTGCCACAGCGCCTCGCCTTCGACGCGGTAGTCGGCGAGGATCGAACGGGCGTTGTGGAGCTTGTCGGCGAGCGAGACGCGCAGCTCGTCGCCCTGCTTGCCGGCGATGGCCGCGATGTAGGCCTCCTTCCGCTCACGCCACGGCGGCTTGGGCTCCTCGTCGGTGTCGGTGTTGGCCGCGACGATGCGGGCCGCGTCCTCCCCGAAGCCCTGGCGGATGTTCTTGAGCATCCCCGGCCCGCCGCCGTCCTCGACCGCGTCGTGCAGGAGCGCGGCGATCGCCTCGGCCTCCGAGCCGCCCATCTCGAGCACGAGCCCGCAGACGCTGAGCAGGTGCGCGGTGTACGGGACCGACGTGCCCTTGCGGAGCTGGCGGCGGTGGTGGCTGACGGCGAGCTGGAGCGCCCGGTCGAAGTCGGAGGTCAGGGAAGGGCGTTTTGTGTGGGTCTCGGGCATGCGCTCTTTCTGGCTTATCGGAGGGGACCCTCGCACCTTGAGGGTCGGCCGGCAAACCTTCGAGCTGACACTTAAACGGAGTCGTCACGTGGGACTGAAGAAGGCGATCGCCGGAGTGTCGTTTCCACGCCCGCCGGCGGCGCGCCCCGCCCCGGGGGTGAGCGCGGACGTCCGGGGGTCGTTCTCACGCCCGCTGGTGACCGCTGGCACTCACGCCGTCGCGAGCTTGCGCCCCACCAGCTGCCGGAACGCCTCCGCCGCTCACGACGTGCCCGCGGAGCTCCTCGGCAGTCAGCCCGACGTCGTAGTCGCGGTGGTGGCAGGCACCGGAGAGCGCGACCCAGGTCCACTCCGCGGCCGCGATCTCGGGGCGGCGGCCCAGGTAGGCGGGGAGCGCGAGCCACTGCTGGCGCGCGGTGACCCACCGCAGCGCCGGCTCCCGGCCCTGCCAGTAGTCGTCCACGCTCGCCTCGACGGCCTGGCGGATGAGCGCGGCGGCACCGAGCGGCCAGACCGTCTCGGTGCCCTCGGTCGGCTCATCGAGCAGTGACCGCGCCGCGGAGAGCAGCGCCTCGGTGTTCACGCCGACATCACCTCGTGGATGAGGTCGACCGTCTGCGTGTGCAGCTTCATCGGGGCGCCCTGGTACTTGCCGTGGGATCCCTGGTTCAACGCGTCGATCGTCCCGTTGGCGCCCGCTCCGAGGCCCGCGATGGCGGCAGTGATGGCCTCATGGTCGGACGAGTCGTCGATGAGCGCGAGGCCGAGCTGCCCGCGCAGCGTCCTTGCCGCGCCGATGCGCTCGTCGACGTCCCGCGGATCGGCGCCCGCACGCACGCCGCGCTCCCGCGCCCGCTCCGCGCAGGCCGCCTCGAGCGCCTCCCGGCAGAGCGCGGGAACGACCCGCTGACGGATCTCCACGGGGATCTTCTCGGAGAGCGCCATGTGCTTCGCGTCGTCGAGGTGGCGGCGCATCGGCGTCCGCGACTCGTTCACCGCGACCTGCGAGCGGCTGCGGCGGTTCACCTGCAGGACGGTCGCGGGGAGCTTCAGCCGGCGCACTGCCTCGGGGAGCCGGTCGTCGTGCGTGAAGACGACCACCTGCCGTGTCGCGGCCGCTCCCGCGAGGACCCGAGCGAGGCCGTCGACCTTCGCCGGGTCCATCGACTGGACCGGGTCGTCGATGACGCTGAAGCGGAACGGGGACTCGTCGAGCCCCGCCCGCGGGAGGAAGACGCTCACCGAGAGCGCGAGCAGCTCCCCTTGGGACATCACGCCGAGCGCGCTCGCCTCCTCCCCGTCGGCGCGGACGTCGAAGATCGCCTGCTTCGACTTCGTGAAGGCGATGTCGTGCAGCTCGACGCTCGAGGCGTGCTTGAGCAGGTTCCAGTTCGCGATGGCCTGCGCTGCGATCGGGGCGAAGCGCTCCTGTCGCAGGGTGTCGCCCTGGTCCTTCGTCCACGTCTCGGCGCGCTTGAGCGTCTGCAGGTTGTGGGCTTCGGTCGCGACGCGCTCGGCCGCCGCAAGCCACGCGGTCGTCTGCTCCGTGACGCGGCGCCACGCGACGTCCTCCTGCTCGAGCAGGTGCGCGGCCTTCGCGGCGGTGGCGCGGAGGGTCGCGGCACGGGCGAGGGCGGTGTCGGGCTCGGGGCCGGCCTCGGGAGCCGGATGACCCTCGCCGAGCGAGGGTGAAGCGACGTCCGCCGTCTCCCCAGCGGCCAGGCGGGCGAGGAGGGAGCTCCAGGTGCCCTCGGCGGAGCGGACCGCCGTCGCGGCCGAGGTCAGCGCGCGCGCCTCGGCGCGGAGCGCCTCCGCCCGCACACCCGCCTCCTGCGCCCAGGCGTCGTCGAGCCGGGCGGTCGCGGCGCAGACCGGGCAGTCGTCGGCGAGCGTCGCCGGGTCGCGGAAGGCGAGCGCTCGCGTGAGGAGGTCCGCGAGCGCGAGTGCGCCCGCGGCATCACCGACCGCCGCATCGCTCTCGGCCTTCCGCGCCGCACCGAGCGCGGCAAACGCCTCGGTGAGCGCCTCGTCCGACGGGACGTCCATCGCGGCGACCCGCCGCAGCGCGGCCGACGACGTCCCGGGCGCGCTCGCGCCCGGCGGGTGGGCGAGCAGGTGCGCTCGGATCGCCTCGGGGTCGGGCTTCCGCGCCGCGAGCAGCGCGTCGAGCTCCACCTCCCGCGCGTCCTCCGCGCCGAGGCTGCCGCGCAGCACGCCAGTCGTCGCCTTGAGCGCCTTCACCTGCTGCTCGAGCCCGAGCCGGCGCGCGCGGAGCCGCTCGCTCGTGGCCTCCACGTCGTCCAGGCCCAGGATCGGGGAGAGCGCGGCGTGGAGCGAGGTGAGCTTGTCGAACATGGCGGCGAGCTCCGCGTAGGCCAGGAAGGGCCGGAAGCTCTGCAACGCGCTCGCCCAGCCGTGCCGGGCCAAGAGCGCGTCGACCCCGTGGCGATCGGCCGCGTCGGTGTAGGGGACCCCGCGCTCCCAGGACTGCGCGAGCTCGACCGGGGCCTCCTGCCCGCCGACCACGAGCGACGCGGCGAGGCGTGTCGGCCCGTCGTGGTGCAGGCACTGCCACGCGCTCGTCCAGCCGAGCGTCTTGCCCTCCCAGCGCTTCGTGCGCGCGGTCATGAGCAGCTCGAGCCCCTCCGCGAACGAGGACTTCCCGCTCCCGTTCCGGCCCACGACGAGCGTGAGCCCCGGCTGCGCGGGCAGCTCGAGCGTGGCCGCGGGGCCGATCCCGCGGAAGCCCTCGACGGTGACCGAGCGCAGGTAGACGTCGGGCGTGGCCTGCTCCTGTTCGGCGGGCGAGGCGGGCGGCCCGGCCTCGGCGAGCACCTCGGCGCGGGCCTCCGTGTCGAGGTCGGAGGCGTCGAGCCGGGCGGTGAGCAGGGCGTGCAGCGTGGGGTCCATGGCGGGCGGAGTCTCTCGAAGTCCGCCGCATCTGACACGCCTTCTCGGTGTCAGACACCGGCGCGCGCGGACGACCCTTCCACCAGAGACCCCGTTCGAGCCTGGAGGCCCGCATGACCGCACCGCGCACCCTCACCGCCACCACCGTCCCGCTGCACCTCACGGTCGACCCGTACTGGGACCTCGTGGAGGTGCTCGCCTTCGGCTCGGTCTGCGACGAGATCGGCGCCTCCCGCTACGAGACGCTCGTCGAGGACCGCGTCGCACTGGTGCTCGACGAGGCGCACGAGACCGTGATCGGCGTCGTCGTCAAGGGCTGGTCCGAGCTCGAGGACCTCGAGCAGGACGGCGTCGAGGGCTGGTGGGACGGGCCGCGCTTCGCCGTGCCGGCGCTCGGGCTCCCGCACGCCTCCGTCGGGGAGCTGCTCACCGCGGTCCGGGGCCGCTTCGCGGAGGACGAGCCCACCGCGGACGCCCTCCACTTCCACCTCGCGATGCGCGCCAAGACGCCGGAGGAGGCGCTCCCCCAGTGGCAGCTCGCCCTCGAGGCCGGCGACATGAAGGCGCACTACTCCCTCGGCTACACGCTCCACGACCTGGGCGAGTTCCACCGCGCCTACGGCCACCTGCGGTACTACACCGAGCTCGCCCCCGCGAACGCCTGGGCGTGGTGCTGGCTCGGGCAGACGTGCGAGGCCGTCGGGCTGCCCGGCGAGGCGCGCGCCGCCTACCTGCGGGCCATCGAGGAGGGCGGGGACGAGACGGGCGCGGACGAGCTCCTCGAGGGGATGGACGACTGAGCGCCCCTTGGTTCGGAGGTCAGGGGTCGGGCGGGAGGACCCGGGCGAGCGTCGCCTCGAGCTCCTCGGCCGAGAAGGGCTTGCGAAGCACGGCGCTCACGTCGGCGCGTGCCTCGGCCCGGTCGGCACCGACCGGATCGCCGGTCATCACCACGAGCGGCGGTCCCGCGCCCTCGCGACCGGCCACCAACTCGTCGACGATCGACGCGAACCCCGGGCCCGGCTCGATCTGGTCGGTCACCACGAGCGCGGGGCGATCGTCCCGGAGGCATCGCACCGCCTCCTGCGCGTCGGCCGCGCCGAGCACCTCGTAGTGGTCGCGGAGGACCGCCGTGAGCGTGGTGAGCACCGCGGGTTGGTCGTCGATGAGCAGGACGACCGGAGCGACCCGCGGCGCGGCGGCGGTGTCGGCCGGCACCTCGTCGCGCGCGGGAGGAGCGCCCGTCGCCGGGCCACGTGGCGCAGCGGGCAGCTCCGTGCCCGGCGCCGCACACGGCAGCCCGAGCGTGAACCGCGCGCCACCCCCCGCGCCGTCGCCCGCCGTGATCGTCCCGCCGTGCGCCTCGACGACGTCGCGGACGATCGCGAGGCCGACGCCGCTGCCCGCGCCCGGCTGCGCCCCGTCGCCTCGGGCGAAGCGCTCGAAGACGTGCTCACGCTCCTCGGCGGGAATGCCGGGGCCGTCGTCCTCGATCACGATCTCGACCCGGCGATCGGCAACCCGGCGCACCGCGACCTCCACCAAGCCCCCGGGACGCCCGTGCTTGATCGCGTTCTCGATCAGGTTCGAGAGCGCCCCGTGCAGCCGCAGCCGATCGAAGTCGGCCGGGACGACATGCGGCGTCGAGACGACGAGCGTCGTCCCGCGCACCCCGGCGACCGTCTCCAGGCGGGTGGCGGCCGCGCGCACCACCGCCGCGAGATCCCCGCGGGCGGGCTCGAGCGTGCTCGCCCCGGCGCGCAGGGCGGCGAGCGCCAGCAGGTCGTCGACCCGGCGGCGCATCTCGGCCGCCTCTGCGTAGAGGGCTTCGAGCTGCTCGGATCGCCCCGAGAGGGGCCCGCGCGCGAGGAGATCGAGCTCGGCCAGGATCACCGTCAGCGGCGACCGCAGTTCGTGGCTCACGTCGGCGAACATCGCGTCGCGCTGCTCCTCCGCGCGCTGCAGGCGGACGAACGCCTCGCCGGCGCGCTCCTCGAGGGCAGCCGTCCGGCGCGCCCCTGCGAGTGCGGCCACCCCGAGTAGCCCGGCCGTGAGCACGCTCGCCACCGCGAGCGCCTCGGCCCGTTCGAGCCCGAACTCACGGAGCAGCACCGCACCGCCGGTCAAGAGCACGGGCGCGAGCACGGCCCCGGCCAACCCCGCGCCCGCGACGAACCCGGAGACTTGCGCGCGACGAGCCACCGGGCCGGCGCGCGTTCCGGCTCCAGGGCGACGAGCGCGAACACGGCGACGAGCAGCCCGAGCGCGGTGTGCACCGCGCTCCCGGTCACCCCCGCGCTCCCGTAGAAGGCGTTGTTGCCGACGAGGTAGCCGACGAGCGCTCCGTAGGCGGTCCCGGCGGCAATCACCAGCAGACCGGCGCGGATGAGGGCGCAACAACGCAGGCCCGCCTGCGCCGCCGGGGCGCCCACCGCCCCGAGGACCGCCCGGTGATCGACGAGCCCGGCAAGCGCGAGCGCCCCGAAGGCGATGACCGTCGGGCGCGCCGCCCGACCCGGCTGGGGCCCGTCCGGGGTGCTGCCGATGAGCCACTGATCAAAGCCGCCGAGCGCGCCGAGGAACCACTCGCCGCCGGAGAGCACCGACCAGGTCAGGACGATCAGCAGCCCTACGGCCCGCGCGCGCGGCAGGAGCACGGCGAGCCCCGTCACGACGAACGCGATCGCGGTGTAGGGCTTCATCCGCGGGCCGTCGACCACGACACGGCGCAGCGCGTCGGAGCCGATCACCCAGCCCAGCAGGACGAGCAGACCCAGAAGCACGAGCGCGACGGCGGCGACCCGCGCGGCACGACGCCCGACCTCGGGCGCGGCCCGTGACTCCGGCGGGGCCGGATCGTGCAGGGCACGTGCCGGATCCCCGGGGTCGGCCATCTCCCCCCGTAACCTACCCGGGATGCCGCGATGAGCCCGACCGACGCAGCGTCCGACGCCGCCCGCCGGCACCTCCATGAGGCGCGGGGCGAGCTGACGGCCATCCGCGGGAACGCGGCACTGCTGCGCCGCGACACCGGCGGACTCGCCCCCGAGGAGCGCCGCGAGTACGCGGAGACGATCGAGGCCTCCGCGGTCCGGATCGACGCTCTGGCCTCCGCCATCATCTCCGCCCTGGACGGAGCCTCCCCGACGCCGCCCTCCCCTACCCCCGATGCCGTCACGATGCTGCTCGCGGTGATGGAGGAGGACCCCCACGTGATCACCGTGGTCGACACCGAGCTGCGCGTCGTGGTCGCCAACGCCGGGGCCCGCGAGCAGGCGCGCCATCTCATGCGCCGTGAGCTCACCCCGGGCATCTCGCTCGAGGACCTCTACGCCGAACGCCCGGAGGGCTGGCTCGAGGCACGCGAGTACTGGACCTCCGCGCTGGCCGGGCAGGAGCGACTCGTCACCCGCGAGTTCCCGGTCGTCGGCCGGCCGGGCGAGCGCATGGGCTTCGAGATCCACTACCGGCCGGTCCACGTCGCGGGCCGGGTCGTCGCGGCGGTCGCCGTCGCCCGGGACACCACCCGCCAGCTGGAGGCCGACCGCGCGCTGCGGGCCGCCGAACGCGAGGCTGCGGAGGCCAGGGCGCTGGCCGAGGCCCGCACCCGCTTCGTCTCCCGCATGAGCCACGAGCTGCGCACCCCGCTCAACGCGGTCCTCGGCTTCGGGCAGCTCCTGGTGCGCGAAGCCGAGGGCGAGAGCCGCGCCCAGGCCGAGCAGGTGCTCGAGGCCGGCCACCGCCTCACGCGGCTGGTCGACGAGGTCCTCGACCTCGCCCGCCTGGAGGCCGCGGACATCACCGTCTCGCCCGAGACCGTCCTGCTCGAGGAGACCGTCTCCACCGTCGTCGAGGAGCTCGCGCCCGCGCTCGCCGCCCAGGGCACCACCGTGGAGGTCGTGCCGCATGAGGGTCCGCCGATCGCCGTCCACGCCGACCTGCAGCGTCTGCGCCAGATCGTCCGCCTGCTGCTCGAGAACGCCGGGCGCCACGGCGGCGGACGCGTGCGCCTCTCGCTCCAGGCCGACGGGCTGACGGCCGGGCTCGTGGTCGCCGACGACGGACCCGGGATCGACGCTGCCGAGGCCGAGACCGCCTTCGAGCCGTTCGGCCGGACCGCCAGCGCGCGCGGCGACGGCCCCGGCCTCGGGCTCGCCGTGGCCCGCGGGCTCGCCCGCGCCATGGCCGGGGAGCTCGAGCTGACCCGCACCCGCCCGGAGGGCGCGGCCTTCACCCTGCGCCTCCCGGTCCGCTGGGCCGCCGACTCGCCCGCGGCGGTCACGGACGGGGCCGAGGCCCCGACGACCGAGGGCACCGTCCTCTACGTGGAGGACAACCCCTCGAACACCCGGCTCATGCGCGCGCTCCTGCGGGCCCGGCCCGGGGTCGTGCTTCACGTCGCCGATCGCGGCAGCCTCGGACTGGAACTCGCCGCCGCGCACCGGCCCGACCTCGTGCTGCTCGACGTCCACCTCCCCGACGGCTCCGGCATCGACCTGATCGCCCCGCTGCGTGCCGCCGCGCAGCGGGAGGACCTCCCGGTGGTGGTGCTCACCGCGGACGCCTCTCCGGACACCCGACGCCGCTCGGCCGCCGCCGGCGCCACCCTCCACCTGGCCAAGCCCTTCGACGTCGACCGCCTGCTCGCGATCGTCGACCAGCTCGTCGGGACCCCGCGGTAGGTTCGAGACGATGGCCCGCGTCGCCTTCATCGAAGACCACGGCGCCATCCGCGCCGGCCTCGCGCTGCTGCTCGAGCAGGAGGGGCACGTGATCGTCGGCGCCGCCGCGACCGTCGCCCACGGCGAGCGCCTGCTCCGCGACGAGCGCATCGACGTGGCGGTCGTGGACATCGGCCTGCCCGACGGGTCCGGGGCGGACCTGGTCGCCCGCTGGGTCGAGCGACGCCCGGAGACGAGCTTCCTCATCTACTCGGGGCTCGAGGAGAGCTCCGTCTTCCTCGAGGCGCTCGAGGTCGGCGGCTCGGGCATCGCGCTGAAGGGCGGCGCGCCCGAGGAGTTCCTGGCCGCGGTGGCGACCGTCGCGGAGGGCGGCACCTACTTCGACCCCCGCCTCGCCCAACGGCTGCGGCACGACGAGCGCGCCGAGGGGCTGCTGCGCCCGCGCGAGCTCGAGGTGCTCACATTGATCGCCGCCGGGCTCACGACGCAGGACATCGCCGACCGGCTGATCCTCTCCCCCGAGACCATCCGCACGCACGTCCGCCACCTGCTGCGGCGGCTCGGCGCCAAGACCCGCGCGCACGCGGTCGCCCGCGGGATCGAGACCGGCCACCTGGACCCGTCGCAGCTCGGGCGGGCTCCGCGAGACTGATCCCCCGTACGGGTGAACACGATGCCGGATGGGTGTTACCTCTCCGGACGGCCGATGAGCGCGCCTATGGTCGTTTGCGTGGCCGCCGAATCGACTCAAGACGCGGACGCCGGCCGCCTACGCATCCTCCTGGCCGAGGCGAACCCACGCGTGCTCTCGCGCCAGGTGCGGGGGCTCCGGAACGAGCGCGACCTCGCGGTCGTGGGCGCCGTCGACACCGCCGCGACGATGCACGAGGAGCTCGCCCGCCTGGCGCCCGATGTCCTGGTCGTGGACGCAGCCCTCGCCGCGGAGCTCGACATGAGCGCCCCCGGGACCGCCGGGCTGCGGCGGGTGGTCACGACGCTCGACGCCGACGAGGACGACCGCTGGCGGCAGCTGCGCGTCGAGGCCATCGCCGACAAGGCGATGCCCGCTCCCCGCCTGGGCGCGGTGATCCGCCGGACGATGCTGCGGGCACCCGCGCCCGTGCTCGCCGCCGCTCGCGACCAGGACGGACCCGGGCCGGTCCTCGCCCCGTCCGTGCCACCCCGAGCGCCTCCAAGCCGAGCCCGCTTCGACCGGCCGCTCGTCGGCGCCGTCGGGGTCGCGTCCGTGCTCCTCACGCTCGGCTCGGGCCAGCCGTTGTGGTCGCTGGGCGCGCTGCTCGCGGTCGCCTACCTGCTGATCCGGCGCAGGGCGGACGGCACGAGCCCGGAACCGAGCACGCCCCCGGCCGCGGCGGTCGTGCTGGCGGCGGAGGCGGCCGAACGCGGGCGCCTGGCCGCCCGGCTCCACGACGGGCCGATGCAGCTCGTGATGGTCGCCGCGCAGGAGATCCGGGCCGCCGAGGAGGGCGAGGACGGCGCCATCGGCCTCGCCCGCGAGATGATCACGGAGGCCTCCGCGGAGCTGCGCCTCCTGCTGAGCGACCAGCGCACCGATCGTCTCGTGGCCGACATCGGCCTGGAAGCAGGGCTCGCTCTTCTGATCGGCCGACACACCCGTGGGGGCAGTCCCGCGCACCACATCGACGTCGAGACCGCCGTCCCCGCCGCGCTCGCCCCGCTCGTGACCGACGTCGTCTCCGAAGCGGTCGTGAACGCGGTGAAGCACGCCGACGCCGAGACGATCCGGGTGACCGTACGGCGCGAACGGAGACGAGCTGCTGGTCGAGGTCAGCGATGACGGCAAGGGTCTCGACCCGGCCACCGCGCTTGAACCCCGCCCGGGCCACCTCGGGCTGCCCGACCTGGCCGAGCGGCTCGCCCGGCTCGGCGGTCGCCTCGTGCTCAGCGCGCCCGCCGAGGGCGGCAGCGCGGTGTTGGCCCGCCTGCCCTGCTGAAGCTCACCCGTACGGGTGAGCGTGCCCTCCGTAGAGGCGATGGTGGCGCCGGTGACCCGCCGTGAAGCTGGAGACGACCCCACCGGAAGTGATCCCCCGTGTCCGAACATCAGCTCCCGAAGTACCGGTTCGGCGTCCTCGGCTTCGACAGCCTCGTCGCCGACGGATTGCCGCACGGTCGCTGCACCGTCGTCCGCGGGCCAAGTGGCACCGGCAAGACGATGCTCGTGCTGCAGTCGCTTTGCGCCGGTGCGCACCTCGGCCAGCGCGGCGTGTTCCTCTCCTTCGAGGAGCCGCGCCAGTCGCTGCTCGAGAACGCGCGGGGCTTCGACTGGGGCCTCGACGAGCTCGTCGAACGGCGGCGACATCCTCTTGCTCGACTTCACCCCCGACCCGCTCGCGAGGTCAGCCGAGTCCGGCGACTACGACATGACCGGGCTCGTGGACCGGATCGCCGCGGCGGTCCGGCAGACCGGCGCCACCCGGGTCGGGCTCGATTCGGTCGGCTCGCTCTTCGCCGGCGCGTCCTCCGGGCCCCTAGCGCGCCGCGAGCTGGCCCGACTCGTCGCGGGAATCCGCGAGACCGGCGTCGACCTCATGATCACCGCCGAGCAGGACGGCGACCACGCGCTCAACGGGCAGCTCGGCGTCGAGGACTACGTGGCCGACAACGTCATCGTGCTACGTAGCCCGCTGGTCGAGCACGTCCGTCGGCGCACGATCGAGCTGCTGAAGGCCCGCGGGTCGAACCATCGCAAGGGAGAGGTCCCGTTCACGGTCGACCCGGACGTGGGCATCTCCGTCTCACACACCTCCGCGATCGAGGACGTCGCTGAGCCCTCCACGGACCGCATCGACTTCGGCGTTCCCGCACTCAACGAACTGCTCGACGGTGGCATCTACCGGGACCACATCGTGCTCGTCAGCGGGGCGACCGGCACGGGCAAGACCCTGCTCGGGTCGAGCTTCGTGAAGGCCGCGGTCGACGCGGGCGACCGGGCGATGCTCTTCTGCTTCGAGGAGAGCGGACCGCAGCTGATCCGCAACGCCCGGACCTTCGGGACCGATCTCTCGGATGCCGTGTCGAGCGGCCTGCTGGAGACCGTCCCGCGCTACCCGGAACCCATGGGCCTGGAGGACCTGCTCTGGCAGATGAAGCGCGACATCGACCGCTTCCGGCCGCGCCGGGTCGTCCTCGACAGCCTGAGCGCCCTGGAGCGCGGGGTCACGCCGCTCGCCTTCCACGAGTTCGTCGTCGGGCTGACGAGCTACCTGAAGGTGAATCACATCGCGACCGTCATCACCTCGACGACGCCGCTCATGCTCGGCGGCGAGTCGGCGACCGAGGCCCAGGTCTCCACCTTCTGCGACACGATCCTGCTGCTCCGGTACGCGGAACTGGAGGGCAGCCTCCACCGCGGCATGGTGATCCTCAAGCACCGGGGATCGCGGCACAGCCGGGACATCCACCAGTACACGATCGAGCCTGACGGCTTCCGCTTCACGGCCTCGCGGCGCGACTGCGTCGGGCTGCTGACAGGCGCCCCGCGACGCTTCTCGGACGGCAGCACGCCGACCCGCTCATCGACCGGCTCACGTGACGACTTCTGAGGAAGCGATCGTCATCCGGGTGTACCTGTCGCGCGGCTCTGCCGCTTCCACGCGCGTGCAGGGCCGGCTGCCGCTGCTGCAGAGAGCGCTCAAGAACGCGACGATCGAGGTCATCGACGTGGACGCGAACCCGGGAGCCGCCGACCGTGCGGGAATCTCCCGGACGCCGACCCTGTTCGCGCAGACGTCCGCCTGCCGGATGAAGCTGGTCGGTGAGTTCCACGACACCGACACGGTGCTGCGGGCCATCGGCGTCGCCGTCTGATCACCCTGCGGGCTTGGCCAGCAGCGTCACGAGAAGCATCACGATCCCGAGCGCGCCGTAGCCGAGCCGCGCGCCCCGGCCCGAGCTCGTCCGGACCGCGACGAGGCACTGCAGGGCGTAGTAGGCGGCGAAGGCCCGGGAGGCGACCACGATGATGATCGAGGTGCCGAGCGTCGCGGCCAGCAGCGCGGCGACGCCACCCACCACGAGGTAGGCGGCCTTCCCCTGGACCGGCCCCCAGCCGAGCACCTTGAGGTTGCCGACGCTCGCCTCGGTGTCGGCGGTCGCCGCGCTGAACTGGCTGAAGACGGCGGTCAGGACGAGCGGCAGAGCGAGGACCGGCACCACCCGTTCGATGAGCGACAGCAGGTCCTGATCGGCCCCCGCCGAGGTGCCGAGGCCCATGAGCGGCGTCGCGAGCGCGACGAAGAGGAGGTACACGACGGTCGCGACGAGCTGCGCGAGGCGGCTCGCGGCGATGCGGGTCTGCGCGTCGCCCTCCGTGTAGCGGATCGTCTCGAAGCCCTGGACGGTGATGACGATCCCGCCGAGGACGAGCAGTGCCGCGCCGATCCCGCCGTCGGGGACGGGCGGGAGCTGCAGGCCGTCCCCGGTCAGCTGCCCGACGTCCTGCCCGGCGAAGGCCGCCCCGAGGACGAGCACGAGGACGAGGACGATCCCGAGGGCGATGCGCTCGAGCAGCTGCAGGCCGTCGAGGCCGCGGAGCGACGCCGACGGCGGTGATGAACACGACGATCGCCACCGCGAGGACGCGCTCCGCGAGGCCCGAGCCGTCGGAGAGGTACTCGACGACGAACTGGGCGAGGATCCGGAGGTAGAGCGCGACCGAGATCACGTAGGCGACGACGATCACGAGATCGGCGGCGCGCTCGGTCCGCTCGGTCCAGGTGTCCATCTCGCCGGCATCGTGCAGCCGCTCGGCCTCGGCGACATTGTGCCGCACGGCCATGCCGACGAGCCAGGCCAGGCCGCAGACCGCCGCCATACCGAACACCGACAGCGCCCCGATCGAGCGTTCGAGGATCGGGACGATGATGAGGAAGCCGGAGCCGAAGATCGAGGCCAGCGGGGTGACCGCAGCGCGGAGCACGTCCTTCCGCTCGCTGCCGTGGCCGTGGTGGCCGGTCCGGCAGCTCCGGCGTGCGTTCGCGTTCACAGCGCCACGTTGTACCCGTCGCTCCCGAGACGAGCGCCACACGGACGGGTGCGGGCGTGCCAGCATCGCCTGATGGCCACCCCCGCCAGCGCTCTTGACGCCCTCAACGAGTTCGACCACGTCCCCGGCCACCTCGACGCCGCCACCAGCGGGATCCCGCCGCGGGTGGCGGTGGAGGCGGTCCGCGCCGCGACGGCGGCCTGGGCGGAGGGGCGGGTCGACGGGCCGGAGACCGACGACGACGTGGAGCGGGCACGCACCGCCTTCGCGCGGATCGTCGGCGCGGAGCCCGCCGACGTCGCCTGCGGCGGGGCCGTCTCGGTCTTCGCCGGGCTCGTCGCCGCGGCGGTGCCGGCGGGTGGCGAGATCGTCGTGGCGGCCGGCGACTTCACCTCGGTCCTCTTCCCCATGCTCGTCCAGGAGCGCCGCGGCGTGCGGGTGCGCGAGGTGCCGCTCGAGCGGCTCGTCGAGGCCATCGACGCGGGGACCTCGCTCGTCGCGGTCAGCGCCGTGCAGTCCCGCGACGGGCGCGTCCTCGACCTCGAGGCGCTGGCGCGCGCAGCCGACCATCACGGCGCCGAGGTCTTCCTCGACGCAACCCAGGGCGCGGGCTGGCTCCCGATTGACGCACGGCGGTTCACCTACGTCAGCGCCGGGGCCTACAAGTGGCTGCTCTCCCCCCGGGGAACCGCCTTTCTGGCGGCGCGCCCCGAGGCGGTCGAGCGGCTGCTGCCGCACACCGCGGGCTGGTACGCAGCCCAGGACCCGTGGGCGACGTGTTACGGCGGCCCGCTCCGGCTCGGCGCGTCCGCCAAGCGCTTCGACGTCTCCCCCGCGTGGATCCCCTACGCGGGAACGGCGCCCGCGCTCGAGCTCGTCGCGCAGGTCGGCGTCGCGACGATCGGCGAGTACGACCTGGCGCTCGCCCATCGGCTGCGGGCGGGCCTCGACATGCCGCCCTCGGACAGCGCGATCGTGATCGCCGAGCACCCGAACGCGGTCGAGCGACTCGCCCGTGCCGGGGTCCGTGCAGCCGTCCGGGCCGGTCGCGCCCGGCTGAGCTGCCACCTCCCGGCCACCGCCGACGACGTCGATCGCGCGCTCGAGGCGCTGACCGGCTGAGCCTGTCCCGTGAATGTCGCCAGGCGCGATCTACGGGACACGGGCGGCCTGCACGTACCGCTGCGGGAGCGCTCGACCCGGCTGCGATGCTGACCGGCGATGACCGAGCCCCTGCCCCCAGATCCCACGCCGGGCGAGCTCCTCGACGAGCGGCTGCGCGAGCTGCACGAGCGCCACCGTCCGCTCGGCGCCGGGGCCAACGCCCGCTACTACACGCCCGGGCGCGGCTACAGCGAGACGCCGTGGGGCGGTGAGGACGAGCTCTTCTCGATCGCCTTCGTGACCCCCGAGGGCGAACGGCACTCCGTGGGCGACGACGAGCGGCACTTCCCGCTCCAGTCGCTGTCGAAGGTCTTCACCTACGTCCTCGCCCTGCAGGACCTCGGCCGCGAACGGGTGCTCGAGCGCGTCGGGGTCGCGCCCAGCGGCGAGGAGTTCAACGCGATCGAGTTCGACGAGCGCCACCACCGCCCGTACAACCCGATGGTCAACGCGGGTGCCCTCGTGACGACCGAGCTCGTCCGCGGCGCCGACCCGGCCGAGAAGCTCGAGCGCATCCTCACGGTGCTGCGCGCCTGCGCGGGCAACCCGCATCTCTCCATCGACGAGGAGACCCTCGCGCGCGAGTGGATCGACAACGATCACAACCGGGCCGTCGCCTACCTGATGCGCAGCCAGCGGATGCTCCTCGGCGACGTCGAGGACGCGCTCTCGGTCTACCTCGGCGCCTGCTCGGTGATGGTCACGAGCACCGACGTCGCCGTCATGGGCGCCACGCTCGCCCTCGGCGGCATCAACCCGATCACGCGCGAGCGGGTGCTCACCCGCGCCCGGGCCCGGGACGTGCTCACCGTCATGTACACGTGCGGCATGTACGACTTCGCCGGCGAATGGGCCTTCGACGTCGGCGTGCCCGCCAAGAGCTCGGTGAGCGGCGGCGTCCTCGCCGCGATCCCGGAGAAGATGGGCATCGCCGTGTTCTCCCCCGGCCTCGACGAGTACGGCAACAGCGTCCGTGGGACCCGGGTCTGCCAGGACGTCTCGGTGCGCCTCGGCCTCCACGTCTTCGCGACCGAGGACGAGGACGTGCTGCTCGATCCGGCCGAGGTCGAGGCCGGCATCGCCGCCACCCCGTTGGAGGACTGACGTGTCGATCGACTTCAACCTCGCGGTCGCGCTGGTCGGCGGCCTGCTGCTCGTCACGAGCGCGCTCTCCGGCTGGTTGCAGGGGAACGTCTTGTCGATCACGGTGCTCGCGGTCGCCGCCGGGATCGGGCTCGCGCTGCTCGACGTGATCACCGTGGAGCCCGACTCGACCGGGCTCATCGAGGTCGTCGAGCTCGCGCTCCTGCTCACGCTCTTCACCGACGGCCTGACGGTCGAGCAGGAGCTTCTGCGCGAGCGCTGGCGTGACCCGGTCCGGGCGATCGCGATCGCGATGCCGCTCACGCTGGTGCTCACCGCGCTGGCCGCCAAGCTCCTCTTCCCGGAGCTCACGTGGATCGAGGTCTTCCTCCTCGGCGCGGTGCTCGCCCCCACCGACCCGGTCGTCACCTCGACGGTCGTCACGAGCGCGAAGGTGCCTCCGAAGGTCCGGCACGCGCTGAACCTCGAGTCGGGGCTCAACGACGGGCTCGCGCTCCCGTTCGTGCTCGTCCTGCTCGTCGCGACGAGCACCGAGGGGGGCGCGGGCGCGGAGGCGGTTCACACCGGCCTCGAGTCGCTCTTCGGTGCGGGGATCGGCGCCGCCCTGGCCTACGCGGCCGGCGCGCTCTTCGTCCGCCTCCCGACCGGCGGCGTGAGCGAGCGCTACGAGGGCGTGTACGCGCTCGCGGTGCCGCTGCTGGCCTACGGGATCGCCGAGGCGACGATCGGCAACGGCCTCATCGCGACCTTCGTCAGCGGGATCGCGCTCGGCATCCGGATCCCGGACGTCCCGGTCGCCTTCCCGAAGTTCAACGAGAACCTGAGCTCGATCTTCCAGGTGGTCACGTTCGTGCTCTTCGGCGCGCTCGTCGTGAGCGTCGGCGGTGGCGTCGACGCCCTCGCGGTGATCGGGCTGATCGTCGTGCTGCTGCTCGTCGCCCGGCCCATCGCGATCGCGGTCTCCTACTCGCGCAGCACGTTCACCCGGCCCGAGAAGGCGTTCATCGCCTGGTTCGGGCCGAAGGGCGTCGCGTCGATGCTGTTCGCGCTCTTCGTGCTCGAGTCGACGGCGCCCGATCGCGTCGAGCTCTTCGAGATCATCTCCTACGTGATCCTCGCCTCCATCGCCGCCCACGGGCTGACCGACACGGTCGGCGCCCGGTGGGTGGAGCGCAAGCTCCAGGCGAGCTGAGCCCCGGCGGGGCGGCGACCGAACGCCGCCGCCCCACAGAGCCGTTCGCTACCGCACCGAGGAGATGCGGACCGACCCACGGCGGGTCACCTTCGCGAACCGTGCGTAACCGCGCTTGTCCGTCTTGGCCTTGTACCAGTAGCGGCCACCGACCTTGAGCACGACCGTCTTCCCGACGACCGGCGTGTTCAGCACGCGCACGCGAGTGACGACGCGGCGCTGACCCTTGACCACCTTGCCGATCGCGGTGATCTTCGCGGTGTAGCCGCGCGGTCCGCGTGCGCCCTTCGGGCCACGCGAGCCGGAGAAGCCCTGCACCCCGGGCGTGCCCTGCGGTCCGACGGGGCCCGCCGCGCCGACCGGGCCGGCAGCACCGTTCGTGCCGTTGGTTCCGTTCGTCCCGTTGGTGCCGTCCGTCCCGGCCGGGCCGGTCGGGCCCGCGGGGCCCTGGTTCTCCGGCGCCGCGCCGTCGGAGATGGTCGCGCTGGTCAGCTTCGCGGCGGTGATCTCATCGGCCGTGTACGGCTGGTCGATGAAGTCGTTGTTCGAGAACCGCTGGGTCTGATCCTTGTAGTACGGGGAGGTCGAATCCTCCGACTGGGAGTAGCTCAGCAGCGCCCGGGTCTTCGGACCCGAGACCGCATCCATCTCCGTGAACATCACGATGCTCGAGCCGCTCGCGACTTCTCCGTAGTTCGAGGTCGTGTTCACCGAAGTGACCGGGTAGCAGCCCGTGTTGCAGCCGCCGATGGCGATCTTGTCCGTACCGCGCGTGGCCTTCTGCACGTCACCCCAGGTGGCGTCCAACGGGATGTTGCGGTCCCGGAGTTCCTTGACCGCCCTGGCCAACGCCTGCTTGGTCGAGGCCGTCGTGGACGTCCCGGCGTTGGCCTGGTTCAACGTGTTCGGCGTGGTCAGCGGGTTGTTCGGGTCGAAGGGGACCGACCAGAACGCGGCGCTCGTGTTCGGCGCCAACGCGAACCAGCGGGCGAACAGCCAGCCGCCCTTCGAGTCCCGCAGGCCGGTGCCGTCGAACGCGTCGAACACAGGGCAGGCGGCGCTGATGTCGACGTTCGTCGACGGGGAGCCGCCGGTCGCCACCGGGGCACCGGCGTTGGCCTGGCAGAGCTGACGAAGGCCGGGCAGCGTCAGTTCGGCGCCGTGGTTCCGTGCCTGCGTCCAGCTCTTCTCCAGCGTGTTCAGCGTGAACTTCTGAACACCGGGCGCCGACCGCATCGGTGCCGGCAAGGCGCTTGCGGATGATGTCGACGCCCAGCCGCGTGCGCAGCCCCTGCTCGCCGGACTCGGCCCCGACGATCTGCGGGTAGCCGGTCAGCGGCGTGTCCGGGTTCGTCTGCCAGTGCGAGTCGTTCGAGTTCTGCACGTACGTCTTGTTCTTGAGCACCGGCAGCGCCGCGCCGCCGAAGGTGTGCGCGACCACCGAGTCATCGTCGGTTCCGAGGTCGCACGCCTTGCGCGAACCGTCCAGCAGGTAAAGCCGGCTGGCCAGCGCGGCCTGCCCGGTCCCGGCGGAGATGCAGCCACCGGTGGACTGGGCTTGGGCGTTCGTGAGGTGCGGGGTCACCGACTGATCGGTGTAGAACGAGGTCCCGCGATCATCGGAGCCCAGGGTGTTGACCCACGGCAGTCCGTTGATGCGCTTCTGGCTCGCGATCATCTCCTCAGCCGAGCGGGCCTTGTTCATGTCGAGCCACTGGTCGAACGTCCGCAGGTTGTCCGCGTTGGCGTCGAAGTAGGCGTAGGCATTCGCCGTTCCCCAGGTGGCCCCGAGGGCCGCGTAGTTGGCGACCCGGCCGAAGCGGGAGTAGTAGAAGTCGTGGCTCATCGGGGTGAGCGTGCCGTCGGTCAGGTTCTTGACCTGGATCGACACCGACTGCTTGCGCATCTTGTAGGTGTCGCCGTCGACGACGTAGCTCGTCGGGTCGCCCGCCACGAGGTTCAGCTTGTGGAGCGTGAAGCGGCGCCCGGTCGAGACCGTGTGCGACCACGCCACGTGGCGGTTGTGACCGATGTTGATGGCGGGGAGGCCCATCAGGGAGGCGCCGACGACGTCGACTTCGCCGGGGACCGTCAGCTGGAACTCCCAGAAGCGGTCGCCGCCGGTCCACGGGAAGTGCGGGTTGGCGAGCACCATGCCGTTGCCCGTGCGGGTCGAGTCGGACCCGAGCCCGATCGCGTTGGAGCCGAGCGTGGGCTCCTCGCGCGGGTCGAACATCGTCCCCTCGAGGTTGTCGGCGATCTCGTCCTCGGTGAGCACCGGCTCCCCAGCGGCGTCGCCCCGGGCCGCACGCGTGACCGGCGTGGCCGGCGGCGCGGCCGCGACGATCCCGGCGAGGTTCGTGTTCGAGCTCGCGCGCATCGCCTGGCCGAGGGCGAGGCGCCACTCGTCGATCTCGGTGATCGGGCGGACGTAGTCCTGCCCCTTGCAGCGCGGGTCGCTGATGCCGTCCCTGCCGCCCTGATCGGCGAGGTACTTGTTGAAGCCGGCCGCGTAGCCGCGGGCCATCTTGCGCGCGTCCTGCGAGGGGCCGCCCGGGAACTTCTGGTCGAGCAGCTTCTCGACGACCTTGTCGTCGATGATCGACTTCCAGAAGAAGTCCTGGTTGACGTTGGTCCCGACGGCACCGAGGAACTTCGAGCGCTCTCCGCTCACCGAGAGGTACTCGTCGGCGAGCGTGCAGAGGCTGTCCTGGGCCGCGGCGTACCCGACGCCGAAGGCGCCGTCACCGAGCGTGGTCGCCTTGATATGGGCGACGCCGCCCGTGGTGCGGGTGATGTCGGCGTTGTAGGCGGACGCCGACGTTGCGCCGACGAGCGCCGTGGCGGCTCCGACGGCGGCTAGGAGGGCACTACGGCTGATGCGCCGCGGCGCCCGTGCTGGGTGATGCATGGACTCTCCAGAGGTTGAGCACTTCTGTGTCAGAAGCGCACACCATAGGTGAGACCTTTATGTCACGTATATGCCAATGCGTCCGGGGAGACGGCCCCACAACTGGGTAGTCGAACGCCTTTGTTCAGGCGCCGCCTGGTGGGCTATTAAATGCCCTGCTCGTCGGGAACGTTGCTCCGAATGACCACCGCGTAGGAGCCGACGCCGACCAGGCGCTCGCCGGCGAGCTCCTCCTTGTCGACGACGATGCCCGTGATGGCCCCCGTGGCGGGGTCGAACGCGACGTCCTTGACCTTGCCGAGCTCGTCCCCGCCGTCGGAAAGTGCGCGCTTGCCGACGAGGCGGTGGTCTTTCCCCGTGAGCGCGGCGAAATCACCATCGGCCTCGCGGATGACCTCTGCGTCCGCGACGGTCACGGCGTCGGCCCCGAAGGCCGTCATGTCGCTCCAGGCGAGCGTGTCGCCGGAGTCCGTCTTCTTGAGCTCGAGCGCGACGACCTGCCGGCTCGACGGGTCGACGACGAAGCCGTGGACCTTGCCGACGGTCCCGGCGGTGGCGGTGGAGACGACGGAGCGCCCCTCGGCGTCAGAGAACAGCATCAGGCAGAGCCCTTCAATCGGGAACGGAACGCGTCGACC
Organism: uncultured Solirubrobacterales bacterium; assembly: GCA_963815565.1. Lineage (GTDB taxonomy): Bacteria > Actinomycetota > Thermoleophilia > Solirubrobacterales > Solirubrobacteraceae > Paraconexibacter. The sequence goes on along the minus strand of CAWFHB010000006.1, from coordinate 641,792 downwards.
GAGGCGCCGAAGCCGGCCAGGTCGTCGGAGACGAACTCCTTCGCTGCGTCGGGCACCATGAGGTGCTCGCTCGAGGCGGCGATCGTGTCGGGCAGTGGGATGAGCACCTTCTGTCCCTTGTTGGCCAGCGCCTCGGACGCCTCGATCTCGTAGCCGACGACGTCGCAGCGCGCTCCGATCTCGATGATCACGTCGACGACCTTGCCGAGATCGGTGCCGGTGTCGGTGAGGACCTGCGAGCCGAGGACGTTGCCGCCCGAGCCGCCGCTGGCCGCCGAGGAGTCGATGACCTCCTGCTTGGGCTGCAGGGCGTCCTCGTCGACGACCATGACCGCGTCGGAGCCGAGGGCCACCACCGAGTTCCACGGCAGCCCCTCCTTCTTGCCCCCGGAGAAAAGGCCGCGGCCCGCGAGCGTGAAGCCGCCGACCTCGCCCCCGCCCGCGGCGAAGACGATGTCCTTGATCTGAGCGATGTCCTCGCCGGCCATCGTCACCACGGGTCGCTTCTCGACCTCCGAGGTGCGCATCAGGCGGCTCATGCGTCGCCTCGCTTCGAGCCGGCACCGGGACCGGGGGTCCCGCTCGGGTCGACGATGACGCCGCCCTTTCGCCGCCGGGCCTGGATCGCCGCGAACGCGGCGACCAGGAGCGCGACCACGAGGATCACGATGAGGACGATCTGCCACAAATCCATGATGGGTTCCTACCGTCGCGCGACCCCGGCCAAACGCGGCTGGACGAGTTGACGAGAGGACGGGTCCGTAGGCTGGCGACCGATGGCCTCCCGTGCTCCGTCGTTCGGCCTCCTCGCGCGCCGCGCCGCGGTCGGCGTGCTCGGGGTGCAGGCGGCGCTCGTCACGAGCCTCACCGCGACCGACGCCTGGCGCAAGCGCATCCGCCCGCGCCACCTGAGCTTCCCCCGGACCGAGCCCGCCTCGCTCCCGGTCGGCGACTCGGTCGCCACGGTCTACGCCTACGGGACCGTGCTCTACGACGACATGATCGCCGCCATCGACGGTGCGCAGGAGCGGGTTCTCTTCGAGTCCTTCATCGTGAAGGGCGACGCGGTCGGCGAGCGCTTCAAGGCCGCGCTGATCGCCGCTGCCGAACGCGGCGTGGAGGTCTTCGTCATCTACGACGGCTTCGCGAACCTCGTGGTGCGCCCGTCGTTCTTCGCGTTCCCGAAGGCGGTGAACGTCGTGCGCTACCCGGCGTTCAAGCTCGGGATGCTCGCCTTCGACCTGCGGAAGTCCGGCCGCGATCACCGGAAGCTGCTCGTCGTCGACGGAACCAACGGCTTCGTCGGCGGCTACAACATCGGCAGCGCCTACGCGACGAAGTGGCGCGACACCCACCTGCGCGTCGAGGGCCCGTCCGCCTGGGATCTCGAGAACGCGTTCACGGACTTCTGGAACCAGCACCGCGCGGCGGAGCAGCCCGCCCTGCCGGAGCAGGGCTCGCCCCTCTGGGAGCCGCGACTGCGGGTGCACCGGAACGTCCCGTCGCAGCTCATCTATCCGATCCGCGGGATGTACCTCGAGGCGATCGACCGAGCACGGGAGCGGGTGCTCATCACCCAGCCGTACTTCATCCCCGACGCGGAGCTGCTGCGCGCGCTGCTCGCGGCGGCCCGGCGCGGCGCGCGGGTGCAGGTGCTCGTTCCCGCGGCCTCCAACCACGTCGTCACCGACTGGCTCTCGCGTGGCTTCTACACCGCGCTGCTCAGCGGGGGCGTCGAGATCTGGCGCTTCGAGCACGCGATGATCCACGCGAAGACGATGACCATCGACGGCGCCTGGAGCACCATCGGCACCGCGAACATCGACCGGATCAGCCTCACCGGCAACTACGAGATCAACGTGGAGCTCTTCGACCCGGGGATCGCCGCGCAGCTCGAGCGCATCTTCGCGACCGATCTGACGAACGCGACCCGGCTGACGCTCGCCCACTGGGAGCGGCGCAGCGACGCGGCCCGGCTCACCGAGCGGATCCTCGCCCCGCTGCGACCGCTGCTCTGACAGCCCACGTCGGCGATCCGTTGCGCTTCAAGCGTCCATATTGAACGCCTACGGCGCAACGGATGCGGCGAGGAAGGCGCGGAGCGTGGCCGCGGTGCGCTGCGCCCACTCCGGCTCGAGGTCCCACCACGTCAGCCGGACGATCCGGAAGTGGGCCAGCTGGTAGTCGGTGTCCCGCTGCCGGTCGGCGGTGAACTGTGCACGGCGTTCGTGGTGGGCCCGCCCGTCGAGTTCGACGACCAGCCAGGCGGTCCGATAGACGCAGTCGGCCTTGTGCCCCGCGACCCAGGTGTTCTGCTCCGGCGGCGGGGGAATGCCGTGCCTGCGGCAGAACGCGACGAAGCGCCGCTCGAATTCGGATTTCGTGTGGCGCTGCTCCGCGACGAGGAGGCGTCGAGCTGCCCTTGCACCCCGGCGCCCCGGATCGCGCTCCAGCAGCCGCTCGAGATCCGTGAGAGGCAGGTGCTTCAGCCGGTCCGCCCGCGCGCGCAGTTCGGGGAAAGCGAGCATCCCCGCCTCGTCGACGATGGTCCGGGCAGGACTTGTCACACGGAGCAGCCCCCGGCGGCGAACGTCGCGGGAATCCAGCGTCGCGACACGGTGCACGGTGACCCCGCGCCGGGACCGCACGCACCCCGTGGTGGTCAGGTGGATCGTTCGGAGGTCGGGTTCGGCGCCGTGGCCCAGGCAGGCGCCGGCGCTCACATGGGAAAGGGCGACGCTCGCTCGCGGCCCACGGCCCGCTCGATCACCACCGGCCTCGCACCAGAACTGCGCCGCGAGCCAGAGCGTCGGGCGCGTGAACGGACCGGATCCCAAGGCGTACACGCCCGGAAGCAGCTCGAAGAGCCGGTGGCTGGTTCCCGCCCGGTAGGAGATGGCCTCGTTGCCGAGACCGAACTCGTGGAGGTCGCTCCTCCGCAGGAGCCCCTGCTGCCGACGCGCGAGCTCCGCGATCGCCGCCTCCCCGCATCCGTTGCGCCGTGGCCGTTCCATATGAACGCCCAGGGAGCAACGGATTGCGGAGGTCGCCCTCCTGGCGCGTCAGCGCTCAGGACCGGACGATGCCTCAGCCGATGTGGCTCAGCACTTGGAGGTGCTCTTCACCGTGTCCTTGGTGTTGTCCGAGAACGTGAAGTCCGTCTGGAACTTGTACTTCCGGCTCGAGCAGCCGATCGAGGCGATGTACGCCTTACGCTTGTACGTCTTGCGCGAGATCTTCAGGTCGAAGCGCGTGATCGTGATCGTCAGGCCGAGCTGCGACTGCAGCTTCGACGGGATCGGCACGTCGAGCTTCGAGCCGAAGGCGGACTTCGAGTCCCGCTTCAGCTTGCCGACGAGGATGCCGGAGGAGTCGATCTCGCCCGGTCGCGCGATCAACTTCATGTTGATCTTGCCGTTCTTGTCGTTGTAGGCCTCGATCTTCGGGTTGGCCTCGATCTGGCCCTCCCCGACGATGGCCTGGGCGACGCCCGTGCCGATCTTCGAGCCCTTCGGGCACTTCTGCGGCTTCGAGGCGACGATCTTGTTCGCGCAGGTCGGGAACTTCTTGATCCCGCGGAAGTCGAGCTTCTTGTCGAAGTGGACGACGACGCGCTTCGTCGAGAAGGAGCCGTTCTCGGCTGTGTTGTCCGCGGTCGTCTTGATCTTGAACGTGAGCCCCAGGGCACGGGGCTTCTTCTTCGTGCCCTTCTTGCCGGAGGTCTTCGCGGTGACCTTGTTGGTGACGTCGATGGCCTGAGCCATCGAGGTGACGCCGAAGGTGGTGACGGCCGTCGCGGCTAGTAGGCCGAGCTTCTTGCTGTGCATGCGGGGGTTCCTCCCGGGTCGGCCCGCCGCGCTCCGCGGCAGGTCTGTAACCAACAACACACTTGTAAAGCGTGGGAGTTGCCCCGAATGGACGAATGTTGGCTACCGCTGCGAGGCGGTCGGCTCCGCCGGCCCTTCGATCGAGAGCCGGGGCAGCCGGCGGGCAAGGCCTGCGGGCATGTACCAGCTGGACTTGCCGAGGACGAACATCACGGCCGGCACGAGGATCAGGCGGATGATGAACGCGTCGACGAAGACCGCGCTCGCGAGGCCCAGACCGAACAGCTTGATCGTCCGGTCGTCCCCGAGCATGAACGCGCCGAAGACGCTGACCATGATGATCGCGGCCGCCATGACGACCTTGCCGGTCAGCGCCAGCCCGTTGCGCACCGCGCCGGACGGGTCCTGCTTCTTCTCCCATTCCTCGTGCATGCGGGAGACGAGGAAGACCTCGTAGTCCATCGACAGCCCGAAGACGATCGCGAACATGAACACCGGCAGGAACGCCTCGATCGGCCCGGTGGTCTCCACGCCGAGCAGCGAGGCGAAGTGGCCGTCCTGGAAGACGAAGGTGATGACGCCGAGCGCCGCGCCGATCGAGAGCACGTTCATGACGGCGGCCTTGGCGGGGATCACGATCGAGCGGAACACGATCGCCAGCAGCAGCAGCGAGAGGCCGACGACCACCGCGATGAAGAGCGGCAGCTTGCTCGCGAGCGCGGAGTTCAGATCCGACGTGGTGGCGGTGGAGCCGCCGACGCTCGCCGTGATGCCCGTCTGCCGTTCGAGCGGCGGGATGACGTCGTCTCGCAGCTCGCTGAGGAGATCCTGCGTGGCCGAGGCCTGGGGCTTGGAAGCCGGGTAGACCGTGAAGATCGCCGTGTCCTTGGCCGGGTTGAGGATCGGCGGCGTCACCGCGGCCACGCCGTCGACCTTCGCGATCGCCGTTTCGATCGGCTTCAGGCCGGAGGCGTCGCCCGCCCCGGGCAGTTCGTTGACGACCAGGAACGGACCGTTGAAGCCCGGGCCGAAGCCCTCGGCGAGCTGGTCGTAGGCCAGGCGGGTGGTGGTGCCCTCCGCGTCGCTCCCGGAGTCCGCCGACCCGAGCTGCATGCCGAACACGGGCAGGGCGATGACCGCCACGACCGCGAGCGTCACGACCGCGATGATCTTCGGCCGCTTCTCGATGAAGCGGGCCCACTTGGCCCACACGCCGGGATTGGCGTCCGGGTCGCCGGTGCCCTTGCCGAGCTTGACCCGATGGCCGAAGGTGCCGAGCAGGGCGGGCAGCAGCGTGAGGGAGCCGATCATCGTCGCGAAGACGGCGAGCGCGGCGGCGATCGCGGGACCGTTCAAGAACGAGATCCCGAGGAGCAGCATGCCGAGCAGCGCGATGACCACGGTGGTTCCCGCGAACAGGACCGAGCGACCGGCGGTGTCGAGCGCGGTGATCGCCGCGGCGCGCAGCTCGTTGCCGCGACGCCGCTCGCCGCGGAAGCGGTTGATGATGAGCAGCGCGTAGTCGATGCCGACGCCGAGCGCGATCATCACCGCCAGGGTCGGCGCGAAGGTCGCGATGTCGAAGAGCGCCGAGCTCGCGTACACGGCGGAGAGGGCGACGCCGATGGCCGAGAAGGCCACGATCAGCGGCATGCTCATCGCGGCGAAGGAGCCGAGCACGACGACGAGCACGACGATGGCGGCGACGACGCCGATGACCTCGGTCGCGGACTGCTCCGGCTGCTGGGCGAACTTGATCGCCTGGCCTCCGAGGTTCACCTGCAGGTCCCGCGTCGCGGCGGCCTGCGCCGTCTCGACGACCTGCGCGACCTGGTCACGATCGATCTCGGAGGCCTGCTTGTCGAACTGCAGCGTCGCGAACCCGATCGTCCGGTCCTTGCTCAAGGCGCCGGGCGCCCGGTACGGATCGACGACGGCAGCCACCCCGGGCAGTCCGCCGAGGCTCTTTCCCAGGGCTTGAACGCGCTCCTTCGTCGCCTTGTTCTCGAGCGTGCCGGTAGTCGCCTTGAAGACGACCTGGCTCGTGTCGCCCGAGGCGGCCGGGAACTTCTCGGCCAGCTGGTCGTAGGCCTTCTGCGACTCGCTGCCGGGCAGGGAGAAGCTGTCGACGAACCCGCCCCCGGCGACGGCGGCCAGGCCGCCCATACCGACGACCAGCGCCGCCCAGATGGCGATCACCGTCTTGTTCCTGTCGAAGCACCATCGGGCTACCTGCTGCATGTCGCGTCTTCCTCGAGTCGAGCGTGTGGTCTGTCGTGCGGTTCGTGCAGTCTATGCAACTTTGCGCTGAACGCAAAACTCGTTAGAGTGCAGCCATGGGATTGAGGGAACGGAAGCGGGAGCGGACGCGACGGTCGATAGAGGAGGCCGCGCTGCGGCTCTTCGGCGAGCACGGGTTCGAGCACGTGACGATCGCCGCCGTCGCCGACGCCGCGGACATCTCGCCGCGGACGTTCTTCGGCTACTTCCCATCGAAGGAGAGCGTGCTCTTCCCCAACTTCGACGCCGATCTCGACGGCCTCGGGCGACGACTCCGCGACCGGACGGCCGAGGAGACCACGCTCGACGCCCTGGAGGCGTGGATCATCGCCTTCCTCGAGCACCCCGACACGCTCGACGACGCCGAGCCCCGGCGCCGGCGCATCATCGCGGCCAACGAGTGCCTCGTGACCTTCGAACGCGGGCTCATGCAGCGCTTCGAAGACCTGCTCCTCGGCGCCGTCGCGCACGACCTCGGGACGTCGCCGACCGATCCCCGCCCCCGCCTGATCGCCGCGGCGGCCACCGCAGCCCTGTCCGCACTCCGCCCGCTCCCCGACGAACCCGTGCCGACGACACACCACGAGCTCTTCGGCCCGCTCGAGGATGCGCTGGCCTTCCTGCGCGCCGGCGTGGACGCCCTGCAGCGCTCCGAGGTCTAGCGCCTCCCCGTCACCCGACGACCAGCGGTTCGAGCACGAAGCGGCGCACGTGGGTCGCGACGTCCTTGCGCGCGAAATCCCCGCGCACGACGGCGTGGGTCCCCTCGGTGACGAGGACGGCGATGGCAGCGACGATCCAGGTGTCCGACATGTCCGCGCGGAGCGTCCCCTCCCGCTGGCCTCGTTGCACAAGCTCGTTGACCGGCTTGAAGATCCGGTAGGCGAGCGCCATGAGCTCGGCGTCGGTCCGCATGTCGATCGCCCCGCTCCCGACGACGCGGTAGCGATCCCCGACGATCGCGAGATGGTCGATGACCCGCGCCAGGGCCTCCGGCGCCGGCCCCGAGGCGGGATCGGCCGCGGCGATCGCCTCCTCGGTCCGCGCCAGCGCGTCCCGGCAGATCGCGACCAGCAGGTCCTCCCGGGTGGGGAAGTGGCGGTACAGCGTCGCGCGCACGAGCCCGCTGGCCCGGGCGATCTCCGTCATGTTCGCCATGGGTTGATCGGCGAGCACCTCGGTGGCCGCCTCGATGATGCGAACCAGGTTCCGTTCATAGTCAGCCCGCCGTGGGCGGACCGGGGGATCGGCGGGCGCTCGGGTGCTCACATCCAACATCTTAAGCAAGCTGTCTCATCTTCGGCGTGCCCCGCGCGAAGCATCCGAAGTGTGTTCCGAGTCACGCCGGTGATCCAAACCGCGCCAAGCCGCGTCATACCGAACATGAACTTCCGACTCCCCACCGCTCTCCTCACCGCCGGCGCACTCGCCTTCGGTGCCGCCGCCTGCGGCGACGACAACAACGACACCTCCAGCGACGCCGCGGCCCCCGCCGCCTCCGAGTCCTCCTCGGCTGCTGTCGAGCCGGCCGCCAAGGTCGACAACATCACTGGCTTCACCACGAAGGTGACGCTCGACGCCGGCTTCGTGCAGGCGCTCACCGACCTCAAGGTCACCCCGGGCCCGGTCGGCCCGGCCACGATCTCCAAGGACGGCGTCGCGACGTTCCCGATCACGGGCGGCAACGTGACGTACTACACGCCCGGCACGAAGTCCCCGTACGTCGAGGGCATCATCAACCACGACGGTGCCGGGCTCTCGCTCGAGGCCGGCGGCAAGAAGGTCGAGCTCACGAACTTCGACATCGATCCGGGCCAGTCGATCCTCACCGGTGACGTGTCGGTCGACGGCACCGAGGCCGCAGCCGACGCCCCGCTGTTCTTCCTCGACGGCCGCACCCTGCAGCCGCTGCGCACGAACGCCGACGGCTCGAAGGCCGTCCTCGAAGGCACGACCGTGGTCCTCACCAAGACCGCTGCCGACCTCCTGAACGAGACGTTCGGTGTCGACGCCCTGAGCAACAAGGTCGTCATCGGCGTCGCGAAGATCACCGTCAACACCAAGTAATCCCCGGTTCCCCCTATTGGGGGAACCACCTGCACCGTCCCTCCTCAGAGGCCCGGGCGCCCAGCGCGCCCGGGCCTCTTCTACGTCCGGACCCGGCCGGCGAACGGTGCCGCGCCCGGTCGGAGCGCTCCTGCAGCGAAGGCTGCGACCCTATGCGGCCATGGCGGCCTCCGAATCCCTTTCCATCCTCGTCACCGGCGCCAGCGGCTACGTCGGCAGCCGGCTCATCCCCCGGCTGCTCGAGGACGGCCACCGCGTGCGTGGCTTCGTGCGTGACGCGGGCAAGCTCGAGGTCGACGGCATCGAAGTCGCCGAGGGTGACGCCGAGACCGGCGAGGGGCTGCGCGACGCGCTCGAGGGGATCGACGTCGTCTACTTCCTCATCCACGCGATGGACGGCGGTGCCGAGTTCGGCGACGCGGAGCGGAAGACCGCCGAGAACACCGTCGAGCACGCGCGCGCCCAGGGCGTGAGGCGCGTCGTCTACCTCGGCGGCGTCGTCCCCGAGGAGGACAGCTCGGGCGGCTCGGAGCATCTGGAGAGCCGCCGGGAGGTGGAGGACCTCCTGCTCGACGGCTTCCCCGAGGCAATCACCCTCCGCGCGAGCATGGTCATCGGCGCCGGTTCCGCCTCGTTCGACCTCCTGGCCGGCCTCGTCGAGAAGCTCCCGGTGCTCGCGCTCCCCGCCTGGCACGAGAACCGGACCGCTCCCATCGACGAGCGGGACGCCATCGACTATCTCGCCCGCAGCGCGACGCTCGACCTGCAGGGCGACACCCGCCGCACGTTCGACATCGGGGGCCCGGAGGAGATGACCTACGGCACGATGGTCGAGCGGATCGGGGGACTCGCCGGCCGGGAGCGCCCGAGCGTGCACCTGCCCGTCTCCGCCACGCCCGTGGCCTCCCGGGTCGCCGCCGCCCTCACCGGCGGAAAGCGCGCGCTCGTCGAGCCGCTCATGCACTCGCTCGAGTACGACCTCGTCCCGGATACGACGGCGGCTCACGCCGCCTATGACCTGCGCCCGCGCGGCTTCGACGAGTCAGTCCGCTGGGCGCTCGGCGAGCGCGACCGAGACGAGTAGCCACGGCGTCGTCCCGGGTATCCCGGCGGGAGTTCCCAAAGCCTCCCGAGGAGACCCTCCGATGACCACCGACCACGAGCGTCCACCCGGCGCGAGCGACCTCGACGTGCAGGCGGCGGGCAAGATGACCGAGGCGCTCGAGACGCTCGAGCGCGCCCGCGGCCACCTGCTCTCCTTCCATCAGCTCATCGGCTCGACCGACCTCGCGCTGGACGAGGTCGTCGAGCTGCTCGGGCAGGCGGGTCACGCGCAGCTCGGGGAGGCCATCCAAGAGGACCTGGTGGGCCGCAACGTCCTCGAGGGGCGCTGGACGTTCCAGATCATCGAGGAGTTCGAGGACGGGTACCGCCGGTGCTTCCTCGCCCACGAGCAGGCCGTGCGCGACGCCCTGACCGGCGGACGTCGCCACGTCTACGAGGCGGAGATGAAGGAGGAGCGCCGGACGCACGGCCGCCCGGGGCACGAGGCGACCCCGCCCTCCGCCTAGGAGAGGAGCGTCTCGGCGACGAAGTCGGTGGCCGGGACCACGAAGTCGCGGCCGTGCCGCAGCATGGCGTGGCGACCTCCTGCAACCACGACGTGCTCCACCGGGACCCGGGCGGAGAGCCGACGGGCGAGCGTCGCCGACCGGTCCGGGCTCGCGATCCGGTCGTCCGAGCCGTGGACGATGAGGATGCGCTGGTCGGTGAGGCCGGGGGGCGTGTCGTCCGGGTAGACCCACGGCGCGAGCGCGACGGCGCCACGGACCCCCGGGCGCCCGGCGCTCAGCAGCGCCGCCCGCCCGCCGAGCGAGTGGCCGACGAGGCAGGTGGGCACCCCGTCGCCGAGCCGCTCGGCGACCTGCCCGAGCGCCCATGACGCGTCGTCGACCGGGGTGTGCCGCGTGTCCCAGCCGCGCGCCGAGTTGAGCAGCCGGAAGACCGCGAGGCGCTTCTTGTCGCGGCGAGCGATCCGCTTGGCGATCGGAACCATGCGGAGCACGGAGAGCTGCGTCGGGCTGACCGCCATGGATTCGCGCCGCTGAGCGCCGCCGTGGAGGACGAGGACGGCGCCGACGGGATCACGCGGAACGGAGACGTCGATCAGCTTGGGCTCGAGCTTCATCGCCTTGTCCTACCCGCCGCAGCGCCAGCCGGTCGCGGTTTGGCGCGCGTGAGGTCCGGAGAGCGACAAGAGCATCCTCCGAAGGACTTGCGTCCCGATGCCCGAGCACACCCCTGACGGCCACCACGTGATCATCGACGGCCGCCGCTGGCGCGCCACCGACCCGTCGCTGCCGGAGGAGCAGCGGAAGGAGCTCGTCCGCGAGCTGATGAGCGCGCGCTCCTCGGTCGGCTGGGCCAAACGGAAGAAGAATCCCGTCGCCGAGCAGGCCGCCCGGGACCGCGTGCAGGCCGCGAAGGTCGCACTGGGCGAACGGGGACCGCGGTGGTGGGAGGAGGAACGCTGAGCCGTTCGTCGCGACCCCGCTCCGGGCATGGAGGCAGAGCCCGTCCCCCCGCGAAGAAGGAGCAGCACCATGGCATCCCTGACAGGCAGGACCGTCGCGATCCTCGCCGCCGACGGCGTCGAGCAGGTCGAGTACGAGCAGCCGAAGGACGCGGCCGAGAAGGCCGGTGCGAGCACCGTGCTCGTCTCGCTCGAGGAGGGCGAGATCCAGGCGATGAACGAGGACATCAATCCCGGTGACAAACTGACCGTCGACCGGGTCGTGGCCGACGTCTCGGTCGATGACTTCGACGCGCTCATCCTCCCCGGGGGCGTCGTGAACCCCGACAACCTGCGCGTCGACGAGGCCGCCGTCGCCTTCGTTCGTGACTTCTACGCCTCCGGCAAGCCGATCGCCGCGATCTGCCACGCCCCGTGGACCCTCGCGGAGGCGGGCGTGCTCTCGGGCGTCCGGTTGACGTCCTTCCCCTCGATCCGGACCGACCTGCGGAACGCAGGCGCCACCGTCCTCGACGAGGAGGTCGTCGTCGACCGTGGCCTCGTCACGAGCAGGAACCCCGACGACCTGCCTGCGTTCTGCGCGAAGCTCGTCGAGGAGTTCGCGGAGGGCCCGCACGAGCGATGATCGCGATCCTCGACATCGACGGCACGCTGGTCGACTCCAACTACCAGCACGCGCTTGCCTGGTTTCGGGCGCTCCGGGACCACGGCGTGATCGCCCCGATCTGGGAGCTCCACCGAGCCATCGGGATGGGCGGCGACCAGATGATCACGCACGTCGTCGGTGAGGAGGTCGAGGAGAACCTCGGCGAAGCCGTGCGGGCCTCCGAGAGCGAGCACTACGCGTCGATGATCGACGAGGTCCAGCCCCTGGCGGGTTCGCGCGAGCTGGTGCTCGCCCTCAAGCGCGCGGGGCACACGATCGTGATGGCCTCGAGCGCCAAGCCCGAAGAGGTCGATCACTATCTCGATCTGCTCGCCGCCCGCACGCTCGCGGACGCGTGGACCGGAGCCGGCGATGTCGAGAAGACCAAGCCCGAGCCGGACCTCGTGCTCGCCGCGCTCGAGAAGGCGGCGGACCTCCGGGAGGAGGACGGCGACCTCGCGAAGGAGGCGATCATGATCGGCGATTCGGTCTGGGACATCGAGGCGGCGAGCCGGGCGAAGGTCCGGACGTACGCCGTCCTCACCGGGGGGTTCAGCGAGGCCGAGCTCACCGACGCCGGCGCGGAGAAGGTGTTCGGCTCGGTGCAGGAGCTCGTCGAGCAGCTCGAGCGGACGGACCTCAAGTGAGCCGCGAGGTCGTCGTCATCACTGGTGCCTCCGCCGGCGTGGGCCGGGCCACGGCCCGCGAGTTCGCCCGCGCGGGCGTGTGCATCGGGCTGATCGCCCGCGGCCGTGCCGGACTCGAGGCCTGCGCCCGTGAGGTCCGGGAAGCAGGAGGCGAGGCGCTCGTCCTGCCGTGCGACGTCGCCGACGCCGACGCCGTCGAAGCCGCGGCGGCAGCCACCGAAGCGGCGTTCGGCCCAATCGACGTATGGGTGAACGTCGCGATGACCGCGATCCTCGCCGAGGTCAAGGACACGAGCGCCGAGGAATTCCGCCGCGTCACCGAGGTCACCTACCTGGGCGCCGTCCACGGCTTCCAGGCCGCGCTGCGCCGGATGCTCCCGCGCGACGCGGGCACGATCGTCCAGGTCGGCTCCGCGCTCGGCTACCAGGGCATCCCGCTGCAGGCCTCCTACTGCGGCGCGAAGCACGCAGTCCAGGGCTTCTTCGAGTCGCTCCGGTGCGAGCTCCGGGCGAGCGGCTCGAACGTGAGGCTGAGCATCGTTCAACTCCCCGGCCTGAACACCACCCAGTTCGGCTGGGTGCGCCTGAAGGTGGCGAACCAGCCGCAACCCGTCGCCCCGATCTACCAGCCGGAGGTCGCCGCCCGGGCGATCCACTGGGCCGCGCACCACAAGCGGCGGGAGATCTGGGTCGGGTACCCGACCATCGGAACGATCATGGGCAGGCGCCTCGCCCCGTGGCTCGCGGAGTGGCACCTGTCGCGGACCGGCATCTCCGGCCAGCAGACCGAGCGCCCGGCGTCGCCCGACCGGCCGGACTACCTGTTCGACGTCCTCGACGACGGAGAAGACCGCGGGGCGCACGGCACCTTCGACGACGAGGCCGTGAGACACAGTCCGCAGACGTGGGCCTCGCTGCACCGGCGCGCGATCGGTGCGACGGCGTGCGCGGCGGTCGCGGCCGCCGGGGCCGCGCTCACCGTCCGTCGCTAGCCGGAGGCGCTCTGTTCGAGCTCCTCGGCCACCCGGGGCGGACGGGCGAGCGACCGCGCGCTCTTCCAGGTATCGAACGTGGAGAGGATCTGCGCCACGCTCGGGAGGCTCGTGTCCTCGCGGCTTGCACGGTCGTAGTCGACCATCCGCATGCGCTCGACGTTCACCCCGACCGCCTCGGCGACGCTTCGAAGCGCTGTATAGGCGACCTCTTCGTCGACGGGCGCAGCGTCCTCGCGACGAGCGGCGTTGGCCGCGAACCCCGAGGAGAGCGCCTCGCCCGTCGGCACCTCGAGCGCGCGACCGGCGCCGACGACGAGCCGGCAGCTCGGACACCGGCCCCCACGGAGGTTGTCGTGATCTTCGAGCTCACCGTTGCAGTGTGGGCAGAACATGGTCCTCCGTCGGGTCGTAGATGGGTACGCAGGAAGTTGACGTACCCCGTTGTACGAAATGAGAGCACGGACAGACGACGGCTCGTTGATAAGCAACCACGGCCGGACCGTGGGACGCGACGACGATCGGAACCGTGCCTACCCGGCACGGCACCGGGTATAGGCGGTGCATGCTCGACGATCTCTCCCACGGAACCGTGCTCGAGGCCGCCGGCCGCCGGCTGCTCGCGCTGGCCGACCTCCCCGGGAGCGGCGTCACCGAAGTTCGCACCGCGGAGCACGGCGTACTCGCGGTCGGGCTGGCCGACGGCGTTCCCTTCGCCGTCTCGAACCTCTGCCGCCACCAGTTCGCGAAGCTCGGCCGCGGGCGGGTCACCGACGGCTGCCTCGAATGCCCGTGGCACCGGGCGAAGTACGACGTGCACACCGGCGAGATGCGCGAGGGCCCCAAGGGCCGTGTCTTCGGGATCCCGCCGTATTCCGCCACGGTGAAGGCGGCCGTGAATACGGCCTTCACGCTGCGCACCTTCCCCGTGCTCGTTCGAGACGGGGCCATCGAGCTCGCGTGACGGCGCCGCTCGTCCCCCTCGCGCAGCGCGGCGCGGCCGGGCTCTTCGGACTCCTCGCGCAAGGGTTCGGCGGCCGGCCGCTGCACCCGGGCGGCAGCGCCTTCGCGGCCACCCTGGAGGTTCCGGGGTCGACCGCGCCCGAGCTGGAGCTGTTCGCCGAAGCGGGCCGCCGGTCGGCGCTCGTGCGGTTCTCCCGTGGATTCGGGCTCCCGGACCCGCTGCCGGAAGTCTTGTCGCTCGCGGTGAAGGTGCCCAACGCCTACGGGCCCGGCCGCGACCAGGACTTCCTCCTCACGGCGTCTGGCGGTCCGCCCGTCCTTCGGCACACCTTCGCCGCCGGCCGCTCACATCTGAAGCGGACCTACTCCACCGTGATCCCGTTCACCGCGGCCGGCCGCCGGGTCGTCTTCGGCGCCGTCGCCTCGCCGGCCGGCAGCGGGGTGGCCGGCGACCTCGACGAGCTCCGGGCGGTCGCGGCGCGCGGGGAGCTCATGCTCGACCTCCGGATGGCCGGACTGCTCGGCCCGTGGCAGGAGCTCGCCCGCATCCGCGTGGGCCGGCCACTCACGGACGACCAAGAGCGCAGCCTGGGCTTCAACTCGGACACCACCGGCGGAGGCATCGAGGCGTCCGGCGCGATCAACCGCGTGCGCGGCGCCGCTTACGCTGCGTCGCTGCGCGCGCGCCCCCGCTGATTCGGGCTTGCCGGGCGACATCTCGACGGGTTCCGGGTAGTGCTCAGGGATGCACATCGTGGTCATCGGAGCGAGCGGCAACGTGGGGAGCGCGCTCCTGCGCGAACTCTCCTCCCACCCCGGGGTCGACGCCGTCACCGGGATCGCCCGGCGCGTTCCCGGGCTCGAGCTGCCGAAGGTCAGTTGGAAGGCCGCAGACATCGTGAGCGACGACCTCGACCCGGTCGTGGCCGGGGCCGATGCGGTCATCCACCTGGCCTGGGCGATCCAGCCGGCGCGTGACCGGGCGCTGACGCGGGCCGTCGACGTCGACGGCAGCCGCCGGGTCTTCGAGGCCGCCGGCCGGGGCGGCGTCGGCGCACTCGTCCACGCCTCCTCCGTCGGGGCCTACTCCCCCGGGCCCCGCCACCGGCGCGTCGACGAGCAGTGGCCGCGCGAGGGCGTCGCCTCGTCGTTCTACTCGGTCGACAAGGCCGCCGCTGAGCGTGAGCTCGACGCCGTGGAGGAGCGCTTTGCCGAGCTGCGTGTCGTGCGGCTCCGGCCCGGGATCGTCATGCAGCGCGCTGCGGCCGAGGAGATCCGCCGGTTCTTCCTCGGCCCCTTCGTCCCGAACTGGATCGTCCGCCCGGGGCTCATCCCCCTCATGCCCCACGTCCCCGGGGTCGCCTTCCAGGCCGTCCACGCCGACGACCTCGCCCGCGCCTACGTAGCCGCCGCCACGGACCCCAAGGCGTACGGTGCCTACAACGTGGCCGCGGAGGATCCCCTCGACACCCGCTCGATCGCCGCGGCCCTCCGCGCGCGGAGCGTCCCGGTCCCTGCCGCGGTCGCGCGCCTGGCTGCGGCGACCACCTTCAAGCTGCGGGTGCAGCCGACCCCTCCCGGCTGGCTCGACCTCGGCCTGCATGCCCCCCTCATGGACACCACACGCATCCGCCAGGAGCTCGGCTGGCAGGAGCAGCACACCGCTGCCGACGCCCTCGCGGAGCTGATCGCCGGCATCCGCGACGGCGCAGGGGCCGACACCCCACCGCTCGCCGCCGGCGAGGACGCCCCCGGGCGCGGTCACGAGATCGCGACGGGCCTGGGCGCGCGCCCATGAGTGCAGAGGCCCAGACCGCGGTCAGCCGAGACTTCACCCGGGCCCTTGCCGCCACCGGCTCCGGGATCGTGATCGCCGACGCGACGGTCCGCGGTTTCCCGCTCGTGTACGCCAACCAGGCGTTCGCGGCGCTGAGCGGCTACACGCCGGAAGAGTTCCTAGGGCGCAACTGCAGCTTCCTCCAGGGCCCGGACACCGAGCCCGCAGCCGTCGCCGAGCTCAGCGCCGCCCTCGCAGCCGGTGAGGAGAGCCAGGTGGTGCTGCTCAACTACCGCAAGGACGGCACGACCTTCCATAACGAGCTCCGGCTCTCCCCCGTCCACGACGAGGTCGGCCACGTGGTGCAAGTCATCGGCGTGCAGAACGACGTCAGCCGCATGGTCCGGGCCCAGCGCGTCATGGAGGCCGAACGCGACCGCGCCCGGTCCGAGCTCGCCGAGTTCCGCCGCGCGCTCACGCCGCCCGGGATCCCGCACCGCGAAGCGCTCGAGATCGCCGGTCGCTTCGTCCCGGCCGAGCAGGGTGTGGCGGGCGACTTCCATCTCGTCCTGCCCGGTCCCGGCGGGACCTCCACGCTGATCGTCGGGGACAGCATGGGGCACGGGCTCGCCGCCGCCCGCCGCGCGATGTTCGTGCGGACGACCCTCGCCATCAGCGCGCACTACACCGCCGATCCCGCCCGCCTGCTGGAGATGGCCAACACCGCGCTCGTGGAGCGGACAGGCGTCTCCTCGGAGTTCGTCACCGTGCTCTGCGCCATCCACGACCCGGATGCCGGCGTGCTCCGCTGGGCCTCCGCCGGCCACCACCCGCCGCTGGACCTCGACACGGGCGAGCCGATCACGGGGTACGACGGCCGCGTCTTCGGCTCCGCCTTGGGCATCCGGGCGAGCCTCGACGGCAGGACGGCGGAGCATCCGCTACCCGAGGGGCACGGCGTGCTGATCGCGACGGACGGCCTCACCGAGGCCCGAAGCACGGACCGGACCGGCCCGCGGGCGCGCCTCGGGGACTCGGAGGTCCGCAACGTCTTGCGGGCGAACGCGGGATCGGCGCCGTCGGCCGTGGCAGACGCGCTGGTCGAGGCCGCCCGGCAGCACGCGGGCGGGGATCTCAGCGACGACCTCTGCCTCATCGCGGCGCGGGGACGCTGACCGCGG
This sequence comes from uncultured Solirubrobacterales bacterium, assembly GCA_963815565.1. Classification (GTDB taxonomy): domain Bacteria; phylum Actinomycetota; class Thermoleophilia; order Solirubrobacterales; family Solirubrobacteraceae; genus Paraconexibacter. The sequence goes on along the minus strand of CAWFHB010000006.1, from coordinate 624,879 downwards.
GACAGAGCAGCATCACCGCGCGTCCGCCCGGGTACACGACCCGACTCCCGTCCCCGAAGGAAGGCGACCCATGGCTCCGAAGACGAAGACGCCCACGCGCGACGCGGTGCTCGTCAAATACCTGAACGAGGCCTACGGCAAGGAGAAGCAGCTCGAGACGGCGCTGAAGGCGCAGATCGGCGTCGCTCAGCGCCCCGCGCTCAAGAAGGGCCTGGAGGATCACCTCAAGGTCACGACCGAGCAGGCCAAGGGCCTCAAGGCGCGCATCAAGGCGCTCGGCGGCAAGGCGGAGGCCGGCTCCGACCTGCCGGTCCCCCGTGTCGTGATCAGCGCGGCGACGGCCACGGTGAACAAAGCGATGGCCGCGGCGAAGGGGCCCATCCAGGTGCTTCGGGGCTCGAGCCCGGCCGACAACGAACTCCGGAACGTCCGCGACTGCTACTGGAACGAGGCGGAGGAGATCGCGCACTACAACGTGATCGAAGCTGTGGCCGAGGAGCTCGGCGACACCGAGACCGCGAAGCTCGCGCGTGCCTACCGCCGGCAGGAGGAGACGATGCAGACGCTCCTGAACCGTCAGCTCGCCGCCATCGTGAAGACAGTGGTGAAGGACGAGGTCGCGAAGGACGAGCGGCCGAGCCGCTCCCGCGGCGCTCGCAAGTAGCGCGGCCGGACGGGGGCGGGCACCCGGGTGGGGCCCGCCCCCAGCGCGCTACCGGGCGTCGTCGCCCAGCGGCTCGCGGCTGCCCGACTTGGCCAGTCCGCGGCTGACCATGTACGACGAGGTCAGGATGGTCGCGTACAGCCAGACCTGCTTGGCGCCGAAGCCGCCGCCGTTGCTCTCGTCGACGATCAACGCGGCGATGAGCATGGCGATCAGCACACCGACGAAGGCAACGAACTCCGTCGTCTTGACGGCGGCCTTCGTCTCGGTGGTGACACGCCCCGGGGTGCGAGCGACGACCGAACGATCGCGGTCGCGGCCGGAGGTGGACGTGGGGATGGAGGAAGGAGTGCTCATAGGGTCCTAACTGGTGGCGGTTGATCCCGCTCGGCGCCGCCAAACGAGGCGGTGACGGTCCGGGATATGCGGCCCACTCGACCGCGCTGATCGACTATCCCCGGGGCGAAACGCGCCAACCTCGCGCTATCCCGGAGGCGAGGCGGACAGCTCGCGAGACCCGGGCGGTCCTCGCCGCGGCCAAGCCTGTCCTCGACCGGACCCCGCCGGTTCTCCGGAACGTCGACACCGCCGCCGCCGGGCTGCTGCCGATCCTGACCGCGCTCGATCCGCTCGTCCGGCGGCTGGGCCCCATCGCCGGCGATCTCGGACCCCTGGTGGCCGAGGTGCGAAGCCGTGAACTCCTGCGGCGGCTCTCGCGTTCGCTTCCGAAGATCGGGGAGCTGACCGCCCTGCAGCGCTCAGCGCTGACGACCAGCCGGAAGTCGCTCACCGGCACCCGGAACCTCGAGGCGCTCACCGCCCAGAGCCTCGAGATTCAGCGTCAGCTGCTCTCGCACGTCGAGGCCATCGATCGGAAGCTTCCCGGCCCGACGGGCTGAGGCCGGGGTCAGCCGGCCGCGGCCTGCTCCATCGTCGGGCCGCGGCCCTCGGCCATCTCGGAGAGCCGGCGCAGGGACTCCACGTTGCGACCGCGCACGAGCAGGTGGGTCAGTGGGAGGAACAGCAGCTTGCTGAGCGGGTCGCCCGCGTCCTCGATCATCGTGACCTTCGTCGTCCCGTCCGGCAGCGCGACAAGCTCCAAGGTGACGTGCGCGGTGCCGAACGGGCGCGCCTTCGCCTTGAGCTCGAGCCGGCGGGGGCGATCGCAGGCGACGATCTCGGTGTGATCGGCCCAGGTGAGCGGACCAACGCCGACGCGGTGGTGGAAGCGGCTGCCGACCGCGGGGAAGCCGGCGTCCACGTCGCGAATCTCCTTCGACCCGACCACCCAATAGCCGTAGCTGCGCCCGTCGGCGAGCACGTCGAAGATCTGCTCGGGGGTGGCGCGGATGGTGGTCTCGTTGCGGGCCATGCACGCGGGCTACCCGGACCCCCGCGCAGCGACCCCCACGCCCGCGTCAATCCTTCTGCTCGGCCTTCTCCTGCTTGGAGGCGTCCCGCGGCTCGAGGAACGGCTCGTCGAGCGGCGCCGGGCGACCGGCCTCGCGCTGCTGGCTGCGCTGGAGCTCCGCGTTGAACTCGGCCCCGAAGAGCACTGCGACGTTCGTGATCCACAGCCAGACGAGGAAGGCGATGACGCCGCCGAGCGAGCCGTAGGTCTTGTTGTAGGAGCCGAAATTCGCGACATAGAGGCTGAAGAGCAGCGACGCCGCGATGAAGAACACGAGCGCGACGACGCCGCCCGGGCTGATGAACGCGAACTTCGGCTGCTCGACGTTCGGGGCGCTCCAGTAGAGGAACGCGATCATGAAGGAGACGAGCAGCAGGATCACGGGGATCTTCGCGATGTCGAAGACGGTCGCCGCCGTGCTGCCGAGCCCGACGACGTTGCCGACCTCCTCGGCCAGCGGACCGCTGATCGTGACCCCCGCCGCGATGACCACGAGCGACAGCAGCAGCACGAGCGTGATCCCGATCTGCTGGGGCTTGAGCTTGTAGACGGGGCGCCCCTCCTTCACCTCGTAGATGCGGTTCGAGGCGCGCGAGAAGGCCGCGATGTACCCGGAGGCGGAGTTGAGCGCCAGGACGATGCCGACGATGAGCGCGACACCGGCGGCGCCCGAGGAGCCCGCGATGCCGGTGATGGCGTTCGTGAGGATGTCCCGGGCCGGTCCGGGGCTGAGCTCCCCCACGTTCCGCAGCAGTGAATCCGTGGCCGAGGAACCGAGAAACCCGACGATCGAGACGAGCGCGATGAGGGCGGGGAAGAGCGCGAGGACCGCGTAGTAGGTGAGGGCCGCCGCCGAGTCGGTCTGCTCGTCGGCCGAGAACTCGCTCAGCGTGCGCTTGAGCGTCGCCTTCTTCGAGGTCGAGTCGAGGTCGATCGGGCTGTCGGGCGTGGCGCTGTCGGGGGCGCCGCGCCGGTCGCGCTTGGCCTCCAGGGTCTGGCGGTCGGCTTCGTGGTCGAGCGGGGACATGACCTTCATGTCCCGCGGCGCGGGACGCGACAAACCCGGGACGTGGGACTCGAAGAGCGGGGTGCGCCGGGCAGCCCCGTGGGGAAGCGCCGGTGCGTCCAGTTCGTCCGCACCGAGGGAGGGGGGCCCGGGCCCGGGTACCAGCCCCTCTCATGCAGGCCTCTCTCCTTCACCGAAGCACGCCGAGCAACGGCGCCCCCGCGGCGTGAGGCTGGCCATTCTCGGACACCACGTGGCGCCGATCAGCCCGCCGTTCGCCGGTGGCGTCGAGTCGTTCACGTGGTACCTCTGCGCCTGGCTGGCCCGGGCCGGGCACGAGGTCGTGCTCTTCGCGCCGCCGGAGAGCGAGGTCCCCGGCGTCGAGGTGCGTGAGCTCGAGCTCGCCCCGGACTTCAGTGGTGCGGCGCGAGCCGACGTGTCGATGCCGCCAGCCGCCTTCATGGCCGCCCACCACGCCTACCAGCGCGTGATGTTCGAGCTGGCCGAGGAGCACGAGCCGTTCGACCTCATCCACAGCCACTCGCTCCACTACCTCCCGGTCGCGATGGCGCCGCTCCTGCGCCGCCCGACGATGCTCACGCTGCACACGCCGCCGACGCCGTGGCTCGAGTCGGCTCTCCGCGCCCGCACGGGCCCCGTGCCGAAGCTCACCGCGGTCTCGCAGGCGACCGCGCGCATGTGGCGCGAGGTGGTCGAGGTCGAGGAGGTGATCACGAACGGGGTCGATCTCACCGCGTGGTCGCCCGGCGCCGGGGGGCCGGACGCCGTCTGGTGCGGGCGTATGGTCCCCGAGAAGGCCCCCCACCTGGCCATCGACGCCGCGCGGAAGGCCGGGATGGCCCTGCGCCTTGCGGGCCCGATCGTCGACGGCGAGTACTGGCAGCGTGAGATCGCCCACCGCCTCGGGCCGGACGCCACCTATATGGGCCACCTCGGCCACGTCGAGCTCGCCGCGCTCGTCCGGCGCAGCGGCGTCTCCATCCTCACGCCCGCCTGGGACGAGCCCTTCGGCCTGGCCGCCGCTGAGGCGATCGCGAGCGGGACGCCCGTGGCGGCGTTCGCCCGCGGCGGGCTGCGCACGGTGGTGGGTCCGCGAGCCGGGCGACTGGCCCGTCCCGGCGACGTCCACGATCTCGCCCGTGCGATCACCGAGGCGCGTCAGCTGCCCCGCCTCGGGGTGCGGCGGCACGCCGAGCGCCACCTCGGCCTCGACGTCATGGGTCGCCGCTACGAGGCGCTCTACGAGGAGACCGTGGCGGTGCCGCAGCGCACGGGCGTCTCCGCGTCGTGACCGTCGGCTGGTACGTGCACCACCACGGGGCGGGGCACGGCGCGCGGCTGCGGGCGACGCTCCCGCACCTCGACGGGGTGACCGCCTTCAGCTCGGTGCCGCTCGCCGGTGTGGAGCGGCAGATCGAGCTCCCGGCCGACACGACGCCCGCCCCCGTCGACCAGGAGGCCGGCGGGACCCTCCACTGGGCACCGGTCGGGCACCCCGGGCACCGCGAGCGGCTGGCCCGGATCGCCGCGTGGATCCAGGCGGAGCAGCCGAGCGCCTTCGTGATCGACGTCTCCGTCGAGGTCGCCCTGCTCGTGCGGCTGCTCGGCGTCCCGACGGTGGTGGTTGCGCAGCGGGGCCGCCGGACCGATCCGCCGCACGCGCTCGCCTACCGCCAGGCGGCGGCGATCGTCGCGCCTTGGACCACGGCGACCAGGCTCGAGGACGAGCCGCTCCCCGCGGAGCGCACTGCGTACGTCGGCGCGATCTCCCGCCTGGACGGTCGGCTCGACTCCGCGCCCGCCGGCGGCGACGACGTGCTGCTCCTGGTGGGCGCCGGCGGCCACGCGATCACGGCCGCGCAGGTGGAGGCCGCGGCCGCCACGACCCCCACTCGCACCTGGCACGTCGCCGGGCCGGTGGCGCCCGAGGCTCCGAACGTGATCTGCCACGGCCCGGGGGCGGACGTCGGCGCGCTGCTGGAACGCTGCCGCGTCGTGGTCGGGACGGCAGGCGGGAACGTCGTGGCCGAGGTCGCCGCGGCGCGTCGCGCGTTCGTCTGCCTTCCGCAGGAGCGACCGTTCGGCGAGCAGCGCAGCCAGGGCGAGGCGCTCCGCCGGCTTGGGGTGGCCGAGGTCCTCCCCGCGTGGCCCGCGCCTGCGGCGTGGCCCGACGCGCTGCGGGCCGCGGAGGCGCGCGACCTCTCGCGCTGGAAGCAGCTGCACGACGGCCAGGGGGCCGCGCGGCTCGCCGCGGTCGTCCGGGACGCCGCGACGGGGAGCGCCCCGTGAGGGTTGCCGTCGCCACGCTCGCCCGCGGCCGTGCCCGCCACCTCGCCCGCCAGGCCGAGGCGGTCGCCCGTCTCCAGCCCGCCGCCACGGCGCACGTCGTCGTTTCCATGGACCCCTCCCCACCTCGCGTGCCGGGCGCGATGGTCCTGCACCGCCCGGTGGCCGACGGCCAGCCGCTCCCGCTGGCCGCCGCCCGCAACGAGGCGATCGCCGCAGCCGGCGAGCACGCCGACCTCGTCCTCTGCCTCGACGCCGACTGCCTCCCCGAGCCGGGTGTCCTGCGGGAGTTCGCCCTCGCCTCCCGCGCGACCGGCGGCCGCTCCCTGCTCGCCGGCCCGGTCGGGCGTCTGCCCGAGCTGCCACAGGAGGCCGGGCTGCCCGACACGCGGATGCTCATGGCCGCGCGCAGCCGCGCCCGGCAGGGCGGGCGGCCGGTCCCGGCGGCCGGGGCGGTGGTGCCCGCCGCGCGGCACGAGCTGTTCTGGTCGCTCGCCTTCGCGGTCAGCCCGGAGACCCACGGGCGCATCGGCGGGTTCTGCGAGGAGTACGTCGGCTACGGCGCCGAGGACACCGACTACGCGTTCGCCGCCCGGGCCGCCGGGGTTCCGCTGCACTGGGTCGGCGGTGCCTGGTGCCACCACCAGGGGCACCCCGTGAGCAACCCGCCGGTCGAGCATCTGGAGGCGATCGTCGCCAACGCGCGCCGCTTCCACGCCCGCTGGGAGCGCTGGCCGATGGAGGGCTGGCTCGCCGCCTTCGCGCAGGACGGCCTCGTCGACTGGACCCCCGACGGAGCGCGCCTCGAGCTTCAGGCCGACGCCAGCGCGGCGCGGTAGAGCGCGAGATGCGCGGCCGCGATCTCGCCCCGCTGGACCCTGCGCGCCGCGCGCCGCTCGCGCTGGAGCCGCCCGCGATCCTGGGCGCCGAGCAGCGCACGGATCGCCCCGCCGAGCTCCGGGGCGGAGCCGGGGGTGAAGCCCTCAAGGAAGCTCGAGTCGGGGTGCTGCTCCGCGACGTGGCCGAGCCGGGGCGCGGCGACCGGCACCCCCAGATCCCAGCACAGCTCGACCCAGCCGGAGTGCGTGCCGTGGCGGTAGGGGAGCACGCTGACGTCGAGCCCGGCGAGCTCGGCGGCGAGCTCCGTGTCGTCCGGACGGGCGCTCTCGACGAGGTCCACCTCCGCGCCTGCGCAGAGCCGGCGGACGTGCTCGCGCGCGGCCGGGTCGCGGACCCGGTCGTGGAGGACGACGCGCACCGTGACGTGCGTGCCCTCCTGCCGCAGCAGCTCGGCGGCGTCGAGGAGGGTCCGCGTCGCGCCGGGGCCGTCGACGTTCGGGCGCAGGTCGCGCAGGTGGAGGCCGAGGACCGGTACCGGTCGCGGGGACGCGCGCGGGAACGGCGCCTCGAGCGGGAACAGGTGCGGGTGCGGGATGACGGTCGGCGTTCGTCCCCACCGTCGCTCGACCTCCTGCGCCGCACCCTCCGTGAGCGTGACGAGCGCGTCGGCGGCCGGGACGAGCAGCTCGAGCTGCGCCTCGTGGCGCGCCGGCTCGGCGAGCTGCGGGTGCTCGAGGTCGTGGACGGTGAGGACGAACGGACGGCCCGACGCTCGCAGCGCGTCGAGGGCGAGGCTCAGCTCGGCGGGCGTGAAGGACTCCGCGCCGAAGTGGAGGTGCAGCAGGTCGAAGGCGCTCGCGTGCTCGGCGATCCAAGCGCTCCGGAGCATCTCCGGCGGCCACCACTGCCCGGGCGGAGCTCCGGGCGGGCAGGGGTCGGGGAGGCGCTCGACCCCGGGACCCGCGAGATGGGCGACGTAGGGGTGGGCGCCGGGGACCGAGGCGATGCGGAGCGAGGCGACCACGAGGCGGCCAGGCTAGGCGCCCTGCGGGATCCGCTCGCGGAGTTCGGCGCGCCCGTCCGCCCCGCCGACGGGCGCCGGCTCGTGCTCGTGCTGGGGAACTGCCAGGCGGAGTCCCTGCGCATCGTGCTCGACGGCGAGGACGTCGCCACGGTCCGACTCCCGCCGGTGCACGAGCTCTCCGCCGCCCAGCTGCCGCTGCTCGAGCGCTGGCTCGGGCTCGCCGACGCCCTTGTCACCCAGCCGGTGCGCGCGGACTACCGCGGCCTGCCGATCGGCACCGACCAGCTGCGTGCGCGTCTGCCCGCCGCCGCGCGCGTGCTGGTGGTCCCCGTGATCCGCTTCGCGGGCCTCTACCCCACCCAGGCGATCATCCGCCCGCCGCACGATCCGGGCCTCGTGCCGCCGCTCGTGCCCTACCACGACCTCGTCGTCCTGACCGAGGCCGCGGCACGGCTCGAGGGCGTCCGGCCGCCCGCACCCTGGCTCACCCGGGACACCGTCCGGGCGGTCGCCGCACATTCGCTCGAGCAGCTCCGGATGCGGGAGGGGGCACACGGCGCGGTGCCGGTGTCGGACCTGTTCCGGTCCCCGGACTTCACGCTGGCCCGGACGATCAACCACCCCGGCAACCCGATCTGGACCGCGCTCGCCGCCCGCGTCCGTGCACGCCTCGGGCTCGCGGTACACGCCGTCGACCCGCGCCGGCCGCTCCTCGATGCCGTGCACGCCCCCCGGGACACGGCGGTCATCGAGGCGTTCGGCCTCGACGACGAGCCCGACGACGCGTGGCGCCTCGACGGCCGCCGCGTCTCCCCGGCCGAGCTCCGCGACGCCCACCTCGGCTTCTACGCCGAGCACCCGGCCACGGTCGCCGCCGGGCTTACCCGACACCAGGACGTCCTCGCCCTGCTGGGGCTCGCGTGAGCACGGTCGCGCCTTCCATCATCCCCCGCCAGCTCGTCGCCGGCGACGCTCGGCACGGCGTCGTCCGCTTCGCCGGCGAGGTGGCCGGCAGCACGAGCCGGGTGCTCGGGCGCAGCGTGTCGCTCGAGTCCACGCCCGGCCCGTCCGGGACCCCGCACCACCTGCACTTCACCGAGCGCGTGTGGGGCCACGACCCGGCGGCCGCCGCCGCCCAGGTCGAGGAGGTCGCCGCCTCCGTGCCGGTGAGCGTGACCCTGCACGACCTTCCGCGCCCGGGCGACGGACCCGCACGCTTCGACGCCTACCGGCGGGTGGCCGAGGTCGCCCGCGGCGTCGCGGTCTCAAGCCACCACGAGGCCGCGCTGCTGGCCGAGGTCACGGGCGTCGCCGCCACGGTGATCCCCCTTCCCGTCCACGTCCACCCGTCCTCTGGGGTGCGCCCGGCCCCCGCGCCGGAGGTCGCGCTCGTCGGCTTCGTCTACCCCGGCAAGGGGCACCGCGAGGCGATCGACGCCGTCGCCTCGGTCGGCCTGGGGCTCGACGTCGTCGCCCTCGGCGGACCGGCCCCGGGCCACGCCGACGAGCTCGCGACGCTGATGGCGCACGCAGAGGCGCTCGGCATCTCCTTCGCGGCCACCGGCTACCTGGAAGAGGCTGCGCTGCTGGAGCGCTGCCGCCGCGCCGCCGTCCCGTTGAGCGCCCACCAGCAGGTCTCCGCCTCGGGCTCGATCGGCAGCTGGATCGGTGCGGGCCGCCGTCCGCTCGTCCCGGATGGGCGCTACGGACGGGAACTCGAGGCCCTGCGCCCGGGCACGATCATCCGGTACCCGGCCGACGGCCTCGCCGCCGCCATCGCCCGGGCGTGGACCGACCCGGGGACGACCTGGTGGGAGGAGGATGCCGTCACCGGCCCAGACTTCGAGGCCACCGCGCGGGCCTACCTCGCCTGGTGGCGTGACGGGGTGGCGTGGTGAAGAGGCCGACCGGGATCACCGTGCCCGGCAACCGGTGGGATCTCCTCGACGGGCAGACACCGGCCGAGCCGCCCCGCGTCAGCGTCGTCGTCGTCCACTTCCGCCAGCCGCAGCAGCTCGCCCGGACGCTCGACGCCCTCACCCGTCAGACGCACCCGGCCGACCGGCTCGAGGTCATCGTGGTCGACGACGGTTCCCCCACGCCGCCGACCGTCCCCCCGGGGGTGCGCCTGCTCGTGCAGGAGGACCGCGGGTTCCGGGCCGCCGCGGCCCGCAACCTCGGCGCCCGGCACGCGAGCGGTGACGTGCTCTGCTTCCTCGACGCCGACACCACCCCTGAGCCCGCCTACGTCGAGCAGCTCTCGCGACTCCCCGCGCTCGCGCCCGAGGCGGTCACGGTCGCCCGCCGCCGTCACGCCGAGCTCACGGACGCGTCCGGCCCGATCGAGCAGCTTGGACCGGCGCACGAGCTTCCCGCGCCCGCCTGGCTCGCCGACGGGTACGACCAGAGTGCCGACCTCCTCGACGCCGATGCGCGCTCCTACCGCTACGTCCTGAGCTCGGTCCTCGCCTGCACCCGCTGGTTCTTCGCGGAGGTCGGCGGATTCGACGCGTCGTTCGACGCCTACGGCGGCGAGGACTGGGAGTTCGCCCACCGAGCCTTCAGCGCGGGCGCGCTCCTCGCCCACGTCCCCGAAGCGGTGGCCTGGCACGACGGCCCGGACTGGGCCGGTCGGCCCGACGCGCGGGCCGGCAAGAACGCCGAGGCCGTCCGCCTCGCCGCCGCCATCCCCGTCGCCGGGTCCCGTGGCCATGGCGTGCGGGGTGCGGAGCCGCCCTTCCTCGTACGGCTCCACGCCGCGCCCTCTGCCGCGGCCGCCTTCCTCTGCGTCGACGAGCTGCTCACGGCGCTGCCCGAGGCGCACGTCGTCGTCCCGCCGGAGCACCTCGCCCCCTTCGTGCATGACCCGCGCGTCTCGGGCGCCGGGCCCGCTTCTTCCGGCGCCGGCACGATCCTCGAGCTCGACGGACCCGTCCGCGTCAACCCGGCCGCGCTGAGGGCGGAGGTCCTCCGATTCGAAGCCGGCGAGCCGGGCGTGCTCGAGCTCGCCGCGAGCGTCGGCCGTCCACTCCTCCGGCTCACCGCGGCACGCGCGGAGGCCCGGCACGCGCGCTGGCAGCGCACGGATCTGTTCCCGTCCCGACAGCGCCGCGTCGACTGGCTCCTCCCGGTCGACGGCGAGCCCGACCTCGAGGCCCATCTCGGCGGCTGGGAGGCCTGGGAACTACCCGGCTCACCACATTCCTGATGCACCTAGAATCGCCGGATGCGCGCTCGTCGTACGTTCCCGTTCAGGTCTGCCCTGGCCACCCTGGCCCTCGCCTTCGTCGCCGACGACGCGGCGGCTTCGAACCCCGTGCCGGACCCGATCCCGGGACAGACGCGGCCCGCGATCCTCATCGGGAACAACTGGGCGGGCACGACCGACATCGTCGACCCCGTCACCTACGAGCGTCTCGGCCGGGTGAACATCATTCCGGACTTCGAGGAGCGCAAGGCCGAGATCATGTTCGACCCCGTCAAGCAGGGCTTCTTCGTCGGGGTGCGCGAGCTCATCGGCGAAGGGCATGATCAGCTCGTCGACGACGCGTTCGCCTCCAACGACGGCCGCTTCCTCTACGCCTCGCGCCCGAGCCTCGCCGACGTCGTCTCGATCGAGCTCGCCACCGGGAAGATCGCCTGGCGGGCGCCCGTCGACGGCTACCGCTCCGACCACATGGCCGTCTCCGAGGACGGTACGCGCCTGCTCGTCTCCGCTTCGACCGGCAACGTCGTGCACGAGCTCGACACCGCGACCGGCAAGCGCGTCGGCGGCTTCCCCTCCGGGGACTCCCCGCACGAGAGCCTGTACTCGAAGGACGGTACGAAGATCTACCACGCATCCATCGGCCGGGTGTACCTGCCGGTGGACCGCGGCCCGACCGACGCCCGGGCCCTCACCCGCGGCGGTGAGTTCTTCCAGATCGTCGATGCGAAGACGAACAAGGTCCTCGAGCGGATCGACATGAGCAAGAAGCTGGCCGAGGCGGGCTTCCCCGGGATGTCCGCCGCGGTCCGCCCGATGACGCTCTCGCCCGACGAGAAGTTCCTCTACTTCCAGGTCTCGTTCTTCCATGGCTTCGTCGAGTACGACCTCGAGAAGAAGAAGGTCACCCGCGTCGCGAACCTGCCGATCTCCGAGGAGGCCGCGGCCACCCCGCAGGAGAACTACGTGCTCGACTCGGCCCACCACGGGCTCGTCATGAGCAAGGACGGCACGAAGCTCTGCGCCGCCGGCACCTCCTCCGACTACGCGGCGATCGTGGACCGCAAGACGTTCGCGGCCAAGATCGTCGAAGCCGGCCGGAAGCCCTACTGGGCCACCGACTCCGTCGACGGGAAGTACTGCTACATGAGCATGAGCGCCGACGACGTCGTCTCGGTCATCGACTTCGAGACCGGGAAGGTCGTCCGTAAGATCCCGGTCGGGCGCCACCCGCAGCGTGTTCGCAACGGCGTGGTCCGGGTCCAGGACTTCCCGCAGGGCGCACACGGCGAGGCATTCCGACTCGGGATGTTCTCGAAGAAGAGCCCGATCGGGGTCCGGGGCGACGACGAGAACATCGGTTGCCGCGCCGAGGACGCGAAGGAGCTGCGGCTCGTCTCCTGCGCCGTCGAGGTCAAAGCCGTCACCCGTCGGGGGGCCAAGGCGCGCGTGATCGGCCGCGGCACCCGTACGACGGGCGACCGCCGCTCGTTCAAAGTGGACGTGAACTTCACCCGCGCCGGCCGTGCCCTGCTCAAGCAGCGCCCCCGTGGCTTCAGGGCCACCATGCGGGCGACGGGCGTCGACTCCATCGGGCGGACGCGCACGTCGACCAAGAGGGTCACGCTGCGCCGCGGACGGTAGGCCCTGTCACGATCCTGGGGTGCTCTCCCCGGCTGCCGTCGTCGCGCCCCTCGCCGTCAAGATCGGCGACGTCACCCTCGTCGGGATCAACGGGCAGACGGGGACGAAGGTCCTGTACACGTTGGCGCTCGTGGCCATCGTGCTGCTCCTTCGGGGGCTGGCGCGGCTCGTCATCCGTCGCCTGCTCGGCGGCGAGGTGGCCGACCCGAAGCGGTTCTGGGCCCGGCAGGGAGTGCAGGTCGCAGCCGCGGTGGCCCTGCTGCTCGGGATCCTCTCGATCTGGATCACCCCGGAGACCGACGTCACCACCGGCGTCGGCCTCATCAGCGCCGGCCTGGCCTTCGCGCTGCAGCAGGTGATCCTCTCGCTGGCCGCCTATTTCGTGATCCTCCGCGGGGACACGTTCGGCGTCGGCGACCGCATCACGCTCGGCGGGGTGCGGGGCGATGTCGTCCAGCTCGGCTTCCTCAAGACGACGATCATGGAGATGGGTCAACCACCCGCGGTCGACAGCGCCGACCCCGCCGTCTGGGTGCACTCGCGGCAGTACACCGGGAGGCTCGTGACCGTCACGAACGGGGCGATCTTCGCGGAGCCCGTCTACAACTACACCCGCGATTTCCCGTTCCTCTGGGAGGAGATCGTGCTGCCGATCGAATACAAGGCCGACCGGGCGCGGGTGGAGGAGATCCTGCTCGCGGCCGCCCGGGCGCACGCCATCGTCGACTCGCGGGAGGCTGAACGGGCGCTGGCCTTCATGCGGTCTCGCTACGCCATGGCCGACGCCTCGCTCGAGCCCGAGGTCTACTGGCGCATCACCGACAACTGGCTTGAGCTCTCCGTGCGTTTCCTGGTCCCCGGCCGCGGGATCCGCGGGATCAAGGACGCCATGAGCCGCGAGATCCTCGACGGACTCGACGCCGCCGGGATCAGCATCGCCTCGGCGACCTACGACATCGTGGGGCTGCCGGGCCTGAAGCTCGACGGCCCGACGCCATGACGACCCGGCTCAAGGTCGCTCGTTGCCGGACGCCCTGCGCCCGACGGCGAGCCGGGGCTCTGCCTTCAGCACGCTGAAGCTGCCGTCGCTCTCGAGGACGATCGCGGCCACCTCAGACAGGTCGTCGTGACCGTCCAGCCGAGCGACCTGCAGCAGCTCGTTCGCGGAGACCCGCTCGCTGCGCATCGCTCCGTGCAGGAACCCGTGGCGGTAGAGCAGCGTCGGCTCCGCCTTCACGAGCCGCTCGACCGCGGCGCTGCGCGACGTCGCGAGCGCGACGACGTACTGCATGAGGAGCAGGAGCGCCATCGCGGTCACCCCCTCCGCAAGCGCGATGTCGGAGGAAAGGAGCACGCTCGCGAGCGTCGACCCCAGCGCGACGGTGACGATCAGGTCGAACGCGTTGAGCTTGGCGAGCGAGCGCTTCCCGGCGACGCGCAGCATCGCGATCAGCACGACGTAGGCGGCGGACCCGACCAGGATCACGCGGAGGAGATCGGACCAGTCGTCGAAGAACATGTCCACAGCTTGCCCGCGAACGGCGCGTCCTCACCGCAGCTCGAGCAGCTCCGGTCCGTGCTCGTGGTCGACCTGCAGCGTCGTGTGCGTCACCCCGAAGCGCTCGGCCAGCAGGTGTTCGAGCTCGCGGCGGCGCCCGTGGCAGTCGTCCCCGGGGGCGACGAGGACGTGCGCGGACAGCGCAGGGAAGTCGGTGGTGAGCTCCCAGACGTGCAGGTCGTGGACTTCGACGATGCCGGGGGCCCGGGCCAGTGCGTCGCCGATCGCCTGCGTGTCGAGCCCGGCCGGCGCGGCCTCGAGGAGCACGCGCGTGCTGGAGCGCAGGAGCCCCGTGCCGGAACGGAGCATGAGGGCGACGACCACGAGGGCGGCGAACGCGTCGGCCCGGGCGAACCCCGCCGTCACCACGAGCACGCCGGCGACGATCGCGGCCACCGACCCGTAGAGGTCGGCCAGCACGTGCGCTCGCGCACCCTCGACGTTCAAGGACTTGCGCTCCGCCTTCGCCAACCGCCACGCGGCAAGGACGTTCACGAACGCCCCCGTCACGCCGACGACGATGACGATCCCGCCCTCGATCTCCGGCGGGTCGAAGAGGCGGCCGGTCGCCTCGACCCCGAGCAGCACCGCGAGCACGAGCAGCGCCGCGCCGTTCAGCTGGGCGGAGACGATCTCGGCTCGCTTCAGGCCGAACGTGTACCCCGCCGAGACCGGGCGCTGCGCGAGGTGCATCGCGCCCAGCGCGAGGGCGATCGAGGCGGCGTCGGTGACCATGTGCGCGGCGTCGGAGAGCAGCGCGACCGAGCCCGAGATGATGCCCGCAACGACCTCCACGACCATGAAGCCCGCGATGAGCGCGAGCGCCTGCAGCAGCGGTCCGCGGTCGGCGTCGGCGGAGGGGGCGTGGGAATGGCCCGCGTGGTCGTGCGCCACGCTAGGAGCCTGTTGATCTTTCGACCGTGCTCGCCGGGAGCCCGTAGCGCCCGTGCGCGCGGAACGGCGTTCGGCGAGTGCGGGAAAAGTTCAAGAGGCTCCTACCGCACCAGGGCGAGGAACTCACTGCGCGTGCGCGCGTCGTCGCGCAGCAGGCCGCGCAGCGTGGAGGTGACCGTGCGCGACCCCGGCTTCTTCACGCCGCGCAGCGACATGCAGGTGTGCTCGGCCTCGAGCACGACACCGACCGCCCGCGGGGCGAGCGTCTCCTCGAGCCAGTCGGCGACCTGCACGGTCAGGCGCTCCTGGACCTGCAGATCGCGCGAGTAGGCCTCGACGATGCGCGCGAGCTTCGAGAGCCCGATGATGCGGTCCCCCGGCAGGTAGGCGACGTGGGCGACCCCGTGAAACGGCAGCAGATGGTGCTGGCAGAGCGAGTGAAACGGGATGTCGCGGGCGACCACGAGCTCGTCGTAGCCGGCGTCGTTGGGGAAGGTCGTCGCCGTGAAGGAAACCGGCGTGAGAAGCTCGGCGTAGGCGCTCGCCATGCGCCGCGGTGTGTCGGCGACCGACTCGTCCTCCAGGTCGGTGCCGAGCGCGATCAGCAGCGCCCGTGCGGCCTCCTCCGCGCCGTCGAGGTCGATCTGGCGATGCAGGGGGCCCGGTCCGTCGACGGTCGTGCTCACCCCCCGCATGTTATGGGCGCCCGGGCTCCTTGACGGTGAGTCGGCGGACGAGCTCGACGGCCGTGCCGTGCAGCTCCCGCGGTTCTCGCCCCTGCTCGAGGGAATAGACGACGAGCTCGCGGAAGCCCGCGGTGATGACGAGCGCCGCCTCGAGGGCGAGCGGCTGCACGGTGTCGTCGTACTCGGCGGCCTCCTCGACGAGCAGCACGATCTGGCGGGCGGTCCGGTCGGTGAGCTCGCGGTCGCGGCGGACGCCCGCGGCCCCGATGGCCGGCAGCTCGAGGATCATCGCCCGCATCAGCGCGGGGTCGGCGGCCACGAGCTCGAGGTAGGCGGCGAGCGTCGCGTCGAGCCGCTCGAGGTACGGCGCCTCGCCCGTCGCGGCCTCCGTCAGCACGTGCACGAGCTGCCCGGCCATCTCGTCGAACAGGGCGAGCAGACACGCGTCGCGGTCCTCGAAGTGCTGATAGAAGGTCCGGCGTGAGGTCTTGGCCCGGGCCACGATCTCCGCCACGGTGGTCGGCACGTAGCCGTGCTCCCGGATGGCCTCCGCGAGGCCGGCGAGCAGGCGGTCCCGGTGGGAGCCGGGGTCGGCCCCCTCGGCGGACCGGCCGGGCGGTTCGGTGCTCACGCCGCGGCCAGCACCGGGCCCGTCGGGGCGCTCGTGCGCGTCCGGCGCCGCACGGTGGCGACGCCGCCGAGCCCGGGAGCGATCGCGACGCCGCGGAAGCGCTCACGCTCGTCCGGTGCGGTCGTCGGCGCGATCCGCACCCGCTCGAGCAGGACGCGCAGCACGACGTCCAACTCCATGTGGGCGAAGCTCGAGCCGATGCACCGGCGCAGCCCGCCGCCGAACGGCAGCCACGCGTACGTGTCCGGCCGCGCGGTGAGGAAGCGGTCCGGATCGAACTGCTCCGGGCGGTCGAACAGCTGGGGGTCGAAGTGCGTGAGCGAGGCCGCCAGCGCGATGTGGACACCCTGGGGAAGCCGGTACCCGCCGAGTTCGTAGGGCTCCATCGTGAAGCGCCCCGCCGCCGGGATGACCGAACGCACGCGTTGGAGCTCCTTAATCGTCGCGTCACGGAGCTCGCGGCCACCGGCGTCGACCTCCTCGACCAGCCGCGCGAGCACCTCGGGGTGGCGGCTCAGCCGCTCCACGGCCCAGGAGAGCTGGTGAGCGGTCGTCTCGTGCCCGGCGGCGAGCATGGTGACGAGTTGGTCGCGGATCTCGGCGTCGGCCATCGGCGAGCCGTCAAGGTGGGTCGACTGGACGAGCAGCGCGAGGACGTCCGCACGCTCCTCGAGCTCCGGATCCTCGCGGGCGATCGCGATGAGCCGGTCGAGCACCGCGTCGATGCGGGCGCGCAGGCGCAGGAAGCGGCCCCACGGGCTGCGCGGCCCGAGGTCGCGCTGGAGCGGGATGAGCAGCGAGAGCCGGGAGCCCTGCTCGGTCCACGGCGGCAGCAGCTCCTCGAGCTCGTGGAGCTCGCGGCCCGTCGCGCCGAAGACGGCCCGGAGGATCGCGCGGAGCGTGATGCGCTGCATCGACGGACCGACCGGGAACGGGGTGCCGACCGGCATCCGGTCGATCTCCGCGACGGCCACCTCCTCGATCAGCTCCTCGTAGGCCCGCATCCGCTGGCCCTTGAACGGGGGCAGCAAGAGCCGCCGCTGCTCCAGGTGGCGGCCCTCGTCGATCCCGAGCAGCGAGTGCTCGCCGAGGATCGCCCGCAGCGGCGAGTGGTCGCCCGCGTGCAGCACCTTCGGATCGGCGGTGAACGCCTGCTTGACGAGCGCCGGGTCCGAGACCACGACGAAGCGGCCGACGGAGAGCGCCCGGATCGTGAAGAGCGTTCCGTACCGGCGCCGCTGGCGCTCGAGGTAGGGGCGCTGGCGCATCGCCATGCCCAGGGTCTGGAAGGCCGTGGGGGCGCGCGGTCCGGGGGGCATCGTCGTAACGGGAGGCATGCTGGTACGCAACCGTACCAGGCGCGTCCGCAGGGTGCGGATCTATGCTTTCGGAATGTGCCGAAACATCCGCACCCTGCACAACTTCGAGCCGCCCGCCAGTGAGGACGAGGTCCACGCCGCGGCCCTCCAGTACGTGCGCAAGATCAGCGGGACGACGAAGCCCTCGCAGGCGAACACGCGCCGCGTTCGAGGAGGCGGTCGCCGCCGTGACGGCGGCCTCGCGGGAGCTCCTGGCCACTCTCGTGACGACCGCGCCGCCGAAGGACCGCGAGGTCGAGGCCGAGAAGGCCCGGGAGCGGTCGCGCAAGCGCTTCGCCGCCTGAGCGCCGGCCCCGCGAGGCGAGCGAACCGCCCAGCGTCGGCGGGTTCTCGGCAGCAGAGAGTGGGCGGTCGGCGGTGGGCAGGTCGTAGGCTCCGCCGCATGAGCGACGAGCTGACCCTGGAGCGCGACGGCGGCGTCGCCGTGCTCACCCTTCGCGCCCCCGGGCGGCGCAACGCGCTGACCGTGGCGATGGCCGAGGCGATGGTGACGGCGTGCGAGGAGATCGACGCGGACGCCTCGATCGGCGCCGTCGTCGTCGGGGCCGAGGGCGCCTACTTCTGCGCGGGCGGGGACCGGGCCACGCTCGCCGCCGCAGGTGAGGATCCCGCCGAGCCCGCCGCCTACGCGGGCCTCACCGCGATCTATGAGGCGTTCGCGCGCGTCGGCCGGCTCGAGCCGCCGACGGTCGCGGCGATCCGCGGCGGCTGCGTCGGCGCGGGGACGAACCTCGCCCTCGCCACGGACCTGCGCGTCGTCGCCGAGGACGCTCGCCTGGCCTCGGGCTTCCTCCCGATCGGCCTGCATCCGGGCGGCGGCCACTCCCACCTGCTCGCGCGCGCCGGCGGCCGCGAGACCGCGAACGCCATGCAGCTCTTCGGAGCCGCCGTGAGCGGCACGCGCGCCGCGGAGCTCGGCCTCGCCTGGGCCGCCGTGCCCGCCGCGGAGGTCGACACGGTCGCGCGGGAGCTCGCCGCGGTGCCCGCCGCCGACCCGGAGCTCGCGCGCCGGACCGCCCGTTCGATGCGGGCGATCGCCGGGCCGCCGGCGCTGCCGTGGGCCGCCGCGCTCGACTACGAGCGCGCCTCGCAGATGTGGTCGATGCGCCGCAAGGCGCTCGGCTCGGCCTGAGCGCCGCCGCGCGGCGGATACTTCTCGTCGTCCGACGCGGTCACATAGACCGACCGGACGACGAAAGTTGTCTCAGCCCTCGAGAACGACCTTGCCGAAGAGCTCCCCGGCGGCCATCGCGGCGAAGCCCTCACGGGCGTCGGCCAGCGGGATGGTGCGGTCGATCGTGGGCGAGACCGCGCCCGAGGCCACCAGGCGCACGAGCCGCGTGAGCTCCTCCCGCGAGCCCATGGTCGAGCCGAGCACGCGCAGCTGGAGGAAGAACGTCCGCGTGAGCTCCGCCGACGGGGCGTCGCCGCTCGTTGCCCCGCTCACCACGAGTGCACCGCCCGGCTTGAGCGCACGGACCGAGTGCCCCCACGTTGCCTCGCCCACGGTCTCGAGCACGGCGTCGACCCGCTCGGGGAGCCGCGCACCGTGCTCGAAGGCCTCATCAGCCCCGAGTTCGACGGCCCGCGCACGCTTCTCCTCCGAGCCGCTCGTCGTCCAGACCCGCACCCCGGCCGCCGCGCCGAGCGCGATCGCCGCGGTCGCCACGCCACCGCCCGCGCCCTGGACGAGCACGGTCGAGCCCGGGGTCGCCTCGGCGCGGGTGAAGAGCATCCGGTAGGCCGTGAGCCACGCGGTCGGCAGGCAGGCCGCCTGGGCGAAGGAGAGCTCGGGAGGCTTCGGGATGAGGTTCGCCCGCGGGACCGCCACGCGCTCGGCGAGCGTCCCAGGGTGCTTCTCGGAGAGCAGCGAGCGCTTCGGGTCGAGCGTCTCGTCCCCCTGCCAGCCCTCGGACGCGACGACCGCGTGAACGACGACCTCGTTGCCGTCCTCGTCGACGCCGGCCGCGTCGCACCCGAGGATCATCGGAAGCGCCTTCTCCGGCAGCCCGACGCCACGCAGCGACCACAGGTCGTGGTGGTTGAGCGCGGCGGCCTTGACGGTCACCGTCGTCCAGCCCGCAGGCACCTCGGGCTCGGGCCGCTCCCCCACCTCGAGGCCGCTCAGCGGGTCGTCGGCATCCTGGCGGGCGGCGTAGGCGGCGAGCATCTCGTGAGCCTAAGGCTGGGCCGCGCCTCCCGTGTAGTCGAAAGCGAAGCACGGGCCCATGCAGACGTCGACGATGCGCCCGCCGTCGCGCAGGAACGCGGACTTCTGCTCCCGCGCCTGCGCGGAGTTCCGCGGCGCCTCGTGCGGATCTTTGCCGGTGCGGGGCGGGACGTTGGCGGCGGGGGGTGCGGGCTCCCCCAGGGCGCCGCGCGGCGGCCCGATGTCCCAGAACACGATCCCCGAGCCGTCGGCGCTGTAGCCCGGCCCGCCGAGGGAGTCGAGCAGGCTGTACGGGGCGGGATCGCCGGGAGGTCCGGTTCGACCGAACGCGGGATCGAAGGTGAAGCGGCGGCGCAGCGGCTCGAGCCCAGGACGGTGGACGCGCGCGCCGATGGTGCGCGCCTGAACCTCCGCGGTGACGTCGGCGACCTGGTGGTCCCCGAAGGCCGAGTGCATGAGCACCTCGTGCGTCGGGGTGTTCGGCAGCGGGCTGGTCGTCATGTGCTGCGCGTAGCCGTTCGGGTCGCCGCGGTCCCACGGGGTCTGCAGAAGCGCGAGCAGCAGCGGGCGCTCGAGCTCGTTCGGGTAGTTGTCGTAGAGCCCGCCGGCCGGGGCATCGACGCCGCCGAACGACCCGTTCGCGTACATGTCGAAGTCCACCGAACGCGGCAGGAGCGTCGAGTAGTTCATCCCGGGCACGCCGAGGGTCGCGCGCTCGAAGTCCGGCGCGATCGCCGTGAGCGACCCGCCGTAGATCCCCCCCTGGCTGTTGCCGTCATAAAAGAGCCGGTGCGTGTCGATCACGGACTCGCCGCCGGTCCTCTGGAACGCCGCGTTCGCGGCGAACCCGGCCGGGTGGATCATGAGCCGGCCGAGGAAGAGCTGCTGCAGGAAGCCCTGCTGCACGTGATCGATGAGCGCCGGGAAGCGCGAGAGGTCCTGGAGCACGGCGAGCGCGGTCGGCACGTCCTTCGTGGACATGCCGTCCCAGTCCGTCGCGCAGGGCAGGAACCCGTGCTCCTGCGCGAAGGACTTCTGCTGACCCTGTTGCACCTCGCCCTGGCTCCCGAACAGGCCGTGCCCGTAGAGGTTCGGGCGCAGCTTCTCGCGCGATCCGGTCACGAGCGCCCGGCGCGGGATCTCGCAGGTGAACTGCGCGACCGAGACGTTGCCCGGCAGCTGGGTGGGGACGAAGGGATCCGAGGGCGTGAGGAACGAGCCGCCGGGCGTGCACCCCGGGGTGCTGAGGAAGCACGGCGTCACGAAGGTCCCGCGGATGACCCGGGCGATCTTCGCGTCCTGCTCCGGTGTGTAGTTCCGGATGCCGTCGAGGTCCTCGAACGCGACCGGGGCACCCGGAATCTCCGGGAAGGAGTCGGGCAGGTCCGGGTTGAGCTGGAACGAGGGTGCGGTCCCGGCGACCGTCCGGTCGGCGAGGTTCGTGTCGCCCAGCGTGGCGAAGGCGCGGTCCCGGATCGAGAGCATCCGCGAGGTGAGGGTCGCGGGGGTCGCCACCGTGAAGTCCCAAGCCAG
The DNA here is from genome assembly GCA_963815565.1 of uncultured Solirubrobacterales bacterium. GTDB lineage: Bacteria > Actinomycetota > Thermoleophilia > Solirubrobacterales > Solirubrobacteraceae > Paraconexibacter. The sequence goes on along the minus strand of CAWFHB010000006.1, from coordinate 603,927 downwards.
GAAGAGCGCGCCGCGGTCCACCCCCGCGGCGGAGAGCGCGCCCAGGGTGGCCTCCATCGCGGGACGCCGCGCCTCCACGACCGCGGCGGTCGTGATGATGCCGTCGCGGTAGACCTGGAAGGCGCGCGTGGCGGGGATCGCGGAGCCGTCGGCCCGCTTCATGCCGCGCAGCCCGACCACGTAGTGCTCGCCCTCCTCGAAGTTCCGCGCCGGGCGGACGATGAGGTTGCGCTTCGCCGGGTCGGCCGGGTTCGCGTCGATCTCGGCCCAGACGGGGTGGCGCACCCCGGTCCGGGTGTTCACGACGACCACGGGTGAGTCCGCGAGCAGCGAGGCGTCGGGCGCATCGATGGGCGGGAGCTTCGTCGCGAGCGCGGCGGCCGGGCCATCGAGGCCGGGCACCCGGGTGACCAGCGAGGAACCGGGGCTGAAGCCGTCGCCGAGGTTGAGCTCGGTGGGCTCGAAGGACTTGCCGGCCGCGTTCTTCGGCATCGATGCCGCATCGATGGCGAGCCGGCGTCGCGTCTTCGCCGTCGCGTCCACCTTCGTGAAGTGGTCGTTGGAGAACGGCTGGAGGCAGACCGCGGGATCGATCGGGTCGCACCGCGCGGCGTCGGTGACGTCGAAGCCCGGAGCCACCGGGGCGGGCGGCTCCTGCGGTCCACCGCCACCGCCGCCGCCACCCGTGCCACCGGTCCCACCGCCACCGCCATCGGTCCCACCGCCGCCGGACCCGGTCCCGCCGGTCCCGCCGCTCGGGCTCCCCGTGCCGCCGCCGGCCCCGCTGCCGCCGCCGCCGGTCCCGGTGCCGCCCGTCGGCGTCGTGCCGCTGCCGGACCCCGGCGCCTGGCCGATGGGCGGAGCAGCACCGCAGCCCCGGCCGTCGGCCCGCAGGAGCTGCGACCCGGTGACGACGGTGCGCCCGTTCCGGGAGACGACCACCTGGGCCCTGAGGTTCGCGCAACGGCCGACGAGCCGGCGCGCGTCGGTGCCGAGGCGGATCGTCACGGTCCGCCGGCGCCCGGCGGTGAGCCGGACCCTCTGCGTTCCCGCCGCGACCGACGGCCGCCGGGATTCGCGGACCCGAAGGCGGATCACGTGGGTGCCGCTGCGCCGGGCCCGGACGACGACGCGGACCGTTCCCCGGACGGCGAGGGTGTGCTGGCCCTTGGTGAGCACCTGCGCCCGCGGGGACGGCGCGGGACGGCTCGCCCCCTGCGCCGGCACGGCGACGACCGTTGCGAGCACCGCGGCCGACAAGATCGCTTGCAGAACGCCATTCCGGAGCATTGCGGGAACCTATCCGAGACACGAACGACGCGGCAAACCCGGCCGGGGGTGTGTGCTCGCCATGACGGAGCGCCATAGTGGTCCCGTGCAACGCCATGTCCGCCTCTCGCTCGTCGACGGTCGCGTCGTCCTCGTCGGCTTCACCGAGATCCTGCTCCGCGACCAGCACAACCGGCTGACCGGCGCGCTGACGCTGCAGCAGACCATCGAGCTCTTCGAGGCCGAGCCGGAGCCCCAGCGCTCCACCCATCTCGATGTGCTCCGTCGTCAGCACGGCCCGGCCCGCCCGCCGCGCCCCGCGGACGACGAGAGCTAGTCAGCTCACCCCGGCCTCGCGTAGCCACCCCCAAGCCACTTCGGCGGAGACCACCTCGACCTCGAGCTTCTCCGCCTTGGCGGTCTTGCTCGCGCCCACGTCGCTCCCGGTGATCAGGTAGGTCGTGGAGGCCGACACGCTCGTCGCGCTCGTCGCTCCCGCCTGCTCGAGCAGCCGGATGAAGGCGGGGCGCGTGACCTTCTCCCCCGTGTCCGGGTGGACGATGCCACCGCTCACCACCACGGTCGATCCCTTCAGCGGCGTGTCCTCCGCGGCGGCGACCTCCACGGGACGGTCCTCGTCGAGCACGTCGAGCGACACGCCGTGCTCCCGCAGCGCGCGAAGCATCTCCTGGGTCTCCGCGCGGGCGAAGTACTCGACGATCGAGGCGGCGACGACCTCGCCGATGTCCTTCACCGCGGCGAGCTCCTCGACGCTTGCCGCCGCGATCTGCTCGACGGACTGAAACCCCGCCTGGGCCAGGCGCTTCGCGGTCCCCTCGCGAGCGTGGCGGATGCCGAAGCCGATGAGCGCACGACGCATGCCCATCCCCTTGGAGGACTGGATCGAGTCGACGAAGCGCTTCGAGCTCACCTCGCCCATCCGCTCGTAGGCGAGCATGTCCTCCTGGGTGAGGGTGTAGAAGTCCTGCGGCGCTGAAAGGCGACCGTCCGCGTGGAGCCGCTCGATCCAGACGGCGCCGACCGCCTCCATGTCGGCCGCCGCACGGCTGGCCCACCAGTCGAGGCGGCGGAGCTTCTGGGCCGGGCAGTCGAGGTTCGGGCAGAAGAGCTCGCGCGAGTTCCCGCGCTCCTCGAGCTCGGTCGCGCACGAGGGGCAGTGCGTCGGGATCTCCGCCTCGCGCACGTCGTCCGGCTGCACACCCGGCGCGGGGCCGGAGACGAACGGGATGACGTCGCCGGCCCGGCGGACCATGACGCGCATCCCGATCTTCACCCCGCGCGCTCGGACGACCTCCTGGTTGGCGAGCGTCGCGCTCGAGACCGTCGTGCCGCCGACGAAGACGGGCGTGAGGACCGCCCGCGGGACGACCTTGCCGCCCGAGCCGACCTGCCAGGCGATGTCCTCGAGGATCGTCTCGCGCTCCTCGGCGACGAGCTTGATCGCGACCGCGCCGCGCGGCGTGCTCGAGCGGTTCCCGGCTGCGGTGTACGCGCGTTCGTCGTCGAGGCGGACGACCGCGCCGTCGATGTCGAAGTCGTTGCTCGTCCGGGCCTCCTCGATGCGCGCGATGACCTCGAGCACCGCGTCCGCGCCCTCGACCACCGCGATGTCGGGAACCGCGAAGCCGAGCTCCGCGAGCTCCCCGACCTCCGCGCCGACGGCGTCGAACGCGAAGAGGTGCAGCACCCGGCCGGCCTCGGCCGCCGCGGCGGGATCCTTCTGCATGAGCGTCCCGGCGCAGGCGTTCCGCGGGTTGGCGAGCGGTTTGTCCGGATGGTGCTCGTTGTACGCCGCGAAGACCGAGCCGAGCATCACGGCCTCCCCGCGGACCTCCACGCGTCCTGCCCTCCCGGGGAGCGCCCGCGGCAGGTTCGGGATGACGGCGAGCGCCGCGGCGGTGATCTCCTCGCCGGTGGTGCCGTCACCGCGGGTGGCGACGTGGGCGAGCTCGCCGCCCTCGTAGACGACCGAGAGCGAGACCCCGTCGAGCTTCGGGGTCACCCGGAGCGGCTGCCCGGGGAAGCGCTCCGCGAACTCGCGGACGCCCTCCTCGCGCGCGTCCGGGCTCACCTTGGCGAGCGAGAGCATGGGCTTCGCGTGGCGGATCGCGCGCCGCGCGCCGCTCGGCGTGACGCCTCCGACGTGGTCGAGCGGGTTGTCCTCGGGAGCGAGCTCCGGGCGCACGAGCAGGAGCGCGCGCAGCTCGTCCTCCATGGCGTCGTAGGTCGCGTCGTCGACGTCGGGCTCCCCGCCGTAGTAGCGCTCGCGCAGCCGGGTGAGCTCGGCGGCGAGCTCACGGGCGCGCGCGGGTTCAGGGTCTGTCGCCTCAGCCTGGGTGCTCACCGGCCCCACGCTACGAAACCGACCAGACGCTCAGAGCTGCCAGGCGAAGTGGCGTCCGGTCCAGCTCGGCTGCTCACGGTCGTAAAACCGGTGGGCGTCCGGCCGGGCGTCGCCCGAGTCGAGCTCGAGGTGGGTCGCCCCGCGCTCTCGGCCCCAGTCCTTGGCCGCGTCGAGCAGCAGCTTGCCGGCGCCCTGTGAGCGCCGATCCGGGTCGACGGCGAGGTCCTCGACCCATGCGCGCAGGCCGAAGCGGACCGACAGGAGATCGAGCGCGACGGAGCAGAGCCCCGCGACCTGCTCCTCCTCGTCGACGGCGAGCAGCAGCGTGGTCTGCTGCTGGTCGCCGCGGGTGATCGCTTCGATCGTCGCCCGGGCGCGGGGCTCGTCCCAGGTCGGCGGGACGCCCCCGGGCGGGGCGAAGAGCCACCCGAACGCGGTGAGGACCGCCTCGGTCTCCTCCGGGCGGGCGGGACGGACGGTAAGCAGCATGGCCCGAGCCTCGCAGGTGATCGCGTGTGCTCGCGGGCTCCGATATGGAGCCCGCCGGCACACGGGATCGCTTCAGCCGCGGGTGAGCTCCCCGTTCACCCGGCGCCAGATCCCGAGCGGGTTGTCGTCCCGGAGCGCCGCGGGCAGGAGCGCCTCCGGGGCGTTCTGCAGCGTGACCGGACGCAGGAAGCGCTCGATGGCGGTCGCGCCGACCGAGGTCCCCGCCGACGAGCTCGCCGGCCACGGACCCCCATGGGTCATCGCGCCGGTGACCGCGACACCGGTCGGGAAGCCGTCGAAGAGCACCCGGCCCGCGAGCTCCTGCCCCGCGGTCAGAAGCGCCGCGACGTCGTCCTGCGCCTCGGCGTGCAGGGTGAGCGTCAGCTGGCCCCCGAGCTGCGCGAGCGCGGCGGGGAGCGCGTCGAGCGCCGGGTAGCGGACGAGGACGACGGCGGGGCCGAAGTGCTCCTCGAGCACGCCGCCGGTGAGGCCGTCGAGGTCGGTCGCGAGCACGACCGGGGTGTGGCGGACGCCCGGCCCGTCCGGCTGCTCGCGGGGGGCGGTGAGCTCCTCCACGCCGTCGAGCTCCGCAAGGCCCTCGGCGAAGCGGGAGAGGATGCCGGGGCCGAGCAGCACCTCGGCGTCGCGCTCGTCACAGGCCGTCGCGACCGCGGTGGCGAACGCGTCGCCCGCCGCGCCGGCGGGGACGAAGACCAGGCCGGGCTTCGTGCAGAGCTGGCCGCCGAAGGTCGCCACCGAGCCGACAAGGCCCGTGGCGACCTGCTCACCGCGGGCGGCGAGCGCGGCCTCAGTGACCACGAGCGGGTTCAGGCTGCCCATCTCGGCGTGCACGGGGATCGGCTGCGGGCGCGCCGCGGCGCGGTCCATGAGCGCGCGCCCGGCCTTCGCAGAACCGGTGAAGGCGACCGCGCGAACCGCCGGCGCGTCGACGAGCGTCTCCCCCACCTCGATGCCCGCGGCGAGCAGGTGGGCGAAGGTGCCCTCCGGCAGCCCGGCCTCGGCGACCGCCGCCCCCACGACCTCGGCGACGAGCTCGCCCGTGCCCGGATGGGCCGGGTGGCCCTTCACGAGGACCGGGCAGCCCGCGGCCAGCGCGCTCGCGGTGTCGCCTCCCGCGGTGCTGAAGGCGAACGGGAAGTTCGATGCACCGAAGACGACGACCGGACCGACCGGGTGCAGCATGCGCCGCAGGTCGGGGCGCGGGATCGGCTTGGCGTCCGGATCGGCGGGGTCGATGATGGCCCCGACGTAGCTGCCCTCCTCCACGACGTCCGCGAAGGCCTCGAGCTGCAGGCAGGTCCGCTCGAGCTCCCCGCGCAGACGGGGCACCGTCGGGAGCCCGGTTTCGCGCTCACAGGTCGCGACGAGCTCGTCGGCGCGGGCTCGCAGCCCGGCCGCCGTGCTCCGGAGGAGGGTCACTCGGCGCGGGCCCTCGCGGAGCCGCGGGTCGGCGGCAGCACTCGCGGCCGCCGCGACCGCCGCGGCCACCTGCTCGGGGGCGGAGTCGAGGAACTCGGGACCCTCGGCGCCGGTCGCGGGGTCCAGGGGCTTGAACGTGGTGGGCACGCACGCTACGGTACCAGCGGTTTGCCAATAGGACCACTTTCATCCCCACTGCTCCTGTCACCGGACCAGTCTCCCGAGACGCCGCGGCTCCGCCAGCGGTACGAGCAGCTCGCCGACCACCTGCTCGGTGACGTCCGCGCGGGGCGGCTCAGCCCCGGTGAGCGGCTGCCCGGGGAGCGGGAGCTCGCCCAGCGGCTCGGCGTCGGCCGTGCCTCGGTGCGGGAGGCGCTCGGGTTCCTGCAGGTACAGGGGATCGTCGAGACCCGGCGGGGTGCGGGCTCGTTCATCGCCGCCGATGTCCACGCCCGCCTGGCCGCCACCGCTCCCACGGGTGGCGCCGACGGCCTCCCCGCCGACGCGAGCCCCGCCGCCCTCCTGCGCGCCCGGGCCCTGCTCGAACCGCAGATCGCCCGCGAGGCCGCCCAGCTGCGCGCGGCCGCGCTCTCACCCGCCCCGCCGCTCGACGCGCTGCTCGCCCGGATGGAGGGCGCCTCGGACCCCGAGGACCCCGCGCAGCGTCGCGTCTGGAGCGACGCCGACCGCGACTTCCACCTCGCCGTCGCCACGGCGACCGGGAACCCCGTGCTCGAGGCCGTCGGCGGCCACCTCGCCGCGCTCATGGACCAGCCGCTCTGGCGGCGCCTGCGCGACGACTCGATCGGCGTCCCCGGCCGCACCGTCCTGCAACTCGCCGAGCACCGCCTCATCGCCGCCGCGATCGTCGAGGGCGACGCGGACGCCGCCGAGGATCACGCCCGTCGCCACATCACCCGCGCGCGCCACTTCATGGCGCTCGACTGACCCGCTCGACCGACCCCCAAGGAGCCCCATGCACTTCCCCGGCATCATCCCCGCCGTCCTCACCCCGTTCACCCCGGAGGACACCGTCGACCTCGCCGCCCTGCGGTCCAACCTCGCGCACGTCCTGGAGGGCGGCTGCCGCGGCATCGTCGCCGCCGGGACGATGGGTGAGGCCGGTGCGCTCACCGCCGAGGAGCGCCGCACGGTCATCGAAGCGATCGTCGCGGAGACGGGCGGCTCCGTGCCCGTCCTCGCGGGCGTCTCGGCCGGCGCGACGCACGTCGCGGTGGCCAACGCGGAGCAGGCCCGGGCGGCGGGCGTCGCCGGGGTCATGTGCCTTCCCGCGCTGAACTACCCCTGCCGGCTGGACGAGCACGTCGCGTTCTTCCGCGCCGTCGCCGCCGCCGCGCAGGTCCCGGTGATGCTCTACAACAACCCGAAGGCCAGCGGGATCGACCTCACCCCGGCGCTCATCGCCGAGATCGCTGCGGAGGTCCCGGAGATCGTCGCCGTGAAGGAGTGCTCCGGCGACGCCACCCGGATCGCCGCGCTCGTCAACGGCACCGACCTCGAGATCTCGATCGGCGGCGACGACGTGGCGCTCGAGGGCTACGCCACCGGCGCGTGCGGCTGGGTCTCCGGCGTGGCGAACGTCGCGCCGGCGGAGTGCGTCGCCCTCGAGGAGCACGTCGCCGCGGGCCGCCTGGCCGAGGCGCGTGAGATCTACGCGCGGCTGCTGCCGCTCGCTCGCCTCGACATGACGCCGAAGCTCGTGCAGTACTTCAAGGCCGCGCTCGACGCGACGGGCCTGCAGGGCGGGCCGGTGCGCGCCCCGCGGCTCCCGCTCGACGCGAGCGAGTCCGCGCTGCTGGAGGAGGCCGTCGCCGCCCTCGGCCTGCCGGTCGCCGCGTGAGGCTCGACCGCCTCCTGAGTGCGGTCGACTCCCACACGGAGGGGATGCCGACCCGGGTCATCACCGGCGGCGTCCCCGCGCTCCCCGGCGCGACCATGCTCGAGCGCAAGCTGCGGTTCGAGGCCGAGCGGGACGACCTGCGGCTCCTGCTGATGCGGGAGCCGCGCGGGCATCCGGCGATGAGCGGCGCGATCCTGCAGCCGCCGCTCGATCCGCGGGCGGACTGGGGTGTGCTGTTCATCGAGGTCAGTGGCCTGCTGCCGATGTGCGGCCATGGGACGATCGGGGTGGCGACCGTGCTCGTGGAGACGGGCATGGTCGAGGTGAGCGAGCCCGAGACGCTCATCCGCCTGGACACCCCGGCGGGGCTCGTGGAGGCGCGCGTCGCGGTGCAGGACGGGCACGCCCGCTCGGTCACCCTCCGGAACGTCCCGGCCTTCGTCGAGGCGCTCGACGCGGAGGTCGAGGTGCCGGGGCTCGGGCGGCTCACCTACGACATGGCCTTCGGCGGGAACTTCTACGCGGTGCTCCCCGCCGCGGCGGTCGACCTGAAGGTGGAGCCGGCGAACGCCGCGGCGTTCATCGACGTCGGGGCCCGCATCATGGCGGCGATCGACGCGGTCGCCCGGCCCGTCCACCCGGAGGACGCACGCATCAGCGGCTGCCATCACGTCGTCCTGCACGAGCCCGGGAGCGGCGGGGCCGACGCGCGCGCCGCGACCTCGATCCATCCCGGCTGGCTCGACCGCTCCCCGTGCGGGACCGGGACGAGCGCACGGCTCGCGCTGCTGCACGCCCGCGGTGAGCTCGCCGTCGGTGCGCCGTTCGTGAACGCCTCCATCCTCGACACGCGCTTCACCGGGCGGATCGTCGAGGAGACCGAGGTCGCGGGCCGTCCCGCCGTCGTTCCCGAGATCACGGGTCGTGCCTGGATCACCGGCACGGCGACCTACGGCCTCGCCCCCGACGACCCGTTCCCTGCGGGCTTCTCGCTGTGAGCGACGTCATCGTCGTCGGAGCCGGGATCGTCGGCGTCTGCACCGCGTGGGAGCTGACGAAACGCGGCAAGCACGTGCTCCTCCTCGACGCGGGTGAGGTGAGCGGCGGCACCACGGGGCTCGGCGAGGGCAACGTGCTCTGCTCGGACAAGGACGCAGGGCCCGAGCTCGAGCTCTCGGTCCTCGGGATGAAGGTGTGGGATGACATCGAGCGCGAGCTCGGTGCCGAGGCGCGGATCCGCCGGAAGGGCGCGCTCATCGTGCACCCCGACGCCACCACCTGGGCGCGGGAACCCGCGCGGGCCGAGCGACTCCGTGCCGCCGGCGTGCCCTGTTCCGTGCTCACCGAGGCGGAGGTGCGCGCGCGGGAGCCGAACCTGACCGGTCCGCTCCACGGTGCGCTCCACTGCCCTGACGATCTCCAGTGCGACCCGCGCCGGATCACCCGCGCGCTGGCCGCCCGCGCCGCGGCGGAGGGCGCCGAGGTGCGCACGCAGACGCGGGTGGCCTCGCTGCTCGTCGAGGCGGGCGCCGTGGTCGGCGTCAGGCTCGAGGGGGGCGAGGAGCTCGGCGCGCCCGCCATCGTCGTCGCCGCCGGGCCGTGGAGCCGCCCGCTGGTCGAAGACGCCGGCCTCGCCTTCCCGCTCGAGCCGCGTAAGGGCCAGCTCCTGCAGCTCGCGCTCCCCGTCCCCGACGAGCAGTTCCTGCGCCACAAGGTCGTCGACGGCTCCTACCTGCTCTCGGTGACGAGCACCGGCGCCGGGAGCGAGCTCTCCACCGTCGTCGAGACCACCTACGACGGGGCGCTCGTGCTGGGTTCCTCGCGTGAGCGCTGCGGGTTCGACGGTACCGTGGACCCGGCCGTCTCCGCGGGGATGGTCGCCCGTGGCGCCCGCCTGCTCCCTGCCCTCGCCGACCTGGAGATCGAGCGCACCTGGGTCGGCTTTCGCCCCTGGCTGCCCGACCACCTCCCGGCGATCGGACCCTCGCGAGAGCTCCCCGGGCTGTGGCTCGGCACCGGCCACGAGGGTGCGGGCGTGGCGCTCGGACCGGTCACTGGGCGCGCGCTCGCGGCTGTGCTCACCGGGGAGCCACCACCGATGGACCTCGCGCCGTTCACCCCGGATCGCTTCCCGGGGTGACGTTCGCGGGCCGGGTAACGTGACCTCGATGCGACGCCGTCTACCCGCAGTCGCTGCGTTGCTCGTCAGCCTGCTGGCGGCACTCGCGCTGTCCCCCGCCGGAGGGCAAGCGGCGACCGCAGTGTCCCGCCCGTCGCTCGGGGGCCTTCAGGTCTTCGGAGCCGACGTCCACCCCCGGGGGTCCATCCGGTACGCCCAAGCCGTCCGCAACCGTCAACGCAGCCGGCGCAGAACGCGGGCGCACACGATCGGGTACTGGCTGTCGGTCGACGCCAAGCGCGACAGGAAGGACAAGCTCCTCGGACGTCGGCGGGTGCCGTCGCTACGAGCAGGTGCGACGTTCCGCGCGAAGGGACGTCTCAGGCTCCCGGCCTCGACGAGGTCACGCAATTATCGGCTGATCGCATGCGTGGTCACCAAGCGGCGGCCGGCGTCGTGCCGCGTCGCACGGCGACGGGTCCGGGTGAGCCGCGCCCCGGCCGTGAGGCCCTTGCCATCGCCTCCGCCCGTCGTCGAGCCCCTCGGCGCCGCCGCCGTCACGCCGCCGGCCCCAGCTCCGACGGCTCCCGCACCTCCTCCGCCGCCGGTGCCGGCTCCGGCGGCTCCCGCACCTTCCCCGCCCCCGCCCGCTGACACCGTGCCTCCGTCCGTCGGGCTGTCGACCCCCGACGACGGCGCGGTCGTCAGCGACGCCGAGCCACGCCTCGGCGGGCCGGCAGGCACCGCGGGGGGTGACGGCGAAACGGTGACGGTCAGCCTCCACGGCGGGCGCGGGACCGGCGGCCCGCTCGTCGGCACGCTCGAGGCACCGGTCGACCGCGCGGCGGCGGCGTGGTCGAGGACGCCCGCCGCCCCGCTCGCGGATGGGCTCTACACCGTGCAGGCCCGGCAGTCCGACGCCGCCGGGAACACCGCCGACACCGCAGCGCACAGCTTCACCGTCGACACCACCGCCCCGGCCCTCGCCCTGGACCCCGTGCCGGGCGACGGCACGCTCACGGAGCCCAGGCCGACGTTCGGTGGGACGGCAGGCACCGCGGACGGCGACGCCTCCACCGTCACCCTGAGGCTCTTCGCCGCGGCTGCCCCGAGCGGCGCGGCGGTGCGAACGGCGAGCGCCGCGGTCGACGGCGACGGCGGCTGGACGACCACGCTGGCCGACGCCCTGCCCGAGGGCGACTACGTCGCGCGCGCCGAGCAGTCAGACGCAGCAGGCAACACGACGGTGACGTCGGATCGCGCCTTCACCCTCGGTCCGGCGCATCTGCTCGCGGCGGGCGACATCGCGTCCTGCTTCCTCGACGGTGACACCCAGACCGCCGCGTTGCTGGCCGGTCGCCCTGGAACGGTCGCGGCGCTCGGCGACGAGGTCTACGGCGGGGGCGACGACATGCCCGACGGGAGCCTGGCCGCCTTCAACCAGTGCTACGAGCCGAACTGGGGCCAGGAGAAGGCGCGCACGAAGCCGGTGCCCGGGAATCATGAGTACTGGGACCCCGGTGCTGCGGGCTACTTCTCGTACTTCGGCGCGTCCGCCGGCGACCCGTCGAAGGGGTACTACTCCTACGACCTGGGGGCCTGGCACGTGGTGGCACTCAACAGCAACTGCGAGATCGTCTCGTGCTCGGCCGGGGACGCCCAGGAGGCATGGCTGCGCGCAGACCTCGCGGCCCACCCCTCGGCCTGCACGCTCGCCTACTGGCACCACCCGCTGTTCACCTCCGACGCCGAATACCCCTCCGACGGGTACACCGCCCCGCTCTGGAGGGCGCTGGAGGCGGGCGGCGCCGATGTCGTCCTCACCGGCCACGCGCACAACTACGAGCGCTTCGCCCCGCAGACCGCCGACGCCGTCCAGTCGGCGACAGGCATCCGTCAGTTCGTCGTCGGGACCGGCGGCAAGAGCCACTTCGACCTGAAGTCCCCGCGGAGCGTCAACAGCGAAGCCGCCGACAGCACGAGCTTCGGCATCCTGGACCTCGCGCTCCACCAAGGCTCCTACGACTGGGAGTTCATCCCCGTCCCGGGCAGCACCTTCACCGACACCGGGACCACGGCCTGCCACTGAACCTCAGCGCATCACACCCGTCACGAGCAGCAGCACGATGGTCAGGACGACGGAGAGCAGCAGGGACGGAAGGCAGCCCATGCGGTTCGAGAAGAAGAAGAACACGCGGCGGCGGTACCCGCCCGCCGTCCCGGGAAACCCGAACGCCGCTCAGGCCGGGAGGGGCTGCCCCACCGGCGCGGCCTGCGCCCGGGCCCGCTCCTGCGCTTGCTCGAGCTGCTGGGCGGGCGAACCCGAGCGGAGCAGGAGCGCGGCGGTGATCGCCCCGAAGGCGAAGATGCCGGCAGAGACCGAGAAGGCGACCGTGTAGCCGTGCACCGCCGCTTCGGCGAGCACCGCCGGGGACGGGCCGCGCTCGGCCACGTAGCCCTCCAGCGCCGAGGCGCCGATCGTGCTGAGCAGCGCGGTGCCGATCGCGCCGCCGACCTGTTGGGAGGTGTTCACCATCGCCGAGGCCACCCCCGCGTCGGAGGGGTCGACGCCGAGCGTCGCGGTCGAGAAGGACGGCGCGAAGATCAGGCCCATGCCGAAGCCCATCACGAGCAGCCCGGGCAGGATGTCCGCCGCGTAGGTGGCGTCGACCGAGAGGCCGGTGAAGAACAGCATCGCCCCCAGGCCGAGCAGCATGCCGGTGGGCACGAGCGGCCGCGCCCCGAACTTGGGCACGAGGATCGTGTTGCCCGTGGTCGAGGTGAGCACGACGCAGCCCATCATCGGCAGGAACGCGAGGCCGGTCTGGATCGGGGAGTAGTCGAGCGAACGCTGCATGAAGTAGGTGAGGAAGAGGAAGACGGCGAAGATGCCCGCCCCGGCCAGGCCGATCGACAGGTAGGCGCCGCCGCGGTTGCGGTCGAGCACCACCGAGAGCGGCAGCAGCGGGTGGGCGACGCGGCGCTGCAGCAGGACGAACGCGGCCAGGAAGACGGCCGAGACGGCGAGGCAGACGATCGTGATCGGATCGCCCCAGCTCGCGGTCTCCGCGTTGGAGACGCCGTAGACGACGAAGAACAGGCCGAGCGAGGCCGTGATCGTGCCCGGGATGTCAAGAAACGCCTTCCCGCTGCGGGCGGGGGTCTTGATGAACCGCATCGCCCCGAGCGCAGCGGGAACGGCGAGCACCAGGTTCACGTACAGGCACCAACGCCAGTCGAGGTACTCGGTGAGCACGCCGCCGAGCAACAGGCCCACCGCGGCGCCGCCGCCGGCGATCGCGCCGAAGATGCCGAAGGCCTTGCCGCGCTCCTTCGGGTCGGTGAACGTCGTGGTCAGCAGGCCGAGCGCGCTCGGGGCGAGGAGCGCCGCGAAGACGCCCTGCAGCGCGCGGGCGGAGACGAGCATCGTGAAGTTCTGCGCGGCGCCACCGAGCGCCGAGGCCAGGGCGAAGCCGCCGAGGCCCACGATGAACGTCCGCCGGCGGCCGAAGAGGTCGCCGAGCCGCCCGCCCAGCAGCAGGAAGCTGCCGAAGGCCAGCGCGTAGGAGGTGACGATCCACTGGCGATTGTCGTTCGAGAACGCGAGCGCCTCCTGGGCGGAGGGCAGCGCGATGTTCACGATCGTGACGTCGAGGACGACGATCAGCTGGGCCAGGCCGAGGAGGGCGAGGATCTTCCAGCGGTTGGCGTGGTGCTCGGCGGGATCGTGCTGCGTCTTGGTCATGCGGGCCTCTCGGCGTGAAGTGGAGAACGTTCCTCAACTTGGAACGCGAGGCAAGGTAGCACGAAGCGGAGCTACGGTCTCCACTTTGTTCTAGGCTGGGCGCATGGGCACCGAGGCGACCCCCGACCAGGAGACGGGCAAGCCCCTGCGCCGGGATGCCGCGCGCAACCGCCTGCTGATCCTGGCGGCGGCCCGCGAGGTCTTCGCGAGCCGCGGGCTCGACGCCGGCCTCGACGAGATCGCCCGCCACGCCGGACTCGGCGTCGGCACCGTCTACCGCCGCTTCCCCGACAAGGAGCAGCTCATCGACGCGCTCTTCGAGGAGCGGGTCGATGCGATCCGGGACGTCGCGCAGCGCGCGCTCGAGCTCGAGGATCCGTGGGAGGGCTTCTCGCGCTTCCTGGAGTGGAGCCTCGAGCTGCAGATGGCCGACCGCGGGCTCAAGGAGCTGCTCCTGAGCACCCGCCCGGGGCTCGAGCGCGTCGCCGAGGCGCGCCAGCGGATCCGTCCCTTCGCCGACGCGGTCGTCGAGCGCGCGCAGGCCGCCGGCGTGCTCCGCGCGGACTTCAGCGCCCGCGAGATCCCGCTCGTCCACCTCATGCTCAGCGGCATCATCGACGCCAGCCGCCAGGAGGAGCCCGAGCTCTGGCGGCGCTACGTGGCCGTGCTGCTCGCCGGCCTGCGGGCCGACGCAGTGGGACCGCTGCCCGTGGCAGCGCTCTCCGAGGATGCCCTGCAGCGCGTGCTCGCCTGCCGGCACGGCGCGCGCTAGGAGCGGAGCACCGCGACGGCCACGTCCGGGTGGTCGCAGAAGAGGCCGTCCACCCCCAGGGCGAGGAACGCGCGGAGCTCGGCCGCGAGATCGCCGTGCGCGGCGGTGTCCGCGCCGTGGCGGAGCTCTACGGGCAGGAACGCGTTCTCGGCGCGGAAGGTCCACGGGTGGACGGCGAGCCCCGCGACGTGCGCCTCCTCGACGAACGTGGTCGGCGGGAGCGAGCGCCCCTCGGCGTCCCGCGGGAGCAGCAGCGTCTTGACGGGCCCGACGGCGTCCGCGTAGGTCGCGATCTCGGCGAGGTCGTGCGGCCGTTCGTCGATGAGCCGCACCCGTCGGACCGGCAGCGCGGCACCGACACGCTCGAGGCTCGCACGCGCGAAGCACTGCGCGAAGACCGGGGCCTCCGGGCCGTCGAGGCCGTGTGCACGGAGCGCCGCGACGAACGCCTCCTCCAGCGGGAGGCCGAGCTCCCGCGACCGCGCCGGGTGCTTCAGCTCGGGGTAGACGACGATCTCGCGCCCGAGCTCGCGGGAGAGCGCTGCGCGGGAGGCGAGCACCTCGTCGAAGGTGAGGACAGCCTCCGCACCATCGAACGCGACGTTCCCCTGCCGCAACTCAGGGAGGCGCTCCCGGCAGCGCAGCGTGCGCAGCTCGGCGAGCGTGAAGTCCTCGCAGAACCAGCCGTCGACCGGACTGCCGTCCAGCTCTTTCGTCGTGCGCCGGGAAGCGAAGGTGAGGTGCGCGGCGACGTCGGTCGTCCCGCCGAGCTCCGGCTCGTGCCGGGCGACCAGCACCCCGTCGCCCGTCATCACGAGGTCGGGCTCGATCGCGTCCGCGCCCATGCGGGCGGCGAGCTCGTAGGCGCTCCGGGTGTGCTCCGGGCGATGGCCCGAGGCACCCCGGTGGCCGATGAGGAGCGGGCGAGCTACGGGCGGACGAACGTGTCGGGGTCCGGGCCGATGCGTTTGCCGGCGTCGAGTTCTCCCATCGCGCTCATGTCCTCCTCGGAGAGATGGAAATCGAAGATCGCGAAGTTCTCCTCGATCCGCTCCGGGGTCACGGACTTCGGGAAGACGATGTTGCCGAGCTGGATGTGCCAGCGCAGGACGACCTGCCCGGGCGTCTTGCCGTGCTTCTCGGCGAGGCCGGTGATCGTCGCGTCGTCGAGCACCTGGCCCTGGGCGAGCGGGCTCCACGCCTCGGTTGCGATGCCGCGGTCCGCGTGCTCACGCCGGAGGCCCGCCTGCTGGAAGTGCGGGTGCAGCTCGATCTGGTTGATCGTCGGCTCGACGCCCGTCTCCTCCGCGATGCGGGCCAGGTGCGGCGGCTGGAAGTTCGAGACCCCGATGGAGCGGACGAGCCCCTCCTCCTGCAACGTGATGAAGGCCTTCCAGGTGTCCACGTAGAGATCGGTCGCGGGGACCGGCCAGTGGATGAGGTAGAGGTCGACGAAGTCGAGCTGGAGCTTCTCCAGCGAGCGCTTGAACGCCTGCTCGGCCTTCTGCTCGCCGTGGTCGTCGTTGAAGCACTTCGTGGTGATGAAGACCTCGTCACGCTGCAGCCCGGCCGCGTGGATCGCCTGGCCGACCTCGGCCTCGTTGCCGTAGGCGGCGGCGGTGTCGATGTGGCGGTAGCCGGCCTGGAACGCGCGGACGACCGTCTCGACGGTGTCCTCCGGCGGGACCTGGAAGACGCCGAAGCCGAGCTGCGGGATCTCGACGCCGTCGCGGAGGGTGATGTTGGGGACCTGCGTGGTGGGGGTGCTCATCGTCTGGGGATGCCCGTCGAGGCCGCGTCCCGAACGTCCGCCCGGCGCTTCGCCTCAGGGCCGCCGCGGGAGCACGACGCTGAACGAGCGGGCGGCACCACTCGGGAGGGTCGGCGTGACCCGTACGGCCAGGCGGCGCCGGGCCGATCGCCGTGCTCGCAGTCGCAGGGCGCGGGAGACGTTGACCCGCAGGGCGATGGTCCCCCGCGTGGAGAAGGTGCGGTAGCGGCGTCGACCCAGGCGGCGGGCGCGCTCCTTCGCGGCGGGCGTGGTGCGGGTGCGCAGGCTTGCGATCACCGTTCCCCGACAGCGCCGGTCCCCCGCGCGACAGGTGATCCGGAGCAGCAGCTGGTGGCGCTTGACCTTCGACCAGCGCGCCCGGATCCGGGGCGCAGGCGCGGCGGTGGCCGTGGGGGTGGCGAGGTTGCGGACGACAGCGGCGTAGCTTGCGCGCAGGCTGCCGTCGGGGCGCGTGAGCCCCGCGTCGAAGCGGTCGTTCACGAACGCCTGCCATTGGTACAGGTACATGCGCGCGATGCGGGGGCGGGCGGCCGCGATCGCGAACGCCCGGTCGATCCCGGCCTCTGCGCGGGCTTCGTTCGTGCTCAGGGTGATCCGCCCGGCGGCGCTTCGGAGCGTGACGATGCCGCCGGTCTCCTCGATCCAGAGCTCCCCGGGGACAGCGGCCAGCACGTCGTCGGTCCCGGTCGTCCGGCCGTAGGCGACGTCGCCGTAGTTGTGGAGCCCCCAGCGCCGCGGGCGGCCGTCGGTGGCCGCGCTGAAGCGCTCGAGCCAGCGGACGTAGCCACCCGAGTCGAGCACGTCGCCCGCCACGACCGTGCAGCCGGAGCAGGCCGCGATGAGCTCCTCCCAGTAGCCCGCCGCGACCTCCGGGCGCCGCGCCACCGGCTGGCTGACGTGGTTGGCCTCGTTCCACGTCGTGAAGGTCCGGACCTGCGGCCACCGCGCGTGGAACGCCGCGACCGCGGCGCGGTACTGCGCGCGGCTCGGCAGGACGCAGGGGCTTCCCGGGCAGTCGTCGGTGCGGAGGTGCTCGAAGGCGACGTGCGGGGCGAGGCCGGCGGCGGCGACGGCGTCGAGCCAGGCCTGCACGCGGGCGGGCTCCGAGCTCGCGGCGTTCCAGGGGACGATGAGCCGCGCGTGGCGCAGGCCGAGCGCCCGCGCGCGGGCGTCGGCGAACGCCGCCGGCTTCTGGTCGCCGAGGCCGACCTCGACGGCGTGGGCCGGGCCGGCGACGGCCAGGAGGAGGACCGTCGTGAGCAGGAGCACAGCGGCCGGCCCGCGGACCCAAGGTCCCGGCGAGGCCGGTGCTGCCGTCATCCGTCGGGCTCGACCACGGCGGCGCTCGGCTCCGGGACGACCGCCACCGGTGACGTGCCCTCGGACGGGACGGTCGCCTCGCCCGTCGACCCGACCGGGTCCATCGCCGGGACCTCGCTCCCCGTCTCACGGGAGCTTGCGCGCGGCGATGAGCGCCGGCCGGAGGAGCGGGTGGGCTCGGACGTCGCGGTCCGCTCGGCGGTACGGCGCGAGCCGTCGCCGGCCTGGCGCTCGCGGTTTGTCGAGATTTCACGCCCGGCGTCGCGGGTCACCGGGTCGGTCTGGGTCCCCGGGGAGTGCGGCCGGTCCGCGGAGCGCCCCTCCGCCGCCCGTGTCCGCTCCGAGCGGCGCGGGATGATGCCTGGAGCCTGAGCGGAGTCCGACCGCTTGCCGGGTCCTCCGCTCGGCTCCGCGCCGTCCGAGCGCACCTCGCGGGCCGCGGCCGGCGCCGTCGTCGCGGCCACGCTCCGCCCGGAGACGGACGCGGCCGGCTGCGCGGCGGCCGTGCCCCCGCCCGTGTCGCCCACGGCGACCAGCTGCGGCGCGGCGCTCGCGACCGTCGTTCGCTTCGCGGTGTCCGCCTCCCGGGACGGAGTGCGGTGCGGGGCGGCGACCGGGGCGAGCCCGGCGGCCACCGCGGCCATCCCGGCGGCGAGCTTCGCGCCGGCACCGCCGAGGCCCACGCCCGTCACCGCGGGGGTCACGGCCACACCACCGGCGACCGCGCTGCCGCCGCCGAAGAGCCCTGCCAGCCACGCCCACGCGCTCTCGGCGGCCAGCGGGAGGCCGAGCCCCGGGGCGAGTGAAAGCGCGCGACGGCGCTGCTGCTGGGCCAGCGACCAGGAACGGCAGGAGCTGCAGCCGCGCAGGTGGCCGCGGATGCTCCGGGTCGGGCGCTTGCGGCCCTCGCAGGCGGAGAGCTCCAGGCGGACACGCTCGCACGGCGCCTCGCGCCCGGCCCGGTCGTCCTGCAGCGCGAGCCGGGCCTCGAAGACCGCCTGGCGGGCGCCTCCGGTCGAGATGCCGAGCACCCCGGCCACCGCCGCGTAGTCGAGCTCGGCGAGCTCCCGGAGCAGGAGCGCCTGCCGCGCGCGCGGGGCCAGGCGCGAGACGTCGTCGAGCACCGCCCGCACCTCCTCGCGGAGCTCGATGGTCTCGAGCGGGCCGTGGGCCGCCTGCGGATGCTCCTCGCCGATCTCCGCCTCGGGTCGGCGGCGGCGCATGAGCGAGATCGCCTCGTTGTGGGCGATGCGGAAGAGCCAGGGGCGCAGCGCGCTCTCCGGCGGCCGGCGCCGGAGCGCGGTGAAGGCCTTGGTCATCGCGCTCTGCGCCGCGTCCTGGGCGTCGGCGTCGTTGCGGGTGATCGAGCGGCAGTAGAGCTCGAGCCGGGGGTGGTAGCGGCGGAAGATCAGGCTGCAGGCCGCCTCGTCCCCGACGGCGGCACGGCGGACGAGCGCAGCGTCCCCGGCGGCGGGGCGCGTGAGCGTGGTGGGCATGGCGGTGAGCATCACGGAGACGTCTGTGAACGGCCTGAGACTTACGTTCTCCTGGAGAGGGACGCGGGCCGCCTACCGAACGTCAGGACCGCCGGGCGAAATCCGCACGTCTCAGGGTTCTCCCAGCCTCGCCACACGCTGCTCACACGGCCCGGCCGCAGGCTGCACGGCATGTCCTCTGCCATCGCCCTTCCCGCCGTCCGTCCGGCGGCCGTCCTCCCGCCGCGCCCCGTGGTGGAGATCGTCGTCCCGGTCTACAACGAGCAGGCCGCGCTGCCCGCCTCGATCCGTCGGCTCCACCACTTCCTCGGCGATGAGCTGCCGTACTCCTGGCGGATCGTCATCGCGAACAACGCGAGCACCGACGAGACCGCCCGGATCGGCCGGCTCCTCGCGGCCGACCTCGACGGCGTGGAGTTCCTCGACCTCGGCCGCAAGGGCCGCGGTCGTGCCCTCCGCGCCGCCTGGTCGAACTCCGACGCGCAGGTGCTCGCCTACATGGACGTGGACCTCTCGACCGATCTGCGCGCGCTCCTGCCGCTCATCGCCCCGCTGGTCTCCGGGCACTCCGACCTGGCGATCGGCACGCGCCTGGCCCGCGGGGCCCACGTGGTCCGCGGACCCAAGCGCGAGCTCATCTCGCGCAGCTACAACGCGGTCCTGCACACCGCGCTCGGCGCCCGGTTCTCCGACGCGCAGTGCGGCTTCAAGGCGATCCGCGCGGACGTCGCCGGGCGGCTGCTGCCCGAGGTGGTCGACAACGCCTGGTTCTTCGACACCGAGCTGCTCGTGCTCGCCCAGCGCGACGGCCTGCGGATCCACGAGGTGCCCGTCGACTGGGTCGACGACCCGGACTCCCGCGTCGACGTGCTGCGCACGGCGGTCGAGGACCTGAAGGGCGTCGCGCGGCTGCTCTCCGGCACGCCGGTGGTGCGCTTCCTGGCCGTCGGCGTGATCTCGACGCTCGCCTACGCGCTGCTCTTCCTGCTGCTGCGCGGCCCGCTCGGCCCCGCAGGCGCCAACGCCGCCGCGCTTGCGGTCACCGCTGTGGGCAACACGCAGGCCAATCGCCGGCTGACCTTCGGCATCCGCGGGCGGGAGCGCCTGCTGCGCCAACACCTGATGGGCGCGAGCGTCTTCGTGCTCACGCTCGCGCTGACGCTCGGCGCGCTCGCAGTGCTCAACCGGCTCGACCCGAACCCGTCGCACGGCCTCGAGCTCGCCGTGCTCACGGTCGCGAACGTCTGCGCCACCGTCACCCGCTTCGTCGCGCTGCGCACCTGGGTCTTCGCCCGGCAGGGCCGCCGCGACGCGATCCGCCCGGTGGCCGCCATGGCCTCCGTGGGCCTCTGACCCCCTCTCCCCGAAAGGACACCCCGATGTCTACCCCCACCCTCTCCCTCCCCTTCCGCACCCCGGCCGAAGGCCACGTCTTCGGCCGGGTGCGGTTCTCCGTGCCCCGTCCGGAGCTGCTCGCGCTTGTGCTGCTCGCGGCCGTCCTGAACCTGTGGAGCCTGTCCACCAACGGCCTCGCGAACGACTACTACGCCGCTGCAGTTCATTCGATGGCCGGGAGCTGGAGCTCGTTCCTCTACGGCTCCTTCGACGCGTCGAACGTCATGACCGTCGACAAGCCCCCGCTCGCCTTCTGGGTGCAGGCCCTCTCGGTCCGGGCCTTCGGCTTCAACTCCTGGAGCATGCTCGTGCCCCAGGCGCTCATGGGCGTGGCGAGCGTCGCGCTCACCTACGACCTGGTGCGGCGCCGCTTCGGCCGGGCGGCCGGCTTCGCCGCCGGGCTCGTGCTGGCGCTGACCCCGGTGAGCGTCGCGCTCGCACGACACAACAACCCCGACGCGCTGCTCACGCTCTGCTCCGTCGTGGCCCTGTGGGCGCTCGTCCGGGCGCTCGAGGACGGGCGGACGCGCTGGCTCGTGCTGAGCGGCGTCGCCGTCGGGCTCGGCTTCGAGACGAAGATGGCCGCTGCGCTTCTCGTCGTCCCCGGCATCGTCGCGGCGTACCTGTGGATCGCGCCGCGGGGACGGCTCGTCGCCCTGCGCCAGCTCTCGCTCGGCGGTGCTGCGATGGCCGTGGTCGGCCTGGCCTGGCCGGTGCTCATGTGGCTCACGCCCGCGAGCAGCCGGCCCTGGATCTCGGGCACGAGCGACAACTCGATCTGGTCGCTGATCTTCGGCTACAACGGTCTCGGCCGGCTCTTCGGGCAGGACGGCGGGCCCGCGGCGACGACCGGCGCCGGGACGGGGGCGGCCGCGGCCGCCGGCGGCACCGGCGCGGCGGCCACTGCGGGCGCCGGTCGTGGCGGCGGCGGGGGTGGCGGACAGGGCAGCAACGTCTTCGGCGGCGACGCCGGTCCGTTCCGCCTGCTCAACGAGGCGCTCGGCGGGCAGGCCGGCTGGCTGCTCGGCTTCGCGCTGGTCGCCGGGCTCGCGGTTCTCGTGGCCTCCCGGCTGCGGCGCGGAGACGCGCGCACCGGCTGGCTCATCGCGACGGGTGGCGCGTTCTTGACGATCGCCGTCGCGTTCTCCCGGGCCTCGGGCATCTTCCATCCCTACTACGTCTCCCTGCTGGCGCCGTTCACAGCCATGCTCGTCGGCGCCGGGGTGGCGGAGCTGCTCCGCGGCGGGGTGCTCGCCCGGGTCCTCGGCGCGGCGATGATCGCCGCGGGCGTGGCGACCGAGCTCGTCGTCCTGCACGACAACCCGGACTCGTTCGGGTGGCTGCCGGTGGTGCTGGTGGTCGGCGGGATCGCGGCCTCGATCGCGCTGACCCTGCCCACCCGGACCCGGGTGCGCACCACGGTCGTCGCGGCGGTCCTCGGCCTGCTCCTCGTGGCCCCCGGCGCCTGGGCCTTCCAGACGCTCGGGCACGCGACGAGCTCCACGTTCCCGGCGGGTGGCCCGACCTCGGCCACCCAGATGGGTGGTCCGGGCGGCGGAGGCGGCGGCCGGCCGGGCGGTGGCGGTGGCGGTGGTCGGCCCGCCGGCGGTCCGCCGGCCGGGCTGGCCGGCGGCGCCCCGAACGCGGCCGCTCCCGGCGCGGCTGCGGGCGCGGCGGCGCTGCCAGGCCCGGCAGCAACCCCGGGCACGGCAACGGCCCCGGGCGCCACAGCGGCCCCGGGCGCGGCGGCCACCACCGGCACCCAGGCGGGTGGGGGCGGCGGCATGTTCGGCGGGAACGCGAACACGACGGAGGCACTCGCCTACGCCAAGGCCAACGGCGGCGGCACCCTCGCGGTGTCCGGCCAGAACGGCGCGGGGACCCAGGTCGTCGCCGGCGCGGACATCGCCGCGATCGGCGGCTTCTCCGGCCGCGAGAGCCAGGTGAGCGTCGACTGGCTCGCCGACGCGGTCGAGTCCGGGCAGATCCGCTGGGTGCTGACCGACTCCGGTGGCGGCGGTCCCCAGGACAGCCGGGTCGGCTCGAGCGAGGTCATGGCCGTCGCCGCGCAGGTGGGCACGGAGGTCCCGTCGATCTCGGGGCTCTACGACCTCCAGGGCACCGCCGACGCACTGCGCGCCGCCGGTTAGCCGGGATAGATCCGGGGGGAGCCGTCGTCGGGCACGACGACTCCCCCGTGCGGCAGCCAGCGCTCTGCCGCCTCAGGGCCGGAGAGCAGCGCCGCCTTGGCACGGGCCTCCGCCTCGGCGGCGCTCGGCGCGAGCGCCGTCACCTGCACCACGCCGGTGAAGGCGGGCCGGCCGGTGGCGGGGTCGAGGAGGTGGTGCGCGGGCCGCTGCTCGGGGTCGAGCCAGGCGCGGTCCCCGATCGAGCTGGTCGCCACCCCGCCGGTGGCCAGGACGAACCGGTGCAGCACGACCGCCGGGTCAAACGGCGAGCGCACGTCGACCGGGCGGCCGAGCCCGGCCGTGCCGCCGACGCGGAGGTCGCCGCCGCAGTCGACCACCCAGGCCTCGCGCCGGGCGAGGCGGGCGCCGAGCAGGTCGGCGAAGAGCCCCTTGGCGATGCCGCCCGAGTCGAGCCGCATTCCGACCGCACGGCTGACGGTCCCGGTCTCGGGATCGGCCGCCAGGGTGCTCCAGCGCCGCTGCGGACGGGCCGCGGCGGGCCGTCGCTTCGGCGCGAGCACGAGCGCGCGTGCCAGCTCCAAGCGCTCCCCGAGCTCGCCGACGTAGCCCGCCCGCTCGATCTCGTCGCCGAGCGTGGGGTCGACCAGCCCGCCGGTGAGCTCGGCCGCCGCGCGGGCCGCGAGCACGAAGCGGACCATGGTCAGCGTGGCCGGCACCGTCTCCCACGGGTCGGCGTTCAGGCGGGAGAGCTCGGAGCCGGGCTCGAAGCGCGAGAAGCGCGCGTGCCAGTCGAGCAGGGTGCGCTCCGCGTCCTCGAGCAGCAGCTCGGCGTCCTGGCCGTCCTCGCCGTCGAGGCGGACGGAGCAGGTGGTGCCGAAGCAGGGGAACGTCCGCACGGCGGGCATGCCTCACGGTCGCACAGCAGGCCGTCGGCACGACGACGAGCGCCCGGGCCGTGAGGCTCCGGGCGCTCGGTGTCGCTCCTCCGGGACGGCTAGCTACCGCTGGGGTACGTCCCGGCCGTGTCCTCGGTCGTGGTGTCGGAGTTGGAGCTCGAGTCCGTGCCGCGGTTGCACTTGCCGTGGCCGCGACCACGACGCTCGCCGCTGCTGCGCTCGGTGCGCGCCGCCTTGAACGCCGCGTTGAGCTCCGCGACGGTGACGTTCAGCTTGCCGGCCAGGAGCGCGTCGCGCTCGGCCTTGGTCTCCCGCTCCTCGGTGGCGCGGGTCTCGGTGCGGACCTCCGACTGCGCGGTCTTCAGCGCCGTGAGGGTCGTGCCGAGCGACTCGGCGACCGTGGTCAGCTTCGCGTCACGAGCGGCCTGACGGGCGGCGCGACGCTCCTGCTTCGTCGTCGACTGGCTGGTGGCGTCCGAGGAGTCGGACGAGCCGGAGTCCGACGACTGGGCGTGAGCGGGTCCGGCGAGGCCGCCGATGAGCGCGGTGGTCCCGAGGGCGAGCAGGGTGGATCGGATGGACGGCATGGGTTCTCCTTGGGAGGGGGATGGGGCACCGGGTGCTGCTCCGGCGATGTCCCCATGACGCGGCCTCGGCCACGGGCGTCAGGACCGCGGGCGAAGACTTAGGAAACCTTTCGCCACACTCAGGCAAGTCCCAGGTTCCGCTCACCCCTCACTCACCTGGGCCGCTCAGTATCGGGGCATGCCCGCCACCCCCTCCCCGACCGCCCGCAAGGCCCTCGCCGCCCGCCGCGCCCGGCTCACGCGCTTGCGACGGACGAGCGCCGCCACCGCGCTCGCGACCTTCGCGCTCGCCTTCGGCGTGGTCGCGACGAACGGCTCGAGCGCGACGACCACGACCACGCAGGCGGCGGCCGTGAGCACGACGACCGGGAGCACCGCGGCGGCCACGACGTCCTCGGACGCCGCCGCCAGCGAGTCGAGCAGCATGCAGTCGCAGCTGCCGGCCGTCAGCACCCAGGCCTCCTGATGCTCGCCAGCCTCAACCTGGCCTGGACGATCAGCCGTGCCGCCGGCATCGCCGCGCTGCTCTGCGCGAGCGTCTCGGTCGGGCTGGGGCTCGCGATGGCCACCCGGCTGCTCAAGGGCCGCGGCACCGATCTGAAGATCGTCCACGAGGCGCTCTCGCTTGCCACCCTCACCGCGCTGGCAGTGCACGCCCTCGCGCTGCTCGCCGACCCGTGGCTGAAGCCGTCGGTCCTTCAGCTCTTCGTCCCCTTCACCATGGACTACCGCCCCCTGTGGACCGGCACCGGCGTCATCGGCGGCTGGCTGCTCGTGACGCTGAGCCTCAGCTACTACGTCCGTGGCCGCATCGGGCCGCAGCGCTGGCGGAGGCTCCACCGCTTCGCCGCCCTCGGCTGGCTGCTCGCCGTCGGGCACAGCCTCGGCTCGGGAAGCGACGCGACACAGCCCTGGTTCCTCGCCTCGCTCGCCGTGGTCGCCGTCCCGGCGGTGGTGCTGCTCGTCGGCCGGTGGACGCCTCGCCCGTCACCGGCCGGGGCACGGGCGCACGCGACGACCCGGTAAGTCTCAGGAGCCGGCGCGCCGCTCCGCGGAGCGATGATGCAGAAAAACGGTCGTCGAGCCCGCGAGCGCGGCGACCACCGTGATGGCGTAGAGCTCCATCGCCACGTCGAGCACCTGGCCGGCGCCCGACAGCGGGTTCGCGAACGAGCTCGAGACGCTGAGCAGCTGGCTCGTGGAGAAGAAGAGCGCGCTGCCGTAGCCGGTGATCTGCGTCCCGCTCACGTGCCGCTCGAGGAGCAGCACGAGCACGGAGCAGGCGAGGTCGACCACGACGGTCACCGCCGCGATCGCGACGAGGCGCTCCCGGAAATGGACGTGGGTGACCGTCTCCCCGCGCAGGACACGGCCCACCTCGCCGATCAGCCCGCGGACACCGGGGCGCCGCATCATCCGGCCTGGCCCTGGCTGCGCTGCTGCCAGGGCCAATGGCCCTCGAGCTCGACGTCGAGGGTGAAGCTCAGGAACGTCCGCACGGCGACGACGACCGCGAGCACGCCGACGCCCTCGAAGGTCGGGGTGACCGCGACCGTCCGGATGATGTCGGCAGCGACGAGGAACTCGAGGCCGAGCAGGATCGCCTTGCCGACCTGTTGGCGGTAGATCCGGTAGGCCGGCGGCGTGACCGGAGGGCGGCCCTGTGCGCGCAGGAACCCCCACGTCGCGGCCACCAGCCCGACCACGATGACCGCGACCCCGGCGCCGTCGATCACCCGCGAGATGTCGTCGACCACGCTCGTGAACTCGATGACGGCCACGGGCCGACGTTACCCGGAGCCCGGGCGGGCCACGCCCGTCTCGCGCCTGACCCGTGCCGCGTCGAGGGCCATCTGTGAAGATCACCGCGATGGAGCCGTCATGAGGTCGCAGAGCTGGGGCGCGGGCCCCCGACGTACCCGGGCGGCGGTCCTGCTCATCATGGTCGCGGCTCTCTGCTGCACGCTCCCGGCGAGCGCCCTCGCCGCGCCGGCCGCACCGTTCTCCCATTCCGGCCGATGGCTGAGCGACGCCGGCGGGCGGACGATGATCCTTCACGGGGTCAACATGGTCTACAAGCTGCCGCCGTACGCGCCGGACGCCTCCGGCTTCGACGAGGACGACGCCGCGTTCCTCGCCGCCGAGGGCTACGACACCGTCCGCCTCGGGGTCATCTGGAAGGCCGTCGAGCCGGAGCCGGGCCGCTACGACGACGCCTATCTCGCCCGCATCAAGACGACGGTCGACCTCCTCGAGCGCCACGGGATCCTCTCCGTGCTCGACTTCCACCAGGACCTCTACAACGAGCGCTTCCAGGGCGAGGGAGCGCCCGACTGGGCGGTCCTCGACGACGGCCTGCCCGCGCAGCCGCAGCTCGGCTTCCCTGGGAACTACCTCGGGATGCCGGCGCTCCAGCGTGCCTTCGACCACTTCTGGGACAACGACCCGGGCCCCGGCGGTGTCGGCCTGCAGGACCGGTACGCCGGCGCCTGGGCGCACGTCGCGGCGTTCTTCAAAGGCAACCCGGGCGTCCTCGGCCACGAGCTCTTCAACGAGCCGTGGCCCGGGACCACCTGGCAGTCGTGCGTCAACACGGCCGGTTGCCCGATCTTCGAGGGCAAGCTCACGCGCTTCACCCAGCGCGTCACCGCCGCGATCCGTGCCGTCGACCCGGGCGTCCTCGTCTTCTACGAGCCGCACCCGTTCTTCAACAACGGAAGCAACACGGCGCTCGGGCCGATCGGCGACCCGCACGCGGTCTTCGCCTTCCACGACTACTGCCTGAG
This sequence comes from uncultured Solirubrobacterales bacterium, assembly GCA_963815565.1. Classification (GTDB taxonomy): domain Bacteria; phylum Actinomycetota; class Thermoleophilia; order Solirubrobacterales; family Solirubrobacteraceae; genus Paraconexibacter. Next base: position 577,445 of record CAWFHB010000006.1, on the reverse strand, counting down.
CGCGACGAACACCAACAGCGACGACGGGTGCGCCCCGTTCGACGACCTGGTCTTCGCGAACGCCGAGGCCCGCTCGCGCGCCACCGGCGACGCGCTCATGCTCACCGAGTTCGGCTCCACCGACGCGCCCGACGTGCTCACGAACATGGCCGAGCGCGCGGACCGCACCATGATCGGCTGGCACTACTGGAGCTACTGCGCGTGCGCCGCGCCGACGGACACCGGCGGGGAGACGGCCGGCCTCGTCCGCGACCCGGAGAAGCCGCCGAGCGGGGAGAACATCAAGCCCGCCAAGCTCAAGCTCCTGTCCCGTCCTCATCCGCGGGCGATTTCCGGGGTGCTCTCATCGTTCGGCTGGGACGGCACGACGTTCCGCGCGGCCTGGAAGCCCTCGGCGACCGCCTCGAACCCGGTGAGCGAGCTGGCCCTGCCGGCCCGTCAGTTCCCGGACGGCTACGGCGCACGCGTCGAGGGCGGCAGCATCGCCTCCGCCCCCGGCGCGGCCGTGCTGCGCGTCGCGGCCTGCCCCGGGGCGAGCTCCGTCAGCGTCGTCGTCAGCGCGAAGGACCGCGCCTCGACGGCCTCCTGCGCCACGGCGGCTGCGGCCGGCTCGCGACGGTTCGGGCTCCGACTGCGCATCCGTCACGCTCGCCTGAAGGCCGGCCGCCGCGTGCGGGTCAGCGTCACGGTCACGCACCGGACCACCCGCCGCGGCGTCCGCCGTGCGCGCGTCCAGGTCGGCCCGGTCGTGGGGCGCGCCGACGCCCGGGGCCGCGTCCGGATGCGGGTGCGCGTCGGCCCGCGGGGCCTCACGCTCAGGGTCACCGCGAAGGGTGCGTCGGCCCGCCGGGTGGCGCTGAAGCTCGGCTCGCGCCGCTAGTCCGTCCGGCCCGGCAGCTCGACCACGAACGCGGCGCCGCCACCCTCGACGTCCATCGCCCGCACCGTCCCGTCGTGCGCGGCGACGATGCCCGCGACGATCGCGAGGCCGAGGCCGGCGCCGTCCCGGCCCCGTTCCCGTCCGGCTCCCTCGGCCCGCCAGAAGCGGTCGAAGAGCCGGGCCGCGTCTCCGGGGGGCAGCCCCGGCCCGTCGTCGCGCACCTCGAGCCGCACCCGCTCACCGAGCGCGCCGACGCGAACCTCGATCCGCGCGTCGGCCGGGGTGTGGACGAGCGCGTTCCGAAGCAGGTTGCCGAGCACCTGGCGCAGCTGATCGGCGTCGCCGACGGCGAGCACCTCGTCCTCGAGCACGGCGACGATCGTCCGCTCTGGGGCGGTGGCCCGCGCGTCGGCGACAGCGTCCTCCGCGAGCGCGCCGAGATCGACCGGCTCGCGGACGGGCTCGCTCAGCTCATCGAGCCGGGCGAGCACGAGGAGGTTTTCCACGAGCTTGCCCATCCGGGCCGATTCGTCCTCGATCCGGCCGAGCGCGCCGGCCGCCTGATCGGGGTCGTTCAGCGCGCCCATGCGGAAGAGCTCGGCGTAGCCGCGCACGGAGGCGAGCGGGGTGCGCAGCTCGTGCGCCGCGTCGGAGAGGAACTGGCGCAGGCGCTGCTCGCTCGCCTCCCGCGCGGCGAAGGCGTCCTCGAGGCGGCCGAGCATCCCGTTGAGCGCGCCGCCCAGCCGGCCGACCTCGGTGCGCGGGTCGTCGTCCTCCACCCGTCGCCCGAGATCGCCCGCGACGATCGCACCCGCGGTCAGTCCCATGCGGTCGAGCGGGCGCAGCCCCGCACGGACGAGCACCCAGGCCAGGCCGCCCAGCAGCAGGAGGACCGCGACGATCACGAGCCCCTCCACGAGCAGGAGTCGACCGAGCGAATCGTCGACGCCGCTCAACGGGATCGCGACGAGCATCAGCTGCGAGCCGCCCGGGGGACGGCTGACGCGCAGCCGGTACTTCACGCTCCCGTCCTGCGCCTCGACCGTGCGCAGCTGCCCGTCCGCGAGGTCCTCGGGGAGCGCGGGGGGCGAGAGCTCCTCGGTGCCCAGGGAGATGACGACCGCGTCGCCCACCCGCTTGCCCATGCTGTCCAGCCGTGCCCCGTACGTCCCGGGCGGCAGGTTCGCCGCGCGTTGGTCGGGGCCGCCGCGGCCGTCCCCGTCGCGGTCCTGCGGCGCGGGGAGCGCACGGCGCCCCGCGTCCACGGGGGATCCGTTCGCGGCCTCGAGCCGGAACCCGAGCGCAGGCTCGGCCGCTCGGGTCTGCTCGTCGATGCGATCGAGCTGGAAGGAGCGTTGGCTGACGTAGGTGACCGCGCCGAGCACGAGCAGCCCGCCCGCAGCCAGCGCGACCAGCGTGAGGACGAGCCGGAGGCGGAGCGTCACCGGGGCGTCCGCAGCGCGTAGCCGACCCCGCGCACGGTGTGGATGAGCCCGGGGCCATGCACGTCGAGCTTCTTGCGCAGGTAGGAGATGTAGGTCTCGAGCACCCGGGCGTCGCCGCCGAAGTCGTACTCCCAGACGTGGTCGAGGATCTGCGCACGGGTCAGGACGCGGCGCGGGTTCGAAAGGAAGTAGCGCAGCAGCCGGTACTCGGTGGCGGTCAGCTCGACCGGCCTGCCCGGCCCGCAGGACCTCGTGCGTGTCGTCGTCGAGCTCGAGGTCCTCGAAGACCATGCGGCTGGACTCCTCGGCGCCCTGCCCGGTGCGGCGCAGGATCGTCCGGATGCGAGCGACGAGCTCCTCGAGGCTGAACGGCTTCGTGACGTAGTCGTCGCCGCCGGTCGTGAGGCCACGGAGCTTGTCCTCCTGCGCGTCACGGGCGGTCAGGAAGATGATCGGGATGGTGCTGCGCTGCGCGCCGAGCCGCTCGGCGATCTCGAAGCCGGTCGTGTCCGGAAGCATGACGTCGAGCACGAGCAGCTGCGGCCGGAACGCCTCGACCTGAGCGAGCGCCTCGGCCCCGTTGGCCGCCGTGGCGACCTCGAAGCCCTGGTAGCGGAGCGCCATCGAGACAACCTCGACGATGTTCGGCTCGTCGTCGACGACGAGGATGCGGGGTCCGGTGGCGGTGCTCATGTCTGGGAGTCTTGCGTGCGTTCCTGGGTGTCTGCTGGGAACGCTCCGCCACTACCTTGCCGTGATGCCCGCTGCCGACTCGTGCGACGTGCTCGTCGTCGGCCTCGGGCCGGTCGGCCAGTTGCTGACGCTGCTGCTCGGGCAGGCGGTGCGTGAGGTCGTCGGGAATCGATCGCAGCGCCGGGCCGCACGGCCTGCCCCGCGCCGCGGCCACCGACGACGAGGTCCTGCGGATCTTCCAATCGGTCGGGCTCGCCGCGGAGGTCCTGGCCGACGCCGCACCCCAGGACGGCGTGAGCTTCGTGACCGCCGCCGGGCGCGCGGTCGGCGCGCTCATCACCACGGGCGGGCGGCTCGGCCACCCGCCGCTCGTCTCGCTCCACCAGCCCTCGCTGGAGCGGACGCTGCTGCGCGCGATGGCCGAGCGCGGGCTCGAGCGCGCGCTGGGGCACCGAGCTCCTCGCTCTCGAGCAGGACGCAGGCGGCGTCACGGCCCGGCTCGGCGACGGCGGCGAGCTCCGCGCTCGCTACGTGGTCGGCTGCGACGGCGCCTCGAGCGCGGTGCGCAGGTTGCTCGGCATCCCCTTCGCCGGCTCGACGTTCACCCAGCGCTGGCTCGTGGTCGACACGCTCGTGGACCGGCCGCTCTCCAGGGTCCCGCACCCGTACTTCGTCGGCCACGCCGAGCGGGCGATCGTCACGCTGCCGATGGGCCCCGGGCGCCACCGCTGGGAGTGGATGCTGCACCCGGGCGAAGACGAGGCGACGTTCCTCGACCCGGTCGCGATTCGCGCGCCGGATGGCGCCGTGGCTCGACGGCGAGCAGGCCGAGCTCGAGCGCGCGGTCATCTACACGTACCACTCGCGGAGCGCCGCGCGCTGGCGCGAAGGGCGCGTCCTGCTCGCCGGGGACGCCGCGCACGTGATGCCCCCGTTCGCCGGGCAGGGCTTCTCCTCCGGCGCACGCGATACCGCCAACCTCGCCTGGAAGCTTGCCGCCGTCCTGCGCGGTGCACCGGAGAGGCTGCTCTCCACCTACGAGGCCGAGCGCCGGCCGCACGTCGCCGCCATGCAGAGCCTTGCGGAGCGTTGGGGTGGGTTCGTGCAGACCTCGGTCCCGTGGCAGGCCCGCACGCGCGATCGGCTGCTCGGCGCCCTCGACGGCTCCGCGCCGCACCGCTTCCTGCGAACCCACGCCAAGCCCCTGCCCACGTACTCCGGCGGCGCGTTCGCGGTGCGCCCACGACGGATCCCCGCCCGACGCCACGTCGGCAGCCTCTTCCCACAGCCGACGGTCGGCACTGGCGCGGACACGATGCTGCTCGACGACGCGCTCCCGGCGGGCTGGGTCATGATCGCCGCGTCGTCCGCTCCGACGGTGACCGGCGTCCCCGTGGCCCGCCTCGGCGTCGACCTGCTCGACGTGACCGGGGAGCTCGCCGGCTGGCTCGCCGCCCGGAAGGCCACCTGGGTGCTCCTGCGCCCGGATCGCTTCGTCTTCGCCTGCGGCGGCGTCGCGGAGCTCGCTCCTGCGCTCGCCGCGCTCCGCAGGGTCCTCGGCTCCTCCTCGCCCGGGTAGACGGCTGACGCTCGGGGAGCTCCCGGCGGCCTCCCAGGAACCACTCAGGTCCGCGGTGTCTCATGACGGCATGACCTCCACCGAACGGATCCCCGCCCTCCCGCTGCTCTCCGCCCGCGACCGTCGACGCTGCCTGCCCGACACCGCGGAGCTCGCCGAGGGTCAGTACCTCGTCTTCGACGACGGCCTCGAGCACGAGCTCATGCCAATCGACGCCGGCGCGCTGCGCATCGGGCGTGGCCGCTCCGTCGACCTCTCGCTCGAGGACCTGACCGTGTCCCGTCGCCACGCCACGATCGTGCCCGACGGCGACGGCTATCAGCTCCACGACGACACCTCCACCAACGGCACCTACGTCAACGGCCGTCGCATCAGCTGCGTCGACCTGGTCGACGGCGACGTCATCGACTTCGGTCACGTCGAGCTGCTGTACCGGGACACCACCCCCCTGCGGATGACGAGCGCGGCGTAGGCGCACCTACGCCGGGCCCCCGCGTCGGCGCACCGCCCCCGGGTTCAGCCGCCGGGGGGCGCCCCGGGGAAGCCCTCGCCCGACCGGCCGCCGCGCTCCTCGACCTGCGGGATCACCGAGCTCGCGCGCTGGCCGTCGGCGCTCGCGAATCCGGCCTGGTCCAGGGCGGACTGGAGGGAGGCGGCGTAGCTCGCGCTCGTGATCGTCGCGCCGCTGACCGCATCGAAGACAGCACTCTGCGCGGAGAGCGCGCTCACCCGGAGCTCTGGCGCCGCGCGGGAGCTGATCTCGACCGACTTGCGCTCGTTGCCCTGCAGCTGGAGCGCCTCGATCTCGGTGATCTTTCCGTCGGCGAGGGTGACCCGGACCTGGGCGGCGCCGTACCGGGTGTCCACCGCCTCGCCGTCGAAGGTCCCGGAGATCGACGCGGTGCCCGCGCCCGCTGCGGGAGGAGGGCTCACCGGGGCGGGGGTCGGGGCCGTCGGGGCCGGTGCGGTCGCCGCTGCGGCGGTGGGGAGCGCGGGCTCGCGTGCCTGAAAGCCCAGGAGGCCGACGGTGCCGGCGACGGTGGTGGTCAGGACGATCGGGGCTCGGCGCATGCACTCAGAGGGAGAAGCTCTCGTGGTGGACGTGGGTGCGGGGGACGCCCGCGGCGCGGGCGGAGGCGAGCAGCTGCGTGATGAAGCCGTCGGGGCCGCAGACGAAGAGGTCGCGGCGTCGGCAGGTCAGGGACGAGCCGCCGGAGCTCGGCCGCGTCGAGCGGGACGCGCTCGCGGGGACCGACGAGCTCGATGCACGCGGCCGCGACGCCGCGCGATCTCGGCGGCGATCTCCTCGCGCAGGACGAGGTCCTCGCGCCGTCGAGCGCGCGCAGCAGCACCACGACGTCGGCGTCCCCCGGGGAGGTCCTGGAGGAGCGCGAGGATCGGGGTGCGCGCCGACGCCGGCGCCGACGAGCAGGACCCGGTCGGCATGGCCGCGGTCCGCGGTGAAGGCGCCGTAGGGACCCTCGATCGCGACCCGGGTCCCGGGCGCGGAGGGCCGGCGAGCGCGTGCGCTGTGGTCGCCGAGCGTCCTTGACCGTGATCCGCAGGTGGTCGGCGCGCCGGGATGGCCGAGAGCGAGTACGGGTGCGCCTGCCACCACATCCCGCGGCCGCAGGAAGCGCCACTGCAGGAACTGGCCCCCGGCGACCGGCAGCCGGTCCAGCCGCCGGCCCTCGAGCACGACCGACACGGTGCCCGGCCCCTCCGGCGTGACGGCGACCACGCGCACCCGGTGGCGCAGCGAGCGCCAGAGCGGCAGGCCGATCGCGGCAGCGCCACGACGAGCGCGAGCGTCCCGACCCACAGCGCCGTCCACCAGAACGCGCGCGACCGGGTGCCCGACGAACGAGGCCCCCGTGTCGACCTGGTGGGAGAACGACAGGAACAGCGCCAGGTAGGTGTAGAGGTGCACCGACCACCAGGTCTCGTAGGCCATGCCGGCGGCGTGCGAGCCGGTAGGAGCTCACGCCCGGCGGCGAACAGCAGCGACGCGCCCGCGGTCGCCGCGAGGACCCCCGGGTAGGTCCACAGCAGCTGCCCGAACTGGTGCAGGACGCCATCGTCGGCGGCGCGCGCGTAGCCGACCGTGATCAGCGATCGCGTGCGCGAGCAGGAGGTACAGCGGCCACGGGCCCGAGGCGTGCGGTGCCAGACGACGAGCCGGTCCTGGCCGATCGCCCGCTCGAGCGGCGGGAAGCGCGCCACCAGCAGGACGACGACCACCATCGCGTAGGCGGCGACCAGCCCGGCCAGCCGGCCGAGCGCGGTCGCCACGCCGCCCGGGGCGGCCAGCGAGCCCGGCGCTCTCGGCGCTGATCGCCAGCGCGATCGTGACGCCCAGGCCGAGCCCGGCCAGCGCCGGCGAGCACATCGACCGATCCACGGCCGCGCCCGCGCCGGCCGGCGCCGCGCCACCGGCGCGGCGGGGGGCTCGGCGACGCGTGGCGCCGGGACGGGCTCCGGCAGCTCCGTCTCCACCCAGTCGCCCGCCCAGAGCGTGCTCATACGGGGAACCCCGGGGTGCAGACCACGGTGTCGTCCGCGAGGATCGTCATGGCCTCGTAGCCCTGGAGGCGTGAGCGTCCAGGCCGGCCCGTCCGTGCCCATCGCGAAGGCGGCAGTCGAGTAGGCGTCCGCGAGTGCCGAGATCCGGACCGGTCACGGTGACCGAGAGCACGCCGTCGGGGGCGCGTCCGGTCCCCGGGTCGACGGAGATGGGCGCCACGCTCGTACAGCCCCGAGGTGGCCACGGCGAGGTCGCGGGCGCGCACCACGGCCGCGACCGCCTCCCGCTCGCGGGGGTGCTGGATCGCCGACCCGCCACCCGGCCTCGGGCAGCGCGTCGCCGGAGGTCACGAGGTCGCCGCCTGCGCTCACGCAGAAGTTCCGCAGGCCGGCCGCGCCCAGCATCTCGGCTGCCCACGCGACGGCCCAGCCCTTCACGAGCGCGGAGGGGTCGAGCCGTCCGGCGGCCCGCACGTCGAAGAACCCGCGCGGTCTCCGTGCGCAGCCGGGCGCAGCGTGAGAGGACGGCCTGCACGTCCGGCGAGGCCTCGCTCGGCAGCAGCTCCCCGCGGTCCAGCCGAGCGAGCTCGCTGTCCGCGCGGTAGGGGCTGAAGCTAGCATCGACGGCGTGCAGCCAGGCCGTCGCCGCCGCGATCGCCGCGTCGGCCGGCTCGGTGTCGCGCACGTCGAAGGACACCACGGTGCCCATCACGTGCTCGTGGTGGTGCTGCCGGGTGACGACGCGCATCTGTTCACGGTGCCGCCCCTTGTCGTGGACTGGCTGAGAGCTCGCTGAGAGCACGGCCACGAACGCGTGTCGGCAGAACGAGCAAGGGCCCGGCAGCTGGCCGGGCCCTCGTGCTCGTTGTCCCCACAGCGTGTGGTTCGCGTCGGGCCGGTCGGCGGCGCTCGTCCTCGGTGCCGTCGGAGATGACGTGCTCCTCGGAGGGCGGGCGCCGTGCGACTCGGCGTCGGTCGCGGCGGTGGTGGGCGACGGACTCCACGATGCGCCCCACGGCTGAGCGCGAGCCGAGCGCCGGCTGAGGATTCGCTGAGAGCTGCGGCGCCCAGCAGGCTCCCAGGAACCTCTCGCACTGCGCCCACCCTGGGGGCGGACAGTGCGCGTCATGCCCCAGCTCGAGCTCCGTGGAGCCCCGCCGTCCCTCGGCCGCCTCCCCCGCCCCCTGACCGACCCGCGCCTCCGCCCCCGCGCTCACCGCGCGGCTGCGACGCCTGGTCCGCGGCCCCGCCGAGGACCCGGCCTGGGCGCGCCCCGGCCTCTTCGGTGTGCTCCTCCTGGCCGCGCTGCTCTGTCTCTGGAACCTCACGGGCCGGGCTGTCGAACGAGTACTACGCCGCCGCGGTGAAGTCCGGGAGCGTGAGCTGGAAGGCCTGGTTCTTCGGCTCGCTCGATCCGGGGAGCTTCATCACCGTCGACAAGCCGCCGCTGTCGCTCTGGCTCGGCGGCCTCTCCGCCCGCCTGTTCGGGTTCTCGAGCTTCTCGATCCTGCTCCCGCAGGCGCTCTGCGCGATCGCCTCGGTCGGCCTGCTGCACGCGACCGTCAAGCGTGTCGCCGGCCCGACGGCCGGCCTGGTGGCCGCCACGCTCTTCGCGCTCACCCCGGTGAGCGTCGCCATCGCGCGGGTGAACAACCCGGACGCGCTGCTCGTCCTGCTGATGATCGCCTCCGCCTACCTCGTGGTGCGCGCCGTCGAGTCGGGCCGCACGAAGCACCTCGTGTGGGCCGGCGTCCTCGTCGGGCTCGCGTTCATGACCAAGATGCTCCAGGGCTGGATGGTCGTCCCGGCGCTCGGCGCCACCTACCTCCTCGCCGGGTCCGCCGCGCTCGGCACCCGCGTGCGACAGCTCGCGCTCGCCGGGCCCGCGATGGTCGCCGCGAGCGCGGCCTGGCCGGTCGCGGTCTCGCTGTGGCCGGGCTCCAAGCCGTACATCGGCGGCTCGACCGACGGCACGGTCTGGGACCTCATCCTCGGCTACAACGGCTTCGGCCGCCTCACCGGCAGTGAGGGCGGCTCCGGCCAGGGCACCTCGTTCGGCGGGATCGCCGGCCTCTGGCGGATGTTCAACGAGCAGGTCGGCGGCCAGATCGCCTGGCTCCTCCCGCTCGCCGCGGTGGGCCTCGTGGCTGGCCTCTCGCGACGCGACGCGCCGGGCGGACGGACCTCACCCGCGCGGGCGTCGTGCTCTTCGGCATCTGGGCGCTCGTGCACGTCGCGATCTTCAGCACCCAGAAGGGCATCTTCCACCCGTACTACGTGAGCGCACTGGCGCCGGCGGTCGCGGCCCTCGCGGGCATCGGCCTGGTCGTCCTCGCCACGGCGGCGCGCCGGTCCTGGCTCGCCCACGGCGTGCTGGCGGCCTCGGTCCTCGGGACCGCCGCGCTCGCGGTGGTGCTCCTCGGCCGGACGGCGGACTTCGCGCCCGCGCTGCGGATCCTCGTCCCGGTCGCGGCGGTCGTCGCGGTGCTCGCATCCGCGGGTCTGCGGATGTCGGGCTCCCGCGCCCGCGTGCTGCTCACGGTGGCGGCGGTCGCCGGCGCAATTGCCGTGACCGCCGGCCCGGCCTCGTACTCGGCGGCGAGCGTCGGCCAGGCCCTCTCGGGCAACAACGTCCTGGCCGGCCCGGCGAGCGTGAGCGCGTCGAGCGGTGCATGCGGCGGCGGCAACGGCGGCCCGCCCTCGGGTACCGCTCCCAAGGCACCCCGCCGGCAGGCGCGCCCACGGCGGGCGCCTCCGCCGGGACGTCGGTCGACCGCACCGCGGCCAGCTCGCCGGCGACCACCGCCGGCGGCTCGACGGCGGCCGCGACGGAGCGGCGGCTACCGCGGCGGCTCCGTGCGAGCAGCTCGCTCTCCGATGAGGTGATCAGCTACCTCCAGGCCAACCAGGGGAGCGCCAAGTACCTCCTGGCGGCGAGCGGCTCTCACACCACGGCGGGCGTCATCATCGCCACCGGCGAGCCGGTCATCACGATCGGCGGCTTCAACGGCGCCGACCCCACCCCCACGGTCGCCGAGCTCGCCCAGCTCGTGGGGGACGGACAGGTCAAGTACGTGCTCGTGAGCGACGGCGGCGATGGAGCCCCGGCGGCGGCTCCGGCTCGGGCACCGAGATCGCCACCTGGGCCGCGGCGAACGGCACCGCGGTCACCGATGTCGCGGTGAGCGGCGGGACGCTCTACGCGGTCAGCGCCTGACGTTCGGAATCCCTTGCGCTCGATCGCCCCATATGGGAGCGGACGAGCGCACGGGCTTCCGCTGGGACGGCCCCGCCGGGTTCTTAGAGCCCGTACAAAGTTCGCGCCGACGCTTGATGCATGCGTCGACCCCCCTTCCACCGGGCCCAGCTCGCCTCGACCGCGGTCTGGGCCCTGCGGCTGCTGCCGGTCCTGGTCCTCGTCGAGCTCTGGCCCGACCTACGGGACTGGCTCACCGGCGCCCAGGGCGCCACCGAGGCGCTCGCCGAGAGCTCGCCGGTGATCCTCGGCGTCGGCGCGCTCAGGACGCTCGCCGCGGCGTTCGTGATCACGCCGCTGATGACGCTCCTCGGCTGGCGCTGGCACGTGATCCTGCGCCGGGACTTCGGTCGCTGGACCTTCTTCCTCGCGCTGCTCGACCTGATCCTCGCCGCCGCGACCACCGACGGCGGCATCGTCGCCGGCCTCGCGGGACACCTGTTCCTCGCGCTGGGCACGCTCGCAGACGCTGCTCCTGCTACGGCTCGCGGTCACCTCGAACGTCTGGTCGCCGAAGCGGCTCAGCCGGTGCTGGAACCGGCTACACCTGCTGGTCTACCCGATCCTGCTGGTGGTGGAGGTGCGCCTCCTGCTGCTGCCGACGAGACCTACCTCGACGATCCAGGTGAGCTGGCTGTTCGGGCCGTCGCTCCTGCTCCGCGTTCCGGTCGTGCGCCGGTGGGTCGTCGCGCAGCGCGAGGCGCTGACGAGCCGCGTGCCGCAGCGGACGGGGGCCATCTCATGGCGATGAAGCGGTGGAGCGTCCAGGCCCGGCGACGGACCGTCCTGGCGGCCGCCGCGGGCCCGCTCGTGGCGACGCTCGCCCTGGCCGGCCTCACGGTCGGGCAGCACGGCATGGGCGAGTTCCTTGCGTCCCCGCTCCCCCTGGGCCCACCCCCGTTCGTGGCGCTGGGCCGGATGGACGCCGCGCCTCCGCTGCCGGCCGGGTACGAGTCCGCCCCGGCGCGCGAGGCCGAGCGGTCGTCGAGGCGGGGAGCGCGTGAGACCAGGGTGCCGCCGCCGACGAGCTCACTCGAGGCGATCGCCACGTCTTCGCCGGAGCGTCCTCCCCCCCCCCCCCCCCCCCCCCCCCCCCCCCCCCCCCCCCCCCCCCCCCCCCCCCCCCCCCCCCCCCCCCCCCCCCCCCCCCCCCCCCCCCCCCCCCCCCCCCCCCCCCCCCCCCCCCCCCTTTTTTTGCCTCGGACCGAACCGCCCAGCATTTTCGACCCCTTACCGTCTCTCCCCCCCCCCCCCCCCCCCCCCCCCCCCCCCCCCCCCCCCCCCCCCCCCCCCCCCCCCCCCCCCCCCCCCCCCCCCCCCCCCCCCCCCCCTTTTTTCCGCCGTGCAGGATCGCGTTGGTCAGCAGGTTGTCGATCGCGAGCCGCGGCCCGTGGCCCAGCACTCAACCGTGGCCGCGTCCCCGTGGCGCTCTCTCGTCATCAGGCACCGAGGGTGGCGGCGACGCGCGGCGAGCACCGAGGCGTCGACCAGCTCGGTGACGTCGACCGGCTCCCGAGGGACTGCCTCCGCGGCGTCCGCCCGGGCCAGCGCCTGGAGCGCCTCGAGCAGGGCCACGAGCCGCTGCTCGTCGTCGGCCAGCGCGTCGAGGATCGCCTCGTGCTCCGCCGGACCGAGGTCACGGTGCGCGCGGAGCATCGCGACGTTCGCGGAGATCGCGGACAGCGGCGTGCGCAGCTCGTGCCCGGCGTCGGCCGCGAAGCGCTCGAGGCCTCGAGCGCCGCACCCCGCGCCGCGCCCGCCGCAGCCGTGCGGTCGAGCATCGCGTTGATCGTCGCGGCGACCTCGTCGACCTCGCGCGTCCCGCCGCGCACGAGCCAGGGCCCCGGGCTCGTCCGGATCACGCACCATCGCGATGCCGCCCTGGAGCCGCTCGAGCGATCGCAGGGCGAGACGGACGAGCAGCAGCGCGAGCCCCGTCGCGACGACGAGCCCTCCGAGGCCGACCAGCGGCGCACGCAGGCGCAGGTCGCTGATGCGGCCCTCGACGTCGTCGAGCGAGGCCGCGAGCTCGAGCTGCGCCGTGTAGCGCTGCCCGTCGTCCCTCGTAGCCGCGGCCTCGACCGCGATCGCCCGGTAGGTGAGGCCTCCCACCCGGACGGACTCGACGCTCCCGCTGCCGCTCGGCGACGGGAAACGGGGGTCGGGGAGCTCGGCGCCCATCGTCCCGACGACCTCGCCGTCGCGGAGCAGGCGGGCCGACTCCCTGCCCTGCGCGACGGTCTGCTCGATGTGTCTGTGAGAGGGGCGGCAGCCCGGCCGGTCAGCCCGTCCGGCCCCCGGGGGCGGTGCCGGCTGGACCGCCGGCGGTCCGCCCGAGGCGCTCGCCGTCGCCGCGGCCCGCTCGACGAGCCGCTCGTCGAGCGCCCGCCGCTCACTTCCGGCGAACGTCGAGACCACCACGACGAGGACGAGCGCCAGCGTCTCGGCCACCGCTGCGATCGTGGCGACGGCGACGTACGTGCGCAGGCTGCCCCTCGAGGGAGTCCTCGGCACGCAGCACGAACCCCTGTTGCCGCGGACCGTGTGCACGATGCGCGTCCGCACCGTCGGCCTCGAGCTTGCGGCGCAGGTAGCCGACGAACACGTCGACGACGTTGGTCTGCACGTCGAACGTCGTAGCCCCACACCTGCTCCAGCAGCTGCGTCCGCGTGAGGACCATCCCGGCGTGCCGCGCGAGCACCTCGAGCAGCTCGAACTCCCTCCCGGTGAGCTCAAGCGTCCGGCCGTCCATCACGGCACGCCGACCGATCGGATCCACGCGCAGGAGCCCGACCGTGACCCCAACGCGGCCGCGGTCTGGCCGACGGCGCAGGAGTGCGTCGACCCGCGCGAGCAGCTCGGGCATGGCGAACGGCTTGACGAGGTAGTCGTCCGCCCCTGCCGCGAGCCCCGCGACGCGGTCGTCGATCCCGTCGCGCGCGGACAGGATGAGGATCGGGACGTCGTCCCCGCCCGCGCGCACCCGTCGAGCGACCTGGACGCCGTCGAGCTCGGGCATCGTGACGTCGAGGATCACCGCCGCCGGCGTCTGGCGCTCGATCGCCTCGATCGCCGCTCGGCCGTCCCCCGCCTCGCCCGCCCGGAAGCCGGCGAGGCGCAGCGCGCGCTCGAGCGCCTCGCGGATGCTCGCGTCGTCGTCGACGACGAGCACCAGCGGGCTCGACGGAGCGATCACGGCCTGGCGCCACGCGATGTCGGAAGAGGACCCGACGCATGCGCTCAGCAGAGCGCACGCGCCGCAGGTGCGGCTGGCGGGAGGCTGGGAGCTTCCTGAGCCGCCGACGGAGGGGCCGCCTGCCGAGCTCGTCATGGCCTTCGCTCGGGGCGGCATCGTCGTGGTGCGGGGCAGGGCGACCACGAACGTGGCGCCGCCCCCGGGGGTCGTTTCGACGGTGATCCTCCCGTCGTGCTGATCGACGATCTGCCGGGCGAGCGCGAGGCCGAGGCCGGCGCCGCCCCTGTCCCTCCGGGTGCGCGAGGTGTCGAAACGGTAGAAGGGCAGGAAGATCCGCTCTGCGTCCTCGGGGTCGACACCCGGGCCGTGATCGACGACGCGGACGACCACGGCGTCGCCGTCCGGCTCGAGCTCGACGGTGACCGCCTCGTCGCCGGGCTCGCTGTGGCGGCAGGCGTTCGCCGCAAGGTTGAGGACGGCCTGGTGGAGTCGGACTGCGCTCCCCATGACCTGAAGGTCACCGGAAGCACGGCGAACCCTGATGTCGTGATCGGGATCGGCGGCGCGCAGGTCGGCGACGACCCCGTCGACCACAGCGGCCAGGTCGACAGGCTCGGATACCTCGACGGTGGTGCCCTCTCGGGCCAGCTCGAGCATGTCGTCGACGAGGCGGTAGAGGCGGTCGCTCTCCGAGCCGATGCGGCCCATGGCGCGGTCGACGTCGGGAACGCTCTCGAGCATGCCGCGCGCGTACAGGTCGCTGTAGCCCTTCAGCGCGGTGAGCGGCGTGCGGAGCTCGTGGGCCATGTCGGCCAGGAAGCGGCGCATGTCATCGCGCGAGCGGGTGGCCTCGAGGGCCGCGAGCTCCCGCTCGTCGATCGTCGACCGCAGGCGGGTGAGCATCCGGTCGAGGTCCTCGCTCAGCTCGGCCAGCTCACGCGACCGGCTGGGTGCGTCGATCGGGGTGTCGAGGTCGTCACGCGCGATACGGGTCGCGGCAGCGGCGATCCGAGCGATCGGCCGGGTGAGGCCCCGGACCAGCAGCCAGATCACGGCCGCGACGAGCAGCAGGGTGACGCTGCCGCCGAGGGCGAGCGCGCGTCGGAAGTCGCCCGTCGCCGCGTTCACGCCGTCGAGCGGAAGGGCGGTCACCGACGTCGGCCGTCCGTCCGCCGAACTCACCCGGACGCGGTAGTTCGCGACCTCGGCCGTGCGGGACCCGGCGGCGCCAACCAGGCTTCTGATCGTCGCGGGCGAGAACGGGTTCCCCGCCGCCCCGACGCTGGTGATCGATCCGTCCGGCTCGATGAGGAGCTCGACGGGATTCCCGCCGTCGGGGACCGCCGAGGGGTCGCCGGGGGGCGGGGCGGGCGGCCCGCCGGCCGGGCCGGCGTCGAGGCGGCGCTCGACCCGGACGAGCTCGGCGTCCACGTCGGCCAGCCGGTTCCGACGCTCGACCCCGTCGGCGTAGATCGCGAACGCGGCGAGGCCGAGCGTGATGGCCCCGAGGATCGGCACCAGGAAGATGAGCCGCAGAGAGGCTCGGGTCACTCGCGCTCCTCGCGCAGGATGTAGCCGGCACCTCGCCGGGTGTGGATCAGTGGCGTCCGATCGTGGTCGAGCTTGCGGCGCAGGTACCCGATGTACAGCTCGACGACGTTCTCACTGCCATCGAAGTCCTCGCCCCACACGCACCACAGGAGCTGGAACTTGGAGAGCACCACGCCGTGGTTGATCATCAGGTGGTGCAGGAGGCGAAACTCGGTGGCCGTGAGCTCGATCAGCGCGCCGCGCAGGCGGACCTCCTGAGCTCCCGGATCGAGCGTGACCTCGCCCACCGCCAGCAGCTCGGACGGCGGCTCGCGGCCCGTGCGCCGGAGGATCGCGTCCACACGCAGCACGAGCTCGTCGACGGTGAAGGGCTTCGTGAGGTAGTCGTCCCCGCCGGAGACGAAGCCTCTGATCCGGTCATCGGGCTCGTCGCGCGCGGTCAGGAAGAGCACAGGGACGGAGCTGCCCTGTTCGCGCAGGCGGCGACAGACCTCGAACCCGTCGAGCCCCGGGAGCATCACGTCGAGCACGATGAGGTCGAAGGCGTCCTCGCCCGCACGCTCGAGGCCGGTGCGGCCGTCATCGACCGACGTGACGGCGTGGCCCTGGTACCTGAGGGCCGTCGAGACGACGTCGGAGATCGACGGCTCGTCCTCGACGAGAAGGATCCGGCTGGGCGTGGCTGTCGTGATCACATCAGGCATGGGATCCGCCGGTGACGGAAGCTCAGCCTGACACCTACGTCAGGCGCGAGGCGGTCCACACGAGCCCGACCACCCCGGCGCTCGCCGCCGCCGAGGTGCTCAGCCAGACGGCCCGTTCGGCGAGC
Organism: uncultured Solirubrobacterales bacterium; assembly: GCA_963815565.1. Lineage (GTDB taxonomy): Bacteria > Actinomycetota > Thermoleophilia > Solirubrobacterales > Solirubrobacteraceae > Paraconexibacter. Next base: position 561,492 of record CAWFHB010000006.1, on the reverse strand, counting down.
ACCTTCCGTGCCGTCCACAGCCCGCCGATCACCACGAGCACCACCGCGGTCTGCGCGATGTCGATGCCGAGGTTGAACGTCGCCAGGGCGACGACCTGCTGCGCGGTGGCGACCCCGAGGCTGTCGAGGCTCGAGGCGAACCCGAGGCCGTGGACGACACCGACGAGCGCGGCAATCCACGGACGTGCGTGACTGGCCCGACCGCGCATGGCGAGTACAGCCGCGGCCACGATGGACAGCGAGATCGCGGGCTCGACGATCGACGCCGGGATCCGGACGACCTCGAAGTAGGCCAGAGCGAGGCTGAGCGCGTGCCCGAGCGTGAACGCGGTGACCATCTGCACGGTCCGCTTCGTGGTGCCTGCGGTGACGGCGGTGCCGACGACCGCAAGGGTGAGCACGAGCAGGAAGAGCAGGTGATCGGGCCCGTAGCGGATGTGGTCGATGCCGAGCCCGAAGAACGACGCTGCGCTGGACCGCGTGTCGAGCGAGAACGCGGCCGCGCCGTCGTCACCGAGCTGACCGGTGACGGCACCCTCGGGATACGAGAGCACGACGGTGGACGAGTGGCGCTCGAACCCCCAGGTGAGCTCGACGTCGGTGACGTCGCCGTCGTGCGGGCCCGAGGCGAAGATCAGCACCACGTACGACGAGGCGGCGCTCTCACCGGTCTTCGCCTCGCCGATCGCGGGCACCCCGGCCCCGATGATCTGGACGTCCTTCCCGTCGACGGAGAGCTGCGCGCGTTCACGGACGGTCGCGACGATCCTCGGCGCGATGGTGGCCTCTTGCGCGGCGAGCTCATCGGCGTCGATGAGGCCGTCGCGCGTCGTGTCGGCGTAGCCGAGCGCGGCGAACGGGACTGTTCCTGTCACCGTCACCCGCCGGTCGCCGACCTCAACACCAGTGCTTCCGTCGGAGGTGTCGTGGGCCCAGGCGGGCGCCGCCGAGGCCAGCGTCGCCGCGAGGAGCGCGACCACGAGCGCGAACCGAAGCATCACGGCTCGCACCTCACCCGTCGCTCGCGGGCGGAGCGCCGCCACCCGGCGGGCCACCGCCGCCGCCACCTTCGCCGTCGGGGAGGGCGACGGCATCGTTGTCGGGGCTCGTCAGCTTGCCGTTCGCCGTGGCACCGACCCGGCAGCCCGGGAGGTTCGGGGAGTCGTAGGTGAGGTGGTAGTGGTAGGTCTCACCGAACGCCTCGGTGTCCGAGGTGTGGCCCGAGCAGTCGTCGAGGTCGGACGGGATCTCGCGGTCCTCCTCCGGGCCGAAGATCGGGTGCCCGTCGTAGGCGAAGCCGAGCTGCGCCTCCGCGTCCTGCTCGACAGCGCACGTCACGTCCGCGCCGGCCTTGTCGAGGTTGGTCTGGATCGACTCCGCCCCGAAGTGCCGGTGGTAGTAGCCGGAGGGGTCGATGTGGCCGCCGCAGGCGTCGAGCGCCGGGAGCCCGCCGCGGTCGGCGACCGACGGCGCGTCCGCGAAGATCGTGGTCCCGTCGAGTGCGATGCCGACCTGGGCGATCGTCGAGAGGTCGGTCGGGGTGTCGAGCTTCTCCGGGGTGACGGGCAGGAGCACCTGCAGGTGGTAGGAGCCGTCGGCGGTCGCCTCGAGGCACGAGTTGGCGGTGCCGGCCGAGGTCGCCGCGCCCGCTCCGGGGTCGGTGATCGAGATCTTGTCGTCGGCGACGAACTCGAAGCCCTGGCCCCCGACAAGCGTCCAGAAGGCGCGGTTCAGCGCGTACAGGCCCGGCTCGTCGCCGTCCCACACCCAGATGCCTCCGGTGTCCTCCAGCGTCGCCGGGCAGTACGGCCCGTCGGTGTCGACCGTGGACGGGAGGCTCGCGACCTGCACCTGGAAGCACATGGTCTCGCTGCCGTTCTCCAGGGTGCAGGAGACTGTCTCGGCCTCTTCGGTGAGGGCGCCGTCGGCGAAGGCGCTCATCGGGTCGCCGGCGAGCCCACCGCTCGACGAGGTCGACGTCGTGCCGTTCGTGGTGCCGCTCGCCGTGTCGTCGTCCGACGAGCCGCAGGCCGTGAGGAGCAGGGTCAGCAGGACGAGGACGGCGCAGATGGGTCGGATGCGAGAGGGCACGGGGCTCCTTCGGAAGGAGATCGGGAAGGACTCAGCCGTCGGCCTGGGCGCCGCCGGGCGCGCCGCCACCGGGGGGCCCACCGGCCCCGCCCTCCTCGGCGGCGACGGTCTGGCCGACCATGCACTTGATGACGAGGTTCTTCGCCGCGTTCTGGGCGTGGTAGTGGTAGCCCTCGTCCTCGGTGGTGTGGCCGTTGCAGTCGTCGAGCTCGGCCGCCTCGACGTCCGCGTCCGCGAGGGGGCTGTTGACCGGGTAGCCGTCCAGCGCGTAGCCGAACATCGGCGTCTCCCCGTCGGTCGCCGTCTCCGACCTCGGAGCAGCCGACCGCACCGTGCATGTGGTAGCCCTCGATGGGGTTGAAGTGGGCGCCGCAGTCGTCGAACGCGGCGATCGTGTAGGCGCCGAGGATCGCGTCGACCGGAGCCGACGCGGCGATCACGACGCCGTCGAGGGTCACGCCCGAGGTTGCCCCGCGTCGCCGCGGGCGTGTCGGCGGCCACCGGCTTGACCGGGATCTGCACCGTGGTCGGGATCGCCTTGCCGTCCTCGAGCCATTCGAGCTTGCCCTGCGACGCAGTGGTTCTGCAGCGACGGGTCGACGTCGGGACGCGCGGCACCCTCGAACTCCTCGGCGGTCTCGGTGACGATGACCTTGCCGTCGTCGTCGTACATCTTCCAGTTGTCGTCGCCGTAGGTCTCGGCGAGGCCCTTGATGAACGCACCGTCGAGGTCGTAGACGTTCGTCGCCGTCGAACCAGAGGCCGCCGGCATCTTCGCCGTCGGTGATCGTCGAGGGGCAGAACGGGCCGACGTCGTGGCTCGTGGGGAAGCCCGCGACCGTGATGCTGTAGCACTGGGTCTCGGTGCCACCGCTCAGCGTGCAGTCCTCCGTGGTCGGCGTCTTGGCGAGCGCCTTGTCGAAGAAGAGGTCGACGTCCAGGCCGTCGGATGTCGAGCCCGACGCGCCGGTGGTCGCGCTCGTTCCGCTCGATTGCGTGGAGGACGATGAGCTCGTGTCGTCGTCCGATCCGCAGGCGGCGAGCAGCAGGGCGAGAGTCAGGCACGCCGCGAGGACGACTCCCAGACTGCGTGGTGAACGGACGGTGCGTGGCTTCATGGGGCGAGCGTAAGCAGCCGACCTGTGAGGACCCTGTGCGCCCGCGGCGGCGTCAGCCCGAGCCCGTCGCGCCCGTCGCGCCCTGTGGAGGACCGCCGCCGGGAGTGCCGCCGCCCGGAGGCCCGCCGCCGCCGGGGCCGCCACCGCCGGTCGCCGCTTCGGTGGTCTGGCCGGTGAAGCAGCTCAGGACCTTGTTCTCCGCCACCTGGTTGGCGTGGTAGTGGTACCCGAGCTCCGCATTCTCGTGCCCGTTGCACGCATCGAGGCCGGCGTCGGCCTCCTCGCTCTCCTCGTACGGGCCGTGGATGGCGTAGCCGTCGAGGGCGTAGCCGAACATCGCGGTCTCACCGTCGGCGACCGTCGTCGGTGGCGTCCGAGCAGCCGGTCGTCGCGTGCATGTGGTAGCCCTCCTGTGGGTTGACGTGACCGCCGCAGTCGTCGAAGGCACCGATCGTGTAGTTGCCGAGGATGAGGTCGATCGGTGCGCTGTTGTCGATCACCACACCGTCGAGGGTGACCCCGAGCCTGGTGCCCGGTGTGGCAGGGCTCTCGGCCTTCACCGGGGTGGCGGGGATCTCCACCTCGGCAGGGATCGGCCCACCACCATCGGCCCACTCGACCTCGCCGTAGACGCAGAGGTTCACCGGCTCGCCGTCGCCGGTCGGGCCACCGGTGACGAGCGCGTTGAACTTCTCGGACGTGTCCGTCGACAGCACCTTGCCCTCCTCGTCGTACAACTTCCACGTCTCGTCGTCGTAGGTCTCGGCGAGGCCCTTGATGAACGGTCCGTCGACGTCGTAGACGGCCTTGCCGTCGAACCAGATACCCCGTCTTCCGCGGTGTCGGAGGTCGTCTTCGGACACGAGGGTCCGAGCTCGCTGCGGGTGGCGGGGAACCCGGCAGCCGTCAGCGTGAGGCACGAGGTCTTCGCGCCGCCGCTCAGCGTGCAGTCTCCCGTCGTGGGCGTCTTGGTCAGCGCCCCGTCGAAGAAGCGGTCGACGTCGAGACCGTCCCGCCGTCGCGCCCGAAGCCCCGATGGCCGAGCTTGCGCCGCTGGCCTGGGTGATGGAGGGCTCCTCCGAGCCACAGGCCGCGAGCGCCAAGGAGGACGTGAGGCAAAGGGCGAGGAGCCGTCCCCGGCTGCGTGGTGAACGGACGAGGGGCGGCTGCATGCCGCGAGCGTAAGAACCCCCGCTGTGAGGAGGCTGTGCCCGCGGCGGCCGGCCGAACGCGCAACCGCTGCCTACGGCGCCGCGGCCATCTGGAACGACTGCATCTCCCCGCGCATGCGGGCGGGCAGGTACCCGGTGTAGAGCGTGTAGGACTGCAGGACTCCCTGTCGGGCGATGATGGCGAGGATCGTCTCGGACGAGAGCTGCTCGTCGAAGCTGTACTTGCCGTTCTTGATCGTCGCCGTGTATTCGAGCGTCGTCGTGGTCGTCTGGCCGGCCGGCTGGTAGAGGACCTGCAGCCGCACGACGCCCCGCGCCTTGCTGCTCACTGTTCCCGTCGCCTGCACCCGCCCGTCGTCACTGATCGTCGGACGCGTCGCCTCCAGGTTCGCCTTCACCGCCGCCGCACGGAGGCGGACCTCCTGCGGCTGGGTGTCGGTGTCGCCGGGGTAGGCCAGGGTGAGGATCCCGGTGCCCTTGACGCGCCTGCGCTGCCGGGATCGAGCGCTTGATGAGCACGCGCCGGTTCGTGGAGTCCACCGGGGCGGAGAAGCTCGTGCTGGTTCCCGCCGCCCGGAACGTCGCGGCGACGCTGCCCGAGGCACGGGAGGTGATCGGGGCGAGGACGCTCAGCTGGCGCTTGGACCGCAGCACACCGGCGCGAGCGACCTCCAGCTTGGTGGCCGAGAGTGCGTCCCCTGCCTGGGTCGGCGGGCCACCACCGGGCGCGCCCTGAGCCGTGGCGACGGTCTGGCCGACCATGCACTTGATGACCAGGTTCTTCGCCGCGTTCTGGGCGTGGTAGTGGTACCCGTCCTGTGCGGTGGTGTGGCCGTTGCACCCGTCGAGGGCGGCCGTGCTCGCAAGCGGGCTGTGGACGGGAACGCCGTCCATCGCGTAGCCGAACTGGGGCGTCTCCGTGCCCGTGGTCGCGGCCCGCTCCGAGCATCCCACCGCGCCGTGCAGGTGGTAGCCCTCGATGGGGTTGAAGTGGGCGCCGCAGTCGTCGAACGCGGCGATCGTGTAAGCGCCCAGGATCGCGTCGACCGGAGCCGACGCGGCGATCACGACACCGTCGAGGGTCACCCCGAGGTTCCCCCGCGTGCTGGCCGGGGCGGATGCGAGCACCGGCGCGACGGGGATCAGCACCGTGCTCGAGATCGGCTTGCCGTTCGGCAGCCATTCGAGCTTGCCCTGCACGCAGTGGTTCTGAAGCGAGGGGTCGACGTCGGGGCGCGCCGCCCCCTCGAACTTCGCGGCCGTGTCGGTGACGATGACGTTGCCCTCGTCGTCGTACATCTTCCACTTGCTGTCGTTGTAGGTCTGGGCGAGGCCCTTGATGAACGGACCGTCGAGGTCGTAGAGGGCGCTGCCGTCGAACCACAGGCCACCGGCGTCCGCGCCGTCGGTGATCTTCGACGGGCAGAACGGGCCGACACCGTGGCTCGTCGGGAAGCCCGCGACCGTGATCCGGTAGCACTGCGTCTTCGTGCCGCCGCTCAGCGTGCAGTCCTCCTTCGTCGGCGTCCCGGTCAGCGCCCCCTGGAAGAAGCGGTCGACGTCGACCCCCGCCGCGGAGGCTCCCGGCGCAGCGATGGCGCCGCCGACGCCGAGCAGCAGGGTGCCGCCCAGGCAGGCCGACAGCACGCGGCCCCAGCTTCGCAGTGAACGGGTGGTCGCAACGCGCGTCATGCGGCCGACCGTAGGCAGCACCCCTGTGAGGAGGCTGTGTGCGCAGAGTTCCCGCCCGGACGGGACGTACGAGCCGGATGCGCGCCGCGGCCGGAGGACGCCCAGCAGGCTCCCAGGTACCTGCCATCGCCGGCTCAGCAACGCGGGTCACCTTGACGGCATGATCAAGAGAAAGCTCGTCATCCTCTCCACCGCCGCGCTGTTCGGCACCGCCGGGATCGCCGGCTGCGGCTCGACCCAGGAGGCCACCACCCCGGCCGCGAACGTCGCCGCCGCGACGAACGACGGGACCACCGGCGCGGCGACCACCGCGGCTCCGGCCTCCGGCGCGACAGGCACCGGCGCCGGCGCCGGGCAGCCGCCCTCGGGGGCCCCCGGCGGCGGCACCGAGGTGACCGGCGAGGCGGCCACGAAGGCCTCGGCCGCGGCGCTCGCGAAGTATCCCGGCACCGCCGACCACGTCCTGCAGCTGGAGGACGGCAGCTTCGTCGTCGCCGTGACCACCGACGAGGGCCGACAGCACGTGCTGGTCACCGCCGGCTACGAGGTCTCCGGACTCGACACGAAGGGACCCGGAGCGGGCGGCCCGCCCCCCGGCGGGCAGGGCTCCGGGGGAACCCCTCCGGCCGGAGCCGCACCGAGCACCTCCACGGACTCGGCGGCGGCACCGTCCTGACTCCTCGGCGGTCGGCGCTCCCGCCACCGGGCATCCCGGGGGAGCCGTCCGCCGGGGTATGCGATCTTCCTCTCGCAGCCCCAGCGTCCCCCACCCCCGAGGTCCCGCCGTGAACGTCCGTGCCGCAGTCCTGTCCGCCACCGGCGCCGCCACGCCGTACGCCGAGTCTCAGCCGCTCACGATCACCGAGCTGGAGCTCGCGCCCCCCGGCCCCGGCGAGCTGCTCCTGCGCGTGCGGGCCGCTGGGCTCTGCCACTCGGACCTGAGCGTCATCGACGGCTCCCGCCCGCGCGCGATGCCGATGGCGCTCGGCCACGAGGCCGCGGGCGAGGTCGTCGAGGTCGGCGCGGGCGTCACGGACTTCGCGCCGGGGGACCATGTGATCCTCGCCTTCGTCCCGGTCTGCGGGGACTGCGCGCCCTGCCTGGCCGGCCGGGCCGCGCTGTGCGAGCCGGGCGCCGCGGCGAACACCGCGGGGACGCTCCTCTCCGGGGAGCGACGGTGGAGCGGCGGCGTCCACCACCACCTCGGGGTCTCCGCCTTCGCCGAGCACATCGTGGTCTCCGAGCGCTCCGCCGTGAAGGTCGACGACGACCTGCCCTTCGAGCTCGCGGCGCTCTTCGGCTGCGCGGTGCTCACCGGGGTCGGGGCCGCGCTCAACGCGACGACGATCCGACCGGGTGAACGCGTCGCCGTCTTCGGCCTCGGCGGGGTCGGCCTCGCGGCGCTCATGGGTGCGGTGCAGGCGGGCGCGGAGGTGATCGCGATCGACCGCGTCGCGGAGAAGCTCGAGCTCGCGACCGAGCTCGGCGCCGCCCACGCGCTCCCGGCCGACGACGGTGTCGTGGAGCGCGTCCGCGAGCTGACCGGCGGCGGCGCCGAGCACTGCCTCGAGACCGTCGGCAGCGCCGTCGTGCTCGAGCAGGCCTACCGGGCCACGCGCCGCGGCGGGACGACGGTCACGGTCGGCCTCCCCCACCCCGACCGCACGCTCACGATCCCGGCGGTCTCGCTCGTCGCCGAGGAGCGGACGCTGAAGGGCTCCTACCTCGGCTCGTGCGTCCCCGCCCGGGACATCCCCCGGTTCATCGCGCTCTACCGCGAGGGCAAGCTGCCCGTCGAGCGGCTGCTCACCCACCGCCTCACGCTCGACGAGCTGAACGAGGGCTTCGACCGGCTCGCCCGCGGGGAGGGCGTCCGCCAGGTCCTCGTGATGTGAGCGGTGGCGCCGGGCCGCACCGGGGTGTGCGATACATCGCGGCATGCGCCTCCGTCTCCTGTCCCTCGCCGTGGCGCTTACCGGGGCCTTGGCGCTCCCCGCCGCGGCCTCCGCCGGCCGCCTCGTCACGATCGACGCGCCGGCCGGATCGGTTCCCGGACCACACAAGGCGAACGTCCTGCTGCCCGACGGCTACGACCCGAGCCGCGCCTACCCGCTGCTCCTGCTCCTGCACGGCGTCGGCGACACGCCCAACTACGTGTCCTGGGCGCAGCCCGAGAGCGGCGACATCGAGCGCACCGCGGCCGGCTTCGAGGGCATCATCGTGATGCCCGAGGCGAACCGCGGCTTCTACACGGACTGGTTCAACGGCGGCAAGCGCGCCGACCCCTCGTGGGAGACCTACTTCCTCGACACCTTCCTGCCCTTCGTCGAGCGGACGTACAAGATCGCTCCGGGCCGGCGCAACCACGCGGTCGCCGGCCTCTCGATGGGGGGCTTCGGCGCGACCTACCTCGGAGGGCAACGCCCCGACATATTCGGCGCCGTCGCCTCGTTCAGTGGCTTCGTCCAGCATCAGCGTCCCGAGGCCGACGCGGGGCTGCGGATCGTCGGCGAGGTCGACTACACGTCGATCTTCGGCCCCATGTCGGGCGCCTACGCCGCCGGCCACAACCCCTCGCGCACCCCCGGCAACCTGCGCTCCTCGCGCGTGTTCCTGACGGTCGGCGACGGCACCGCCGACCCGTCCGCCGGCAGCTCGCCCACCGCGGTGGTCGGTGGCGGCGCCGCGGAGCTCGAGCTGCGCCAGCAGAACGACGAGTTCGCCGAGGCGCTCCGCACGGCGGGCGTGGCCGCCGACTACCGGCCCGGCGTGGGGGTCCACGACTGGCCCTACTGGCGCGCCGCGCTGAAGGCGGCGATCGCCTGGGGCCTGTTCGCCGACGTTCCTGAGGCACCGTCGTCCTGGACCCTCCAGACCGTGCGGACGCACGGCCGCGCGTGGGACGTCCGCTACGACTTCGCCACCCCGCCCGAGGAGATGATCACCTTCAAACGCGAGCCGGGTCGCCTCCGGGTCGACGGGGCGGGCGAACTCACCGTCACCGACGTGCGCACCGGGTGCACCGCAACCGGCAAGCTCCCGGCCGCGCAGCTTCTGCCGCCGGCGACGTGCGGACGCCTGCTCGTCATCACGTCGTCGCGCCGCCTGCGCCGCGGCCGGCGCGCCCGCCTGAGCGTCAACGTGCGAGCGCTGCGCGAGGACGGCTCGCGGGCCGCCGCCGAGGGCGTCGTCGTGCGCTTCGGCTCTGCACGCGCGACCACGAACGCCCGCGGCATCGCGCAGCTCGTCTACCGGCCCGTCGGTCGCCCCGGGGTGCGCCGGATCCGTGCCACCGCACCGGGTCTTCTCGGCGGCAGCGCTCGGTCGCTCACGCGCTGACCACCCCGCTCCCCCCCCCCACTCCACCCTCGCCTGACCCTCAGACCGTGCGCACCACGGCCGCGCCTGGGACGTCCGCTACGACTTCGCCACCCCGCCCGAGGAGATGATCACCTTCAAACGCGAGCCGGGTCGCCTCCGGGTCGACGGGGCGGGCGAACTCACCGTCACCGACGTGCGCACCGGGTGCACCGCAACCGGCAAGCTCCCGGCCGCGCAGCTTCTGCCGCCGGCGACGTGCGGACGCCTGCTCGTCATCACGTCGTCGCGCCGCCTGCGCCGCGGCCGGCGCGCCCGCCTGAGCGTCAACGTGCGAGCGCTGCGCGAGGACGGCTCGCGGGCCGCCGCCGAGGGCGTCGTCGTGCGCTTCGGCTCTGCACGCGCGACCACGAACGCCCGCGGCATCGCGCAGCTCGTCTACCGGCCCGTCGGTCGCCCCGGGGTGCGCCGGATCCGTGCCACCGCACCGGGTCTTCTCGGCGGCAGCGCTCGGGTTCGCGTCACGCGCTGAAGCTCAGGCGGCCTGGCGCTCCTGCCCGTACTCCCGGGGCGCCGCGGAGAACAGCTCGGTGACCGTCGCGACCGCGTCGGACGGGGTCCGGGCCGAGGCCGCGCGCTTCAGGAAGTCGTTGGGCAGCGAGAGCCGCACGACCTTCTTCCAGGCGGAGGCGACCTGCTTCGGGAGCGACCCTTCGGCGTACTTGAGGTCGTAGCGCTCGAAGATGGCCCTCACCTGCGGGGCGATCTCCGCGTACCGGTTGCTCGGCAGGTCCGGGAACAGGTGGTGCTCGATCTGGAACGAGAGGTTCCCGGTCATCAGGTGCATGAACGAGCTGCCGGTGATGTTCGCGGCGCCGAGCATCTGCCGGACGTACCAGTCGCCGCGGGTCTCGCCGTCGATCGACGCCTTCTCGAAGGTCTCGACCCCTTCTGGGAAGTGCCCGCAGATGATCACCGAGTGCGTCCACAGGTTGCGGACGAGGTTCGCCGTGAGGTTCGCGGCCAGCGTGGTCGGGGCGGAGATCCCGGAGAGCGCAGGGTGGACGAGGTAGTCCTTCGTCGCCTGCGCCCGGATCTTGCTCAAGACCTCGGCGGCCTGCCGCTGGAACTCCGGGTTGTCCTTGCGCGTAGACCAGTTCTTCCCGAGCTCGAGATCGTAGGCGGCGATTCCGTACTCGAAGAGGCACGCGTTGATGAAGTTCCACAGCGGCTGGCCGAGGTAGAACGGCAGCCAGCGCTGCTCCTCGTCGACGCGCATGATCCCGTACCCGAGGTCGTTGTCCTTGCCGACGACGTTCGTGTAGGTGTGGTGCAGCTCGTTGTGCGAGTGCTTCCACATCTCGGCCGGCGAGGCGTTGTCCCACTCCCACGTGGTCGAGTGGATCTTCGGGTCGCGCATCCAGTCCCACTGGCCGTGCATGACGTTGTGCCCGATCTCCATGTTCTCGAGGATCTTCGCCACGGAGAGCCCCGCGGTCCCGGCGAGCCAGGCCGGCGGGAACAGGGAGGCGAGGAGCACCGCGCGGCTCGCGAGCTCGAGCGAGCGCTGGGCGTCGATGACCTTGCGGATGTAGGCCGCGTCCTCTTCGCCGCGGCTCTCGAGCACGGAGGCGCGGATGGCGTCCATCGCGGTGCCGATGTCCTCGATGTCCTGCCGGCTGAGGTGGGCGACGGGGTTCTCGGGCTTCTTCTGGATCGTGGTCATGGCGGAGCTCCTAAAGCGTGATGTCGCAGGCGCCGGCGGCGGCTGAGATGCAGGTCTGGATGCGGACGTCGTCGCCCGGTGCGGCGGTGGTGAGCTCTCCGGTACGGAGGTCGCGGACGGTGCCCTCGCGCAGAGGGGCGACGCACCCGAAGCAGATGCCCATGCGGCACCCGGACGGCATGAGGACCCCGGCGGCCTCGCCGACGTCGAGCAGCGTGCTCGCCGCCGTCGGCCTCGACGGTGGTGCCCGCCTCGGAGAACGTCACGGTCCCGCCCTCCCCGGCGACGGTGACCGCGGCGCGGAAGCGTTCGGTGTGCAGCTGCTCGGGAATCCCGGCGGCGACGAAGTGCTCCTCGATCGCGTCGAGCATCCCGGCAGGCCCGCAGGCCCACGTCTCGCGCTCGGCGAGATCGGGGACGAGCGCGGCGATCTGGTCGACGTCGAGCATGCCGCCGGTGTCGGTGTGCTGCTCGACGAGGCGCAGGCGCCCGGTGGAGGCGAGCCCGCGGAGCTCGGCACCGAAGATGACGTCGGCCGGCGTCGGCGCGGAGTGGACGAGGACGACGTCCTCGAGCCGGGCGGCGTGGCTGCGGAGCATCCCCATCACCGGCGTGATCCCGCTTCCGGCGGTGACGAAGAGCGCCTTGGCCGGCGCGGTCTCACCGAGCGTGAAGTCGCCCTGCGCCTGATCGAGCTGGACGATGGTGCCGCGCCGGGCGGCGCGGACGAGATGGTTGCTGACCACGCCGTCCGGGATCGCCTTCACGGTGATCGAGATGCGCCCGTCCGTGGCGCCGGCGGGGGAGGTCAGCGAGTAGGCGCGCCACAGGCGGACCCCGTCGACGTCGACCCCGATCCGGATGTACTGCCCCGCCTCGTGGCCGCGCCAGGCGCCGCTCGGCTGCAACACGACGGTGGCCGCGTCCGCGGTCTCGCGCCGCACGTCGACGATGCGGGCGCGGAGCGCCGCGCTGGCCCGCAGCGGGCTAACCATGTCGAGGTAGTCCGCAGGCACCAGGGGCGTCGCGACGAGCTCGGCCAGGCGGAGGGCGCCGTCGCGGAGCGCGGTGATCGGAGCACGGGCGGTGCGGTCCGGGCGGAGGGCAGTCGTCGGCATGCCACAATTGTGATTGATCCGGTGCGCGATCTCTTGGCGTCCTTCGGTGAACCCGAACCGCGCTTTTTGTTCGTACGGAACGAATCGAGGTAAGATCTTGCTCCGTGGACCCGCTTCAACTCTCCGCCCCGGTGATGGCGGCACTGCGCGCCGGCATGCCCGAGGTCGCGAAGGAGACGGCCGGCGCGGTCCTCGTCGAGGTGCCCGGCTACCGGGCGCTCCGCGAGAGCCTCGGCGCCCCGATCGACGAGGCGGTCGAGATCGCGCTGCGGTCGTTCCTGAACGTGGCCTCCGGCGCGCGCGGTTCCGATCCCAGCGCGCCGCTCCAGCCCGCGCTCGACGCCGCGCACGCCCTCGGGGGCGGCGAGGCCCGCGAGGGCCGTGGCGTCGACGCGCTCCTCGCCGCCTACCGCGTCGGCGCCCGGGTCTCCTGGCGGGAGATGGCGCGCATCGCGGTCGACGCGGGCGTGCCCACGACGACGCTCATCCAGTTCGCCGAGCTCTCCTTCGCCTACATCGACGAGCTCTCGGCCGCGAGCGTCACTGGGCACGCCGATGAGACCGCCACGGGTGATCGTGCCCGACAACGTGCCCTCGAGCGCCTGGCCCGCCGCCTGCTCGCGGGCGCCCCGGCCGACGTGCTGCAGGCGAGCGCGGAGAGCGCCGGATGGGAGCCGCCGGACGCCCTCTGCGCGGTGCTGCTGCCGAGCGCCCGCGCCCGTGGGATCCGCTCGGTCCTCGACGCTCGCTCGCTCATGCTGGCCGACGAGCTGCCGGGGGCCGAGGGCGACGATGACACCGTGCTGCTGCTCGTCCCGACGAGCGGCGCGACGGACCGTGAGCGGCTAAGGCGCGCCCTGCACGATCGGGGGGCGGTGCTGGGCCCGGAGCGGCCGTGGACCCGGGTCGGCCGCTCCTACGAGCGAGCCCTGCGCGTTCGCCGCCTGCGCCCCGAGCCCGACGCGGGGGTGCTCGACAGCGACGAGCACCTCGCCGAGCTCGTGATCGGTTCCGACCCGGAGGCGCTCGCAGATCTCCGTGCCCAGGTGCTCGCCCCCCTCGCCGAGCTGCGCCCCGCCGCCGCCGCGAAGCTCACCCAGACGCTCCGGGCCTGGCTGCTTCACCAGGGCCGACGGGAGGAGATCGCCGCCGCGCTCTTCATCCATCCGCAGACCGTCCGCTACCGGATGGGGCAGCTGCGCGAGGCCTACGGGGACGCGCTCGAGGACCCCGCCACCGTGCTCGCTGCAACCGTCGCCCTCGGCGTCGGGGACGCGCCCTGAACTTCAGTCCGTGCCGAGCCAGTGCACGACCTCGAGCGCGAGACCGACCGCGAGACCGTGGCCGGCCAGCGGTGCCGGCAGCAGTGCCTCGGCCCGGGCCAGCCGCGCGAGCACCGTGTTCCGATGGGCGAACAACAGCCGGGCGGTGCGCGTGGCGTTCGAGTCCTCCCGCAGGTAGGTGCGGAGCGTCTCGCGCAGCTCGGGCGGGGCCGTCGCCAGGTCGCCGAGCGTGCGCCGGACGAACTCGTCGGCGCGCTCCTCGTCCTGGGTCGCGAGGGCGACCACCTGCACCTCGTCGTAGGTCGCCACACGTACGGCGTCCGGGACGCGCTGCATCAGCCGCTGGGTCGCCAGGGCGTCCCGGTGGCTGCGGCGGAAACCCTCGATGCCGGGGAGCGCGGGGCCGAGCGCGACCCGCGCCTGCCCGTCGGCGGGCAGGACCTCCCGCAGGGCACCCGCCTCGGCTCCGGCCGCGGCCACCCAGGTCCACAGCGCCGACTCGCTCGCGACCACGGTGAGCGGCCGACGTGCGCCCGCGACCCGCGCGAGCGCCTCGGCGACCTCCTCGAGCGCGCCGGGGTCGGGGTCGGCGGCGTCGCTGAAGACGATGGCCGCGGTGTGGGTGCGGTCGAGGTCGTAGCCGAGGCGCCGGCTCGCGCGCTCGAGCGTGATGGGCGCTCCGCCGAGCAGGAGGCTCACCACCTCGAGCCGCGCGGCCTGGGTGCCCCGCGTGAGGTGCTCGCGCTCTCGCTCGACCTCCGCGGCGATCCCGGCGAGCGTGTCGTCGACGAAGCCGAAGATCGAGCGGGCGCTCACGTCGAGCAGCTCCGCGACCTCTTCCGGATCGGTGGTCAGCGTGAAGACCACGGCCATCCAGGCCCGCCACGCCGCGTTCTGCCCCGTGCGGTAGGCATCGAGCGAGTACTGGTCGAGCCCGCGGCGGACGAGGTCCCGGGCGATCCCGAAGGTCTCGGGCCCGAGATTCGGCTCCACCGGCATGCCGGGATCGCGCACGTTGGCCTCGAGCCAGTGCGTGAGGTTGGCTCGGTTGGTGCGGCGGATCGAGGCGACGAGCCCGGGGTCCTCCCGAATCGCCGGGGCGATGTCGCCGAGCGTCACCGCGTCGACCTGCGCGAGCCCGTCGTCCGGCGCCGCCAGCAGGAGCTCCACCCCCGTCCGGAAGAGCTCGCAGGTCCGGTCGGACGGACGTTCCCAGCGGCGGATCGTGGCCATCCGCGCACGCTACCGGACTGTGCAGGACACACAGTCCCCTTGCTCGATCCAGGGCACATCGTCCTTGTCGACCGCGCCCCGGCCCGTGATGCTTCAGGAAGCGACCACCCCCGGAGAGAGAGCAGCGATGAGCCCCACGATGACCGACACCGCCACCGACCACGTCGACGTCCTGATCATCGGCGCCGGCCTGTCCGGTATCGGCGCCGCCTGGCACCTCCAGGACAAGCGGCCGGGGACGAGCTACCGCATCCTCGAGGCACGCGAGGCCAGCGGCGGCACCTGGGACCTCTTCCGCTACCCGGGCATCCGCTCCGACTCCGACCTCTCGACCTTCGCCTACGCGTTCAAGCCCTGGACCGGGGAGAAGGCGATCGCCGACGGCCCCGAGATCCTCGCCTACCTCCGCGAGACCGCGACCGACGCCGGGATCGACGAGCACATCCGCTACGGCCACCAGGTTGTGCGCGCCGCTTGGTCGAGCGAGGACGCACGCTGGACGGTCGAGTCGCGGGTCGAGGGGACGGACGAGGTCGTCCGCACGACCGCGGGCTTCCTGCTCGCCGCCAGCGGCTACTACCGCTACGACGAGGGCTTCACCCCGGCCTTCGCGGGCGTCGAGGACTTCGCGGGTCAGGTCGTGCACCCGCAGCACTGGCCCGAGGAGCTCGACGTCAGCGGCAAGCGCGTCGTGGTCATCGGCAGCGGCGCGACCGCCGTCACCCTCGTCCCCGCGCTCGCCAAGCAGGACGCGCAGGTGACGATGCTCCAGCGCTCGCCCTCCTACATCATGCCGCTGCCCTCCCGGGACGTCATCGCCGACAAGCTGCGCAAGTGGTTCGGCGACGCCCGCGGACACGACCTCACGCGCCGCAAGAACATCTGGCAGCAGCGGACGGTCTACCGGCTCTGCCAGAAGTACCCGACGCGCGCCCGCCGGCTCATCCGCCGGATCACCGAGAAGCAGCTCCCGGCGCACATCGACGTCGATGAGCACTTCAAGCCGGCCTACGACCCGTGGGACCAGCGCCTTTGCGCGGTGCCGGACGGCGACCTCTTCAAGGCCCTCCGCGCCGGGACGGCCGAGATCGCCACCGACGGCATCGAGACCTTCACGAAAGCCGGTCTGAAGCTCACCTCCGGCCGCGAGCTCGAGGCCGACGTCATCGTCACCGCCACCGGCCTCAACCTCCAGCTCTTCGGCGGCGCCGAGCTCGTGGTCGACGGCGAGAGGGTCCCGGTCAGCGAGCGGCTCGCCTACAAGGGCATGATGCTGAGCGGCGTGCCGAACTTCGCCTTCGCGATCGGCTACACGAACTCGTCCTGGACGCTGAAGATCGACCTGGTCTTCGAGCACCTCTGCCGCCTGCTGGCCCACATGGAGCGGGAGGGGCTCGGCTCGGTGACCCCGACCGTCGACGACCCGTCGATGCCGACCCGGCCGCTCATGGACTTCGGTGCCGGCTACGTGCAGCGTGCGCTCCACGCGCTGCCGAAGCAGGGCCCGAGCGCTCCCTGGCACCTGGCGATGGACTACAAGGAGGATCTCGAGCACCTCCGCCGCGCGCCCGTGGACGGCGGCGCGCTGCGCTTCACGCCGCGTCCGCAGCCCGCCTCGCGCGAGGCGGTGGCGGCATGAGCGCGGTCGCCGGCAAGGTCTGCGTCGTCACCGGCGCAGGCTCGGGGATCGGTCGGGCGCTCGCTCTGGAGCTCGCCTCGCAGGGAGCGAAGCTCGCGCTCTCCGACGTCAACGAGGCGGGGCTCGCGGAGACCGCCGGCCGCGTCGGCGGCGAGGTCCACACCCAGCGCCTCGACGTGAGCGACCGGGAGGCGATGAGCGCCTACGCCGAGGCGGTCGTCGCGCACTTCGGTGCCGTCCACCAGGTCTACAACAACGCGGGCATCGCCCACTCGAACACGGTGCTCGAGTCGGAATACGGCGAGTACGAGCGGGTCTTCGGCGTGAACCTGTGGGGCGTCATCCACGGGACGAAGGCGTTCCTGCCGCACGTGATCGCCTCCGGCGACGGGCACGTCATCAACATCTCGAGCCTCAACGCCTTCCTCGCGCAGAAGGAGATGAGCCACTACTGCACGACGAAGTTCGCGGTCCGCGGCTTCACCGAGAGCCTCCGCGTGGAGATGGAGGACGCCGGTCACCGTGTCGGGGTCACCGTCGTGCACCCGGGCGGGATCAAGACGAACATCGCGACCGCCGCGTTCGATGAGGCCCGCGCCTCCGGGCTCGCGGTCACCCAGGCCGACGAGGACCGCAAGCGCCACTACAACGAGAAGCTCCTAAAGATGGATCCGGCTCGGGCCGCGCAGATCATCGTCGAAGGAGTCGAGGCGGGGAAGTCGCGCGTGCTCGTCGGGACCGACGCCAAGGCCGTCGATCTCCTCGTACGGCTCCTGCCCGCCCGCTACCCCGGCGTGTTCCGCCGGATCGAGAAGCTGCAGACCCGCTAACGCGGTCGACTCTCGGGGAATCCTCAGCCTGCGCCCGGGGAGGGCTCAGGCGGGGGACGGATGCTGCTTGACAGCAACCACCCCCAAGCAGAAAGCCTTCCCATGATCAAGCTGTCCCCCAGGATCACCACGCTGCTCGCCGCCACGACCGTCGCGGGCATCTCCGGTGCCACGATCGCCGGCGCCGCCGGCTCCGGCACCACCGGGAGCACCGGCTCCACCCCCGCGCAGCGCTCAGCGGACGGCACCGCCACACAGGAGCGCGGGGAGCGCGGCGACGGCGGCCATCGTCGGGGCGGCGGCCGCGGCATGCACGCCGATCTTGCCGCCGTCGCCAAGACGCTCGGCGTCACCGAGGCCAAGCTCAAGAGCGCCGCCGAGTCCGCGCGTCCGGACAAGGCCGCGGGCAAGCAGGACCGCGGCTCCGAGCGGACCACGACGATCGCCACGTCCCTGGGCGAGAGCAAGGCCGACGTCCAGGCCGTCCTCGACAGCGTCCGCGGCGACGACGACGGCGATCGCGGCCGCGGCCCGGGTGGCCATGACGACACCGCGCTCGTCGCCGCGCTCGTGAAGAAGTTCTCGGTGAGCCAGGCCAAGGCCCAGACCGCCGTCGACGCCGCGAAGAAGGCGCACGACGCCGAGCGCGAGGCCAACCAGACCACGCGGTACGCCGCGATCGCCAAGGCGCTCGGCAAGGACGCGAGCGCGGTGCAGAAGGCCTTCGAGGCCAATGAGCCCGTGAAGCCTACGCCCTGACCCCGGCCCTTCGGCCGTGCGCGGCGCCGGCCCTCATCGGACCGCTTCCAGAGCGGCGACGCCCGCGTGCTCGAGCTCTCGAATGCTCAGCACGTGGGGCACGCCGCCTGCGTGGTCACCGGCCCGGGCGGCCCCGGCCAGGGCGACCCATGCGGCGACGAGCTCGTCGTAGACGGCCGCCGCCGCGCGCAGGTTTGCGTCGTCGAGCAGCTGCCCCATGTCGTGCAGGAACTCGGCGTGCAGCGACCGGAACATCGCCCCGCCGGTGCCCGTCTTCACGATGAAGGCCCAGAGCGACTTCAGCGCGCCGGTCAGGCCGTCACCCAGCTGCTCGGGCCACATGGGGTAGGCGGAGGCGAGGAGATCGACACCGTCGAGGCCGGCGGCTCCCGGCAGCGAGGCCAACGCGTCGCCACCGCCGCGCATGTTCTCGACGGCGCGGGCGAGGGCGAGCCCCACCGCCTGCTCCGGCGCGGTGAGGGCCTCGGGCCAGTCGTAGATGAACGTCGTATGCCGGTTCGGGCCGGGGAAGCCGTCGGAGCTCCGGGCGGCGGCAAGGGAGGCGAGCGAGCAGCGCTGGAGCTCGTCGCGGTCGTTGTCGGCGACGTAGGCGACCTGTTCGGCCTCGTCGTACCCGACGATCACTATGTCGTGGCGCGTGTTGGACATGCGGACCCGGAGGTACTCGAGCTCCGCGATGTCCGCCCACACCATCGGGGGCCGCCCCGCGTCGATCTCCTCGCGAACCCAGCGCCAGCCTTCCTGCGGATCGTCACCGTCGCGGATCTCGAGGCCGAGGCCGAGGTGCCCGGTGATGTCGCGCTCGAGGTCCGCGGTGCGGCCGACGAGGTAGAACGGCGGCGTGATCGCTGGCAGCTCGAGGTACAAGAACCCGAGCCCTCCGGCGAGGCCGAACACCGCGCCCTCGCTCAGCGGGCCCTGCCCGTAGTCGAGCCGATGATGTTCGAGCAGGTCGCGGAGCGCGCCCGAGCCGCAGTGACCGGCTTTCCGGTGCGGGAACGCGGGGGGCACGGCGACGCTGGTCGACATGCCGTGACCCTACGGGTTGTGCACCGATCGGCGCACTACTGGACGTCAGGGGAGGACGGTGCCCACCCAGGTGCGGAACGCTTCGATCGTGCCCATGAGCTCCGGTGTCTCGCCCCGCTCGAGAAAGGTCAACGTGAGGCCCTGGAAGCCCGCGACGACGAACTCGGTCAGCACGACGGGGTCGATGGCGGGCCGCCGCCCGCGCGCGGCCGCGTCGCGGATCAGCTCGCCGATGATCGCGCGGAAGCCGTCGGTGATGTGGGCCGTCGAGGCGCGCAGGGTGGGGTCCGTGACCGACTCGGCGACCAGCCCGAAGTACGCGGCCAGCAGCGCCCGGTCGCTCGTGACGACCGCCCAGATCTCCTCGAAGCCGGCTGAGACGATCTCGTGCGGCTCCTCGCGCCCCGCGACAGCCTCGGCGACCCGCGCGAGGAGCCGGTCCCCGATCCGCCGCACCACGTGCTCGAAGAGGTCCTCCCGGTCGGCGAAGTAGTAGAGGAGCGCTCGCTTGTTGACCTCGGCCTCGTCGGCGATGCGCTGCAGCGAGGAGGCCGCGAACCCGTCCCTCCCGAGACACCGGATCGCCGCCTCGACGATCGCGTCGGCCTGGCGCGCGCCCTTCGGCGTGAGGGGTGCTGAGCGCGGCATCGGCCCCATCGTAATCGTCGACTACGCCGGCACCGCAGAGAAGGTCGCAAGCTCGAGGACGGCTCCTTCATCGTTCACGTCACCGCCGACTCGGGCGAGCAGCGCGTCGCGGTCAGCAAGACCTACGAGGTGACCGGCCTGGCCACCGGCGGACCGGGAGCGGGCGGGCCGCCGCCCGGCGGTCAGGCGGCCACGGGAACCGCCGCTGCCCCGTCCCGAGGTCCGGGCTGACGGACGTTGCGCGGATTGACCCCCGGTGAGGAGGTCAACCCGCGCGACGTCCCGCTCAGGCCTCCACGAGTGGTCGGGTGTCGTAGTGCTCGCGGTCCCACGTCGGCCGTGAGCTCGCGGAAGCGGAAGGTGAAGTCGGGCCACAGCGTCGTGTTGTCGCCGTGCTCGTCCAGGTACCAGCTCGCGCACCCGCCGGTCTGCCACACGCTCGAGGAGAGCTGCCGGCGGACCCTGTCGTTGAACGCCTTCTGCGCTTCGGCCCGCGGCTCCACCGTCGCGAGGCGCTCCCGCTTCATCGCCGCGAGCGCGTCGAGCACGTAGGCGATCTGGCTCTCGATCATGTGGACCATCGAGGAGTGCCCGAGGCCGGTGTTCGGGCCCACCAGCATGAACAGGTTGGGGAAGCCCGCGATCGTCGTGCCGCGGTGCCCCTTCATCCCGCCGCGGCGCCAGGCGTCCGCGAGCGAACCCTCCCGCCCGTGCACCATCTCGGCGACCGGGGGCGGTGTCACCTCGAAGCCCGTGGCCAGCACGATCGCGTCGACCTCGTGCTCGGTCCCGTTCCGCGTGACGATCGAGCCCGCCCGGATCTCGGCGATCGGGTCGGTCTCCACGTCGGCGTTCGGCGCGCTCAACGCGGGGTAGTAGTCGTTGGAAAGCAGGATGCGCTTGCAGCCGAGTCGGTAGTCAGGGCGCAGCTTGGCGCGGAGCACCGGGTCGGGCACCTGCCGCTTGAGGTGGAGCTCAGCGACCTTCTGCGGGAGCTTCAGCAGCCCGGTCCTCCGGGTGAACGCGACGACCAGCAGCTCCCGCCCCCAGTAGATGACGCCGCGCCCGGTCTTCTGGAGGGCGGGGACGCGCTTGAAGAGCGTGCGCTCGAGGCGCGTGAACGCGCGGTCACCGCGAGGCGTCACCCAGGCCGGGGTGCGCTGGAAGACCGTGAGGCGCTCCGCCTCCGGCTGGAGCTGCGGCACGAGCTGAATCGCCGAGGCGCCCGTCCCGATCACCGCGATCCGCTTCCCCCTCAAGTCCGTCTCGTGGTTCCACTGGGCCGAGTGGCAGACCATGCCCTCGAAGCTGTCGAGCCCCGGGATCGCGGGGGCACGGGGCTCGGAGAGCGCGCCGGCGGCGGAGACGAGGACGTCTGCGGTGAGCGACCCGCGCGGCGTCTCGACGTTCCAGCGGAGCGTCTCCTCGTCCCAGCTCGCCCGCGTGACGGGCGTGTCGGTCCACAGGCGGTCGCGCACCCCGAAGCGTTCGGCGCAGCCCCGCAGGTAGGCGAGGATCTCCGGCTGCGGCGAGAACGCGCGCGTCCAGTCCGGGTTCGGTGCGAAGGAGAACGAGTAGAGCTTGGACGGGACGTCGCACGCGGCGCCCGGGTAGGAGTTGTCCCGCCACGTCCCTCCCACGTCGTTGCCGCGCTCGAGCATCGCGAAGCTCCGCTCGCCCTCCTGCTCGAGCCGGATCGCCGTGCCCAGGCCGGCGAAGCCGCTGCCGACGATCGCGACGCGGACGTGATCGGGGAGGGGACGGCTGGGATCGTGGGTCATGCGCTCAGTACATCACCTGCGCCACCCGCCTGACGAACCACCCATCCTCTGCGTGCTGGGAGGCCGCAGAGGCTGGGCCGTTCGGAGGAGCGGTGGCTCAGGCGAGCGTCCCGCGCCGGCGCAGCCCCGCCGCCGCACCCCCGACGAGCAGCAGGAGCGCTCCGCCCGCGAAGGCGGAGCTCACGTCCCGTTCCTCCCGCCGCGTTCCGATGCGTGAGCCGAGCTCCTCGTAGACCCGGTCGAGCTGATCGGCGTCGTCGACCGCGTAGGCCTGGCCGCCCGAGCGGTCCGCGATCGCCTTCAGCGTGGCGGTGTCCGGCGGAACCGCGAACGGCTGCCCGCCGGGCCCGAGCAGGACGCCGTCCGGGGTCCCGAGCGCGACGGTCGCGACGGGGATCCCGAGCCTCCGGGCCCGGTCGGCGGCCACGAGCGGGTCGGAGCCGTCGGTGGTCTTGCCGTCCGAGAGCAGGACGATCGCCGCCGGAGCGGTGTCGCCGTCACGACCACGCCGGGCCTCCAGCCGGTCGAGCGCGGCAGCGAGCGCATCCCCCGTGGCCGTGCCCCCCTCGGCTTGCAGCGCCCCGAGTGCGGAGCTCATCGCAGCACGGTCCTCGGTCGGTTCAAGCACCCCGTCGACCGTGTCCGCGTAGGAGACGACGCCGATCTGGAGGCTCTTCGGAGCCGAGTCGAGGAAGGCGCGGGCGGCACCCTGCGCCGCCCCGAGCCGCGTCGGCGTGACGTCGTCGGCCCGCATCGAGCCGGACTGATCGGTCACCAACATCACCGAAGCCCGCTCGACCGGAACCGCGACCGTGGCCTGCGGCCGCGCGAACGCGAGCGCGAGCGTCGCCACCGCGGCGAGCAGAAGGCCCGGGGCGATGCGGCGCCGCCACGCGGGCGCCACGCCCGCCACGGCACCGACGATCGTCGTTCCCGGATGGCGCACCGCGAAGCGGCGCCGGCGGCTCCGCGCGCCGAGCCAGAGCACGCCGACGAGCGGGAGAACGAGCAGGGCGAGGAGGTTGAGCGGGGTCGCGAAGCTCATGCCATCCGCCTTCCGAGGTCGCGCAGCCAGTCGCGTTCGGTGGAGAGCACGATGTGGTCGGCGCCCGCCGCGCGGATGCCGCTGCGGACGTGCTCCCGCCGGTCGGCCTCGGCCTCGGTGTACGCGCGTCGCAGGGCGCCCGAGCCGGTGTCGGCCTCCACGAGCCGCCCGGTCTCGGGATCGACGAGCGTGAGCAGCCCGGCAGCGGGGAGCTCCGCCTCGGCCGGGTCGACGACCTCGATCGCGACGACCGTGTGGCGAGCCGCCGCGGCCCGCAGCGGCGCGGCCCAGCCGTCGTCACGGAAGTCCGAGACGACGACGACCACGCCGGTGCCGCGGGCGACGCGCGCCAGCCGTTCGAGGCCGACGACGAGCGTGCCGGCCGGGGGTTCGACGCCATCTGTCCCCGAGGGTGGGACGGATTCGAGCGAACCCCCCGCCCGCGACCCCGCGCCCGGGCGGCTGAGACCGGAGCCCTGCGCCCGTGCCCCCGCCGGCGACCCCGCGCCCGGGTCGTTTCCACCGGAACCCCCCGTCCGGCGACGCCCGCGGCGCGCCGTGGGGGCGCTCGCGTCCGGCGCCACGCCCTGCCGCACCAGCGCAGTCACCGCGGCGAGCGCGGACCGTCCGGGGCGCGGCGGCAGGATGACGGGCTTCGAACCGCCGGCGAGCACGAGCGCGACGCGTCCGCCCTGCCGCACGCCGAGCCGCCCCACGACCTCAGAGACCCCTTCGGCGACGTCGCTCTTCAGCCGTCCCTGCGTGCCGAAGGCCATCGAGGCGGAGGCGTCGAGGACGATCCAGGTCGTGACCGCGCGCTCGGGGACCTGCAGCCGGACGTGCGGCACCCCGGTTCGGGCGCTGGCGGCCGGGTCGAGTCGGCGGACGTCGTCGCCGGCCTCGTAGGCCCGCAGCTGGGCGAGCTCCATCCCGTCCCCGGCACCGGGTGCCCGGTGATCCCCCGCGAGGATCCCGCCGGTCCGCCGGCGGAGCGTGTGCTCGAGCCGGGCGACGATGGCGGGCGTCATCGTCCCCGGACCCTGGCGGCCGGGGGGAAGGACGCGCGGCTGCATCACGCCGCCTCGGCGAGCGGGACGCGACCCACGGGAGCCACACCTTCGAGCACCCGGCCGAGCAGCTCGTCGGCGACGACGCCGTCGGCCAGCGCGTCGTAGCTGAGCACGAGCCGGTGGCGCAGGACGTCACGGGCGAGGTCGTGGACGTCGGCGGCGGTCGCGTGGCCGCGTCCCCGGAGGAGCGCGAGCGCCTTCGCCCCCTGCACGAGCCCGATCGACGCGCGTGGCGAGGCACCGAAGGCGATGAGCCCGTCCAGGTCGTCGAGGCCGTGCACCGCGGGATGCCGCGTCGCGTCCACGAGATGCACCGCGTAGGTCGCGACCTCCCGGTCGATCTGCACGGCGGTGGCGGCGGCGCGGAAGCGGAGCAAGTCGTCCGGGCGGAGCACCTCGCGCGCCCGCGCCTGCTCACCGACCTCCCCACGGGCCACCGCGATCTCGTCCTGGAGCGCCGGATAGTCGACGACGAGCTTGAAGAGGAACCGGTCGACCTGCGCCTCGGGCAGCGCGTAGGTGCCCTCGGACTCGATCGGGTTCTGCGTGGCGAGCACGGTGAACGGCTCGGGAACCCGGTAGCTCGAGCCGCCGATGGTCACCTGGTGCTCCTGCATCACCTCGAGGAGCGCGCTCTGCACCTTCGCCGGTGCCCGGTTGATCTCGTCGGCGAGCAGCAGGTGGGCGAAGACGGGGCCGAGCTCGGTCTTGAACTCGCCCGTGGCGGGCTGCCAGATCCGCGTGCCGACGAGGTCCGCGGGGACGAGGTCGGGGGTGAACTGCACGCGTCCGAACCGGCCGCCCACGACGTCCGAGAGCGTGCGGACGGTGAGCGTCTTGGCGAGCCCCGGAACACCCTCGAGCAGGACGTGCCCGCCGCAGAGCATCGCGATGAGCACCCGCTCGAGCATCGCGTCCTGCCCGACGACGACACGCTTGCACTCCCATAGCGCTCCCTGGAGGGCACGGCGCGCCTCGGTCGCGACGTCGGGCACGGCCTCGGGCTCGACCGGGGGGATGAGGTGGGCGGGGTCACGGGAGAACGGGTCCATGGCGCCGAAGCTACGGAGGCACCTGTCACCTCCACGTAACCGCTTCAGGAGGCGGGGAGCAGGACCTCGGCCTCGAGGCCGCCCGCCGCCGGCGCGCGCAGCGCCAGCGTTCCCCCGTGCGCCTCGGCGACAGCGCGCACGATCGAGAGCCCGAGCCCGGCGCCACCGGCCCGTCGACGGCCGAGCCGCTCGAAGGGCTCCGTCATCCGAGCCACGCCCTCCGGGTCGAGCACCACGCCTCCGCTTCGCACCCGGAGCCGCGCCCCGCCCGCGTCCCCGGCCACCTCGACGTGCACTGGACCGGCGTCGCCGTGGCGGATGGCGTTCTCCACGAGGTTGCCGGCCAGCCGTTCCAGCAGAGCCGCGTCGCCGCGCACCGGCGCGTCCGTGAACTGGGCCTGCACCCGCTCACCGCCCGGGCCGGAGCGCGCCGCGGCGACGGCCCGGCCGGCGACGACCCCGAGATCGACGGGGTCACGACGCAGCCGCTCAGGGCGGGTCGCTCCGACGGCGGCCAGGGTCAGGAGGCCGTCGAGCAGCTCCTCGGTCCGCTCGGTCGTCTCGACCGCCTCGCGCGCCACCGCCCGCAGCTCCTCGACACTCGCGTCGGGATCGTCGAGCACGACCTCGGCCCCGGTGCGGATGACGGTCAGCGGCGTGCGGAGCTCGTGCGAGGCGTTCGCGACGAAGCGCTGCTGGGCGGCGACCGTTCCGGCGACGCGGTCGAGCATCGCGTCGAAGGCGACCGCCAGCTCACGCACCTCGTCCGCGGGGCCGTCGCCGAGCCCGGTGCGCTCCTCGAGCCGTGCGTCGGTGATGCGGCCGGCGGTCGCCGCGATGCGACGGAGCGGTCGGAGCGCGCTCCCGGCGGCCGCCCAGCCGAGGCCGAGCGCCAGCAGGGTCGCCCCCGCCAGCGCCAGGAGCAGCTGGACGCCGAGGCGCCCGGCGACCTCGCCCGCGTAGGGAGCGGGCACCGTCCGGGCGAGCTGGGCGTCGAGCAGCAGCCAGCTGGCGCCGAGCACCAGCGAGGTGACGCCGACGAGCAGCGCGACGTACGTGAGGGTCAGCCGCGCCCGGATCGTCATACGCGGTAGCCGACCCCGGGAACGGTCTCGACGATCCCCGGCTCCCCCAGCTTGCGGCGCAGCTTCATGATCGTCATCCGCGCCGTGTTGGTGAACGGGTCGACGTTCGCGTCCCACACGCGTTCGAGCAGCTGCTCGAGCGAGATGACGGCGCCGTCGGCCGCCATGAGCGTCTCGAGCACGCCGAACTCCTTCGGGGAGAGCGAGACCGGGGCTCCGTCGCGGGTGACGGTGCGTCGTCCCGGATCGAGCTCGACGCCCCCGGCCCGGAGGACCGAGGGCCGCGCGGCGCCCGCCCGACGCGCGAGCGCGTGCACCCGGGCGACGAGCTCGTCGAACCGGAACGGCTTGCCGAGGTAGTCGTCGGCCCCGAGGGCGAGCCCGGCGACGAGGTCGTCGGTGGTGCGGGCTGCGGTGAGCATGAGGATCTTCGTCGCCGGCTGCTCGGCGTGCAGGGTCCGGCAGACCTCGTCGCCGTGCACCTCAGGGAGGTCGCGGTCGAGCACGACGACGTCGTAGGGATGTACGCGGGCGTGGAAGAGCGCGTCGGCGCCGTCCGGGGCGACGTCGACCGCCGCGCCGTGGCGCCGCAGCCCCTTCGCGACCGCGGCGGCGACCCTCGGCTCGTCCTCAGCCAGCAGGACGCGCATCTCAGACCGCCGGCCCGGCGTGGCCGGAGCTCTCGCCACAGCCGCGGCCCGCCCGTCGGTCCACCACGACCACGACGCGCCGGATCCCCTGATCGTCCACCACACGGAGGACCCGCAGCCGTGCCTGGGTCGCCTCCCGCCGCGTGGACGCGCGCACCGTGCAGGCGGACCCGCGCTCGCCGAGGCCGTCGGGGGCGGCCACGCGGAGCGTGTTCGTAGGCGAGGGCGCGGCGGCGGCAAGCTCGCGATCGACCGACACGAGGCCTCCCATCGCCGCTCCGAGCAACCCCACCCCGCCGACGACTGCGCTGCACGCACCGATCGGGGCAAGACGGGAGAGGACCATGACGTCCAGTGAACCGTGCGTTTGCCAAAGGGGCCTAAGAGGAAGCTGAGTCCCACCTGAGCGCGCTCCCTGAGTGACCGGGCCTCAGACCAGACGGCCGAACCAGCGCAGGGACGCACCGATCCCTCCGAGCAGGAGGAGCAGCGCACCGCCGGCGGCCATGCCCGCGAGCTCGCGCGGCCGTTCCTCGGTCGCCACGCGCGAGCCGAGATCGCGGTAGACCTGATCGAGCTCGGCGGCATCGGCGACCTGGAAGCTCCGTCCCCCGGTCCGCTCGGCGATCTGCGCGAGCGTTGCCGGATCCGGCGGGACGGTCCGGGTGCCGGACCCGTCGCTCGACGGGATCGTTCCCTGGGAGGTGCCCAGCGCGACGGTGTAGACGGGGACGTTCGCCTTGGCGGCTTCGTCGGCCACGGCCAGCGCGTCGCGTCCGCGGACGCTCTTGCCGTCGGAGAGCAGCACGATCGCCCCTGGTGCCTGCGCCGTCGAGCCGGGGACGCGTGCCTCGCGCAGCAGCCCGAGCGCCCGCTCGAGCGCGTCGCCGGTTGCGGTCGTTCCCGCGGCGGTGACGGTGCCGAGCGCGGTCCGGACGGCGGCGTGATCCCGCGTTGGGCTCTGCAGCACCGTCGCGTCCTGGTTGAAGGCGATGGCGCCCACCCTGACGTCCGCCGGCACCGCGTCCACGAAGGTCTGTGCAGCGCGCCGCGCGGCGACCAACCGCGACGGGGCGACGTCGGTGGCCTGCATCGAGCCCGACCGGTCGGTCGCGACCACGACGCTCGCCTGCTCGACGGGCACCGCCTCCGTGGTGGCCGGTCGCGCGAGCGCCGCGATGAGCACCGCGAGTGCCCCTGCGTAGATCGCGGGCACGAGATGACGGCGCCACCCCGCGCGCCGTGGTGTGAGTGCGGGCAGCAGCCCGGGCGCCGCGTAGACCTCGCGCGCCCTGCGCCCACGGCGCTCGCTCACGACGTAGAGCGCGAGGAGAACGGGGACCGCGACGAGCGCGAGCAGGAAGAGCGGCGCCTGGAAGCTCACGGCGTGGCCTGCGGACGGGTGGCGAGCGTCACCGAGACGGTCTCCGAGGCACCGCCACGACGGACGGTCACCTCGAGCGCATCACCCGGCGACTGGTCCGCGACCGCACTGCTCACGCCTTCGGGGTCGTCGACCTTCGTTCCGGCGATCCGGGTGATCACGTCGCCCGCCCGGAGCCCTGCCCGTGCCGCCGGGCTCTCGTCGGTGACCTCCGCGATCAGCGCGCCCGACCCCTGGGGAGCCGAGGTCGTCGAGACGCCCAGGAACGGGCGGGCGATCGCCTCACCCTTCAGCAGCTTCGGGACGACCTGCTGCACCGTGTCGGACGGGATCGAGAACCCGATCCCGACGTTCCCGGAGCCTCCGCCGGCGGTCGCGATCTGGGAGTTGACCCCGATCACCCGCGCCTGGGCGTCGAGCAGCGGCCCGCCCGAATTGCCCGGGTTGATGGGCGCGTCGGTCTGCAGCACCCGGTCGATCCGGTACCCGTTCGGCGCCTCGATCTCCCGACCGAGGCCGGAGACGATGCCGGCCGTCACGGTCCGGTCGAGGCCCAGCGGATAGCCGATGGCGATCGCGCTGTCCCCCACCACGACGTCCTTCGAGGGAGCGAAGGTGAGTGGCGTGAGCCCCGTGGGCAGCGACGAGGGATCGACCTTCAGCACGGCGAGGTCCGAGGAGGGGTCCGTCCCGACGACGGTGGCGGGGACGAGCGCGCCCGCGTCGTCGAAGCGGACCTGCGCCCGCCCCGAGCTGCCGACCACGTGGTCGTTGGTGACGATCGTGCCGTCGCGATCGATGACGAAGCCGGTCCCGGAGCCGTTCCCGACGCGGACCGAGACCACCGCCTGGGAGGCCTTCGCGTAGACGGCGCCGATGTCCGTCTTCGGCGTCGGCGTGATCGGAGCGGCCGCGACGGCCGGGAGCGCGGCCGCAGGGTCCGACTGACCGGTGCCGAGCGCGTACGCCCCTCCGCCGGTGAGCGCGAGCGCAGCCACCACCGCGGCTGCGCTGCGCCGGCGCGCCCGCGCGGACGGTCGCGAGCGGCCCGTGCGCCGCATCGGCGGGGCCGGCCGTTCGGCGACCTCGGGCTCCTCGTCCCAGTCGTCGGCACGGTCGGTCCACAGGCTCGGTGCGGTCGTAGGCATGCCCCCACCTTGAGGATCCGCCCGTCACGTTCCCGTAACCAACGCGCCGTCCGACAGCGCCGGACGGACGGTCGCGCGCGCCCCGCTAGCGGGGGTTCTGCGACACGCCGCCCGGCTTGTTCGCGCTGACCTGCGGGTACTTGCTGATCTTGCCCTGGAACGTGGAGGGGCCGGCGACGACGCAGCCTGGGGTGTCCGTCGGCGCCTTCGGGCCGCCGACGTTGTCGCAGTCGAAGCTCGGCAGGCTGTAGATGCTCGGGCTCTTCAGCTCTGGGCCGGCCAGATCGCCCGGGCGGTAGTAGCTGTTGCCGCGGTTGTCGGCCGTCCGGTTCGTCGCGGGCAGCGTCTGCGACCCGGTGACGATCACCTGCGGAAGCGCGTGACCGGTGCTGCCGACGCCGTCGGCGATCGGGACCTTGAGCGAGGTCGCCGCTCCCCCCTGGGTCAGGAAGTCCGAGATCGTCGACTGCTGCGTCTCGAGGAACTCGAGGATCGGGTTGATCTGCTGGAGGAACGGGCCCTGCGCGGCGAGCGCCGGATCCACGCCGTCGAGCACCTTGCTCAGGGCGGGCAGGCCGGTGCGGCCTGCCGCGATCAGCGGTCGCAGGTCGGTGAAGAGCTTCTGGAGGTCGGGCGAGAGCGTGCGCAGCGAGGCGAGCGTCGGCTGGACGTCGACGAGCACCGGCTTCAGGTCCTGGATGAGCGGCGTCGTGTCGTTCGAGAACTTCGAGAGGCGACGCAGCGTGGCCCGGGACTCCTGGAGGAACGTCGGGAAGGCGACGATCGTCTCGGCGAGCCGCTCGCGCTTATCCGACAGCGTGCGGAACGTGGTGGCGTTGTCGACGATGAGGTTCTGGAGCGCACCCTCGTTGCGGGTGACCGCCTCGAACGTCTGGCCGGTCTCGCGAACCAGCGAGCCGAGCGTCTCTCGCCGCTTGTTCAGGATGTCGACGACGGACTGGGCGTTCTCGACGAAGGTCGGCAGGTTGCCCAGCGAGTTGTTGATGTCCTCCTCGCGGCCGTCGGTGGCCTTGGCCAGGGATGCCTGCCATTCCTGGAAGATCTTCCGCGTGGGCTTGTCGAACGTCTGGAGGAACTCGTCGAAGTCGACGGCGTCGGCCACCTGGGTGGTGGCGAGGGTGCCGTCCTCCTTGATGGCCTTCGCGCTCTTCGGCCCGAGCGTCAACTCGACGTAGGTCTCGCCGAGGAGTGTCTTGAGCCGCAGGGCGGCCTTCGCGCCCTCGCGCAGCGGGGCGTACTTCGGCTCGATCTCGAGGGTGGCGATCGTGCGGTTCCCGGCGGGGTCGAGTTCCTTCTGGACGACCTTGCCGACGGTGACGCCCGCGACGCGCACATCGGCCTGATCGGCGAGCTGCGTCGCGTCCTTGAAGGAGACGTTGGCCCGGTAGCCCTTGGGCTGCAGCGGGACCGAGCCGCCGAACGCGAGCCAGAGGAAGATGAACAACCCCAGGCACGACAGTGTGAAGAGCGAGATCGTTGCGAGACGGCCGAAGCTGAACGGAGTCTTCTGCATCAGCCCTTCCCCCCCTTGGCGCTTCTGGGGAGCGCGCCCGTGGCGGCCGTGACAGCCGGGATGAGCGGGCTGTCCGGACCGAGCACCGGGTTCAGCAGATCGAGCACGGCCTGCAGGTCCGTCGAGGTGGTGCTCGGGTTGCCGCAGGCGGTGGCGAGGACGGGCGAGAGGCCCATGGCGAACTCGAGCTCCGGCTGCCCGTTGACCAGCGAGGTCAGCGTGCTGCAGAGGCCGCTCAGGAAGATCGGCCGGTAGGGGCCGTTGGCGTCGTCGACGTTGATCAGGTTCGCGCCCTGGTGGGTCGTCCACGCGAGCCAGAACAGGTAGCCCTCGTCGCGGCCGGCCTTCTCCGGACCCTCACGACCGTCCTTGTTGAAGGCCAAGAGGTTGAAGAAGTTGTTGAGCACCTTCGCGCTGCGCTGGAGCTCCGGGGAGAGCTTCGCGAGGCTCGTCGCCGTCGGGGCGAGGTCCCGAACGAGCGGGCGCGAGGCGCGGACGAACGGGCGGACCTGCGTCCGGATGATGGGCGTCAGCGTGCGGGCGGCGGGCCGGACGCGCTTGTTGCTGCGGTCGAGGGCCTGCAGCGCCGGGGTCAGGGCGCGCGTCGCCGGCCCGAGCTCGTCGGCCAGTGGCTTCACGTCGCGGAGGGTGCTCGTCGCCTGCTTCAGCGTCGCCGGCAGCTCGGAGACCGTGGAGCGAAGGTTCTGGTCCTCGGAGGCGAACGCGCCGAAGGTCGTGTTGGCCGTCGCGACGAGGCGCGAGATCTGGTCGGGTCGCTTGGCGAGCTCGCCGTTGAGCCGCCCGGTGCTGCTGATCAGTCGGCGGAGCGCCGCGCGTTCACCGGCGACGGCGCGGTTGACGCGCCCGAGGTCCTTGACCGTCGGCTCGAAGCGGGCGAACACCTCGGCGAGGTCGCCGCCGCGGTTGTTCAGGCCCGTGGACGTCCCGTTGAGCAGCAGCGTGAGGTAGTCCCGCGTCCGGCCGTCGAGCGCGGAGAGGATCTCGTCCAGGTTGACGTCCGTGAGGGTGTTGCGCAGGGGAAGGTTGAAGTCCTTCTTGATCGGCGTGCCGCCGTCGCGATCGCCCGGGAACACCTGCAGGTACATGTCCTTGAGCGGCGTGCGGGGGCGCAGCAGCGCGGTCGCGTCCGTCTTGATGAGGCCGGCGTCGATCCACTTCGGCTCGATGTCGAGGCCGAGCTGCGCGCGTCCGTCCACGAGCTTCACGGCCGCGATCTTCCCGACCTGCACACCGGCGACCTGGACGGTCTGTCCTTGCCCGGGGGTGACCGCCTGGGCGGTGTCGAGCGTCGCCGTGATCCGGACGGGCGCGTCGGTGAGGTACGGAAGCCGGATCCCCTGCTGCACGAGGATGTAGCCGGCGACGAAGAGCCCGACGGCGGCCAGGCCGAGGACGGTCAGCATGTAGCGGAGGTTCTTGCGAATGATCAGCATCATTTGCTCTTCCCTCCGTTCGCAAGCGCCTTGATCGACTGCTCGATCTCGCCGAGCGTGGCCGGCGTGTCGCGGACCTTCGTCTTCGTGTCGCCCGACTGAATGAGCTGGGCCTGCTTGAGCGCGACGGCGACGTCGGTCGCCTTCTTGGTCCGGGCGACGACCTTCGGGTCGTTCGGATCGACGCGCGTCTGGGTGGGCGCGGCCTGCGGGATCGACCGGAGGTCCGGGAGCTCCTGGTTCTCACAGGGGGCGTTGGCCTCCAGCGGCGGAACGGACTTCTGCGGCGGCGGGTTGACGCCCTTCATCGGGCGGGTGGCTGCACCGACCAGACCGTTCCCCAGCGACACCGTCTCCAGGCCGCCGGAGCCGAGGACCTTGAAGAACTGCCCGTTGGCGTCGCTCGAGCGGCTCTCGCCGGCCAGCCCGGCCAGCGACTTCGGGAACTCCTCGTACACCGGGCCGGTGGCCGGGAAGTTCGGGTCGTCGAGGGTCTGATTGCCGTAGGGGATCAGCGTCGTGCTTGCGCAGCTGGCGAGGGTCCGCAGCTCGCCGAGCAGCGGCACCGTGGTGCGGGCGAAGCGGGTAAGGGGCGGCGTCGAGGCACGGAGGTCCTGCGACAGGCCTCGGAGCTCACCGCGGGAGACGAGGCCACGGAGCTGGGTGACGAGCGGGAGGACGGCGTCGACCGTCGGGCCCGTCGAGCGGACACCGGGCAGCGCGGCGGTGGCGAAGCGCCGGACCGCCGGGAACGCCGCGTTCAGGGACGACAGCGTCGGCAGCGCGGTCCGCAGGGTCACCGGGAGCTCACGGAGCGCGGCCCGGAGGTCGGCCTCACGGTCGGCCAGCGCCGCCGTGGTCGTGTTGAAGTTCGTGATGAGCCCTTGCAACGCGGCGGGATCGGCGTCGAGCGCTGCGTAGACGGTGCCCTGGTTCCCGAGGAAGCGCCGCAGGTCGCCGGGCTTCTCCCCGAGGAGCGCCTCGGAGACGATCGCCGAGAACCGGTAGGCGGCCGGCTGGAAGTCGAGGGACCGGTTGAAGGCCTTCGCACCGCCGTTCGCCTCGGTGCCGAGGAGCTCTGCGAACGTGCTGCGCAGGTCGGCGCGGACGTCGGACTTGAGCGCCTGCAGCACCTGGTCGAACTGCACCGGGTTGGAGGTCTGATCGGCCGCGATCATGCCGCCCTCGGGGAGCTCCTTGCTGCCGGGGCGCCCGGGCGAGACCTCGACGAAGAAGTTGCCTTCGAGGAAGATCCGGGGCCGGATCTTCATGGTCGCGTCGGTCTTGATCGGCCGTCCGCTGTCTTTGATCGCCATGGTGACCACGGCAGCACGCGCACCCGCCGAGGTCGGCTTGACCTCGGTGACCTCGCCGACGTTGACCCCGGCGATGCGGACCGGCGACCCCTTCTTCATGCCGTTCGTGTCCTTGAACGCGGCCTGGATCGTGAACGGCTCGTTCAGGTACGGGATGTTCTTGGTGACGGCGAGGTAGCTGCCGATGATCACGACGGCGATGAGCGCGATCGCGTACGGGATCGGGCGTGAGACGCGTCGGGCCCGGGGCTGACGCTTGAACGGAGACTTCACGGGGACTCCACCACCTTCGGCGCGCGGCCGTCGGGCTCGGCGCTGAACGTCTGACCGGCGGGGACGCGCGGCTTGCCGGTGAACGTGGTCCCCTGGTTGCCCGGGGTCCGCGGGTCGACGGCGATGTTGAGACCGCTCGGCGCGCCCTTGGCGAGCCGCTGCACGTAGCCACGCTGGCCCTGCTCGCAGTCCGCCTCGCCGTTCTCGTCCACGGCACGGCCGTAGGGCTGAGCGTGGAGGCGGGCCGCGTCACCCTCGAGCGGCGGATCGCCGTTGACCGGGGCGACGGCACCGAAGCTGCTCAGGCCGTTCTTCTGCCCGATGGGAGCGTTCTTGACCTCGATGCGCTGGATCGTGCCGCTCGGGACCTGCTCACCGATGTGGTCGGCCAGGAAGGTCCAGAAGTAGTTCCAGTGGTTGCAGACGGTCACCTGCGGCCCGAGGTAGCGCAGCGTCGGGTTCAACGTCGCGTTCGTCGTGGTCAGCCCTTGCAGGGTCAGGTTGGCCAGCGGCGAGCGGCCCAGGGCACCGAGGCTGCGCAGCGAGCCCTTGAGGTCGTCGGAGAGCCGCGTGGTCTCGGGCAGCACGTCGGTGCCGACGGCGAGCGCCCGTCCGATCGGCGGGGCACTGCGGCGCAGCTCGGCGGCAGCGGCGCTCGTCGGGTCACCGATGTCGGCAAGAGCGCGGAAGAGCTTGCGCTGCACGGGGAGCTCCTTGATCGCCACGTCCAGTGTGGGCGGCGACTGCGCGATCATCTGATCGAGCGCGTCGGGGTTGCGCGAGAAGGCCTCGAAGGTGTCGGCTCCGGTGGTGAATCCCTCGGCGAGCTGGTCGGCGACGGGCGCGGTCAGCCGCATGAAGTCGCCGAGCTCGCCGAAGAACCCGCGGAGATCCGTGTCGGGACGGCTCAGCACCTTCATGACGGGAACCAGATCGCCGAGCAGCTTCGGGAGCGAGACGAACGTCCGGTTGAGGGCCTCGCCCCGGCCGGCGAACGCGGCGGCGAAGTAATCGAGGTTCCGGCGCGCGTTCTCGCGGGTGGGTTCGTCGAAGGTCGAGAAGAAGTCATCGAGCACCGGCGTGGCGGCCACGGGACCCGCGGAGACCACCGTGTTCTCCACGAAGGCCTTCGGGGACTGGCCACGGATCTGATCGATGTACTTCAGGCCGAGCGTGCCCTTCGAGCGGATGACGTAGGTGGTGTCGTCCGGGATCGGGGTGTACTTGCGGTCGAGCGAGAGCTCGAGCTGCGCGCCCAGCTTGCCGTCCTCGGTTTTGACAGTCCTGATCTCGGAGACCTGGCCGATGCGCTCGCCGCCCTCTCGCACCTCGTTGCCGACGACGAGCCGCTCGCCGTTCGGCGTGTCCACGTTCAACGTGTAGGTGGGAACGAACGGAAGGCCCTGGTTCGCGTTGTAGGCGAGGAACACGGCGACGATGACCACGACGAGCGTGACCGCGCCGACGAGGATGGGGTTGGCCGCCACGGAGGCGTTTCTCGTCTTTCGCCGCTTCATCCGAGGAGGTAGTCGAGGAGGTTGGAGGTGGTGCCGGGATCGCGCTGCGAGGAGGGCGAGGTGAGGCCGGGCACCTGGACCTTGCCGACGCCGGGGACGTCGATCTCGGGAAGCAGGCCGGGCTTGTCGGCCGTCGTGGGCGAGGCTGAGGCGGCGGCGTCCGATCCGCTCTTGGCCGCGACACCGGGGAGCGTGGGCAGGCTGGGAGCGGGGCTCGCCGGGGACGCGCTCGTGCTGCTGCGCGTGGCGTCCGGGACGTTGGCGCCCTGCGCCGGCTCACGCTCGATCTTGCCGCCGTTGCCGAGGGCCGCGGAGCAGCGCTTGGTCCGTTCCGGCTTGTCGAGGGCGGTGTTGCCGTTCGTGTAGGCCGAGCACTCGTTGACGAGTGCGTTCAGCTTCAGGATGTAGCCCTTGTCGTCGAAGATGTTGATCGCCTGCGACTGCACGTAGAAGTACTGCAGGACCGCCTCGAGGCCGGTGAAGCCCGCTCCGCCCGGCGAGCGCGGGTTCTTCTCCACCGCGTTCGATCGATCGTTCAGGTGCTCGAGGATGAAACGCAGGTTCGTGATCGGCTCCTGCCCGCCGGTGGCGACGGTGCGCAGGGTGCGCACCGTGCCGCGGGCGTCCGTGACCGCCTTGGTGCCGACGACCGATGCCGACCCGAGCGAGCGAATGGCGGGCACGGAGGCCTCCGAGAACGGCCCCAGGCGGTTCAGCAGGGTGGTGAGCGACGGCGCGGCCGCACGCAGGTCGCGGAGCGCGGGCGTCTGACGACGGGCGGCGATCCCGAGGTCACGCAGGGTCGGACGCAGGATCTGCTGGAAGCGCGGGAGGCGACGGATCGTTCCGGCGATCTCGTCACGGCGGCGGGCCGAGATCTCCGCGGTGTCGCCGGCTTCCTTGATGAAGCGCGCCACGTCGGTGCGGTTGCCGTCGAGGCGTCCTACGACCGTGTCGGCGTCCCGCGTGAGCTGCGTCAGCGTCGCGCGCTCGTCGGCGAGGATCTTGAGGACCTGATCGGTCTCCCGCAGCGCCGGGATCGCGCGACGGATCGTCTCGTTGACGTCGCCACCGCGCGCGGCGAAGCCCTGGCCGAGCTCGCCGAGGAGGATCGAGAGCTTCTCGCGGTAGGGGCGGCGCAGGATGTTGTTGACGAGGTCGGGCGGGATCGTGCCGGCCGTGTTCTCGATTGGGATCATGCCGCCGTCGGCGAGCTTGGCGCCCTTGCCCGGCTGGCAGTCCATGAAGTACTCACCGATCAGCGACTGCGGCTTGATCGTGCAGGTCGTGTCCTTGGTCAACGTCGCGAACTCGGGGCGGGTGACGTCGATGACCGCGATGGCCCGCGCTGTCTTCGCGTCGAGGTCGAGCCGGTTGATGGAGCCGACGGTGACACCGGCCGCCCGGAAGTCGGCGCCCTCGGTGAGCCCGGAGGCGTTGTCGAGCTCCACGCGGTACTCGTTCGCGGTGCGCGACGCGTCGTCGGAGCCGTCACCGGAGGTCAGAACGACGATGCCGACGATGGCCGCGGCGACGACCAGGAGGAGAGCGAGGATGCGCGTCATTTCCCGATCGGCACCTGGGTCGGATCACAGTTGTAGTCCGGCGTCGGCCGGAAGATCGCGCCGCGCTCGAGCGAGCCCGGGCAGCGGTTGTTCCGGCCGGTCACCAGCTGGCCGTTGCTCGAGAGCAGGGTCTGCAGCTGATCGCGCAGGGCCGGGGGCACGGGCAGGAGGTCGCCGAGCAGCGGAGCGACGGTGAAGCCGTTCAGCCCGAGGCCGGCGCGCGAGAAGCCACCGAGCGCGTCGTAGGCGCCGGAGGCACTGAAGTCGTCGAACCAACCGGCGAGCTCAGGGCTGTAGGGCCGGAAGTACTCGAACTGCGGGGTCGCGCCCTGCGCGGAGGCCGTGAGCGCCTTGAACGCTCCCGGACGGTTCTTGCCGTTCCGGACCGCACTCTGGTTGGCGATCTTGTCGATCGCCGGCTGCAGACGCAGCAGCTCCACGAGGTCGTTGTCGGCGCCGGAGCGCCGGATCGTCTTCGAGAAGTCACGGACGGTCGGGGCCGCGTCGGCGGCGAAGGGCCGCAGCGCGGCGAAGAGCGGGCGCAGCTTGTTCCGGACGACCGGCTTGGAGGCGGTCACCAGCGGATCGAGGTCGTCGAGCGAGGCGCGCAGGTTCACGAAGGTCGTATTCGTCCTGCGCAGGAAGGTGGGCAGCTGCTCGAGCGAGTCGCCGAGGTTCCCGCGCTCGGTGGCGAGCGCCTTCATGGTCGTCCCGAGGTTGGTCACGAGGCCGGCGAGCTGGTCGTCCCGCGCGCTGAGGTCGGTCGTGAGCGCCGCCGTGGCGTCGATGAAGCGCTCGAGCTCCGGCTTGCCGCGGTTGAGCTCCTGGAACAGCCGGCTGCTCGCGGAGAGCGACGGGTTCAGGTACATGAGGGCCGCCTGGGACCGGTTCTCCTTGCCGAGGTTGAAGTCGCGGAAGAGCTTGAGGCTCTTGCTGACGGCCAGGCGGGCCACGGGATCGAACGTGTTGAGCACGCTGTCGATCGGGACCGCCGACTCGGTGTTGATCGCGGGGATCTCGTCGCCCTTGCGCATCGCCGGACCGTTCGGGCCGAGCTGAAGCTCGATCGTGTCGTTGGCGATGGAGGAGAGCGAACGCTTGCGGACGATCGCGCGGGTGCCCTGCCGCAGCGGTGCGTAGTCCGAGTTGATGCTGAGGCGGAGCCGCGCCTGTCCGTCGTCGGTGAGCTCGATGTCCTTCACGGTGCCGACGGATTCTCCGGCGACGGTGACGACGTTCCCCTTGACGAGGTTCCCCGCGTTGATGATGCGGGCATCGACTTCGTAGGAGTCCCCGCCGCGGAGGAGCACGATGGCGATGAGCAGCACGGCCGCGGCCAGCGCGAACACGACGACTCCTCTGGCGACCACCTCTCTCCGCACGACGCTCCTCTTCGGGGTTGGACCGACCCACCGGGTTCTCCAGCCCGGTGCTTCGGGGCCGAACCCTATCCATCTCCACGGACGAAGACGCCGCACCCCCGGTTAAGCGAGCATGAAGACGGCGGGTGCTGACGTCCGCCTCCGTGCCTTCGGACCGCTTTTCACGCCTCCACGAGGCGGGCGCGCACTGTGCCGCGGAGCGCGGTGGTGACCCACAGCGCGTCGGCCTCGCGTGCGCGCGGCAAGGTGAGCGGCTCCTCCCGGAAGCCGGGGCCACTGGCGAGCAGCGCCGCGCGCGCCGTTCCGGGAAGGATGCGTCCGTCCAGCGGAGGGGTGAGGAGCTGCCCCGACTCCTCGACCCAGACAGTCGCCCACCCCGCCTCGAGGAGCGCACCGTCGGCGTCGACGAACAGCGGCGTGGCGCCGAGCGCCTCGGTCAGCGCGTCGATGAGCCTCCGATCCGCCCACTTCGCGGCGCCGAGGCCGCCCGGGAGCAGGCAGGGCGCCAGCCGCACCGGGTCCCCGGGCGCCGGCAGCGCGCCGCTGGAGATCGTCAGGCCGCCCGGTCCCGCTTCCACCCGCAGGCGCGCGTCGCCGAGCCGCCCGGCGGTGGAGACGATCCGGGATGACGTGTCGGTGGGAAGCGCCACGCCCGCCTCGAAGGCGCCGGCCCAGAGCCGGGCCAGATGCGCGTCCAGCCGGAGCGGCACCCCCGCCTCGACCCGGATCGTCTCGAAGACCCCCCGCGAGGGGTCCGGCCGGCATCGGCCCCCCGCGAGCGCCGGCTGCAAGTTCTCGTGCGACGTCGGCCGGGCGGGAAGCGGTGGCGGGAACCCCGCGCCGCCGAGCCCCAGAAGCGGCCTCGCCTTCACGCGGCACTCCTCGAGCTCGGCCGTCGCGTCGGAGGCGGCGGTGATGCCGCCCCCCACCCCGAACTGCACCCGGTTGCCGCTCAGCTCGAACGTCCGAATGGCCACGTTGAGCTCGAGCCCCGCGATCGGGCTCGCGTACCCGACGGCGCCCGTGTAGAGCTCACGGGCGGACCCCTCGAGCTCCGCGATCATCCGGAGCGCCTGCACCTTGGGAGCCCCGGTCACCGAGCCGGGCGGGAAGCTCGCCCGCAGCAGCTCGGCGTCCCCCACCCCGTCACGCAGCGTCCCGCGGACATCCGAGACGAGGTGGACGACGCCCGCACCCGGGCGCGGTGCCGCGAGCTCGCCCACCCTCACGGACCCCGTCACGCAGACCCGCCCGAGGTCGTTGCGCATGAGGTCGACGATCATCACGTTTTCCGCGCGGTCCTTGGCCGAGTCCGCCAGGCCGCCGTCCTTCCCCTCCGGCGCGGTCCCCTTCACGGGCTCGGTCCGGACCTCCCGGCCGACCCGTCGCAGGAACAGCTCCGGCGACCCGCTCACCACCGCCCCCCAGGCGCCTTGGAGCAGGGCGCCGTAGGCGGGACCCAGCCGGGTGGCGACCGCGACGGCGAGATCGGCGGGACGCCCTTCCTCGAGGCGGAGGTCCAGGTGCTGGCAGAGGTTCGCCTGGAAGAGCTCCCCACCCCGGATGCGCTCCCGGCAGGCCTCGATCGCCGAGCGGTGCCCTGCCTCCCCGGCTCCCCGTACGCGGACGGCGCCGAAACGGACCGGCCCGGGGGTCGGCGCCGCGAGCAACCGGGCGGCACACCACCGCTCCCATCCGGCGAGGGCCTGCGCTCGCCCCGGGGTCTCGAGCGCCTCGAACCACCACGCGCCGTCGGTGTCGCAGACCAGCACCCAGTCGTGGAACGCGAGCGGCGCGGCCGGCAGCCGGAGCTGTCGCGGCGGGCTCGGGACCGTCGGCTCGGCGAGCCCGGCCAGCCCGTAGCCGAGGGCGCCGAACCACCCTCCGCCGACCCGGACGGCCGGGTCGCTCGCCGGGTCGAGCACCGGCTGGCGGTCGAGCGCCGCGAAGGGATCCTCGCCGGGCCCGAGCGTGAGCAGCGGCTCGGCCGCCGCGACCGCCCGCACGCCGGCCCAGCCGCCGGTGAGCGCCAGCGCAGCCGGAGCGTCGGCGACGAGAAGTGCCGCGTGCTCCGGCGGCACCCGGCCCGGCAGCGTCGAGCGTCGCGCCCGGACGTGGGGCGGAAGAGAGACATCAGACGCTGAGGGCTGAAGGGACACGCTCGCGCATCCTGACGCCCGCCAAGCGAAGGCCGCGGCCCCGAGGTCGCGCGAGCTCAGGCGGCGACGCGCGCGGGACGCGCCCGTGACCGGTCCGCAGCGAGCATCCGGGCCGCGAGGACCCCGCCGACGGCACCGAAGAAGTGCCCCTGCCAGGAGATGCCCTCCTGCGGAAGCAGGCCGCCGAGCAGCGCGCCGCCCCAGATCACGCCGACACCGACGCCGATCGCGAGCTCGAGCGCACTGCGGTTGAAGAAGCCCCGCATGAGCAGATACGCGGCGTAGCCGAAGACGAGGCCGCTAGCCCCCAGGGTCACCGTCCCGGCGGGGGCGATCAGCCACACGCCGGCGCCGCTCACGAGGGCGACGATGGTCGTCACCGCCGCCACCCGGAGGGCACCGCTGAGGGCGATCACGGCACCCATGAGGGCGAACGGAACGGTGTTGGAGATCAGGTGATCGAACCCGAAGTGGAGGAACGGAGCGCTCACGATCTCCGGCAGGCCCTCGGTCGCGCGCGGCTCGATCCCGTAGGCGTCGAGGCGGTTGTCC
Source organism: uncultured Solirubrobacterales bacterium (assembly GCA_963815565.1). Lineage (GTDB taxonomy): Bacteria > Actinomycetota > Thermoleophilia > Solirubrobacterales > Solirubrobacteraceae > Paraconexibacter. Next base: position 520,848 of record CAWFHB010000006.1, on the reverse strand, counting down.
GCCAGGCTGTCCACGATCTCGAGCACCCACATCAGCGCGACCATCGCTCCGACGAGCAGCAGTCCGTTGGTCCGGTCGGAGCGCGCCTCGGGCATGGCCACAGCTTCGCAGCCCCGCCTCAAGCGGAGGTGATCAGGACTTGACCCGGAACGCCCCGCGCATGAACGGGTGGACGCGGCAGAAGTACGTGTAGGTGCCGGCCGGGAGGTTCTTCGGGGTCGACCACTCGTCGACGTTCGCCGCCGCGGTGAAGCCGCGCGGACCGAACCCGAGCTCCCCGGAGTCGAAGTCGATCTCCCCGTCGGCCAGCGGGTAGGCGATCCCGGTGCTCTTGTTGCACGGCGACTTGCAGGCGGTGATCGTGTGGAACGCGTTCTTCGACGGCTTCGCGTCCGCGTTGAAGAACTTCACCGACTGGCCGCGCTTGACGACCGGCGGGCGACCGGGCATCCCGGAGAGGGACATCGACCCCTGCCCGTAGACGTAGGACTCGATCGTGACGCGGGTGTCCGCGACCGGACCGTCGAGCACCTTGCTCATGTCGGGAAGCGTCGGCGCGCCCCCACCGTGGTTGCGGTTCTCGGGCAGGTGGCCGTGGGTGATGAAGCCCTTGCGGTCGACCTTGGCCACGAAGGGGTCGGTCCCCCCGGCGGGCTTCTCGGTCACCGCCAGCGGCATGATCGCCATCGACTCGTACCAGGAGGCCTTCGAGACGTCGTAGACCCCGTGGACGGCGAGCACGTCCCCCTTCTTGATGCGGACCTTCCAGCTCTTCGGCGGCGCCGTCATCGCCGCGTCCCAGGACACGGCGCCGGCGGGCTCCCAGTAGTGCGCCTTGGAGGTGAAGACGCGGACGGTGCGCCCGTCGCGACGTGCGGTCAGGTAGGTCTCGAGTCCGCCCGGGTGCAGGTGGCCGATCGTCTGCACGATCGTGAGGTCGCGGTCGGCGACCCACTCGTTGCGCTTCGGGCCGCGGCCGTAGGCGTTCGGGACGTCGTCGGGGTACGTCATCTTCCCCTTCGTTCCGGCGTCCTTGCGCAGCGCGTCGAACACCGGGTAGGCCTTGCCGCCCTCCGCGTCGAGCCACTGCGTCGAGACCGAGGTCATCCCCCTGCCGCGCGGGCTCTTCTCCGGGATGAAGTCGATCTCCCAGGTCAGGTAGACCGTGTCGGGCGCGGTGATCAGGTTGTGGACCATGTAGTTCATGAGCCACGTCTGCTTCGGCGTGTAGCGGAAGCCGAAGCCGCGCGGCAGCGAGACGATCGACTTCTCCTCCCCGGCGGCGAAGGTCGGCTTCCCGTCGACCAGCCAGACCCCGTGGTGCAAGTGCAGCACGTCCACGCGGGGCGTGGTGCCGTCCGCGCGGACGAGATCGGGCTTGAAGCGCGTGATGAAGCCGGGGACCTTCGGACGGTTCTCCAGCGGCTTGATCTCGATCGTGTTCTGCCCTGGCGTGATGTGGATCGGGCCGAAGCGGTAGGTGATCCGCTTGGCGCCCGGCGCGAGCGCGCCGCTGTCCGTGGGGGGCTGCTTGTTCGGCCACGCCTGGGCGGCGGCGGGTGCGACGAGCGCGATCAGCAGGGCGAGGACGAGCGCGCGAGGGAGAGCCACCTTCGTTCATCGGCACCGGTGCGCCGAGGCTTGAGCGAATCTTTCCTACCGGCCGCCGGCGCCCCGGAGGAAGTCCGGGATCTCCCGCACGAGCGGGCGCCCGCTCGCCTTCTCCCAGGTGCTCTCGAGCTGGGCCAGGTGGACGTCCATCGCGGCCTCGACGCGGGCCATGTCCCCGGCACGGATGGCGTCGAGCGTCTCCTGGTGGATCGCCAGCGACCGCTCGATCGAGGCCGGGACGTGCGCCGCCATGTCCCGCGCGATCTCCAGCCGGCCCAGGAGCGAGCGCATGAGCTCGACCACCGTCGCGTTCCCGGTGGCGCGGGCGATCCGCAGGTGGAACTGGACGTCGAGGGCCATGTAGCGGTCCTCCCCGTCCGAGAACCGGTCGGGGGAGCCGGCGATCTCGGCCTGGCGATCGATCGTCGCCTGCAGGGCGGAGAAGTCCGCCTCGCTCCCGTGCATCGCGGCGAGCTGGGCCACCCGGGGCTCGAGCAGGCGCCGCGCCTCGAGCACCCCACTGACCTCCTCGACGCGCACCGCGGCGCGCCGGAGCACGTCGCGGGGGACGAACTCGCTCGTGACGAACGCGCCACCGGCGGCTCCCGGGCGCACCTCGACGACCCCCGCCTCCATGAGAACGCGCAGCGCCTCGCGGACCGTGGGCCGCGAAATCGCCATCTCCTTCGCCAGCGTGCGCTCCGGAGGGAGCTGATCCCCCGGGCGCAGGGCACCGGCGGCGATCTCCGCGGCGATCTGCTCCACGACCTCCTCGAACGTCCGACGCGTCCGGACGGGCGCGAAGCCCATCAGGCGACTGCCCGACACCGGTCGAGCAGCTGCTGACGTGCACGACCGAGCACCTCCGCCGCGCTCCCGCCCTGCGGGCCGATCGCCGCGGTCCCGAAGTTCACCGTCATCCCGGAGCCCCTGCCGATCGCCTTGAGGCGGGCCGCGATTCGGAGGGTGACGGCCGACGTCACGGGCGGCCGTTCGGTCCCGACGAGGAGGAGCGCGAAGAGCCCGCCGTCGATCCGGAAGGCGCGATCGTCGCGACGCAGCTCGGTCCGGAAGGAGTTGAAGATCTCCTGCTCGTCCGGCCCCAAGGGGGCTTCGGACAGCGGGCGTGATGCGTCGAGCGCCGGGCACCCCTCGACCACGGCGAGCACGAGCATGGAGGCGAGGCCCGTCCGGCCGGCGCGGGCGATCTCCCGACCGAGCTCCTCGGAGAACGCGTGCCGGTTCGGGAGCCGCGTGAGCTCGTCCCGGCCGCTGCGGAGGACGAGGCGGGAGCGGGTCCGGGCGCCGATGAGGGCGGCGGCGGCCTGGTCGGTGAAGCTTCGGAGCGCCCCGACGGTGCGCGCGGGGGGCAGCAGCCCGTCGGCGGGCGCGTCGAGCCACACCAGGCCGACGACGTGACCGTCGTGTGCTCGGAGCGGGACCATGAGCAGGTGTCCGTCCCACGCGGGCGGGCGAGCGGTCCCGGCGCCCGGCCGCTGCAGCACGCGCCGGGCCGCCGGGAGCAGGAGCCCGGCGCGGCCCGGCGGGACGAGCAGGTCGGCGTCGAGCGCGTCGAGCTCGCGGCCCGAGAGCGGCTCCAGCCCGGCCGTCTCCCCGCCTCGCTCGGCCGCGGGCCGCATGAGCCCGTCGGCGCCCATCACCTCGACGATCACCCGGCCGAAGCCCAGGTGATCCGCGACGGCGTCCGCGACCCGGCGCGGGATCTCCTCGGGGTCCGGCGTCGCCGTCAGCTGCGCGGTCGCCTCCAGCAGCCCGGCGAGCGCGGAGGCGTGCCGTGTCCGCGCGAGCGACTCGTGCGCCAACCGCACGAGCCTTCCGGTGTGCCCCGCGACGGTCGCGAGGACGGCGAGCTCCTCGTCGGAAGGCCGTCGACCCGAGACCGGAGCGCCGAAGGAGAAGACCCCGAGCATCTGGCCGTCGCGGCCGCGGAACGGAACGAGCAGGTCGTCCCCGTCGTGCCAGGCGCCCCGGCCGGCGGACGGCTCCGGTGGGCCGGCTGTCCGGAGCGCGCCATCGGGGATCAGGTAGGCGCCCCCGCGCGCAAAGCGCTCGTCGAGGAGAGGGTCCCACTGCGCCCGGGTGTAGGCGGTCCCGCGGACGGCCGCCCAGCTGTTGGCGTCGAGCCCGTGCGACGCCCGGGCGACGAGGGCGTCCTCCCCCGGCCGCGCGACGCAGAGCACGACGGTCCAGCCGAGCGCGTCGCCGACTGCGCTCGCGATCTCCTCGAGAAGACGGTCGAGGTCGGCCTCCCTTCCCTCGCCGTCCGGCCGGTCGTAGAGGGCGGTGATGCGGGCCAGGGCCACCGCGGCGGCGTCCGTCGTCTCGGCCGCGGCCTCCGCTCCCGGCCGCCCAGCGGCTTCAGAGCGCTCGTCGAGCGATCGCCCCGGGTGGTGGCGGATGCGGAGCGCGGTCTCAGGGAGCGCGGCTATCGCACCGTTCGTCACCCGCGCCACAGCGAGCGCCGCCGATTCTGCGCGCGGGTCCGACGCGGCCAGCAGGCGGCCGAGCCCCTGCCCCTTCTCGATCGACGCCTCCAGGCGATGGTGGGCTCGTAGCGCGGCGACCGGGAGCGCGCACTGCACCGTGGTCCCGGCCCCGGGGGCGGACACGATCTCGATCGTTCCGCCGATCGAAGCCAGCGTCCGACGCATCCGCGCGTGCCCGATGTGGCCGGAGGCGGCGGCGCGTTCGAGCTCCCCGGCGGCGATCCCCCGGCCGTCGTCGCACACGCGCAGCACGACCGTCTCGTCCTCCCTCGCGAGGCTGATGTCGACGTTCTCGGCCTGCGCATGCCGGACGACGTTGGCGAGCAGCTCCCGGGTCAGCCGCACGATCAGCCCGTCGTGGACGCCGGTGGCCTCGGGCGCGACGACGGTGGTCACGGCCAGGCGGCCGCGGCGGGCGCCGTCGGCGGCGAGCCGGTCGAGCGCGCGGGAGAGCGGAAGCTCCTCCAGAGACCGGTCGTGCATGGCTCGCGTCGTCGCCCGCAGGGAGTGGGCGAGCTCGCCGAGCTGCCGGCGCACGTCCGCGCGGAGGTCTTCGTCGCCTTCCTCCTCGGCTTCGATGAGGTCCTGCTGGGCGAGCATCACGCGCTGCAGCGCGTCGTCGTGCAGGGCCTCGGCGAGCCGCTCGCGCTCGCGACGAACCGCGGAGGCGAGCTCGGCGGAGGAGACGGCGTCAGAGGCCGCACGGTCGTGGTTCGGCTCCCCCATCACCTATCCCAGATGCTTCCCATAACCCATCAAACGTACTCTTTCGAGTGCGAAAAACCAGGCGCGCCGTGAAGAAACCACGGCGGACGCCACGAACGGTCAGGATGCGCACCATGGACCAGGGACAGCACCGGACCGAGCAGGTCGTCTTCGAGACGCAGCGCCACCGCATCACGGGCGGGCTCACGCTCGCCCGCGACGGCTACCGCTCACGCGTCTCGGACCTGCTGAACGCCACAGAGCGCGACTTCATCTCGCTGACCGGCGCGACGATCACGCGGCTCGACGGGGTGGGGGCGCCGGAGACGCACGACTTCCTGGCCGTGTCGCGTCGCCACATCGTGCTGGCGATCAACGGAGGCTGAGCGTCGTCCCAGCGGAGAGAGAGGGATTCGAACCCTCGGTACGCGCAAACGCACACACGATTTCCAGTCGTGCCCATTCAGCCGCTCTGGCACCTCTCCGGGATCCTGCGACGACGGAGCCTAGCGACCCGTCGTCCGGCTACAGCTGCCAGGCCCCGCCGCGCAGCAGCGGGGCCGCGGAGCCGTCGGCCTCGATGCCGTCCACCTCGACCGCTGCCGAGCCGATCATGAAGTCGACGTGGATCTGGGAGCGGTTGAGACGATCCTCGTCGGCCTTGCCGGCGCCGAAGCTGTAGGCGTTCCCGAGCGCGATGTGGCTCGCGGCGTTCTCGTCGAGCAAGGTGTCGAAGAAGACCGTGTCGAGCTTGCCGATCCGCCCGTCCCCGTCGACGAGCGCGACCTCGCCGAGCCGAGCTGCGCCCTCGTCGCGGGCCGCGTAGCCGCGCAGGACGTCGGCGCCGCTCTCGGCGTCGATCCGGACTGCGACGCCGGCCACGAACTCGACCTCCAGGCCGGTGATCACGCTGCCGCCGAGCACGAGCGGCTTGGTCGCGCGCACGACGCCGTCCACCCGCAGCGGATCCGGCGAGCAGAAGATCTCCTCGCTGGGGAGATTCGGCATGTGGACGATGCCGTCCACCGTCTCGAACTTCGCCGCGATCCAGGTCGAGGTCGGCAGGAGCCCGACCCGCAGGTCGGTTCCCTCTCCGCGGAAGTGCACGGCGTCGAAGCGGCGGGCCGTGACGCGCTCGGCGGCCCCGACGAGGACCGCGGCCCGCTCGCGCCAGGCGGCCACGGGGTCCTCCTCGTCGAGGCGGCAGACGTGCAACAGCTGCTCGCCGAGGCGCGACCACGCCTCGTCGGGTGCGAGCTCCGGGTGGACCTCCTGCGCCCACGCGCGGGTGGGGCACGGCAGGATCGTCCAGTTCGTCGTCCGTGCGTTGACGACCGGGCCCGTCTCCTTGATCGCCGGGAGCTGGTCACGGCCGGAGCGGGCGGGATCGATGTCCTCGAAGAGCCGAGGCGCCACCGGCCCGCTGAGGGCGATACGGGCGGCTCGGGCGGCGGAGAGCGCGAGGAGCTTCTCGCCGAGCCACGGCGGCACGAAGTCGAGCGTGTCCTCGGCGGCGTGTTCGAGGCGGGCGTGCTTGACGTGCACGTCGAAGTAGTCGACGTCGACGTACTTGGCCCCGGCCCGGTACGCCTCCGCGGCGATCGCGCGCGTCACCGCCTCCTTGCCGATCTCGCTCTTGATCTGAACGAGCTGGCCGGGCTGCACGTTGGCGGCGAAGCCGACCGCGAGGCTCGCGAAGCGCTCGAGGATCGCCGGGTCGTCGAACGGGCTCACGCGAGAAGCGTAGGAGCTGCACCGGCCGCCGACAGGGGGAAGGCGTGACGACCGGCGCTGCGCTCCGATTCGAGGGCTCCGATGAGTGACGGGGGGTTCGCTCACCGGGTGCGGTTCTGCCCGTGATCGAGATCATGCCCGAGGCTGCTGCTGAGGGGCATCGTCCATTCGGATGGTCCTCTCGGACCGTCCGGTCTAGCCCGATCGCCCGACTACGCTGAGCGCCATGCCTTCTGTTCCGACGTGGCCGGTCGCCGCGGGCTCGCTCGCCGTCGGCTTCGCGGTGGCCCAGGCGACCGGGATCCGCCCGCTCGGGGGCGTCGTGCTCGTGGCGGGCGCCGGTTGGTGCGCGCTGCGCTGGCGGGCGGAGCGGGGCACGGGGGTGGCGGTCGCTCTCGTCGCGATCTACCTCGCGGCCTTCGTGGCCTCGCACTTGATCGCCGACACCTTCGGCACCTGGGGCGCGGTCGCCCTGGTCAGCGCACTCGTCGGCCTCGCCGCCTGGGGGCTCGCCGATCGCGCCTCCGGCGCCGCGCGTGCCACCATGTCGGTGTGAGCAGCCTCGAGCCCCGTTCCGGCAAACGCGTCTCCCGCAAGGACCGGGAGGCCAAGGCCTTCCGCCTGGTTGCGGCCGGAGGCACCTTCGGCGCGATCGCCGTCGTGGGTCTGCTGCTCGCGATCGTCGGTGTCGTCGGCGCCGGGATCCCGCTGCTGTCGGGGATCGCCGCGGTCATCTGCCTCGTGCTGTTCCGTCGGTCCGTGGGCATGTAGGCGCCGCGCGCTCGCGCCGACACGACGTCAAACACGGAGCGACAGATTGTTGCGCTGGTTGACACCAACGGGTACGGTGTCCACATGGCGACGATCCATGCCCCTGATGACACCCGGCCGGCGCTGACCCCCGCGGCCTGGACCGACCCCAAGCGCTACGCCTGGACCCTCGGGCTCCTCGTGCCCCTTCTGCCGTTCATGGCCTGGGGCCTCGTGGAGGCCACCGGGCTCGCGGTCTTCTGGTTCTTCGGCCCCGCGTTCGTCTTCGGGGTGATCCCCCTGCTCGATCAGGCGATCGGGAAGGACGCCGCGAACCCACCGGACTCGGTCATCCAGTGGCTTGAGCAGGATCGCTACTACCGCTGGTGCACCTTCCTGTACCTGCCGCTCCAGTACGCCTCGCTCGTAGCCGCCTGCTGGCTGTGGTCGAGCGGGGACCTCGGCGTGCTCTCCTCGATCGGCCTCGCGCTCACCGTCGGGTGCGTCTCCGGCATCGCCATCAACACCGCGCACGAGCTCGGCCACAAGCGCGCGAGCGTGGAGCGCTGGCTGAGCAAGATCGCGCTGGCGCAGTCCGGCTACGGCCACTTCTTCATCGAGCACAACCGCGGCCACCACGTCCGCGTCGCCACCCCGGAGGACCCGGCGAGCTCGCGGCTCGGCGAGAGCTTCTGGGCCTTCCTGCCGCGCACCGTCAAGGGCTCGCTCACCTCTGCGTGGGAGCTCGAGGCCACCCGCCTGAAGCGCACCGGCTCGTCCCCGTGGACCCCCAAGAACGACATCCTCAACGCGTGGGCGATGACGTTCGTGCTCTTCGCCGTGCTCACCGTCGCCTTCGGGCCGGTCGTTCTGCCCTACCTGATCGTCCAGGCGATCTTCGGGTTCTCGCTGCTCGAGGTCGTCAACTACCTCGAGCACTACGGGTTGCTCCGCGGCAAGCGCGAGGACGGGCGCTACGTGCGCACCGAGCCGCAGCACTCGTGGAACTCCAACAACATCGGCTCGAACGTGCTGCTCTACCACCTCCAGCGCCACTCGGACCATCACGCCCACCCGACCCGTCGCTTCCAGGCGCTGCGTCATTTCGACGAGGCGCCCGAGCTCCCCTCCGGCTACGCGACGATGATCGTGCTCGCCGTGATCCCGCCGCTCTGGCGCCGGGTGATGGACCACCGGGTCCTCGAGCACTACGACGGCGACCTCACGCTGGCGAACATCCAACCGTCCAAGCGCGCGCGGGTGCTCGGAGCAACCCGATGACCTACCGCTGCCCGGAGTGCGGGCTGACCTACGACGAGGAGCAGGGCATCCCGCGCGAGGGGTTCCCGCCGGGGACGCCCTGGAGCGCGGTCCCTGACGACTGGACCTGCCCCGACTGCGGGGTGGAGAGCAAGCTCGACTTCGAGCCCGCCGGGTGAGTGCGTGGGCGCGCCCTCGCACTACGTTGATCCGGTGACCGACGCGCCCGTCCCCTACCCCGTCGCCGCGCGCGAGCTGCTGCGCTCGACGCTCCTCGACGCGATGCGCGAGCAGCTCGGCGCGCGGACCTGGAGCGAGGTCACGATGGCCGAGGTGGCCCGCGCCGCGGGGGTCAGCCGCCAAACGCTCTACAAAGCGTTCGGCTCCCGCCAGGAGTTCGCGCAGGCCTACGTGCTGCGGGAGGTCGACCGCTTCCTCGAGGCCGTGGAGGCCGCCGTGCAGGCGCACCTGGACGCGCCGGCCGAAGCGCTCTCGGCGGCGTTCGGCGTGTTCCTGGCCGCCGCGGCCGAGGACCCGCTCGTGCGGGCGATCGTCTCCGGGGACGCGGACAACGAGCTGCTGCCGCTCGTGACCACGCAGGGCCAGCCCGTCCTCGAACACGCGACCGACCGGCTCGGGAGCTTCCTGCTCGCCGGTTGGCCGACGATCGAGCCGGAGCAGGGCCGCCTGCTCGCCGAGTGCGTCGTGCGCCTCGCGATCAGCTTCGCCGCGCTCCCCAGCAGCCCCGCCGGGATGGGCCCGGAGTCGATCACGACGCTGCTCGGGCCCTACGTGGAGTCCGTGCTCGCCTGATCAGGCTGGAAAACGCGCGAGGATCCACGCCGGTCCCACGTGCTCCCGGCGGTAGGAGCGGCCGTTGACCGGGACGTAGTCGCCGGTGCGCGGGTCCATCGGGAGGTCACGCTCGATCGGGTACCACTCGTTGTGGGTGGCGATCAGCACGTTGAGCGCCGCGAGGTCCCAGGTCTGCGCACGCTCCTCCCAGGTCCGCGAGAACTCCTCCGCCGGGAGCTCCTCACGGAGCCGGGCGTGCACCGCGGCCAGCCGGCGCTCCTGCTCCGCGAGGCCCCGCTCGATCTCCCGCAGTCGCTGCATGTAGCGGGGCATCGCCTCGCCGAGCAGGTAGCTCTCGACGGAGCGCTGGCGCTGCAGCTGGCGCTCGGAGAGCGGCTTGCCGACGCCGCTCTCGTCGATCAGTGAGCCCGCGACCACCTTCTCGGTGGGCGAGCGTCGATCCTCCTCCCTCACCCGCCGAAGGCTAGCCCCGCCCGGGCGCGCCGGGGCGCCCGGACGACGCTGTGCCGACCTACGGGAACGCGGGGATCGGGCCTTCCGGGGTGTGGACCTCGGGGCCGCGCTTCTCGACCTTCGGCGGGGCGTGATAGGCCGGTGCCTTCTTGCGGACCGAGCCGCCCGGGAAGGCCAGCCGCAGGATCGTGCGCTGGACCATCAGCCACTGCTTGAGGAACGGCCCCGTGTTGTACGGCAGCTCGTACTCCTCGCAGACCGCCTTCACCTTCGGCGCGATCTCCTTGTAGCGGGAGCTCGGCATGTCCGGGTAGAGGTGGTGCTCGACCTGGAAGGAGAGGTTCCCGCTCATCAGGTGGAACGTGTCCGAGCCCTCGATGTTCACGGCACCGAGGAGCTGGCGGACGTACCAGGCGCCCTGGCTCTCGTCGGCCGCCTCCTCCTCGGTGAACGTGTAGGCCTGATCGGGGAAGTGGCCGCAGAAGATGATCGCGTTGGACCAGATGTTCCGGACGATGTTCGCCGTGAGGTTCGCCTGCAGGGTCCGCTTGAAGCCCTTGCGGCCGGAGAGCGCCGGGAAGGCCACGTAGTCCTTGATGATCTGGCGGCTGCCCTTCTGGACCATCTCCTTCACGGGCTGCTTCAGCTCGGAGATGTTCTTCTCACCCTTGCGGATGGCCTCGAGGTCCATGTCGTGCAGGGCGACGCCCCACTCGAAGAAGAGCATGAGCAGCACGTTGATGACCGGCTGGGCCAGGAAGCGCGGCTCCCAGTCCTGCTTCGGATCGACCCGCATGATCTCGTAGCCGACGTCCTTGTCCTTGCCGACGACGTTCGTGAACGTGTGGTGCAGGTAGTTGTGCGAGTGCTTCCACGAGGCCGAGGTGCCCGCGGTGTCCCAGTCCCAGGTCGAGGAGTGGATGTTCGGGTCGTTCATCCAGTCCCACTGGCCGTGGAGGATGTTGTGCCCGATCTCCATGTTCTCGAGGATCTTCGCGACCGAGAGGCCGGTGGTCCCGAGGACCCACGCCGGCGGGTAGCGGCTCGCCATGAGCACGATCCGCGAGAGCGCGCCGAGGCGGCGGTGGAACTGGACGAGCGAGCGGATGTAGTGCGCGTCGCTGGCGCCCAGGTTCGCGCGGGTCTCTTCACCGATCTCCTGGAACTTCTTCCCCAGCTCCTCGATCTGCTCCGGGGTCAGCCGGTGCAGCGGGTGGTTGGAGTTCGGGTCGTGCATCGTGGTCGGACGGGGAGCTTCGGCAGTGGCCATGTGGGTGTCTCCTTCGTTGGGATGCGAGCGGCGCGCAGAGGCGCGCTACAGCTCGATTTCGATCGCGCCTTCGGGCGCGTTGACGCAGGTGCGGATGGTCTGGCCCTCACCGGCGGTCAGCTCGCCGGTGCGGAGGTCGCGGACGTTGCCGGTGCGCAGCTTGCCGACGCAGGTGTGGCAGATGCCCATCCGGCAGCCGAAGGGCAGGAGCGCCCCGGCCTCCTCCCCGCCGGCCAGGATCGAGACCCCGACGTCGCACTCGGCCTCCTTGTCCTGGACCAGGAAGGAGACGCTGCCGCCGGAGCCGACGTCGGCCGAGCCGTCGCCGATGACCGGCTGGAAGCGCTCGACGTGCAGGACGGTGTCCTCGCCGCCGTGCTCCTCGTAGTACTCCTCGAACGCGTCGATCATCTCGCGCGGACCGGAGAGGAAGGTGTGGCGCTCGCGCCAGTCCGGGACCATCTCGTCGAGGTCGGAGGCGGCGATGCGACCGTCGGTGCCGGTGTTCCGCTCGATCAGCGTGTAGCCGGGCCGGCGACCCTGCAGCTCGCGGAACATCTCGCCGAAGATGAAGAGCTCCGGCGTGCGGCAGGAGTGGATGTGGACGATGTCCGCGTCGGCCCCCTGCATGATGAGCTCGCGCTGCATCGCCATGACGGGCGTGATCCCGGAGCCCGCGGAGATGCTGAGGATCTTCTTCGGCAACGGGTCGGGAAGCAGGAACGTCCCCTCGACCGCGCCGAGGAAGACCATCTGGTCGGGCTTCACCTGATCGAGGAACCAGCGCGACATGCGGCCGTCCTCGACCCGCTTGATCGTGATCGACAGCAGCCCTTCGGGGTGGCCGGGATCGGAGGTGATGGAGTAGGCGCGCCAGTGGCGCACGCCGTCGATCTCCGCGCCGATGCGCAGGTACTGGCCGGGCCGGTGCCCGTCCCAGCCGTGGCTCGGCCTGATGACGACCGTGGAGGCCTCGTCGGTCTCCTTCTTGATGCGCACGATCGTCCCCGTGGCCTCCTTCGTCGACCAGCGTGGGTCGAGCAGCCCCAGGTAGTCGTCGGGCAGCAGCGGTGTGGTGATGGCGCCGGCGAGCTGCAACGCGCGCTTGCGCAGCATGGGGACTTTCGGCGCTGCTGCCTTCTCGACCATCGGCTCTCCTTGGGGTTCGCGACGCTCTCCTCGTCGACTGTAGGCGGACGGTAAGGCGGTTGAGAACGGTTGTCAACACACGGTCAGCGTGAGTACGATCACGGACGTGCCGGCTCCGTCCCCCGAGCTTCGTGAAGCCCGCCGCCGTGAGCTCGTGGCCGCGTGCCGGTCGATCTTCGACAGCCGCGGGGTGGCCGAGGCGCCGGTCGAGGAGATCGCCCAGGCCGTCGGCATCGCGCGTGGGCTCATCTACCGCGAGTTCGCCACCAAGGAGGAGCTGGTCGTCCTCGTGGTCGCCGGGTACCTGGCCGAGCTCGCCGCACTTCAGCAGCTCGGCATCGACGCATCCCCGGAACCGGCGGTGCAGCTCGAGCACCTCGTCCGCGCGTACACGGGGTTCTGCCGTCGCTACCCCGCCTTCCTCGACGGTCAGATCAACCTGATGCGCCGCCGGGCCGACGAGCTCGGGGCCGACCTCTCCGAGGAGGTGTGGGCGACGCTCGGCGAGGCGATGACCAGTTGCCTGAGTCCGCTCATCGACGTGCTGCGCCGCGGCACGCGACGCGGCGACTTCGTGGTCGAGGACGCGGAGCTCACCGGCAACCTCCTGTGGACCCAGATGCTCGGGGCGATGCACCTGGCCCGGATCGGCGTCGGGGTCACGCGGGACGGCGACGGAGGGCCGGCGCTGTTCGTCGCCGACGGGGACCGTGTCGGGGACGCCTGCGTGGCGAGCGCGCTGGCGAGCGTCCGCGCGTAGCTACCCTCGAACGCGTGGTTCCCGCGCCGGTCCTCCGCCTCGTCTCCGCGTCCGATCTGAAGCGCCAGCGCGGCTGGACCGAGACGCTCGTGAGCGGTCTGCTCGGCGCCCCCGACGCGCACGGACCGAACCCCCACGGCTGGCGTGCCCCGATGCGCTTCTACCGCGAGGACCGGGTGGTGGCGGCCGAGCGCGAGGCTCCGTTCGCGCGGCGCCGCGGGCAGCTCTCGGGCGATCAGGCCTGGCGACGTCAACAGCCGACGCGCGCGCTCGTCCCCGCCGAGATCGCCCACCTCGAGTGGCTCGACGACCCGTGGCGCCTTGCGCTCTTCCACGCGCCGAAGCGGCCGCGCCGCCCGCGGAGACGCCCCGCGCCCGCTGCGGCCCCCGAGCCCACGGCGCGCTTCGAGGTCCTGACGCTCTTCTGAGGCGCCATCGCGTGTGCCGTCGGGCTCCCATATGGGGACGAAGAGCACACGCGATCTGGTGCCGTGACGTCTCGCGGTCCGTTCCGGGCGTCGTGGAGCTGCGTCCGCGTAGGAACGCGAGCTGGGCCAGGAGCGCGGCGAGCTCCGCCAGGCACGAAGGCCACGCCGTCGCGGTCCTACGCCGAACCGCGCGTGGGCGGAGATCTTCGTGCCGTCGAAGGAGGTGACCGTGACGTCCTCGGCCTGGGCGACGGCGGGCAGGCCCGCGAGGAGCGCCGCGACGAGCGCGAAGGTGGTCCGGCGGGCGGTGCGCATCGGACCACGACGGCAGCTCCGTGCCGCGCGTCGGTAGGTTCGCCCCATGCCGATCGACCCGACCCAGCAGCAGGTCGAGCGCCTCGTTGCCGCTAGCAGCGAGGACGCAACGCCCGTCGACATGCTCAACCTGCTCCGCTTCGCCGCTGACGGCGGCCAGGAGTCCTACGCCACCTACGCGGCTGCGGTCCTGCCGCACATCGCCCGGGTGAACGGGGAGCTGGTGTGGTCCGGCAGCTGCACCCCGGCGGTGATCGGCCCGGAAGACGACGAGTGGGACGTCGCCTTCGTCGTCCGCTACCCGTCCCGCGCGAAGTTCCTCGAGATGGTCACCGACCCCGGCTACCTCGAGATCGCGAAGCACCGCTCTGGCGGGCTCGCCGACTCGCGCCTGATCCCGTGCGGGCCCGCCTCGCTCGCCTGATGCGCGTAGGGCTCGCGCTGGTCGTCGCCGCCCTGAGCGCCGGCGTCGTCGCGGCGCCGGCGGCGGCCGCCGTTCCGTGCGAGCCCTGGACGGTGCGGACGGTCACGGACGGACTCGGGTCGCTCGAGAACCTCGAGCCGGACGGCTCCGGCGGGCTGCTCGTGTCCGCGTCCGGCCCGCGCGCCGTCCTGCGCCTCTCTCCGGACGGCGCAGCCACGACGCTCGTTGACGGTCTCGACGCCCCCGGCGGCCTTCGCGTCCGCGACGGCTCGCTCTACGTCAACAGCGGCGACTCCGCGCAGGCCGGGCTGCTGAACCAGGCGACGGGGACGATCGAACGGGTCGACCTCGCGACGGGCGCCCGCGAGCGCTGGGCGAGCGGGCTGACGATGCCGAACGGGCTCGCCTTCCTGCCGGACGGCTCGGCGCTCGTCTCGCGTGACATCGGATCGGAGACCGGGATCACGCGGATCCCCGCCGCGCCGCCGCGCGCGGCGCAACCGAACTGGGCGGCGCTTCCCGACACGAACGGCCTCGAGCTCGACCCGACCGGCACCTGGCTCTACACGGTGGAGACGTTCACGGCCGAGTCCTCGGTCCGGCGGATCCGAGTGAGCGACCCGCGGCAGGTCGAGGTGATCGCGCGGCTCGGCGTGCCCGGTCTCCCGAAGGGGCTCGACGACCTGGACGTCGACGGTTCGGGCCTCCTCTACGTCGCGGCGAACCTGGCCGGCGAGATCATCCGCGTCGACCCGCGTGACGGGACGAGCTGCGTGCTCGCCTCGGGCCTCACGAACGTCAGCGCGGTGAAGTTCGGCCGCGGTCCGGGCTGGCCTGCGGACCACCTGTTCACCGTCGGCTTCGACGGTGCGGTCCGCGAGCTCACGCCGCCCGCCGGGATCACGGTCGTCCCGCCCGCGACGGCGACCCCGACCAGCGGTGCCCCGGCGCCCGCCGCCCGCGCCTGCCGCCCCCGCCTCCGGCTCCCCCGCGCGGCCCGGAGGCTGCGCGGGTTCCGGCTCGTCGTCGGGAGCAGGCGCCGCCGCTTCAGCGGGCGCATCCCAACGGTCGTGCGGGTGCACGTGCCGCGAGGCCGGACCGTCCGGCCCGAGGTCACCGGGCGGGACCGACGCGGCCGGCTGCAGACGGTCCGACTGCGGCGGTTGCGCTGCCCGGCCCGCTGAGGCTCAGCTCAGACCGAGCCGTTCGACGGAGCTCTCCCGCATCTCGTTCTTGCGGACCTTCCCGGTGACGGTCATGGGGAACTCCTCGACGCAGAGGACGTAGCGCGGGATCTTGTAGTGGGCCAGGCGGCCCTTGCAGAAGGCGCGCACCGCGGCCGCGTCGAGCTCCTCCGCCCCGGCCCGTAGCTGCAGCCAGGCGCAGAGCTCCTCGCCGTACTTGGCGTCTGGCACGCCGACCACCTGGGCGTCGGCCACGTCAGGGTGCGTGTGGAGGAACTCCTCGACCTCACGTGGATAGACGTTCTCCCCACCCCGGATGACCATGTCCTTCGAGCGCCCGACGACCCGAAGGTAGCCCTCCGCGTCCATCGTGGCGAGGTCGCCGGTGTGCATCCAGCCGGCGGCGTCGATCGCCTCGGCCGTCTTCTCCGGCTGCTCCCAGTAGCCGAGCATCACGGAGTACCCGCGCGTGCAGAGCTCACCGGTCTCCCCACGAGCGACCGTGCCGCCCGAGGCCGGGTCGATGACCTTCACCTCGAGGTGCGGGCCGACGCGGCCGATCGTGCTCACACGCCGCTCGAGGGGGTCATCGACGCGGGTCTGCGTGGAGACCGGCGAGGTCTCGGTCATGCCGTAACAGATGGATACCTCACGCATGTGCATCCGCTCGACGACCTCGCGCATCGTCTCCGACGGGCAGGGCGAGCCCGCCATGATGCCGGTGCGCAGCGAGGTGAGGTCATGGTCGCCGAAGCCGTCCTCCGCCAGCATCGCGATGAACATCGTGGGCACCCCGTACAGCGAGGTGCAGCGTTCGGCGGCGACGGCCTGAAGGGTCGCGACGGGGTCGAAGCCCGGCGCCGGGATCACGATGCACGCGCCGTGGGTGATGGCCGCGAGGTTCCCCATGACCATGCCGAAGCAGTGGTAGAAGGGCACCGGGACGCAGATGCGGTCGGCCTCGGAGTACCCGCACAGCTCGCCGACGAGAAAGCCGTTGTTGAGGATGTTGTGGTGGGTGAGGGTGGCGCCCTTGGGGAAGCCGGTGGTCCCGCTCGTGTACTGGATGTTGATCGCGTCGTCGCGGTCGAGGTCGGCCTCCTGCCGGGAGAGCGCGGCCGCATCCGGTTCGGTCGCAGCGAGCTCGTCCCACCGGCCGTCCCCGAAGAAGACGACGTCCTCGAGCCCGGGGAGCTCGCCGCGCACCTCCTCGACCATCCCCCGGTAGTCGCTCGTCTTGAACGCGGGTGCGCTGAGGAGGACGCGCACCCCGGACTGCTCGAGTGCATACGACAACTCGTGGGTCCGGTAGGCGGGGTTGACGTTCACGAGGACCGCACCGATGCGGGCGGTCGCGTACTGGACGAGCATCCACTCGACGCAGTTGGGCGCCCACACGCCGACGCGATCGCCTTGGTCAATGCCGCGCCGGCGCAGGCCCGTCGCCAGGCGATCGACCGCCGCGTCGAGCTCCGCGTAGGTGAGCCGCACGTCCTGGGCGCAGGAGACGACCGCCTCGCGTTCGGGGTGCTCCGACGCGGTCGCTCGCAGGCAGGCCCCGATGGTCTGGCCGAGCAGGGGCGTCGTTCCGGGGCCGTGGGCGTAGGAGAGCTCGCTCATGACGGGACACTACCCGTGCCTCGGCGGCGTCCCTCTAGGGTCCGGTCGATGGAGCTGACTGTGGAGGTGCTTCGCGACCCCACCGACGTGTCGGAGGCCGTCCGTGCCGAGTGGGACGCGCTCGCGGTGGCCGCGGGCCAGCCGTACTCCCTGAGCGCCTGGCTCCTCGCCGGGGCCGAGCACGGGACCCGCGTCGACATGCACGTCGTCGTGGTGCGCGAGTCCGGACGGATCGTCGGCGTGGCGCCGTTCTCCCTGGCGCGCTGGGCCGGTCCCTTCCGGATCTCGAGCCTTGTCTCCCTCGGAAGCCATTCCGTCGCCGCGGTCCCCCCGCTGTGCCTCCCCGGCCACGAGGACGCGCTCGCCGCCGCGGTCGTCGAGTACGCGGAGCGACTCCAACCCTCCCCGGCGATGGTCGCCCTCGGCTGGGTGCCGAGCGCCTCCCCGTGGCCGGGACTGCTCGCGCGCACCATCCCCGGCCGGGTCGTCCGCCGTATCGAGGGCACGCAGACGGTCCCCTCGGTGACCATCGCCGGCAGCTACGACGACTGGTTCGCCGCCCGCTCGAAGAGCTTCCGGCAGAAGGTCCGCCAGAACACCCGGGCGATCGAGAAACGCGGCGGACACGTGCGACGTTCGGACGATCCCGAGCAGGTCGCGCAGGACATCACCGAGCTGCTCGCCCTCCATCACGCCCGCTTCGAGAGCTCAGGCAAGGTGTCCGCACTCACCCACGCGGACCGCCTCGCCGCCGTCGCCGCGACCCCGCGACTTCTGGCCGGCGGGCACCTCCGGGTGTGGGTGGTCGAGCACGAGGGCCGCGTGGTCGGAGCGCAGCTGCACCTGCGAGCCGGCGACCGCATCTCGTTCGTGTGGACCGGGATGGACAACGAGTGGACGAAGGAGGGCATGGGCCTCGTGCTCCTTCACGCCGCGGTGCGAGACGCGCATGAGCTCGGGGTGCGTGAGCACGATCTCGGGGCGGGCGAGTACCCGTACAAGCAGCGGTTCGCGGACGGCGAGCACGAGCTCCGCGTCGAGGACCTCTACGCCGTCGGGCCGCGCTACCCCCTCGTCCGCGTCGGGCTCGCGCGCAAGCACCTGGCGAAGGCCGCGCGGGACCGTGCCGCCTTGCTCCCCGACGAGCGGCGCGAGCAACTCAAGCGGCTCCTTCGCCGCGGGTGAGGCGGGCCCGCGAGCGATCAGTGGCAGGCGGCGGAGCCGGCGTCGGTGAATGTCCGGCCGGCCTCCGGGACGAACTGCCAGTCGTAGCCGGTGCTGCGGAGGCTGAGCTTCAGGACACCGAACGTCGCGTTGTCGCGCACTTCGCTGTTGGGCTGCACGGTGCCCCAGGCGTGGTGGCTGCGCCCGCCGGTGCCGACGACGAACTCGCGTAGGCCGCGGGCCTCGTCGAGGCGCCCGTCGGCGTCCTGGGGGGCGAAGCGCTCGTAGTCGTGGTCGTGGCCGGTGATCACCAGATCCGCGCCTGCGTCCTGCAGGTCCTGCCAGATCGGCTGCATCTCGAGGGTGTTGCCACCCGCCTCGCCGCCGGAGGTGAACCTCGGGTGATGCCAGGCGGCCAGCGTGCAGCGCGCGCTGCTTGAGCGCAGGTCGGCGCGGAGCCACGCCTCTTGCGCGGAGCCGACCCCGCAGCCCCCCGCCAGGAGCGAGCAGTTCGAGTTGAGCACGACCACGTGCCACGCGCCCTGGTTGTAGGAGTACCAGCCGTTGTTCCGGGTGCCCGCCACGCCCGTCTTGACCTTCGTGCCGTTGAAGTAGTCGAAGTAGCCCGAGGGGTTCGTGCCGTTGTACTCGTGGTTGCCGATGACCGGGCGGGTGAGCGACTTCACGCGGCCCCAGCTGGCGTCGTAGACGGTGCGGAACTCACTCAGGGAGCCGACCTCGTACTGGTTGTCCCCCAGCGGCAGCACGCCGGCCAGGCCGCCGCCGACCAGCAGGTCGGAGACCGAACGCTGCCGGCACTGGGTCGCCGTCCCGTTGCCCGCGTTGTAGCTCGAGGAGTTCGACTGGCAGGCGATGTCCCCGGCCACGGCGATCACCGGAGCGTTCGAGGGCGTCGGGGTGACCCCGGCGTTGCGGTGGGAGCGGAGCTGGTCGCCGGTCAGCGCGGTGCGGTACAGCGCGACCTCGTCGATCGACCCCGCGAAGTACGCCGTGTCCGAGCTCTGCCCGATCCCCATCGGAAGGCTGTTGGCCACCATCGTCTGCGGATCGACCGTGCCCGTCACGTCGACCCCGTCGACGTACAGATGCACCGAGCCGCCGTCCTTGGTCGCCGCCACGTGATGCCATCCCGACGTGTCGGTCAGCCTCGTCGTCGACGCCACCACATCCGCCCGGTTGGACCGCCGCAGCACCAACCGGTCGTCCGGCGAGAACATCAACACCCACGAACCGTCCTGCTTGGACGCCACCACCTGATTCCCGCTCGTCCCCACCAACCCACGACGCACCCACGCCTCCACCGTGAACACGTCACCGACCCGCAACGCGGCCGTATCCGGGACCGACACCTGCGCCTGCTGCCCGTCGAAGCCCGCCGCCGTATCCGCGTCGCCACCGATCGCGCCCGGCAGCCCCAAGGCCACCCCGCCCGCGTACGCACCCGGAGCAGACCCCACCCCGTCACACGCCACCGACCCCGACGACTCCCCCAGCCGCCAGTACCCCACGACGCCCGCCGTCTGCACCACCATCGACGCATACGTCCCGGAGGGGGGCGCGCACCCGGCCGGCGCCGGGGTCGCCGTGGCCGTGTTCGACGGAACGCTCTCGTGGCCGGCCCGGTCGACGGAGGTCACGCGATAGGTCTGCGCCTGCCCGTTCGGCAGGCCGCTGTCGACGAAGTTCCGCGTCGTGGTCGTCGTCGTGACCAGCGGCGTCGACGGCCAGCTGCCGTCAGCGGAGCGCCGGTAGACCCGATATCCCGAAAGGTCGCTGTCGATCCCCGCCCCCCAGGCGAGGGAGACGCGCTGGTCGCCGGCGACCGCCGTCAGCCCGGTCGGTGCGGCCGGCGGTGCGGCGCTCGTCCCGGCGTCGTCGTGGGCGCGGATCTGCGCGGAGGTCAGCACGGTGCGGTAGAGCGCGACCTCGTCGATCGACCCCGCGAAGTACGCCGTGTCCGAGCTTTGGCCGATCCCCATCGGCAGGCTGTTGTCGACCATCGTCTGCCGGCTCACGGTGCCGGTCACGTCGGCGCCGTCGACGTACAGGTGCACCGAACCGCCGCTCTTGGTGACCGCCACGTGATGCCAGCCGGCCGTGTCGGTCACCCGCACCGTCGAGGCCACGACGTCCGCGCGGTTCGAGCGCCGCAGCACCAGCCGGTCGTCGGGCGAGAACATCAGCACCCAAGACCCGTCCTGCTTGGACGCCACCACCTGGTTGCCGCCCGTCCCGACCAGCCCTCGCCGAACCCACGCCTCGACGGAGAACACGTCTCCGACCCGCAACGCCGCCGTGTTGGCCACCGACACCCTCGCCTGCTGCCCGTCGAAGCCCGCCGCCGTGTCCGTGTCACCGCCGATCGCACCCGGCAGCCCCAACGACACCCCGCCCGCGTACGCACCCGGAGAGGACCCCGCCCCGTCGCACGCCACCGACCCCGACGACTCCCCCAACCGCCAATACCCGACCACGCCGGCCGTCTGCACCACCATCGACCCGTAGGCCCCCGAAGCGGGCGTGCAGCCCGCCGCTGAGGCAGGGGCGGCGAGCACCAAAGTGGCGAAGAACGCGACAGGCGCGAGCAGGGACCCCAGTCGTCTTCCGAAGATCGCGCGACATTATCGCCGGGCGGAGCCTTGGTCTAGGGTCCACCTGTGCTGCCGGCCCTCGTGACAGACGGACAATCACGCGGCGCGGTATCGGGGGTGCGCGGCCTGGGCCGGGCCGGAATCGACGTGCTGACCCTCAGCCGGACACGCTGGGCGGCCGCCTCCCGATCCCGCTACGCCTCGGGTGCCTACCGGGGGCCGGGCCCGGCGGACGAGCCGGGCTTCCTCGAGCGCATCGCCGAGCTCACGACCCGGTACGGACCGCTCGTCGTGTTCCCGGGCCAGGAGGAATCGGTCGGCCTCCTCGCCCGCCACGCCTCCGAGCTCGGTGAGGACGCGATCCTTCCCTACGGCGATCCGCAGACCGTGCTGGCCGCCGGCAACAAGGCCACGATGGCGGAGATCTCCGCACGGTCCGGGCTCGCCCCACCCAGGACGCTGGCCGTGGGGGCCGCGGGCGCGCTGGCCCGCACGCCGCCCGAGGCGCCTTGCGTCGTGAAGTCCCCCGAGCTGAGCAGCGCGCTGCCGGCGACGCGCGTCTGCGAGACCCGCGAGGAGCTCGTCGCGCTGCTCACCTCCCTGCCGGCCGCCGAGCCCGTCCTCATCCAGGAGCACGCGCACGGCCCGCTCGACGCCCTGTCGATCGTCCTGGACCGAAACGGCGAGCTCGCCGCCTGCTTTGCCTCACGCGCCCTGCGGCTCGCGCCGGCCGCCGCGGGTGCCTCGAGCCTGTCGGTGAGCATCGCGCCCGACGCGGAGCTACTCGACCGGTCGCTGTCGATGCTGCGGGGCATGGGCTGGGTGGGCCTCGCGCACCTGCAGTTCCTTCGCACGCGCGAGGGCCCGGCGCTCATCGACGTCAACACGCGCTACTACGGCTCGCTGCCACTGGCGACCGCGGCCGGGGTCAACCTGCCGGCCATCTGGTACCGGGTCGCCACCGGAGCGGCGAGTGCGCCGCCGCCGCGCTACCGGCTCGGCGTGCGCTACCGCTGGCTCGAGGGCGAGGTCGCCGCGGCCCTCACCGGTGAACTCGGCCGTCTCGCCACGCGGCCGACACGCCGGCGAGCGGGATCCATGTGGGCGATCGACGACCCGGTGCCGAGCGGCCTCCTGGCCGCGCAGGCGTTCCGGGAGCATGCCGGCGTGGCGAAGCGCCACGCCATCGCCCGCCTCAACCGGTGACGCCCGGCGGCCTGGACCCACGAGCTGTGAGCTGCCGCAGCCGGCCCAGGGCCGCTGCACCCGCAGCCTTGCGACGGTCACTCGTCGGACGCTCGCCGGGCGGGCGCGGGGAGAGCCCGAGCCGACGCAGGCGGGCGTTCATCGCGTGTACCCGCCGCACGCGCTCCGTGCTGGCGGTGCGGAAGGTCACGGAGAGCGACACCGACGCGGTCGGACCGTTCTGCACCCAGTGCGGTGCGTGGGGCGGAACGTAGACGCCGTCGCCCGGCGCGAGCGCGAACGCCTGCGGATCGACCGGCTCCCAGCTCAGGTTGCGGTGGCCCCCGCCGAGCGTCTCCTCGGTGACGAGCTGCTCGGTCGCGGCGTCCGGGAAGCTGCCGACGTTCATCTCCTTGGTCCCGCGGATCTGCAGCAGCAGGTTGTGCTCGGGATCGATGTGCGCCGGCGTGACCGACCCGGGTGCGGAGAGGAAGATGAAGCCCTCGCGCTGCAGCATCCCGCGTTCTGCGGCGGGGACGCGCTCTGCGACCTCGTCGAGCGCTCGGTCCAGCAGCGCCTTGTACGCCGGGTCGCGTTCGATGTTCTTCAGCACCATCCAGCAGCCGCTGGTCTCGATCTCACGGGCGATCTCCCCGACCGGCCGGTCGCTGACGCGAACGCTCCGCGGGTCGGCGACCGAGGGCAGGTCGGCCAGGTTGTGCTCGACGGCGTCGGCGGGCAGGCGCTCGGCCAGGGCGGCGACGGCGTCGACCTCGAGGAGGGGGTGATCGACCAACGCGTGCGCGATCGTCATCGGCGACCGTCCGAACCGGTCGGCCAGGCGCGTCTCGTCGATGGTCACGATCTGGGACATGGTGCTCCTTCGTGGTCGGTCGTTCTCTGGTCTCGGCGAGCTCGCAGTCGGAAGGTGGTGCGCGTCGCCAGCGCGCCGGCACGCGTGCGCAGGTTGCGCCGGCCGACCACGATGTTGGCGATCCGCCGACGGTCGGGCCAGAGCCGGTTGATCATCGCGTTGTCGCCGTCGGCGCAGGAGTCCATCCACCGAGCCGTGCCGTCCGCGTGGAAGTGCTCGACGTTCGCACGCTCGAGCTGGACCCCGGGGGAGAAGCGGTTGAGTGCGTCGTCCTGAGCGATCTTGAAGCAGAAGACCGCGTCGCCGGCGAGGAGGTTGCACTTCATGGCGACGGTCTGGCCGCCCGCCTGCAACGCGAGCAGCTGCAGCCGGCCGTCGGCGCGGAAGTCGCGACACAGCGCGCGGAAGAAGGCGGCGTCCCCGACACGGCACGCCATCGCGGTCCCCGCACGTCCCTTCCAGCCGGTGCGCTCGAGGCGCAGGAACTCTTCGACGGCTTCGGGGTCCTCCGCACGGTCGACGACCGTCGGCGCTGCTCCGAGGGTGTCCTCGAGTCGGCGCCCCAGGCGGTTCGCCTCCCGCTGGTGGTGACGCCCGAGGTGCGCGAGGTAGCCGCCGTCGACACGACGGTCCAGCGTCGCCCGAGCGTGGACGGCCGAGCCGAACGTGGACAGCCCCTCCGCCCCCAGCGCATCTCGGATGAGGGCGCCGGCCATCCCGTCCGCGGGAAGGCGGTTCAGCACGAGCAGACCTGACCGTGTCCGCGGAAGGGCGGCAGCCATCAGGCGGCCGAGCGCTTCCACCGGCCGTTCAGGCTGCACGAGCGGCATACCGAGACACGCGTACATGTGGATCCAGGTGCGAAGCGCCACGTCGACGCCGCCACGCCGGAGCGCGCAGACGGGCATGCAGGCAGACCACGTGTCGCCGTCGCGAGCGACGAGCAGCGCGACCCCCTTCGGACGGAGGTGCCTGTGGGCGGACAGGACGAGCTGCGGCTCGAAGAACGGGTTCGGCTCGACCGCTCGGTCGGCGAGCTCGCGCCACGCCGACGCGTCGGCCGGGGTCAGCTCGCCGAGTGGGATCAGGCTCTCCACCGGGAGAGCATCCCAGGTGCTGGCATTTTCCCGGTATGCGTGCCGGCCCGCAACGGGTCGCGCTTGCGATGATTCGAACATGGACGAAGCCACCACCTCCGCGGCGGGCGCACGCGTCGCGGTCATCGTGCCCTGCTTCGACGACGGCGCCACGCTCGCGGAGACCGTGGCGTCGCTCCAGGGCACCGAGCCGATCGAGCTCGTCGTCGTCGACGACGCCTCTCGCGACCCGGCGACCCTCGCGCTCTACGAGCGGCTCGAGGCCGACGGTGTCCGGATCGTCTACCAGCCCGTGAACCGCGGGCTCTCGGCGGCCCGCATGGCGGGCGTCGCGGCGACCTCCGCACCGTTCATCTTCCCGCTCGACGCCGACGACCTCGCCGTGCCGGCCTCGATCACCGCGATGGCCGACCGCCTGGCCGCCGCCCCGGGCGCCGCCGCGTGCGTCGGTGACTACGAGGAGTTCGGTGCCCACGACGTGCGCCGCACCGTCCCCGCGACGCTCGACCCGTTCCGCGTCGCGTACGTCAACGAGTACCCCGTGACGGCGCTGTTCGAGAGGACCGCGCTGCTGGCCGCGGGCGGCTGGCGCGAGCACGCCCGGCCCTGGTACGAGGACTGGGACCTGTGGATGTCGCTGGCCGAGACCGGGGCGAGCATCGTCCACGCCGGTGAGGAGGTGACCGCCTATCGCCGCCGCAACCACGGCACACGGATGCTGGCCGACGTCAAGGCCTCCCACCGCGACGTCTACCGCCAGATGCGGGAGCTGCATCCGCGCCTCTTCGCCGACCTGCCCGCGCACCGCCGCGCCTCGTCGGTCGGAGCTGTACGCAAGGCGCTCTACCCGATCCTCTACGGGGGCCGGCGCCGCTTCGCGTTCGAGCCGGCCCTGCGCCGGGCGCTGGATCGTCGACGGCTCTGGCAGCTCGGTCGATGACGCCTGGCCCGTCGCCGACTGCCGTCCTCAGCTCGGCCTCCCGCTAGGATCGCGGCGTGCTGACGGCCCCTGGGACAGACGGTCGCACACACAGGACGGCACGTCGCCGCCCACCCCGGCCGGCCGCCACAGATGGCTGAGACGAGCGTGCGCTCAGCCTCCGACGGCGAGCAGGCCGCCGACCGCGCTGCGGGCAACGCCGCGATCCGAGCGGTGGCCGAGATCGTGGCCAAGCTCGCGTCGCTGGCGCTCGTCTTCGTCCTCGCGCGGGACGTCGGGCCCGCG
Organism: uncultured Solirubrobacterales bacterium; assembly: GCA_963815565.1. GTDB lineage: Bacteria > Actinomycetota > Thermoleophilia > Solirubrobacterales > Solirubrobacteraceae > Paraconexibacter. The sequence goes on along the minus strand of CAWFHB010000006.1, from coordinate 495,705 downwards.
GGCCTCGGCATCTTCGTCTTCGCGATGGCCTGGTCCGAGCTGGCCAACCTCCCGGTCGACATGGGCTTCGACCGGTACTTGTCCCGCCAGATCGCCAAGGACCGGCGGAACATCGAGCTCCTGACGCTCAACGTCCTGGTGACGAAAGTCCGTCGCGCGGTGCCGGTCCTGGTGGTCTCGGTGGTGCTGGTGCACCTCCTCGGCTATTCGGGCTTCCAGCGCGAGGCGGTCTACGTCGCGATGGTCGCCGTCATCTTCGACTCGCTGAGCAAGACGCTCCAGGCGGTCTTCGTCGGGCTCGAGTTCGGCGGCCTGGCCGCGCTCATGCTGCTGACCCAGCGGGTGCTGGCCGCGGCGCTCGGCATCGTCGCGCTCGCCGCGGGCTACGGGGTCGTCGCCGTGCTCGCCGCCTACAGCGTCTCGACGCTGGCGGCCTTCCTCCTGGGCCTCGTGCTCATGCGCCGCCGCCTCGGTCGACTACACCTCGTCGTCTCGCGCGAGGGGCGTCGGGGGGTGCGTCGTCGCACCGCCGGCTTCGCGGCCCATGAGGTCTTCTCCTCGGGCATCGCCCGTGCCGACGTCGTGCTGCTCTCGCTGCTCGGGACGACCATGGCCGTCGGCCAGTACGGCGCCGGCTACCGCCTGATCGAGGCGACCCTCTTCATCCCGCTCGCGGTGACGACCGCCTTCACGGCGATGTTCACCTACCTCGACGACGACTCGAGTCCCTCGATCCAGACGGCGTACGCCTACGCGCTGAAGGGGACCATGACGATGCTGGTCCCGTTCGCCGTGCTCCTCCTGCTCCTCCCCGGGCCGGTGCTCCGGCTGCTGTTCGGTGACGAGTTCGCAGGGGCGGAGGAGCCGCTGCGCTTTCTCGCCCCCACCGTGGCGCTGCTCGGTGTCGTGCTGATCGCCACGTCCCTGGTGGTCTCCCGGCGTCCTGCGAGCCTCGCGGTGAAGGCCATCGGTGTCGCCCTCGCGATCAATCTCGTCGCGAACGTCGCGCTCATCGGTCCGCTCGGGGCGACGGGGGCGGCCGTCGCGATGCTGCTGACCGAGGTCGTCCTGGCGATCATCATGTACGAGCTGGCGTGCAAGACGATCGGACGACCGGCGGTGGGCCGCGTCTTCGCGGGGCCCGCGGTCGGAGCCGCCGCGATGGCACTGTGCCTGGTCTCGCTGGCCTCGCTGCCGTTGCTGGCTGGCATCGTCGGCGCGCTCGCCTACCTCGGTGGGTCGCTGCTCACCGAGCACCTCCTGTACCCGGGTGACATCACGGTGGTCCGCGGGATCCTCCAGCGGCGTCTGGCCGCGCGGCGCGGGCAGACGCTCGCGTGAAGACGACGATCTCGACGCTGGCCGAGCTCACCCGGCGCGATCTTCAGGGCTGGACGGACCTCGCCGAGCGGGCGGTCGAACCGAACCCGTTCCTGCATCCGGACTTCGTCGGCCTGGCGGCGACGGCCCTGCGGCCCCGGGGGCTGCGCATCCTGCGCTGCGAGAACGCCGACGGGTGGACCGCCTGCGTGCCGGTCGTCCCCGTCCGGCGCCAAGGCGCAGGCTTCGGCCCGGGCCTCGCGACTTGGCTCCACCCGTACTGCAGCCTCGGCACGCCGCTCATGGCCACCGGGACCCTCGACCAGGCCGCGCGGGGGCTGCTGTCCGCCGTGCGCGCCGGGCACGGGGTCGGGTTCGTGTCCTTCCCCTCGGTGCGCGACGGGTCCGTGAGCGATGCCCTGGCCGGGACCACGGCGGCGCCGCCGCAGAAGGTCGGAGAGTTCTCGCGCGGGCTCGTGCATCGCCCGGTCCCGCCGGCGGCCGCGATGACGCCTCTGAGCAAGGGCCGCGCGAAGGAGCTGCGCCGCCAGAAGCGGACGCTCGCCGCCGCGCTCGGCGGGCCGGTCGAAGTCGAGGAGCCCAGCGACGTCCGCGCCGCGGCCCAGACCTTCCTGGCGCTCGAGGCCGCGGGGTGGAAGGGACGCGAGGGAACCGCCATGGCCTGCCTTCCTGGGCACGCCGCGTTCCTGACCGAGGTCACCGCGCGCTTCGCGGCCCGGGACGCGGTGCAGTTCCTCTCCCTCGGAGGCGGCGGGCGGACGGCCGCGATGCAGTGCAACTTCCGGGCCGGGGAGGCCATGTTCTGCCTCAAGGTCGCCTACGACGAGGAGCTTGCGGCGCACGCCCCCGGCGTCCAGCTCGAGGTCGCCGCGCTCGAGCGCCTCGGGGACGATCCGCGCATCGCGTGGATGGATTCCTGTGCGGCGCCCGACAACGAGCTCATCAACCGGTTGTGGCCCGAGCGGACGACGCTGCGCACGCTGCTCTTCCCCGGGAACCTGGCGGGACGGGCGACGCTGCGATCGACCGCGGCCGCCGCGGGGGTGGCACGTCGCGGTCGCCGCTGGGTGCGAGATCGGCGCAGAGCGTGAACGGCGACGTCGCAGAGGGGCCGCGCCGTGCCTGACGCCGAACGCACCCGTGCGGTGCTCGACGCCTTGGAACACGCTGCGCCCGGGGCCGTCCTGATGTGGCGGGGCGCCGGGCTCGGCGGCGGTGACGTCGACCTCGTCGTGTGTCCGGGCCGCGACTCGGAGGTGGTCGACGCGCTCCGTTCGAGCGAGCTCTCGCCGTGGCCCGAGAGCCCGGGGCAGACCGTCTGGCGAAGCCCGGGCATGGACGTGGTGCTCGACGTGTGGTCGGGCTGGTCCTGGCCCGGCACCTATCCGCCCCTTGAGGACGTCCTGCGCCGGTCGGGGACCACGCCGGAGGGGTGGAGGCTCGCAGCGCCCGAGGACCGCCTCGCGATCTTCGCAGCCGAGGCGGTCGCCGGACGCCCGTTGGCGTCCCTGCGACCCAAGGTCGCCCGTGCGCTGGCCGAGCCCGGGGCCGCCGCACGCCTCCGCGAGCTGACCGACGACGGACTGACGGCCGTCGTCGTCGACGGCCTCCCGGACGGGGACGTGCTGAGCGCGAGGCGTGCGCTGCGGGCCGCCGTCGGCTCACCGCGGGGCCGGGCCGCGCTGCTCGATCGCCTCCGCGGGACCCGGCCTGCACACCCGCCTGCGGTCGCCGGGGCACCTCCCGGACGGTTGATCACCCTGAGCGGGATGGACGGCTCGGGCAAGTCGAGCGCAGGGCTCGCACTGGCCGCCGAGTTCGAGCAGCGTGGGTCTCCGGCGATGGTCGCCTGGACCCGCCTCGGTACCTCCCACGCCCTCTTGCACCGCATCGCCCGCCCGGTGCGGGCTGCGCTCGGGCGGGAGATGGGCGTGAGCTCACAGATCGACACGGCGTCCGCCGTCGCCGACCGCGTACAGCACGCGACCCCGGCCCAGGCCTTGCCACCGTTGGTCGGTTCGACCTGGGTGGCGCTCGTGGCCCTCTCCCATGTCCGACACTGCCGCCGCCTCGCGCGGGTGCGCGCCAGCGGCGTGCAGCTCGTCTGCGACCGCTGGCTGGCTGACGCGCTCGTCGACGTGCGCCTGCGCTACGGCGACCGCTCTCGTATCGCCGAGTGGCTGCTGCGGACCGGGATGCCGCGCCCGGACGTGGCCCTCCTGTTGGAGGTCGGCCCCGAGGCGGCCGCACGGCGCAAGCCCGGGGACCAGGATGCGGCCACACTGGTCCGGATGCAGAAGCTCTACGCCGACCTGGGCCGCAGCCTGGCGCTCACGAGCGTCGACGCCGAGCGACCGGCCGAAGTGGTCCGCGACGAGGTCATCGACCTCGCAATCGGGCGCCGCGGCGGCTCGCCGGACCGGAAGGCCGGACGCTGATGCGCATCATGCATGTCACCGAGGCGTCCGGGTCGGGGACCTTCGAGATGGTCCGGACGATCGCCGACGGGGCCGCCCAGGCCGGCCACACCGTCTGCGTCGCGCTCGGCCATCGACCCGAGACTCCGCAGGATGCACGGGCGCAGTTCGTCGAGGCGGTCGAGGTCGCGACGCTGCCGTGGGCTTCGCGCCGCCCCGTCGAGCAGCTGCGCGCCGGCCGCGCCCTGCGCGCGCTCGTTCGCCGCTGGCGTCCCGACGTCGTGCACCTGCACTCCGCCTTCGCCGGGGTGGTCGGCGCGGCTGCCGTCCCTCGGGGCATCACCGTCGTCTACACACCCCACGGATCACCCGTCACCCGCGACTCCGACTCGGCCGGACGACGGCTGGCCTATCAGGCGGTCGAGCGACTGGTCGCGCGGCGTGCGACCGTCGTCGGGGCCGTCTCGAACGCGGAAGCCGACGTCATCGGTCCCGCGCTCCGTCCGCGCGACCTGCGGGTGGTGCCGAACGGCATCCCCGATCTGGACCCGGGTCGGGAACCCGGTGGCGCACCGCGGGCCGTCCGGCCCCTGGTGGTCGTGGTCGGCCGGGTCACGGCGCAGCGACGGCCCGCCGAGACGGCCGCGATCCTGTCAGGGGTCTCCGATCTCGCGGACGTCCTCTGGATCGGCGCGAGCGCCGACGGCGCCGACGGCCCGCTGCGCGCCGCCGGGATCGAGATGACCGGCTGGCTGCCGCGGGAGGCAGCGCTCGCACGGCTGGCCCAGGCCGACGTCGTGATCCACTGGTCGGCCTGGGACGGGCTGTCGCTCGCGTTGCTGGAGGCGCTGGCCCGCGACGTCATCGTCGTCGCCTCGGACATCCCGGCCAACGCGGAAGTTGTGGGTCCTCGGCAGGCCGTCGTCACGGTGGACGAGGCGACCGCCCTCGCCAGGCGCGTCCTGCAGGAGCCGGAACTCGCCCGCGAGCTGCTTGACGAACAGCGCGCGCGTCGGGGACGCTACAGCGCGAAAGCGTGCGTCTCGGGATGGCTGGCGCTCTACGCGGACTGCCGGGCGACGGCAAGCGCACGGGCCTCGGATCAGACGTCGCGGCCGCACGTCTCCGGCTGATCTCCCGGCCCCAGCCAGGCGATCGACCATCTAGGGTTCGTCCGATGGACCACGCGCCGCCCGCTCACGAGCCTGCCGGGCGCCTGGCCTCGATGCTGGCGGCGGACCTGAGGGCGAACGCGCTCGAGCTGCCGAGCACCCCCGGGCCGCGGGACTGGCTTGCCGCCGTCGCCCGCAACGTCCCGACCGTCCGCTTCGCGGCCGTGCTGCTGCTGCGTCTCGCACAGGCCGCCGGGCGGACTTGGGGACCCGCCGGTTCGCTGCTCAAGCAGTTCAACCACCTGCTGACCGGCTGCGACATCGCCTACCAGGCGCAGATCGGCCCCGGCCTCATCCTCTTCCACCCCACCGGTGTCGTCATCGGCCCCGCGTGTCGGCTGGGCGCCCGCGCCCGGATCATGCAGTCCTCGACCCTCGGGTCCGACGAGGTGATGATCGGTCGTGATCGCGCGAGGTCCCCGGTGCTCGGCGATGACGTCTTCATCGGCCCCGGCGCTGCCATCTTCGGAGACGTCACCTTGGGTGACCGCGTCGTGGTCGGAGCCAACAGCGTCGTGACGCGCTCGTTCGGTCCGGACACTGTCGTCGCGGGGGCTCCCGCGGTCGCCATCACCCCGCGGTGAGCCGGGTCCACCATCCGTCCAGAACGCGGCCGGACACTGACCATCGCGAGCGTGCGCTGCCGAGGTAGGCAGTAACCCACTCACCCATCACGCACCGCCTCCCGAAACGGCAAACCCATCGTAAGGTGGGGACGCAAAGCCACGGGACCTGAGTCACTCAGGTCAGCCGGGCTACCGAAGGACTTGGGGACGGTTGCAGGACCTCTGGAGGTCTTCGCATGCCCCTTCCGTCGCGGCTCTACGCTGCTCGTCTGTCTCTCGCCGTCATGTTTCTGGTCGGCTCCCTGTCCTGGATGTCGGGCGACGCCAAGGCCGCCGTGCAGCTGCGCGGAGCCCAGGTGCACTCGCTGTGGTCATCGGTGTCCTCCGCCGAGATGACCCGCGAGCTCGACGCGCTGAAGGACGCGAACGCCGACGTCCTGCGCGTCGACGTCGGGTGGAGGACGCTCGAATGGTCGAAGGGCCGCTACGACGCGGCCTACCTGGCCAAGCTCGACGCGCTGGCGGCGGGCGCGCAGGCGCGCGGCATCCGCCTGATCGTGACGCTGTGGCAGACCCCGCCGTGGGCATCGGACGCCGGGTCATGGCAAGCGGCGCCCCGGGATCCGCAGGACTACGGCAACGTCGCCCGCTACCTGGCGGCCCGGTACCAGAACCACCTGGCCGCGATCGAGGTCTGGAACGAGCCCGACATCCACGACAACCTCATCGCCGCCGCCCTGCCGGCCACCTACGCCGCGATGGTGAAGGCCGCGCACACGAGCGTGGCGACCGTGGCCCCGACCGTGCCCGTCCTCGCGAGCTTCGTCAAGCCGGCGTTCCTGCAGTCGCTCTACGCCTCCGGCATCAACGGGTACCACGGTGGCGTCTCGATCCATCCCTACGCCGACGGCGCCGACCCCGCGGACCTCACCGTGGACCACAGCTTCCTCGGGGCCATCCAGAAGCTCCGTGCCGCTCAGACGGCGGCCGGCGACGACACCCCGGTCTACGTGACCGAGTTCGGCTGGCCGGTCGGCACGAGCAGGGGTGCCAACACGGAACGCGAGCAGGCCGAGTACACCGAGCGTGCGTTCGGACTCGTCGGCGCGCTGCCGTACGTCGCAGCGGCATCGATCTACCAGCTCCGCGACATGGGCGATGACGCGAGCAACGCCGAGGACAACTTCGGCCTGCTGAAGCGGGACTTCACGCCTCGTCCGGCGTACGCCGGGTTCGCCGCCGCGCTGGCGCGTCCGTCCGCCGCGGTGGCACCGACCGCGACGCGCGCCGCGATGACCGCGGCGACCACCACCACGACGACGACGACGACCACCGTCAAGCCGACGGCACCGGCGCCGGTCCAGAGCACGAAGGCGACGGCCCCGACCACGACCGAAGGTCGCCTCGCCGAGCATCAAGACCAAGAAGAGCAGCCGTCGATCGTTCCTGAAGCTGCGCTGGCAGCGCAAGACGCTCATCGCCTACGGCGCGACCACCGCCCGCAAGCGCGTCGCTCTCCGGCTCGTCTGCCGGCGTGCGAAGGGCCGGGCGAGGTCCCGGCACCTGGCCAGCGTCCGGGCGACCCGTACCGGCGGCTACCGCCGCGCGCTCGGCACCCTGCGGGGCTCCACGGGCTGCCTGGTCGTCGCGAAGCCCGTCACCTCCTCGGCCCGCGTGCTGCGTGCCCGGGTCGCCAGGCCGTCCTCGCTGTGAGCGCGGGCGGATAGCCGGGCGTCGAGGTGGCGGCTGAGTGCGATCAGCGCACCGACCTCGACCATCAGCGTGCCCATCACCGCCGCCTGCACGGGGTAGTCGACCAGCGAGTTGATCCCCAGCCCGAACATCGCCGCGCTGAGCCCCAGCGCGTACGGGTAGGTCTCGGGATCGCGCGCCCGCAGGAGGCGAATCCCCGTCCGCGCCAGCGCCCCGATGAAGAGCACCAACAGCGCCAGGCCGCCGAGCCCACGTTCGGCGGCGATGGTCAACGGGAGATCGTGGGCGTGCTCGAAGGCTTGGCCACCCTCGCTGAGCCCGTAGGCCAACGACACCTCCGCGAAGTTGCCCCCGCCGACGCCGAGCCACGGATGGTCGGCGATGATGGTGGGGGCCGTCTTATAGATGTTCAGCCGACCGCCACCGGCCGAGGCGCCCTGCGAGATCGTGCCGAGGCGGGTGCTCACGACCGAGACCTGCTGCGAGTTGGCGATCGCGCCGAAGTTGAAGGCGACGACCACCGCGCCGACGCCGAGGAAGAGCGCTGCGAGCCGGCGGAACCGCGCCCAGGTGACGAGCACGGCAAGCGAGGCCGCGAACCCGATGATGGACCCACGGGTGAGCGTCATCACGAGCGCCACCGTGGCGAGCGCGGCGACGGCCAGCATCACCGGCCGCAGCTTCCGGCGACCCGCCACCGACAGGCTGAGCGCCAGCGGCACGGCGAGCACGAGGAAGAAGGCCAGCTGGGCCGGATGCGTGAAGGCCCCTTGGGCGCGGTCGGTCGCGGCCAACCCTCCGTCGACGAGGGTCTGACTGCCCCCGGTGGCCAGCGACTCGAGCGCCAGCGCGGCCGCCGCCGCGGCGACGCAGTACATGATCCTCCTGATCTCGACGAGCGACGCTGACGCCACGAGGATCGAGACCACGAGGAACGCCGACCAGTCCGCCCAGACCTTCAGCAGCGTGAAGGTGTCCGTCGCGACGAGCAGCCCGAGGATCGTCACCGCCTGCAGCAGCAGAAACGCGGTATGCGCGGGGTGCAGCGCGCGGGCGTGACCGGTGCCGAGGAATCTCAGCGCCGCGGCCAGGGCGACGAGCAGGAACAGGGCCTCCGACGGCGAGACGCTGACCGGACCCAGGGGGAAGTTCAGCGACTCCCCCGGCACCGCGAGCAGCGCTGCGTACACGCCCCAGATCGGGCGATGGAAGATGGCGACGACGGCGACGATCGCGAACGGAGCGATGAGCGCGACGATCGGGCTGACCGCGTACGCGCCGGCGGTGACGAGCGCGGCCAGGAGGGGTACCGCGACGATCACCGGGATCCAGCCCCAGGCCCGGGGGGGCCCGAGCCGCGCGGGTCGTCTCACCGGGACCGGCGGCGCCGCTCGCCTCGCGACGGGCTCCTGCGGACCCTCGCCGAGCGCAGCGATTCGGCGCCGCGCGGTGGTGAGCTCCCGCCCGGCCGCCTCTCGCGCTCGCAGGCTCGTGGCAAGCCGCTCGGCGGTCACCAGACGCTCGTGCGCCACGGTCGCCCGTGCCGCCTCGAGCCCGGCGCGCAGCGCCGACTGCTTCGCGCTGGCGTCGACGAACTCGTCGACGAGGGCCCGGCCCTGGTCCCGCGGGGTCCCGAGCGTCGCGTCGGTCAGCGCGAGCGCCGAGTCGATCCGCCCGACCTGCAGCGAGATGTCGTCGCGTTCGCTCGTCAGCGCTGCGACCTCCGCGGTGCACCGCTCGACGCGCGCACGCTGCTCATCGGCCCGGGCGGCCTCGTGGCGCTCCTCCGCGCTCACCACCGCTGCGAACGCGCGAGCGTGCTCTTCGGCGTGGGCCCAAGCGGCGTCGGCGTCGGCGACCCCGTCAGCGGCTCGCGCCGCTTCGCGGCGGGCTGCGGTCTCCCGCTCGCGCGCCTGGGAGGTGGCTGCTTCGGCGGCTTCGGCCCGCGCTCGCGCTTCGGCCATCGCCCGCTCGAGCTCGGCGACGCGCCGCTCGGCCTCCCCCGCCCGCGCCTCGCGTTGCTCGGCCTGCGTCGCGGCGTCGACCGATTCGGTGCGCTGCTCGGCCTCTTCGGCCTGGATGAGGGCGAGCGCTTCAGCGGTGCTCTCCCCCGCCGGGGTTCGATCCATGGCAACGCCCGTCGCCTCCGCGAGGGCCGCGACGCGCGCAGCTGCGCTCTCGTACGCCTCGCCCGTGGCGACGAGCCGCTCCTCCGCCGCTCGATGCCGATCTTCGGCGGCGGCCAGCTCGGCCTCCAACGCGACGATCCGCAGCGCTGCGTCGGCCACCTGGCCACGGGACCGATCACCCCCGGTGTCGAGCCGCTCTGCCTCGGGCTCCGGCGGGTCCATCCGTTCGACGAGCGGCGCGAGCTCGGCAAGCCGCGCCTGGAGCGAGGCCAGCGCGCGGGCGTGCGGATCGAGCCCGGCGATCTGGTCGTGGGCCGCGGACAGCGCGTCGTCGCTGGCTCGCAGCTCCTCGTCGGCGGCCCCGGCTCGGGCCCGGAGCTCGGTGAGCTGCTCCCGCAGTGCGGCCACCGCGCGCTCGAGCTCGAGCGCGCGGGCGGTCTCCTCGGCACCCTGCACCGTCTCGTCTTGCTCCTCGGCGGGACGGTCGCCTGATGCGGCCGCCGCCAGGAGGTCGTCGACCTCGCTTTCGCGCGCGGAAGCCTCGTTCCCCAGCTGCTCCACCTGTTCGCGCGCTGCGAGCAGGGATTCCGCGCCGTGTGTCCGCTCGCGGGCGAGCGTCGCCGCGACGTCGTCGCGCGCGTCACGCGCGAGCTCCACCGCGTCGCGAGCACGGTCGTGCTCGGCCTGGAGCGCGGACGCGTCGGCCTCTGCCGCGTCGGCGTCTGCCACGAGCTCTGCTCGCTCCTGCGCCTGCTCCGCCGCGCCGCGCTGGGCGTCCATCGCGGCAGCCAGACGGGTCTCCGCGCCACGCTGGGCCTCGGCGCGCTGGTCCGCGAGCTCGCGAGCCACCCGCGCCAGCTCACGGGCCTCCTCGAGCTCGGTCCGACCGATCGCCAGCTGCCGGTGAGCCTCGGACAGCTCGGCCGTCCGCTGTTCGGTCTCCGGGGCGAGCGCCGCGATGTCGGTGGCCGCCTCAGCACGCGCGGTCTCCGCGGCGCTCGCCCGAGCCCGCTCGCGCTCGGCGGTGCGGACCGCATCCCTGAGCCGCTCGTCGACCCGGTCGCGTTTCCTGCGCGTGTCGGCTCCGGCCTGCGGCGGGCGCGCTGCTCGCGCCCGCCGCGCAGCCCGCACCGCGGCGTCCGCCTCTTCTCGCGCGTGCGCCAGCGCGGTCTCCGCCTCTACGAGCCGGGCTTGCAGGCGTCCACGTTCGGCGCGGGCCGCGGCGACGGCGGAGGCGCGCTCCCGCTCGATGCGATCCTGCTCCGCGCGGATACGGCTCGTCTCCGCGGCGGCGCGTCCCTCCTCGCGCTCCCGTCGCTCCCGGGCGTGGAGCGCGGCCGCCTCCTCGGCCCGCCGCCGCAGCAGCCGCTCCTCGGACAGCCGGGCCTGTTCGGCCGCAGCCTCACGCCGGTTCGTCTCGTCGGCGAGCCGGACGTCCGGGGTGGGCTCCGGCGGGCGGAGCGGCGCCCGCTCGCGAACAGTCGGACGCGGGAGATCGACCAGACCGCGCTCCCCCACGTCGAGCGCGAAGACGGTGCGAGGCCTGCGCAGCAGGTCGGCCTTCACCGAGTAGCCCGCCTTCCACGGCGGTCCCTCAGGGGAGGCCGACGGTGCGCCGTCGGCCGGTCCGGGGAGGGCGGCGAGCCGGAGGACCTGCCGCCCGTCGTCGATCAGGAGGACGGGAGGGGGAAGCCGCTCGCGCGCGGCTGAGCGCCAACGGCCCGCGACGCGGAGGAGCACCGTCTCCGGGCTCGCCACGACGTACTCGAACTGGTCGACCTCGAAGCTGAGCGGTCCGGTGTTCATGGTGGGCAGGCCCGCACGGAACCGTGAGCTTAAGGAATCGAACGGCGGTCGAAGCACGTCGCCCGCCGCGCGCACGGCGGCGGCCGGCCCGCTCCGTGCGATCGGCCCGGCGCCGAAGACTGCGGAAGCGCGGGGGCCTGGGCCGGTTCGGGGCTCTGCCTGTGGCCGCATCGGCTCGCCGGCCAACACGCTGTCAAGCCGGTCGGAACCCGCCGCCGGGCGAATGTCTATGATCGCCGCGGTGCGCCATGAGAGATAGATCCACCATGGGAGTTCTGTGGCGGCGACGGTGGGTCGTCATCGCCACCTTCCTCGTCTTCGTCGTCGTCGCCGGCGTCGTGTCCAAGGTCCTCCCGAAGGTCTACGAGACCTCGAACACGCTGATCGTCGTCCAGCGTGAGAACGCCGCGACCTTCGACGCCGTCCAGGCGGCGCAGGTCACCGCCCGCACCTTCGCCGACGTCGTCGTCAACTCGACGATCGAGGCGGCCGTCGCCACGCAGGTCGGCCAGGGCGCCACGCCGGGCTCGATCTCGGCGGCGATCACGGTCACCCCCGTGCCCGAGACCCAGCTGCTCAAGATCACCGCGTCGGACCGGCGTCCGGCCCGCGCGCAAGAGCTGGCCAACGCGTACGCCGCGGCGGTCATCAGCTACGTGCGGAAGGACCTCACGCCGGCTGCCGGCGCGACGGTGACCCAGGCGACCGTGGCGCCCGAGCCCGGCGGCCCCGCGCGCCCGAAGCCGACGCTCTACGTCCTCATCGCGGCGATCCTCGGCCTCTCCGTCGGTGCGGGGCTCACGTTCCTCATCGAGCGGCTCGACACCCGGCTCAAGGACTCGGAGGAGCTCGAAGCCCGCTTCGGCGAGACGAGCATCCTGGCGCGGGTGCCGCTGCGCAAGGGCGAAGGCGGCGAGCGCGGCTTCGTCGAGTCCTACGCGATGCTGCGCACGACCCTGCAGATGTCGCAGATGCCTGGGAAACACCAGGTCATCGCGGTCACGAGCGCCCAGGAAGGCGAGGGCAAGACCACCTGCGTGCATCAGCTCGCCGTCGCCGTCGCGCAGGTCGGTTCGAGCGTGGTCGCCGTCGACGCCGACCTCCGGCGCCCGGCGCTGCGGAAGACGATGATGCCCGAGAGCGGCGGCCGGCTCGGCCCCGGCCTCACCGACGCGCTCACCGGGCTCGCCCTGCTCGAGGACGTCGTCTACGCCACACCGACGGCGAACCTCGACATCGTGCCGGAGGGGACGCTGCCGTTCAGCTCGGCCACGATCCTCAGTTCCCCCCGTCTGCCGGAGCTGATCGACGAGCTCGCGACCGAGTCCGATCTCGTCGTGGTCGACTGCCCGCCGCTGTCGGCCGGGGCCGACGCCGCGATCATCGGCAGCTTCGTCGACGGGGTGATCGTCGTCGTCGATCTCCAGCGCACCGACGAGCGGCTGCTGCGCGAGACGCTGCGTCAGCTCGAGACCGTGCAGGCGAAGGTCGTCGGGTTCGTCGTCAACCGGGACCGCTCCGACACCGGAGCCGCGTACTACTACGACGAGTCGAGCAGGAAATCGACCGCAGTCCATGACGCCTAGCGGGCGACCGACCCCGCCGCGGCGAGCCGGTGACGACAAAGCGATCAGCACGTGAGGGTCCTCGCGGTCGCCCCCTACGGGGTCCTCGGCGGAGGCGAGCTCTCGCTGGCGGAATTCCTCGACAAGCGGCCGTCGCACGTCGAGGCCGCCGCGTTGCTGATCGAGGACGGACCGCTTCGCGAGCATCTCGCCGAACGCGGGGTCGCGACGTGGGTGGCCGCCGGTCATCGCGGGCGTCCCGGTGTGCGCTCTGGCGTCCAGTTCACGCGATCGCTGCTGCGTGTCCTCGACGAGTACGCGCCGGATGTGATCTGGGCGACGGGCCTCAAGGCCGCCGCGATGGCCGTTCCGGCCGGCCGACTGTCCGGCACCCCGGTCGTCTGGCACAAGATCGACTTCTCGCTGGACGACACCGTGACCCGCCCCCTTGCCTTCGCGGTCGACGGGGTCGTGTCGGTCAGCCACGCCGTCGCCGAGGCGATGGGTCCACTTCGTTCCCGCCGCCTGATCGACGTCATCGGTCCGCCGGTCCGGCTGCCGGACGAGCTGCACGTGACGCCGAACAGCTCCCCTCCCACGATCGGGACACTCGCCACGCTCACCCCGATCAAGGGGCAGCGTCACATCATCGAGGCGGCAGCGCTGCTCGTCGACGAGTTCCCGGATCTCCGCGTGGTGCTCGCCGGCTCCTCCTCACGCGAGCAACCCGACTACCCGCAGGAGCTCCGCGACACGAGCGACCGCCTGGGCATCGCGGACCACGTCGAGTTCACCGGCTTCGCAAGCGACGCGGCGGCGATCCTCCGGCGCCTGACCGTCTTCGTCAACGCGACGCATCAAGTCGCGGGCGGTTTCGGCAAGGAAGGGCTCAGCGGAGCGATGCTCGAGGCCAGTTGGGCCGGCCTCCCGATCGTGGCCACCAGCAGCGGGGGGACGCCGGAGGGCGTGCAGGACGGGTTGACCGGCACGCTGGTCGACCCCGGGGACGTCGCCGGAATGGCGGCGGCGATCGCTCCCTACCTTCGGGACCCGGCGCTGGCCGCGGCGACCGGGGAGCGCGGCAGGGCCTTCACGCGTGAGCGCTTCGCACCGCGGGCCGCGTCCGAGCGGCTCTTCGCCGCGCTCGCGACACCGCGAGGCGGCGCGCGTTGAGCGCGACCCTGGCCGTGTCCGCGCTCGCGTCACTGGCTGCTCCGCCGCTGGTCCTGGCCTACCACGGCCTCGGCGCCGTCGCGCGCGACCTCGACCCCAGCAATCTCATGGTGCGCCCCGAGCGCTTCCGCGAGCAGATCGGACGGCTCCGGGCGCGCGGCTACACGTTCGTGCCGCTCCTCCACCACGCCGAGGCCGTCGAGCAGGGCCGCAAGCCGCCGCCGCGGACCTGCTCGCTGACCTTCGACGACGGCTCACTGGACAACCTGACCGTGCTCGCGCCCATGCTGGTCGAGCTCGGGCTGCCGGCCACGGTCTTCGTCTGCCCGGGGCTGCTCGGCACGCCGCACTTCGCGTTCCCGGCCGCCGCGGACGTGCGGCTCATGGACCTGGGGGAGCTCCGCGAGCTGGCCGAGGTCCCCGGGGTCGAGATCGGTTCGCACACCGTCGCCCACACCGACCTCCACCATGCGACCGCCGAGCAGGCGGAACGGGAGATGCGCAACTCGAAGCTCGCGCTCGAAGAGCTCCTGCAGCGACCGGTCGAGAGCTTCGCCTACCCACGCTGCGGCTACTCCCCGGCCTGCCCCGAGGCGTCGCGGGCCGTCGGTCACCGCGTCGCGGTCACCTGCGGCGGCCGGGGCGGCTGGCGCCCCCACGAGCTCACCCGGGAGAGCATCGACTCGCTCGACGAGCGCCTGGGCTTCGCGTTGAAGTCCCGCCGGCTGTTCTGGCCGCTGCGAAACTCCGCACCCGGTCGCGTCGCACGCCTCGTCCGCAAGCGGGTGCTCCACCGGTCTGGCGCGACGTGCGAGGGAGGGTGCGAGCAGCGGTCCGACCTGGGCTGAGGGCACGTAACCGCTCGCGGCTTCGGTACCGGACCATTACGCTGTTCTCGTGTTAAGCTCAAGACTGCGCCTGCTCTCTGCCGGATCCGCCCGTTGCCTGACCGGCACGGTGCTCGCCACCGGAGCGCTGATCGCGACGACGGCGCCGGGCGCGGCCGCGGCCACGTTCGGGACCCAGGGGATCGACGCGGGCCCGGGTGTCTCGCAGCAGACGGTCGACCGCCAGCTCGGTCAAGCCGCGCGGACAGGCGCCAAGCTCATCCGCGTCCAGGCGGACTGGGCGTCGCTCCAGCCCACCGGGAGCGGGCAACGCGCCGCCGCCGCGGTCGACGCCCTCGATCGGGTTACGGCCGGGGCGGCACGCCGTCGCATGAAGGTGGTGCTGTCCATCGGCAACACGCCCTGCTGGGCGTCCGCAGCCCCTGACGACGTGCGCGGCTCGTGCTCGGGCCCGTCGCCGAACAGCCAGGAGGTCACCCGGTATCAGCCCGCCAGCGCTGATTCCGTCGTCGACATCTCGGCCTTCCTTGCGGGGCGCTACGCGAACCGCCTCGCCGCCTTCCAGATCTGGAACGAGCCCGACCAGCAGAACGAGAAGTACTTCGCCGGACCGGGCAAGATCTCGAAGTACGTCGCGATGACCAAAGCGCTCTACCCCGCCCTGAAGCGCGCGGCCCCCAAGGTGCCGGTGCTCGCCGGCTCGTTCGTCGGCGTGGACGGACGCTGGCTGAACGCCCTCTACGACGCCGGCATGAAGGGCAGCTACGACGGACTCGCCGTCCAGCTCTACAGCCAGACGCTGGCCTCGCTGCGCCTGACCCGGTCCGTGCAGCGTGCGCACGGAGACCGCACGCCGCTGTGGCTGACGGAGTTCGGCTATTCGAGCTGCTACCGCCGAGGGGGACCGGCGACGCAGATCGACCAGGTCTGTTACACGAACAACGGTGCTGCCCGTGGCATCCGTGACGTGCTCACCGGGCTGCGGAACCGCTCGTACGTCAAGGCCGCGATCGTCTACGAGCTGGAGGACGACGGCCCGGGTGGCTACACCTTCGGCCTCTTCGACCGGCGGGGCAAGGCAAAGGCGACCTACCTGGCGGTGCGCCGGGTGCTGCGGGGCACGTACCGCAAGCCGGTCCGACCGACCCTGCGCCTCCGACGCAGCGGGGGCGGCGTGACCGCCACCGGTACGGCAACGGTGACCGAGCGCCTCACCTTGACGGTCCGAAAGGCGGGCAACCTCCGATATCGCGCGACGTTCTACGCCGACAGCCGTAACCGCTACAGCATCGCGATTCCGCCGTCGCTCGGAACGCGCGGCCTCAAGGTCCGCATCTCGGCCGGCTACACCGGCGGCCGCACCGCGAAGCGCTAGCCGCGTCAGGAGACCACCGGCGAGGCGTCATGCTTCGCCGGTGTCGATGACGAGCAGTCGAACCGCCTTCCGGGCCGCCGTGCGCGGTCGCGTGCAGGGCGTCGGCTTCCGCGAGGCGACCGCACGCCGGGCCCGCGAGCTCGGCGTCCTCGGTTGGGTGCGCAACCTGCCCGACGGCAACGTTGCCGTGCACGCCGAGGGCGCTCCGGAGGCGATCGAGGCGCTCGCGAGGTTCTTGGGCGAAGGCCCTGGCTCGGCGCGCGTCGAGACGGTCGAGCGCACCGTGGCGAAGGTCGAGGGGCACGAGCAGTTCGCGGTCCGCGGCCTCGCTGCGGGAGTGTTCGTCGTGCAGGAGCATGTCGCCTCGACCCATCACTTCGACCTGCGACTGGAAGTTGCCGGGACGATGCGCTCGTGGGCCGTGCCGAAGGGCCCGTCGCTCGATCCGGCGGTGCGCCGGCTCGCCGTCCAGGTCGCCGACCACAACCTTGCCCACAACCGCGTCGAGGGGTCGCTCGGCGACGGCGAGGTCCTCGTCTGGGACCGCGGCGACTACGAGCAGGGCGGGCGTGTGCCGTGGCCGGAGGCGTTGGACCGCGGCCACGCGGTGTTCGTGCTGCGGGGTGAGAAGCTCCGCGGCGGGTTCGTCCTCCAGCGCACCCGCGACGGCGCGAAGCCGCTCTGGCTGCTGCTCAAGCGGAAGGACGAATACGCCGAGCCGGGCGGCGACGTGGTGGCGCAGCGGCCCGGCTCGGTGGTGAGCGGTCGCCGCCTCAGGCCATCGTGAGCACCATGCGGAAGCGGGCATCGCCGCTCATCATCTTGTCGTAGGCGGCCTGGGCCTCGGCCAGCGGCATGGTCTCGATCGTCGGGCGCACGCCGGTGAGCGCGGAGAAGCGGAGCGTGTCCTCGGAGTCCTGCGACGTGCCCGACGCGTGGCCCTGGACGGCGGTGGAGCCGGGGATGAGCGCGAACGGCGGAACCTGCATCGGGTCGGCGGAAGCGCCGACGACGACGAGCTGGCCGCGGGGCTTCAGACCGCCCAGGGCCGGGGTCATGGCGTCTGGCACGGTCACGGTGGCGAGCACGACCTGGGCGCCCCCGAGCTTCGTGAGCTCCTCCGCGACGTCGGAGCTCGTCGAGTCGATGTAGTGATGTGCACCGAGCTCCTTGGCCAGCGGCCCCTTCTCCTCGCCGCGCGCGATGGCGACGACCTCGAAGCCCATCTTCACCGCGTACTGGACGCCGAGATGGCCGAGCCCGCCGAGGCCGAGGATCGCCACGAGGTCGCCGGGCCGCGCGACGGACTCGCGAAGCGCGTTGAACGTGGTGATGCCGGCGCACAGCAGCGGCGCGGCCTCCACGGCGGAGAGGTCGTCCGGGATGCGGGCGAGCGCCTCGGCGGGTGCGACCATGTACTCCGCGTATCCGCCGTCGTAGGCGATTCCCGGGACCTGCCCGTTCTCGCACGAGATGAAGTCCCCGCGCCGGCAGGCCTCGCAGGTGAAGTCGCAGCCGCCGAACCAGCCGACCCCGACCCGGTCCCCGGCGCTCCAGCCCTCCACGCCTTCGCCGATCACGTCGATCGCGCCCGCGACCTCGTGCCCGGGGGCGCGCGGGAACGCGTTCCCCATGGCCCCGGCGACGGTGAGCGCGTCCGAGTGGCAGACGCCGCAGGCGTGAACCTTCACCCGGACCTGTCCGGCGCGAGGCTCCGGAATCTCGACGTCGACGAGCTCGAACTTGGCGTCCTGCTCGGGGACGCGGGCCATCTTCATGGTGGAGGTCATCTCCACCTCTTGCCCGATCCGGGAGGCGTTCGTGCGCCAGCCCGCCCTGCGCCCGCCGTCGGCGCGCTGTCGCTCCCACCCTGCGGGCGCAGGTAGGCAAACGGTATGGGTTGCACCCTGCTCAAAACATTCGTCCAAATCTCCTTTGTACGTTGCCGACCATGCGCTTTATGACACGGCTCGTCCCTCTCACGTTCGTCGGCGCGCTGGCGCTATCGCTGGTGGGAACACAAGCCGCCCACGCGCAGTTCGGCGACTGCACGCACCCCGCCGTGTCCCAGCCGTTCTTGTCGTTCGGCGACGAGAACTTCTACGCACTGGCCCCGTACGGGACGTTCGACAACCTCGCCGTCAGCGACTGGACGCTCAGCAACGGCGCCAGGGTGATATCCACGGTGCAGCCGAACGGCAAGACCGGTTCGGTTCTGGACCTGAGCAGCGGAGCAGCGGCGACCACTCCCTCGCTCTGCATCACCAGCGACTACCCGACCGCCCGGCTGTGGTCACGGGACGTCACCGGCGCCGACGGCGTGACCTTCTCCGTCTCCTACCTCCAAGACGGGGTGTGGACCAAGCAGAAGGAGACCGGGCAACTCCACGGCAGCAAGAACGGCTGGCAGCTCTCCGCGCCGATGAATCTCAAGTCGGAGAAGAAGACCGGCTGGCAGCAGATCCGCGTCACCTTCACTGCTCGAGGGAAGACGAGTCGCTCGCAGCTCGATGACGTCTGGATCGACCCCCGCGCCAGTCGCTGACGTCAGCCCGCGGTGGCGCCTCGCGACGCGCACGTACGGTAGGTGCGCGCGTCGGTGTAGCGCGCGCCGGTGCTCGTGCGCACAGCGATCCGCACGCGGACCGTTCCGCGCGCACGCCCGGTGAGATCGACGCGGACGAGGTTCCGGCGCCCCGCCCGGCCCACGGACACCCGCTTGCCCGCGATCGTCACCCGCAAGGCGACGATCCGCCCGCGGCGCGGGGCCCGCACGTGCACCGTCACGACGCGGCGCGACGTGCAGGCCCGAGGGGCCGGTGGTGGGGACGGTGCGGGGCCGACCGTGCAGGTGTTGGTCGGCGGTGAGGCCCCGGCGAAGCGCTCGGTGAGGAACCGGACCGCCCCCGCCTCGCCCTGGGCGACCTCGGTGAAGTGCTCGCCGGCCTCCTCGACCTGCTGGACGCGCACCCCGGCGCGGCAGAACCGCTCCAGGAGCAGTCGGTTCGGTCCGATCGGCGCGAGCTCGTCGCCGGTGGCGTGGTAGTCGTACACCGGCGCGGCGGGCACCCCGGGGAAGGTCAGCGGGCTCGCGCGGCGGAAGACCGCGGTGAAGGTCGGGCCGTCGAGCGCCCGCGGGTCCTTCAGCGCCTCGCTCGCCCGGAAGGCCGGATGGCGGACGGCGGCGTCGGCGATGCAGTCCTCCTGGCTCGAGGCGATCTGCTGCTTGCCGCGCTCGCTGAGGAAGTCGGAGAGGCGGTACTCGGGGTAGGCACGGTCGAGCCCGATGAAGCCGATCACGATCGCGCCGCCGAAAACGGACCCGTCGAAGGCGTCGAGGCCGGCGCGGATGCTCGCGTTGTTGCCCCCGAGGGCGACGCCGGCGAGCTTGAGGTCCGGTGCGTAGGTGGGCTGGAGCTGGGCCGCGGTGCTGCTGGCGATGGCCCCGCCGGAGTACCCCCACACGCCGATCGGGGCGTCGCTGTCGATGCCAGCGGGTGCGAAGGACCGCGCCGCCCGCAGGCTGTCGAGCACACCGCGTGCCTGCCCGTCGCCGCCGAGCCAGGCGGAGTCCGGGCCCTGGTAGTCAGGAACGACGACAATCCAGCCGCGCTCGACCGCCGAGGCCACCGTGTGCGCGTCCGGGGTCGTGTTCGTCGGCGCGGTGACGCCGTTGGTGAGGACCCACGACGGGGCGCACTTCAGGCCCACACCGTCCTCGGGCATCTGGTAGCTGAGCACGGGGCGCGGCCCCTGGCCGGCCCAGGGCGCCTTCGGCACCAGGACCGTGGTGATGAACGCCGACGGAGCGCCTGTCGTGTCCTGGGTCTTGAAGCGCACCTGCCAGGCTCGTGCCTCGATCGGATAGGAGTACTGCGTCGCCGTCACCTCGCGGCTATCGATGATCGTGCCGTTCTGTAGCCCCGAGATACCTGCGGGGACGCCGTAGAACGGATCCTCGTCGGGGGGCGTGGCTGAGGCCGCGGCGGGAACGCCGAGCGCCGCGGTGAGGGCCGCCAATGTGAGCCAGCGCCTCCGGCGAGAAGGATGAAAAACGAGCCGTTTCATCATCATGCAGGTAAAGTACCATGCGGTTCTTCACCGTCGCCAATCGTGCCCACCGAGCCCATCTTCACCTCCGCCGTTCCGCTCCCCCGGGGCCCGCACGGCCTATCGCGGGAGGTCGTCGCGACGTCTCAGCGCCTGCGCCTGATGGCCGCCTGCGCCGAGCTGCTCGCCGAGCGCGGGTACGCGGGCCTCACCGTCGGCGAGCTCGCACGCCGGGCAAGCGTCTCACGCGCGAGCTTCTACGAGCACTTCACCGACAAGCAGCAATGCGTGCTTACGACCTACGACCACTTCGCGCAGGTCCTCGTGGCCGCGATGACCGCCGACCTCGACGAGCACACGTCCTGGACGGCGTTCGTCGAGACCGCCGTGCGCGGATATTTGGCGACGCTCGAGGGTGATCGCACCGCTGCGCGCGCCTTCGTCGTCGAGCTCGGCGCCGCAGGCGCCCCCGCCCGCGAGCGCCGGCGTGCCGCGGCCCACGACTTCGCGGCTCTCATCGGTGAGCGGCACGCGGCCATCCGCGCAAGCGATCCCTCGCTGGGCCCGCTCGACGCCTCCGTTCACCTTGCCCTTGCTCTCGCCATCCGCGAGCTCGTCGTCGACGCTCTCGAGACCGGGACGCCCGGTGACCTGAACGCCTTGGCCCCGAGCATCCTGCTCCTCGTGACCGCGGCCATCCAAGGCGCGCCGGTCCGGCCGAGGTCCTAAGGGTGCAGCAGGCCCGTGTATTCGAAGATGCTCCGATCCACCGCCGCGTGGCCCGCGTCGTTGGCGATGGAGCGCCCGGCCATCCGCGGCTTGGCCTGAGCCGCGGCCGGCACGAAGCTCCGCGGCCGGTTGTCGGCCCGCGCCCGGTTGACCTGGCGCATCGCGCGGCGCAGCTCGGCCCGATTGCGTGCGAACGACGAGGTCGTGACCGCGACGGCGCGCACGCGGCCTGCCTTGGTCGCGAAGGCGAACACCCGGCTCCCTGAGCGCTGCACGAAGACCCCGCCGCCGATCGGCCGAGCCCGCCGGATCATCCGCGCTGGGCTCCCGATCCCGACGCCTCGAGCGTTTCGCCCGGACGCCGTCGAGCCGACGAGCTTGACCACGCCGGCGGCGTCGAACACCGCGACGTCGGCGGCGGTCGTGTTCTTCGCGCCCTTCACGCACCAGCTCCACGCGCGATCACGCTGCTGGGGCTGGCCCGCGCTCCGGAGCACGTCCTCCCAGTCGTCGCCCAAGTGGATCGGGCCGCGGCCGCCGCGCTTGAGCCCGTCCTGACGGAAGAAGCAGCGCTTGGACTCGACGCCGGTCGCGCGCTCCCACATCTCCAGGTACGCCTCGGCGCCGGCCCACATGTCGTCGGCCATCTTCTGCCCGCCGACGCGCTGGAGGTCGGCCAGCCAGTCGGCGTAGAGCCCGTAGTGGGCGACGCCCTCCTTGGCGAAGTCGAACGTGCGGGTGCCGGTCTTCTGGCGGTCGAAGCTCACTTTGCCGTCGTAGCTCTTGAACGGGTAGGTGATCGACCCGTCCTTGGCCTTGTCGGGCTGGTGGGAGAGGCCGCCAAGGTCGGCGCCGTAGCCCCAGCCGAAGGCGAAGGGCGTCTCCCGCGGACGGTAGTCCTGCCAGTCCTTCACGTACTGGTCCGTCGCCGAGTGCCCCGGGAAGGCCAGGCCGCCGAGCTTCCAGAGGCGCGGCCAGTTGCCCGGGTCGACCCAGCCGTGGGGCGAAATCACCCCTGAGTAGTTCTTCGACTCGAGCAGCGTGAGCGTGTCGTCGACCGCCGCCTGGCTCATGTGGTCCGGGTTGACGATCCACCCCTTCTCCATCATCCGCCGGATCGCGTGGCGGCCGAGCTCGGTGAGCCCGCGTGTGTTGCAGTGCGGGGCCGGCGGGTAGGTCGGGGTGGTCCCGCCGCTCACCCCCGCCTTGCCGAAGGCGTCGTTGAGGAAGGCGCTGGCCGCCGGGTCGCCGAAGTCGATCTGGTTGTCGGTCAGCTCGCCGCTCTTGCAGGTCCGTGCACTCCAGAAGCTGCCCGAGCTCTGCTTGTTGCCGGCGTTGATGAGGTAGCTCGCGATGCCCGAGTCGAAGCGAACGCCGGTCAACGGGTTGTCGTACTTGTTGAGCAGCAGGGAGGAGCGCACGCCGAGCTGGTGCAGCTCGTCCATCTGGCGGTCGATCTGCGCCTTGTCGCAGGTCACCGTCTCGAACCCCCGACAGTCGTAGGGCTCGGAGGTCTCCATTTCCAGCACGACGGCGAGCCGGCCTGAGTTCGCGACCCTGCGGGCCTCGAAGGGGTCGGTGACCACCTGGAAGAAGCCCTTGCCCGGGCCCCCGGCCTGTGCGTCGACGTAGTCCTCGAGCACCCGGATGGCCTTGAAGCCGCGACGCATCGAGTCCATCTCGTTGCAGCTCTTGACGGCGCTCGGCGTCATCTCACAGAGGACGCGGTTCTCGTTGACCCCCATGACCATGAGCCGCAGGCCGGACATCCAGACCCGTTCGACCCAGCGGTAGTACATGCCCTCGTAGCTGAGGTTGTCCTTCGACTGGTTCGGGAAGCCCGGGTAGTTCTCCGTGCTGTGCGGCTCGGCCGGGTTGCCGTAGTTGAGGACGTTCTGGAAGTTGGCGGCGGTGCCCTGCGGCCCCTCCCGATCGGCGCAGTCGGGCAGCGCTGCCTCGATCCCGTACTCGTGCCACGGCTGCCCGCAGCGGAACCGGCCGCCGAAGTAGTCGTAGGCCATCCAGTGCATGTGGGCCTCGAGGACGCCGCCGACGCGGCCGAACTCGGTAGCGCCCTTCGACGGGGTCCCCGTCGCGTTCAGGTCCGCCTCGGGGAATTCCTTGCACCCCTCGGCCTTCGTGAAGGCGACGGTGGCCACGGCTTGCTTCGTGGACTGCGGGGTGAGCGTGAACGTCTCGGCGGCGGCGTCGCCGAGCGCGAAGTCGGCCGCCGGGCTGGGAGCTGCCGCCGGCTCGAGCTTCCCGGCCTCCGAGGCGCTAAGGAACTTCGCGTCCTTCGTGAAGAGCATGTAGCGCCCCAGGGCGGTCGCCTTCATGCGGACCTGCTCGGCGACCTTCGCGCCCGAGGCGTCCGTGGCGGTGTAGCACCCGCCGGCGAAGGCGTACCGGTCGGCCGCGGACGCCGACGAGACGGGTCCCGCGATGGCGACGGCGAGGGCGGCTGCGGCAAAGACGCGGGCGTTCATTCGCGGCACCGTACCGGGCCGGACCGCGCCGACGGACCGGAACACGGCCTGTCGACGAATGGTCGACCAAATCTGGCGCGTTCGCCTGCGCACCGCGTGGCGTCGATCTCGCCCTGCGAGATCTCCACCGCACGGTCGTGCAGAGGAGGGAGAGGGATTCGAACCCTCGGTACGCCTTCCGACGCACAACAGTTTTCGAGACTGCCCCATTCAACCGCTCTGGCATCCCTCCGAGGTCCGGAAGGGTAGCGAGAACCGGGGCGAGCGGTCAGATGCCCCGTCGGGCGCGGAAGAACGCGCGGAGCGTCTCGGCGCATTCGTCGGCCAGGACGCCACCGACGACCTCGGGCCGGTGGTTGAGCTCGGGGACATCCAGGATGTCGAGGACGGAGCCCGCCGCGCCCGCCTTCGGGTCGGTGCAGCCGAAGACGACCCGGGGCACCCGGGAGAGGACGATCGCGCCCGCGCACATCGCGCAGGGCTCGAGCGTCACGTAGAGGGTCGCCGCCAGGACCCGCCAGGAGCCGAGCTCCGCGGCGGCCGCGCGGAGGGCGAGCACCTCGGCGTGGGCGGTCGGGTCCTCGGTGAGCTCCCGCTCGTTGTGGCCGGCGCCGAGCAGCCGGCCGTCAGCGTGGGCCAGGACGACGGCACCGATCGGGACGTCTCCGTGCTCCTCGGCCCGGTGAGCCTCGACGAGCGCGAGGCGCATGCCCTCGAGGTCGCGCTCCTGCGCACCGGGTGAGGGGTGGTCTGCCATCGTGGAGGAGCCTTGCAGGTCGCCCGTTCCCTCCTCGTCGCCGCCGCGCTCGGCCTCGCCGGCGCCGGCGGTGCGCCGGGGTCCTCTGCCGCGCTCCCCGACGACCCCGGCCTCGGCACGATCCCCGGCGGCTGGCAGCGGACGCAGTGGAACTTCGTCGGCCCGTTCGGCGTGAACGCTCCCGGCGCATGGAGCAACCTGCGGCGGGCCGGGCGGCCCGGGGGTCGCGGCGTCGTCGTCGCGGTGCTCGACACGGGCGTCGCCTATCGCGCGGCCGGCCCGCAGCCCCGCTCCCCCGATCTACGCGCGGGCAGCTTCGTCCGCGGCTACGACGTCGTCGACGACGACCCCTACCCCGTCGACCGCAACGGCCACGGCACCCACGTCGCCTCCACCATCGCCGAGGCCACAGACAACGGCACCGGGTTCACCGGCCTGGCCTTCGGCGCGCGGATCATGCCCGTCCGCGTGCTCCGGGACGATGGGAACGGAACGGCCGCGGACGTCGCGGAGGGTGTTCGTTGGGCGACCCGCCATGGCGCGGACGTCATCAACCTGTCCGTCGCCTTCACGGGGCCCGCGCGCCGGTACGGCGCACTCCTCGCGGCCGTACGTGCTGCGAAGCGCCGCGGCATCGTGGTGGTGGCGGCCGCCGGAAACGACGGGACCCGCCGGCTGAGCATCCCCGCACGTTCGAGCGCCGCCATCGCCGTCGGCGCCACCACCGCGCACGGCTGCCTGTGGACGTTCTCGAGCCACGGCCCGGGCCTTGACCTCGTCGCCCCCGGCGGCGGCAGCGACGCCACTCTTCCCGGCGACCCGCGCTGCGCCCCGGACGACGACACGCTCCCCGACATCACCCAGATCACCGTCCGCGACGGACGCTTCGGCCCGTCCCGCGGCTATGAGGGCAGCTCGATGGCCGCCGCGCACGTGAGCGCCGCGGCGGCGCTCGTCATCGCCTCCCGCACGCTCGGCCGCCACCCGTCACCGGACGCCGTGGGGCGACGCCTGAAAGGCACCGCGCGTGCACTCGGTCCGCGCGCGCGGTACGGCGCCGGGCTGCTCGACGCCGCCGCCGCGACCGCGCCGTAGCGAACGTTGGGCGGATTGACCGTCCTCGGGCGCCGGCGCTCAGGCGGTGCGGATGATCAGCACGCTGCAGGGCGCGTGGTGCGAGACCTTGTTCGGCACCGAGCCCAGCAGGAAGCGCTTGGCGCCCGTCATCCCCTTGTTGCCGACCACGATGAGATCGGCGCCCCGCTCCTCGGCAACGTCGAGGATCGCGTCGGCCGGATCGCCCTGCCGTGCGTGGGTCTCCACGGCCACCCCCGCGAGCTCGGCCTGCTCACTGGCCTCGCGCAGCGTCGCCTCGACCTCCTCGCGCGCATTGACCATCCACTGCATCTCCTCCGGGACCGCGGCACGCTCCTCCCGCATCCGTGCACGGGAGACGGGCTCGAAGGCGGAGACGATCTCCAGCCGGGCGCCGTGGGAGCTCGCCAGGTCGACGGCTTGCGCAACGGCGCGGTGAGCGGTGTCGGAGCCGTCGGTTCCCACCACTATCGAGGAGAACATGGCACGGACTCTACCCTGGACCCCACGCGTGATTGACATCCACTGTCACATCCTCCCGGGCATCGACGACGGCCCTGACGACGAGGAGCAGGCGTTCGCGCTGGCGCGGGCCGCAGTCGCCGCCGGAACCCTCGCGATCGTCGCCACCCCCCACGTCTCCTGGGACTATCCGGCCAACTCGGCGGCGCTCATCGCCGACGGCGTCGCGCGGCTCACCGCCGCCCTGGCCCGGGAGCAGATCCCGCTCCAGCTCTTCACGGGGGCCGAGCTCGCGATGACCCGGGCGGTCGACCTCACCGACGATGAGCTCGTCGCGCTCCGCCTCGGCGGACCCACGGGCACCCATCTGCTCGTCGAGTGCCCGCTCGCCTCCACCGCCGCCGGCTTCGAGGCGGTGCTTCACAGCCTCCGCGGCCGCGGCCACGAGATCGTCCTCGCCCACCCTGAGCGCTGCCCGGCCTTCCAGCGGGATCCCGCGGCCTACGCACGGCTGATCGACCAGGGGATGCTCGGCCAGGTGACCGCCGGTGCGCTCGTGGGCCGCTTCGGTCGGACCGTGCAGGACTTCGGCGAGCGGCTCGTCCGGGAGGGGCTCGCGCAGAACGTGGCCTCGGACGCGCACTCCCCCGAGCGGCGGCCGCCCAGCCTCGCCCTCGACCTGGAAGCAGCCGGCTACGGGGAGCAGGCCGTCTGGCTCGCCCACGAGGTCCCCTACGCGATCCTGACCGGCGGCCGGATCCCCCCCGCCCCGGCCATGCCCGCGGCGCCCAGCCGCGGCCTGAAGCGCCTCTTCGCCCGCTGAAGAGCGCTCAGATCAGCTTGGTGACGGCGATGACCATGCCGGCCAGCACGAAGACGACGATCAGCGCCTGCGTCCAGATCCAGAAGGGGCTCATGGACGGGCACACTAGCTTTCGTGTCGCGTGACCCGCGACGAACTCCGCTCCGCCCGTCTGCTCCTCGGGGACGCCCTCGGCGAGGGTGCCGTGACCGACGCGGAGCTCGAAGCCTCCCGGGAGGTCACGGATGCGGTTCGCTCCCTGGCCGTTCCCTCCGGGCTGCTCCGGGCCTGGCAGCGGTCGCAGGTCAGGCGCGGGAAGCTCAGCTACGAGACGCACGTGAGCGCGCCGCTGGTCGCCGCCCGACGCGCGCTGCTCGGCGAGCAGGCGGCCGCTCCGCCGCGCTTCCTCGTGCGCGTCGACGGGTTCCCGCACGCGCAGGCCTGGGATCAGCCCGAGCGCTTCGGCACCCCCGGCTTCGTCCGGTTCCGAGAGATCCTGCGGGACGCGGGCGTTCCGTTCCTCGTCAGCGTGCTGCCGCGGGTCCCTCGGGCGTTCGAGGATCCGAAGGAGGAGGCGTGGCGCGGCCACGACGCCGACGAACTCGCGGTGCTCCAGGAGCTGCGGCGCGACGACGACATCGCGGTCGGCGTCCACGGGCTCGATCACCGAACCCGCACCGCGAACCCGCGCAAGCACTCGGAGTGGTCGGGCCTGCCGCCGAAGAAGCTGCTCGCGCGCCTCGACGAGGCCGAAGCGATCTTGCGCGCTCAGGGCCTACCCACCGACGTCTTCGTCGCGCCCTTGAACCGCTTCGCCGCCCACGACTTCCCGCTGCTCGCGCGCCGCTACACGGTCGTGACCGGGGGCCCGGAGACCGTCGGGACGATGGGCTTCCACCGCACGCCGCTGTGGCGGGGCGGCACGGTCCACCTCCCCGCGCACGCGCCGTTCGCGGGCACGGCACGGGAGGTCCTCCCCGCGGTGGAGCGGGCGATCGAACAGGCCCCAGGGCTGTGGATTCCGATCGTCCTGCGGGATCGGCCGAACAGCGACCAGGCTTGGGGCGATCTCGAGGCCCTGGCCGCGGCGCTCCGCGGGACCGCCGCACGGTGGAGCACCTTCACGGACGCGATCGCGGCCAGCCGCTAGCCGGGACGGGCCGCACCACCCCTCAGAGCCGGCGGGCCGTGCCCTTCCGGGCGCCGAGCCAGTACTGGTAGACCTGCACCTGCAGCCCGCGGGTGCCGAGGCTCCTCGGGATCCCGTAGGAGTAGCTCAGATCGCGCCGGAGCCGGAAGACCCGCCTGTACCGAAGGTAGCCGTCCTTGAAGACGTCGAGCTCGTAGGCATCACCCGCCGGGCCCGAGCCCGAGGCGACCACGCGGCCGCGCGTGCGCCGGACCTTCAGCCGCACGGCGCGCGGCGCGGGCGTCCGGCGGACAACGTGCTTGAGCGCGGCGTACGCCGACTTCAGCCGACCGCGTTCGTCGATGAGCCCGAAGTCGTACTGCTTGTCGTCGAGGAGGTTGTAGACGACCGCACCCTTGATGTAACTGGTGCGGCGGATGGCGGCGAGGACGTCGCGGATGCTCTGGGCCTGGATGCGGGAGCTCACGCAGTCGTGGCCGCCCTGGCGCTTCAGCCTGGGGAAGCAGTCGGTCCAGCCGAAC
Source organism: uncultured Solirubrobacterales bacterium (assembly GCA_963815565.1). Lineage (GTDB taxonomy): Bacteria > Actinomycetota > Thermoleophilia > Solirubrobacterales > Solirubrobacteraceae > Paraconexibacter. The sequence continues at coordinate 467,548 of CAWFHB010000006.1, read as the reverse complement.
TCGCCGATCCACAGCGGCTTCGTGTCCCCGTTCCTGGCCTGCACCGCCCGGATGCTGCGAACGGAGGCGAGTACCAGGTCGTAGTAGTGCACCGAGAGCGCGTCGTAGTGGCCCTTGATGCCCTCTCGGTACAGCGCCTCGAGGAAGCGCCCGTTCGCTCCGACGATGGAGCCGCCGAGGACGAGGGTCTGCGGGGACACCTCGTCGACCGCGGCGAACGCCGCCTTCAGGATCGCCGCGTATCGCTTGGGCTTCTCGGGCCCGGCGAAGTAGGCCTCGTTCGAGTGGTCCGGTTCGTTCCACACCTCGACCGCGTAGAGGGCGTTCCGGTAGCGCGCCGCGACGAACTTGACGACGGCGCCGTAGTCGGCGGCGTCACGCGGCGGATAGCGGCTGACGTTCTCCGTCCTGTTCTTCTCGCCGCAGTTGCCCCGCTCGGAGTCAGGCGCGAAGGAGGCCCAGCAGGGCGAGCGCAGGACCGTGGCGACCACCCGTAGCCTGCGCTGTCGGGCGAGGCCGAAGAACGTGTCCATGGCCTTCAGATAGGCGGCGTCGTGTCGGCCGGCGCCGTCCGGCTCGAGCTCGGACCAAAGGATGTCCGTGCGGACCGTCGAGGCCCCTGTTCCCTTCGCCTGGTCGAGCTGTCGCCGGACGGTGGCCGTCGAGACCCCGGCGTAGATCGGTGTGACCTGCACGCCCGTGAGCGGGGCGGCCAACGCCGATGGCGCGCCGACGCTCAGCAGAAGGGTGCAGCCGGCGAGGAAGGCGGGGACGAGACGGCGTGAGCGCATGGCGGAGCGGGCGGTTCGGATGATGGCCCGGCCTGCCGAGGGTAGGGGGCGGATGGTGTGGAACCCGCATGAGCATTGACTCCTGGCGCCCTCCGCGTCCCGGTAGAGTCGCCTCGGATGGCCGACGACATCTCTCCGCGTGCGCAGGCCATCCTCGACGAGATCGAGCGTGAAGCGGGGGCGCGCATCCCGCGCGCGCCGGCCCCCCTGCCCGCGGACCGGCCGACGACACCCCGGTCGCCCTCGTCCGGACCTCCGCGGACCGGGCTCCCTCCCCGTCCTCCCCACGTCGAGCCGACGTCACCGGCCGACGGTGGGATCGCGGCGACGGCGTACGGGAACGGCGAGCTCGGCCGACTGGTGTCGGAGGTCGTCGCCCAGGCGGAGCGGGCCCGACTGCGGCTGTCGGCGCTCTCCGAGGCCATCGCGGACATCGAGAGCCGCCTCGGCCCGTCGCCACCCGACGTGGCTCCCTTGCCGACGAGTGGCGAGCAGCGGGACCCGGCTCCCCTGCCGCCCCCGCTCGATCCCGAGCCGGGTCCGGTCGAGACGCCGCCCACGGCCGGACCGCAGGGCACGGTGGAGGAACAGCTCCGGGTCCTCGAGGCGCTGCTCGCCGGCCCCGGGGCACCGAACGCAGCTGCGCCCGCGCGCCGAGCCGCGCCTGCTCCGCCCCCGCCCCCTGCCGCGCCGTCCCCGGCGTACGTCGCCCCCACCGCGCCCGTCGAGGTGGACGACTCGGCCCGGCTCGTCGCGCTCGAGATGGCCGCCGCCGGATTGACGCGTGACGAAGTCGGCGAGCGCCTGCAGGCGCTGTACGGCGTCGCGGACCCCGAGACGCTCCTGGACGTCATCTTCGGCGCGGGCACGCCCGGCAGCAGCCGCGTCGACCTTTAACGGCTCCGCTCAGCCGCATGCATCATTCGGCCCGGCGGAAGATCGCGGCGCACGTCAGCACCAGGATCTTCAGGTCGAGCGCCGGGGTCCAATGCTCGATGTAGTAGTTGTCCCACTCCACCCGATCGGTGAGTGAGGTCTGCCCGCGCAGGCCGTGCACCTGGGCCCACCCCGTGATGCCGCTACGGACCCGGTGGCGCTCGGCGTACCGGGGGAGATCGCGCGAGAAGGTCTCGACGTACTCGGGACGCTCGGGACGGGGGCCCACGAGGCTCATGTCGCCGCGGAGCACGTTCAAGAGCTGCGGCAGCTCGTCGAGCGATGTCCGGCGGAGCAGACGCCCGACGGCGGTCCGGCGATCGGTGCCCTCCACGCCGCCGGGGGCGCTGCCGGACCTCGGCGCGAAGTCGCCGCCCTCCGGGGAGACGTGCATCGAACGGAACTTGAGCAGGTCGAACGCCTCGCCGTCGCGACCGACGCGGCGCTGTCGGAACAGCACCGGCCCCGCCGAGGTGAGCTTCGTGGCGAGCGCGATGACCACCAGGACCGGCGCGAGCAGCAGCAGGATCGCCAGCGCGACGGCACGGTCGAGGAAGTGCTTGGTCGCGAAGCGCCACCCGTGCGGGCTCGTCGGGCGCAGGGCGAGCAGCGGCAGCCCGCCGAGCGCCTCGTAGGAGGCGCGGGCGTTCACCGACTCGAAGAGCCGCGGCACGATCGACACCTCGAGGCCGAGATCCGCGCAGCGTTGAGCGAAGCCGACGAGCTCGGCGTCGCCGTACTGGGTGAAGGCGAGCACGACGTGACGGGCACCGGTGATCGAGGCGATCCAGTCCACGTCGTCGTGGCCCCCGAGCACGGGCAGGCCGGCGACGAGCGCGTCGTGCGGAGGATGCACGTCCAGGAAGCCGATGGGTCGCAGGCCGTAGTCGGGGTGTCCCTGCAGACGGCGGGCGACCCGCGCGCCGACGTCACCGGCGCCGACGATGAGCACGGGGCGTCCGACCCGGAGGCTGGCCCGCGCGAGCCGCTGGGCGGCGGCGCACCCGACCCGCCCGACCGAGAGCAGGAACAGGCTGACCACCCACAGGTGCGCGAGCACCGCGGAGCCCGGGTCGTCGCCCATCACGTAGACCAGGACCACGGCCAGGAGCATCACCGCGAGCGAGACCGAGCTCAGCAGCGGGGCGACGCCGTCGAGGATCGAGACGCGCAGGCGGCGTGCGTACATGCCGCGCAGCCCGAGCAGGACCATGACGACCGGCGGGTAGATGATGAAGTCCGTCGGCGCGGGGAGCCGGCCGCCGGGCCAGCGGAGGACCACGAAGACCGCGAGGAGCAGACCGACGGCGTCGACGACCGGACGCAGCAACGGCCACCCGCGGCCATCGAGCAGCCACTCGAGCCGGCTGTCGGGGCGGGCGTTCCGCGCAGCCTCAGCGGCCCGGAGCGCCCGTGCCGCAGCCCGCTCCTCGCCGCTCGCCGCGGGCGGGCGCGCCGCCGCCGCCGCTCCTGAGGCGTCGGGCGGGGTCGCGACCTCCTGCGGCCTCACTAGCGAATGGTCTCCGCTGGCCCACGGCCAGGGCTGCGACCCAGGGCGTACGTCGCGCCGCCGACGAGCGCTAGCGCGATGAGGCCGAGCAGAACGTACAGCGTGTCGGAACCGCCGACCGGCAGCGCACCGGCCTCGTTCCCCGTCGGGTAGGCGATCGGCCGGGCTGCGACGGCCAGGGTCGACCCGGCGGTGCTCCGTCCGCGCGCCCCCGACGTCGGTGCTGTGTCGCTCTTCTTCGTGCCGCGCCGCGTCGCATCGGTGCTCTGCTCGCGACGCGCGGTCCCCGTCGCGGAGCCGGTGCTGGTATCGCCGCTGCCGCCGCTGGCGGAGCCGGCGCCGTCGGACGCGGAGCCGGCGGGCAGCTGCCCCGTCGTCGCCGGCGCGGACCCGCCGCGCGCCGGGGTGCCGGCCGCGGACGTGGAGGCGCGCAGGGAGCCGTTCCCACGCGGGGCGGGCAGCAGCGTCCCGCCGAGCAGGCTCTGCTCGCCGCCACCGGGACCGCCGTACCCGCTGAGGAGGGTCCTGTCGGCCGCCGCGGCGCCGGCCGGAACGGCCAGCAGGGTGACGGAGGTGATGAGGATGAGGAGGCGTCGGGTCATGAGAGAGAGGGCCGTGGACCCTCAGAGGAGTCACGGTCGACTCAGAACGGTAGCGACGCGACCCGCGCGTTCCTACCGCACGACCGCAGCGAATCCGCATGATCGATCGTAGGAACCCCGTATCCCACGAACGACCTCAGCCGTTGAGTGACCGAGCGTCCCCGAGGATCCTGCGGGCCAGGTTCGCGAGGTCGATGGTGCCCCCGTCCCGGACGATCTCGAGCGCCTCCCGCGCGATCGGGTCGCGGGGTGCGAGCGCGCGGGCGCGCCGCAGCAGCCGCTCGGCGTCCGCACGGTTCCCGAGGGCGGAGGCGATGGCACCCCGCTGCAGGGTCGCGTACTGCCCCTGGGGAACCCGTCGCAGCGCCGCGGTGAACGCCTGCTCCGCGCGCGGGAGATCCTCGTACCGCAGGGCGATCGTGCCCTTGAGGAGTGCGGGGTCGTCGGAGAACGGGTTGAGGCTCGCGGCCCGGTCCAGCCGGCTGTAGGCCTCGAGCGGCCGCTGGGCGAACACGTCCGACGCGCGCCCGAGCTCCCGCTGCGCGAGCCACGGGGCGCCCACGATCACCGCGAGCTGGACGGCGAGGAGGACCACGCCCACGACCTCCCCCGGCGTCCTCGCGCGGGTGACCAGCGCGCGAGGCGGGACCGGCCGCGGACAGAGCCCGGCGGCCAGCCCGAGCAGCGCGAAGGCCGGGCCGGTGAGCCCCGCCGTCTCCCAGAACCAGTCCGCCGAGCCGTGGGCGAAGACATAGGTGGTCGCCATGAGCGCCGCCCCGCCGGTTGCGGCCCGCAGCGCCGGGTCCCGGCCCCCCGCGCGCAACCCGCGCCACGCGGCCCAGGCCGCGGCGCCAAGGGCCGCGAGCAGCAGCAGCGCGCCCACGAGGCCCGTCTGGCTGAGGACCTTCATCTCGACCGAGTGCGGGTAGCGCGGGGTCTCGCTGGAGGCGCCGTCGACGAGGTAGGCCTCTCGGAACGCCCCCGCGCCCTGCCCGATCAGCGGCGCGGCGGTGAACTCGTCGGCCGCGACGCGGTAGAAGTCGTAGCGGTTCGAGCCCAGCCCGCTCGTGAGGCGCGACGCCCCCGGGGACTCCTCCTGCTCGTACCCACCCTTGAACGACTGCCAGCCGGAGTCGAGGCGGTCGATGGGGTTCCCGACGACCGCCAGGGCGACCACGAGCGCGACCACGGTTCCTCCCGCGGCGACGATGCCTCCGACGCGGCCGACCTTCGCGCGGGTCGCCTCCTTGGGAGGGCGCGCGCGCTCCACGGCGGCGACGACCGCCGTCAGCGCCCCGATGAGCCCGGCGGCGACCAGCATCCTCCTCGCCGCCTCGGCGATCGCCCCGGCCGCGCCCGCCCCGTCGCCGGTGGGGGTGAGCGCCGTGGCCACGTCCAGCACGACGGGCGCGCTCAGGCCCACCCCGGCCCCGAGCCCCGCGACCATGACGAGCAGGCGCAGGCGGCCCGGGACCACGGCCAGGCAGACGAGGCCCGTGAGCGGGATCGCGATGAGCGCCCCGCGGCTCTGCGCCAGCAACGCGAGGTCGGCCAGAAGGACGGCACCACCACCGCACAGCGCGCGCACGAGCGGATGGACGCGGCTCGAGGCCGCGAGGACCAGCGCGGGCCAGAGCGCCATCGCGAAGGTGGCGGCCGCTGCGTTCGGGTAGTCGACCGGGGTGGCGAGCCGGTCGGCGAAGAACAGCCCGGTCGGATCGGCAAGGGCCCCGAGACGCACCGTCGTCACGGCCGCGATCGCGACGAGCCCGAGCGTCCAGGCCGCGACGAGCACGTAGGCGCCGGCACCGCGCAGTCGCCACAGCGCGAAGAGCGAGAACAGCAGCAGGTAGAGGAGCGTGCGGTTCGCGTCCTCGAGCGCCGCCCCCGCATCGGACGCCCAGGCGATCGAGGCGTAGCTCCAGAGCGTGAACGCGGCAAGCAGACCCGCGGCGAGGACGACCGGCCGCGGAACGTCCCCCCACGGGTTGACGATCGTGATCGCGCTGATGGCCAGCAGGCCGAGGACGAGCAACAGGCCTGGGGCCCACCGGTCGACGGGGAAGCCCGCGCCGTCGGCCTCCCACCACGTGAGCAGCGCGATCACGACCGCGCAGGGGACCGCGATCGGCGCCGCGCGCAGCTCCTTCAGCAGCCGCGGGGGCACTAGCGGTCGCGGAGCCCGTTGTTGATGGCACTGACCGCGCTGCCGATGCTGTCCTGGGTGTCCTGGACGGTCGAGGAGAGCGCGGTGCGCACCTTCGCGCGCTCCTCCGGGGAGGCGCCGTCGAGCTGCTTCGCGGCCGCGTCGATGCTCCCCCGGTACTCCCCGACGACCGCGACCAGTCGCCCGTGCTCCTGCTGCACCGCCTCGGGCGGGGTGATGCCCCGCAGCTGCTCGGCGAAGCGCGTCGCCGCCTCGCTGAACTCGCCGAGCGTCTCGCGGTCCTGCTTGAGCGTGCTCGTGGGGGCCAGGCGCGCACGGACGTCGCTGAAGCTCTCGGCGAAGCCGCGCTGGGCCTGGGAGACCTGCTCGACGTAGTCGTTGGCGGCCTTGGTGTCGTCGCCGCAGCCGCCGGCGACCAGGGCGAGGAGCAGGAGCGTGACGAGCGCGAAGGGACGGGGCCGCATGGTGGCCGGGAAACTACCGCCACACTGACGGGCGTGACCCCGCTGGGCCTCTACGTGCACGTTCCGTTCTGCGCCTCCCGCTGCGGCTACTGCGACTTCAACACCTACACGGCGGCCGAGCTGCCGGGCGGGGGTGACCAGGCGGGCTTCGCGGCCGCGGCCACGCTCGAGATCGAGCAGGCGGCGCGCGCCCTCGGGGATGCGCTGCGCCCGGTGTCCACGGTCTTCGTCGGCGGCGGCACCCCGACGCTACTGCCCGCCGAGGACCTCGTCGCGATCCTCGGCGCGGTCCGGGAGCGGTTCGGGCTCGAGGACGGTGCGGAGGTCACGACCGAGGCCAACCCGGAGTCGGTCGATCCCCGATCGCTCGCGACGCTCCGGGCCGGGGGCTTCACGCGCGTCTCGATCGGCATGCAGCACGCCGCGCCGCACGTCCTCGCCACGCTCGATCGCGAGCACACGCCCGGTCGCGCCGCCGCCGCGGTCGCGGAGGCGCGCGCGGAGGGCTTCGAGCAGGTCTCGCTCGACCTCATCTACGGCACACCCGGTGAGCGGGCCGAGGACTGGGCGCTGACCCTCGAGACCGCGCTCGCCGCCGGCCCCGACCACGTGAGTGCCTACGGCCTCGAGGTCGAGCCGGGGACGAAGCTCGCCGCGCGCGTGCGGCGAGGGGAGCTCCCGGTGCCGGACGGTGACGCGATGGCCGACCGGCAGGCGGAGGCCGACGCCGCCTTCTCGGCCGCGGGCCTCACCTGGTACGAGGTCGCCAACCACGCGGCGAGCCCCGCGTCGCGCTGTCGGCACAACCTCGGCTACTGGTACTCCCACGACTGGTGGGGGGTCGGCCCGGGCGCTCACTCCCACCTTGACGGCGAGCGTTGGTGGAACGTGAAGCACCCGTCCGCCTACGCGCGCCGCCTGGCCGAGGGCGCCTCGCCACGGGCCGACGGTGAGAGCCTCTCGGGGGAGACGCGCCGCTTCGAGCGGATCATGCTCGAGGTCCGGCTGGCGGAGGGGCTCGATCTGTCGCTGCTCTCGGCGGCGGGGCTCGCGGCCGCACGGCGGCTCGCCGCGGACGACGCGCTCGTGCTCGACGGGGAGCGCGCGACGCTCACGCTGCGCGGCCGGCTGACCGCGGACGCCGTCGTCCGCGAGCTCACCGACTGATCACCAGCGCAGGTGGAGCTCGTCCAGGCCGTAGATCCCCTGGATCGAGGCGTAGGCCGGCGGTGCGGCCAGCTCCCAGCGTTCCACGCGGGGGGCGAGGAAGAGCAGCGCCTCCTCGAGCTCGGCACGGGCGAGGTTCGCGCCGAGGCAGAAGTGGATGCCCGCGCCGAAGGTGAGCGAGCGGCGCCGCTCGCGCTCCGCGGTGATGTCGAAGCCGCCCTCGACGTTCTCCCGGTTCGCGGCGCAGGCGGCGACCATCACGATCGTGCCCACGGGGAACATCACCTCCCGGTAGGTGAGCTCCTCGCGGACGATCCGCGCGGTGAACGGGGTGATGGGCGCGTGACGCAGCACCTCCTCGACCGCGCCCGGGGCGAGCCCGACCGGGTCAGCCCGGAGTGCGTCCCACTGCTCCGGGTGCTCGGCGAAGAGGCGGAGCGCCTGGGCGAGCTGGGAGTTCGTCGTGTCCACGCCGCCGACCAGAACGTTCAGGACGAGGTTCACGAGCTCGACGTCCGAGAGCCGGTCGCCCTCCTCCTCCGCCGCGATCAGGGTGGAGATGAGATCGTCGGACGGGGTCGCCCGACGGCGGGCCAAGAGCTCGCCCGCCCACGCGTAGAACTCGACGACCGCCTGCTCGATCTGCGCACGGTCGGCCATGAGGCTCGGCGGATCGAACTGGCGCTGGATCCAGTCGCTCCAGCCTGCCAGGCGCTCCGCGTCGGCGACCGGCGCGCCCATCACGGTCGCGATCGTCATCGCCGGATACGGCCCGCAGAACGCCCGCACGACCTCAGCCTCATTGTCGAGCGGCGCCCACAGCTCCTCGAGGAACGCGCGCATGGCGGGCCGGTAGCGGTCGGCAGCTCGGGGCGTGAAGGCGGGCCCCACGAGCCGGCGCAACCGGCCGTGGTCCTGCCCCTCGAGGTGCAGGATGTTGTGGGTCATCTCGGTGTGGAGCGGGCCCTCCCGCACGTCGAAGAGCTCCGCGATCGCCATGCCGGGGAACGCCACCTGCTTCGAGCGGAGGAAGAACTCGCCGGCCTCACGATCGAGCGTGCAGACCCCGAGCGGGAGCCGGGCCAGCCAACCACGGGCTGAGAGCTCTTCCATCGCCGCGTCGAACGACGGGCCGCGCAGCTCGGCGTCGAGGTAGTCGAAGTCGGGCAGCTCGAGATCGGCGAGAAAGGCGGGCATCGCCAGGCGACGCTACCGGCGGCCGGGGCTGGGATGCTGCCGCGCGTGCCCATCCTGCGCGCCGGTCCGCTCACCGCCACCTGGCTGCCCGAGGACGGCATGGTCGGCTCCTCGTTCACGCACGAGGGAGAAGAGCTCCTCGGCCAGCGCGGCGGCCTCGAGGCCTACCGGGCGACGGGCTCCGCGTTCGGCATCCCGCTGCTCTCGCCGTGGGCGAACCGGCTGAGCGGTCTGCGGTACGGCCAGGTCGAGATCGATCCCGAGCGCGCGAAGCTCGACGATCACGGGCTGCCGAAGGACGGGGTGCCGACCGTCCGGGCCTGGACCGTCGAGCGGGAGAGCAGGACCGAGCTCGTCGCGAGCTTCGAGAGCGACCCGGAAGTCCTCGCCCTCTTCCCGTTCCCGCACCGCCTGCGGGTGCGGGTGGTGCTGGAGCCGGAGCGGATGACCGTGGAGACGGAGCTGACGGCGACCGGGGTGATCCCCGTCCCGGTCTCCTTCGGCTGGCACCCGCTCTTCACCCTCCCCGGGGTGCCGCGCGAGGCGCTCGAGCTCGCCGTGCCCGCGTCGCGTGAGACGGTGCTCGACACGCGCGGCATCCCGACCGGCCGGGAGCGGGAGCGCGCGTTCGGCGACGGGCCGCTCGGCGGCCGCACCGCCGATGACGAGTACCCCGCGGTGGACGGCGCCCTCGTCCTGCGCGACGGCCGCCCCGGTGCCGGGCCGCGGCGGGAGCTCCGCGTGTCCTTCGGCGCCCCGGACTACCCGATCGGCCACCTCTGGGCGCCCGAGGGCGAGTCGTTCGTCGCCTGGGAGCCGATGACCGCTCCGACGAACGCACTGGTGAGTGGCGACGGCCTGCGCCGGGTCGCCCCGGGGGCGTCGTTCTCCGCCCGATTTACCGTTGCGATGTCTGAGCGCTGACCTATTGCGACACGAACGTCTGCGTTCAGGCATGATCGCGCGATGCTTCGAGGACGCAGCAAGCTCATCGCGGTCGCCACCGCCTGTCTGGTGGCCCCCGCATCGGCCTTCGCCGGGTTCGACGACCCGGCCTCCTCGGACACCTCGCAGCAGTTCCCGACCCCGCTGGCCCCGGGGAACGTCCAACGCCAGGACACGCCGAACGAGCCGGAGTACGACCGTGCCGAGCCCGACGACGAGACCCCCGGCGTCACCCCGGCCTCGAGTCTCTTCGAGGAGCGCTTCGATCTCTTCGGCTTCCCCTCCGCGCTGACGCGTCTGACCGCCAGGTACCTCGACCCGCAGGACCCGAACGTCGGGAAGCCGCAGGTCTCGGGCTTCAACGCCGCGGGCGCCTGGAAGGTCTCGCGCGGCGTCGCATCGGTCGACGTGGCGATCCTCGACACCGGCATCAACTGGGACTCCACCGGCCTGCGCACGAAGGTCCGCCTGAACGTCGCCGAGCTCCCGGCGCCGCAGCCGCTGAACCCCGCCGCGAAGCTCGGCGGGTACGACCTGAACGACAACGGCGTGGTCGACGTCGACGACTACAAGAACGATCCGCGGGTCAAGACGACGACCCCGACCGGCCAGAGCCTCATCAAGGCGTTCTCCGACAACACGGACGCCGACGACAACGGCTACGTCGACGACATCGCCGGCTGGGACTTCTTCGACGACGACAACGACCCCGCGGACGCCTCGAGCTACTTCGCCGCGCGCAACCACGGCACCGGCCGCGCCAACGAGGCCGTCGAACGGGGCAACGACGGCGCCGGCTCGATCGGCGTCTGCCCGAAGTGCTCCTACGTCCCGCTGCGGATCTGGGACACGTTCGTCAGCGACCAGAACTCGTTCGCGATGGGCGTCGTCTACGCGGCCGACAACGGCGTCGAGGTCATCGAGGGCGCCGACGGCGGGCTTTACCACTCGGCCTTCGCCGAGGCCGCCTCCCAGTACGCCTACGAGAAGGGCGCTGCTCAGCTCTTCTCGGGCGATGACCTCAACACCGGCAACCACAACTACCCGGCCGCCTACGACCACGTCCAGCTCGTCCAGGGCGTGGCCGGGGACAACGAGGGCCTCGGGATGGACCTGCCGACCCAGAGCGGGGATCCGGGGCTCCGCACCAACCTCATCAAGCTGCTCGGCACGCTCGGCGCAGGCACCCAGGTCCCGACCAGCACCTACTTCCGCAACGCGAACACGACGCAGTTCGGCGGGAAGTCCTCGGTCTCCATGCAGGGCCCGACGGGCTCGACGAACACCGGCAAGGCCGCCGGGGCCGCGGCGCTGCTCATCTCCTCCGCGCGCGAGCGCGGCATCACGCTGAACCCGGACGAGACCCGCGAGCTGCTCGAGCAGACCGCCGAGGACGTCCTGCCCGGGAACACTGCGGGCCTCGGCAACCCCGACCCGGCGCAGGTCGGCTTCGACACCCACTTCGGCTACGGCCGCGTGAACCTCGGCAAGGCGGTCGGCTCGGTCGTCGCCGGAAAGATCCCGCCGGTGGCCTCGATCGCCTCGCCCGACTGGTACGCGCCGGTCACCGGCTCCACCGTCAGGATCGGCGGCCGGGCCGCGGACGCCCGACGCTCCGGGCAGGCGTTCACCTGGACGCTCGAGTACGGCGTCGGGCTCGCGCCGACGAGCTTCACGACCGTCCGCAGCCTGACCTCCTCCACCCCCGTCACCGACTTCGGGACGATCGACCTCGTGGCCGTCCGGGCCGCCCTGGCCGCCCGGGTCACGTTCCCCGACAAGAACGACACCGGCGGCCCCGTCCTCGACCCGGCGGCCAAGGACCCCTACGACGGGCAGTTCACCGTCCGGCTCCGCGTGCGCTCGGCCGACGGCACCGCGCTCCTCGGGGAGGACCGCCACGTCCTCACCGCGATCGCCGATCAGACCCTCAAGCCCGGGTTCCCGAAGAAGCTCGGGTCCGGCGGCGAGGCGCCCCTGCGCTACGCGGACCTGAACGGCGACAACGTGCAGGAGCTCGTGCTCCCCGTCGAGGACGGCACGGTGCACGCCTACCGCCCGGACGGGAGCGAGCTGCCCGGCTGGCCCGTGCGCACCCAGACCCAGTTCGTCGCCCGCGCCCACGCCACCTCCCCTGCGCTGCAGACGCTCGACGCGCCGCGCGAACCGCCGCGGGCCGTGACGATCGGCGACCTCGACGGCGACGGTCGGCCCGAGGTCGTCACGACAGCCGGCGAGCGGATCTACGCCTGGAACGCGAAGGGCGAGGCGCTCGACGGCTTCCCGGTAAACCCCGATCCGAGTCGCCGGAACTGCGCGCCCGACCAGCAGGACAAGGTCGGGGTCGGCAACCACCCGAAGTGTGGCTTCCTCGCCTCTCCGGCGCTGGCGCGCCTCGACGGCGCGAACAAGCCGCAGTCGATCGTCGCCCCCGGGATGGACGGGCGCCTGCGTGCCTACCGCGCCGACGGCACGGTCCAGCCGGGCTTCCCGGTCCGGCTCATCGATCCCGACGTGCCCGCCCGGGAGAAGGTCACGGCCGAGTCGATCAACGCTCCGGCCATCGGGGACCTCGACGGGGACGGACGCGACGAGATCATCGTGGCGACCAACGAGGTCTACGGCGCCGCCGATCAGGCCGGCGGTGACGTCTCCTTCGCCGACACCCTCGCGAACGTCGCCGGGACGACCTCCCGCGTGTACGCGATCAAGCCGGACGGCGAGAACGCCGCCGGGCGCCCGTTCCTGGCCGGGTGGCCGATCAAGCCCTCAGGGATCATCCAGAACGTCCTGCCGCTCATCGGCCCCGGGCATGACCCGTCGCTCGTGAAGGTGGGCGGGCAGACCCAGGTCGTCGTCTCGGTCACCGGCGGCAATCTCGCGCTCTACGGCGTGGACGGCACGAAGACGCGCGACCTCCAGCAGGCCGCGAGCGGCGCGCTCAACCTGTTCGAGTCGGCTGCGGTCGGCGACGTCGACGGCGGCGGAACCGCCGACGTCGTGAAGTACCAGGTCGACCTCGAGCAGGCGGCGAACCTGCTGCTTGTCGGGCAGAACGTGCCCTACTCGCACAGGATCAACGCGATCGACGCCGCCACCGGCACCCCGCGTCCCGGCTTCCCGGTCATCACCGACGACTACCAGTTCCTCTCGAGCTCGACGATCGGCAAGGTCGCCGCGGGCACGAGCAACCAGGTGATCGCCGGGACCGGCCTCGGGCTGCTGCACGCCTACGACGGCATCACCGGACGGGACGCCCCGGGCTTCCCGAAGACGACGGGCGGCTGGCTGTTCGCGCCGGCTGCGCTCTCCGCCGACAAGCGGATCGCCGCGTTCACGCGGGAGGGCTACCTGTTCGAGTGGACCGCGGACAACTCCCCGGCCTGCCAGCCGGAGTGGCCGTCCTTCCGCCACGACGAGCAGGGCAGCGGCAACTACGACGCCGACGGGACACCGCCCGCCGCGCCGGAGCAGCTCAAGGTGGTCACCCAGCCGGACGGGCGCTCTCGCGTGAGCTTCACCTCCCCGGGTGACGACCGCTTCTGCGGGACCGCGACCCGGTACGTCGCCGACGTGGACGGCACGAGCGTCGATCTCGGCGCGCCGGTCGCGGGCGGAACCGCGTTCACGAAGGACCTCACACTGCCGGCGGGGAGCACGCTGACCGTGCGCGCGGCCGACGGCCCGGTGGCCGGCCCCGCGAACCTCGGGCAGCCGGCGAGCACCGCCGTGCCGCGCGCGGAGGGCACCACGGGAACGACGGGCTCGACCGGGACCACGGGGTCGACCGGCTCCACCGGATCCACGGGTTCCACCGGCTCCACCGGATCCACGGGTTCCACCGGCTCGACCGGATCCACGGGTCCGACCGGTTCCACGGGCTCCACGGGTTCCACCGGCTCCACCGGCGGCTCGGGTTCCACCGGGAACACCGGCGCCACCGGGCCGACGGGCGACACCGGGCCGACCGGGGCGACCGGCCCGACCGGCCCCTCGGGTCCCGCGGGGCCGGCAGGACCGGACGGCATCAACGGCGGCCAGGGGCAGCAGGGTCAGCAGGGAGCCCAGGGCCAGCAGGGGAACCAGGGCCAGCAGGGCACCCAGGGGCAGCCCGGGGCACCGGGGCCCGCGGGGCCCGCGGGCCCGGCCGGTGCGCCGGGCGCCGCCGGGCCGAGCAGCACGAGTTCGCGGATCTGCACCTCCCGCCGCGTCATCACCGTGACGATCAAGAAGGCGATCCGCAGCAAGGGGGTCCGACGCATCTCGGTCGCGGTGACCGGCCGGAAGACCTACAAGCTGACCAAGGCGGGGCGCACGCAAGTCCGCGTCTCGCTCCAGGGGCTCCCGAAGGGCGAGGTCATCGTGCGGCTCCGTGTCCGCGGGAATGACGGCAAGCTGCGCACCGACACCCGGCGGTACCTGGCCTGCGTGAGCCGGAGGTAGAGGGCCAGGACGCACGTCGAAGGCGTTCTTCACCGAGTGGGGCGTTTCGGTAGGCTGACGACATGTCAATCGACGCCCGCCCGCTCGACGAGCTCCGCCTCAGCGACCGCGAGATGTGGGAGGACGGCCCGCCCCACGCGACCTTCAAAAGGCTGCGGGCCGAGTGCCCCGTGCACTGGAGCTCGGGCATCACCGAGTTCCCGAGCGAGGCCGGTTTCTGGTCGGTCACGAAGGCCGACGACGTCCACACGGTCAGCCGGGACTGGCAGGGCTACTCCTCCGCCCACGGGATCACGGCGGTCTCCGACGCGGTCATGCCCGTGGAGCTCATCTCGGCGATGTTCATCGGGATGGACCCGCCGAAGCACGACCGGCTGAAGGCGCTCTTCCAGCGCGGCTTCACGCCCAAGCGGATCGCCGAACACGAGGACTCGATCCGGCAGATCACCCGGGACGTCCTCGCCCGGCTCGAGGGGCGCGAGGAGTGCGACCTCGTGACCGACGTGGCCCAGCCGGTCGTCTCCCGCGTGATCGGCAGCTTCATGGGCCTGCCCCCCGAGGACGACGAGCCGTGGGCGGTCCTCATGAACGCGCTGCTCGCCGCGGGTGACCCGGACCTCAACCCGAACGGGCCGGAGGCGATCATGCAGGAGGAGATCCCGAAGCTCTTCGAGCGCTCCCAGGAGCTGATCGCGCACCGCCGCGAGTCACCGACCGACGACCTGACGAGCGTGCTCGTCCACGCCGAGGTCGACGGGGAGACGCTCGAGGAGCACGAGATCGTCATGGGCTTCTTCCTGCTCATGGCGGCGGGCAACGACTCGACGAAGGCCACCTACTGCAGCGCGATGCGCGCGCTGATGGAGCACCCGGAGGAGCGGGCCAAGCTCCTGGCCGACCCGACGCTGGTCCCAAGCGCCGTCGAGGAGTCGCTGCGGATGTTCCCCGCCTTCGGACACTTCCGTCGCACCGCCAGCGAGGACACGGAGCTCGGCGGCTGCCCGATCGGCAAGGGCGACAAGGTCGTGCTCTGGTACCCGAGCTCGAACCGCGACGAGGACCGCTACGAGGACCCGGACCACTTCGACGTCGAGCGCAATCCCGAGCACCAGGCCTTCGGGGCGGGCGGCCGGCACTTCTGCCTCGGCACGGCGCTCGCCAGGCTCGAGCTGAAGATCCTCGTCGAGGAGACGCTCGCCGCCTACCCGGAGATGGAGATCGCGGGCGATCCCGCCTACGTCGTCTCGCCCTTCGCGAACCAGCTGAAGTGGCTGCCGGTGCGCCTGGGCGCCCGCGCCTGAGCGCGCCTCAGCCGATGCCGGGCCGCGCCGGGAGCGCGCCGGAGGAGTGATTCACCGCGTAGGCGAGCTGCGCGGCGGCCGCCGCCCAGGTCTCCCCCACCGAGCCCTGGCCGCCGCTCTCGGCCGCGTTCCGGGCCCGTTCGGCGCAGGCCGTCGCCGCTCGGGCGAGCGCCTCGTTCATCTCGTCGGTGGCGGCGGACATGGGCCGAGGCTACCGCGGTTCCCGCACGGTGCGCCCCCTTCCTGCCCGTGCGCGAGGACGCCGCCGCCGGGTCTGCTTGCATGGCCTGCCTCATGTCCCAGGTCGATCAGCTCAACAACGCCGAAGAACACGTCGCTCAACGTGAGGAGGAACGGGCTCGCGACGAGCGCCGCGCCCGTGAGGACGATCTGCGGACCGCTCCGCTCGCCGATACGGCGACCAAGACGCACCGGCCGCTCACGGCGGCGCTCGGCAGCATCCGCACGATGGTGAACATGCGCGTCGGCACGCTGCCGGACGTGCACGAGCTCGCCGTCTCGATCAAGGAGAGCGGGCTGCTGCACCCGCCGCTCGTCCGCGCCACCGAGGACGCGGACCGCCCGTACGAGCTGCTCGCCGGCCGCCGCCGCTTCGCCGCGATGCAGCTCCTCGATCAGGCCGAGGGCGCACGAGAGGACTGGCGCTTCACGCTCGTCGAGGACGTCTCCCGGCGGGAGGCGCTCACGATGCAGTTCGCCGAGAACTTCCACCAGAGCAAGCCCGAGCCCGTGCAGTTCGCGCGGGCGGCCCGGGCGATCATGGCCGAGGACGAGAAGCTCACCGCAGCCGACGTCTCCCGCCTCGTCGGGGCCCCGCTCAGCTGGACCCGGACGTCGCTGAAGCTGCTCGACCTCCCCGAGGCGATCCTCGCCCGGGTCGAGCAGGGCGATCTCTCCTTCACCGTCGCTGACGTGGTGCGCCGCGGGATCGCGCGCGGCGACGTGAGCGTGGAAGGCGCCGAGGACCTCGTCGACCAGCACGCCCGGGGCGAGATCACCGGTGGGTCGCTGAAGCTCGGGGTCGGCTACGTCCCGCCCAAGCCGAAGGACTACGACGAGCAGTCGCGCAAGCTCGACGAGGCGCGCTGGGCCGGGAAGGACCGCCGGCCCGACGACGCCGACCAGCGTGACTGGGACGCGAACTCCGCGGACCGGGCGGCCCGGGAACGCGGCGGCCTGACCCCGGCCCCCCGCCCCCTCGAACGGGGCGGCGCGCGCACTGCGGCCGCGGGCGTGCGCGCGGACCCGGAGGACCTCGACGGGTACCTGCTCGGGCTCCTGCTCGATCAGCTCGCGTCCGCGGAGCGGCTGAAGGCGCTCGGCATCCGGAACGACGGCGACGCCCAGTCCTACGCGTTCTCCCTGCGGCCCCACGAGCGCCTCGGCATCCTGCGCACGCTTGCCGCCGAGCTGCTCGCCGCCGACCCGGACCCGCCGCCCGCTCTGCGCGGGTAGCAGGGTCCTTCAGTCGCGCACGAGGCGCGGACGTCCGCGCTTGCGCGGCGGGAAGCCGGAGGCGACGAGGCCGTCGCTCCAGGATCCGAACAGCCGCTGCACGGCGGACGGGGCGGGCCAGGTGCCCGCGGCCTCGCGCCAGTCTCCGACGGTCGGTGGGCGCCCGTGCAGTTGATGCCAGCGACCCATCTCGACGACCACGCGCATGCGGGCGCTCCCGCGGCGCAGCTCGAGCGCGCAGTCCCAGCACGCGGTGGGGCCCGTGCCGCCCTCGCTCGGGCTCATCGGGCCGCGGCACCCGGGGCAGGTCGCGGTCCTCCGTGCCCGGGCCGCACGGGCGACGTCCCGTCCCGGGTCGGCGAGATCGCGGTGGACGGTCGAACGCGCGACCCCGAGGCGGTCGGCGATCTGCGCGTAGGTCAGGTCCAGGGCGCGAAGCTCGGCGACCTTCTCGCGCCGCCGCTCGACGTCGGTGCTGGTCGTGCGGGTCCCGGGGCGCGGGAATCGGCGCGGCACGACGGGCTCCTCGGTCTCGACGCCCGCGGCGAGCAGCACGAGCGGCCAACTGCCGAAGCAGCGCAGAAGCGCCGATGCGTCGAGGGCCGACTTCGGGGCGATCGGCGTCCCAGCTCTCCGGGGAGGGCGGTGCGCCATCTTCCCGGACACGGGACCGGAGATCTTTCAGAATGTCGTCGACGGAGAGCGCCACGGACCGAACGGTAGTACGCAGCGCCCATCGACGTGTTTCCGGTACGTCAGCGTTCAGGCAAGGAGTGGTTCCTGCGCACCCTCACGCGGCGTGCAGGATCCGGTTCCGGCCTCCTCCAGACCCGGGTGGAGGCCGACGTCGAAGTCGCCGGCGAACCGCCGCGCGACAGGGGGCAGATGCACCGGCGGCCACGCACGGTCGCGGCTGAGCGCCAGACCGTCGAAGGTGATGTCGGCCTCGAGCGCCCTGGCTACCGGGCAGCGGCTCGGATCGCAGGGCACACCCTTCGGCATCACATGGAGCAGCTCCATCCCGCGGATCGACCGGACCTCGTTGATCCAGCGCAGTAGGTCAACCACGTCTCCGTCCATCGCGCTGTCTTCTCTCATCCGGGTGCCGGAGCACCCTACGCCTCATCGACCCAAAAAGGAATAGTCAGATGCGACAAGGTTAACGGTGAACCTTCTGGCCTTCCGCCACGGTCCAACCCGCATCGCCACCGACCTCCTGACCCGCCAGCACGTCCTCGTGATCGACGAGCTCCGCTCCTTCGTGGAGGCCACCGGTCCGCTCGGTCCGCTCACCTTCGTCTTCGCCTACATCGTGCTGACGCTGCTGTTCGTGCCGGGATCCATCGCGTCGCTGGCCGCCGGCGCGCTGTTCGGCCCGGTCCTCGGCACTCTGCTGACGCTCACCGGCGCCACGCTCGGCGCGGCCGGCGCGTTCGAGATCTCGAGGCGCCTCGGGCGGGCGCGCGCCGAGCGACTGCTCAAAGGCCGGGCGGCGAGTGCCGACGCCTGGGTCGGGGAGCGCGGGCTCGGCGGGGTCATCGGGCTGCGCCTCATCCCGGCCGTCCCGTTCAACGCGCTGAACTACGCGTTCGGCCTGTCGGCGGTGAGCCGTCGCGATCATCTGCTCGGGACCGCGCTCGGCATCGTCCCCGGGACCGTCGCCTTCGTGGCGCTCGGCGACTCGATCACTGATCCGGGCTCGATCGGTTTCCTGCTCTCGGTCGGTGGGGTGCTGCTGCTCTTCGCCGCCTCCGCCGTCCACGGCCGACGTCGCTCCTCGCCGCAGCCCGCCCCGGAGCAGCAGCCCTCGCCCTAGCCCGCGTCGAGGAAGCGCACCGAGAAGCCCCCGTCGCCGTCCTTGAGCGTGAGCTCGACCGGGGCCGTCTCCCCGTCTGCGGCACGGGCCTCGCACCGGACCTTCGCCCCGGCGGCGACCTCGATCCGCTCCGGGCAGTCGACGGCCGCCACGGGCTTCTTCGAGATCTTCGTCAGCGACGTCGCCGCCGCCTGCTCGTAGAGCCGGCCGGGCGCGTCCGCCTTGACGATCTTCCAGCGGAACCGGCCCTTCGAGCCCGTCGTCTCGATGATCGCGCCCGCGAAGGCGAGCTCCACGCCCTTCTCATTCTCGCCGGTGCAGTTGATCTGAGCGCCCTTCTCGCCGTCGACGTCCGCGCAGGTGAGTTCACGGAGCTCGAGGTCGGTCTGGGCCACGTACTCGGGTCGGATCTGCTTCGCGATCTCCTCGCCGGAGATGCGGTTCTCGCCGATGCTCACCGAGCCGCTGCAGCCGGCGAGCAGCGGCACGAGCAGCAACGGGACGAGGTGCAAAAGCGGGCGCATGGCGCGAGCCTACGCCACCGTGCCTCCGACCTTCCGGTCACTCAGCGAGGTGGTCTTCCACGTGCGCACGGACCACGAGCCGGGCGCGATGGAGCCGGCTCTTGAAGGCGGCCTCCCCGAGGCCCATCGCCTGGGCCGCCTCCGTCGTCGAGAAGCCCTCGACGTCCCGGAGCACGAGGGGGGCGCGGTAGCGCGGCTCGAGCCCGGTGATCGCGGCTTCGAGCGCGGCTCGCAGGTCGCGATGCTCGGTCGCTGCCGCGGGCCCGGGGCTCGGGTCGGCGGGCTCGACGATCAGCGCGTCGAGTGAGGCGACCGGCTGGCGGGAGGAGCGCCGGGCGCTGATGCGATGCCCCTCGTTGACGCCGATCCGGTACAGCCAGGTGAAGAACTGCGCGTCGCCCTTGAAGCGCCCGATCGAGCGCCAGGCACGAAGGAACGCCTCCTGGGTGGCCTCCTCGGCCTCGTGCGGATCGCTCACCGTCCGCAGCACCACGGCGTGGAGCCGGTCCGCGTGGAGCCGCACGAGCTCCTCGAAGGCGAGCCGATCCCCCTCCTGGGCACGGGCGACCAGGGCGGCGTCCCGGTCGGCTGGGGTTCTCTCGGCTCTCATCGGGGGCGAGGAGAGAGGATCGCAGCCCCGCGCCCCCCCTCGCGGAGGGTGCTGCGCCGACCGTGGCGCTCACGTCGTGTGCGGCCGTTGCCCGCCCGTCTCGCTCCTGAGCCGATCGAGCACCCCGGGGACGACCGAGCCGGCGGCGATCGGCGCCTCGCCGACCTGCCGCAGCGCCGCCCGCATCCGGATGAGGCTGCGGAGCATCGGCCCGCACTCCGGGCACTCGCCGACGTGGCGGGCGAAGCGCGCCTGCTGGCGCGGGGTGAGCTCGCCGTCGAGGCCGTCCATCATGTGCCGTCCGGCGAAGCGGTGATCACGCATCATGCGGTTCCAGCGGGACATGGCTCCTCAGACCTCCCCGGCACACGGACGGTTCACGGATCGTCGTCGAGGCCCTCCCCTCAGGCGCGGCGCGGGAGCTTCCGCGCGAGCGCCAGCACCGGGGCGGCCGCCTTCCGGATCCCCGGGGTGTTGAAGCGCTCCCGCAGATGCTGATCGGCCGCGCGGGCGGCAGCCTCGGCGAAGGTCGGGTACGCGTGCACGGTGTTCGAGACGACGTCGATCTTCTCGCCCTGGCTGATCCAGGCGGTGAGCTCGGCGATCGACTCGCCCGCCGCGCGCCCGACGATGGTCGCGCCCACGAGCCGGCGCTTGTCGTCGCCCACCAGGAGCGCGAACCCGGTGGTCGCGGCGGCGGCGATCGCGCGGTCGACCTGGTCGTACCCCGCGCGGGCGATCGTGACCTCGTCGCCCCACTCCTCGCGGGCCCGCGCCTCGGTCATCCCGACGTGCGCGACCTCGGGGTCGGTGAAGGTGACCCACGGGATCGTCGCCTTCTCGGCGCTGCGCCGCAGGCCGAAGAGCGCGTTCAGCGTCGCCACCCGAGCGTGGTGGGCGGCCGCGTGGGTGAAGGGGAGCGTCGCGACGACGTCGCCGACGGCGAAGACGCGGCGGTTGGCGGTCCGCAGGGTCGCGTCGACGAGGACAGCACCCCGCTTGTCGGTCTCGACCCCGATCTGCTCGAGCCCGAACCCGTCGCTGCGCGGCTTGCGCCCCGCGGCGACGAGCAGCTGATCGGCGCGGAGCTCCTCCCCGCTGCCGAGCGTGAGCACCACCTCGGCGCCCTCACGCCGGGCCGCGTCGAGCGACGCGCCCAGGCGGAGCTTCACCCCGTCGGCCCGGAGCGAGTCGGCGACGACCTGCGAGGCCTCCGGCTCCTCCTTCGTGAGCAGCCGATCGGCCATGTCGACGATCGTCACCTTCGAGCCCAGTCGCGCGAATGCCTGGCCGAGCTCGCAGCCGATGGGCCCGCCGCCCACGACGACGAGGCGCTCCGGCAGCTCCCGCAGCCCCCACACCGTCTCGGTGGTGAGCGGCTCGACTTCCGCGAGGCCGTCGACCGGCGGGAGCACGGGCGCGGAGCCGGTCGCGACGATCGCGCTGCGGAAGCGGAGCTTCTCCCCGCCGACGACGAGCTCCCCGGGCGCGACGAACACACCGCGCCCCTGGAAGACCTCGACGCCGGCGTCGCGCAGCCGCTCGGGCGAGTCGTGCGGGGCGATCGCGGCCTGCGCGGCCTGCACGTGCTCCATCACCTTCGCGAGGTCGACGGGCGCCTCGTGCGGGGTCAGCCCGAGCCTGTCCGCGTGGCGCATCTCGTGCGCGAGCTCAGCCGCGGCGAGCAGGCTCTTCGACGGGACGCACCCGGTCCAGAGGCAGTCACCGCCCGTCCGCTCCTGCTCGACGAGCGCGACCCGGGCCCCGATGCCCGCGGCGATCTGCGCGGAGACGAGCCCCCCGGTGCCTCCGCCGAGGACGAGAAGGTCGAAGCGCTTGGAGGAGGCCATGATCCTCGGACCGTACGCCTCCCCGGAACGGTTCAGCCCGGGAGCAGCCCCGCGATCACCCGGGCGAGCGCCGCGGGGTCCTCGAGCTGCGGGTAGTGGCCGAGCCCCGGCAGCTCGGTGACCGGCGCCTGCGGCCGCAGCGCGCGCAGGCCGTCGAGCACGGCGACGGTCGCGACGGGGTCCTCGAGCCCCCAGGCGAAGGAGAGCGCCCCCGGCCAGTCGCGGACGGCGCCGTGCCAGCGGTCGGTGAGCCGCTCGCGCTCGCGCATGTAGTGGATGGTCCGGTGCGCGATGCGGTGCCCGTCGTTCGCCGCGATGAGCGCCCAGTGATCGGCGGCGTCCTCGCGCGAGAGCGGGTGCGCCTCAGAGAACACCCGCGCGAACTGCACCCGGAAGCCGGTCGCGGTGGTCGTCCGCGCGACGAGCGGTCCCACCCGGCTGCGCAGGAGCTTCTGTCCCGGGGTCGGGCTTGCGCGGTCGAGCAGGATCGACCCGTTGAAGAGCAGCACGGCCTGGATCTCGAGGCTCCCCTCGCCGCGCAGGTCGCGGGCGAGGAGCTCGGTCGCCACCGAGGTCCCCATGTCGTGGGCCACGATCACCACCGGCCCGCCGCCCGCGCGCGCTACGAGCTCCTGCGCCGCATCCGCCTGCCAGCCGAGCGTGTAGAGGTGGTCGGCGGGCTTCTCGGAGAGGCCGAAGCCGAGGCAGTCGAAGAGCAGCGCCCGCCGGCCGGGGAGCTGCTCCAGCAGCGGTGCGAAGTCGAAGCTCGAGCTCGGGAAGCCGTGCAGGAAGAGCACGATCGGCCCCTCGCCCGGGCGCTCCTGCACGTAGAGCGAGCGGCCCGCGACGAGGACTCGCTCACCCATGTCGCTCCAGCGTTGCGTGGCGGGGGTGAGCATGGCCGACACCGTAGTTCGGCACACCCTGCGAAGCTCGACCCGTGATCAGGCCGCGCGGGACGCCCGCGAGTAGCGTCGCAGGTATGACCAGCGCTGACGTCGTCGCCGATCACCGTGCCGCCGGGCGCACCTTCACCGCCGGGGGCGTCGAGGGCTTCGTCCGCGAGGCGGGCGCCGGCGAGGCGGTTCTCTGCATCCACGGCGTCCCCACCTCCAGCTTCCTCTACCGGAAGGTGCTCGACGAGCTGGCCGCGCGCGGGCTGCGCGGCGTCGCCTTCGACCTGCCGGGCCTCGGGTTCGCCGGGCGCCCCGAGGACTTCGACTACTCCTGGAGCGGTCTCGGCCGCTACTGCGCGAGCGCCGTCCGCGAGCTCGGGCTCGAGCGCTTCCACCTCGTGGTGCACGACGTCGGCGGGCCGGTCGGCTTCGAGCTCGCCGCCGCGCTGCCCGAGCGGGTCGCGTCGCTGACGATCCTCAACACGCTCATCGAGGCCGACACGTTCAAGCGACCGTGGTCGATGGAGCCGTTCGCCAGGCCCGGCCTCGGCGAGCTCTACCTGAAGGGGCTCTCGAAGCCGGCGTTCCGGGCGCTCATGGCGCTGCAAGGGGTGAACGACCGCCGAGCCGTCACGGGCGCGGAACTCGACGCCTACGTCGACCTGCTCAAGCGCGAGGACGGCGGCCGGGCGTTCCTGAAGATCATGCGCGGCTTCGAGCGGACACCCGCCAAGGCCGACCTCTACCGCGGCGTCGTCTCGAGCGACCGCTACCCCGTCCAGGTCGTCTGGGGCGAGAACGACCCGGCGCTCAAGATCGGTGAGCACGGCGCGGCCGCCCAGCGGATCGCCGGCGTCGACACGATCCACCGCACCCCCGGCAAGCACTTCCTGCAGGAGGACTGCGCCCCGCAGATCGCCGAGCGCGTGCTCGCGATCGCCCGGGGCTGACCACCGAGCGCCGCGGCGCGCCTATGCAATGCTTAGGCAGATGCGTGCGCTCGCTCTGGTGCTCACCGGCCTCTCCCTCGCCGCCGCGGGCTGCGGGAGCACCGACCTGAAGGTCTCCGCCGCCGCTTCCCTGAAGACGGCGCTGACCGCCTACGGCCAGCAGGTGGAGGGCGCGGAGCCGAGCTTCTCGTTCGCCGGGTCCGACGCGCTCGCCACCCAGATCGAGCGGGGCGCGAAGCCCGACGTGTTCGCCGCCGCGAACACGAAGCTCCCGGAACAGCTGTTCGCGAAGGGCCTCGTCGAGAAGCCCGTGGTGTTCGCCGCCAACCGCCTGGTGCTCGCGGTCCCGGCGGGTGCGACGAAGGTCGCCTCGCTGGCCGACCTCGAGCGCCCGGGCGTCACGCTGGCCGTCGGCCAGGAGGACGTCCCGATCGGCGCCTACACGCGCAAGGTTCTCGGCACGCTCCCCGCCGCGCGGGCCGCAGCGATCCTCGCGAACGTCCGGACCGAGGAGCCCGACGTCTCGGGCATCGTCGGCAAGCTCACCCAGGGCGCCGTCGACGCGGGCTTCCTCTACGTCTCCGACGTGCGGGCGGCCGGCGGCCGGCTCGAGGCGATCGAGCTCCCCGCGGCGTTGCAGCCGCAGGTCGCCTACGGCGCGGCGGTGGTGAAGGGCACGAAGCACCCGGACGAGGCGAAGGCGTTCGTCGACGGCCTCGTGAACGGCGCGGGCGCGGCCGCCCTGCAGCGCGCGGGCTTCGAGCCGCCGCCCACCGGGTGAGGCGCCGGGGCGCCTTCGGCCTGCTGCTCGTCGCGGCGCTGAGCCTGGCCCTGCTCTTCCTCACGCTGCCCGTCGTCGCGATCTTCGTCGACAGCTCCCCCCGGGCGCTGCTCGCGAGCCTCGGCGAGGACGGTGCGCTCGACGCGCTCCGGCTGAGCCTCCTCTGCAGCCTGGCCGCGCTCGTCATCATCGTCGCCGTCGGCACCCCCGCCGCCTACCTGCTCGCCCGTCGACGCTTCCGCGGCCGGGCGCTCGTGATGACCCTGATCGAGCTCCCGCTGGTCCTGCCTCCGGCGGTCGCGGGGATCGGGCTGCTCGCCGCCCTCGGGCCGCAGGGGCTCCTCGGGGGGGTCGTCTCGGGCGCCGGGCTCGAGCTCGTGCTGACCACCGCGGGGGTGATCGTCGCGCTGACGTTCGTCGCCGCGCCGTTCTACCTCCGGCAGGCGCAGGCCGGGTTCGAGGCGCTCGACGAGAGTTGGCTCGACGCCTCGCGCACCCTCGGGGCGGGCGAGGCCCGGACCTTCCTGCGCGTCGCGATCCCCGGCGCCGGCCCGAGCCTGCTCACCGGCCTCGCGCTCGCCTGGGGCCGCGCGCTCGGCGAGTTCGGCGCGACGCTCATGTTCGCCGGCTCCTTCAGCGGGGTCACCCAGACGGTGCCGCTCGCGATCTACGAGCGCTTCTCCACCGACTTCACGAGCGCCCTCGCCCTCTCCGCCGTGCTCGTCACGATCTCGGCCGCGATCCTCGCCGCGGTGAAGCTCTTGAGCGGCGCGGCCTTCCTCGGCGGGGCGCCCCGATGAGCGGGGGCGAGCTCGAGTTCGAGGCCGCCACCCGGCTCGGCCCGTTCAGCCTGGACGTCGCCCTCACGGTCCCCGCGGGCCGCTGCCTCGCGCTCGCCGGCCCGTCCGGGGCGGGGAAGAGCACGGTGCTGCGCATCGTCGCCGGACTCCTGCGCCCCGAGCGCGGCACGGTCCGCTGCGGGGCGGAGACGTGGCTCGACACGCAGACCCGGATCGACGTCGCGCCCGAGCACCGGGGCTGCGGGTTCGTCTTCCAGGACTACGCGCTCTTCGGCCACCTCAAGGCGTGGCAGAACGTCGCCTACCCGCTGCGCGAGCTGCCGCGGAGGGAGCGGCGCCGCCGCGCGCTCGAGGGGCTCGACCGCTTCGGGATCGCCCACCTGGCCGAGGATCGGCCGCGCACGCTCTCCGGCGGGGAGCGCCAGCGGGTCGCGCTGGCCCGGGCGCTGGCCCGCAGCCCCGCCGTCCTCCTGCTCGACGAGCCCCTCGCCGCGCTCGACGCCCGCTCCCGCGCGGCGGCCACCCGGGAGCTCGCGCTCGCGATCGAGGAGGCCGAGGTCCCGACGCTCCTGGTCACGCACGACTTCGCGGAGGCCGCGCAGCTCGGCCACCGGGTCGCGATCATCGACGCCGGCCGGGTCGTGCAGGAGGGCACCGCGGAGGAGCTCGCCGCCGCCCCCGCCGCCGCCTTCGTCGCCGACTTCACCGGCGCGGTCGTGCTGCACGGAACCGCGCGCCGGGGCGCCGACGGCCTCACCGCCGTCGCCCTCGACGGCGGTGGGGAGGCGACGAGCACGGTCCCCGCGGACGGGCCCCGTGAGCGTCAGCGTCTTCCCCTGGGAGATCGAGCTCGCACCCGTCGACGCCGAGCGCCCGGGCTCCTCCCGCAACCACCTGAGCGCACGGGTCACGACGGTCACGGTGCTCGGCAGCCGCGTCCGCGTCGGCCTCGCCTCGCCGCAGCCGCTCGTCGCGGAGCTC
The DNA here is from genome assembly GCA_963815565.1 of uncultured Solirubrobacterales bacterium. Classification (GTDB taxonomy): domain Bacteria; phylum Actinomycetota; class Thermoleophilia; order Solirubrobacterales; family Solirubrobacteraceae; genus Paraconexibacter. Next base: position 441,341 of record CAWFHB010000006.1, on the reverse strand, counting down.
TCCGCGCCCTCGGCGCAGGCGCTCGGACTCGCACCGGGCGTCGAGGTCGTCGCCACCTGGAAGGCCGCGGCGACCCGCGTCTCCCCCCGCTGAGTGCCCGCGCGCGGGCGGCCCCCGCGCCCCACGGCGAACCGCCCAGCTTTTCCCGGTCCCCGACCGGAAAAGACTGGGCGGTTCACCCCGGCGTGCCTTCGGAGTGACCGGCCGAGGCTCAGGCGTGCTCGGCCATCGTCATGACCCTCTCGCGCGCCGCGTCCATCTCGCCGTTCATCGCGGCCAGGTCGATGCCAAGGCCCTCGGCCACCTTCACGCCGAGCCCCTCGTCCACCGCGCCCCAGTAGGCGACCACGCGCAGCTGGGTCTCGACGGCCACGTCGTCGCTCGCGTGCCCGACGATGTTCGCCACGAGGTGCTCGCGGTCGGTGTCGTCCATGACCTCGCGGTACAGGGTGCGGGCCTGGCCGAAGTCGTCGTCCTCGGCACGCTTCTCGTAGGCGTAGCGACCGATCTCGCCACCGCCGACCGACCAGCCGATCTCGACCCCCGCCGCCGAGTCGGCCACCGGGCCGCCGTGGGAGTTCGGGGCGTACACCGGCTGGTCCCCCGCGTGCTCGAAGGTCATGTGGCCGTCCTTGTTGTAGGAGTGGACCTCGACCTTCGGACGGTTGATCGGCAGCTGCTCATAGTTCGTCCCGATGCGATGCAGGTGCGAGTCGTGGTAGCTGAAGATCCGGCCCATCAGCATCTTGTCCGGGCTCAAGCCGATCCCCGGCACGAGGTTCGCCGGCGAGAAGCTCGACTGCTCGACCTCCGCGAAGAAGTTCGCAGGGTTCCGGTTGAGCGTCATCCGCCCGACTTCGATGAGCGGATAGTCGCCCTTCGGCCAGACCTTCGTGAGGTCGAACGGATTGAAGCGATAGCCCTCCGCGTCAGCGAACGGCATGACCTGCACGTACATGGTCCACGCGGGGAAGTTGCCGTTCTCGATGCTCTCCCGCAGGTCGCGGCGGTGGAAGTCGACGTCCTCGGGGATCATCGCCATCGCCTCGTCGTCGGTGAAGTTCTCGATGCCCTGATCGGTCTTCAGGTGGTACTTGATCCAGAACTTCTCGCCCGCCTCGTTCATCCACGAAAACGTGTGCGAGCCGTACCCGTTCATGTTCCGCAGCGTCTTCGGCGTACCGCGATCGCTCATCAGGATCATCACCTGGTGCACGCTCTCGGGGGAGAGCGTCCAGAAGTCCCACTGCATGTCGTGCGAGCGCATGCCGGTGTCCGGCAGCCGCTTCTGCGAGTGGATGAAGTCCTGGAACTTGCTCGCGTCGCGGACGAAGAAGATCGGCGTGTTGTTGCCGACGAGGTCATAGTTGCCCTCCTCGGTGTAGAACTTCAACGCGAAGCCGCGGGGGTCGCGGACGGTGTCGGGATAGCCGTGCTCACCGGCCACCGTGGAGAAGCGCGCAAACATGTCGGTGCTCGCCCCGGGCTGGAAGAGCTTCGCCTTCGTGTACTGCGACACGTCGCCGGTCACCTCGAAGACGCCGTGGGCCCCGGCGCCCTTCGCGTGCACGACCCGCTCCGGGACGCGCTCGCGGTTGAAGTGCTGCATCTTCTGGACCGTGGCGTGGTCGTGGAGCACCGTCGGTCCCTGGGGGCCGACCGTGAGGGAGAACTCATCGCTCGGGACCGGCACGCCGGAGTCGTTGGTGGTGCGGGGCGGGTCGGACGAGCTCATGGGGCCTCCTGGGTGACGAATGCGCGGACGCACTCCCCCTACCCGCAGCCGAGACGCCTTGCGCGGGTCCCGGCTAAAACTTCACTCAAGCGTCGCCCGTCTCGGCGCGCAGCGCGGCGGCGAACTCCTCGGCCCGCGCCAGCTGCTCGCGCAGCTCCGTCGCATCGCGTGGCGGCGTCGGCCGCGTAGGCCCCGAGCTGCTCGGCGGCGGCCGCCGGAGCCGGCTCCGTCGGCGCGCAGGAGGTCGCGGGCGTCGAGCAGCTCCCGCATCTGGGCGACGGTGAAGCCGAGCGGCTTCATCTGTTTGATCAGCAGCAGCCGCTCGACCTGCGCATCGGTGTAGAGCCGGAACCCGCCGTCGGAGCGGCCATCGGGGGCGATGAGACCCTGTTCCTCGTAGTACCGGACAGTCCGCAGCGAGAGCCCGCAGAGCTCGGCGACGCGGCCGATCTGCATCCGACCATCACGTCGCCCGCCGGGGGCTTGCACGGGAACGGAGGTCATCAGCTCGGGAGCGTAACGTGCACCGAGTGTGGTGGTACACACACAACGGACCCGAACCTGCCGTAAGGTGAAGGTCGTACTCCGCGCCGGGACCGAGGGCGCGACCCACCCGCAGGACCGGGGCCATCACGGCCCCCTGCCACCACGGCACCGTCGCGATCCTCGCCGGATGCCGCCTTGACGTCCGTTCCCCGGGGAGACCGCATGCCGCGCCTGACCACCTTCACCCTTCCGACCTCGATACCCGACCCGCGGACGCTGCGCGTCGAGGTGCTCGCCGGCCTCGTCGTCGCCCTCGCCCTGATCCCCGAGGCGATCTCCTTCTCGATCATCGCCGGCGTCGACCCGAAGGTCGGCCTCTACGCCTCCTTCACCATGGCCGTCGCGATCGCCTTCACCGGCGGACGCCCCGCGATGATCTCCGCCGCCACGGGCGCCATGGCGCTCGTCGTCGTCGGCCTCGTGAAGGACCACGGGGTCGAGTACCTGCTCGCCGCCACGATCCTCGCCGGGTTCGTCCAGGTGGGCCTCGGCCTCCTGCGGGTCCCGCGGCTGATGCGCTTCGTTCCGCGCTCGGTCATGACGGGCTTCGTCAACGCGCTGGCCATCCTCATCTTCCTCGCGCAGATCCCGCACCTGCAGGAGGGCGGCGGGCTCGGCCTCGTCCTCGTCGTCGGCGGCCTCGTCCTGCTGTTCACCTTCCCGCGTATCACGACAGCGGTGCCCTCCCCGCTCATCGCGATCGTCGTCATCACGGTGATCGTCGTCGCGTTCGGGATCGGCGTCCCGGACGTCGGTGACGAGGGAGAGCTGCCGGGCACGCTGCCGATCCTCGGCCTGCCGTCGGTCCCGTTCTCGCTCGAGACGCTGACGATCATCCTGCCCTACTCGCTGACCCTCGCCGCGGTCGGGCTGATCGAGTCGATGATGACCGCGAAGCTCGTCGACGACATCACCGAGACCACCTCGGACAAGGACCGCGAGGCCCGCGGCCAGGGCATCGCGAACGTCGTCACCGGCTTCTTCGGCGGCATGGCGGGCTGCGCGATGATCGGCCAGACGATGATCAACGTGAAGGCCTCCGGCGCCCGCACGCGCCTCTCGACCTTCATGGCCGGCGCGCTGCTCCTGCTGCTCGTCGTCGGCCTCGGAAGCATCGTCGCGATCATTCCGATGGCCGCCCTGGTCGCCGTGATGATCCTCGTCTCGGTCTCCACCTTCGACTGGCACTCGATCAAGCCGAGCACGCTCAAGCGCCTGCCCCGGGGCGAGACGCTCATCATGCTCGTCACCGTCGCCGGGACCGTCGCGACCGAGAACCTCGCGATCGGCGTGGGGGCAGGCGTCCTTACCGCCATGGCGCTCTTCGCCCGGCGCGTCGCCCACCTGGTCGACGTCCAGCGCATCCTCGATCCCGACGGCACGTCGGTGCTCTACGTGGTCGAGGGCGAGCTCTTCTTCGCCTCCGACCAGGAGCTCATCGACGCGTTCGCCTACGGGGAGGATCCGCAGGAGGTCATCATCGATCTCTCGCGCGCGCACCTCTGGGACGCCTCCGCCGTCGCGGCCTTGGACGCGATCCAGGGGCACTACGCCCGCCACGACATCACGCACGTGACGATCACCGGGCTGAACCCCCACTCCGAGGACCTCCACGCGGAGCTCAGCGGCCAGCTCACCCCGGCGCACGTCTAGCGCCGCGCGTCGGGGGGTAGGGGACCCCCCATGGGCACTTCCGCGGCAGGCGACGTCGACACCTCCGGCTTGCGCCGCTGGAACCTCGTCATCGGCGGCCTGCATCTCGCCCAGGCGGTCGTCTTCGTCATCGTCGCCACGGCCGCCTCCCTGCCCGTGGTCACGAGCTACCTCACCGACGCGCCGGGGGCCGGGCAGTACGGCGGACCGGCGAAGCTCTTCGACCTGCGGATCGACCTGGCCGTGGGCGCCTTCCTCCTGCTGGCGGCGATCGACCATCTCGCCGTGGCCGGCCCGGCGCGGGGCTGGTACGAGCGGAACGTCGCGCGCGGCATCAACCCGGCGCGCTGGTACGAGTACTCGGTCAGCGCCTCGCTCATGCTCGTGCTCATCGCGATGCTGTCCGGCATCCGCGAGGGCCCCGCCCTCATCGGGATCTTCGGCGCGAGCGCCGCGATGATCCTCTTCGGCCTGGCGATGGAGCGGGCGAACGTCGACCGCGACACGGTCGTCTGGGGGCCCTTCTGGTACGGGTGCGTCGCGGGGACCGTGGGGTGGGTGGCGATCGGGCTCGCAGCTCGCGGTCGCCAAGAGCGAGTCCGATCTGCCGACCTTCGTCCTCGTGATCTTCTTCACCCTGCTCGTGCTGTTCTCGAGCTTCGCGGTGAACATGTTCCTCCAGTACCGACGGATCGGACGCTGGGCCGATCCGGCCTTCGCCGAGCGCGGGTACCTCGTGCTGAGCCTGGTGGCCAAGAGCGCGCTGGCCTGGCAGGTCTACGCGGGGGCGCTCGCCGGCTCCTGAGCATTCGACCCGCGGAGCCGCGAAGTCTGCGAACCTCGCCACCTTGGACACCGGGGGCTCCACGCACACCACCTCCCGCTTCGCGCGGCTCGTCGTCCGGCTGCGGTACGTCATCCCCGTGGTGTGGATCGTCGGGGCGGTGCTCGCGACCCTGCTGCTCCCGACGATCGAGCAGGCGCAGACGGGCGGGCTGGGCGACCTCGTCCCGAAGGACGCCGAGGCGATCAAGACGGAGGAGCGCGCCGCCGAGCTGTTCGGGTTCCCGCTGCTCAGCCGGACCGTCGTGGTTCAACGCGACGCGAGCGGCCTCCCGCCGCTTGCCCAGGCCCGCGTCGCGCAGCGGGCGGTCGCGATCACGCGCCACCAAGTCGGCAACCTCTCCCGCGTCGCCGCGGCGCTTCCGGTGGTCAACGTCGTGGGCCTCACCCCGTTTGCGAAGGAGCAGTCCACCACCGCGCTCACCTACCTCTTCTTCCGGCCCGAGGTCAGCTCACAGGACCGAGAGATCTACGCGGAGCGCCTGAAGGACAGCATCCGCTTCCGGGAGGGGGCGGAGCAGTACGTCGGGGTGACCGGCGCGCTGCCGGCCCGCACCGATCAGGCCGACGCGGTCAAGGAGGCGCTGCCCTTCATCGAGCTCATGACGGTGCTGCTCGTCGGCCTCGTCGTCGGCCTGCACTTCCGGGCCCCGCTCGCCCCGCTGGTCACGCTCGTCGCGATCGGGGTCGCCTACCTGATCGCCCTCCGCGCGATGGCCGGGATCGGGCAGAAGCTCGGGATCTCGGTGCCCTCCGAGGTGGAGCCCGTGGTCGTGGTCCTGCTCTTCGGCATCGTGACCGACTACGGGATCTTCTTCCTCTCCCGATTCCGACAACGGCTCGCCGAGGGACAGGCGCCGCTGCGCGCCGCCGAGAGCGCCACCGCCGAGCTCCAGGGGATCGTGCTCACCGCGGCCCTCATCGTCGCGGCGGGCAGCGCGTCGCTCATCGTCGCCCAGCTCGGCTTCTTCCAGGCCTTCGGGCCCGGCATGGCCCTCGCCGTCGTGGTCGGCGCCGCGGTCTCGATGACCTTCATCCCGGCCTGTCTCGCGCTCTTCGGCACCGCGATGTTCTGGCCGAGCCGGCCGGGCCGGGAGATCAGCGCGGAGGCGGTCGCCGAGGAGCCGAGCGCAGCCCACGAGCGGCACGGCCGCACGGGAGCCGTCGGCCTCGCCGCCCGACGGCCCCTCGCGGTGGTGCTGGCCACCACGGCCGTCCTGCTGATCGCCGCCAGCGGCCTCGCCCAGATCCAGCTCGGGCAGACGCTGATCCGCGGGCTGCCGGCCGGGACCGAGGCACGGGTCTCCTACAACGCGGCCGCCGCCGGCTTCGCCCCGGGGATCCTCTCCCCCACGATGGTCGTCGTCGAGGGGCCGGGCGTGGCTTCCAAGCGGGGCTCGCTGCTCCGGCTCGAGGCGCGCCTGCAGGCCCGTCGCGGGGTCGCCCAGGTGATCGGGCCGCGCGAGCAGCCGGCCGACCGTCCCTTCGGGGCGGTCTTCGCAGAGAACGGAGACGCCATGCGCTTCCTCGTGATCTTCAAGGACGATCCTCTCGGCGCCCGGGCGATCCAGCGCGGTCACCCGCCTGCGCCGCGACCTGCCCGCGCTGCTGCGTCAGAGCGCGCTCCCCACGGCCACGGCCAGCATCGCGGGGGACACGGCACTGGCCGAGGAGACCGTGGTCGACGCGCGCGGCGACATCGGCCGGGTGGCCCCCACGGTGCTGCTCGTCGTCTTCGTCCTGCTCGCGATCTTCCTGCGCGCGCTCGTGGCCCCGCTCTACCTGGTCCTCGCGAGCGTCCTCGCGCTGAGCGCCGCGCTCGGCACGACGGTCTACGTCTTCCGGCTCTTCGGGCAGGACGAGCTCACGTACTTCGTGCCGTTCGCCGCGGCGGTGCTGCTCGTCCCGCTGGGCTCGGACTACAACGTCTTCCTCGCCGGGCGGATCTGGAGCGAGGCGCGGGTGCGCCCCATCCGGGAGGCGGTCATGGTCGGCGGCTCGCGGGCGGCCACAGCGATCACGATCGCGGGCATCGTGCTTGCGCTCAGCTTCGGGCTCCTCGCGATCGTCCCGCTCCGCGCCTTCCGGGAACTCGCCTTCGCGATGTTCGCGGGCCTGCTGATCGACGCGTTCGTCGTGCGGACGCTGCTCGTGCCCGCGCTCATCGCCCTGGTCGGGGAGAAGAGCGCGTGGCCGAGCCGGCTGCGTCAGATGCCCGCGGGCCCTGACCTGCCGAGCGCGTCGAGCCCGCCGGAGCCCGCGGGGGTCGCGGCGGACTGAAGCGCGGCCGGTGTGCGGGCCCGCGCCGGGGCCCGTACACCGTGCCTGCTACCCGCGGTTCTTCTTGCCCGTCTTCGTCTTGCGCAGCTCGAGGCGGAAGACGCGCTCGCAGTTGCTCGAGACTTTGTCGGTGGCGTCGGCGCGCACGACGTCCTTGCCGGAGCCGCAGTTGATGATCTCGCCGCCCGACCCGTTGGCCGCGTCGATGACGTCGTTGCCGGAGCCGCCCGAGTAGCGGTTCTTGCCGTCGCCGCCGTCGATGCGGTCGTTGCCCGCACCGCCGATGAGGCGGTCACCGTCGAGCCCGCCCGAGAGCCGGTCGTTACCGTCGCCACCGCGGATCGTGTCGCGCCCGTCGCCGCCGGAGAGGCGGTCGCTGCCCGCGCCGCCCTCGATCGTGTCCTCACCGAGTCCGCCCTCGGCGAAGTCGATGCCGTCGCCGCCGTCGATCTCGTCGTCGCCGCGGCCGCCGTTGAGGTCGTCCGGGCCCTCGCCGCCGAAGAGCTTGTCGTCGCCGAGCCCGCCCGAGACGAAGTCGAAGCCCGACCCGCCGTAGACGACGTCGTTGTCAGCACCGCCGGAGAGGTCGTCCGGGCCGCCGTCGCCGAAGATCGTGTCGGCGCCGCGACCGCCCTGGATCTCGTCGAAGCCGTCGCCGCCACGGACGCAGTCGTCGCCCTGGAGGGCGTTGATGACGTCGTCTCCGCCGAAGCCGAGAATGCGGTCCATACCGGTTGTCCCGTTGAGCGTGTCGGCTCCGCCCGTGCCGCTGATCGGCGTCTGGCTCTCGTTTTTGCAGGTGGGCTCGGACTGTGCGAAGGCCGACGGCGCGAGGCCGAAGGGGATCGCTAGGGCCACTGTCGCCAGTGGGACGATGCGGCGGAGTGAACGATGAGAGGACATGTGAATCTCCATTCGAGCGGGGAAAGGTGCCAACCCTCTACCCCCGATGGTGACGGGTAAACGGCCTGTCAAGCTCGGGCGCGCTCAAGCAGCGCGAGCTGCCGTTCGATCTCTGCGTGCTCTCGACCGACGCGCCCGGCCGCAGCGCGCACCTTCTCGAGCAGCTCGATGAGCCGGGTCACGACGATCGAATCACCCTCCGCGCACCCGCGGACCTGTTCGAAGCCCAGGTGGACGAGCTCGTCGAGCGTGGGGACGATGGCGAGGAGGCGGGGCGTCCCGTCGTCGTCGGTTCGCAAGGCGCAGGGCGGTTCCTCCGCCGCGAAGCGCACAAGGACCCCGGCGAGCGCGTCCATCGCGTTGATCGCCGTGGTCGGGTCGTTGATCCCGGGGGAGAGCCCCTTGAGCGCGACGTCGGCGAGCTGGCGGACCGGGAACCCGATGTCCCGCAGGGGACTGCGCTGGCGCCCGAGCACGAACGCGGTGCGGACCGCGTCCGCGAGCTCCTCCGGCTCGTCGGCCCAGAGCTCGGCCAGAAGATCACCGGGCAGCACGTAGGTACCGAGCGGGGTGTGCTGGCGGACGAGACCCTGGTGGAAGGCCGCCGCCGCCACCAGGGATGCACCGTGCAGGTCGCTCACGTAGCCCTCTTCCTCCGCGCGCACCTCTCGGCCGGGGGACGCGGTCCGCACCCGCACGGCCGCCCAGGCGGTGTCCGGATCCGTGGGCGCCGCACCGGTGCGGGTCGGGAAACGCGTCGCCAGCGTCGTGCGTGCGTCCCCGGCGATCCCCGCGATGATCGAGGACGGCTGCAGCATCCCGACGATGTGACTGATGAAGCCGGCGAAGAGCCCGAAGGAGGCGATCGCGGCCACGACCGCGACCGTCATCGAAAGGGCCGGGGCGTTCCCCTCGCTCGTGCCCCCGAGCCGCACGAGGACCACGAGTACGTAGACGAACGTCCCGAGGAAGCCGGCGAGGGTCGCCTGGCTGATGCGGTCGGTGCGGAAGGTCCGCAGCACCCGCGGGCTGAGCTGCTGCGAGGTGAGCGTGAAGGCGACGAGGGTCACCGAGAAGCTCAGGCCGGCCACCGACACCGTCGCCGTGGCGACGGAGCTGAGGACACCGCGAGCGTTCTCGAGGGACGCGAAGTCGAGCAGCGGCAGCCGCGGCTCGAGCAGGTCGTCCAACGCGGGCAGCCCGAATCCCAACACGAGGGCCACGACCATCGTGACCGCCGACAGGAAGCCGAAGCTCGCCCGCAGACCGTCGAGGGCGCGGGCGGCTCGCTCCTTCATTCCACGACCCTACCTTCAGGCGACGGCCGCTTCGAACTCCTCGACCCAGCCGGGGGCGATCTCGCCGCGCTTGCGGGCGACGTAGGCGTGGTAGAAGAGCGGCTCCCCGCTCACGGCGAGCCGGTGCTGGTACCGGTGGTCGACGGCGAGCTCGAGCGCACCCTCGTCGTTCATGCGGCGGATGAGCCGGCTGAAGCCGGACGGGTCCTCGTCGGTGAGGAAGTCGTCCTTGATGGTCATCGCGACCCAGGCGTCGGGCGCGAGGTAGCCGAAGGCGTTGGCGAAAGCCCGCGGGGGAATGTCGCCGAAGCCGAGGGCCGCGACCGTCGCCAGGCCGGTCGGGGCGAATGCGGTAATCGCCTCGTCGACCTCGTCGGACGGGTCGGTGAGGTCGCAGACGTGGTAGGCGCCGTAGACGTCCGGGCGGTCACGCAGGGCGGCCTGCCTGGCCTCCTCGAGGATGTCGAGTCCCACGATGTCGTCGGCCCCCATCCGTTTGAGCTCCTCGGCGACCATGCCGTTGCCGGCCCCGAGATCGAGCAGGCGCAGGTCGGAGGCGACGGCACCGGCGGCCGCGAGCTCGGAGGTCAGCAGATCGCGGACGACGCTCGGCGAGCAGCATTCGAGCTCCTCGTAGAAGAGCTTCTCGTACAGGCCGGGGACGTCGAAGATCCGGTCGTAGTCGTGGAACCGCAGGCGCTCGACGGTGCCGTCGGCGTGAAGGAGCTCGCACCACTCCTGATCTTGTCCGAGGCCGTCAGCGCGAGCTTCTCCGCGGGGTAGGCGCAGGGTGATGCCGGCGGCGTGCAGATCGGATGCGGTCGTGCTCATAGGGCTCCTCTGGTAGCTGGGACGGGGCGCCCGTCGCACGCAGACACCGCCGGGGTGGTGGCGGTGAGGGTGGCGGTCTCCACCGCTCATGTGGCTCGCGCGAGCGGGCAGGGGCGGCGAAGCAGATGGCGGCATCGCGAGGGACGGGTCGATCTCGACCCATCCGACCTCTTGGCCTCCGGAATACGAAGGAACGGCGCCGCACGGGCGCTCTGGTTCTGCTTAGAGGCTACCCGCTCGGGGCCGCGGTCACTCCGCTTGACGGCCGAGCGAGGCGACGAAGCGGTCGATCCGCCGTCGCTCCTCGTCGGCCAGCGGACCGTCGGCCTCCACGAGAAGCGTCATCGGCCCGCGCCGCACCGCCCACTCGCGAGCGGGCTCGCCGAAAGACCGTGCGACCCACAGCAGCGGGAGCGATTCGGCGAAGCCCATGACCGTGGCCTCCTGCTTGGTCTGGTCGGCTTCCCGACGCAGGACCCGGATCGTGAAGATGTTGAGCGCGAAGGCGACCGCGTCCATCGCCTCGAGGCCTCCCTCGTCCGCGAGCAGGGCGACGTTGCCGTCGCGCAGCAGCTGCGCGGGCCAGTCGGGCGGCGCCTCGGTGAGCGTCGCGGGTGGGCAGGCCATGCGGAAGAGGGGGGCGTCCATCTCCCCGCACGCTAACCCACCCGACGCCCTAGGCGTCGACGACGCGACCCGCCTGCGCCCACGCCGCGGCGCGCGGCCGCGGCCGGCCGATCATCGCGGCGGAGCCGTCGTCGAGGATCGGCCGCTGCAGCAGCGCCGGGTGCTCGACCAGCGTCCGGACGACGGTGTCCGTGTCCGCCCCGTCGAGCTCCAGCCCGAGCTTCTTGTAGGTCGCGTCGCGCCGCACGAGCGCGTCGACCGGGTCACCCTGGAGCCGCCCGGCCAGGGCGCGGAGCTCCTGCTCGTCCAGCCGCTCGGCCTTCAGCAGATACTTCCGGACCGTCACCTCGTGGCCTGCCTCCTCGAGCGCGTCGAGCGCGTGGACGGAGGTCGAGCAGTGCGGATTGTGAAGGAGCGTGAGCACGGCGCGCACCGTACCCCTCCGGCTGTGGCATGCTCGCCGCCGTGACGGCTCCGCTCGCCCGCGACCTGACCGATCCCGCCGAGAACCAGGCGGTGCTCGACGGCGCCACCGCCCTGCTCGGCGCGGAGACCTCGGCCGAGGAGCTCGCCCGCGTGCACGGCGCCGCGGTGGCAGCCGAGGCGGAGGCAGCCGCGCGCTCGAGGTCGATGCTCCTCGCCGCGGGGCCGGCCCACCTCAGCGTCGTCTTCGCGATGTACGGCGAGACCGGACGGATGAGCCTCCGATCGCAGCACCCGCACGGGGAGGACCTCGTCCGGGTCAAGGTCGCCCAGCTCGACTGGCTGACCGCGGACGCCGACGTGACGTGGAGCCTCCTGGCCGTGGACGACGGCTGCCCCGACGTGCCGAGCAGCGCGGAGATGATGCTCGGCATCGTGGCCGCGGAGGGCTACCCCGCCACCGGGCACCGGTCAGTCACGGTGCTGCGGCTGGCGGACGTCCTCGCCGACGGCCCCTCGGTGGGGCCGGCCTTCGACGCGCTCACCTCCCCCACGCAGTCACGCAAGGGCGGCTCGATCCTCGCGGGACTCGCCCACGCCACCCGCCTGAGCCCGGACCGGCGCCACGTCATCGCCTACACCGACGCGGATCTCTCCGCGAACCTCGCGCAACTCGGGGCGATCGCGGCACGCGTCCTCGGCGCTGAGGCACCGACGGTCGCCGCGCTCGGCCAGCGCTACGGCGTGCCCGAGGCGGTGCTCGTGATGCCGAGCGGTCCGGTCTCCGAACCTCAGAGCACGGGCGAGAAGCCCGGCAAGCTGATCGTCCTCTTCCGCCACGTGGTGCGGGCGACGCTGATCCCCGGGCTCGCCCACGTCCTGGACACGCAGGCGGGCTTCAAGGCGTTCGCGCCCGAAGCGCTCGCCGCCGCGCTGCCCCGGATGTCCTCGTTCGACGAGACCTTCGACGTGGAGCTCCTGATCCACCTCGTGGACCGGGACGGCGCCGACGCGATCGCGGTCGAGCCCATGGTGTTCGTCGAGGACTTCGCCGCGACGAACTTCCCCACCGGGGATCCCGGCGCGCAGCACCTGGCGATGGTCCGGCAGGTCGTCGGTCTCTACGACCGCTTCGTCGCAGCGAACCAGCCGGCGACGGGCGAGGCAGCCGCACTCCTGGACCTGGTCCGCGACCTGGAGCTCTCCGAGTACGCGCGGATGATCGCCGGGCTGGAGGCCGAGGACCCGGGCGACCCGACGCTCTTCGACCGCCGCTGGCCCGTCGCGCACCTGCGCGAGCTCGCGGGGCTCTGAAGCTCAGCCCAGCAGCTCCGCGACCGCCTCCTGGTAGCCGCGGACCCGCAGCAGGAAGGCGTCGTGCCCGGCGTCGGTGGCCAGGTGCTCATGGACGACCCGGCGCCCCCCGCGCTTGCGCATGCCGCGCACGATCTCGACGCTGTGCTCCTCGCCGAAGCGCCAGTCCGAGGTGAAGGAGACGACGAGCGCCCGGAGCTCCGGGTCGAGCCGGCCCGGCTCGGCCGCGAAGGGGTCGAAGGCGTCCATGACGCGCGAGAGGTAGAGGTAGCTCGCCGCGTCGAAGCGGGCCAGGAAGCTGTCGGCCTGGTGATCGAGGTAGGTCTCGACGGGGTACCGCGAGGCGAGCCAATCACGGGCGTCCGCGGGCGGCGTGACGTCCGGCTCGGCCGGGCGCGCGAACTTCCGTGCCATGCCGCCCTGCGAGAGGTAGGTCACGTGGGCGAGGCGACGGGCGACGGACAGGCCGAGCTCGGCGCGGCCCTCCCCCGCGAAGGTCGGATCCCCGAGGATCGCGTAGCGGGCGGCTGCCGAGAGCGCGAGATTCTGCGCGGACAACCGCGCGCTCGAGCAGATCAGAGCGGCCCGCGCGATGCGGCCGGGCTCCTCCAGCAGCCACTGCAGGACCTGCATCCCGCCGAGCGATCCGCCGACGGCCGCGTGCAGCCGCTCGATGCCGAGGTGCTCGAGCAGTCGGCGGTGGACCGCGACGAGGTCGCGCACCGTGATCGGGGGGAAGTCGAGCCCGTAGGGCTCGCCCGTCGCAGGGTTCGTCGAGGACGGGCCCGTGGTCCCCGCGCATCCGCCGAGCAGGTTCGGCGTGATGACCCAGTAACGCTCGGTGTCGACGGGCAGTCCCGGACCGACGAGCGTGTCCCACCAACCGCCTGGGCCGGCCGAGACCGCGTCCCCGGTGAGCGCGTGGCACACCATGATCGCCCGCCAGGGGTCCGCGGGTCCCACCGCCGTGTAGGCGACCTCGACGGGCGCGAGGCGACGACCGCAGGCCAGCACGAGCGGGTCCTCCTCCGTGAAGAGGAGCGCCCGCTGCACGCCGTCGGTCGCCGCCACCGCGCTCACACCTAGGCGGTCGTGGAGACTCGCGCCAGCGCCTGCTCGAGGTCCGCGATCAGATCGTCGACGTGCTCGATGCCGACGGACAGGCGGACCGTCTCCTGCGTGACGCCCGCCGCGGCGAGCTCCTCGTCGTTGAGCTGCGAGTGCGTCGTCGAGGCGTTGTGGATGGCGAGCGACTTCGCGTCGCCGATGTTCGCCAGGTGGCTGAACAGCTCGAGCGCCTCGATGAACGTCTTGCCGCCCGCGAGGCCTCCCTTGACGCCGAAGGTCACGAGTGCGCCGCCCCCGCCGCGCAGCACGCGTCCGGCGACCTCGTGATACGGATCCTCGGCGAGGCCGGGGTAGTTGACCCACTCGACGCCGGGGTGGGCGAGCAGCCACTCCGCGATCGCCTGCGCGTTCGCGTTGTGGCGCTCCATCCGCAGCGGCAGCGTCTCGACGCCCTGGAGGAAGAGGAACGCGTTGAACGGCGAGAGCGCGGCTCCCGTGTTACGGAGCATGACCGTGCGCACGCGGCCGACGTAGGCGGCGGGCCCGAGCGCGTCCGTCCAGACGACGCCGTGGTAGGACGGGTCGGGCTGCGTGAGCCCCGGGAAGCGTTCGGCGTGCGCGGCCCAGTCGAAGCTCCCCGCGTCGACGACGATGCCGCCGATCGAGGTGCCGTGGCCGCCGATGAACTTCGTCAGCGAGTGCACCACGATGTCGGCGCCGTGCGCGAGAACGGGGCAGCCGAGCGGCGTGGCGACGGTGTTGTCGACGATGAGCGGGAGGCCCTGCGCGTGCGCCGCCTCGGCCCACGCGGGCACGTCGAGGACGTTCAGGCGCGGATTACCGATCGTCTCGCCGAAGACGAGTCGGGTCTTGTCGTCGACGAGGGCGGCGAGCTCTTCGGGGTTGTCCGCGTCGACCCAGCGCACCTCGATGCCGTACTGCGGAAGCGTGTGCGCGAAGAGGTTGTACGTCCCGCCGTAGAGCTGGGAGACCGAGACGATGTTGTCGCCCGCCTTCGCGATGTTCATGACCGCGTAGGTCACCGCGGCCTGCCCTGATGCGGTCACGACGGCCGCGATTCCGCCCTCGAGCTGGGCGATGCGCTGCTCGAGCACGTCCCAGGTCGGGTTCATGATCCGCGCGTAGATGTTGCCCGGGGTCTTCAGCGCGAAGAGGTCGGCCGCGTGGTCGGTGTCGTCGAAGACGTACGACGTGGTCTGGTAGATCGGGACCGCCCGCGAGTTCGTCGTCGGGTCGGGCACCTGCCCGCCGTGGAGCGCAATGGTCTCGGGGTGCAGCGTCGGCTCGGTCATCGGTTCTCCTCGGGTCCAGCAAACATGGTTTACCCGATCGACATTACCCGTTTGCGATGCTGTCTGGCGTGTCCGAACGCAACGTCCTCGGCGGCGAGCTCGAACCGTGCGGCGTCGACCCGATCACCGGCTTCCACCGAGACGGATGCTGCCGCCCTGACGCCGCGCGGCAGAGCACCCATCTCATCTGCGCGGTCGTCAGCGAGGCGTTCCTCGAGCACCAGCGCGCGATCGGCAACGACCTCGTCACCCCGGTCCCGCAGTTCGGCTTCCCGGGGCTCGTCCCGGGTGATCGCTGGTGCGTGACGGCACCGAACTGGGCGCGCGCTCACCGGGACGGCGCCGCGGCCTTCGTCGTCCTCGCCGCGACGCACGAGGCGGCGCTCGCGTTCGTGCCGCTCGAGGCGCTGCTCGAGCACGCTGTCGACGTTCCGCCAGACGCCGCCGGGCTCGGCTGAGCCCGGCGCCACGGCTACAGCTTGCCGGTGACCACCGGGCCCCGGACGCCGAGGGCGTTCTGTCCCCGCACGGTGAGCGTGATCTTCACTCCACCGACCCCCGCGATCGTGAGCTTGCGGCCCTTCAGCGCCCGCACCAGCCTGCGGCCGTCGCCCAGGATCGCCCTGACCTCGTAGTGGTCCACCGCCCCACCCCTGGCCCGCCACGTCACGATCGCCGTCGACCCCTTACGGATGAGACGAAGCCGAGCGACCTTCGACGGCCGTGCGGGGGCAGCGACGGAGAACCGCGCCGCCCGGAGGGTCGTGCGGGCATACCCTTGGTTGAAGACGTCGAGCACGATGGTGCGGCGGCCGGCGGCCCCGAGGGACGGGCGGAAGCGCACGGTGCCGCGCGTCTTCGTCGTGCGCAGGATCACGCGGTCGCCGCCCGGACCACGCTCCCGGAAGACAAGCTGCTGTCCCGCCACCCCGGTCGCGTTCCAGCGCAGCGTCCGCGCGGCGCCCTTGCCGGAGACGGTTGCCCGCACCGCGGCCGGGGCGAGCTGACGGGCCGTGCTGACCCGCGCGATCGCCGGTGATCCCGGGAGCATCCGGATCCGATAGATCCCGGCCCGCGGGACGGCGAACTGCACGAATGTCTCGTGCCGATCGTCCCGATCGTCGACCAGGGCAAGGGTCCCGTTGGCCTTGTCGATACGTGACGGAGCGTCCGCGCGCACCGTGCGTCCGCCCGGACCGATGACCACGACACGCGGCGCCCCGCCACGGCCGGTGATGCGGAGCACGACCGAGCGCGTCCCCCCGGCGATACGGACACGCTTGTCGCCTCCGCTCGCCACGACGTGGGCCGAGGCGCCCGTGCGGGACGCGGCCCGGGCGTCACCGACCTTCAGCTGGGTGGTGTACGGGGACAGGTCGCAAGCCGTGAGGATCTGCACGTTCTTGAGCAGCGCGCTCGTCGTCAGGTCGCCGCTCGGCCACTTCGCTCCCACGCCCGTGGCGACTTTGGCCCTTCCGAGCTGCAGGTAGCCGCAGACGGCGATGCCCTTGGTCGAAGCCACGAACTTCGCGCCGGCGTCGATGAGCGTGAAGCAGAGGACGCGAAGCTTGGCCTGCACATCAGCGGCGAGGTTGAACTGCGTCGCGTTGAACGCCACGCCCAGGCCGCCGCCGACCTTCAGCTGGAAGGCGGGGTCGCTTCCTGCGCAGCTCCCGGTCTTCAGATCGAGGCCGACGCTCCCCTTCAACGCGACCAGCGGGGAGCGTCCGGTGCCCCAGTAGTAGAAGTTCGCCGAGCCAACCGGGATGACGTTCAGCAGCTTGAAGGTCCCGCCGACGTGGAACGCGAACGGGACGACACCAAGGTCCTGTCCCTCGGGGAGGCCGATCTCGTCAAGCCCGCCGGGCACGGTCGCCCGCCGCGCGACGGCGGCGTCGAAGATCGTGTCGAGGCGCAGCAGCGAGAACTTCCCGATCGACGGACCGGCCGCCCCGCCGAGTTCTCCGGTGAACTTGAAGCCCGGCGGGGCGAAGTCCGCTCCGGCGCTCAGGTAGTCGAGGGTGATGCCGGTGGAGCCGAGAGGAACGCCCACCGGGCTCGCGAACGCAAGCTTGAACGCGGTCAGTCGGTTGTCGACGATCGTGATCTCCGCACCGATCCCCTGCTCGAGCAAAGGGATCCGCGCGTCGACCTTCGCCGTCCACACGCGATCAGACTTCCAGCTCAAGCTGACCGACGGCAGCAGGATCGGACCGATCTCGGCGCCGCCGAGCGTCGCTTGCCCCGAGAGGGTCTTGCCCGCGCTGTCGATGACCACGGTCGCCTCCGCGGTCGAGCCCCCGAGCTGGTTCGGCAAAGTGATCGCCGTGACGACGATGCGCGCGCCCCCCGTGGTCGGGAGTGGGGTCGCCGTCAGAGAGCCGCCGAGCGGGAAGCCCAGCAGCTTCGATCCGAGGTCGAGCCCACCGACCTGAAAGGCCCCGTCGCCCGCCGACCAGCTGGCGGCGTAGGGCGTCGCCCCGGCGACACGGATTCGTGTGACGCCGATGGCGATGCCGGTCGGCATGGAGGTGGTGAGCTGCCGCGCGCCCGGGTCGATGCGCAGGGTCCCGCTGCTGGCGTTGGGTGTGAACGTCAGACCGTTGATGAGGACGGTCCCGTGCCCGACGTACGGGCCGGTCGGGCTGCCGCCCGCCCCGTCGAAGCAGCCGGTAGCGACGAAGGGCGTCTGCGGTAGGGGGGTCCTTTCGAGCTTCGTCTGGCCGGCGGGGCACACGGTCGTCTGGGTGCCGAAGGTGACGATGGCGCCGCTGATGGTCCTGGCTTGGCTGTTGGCCGGATCGGTATACGTCGCGACGAGCCGCGCCGAGTAGGTCGTCCCGGGGGTCAGCCCTGCCACCGAGGCACTCACCGGCGTCGTCGTCTCCCCGGGCGCCGCCGTCGCGGCAGGGGTGGAGGGGCTCGTGCCCGCCGCGACCGCCGAGGCGTCGGAGCCGTAGTACCAGCGATAGCTCAGCGTGACGTCGCCGGCGTTGAGCTCGCCGTTGAGCGTCGCGGTCGTCGCGGCGATGGCGGTCGCCGGGAGCGTCTGGGCGTACCGCCCTGTCCGGAACGAGATGCTGTTGTCGGAGTACCAGTCCTGAGGCGAGGCGGCCTCGACGAAGACGCGCGCACGGACGTAGTACGTCGTGCCGGGGTCGAGGTTCACGAGGTTGTCGGTGACGACCGTCGGCGGCGAGTTCGAATCGAGCTGCCCGCGCGCCGGCGTCTCCTGGAAGGTCTGGAAGGTCGGGTCGAGGCTGTACTGGAACATCGTCCTGACGCTCGGGTTCCCGCGCGTGTCCACGGTCACCGACACCGTGGCGCCCGTGCCGCTCACCTTCGTGGCCGCGGCCATCCGCGAGGTTGGGCCGGGGGCCTTGAAGGGGGTCTCCCCGCTGGCGACCGCCGACGGGCCGAACGGGCAGGTGTTCCCCTGTCCTCGGCTCTCACACACGAGGCCTTTGAAGGTGTAGGAGCCCGCGGAATCGAGCCCTACGTCCTGGGTGAAGGTCCCGGTGCTGCACGGGACCGGCGTTGAGGTCGACGGGAAGTTCGAGCCACCCTTCCTGACCTGGAAGTAGCAACGATCCACGTTGCCGTCGAGCACCACCTGCGAGCTGAGGGTCGCGCGGGATCCCGTGATGTTGGTGGCCGTCCCGTTGCTCACGGAGGCTGCCGAGGCCGTCGCCGGTGTGAGCGCGACGAGGCAGCCGATGAGCGCCGGCCCGAGCCGTCGCGGGCGGGGCAGTAGCACCCACCGGCGTGCTGTACGCGCCCCCCACGCTCGCATCGGCGGGGTCCGCTGTGCGCCCTGTCCCATGTCCGTCTCCCTTGCCGGTCGTTCCACGCTGCGCTCCCACGGCGCGGCGACACGAGTCTCGACGTTCGGGACGGTGGCGGACCAGCCCGGGACATACCGGACTTTGACGGACGACTACGGGATTTCTGCCGATCTTCCCGAGGGTCCCCACGCGCGACGGCCTGGCACCCACGACCTCACGTGTTTATGGTGCTTTAAAATGCCAGCACGTCGGGAGCTCTGCGGCCGATCGGACGAGGTGCTGTACATCGGCGCCGCGTCCGGGCGTGCAGCCGCCGGCTCGGGAGAACTCGTCGTCGTGACGGCCGCCCCCGGCCTGGGGAGAACGGCGCTGGCCGGGCAGGCGGTGCTCGCGTCCGAGGAAGCCGGGCTGCTCTGCGCCACCGTACGGCCGGATCGCGAGGTCAGCTCACTTCCGCTGTCGACGCTGGAGGAGGTCTTCACCGCTCTGGGCCTGGACGCCATCCACCCGGACGGTGAAGAACCCTCGCCGTCGCGGGAGCAGGAGCTCGCCCTGACGTTGCGGTCCGTCCTGGCCTCCCCGCCCGAGGGACGGACAGGAACATGCCTCGTGCTCGACGACGCACACTGCGCCGACGCCTGGTCACTGCGCCTGATCGGACACGCGCTGCGCCTGCTCTCGGAGACGCCGGCGCTGATCGTTCTGACCGCGGTCCCCGCGTTGGCGCAGGGACCCGCGCGCGCAGCGCTCAACGAGCTTCTCGCCGGCGACCGAGCGGTGCTGCTGCCCCTCGGGCCACTCGACACCGCGGATTCCGTGGACCTGCTCGCCGAACACGGGAGCCTGTTCGACGACCCGGATTTCCTGCTCGCCTGCGCCGAGCACGCGGGAGGCAGCCCAGCCCTCCTCACCGATCTGCTGCGCGACGCCACGGCCGCGCCGCGAACTCTCTCCGAGGTCTCCGAGTGGGTGCCTCCCCGGGTTCTCGCCGCGGTCCAGGCGCAGCTCGACCATGCAGGCGCGGGGCCCACCGCACTCGCACGCGCGCTCTTCGTCCTCGACGATCAGGCGAGCCTGCGCCGTGCGGCGGCGCTCGCCGGGCTGGGCCGTCGAGCCGCCGAGGACGCGGCGGATGCGCTCCTGGCTGCCGCGGTCTGTCGCTCGTTCCCCGAGCTTCGCTTCACCGCGCCGCTCGTCCGCGCCGCCGTGGGCGCCTCCTTCGAGCCGTTCGAAGGCCAGCGGTGGCACCGCCGTGCAGCCGCGCTGTTGTACGGCGAGGACGGCCCGGGGGCAGCCATCGTCGACCACATCGTCGCGTTCGCGCCGGGGGGCGAGCCGTGGGTCATCGAGCCGCTCATGCATCAGGCAGCGCACGCGGCCGCGACCGGTGACTGCAGCACCGCGGCGAAGCTCCTGGGTCGAGCGCTGGAGGAGCCGCCCCCGCCGGAACGCTTGCCCGAGGTGCTGGCCGACCTCGCGGTCGCCGAGAGCCGAGCGGGCCTGCCCGCGGCGCCGTCAAGGATCGACGCCGCCCTGGCCTGGCCCCGGCCGCCGCTCGACCGCCTGCGGCTTCTGCGGGAGCGTGCGCGCCTCATGTGGCTCACGGGCCGGCTGCCCGAGGCTGTGACTTGCAGCGAGCAGGCCCTCGCGGTCGCCGAACAGCACGCCCACTCCTCGCTGCTCGAGGAGATCAAGGCCGAGCTGCTCGCCGTGGCGTCGATGCACGACATCGGCAGCTTCAGCGACCGCGCGGGGTTGGGGGAGCTGCTCGAACGCGCGAAAGCGGCCTGGGTTCCGGACGCACCCTCGCTCGCGGCGACGCTCGCGACGGTGCTCCCTCTGGTCACGGCCGACGTACGCCTGCTGCCGCCGCTCATCGACCGCGCGGTCGAAGGAGACCTCTGGCGCATGGACGCCGCGCCCTACGGGCTCCGGGTGGACTTCGTGCTCGGCGCCATGGGCTTCGCAGACCAGCTCGAACGTGCCCGTGAACTGATCGGAGACGCGGTCGCCCTCGCGGAGCTCGAGGACGACCCCGTTCGCATCGGCCGTTGGCATTACTTACTGGCGGAGGCCGAGTACGGACTCGGCAATCTCCATGCCGCCGTCGACGCGGGTGCGCGTGCCGTCGACCGGCGCTCCGGCGCCTTCGTGTCGTGGCTCGGGTTCTCGGCGGCCACCCTCACCCACGCCCACCTCGACCGCGGCGACCTCGCAGCGGCCCGGGCGGCGGCCGCGCTCGCCGACGACCGGGTCGCGCCCGACCAGCTGGCCGGGATGGCGGCGGCGATCGGCCGGTCGCGATTGCTAGCGGCCACGGGCGACGCGCCGGCCGGACTCGCCCTTGCGCTCGAAGTCGGCGCTCGCATCACCGCCCTGGGCCATCGCGACAGCGCCCTCGCCCCATGGCGGCCGACGGCGATCGCGGTCGCCACCGCGGCCGGTGATCTGGACGTGGCGAGGCAGCTGACCTCCGAGGAGACCGAGACCGCGCGACGCATGTGCTCGGCCTCACGCCTCGGACGCGCGCTGCACCTGGCCGCGCCGCTCGTCGCGCCGAGCGAGCGTCGCGATCTGCTCCGCGAGGCGGTCGCCTGCTTGACGAAAACGAGCCGGCGCCTTGTGCTCGCCTCTGCTCTGGCCGATCTCGGCATCGAGGAGTACCGGCTCGGCGACACCGCGCAGGCCCGCCGCGTTCTCTCACGCGCACGAGAGATGGCCCAGTCCTGCGGGGCCGCTCCTCTCGGCAGCCGCATCCTCGCGGGGCAACTCGCCACGGGCGCACGACCACGACGGGTGGCCCAGTCCGGTCTCGAGTCGCTGACGCCGACTGAACGACGGATCGTCGATCTCGTACGCCGCGGCCTGACGAACCGCCAGGTCGCCGAAGCCCTCTTCATCGCCTCGCGAACCGTCGAATGGCATCTCGGGCGGGCCTACGGGAAGCTCGGCGTGCATTCCCGAGCGCAGCTCGCGTCGACGCTGGACCTGCACCATCTGGACGCCCTCAGCTGAAGGCACCGGAAGACGGAACCCCCGGCACCCACGTCCGGCGCAGCGGGGACCGCACGCACAGCTGGTGTCACCCGGCGCCGACGACCGCCCACCGGCGCCCCGTGAAGCGGTGCCACATCGTCGCGAGCCGCACCAGCATGAGGACGTGGATCGCGGCCCAGACGCCGATCACGCCCCAGCCGAAGGCGAGGGCGCCGAGCGCCACCGGGGCGAACGCGAGGAAGGCGAGCACCATGGCGCGGGCGATGAACCGCGTGTCCCCCGCGCCGATCAGGATCCCGTCCAGGGCGAACACGACGGCTCCGAGCGGCATCAGCAGCGCGAAGAGCGGCCACAGCGCTGCGGCGCGGTCGAGCACGAGCGGATCGTTCGTGAAGAGGTCCGGCAGCACCCTGGCGAGCGCGAACAGCAGCGCGGAGAAGAGCACACCGACCACGACCGACCACCACACCATCCGGCGCGCCGCCTCCCATGCGCGCTCCGCGTCGCCGCCTCCTAGCATTCGCCCGACGAGCACCTGCCCGGCGATCGCGAGCGCGTCCAGCACCAGCGCAAGCAGGAGGAACAGCTGGAAGGCGATCTGGTGCGCGGCCAAGGAGGCCTCGCCCGTCCGCGCGAGCACCGCTCCGGCCAGCACGAACGCGGCCAGCAGCGAGCCGGTCCTGACGACGAGGTGGCCACCCATCGAGGACAGCCGCCGCAGCAGCGCGGCGACCGGCCGCCGCGACCGCGCCGGGGCTCGCAGCAGCAGCACGACGAAGCAGGCGCCCATCCCGGCCTGCGCGATCACGGTCCCGACTGCGCTCCCGTCGAGACCGAGGCCGAAGCCGTAGACGAGCACGACCTCGAGCACGGCGTTCACGACGTTCGCCGCGACCAGGATCACGAGCGGCGTGCGCAGGTCACCCACCCCGCGCAGGTAGCCGTTGCCCGCCAGGGCGATGAGCGCGAACGGCAGCCCCGCAGCGCTCAGCCTGAGATACCGCGCAGCCTCCCCCGCCGCCGCACTGTCCCCGCCGATCAGGGCCATGATCTGGTCCGCGAACGCCACGCAGAAGAGCGCCAGCGCGACGCCGACGGCCGACGCGAGCCATAGCGCCTGCGCCGCGAGCTCTCCGGCCCGCACCGTCTCCCCCGCCCCGTGGAGCCGGGCGACCTGCGCCGTCGTGCCGTAGGCGAGGAAGTTGCAGAGCCCGACCAGGGAGCCGAGCACGGTCGCCGCCAGGGCGAGCGCCGCGAGCTCGCGCGTCCCGAGGTGCCCGACGATCGCGGTGTCGACGAGCAGGTAGAGCGGCTCGGCGGCGAGCGCCCCGAGCGCGGGGACGGCGAGCCGGAAGATCTCCCGGTCGTGGATCGAGCGACGGACGCGCGGAAAGGACGGGCCCGGAAGGCTCCTGGGAGTGGTGCGCCGCAGCATCGCTGTGCGGCAGTATGGAACTCCCAGACCCGAGGAGAGCACCATGAGCACGCTCGTCACGCCCCGCCCCACCACCGTCGACGACGGCCCGGCGATCGCCGAGCTCCACCGTCTGCACGCGCTGCAGGACGCGGCGTTCAGGGCTAGTCCGTTCTCTGACGCCGAGGAGCGCCGTAGCCACCTGATGGCGATCGCCGGCATGGTCATGGGCCATCGCGACGAGATCCGCGCGGCGATGAGCGCGGACTTCGCGGTGCACCCCGAGCTCTTCTCCGACCTCGTGGAGGTCCTCGGGATCGCCGGGCGCGCGGCCTACGCCGCCGAGCACCTCGACGCGTGGATGGCCGAGGACGAGCGGGAGGTCGACCCGGCGTTCTTCGGGTCCGCCAGGGCGAGCGTGCGCCACCAGCCCAAGGGCGTGGTCGGCAACATCGTCCCGTGGAACTTCCCGTTCGACCTGTCGGTCGGCCCGCTGGTCGAGATGCTGGCCGCGGGCAACCGGGTGATCATCAAGCCCTCGGACTACACCCCCGCCTGCGCGGAGCTGCTGCAGAAGATGATCGCCGCGACGTTCCCCGAGGACCGGGTCGCGGTCGTCGTGGGCGGGCTCGAGCTCGCGAAGGCGTTCCCCGCCGTGCGCTGGGACCACCTCCTTTACACGGGCAGCCCCACCGTCGGGCGGGAGATAGCGAAGGCGGCCGCGGAGAACCTCACACCGGTCACGCTCGAGCTCGGCGGAAAGTGCCCGGCGATCCTCACGGCCGACTCCGTCGACGCGGCGAGCGTCCGTGGCGTGGTCGGCACGAAGCTCATCAAGAACGGACAGATGTGCATCTCGGTCGACTACGCCCTGGTCCCACGCGCGCAGCTCGACGCCTTCGTCACGCACGCGGAGGAGTACCTGGCCGCCGAGCTCCCGGACTTCACGGCCTCCTCGGACTGCACGGGCATCATCACCGAGCGCCATCTCGAGCGGATCGTCGCGATGGTCGAGGAGGCTCGCGCCGCGGGCGCGCGCGTGGTCTCCCTCGGCGGCGAGCCCGATCCCGCCACCCGACGGCTGCCGCTGACCCTCGTGGTCGATCCCCCCGCAGGGCTGCGCGTCATGCAGGAGGAGATCTTCGGGCCGATCCTCCCGGTCATCCCCTACGACGATCTCGACGCCGCGCTCGCCGAGCTCAACGCGGGAGAGCGCCCGCTCGGCCTCTACGTCTTCAGCCAGGACACCGAGCTGGCCGATCGCGTCCTGCGGCAGACGACCTCCGGCGGGGCCTGCGTGAACGTCTGCGCCGCCCAGGGCACGCTCCCCTCCCTTGGGTTCGGCGGTGTCGGACAGAGCGGCAGCGGGCGCCACCACGGCATCGACGGCTTCCACGAGTTCTCGAACCCGCGCGGCGTCGTGGTTCGCGGGACCGACGATCTCATCGACGCGTTCCTGCCGCCGTACGGTCAGCTCGCCCAGGCCGTCGTGGACGGCGCGACAGGCGGCGGGGAGGCACCGTGAGATCCGCCTCGGGGCCCCCGCCGGCGAGCCCCACGGCTCAGCGCTGACGGGCGCCCTCGGGCGCGAACCCTCCGAGGCGGAGCGTGAAGGCGGACCCGGCGGGCGAGGAGTCGACCGAGCACTCGCCCCCGTGCGCCTTGGCGACCGCCTGGACCAGCGCAAGCCCGAGTCCCACGCCACCGACCTCGCGGTTGCGCGCCGAATCGGCTCGGGAGAACCGGTCGAAGATGCGGGCGAAGGCCTCCTCCGGGATGCCCTCACCGGTGTCGCCGATCGTGATCGAAAGCGTGTCCCCGTCCGACACCGAGCTCACGCTGATCGCCTGCGTGCGGGTGGTGTGCTTCACCGCGTTCTCGAGCAGCGCGTCCAGCGCGGCGGCCAACGCGTCCTCGTCGGCGAGCACGCTGCCCTCGGCCAGGGACCCGAGCCGCCAGGCCCGGGGGGTCGAATCCGACCAGCGCACGAAGCGGTCCTCGAGGAACGACTCCGCGTCGATGACCCGGCGCTGCGGCGGCTCCGGCTCCTCGGTCACCGCGAGGACGAGCAAGCGCTCGATGATCCGCTCGAGACGGCTGAGCTCATCGAGGGCGACGTCGATCTCCTCCGACGCGCCGCCGCCCGGGTCCGCCGCCTCGAGATGTCCCCGCGCGATGGTCACCGGTGTCTTCAGCTCGTGCGAGACATCCTGGAGGAACCGGGTGTGGCGGTCCAGAAGCTCCGCGGCGGCGCGCCGCCGCACCTGCTCCTCCCCGAGGGCGACGAGCCGGTCGTGCGCTGCGCTCACGGCGCGGGTGCGTTCGCCCGCGATCCACCCCAGGAGCAGCACGAGCGGCAGCGGGGAGAGCCCCGCCCACGGGTGCTCGACGGCCGTGATCGCGACCGGCACAGCCACGATGCTCAGCGCCGCGTCGACGCCCCAGACCCGCGCGAGGAGCGCCGCGTGCACCGCCGGGCGGGCCCCCATCGTGGCGAGCTCGTGAACGCTCGAGGAGATGAGGTCGGTCGCGAGCTGCGCCGCGAAGGCGAGCAGGAGGACGGCCACGCCGGCCGTTCGTGCGTCCGCGTCGGCGAGCACGCAGATGACGAGCGCCGGACCGAGCGCGTGGAAAGCGTCGTTCCCGCAGAAGACGATTCGCTCGTAGCCGCGCCTTCCCCGGAGCGCAGCGATGACCGCGGCCAGCACGAAAGCGGCGAATACCAGGAGCGGGACCAGCGAGGCGCTCGTGAGGGCGAACAACGGGACCAGCAGAAGCTGCGTCGGGACGAAGTACGCGGCTCCGATCGGGAACTCCACGCTCGCCGCGACCGCGTAGGCGACGACGACGAGGACCACGGCCGGTCCGACGCCCCGGGGCGTCCCGGCCAGGAGCGGGAGCAGCACCCCTGCGAAGACGAACGTCGAGCTGATGAGCAGCTCGATCCTGAGCTCTCGACCCGCCACCCGGCGGCCCCGCGCAGCCCAGCTGGCCTCGAGCAGCTCGTCGAGCCCGTAGGAGCGCGAGCCCCCTTCCGTCACCCGCTCTTGACCGGATCGATGAAGACGTCGTCGACGAGCCACTGACCGCGGCTCCCGTCGGCGGCGAACTCGAGGCGCACCGACCGGACAGCGTCAGCCTCCGGGAGCACCTTCTTGAGCGACACCCGCTCCGACAGGGACCAGGACCTGAAGTCCTTGCCCTCGTGCTCCTTCAGCTTCTTGCGCTTCGCCTTGCCCTTCTTGTCCACGTAGAGCACCGTCAGCACCAGACGGGCCCGCTGGTCGGCGCCGCGGGCGGCGAACCGGAGGAACGGGTGCTGGCGGGTGATGCAGATCGGCGGCGAGGTGATCATGTCTCCGCCGTTCAGAGCGACCGCCACGTTGTTCTTGGCGGTCGCGGCGTACGGATTGTCCGCGGGGACGAGTGACGGCGCGCCGACCGGCTCCCAGCCGAGCACTCCGTCGTCGAAGAGGCCCCCGGGCGCGGCGAAGTAGTCGGCGGCGTCGCCCCACTGGGCGAAGACGGGGCTGGCGCTCGACGGACCGGGGCATGCCGCAGACCCCCCCGGCGGCGCGGACTTGGTGCTCTTGGCCGGTGCGCTCGCCGCCGGGACGGCGAGCACCGCCGAACCGGCGATGATGGAGAGCAGATATCTGGAGGTGATCACGGAGAGTCCGTTCGTCGGGGTCAGCGTGCAGCGGGCGTCGCGAGCGGGACGCTGTAGCCCGCGTTTCGTGTCGTGGTGATGGGTGAGGCTTCGCCGAGCTTCTTCCGCAGGCGGCGGACGCAGACGTCGACGACGTTCGTGCCGGGGTCGAACTCGTACCCCCACACGTCGGTCAGCAGCTGCTGACGCGAGACGATCTCCCCCCCGGCGTTCGCGAGGCAGTGGAGCAGCGCGAACTCGCGGTCGGAGAGATCGACGGTGGTGTCCTGCGAACGGGCCTGCCGGCGGACGATGTCGAGCTCCATGTCACCGACGGGAAGCAACGTCGTCTCAGTCGATCCGCGGCTGGCTTGGACGCGGACGCGAGCGATCAGCTCGTCGATCGAGAACGGCTTCGGGAGATAGTCGGTCGCTCCGAGCTCGAAGCCGCGGAGCTTCGTCTCCAGGTCCGACCGGGCAGACAGGATGAGGACGGGGAGCGACGGCTTGACCGCCCGCAGCTCTTGCAGCACGGAGAGTCCGTTGCGCTCGGGCAGCATCAGATCGAGGATGACGACGTCGAACGTTTCGGCCAAAGCGGTCTGCAGGCCCGTCTCCCCGTCGGCACAGCTGACGCAGTCGATGCCGTCGGCGTGCAGCGCTCGCTGCACGAACGACACGATCCTCGCTTCGTCCTCTATGAGCAGCGTGCGCATGGATGGACCGGAGACTAGAGCGCACAGGGGCACGGCGTGTCAGATTACGAACATGTCATCCACCGGAATGACAAATCGGACATCTCCGGAACAGCTCAACAAACCGGAATGTAGCTTCCCGTTTATGAGCTCTTCGCCGACGCTTGACGAGACGCAGCTCCGCTGGCGCATGGGGAGTGCCCTCGCTCCGGGGGTCCACTCCGTCGCGGCCAACCACCGCCGACGTCGGTCTGCAACGCCGTGTCCACCGCCGATCCGGACCCGACAGAACGCGCTCATGACCCCCAGAACACTGTCGGTGATCGTGGCCGACGATCACGAGGCCTACCGGAACGGCCTCGTCCGGGCGTGCGACCGCGAGCCGCGGCTCGAGATCGTCGCGACCGCCGCCGACGGCGTGGAGGCGCTGAACGCGATCTCCGCCCTCGAACCTGATCTGGCACTCCTCGACTTCCAGATGCCGGGCCTCACGGGCCTCGATGTCTGCGCGGCCGTCTGCCATCCCGCCCCGGGCTTCCGCACCCGGTGCGTGCTGCTGAGCGCGGACATGAACGAAGAGCTCGCCGCCGAGGCGAGGTTGGCCGGAGCGGTGGCCGCGTTGCACAAGATGAGCTCGCGCAAGGACATCGTCGGCGCCCTGCTGGCCGCCGCCTGAGCGCCGACGCGGAAGCCCCGGTCCGACGCGGACTAGCCGGGGCCGGCGAACAACGCCGCGAACAGCTCGGTGCACTCCTCGACGACGGCGGGGATGCTGCTGTGGAGCTTTCCGTCCTGCCACTCGACGACGATCCGTTCGAGCGTGCCGACGAGCGCCAGCCCGATCAGCGGCGCCCGGCGCTCGTCGTCCATGTGATGCGCGGCCGTCGCACCGGCGAGGTCGCTGAAGCGTCGGAGCGTGAGGCGCATGCGCGCCTCGGCCTGCGGACCGGCGGCGGCTGGCTCGGAGAAGACGATCCTCGGGGTGCGGGCGTCGCCGGTGACCTGCCGGAGGAACGTGCCGATGGCCGCCCGCAGCTGATCCCGGGGGTCGGGGCCGGCGGCGCCCACGGCACGGACGACGAGCGCGAAGAGCTCGTCCACGCGGGCATCGAAAACGGCGAGGAACAGCTCCTCGCGCCCGCTGAACGACTCGTAGAAGTATCGGTCGGTGAGGCCCGCCTCGCGACAGACGTCCTTCACACCGGTCGCGGTGTAGCCCGCGCTGCCGAAGCGCTGTAGCCCGGCGGCCATGAGGCGCTCGCGGCGCTCGGCAATCCGGACGGGAGCGCTCACCCCTCCGTAGCTGCGTGCGGGCATCGGCCGAAGCGTAGTTGACAACGCGGATCGTCAGATCTAGGCTGGCTTCTGACGACTGCGATCGTCACAACCGGCGGGAGGCCTCGGGAGGGTTCCATGGATGCGAGACAGGGCGTCTCACGACGCAGGTTCATCGAGATGGGAGCGGCCGCGGGCGTCTCTCTCGGGGCGCTCGGCGCTCCGGCGGCCGCGATCGGGCGACGCCGCGCGAGCCGCCCGACGGTCGCGGTCCTCGGCGGCGGCATGGCCGGGCTCGCAACGGCTCATGAGCTGATCGAGCGCGGCTTCGCGGTCACCGTGCACGAGCGCAAGGCGCTCGGCGGCAAGGCTCGCAGCATCGGGGTCCCGGGGACCGGCGGCGGGGGGCGCCGGCCGTTCCCGGGCGAGCACGGGTTCCGCTTCTTCCCCGGCTTCTACCACCACGTACCGGACACGATGCGGCGCATCCCGTTCCCCGGCAACGCGAACGGCGTCCACGACAACATGGTCGCCGCGACGGGGGCGAAGTTCCTGCGCAGCGGCGACCGGCCGGACGCCCTTCTGTTCGGCATCGGGCCGGACCCGCAACAGGCGCTCACGGTCGACGGGCTGCGGCGCAACCTCATGCAGGCGCTGAGCGACGACAGCATCACGCCGGCCGAGCTCGAGTACTTCGTCGAGCGCGTCGTCGTGTTCCTCACGAGCTCCGACGAACGTCGCTACGGACAGTGGGAGCACACCAGCTGGTGGGACTTCCTCTCCGCCGACGGGAAGTCGACCGACTACCAGAGGGTGCTCGCGGCGGGGCTCACGCGCAACCTCGTGGCGGCGAAGGAGACGGTCGCGAGCACACGGACCATCGGCAACATGGCGGAGGCGTTCGTCTACACGTTGATGGGGCGCGGCAACGACGGCGCGCTGGACCGGGTGCTGAACGGGCCGACGAACGAGGCCTGGATCGACCCTTGGATCCTGCACCTGCGCAAGCTCGGCGTGCGCTTCGAGGTCGGCCACACGATCCAGTCGCTGAAGACCGAACGCGGCCGCGTCGTCGCCGCCGGCGCGCGGGACCGCCGCGGGCGCCACCGGCGCATCGAAGCCGACTGGTTCGTCAGCGCGATGCCGATGGAGCGGGCCCGGAAGCTGTGGAACCACAAGGTGCTCGCGCTCGATCCCGGGCTCGCCGCCATGAACGAGCTGCACTACGACTGGATGAACGGCATCCAGTTCTTCCTCAAGCGCAAGGCCGAGATCACCGAGGGGCACGTCTCGTTCGTCGACGCGCCCTGGGCGCTGACCGCCCTGACGCAGGGCCAGTTCTGGGACCGAAACGACTTCGCGCAGGACTACGGCGACGGTCGGGCGGTCGACTGCCTCTCGGTGGACATCTCCAACTGGGACGCCCCCGGGGTGCTCTTCGGCAAGCCCGCGAAGGAGTGCACGCACGAGGAGATAGCCCGTGAGGTCTGGGCGCAGATCAAGCAGCACCACACGGCGGCCGAGCACCTGCCCGACGACATCGTGCATTCCTGGTTCCTGGACCCGGGCATTGCGTGGGTGCCTTCCCGCGGCCGGAACCGCAACGACGACCCGCTCCTCGTGAACACGATCGGCTCGTGGGACAAGCGCCCCGAGGCGGCAACGAAGATCCCGAACCTCTTCCTGGCCGGCGACTACGTCCAGACCGACATCGATCTCGCCACGATGGAGGGGGCGAACGAGTCCGGCCGCGCCGCGGTGCGTGCCCTGCTCGACGCCTCGGGATCGAAGGCCGCGCCGCCGGCCATGTTCAAGCTCTACGACCCACCCGAGTTCGAGGCGACGAAGGCCGCCGACCGCGAGCTGTACCGAGCAGGCAGGCCCAACGCCTTCGACCGTTCGTGAGGGGGCCCGTCAGTCGGCGCCTGATCGATTAGCGTCGGGACCCATGGACCCCAAATGGGCGCGAGCCTGGTTCGCCGCCACGGCCGCTGCCGTCGCCGTCGGCATCGGCATCGGGATGGCGTTGGCCTGGACGAACCCCACCTACCGCCTGCTCGAGGGCACCGAGCTACCTCGGTTCGGCGGCGGCGCCCTGGGCCGGACGCTGAACACGCTCGCGTACTTCACCTACCAGTCGAACCTCATCGTCGGCGTGACGAGCCTGCTCTTGGCGCTGAACCCGCACCGCACCTCCACCGTGTTCCGCGTGCTGCGCCTCACGGGCCTCGTCGCGATAACGGTGACCATGATCGTGTTCCACGTCGCGCTCACCGATCTGTTGGAGCTCGACGCCTGGGCGAGCTTCTCGGACAAGCTGGTCCACCTGATCGTGCCGGTGATGGCGATCGTTGGCTGGGTGTCCTTCGGGCCCCGCGGCCTCACGTCCACACGCGTAGCCGGGCTCACGGCGATCTTCCCCGCGACCTACATGGTGTTCACCGTCGTTCGTGGACCGCTGGTCTCCGACTGGTACCCGTATCCCTTCGCGGACGTCGGCGCTCTCGGGTACGCAAGGGTCTTCGTCAACGCCGCGTGGATCGCCGTGCTCTTCGTCGCAGTGGCCTTTGCCGCCACCGCGCTGGACCGGCGGCTGGGCGAGCGGGACGCCCCGGCTCCCGCTACCGGGTGACGGTGTCGACCTTGACCGGGGTGTTCACCCGGTCGAGCGCCAGGTTGGCCGAGAGCCGGACGGCGCCGCCGCCGGGGATGGCCGCCAGAGCCTCGGCGGAGCGCAGATCGATGCGGATGTCAAGGCGCCGCAGGACATGATCGTCCCGCCCGGAGACGACCTCGATGGTCGAGGTGTCGACCGCGTCGTCGAGTCGCTTCACGAGTGAACTGCCCGACTCGGGAACCTGGACGCCGCCCCGGCGCAGGGCGCGCAGGACGTCCTCGACGGCGCGGCCGGTGCGCAGCCGGCCGGTCACCCGGTCGGTCTCGTCCCCGTCGATCTCGGGGCCGTCTTCGACCTTCGGATCCTCCACCCAGGTGTCGACGTCGAGCCCGAGGGCCTTCAAGGACTTCGGCTTCGCATCCTTCCCACCGCTGCCCTTCGCGCCACCTAGCCGCTCGACGGCGGCGGCGTCGAGGGCGCGCGTCTGGCCGTTGACGGTCACGCTCGCCTCCCTCCCGGTGCTCGTGAGGTCTCCCGAGATGCGCTTGTCGCCGATCAGGCGGCTGTAGCGGACGCGGGCGATGGGGAGCGGCCCTTCGCCGCGGAGCGAGAAGGGACCGGTGATCTCGAACCCGACGCCACGCTCAGGCGTCTTGGTCGGGGCGGCGAGCACCTTGAACGTGATGTCCGCGGAGGACACCGTTCCCAGTTTGTCGGAGGTCTCGCGGAGCATCGCCGCGCCGTCACCGCCGCCGCAGGCCGTGACGGTGAGTGCGGCGAGTCCGACGAGCGCCGTCGCGGCGCGTACGCGGGGCCTCACGGGGCCGTCGTACCCGAGCTGGCGGGCGGGGTCGTCGTGGTGGGAGCGGTCGTCGGGGTGCTCTGCGTGGGCGTCGTCGACGACGGTGCGGTCTGGCTCGGGGCGGTCTGCGTGGGCGTGGTCTGCGACGGGCTGGGCGTCGTCGCGGTCCCCCCGGCGGCGGTCGGTCCGGATGCGCCTGAGCCCTGGTCGGCGGCAGGGTCCGCGTTCTTGGACGCATCGTCACCCGTTGCCCCGCTCTTCGGCTCCTTCTCCTTCTTGTCCGCGTTCCCGCGCACGGTGACCTCGTTCACGAGAACCCCTCGCAGCTCCTGGGCGAGAGCATCGGCCTGTGCCTTGATCTCGTCCGTGGTCAGCCCGGACTTCCGGAGCGCCAGGAAGCGCTTGCGGATGTCGGCGATCTGCTTGCGACCGTCGGCGGTGAAGCGGAGCTCCTCGCCGTTGCCGAAGACGAACTGGTAGGCGGAGGCCAGGGTTTGGCACTCGGTGCAGTCCTCGTTCAGCGCGACGGCGAGGTTCGTCGGGGTCACCTGGTCGGGGGAGCCCGAGACGAGCAGGATCTGGATCGAGATCGCCACGGTCGTGCATTCGTTGCAGCTCGCGTAGGCGACGGCGGCGTTCGTCTGATCGACGACGTCGCCCATGATCTGACGGACCGAGAACGCGAACTTGAAGAGCGTCGAGCCGTCCTTCGTGTTGACGGCCACCGCGGAGGTGTCCTGCGCGAGGGCGGGCGTGGTCGCCGCCCCGAGCGTGGCAGCGGCGAGGAGAGCGAGCAGGCGGGCGCGGCCGCGAGTGAGTCGGATCATGGGGTGGTTCCTGTCGGTGCCGGTGGGGTCGTTGTCGTGGTGGTCGGAGGGGCGGTGGTCGCCGGCGCCGTGGAGGTCGTGGCGGGCGCCGTCCCGGTCGTGCCCGACGGCGGCGTCGCGGGCGGCGGGGTCGCGGTCGAGGTCGTCGGCGCCGAGCCCCCGGTCGTCCCGGTCGCGGGCTGCTCGTTCTCGCGGCGCGCGCGCCTGCGCTCGGCGGCGCGGCGCTTCTGCGCCGCCTTGGCCCGGCGCTCGCTCCGGCGTGTCTCGGCGGGCGAGACCGTATCCGTCGGCTCATCGCCGGACAGGACCGCGGAGCGTTCGGCCTTGCCGCTGCGAACGTCGCGCTCGGTCGGCGCACCGCCGAGCTGCTCCTGACGGGCGGCGGTGAGGCTCGGCCGGCCGGAGGGGACAGCGGCGAGGTTCGAGACGGCGCTCACGAGCGTGCCCTTCTCTGTCGGCTGGATGGGTCGGTAGTCGCCGTTGGGCCACCAGATGAAGGCCGCGAGCGCGACACTGGCGAGCGTGCCGGCGACGAGCGCGCCGCGGGCGACGGGGCGCTCCTCGGTCCCCCGCCAGGCGCCGCCGACGCCGCGTCGTCCGACACGGCTCGTGGTGAGCACCATTCCGGCGAGCGGGAGGGCGAGGAACAGCATCTGGAAGCCGCCGCCGATGATCGCCGGGATGCTGCCGTCGTCGAGGGCCGTGCCGATCCGGTCGGTCTGGACGAAGAAGGAGTCGTAGGCGGTGGCGAACGCGCGCGGCGCGTGGGCCAACATCGCGATGAAGCCGAGGGCCAGGATCGGGATGAGCAGGAGGATGTAGGTGGTCACGACGCGCCGGGCCCAGGGCTTGAGCGCGGTCACCTTCGCGTCGGCCTCCTTGCCGGGCACGATGCTCTTCAGCACCGGCCGGATCCGCGTCAGCATGTCCGGGACGCCGGTCAGGTCGGAGAGGATGTAGTAGCCGTCGAGTCGCAGGAACGGCAGGAGCTGCTGGGTGATCGCGAACGTCTGCGCGACCGCGAGTAGGAGAATGACCTCCCAGCCGGTGATCACGTTCACCGCCACCGCGACGATGGCGACGATCATGTTGAAGTAGATCCCGCCGAGGTCCGTCCGCAGCCGGGCGGTCTTGCCCAGGCGGTAGGCGTCGGTGACGTCCGTGTAGAACGCGGGCCACACGACGTAGATCCCGGCGCCCATCACCCCGGGCCGTCCGCCCCCGTAGTGCAGAGCGCTCGCGTGGCCGATCTCGTGGAAGGCGGTGCCGAGGACGATGCCGGCGAACAGGACGAGCAGGTAGGCCGGGTTGTAGATGAGGCCGCGGAGGCTCTGCCCGACGCCGTGCACGAAGAAGAGCCAGCCGACCGCCGCGGCGAAGGTCAGGAGAATCGCGATCACGACCGGCGGGAAGAAGAGCGGCTTGAAGATCGTGGTGAGCGTCTTCGAGGTCCGCTCCGAGATCAGGGCGGTGCGGAACTTCAGCGCGAGGAGCGGGTCGGGACGCTCGAGGTTCGGGCTCGTGCCGTCGGCCGCGGCGAGGACGCCGAGCGGGCGGAGCTTCTTCTCGACCAAGAAGCGGATGTTGTCTGCGCTCACGCGCCGGCCGAGGCGTTCGGTGACCCAGTCCGCCATCGCCTCAGCGTCCCGGTGACCGTCGGCCGCCTCGGCGACCAGGTGCAGCAGACGCGTGAGCTGGATCGTCTGCCCGTCCATCCGCCGCGCGATGTAGGGCGCCTCCTTGAACCCGGAGCCCTCGTACTCCCCCATGAGCTCGAGGCCCTCGGCCAGCACGGGGGGCGCGCCCTGCTCGCGCCGGGGGCGACGGTCGCGGGAGGTCGAGCGGGGCTGTTCGGGGGCGGAGGGGGTGGCCATGTGAAGTTCTCGAGATAGGCAGCGAAAGGGCGGCCGCGTCTGCGGCCGCCCTTCCCGGCGAGGTCGGGGTTCGAGGCGCCGAGGCGCCTCGGAGTCCCTAGTTGCTCTGGTTGATCGTGACGTCCTGCGTGGCGGTGGCCGTCGCGTCGGAGTTGTCCGACAGCACGTTGGCGGCGACGGCGGCGTTCACCGGCGCGGCGAGGTTGGCGCTCAGGAGGCTCATCGCCTCGCGGTCCGGAAGCTCCTCGACGCCCTGCGCCTCGAGCTCCTCGGCCGACAGCTCCTGCTTGTTCTCTTCAGACATGTTCTGCTCCTCGGTTCAGTTGGGTGGGCTGGGGGCCCGGGTCAGTTGCCCTGGTCGATCGCGGCGTCCTGCGTCGCGTCGGCGATCGCCGTGGAGCCGTCCGAGAGGACGTTCGCGGCGACAGCTGCGTTCACCGGCACGGCGATGTTCGCGTTGACGAGCGACATGGCCTCGCGGTCGGGGAGCTGCTCGCCGCCCTCGGCCTCGAGTTCGTCGGCGGTCAGCTCGGGCTCGTTCTGGTTCTTCTCATCCATGGTGAAAGCTCCTAGTTGGACTGCGTGATGTCGGCGGTCTGCGTCGCGTCGGCCGTGGCGGTCGAGTTGTCGCTCAGCACGTTGAGGGCGGCGGCGGCGTTCACCGGAGCGGCGACGTTCGCGTTGATGAGCGACATCGCCTCGCGATCGGGCAGCTCTTCGGCGCCCTGGGCCTCGAGCTCTTCCGCGGACAGCTCGGCGTCATGCTTCTCGGTCATGAGACTCCTTCGTGGGGTTCGAGATCCGGACGACCTTTGTGTCCTCGACCGTCCGGCCGTTGCGCTGCACGATCTTCTGGTGACTCGACACGGAGGAGCGGTTCCCCTTGCCCTTGTTCACGTTGACGACCGCTGAGACGTTCGCGTCGCCGGCAGCCTTCTTCGCCAGGTCTTCGAGCCATCCCATGACGCTCCCTATGCCCCGCGCATGACCGGCGAATCGCGATCGTCAAGCGAGATTGACGCTTTGTGGACCCGGGCATTCAGCCCGGGTGGCCGACGACCTCACCGTGCTCGCCGGGCGCGCCGAACGCGCCCAGGATCCCGCCGAAGGACTGCGTGCGCTGCATCTTCTGCGGGAGCAGCTCGCTGAGCTCGAGGCGCGCCACGTCGACCGGGCGTTGGCGCGCGGCTGGTCGTGGGCGCAGGTGGGCCGCGCGCTCGACATCTCCAAGCAGGCCGCCCACCGGCGTCACGCGGGCCGTGAGCCCGCCGCCCCGATGGTCGCCGCGTCTTCGGAGCCGCCGCCTGCCCGCACCGAGCCGCGGGTCGTGATCACCGGTGACGCGCGGACGGTCGTCGCGAGCGCCCGGAAGGAGGCTGCCCGCCTGGGCGAGTCCGAGGTGCAGCCCGGTCATCTGCTGGTCGCGCTCCTGCAGGCGCCGGCCGGCGTGGCGCGGGAGGCGCTGCTGGACCTGGGCGTCGACACCGACACCGCCCGGGGAGAGCTCGCGCGCGAGAGCTCGTCGAACGGAGCCGGGCCCGCCTCGGCGCCCGGGATGTCCACGGCGATGCGCGCCGTGCTGGAGGACTCCCTCGGCGAGAGCCAGCGACTCTGCCACGGCCACTTGGGCCCCGAGCACCTGCTGCTCGCGCTGCTGCGTGATCAGGACGGACCGGCCGCCGCGCTGCTATCGCGGCTGGGCGCGAGCTCGAGCGACCTCGAGGCCGCGGTCTGCGACGTGCTCAAGCGCACGGATTTCGCCCGCTCGCTGTAGACGGACGTGAGCTAGGGAACCGTTCGCCCTGCTCGCATGTCCGTCGAGGATTCCTCGTCGCCGCTCAAGTTGTCACGTAGGCGGCCGATGATCAGACCGTGACCGCTCCGCGAGCGCACACGCGCCCGTCCCGATGTCCTGTCTTCCGAACCCACCCCCACCCCTCGCTCGATGAGCGCTCCGGTCGAACAGCTCATCCTCGACGGACTCGTTCGGCGAGGCGTGGCCCTCCGTAGCCCGAGCGACCACGAGGTGTTCTTCGACGCCGCGATCGATCTGTTCGCGATCCTCGACGGAGACTGGAGCCTCGACCTCGCCAACGAGGCGTGGGTGCGAGTCCTCGGGTGGAGCATGGTCGAGCTCCATTCAGCACCGCTGACGCGCCTCTTGCATCCGGACGACCACGCCGCGTTCCTCGCCCTGAAGCCCGCGCTCGAAGACGGCGCCGTCGGCCATCTCGAGAACCGGTATCGCTGTGCCGACGGCGGCTGGCGTTGGCTGTTGTGGAGTGCGTTCGCTCAGGACGGGCGGTACTACTGCGCGGCCAAGGACGTGACCGAGCGCAAGCTCGCGGAGCTCGCCATCGCCGAGAGCGAGCGGCGCGCGCGGGCGGTCCTCGATGCGGTGCCGGACGGCCTGCTGCTGCTCGACACGGAAGGGCGCGTCGTCGACGTCAACGAGCGGTTCGGCGAGATGATCGGCCTGCGCCGAGAGCAGATCCTCGGGCTGCGACCCCCGTTCCCGTGGTGGCCCGACCGCGACCACAAGGAGCTCGTCGGCCTCTCCCGCGAAGGCGACTTCTCGACCCGCACGCGGGTGGCCGCGGAGTTCCAACGCCCGTCCGGTGATCGGTTCCCCGTCACGGTCGACGTCTCGCCGCGGCTGTCAGCCGACGGCTCGCCGGAGGGGACGCTTCGCGTCATCCGTGACGAGAGCGAACGGATCCAGACCAGAACGCTCCTGCGCGACGTCCAGAGCCTCGCGAAGATCGCGGAGTGGACCCTGGACCCGCGGACGAGCGAGGTGCATTTCGGCGCACCGCGCTCCCGACACGAGGACGTCGCGCCCTCTCCGGGGCAGGTGCGCCCGGTGGAAGAGCTGCTGGACCTGATCCCCGAGCCCTCGCGGACGCAGTTGCGGCAGGCGCTCGAGAGCGTCCTCGGCGACGCGTCGCCGCGGACGCTCGAGTACTCGGTCTGCGACGAGCGCGGATCGACCCGTTGGTACCGCTCGCTCCTGCGGGCCCGGATCGGCCGGACGGGGGAGGCCGTGGGCGTCCACGGGGTCTCTCAGGACATCACGCATCAGCGCGCGACCGACGAGCAGCTCGCGCTCGCCTACGGGCTGCAGCAGGCGACCCTCGACTCGCTGCCGGCTCGGATCGCCGTGCTGGACGCCGAGGGGACCATCGTGGCCGCCAACCGTGCGTGGACGCAGTTCACCGACGCGAACGGACGTTCCGGGGTCGCGGTCGGCGCAAGCTACCTCGACGTGTGCACCCAGGCGGCGTTGTCGGACGAGACCGCCGCGAGGATGAGCGAGCAGTTGCGGGCGGTTCTCGGCGGCGCCCGCGCCCAGGCGGACCTCGAATACCCCTGCCACAGCCCGAGCGTGCAGCAGTGGTTCGCGGCCCGGGTCACGCCGATGAGCGGCCGCTCGGATCTCTTCGTCGTCACGCACGAGGACGTGACCAAACGCCGGCTCGCCGAGCTGGCCGGCCAGGTTGACCGCGAGCGGTTGCGAGAGGCGCACCGGGTGGCTCGCTTGGGGGGGTGGGAGCTCGACCTCGAGCAGGACGAGTTCGTCATGTCGGCTCAGCTGGCCGAGCTCTTCGGCGAGCAGGGGGCACGGAGCATGCCGAGCCACGAGATGCTCACTCGGGTCCACCCGGCCGATCGCCAGCGGGTGGTCACCTGCTTCAACGCGGCCTTCGGCCAGGCCGGGCCCGTCACCGTGGAGTGGCGCTACGAGCGCGGCGGGGAGGTTCGCTGGGCGGAGTCGCGTGGGCAGGTCGTCGTGGAGGAGGGGCGAGGCCGGCGGCTGCACGGCGTCACCCAGGACACCACGGTGCGCAAGCGAGCCGAGCGCCAGATCCACACGCAGGCAAGCCTGCTGGACGCGGTCGACGCCGCCGTGCTCGCCATCGACCCCCAGAACCTCGTGACGTTCTGCAACGCCGGCTTCGAGCGCCTCACCGGCATCGGCACCACCGCTGCGCTCGGACGGCCACTCTCCGACTTCGTCGTCGGCGACCGCGACGAGAGCGGCCCCGACACCCGGCCGTTCGCCGAGGAGCTCGCGCTGCACGCCGCGGACGGGACGGTGATCGCGGTCCAGGCCCGCCGACGTCCGCTTCTGGACGAGCAGGGTGAGGTTGTCGGGGGGCTGATCGTCGCCGTGGACATCAGCGCCCGCGTGCGCGCGGAGCGGCAGCTGCGGGGCGCGCACGACTTCCTCAGCGCGGTAGCCGACGGTGTCGGCGACGGCATCCTCGCTCTCGACGACGAGCACCGCGTCATGTACATGAACGAGACCGCCGAACGTCTGCTCGGCTGGGAGCTCGCCGACGCGCGCGAGCAAGGCCTTGTGGATGTCGTCGGGCTGCCCCTCGACGACCTCGTGCGGCGCGACGAGGCGGCGGTCGTCTGCCGCGACGGTACGTTCCTGCCGGTCAGCGTCCGCGCGTCAGCGTTCGTGACCGCCGCGAAGGAACCGGGCACGGTGATCGTCTTCCACGACATCTCCGCCCGCAAGGCCGAGCAGCAGCGCCTGCTCACCTTCGAGAGCGACGTCACGTGCGTGCGCGCCATCCGGGCGGCGCTCGCCGAAGACCGCTTCGTGCTGTACGCGCAGCCCATCGTCGAGGTCGACACCGGCCGCCAAGTGCAGCAGGAGCTGCTCATCCGCATGCTCGACGTGGACGGCTCGCTCATCGCCCCGGGGCGCTTCCTCCCGGTCGCCGAACGGTCAGGTCTCATCGTGGAGATCGACCGCTGGGTGGTCCGGGAGGCCCTGAAGATCGCTGCCGCAGGGCAGGGCATCGAAGTCAACCTCTCCGCCCACTCGGTCGGCGACCCCGAGATGCTCGCCTTCTTCGAGCGGGCCCTGCGCGAGAGCGGCGCCGAGCCCAACCTCGTGGTCGTCGAGCTCACCGAGACCGCGCTGCTCGAGCGCCCGGACGTCGCCGAGCGCTTCGTGCGCCGTCTCCAGGCGCTGGGCTGCAAGTTCGCTCTCGACGACTTCGGCACGGGGTACGGAGGCTTCTCCTATCTCAAGCGACTGCCGGTCAGCTTCCTGAAGATCGACATCGAGTTCGTCCGCGACCTGCCGCGGGACCCCGAGGGGCGCACCGTCATCGAAGCGGTCGTGGCGTTGGCCCGGGGCTTCGGCCGGAAGACGGTGGCCGAGGGCGTCGAGGACCAGGAGACCCTGGACATCCTCTGCGACCTGGGCGTGGACTACGCTCAGGGGTATGGAATCGCCCGACCAGCGCCTCTGATCTGATGGCTGATCGTCGTCCCCCGGAGCAGGACAACCTCGACGAGGACCAGATGCTCATGGACCTCGACCAGGCGATCGCCGATCGGCAGCAGGCGCACGCGGACCTCGCCCAGTCCCAGCTCGACCGTGCGCAGGACCGGCTCGCCGAGGACCGCCGGAAGCTGGAGCAGGGCGACGCCCCGACCGGGAACGATCTTCGCCGCCGACAGGGCGAGATCGATCGCGCGCAGACCCGCGCCGCCGCTCTGCAGGACCAGATCGACGCAAAGCAGGCCGGTGTCGACGCCCGGCAGGACGTCTTCGACGTCCAGCAGGCCCGCCTCGAGTCGGGGGCCGCGGAGGTCGACGAGACCGAGCAGGCCGAGCGCGGCCGCGGCAGGGACGCGCTCCGCCGGGCCACCGACGCGCGGGCTCGCGCCGAGCGGGCGCTGCTGCGCGCCGAACGGGCCCTGGACCGCGCTCGCCGGCTCGACGAACGCGAGCAGGCCGGCTGAACGCACGCCGCGCTAGTGGGTCGAGCGGACCCGGTGGGTGGCAGCGTCGGCGCGCTGGTCCCGGTTGGCCGTCTTGGCCTCGTACATCGACCGGTCGGCGGCGATCATGGCGGTGGCCGCGTCGGCGCTCTTCCCCCCGAGGAACGCGACACCGACGCTCGCGGTCACCGGGATCCGCTCGCCGGCGATCTCGGCCGGCTGCCTCCTCAGCCAGCCCGCGATCAGCGCGGCCGTCCGCACCGCCTCGTCCGAGGAGGTGCTCGGCAGCAGGATCCCGAACTCGTCGCCCCCCAGCCGGCCCACGCCGTCGGAGGTGCGGAGCCGGAGGGCGAGCCGGCCGGCGACGTGGCGGATGAGCTCGTCGCCGGCGTGGTGGCCGAGGGAGTCGTTGATCTGCTTGAAGCCGTCGAGATCGAGGACGATGAGCCCCGCCTGCTCGCCGTAGCGGCGGCAGCGCGAGACCTGCTGGGCGAGCTCCTCGTCAAACCGCCGACGGTTCCAGAGTCCGGTGAGTGCGTCCTCGTTGGCCAGCCGCTCGAGCTCTACCCCGAGCAGCTCTCGGTCCGTGGCGAACGCGCTGAGCCGGCCGGCGACCCGCACGATCAGCAGCGCGAAGATCCCCGCGGTGAGGGCGACGAACCACCACGTGCTGACGCGCACGCTGAGCAGGCCGTCGTTGACTGAGCGCAGGTGCAACCACCCCAGCAGCAGTGGCACTCCCACCGCGAGGGGAAGCAGTCGCCGCAACAGGATGCCGCCCGGATCGTCGGTGGTCACCAGCCGGACGAGCCGTCCTCGCGGCCGGCTCAGCAGGATCGTCAGCCCCAGGCAGGCGAAGCACACGGCGGTGTTGATGGCCATCTTGGTCGCCGAGGCCGGACCGTAGAACGCGGGGATCGCGTAGAGGTAGCCGACGATGCTGACCGTCCCGATGATCGTCACCGGAATGGCCAGGAGCTCCGCGGGACGCCACCGGCCCCACGGCCGCAGCTCGAAACTGAGCAGCGAGAGCCCGACCATCACGAACGCCCCGGCGGTCGTCGGCGCGAAACGCCCCGGGAACGCGATGCCCTGCGCCCGCCCGGTCTCGTCGCGGAACAGCAGCTCGTCGAGACCTGCGTCCCAGCCGAGCAGGTACTCCAAGCCGACGACGAGGCCCAGGAGGAGGGGCACGAACGCGAGCCCCTGGGTCAGCCGGATGCTGCGTGCCGTCACCGGTCGCAAGGCAGCAAGCACGGCGACGCCGGAGGTCACGAGCCCGATCGCCGTCCAGGCTTTCATCTCCACCGCGCCGGGGATCACGTTCCTGAGGACTTGCACGTCCAGGATCCAGCCCCCGATCAACGTCGTCAGCGCCATCCCGATGCTCATGGCGAGCAGGGCGTAACTGACCCGTCGAAGGTTCGAAGCGGTCTGTGCGGGACCCTCCTCGGCGCCGCGCGCGGCCCAATCCTCGACGCGTGACGGCCTGCCGCGACCCCGGGACGCCACGGCCTCGGCTCGCGCGTGAGCGCCCGCGGCCCGGTGGGAGAGCAGACCGACTTGCTCAGGCGAGGGCGGCCTCATAGACCGGTTATCGGCCTGACCTCGTGGAGGTTGAGGCAAAGCTGCTCGCTGTAGACGCTCGGGATCCGATCGAAGGATTGCGTGCGCTGGGCCCGGAAGCCCGCTCACGCCTTCGGTTCGATGGTGGCCTGCACGACGTGCGCGGAGCGCCGAAGCGCCGCCCCGATTGCCGGGCCTGCACGAACCGTGACGCTCTCCTGGACTACATCCGCGGCAATCCGACGGCCCTGGACGAGCCGCTCGACGGGATATCCCCGCGCCCCGAGGAGGCCTGCGAGCCAGCATGCCTGCTCGTCGAGGTCGGTCAACCCGAGCGTGTCGCCCACGGCCCACGACAACAGCCACTGGTTGTCGTGGCGGCCGTGTGTACGTGCGCCGAGCCGGGGCGTTCAGGGCACAGGTCAGCCATCGCGCGGCACGCCAGCTCAGCGGCGGCGTCCAAGAGTGAGTCGATCGTCGCGGCGCCCGCGGAGACCAGCGCCGAGACCTCCCACACCATGTCGCGCCGGTCCGCTGACGCCGTCGCATCCGAACTCTCGGCCAACGTCGCCACGGGTGTCCCCCTAGCTCCGATCCTTTTCTGCCTTTGTCGTCGACCATACGCCTCCCGGGCTGCCGAGCCGCCGGCGTGGAGGAGACCCGCGCGATATTCGCTGCGGCGGCCCGCGGCGGCCCGTGGCGATCAGCCCGCTGGCCGCGAG
Source organism: uncultured Solirubrobacterales bacterium (assembly GCA_963815565.1). GTDB lineage: Bacteria > Actinomycetota > Thermoleophilia > Solirubrobacterales > Solirubrobacteraceae > Paraconexibacter. The sequence goes on along the minus strand of CAWFHB010000006.1, from coordinate 398,536 downwards.
CCCTCGAGCGCTTCCACGCGCTTGGCCGTCGGCCTCCGCCGAGCCTGACCAGCGTTCAGGGGCACCGCTCAGCAAGTTCGCGCGGCGAGAGCGACCGTCCCGGACGGGCCGAAGCTCTGCCAGCTCCGCCGGGGCTCGGTCGCGACAAAGCAGCGCCCGTTTGGTACTCCGGAGTGGTACTCCGCTCGCGATCCGCAACCCGCGAGCTGCGCCAGAACGCAAGAAACCCCCGAGGTACCAGGGGTTCCTGAGCGCGCCCGAGAGGATTCGAACCTCTGACCTTCGGTTCCGTAGACCGACGCTCTATCCAGCTGAGCTACGGGCGCGTGCCGGGGGCAGTCTAGGGCCCTCGCGCGGGAGGCGCTTCTCGCCTCGAGAATACCGTCCACGATCAGTAGACGAAAAGTGGACACACGCGTGTCGTATGCCGGTGTAGGCTGCGGCCGCGTATGGACCGTCGTCGCTTCGTCAAGCAGTCCGCCACCCTCGGTGCGGGCACCCTGTTCTGCTCCCTTCAGCCGATCTCGAGCGCCTCGCGTGCGGACGTCCGCGCGGCAGATCGCGCCGCCGCGCGCGTGCAGCGACCCAAGGGGCTTTCGAAGGATCCGAAGGACCGCGTCGACGCGCTCAAGTTCGGCACCCCGGAACCACAGCCGGGCGGGGTGGTCCGCGAGTACTGGATCCAGGCCGAGTCCACCCCGTGGAACATCGTGCCCAAGCGGCACGACCCGTGGATGGGCATGAAGGTCCAGGGCAAGACGACGTTCACCGCGCTCACCTACCGCGAGTGGACCCCCGGGTTCGCGGCGCCGAAGAGCAAGGCGTCGATGCCCGGGCCCCTGCTCGAGGCCGAGGTCGGCGACGTGCTTCGCGTCCACGTCCGCAACGGCCTGACGAAGCTCGGCCAGCCGATCACGATGCACCCGCACGGCGTCCGCTACACGCCGGACTACGACGGCACCTACATCGGGGAGTACACGCGGGCGGGCGGGTTCATCGCGCCGGGCGAGGAGTTCACCTACACCTGGGAGGCCACGCCGGACTCGGTCGGGATATGGCCGTACCACGACCACGGGCCGAACCACACGGTCAACCTCCAGCGCGGCCTCTTCGGCGCGGTCATCATCCGCCCCAGGGGCGCACCCCGGCCCGATGTGGAGGCGGCCCTCTTCCAGCACGCGATACCGCCGAACATCTCCGGCCTCGACAAGCAGTGGCAGTGCTTCAACGGCCGGACCTTCGCGGGGAACACGCCGACGATCCGCGCCAAGGTCGGCCAGCGCGTCGCCCTGCACGTCCTCGGCATCGACTCCGCCCTCCACACCTTCCACGTGCACGGCCACCGCTGGCGCTCCCCCGCCGGCGTCCAGGTCGACAACTCGGTCTTCGGTCCCCACGAGGCGATCACCGCCGAGTGGATCGAGGACAACCCGGGGCGGTGGCTCTACCACTGCCACGTCTTCAGCCACCAGGACGGCGGCATGGCCGGCTGGTTATTGGTGGATCCATGAACCCAAGGAGCAAGACCCGTATGCGCCGTACCCCCGCCCTGGCCTTCCTGACCGCGTGCGCCGTCGTGCTGCCCACCGCGACCGCCCAGGCCGTCGACTACCCGGAGCCGAGCAAGCCGTCCGGCTCGACGGCCAAGCCGAAGGGGCCGTTCAAGACCCTGAAGGTCGGAAAGGCCAAGAAGTACAAGTACAAGACGATCGGCGCCGCCGTGAAGAAGGCGAAGGCCGGCGACACGATCCGCATCGCGAACGGCACCTACCGCGAGGGCGTGCAGATCGAGGGCTCGAAGAAGCGCTACCTCACGCTCATCGGGAACACGAACGACCCGAAGAAGGTCGTCCTCGAGGGCAAGAAGCTCCGGGGGGTCGCCGCGCAGAACGGCGTCAAGATCACCGGGGCCGACGAGGTCACCGTCAAGGGTATGACCGCGCAGCACTACCGCGCCAACGGCTTCTTCGTCATCAACGCGACCGGCTACACGTTCGACAAGCTCCGGGCCATGCAGACGGGTGTGTACGGCATCTACGCGTTCAACACCAAGGGCGGCACGATGCAGCGCAGCGAGGCCGCTTGGAACAACGACGCCGGCTTCTACATCGGGCAGACCCCGCCGCAGACCAAGCCCATCCGCACCCTCGTGCGGAACGTCGAGTCCTACGGCAACGTGCTCGGCTTCTCCGGGACCAACATGCGCTACGTGACGATCACGAAAAGCCGCTGGTTCAACAACGGCCTCGGCATCGTTCCGAACGCGCTGGACTCCGAGAAGTTCGCCCCGCCGGAGGACAACGTCATCACCGACAACGACGTCTTCTGGAACAACTTCAACTACTTCAAGGGCGCGCCGTTCCCCCTGCGGGGCAGCGCGACGGGCGAGGTCGCCTACCCGGTCGGGACCGGCATCCTGCTGTTCGGCTCCCGCCGCACCAAGGTCACGAACAACCGGGTCTACGGCCACTACCTGCTCGGCATCGGCGCCCTGCAGCAGCTCCTGCTCAAGCAGAAGGACGCGCAGGACCTGATCGGCAACGAGATCTCCGGCAACCGGATGCAGGTGCGCGGTGACAAGAACGGCCGCGACCTGTTCTACGACGGCAACGGCTCCGGGAACTGCGTCGGGGGCAACTTCGACGTGAAGGTCACCGTGCCGGAGAACGCGTCCACGATGCCCGCCTGCCCGTTCAGTGGCCCGAACGCGTTCGACTCCGAAGTGCAGACGATGGCGGTCGACTGGACCATCGGCGACTCGACCCACGAGGCGCACTGGATCAAGTCCGCGCACCCGGCCCAGAAGGGCATCGTCCCGCTGGAGCACTACGCCGAGTACAAGGGGAAGAAGCCGTGAGGCGCCTCAGCACCGTCGTGACCGCGTTCGCCGTCGCCGCCGCCGGGCTCACCCCGGCGGTGGTCGCCGGAGCCGCAACGAAGAAGGTCCCCCGGAAGACGATCAACATCGGGGACAACTTCTACGCTCCGACGAAGGTGACCGTGAAGCGCGGCACCCGCGTGACGTGGCGGTGGCCCGAGGACACGGGCGACACCCACGACGTGAAGCTCGGCAAGGGGCCGAGCAAGGCGAAGAAGTTCCACTCCGAGCAGGCGGGATCGGCGTACGCGTTCAGCCGGACCCTCACCGTGCCGGGCACGTACAAGATCGTCTGCACCCTCCACGACGACATGCGCGGGACGATCGTCGTCAAGAAGTAGCTCGACTCCGATGCCAGCGTCTCCGACACCACGCGTGTCGGAGACGAGCGGGCTGGAGCGGAGAGGGAGGGATTCGAACCCTCGATGGGGGTTTCACCCCCATACCCACTTAGCAGGCGGGCGCCTTCAGCCACTCGGCCACCTCTCCGTGCGCGGCGCAGTCTAGAGGAGGGACGAACGCGGAAGGCGCCCGGGGTCCGTTCCCGGACACTGGGTGCTTTTTCGGCGGTGCCGACTCAAGGAGACGGTGCGTTTCGCCGATGCTGGCATATCCGCGTCATCCGGCGTGAGACTCCGCTCATGCCTCTGCCGCCCGCCACCGGAAACGCCGCCGACGCGATGCACGCGGTCTCCCGCCTGTTGGGGGCCTCGCTCGACGCCCCCGACGCGGCCGTCGTGGAGCAGGCCCTCGTCCGCGAGGCCCGGCAGCTGTTCGGCGTCAGCACCGTCGTCCTGCTCACGATCGAGCCGCGGGAGCACCTCGCGAGCGTGGTCGCCGTCGACGCGGACGAGATTCCGCTCGCGGTGCGCGCGAACCTCGAGGAGATCCCGGTCCTGGAGAGTCAGCGACTGCCCTCCACCGAGCTCCGTGGCGAGCAGCTCGACGCGCTGAGCCGCCTGCTCGGTGTGCGGGCGCCGTTCGGCTTCGCGCTCGCGCTCCCGCTGCGCAGCCGCGACGTCACCGACCACCTGCTGATCCTGGCCGACACCGACCTCGCGCGCGCCGTCCGGGGGCCGCAGGCGGAGCTCGCCACCGCCTTCGCCGCCGCCGCCGCGAGCGGTCTCGCGCAGCTGCGGCTGGTGGAGGCCCAGACCGCCAGAACCGCGCAGCAGTCCGCGCTCGCCCGTGCCGCCCGGATCCTGAACGAGACCCTCGAGGAACCGGCCGTCCTCGACGCCATCTGCCGTGAGGCCCGCAGCATCCTGGGCGGGGACTCCGCCGGCGCGTACATCGTCGATCGGGACGGCGCCCTGGTCATCGAGTCCGCGTTGGGCCTCGCGGAGAACTTCGTCGGCCGCCGCATGGCGCGCGGTGAGGGCCTCTCGGGTCGCGTCGCGCTCTCCGACCGGGCGATCCTCACGAACGACTACCAGCGCATCGCCGCCCCGGCCCCGGACTCGCCGTTCGCCAAGGTGCAGGCCTGCCTTGCGGTCCCGATGCACTGGGACGGTGAGCTACGCGGCGTCCTGTCGATCGGCTACACCCGCTCCCACTTCGTGACTGCACAGGACCTCGCGCTGCTCGAGGCCTTCGGTGAGATCGCGGCCGCCGCATGCCGGAACGCGAGCGCGACCGCGGGGCTCGAGCGGGCGGCGCGCACCGACGGGCTCACGGGGTGCCTGAACCACGCCGCCCTACAGGAGGCGCTCGGCCGTGAAGTGCAGCGGACCGCCCGCACGGGGCAGAACCTCTCGGTCATCCTGCTCGACCTCGACGACTTCAAGCAGGTCAACGAGCGGCACGGACACCTCGTCGGCGACGAAGTGCTCCGGCGCGTCGGGCAGGCGCTCCGGCTCGCGACCCGCCCCTACGACGTGGTCGCCCGCTACGGCGGGGACGAGTTCGCGATCGTCGCCGTCGGCGCCGACGAGGACGCCGCGCACGAGATCGCCGTCCGCTCCATCACCGGGGTGCGGGACGCGATGAAGGGGTTCGACAGTCCACTCGAGGTGATCGTGACCGCTGGCGTCGTCGCCGGAACGGGCCCCACCGAGGCGGCCCACCTGCTCGAGGCCGCCGACCGCGCGCTGCTGCACGGCAAGCATCACGGCGGACGCGGACAGGCGATCCGTTCGAGCGAGGTGCCCGATCGGCTGCCGGTCAGCACCACCATGTCCGAGCGTCGTTCGGGCCCGCCCCCCGCGCCCGCGCCGATCGTGTCCTCCCGCCTCCCGTGGGCGCGCACGGAGCGATCCGTCCGGCCCGCCCACAACACGCGTCGTCTCGTCATGGCCAACGCGCTCGGCGCCCGGATCGCCGCCCTCGTCGACCCGGGGGCGATCACCGACGCGGTGGTCGACGAGCTCCACCGTCAGTTCGGGTACTACCTGTGTGCGGTCGTCAAGCTGGGGCCGGACGACCAGCTCCACGCCATCGCCACCCGGGGGGGCGCGTTCCAGCGCCTGGGGGCCGATCGCTGGAGCCAGCCGCGGGACGCCGGGATCATCGGCCGGTCCCTCACCGAGAACCGGGTGGTCATCTGCAACGACGTGCGGACCGACGCCGCGTTCGTCGAGACGACCGAGACCGCCGAGACCCGCTCGGAGCTCGTCGCCCCGATCTGGGTGGGAGATCAGCTGTGGGGGGCCATCAACATCGAGGAGGCCCGTCTCGACGCCTTCGACGACGAGGACGCCAGCCTGCTGGGGACGGTCGCCGACCAGGCTGGGAGCGCTCTGCTCTCCGCTGAGCTCTACGAGCGGCTCGAGCGCGCCTACCTCGGGACCGCGACCGCGCTGGCCACGGCACTCGAGGCGAAGGACAGCTACACCGCCGAGCACGCGACGTCGATCGTGGGCTGGGCCAAGCAGGTCGGCGCCCGGCTCGGGATGACGAGCGGCGCGCTTCGCACCCTGCATTACGGGGCGATCTTCCACGACATCGGGAAGATCGCGGTGCCCGAAGCCGTGCTCAACAAGCAGGGCCCGCTGAGCGACGAGGAGTGGGAGACGATGCGCGGCCACACCGTCGTCGGAGAGCAGATCCTCGCTCCCGTCGAGTTCCTGTCCGACGTGCTCCCGATCGTGCGCCACGAGCACGAGAACTGGGATGGCAGCGGGTATCCGGACGGGCTCCGCGGCGAGGCGATTCCCCTGGGCGCGAGGATCGTGCTGGCCTGCGACGCCTACCACGCAATGACCTCCGATCGCCCCTACCGGCGGGCCCTCGGACACGCCGCGGCGCTCGCCGAGCTGAGCGAGCACGCCGGGCGCCAGTTCGATCCGACGGTCGTCGAGGCGCTCGTCTCCGTGCTCGGTGACCTCGACGGTCACCTCGAGCCGGCCTAGGCCTCAGGCCGTAAGCCGGAAGGTCGCCGCGCCGTCGGTGCGGGCAGGACGGCCGAGCGGCTCCGCGCCCTGCAGCTCCGCGATCGTGTCGGCGTCGTGGGTGCGGGCGAACGCACGGCGCCCGTCCGCCAGGCGAAGGGCGACGATCCCCATGGTGGCGGTACCGTCGCGGTCGAAGATCGCGGTGTGCGCCTCGATCTTCCCGTCGACGGCCTCCCCCGCCGGAACGATCTCGCGCCGTGGTCCGCGGTCCACCTCGGGCTGGACGTCGTGGTGGGCGAACGACCGCGTGCCCGGTCGACCGGAGAGGAGCGCCGCGCCGTGCTTGGTGAGATACCAGCCGACCGCGGTGGCGAGGCCCCGGGCCTCCGGCTGCTCCCGGATGCGGCCCACCATCGTCGCGAGCGAGTGCATGACGTAGTTGTTCGCGGGACCTCCCGCGAAGGCGAGGCCACCGGTGACGGTGGGGGAGCGCGCCGGGTCCGTCAGGTCGACGCCCAGCTCGGTGGCCGCCACCTGCACGGCGCTCGGGAAGCACGAGTAGAGGTCGAGCAGCGCGACGTCGTCCATGGTTGCCCCCGCGTGCCCGAGCACCGCCGCGCCGCAGGCCGCGATCGCCGGGGAGCGGTCGAACCGGTCGCGCTCGCCGCAGAGCCAGTGGTCGTGCGCGCCGGCGGTCGCCTCGACGAAGACCCAGCGGTCTCGGGCGATGCCGGCCGCCTCGGCCGCCTCCACGGAGCAGACGAGCAGCGCGGCACCCTGGTCGACGGTGATGTTCGCGTTCATCGCCTTCGTGTAGGGATCGCTCACGCGGCGGTTGCCCGGCCCGGGGTCGGCGATCTCCGTGGCGGAGGTCGGGAACGTGCGGCTCCAGGCGTGCGGGTTCTCGCGGGCGACGTCCGCGAACCGCAGCCAGAGCTCCCCGAGGTGCTGCTGGTGGGCCGCGCGGTCCCGGCCGGCCGCGCCGCGGATCGCGTGCTCGAAGAGCGGGTACCAGAAGATCGGCGCGATCAGGCCGGCCTCGGTCTCGGCCGGGTGTCCGGGATCCCGGTCCGCACCCACGGTCCGGGAGGGAACGGTCCCTTCCGGCTGCGTGCCCCACGGCGTCTCGCGGCCCTCCCGGAGCGCGGCCTGGAACGCGGTCCCCGCCTCGCCCCCGGCGAGGAGCGCCACGTCGAGCTCGCCCGCGGCGATGCGTCCCGCCGTGTCGCCGAGCAGCGCGATCGGCCCGTTCCCGCCCCGGGCGCTGATCACGGTCTCGCGGGGCTGCAGCCCCAGCTCGGCGGCGAGCCCCGCCGCAGGATCGGGGACCGGCCAGGAGAAGAGGTCCACGACTCCCACGCTCTGGGCGCGTCCGAGCAGGACGTCCGCGCCGGCGCCGGCATCGAGGACGGCGGCGCGCACGGCCTCCACCATGAGCGCGAGCGGGCTCGGCAGCGTCCCGTCACGGTCGTTGACCTGTCCGGCTCCGACGAGGACGGGCGTGCGCGGATCGAGGCTCATTGCGCGGGGACGGTACCCGAGCTCGCCGGCGACAGCGTTCGAGGTTCTGCTCGCTCAGCGAGCCGAACTCCGAACGGTGTCCCCCGTGCTCAGGAGAGGACCGGGAGCGTCGCCACCACCGAGGCCACCGGGATGGGGCCGTAGACGTGCGGGAAGTCCCCGGCGCCGTCGTCGGCGGGCTCCACCTCGACCGGAAGCCCGGCGGGCTCGACCTCGAGCAGCACGAGCTCCTCGCGCGGAACCCCGGTGTAGAAGCGTGCGAGCACGCCCGCGAGCTGCTCGGCGTAGCAGCAGTGCGTGAACGCACCGTCGGGGACCGGGTACTCGCCGGTGCGGCGCGCCTCCTCCCAGGCCTCGGCGCGGGCGACGTGCAGGAAGGAGCGCATGGGCCTGAGCCTAGGACGGAACGGGACGGCCGCCCGGGACGCCCAGGGCCCGCGCGCCGAGCGCGTTCGCCGCCGTGAGCGCCTCGACGACACCCGCGCCCGCGAGCCGCGCCGCGAGCCAGCCTGCCGCGAAGGCGTCCCCGGCGCCGGTGCTGTCGCCGGCCACCGGGGTCCCGGTCACCCGCTCTAGGCGTCCGCCATCGCTCCACAGCGCCCCCGCCGCCCCGAGCGTCACGACGACCTCCCCGCCGCTGCGCCGGGCCAGCGTGGCGGCCGCGCGTTCCGGGTCCCGCAGCCCGGTGAGCGCCTCGGCCTCGTCGGCGTTCGGGAACAGCAGCCGGGCCCCGCGGGTCCAGGTGAGGAAGCGCTCGGCGCCGACCGCCCGGAGTGGCGCACTCGAGGCGGGGTCGACCGAGACGGTCGCGCCGCGATCGAGCGCCGTGGTGATCGCGGCCCGCGCCGCCTCCCGCCCCGGCCCGACGGGCTCGAGCAGCGGGTAGGCGGACAGGTGCAGGTGGTCCCCGTGGGCGAGGAGCCCGGCCGGGAGATCCGCGGGGCTGAGCGCCGCGTTGGCGCCACGGTCAGGCAGGAAGGTCCGCTCCCCGTCCGGTTCGACGAGCACGACGCAGAGCCCGGTCGCGAGGTCGGGATCGACGGCGGCGTGGACCTCGACCCCGCCCGCCGTGAGCTCCGCGACCGCGTCGCGGCCCGCACCGTCGTCGCCCACCCGCGCGACGAGCGCGGGCGCGTGGCCGATATGGGCGAGCCAAGCGGCGACGTTCGCGCCGCTGCCTCCGCCGTGAAGTCGCACCCGGGCGGGCGCGTCCGACCCGCGGGCGAGCGGACCGTCGGGCCGGGCGACCACGTCGACCATCAGGTCGCCGAGGACGACGACCCGGCCGCTCATCCGGCGGCCGCCGCCACCGCGATCCGCGCGGCCAGGCGCGCGTTGGCCATGACAAGGGCGACGTTCGCCGTGAGGCTCGCCCCGCCCGTCCGCTCGTGAAAGCGCGAGAGCAGGAACGGGGTCACATCCCGACCCGTGATTCCCGCCGCATGGGCGGCCTCGAGCGCTTCGGCGAGCGTCTCGTCGTGGAGGTCGGCGTCGAGCTCGTCGGCCTCCGCGATGGGGTTCGCGACGACGAGCGCGCCCTGCTCGAGGTCGAGCATCGCGCGGGCCCGCAGGATCGCGACGACCTCCCCCGGTGAGTCGACCCGCCACGGGACGGGCAGGCCGCTGTCCCGGAGGTAGAAGCCGGGGAACCGGTCGGTGCCGTAGCCCACGAGCGAGATGCCGAGGGTCTCGATCCGCTCGAGCGTCGCGGGGACGTCGAGGATCGACTTCACGCCCGCGCAGACGAGCGTGATCGGGGTGCGGGCCAGGCCGACGAGATCGGCCGACTCGTCCCACGTGGAGCGAGCCTCCCGGTGCACGCCGCCCATCCCGCCCGTGGCGAAGAGCTCGATGCCCGCCTGGTGGGCGAGCAGCGCGGTCGCCGCCACGGTGGTCGCGCCGGTCGCGCCGCGGGCGGCCGCGATGGGCAGGTCGCGCGTGGAGCACTTCACGACCCCTTCGGTCGAAGCGACCTCCTCGAGGGCTGCGTCGTCGAGCCCCACGCGCACGGCGCCGCCGACCACCGCGATCGTCGCGGGGACTGCGCCCTCCTCCCGCACCGCGGCCTCGATCTCCCGCGCGACGCGCAGGTTGTCCGGGCGCGGGAGCCCGTGAGAGATGAGCGTGGACTCGAGCGCGACGACGGGTGCGCCGGAGCGGAGCGCGGCGGCGACCTCGGCATGGACCTGGAGCATCCGCCCGACGCTAGAGGCTCCGCCGTGCCGGCCGCCGGGCGAGCTCGCGCTGCACGTGCTCGAGCAGGCCGGAGCACGCGCGCTCGATCAGGTCGAGCACCTCCTCGAAGCCGTCCTCCCCGAGGTAGGGGTCGGGAACGTCGAGCGCGCCCGCCGCGCGCGAGGCGGGATCGAACTCGCGCAGCAGCCGGACCCGCTCGGCACCCGTCGCGTCCGGCGCCCGCCGCAGCAGGTCCTGCGCGTTCGAGCGGTCGGCACAGAGCAGCAGATCGAACCGGGCGAAGTCCTCGACCGTGACCTGCCGCGCCGCCCCCACGAGCTTGATGCCCCGTGCCGCAGCCGCTGCCGTCGAGCGCGGGTCCGGCGCGCTTCCGACGTGGTAGGCACCCGTCCCGGCCGAGTCGATCTCCACCTGCTCCCCGAGCCCTGCCTCGGCGACGAGACGTCGCATGACGCCCTCCCCGGTGGGTGAGCGGCAGATGTTCCCGAGGCAGACGAAGAGCAGGCGCACAGGATCAGGATGGCGCCTCGTTAGCCTGCGGGCCTGAGGAGGGGTGGCAGAGTGGTTGAATGCGCCAGTCTTGAAAACTGGTGACGTCGCAAGGCGTTCGAGGGTTCGAATCCCTCCCCCTCCGCTGACCGGGCGCCCGGTACCGTGCCCGCCGTGCGCTACCGATTCCTCCGCCTGGGCCGAGCTCGCCGCCCGCGCCGGGCTCGAGCCGGCCGGTCGCTGGGCCCCGCCGCCCGCGCAGCAGGCCGCGACCGGGATCACCGCGATCGAGGTGCTGCGCGGCCCCGGGCACTGGCACCTCGTCGCCGTCGGCCCCGCCCTCACCCTGCTCACCCCGCTCGGTGAGCGGGCGCCCGACTGGGCGTTCACGGTGCTCCTCGGCGCGGCCGGCACGGCCCACGCCGCCGGCCGCCCGCTCCACGCTGGCGCGCGCCTGGCCCCCGGCCCGCCGCTCGACGGCGAGCGCTCCGGCCTCGTCGCACTCGGGCTGCGCGAGGATCCGATCCTGGGCGCGCCGCTCCTCCAGCTCGTCGGCCTGAGCGTGGGTGAGCACGCGCTCATGGGAAGGGTCGGGACGGCGCTCGTGCTGGAGAAGCTCGCAGCGCGCGACTCGCTGCTGCGGCTCGACCCCACCCGCGCGTAGGCTCCGCGCATGGCTGACTCCGCCCCCTTCGGCAACTACCAGTACGAGATCTACCTGAAGGGCCTCGCGGACGAGTTCCCGGAGCTCCCGATCGCCTGGGACGCCCTCGAGGCCGCAGCTTCCGAGAAGCTCGACGAGGGTGCGCACGGCTACGTCTTCGGCGGGGCGGGAGCCGAGGACACCATGCGCGAGAACCTCGAGGCGTTCCGCCGCCGGCGCCTGCTCCCGCGGATGCTCCGCGACGTCTCCGAGCGCACGACCGCCACCACCGTCCTCGGGCAGGAGCTGAACGCACCCATCGTGCTCTCGCCCGTCGGCGTCCAGTCGATCGTCCATCCCGAGGGGGAGCTCGCGGTCGCCCGCGCCGCCGCCGCGCAGGGCACGACGATGATCGCCAGCACCGCCTCCTCCTACACGCTGGAGGAGATCGCCGAGGTCGGCGGCCCGCGCTGGTTCCAGCTCTACTGGCCCCGCGGCCGCGAGCTCGCCGCCTCCTTCGTCCACCGGGCCGAGGAGGCCGGCTACTCGGCCCTCGTCGTCACGCTCGACACCTGGCTGCTGGCCTGGCGCCCGCGTGACCTGCAGGGCGCCTACCTCCCGTTCCTGAAGTCGATCGGCATCGCCAACTACCTGAGCGACCCCGTCTTCCGCTCGACGCTCGCCGCCCCGCCGGAGGAGGACCCGCAGGGAGCCGTCGGCCAGTTCGTCGGCGTGTTCTCGAACCCGACGGTCACCTGGGACGACCTCGCGTTCCTGCGCGAGACCACCGATCTCCCGATCCTGCTGAAGGGCGTGCTGCACCCTGACGACGCGCGCCGCGCGCGTGAGGCCGGCGTCGACGGGCTCGTCGTCTCGAACCACGGCGGGCGCCAGGTGGACGGGGCGATCGCCGCGCTCGACGCCCTCGAGCCGATCGCGGAGGCCGTCGGCGACGACCTCACGCTCGTGCTCGACTCAGGGGTCCGAAGCGGCGCCGACGTCGCCAAGGCGATCGCCCTCGGCGCCGACGCGGTCGGCATCGGCCGCCCGTACCTCTGGGGGCTCGCCCTCGCCGGGGAGGCCGGGGTGAGCCACGTGCTGAAGAACCTGCTCGCCGAGCTCGACCTCACCCTCGCGCTCTGCGGCCTGACGAGCCCTGCCCAGCTCGACGGCGAGGCGATCAGCACCCGCGACTAACGCGGGGACGCCGGGCTTCCCACCGTCGCCTCGAAGACCGAGCCGACGGGCGAGCTCGCGACGAGTCGCACGTCGCCTCCGAGCGCGCGCATCAGTGTGCGAGAGAGCGGGAGGCCGAGCCCGAACCGCCCGGCGCTCGGCCCGCTCACCCCGTCCAGGAAGATGCGCTCGGCGTCCTCCGGCGCCACCCCCGAGCCGGTGTCGGAGACGGTGAAGCGCACGGACGCTCCGCTCCGCTCCGCCGCAAGCACGACGCGGCCGGAGCTCGTGCTGCGCAGCGCGTTCGACACGAGGTTGCGCAGCACCTGCCCCACGAGCAACGGGTCGGTCTCGAGCGTGTGCCACTCCGTCGGCGTGCGGACGTGGAGCTCGACCCCGGCCGCGCGCAGCGGAGCCATCATCGTCCGTACACGCTCGAGGAGCGGCCCGATCTCGACGCGTTCGGTCCGGACCCTGCCTGCCCACGGACGCTCTTCGACGTCGACGTGGGCTTGCAGCACGCGAAGCGCCTCGGTGACGCCGGTGACGATCTCCCGGGCCCGTGTGCGCGGGTCGTCCTCGATGTCCTCGCAGGCCATCCGGGTCGCCGCGATCGGGGTCGTGACCTCGTGAACCAGGGTGCGCAGCCGCCGACGCTGGTCGGCGGCGGCGGCTTCGCCGGCCCGGTTGACCTCGTCGAAGAGCCGATGAAGGGTCATGAGCGCCGCGAACACCTCCTCTTCCGGATGGGGGGTGACCCTCTGATCCGTTCGACGGGTGACGTTCAGCTCGGCCCCGGCGAGCGTCGAGGCGTCACGCAGCGCCTCGAGGTCGGCCTCGCTCCACTCCCGAGGGCGGCCTTCGATTGCGCAGACCGAGCCGATCACGGTGCCGTCGTTCGAACGCAGGGGCGTCCCCGCGTAGGCGATGACGCCGAGGTCCTGGATGGCCAGGTTGTCGCGCAGCACGGGGTGCTCGCGCGCGTCGACGACCAGCAAGTCCGCCTGGGAGGCGACCACGTGGCGACAGAACGAGTGGGTGAGCGGGGTCTCGCGCGTGGACTGCCACGGCTCGGGGAGGCCGACCGCGCCCGCGAAGTGCTGGCCGTCCGCCTCCACGAGGGAGACAAGGCCGACCGAGCTGCCCACCGCCCGGGAGGCCAGGCGCGCGATCGCGTCCATGCGCGCCCGCACGTCGGCCGTCATCGTGCCCCGGAGCACGGACGCGAGCGGCGCGCTCTGCCCGTCGGAGATGATCGGCTCGACGGACACCGGGATGAGCGTACCCGCCCTGTCGGGCGCGCACAAAAGCAGCTGCGGATATCGTCCGCACGGTGATGGTCCCGTCGCGATGAGCGAGGAGCTCGAACCCCACGAGCAGCACGAGCCCGGCCGGGGCGCCCGCGTGCGCGCCGCCCTCGCCCGCGCCGACGGGCAGCCGACGCTGCTCTCCCTGGCCGAGGGTCTGCGACGCCGCCTGCCGGGGGACGACCGCTTCGGCGACCCGCTCTCCACCGCGGACGAGGCGCCCTCGAGCCTCGTGGGCCGCCAGATGCGCGAACTGAACGCCGAGCGCCCCAGTGTGCTGCGCGAGCTCGGGCTGGGCGCCCTGCAGTCCTGGCAGGCGCTCTCCGAGTCCACCGGCCGCGGGCGCGGCAACATCGAGATCACGCTCCTCTTCACCGATCTGGTCGGCTTCTCCTCCTGGGCGCTCGAGGCCGGGGACGAGGCGGCGTTCGAGCTCCTCCGGCAGGTTGGAAACGGCGTCGAGGGGGCGGTCACGGCGCACCGTGGGCGCGTCGTCAAGCGGCTCGGGGACGGGCTCATGGCGAGCTTCCTCGAGCCCGTCCAAGCCGTGGAGGCGGCGCTCGACGCGCAGTACGCGGTCACGACCGTCCAGGTCGAGGGCCACCGGCCCCGGCTCCGAGCCGGCGCCCACGTCGGCCGCCCTCGTCGCATCGGCGGCGACTACCTCGGCATCGACGTGAACGTGGCCGCCCGGGTGGCGGACGGGGCGGGCCCCGGCGAGGTCCTGATCTCGGAGCCGGTCGCCGACCGGCTCGACCCGACGAGCTACGTGACCGGGCGCCGGCGGCGGCTGCGGGCCGCGGGCGCCCCGCGGGAGCTACGCGTCTGCAGTGTTCGTTCGGCGTGAGACGGCGACGCTCGAGGCGCCGCCGGGCGGCTGGTCCGAGAAGCGCTGGGCCTCGAAGAGCATCAGGGTCGCGCCGACGTTCATGACCTCCGCCTCAGCGCCCGCCGCGGCGACGCGCTCGGAGGAGGCCGCCTCGATCACGTCCATGCGGTCGAGGAGCTTCGCGTAAGCCTTCGACATCTCCTTGAAGCCCTTCTCATCGAGCTTGAGCGCGGTGCGGGCGACGATCGCCTCGCGACGGTCGAAGCCGCCCGCCGCGGCCGAGTTGCGGCAGTAATCGAGGATCTGGATGAGCGTGGCGTCGGTGAGCGCCTGCTTGGCCACCGGTGAGGCACCCTCCCAGGCCTCCTCGGAGACGGTCGGGCGCGGGATCGCCTTGTAGTGGTGCTCGACGGCACCACGACGCGGCGTCGTGCCGGTCTCCTCCAACAGGCCGAGCTCGTGGAGGGTCCGCACGTGGTAGGCCACGGTGCCGAGCGGGGCGCCGAGCTTCCGCGAGAGCTGGACCGGCGAGGAGATCTCCTCCTCGAGCATGGCGAGGATCCGCACGCGCAGCGGATGGCCGAGGGCCTTCACGTACCGCGGGTCGTCGATGCTCGAGATGGCCATGATCATTGGTCCTGCCTGTGCCGCCCAGGATCCGGACGAGACTACCTCCGACGTGCGACGGGCCCGTCACAATAAGTGCCTTCGCCTTTGGGTGACGAGCGCCTACGCGACAGCTTCGCCGAATCTGAAACGAAATGACGGCCCGACCCGGTCGTCCCGTGCGATGCCCACGACGCTGGACACCGTCGCCCGCGACGCCTACGACGCACTCGCACCGGCCTACGACGCGCTGACCGAGGCGTACCCCTATGCCCTCTGGCTCGGTCGCCTGGTCGAGCTCGCCGAGGCCCACGGCCTCGCGGGTCGCCGTGCCCTCGACCTCGCTTGCGGCACCGGAAGCTCCTTCCTCCCGCTGCTGGACCGCGGCTTCTCGGTGACCGCCGCCGACGTCTCGCCGGCGATGTGCGAGCAGGCCCGGCGCAAGGCCGACGGCGCCGCCCGCGTGGTCGAGGCCGACCTCCGCGCGCTTCCCGCCCTGGGGGAGTTCGACCTCGTCACCTGCATCGACGACTCGATCAACTACCTGCTTGATCCGGCCGAGGTCGCGCTGGCCTTCGCCGGCGTCCGGGCGCAGCTCGCCCCCGACGGGCTGTTCGTCTTCGACGTCAACACGCTGCGCACCCATCGCGAGACCTTCTCGTCCGCCTGGACCGTGGATACGGGCGAGCACGTGATCGTGTGGAACGGAACGGGCGCCGACGACCTCACCTCCGGCGGAGTCACCGAGGCCACGGTGGACACCTTCTCCGCCTGCGACGGGCTCTGGCGCCGCAGCACCGCCCGTCACCTCCAGCGCAACCACCCGCTGCCCGAGCTGCTCGACGCGCTCGCCGACGCCGACCTGGAGGCGGTCGCCGTGCGCGGCCAGCACCACGGCGCCGTGCTCGAGACCGCCGCGGACGAGCTCGTCCACACCAAATTCGTGATCCTCGCCCGGCCCCGGAAGGAGGTGCGTCCATGATCTGCCGTCCGATCTGCCGCCCCATCTGCCGCCCGTAGTCCGTGCGTCGTCTACGCGAGCTGCGTGCGCAGCGTCGCGCGGAGGCGATGCAACTGGACCTTCACCGTCCCTTCGGGGAGGCCGAGACGAACTGCCGTCTCGGCCTGGGTGAGATCGGCCCAGTAGCGGAGCCCGAGCAGCCGACGTTCCTCGTCGCTGAGCATGCCGAGTGCGTTCCGGACGTCGAGCTGTGCGGCAGAGCGCCCGCACGGATCCGGAGCCTGCAGCCGCGCGTGATCTTCGGCGAGCTCGTACTCCTCGGGTCGTCCGCCGACGATGCGGAACGCCTCGTTTCGTGCGATCGCCTTGACCCAGGCACGGCGGCCGTGGGCGTCGACGCACTGACCGCGGCGGCGCCAAGCTCGAAGGGCCGCCTCCTGCGCCGCATCCTCGGAGACCCCGCCCGAGCCGAGAACGCGTCGCGTCTCCGCCTGACACCAGCCGGTCACCTGACCCCAATTCCAGGGCTCCCCGCCTCGATTCGCCTGCCCTTCACTCCACATGCACTCGCCCTCCACATTGGATAACGCCGCTCACCGAAAAGCAAGATAAACCATCTATTCACTTGCGGACGCGAGTTTTTTGCTCAAAACTCTTGAGCATGGCCCGCTCGAACGGACTCGTCTTCGCTCTCGACCCAGACCGCACCTCCTCGTTGTGCGACCAGCTCGCTGCCCGTGACGGCCGCGCGCTCGCGGTCGGCGGCTGCACGCTGGAGCTGATCGTCGACCAGGGCCGAGTGCTCGGCGCCGTGATCAGCTGGGAGTGGGCGGTCCCGCTCAAGGTCGAGCGGCTCGCGCTCGCCATCGTGAACGCGGGCGGCGTCCTGCGCCGCGACCTGGACGCCGAAGCGACCCTTCAGGCCGCCCGCGACGAGGGCCGCCGGGTGGTCGCGATCGACTCCGCGCGTGAGCTCGCACCGTTCCGCCGCAAGGCCCTCGCCCTCGCGCCGTACGCGCCGGCCATCCCCCGGCGGCACCTCGCCTCGGTCGCCTGAGGGCGTGCCCGCCCGCCAGGGCGGGACTTCCTAGATCGGGCTAGTCGGCGGCGGCCAGCAGCGCCGGCGCGCCGTGGGCCACGAGCACCTCGGGCACGACGACCGTACCGTCGGCCTGCTGCCCGTTCTCCATCAGCGCGATGAGCGTGCGCCCGACCGCGACAGCCGTGCCGTTCAGTGTGTGCAGCACCGCCGGCTTGCCGCCCTCGGGGCGGTAGCGGACGCCGAGCCGCCGCGCCTGGAAGTCCGTGGTGTTCGACGTCGAGGTGAGCTCGCGGTACTGCCCCTGCCCCGGGAGCCAGGCCTCGCAGTCGTACTTCTTGACCGCGCTGGCCCCGAGATCGTCCACCGCGATGTTCACGACGCGGTACGGGATCCGGAGCGCGGTCAGCAGCTCTTCCTCGATGGCCAGCAGCCGCTCGTGCTCGTCGTGGCTCTCCTCCGGCCGGACGAAGCTGAACATCTCGACCTTGTCGAACTGGTGGACCCGGAAGATCCCGCGCGTGTCGCGGCCCGCGGTGCCCGCCTCGCGCCGGAAGCACGGGGAGAAGCCCGCGTACCGGAGCGGCAGCGCCTCGGCGTCGAGGATCTCGTCCGCGTGAAGCGAGGCGAGCGCGACCTCGCTCGTCCCGGCCAGGTAGAGGTCGTCGGCGGGCAGGTGGTAGATCTGCTGATCGGTGTCGGGGAGGAACCCCGTGCCGTAGAGCGCCTGCCCGCGGACCAGGACGGGCGGAAGCACCGGCTCGAACCCGTGCCCGGCCAGCGTGCGGAGCGTCCACTGCACGAGCGCCAGCTCGAGGAAGACGAGCTCCCCGCGCAGATAGGCGAAGCGCGAGCCGCTCAGCCGGGCGCCCCGCTCCATGTCGATGCGCCCGCCGGCGAGCGCGAGATGGTCCCGCGGCTCGAACCCCTGCGTGCCGGTCGCCCCCACCTCGCGGAGCACCTCGTCCTCCGGGGCGGCCGACGGGTCCGGCAGGTTCGGGAGCGCGGCCAGCGCGGTCTCGAGCCGGGCGGCGAGCTCGGTCGCCTCGGCGGTACGCGCCTTGACCTCCTCGGACAGCGCCTTGGCCGCGGCGATCGCGGGGCCTGCGTCCTCCCCCGCCTTCTGGGCGGCCGCCACGGCGCGGGCGTCCTGCTTCTGCCGTGCGCGGAGCGTCTCGGCGGCCTCGGTGGCCGCACGGCGCTCGCCGTCGAGCGTGAGGACCGCGTCGATCGCCTCGGGGGCGACGTCGCCCCGGCGGGCGAGCGCGGCGCGCACGTGATCGGGCTCGGCGCGGATCAGCTTGAGGTCGAGCATCCCGGCTGAGCTTACGAGCCCGCCGAAAACATCAGGGTTGCGCTACGGCGTGTCCTGGACCTTGTTGTCGTCGTTGTTGCGGACGTCCTTGGCCTGCTGACCCGCGTACTTCGAGAGGAAGTCGGCGACCATGTCCGCGTCCTTGCCGACGACGATGTTCTCGGGCATGTACGCACCGGAGAAGCCGCCGTTGCGGATCGCGTAGAGGACGTTGTCCTTCGTTTCCTTGCGAACGTTGAAGTTCGGGCCGTCCACGACTTCCCGGTCCCCGATCTTCGAAGCGCCACCCTCGGCACCCACCACGTCCATCGTGTGACAGCCGGCGCACCGCTCGGAGAAGAGCTGGGCACCTGCCTTCACCGAGGCGGACTCGTTGGAGGGGAGGTCGCTCTTGTCGCCGCAGGCCGCGAGTGAGGCGGCGGCGATGAGCGCGGTGGAGGTGGCGAGAACCCGACGCATGACGCCCGGAAGCATACGAAACGGCCATCATGGGAGGGGTGAGGCTCCTCCCCTTCCGCGCCATCATGGCGATGCTCGGCGCGGCGGCACTGTTCGCCGGGTGCGGCAACCCCGACCCGGTGACCGATCGCGACGGCGTTCTGCGCCTCGAGCTCGGCGACCCCGAGTACTCCATCGCACCCGGTCGGATCCGGGTGAGCTCGGGCAAGCTCAAGATCGTCGCGACGAACGTCGGCACGCTCACCCACAACGTCCGCGTCGAAGAGGTGAACGAGGAGGAGGGCGCGACGCCGAAGGTGTACGCCAGCACGAAGACGATGCAGCCGGGCGAGCGCGCGCCGACGGTCGAGATCCGCCTGTTCCCGGGCAAGTACCGGCTCGTGTGCTCGATCGGCAACCACGAGAACCTCGGCCAGTACGCGGAGCTCGAGGTCACGGACGCCGGGGACCGACCGTGAGCGTGGCGCTGGACGCCTACCGCGCCGCCATCGGGCACTTCGCCACGGGGGTCGCGGTCGTGACGTGCGCGGGGCCGGACGGGCCCGCGGGGCTCACCACCAACGCGGTCAGCTCCCTGAGCCTCGACCCGGTGCTGCTGCTGGTCTGCTTCGACAACAGCTCGCGGACGCTGCCCGTGGTGCAACACAGCGGCCGCTTCGCGGTCAACGTGCTCCGCGCCGATGACCGGGAGGGCGCGGCCGTCTTCGCTTCCAAGCGCGCGCAGCCGGAGAAGTTCGCCGCGGTCACCCATCGCATCGAGCACGGCGTTCCGGTCCTCGACCGTGCCCTCGCCTGGGTCGCCTGCGACCTGGAGCGCACGGTGCCGGCCGGCGATCACACGATCGGCATCGGCGCGGTCACCCAGGTGTGGACAGCGCCCGAGGGCGGCGACCCGCTGCTCTTCTTCCGCGGCGCCTTCGGCTGAGCCAGGAGCCCGCTGAACGTCTCCCGCACCAGCACGGTCGAACGCTCACCGGGCTCCTACGCGGTTCCCGCCGCACGCAGCGCGAGGAACGCCACCACGAGCGTCGCGGCGACCATCACGCCGAGCTCCCGCCGCAGGATCTGCGTGACGACCGAGCGCTGCTCGGCGTCCGAGCGCTCCCCGAGCGCAGCGGCGTTCTCGAGGCCCCGCGCGTCGAGCACCGTCTCGGCGCTGGCGATCCGCAGCTGCTCCGCCACGACGTTGATGGCCACCGGGAGCGCCGCGTACAGCAGGAACAGGCTGCCCTCGGGCTCCTCGCCGAGGATCACGAGCACGGTTCCGTACACGGCGTAGAGCACCGCGACGGCCTGCGCCACCCGCAGCGCCGGCCAGAAGCGGGGCGCCTGCTCGACCCGGTACCAGCGGACGGCGCCGTAGAGGCCCACGACGCCGTTGACGGCTGCGGTGAGAAGGGCGAGCGCAAAGGTCACGGCGCCGACTCCGCGTGCCCTCTGCCACTTAGTGGCACTGCGTCACAAGATCGCGCTATACATGGCATTGATGCTCCGAAGCTACCTGCCCGCGATCGTCTTCCTCGTCCTGGGCGGGGGTATCGGCGTGGCGTTCGCGTTCCTGAACAAGCTGCTCGGGCCGAACCGTCAGAAGGTCCGCAAGAACAACCAGGATCCGTACGAGTGCGGCCTGCCCTCCGAGGTGCAGCAGGGGTTCCGCTTCGGGATCAGCTTCTACCTGATCGCGATGCTGTTCATCCTCTTCGACCTCGAGACCGTCCTGCTCTATCCGGTCGCCGTCCAGCTGCGCGCCTTCGGGAGCTTCGCGCTCGTCGAGATCTGCGTGTTCATCTCGCTGCTGGCGGTGGCCTTCGTCTACGTGTGGAGAAGAGGAGCGCTCGAATGGAGATAACCCGCCAGCCCGCCCCGGGCTCGCTGACCGACGAGGCCAGGCGCGACTTCCGCTCGCGCCAGCTCACCGCGCGCCAGCTGCTCTCGGGTGATCTCGAGCACGAGGACATCGAAGAGCACGTCCAGTCGCGCATCCTCACCACGACGCTCGACAAGGCGGCCGCCTGGTCGCGCGGCAACGCGTTCATGCCCGCGACCTTCGGGCTGGCCTGCTGCGCGATCGAGATGATGTCGATCGTCGCCGGGCCGCGCCGACGTCTCGCGCTTCGGCTTCGAGGCCTTCCGCGCCTCCCCCCGCCAGGCCGACCTCATCGTCCTCTCGGGGCGCGTCTCGATCAAGATGGCGCCGGTCGTCCGCCGCATCTACGACCAGATGCTCGAGCCGAAGTACGCGATCGCGATGGGCGCCTGCTCCTCGTCGATGGGCGTCTTCAACAACTACGCGATCGTCCCGGCGGACAAGTTCATGCCGGTGGACGTCCACGTGCCGGGCTGCCCACCGCGGCCGGAGGCGCTCATGCACGGGATCCTGAAGCTGCGCGCGATGGTGCAGGAGGACCCCGCCCTGGGCTGGCGCGAGCGGCACGGCGCGGAGCGGACCGTCGAGGTGCTCCCCGAGGAGGGCGAGCAGCTCATGGCCGAGAACGTTCCCGGCCGCACGGAGCACGGCACGAATGCCTGACGCGACCGGCCTCGAGCTCCTCGCCGGAGAGCTGCGCGACGCTGCCCCCGAGAGCGTGCTCGGCACGCTGTACTTCCGCGGGCAGGCGACGATCCTGGCCGACCCGGGTCACATCCGTGCGACCCTGCTGCGCCTGCGTGAGCAGGGCTTCCTCCACCTCATGAGCGTGCACGGGGTCGACTACTTCCCCGAAGAGCCGCGCCTCGGCGTGATCTACGAGCTGATCGACCGGGTCAAGCGCGACCGGGTGCGGGTCAAGATCCGCGTGCACACCGACGCCCCGGTGGTCGAGTCCGTCACCCCGGACTGGCCGACCGCCGACCATCAGGAGCGCGAGGTCTACGACATGTTCGGCGTCGAGTTCGAGGGGCACCCGGACCCCCGCCGCATCCTCATGCCGGAGGACTACGAGGGCCATCCGCAGCGTCGGGATTTCCCGATCGGCGGCGAGCCCGTGCTCTTCACGAAGGACGCCCCGAGCGGAAGCGACTACACCCGATGAGCACCCTCGACACCCCCCGCACCCCGTCCGCCTACCGCCAGCAGGAGGAGAGCATCGAGCTCTCGCACCTGCCCGGACCGGTGGGCGACGCTCCCGACCAGGAGCTGCTCACCCTGAACATGGGGCCGCACCACCCGGCCACGCACGGCGTGCTGCGCCTGCTCGTGACGCTCGAAGGCGAGGTCGTCCGCGACCTCAAGCCGATCATCGGCTACGTCCACACCGGCATCGAGAAGACGGCCGAGGACAAGGCGTACTGGAAGGTCATCCCCGTCGTCGAGCGGATGGACTACCTCTCCTACTTCTTCAACGCCTACGCGTTCTGCGGGGCCACCGAGACGCTGCTCGAGCTCGAGGTCCCCAAGCGGGCCCAGTACCTGCGCGTCATCCACATGGAGCTGAACCGCATCATGAGCCACCTCGTGTGGCTCGGGCACGAGCGCCCTGGACCTCGGCGCGATGAGCATGTTCTGGTACGCGTTCCGCGAGCGCGAGATGATCCTCGACCTCTTCGAGTACTCGACCGGCCAGCGGATGCACACCCGCTACTTCCAGGTCGGCGGGGTCATGGAGGACGTTCCCGCGGGCTGGACCGAGAAGGTCCGCGAGTTCTGCGACGTCATGCCCTCCCGCGTCGACATGTACGGCGCGCTGCTCAACAAGAACGAGATCCTCCTCCAGCGGCTGCGAAACGTCTGCACGCTGGACGAGCAGACGCTGCTCGAGCTCGGCGTCACCGGGCCGCTGCTGCGCGCCGCGGGGAACCCCTGGGACCTGCGCAAAGCGATGCCGTACTCCTCGTACGAGGACTTCGACTTCCAGGTCCCGGTCGGCACCAACGGCGACAACTACGACCGCTTCGCGGTGCGCATGCAGGAGATGCGGGAGTCGACGAAGATCATCGTCCAGGCCCTCGACAACCTCCCCGACGGTCCGGTCATGGTCGACGACCGGAAGATCGCGCTCCCGCCGCGCCACGAGCTCGCCACCTCGATGGAAGCGCTCATCCACCACTTCAAGCTCGTCACCGAGGGCTTCCGCGTCCCGCCGGGCGAGGTCTACTTCCCCTGCGAGAGCCCGCGCGGCGAGCTCGGCTGCTTCGTCCGCTCGGACGGCTCGAGCAAGCCGGCGCGCGTCCACATGCGCGACCCCTCGTTCGTGAACCTCCAGGCCACGAACGCGATGGTCAAGGACTCCTACATCGCCGACCTCATCGCGACGCTCGCGATGATGGACCCGGTCCTCGGAGGGATCGACCGATGAGCGAGGGCACCGCCGCCGAGAACGTCGGCACCACCTTCCTCCCCGACGGTGACCCGACCCTCGGCCAGCACGTCGGCTCCGGCGAGATCCCCCGGTACAAGGGCGGCTCGCGGACCCCGGGCTGGGACGATCCCGTCGACCTGACCAAGGACCCCGCGGTCATCCCGGACCCGGCGGACTGCCCGGTTCCCGAGGAGCTCCGCGCCGAGATCGAACGCCACATGGCGCTCTACCCGGACCCGCGCTCGGCCTCGATTCCGGCCCTCATGGCCGCCCAGAAGCTGCACGTCTGGTGCTCGCCCACCGCGATCGAGCAGGTCGCCTGCGTCATGCGCCTGACCCCGGGCTACCTGGCCGCGGTCGCGGGCTTCTACGACATGCTCGAGACCAACCCGGTCGGCCGGCACAAGGTCTACGTCTGCACGAACATCTCCTGCTCGCTGCGCGGCGCCGACGCGCTGCTCGAGCGCGTGAAGGAGGAGGTCGACGGCGACCCCGACTTCAACGTCCGCGGCTTCGAGTGCCTGGGCGCCTGCGACATCGCGCCGATGGCCTCGGTGGACGACGTCTACGTAGGTCCGATAGAGCTCGACGAGGTACCGGACCTCGTCGCGCAGATCCGGGCCGGCACCGAGGTGCTCCCGGAGAAGCAGATCATCCGGCGCCTGTCCGTCGATCCGAAAGCCGCGCGTCAGCCATGAGCCAGGAAGCGATCCTCTTCAAGGACATCGACGAGCCGGGGCTCAACACCCTGGACGTCTACAAGGCCCGCGGCGGCTACGGGGACGTCTTCAAGAAGGCGCTCTCCACCCCGCGCGACGCGCTCGTGACCGAGCTCGTCGAGTCCGGCCTGCGCGGCCGCGGCGGGGCTGGCTTCTCCATGGGCAAGAAGGCCTCCTTCATGCCCAAGGGCACGATGGACAAGTACCTCGTCTGCAACGCCGACGAGTCCGAGCCCGGCACCTTCAAGGACCGCGAGCTCATGACCAAGAGCCCGCACATGCTCATCGAGGGCATGATCATCGGCGCCTACGCCGCGGGTGCCACGCGCTCTTTCATCTACATCCGCGGCGAGTACGCCCAGCAGGCCGACATCCTCGACGCCGCCGTGGCCGAGGCCTACGCCGACGGGCTGCTCGGGAAGAACATCCTCGGCAGCGACCACTCGCTCGAGCTCGTCGTGCACCGCGGCGCCGGCGCTTACATCTGCGGCGAGGAGACCGGCCTGCTCGACTCGCTCGAGGGCAAGCGCGGCAACCCGCGCCTGAAGCCGCCGTTCCCGGCCAACCAGGGCCTCTACCAGGGTCCGACGCTCATCAACAACGTCGAGACGCTCGCGACGATCCCGCACATCCTCGAGATGGGCGCGGCGAAGTACGCGGCGATCGGCGTCGAGAACTCGACCGGCACGAAGCTCATCTCGGTGAGCGGCCACGTCAAGCGCCCGGGCAACTACGAGATCCCGCTCGGCATGCCGGTCCGCGAGATCCTCTACGACCTGTGCGGCGGCATCGAGGGCGACCGCGAGGTCAAGTTCTTCTTCCCCGGCGGCTCCTCCTCCCCCGTGCTGACCGCCGACGACCTCGACCTCGGCTACGACTTCGACTCGATGGCCAAGGCGGGCTCGATGCTCGGCTCCGGCGCGATCATCGTCGTCGACGACGAGACCTCCGTCGTGGACGTCTGCCTCAAGCTCGCGCAGTTCTACAAGCACGAGTCCTGCGGCAAGTGCACCCCGTGCCGCGAGGGCACCCAGTGGACCGTGAAGATGCTCGAGCGGATCGTCGCCGGCACCGCCACGCCGATGGACCTCGACATCATGGCCTCGGTGCAGACGCAGATCATCGGCAACTGCCTCTGCGTGCTCGGTGACGCCATGGCGATGCCCGTCGGCTCGATGATCGAGAAGTTCCGCCCCGAGTTCGAGGCCTACATCGAAGAGGCCCGCGCCCGCTCCGAGCGCGAGCTGATCGCCAGCCTGGAGACGCCGGACGAGGCACCGCTCGTAGGCTCCCTCGTCTGATGAGGACCACCGCCTGATGCCGCGCCCCGAACCGAAGCTCATCACCTTCTCGATCGACGGTCGAGAGGTCAAGGCCCCCGAGAACGAGATGCTCGTCGACGCCGCCAAGCGCGGCGACGTCGAGATCCCCGTGTTCTGTTACGAGCCCAAGCTCGGCGCGCCCGTGGGCGCCTGCCGCATGTGCCTCGTGGACATCGAGGGGATCCCGAAGCTGCAGACCGGCTGCTCCACGCCGGTGAAGGACGGGATGGTCGTCCACACGCAGACCGAGCGCGTGAAGACCGCGCAGGAGTCCGTGCTCGAGTTCCTGCTCATCAACCACCCGCTCGACTGCCCCGTCTGCGACAAGGGCGGCGAGTGCCCGCTGCAGGACATCTCCTTCGGCTGGGGCGGCGGCAAGACCCGCTTCATCGAGCCCAAGCGCCACTTCAAGAAGCCGCTCGAGCTCTCCCCGCTCATCGCGATCGACCGCGAGCGCTGCATCCTCTGCTACCGCTGCGTCCGCTTCTCGCAGGAGCTCAGCGAGGACTACCAGCTGGTCCTCCACGAGCGTGGCGCCGCAACCTTCGTCGGCACCTTCGACGGGCACCCCTACGTCGCGCCGTTCAGCGGCAACATCATCGAGCTGTGCCCGGTCGGCGCGCTCACCTCCCGGCCCTACCGCTTCCGCGCCCGGCCCTGGGACATCGAGAACGCCGGCACCGTCTGCACGCTCTGCCCCGCGCAGTGCAACGTCGCCTTCACCGTCCGTGACGACCGCGCGCTGCGCGTGCTCGCGCGGGAGAACGAGGCCGTCGACGACGGCTGGCTCTGCGACAAGGGCCGCTTCGCCTACCAGTCGATCCACGTCGAGGAGCGCATCACCGCCCCGATGATCCGCGACGGCGGCGTGCTGCGCGAGGTCACCTGGGAGCGCGCGCTCGAGGAGGCCAAGGGAGCGCTCTCGAAGGCCGGCGGCAAGGTGGCGGGCCTCGCCGGCGGCGAGACCACCAACGAGGAGGGCTTCCTCCTCCAGCGGCTCGTCCGCGACGTGCACGGCTCCGGCCTGCTCGACGCGCGTGAGGGCTCCGGGCTCGCCCGCGAGCAGCTCCTCGCGCTCGGCGACCCCGACCTCCAGGCGACCGTGCAGGACCTCGAGTTCGCCCACACCGTGCTCGTCCTCGGGACCGAGCCGGTCGACGACGCCCCGATCCTCGACCTGCGCATCCGCAAGGGCGTGCGTCGCCACCGCGTGCAGCTCGCGGTCGCGACCCCGCGGCCCTCCTCCCTGGACCCGAACGCGGTGCTCTCGCTGCGGTACGCGCCCGGCGCCGAGGCCGCCTTCCTGGCCGCGGTCAGCGCGGCGTTCTACGGCGGGGCCGTGGATCAGCTCGCGGCCGACGCGGGCGCCGACGCCGAGCAGATCACCGAGCTGGCGACGATGCTGCGCACGAGCGGCGGCAGCGACCCCGCCGACATCGTCGTGCTCTACGGCGAGCAGCTGCTGGCCGGCGGCGAGGCCGTCACGCAGCCGCTCTTGAAGCTCGCCGGTGCGCTGGGCCTCGGCTCCCGCGCCGGCGCCGGGCTGCTCGGCATCCCGACCTCGACGAACGGTCGCGGGCTCCGTGAGGTCGGCGTCCTGCCCGACGCGGGCCCCGGGCTCTCCGCCCTCGACGCCGCGGCCGGTGCGGTCGGCATCCCCGAGGCCGCCGCCGACGGCTCGGTCTCGGTGCTCTACCTGCTCCACACCGATCCGATCCGCGATCAGCCGCAGCGTGCCCTGTGGGACCGCGCGCTCGAGAAGACCACGCACGTCATCGCGCACGCGGGCTTCCTCACCGAGGGGCTCCGCGAGCACGCGACCGTCATCTTCCCCGCCGAGTCCTACGCGGAGAAGGAGGGCACGATCGTGCACCCGGAGGGCCGGCTGCAGCGCCTTCGCCCGGCGATCGGCCGCCCCGCCGGGGTCCGTGCCGAATGGCAGGTGCTCCACGAGCTCTGCGTGGCCGGCGGTGCCGACCAGGTCGTCCACACCGTGCACTCCGCGACCCAGCAGCTGCTCACCGCGGTGCCGTTCTACGCCGGGCTGACCGTCGACACGATCGGCGCCAAGGGCACCCGCTGGTGCGAGGACCCCGCCCGTGCGGCGGCCTGGCCCGCCGCGACCGCCCAGCTCGGTCCGGGTGGAGGCTCGTCCGACGCCCCGGCGCCGGCGGCCGCCTCGCCCAACGGTGCCCTGCGCCTGGGGACGTTCCGCTCGATCTGGGCCTCACCCGAGGTCGAGGCCTCCCCGGCCCTCAAGTTCCTGCACCCGCGTCAGAAGCTCGAGCTCGCCCCCGGCGACGCGGAGCGGCTCGGGATCAAGCACGGCGAACACGTCGTGGTCGGCGCCGACGGGGCCTCCGTCGAGGCGGTCGTCGTCCTGCGCCAAGGCGCCCCGGAGGGTTCCGTGTTCCTGCAGACCGGCATCGGCGAGGGCGCCGCGAACGTCCTCGAGGGTCCGCTCGTCGTCGTCAAGAAGGCAGCAACCGTATGAGCGCGTTCGCCCCCGTCCTCGGCGTCGTCGGCTACTACGAGCCGTGGTGGATCCAGATCATCAAGTCGATCGTGATCTTCGCGCTCGGACTGCAGATCGTCCCGATCGTCCTGCTCGGCGAGCGGAAGCTCCTGGGCCGCTTCCAGGGCCGCCCCGGGCCGAACCGCGTCGGGCCGTTCGGCCTGCTCCAGCCGCTGGCCGACATCGGCAAGCTCGCGTTCAAGGCGGACTTCCGGCCGCGCACGTCGATCGGCTGGCTCTTCGCCATCGCGCCGATCATCTCGATCCTGACCGCTGCCGCGGCCTTCTCGGTCATCCCGTTCGGGGACACCGTCGACATCTTCGGCACCCAGGTCGGCCTCTACGGGGTCGACGTCTCGATCGGCCCGCTGTACCTCTTCGCCTTCGGCGCCGTGGCCTTCTACGGGATCATGCTCGGCGGCTGGGCCTCCGGCTCGAAGTACTCGTTCCTCGGCGCCATGCGCGCGGCCGCGCAGCTGATCTCCTACGAGGTCTCCCAGGGGCTCGCGCTCGTCGGCGTGGTCATGACCGCGGGCACGCTCTCGCTCACCGAGATCGTCCAGGCCCAGCAGGGCATGTGGTACATCGTCCCGCAGTTCCTGGGCTTCCTGATCTTCCTCGTCGCCGGCTTCGCGGAGACCAACCGTGCGCCGTTCGACCTCGTCGAGGCCGACGCCGAGCTCGTCGGCGGGTACAACACCGAGTACGGCGGGGCGCGCTTCGCCTCCTACTTCTTCGCCGAGTACCTGAACATCCTCGTGGTCTCCGGGATCACGGTCACCGTGTTCCTCGGCGGCTGGCTGCTGCCCTTCGGCATCAACCCGCCGACCTTCGTCGACCCGTTCGTCGTGCTGGCCAAGATGGGGCTGTTCGTCTTCTTCTTCATCTGGATCCGCGCGACGCTTCCCCGCCTGCGCTACGACCAGCTCATGAGCTTCGGCTGGAAGGTCCTTCTGCCGCTCGCCACCCTGAACGCCCTCGTCACCGCGATCGTCGTCGTGGTGCTCGACAACTAGAGGTACCTCGCGAATGATCGACTCGACCAAGGACTGGCGCCCCGCCGACGACGAGCTGTTCGTCGTCAGCGCGCCGAAGCCGGGCGGCGCCGGCGGCGCGTACCGGATCTTCGGGGAGACCCTCCGGGGGCTCAAGACGACGTTCGTGAACATGACCAAGGGCGTCGACACGATCGCCTACCCCGAGCACAAGGTGCCGGTCTACCCGCGCTTCCGCGGGCGGCACCGGCTGCACCGCTTCGAGGACACCGGCCTCGAGAAGTGCGTCGGCTGCTCGCTGTGCGCCGCCGCCTGCCCGGCCGACTGCATCCGGGTCGTCGCCGCCGAGAACACGCCGGAGCACCGCGTCAGCGCCGGCGAGCGGTACGCCTCCGTCTACGAGATCAACCTCTCGCGCTGCATCTTCTGCGGGTACTGCGAGGTCGCCTGTCCGTTCGACGCGATCACGATGGGCAACGATTACGAGATGAGCGACTATCACCGCTCGGACCTCATCTTCACGAAGGAGATGCTCCTCGCCGAGCCCTTCGAGCGCAGCCCGATCCGGGCAGAGGGCGAGTAGCCGCATCTCCGCGCTCGGGGTCGTGTCGCTGCGCCATCCCGCGGCGCGTCGAGGGGTGCCACGGGGTCCGGCGTGCCCACCGACGGCCGAGTTCGTGACAGGTTTGTGCGACCTCAGGGCACCGGTACGTTCTCTCGCCCGCCGCGTGCATAGACTGCCCGTTGCCCATGGCTGAAGTCGTCTTCTTCCTCGCCGCACTCGGTGCCCTCGCGGGTGCCGTCGGCACCGTCACCCTGCGGAACCCGTTCTATTCGGTGCTCGCGCTCGTCGCGCACCTGCTCTCGCTCGCGCTGCTGTTCCTGCTGCTGCGGGCCGAGTTCGTCGCGGCCGCCCAGGTCGTCGTCTACGCGGGCGCCGTGATGGTCCTCTACATGTTCGTCGTCGCCTACGTGGGCGGCACCGACATCCAGGTCGGCCCCGCGAACTCACGGGCCACCGTGGCCGGCGCCGTTCTCTTCGGGTTCGTGCTCTTCGTCGAGCTCACGATCGCCGTCCTCGGCACGGGCCTGAAGGCGCTCGGCACCGAGGGCGTCGGGATCGGCGCCGACGGTGTGGCCAAGGCCGGCGACGCCGGCTTCGGAACCCCGGAGCAGATCGGCGAGCTGCTGCTCACGAAGTTCCTGCTGCCCTTCGAGGTCGCCTCCTTCCTGCTGCTGATCGCCGCCGTCGGCGCGGTCACCCTCGCGCGGCGCCGCGGCGGGCTCGGCGACCCCGCCGGCACCACGATCACTCCGCTCGATCTCGCCCGCCCCCGCTCCACCGGCACGATGGCCGAGGCCGTCGGCGGGCAGCGCCGCATCACGCGCCGCGAGCAGGAGCAGGACGGCGTCGAGGCCGGCGTCACGAGCACTGGCCTCAACGAACAGAGCGAGGAGCAGTAACCGTGGCGATCGAGTGGTACCTGGTCGTCTCGGCCCTCATCTTCTCCATCGGCGCCGGCGGCGTCATGACGCGGCGCAACCCGCTCGTGATCCTGCTGTGCCTCGAGCTCATGCTCAACTCCGCGAACCTCGCGCTCATCGCGTTCTCGCGCATGCACGGCAACGCGGACGGCCAGATCTTCGCGATCATCGTGATGGTCGTCGCGGCCTGCGAGGTCACCATCGGCCTCGGCGTCATCGTCGCGATGTACCGCCGCCGCCTCCCCATCGACGTCGACGAGCTCCGCGAGCTCCAGGGCTAGGGCCCCACGCACATGCAGACCACCGCCTGGCTCGTCCTCGGCTTTCCCCTCGCTGGCGCGATCCTCATCGGCCTCCTCTCCTCGAGGATCCCGGAGAAGGCCGCCGGCTACCTCGGGACGCTCGCCATCGCCGGCGCGTTCGTCAGCGCCGTGCTCACGACGCTCTCGCTGCAGGACCGCGAGGAGGAATCCCGCCAGGTCGTCTTCGTCGCCTGGGACTACGCCGTGAGCGCCGGGGTCGACGCGAAGCTGTCGATCCTCGTCGACCCGCTGAGCATGCTGATGATCCTCGTGGTCAGCGGCGTCTCGACGCTGATCCACCTGTACTCCGTGGCCTACATGGAGTCGGACGGCGGCTACCGGCGGTTCTTCGCCTACCTGAACTTCTTCGTCTTCTCGATGCTGCTGTTGATCCTGGCGGCGAACTTCGTGCTGCTGATCGTCGGCTGGGCCTTCGTCGGCGCCGCCTCCTACCTGCTCATCAGCTTCTGGTACCGGCGCAAGACGGCCACGGCGGCCGGCATCAAGGCGTTCGTCATCAACGTCGTGGGCGACATCGGGCTCGTCCTCGGCACGTACTTCATCTTCAAGCACTCGGGCACCGTCGACTTCCTCGGCACCTTCGACTCGGTGAAAACCGACTTCGCAGGCAGCAACGGCGACCTCACCGCGGGTTGCCTCCTGCTTCTCGTGGGTGCGTTCGCGAAGTCCGCGCAGATCCCGCTGCACACCTGGCTGCCGGACGCGATGGAGGGCCCGACCCCGGTCTCCGCGCTCATCCACGCGGCGACGATGGTCACCGCCGGCGTCTACCTCATCGCCCGCATGCACCCGCTCTTCGAGGAGGCGCCGAGCGCCGCCGCCGTCGGCGCAATCATCGGTGCAGTGACGCTGCTGGTGGCCGGCACGATCGGCCTCGTCGTCACGGACCTGAAGCGCGTCATCGCCTACTCGACGATGTCCCAGATCGGCTACATGATCATGGCCGTGAGCGCCGGTGCCTACGTGGCCGGGCTCTTCCACCTCATGACGCACGCCTTCTTCAAGGCGCTGCTCTTCATGGCCGCCGGCTCGATCATCGGCGCGATGGGCGGCGAGCAGTCGCTCGACAAGATGGGCGGCTTCCGCAAGGCGATGCCGTTCACGTTCGTCTGCTTCTGCATCGGCGGCCTGGCCCTGGCCGGCATCCCGCCGTTCTCCGGCTTCTTCTCGAAGGACGAGATCCTCCTGGACCTCGGCGCCGAAGGCGGCTGGCACTGGGCGCTCTACGTCGCCGGCTACGTCGGCGCGCTGCTGACCGCCGTCTACACGTGGCGAATGATCTTCCGCGCCTTCTTCGGCGAGGCCGTGCCGCAGGCCGTGGAGCTCGAGAACGGCCACCTTTACCACCCGACCGAGCACGTGAACCCGTCCACGGGTGAGCACGAGGACACCGAGGTCGGCTTCCCCGGCCCCGAGCACCACGTCGCCGAGCAGGCGCCGTTCATGAGGATCGCCATGGGCATCCTGGCGGTCCTCGCGGTCGTCGGCGGGGTCCTGCAGATCCCGTTCGTCAACCACACGCTCGAGACGTTCCTCGACCCGACGTTCGCCGACTCCGCCGTCCACGTCGAGCCGAGCGACGGGCTCACGATCTTCGGCCTCGTCCTCGGGGCGGTCGTCGGCCTGCTCGGCATCGCGATCGCCTACCACGTGTGGGTCCGCAAGCCCGAGACCCCGGCCATCTTCCTCGCGCGGTTCAAGGCGCTCCACACGCTCTTCTCGCGCAAGTGGTACTTCGACGAGCTGATCGACGTCGCGATCGTCCGTCCCTTCGCCTTCCTCGGCCGCTTCGCCCAGCAGACCTTCGAGCGCATCTTCGTGAACGGCACCCTCGTCGGGGGCAGCACCGGCGTCGTGCGCGCGGGATCCGCCGCGGTTCGCGCCGTCCAGTCCGGCCTGCTGCGCTCCTACGCCGCCCTCCTGCTGGCGGGCGTGCTCATCGTCGGCTTCTACTTCCTGGTGGCCTCGTGAACGTCCCCCTCTCCGTCCTGCTCTGGCTACCGGCCGCGGCCGCGGTCCTCGGGCTCCTGGTCCCCGGCCGCGCCTCGGCGCGCATGCTCGCGCTGCTCGGCTCGGCCGGCGCCCTCGGTCTCGCGGTCAGCTACGTCCTCGACTTCGATCGGGGCACGGGCGGCCTCCAGTTCGTGACCGACGAGAGCTGGATCCGCACGCTCGGGATCTCCTACAAGCTCGGGATCGACGGGATCAACCTGTTCCTGATCCTGCTCACGACGATCCTGTTCACCGCCTCGGTGCTGTGGGCGGCAGGGCAGTCGTGGGAGAGGGAGAAGCTCTTCTTCTTCCATATGGGCGTGGCGCAGACCGCCGTGCTCGGGGCGCTCCTCGCCCAGGATCTCGCGCTGTTCGTCGTCTTCTTCGACCTGATGCTGATCCCGTTCTTCTTCCTCACGGGGATGTACGGACCGGCCGCCACGCGCATCGCCGCCGTGACGAAGATGGTCATCTACACGCTGGTGGGCTCGCTGCTGATGCTCGCCGCGGCGATCGCCACCGCGGTGCTCGCCGCCTCACAGAACGGCACCGAGCTCTCCTTCGCCTTCAGCGACCTCCAGCTGAACCGGCTGACCGGCGGCTCGCAGGACTGGATCTTCCTCTGCTTCGCCGCCGCCTTCCTCGTGAAGATGCCGATGTTCCCGCTGCACGGCTGGATGCCCGACGGGTACAAGAACATGCCGCTGCCCGTGCTCGCCGTGTTCTCCGGCGTGCTCTCGAAGGTCGCCGCCTACGGCTTCTTGCGCATCGCGCTGCCGCTCTTCCCGGACGCCGCCGTCCACTTCCAGACGCTGATGCTCATCATCGCGCTGGCCTCGATCCTCTACGGCTCGGTGATGGCCTTCACGACCACCGACTCACGGCTCATCCTCGGGTACTCGTCGGTCGCCCAGCTCGGCTTCATCACGCTCGGGATCTTCGCGCTGAACGAGCAGGGCGCGCAGGGTGCCGTCCTGCAGTCGTTCAACCACGGCCTCGTCGTGGCGCCCGCGTTCTTCCTCGTCGGCCTCCTCGGAGCCCGCGCCGGCGGATCGGAGGACATCCGCGAGATGGGCGGCATCGCGCGCCGGGCCCCGATCATCGCGGTGCTCTTCCTGATCGTCGCCTTCGCGAACCTGGCGATGCCGGGCTCCGCGAACTTCGTCGGCGAGTTCTACATCCTGCTTGGGGTCTTCGACGCGAAGCTCGCCATCGCGGTCATCGCGTTCACCGGCGTCGCCCTGGCCGCCGTCTACACCCTGCGGCTCTTCATCCGGGCAATGCACAACCGCGTGGGGCCGCACGTCGAGTCGACCGAGCTGACGCTCGCCGACGCGCTCGTGCTCGTGCCGCTGGTCGTCGCGATCGTCGCGCTGGCGCTCTACCCGCAGGTGATCCTCGCCAAGGGCGAGAAGAGCATCAACGCCAGCGTCCTCGCCGCGCAGACCATCGTGAACCCGCCGCCGCCCGCGGTCGCGGCACCCGCGCTGATCGACCCGGCGACCGGGCAGCCGGTCGACCCGAACCTCCCGACGAACCCGTCGGGCGCGGCCGTGCCGATCGACCCGCAGACCGGCCAGCCCGCCGACTCCACGGGTGGGCAGATCCCGATCGACCCGAACACCGGGCAGCCCATAGACCCGGCCACCGGCGGCGACGTCGAGCAGGACCCCAGCCAGGCGCCCCCGGTCGACCCGCAGACCGGGCTCCCGATCGATCCGGCGACCGGCCAGCCCATCGATCCGTCCGCGAGCCAGGAGGTCCCCACGCCATGACCCCCCGTGCCGTGCCCGACACGCCCACCATCGACGTCGCCGGGCTCTCCCCGCTCATCGCGCTGCTCGGGGGTGCCGTCATCGTCCTGATGGTCGGCCTGCTCCGTGGCCGGGCGGCCCGCGAGCACGGCGTGCCGTTTCTCTCCTTCTCGGCCCTGGCGGTCT
The DNA here is from genome assembly GCA_963815565.1 of uncultured Solirubrobacterales bacterium. Taxonomy (GTDB): domain Bacteria; phylum Actinomycetota; class Thermoleophilia; order Solirubrobacterales; family Solirubrobacteraceae; genus Paraconexibacter. Next base: position 364,196 of record CAWFHB010000006.1, on the reverse strand, counting down.
CGCTCGGGCTCACGATCTGGCAGCTCGACACGACGAAGCCGCTCATCTCGGGAGCGCTCGAGATCGACGGGCTCGGCACGGTGCTGAACCTGCTCTTCGTCGGCGCCGGCATGGCCACGGTGCTGCTCTCGTGGCGGGCGCTCGCGCCCCGGGAATCCGCTCACGGCGAGTTCCACGCGCTGCTGCTGACCTCGATCGCGGGCATGCTCGTGCTCGCGTGGTCGACGAACCTCGTCACCGTGTTCCTCGGGCTGGAGCTCCTGTCCATCCCGCTCTACGTGCTCTGCGCGACCGAGATGCGCCGGGCGAGCTCGCTCGAGTCCGGCCTGAAGTACCTGATCATCGGGTCGCTCGGCTCCGCCGTGTTCCTGTACGGGCTCGCGCTCATCTACGGCGCCACCGGGTCCACCGACTTCAGCGGGATCGCCGCAGCGAACTCGTCGGGCGATCTCAGCTCCGACGTCCTCATGCTCAGCGGCATCGGCCTCTGCGTCGTCGGCCTCGGGTTCAAAGCGTCTGTCGCGCCGTTCCACCAGTGGACGCCGGACGTCTACCAGGGCGCCCCGACCCCCGTCACCGCGTTCATGGCCGTCGCCACGAAGGCCGCCGCGTTCGGCGTGTTCCTGCGGCTCTTCGACGTCGCGCTCATCGACTCGTCGCTGACCTGGGCGCCCATGCTCGCGGCGCTCGCCACGGTCACGATCATCGTCGGCAACGTCGGCGCGCTCGGCCAGTCCTCGCTCAAGCGGATGCTCGCCTACTCCTCGGTCGGCCAAGCCGGGTACATGCTGGCGGGCGTCGTGGTCAGCTCGGAGCTCGGGGTCCGCGCCACCGTCTTCTACCTCGCCGTCTACCTCGTGATGAACCTCGCCGCCTTCGCGGTGATCATCGCCCGGGAGCGGGAGAGCACGCACGGCGACGACATCGCCGCCGTGGAAGGCCTCGGGGCCTCCCGTCCGGTCCTCGCGACCGTCATGACCATCGCGATGCTCGGGCTTGCCGGGATCCCCGCGACCGGCGGCTTCATCGGCAAGTTCTTCCTCATCTCGGCGACGGTCGACGGGAACTACGCCTGGCTCGGCGTCGTGATCGTCGTCGGCTCCATGATCTCCCTCGGGTACTACCTGAAGGTGATCGCCGCGATGTGGATGCGCGGCGCACCCGTCGCGACCACGAGCCCGGCCGCGCTAGCCGGTCCGCGGCCCGCCCTGGCTGGCGGCTCGGACGAAGCCGTCACGCTCGAGGAGCCGGCTACCGGCCCCAGGGCCCACTGGGAGGTCGTCACGGTCGGCGTCCTCAGTGCCGTGCTCGTCGTCGCCACCGGCGTCGTGCCGCAGCCGCTCTTCGACCTCGTGCAGCGCTGCGGCGAGGCCTTCACCAACCTCGTCTGAGGTGGCGAGCCCGGTGGCCTGCCCCGGCCGGGGCGCCGGGCCGGCCGCGGTAGGCTGAGGCGCTCCCCCATGCGGTATCCCGATGACCAGCTGAGCCCCGCCGAACGCGAGCAGCTCCGCCCCTACGTGACCGACCTCGACGGTCCCGTCTTCGCGCTCGTCGGCCTCCCGGAGACCGTCAAGGGCGCCCTCTTCGCGCGCTACTCCCGCTATCAGGGGACTCTGCGACGCCTGCTGCTCGACGAGTTCTCCGACTCGCTCGACGCGAACGCCGCCCCGTTCGACCCGGGCGCCGGTTCCAAGGCCGAGCAGCTCTACGAGCGGATCTTCCTCGGGTACGGCGACGACTCGGTCGCGCAGCTCGGCGGCGCGCACGTCGCCTGCGAGTGGACCTCGAACGTGCTCACGAAGGTGCTGCAGCGGCCGCGCCTCGGCGCCTACCTCGAGCAGTCCACCCGGTACATCCCCTACGACGGCGACGTCCCCGGCCTCGGCTACCGCTACTACCGCGACCCCGCGCTCGGGCCGGAGTACGAGCAGGCGCTCGACGCGATCTTCTTCATCTACTCCGAGTGCCTGCCGCGGGTGCGGCGCTGGGTCGACGCGAGCTTCCCCGGCGACCCGGGACCCGCCCGGGACCGGGCGATCGCCGCGAAGGCCCTCGACCTTCTCCGTGGTCTGCTGCCCGCCGCCTCGCTCTCCCACATGGGGATCTACGCGACCGGGCAGACCTACGAGCAGCTCATCCTGCACCTGATGGCCCACCCGCTGCCCGAGGCGCGCGCCTACGGGGAGAAGATCCTCACCGCCGTCCAGAGCGTCATGCCGAGCTTCGTCGCCCGGATCCCGCGCCCCGATCGCGGCGGCCGCTGGGTCGAGTACCTGCAGGAGCGCGACCGTGCCTCCGACTCCTGGGTCGCCCGGCTCGGGCTCGACCGGCCCGCCGGCGCCCCCGACGATCGTCCGAGCGTCAGGCTCCTGCACGTCGACGGGGACGAGGACGCGCTGCTGGCCGCCCTGCTCTTCGAATCGGCCGGGGTCTCCGAAGCCGATGCCCGCGTCCGCCTCGGGGCCCTCAGCACGGAGGAGCGCGGCGAGCTGCTGCGCGACCTCGTCGGCGAGCGCGAGAACCGGCGCCACCGGCCCGGTCGCGGCTACGAGGCGCTCCGCTATCGCTTCGAGATCGTCTCCGACTACGGCGCCTTCCGCGATCTGCAGCGTCACCGGATGCTGACCGTCCAGTGGCAGCGGCTCTCCCCCGAGCTCGGGGCCGGGGTCCCCGAGGAGGTGGACCTCGCCGGCTGCGGGGACAGCTTCCGGCGTGCGCTCGACATCTCCGAGCGGGAGTACCGCCGCCTCGCGGGCGCCGGCCACGACAAGCGGGTCGCGAGCTACGCGCTCTGCCTCGGCTTCCGCATCCGCTATGTGCTCGACCTGAACGCCCGGGAGGCGATGCAGCTGATCGAGCTGCGCTCCGGCCGCGAGGGCCACCCCTCCTATCGGGCGGTCGCCCAGGAGATGCACGCGCAGATCGCCGCCGTGCACCCGACGGTCGCGGCGACCATGACCCACGTCGATCACACCGCCGAGCCGCGCCTCGAGCGGATCCTCGGCGAGATGCGCACGCAGGCCAAGCTGGACGGCCAGCCCGCGGCCTGAGCGGCGTCAAAGGCCTGACAGCGCAGCGGCGAGGTCCTCGCGACCACCGACCTGCAGCTTGCGGTACACGTTGTGGAGGTGGAAGCGCACCGTGTGCGGCGTCACCACGAGCTGCTCCGCGATCGCCCGGTTCGTCGCGCCCTGTGCCGCCAGCCGGGCGACGCGCAGCTCCGACGCGGTGAGCAGTCCCACCCCGGCCGCGTGCGGCGTCCGCGGGCGCCGGCCTCCGGCACGGTGGAGCTCGCGCCCGGCCATTGCGGCCAGGTCGGCGGCGCCGAGATCCTCTGCGGTCGTGTGGGCCTCGCGGAGTGGGACCCGTGCGGCCGCCAAATCGCCTCCTGCCGCGAGCGCGCACCCGAGGCTGAGCTGCGCCCGCGCGTGCTCGAGCCGGGCACCGCACCCGTCGAGGAGCTCGCAGGCCTGCCGCAGGACGTCGAGGTCGACGCTCCCGACGAGCGAGCGCCGGTGGAGCGCGACGCCGCGCGCCCGGGGCAGGGCGATGCGTTCGGCCTGCGCGAGCTCCTCGTCGATGAGCTCGAGCCCCTCCTCGCTCCGGCCGAGCGCGTCGAGGACGAAGCCCAGCCGGGAGCGCCAGGGGCAGAACGGGCTCTGGTTGCCCATCGAGGCGAGCAGCTCCCCGGCCTCCTCGAGGTCGGCCACGGCCGCCGGCAGATCTCCGTCCCGCACGTGGAGGCGCGACCGGGTCTCCAGCAGCAGCGCGTAGGGGACGGTGCGCTCCCACGGGGCAAGGTCGGAGATGACGAGCGCCGTCCGCGCCGCGGACAGCTCGCCGCGGTCGATGAGGACGTGCCCGAGGATCGCGCGGGCAGAGGCCTCGTACATCCGCCAGCCCTCGGCGTCGAGAGCCGAACGGACGTCCCCCTCCGCGCCGTCGAGGTCCCCCAGGTACCAACGGGGCCAGGCACGCAGGTAGCGGGCGGTGGCGCCGACGAGCTCCGCGCCATCCCGCTCGGCGCGATCGAGCGTGGTGGTCAGCATCCCGATGGAGGGCGCGAACGCGTCGGACCAGGTGAGCGCCGCCGCGACCTGGCTGACGGCGATGCCGTACTGGTCAGCCCCCTCGAGCAGGAGACCGTCGGCCCACGCCCGTTCGGCGAGGGAGATCACCGTCGCGCTCGGTCCGCCGCGGATCCCCTGCTCGAGCGCGATCTCGGCCAGGAGCGCCCGCTCGGCCGCGGTACGGCCCGGCACGCCGGCCGAAAGGAGCGGCGCGAGATGGCGCGCAGCGGCGTCCTCCAGCGTCCGGTCGAAGCGGGCGGCCGCGACGTAGGCGGCGACGAGCTCGCCCGAGAGCTCGATCTCGTCGGGGCCCACCGCCGCGAGCCCGCGCTCGAGCTCCAGGGCGGAGCTCCGGTAGTCGGCGGCGCCGAAGTGCGCCCGACCGAGCTGAAGGTGAAGACGGGCTCGCTGCCGTGGCTCGGCGAGGAGCAGGGCCGCCCGGTAAGCCTCGACCCCGCCGTCGGTTCCCGCGCCCTCGTGCGCGCTCGCCAGCCGGACGAGCAGGTCGACGCGATCCGCGTGGTCGAGCGGCTCGGCGAGCGCCCGCGCCAGGCAGGCCGCGGCGCGTGGGTGCTCGCCGGCGCCGGATGCACGCGCGGCGGCGGCGGTGAGCAGCTCGACGGCCCACGGTTCCGCGCCAGGGGGCAGGGCGAGCAGGAGGTCGGCGGCCGCCGGGAGGCCCTCCGCGGTCCGGCCGAGCAGCTGCGCGGCGCGGCGCCGCCGCTCGTGTCCCCGGGCGCCACCGGCCCGGGCCGCGCACGCCCGCCGCACCAGTGGGGCGGCGACGCGGACCGGATCTGCGTCGCGCAGGAACCCGATCCGTTCGAGGGTGTCCGCCGACTCGGCGGCGGTTCCGGGCGGAAGGCCCGCGATGTCGGCCACCACCCACAGGGGCGTGTCGTCGGCGAGCAGGATCGCCGCGTCCGCGACCGCGGCACACTCGGGGCCGAGCCCGTGCGCCGCCGGCGGCCAGCCGCTCGACGACCAGGCGCACGAGCTCGGGGCTCCCGCCGGTGAGCTCGTGGCAGGCGGTGGCGAGCGGGCCCCGGCTGGGAAGGTCGGGCGCGGCCCGGTCCAAGGCTCGACGTACCGCCGGCACGTCCCACGGGCCGAGCGCGACGACCCGCGTCGTCGGCCGGGCGCGCAGGGCGGCGAACACGGCCGGGTCGCGCAGATCGGTGCCGGTGCGGAGCGCGAGCACGACGAGCGCGGAGGCCGGGAAGGCCCGGAGGCCCGCGAGATCGAGGGCGGCCGCCTCGTCCACGCAGAGGACCGCAGGAGCCCCGGCCGCGCCGGCCGGGGGCACCCCGTAGGACCAGCGATCCACCGCGTGTCCGAACTCGGTCGCGCGCTGCTCGACCCAGGCGAGGAGCTCACCAGCGCCCGCGCCCTCCGGCCCCTCGAGGATCACCACCCCCGGACCACCCTCGAGCAGCGCCGTCTCCAGTACGCCGAGCACCGCATCCCGGCGCTCCGGACGGCCGACGGAACCACCTGGAGAGGCCATGGACACCACGACACCGAGGACCCTACCGGGCGGTCAGGTTACCGCCGGAACCTGCCCCCTGAGCAGGGATTTCGCGTCAGTCTGCGAAACTGGGGGCATGGGAAGGATCCCCACCGCGGCGCAGCTCGCCCTCGTCGGACCGGGCAGCGAGCTGCAACTGACGCTCGACGGGCGGGCGGTGCCGCACGAGGTCGTGGTGGCCGCGTCCTCAGCCCAGCGAGAGCCGCACGATGCGATCGTCCTCGTCGATCGCGTCGCCCTAACGTCTGTAAACGAATGACGCAATCGCTTTAGGACACTTGGCGTCTGTAAAGCGGGCTATGGAGTCATCGGGCGAGGAGCTGTGTGGGCACAGTCCGGTCCGACGGCGCATGGCGCCCGCGTACGGACGCCGCTCAGGCCGGCGCGACCCAGTCCATGAGCAGGCAGTCGCGCCAGCCCCGCTCGGGATGGCGCCAGCAACGCCGCATCACGCCGACCGACTCGAAGCCGACGCCCGTGTAGCAGGCGATCGCGGCGTGGTTGTCGACCTCGGGGTCGATGGTGAGCCGGTGGTGGCCGCGGACCTCCACCAGCTCACGCATGAGCGTTCGCAACGTGTCGGTGCCGAGGCCGCGCCGGTGGAGCGCGGACGCGAGGAAGAGGTCGATGCTCGCGTGGCGCGCATCGGGCTCGGGCTCCTCGAAGGCCTGGACGAGCCCGGCGACCGCCCCGTCGTGCTCGACGGTCCAGACCGTTACGCCGGGTTCGTCGTCGAACGGGAAGTCAGCGCCCGGCGGACCCCACCACCGTCGAACCTCGGGCGCGGCGTGGATGCGGCGCAGCACCTCGGTGTCGGCGGCGAGGACCGGACGCAGCACGACGCGAACTCCCTGCAGCACGCTCACGTCGCGAGCGCCCCGATCACCTCGCGCCACCACGAGATCTCGGCGGCGTCCGTGGCCCGGCCGAGCCGTCGGCGCGCCGCGGCCTGGACCGCGTAAGCCGAGCCGGCCGCCACGCTCGTCCCCACGTAGGCGTAGCGACCGTCCTCGAGGACGACGACCGAGCCCGGCCGGTCGCGCCGGGTGCGCAACCGATCGACGACCGCCACCGGGCCGACGAACGCCGGGTGCGAGGCGTCACCGTCGGTCTCCTTCCACGGGCGCTCGGAGAAGATCAGCGAGGTGCGCCGCGGACGCGGACGCTCCGCGACCTCGAGCGGACCGACACGCCAGCGTTCGAGCAGCGCCCGGAACTCCACCGCGACCTCCTGGCGGACGAGCACGTGCAGGCGGTCGCCCTCCATGACCCGCGTCGAGCCGCGCGGGGGAATGGCCTCCTCGCCGCGGATGATCACGTTGAGGAGCGCCGCCCGCGGCATCTGGAGCTCGCGGACCATGCGACCGACCGCCGCGTCGCCGCCACGGACGCCGAACTCGATCACCTCGGCGCCGAGCCGTCGCGTGGACTCCTGGTCGGTGAGCACGGCCGGGAGCGTCGCCTCGTTCGTCGTGACCCCCAGCCGCGCGGCGACCCACTCGAAGGTCGTTCCCTGCATCACGGTCGAGACGAGCACCGCGAAGAAGACGACGTTGAAGAAGAGCAGGCTCCCCTCGAGCCCCTCGATCAACGGGAAGGTCGCGAGCACCACCGGGACGCCACCGCGCAAGCCAGCCCAGGAGAGCGCGACCTGTTCGCGGCCGGTGAAGCGGCAGCCGAGCGTCCCCACCATGACCCCGACGGGGCGGGCGACGACGAGCAGGAGGACCGTGATGGCGAGGCTCTCGAGCGCGATCCCAGGCAGCTGCGAGGGGAAGACGAGCAGCCCCAGCGTGACGAACAGGACGATCTGCGCCACCCAGGCCAGGCCGTCGTGGAAGGTCTGGACGGTGCGGGCCGCCGGCGAGTTCGTCGAGCCGATCGCGAGGCCCGCCAGGTACACCGCGAGGAACCCGGAGCCCCCGAGCACCTGGCCGGCGCCGAAGGCGGTTGCCGCCGCGGCGATCGAGGCGACCGGGTAGAGGCCGGCGGTGGAGAGCGACACGTTGCGGAGCGCCCACGCGGCTCCCTGCCCGACGGCGATCCCGACCGCCGCGCCGATCCCCATCTCGAAGAAGAACTCGCCGGCGAGGTTCAAGACGCCGTAGTCGTCGCGTTCGATCCACTCGATGAACCCGAGGACGAGCAGGACGGCGACCGGGTCGTTCATGCCCGCCTCGCCCTCGAGCGTGTGCGCGAGGCGCTGCCGGAGGGTGGAGCCGCGGAGGATCGAGAAGACCGCGGCGCCGTCGGTCGAGGCCAGGATCGAGCCGAGCAGGAAGCCCTGTAGGAGGCTGAGGTCGAGGATGAACGCCGCGCCCGCACCCGTGATGAGCGCGGTGACCACGGTTCCCGCCGTGGCCAGCCCCAGCGCGGGGCGCAGCACCTTGCGGATCGGCGGCCAGCCCGAGGCGAGGCCGCCCTCGAAGAGGATCAGCGCGAGGGCGCCCACCCCCACGTCGCGGGCGAGCTCGTAGTCGTTGAAGTCGATGAGGCCCGTGACCTCGCTCCCCAGGACCATCCCCAGGGACAGCACGAGGAGCAGGCCGGGCACCCGCAATCGACCCGCCAGCTGGCTGGCCAGGAGGGCGAAGACGAGCATGCCGCCCAGTGCGAAGAGGAGTTGCCCGTCGTACACGTGCCCCCATCCTCCCGGATCGGTCGCGCCGCCCGGGCTGGCAATCCTGCGCGCGGGGCGTCACGATGACGCATCCGGGCGCACGGCCCGTCCTTATGGAACCCGCTCCCCGCCGCCGACGACCCCCCGCGACCCCCTCCGCGCAGACCCTGCTCCTGCGCCGGATCGGCGCCGTCGCCGCGCTCCTGCTCCTCGGCCTGGTCCTCATCAAGATCGTCGGTGCCCTCTTCGGCGGGGACGACGCGTCCGGCACCGCGAGCGCCGGCGAGGAGGCGAAGGGACGACAGGAGGTGGCCGACGCGCGGCCGAAGGCCACGGAGCTCCCGGGTGGCGGGCGCACGATCTTCCCCGCCCGCCGCGTCGTCGCCTTCTACGGCAACCCCGCCGACGAGGAGCTCGGCGCGCTCGGGATCGGCACGCCCGATCAGGCCGCGGCCAAGCTGATGAAGGTCGCCAAGAGCTACGAGCGCAAGAGCCGCCCGGTGCTGCCCTGCCTCGAGCTGATCACGACCGTCGCGGCCGCCGCCCCGGGGGACGACGGCAAGTACCGCATCCAGGTCCCCGAGAAGACCATCGACAAGTACTACCGCGCGGCCCGGAAGTCGGGATCCCTGCTGCTCCTCGACGTGCAGCCCGGCATCGCGACCTTCCCCGAGGAGGTCCGGAGGCTCAAGAAGTGGCTCGTCAAGCCCGACGTGGGGCTCGCGCTCGACCCGGAGTGGCGCATCCAGCCCGGGCAGGTGCCCGGCAAGGTGATCGGCTCGGTGAGCGCCGAGGAGGTCAACAACGTCTCGATCGACCTGGCTGCCCTGGTGAAGGAGCGGAACCTCCCGGAGAAGCTCTTCGTGATCCATCAGTTCACGAACGACATGGTCAAGAACAAGCCGCAGGTGAAGCTGCGCAAGGGGCTCGCGACGGTCTTCAACGTGGACGGGTTCGGCCTGCCCGCCGCGAAGATCTCGAAGTACAAGGAGTTCACCGGGGCCACGCCCAAGGGCGCCTGGGACGGCTTCAAGGTGTTCTTCCGCGAGGACACGAACCGCATGCGGCCGGCCGCCGTGATGGCGCTCCAGCCGCGCCCGGACCTCGTCGTCTACGAGTAGCCCGGCGTCGCCGCCGGGGGCCACGTCAGACTCCGTGGCCGGATGAGCGTCCCCGCCCCACCCGCGTGAGAGTCTGCGTCGTCGCGGAGTTCTACCCGCGCGCGCACGACCCCGTGCTCGGCATCTGGGCCCACCGCCAGGCGCTCGCCGCGCGCGATGCGGGTGCCGACGTGCGCGTCGTCGTGCTCCACCGGCCGATCCCGCCGCTCGACACGCCGACGTCCGAGCTCCGCCGGGCCACCGGCCGGCTGCTGCGCCAGCCGTCCCACACGGTCCTCGACGGGCTCGAGGTCGACTACGTCCGCTTCCTGAGCCCCCCGCGGCCCCGGAGCTACGGGACCTGGGGAGCCTGGGCCGCGCCGCCGCTCGCCCTGCACCTGCGCCGGCTGCGTCGCCGCTGGCCGTTCGAGCTGATCCACGCCCACTCCGCCGTCCCCGCGGGGGAGGCGGTGCGCCGCGCGTCGATCGACGTCCCGCTCGTCGTCTCGAGCCACGGCGCCGACACGTTCTACACCGCGACGCGCCACGCGGCCGGGCGCCGAGCGGTCGTCGCGACCTACACCGCCGCGGACATCGTGCTCGCGAACTCGAAAGGGATCGAGCGCGCGACGAGGACCCTCGGGGCCCAGCGGACTGCGGTCGTCCGGCTCGGCACGGACATCCCGGACAGGCTCCCGCCCAAGCGGGAGCGGACGACGCTCGTCACCGTCGGTCACCTCGTCGCCCGCAAACGCCAGGGCGACGTGATCAGGGCGCTCTGGGTGCTCCGTGATCGCCACCCGGAGCTCGACTACCTGATCGTCGGGGACGGGCCTGAGCGAGCGCACCTGGAGGGGCTCGCGCGCGAGCTGGGCCTCGCCGACCGCGTTGAGTTCGCCGGCCAGCTCCCGAACCCCGAGGCACTCAAGGCCGCCTGGGGCGGCCACCTCTTCGTGCTCCCCTCGGTCGACGAGGCGTTCGGCGTCGCCTACGTCGAGGCGATGGCCGGCGGACTGCCCGCGATCGCCTGCCTGGGTGAGCCCGGCCCCGCCGAGATCGAGGAGGCCGGGCCCGGCATCCGCCTGGTCGCTCCCGGCGACATCCCCGCGCTGGCCGAGGCGATCGCCCGCGAGCTCGACCGGCCCGCCCGGGAGCTCGGGGAGCGGGGCGCGCGGGCGCGGCGGACCGTGGAGCGTCACTTCACCTGGGCGAAGTCCGGACGCGCGACGGTGGCGGCCTACGAGCGGGCGCTCTCGGCGTGAGCGTCCTGCTGGTCACGAACCACGTGCCGCCGGAGCGGGAGGGCGCGTTCGCGGCGCTGCACGCGCGCGTCGGGATCGAGCTCGCGCTCTTCGGCGGCCGCTCCCACCACGCCACCGAGGGGCTCGCCGACCCGGACGTGCCGCACCGGCACGTCGCCCAGCGCGAGGTGCACGGCCTCGCCGCGAGCGGGGAGTTCTCCGCGGTCGTCTGCGGGACGGCGGGGCGACTCGCTCTCCCCGGGGCGTTCTCCGGCGCACGGAGGGTCGGGGCGCGGTTCGTGTTGTGGAGCGCGCTGTGGGCGCAGCCGCGGAGCCCCGCGCACGCCGCCGGCGCCCTGCTCCTACGCAGGATCTACACGCAGGCCGACGCCGTGGCCGTCTACGGGCCCCACGTCGCCGCCCACGCGCGGGCGCGCGGCGCACGGCGCACCGTCCTGGCGCCGCAGGCCGTGGACCAGGCGTTCTGGACGGTGCCCGGCGACCCGGCCGCCGCCCCCGCGCGCACGGCGGGGCGCACCCGGTTCCTGTTCGTGGGCCGGGACGCCCCCGGCAAGGGGCTCGACGTGCTGCTCGGCGCCTGGAGCGCGTCCGGGCTCGGCGAGGGGGAAGCGGAGCTCCTCGTGATCGGGCCGGCGGAGGCCCCCGAGATGCCCGCCGGGGCGAGCGCCCATCCGGCGGTGAGCGCCCCGCTGCTCCGCAACTTCTACGCCTCGGCGGATGTTCTCGTGGTGCCGTCGATCGCGACGGCGACGTTCCGCGAGCCCTGGGGGCTCGTGGCCAACGAAGCCATGCACCAGGGACTCCCGATCATCGCCACCGACGCCGTGGGCGCCGCCGCGGGCGGCCTGGTCCGGCATGAGCGCAACGGCCTCGTCGTACCCTCTTCCGACGTCGAGGCGCTCTCCGGTGCGCTCCGGCGCCTGCAGGAGGAGCCCGCGGCCCGACGAAGGTTCGGGACGCACGCCCGCCGTGACGCGGCCCCGTTCACCTTCGCTGCCTGGGCCGACGGCATGGCCGAAGCCATCGACCCCCACTGACGCCATGACCTCCCTTCGCCTCGCCCTCGCCCTGCTCCTCGCGGCCCTCCTGGCGCCCGCGAGCGCCCTCGGCTCCACGCAGGACGTCATCCGCGACTGCCAGGACGGCAGCATCAGCGGGACGTACTCGCAGCAGGACTTCAACGACGCGCTCCGGAACATCCCGACCGACGTCGACGAATACACGGACTGCCGCGACGTCATCCGCCGCGCCCAGCTCGGCTCGGCGGGCGGCTCGTCCGGGACATCGGGCGGCGGTGCCAACACGAGCGGGGGCGTCCCCGTCGTGCCTGCGGGCGGCGGCGGTGGCGGCAGCTCCGACGCGCTGCTCGCCTCGGCGACGCCGGCCGAGCAGCAGGCGGTGCGCGAGGCGACGGGCGACGGCGGCACCGCGCCGGTCGCGATCGCCGGCCAGCTCGTCTCCCCCAAGGGACAGGGGCTCTCCCCGGCCGGGAGCGCGAACGTCGTGCCGACCCCGCTGATCGTCGCGCTCGTCCTTCTCGGGATCGCCCTGCTGGTGCCGCTGGCCCGCTCCACCCGCGGACGGTTCGTCCCGGCGATCCGAGGAGCGCGTGCCCGTGTCGGCTCCCGTCGCACCCCCACCACCTGAGCCGTCGGGCAGGAGCACGGTGCCCCCCGCCCCCACCGCATCCCGGCACCTCCGTCCCCCGGTCTGGGCGACACGCACGCCCGCCTGGGCGCGCCGCCTCCCACCCGACACGCTGCTCGCGTTCGCGCTCGGCGCCCTCATGGCCGCCGTCGCCCTCGGTGCGGGCGGGGGCCTGCAGCTGGGCCGGACCACGTTCGTCGAGGTCGCGCTCCAGGGCGCGGGCGGTGCGCTCGGCGCCGTCGCCGTCCTGCTCACCGGCGGGCGTCGTGCTCACGGGGCGTTGGCCCTCGGGCTGCTCGGGCTGCTGGCGGGGGTCACCGCCCTCTCGATCGCCTGGGCCGTGCAGCCGCAGGACGCCTGGCTCGAGACCAGCCGGACGCTCGCCTACGTCGCCGTCTTCGGGAGCGGCATCGCGCTCGTGCGTCTGGCCCCCGGGCGCTGGGCTGCGCTCCTGTCCGCGACGATCGTGGCTGCCGCCGTCGTCTCGACCTACGCCCTGCTCACGAAGGTCTTCCCCGGCACGCTGAACCCGGACGAGACCTTCGCCCGACTCCGCGAGCCGTTCGGCTACTGGAACGCCGTCGGGCTCATGGCCGCCCTCGGCGCGCCGGGGTGCCTGTGGCTCGGCGCGCGCCGCAACGGGCACGCCGCGGTGAACGCGCTCGCCTACCCGATCCTCTCGCTGCTGATCGTGACGCTGCTGCTCGCCTACTCGCGCGGCGCCCTGCTCGCGCTCGGCCTCGGGTGCGCCGCCTGGTTCGCGATGGTGCCACTGCGCCTGCGGGGCGCGACGGTGCTCGGCGTGAGCACCCTGGGCGCCCTCAGCGTGGCCGCCTGGGTCTTCGCACAGGACCCCCTCTCGACGGACAACGCCGAGCTGGCCCTCCGGGAGAGCTCCGGCCTCGAGTTCGGCCTGCTCCTGCTCGCCGTGACCCTCGCCCTCGCCGTCGCGGGGCTCGCCGTGGGCTTCGCGACCGCGCAGCGCGCCCCGGGCGCCCACGTCCGGCGCCGGGCGGGAACCGCGATCCTGCTCGTGCTCGCGCTCATCCCCGTAGGCGCCGGGGTGGGTCTGGCCTTCTCCGAGCGGGGCCTCGGCGGCTCGCTCTCGGACGGCTTCGAGCAGCTCTTCGACCCCAACGCGAGCGCGAAGGCCTCCCCGGGCAACGACGCCGGCCGCCTCGCGAGCGTCGGCTCCGTGCGCGCCCGGTACTTCGCCGACTCGCTCGAGCTCTTCTCCGACCGGCCGCTGCTCGGCGTCGGCGCGGGCGGCTTCGCGACCGCGCGGCCCCGCGTGCGCCCCGACGAGCTCGACGTCCGCCACGCGCACTCCTTCGTCTTCCAGTCGCTCTCCGACCTCGGGGTCCTCGGCACCCTCGTGGCGCTCGCGCTGCTGCTCGCCTGGGGCTACGCCGCCCTTCGGGCCACCGCGCTCCTGCGCCGCCGCGGGAGCGTCAAGCCGGTGCTCGACGCCGAGCTCGTCGGCCTCCGCACCCTCCTGGCGATCGTGGTCGTCTTCGGCGTCCACTCGTTCGTCGACTGGACCTGGGTCATCCCCGGGAACGCGGTCGTCGCGCTGCTCTGCGCCGGCTGGCTCGCGGGCCGGGGGCCGAGCCGGGGGCCGGGAGGAGAGCGCCTTCTCGCGCCCACCCGACTTCCCGCGTTCCGCGCCGCCCTGGCCGAGCGCCCCCGGCTCGTCGCCGCCGCCGGCCTGGTCGTCGTCGCCGCCGCGTCCGTGTGGGCGACCTACCAGCCGCTGCGGGCCGCGAACGTCTCCGACTCCGCCCTCATCGCGCTCGAATCCGGGAAGGTCGACCTGGCGCGCGAGCGGATCGCGAAGGCCACGGACATCAACCCGCTCACGGTCGAGCCGCTCTTCAACCTCGCGGTGATCGAGGCGACCGCGAAGCGGCCGGAAGCTGCCCGAGGAGCGCTCGAGGAAGCCGTCGCCCTCCAGCCGGAGAACCCGACGACCTGGCTGCGCCTGGCCGAATACGACGCCGGGCAGGGCGACGTGAAGCGTGCCCTCGCGGCCCTGCGCCCCGCGCTCTACCTCGACCCGAAGAACACGAATGCGATATCTCTGTTCCTCGACGTCACCCGGCAGGCCGCCACCCCCACGCCGCCGCCGGCCGCTCCGACGCCCTAGGGAGGCTGTTCAAGATCCGACGTACCCGCTCCACCCCCGTGTTGTTGTTGCTCCTCGCTGCGCTCGCCCTTCCGGCGAGTGCCGGCGCCGCGAGCACCCAGGAGTCGACCTTCCAGGACGACAACCTCCTCGTCTTCTCGCCACCGGCAGAGGTTGCGCAGACGATGGACCGGCTGAAGGGGCTGGGCGTCGATCGCCTGCGCATCTCCGTCTTCTGGGGGACCGTCGCACCCGAATCGCTCAGCCAGACCAAGCCCGAGGGCTTCGACGCCACGAACCCCGGCGCCTACCCGCCGGACGCCTGGGACCGCTACGACACGATCGTGCGCCTGGCCGCCGCCCGGGGGCTCCAGGTGAACTTCAACCTCACTTCGCCGGCGCCGTACTGGGCGACGGGTTCGCTCCCCGACCGGCCCGACCTCGACAAGAACTACAACCCCGACCCGGCGGAGTTCGCCTGGTTCGCGGAGGCGGTCGGCCGACGCTACTCCGGCGGCTACGTGCCCGCCAAGGGCGGCCCCGGGCTCCCCCGCGTCTCCTACTGGGCCGTCTGGAACGAGCCGAACCAGCCCGGCTGGCTCACCCCGCAGTCCGTCCCCGACCCGGCCGCCGCCGGTGCGTTCATCCCGGCCGCGCCGCAGCTCTACCGACTGCTCGTGGACGGCATGGGCGCCGGCCTGCGCGCCAGCGGGCACGCGACCGACACGTTCCTCATCGGCGAGACCGCGCCGAAGGGGCAGAAGCGGGTCGAGGGCCCGACGCGCGCCCTGAAGCCCGGCATCTTCATCCGCGAGATGTACTGCCTCGACAAGAACCTCCAGTTCTACACGGGCCGCGCCGCGACGGTGCGGTCCTGCCCGACCTCCGACCAGGCCTCGAGCTTCGTGGCCGCGCACCCGTCGCTCTTCAAGGCGACCGGGTACGCGCATCACCCGTACGAGCTGACCTTCTCGCCGTCGACCGCCCCGAGCGCCGACGACTTCACCACCGGCAACCTGAATGCGCTCTCGAGCCTGCTGCGCCGGGTCTACGCTCGCTACGGCGTCGGCGTGCCGGGCGGCAAGCGCGACGTCCCGCTCTACCTGACCGAGTACGGCTACCAGACGGATCCGCCCGATCCGGTCGGGGTCTCGCCGGCCAAGCAGGCCGCATATCTGAACGAGGCGGAGTACCTGACCTTCAAGAACGCGCGGGTGCGGACGCTCTCCCAGTTCCTCTACAACGACGACGTGCCGGATCCGGCGGCCAGCGACCCGATCGCGGCCTACGGTGCCACCTTCCAGAGCGGCCTCGCCACCTCGGACGGCGTACCGAAGCAAGGGGCGCTCCTCGCTTACCGGATGCCGATCTTCCTGCCGCAGCGGAGGGTCCGCAAGGGCCGCAAGCTGCGCGTGTGGGGCCTCGTCCGCCCGGCGGCGAACAACAAGCGCACCCGGGTTGAGATCCACGTCCGCACCCGGAAGGGCAAATACCGGCGGGCGAAGAGCGTCGTCGCCAGCCGCAGCCGGGCGTACGTCAACACGACCATCACGGCCCGCAGCACCGGCGCCGTCCGCCTCGTGTGGAAGGACGACGCGGGGCGCGTGCTCACCTCCCGCTCGGTCTCCTTCAAGGTGCTCCCGGCGAAGCGCTCGACGCGCCGCTGACGCTCAGGTGAGCGTGGCCGGGTGCCCCGGCCGGTCGACGAGCTCGGGCGGCAGCGGCCCCGGCTTCGAGGCGTCACGCGCGCGCAGCAGGAGCTGCTCGTACTGGTCGGTGACCGCGTCCCACGAATACCGGCGGGCGCGTTCCCGGGCCCGGTCCCGGTACTCCTGCACCAGCGCGGGGTCGCCGAGCACCCGTTCGAGCTGGGCGGTGAGCGAGCTCACTCCCTCGCCCCCGGAGAACGTGAGCCCGGCCTCCCCGACGGTCTCGACGTTCGGGGCGTGGTCGTTGACGATCACGCAGTTGCCGGCGGCGAGTGCCTCGAGGATCACCGGGTGGGTGCCGCCCACCTCGGTCGGGGCGCAGAAGGCGTAGGCGTGGCGCTGGAGCTCCCAGTAGCCGCGTCCGAACACGTAGCCCGGAAAGAGCACGCGAGGGTCGCCCTTGCGGCGGACCTGCTTGATGTACTCATCCGCGTAGGGGGCGCCCCCGACCACGACGAGCTTCATCCCGCGGGTCGTCTCGGCCGGGATCCGCGCCCACGCGTCAACGAGGACGTGCGGGTTGTTCTCAGGCTCGAGGCGCCCGACGAAGAGGATGTACTCCCGCGGCTTCAGGCCGAGCCGATCGAGCGTCGGGGTTCCCTCCGGGAGCGTGTCGTCGGGCTCGGGCTCCTCCACCCCGTACGGCACGACGCCGATCCGCTGGCCGTAGCGCTGCTCGAAGATCTCCGCGACGGCGTGGGAGTCGGTGAGCGCCGTGTCGGCCCAGTCGGGCGCGTGGCGCTCAGCGAAGCGCAGGTAGGTCTTCGCGATGCCGGGCCACTTGGAACGGTCGGAGTCGAGCCCGTCCACGTTGATGACGGTCGGGATCCCGGCGCGCCGGGTGATCAGGCACATCGGCGAGTTGCCGGCGATGAAGAAGAGCGCGACGTCGGGCTTGACCGTCCGGGCAGCATGGATCGCGCTCAGGAACGTGTGCGTGAACGTGTCCAGGTATTTGTTGCGCACCGTGGGCAGGTGGACCAGGCGGGCGCCCTTCCATTCCTTCAGGCGCCGGTCGACGACGTGCGGGCGGCAGTAGACGACGACCTCGTGCCCGCGATCGGTGAGCCTGCTGGCGAGCTGCTCGGCGGCCGTCTCGAACCCGGAGTAGGAGGCCGGGATGCCACGTGTGCCGAGGATCGCGACCCTCATGTCGGTCCCCTGCCGGCGATGGCCAGAGCATAGGCGTCGCGATGGGCCTTCGCGGACCGGTCCCAGGAGAACGCGGCGGCCCGGCGGCGGCCCCGCTCGCCGAGGTCGGCGCGCAGGTCCTCCCGGGTGGCCAGCGCGGTGAGCTCGTGGGCGAGACCGGCGGCGTCGTGGGGCTGCACGTAGCGGGCCGCGTCGCCGCAGACTTCCGCCACCGCGGCGCTGCGGACCGCGAGCACCGGGGTGCCCGCGCCCATGGCCTCCAGGGGCGTGAGGCCGAACCCCTCGTGCAGACTCGGGTGGACGAGGGCCGCCGCCTCGGCGTGGAGGGCGGCGAGCCGGTCGCGGTCGGGACGGTCCATATGCTCGACCCCCGGGGCGGCCGTCAGGGCCGCGGTCCCGGCGAGGATCAACGGCAGTGGCGCCTCGGAGGCCGCGCGGTACCGGGCGTATCCGGCGAGGAGCAGGCCGAGGTTCTTCCGGGGCTCGTCGTCCCCGACGTAGAGGAAGTGGCGCGGTGCGCCGCGGCGGGGGCGCGGGATCTCTGGCGTCTGCCCCGGACCGTGGTGGGCGACGACGATCCGGGCCCGGGGGACCGCCCAGTGGGCCTGGAGGTCCTCGGCGGTGGCCTGCGAGACCGCGATCACGGCGTCCGCCCGGCGGGCGGCGAGCCGGTGGGCGGCCGTCGCGTAGGTGCGGAAGCCGCGGTCGAAGGCCTCGGGAAAGCGCACGAACGCGAGGTCGTGGACGGTGACGACCCGGGGGACGGCGCCGCGGGCGAGGCCACCGGTGGGGAGCGGGTGGTGGAGGACGTCGGCGTGCAGCGCGCGGGCCCGACGGGGGAGCTCGACGTTCGCCCACCGGAGCTCGGCGGCGAGATTGCCGACGGAGCGCGGTCCGCCGCCTCCCGGGGTGCGCGGCCGCGCCTGCGCCTCGACGACCTCGACACCCAGCCGTTGCAGGGCCGGCACGAGCTGGGTCAGGTAGACGGCGGTCCCCGAGGGGCCGCGCCGGGCGAAGGTGGTGTCGAGGAGCACCCGCACGGCTGCATCATCGCGGGGGAAGGCGGAGCGGCGCCTCGTAGGGCGGCCGGGCGGAGGAGCCCGTACCCTGCGATCCGTGGTCCCGGCCGCCGTCCTCATCCCCGTGGGCCCCGGCGACGCCGAACGTGCGCGCGCCCTGGACGGGCTCGACGCGCTGGCCACCCACGAGGCGGCGCTGCTCGACACGCTGGTCCTCGTCGACGACGGTGACCGCCCCCGAGGCGCCTGGCCGGCCTCCGTGGGCGTCGTGGGCAACCCACGGGGGGGACGCGGCATCGGAACGCTCGGCGGGACCGTCGCGGGCACGCTGACCGGTTTGGCCTGGCTCCACCGTCACGCGCCCGGCGCGTGGGTGCTCCGCCTCGATCCCGACGCGCTCGTGGTCGGGCCTGTACGAGCGCGGGTGGAGGCGGCGTGGCGCCCGCGCGACGGCCTGCTCGGCTGCTGCACCCGGACGGGGAGCGGTGAGCCCCGGGACGTGACGGGCTGGGCGGCGGAGATCCGGCGCCACGAACGTCCCGTCTGGGCCTGGCGCCGTCCGCCGCGGCGCCCCGGCTGGGTGCGCCCGGCCGATCCGTTCGTGCGCGGCGTCCTCCGAGACGCCCGCGCCGCGGGCTACGCGCCGGGGGAGCACTGCGTGGCCGCCGGTTGCGCGCTCTCCGCCCCCCTCGTGGCCGCCCTCGCCGCGCGAGGCTGGCTCGACCGGCCGGAGCGCTGGCTCGGGGCCCGCCTCGGCGACGACATCGTGCTCGGCGCCATGAGCCGCGCCTGCGGGCTCGAGCTCCGGGACCTCCCGGAGGTCTTCGGCCTGCGCCACGTCGGCCTCGCGGACACGCCGGAGCGGCTGCTCGCGCGCGGTGTCGGTGTGATCCACTCGACGAAGAACGATCCGAGGCACCCCGAGGCCGAGATCCGCGCGTTCTTCGCCGACGCCCGCAGGGGCTCGTCTCCGGCCGGGGCGGAGCCCGCGTGAGCCCGAGCGTCGTGGCGATCCACGCCGTCGACAGCCCGGGGGGCGCCGAGGTCGCGATCCTCCGGCTCTTCGGTGAGCTGGGCGGCCGCGGGTGGACGCTCGGACAGACCACGCCGTCCGGGGCCGGGCCGATGGTTCGGCCGGGTGTCGAGCACGAGCGGCTCGACGTGGGAGGGCTCGGCGCCCGTGAGGGAGCACGCGCGATCGCCTCCTTCCCCCGGGCCCGGCGCCTTGGGGCACGGTGGGACATCGTCTACCTCAACTCCACCGTCTGCGGCCGGCTGCTGCCGGCGCTCCGTGGCGCCCGGACGGTCCTTCATGTGCACGACATCGTCGAGCGCGTCCCCCGGCACTGGGCGAACGCGGACGTCGTGCTCGCCGACTCGCAGGCGGTCGCCGATCGGCTCGCGGAGCTGGACGCCGAGGTCGTCTACTGCCCGGTGGACCTCGACCCCCCGCCCGCGCCGTGTCCGTGGCCCGATGACGGGCGGCCCGTCGTCGGCTACGTCGGCCGGATCGAGCCGCGGAAGGGCGCCCTGGACCTGATCGCCGCCGCGCCGGCCATCCGTCAACGGCTGCCGGAGGCCCGCATCGTCCTCGTCGGCGACGACCCCTACGACAGCGCGCCCGACTACCTCGCCGAGGTCCGCGCCTCCTCCGCGGTCGAGCATCTGGACTGGGTCGAGAACGCCCCCGGGCTCATGCGCCACCTCGACGTGCTCGTCGCCCCCTCCCACCAGGAGCCGTTCGGCACCGTGCTGTCGGAGGCCATGGCGGTCGGGACTCCCGTCGTGGCCACGCACGTCGGCGGCCTGGCCGAGGTCGTCGAGGAGGGCGTCACCGGGCGGCTCGTCGAGCCCGGGGACCCGGACGCACTCGCCGAGGCCGTTGCCGGGGTCTACGCCGAGCGCGCCGCGATGGGGTCCGCCGGCCGCATCGCGGCCCGGCGCTTCGGGGTCGCCGCCTACGCGGACCGGGTCGAGCCGCTCCTGCGCGGTCTCCTGTGAAGGTCGCCTTCGACGCCCGCGCCGCGTCCGACCCGCGGGGGATCGGGCGCTACGTGTCCTGCCTGCTCGCGGCACTCCGCGAGACGGCCGGTTCGCACACGGTCGTGGAGAGCCACCGGCCCGCCCGTGGGCAGCTCTTCCACTCCCCGTGGATCGACGGCGCGCATCTGCGCTCCCACGTTCCCCAGGTGGTGACTGTCCACGACCTCGTGCCGCTCAAGCGCCGCTCGGAGTACCTGCGCACCGGGCTGCGGTTCCGGCTGCGCTACCTGGCCGTGCAGCGTGCGGAGCGGGTCATCGTGCCGACCCGTGCCGTCGCCGAGGACGTCGTGCGGCTGCTCGACGTGCCGGAGGAGCGCATCCGGGTCGTCGGGGAGGCGGCCGCCCCGACGATGCGTCCTCGCGATCCGGACGACGTCGCCGCCGTGCGCGCGCGGCACGCCCTCCCGGAGGAGTACCTGCTCTGGGTCGGCGGGCTCGAGCACCCGGACCCACGCAAGCGTGTCGCCGCCCTGGCGCGCGTGCCGCGGAACCTCCCGCTCGTCCTGGCCGGCCCGGCGGGGCGCTGGGCCCGCGAGCTCCCGGACGTGCTGCTCACCGGCCGCCTGGACGATGAGGAGCTCGCCGCCGTCTACTCGGGCGCCCGCGCCCTGGTGTTCGCCTCCGACGATGAGGGCTTCGGCCTGCCGCCGGTCGAGGCCTTGGCCTGCGGGACGCCGGTCGCCTGCTGCGAGGTTCCGGCTCTTCGCGAGGTGCTCGGGGAGCGGGCGAGCTTCGTAGACCTCGACGACCTCGAGGGCCTCGTCGCCGCCGGGGAGGCCGCGACGCGCCCGGCGCCCGCGCCGCTCGCCTTCACCTGGGAGGACGCTGCGCGCGCGACCTGGCGGGTCTACGAGGAGCTGCTCGACGCCTGAGCGACACACGGTGATGCTGACGCGCCACGACGGCCACGGGTCCACCAACGCAGTCAAGGTCCGGGTGCTCCTGCACGAGCTCAGGCTCGACTGGCACACGACCCGAGTACGAGCAGTCGGCGCCGAGGCCCGCGGGCTACACCGATCTGCACCCGTTCGGCCTTCTCCCGACGCCCGGCGTTCCGGGCCGCGACCGCCTGAAGATCAGGCGGGGGATTCGACGGTGCGCTGCGTCGCGAGCCGCAGACCCTTCACGCCGCCGTACCGGGCGACGAGAGCGATGAGGCCGGCGATCGTGATCGGGACGAGCAGCACGAAGCGGACGAGGATCAGGTAGCTGACCGCCTGCGCGCTCGTCCCCCCGATCGCCTTCACGCCGATGACGGCGGCCGCGTCCTGCGTGCCGGCGTAGCCCGGGCCGCTCGGGATGAGCGCGAACATCGAGGCCAGGGCGACGAGGTAGAGCGCCTGCAGCGGGCTCGCGTCGAGGTTCACCGCCGCCGCGCAGGAGCCCCACACCGCGGCCTCGCCGAGCCAGATGAGGATCGTGAGCAGGAGCATCGCGACGCCGTGGCGGCCACGGAGGTTCCGGGTGGAGATGACCATCGGGGCGAGGAACTGCTGCGCGCGCTCCTTCAGGCCCCGGCGGTGGAGGACGACGTAGCCCGCAATCAGGCCCAGCGCACCGAGGGCGATCAGTCCGCCGAGCACCTCGAGCGTTCCGGCGCCGGGCAGCCCCGCGCCCCCGGCGACCGTGGTCGCGAGGACGACGAACAGGGTGAGGAGCACGACGATGTCGAGCAGCCGCTCGGCCAGGAGCGTGCCGACGACGAACCGCTTGGTCGTGTCCGCGCGCGGCGCCATCAGCACGACGCGCATCAGGTCGCCGGCCCGGGCGGGCAGCACGTTGTTGCCCATGTAGCCGACGAGGACGAGGCGGTAGGCGTCGCCCCGCGAGGGGCGGGCCTCCACGTCGTGGAGCAGCGTGCGCCAGCGCTCGGCGCGCAGGATCGTGCAGCCCGCGTAGAAGACGATGGCGAACCCGAGCGCCGTCAGGTCCGAGCGGGAGCTCGGCAGCGTCGGGGCCGGCTGCTGAAGCGCCCACCAGACGACCGCCGCGAGCACGAGCGCGGAGACGATCCAGCCGATGGAACGGAGACCAGCTTTCGACATCCCTACCCCTTACAACGGCGGGGGCCGGAGGTGACTCGCCCGTTGAAAAGCGGGCGCCGCTCAGCGGGGCGGCAGGAGCCCGAACGGGGGGCGCGCGGACGGCCTGCGCATGGCTCGCCGCCGGCGTCGTGCGGCGACCCAGCCCCGCCGCGCGGCCGCGTAGCCGCCCAGCAGGTGGCGCTCGCGCAGCAGGACGTGGCCCAGGGCGAGTAGTTCGTAGCCGAGAATCCAGGGGGCGTGTCGCAGGAGCCCGGCGGGCGTCTCGTTCTTGAGCAGCATCAGCAGCCGGTTCGTGAACTGCAGGCGCCGGTGCTCCTCCGGGAGCGCCGCCCGGGTCGTCGGTGAGTAGAAGCGCATGTGCCAGGCTCGCGCGGCGGGCTCGTAGGTGCAGCCCCAGCCGCGTGCCTGGGCGCGCCAGGCGAGATCGGCGTCGGAGGCCCAGAGGGCCATCGACTCGTCGAACACCTCGGTCCCGACCGCGCAGGCGTCGAGCACCTCGCGCCGGTAGAGGACGCAGGCGCCGTCCCCACCGAACACGGGCGCCCGCTGGGCGTACTCCCCCGCCGGGCGGCCGTGCCCGACCAGGCCGTTCTTGCGCCGCCGGTCGATCGTCATCCCCGCCGTGTCGAGCAGCTCGAGCCGATCCTGCTCGCGCATGCCCGTGGCGCGCAGCAGCTTCGGCGCCACCGAGCCGACCCCCTCGCGTTCCAGCGCCCGGCGGGCGGGTTCGAGGAAGCCCGGGGCGAGCACGCAGTCCGCGTTCAGCAGGAGCACGTCGCCGTTCGTGGCGGCGAGCCCCGCGTTGATCGCTGCCGCGTAGGTGGCGCGTGGGCGGACCGGCACGACCTCCACCCCGAGCTCCCGGCAGAGCGCGGCGGTCCCGTCCTCGCAGGCGTTGTCGACGACGACGACCCGTGCGTCCGGCTGGGCGAGCGCCGCGGGCAGGCAGACGGCGAGCCGGTCGGCCTCGTCGACGCTGAGGATGAGGATCGTCGTGCGGCTCACGCCAGCGCCCGGTCCGACATCGAATCGTCGATCCTTCCCGCTCGGCGGGAACAATCGACGTTTCGACGCCTCACAGGAGCTCCTCGTAGACCGCCACCGTCGCGGCGGCGCTCTGCTCCCAGGACCACGCCCGGGCCCGCTCGAGCCCGGCGGCGCGCAGCTCCTCCGCGCGCTCGAGCGCCGCGCGGATCCCCGCCGCGATCGCCTCCACGTCGTAGGGGTCGAAGAGCACCGCGGCCCCGCCCGCCGTCTCGGGGAGCGCCGTGGCGTCGGCGCAGGCCACCGGCACGCCGCGCACCATCGCCTCGGCGACCACGAGCCCGAAGCCCTCGTAGAGCGACGGGTGGACGAGCAGCGAGGCGCCGCGCAGGAGTGCGTCGAGCGCCGCGTCGTCGAGGAACCCCGTCGCCTCCACCCCCTCCGGGAGCCGAACCGACGGCTCACCGAGCCCCGCGAGCACCAGCCGGTGCCCGGTTCCGAGCCGCGCGTGCGCCGCGATCAGCCGTTCCAGGTTCTTCTTGCCCCGCAGGTCGCCCACGGCGAGCAGGTAGGGCTCCCGCTCCGGGACGCGCCCATCGCCGATCGGGAGGGCGGGGGCGTTCGGGATCACCCTGAGCTTCCCGCGCGCCACCCCGTATCGCGCCACGAGATCCGCGGCGGTGAACTCCGAGACGCAGATGACCCGTTCGGCCGAGCGCACGGCGCGCGGCGTGAGCCACCGGTACTTCGCCCGGGTCCGCGGGGCGAAGTCCTCACCGAACGCCTCGAAGGCGAGATCGTGCACCGTGACCACCCCGGGACAGGACCGCACGAGCGGCAGGAAGCAGTTCGGGGCGTGCAGAAGGTCGGCGCCGTCGCGCGCCGCGAGCTGCGGGAACCGCACCTGCTCCCACAGGATCTCCGGTCCCCGCCCGGCCGGATCCACATAACAGTGCACCGAGCTCGGAAGGTGCTCCAGGAGGTGCCGCGCGTACCGCCCCCAGCCGCGAACGGGCTCGGCGTAGGCGTCTCGCGCGTCGTAGGCCACCTTCCACATTGCACGGCCACCCTACGTGCGCCATGATCCGGGGCGCGGAAGGCGATCCCGGCACGGGGAGGTGAAGGGTCGGATGGTGGTGATCGATGACGCGGCCCGCGTGGCCGGGGATCTGGAATGGGACGGGGAGGGTGCGCAGTCGCGCATCTTCGACATCCCCGTGGAGCTGGCGCGCCCCGACGACCTGCTGCGCCGCATCACGGGCTGGGTCGGCAGCGGCCACGGCGCCCGGCGCGTGATGTACGTGAACGCGCACGTGCTGAACCAGTCCCAGGAGAAGCCCGCGCTTCGCTCCGCCCTCCAGTCGGCCGATCTCGTCTACTGCGACGGGTACGGCGTCCGCCTCGCGGCCAAGTCGCTCGACGTCGAGATCCCGCACCGCATGACCGGCGCCGACTGGGTGTGGGACCTCGCCTCCCTCATCGAGGCGGCGGGGCACTCCGTGTACCTGCTCGGCTCCGAGCCCGGCGTGACCACCGAGGCGGCCGACCGCCTGCGCCGCTCGCACCCCGACCTCGAGATCTCCGGCCACCACCACGGCTACTTCGAGCTCGGCTCCGCGCACGACGAGCGCGTCATCGAGGACATCAACGCCAAGCGCCCGGACATCGTGCTCGTCGGCATGGGCTCGCCGAAGCAGGAGCTCTGGGTGCAGCGCAACGCGCACCGGCTCGACACCGACGTCCTCTGGACGGTGGGCGCCCTCTTCGACTACGTCTCCGGACGCGTTCCGCGCGCCCCGGCCTGGTTGGCGGACAATGGACTCGAATGGATCTTCCGACTCGCGATCGAGCCGAACCGGATGTGGCGCCGGTACCTGCTGGGCAACCCGGTCTTCGTGCGCCGGGTGATGAGCCAGGCGCGCCTGCGCCGCTGAGGCGCCGCTCGCTCGTCCTCGCCGCCCTGTGCGGGCTGACGGCGCTCCGGCTCGCGACCGACGCCGGGGTCACGGGCACCGCGGCGGTCGAGCCCCTCGCGCGCGCCGCGGGCGCGACCGTCCTGCTCTTCGCCGTCGCCGGCTTCGGCCTGACCCGTCTGCTGCTGCCCGAGGGGCTGCGGCGCAGCGAGCTGCTCTGGGTGCTTCCGGTCGGGGCCTGCGCGACGGGCCTCGTGATGACGATCCTCGGGTTCCTGGCCGTCCCGTTCGACGTGAATCTCGGGCTCGTCCTCGCCGCGGGCGTGGGCAGCGGGGCCTTCGCGCTGCGCCGGCGGCCGCCTACCGGCCGGGCCGCCGTGCTCGGGCAGCTCCGCGGCGGTGCGTGGCCGGTGTGGATCGCCGTCCTCGTGATCGCGGTCGCGCTCGTGCCGCTCTTCCGCGCCGGCTTCGCCACGGTGGAGGGGCAGGGCCAGGACGCGCACCTCGCCGTCGGCACCGCGATGTTCCTGCAGGAGAACTACCCGACCTCGGTCAATCCCGCCGGCCCGGTGGACCAGATGCCGCTCGTCTGGCGATCCAAGCAGCCGATCTACTACGCCCTCGGAGGGGCCGCGCGGCTCGGAGGCCTCGACGTCTTCCAGACCATCTCGGCGTTCGCGGCGGTGCTCCTCGGGCTCGCGGCGCTGGGGTTCTTCCTCTTCGTCCGGGAGGTGCTCGAGGCGCCGAGGTGGGCGGCGCTGGCCGCGATGGGGCTCGTGGGGCTCGACCGCATGGTGCTCCACACGGTGATGCACCCGTACTTCAACCAGACCTGGGGCTTCATGGCGATGCCGTTCGCCTTCGTGCTCTCGTGGTGGCTCGTGCGCGAGCGCACCCGCGGCGGGATCGCGCTGCTCGCGGCGTTCATGCTGATCCTCGCCTTCGCCTACCCGTTGGCGCTTCCGATCCCGCTCGTGCCGTTCGTCGTGCTCGGGTGGCCCCACCGGCGACGGATCAAGGAGGTCCGGCGCCTCTACCGGGGCCCGCGCAGCCTGCTCTGGCTCGTCCCGCTCGGCGCCGTCTTCGCGGTCCCGCTGCTCGGGGTGCTCGAGAAGATGCTCGCGGCGCTCAACATCGTCTTCGACCTCTCGAAGAGCCTCGTCAACTGGGGCGGGGACCTCGACGGCTGGTTCCGGGAGCCCTGGTTCTTCGGCCTGCAGTCCTGGCCGGTGTTCCTGCTCGCCGCTCGGGCCCGTGGGGTACGCGGTGCTGCTCGCGCTCCGCCATCAGCCGCCGGCGCTCCGCCGGGGCCTCTACGGCCTGTTCGCGTTCACCCTGCTCTTCACGGCCTGGTTCCGCCTCCGGGACTACGGCTACTACTTCCACTTCAAGCTGCTCGCCTTCGTCGCCCCCGTGGTCCTCGCGGTCGCGGTGGCCGGCTTCGCGCGCCTGCGCCGGCCCGTGCTCGGCTACCTGGCCGTCGGCTTCCTCGTGCTGAGCTCGGTGGGAACGGCGCAGAACGAGATCGGCGTGACCTTCGACCAGCTGCCCCGCTTCGTGCTCCAGCTGCGCGAGGTCGACGCGGCGCTCCCGCCCGGCCGCTCGGTCCGGCTCGACATCGACCCGCAGGAGCAGAACTGGACCGCGTTCTGGCTCCACGGGCAGCCGCTCTGCTCGCAGCTTCCGCTGCTGAACACGAGCTACCCGCACGTCCCCCGCTCCCGCCGGGCGGACTTCATCCTCACGAAGAACGACGCGCCGGCACCGGCGGACGCAGCTGGCGTCGTCATGCGGATCGACGCGTACACGCTCTACCGGGCCAAGCCGGACCTCCCCGGCGCGGAGAACTGCTCCCAGACGATGGTGCAGACGATCACGAGCACCGCGAGCTAGCTATGGCCGCGACGCTCCCTCCCCGGTTGTTCACGGCCCGCGACCCACGAGGTCCGCTCGCGCAGGTGCGACGGCTCGGGTATCAGGGGCGCTTCCTCCTGCGGCTGCCTCCGCCCGTCCGTTCCTTCTGGGTGCGCGCGCTCGTCGCGGCGCTCCGCCGGGGGGACGGTTGGAGCGTCGCGGTCGCCTGCCGCCCCGCGGAGCTCGCCCGGATCCTGCGCGCCTTCGAGGGCTGCCGCACGGTCGGGGAGCTCGGGACCGCTGCGGCGTGGACGACGAGCGCCCTCGCCCTCGCCGACCCGGGCCGCCGGGTGCGCTCGTGGGACGTCGAGGTGCACCCGCAGCGCGAGGCGACCCTGGCGCTCCTGCCGCCCGAGGTCCGCGCCCGGATCGAGCTGCACGCCCGCCCGGGCGGCACCGGTCCGCACCCGGCCCCGCGCCTCGACGCGCTCTTCCTCGACTCCTCGCACGAGCGGGAGGAGACCGCGGAGAGCTTCCGCCTCTTCGCCGACGCCATGTCCCCCGGCGGCGTGGTCGCCTTCCACGACTTCGCCGATCCCGACTACCCCGGGGTCATGGAGGCGATCGACGAGCTCGGCCTCACCGGCCGGGGCGCGGGCCATCTCTTCGTCTGGCGCAAGCCGGCCTAGCGCTCGAGCAGCGCCCGAAGCTGCGCGGCCACCGGGCCGTGCGCGAAGTGCGCGACCCGGGCGGCGCCGCGCGTGCGGAGCGTCGCGCGGAGCTCCGCGTCCTCCAGTGCGAGGCGGCAGAGCTCGGCGGTGACGGCCAGATCGCGCTCGCTCGCGAAGAGCGCCGCGTCCCCGGCCACCTCGGGGATTCCGCCAACCGGCCGGACGATCACCGGGACGCCGACGTGGAAGGCCTCGAGGAGCGGGATGCAGAAGCCCTCGTGCTCCGAGAGGCCGACGAAGAGCGTGGCCGCCCGGTACTCGGCGGCCAGCTCGGCGGTGGAGAGCCCGGTCCGGAAGCGCACGGCGCCCGGCGCGAGCGTGTCGGCCAGGCGCTGCAGCTCCTCGAGGTACCACGGCTTCATCGGCTCCCCGACGAGGGTGAGCCGGGCGTCCGGGACCCCGTTCGCTCGCAGCAGGGCGATCAGACGGATGAGCTCGTCCTGCCGCTTGTGCGGCGCGAGCCGTCCGACGAAGAGCAGGTTGGCCGGGCCCGTCGGCTCCTGTGCACGCGGCGCGCCCAGCCCCGCCGGATCGAAGAGGATCGGGACGACGCGGTCGGAGCCGAGCTCGGCTGCGTTGTAGGCGCTCACCCCCGCGACGACCTCACAGCGCGCCGCGTACTCCGGCAGCTGCTGGCGGCCGAGCGCGCACTGGATGGCGATGCGCGGCTCGTAGTCCCAGAACCAGCGGGCGGGCGTGACGTTGTGGCTGAGCAGCACCTTCCGCTCAGGCCGCTCCAGCACGGCGCGGAGCTTCGGCGCGTAGGCCGAGTAGTGGATGAGCAGCGTGTCGCCCGGGGCCGGGTCGAGGGCGCTCAGCGGGGAGAACGCGCGGCCGACGCGCGGATCGATGCTCGCCGCGACATCTCTCCCTCCCCATCCCCACTCCGTGAAGAGCCCGCGGAACGCGCGCGCCTGGTTGGAGACCGCGTCGTGTGGACCCGCCCCGCTCAGAACCTGGTGAACCCTCACGTGTCCCGCAGCTCGTCCCGCTCCGCCTCCACCCGGGCCAGGCGGTCCTCGAGCTCGGCGACGTGGATGAGCAGGTGCATGTTGAAGCGGGTCTGATCGGCGGTCAGCTCCCCGTGGTACTGGCGGAGCACGTGGACGAGCTTCTGCTTGACCCAGGTGATCGGGGCGCCGAGGCGCCGGGTCGAGTGCATGATCGACTCGTCCGGCTCGAGGACCGCCCACTCCATGAGCTGGTCGGTCCCGATCCGCTCGCGTGGCTCGATCGTGAACCCGGCGTCCGCCTCCGTGTAGCCGCCCGCCGCCCGGGCGGCCGCCGCCCGCGCCTGCGCCGCCGCGGCCGCATCCTCCGGCCTCACGCCGCCACCGGGGTGCCCATCGTGCGGTGGTAGAACGCCATGCCCTCGGCGGCCGGGCCGTCGAACTGCACGCGGCCGCCGTCGAGGACGACGACCCGCGCGCAGGTCCGTTCGACGAGCGCCGCGTCGTGGGAGACGAGCACGAGCGTCGCGCCGCCGGCGACCGCATCGGCGATCCGCGCCTCGCACTTGCGCTGGAACGCCTCGTCCCCGACGGCGAGCACCTCGTCGATGAGCAGCGTGTCCGCACGCAGGTGCGCGGCGATCGCGAAGCCGAGCCGCACGAACATGCCGCTCGAGTACGTCTTGACGGGGACGTCGATGAAGTCCCCGAGCTCGGAGAACGCGACGATGTCGGGCGTCACCGCCTCGATCGCGGCCTTGTCGAGGCCGTGCAGCGCCCCGTTGAGCATGATGTTCTCGCGGCCGGAGAAGTCGCGCCCGAACCCCGCGCCGAGCTCGAGCAGGGAGACGACGTTGCCGCCGGCCGCGACG
The DNA here is from genome assembly GCA_963815565.1 of uncultured Solirubrobacterales bacterium. Lineage (GTDB taxonomy): Bacteria > Actinomycetota > Thermoleophilia > Solirubrobacterales > Solirubrobacteraceae > Paraconexibacter. The sequence goes on along the minus strand of CAWFHB010000006.1, from coordinate 334,572 downwards.
CTGCCCGCGTCGAGCGGGATGATCCCGGCGAGCACGCGGAGGGTCGACGACTTCCCCGCGCCGTTGCGTCCGACGATCCCGACGGTCTCCCCGGGCGCGATTCGCAGCGAGACCTCGTCGAGCGCGCGGATCGGCGCGGGGCCGTCCGCGGCGCGCCGCAGCACGAGCTCCTTGAGCGTGCGGCCGCGGTCGGCACGCATCGAGAACGCGCGGCACGCGCGATCAAGCACGATCTCCCCGGGACGGACGGACGGCACCCCCCGAGTATCGCCGAGTCGCTCAGACCACGACCGCGAGCTCGCCCTGCAGCCGGCCGAAGAGCGCCTTCCCGGCGATCAACGCCAGCACGGCGGCCACGGCCACGTAGGCGAGCGTGGCGAGGGACGGCGCGTTCCCGCCGTAGACGATCGAGCGCACGGCTTCGATGAACGGGGCGATCGGGTTCACCCACTCGAGCACGAAGCGCGCGCCCGGATGCTCCGCCGTGATCCGCTCGGGGCGGAAGAAGATCGGCGAGAGGAAGAACCAGGGCAGAAGGACCGCACCGAGGATCGGCGCCACGTCGCGGTAGTAGGCGTGCAGCACCGAGACGCAGAGCGCGAGGCCGAGCGCGAAGGCGTAGAGCGCGACGAGCACCAAGGGCAGGAGCACCAGGGCCGGGGAGAACGTCCCGCGGTAGACGAGCGTGACCGCCCCGACGAGGCCGAGCACCGCACAGAAGGTCACCATCTGGACCGAGACGACCGCCGCGGGGATCGTCTCGCGCGGGAAGCGCGCCTTGCGGATGAGCGAGCCCTGATCGAGCAGCGAGGGCGCGGCGCCGAGCAGCGACTGGGAGAAGAACATCCAGACCACGAGCCCGACGATGAGGAAGAGCGGGTAGTCGGGCTCGGAGGTCTCGTCGAAGACGATCCCGAACATCAGGTAGTAAGCGCCCATCAGCACCAGGGGGTTGACGAGGTACCAGGCGAGGCCGAGGAGTGAGCCCTGGTACTTCTGACGCAGCTCGCGCCGGACCATCTGCTCGAAGAGGAAGCGGAAGCGGAGGTACTCGACCATGCGCGCCGCATTGTCGCCGATCGGAGCTCACGCGGCCTCGACGATCGCGAGGAAGTCATCGAACGCGCGGGAGGTACGTGCCACATCGCCGGTCGCATCCAGGTCCATGAGGAGGCCGCGGATGACCGCGAGCAGCAGCGTCGCGAGCTCGGGTCGGCCCATGCTGGCCATTCCCGTCTCGAGTGGGTCGAGCCAGTCGGTGGTCGCCGCGCGGCGGAATCCCGGCCACAGCGGCTCGCCCGCGGTGTCGTGCAGCCGGCCGAACATCCGGAGGTAGGGCTCGCCGTGTGGACCGGTCATGGTCAGCCAAGCGCGGCGCAGCGTGCTCGGGTAGGGCTCTCCATATCGAACGCGCAGGAGGGCGGTGAACGTTTCGACCTGACGTCGGCGCGCCTCGGCGAGCACCTCCCGCAGCAGTTCGTCCCGGGTGCCGAAGTGGTAGATGAGCATGCGGGGCGAGGTTCCCGCCGCGGCGGCGAACGGGCCGAGCCGGTCGGGGAGCCCGGACGCCAGCGCGTGGTCGGTGCAGGCCTTCAGGAGCCGTTCCCTGATCTCCGGCTGCCGGGGCCTGCCCACGGCTCCAGCTTTTCACGTAACAAACGTTCCGTCTACCGTTCTGGGTCCAGACAACTCGAGGGGGCCGTCATGAGGGTCGTGTTCATCCATGGTGCGTGCGTGAAGGACGGAGCCTGGTGGTGGCACCCCACCGCCGAATTGCTCGCTGCCGGGGGCATCGCGAGCTTGGCGCCCACCCTGCCGAGCTGTGGCGAGACGAGTACGCGGCCGAATGCGGAGGGTCCGGGACTCGCTGAGGACGTCGCCGCGGTTCGTGCGGTGCTGAGCGCCGGCGACGAGCCGACGATCCTCGTCGCACACAGCTACGGCGGCATCGTCGCAGCGCAGGCAGCGACGGATGTCGGCTGGGTGCACCACCTGCTGCTCGTGTCGAGCTACCTACCCGAGATCGGACAGAGCCTTTCCTCGTTCGGGCCCGAGACGCCCGCCCCGTTCCTGGAGATCGACCCGGTGGGCGGCACGTTCACCGTCCGGCCCGACGCCCTCGCCGGGACGTTCCTGCAGGACTGCGACGAAGGGATCCAGCGCGACGCCGCCGGCCGACTCGCCCATCAGAGCCTCGCCGTCCTCGAGCAGCCCGTGAGCTCGGCCGCATGGCAGCAGGTGCCCTCGACCTACCTGGTGTGCGGCCAGGACCGGGGCACGCCGGCAGAGCGGCAGCGCGTGTTCGCCGACCGAGCAGGAGCCGTCGTCGAACTTGACAGCGGCCACCACCCGTTCCTCTCCCAGCCCGCCGCGGTGCGCGACCTGGTGGTGAGCCTGTGAGTCGCCCTCACCGCGCCCGTAGCACCCCGCGCACCGCCTGGTACGCGGGCTTCGGGCGCAGGCGGTCGTCGAGCAGCGTCGCCTCGCCGCGCCCGGGCTGCGTCTCGGGGATCCAGGAGAAGCGGTCGGTGAAGCCCCAGAAGGTGAGCGAGACGCAGCGGGACTGCGTTTCGCAGGTCTTGACCACCTCGGCGAAGACCCGCGACTGCAGGCGCCGGGCGGCGGCATCGGCCGGCAGCTCCAGGCCGACGTCGGCCTCGGTGATCGCGACGTCGAGCCCGAGGGCGGCGAAGCGGGCGAGGTTCTGCGCGAACCCGTCCGGAACCCCGTCCTCGTTGAAGTGCGCCTGGAAGCCGACGCCGTCGAGCGGAGCGCCACGGGCGAGAAGCCCCTTGGCCAGCGCGTAGAAGGCGTCGCTCTTCGGCCCGGGCGCCTCGGCCCCGATCTCGTTGACGTAGAGCTTCGCCCCCGCGTCGGCGGTCCGGGCGGTCCGCAGCGCGTCCTCGACGTAGCCGTCACCCAGCTCGCGCTGGAACAGCGACTGCCGGCGCGTGCCGTCGTCCTCGAACGGCTCGTTCACGACGTCCCAGACCCCGACCTTCCCGCGGTACCGCTCCATCACCGTCCGGATGTGCTCCCGCACCGTCTGCCGCAGCTCGGCCCCCCTCAGCGCCTCGAGCCACGCAGGGTTCTGGGTGTACCAGACGAGCGTGTGGCCCCGGACGGCCTGATCGTGCTCGCGCGCGAAGGCGACGAGCCGGTCGGCCCCCGACCAGTCGAGCTTCCCCCGCTCGGGCTCGAGCACCGCCCACTTCATCGCGTTCTCCGGGGTGAGCGAGGTGAACTGACGAGCAAGGACGTTCCGGTAGCCCTGCTCGTCCTGCAGCGGCTCGTCCCGGACGGCGGTGCCGACGAGCGGGCGCTCCCCGGCGACGTCACGCAGGGAGGCGCCCAACGGCACGGCGTCGGGCGCCCCGGGCTGCAGGGCCCGTACGAGCAGGAGCGCCGCGAGCACGACCACGAGGACGGCGACCACCACGGCCCCCGTCCGGCGCGCGCTCAGAAGGCTCCGCGTCGGGTCAGCACGGCGGGGACGGTCTTCAGCAGGATCGTCAGGTCCAGGAACGGGGACCAGCGCTCGAGGTACAGGAAGTCGAGCCGCACGAGGTCGTCGAAGTCCAGTTCGGAGCGGCCCGAGACCTGCCACAGACCGGTGATGCCCGGGAGGACCAGGTACCGCTTCTTGTGCCAGTCCTCCAGGCGGTCGAAGTCGCGCTGCGGGAGCGGCCGCGGGCCGACGAGCGACATCTCCCCGCGGACCACGTTCACGAGCTGCGGCAGCTCGTCGAGCGAGTACTTCCGCAGGAGCCGCCCGACCCGGGTCATGCGCGGGTCTGCGCGGATCTTGAAGAGCGCGCCCTTGGCCTCGTTGAGCGATTCGAGATCGGCTTGACGCTCGTCCGCGTCGTTGTGCATCGTCCGAAACTTCAGGCAGTCGAACGGCAGCCGGCCGATCCCGGGCCGGACCGAGCGGTAGAGGACCGGGCCGCGGGAGCTCGCCGCGACCGCGACGGCGATCACGAGCAGCAGCGGCGAGAGCACGAGGAGGATGAGCGAGCTCAGCACGACGTCGAAGAGCCGCTTGACCGCGTAGTCGATCCCCTCGAAGACGGGCGGCTTCAGCTCGAAGAGCGGCACCGACTGGCCGGGGACGAACTCCGCCCGGTGGATCAGCATCTCCATCGTCGACGGCGCGACCCGCACGCGGACACCCCGCTGATGGCAGCGGTCGACGAGCTCGACCGCCTCCTCCTGCGGGAAGTCGGGGTCGGCGATGATCACCTCGTCGAGCCGGTGCTCGGCCAGGACCGAGTCGATCTGGTCGAGCGTGCCGAGGGAGCGCAGCCCGTTGTCGGGACGCGGCGTGAGCGAGATGAAGCCGACCACCGTCACCCCGGTGTGGTCCGGCGCGTCGAGCATCGCGTGGGCGACCGCCTCGATGTGCTGGCCGGTCCCCACGAGGACGGCACGGCGCTCGTAGCCCGCCGCCTTCAGGACCACGCCCGTGGCCTGCTCGTAGGCCCAGCGCGCGGTCGAGACGTAGATGACCGAGAAGAACAGCGTCCCGTAAAAGATGTAGTAGCTCGAGAACGTCTCCCCGTTCACGAGCGCGAACACCAGGGTGACCACCGTGGTCTGGAAGAGCGACCCCACGATGCGGGTGAGGCCGGGGCGCGCGGAGCGCTCGGCGTAGAGCCCGGAGCGAGCGAAGAGCAGCGCGGCGATCAGGTAGGCGAAGGAGACCGTGTCCTTGGTCTCCTGCAGGACAGCCGTCGGGTTCCAGTCGTCGAGGATGACCGCCTTGACCGCGAGTGCCGTGAAGATCGCGGCGAACAGGGTCACGAAGTCGAGCACCAAGAGGCTCGCCACCCGGAACAGGCGGCGGGCGGTGTCGAGCTTCAGGACGAAGCGCAGGATCGGTGAACGCTTGGAGCGCACATCGCGCTCGGGCAGGGGCATATCGACGAGCGGCAAGCTGTCGGTCTCCTGCGGCTGGGTGGCCTCATGCACCGGCATTCACTCAGACGAACGCCACGCGAACCCCGAAGTAACGGAGTTCACGTCGTTATCCGAACCACGAAGTTAGCGGGGCGCCCCGACGAGCTGCTCGCGAGAGGAGCCGTCGATCGTCCGGCGCAGCCCCTCTTCGAGCTCGACCTTCGGCGCCCAGCCGAGGATCTCGGTGGCCCGGGTGATGTCCGGGCGGCGGACCTGCGGGTCGTCGGTCGGAAGCGCCTCATGGACGATCTCGGAGTTCGACCCCGTGGCCGCGATGACCTGCTGGGCGAGCTCGAGCAGCGTGAACTCGTTCGGGTTGCCGATGTTGACCGGCTGATGCTCGCCCGACTCCGCCAGGGCGATCATGCCGCGGATCAGGTCGTCCACGTAGCAGAAGGAGCGGGTCTGCTCCCCGCTTCCGAAGACCGTGATCGGCCGGTCCTGGAGCGCCTGACGCAGGAACGTCGGGATGGCGCGGCCGTCGTGCGCGCGCATCTTCGGCCCGTAGGTGTTGAAGATCCGCATGATCGCGGTGTCGACGCCCTGCTGGCGGTGGTAGGCCATCGTGAGGGCCTCGGCGTAGCGCTTGGCCTCGTCGTAGACGCCGCGGGGTCCGATCGGGTTCACGTGGCCCCAGTAGCTCTCGGGCTGCGGGTGGACCTGAGGATCGCCGTAGACCTCGCTGGTCGAGGCGACGAGGAACCGGGCGCGGTGCTTCTTCGCGAGGCCGAGCGCGTTGTGGGTGCCGTGTGAGCCGACCTTCAGCGTGTGGAGCGGCAGGCGCAGGTAATCGATCGGCGAGGCCGGGGAGGCCAGGTGGTAGACGAAGTCCACCGGCTCGTCGACGTGGAACGGCTCGACGATGTCGACGTGCAGCACCTCGAACTCGGGCACGCGGATGTGCTCGATGTTCGTCAGGTTGCCCGTCTCGAAGTTGTCGACGCAGATCACGCGGTGCCCGCGCGAGAGCAGCTCGTCGCAGAGATGGGAGCCGAGGAATCCGGCTCCGCCGGTTACGAGTGCAGTGGCCATAGCGGGAGGAGGCTATTGGAACAGCGTGCACCCGCTCAGCGGGGCAGCCGCTTCGCGGGGCTGCGCAGCGCCTTCAGCGTCTTCTTCGGGATGACGTCGACGACGACGTACGTACGCTTGTCGATGCGTTCGGCCAGCCCGATCTTCTCGAGCCGCTTGAGCACGACCGGGCACTTCTTGCAGCGCGGCTTGTCCTTGCAGCAGGACTTCTTCGCCTTGACGGTCTTGCCCACCCGGTCAGGGTAGACCCAAATCCTCACCGCCATGGTCGGATATGGTCCCCGGATGCCAGCCCCCGCCTTCGTCGAGACGCTCAACGACCAGATCGCCAACGAGTTCGGCGCCAGCCAGCAGTACATCGCCGTCGCGACCTACTACGACGCGGAGACCCTTCCCCGCCTGGCCGCCTTCTTCTACGCCCAGGCGATCGAGGAGCGCAACCACGCGATGATGATGATCAAGTACCTGCTCGACGCCGACGTCGACCCGATCATCCCCGCGGTGGCCGGGCCCCGCAACGGCTTCGCGGACATCGTCGAGCCCGTGGCCATCGCGCTCGAGCAGGAGAAGAAGGTCACGAAGCAGATCGAGGGGCTCATGTCGGTCGCCCGCGAGCACAGCGACTTCCAGTCGGAGCAGTTCGTGCAGTGGTTCCTCAAGGAGCAAGTCGAGGAGGTCGCGACGATGACCGACCTGCTGCGGACCGTCGAACGCGCGCGGGAGAACCCGATGTGGGCCGAGGAGTACCTCGCCCGTGAGCACGGAGCGGACGCCGGCGAGGACCCCACCGCCCCGACGGCAGCGGGCGGCGCGGTGTAGCTCAGCCGCCGGGCGCCGGGGGCACGTGCTCGTGCTTCCAGGCGCCCCGCTCCTGCTTCCAGATCGGCAGCCGCTCTTTGAGCTGGTCGATGACGTACCGCGCCCCGGCGAAGGCCTCGGGCCGGTGGGGCGCGCTGGCGGCGACGAGGATCGACGCCTCGCTCGTGACGACTCGGCCCGTGCGGTGCTCGCTCGCGACCGCGCAGAGGCCGAAACGCTCGACGGCCTCCTCGGCGATGCGGCGCAGCTCGGCCTCCGCCATCTCGACGTAGCCGTCGTAGTCGAGGTGGCTGACGTCGCGGGTGACGCCGGAGAAGGTGACCACGGCTCCGGCTCGCGGGTCCTGGACGTGCGCCACCAGGGCGTCGAGCGAGAGGGCGTGGTCGACGACCCGTGTGTGGACGTGCGCCGCTCCACCCGAGACGGGCGGGACCACGGCGAGCTCGTCGCTCGCCGCGAGCACCCGCTCCGGGCTCGCGTACTCGCGGTTGACGGCCAGCACGAGCGACAGCCCGTCGGCGAGGCCGTCGAGCGCAGCGAGCGCGTCGGCCACCCGGGCGCCGTCGGGCAGCTCGAGCTCGAGCCTCCCGGTGCCGGCGCGCTCCTTCAGCGCGGCGAAGAGCCTGACGGTCACGATCACGCTCTCGACGCTACCGCCGACGCCGTCGAGATGTCTTGAATCCCCCCTCTCGGGTGATTTGCGACATCTCGACGCGCCGCGTACGCGGCCGCACGGCCGCCGGGTCCGTAGCCTCGGCGCCATGAGGCCCTCCGTCCGCCTGCGCCAGCGACTCTCCCGCGGTACCCCGCCCCGGGAGGAGCTCGTCGCCCGCCACGTGAAGGGTCGCTCGTTCGTGGACGTGGGGTGCATGTGGTCGGTCGACGGGGCGATCGCCTTCGCCGCGGAGGAGGCGGGGGCGAGCCGGGTGACCGGCGTCGACGTCATGGGTGAGAGCGAGGCCTGGCGCTCCGAGCACGCCCGGCGCGCATCGCAGGTCCGCTTCGTCCAGGGTGACCTGCACGAGCCGGCGACCGTCGCGGAGGTCGGCGTCCACGACGTCGTCTGGTGCTCGGGCGTCCTCTACCACGCGCCCCATCCGCTGCTGACCCTCGAGCGGCTGCGGGCCATGACGGGCGAGACGCTCATCCTTGCCACCGAGACGCTCCCGCTGCGCGGCAACCGCTGCGAGTTCGCGCCCGCCCCCGGCACCCACCCCACCCACACCGAGCCGTTCGACCCCGCTCGCGGGTACGTGAACTGGTTCTGGGGGATCTCCCCGGCTGCACTCACGACGATGGTCGAGGCGACGGGGTTCCGCGTCGAGGAGCAGTACCGCACCGCCTTCCACACCACGGTGGTGGCCTCGGCGGTCTAGCGCCGGCCCGCCGCGGATACGATCCGCCCCATGGCCACCGAAGAGGAACGTCTCACCGTCGCCCCGATCGTCGGTCCCGACGACCCCCGGCACTTCACCGACTCCGGGATCGAGATGGAGGCCCTCTACGGCCCCGAGGACGTCCGCGAGAACCTGCCCGAGCGGCTCGGCGCTCCCGGCGAGTACCCCTACACCCGCGGTCCGCACCGCGACATGTACCGCAAGCAGGTCTGGACGATGCGCCAGTACGCGGGCTACGCGAGCGCGAAGGAGTCCAACGAGCGCTACCGCTACCTGATCGGCCGCGGCGCGACCGGCCTCTCGATGGCCTTCGACTTGCCGACCCAGCTCGGCCTCGACTCCGACAACCCGCGCTGTCTGGGCGAGGTCGGCCGCACCGGCGTCGCGATCGACACGATCGACGACATGCGCACCGCGTTCGACGAGATCCCGCTCGACAAGATCTCCACGTCGATGACGATCAACGCACCCGCCGCCGTGCTGCTCGCGCTCTACGAGCTCGTCGGCGAGGAGCAGGGCGTCGAGTCCAAGCAGCTCCGCGGCACCACGCAGAACGACATCCTCAAGGAGTACATCGCCCGCGGGAACTACATCTTCCCGCCCGAGGCCTCGATGCGCCTGACCACGGACCTCTTCGCCTACTGCAAGGAGAACGTGCCGCGCTGGAACACGGTCTCGATCTCCGGCTACCACTTCCGCGAGAAGGGCTGCAGCGCCGTGCAGGAGGTCGCCTTCACGCTCTCCAGCGGCATCGCCTACGTGCAGGCGGCGATCGACGCAGGCCTCGCGGTCGACGACTTCGCCCCGCGCCTGGCCTTCTTCTTCAACGGCCACAACAACGTCTTCCAGGAGGTCGCGAAGTTCCGCGCGGCCCGGCGCATGTGGGCGAAGATCATGAAGGAGCGCTTCGGCGCGCAGAACCCGAAGTCGATGATGCTGCGCTTCCACACGCAGACCGGCGGCGTCACGCTCACCGCGCAGCAGCCGGTGAACAACATCGTTCGTGTCGCGCTGCAGGGCTTCGCCGCGGTCTGCGGCGGCACGCAGTCGCTGCACACGAACGGCTTCGACGAGGCGCTCGCGCTCCCGTCCGAGACGGCGGCGAAGACGGCGCTGCGCACCCAGCAGATCCTCGCCCACGAGTCCGGCGCGGCCGACACCGTGGACCCCTTCGCGGGCTCCTACTTCGTCGAAGCGCTCACCGACGAGATCGAGTCGCGCGCGCTGGAGCTCATCACGAAGGTGGACGAGCTCGGCGGCTCGGTCAAGGCGATCGAGTTCATCACCGGCGAGATCGACGAGAGCGCCTGGGGCTACCAGGAGCGCTACCGGATCGCCCAGGACATCGTGGTCGGCGTGAACAAGTACGAGGAGGAGGAGCTCGAGGTTCCGGACCTCCTCCGCGTCGACCCGGACTCCGAGCGCGCGCAGCTCGAGCGCCTGAAGGCCTTCAAGGAGAACCGCGATCAGGAGAAGGTCGAGGCGGCGCTCACGAAGCTGCGCGAGGTGGCAGCGGGCGACGAGAACCTCGTCCCCCACATCAAGGACGCCCTGCGCGACCGCGCCTCGATGGGCGAGGTCTGCGGCGCGATGCAGGACGTCTTCGGGAAGTACGCGCCGACGTTCTGAGGCTGTTCCGGCGCGCTTTCGTGACAGGTGCGCGTAGAGCCGTCACCGGGGTCTCGGCGAGCGTGGGGACGTGCCCCACGTTCGCCACGCCGCGTCCACCAAACGTGGGGCGCACTCCGCGCTGCTCGCGGTTGCCGCCCAGCAGCACGGGCGGATCTCGACCCGGCAGCTCCTCGACCTCGGCCTCACGAGAGCGATGGTGGCCGGGCGGGTCAGGTCCGGACTGCTCGTTCCGGAACAGCGCGGCGCCTACCGGCTGGCCGGGGCACCGACGAGCCTCGAAGCGCGGTGCGCGGCCGCCATCCTCGGCGTCGACCCCACCGCCGTCCTGACCGCCCGGACGGGCCTCGAGCTCCGAGGGGTGCTCGAGCCGCTGTCCGATCCGGCGGTGCACCTCGCCTGCGCACATCACCACCGCGCTCGGCCCGGCGTCGTGGTGCACCGTCGCCCGGTGAAGCCGGAGACCGTCGAGCGGGTCGAGGGGCTCCGGGTCGCCCCGGTGTCCCGCTGCCTGACGGACCTGGCCACGTACGCGAACCCGGCGCAGATCGCCGAGGCGGTGCACGAGGCGGAGTTCCGTCGGCTCCTCGACGCCTCGTCGCTGCTGGCCGAGGCCACGGTGCGCCGAGGCTCTCCGCTGCTCCGCGAGCTCGCCCGCGAGCGCCTGCCGATCTCCGGGAACCTCCGGCTCGCGCTCGAGCACCGCTTCGCGGAGCTCCTTCGGACCCATGGGTTCCCGACCGCCGAGGTCAACCGCCGACTCGTGCTTCGCGACCCGCACCAGGTGGTGTACCTCGACGTCGTATGGCTCCCCGCGGGGCTCGCGGTCGAGCTCGACGGTCGCCAGGCGCACGCGACCGCCAAGGCGTTCGACGCCGACCGGGCGCGCGATCGGCGCCTGCTCACGCAGTACGGCCTGCAGGTCGTCCGCGCTACGTGGAAGCACGTCGTCGAGGACGGCGACGCCCTCGCTGCCGATCTTCGCGCTCTGCACGCCCGTGGCCTCGCGGCGCGGACGACCGCCGAGAGCTGAACGCCTGCCACGTTTGCCACCCCCGGCCACACAAACGTGGGGCGCGTTCCCGCGTTGGCCGGCGCCCGATGTGCCTGTCCTCCACAAGCGCGCGCCGGTGATACCGGCAGCACGTCGACGAAGTGCAGGACGCCCCGCTCGGTCGGTCCTCGCCCCGGGGCCGGACGCTAGGTCGCGGCCGCCCGCTGCACGGCGCCGATCCGGACGGTCCGCTTCCGCTTGCCGACAAGAAGTGTGTACCGCCCCGCCTTGAGCGCCTTGGCGGAGGTGAGCTTGAGCACGCCCTTGGCCAGGCTTCCCCGAGCGACGGTGCGCCGCCCGCGCAGCAGGCGGACGCGCGCCACCTTCCCCTTGAGCAGGTAGGCCGTCGGGCCCGTCAGGCTGCGGGTCAGGCATCGTGCCCGTCGCCGCCCGCTCTTCGTGCGCTTGGCCGGGACGCACGCCCGTACGACCGGTCGCTTGCGGGCCGTGCCCGGGCTCTTGGGGGGTGGAACCGACGGGAACCCGGCCAACCCGCTCGGGGCCCCGGCGGCGCCCGCCGGCGCGACCGGGACCGTCGCGCCGGTGGCGCCCGGCGACGCTGCCTGCTCGCCACCCGGGGTCGGCCCGCCGGCGGGCGGAGTCCCGCCCGCAGGCGGAGTCCCGCCGCCGGGCGGCGCCCCGCCACCCTCAGGCGGGGCCGCCGGATCGGGCGTGAAGCGGCCCACCATCGAGGCGCGGCTCTCGGTGACCCAGAGGTTCCCGTCCGGCCCGAGGGTGATGTCGGTCGGGGCTGCGTCCTCCCTGAGATCGAAGAACTCGGCCTCTGTGGCGGTCGTGGTCACCCGGACGAGCGTGAGCCGCGACATGTCGGTCGCCCAGAGTGCGCCGTCGGGGCCGGTGGTGATGCCACCGAACTGGTCGCCGACGCCCACGGGGACCGCCGTCGCCGCTCCGCTCGTGGTGATCCGGCCGATCTCTCCGCGGCCGGAGTCCGTGAACCAGAGGGCGCCGTCGGGGCCGGCGGTGATGGCATCCGGTTCGCTGCCCGCGCGCAATGCGTACCGCGTCACCACGCCGGCAGTCGTGATCCGCCCGATCTCGGCCGACCCGGTGGTGAACCAGAGGTTGCCGTCGGTGCCCTTGGCGATCCCGCCCGTGGGCGTGGTGCGCGTCGGGTACGCCACCACGACCCCGGCCGTCGAGATCCGACCGATGCGCCCGGAGCCGCCGTCGGTGAACCACAGCCCCCCGTCGGGGCCGGCGACGATCTCGTCCGGGAACCACCTCTCACCCGTCAACGGGTACTCGGTGATCGTCCCCGCCGTCGTGATCTTCCCCACGGTGTTCCCACCGTTCATCGTGAACCAGAGGTTGCCGTCCGGCCCGGGTGTGATGTCGGTGACCGTGGACTGGGGTTGGCGGACCGGCCCGAACTCCGTGACGACCCCGGACGGGGTGATCCGATTGATGCTGTCCGTGCCGCTCGCCGCGAACCACAGGTTGCCGTCAGGTCCCGCGGTGATCCCCAGTGGCTTGCTCAGCGTGAACCCGGCGCTCCCCGGAAACGGCGTGTAGGACGTGGCCCGGGCGACCCCGGGTCCGACGGCAAGCGACAAGAGGGACGCGAGCAGGAAGCCGGTGATCCGGCGTTGGCGGCGGGGCATGCGTGTGCTCCTCGATGGGCCGCCAACCGGGGTGGAGGGCCGCAGGTAGTGGGGTGTCCCCGCAGCCCGACGGCCACTTGGACGCAGGAGCCTACGCCTGTCCGGTCCGATCCGCAAACCAGAGCATTAGGTTGGCGTGCAGCGCCGACTTCAGGCGGCGGTTCGGGACGCATCCTCTCCCGGCGCCCGGGGTCATCACGTGGACGCGCCTAGGCCGCGGGCGCGTGCGCGAGGTTCGCGTCGCGCCGCGCCAGGCGCTTCTGCAGCATCACGTTTGCGCCCATCAGCAGGAGCACGACGACCAGCAGCATGGTACCGAGCACGTTCACCTCCGCCGGCACGCCCTGACGGGTCGCCCCGAAGATGAAGAGGGGGAACGTCGTGGTCTGCCCCGCGTTGAAGCTCGTGATCACGTAGTCGTCGACGGAGATCGCCGCCGCCAGCAGCGCCGCGGCGGCCACGCCCGGTGCGATCATCGGCAGGGTGACCTTGCGGAACGTCACGAACTCGGTCGCCCCGAGATCCATGGCCGCCTCCTCGATGTGGCGGTCCATGCCCTCCAGGCGCGCCTTCACCGTCACCACCACGTAGGAGATCGTGAACATCACGTGCGCGATCAGGATCGTGACGAAGCCCGTCGCGATGTTCGCGGTCAGGAAGAGCGCGAGGAGCGCCGCGCCGAGCACGACCTCCGGCGTGGAGAGCGGCAGGAACACGAGCATGTCCACGGCGCCCCGCCCGCGGAACGAGTACCGCACGAGCGCGACCGCCATGAGCGTGCCGAGCGCCGTGGCGATGATCGTGTCGAGCCCGCCGATCAGCAGCGAGTTCTTGAGCGCCTCGGTGAGGTCCGGGTTCGCGAACGGCGCCTTCCAGTGGTCGAGCGTGAAGCCCTGCCAGGTGAAGTTGAAGCGCCCTTTGTTGTCGTTGAACGAGAACAGCACGATCACGAAGATCGGGATGAACAGGTAGAGCAGCGCGGCGACCGACCACGCGCCGAGCACCCAGTGGCGCAGGCTGCGACGCATCACATCGCCGCCTGCGTCAGGTTCCGCGCACCGAGCAGCCGTGCGTAGATGAGGATCCCGACCAGGATGAAGCTCATCAGGATGAAGGAGAGCGCCGCCGCGGTCGGGTAGTCGAGGATCGTGATGAACTTCGACTGGATGACGTTGCCGATCATGTACTGGCGCGAGGTCCCGAGCAGCGCGGCGTTCACGAAGTCGCCGCAGGCGGGGATGAAGGTGAGCAGAGAGCCCGCGAAGATCCCGGGCAGCGCGAGCGGCAGCGTGACCTTGCGGAAGGCGGTGAGCGGGCTCGCGTAGAGGTCGGTCGCCGCCTCGATCAGTCGCCGGTCGATCTTCTCCAGCGACACGTAGAGCGGCAGCGCCATGAAGGGCAGGAAGTTGTAGGTGATGCCCGCGATCACGGCCGTCCGCGTGGCCAGCAGCCGGCCGGTGTCCGAGACGAGGCCGACGTCGCGCAGCCGGGCGAGAACCCAGCCGTTGTCGGAGAGGATCAGCTGCCAGGCCACCGTGCGCAGCACGTAGGACATGAAGAACGGCAGGATGATCAGCAGCAGCATCAGGTTCCGGAACCGCCCCGCCCGGTAGGCGGTGAAGTACGCGAGCGGGAACGCGATCATCAGGCAAAGGACGGTCGCCGTGGCCGCGTAGCCGAGCGAGCGCAGAAACTGCTCCTGGTACTCGCTGACCGCATCCGTGTACGTGCTGAACGCCCACGTGAACGCGTAGCCCGTGTCCGGGTTACCGGTCTGCAGCGAGACGTTGGCCTGGTTGGCCAACGGGATGACGAAGAACAGCGCAAGCCACAGCAGCCCGGGGCCGAGGAACAGCCACGGGACGAGCGAGCGCCGACGGGCGAGCGAGAGGCGCAGCATCAGCGCCCGGGGCTCATGCGCCCGTCACCTTGGCCATCGCCTCCTGCATCTTGCGCTCGTCCCCCGCAGAGAGCTCCGGATAGGGGAAGAGCTTCTCGCGGATGGCCTCCGACGGGAAGATGAGCTCGTTCTCGGCGAGCTTCGGATCGCTCTTCGCAACGATCTCCTGCACCCCGCTCACCGGCGGGATGTAGTTGACGAACTCGGTGATCTTCGCCTGCACCTCGGGGTCGTAGACGTAGTTCATCATCGTCTCGGCCGCGTAGGGATGGGCCGCGTCCCTCGGGATCATCATGTTGTCCGTGAAGAGCATCGACCCCTCCTCCGGGTAGGCGAAGCGGAGGTCTGGGTTGTCGCTCTGGAGTTGGATGAGGTCGCCCGAGTAGGCGAGCGCGATCCAGACGTTCCCCTTCGTGAGGTCGGTCGTGTAGTCGTTGCCCGTGAAGCGGCGGAACTGCCCGGCCTGGTTGGCCTCGTCGATCTTCTCGATCGCCCCCAGGATCTGATCGAGCGTCGCCTTACTGGCGTCCACCCCGTCGCCGAGCAGCACGGCGTTGGCGGAGTCGTAGGGCTCGGCGAGCATCGAGACGCGACCCTTGAACTTCGGATCGAAAAGATCCTTGACGCTCGTGATCTCCCGTCCAGTCTTCTTGATGTTGTACCCGAGCCCGATCGCGCCGGACTGCCACGGAAGCGTGAAGGTCCGCTCGGGGTCGTAGTTGATCGTCTTCAGGTTGTCGACCAGGTTCGCCGCGTTCGGCACGTTCTTCTTGTCGATGGCCTCGGCGTAGTCGCTGCGCACCCATCGCGCGGCCATGTAGTCGGTGAGCACGACGATGTCGCGGTCGATCGACCGGCCCGCGCGCAGCTGCTGGCGGACCTTGCCGAAGAACTCGAAGTTGTCGTTGATCTCCTCGACGTACTTGACCTTGCCGCCGAACTCCTTGTTGAAGGCCGTGAGGACCGTCTTGTCGACGTAGAGCGGCCAGTTGGAGAACGTCCAGTCGCCGATCGGGACCTTCGGGTGATCGACCGCGGCGGCCGCCGCCTTCGCTGCCGTCGACGAGGTGGTCGAGGCGCCCTTCACGCCGCCGCAGGCGGAGAGGAAGGCCGGGAGTCCGGCGAGCGTGACCCCCGCCGTCCCGGCCCGCTTCAGCATGTGCCGGCGGGAGACAGGATCCCCGTTGACGAGCTCGTCGAGGATGTTCTGGATGGGTCGTTCAGGCTTCATGGTGAGGCTCCTTGGCGACGACGAAGGTGTGGCGGGACGGCCAGGCGAGCTGGACCTCGCTGCCGACGGTGAAGGCGTCGTGCTCCACGCCGTCCGAGTTCTGAGCCACCACGGTGAGCTCCTCGCCGCCGCGCGTGCGGACGAGGTACTGGATCGAGACCCCGAGGAAGGAGGCGACCTCGATCCGGCCACGCAGGACGTTCGCATCGTCCGGGGCCGACTCGTGCTCGTGCAGCAGCCTCACCTTCTCCGGCCGCACGCCGACGCTCACCGCCTCGCCGTCGCGAGGCCCGACGCGCTCGGCGGGCGCGCGCAGACGGGCACCGTCGTGGGTCTCGAGCGTCACGAGCGGGCCGTCGGTGGCGAGCAGGCGAGCGTCCACGAGGTTCGAGACCCCGAGGAAGTTCGCGACGAACGCGGTGCAGGGGCGCTCGTAGAGCTCGGCGGCCGCGCCGGCCTGCTCGATGCGCCCGGCGTTCATCACGGCGATCCGGTCGGCCATCGTCATGGCCTCCTCCTGATCGTGCGTCACGTGGACGAAGGTGATTCCGACGTCCTGCTGGATGGCTTTCAACTCGAGCTGCAGCTGCTTGCGCAGTCGCAGGTCCAGCGCCCCGAGCGGCTCGTCGAGCAGCAAGGCCCGCGGGCGGTTCACGAGCGCGCGGGCCAGCGCGACCCGCTGCTGCTGCCCCCCGGAGAGCTGCGCGGGCTTCCGTTTGGCGAGCGGCTCGAGCTGGACGAGCTCGAGCATCTCGTGCACCCGTCGGGTGACCTCCGCCCTGGCGAGCTTGCGGCGCTCGAGCCCGAAGGCGACGTTCTTCTCGACCGTGAGATGCGGGAAGAGCGCGTAGGACTGAAAGACCGTGTTGACGTCGCGCTTGTAGGGCGGCCGGTCGGTGACGTCCTCACCGCCGAGGAGCACCCGGCCGGCCGTCGGGGCCTCGAAGCCGCCGATCATGCGCAGGGTGGTCGTCTTGCCGCAGCCGGAGGGGCCGAGCATCGCGAAGAACGCCCCGCGTCCGATCTCGAGGTCGAGCTCGTTGACCGCGGTGGCGTCGCCGAAGCGCTTCGTGACGCCCTGCAGACAGATGTCGCTTGCGCTCGAGGTTGGTTCCGTCGTCGCGTTCGGGGTTTGCTCTGCGTCCGTCATCGCACCCTTCTGGAGGTCGCTTGAAGAGCCCGCTCGTGCGACTCACTTCGACACTACTCGGCGCCCGGGGACGGCGTGACCGCCGGATGGTCGAGGACTGAGAGGCCGTCTGGGACGCCGCGTCCAACGCCCGTTCTGCTAGCCGAGGGCACTTCTGGCACCGTCCCGGACGGCGGCGGCCACCACGTCCTGGGCGATCGCCGTGAGCGCGAGCGGATCGACCTCGACCTGCGCCGTGCTCAGGCAGAGCGCGACGTCGCCGTCGAACGGGGTGGCGACGGGGTGGACGGCGCGGGCCACGCCGGCGCTCGCCGCCCGCGCGACCAGCCAGGCCTCGGTGCGGTCGATGCGCGCGTCGGTGAGCACCGCCACGAGGACGGTCGCCTCCCGGGCGGGCGGCGGCAGCATCCCGGCCCGGAGGAGGTCTGCGGTGCGGACGGTGGTGCCGTCGGGGCGGCGGGCGCCCGCGAGGATCGACCCGTCCTCCGCCACGACCTCCCCCACCGGGTTGACCACCGCGAGCGCGCAGACCCGCGCGCCGCCGAAGTCCTCGGCCGCCCAGCCGATCCCGCTCGACGTCCAGCCCTCAGGGCCGAGCAGCTTGCCCGCCGCGCAGCCCGTGCCGGCGCCGACGAGCCCGCGCTCGACCTCGCCGACGCGCGCGTTCTCGCAGGCGGCGTAGCCCTCCGCGGCACCGGGCCGGGCGTCCGCGCCCCCGCGCGCGAGGTCGAAGACAACCGCCGCCGGGACGAGCGGGACCCGGACGCCGAACCGGGTCGGGTGGCCGTGCCCGTGCTCGGCCAGCCACTGGACGACGCCGTCTGCGGCCGCGAGCCCGAAGGCGGAGCCGCCGGTGAACAGCGCGCCCTGGATGAGCCGCGGCCCGCTGGCCGGGGTCAGCAGGTCCATCTCGCGCGTCCCGGGCCCGCCGCCGCGCACCTCGCCGCCCGCGACCGCGCCCTCCGGGGCGAGGATCGCGGTGCAGCCGGTCTGCCCGAGGGGGTCTGTCCAGTGGCCGATCAGGAACCCGTCGGGCGGTGGGAGCGCCATGTCCCGAGGACCCTACGCCCACGTCGAGATGTCGCAGATCCCCCCTCCGCGGTGAGAGGAGACATCTCGACGCGGGCCTCGCGCGGCTACCGTTCCCGCGGGTGTCCGCCACCGCGTTCGATCCCACCCCGCCCGGCCAGGGCGAGCACGTCGCCCCGGAGGCGCCGTGGTGGGGGAATCCCATCGGCGAGCTCCGCTGGCAGGCCGAGCTGGCGCGGCTCCTCGTCGATCCCGTCTTCCGCGGCAAGGGGGTCGAGCGGGGCGACGGGGCGCCGATCATCCTGGTCCCCGGCTTCCTCGCCGGCGACATCACGCTGAAGCTCATGCGCGGCTGGTTGAACCGCATCGGGTACGACGCGCACGGCTGCGGGATGATCGCGAACGTCGACTGCTCGGACCGGGCCTGCGATCGGCTGCACGAGCAGATCGTCGAGCTGCACGCGCGCACGGGCCGGAAGGTCACCGTGATCGGCCACAGCCGCGGCGGCCACTTCGCGAAGGCACTCGCACGTCGAGACCCGGACCGCATGTGCGCGGCGATCTCGCTCGGCGCCGGCCTCGACACCCCGTTCGACATCAGCGCCCCCACCCAGGCCGCCGTCCGCGCCGTCCGCGGCGTTCACGCGCGCACGAGTGACCGTATCGCAAGGAACGGCTGCTTCACCGCGGACTGCCGCTGCCGCTTCACGGAGGACTTCAGCGGCGCCACCCCGCAGGAGGTCCCGCTCACGAGCATCTACTCCAAGGGCGACGGGGTCGTCCGCTGGCGGGCCGCGGTGGTCCCGTACGCGCGCTGCGTCGAAGTCGAGGGCAGCCACGTCGGGCTCGCCTTCAACCGCAAGGTGTACGCGGAGCTCGGCCGCACCCTTGCCACGCAGACACGCTGTCAGTAAGCCAGCCGGTGGGCCATCGTGTGTCTACGTACGTATGAGAAGAGGACGATTTGGAGCTTGGTGACAGTCCGTCGACGCGCAGCGTGCGACTATCCCTGGCCGCCACGTCCCTCCCCGCATCCAGAGAGAAAGCCGCCAGACCCGACATGAGCCATTACAAGAGCAACCTCCGCGACCTGCAGTTCAACCTCTTCGAGGCGCTGAAGGTCGACGACGTCCTCGCCACCGGCAACTACGAGCACCTCGACGGCGACACCGTCCGCGAGATGCTCGCCGAAGCCTCGCGCGTCGCCGAGGGCCCACTGGCCGCGTCCTTCGCGGAGACCGACCGCAACCCGCCCACGTTCGATCCCGCCACCGGCACCGTCACCCTCCCGGAGGACTTCAAGGCCGCCGTGCGGTCCTGGTCCGAGGGCGACTGGCACCGCGTCGGCCTCCCCGAGGCCGTCGGTGGCGTCCCCGCCCCGCCGATGGTCACCTGGGCGATCAACGAGTTCATCCTCGGCGCCCAGCCCGCGGCCCTCATGTACCTGGCGGGCGCCTCGTTCTCCGGCATCCTGCACGAGCTCGGCAACGAGGAGCAGCAGCACTGGGCCGAGCTCTCGGTCGAGCGCGACTGGGGCTCGACGATGGTCCTGACCGAGCCCGACGCGGGCTCCGACGTCGGCGCCGGTCGCACGAAGGCGATCGAGCAGGAGGACGGCACCTTCCACATCGAGGGCGTCAAGCGCTTCATCACCTCGGGCGACTCGGGTGACCTCTTCGAGAACATCTTCCACCTCGTGCTCGCCCGCATCGAGGGCGCCGCGCCGGGCACGAAGGGCCTGAGCCTCTTCTTCGTCCCGAAGTTCCACTTCGACTCGAAGACCGGCGAGCCGGGCGAGCGCAACGGCGTCTTCGTCACCGGGCTCGAGCACAAGATGGGGCTGAAGGCCTCGGCCACCTGCGACGTCGCCTTCGGCGACAACGGCACGCCCGCGGTGGGCTGGCTCGTCGGCGACGACCGCAACGGCATCGCCCAGATGTTCAAGGTCATCGAGCACGCCCGGATGATGGTCGGCACGAAGGCCATCGCGACGCTGTCGACCGGCTACCTCAACGCACTCGAGTACGCCAAGGAGCGCGTGCAGGGTGCGGACCTCACGCAGATGACCGACAAGACCGCCCCGCGCGTCTCGATCATGCACCACCCCGACGTGCGCCGGGCGCTCATGCGCCAGAAGGCGTACTCGGAAGGCCTGCGCTCCGTGTACCTGTACACCGCGGCCTTCCAGGACGTGACCTCGGCCGAGATCGTCTTCGGCATGGAGGGCGCGATGGCCCACAAGGTCAACGACCTCCTGCTGCCGATCGTCAAGGGCGTCGGCTCGGAGCGCGCCTACGAGGTGCTCGCCGAGTCGCTGCAGACCTACGGGGGCTCCGGCTACCTGCAGGACTACCCGCTCGAGCAGTACATCCGTGACGCGAAGATCGACTCCCTCTACGAGGGCACGACGGCCATCCAGGCCCAGGACTTCTTCTTCCGCAAGATCGCGCGGGACAAGGGCGAGGCCATCGGCTGGGTCATGGGCCAGATGCAGGCCTCGATCGACCGTGACGGCGACGACGCGCTGAAGGACAGCTGGGGCCAGTTCGCGACGGCGCTCGGTGACGTCCAGGCCATGGCCGGCTCGCTCACCCAGTACCTGATCGCCTCCCAGGAGGACCCGACCTCGCTGTACAAGGTCGGCCTGGGCTCGCGCGACTTCCTCATGGCCTTCGGCGACCTGCTCATCGGCTGGCTGCTGCTCGACCACGCGGAGATCGCGCTGAAGGCGCTCGCCGGGAACCCGACGGCCGAGGGCGACAAGGCGTTCTACGAGGGGAAGGTCGCCGTGGGCATCTTCTTCGCGCGGACCGTCCTGCCGGGCCTCGCATCGGTCAAGGAGAGCATCGCCACGATCGAGAACGACGTGATGGAGCTCGCCGAGGCGAGCTTCTAGAAGCACTGCGACCCGGGCGTCACGCGGCGCCCGGGTCGTCGCAGTTCAGGCCCGCGCGCCGACGTCCTCGGCTTCGGCCGGCTCGGTCCGGCCCTCGGCCTCCACGGCCTCCGTCCAGATCACGCCGCGCTCCTCGGCCTCCATGACCATCTGGCGGGCGATCACGAGCATCTGGATCTCGTTGGCCCCCTCGTAGATCTGGAGCACCTTCGCGTCGCGCATCATGCGCTCGGCGGGGAACTCCTTCAGGTACCCGTTGCCGCCGAGCACCTGGACCGCCTCGGTGGTCGCCTCCATCGCCGTGTCCGAGGCGATGAGCTTCGCGGCCGCGGCGAGCTTGGTCATCCGCGGGTCGCCCTCGTCGACACAGGTGGCCGCCTGGTAGGTGAGCGACCGGGCGGCGGCGACCTTCGCCTCGAGCCCGGCGAGCTTGAACTGCACGCCCTGATGCTCGATGAGCGGCTCCCCGAAGGTCTCGCGGCGGCGCGCGTAGTCGAGCGCAAGGTCGATCGCCCCCTGGCCGAGCCCGACCGCCTGCGAGGCGACGGTCGGCCGGGATGTGTCGAAGGCACCCATGGCGATCTTGAAGCCGTCGCCCTCCGCCCCGAGGAGGTTCGCGTGGGGCACCTCGACGTCCGTGAAGGTCGGGGCCCCGAGCCGCCAGCCGGGCATGCCCATGGTCGGGAGCTCCTCGACGCTCAGCCCCTCCGACTCGCCGTCGACGACGAACGCGCTCACCCCACCGGCGCCCTCCTCGCCGGTCCGCGCGAAGACGACGTAGAGCTGCGACAGGCCGGCGTTCCCGATGAAGCGCTTCGTGCCGTTCAGGATCCAGGTGTCCCCGCGCCGCTCGGCCTTGGTTGTGAGCGCCGCGGGATCGGAGCCGACGCCGGGCTCGGTGATCGCGTAGGAGCCGAGGTGCTCGCCGGAGGCGAGGCCGGGGAGGAACCTCTTCTTCTGCTCGTCGCTGCCGGCGAGGATGATCGGGAGCGCGGTGAGCTTCACGTAGGCGCCCATGAGCGAGACGGTGCCGCTGACGCGCGCGAGCTCCTCGATGAACGAGCAGTAGGCGACGTTCGTCGTGTCACGGCCGCCGTAGGCCGCCGGGATCGCGAGCTTCAGCAGGCCCTCCGCGGCCATGGCCTCGTGGACCTCCATCGGGTACGGCGAGCTCGAGTCGACCTCGAGCATCTTCGGGCGCACGACCTCCTGCGCGAAGGTGCGGATGGAGTCGCGCAGCTCCCGCTGCTCATCGGTCAGGCGCCACATGGGTCTCTCGTTTCGGTTGGAAGGGAAGCGCGGCCAGCGAGCCGCCGGTGCGCAGGGCGCCGACGTGGAGGCCGAAGGGGCGGGTGAGCGGCTCGGCGCGGGCGAGCAGCCCGGTGCGCGGGCGGCCCGCGGGGATCGGCGCGCGCCGGCCGCCGAGGAAGCCGTCGATGGCGGCGAAGGAGCGCTCCGGTGCTTCGAGGATGCAGGCGTGGCCGGTCCCGGCGACCACGCAGAGCTCCGCGTCCGGGATCCGCTCGGCGAGCAGCTCAGCGTTCGCGAGGGGAGCGAAAGTGTCTTCGCCGCCGTGCATGACGAGGGTCGGCGCCTGGATCCGGCCGAGGCGGCTGACGGTGTCGTGATAGACGGTCGCCCACCAGTGCGCGTTCACGCCCCAGGGCGTCGGCGTGTGGCGCGCGAAGTAGGTGAGCAGCTCGGCGACGCGCTCGGGCTGCTCCTCGCGGAACCGCGCGGAGAAGAGCAACGGCGCGAGCCAGGGGCGGGCCGGGACGTGGAAGGTGCGCGCGAGGTCCACGCCAACGGCGGCGAGCTCCCCGACGGCCGGCCGGATCGCCCGCGGCCCGCCGGGCGTCGTGCCCGCCAGAACGAGCCCGCGCACCCGTTCGGGAAATCGCAGCGCGAGCTCCTGGGCGATCATGCCGCCCATCGAGATGCCGAAGACGTGCGCGCTCTCGACCCCGAGCGCGTCGAGCAGCCGGACGGCGTCGGCGGCGAGCTCGGGCATCGAGGTGGCCCAGGGTGGCGAGCCGGAGCGGCCCGCGCCCCGATTGTCGTAGGTGATGCAGTCGTAGGAGCCGCCCCACAGCGGCAGCACCGGCTCGTAAACCGCGCTCGAGATCGTGAAGCCGGTGATGCAGAGCAGCGGCTCGCCGCTCCCGGTCCGTTCGTAGTGCAGCCGGGGGCGGCGCAGCGCGTAGGGCACTACCAAGCTCCTAGACGGTCTGGAAGACGTAGGTCCCGGGAGCGTCCGCCGTCGGGCGGTAGCGGCCGCGGCCCTTCCCGAGCGCCTTGGGCGCCGGCTTCTCGTCTCCGGAGCGCTCGCCGAGCCAGGCGGTCCAGTCCTCCCACCAGCTGCCGCGCTGCTTGCTCGCCTTCGCCAGGAACGCCTCGGGGTCGGCGGGGTGCTCCTTCGCCGTCTGGAAGGACGCCTTCTCGTTGCCGGGCGGGTTGACCATCGCGGCGATGTGGCCGCTCGTGGAGAGCACGAAGCGCGGCTCGGAGCCGAGCAGCTGGGTGGTCCGGTAGCAGTTCTCCCACGGCGAGATGTGGTCGGCGATGCCGGCCACGACGTAGCTGTCGGTCGTGATGGCGCCGAGGTCGACCGGGGTGCCGAGCACCTCGAGCTCGCCCGCTCGCACGAGCGTGTTGTCGAGCGACATACCGATGAAGTCGCGGTGGAGCGCGGCGGGCATGTTCGTCGTGTCCGCGTTCCAGAAGAGGATGTCGAAGGCGGGCGGGCGGCGGCCCAGGAGGTAGTTGTTCACCCAGTAGCCCCAGACCAGGTCGGTCGGTCGGAGCCAGGCGAAGACGCCCGCGAGTGAACGCCCGGAGAGGTACCCCTTGCGCGCGGACTCGGCCACCGCCAGCGCGGCCGCCCGCCGGTCGGCAAAGCTCGAGACGGTTCCGGCCCGCTCGTTGTCGAGGACGCAGACGCCGAGCGTGAGGCCGGCGACCTTCTCCTGCTCGTCCTTTGCGGCGAGGTGGGCGACCGCGCAGGAGAGCACGATGCCCCCGGCGCACAGGCCGATGGTGTGCGCCTGCTCGGCGCCCGTGATGTGGGTGGCGGCGTCGAGCGCGTCGAGCACCGCACCCACGTAGGTCTCGAGGCTCCACTCGGCCTGCTCGGCTCCCGGGTTGCGCCAGGAGATCGCGAAGACCTGCTGCCCCTGCCCGAGCGCGTGCTCGATCATCGAACGACCGGGCGCGAGGTCGGTCACGTAGTACTTGTTGATCATCGGCGGGACGACCACCAGCGGGGTCTCGCGCACCTGCTCGGTGAGCGGGGCGTACTGGATGAGCTCGAAGACCTCGGTGGAGAACACGACCGCACCCTGCGTGCAGGCAAGGTCCTTGCCGACCTCGAACTTCGTGGTGTCGACCATCGTCGGAATTCGCGGCGCCTTCGCCATGTCGCCGAGGAACTGGCGGGTGCCCTGGACGAAGTGGCCGCCTCCGGAGTCGACCCACGCCTTCAGGACGGCGGGGTTCGTCGCCGGGAAGTTCGTCGGGGCGAGCGCGTCGAGGATGTTCTCGCAGGCGAAGCGCAACCGCTGCTCCTCCGACCAGTCGAGCCCCGCGTCCGAGATCAGGCCGTCGACGTACTGGCCGGTCGCGATGTAGCTCTGGCCGAGCCGCTTGAAGGCCGGATTGCCCTGCCAGGCCTTCTCCTTGAAGCGCTTGTCCCCCTTGGCGGGCTCGACGTCGGAGACGCCCGCCGCGATCTTCGCGAGCTCGAGCCCGTACCCGCCCGCGCGCTTGATGGTCTTCTGGGGGCTGAGCGCGAGCTTGGCGGCGGCCTTCGCGCCGGCGACGCCCGGCAGCCACCTGGGTCCGCTGCTCCCGAGCGCGGCGTCGGTGAGCATCGTGTCGAGCGTGGGGCGCTTGGCGCGCGTATCGGGCTTCTCCTGCAGGGCCATCGGGCGGCGCCTCTCCTCGGGAACGCTCCTTCCCGTACCCGCCTTCGACGCGCCGTCAAACGAACTGCCCATCATGTGCAGGCCCGGGGCCCGCCGACGATGGGCGGTTCGCTACCCGCGGTGCCGCGCGTAGGGCGCGAGCAGGACGCAACCGACGGCGAAGGTCTCGACCGCGAGCCCGATCACGGCGCCACCGGTGAGCCCCGCGTAGGCCAGCAGCACCAGCCCGGCCACCGCGAGGGCGACGGCGGTCGGTGAGTGCAGGCGCGGCATGGCCGTTCCTACGGGTGTGCTCCCTGGTCGGCTCACCTCGGGGCGAGCAGCAGCGGCAGCGTCGGGATCGCCGCGGCGACGCGGAGCTCGTCGGCCGGGCTCGAGGCGTCGGACATGAAGCGCGCGAAGGCGTCGGCCGGGACGCGGTCGACGAGGTTCCCGAACAGCGCGGGGAACGCGCCCGGGCGCTGGGCGAGCGCGGCCAGGAAGATGCGGTCGAGCTCGCGTGCGCGTCGGCTGCCCGGAGGCCCCGGGGGCCGATGACGCTCCGCTCGCCACCGCGCGGGCGAGCTCGGTCGCGTGGCGCTGGATCCGGGCGAACGCGTAGCCGCTCGAGGGCCGCACGGCGCCCGCGGCCGTCCCGACGCTCCACACGCCGGGGAGCGGCTCGGCCGGGTGCCCCCGCGTGGACATCGGGAGCGAGCCGCGCTCCTCCCGGCCCACGCTGAAGTCCGTCGTGCCGTAGACGTCCTCGAGATACCGGGCGATCGTCGCGCGCCGGGCCGCGGGGGCCGTGGCGACGGTGCCGATGTGCGTGTCCTCCACGAGCGCCGAGTGCGCGGTGAACGGCAGGACGTAGACGAAGTGCACCCCGTCCTCCTGCCCGACTCGGAAGTCCATGAGGGTCGCGACCATGGGGTCGAAGACGGGCCGCTCGGTGCGGACCTCCTGCCCGAGGAACCGCTGGCGCAGCGCCGAGGCCGGCTCCGCCGCGCCCGCGAGCGGACCGCCGCCGCCGAGCGCGTCGTAGGCACGGGCCGCGCGGAGCTCGCCCGCATGCGTCTGCACCCGGACGCTCTCCCCGTCGCGCTGCACGCCCTTCACCGCCACGCCCGTCCGGACGTGCACGTTCGGGGCGCGCCCGAGCCGCGTGAGGAGCGCTTCGGCGTACACGTCCGCCGGGAGGTGCGCGTAGGGGATGCGGCCTGCCCGCCGGACGTGGGCGCCTGCGCCCGTCATGACGTTCCACGCGTCCCAGCGCCGGGTTGCGAGCTGGGCCCACGGGATGTCGCCCGTGTCCCAGAAGCACCAGGTCCGGTCGTTCTCGAAGTCCGTCCGCCGCTCGAGGAGCACGATCTCCTCCCGGACCCCGGCGTCGACGAGCGCGGCCGCCAGGGCGAGCCCGGCGCAGCCCGCGCCGAGGATCAGGTGCTCGGCGTCCATGCGGGGACTACGGCGCTGCCCGGCCGACCGCGCACCGACCGTGTGGCGCGTTCACGGCGCCTGGGGCCGTCAACCCGCCACACCCCCTCCGGCCAACGTCCGGAACGCCGCGGCGAAGCGCTCGGTGGCGCCCGGGCTGTGGTCGAGGAAGAGCGAGGGCTCGGTCAGCTCGAGCTCCAGGATCACCGGCGCCCCGTCCTCCCCCGCCAGGAGGTCGATCCGCGCGTAGGCGAGCGGGCCGAAGCGCTCGGTCACCCAGGCCACGGCGCGGTCGGCCAGCGCGCGCTCCGCCGGGGTCGGTGTCGTGGAGGCCATCGGCGGGTTGGCGTCGAAGGCCAGCACGGCGACGGCCCCCGGAGTGAGGATCGCGCTCTTGTTCATCGCGTGCGAGAAGGCGCCGCCGGCGTAGAGCAGGGCGGTCTCGCCCCGCTCGTCGACCGAGGCCAGGAACGGCTGCAGCATCGCCGTGCGCCCGCTCGCGTGGATCTGCTCGAGCAGCTCCTTCGCGGCGCCGAGGTCACTCGGCCGGGCGGAAGCGGCCGGTGTCCGCCGAGCCGGCCGAGACGGTCGGCTTCAGCACGAGCTCTGCGGGCAGCTCGTCCGGGAGCACGTCGCCGGGCGCGAGGAAGGTCGTCTCGACGACGGGAATCCCGGCCGCCGCCACGTCCCCCATGTACCGCTTGTCCGTGTTCCAGGCCAGGACCGGGGCCGGGTTCACGAGGCGGGGGACCGAGTGGGCCCAGGCGACGAAGGCCTCACGGTCGTGCGTGTAGTCCCAGGGTGAGCGCACCACCACGAGGTCGAAGGCGTCCCAGTCGACGGACGGGTCGTCCCAGACCGCCCACGTGGCGCCGAGCTGCTCTGCGAGCCCGGCCTCCTCCGAACCGGTCGGCAGCTGAGCACAGGTCACCAGGGCGATCACCGAGCGGACTGTACGGACGGTTGCAAGCGCCGTAACGCGCCGGACCTAGAAGGAGTCCGCGCCCCGCCCCCCGAAACCCCCCGCCAGATGACGGAGCCCCGCGCACAGCGCACCCTCGTGAAGTCCCCGCCCGAACTGTGGGCGGAGATCTCCGATCCGGACGCCCTCACCCGGCGCCTGGGGGAGCTCGGAGAGATCCGCATCACCCGTCTGGACCACGAATCCACCGTTGCCTGGGAGGGCGACCGCGTCTGCGGCACGGTGGAGATCGAGGCGTCCGGATGGGGCACGAAGGTGACGATGACGGCGCGGAGGACCGCGCCCGAGCCCGTCGCGACCGTGGTCGAGGAGGAGGCCGCTCCCGTGGCAGCACCCGCGCGGGCAGCGGCCCCCCTCGCACCGGTCGGGCGGCGTCCCGGGCTGCTCGCGATGTTCCGGCGCCGTCCGCGCGGGAGCACGCCCGCTCCGCCGCCCACCCTCGCCCCCCGGGCCATGACCCCGACGCCGGCACCGGTGCCCGCACCCGCACCCGCGCCGCAGAACGTGACCGCCGTCCTCGAGGCCGCGCTCGACGACCTCGGCTCGGCCTCGAAGCGCCCCTTCAGCCGCTGAAGGACTCCCCGGCGCCCCGTCCGGGTAGCACTCGTCGCATGGCCAAGATCGGCGTCTTCTTCTCCACCGAGGAGCTCTCGGGTCCCCGGATCATCGAGCTCGCCCCGCAGGCCGAGGAGGTCGGGTTCCGCAAGGCGTGGATCTCCGACCACTTCCACCCCTGGAACGACGAGCAGGGCGAGTCCCCCATGGTCTGGGCGGTGCTCGGCGGCCTGGCGCAGGTCACGGACGAGATCGGCTGGCACACCGCCGTGACGTGCCCGATCATTCGCACCCATCCGGCGATCATCGCCCAGGCCGCGGCGACCATCGGGACGCTGATGCCTGGTCGCTTCGGCCTCGGGGTCGGCACCGGCGAGGCCCTCAACGAGCACATCCTCGGCGACCACTGGCCGAACGCGGAGGTCCGCCGCGGCATGCTCGAGGAGTCGCTCGAGGTCATCCGCCTGCTCTGGCAGGGGGAGACCTGCAGCCACCACGGTCGCTACTACGACCTCGAGAGCGCGCGCATCTACTCGCTTCCCGACGAGCTCCCGCCGATCCACATCTCGGCCTTCGGCCCCAAGGCGGCCACCATGGCGGCCCGCATCGGCGACGGGTTCATGACCATCGGGCCGGAGGGCGAGCTGCTCGAGCAGTACCGCGCCGAGGGCGGCAAGGGGACCTCACACACCGCCCTGAAGGTCTGCGTCGGCCCCGACAAGGAGCGCTGCATCGACGAGGCGCACCGGCTCTGGCCGAACGAGGCCCTCCCCGGGGAGCTTCCGCAGGACCTCACGACGGTGAACCACTTCCGGCAGGCGGTCGAGCTGGTGACCCGCGACATGATCGCGGAGTCCACCCCCACCGGCCCGGACGCGAGCGTCGTGATCGAGGCGATCCAGGAGCACGTGGACGCGGGCTTCGACGAGGTCTACGTCGCGCAGATCGGGGACGACTGGCCGTACTTCTTCGACATGATGAAAGCCGAGATCCTGCCTCACTTCGCCGACTGATCACGACGCAGCGCCGCGCGGGCCGCGGCGTCCCCGGGCACCCCGTGCACGGCACCACCGGGGAACGCGCTGGCGCTTCCGATGAAGAGGCCGCGGAGCGGCGTGCGGTAGGGGTCGAGCCCGGGGGTGGGGCGGAAGACGACCTGCGAGAGCTTGTAGCTGCCCCCGCCCACGTCGCCCCCGATCAGGTTCGCGTTCCGCGCCTCGAGCGCGGCCGGGCCCATGACATGCCGGGCGAGGATGCGGTCCCGGAAGCCAGGCGCGAAGCGCTCGATCTGCGCCTCCATCCGCTCGACGTGGAACGGCTCAGCGGCCGCCCAGTCGACGCCGGTCCGCGGGCCGTGGGTGTAGGCCCACAGCGTGTGCTTGCCCTCGGGCGCGCGCGTCGGGTCGGCGACCGACTGCTGGCCGGCGAGCAGGAACGGGCGCTCGGGCAGCCCCCGCGCCGCCTCCCGGCCCGTGGCCAGGAACTCGCGTTCCGGGCCGCCGACGTGCACGGTGCCCGCGGTGCGCACGACCGGGTCGCTCCAAGGGACCGGCCCGTCGAGCGCCCAGTCGACCTTCAGCGTCGACGCGCCGTAGGTGAAGCGCTCGAGTGCCCGCCGGTAGCGCGGCGGCAGGCCGTCGGCCGCCATCGCGGCCACCGCGCGCGGGGAGAGGTCCGCGATGACGATGCGCGCCGGGAGTCTCTCGCCGCCCGCCAGGCGCACCCCGGTCACGCTCCGCCCGCGCGACTCGATCCCCACTACGCGGGCGTTCGTCCGGACGATCCCGCCGAGCCCCGTGAGGTGTGCGAGCAGAGCGTCGGTGATCGCCTGCGCTCCGCCGCGCGGGCTCGGCCAACCGACGACGTGGCCGAGCAGGTTCAAGTAGAACGCGGCGATCGCCGAGCCCGGCGCGTCGGCCGGGGCGTCGCTGTGGGCCGCGGCGGAATGGAGCCATGCCCGCGCCCCCTCCCCGCCGAAGAGTCGCCGCCCGAGCGAGACCGAGGAGGTCGCGAGCAGGCGGGTGAACTCCGCCATGCGCACCGGCCCGACGCCGGCGAGGAGCTTCAGCGGCCCGACCACCGGCGGGAAGCCGGCGAGCATGGTCGCCCGCACCGCGTCGGCGGCGCCGATGTACGGGCGCGCGAAGGCGGCCCACGCCTCGCCGTCGCCCGGGTGGAGCGTTTCGAGCGAAGCCGCGGTCTCCTCCAGCGAGCGGTACAGGACCGCCGAGCGCCCGGGGGTGATGGTGTGGGCGACGCAGGCTTCCGGGTGGACCCACTCGAGCCCGTACCGCTCGAGCGGCATCGCGGCGAAGACGGGCGAGGCGACCCCCGCGGGGTGCACCGCGGAGAAGAGGTCGTGGCGGAAGCCCGGCAGCGTCAGCTCGGCGGTCCGCACCGAGCCGCCGGGCGCCTCGGCCGCCTCCAGCACGGTCACCGAGCGCCCGGCCCCGGCCAGGCGGATCGCCGCGGCCAGGCCGTTCGGTCCTGCGCCGATGACGATGGCCTCGCTCACGCTCGCATCCTCCCCCGGGACGCGACGCGTGTCACCTTTGCTCTCCCAGTGACGGCAAACGTGGCACGGGTCCGGCTCACGCCTCCAGGAACGCGAGCGCGTGCTCGGTGACGAGCTCCGGCTCCTCGTCGACGACGAAGTGCCCGGAGCCGTGGATCCATTCGATCCGCACGTCGTCGGCGTGCAGGCGGAAGTCCTCGACCTGGAAGGGGCGGATGACCGGGTCGGCGGTGCCGTGCAGCACCAGCAGGGGCGGCCGCAGGCGCTGTCCGGCGTACCGCTCGGCGAGCAGCGCGGGCAGCTCCTTCGTCACGAAGCTCGAGTAGTACTTCGACCCCGCGATCGCTCGCGCCCGCTCCTTGAACGCGTCCCGGAACGGACCGCGGTGCTCCGGCGGGATGCCCTCGAAGACCCGGTTCATCCCCCGCGAGCGCTGGAAGGCCGGGCCGAGCCGCGGAAGGCCGACCGCCTGATAGCTGAGCCGCCAGACGTTCTTGGCCGCCGCGAGCCGGTTGCTCGGCGACCACACCGGCGGGATGTTGCAGAGCACCATCTGCGAGAAGCGCTCGGGCTCGCGGAGGGCCATGAGCTGCCCGGTCCAGGCGCCCCAGTCGTGCCCGACGAACGCGCAGCGCTCCACGCCGAGCGCGTCGAGGAGCGCGAGCACGTCGGAGGCGAACTGCTCCTTCTCGTAGCCGTCCTCGGGGACGTCGGTCCAGCCGGCCCCACGCAGGTCGGGCGCGATGACCCGGTACCCCGCGTCGGCCAGCGCGGGGATGACGCCCCGCCAGCACCACCAGTGCTGCGGCCAGCCGTGGAGCAGGAGCACCGGTGGCCCGTCCTCCGGGCCGGCCAGCGCGACGTGCATCCGCAGGCCGGTGGCCACCTCGTGGAACTCGTGACGGACACCGGGGCAGGGCGGGAACGGGCGGGGCATGGCTCCGCAGTTTGGCGCGATCCGGCTCCGCGGGGTCCCCGGAGCGCGGCATCGAGTCGCGCATCTCTAGGATTCGCCGCCACATGACGACGCGCCAGCACTCCCCCGAGACGTTCGAAGAGAAGGTCGCCCAGCTCCAGGAGCTGCGCACCGCGGCCGCGCACTCCTCCCCGGAGGCCGAGGAGAAGCAGCACGCGAAGGGGAAGTACACCGCGCGCGAGCGGATCGAGAAGCTCCTCGACGAGGGCTCCTTCCAGGAGCTCGACACCTTCGTCCGCCACCGCACGGTCGACTTCGACATGCAGAAGAACCGGGCTTGGGGCGACGCGGTCGTCACCGGCCACGGCACGATCGACGGCCGTCGCGTCTGCGTCTTCAGCCAGGACTTCACCGTCTTCGGCGGCTCCCTGGGCGAGGTCATGGCCGAGAAGATGTGCAAGGTCATGGACCTCGCGGCCAAGATCGGCTGCCCGGTCATCGGCATCAACGACTCCGGCGGCGCCCGGATCCAGGAGGGCGTCGTCTCGCTTGGCGCCTACGGCGACGTCTTCGTCCGCAACGTCAAGTGCTCCGGGGTCATCCCGCAGGTCTCGCTGATCATGGGGCCGTGCGCCGGCGGCGCCGTCTACTCCCCCGCGATCACCGACTTCATCTTCATGGTGAAGGAGACCTCGCACATGTTCATCACCGGCCCCGACGTCATCAAGACGGTCACGGGTGAGGAGGTCGACTTCGAGTCCCTCGGCGGCGCGATGACCCATAACACCAAATCGGGCGTCGCCCACCTGGCCGCCGAGGATGAGGACCAGTGCATCGAGGACACCCGCTACCTGATGGGCTTCCTGCCGCAGAACAACCTCGAGACGCCGCCGCGCATCCAGCCGACCGACGACCCGGAGCGCATGGACGAGGCGCTCGACACGATCGTCCCGGACTCGGCGAACAAGCCCTACGACATGCGTGAGGTCATGAAGCTGACCTTCGACGACGGCGAGTTCTTCGAGATCCACGAGCACTTCGCCAAGAACATCGTCTGCGGCTTCTCCCGCCTGGACGGCTACGCGGTCGGCGTCGTCGGCAACCAGCCCGCCCAGATGGCCGGCGTGCTCGACATCGACGCCTCCGCGAAGGCCGCGCGCTTCGTGCGTACCTGCGACGCGTTCAACATCCCGATCATCACCTTCACCGACGTCCCCGGGTTCCTCCCGGGCACCTCGCAGGAGTGGGGCGGCATCATCCGCCACGGGGCGAAGCTGCTCTACGCGTTCACCGAGGCGACCGTCCCGAAGATCACCGTGATCACCCGGAAGGCCTACGGCGGCGCCTACGACGTCATGGCCTCGAAGCACCTGCTCGCCGACTTCAACTTCGCCTGGCCGCAGGCCGAGGTCGCGGTCATGGGTCCGGAGGGCGCGGTCAACATCATCTACCGCCGCGACATCGCCTCCTCCCCCACCCCGGACGAGCGTCGCTCCAAGCTCATGGACGATTACAAGGCGCGCTTCGCGAACCCGTACGTCGCGGCCGAGCGCGGCTACATCGACGACGTGATCCTGCCGCACGAGACACGGCCGAAGCTCGTCACCGCGCTGCACACGCTGCTCACCAAGCGGGAGCCGGGGCCCAAGCGGAAGCACGGCAACATCCCGCTGTAGGGCGCTGTCGCGGCCGAAAGAAAGTCGCCGCCGCCCTTGCCAAGTAACTGACAGGAGCGGAGGATGAGGGGCCCCGCCATCGGAGAGTCCCATGCGCCGCCTCCTCGTCCTGTCGACCGTCGTCCTCGCCGTGCTGGTCGGCGCGTCGTCCGCCTCCGCGGGGATCTGGTCCCCGGTCGCCTCGGGGACGACCCAGGACATCGCAGCGGTCGACTACCGCGCGTCGGGCGACATCCTGTACGCGACCTCCGGCGGTCAGATCCTGCGCAACGGCGTCGTCCAGGCCAACTTCCCGGGCGTTCAGTTCACGGACATCGCGCTCAACCCGGCCGGCGACCGCGGCCTGGCCACAGCGGCGAACGGCAAGCTCTACCGCTACGACGGCGTCTCCTGGACCCTCGTCAGCCTCACGAACAAGACCTTCAATCACACCTGCGGCGGCGTAGGCCCCTTCCCCCCGGCCACCCCGAGCGGCAACCTCAGCGCGGCGACCTGGGCCGGGCCCACCACGGCGTACGTCGTCGGCGACGACCGCGGCATGGTGCTGAAGGTGGAGGGCGCCGGGCCTCCGACCGTCACCGACGTCTCGCGCAAGGCCGACGGCAGCTGCAAGGCCGACCCCGGCAGCGGGGACCGCACGACGGACATCCAGGCCGTGACCGACCAACTCATCTACCTGGTCACCACGGACTTCGGCGAACGGATGATCACGGCCGACGCCTTCACGAGCAGCGCCGCCCACCGAAACACCTCCGCTGTGAACTGTCCGTTCGCCCGCAGCCGGATCGCCGTCGACCTCGAGAACGCGAGCCGCTCGTTCGTGGTCGGGGCCTGCAGCGGTCGGCTCTCCTTCGGGTTCTCGAGCGACTCGGCCACCACCTACGTCCTCGGGCTCGAGTACCCGAAGGCGGACGAGGGCAACTCGCTCACCGGCATGAACGACGTCGCCGTCGCGGGCGGAGCCGCGATGGCCGTCGGGAACGGTGGCGCCCTTGTGGTCTCCACCGACGGCCGCAACGGATACATCCAGCGCGCCGACGGGACGGAGGCGACCACGGACTGGCTCGCGGTCGACAAGCTCGGGGCCGCCGGCGCGGCCGCCGGCGGCCGCGGCGGCAAGCTCGTCGTCACGACGCAGGCCACCACGATCCCCGATCTCGTCGCCCCCGCCGGCACGATCTCAGGCCCGGTGTCGGCCACGGCCGGGCAGCCGACGACCTACACCGCGAACCTCGCCGACGAGGCGGGCGGTTCAGGCATCAACCCGGCGTCGATCACCTGGAGCGTCGCCGGGCTGCCCGGCCAGGCGGGCAACCCGGTGAGCCTCACCTTCCCGAGCGCGGGCTTCTTCACCGTGCGGGTCGCGTTCGCCGACAACGCCGGGAACCCCGGGACGGCCACGCTCGGCGTCACGGTTCGCGCAGCCCCCGTCGTGCCTCCGCCGGGTCCGCTACCGGTCACACCTCCCGCGACCCGGACCACGACGGCGACGGTCGCCGGCGGGAAGGTCACGCTGGCCGTCCCGCGCGCCTGCGTCCCGGCCGGGACCTCGTTCACCGCGCGGCTCTCGTTCAAGCGCTCGAAGAAGAAGGGCTCGACGTTCGTGAAGGTCGCGAGCGTCGACTTCTTCGTCGACACGCGGAAGCAGGGCAAGACGGACAGGAAGGCCCCCTTCACCAAGCGGCTGACCGTCAAGAAGCTGAAGGCGGGGAGCAAGCACACGCTGCGCGCTCGGGCACGGATCAAGGTCAAGAAGGGCAAGGGACCGACCAAATCGATCTCGACGAGCTTCAAGGTCTGCGGCTGAATCTGGCTCGAGGACTGTCCGATCGGTGGATGGGGGGAGCTCTTGAGGCCCGCTTTACTGCGGCGTCGTGTTCCGCCGCCTGCTGACTTCCCTCACCCTCGTCTGCGCTCTCATCGGCGCGCTCGCCGCCACGGCGCAAGCCGCCGAACCACCGAATCAGAACGATCCGTGCTCCAAGGCGGGCCGGAACACCTGCGACACCCTCGGGGTCGGCCGTTACAAGAACTACAAGTTCGGGATCCGCTGGTTCGGTGACTACCGCGGTGCGATCGAGGGCGTCGACGACCCGAGCTTCTGCATTGATCTGCGCTACTGGTACCCCTCCGAGGCGGCGGGCTACGAGCAACGCGACGTCGGCGTGCTGAAGAACCGCGATGGGGACAGGGTCTCGAGCGAGCGGATCCGGCAGCTCAACTACGCGCTGTGGGAGTACGGCCGCACGCGGTCGAAGACCCGCCAGGCCGCCACCATGCTCTTCGTCCACGACCGCATGGGCGACGGCGCCCGCGGCGAGATCGATCCGCGGCCGCTCGGCGCGGCGGTCCGCAGCACCTACGCGAGCATCCAGCGGGACGCCCGCCGCTACGCAGGCCCGTACAAGGTCGAGGTCCAGCTGCCCGACGAGCTCAAGGTCGGCGAACGCGGCCAGCTGCGGCTCCGGGTCCGCGCCGCCTCCGGCGCGCTCATGCGCGGTGTGGACGTCTCCCTGGCCAGCGAGGGCGCCAGCGGCGTCCCCGGGCGGCTCAACACCGGCCGCACCGGATCGCGCACCGTCTCGTTCACCGCCACCGACGAGGTCGA
The DNA here is from genome assembly GCA_963815565.1 of uncultured Solirubrobacterales bacterium. Lineage (GTDB taxonomy): Bacteria > Actinomycetota > Thermoleophilia > Solirubrobacterales > Solirubrobacteraceae > Paraconexibacter. The sequence continues at coordinate 299,260 of CAWFHB010000006.1, read as the reverse complement.
GGGCGTCAGCGTGAAGGCCGAGACCAGCGATCTCGCCGCCGTCGAGCCGAACCTCTACGTCCCCACCAAGGGCGAGGCCGCCCGCTCGGGCCAGCGTCTGGTCACCGCCAGGGGCGAGACCGTCACGGGCACCGATACGGCGGACGCCGCCGTGGTCGAGCCCAAGATCACTACCGCCGCCACCCCGAACGTGCTCCTCGCCGGCGCGGCCAGCCGGGACCAGGTGACGCTCTCGAACGTCCCGAAGGACTTCCGCGCCCGTGTCCAGGTGAAGCTCTACGGCCCGGCCCGGACGCAGGCCGCCATTTCCTGCGACGGCCAGCCCTTCGCCTCCACGGTCTACACCGCGAAGGCAGGGAAGACGACCTCCCCCGCCCTCGTGCCCGACAAGCCCGGCTGGTACGGCTACCGCCTCGTCATCGACGACGGTCCGGGCGTCAAGGGCGTGACGACGCCGTGCGCGGAGCCCAAGGAGTCGCTCAAGGTCGAGGTGCAGCCGAAGGTCCGCACCCAGATCTCCGCTGCATCGCTCGCGCCCGGCGGGAGCGTGACCGACGACGTCTTCGTCGAGGGGACCGGCGGGGAGTCCGTTACGGTGCAGGTCGCGCTCTACGGCCCCTCACCGGCCGCCGACGCGGTGAGCTGCGACGCGGCCCCGGTCGCCACGCAGACCTTCACCGCGAACGGCGACGGCACCTACACGACCGAGCCGGTGTCGCTCGCGACCCCCGGCTACTACACCTATCGCGAGAGCCTCCCGGCCTCGGACTTCACCCGTCCGGCGGAGACCGCGTGCGGCGAGGCCACCGAGACGACCGTGGTCCGCGGGAGCCCCCGAATCACCACCCGGATCTCCGCCCAGTCGACGACGCCGGCGGACACGGTCACCGACAACGCCGTGATCACCGGGCTCGGCGCGCTGAAGGCCGACGTGAAGGTCGAGCTCTGGGGGCCGTACCCGAGCCCCGAGCGCATCACCTGCACCGGGACGCCGTTCGCGGTCTCCACCCTGACCGTCAAGGGCGACGGGACCTACACGACCGAGCCCGTGAAGCTCGGCGGGGCCGGCTACTACACCTACCGGGAGGCCATCGTGGGCAGCGCCGCCTACGACGGCGTGCAGACCGAGTGCGGCGAGGCCGCCGAGACGACGATCGCGAAGGCCGTGCCGAAGGTCACCACGGTGGTCAGCGACGCACTCGTGAAGCCCGGCTCGAAGCTCTTCGACCGGGTGCGGGTCACCGGGCTCGGCGTGAAGACCGAGGTCGACGTCAAGGTCGAGCTCTACGGCCCGTTCGCGGCGAAGAGCGAGATCTCGTGCAAGGGCACGCCGCTCGACACCTCGATCCTGAAGGTCGACGGCGACGGCACCTTCCGCTCGGACTCGACGACCGTCACATCGTCCGGGTGGTACACGTACCGCGAGATCATCGAGGACGCCCCGATCGTCAGCGGCACGACGACGGAGTGCGCCGAGGAGGCCGAGACCTCCTTCGCGATCGCCGGGATCCCGACCGGCCGCGGCGAGGCGGGTCTCACTGACGCACGGCTGATCGCGAAGACGAACGGTTCGCAGCCCGACCGCGTCGAGCTCGACCGGCTGAACATCGACGCGCCCGTTGCCTCGGTCGGCATCGACACCGAGGAGAACCTCCTGGCGATCCCCGTGAACATCGATCGCGTCGGATTCTGGCGCGACAGCGCGACGGTCGGGGCCAAACAGGGCACGACGCTCCTCGCGGGCCACGTCGACTCGGCCAAGCGGGGCGCGGGTGCGTTCTACCGCCTGAAGAACGCCCGCCGCGGGGACCGCGTCACGGTCACCGCCGAGAGCGGCAGGAAGCAGCGCTACCGCATCACCTCGATCCGGCGGATGCGCAAGAGCCGCCTGCCGGAGAGCGTGTACCGGACCACGGGCGCGCACCGCCTCGTGCTCGTGACCTGCGGCGGCCCGTTCGATGCCGTGAAGGGCTCGTACCGCGACAACATTGTCGTCACGGCCGTGCCCGTCTAGCACCCACGTGCACGGTGCGGCTCGTCGTCAGACGGGTCGCACCGTCCTCGAGGGTGAGCACCACGCGGGCCGGGACGCGCCGGCCGATCGGGATGCGGAAGCCCGCAGAGCCGTCCCGGCCGACCCGGGCCCGGGCCACCGGCCACCAGCCGAAGTGCTCGCGCAGCCGCAGTTGGAGCACCACGGTCGCGCCCGGGGAGGCCGGCAGCACGCGGACGGCGACCCGCGCCCGGCGCGCCCGGGTGGTGGCATGCACCTCGAGGCGGCGATCGAGCACGAGCAGCCGCACGGTGTTGCTCTCCCCGCCCGCGGCCGCCACCCGGTAGGCGGCGCTGTGCCGCGGGGTGAGCGTCGAACGCAACGTCCCTCCCTCGCCGACGCGCACCGTCCCCACGCTTCGGAAGCCACCGCCCTCGTCGCTCTCCACCGCCAGGTCGGTGCCGGCCGGGAGCGCCGCACGGCCGGTCAGTCGGTAGGGCCGGCCGGGCGCGGTCGGCTCGGTCGGCGGATCGAGGAGCACCTCACGGATGTCCACCGTCCCTCGCATGGAGGTGTGCAGGCGACAGAAGTAGAGCTGCACGCCCGGGCGGTCGAAGCGGTGGGTGAAGGTGGCCCCGGGCGGGAGGCGGCCGGAGTCGAAGCCGTCGTCCTCGGCGGAGACGGTGTGCGGGCGCAGGCTGTCGTTCTGCCAGCTGACGCTGTCCCCGACGAGCGTCGTGAGCGTCCTCGGCGCGAAGGAGGCGAAGAGGACCGACGCGTGCGCCCCGGCGCCGTCGTGCATCCCGGCGGCACCGGCGTGCCCGGCGAGCAGAAGCGCGGCTCCGGCTCCGAGCGCGGCCGCGGCCCTCATCCTGCGACCCGGTAGATGCCGATCATCCCGGCCTCCATGTGGCCTTCGACGTGGCAGTGGTAGAGCCAGGTCCCCGGGTCCTCCTCGCGCCACCGCACCCGGTAGCTCTCGGCGGGCCCGACCGTCTTCGTGTCCCGCGCCCTCCCGCCGGCCCGCCAGCGGTGGCCGTGGACGTGGAAGGTGTGAAACTCCGAGCCCATTGTCATCACGTCCCACTGCACCCGCTCCCCCACCCGGGCCCGGAAGACCGGGGTGTTCCCGACGAACGCGCGGGCGTTGATCGTCTCGAAGGCCCCGGTGGCCGCGAACACCAGCTGAAATTCGCGATCCGGCAGCGGCTCGCCGCGCGGGACGGATCGACAGCATCCCGTACATCCCGCCGTCGATCGAGGCGTGCATCGAGGGCGAGTGGTCGTGGTAGGGCCAGACCCCGGCGGAGTCCGGGCCGGCGCGCAGCTCGTAGGTCCAGCTCCGGCCGGGCATGACCCGGGCGTCCGGCCCGGAGAAGCCCGGGAGGTAGGCGCCGTCCGAGCTCGGCCGGTAGCGCACGCCGTGGAAGTGCATCGAGTGCGGCTGCCCGGTGAGCGTGTCGAGGTTCTTGAAGTGGACCCGCAGCCGGTCGCCGACCTCGGCCCGCAAGAGTGGCCCCGGGATTCGGTTCTGGTTGCCCGAGCCCGCCGGGGCGTTCGGCAGGGGGCGCCGCCAGCCGCGCGTGAAGCGGCGGTAGGTGACGGTCGGGAACACCGTCTGCTCCGGGCTCAGGCGGGCGCCCGTGATGGCGTCCCGCCCGTTGGGGGCGAGGTTCCACGTGGGCGCCGGAGCGGCGGCCACCCAGATCTCGCGGACCTTCGCCGACGCGCCCGGGGCGGTGAGGCCTGCCACCGCCGCACCGCCGAGGAGGAGCCCGACCGCCACCGCCAGGCTCCTCACTTGACGACGATCGCCCCCTTCATGAAGGGGTGCACGAGACAGATGTAGCGGTAGGTCCCCGCCTTCGTGAACGTGACCTTCTGACTGTGCGGGAGCGGCCGCTCGCCCATCAGCCCCGTGCTGAGGAACCCGCCGTGCTGGGTGCCGTCGAAGCTCAGCGGGCCCGGGTCGGTCGGGAAGAAGACCGATCCCGGCATCCCGAGCACCGGAGGGCCGTTCTTGCCCGTTCCGGGCAGCGGCGCGAGCAGGTTCTCCGACTGCTGCTCGGCGTAGCCACCCTTGGCGAGCACCGCCGCGCTCCCGAAGCTGACCGTGTGGATCTCGTTCGTCTTCTCGGGCATGCGGAACTCGACGGTCGTCCCGACCGGCACCGTCTTCTCCGCGGGGAAGAACGTGAGCAGGGAGGTCTTGTGGGTGTCGCGGCCGGCCTCGACGACGTTCCCCGTCGCGTCGGCCTTTCGGTCCTGACGCTTCACCTCCGAGACGGCGGCGGCGAGCTGCTTGCGGACGATCTGCTTCTCCTGCGTGGCCGACCGCACCGCCCGGCGCCGCGGCAGGACCTGCACGGTCCCCTTCATCGACGGGTGGATCGTGCAGTAGTAGGTGTAGGTCCCGGCCTTGGGAAAGGAGAGCTTGTACGTGAACTTCGGGCTCTGCGGTAACCCGGAACCGGTGACCCGTGTGCCGTTCACCGTCTTCCCGCCGACGGGGAACACGGCGGCCGGGTCGGCGACGAACTGCTTCATCCCGTTGAACCAGAAGCCGGCGCCGGCCGGATCGAGCTCCGCGTACTGACGGCTCGCGTCCACCGCCACGAGGGACGCGTTCTTCCCGCCCCGCTTCGGGAAGTAGATCGAGTGGAAGCCGTAGAACTTCCACCGCACGGAGTCCCCCATGCGGACGACCGTGCGCGTGGGGAAGAACTGCGGGACGTCGGCGTAGGGCGGGGTGCCGGGCGGCGCCTTCTTGAGCGCAGGGCCCGCGGCGGTGGTCTTGGTCGTCGCCTGGGCGGCGATGGGGACGGCGGCGAGGACGAGGACCGCGAGCAGGGTCGCGGGCGAGAGCAAGCGCAACACAGAGCACCTCCGAGGTGGACATGGAGCGGCTCTCAAGGCACGAAAGGGCGTTGTGCCGCTTCCTGGGCAGGGACTTTACTCCCGGGAATCTTGGCGTGTCAACAGTCGTTTCGACGTAGTTTTCGCCGATGGGCCCCCGCTCGACAAATGTTGCCGTCGCTCACGTGAGAAACCCCGTCTCACGACCCTCCCGCGAGGTACGGTCGGCCCATGGACACCTCCCGCCGTCGGTTCCTCTCCACCGCAGGCAGCGCCGCCGCGGCGACGATCCTCATCCCGGACGTCGTCGCAGGCGAGATCGCGATGGCCGCCAAGCGGCAGGGCCGCTACCGCGCCGGCCGGTTCCCCGGCGGCGTGCTCTCCGGCGATCCCGAACCGAACGCGGTCACGCTGCTCACGACGATCGACGACGTCTCCGGGGCCGGCACGGTCCGGCTCGAGGTCGCGCGCGACAAGGCCTTCAAGAAGGTCGTCGCGCGGCGCGAGATCCCGACGAGCCCGCTGAAGGGCTTCTCCGTGAAGGCTCGTGTCAGCGGCCTCAAGCCGTACGAGGATTACTACTACCGCTTCAGCACGAGGACGACGGAGTCGCGCGTGGGCCGCACCCGTACTGCCCTGCCGCCGGACTCCAACCAGCCCGTGCGCTTCGCGTTCTTCTCCTGCCAGGAGTACGCCCACGGCTACTACAACGCGCACGCCGCGATGGCCCGGGACGACCTCGACTTCGTCGTCTGCCTCGGCGACTACGTCTACGCCGAGGAGTACCACAAGGTCGGCGGCACGGGCGTCCGGCGGGACAAGGTCGGGGTGGCGACGCGCCTGAACGACTACCGGGCCAAGTACGCGCTCTACCGCTCCGACAAGGACCTCCAGCTCATGCACGCGAGCTTCCCGATGGTCACCACCTGGGACGACCACGAGGTCATCGACAACTACGCGGGCGGCGAGAAGGACGGCGGGCTCCCGAAGAGCAAGCGGTACACGAACGACCGCAGAAAGGCTGGCTACAAGGCGTTCTTCGAGAACATGCCGTTCCAGCCGAAGGTGCGTAACCGGCTCTACCGCGGCCTGCGCTTCGGCAAGAACGTCGACCTGCTGATGCTCGACCAGCGCCAGTACCGCGACGATCAGCCCTGCAACGACGCCGTGGCACCCGCCTGCGCCGACTACGACCGCCCGCGCGACTTCCTCGGCCGCCAGCAGATGAAGTGGACCAAGGACCGCCTCGCCGCGAGCCCGGCCGCCTGGAAGATCATCGGCAACGAGCTCACGATGATGCCGACCAAGGTGCTCGGCGACTCCTTCTACACCTTCGATGGCTGGCAGGGCTACCCGCGTGAGCGCGAGGAGCTGCTCAAGCACATCCTCGACAAGAAGATCGAGGACGTCGTCTTCGTCACCGGGGACATCCACACGTTCATCGCGGGCGACGTGAACACGCAGCTCGGGACCGGCAAGAACGCGGCGCTCGAGTTCGTCGGCGGCTCGATCTCGATGACCTCACTCGGCGAGACCGACCTCGACGCCGGCAGCGGAACGATCATCAAGGGCAACGACAAGAAGCCGAACACCCCGTCGTCGCTCATCGACGCGCTCCGCGACATCAACCCGTGGGTCGACGTCGCCGACTTCGACCACCACGGGTACGGCCGGATCGAGGCGCGCAAGGACGGGCTGACCTGCACGCTGGTGCGCATGCCGACGATCAAGTCGCGCACCCGGAAGCCGCTCTCCGCGGACGGGTGGACCTACGAGGTCAAGCGGGGCCAGACGTCGATCAAGGGCCAGAACGGCCCGCCGGCGAAGGAGAGCTGATCAGCGCGGGCGGCGCTTGAGGATCTCGTCGAAGACCCGGCCCGCCGCCTGGCGGCCGGGGCCCTTCGCGAGATCGATACCCATCTGGGCGACGTCACGGGCCTGCCGGGCGCGGACCTCGCCCACGCTCGCCTCGAAGCGGTCCCGCAGGCGGGTGCGCAGCTCGGCCCGGGCGGCGCTGCGCTCCGCACCGATGAGGATGCGCTCGCGGGCGGGCAGGTCGCCCTCCCAGAAGAGGCCGCGGGCGTGGTCCTCGGGTTCCATGCGCTCGCGCCAGCGGGCCGGCACCTTCAGGCGGCCGTCGGCGTGCACCGAGGGCGCCTTCGCGGTGAACGCCAGCTCCCCGCCGACGAGCTCGCAGAGCCAGCGCTGCTCGTCACGACCGAGCCAGCTGCCCTCTTCCCCCTCTAGGAGCGAGCCCTCGACCGTCGCGAACTCGACGTAGCCGCCGCGGGCCACCCGGGAGAGCTCCGCACAGACCCAGATGGGATCGCGGAGGTCCTCGAGCGTCGCGACGCAGACCGCGAAATCGAAGTGCCCGTCGGGGAACGGCCAACGCTCGCGCGCGCACGCATCGCGCTGTACCCAGGTCTTCGCCGAGAAGCGCTCCCACACCGGGCCGTGATGGCCGGCGGTGCCGCGCTCCTCGTAGGCGAGCACGTCGAGCACCCAGTCCGCCCGGTTGAAGGGGGCGCTGCCGCCCCCGAGGTCGAGGACGAGCGCGTCGTCGGGCAGCTGCTCGAGGATGCGGGTGATCGCCGCCTCGAGCATCAGAGGCCGACCTGTCGGGCCTCGACGGCGCCCGCCCGGAGCGCGTGGAGCGCGGCACGGGCGATGGCGAGATCTTGGATGGCGAGGCCGGTGGAATCGAAGAGCGTGACGGCGTCCTCGTCACTGCGCCCCGGGTGCTCGCCGGTGAGCACGGCCCCCAGATCGGCCACGGCACCACGCTCGACCAGGCCCGCCTCGACGGCACCGGTGAGCTCCCCGCCGTGGGAGGCCTGCGCCCACTCGTCGCAGTAGAGCTCGCACGCCGCGACCGCCTTGATGGTGGCCTCGGCCTTGCCGGGCCCGTCGGCACCGAGCATCGTCAGGTGGAGCCCTGGCCGGAGATCGTCCTCGCGCACCACGGGGATGCCCCCCGGGGTCACGCAGTTCACCGCGGGCTGCTCGAGCGCCTCGGCGAGCGTCCCGGCCCGCCAGCCGAGCTCCTCGGCCAGCGCCTCCGCCACGCCCGGTCGCGGATCGTGGAGCACCCCGTCCGTGAAGCCGTGCGCGGCCAGGCACCGGGCGGACCAGGCACCGTTCACGCCGCAACCGATGACCCCCGCCCGCGTCGCTCCCTCGACGGCGAGGGTGCGGGACGCGAGCGCCGCGACGGCGCCGGTCCGCAGCGCCGTGACAGCCCCCGCGTCGAGCATCAGGACGGGCTCGCTCGTCGTCGCGTCATGCAACAGGACGATCCCGATCACGGTCGGCAGCCCCCGCGCCGGGTTGTCGGGGAACGAGGAGATCCACTTGAGCATCGCCAGGCCGTCCCCGTGCGCGGGCATCGCCCGGAAGTCGCCGTACGGCGGGCTCGGCAGGTAGGTCTTCGGCGGCATCACCCACTCGCCACGGCGGTGGTGCACGAAGGCGTCACGCACCGCCTCGATCGCGGCGGCGGGGCTGACAGCGGCGAGCACGGCGGCGCGGTCGAGAACGGGGACGTCGGGCATGGCCTCGCTGAGGCTACCCCGGCCACCGGCTCACCGATCTACCAGCAACTGTACGGTCCCGATCGTGCCCCTCCGTCGGCTGTTCCTCGCGCTGTTCGTGTCCCTTCTGGCGCCGGGAGCGGCCACCGCCGACGAGGCCCGGCCGGGCGCGATCGTCCAGCGCTCGGCCCACGGCATCCCGCACATCGAGGGCAAGACCCTCTTCGACGCCGGGTACGGCAACGGCTACACGATGGCCGAGGATCACCTCTGCGTCCTGGCCGACGTCTACGTGACCGTCCGCGGTGAGCGCTCCCGCTTCTTCGGTCCCGCCGCCAGCTACATCACGCGAGGCAACGGCGTCACGGCCAACAACCTGAACTCGGACTTCTTCTACCAGCGGATCATCGACGAGAACGTCATCGAGAAGCTGCTCGAGCTGAAGCCTCCGCAGGGTCCGCTCCCGGACTTCGACGAGATCGTCCGCGGCTATGTCGCCGGGTACAACGCCTACCTGCGCGCGATCGGTGGCAGGGCCGGCGTGAAGGATCCCGGCTGCAAGGGCGAGGAGTGGGTGCGGCCGATCACCCGGATCGACGCCTATCGGCGCTTCTACCAGCTGGCGTTGTTGGCCTCCCAGGGCATCGCCGTCGACGAGGTCGCCACCGCCGCCCCGCCGCCCGGCGTCGAGGCACCCGCCGCGCGGCAGGCCGATCGCAGCGCGATGGGCGCGGCCGACGCAGCCGTCGCCGCGCTGAAGCCCGGTGAGGTCGACGAGCGGCTCGGAGGCCTCGGCTCGAACGCCTACGGCCTCGGTAGCGAGGCCACCAAGAGCGGCCGCGGCATCGTGCTCGGAAACCCGCACTTCCCGTGGGAGGGCTCCGAGCGCTTCTTCCAGACCCAGCTGCGTGTCCCAGGCCGGCTGAACGTCTCCGGCGCCTCGCTCCTCGGCGTCCCGGGCGTGCTCATCGGCTTCACCCAGAACCTCGCCTGGAGCCACACGGTCTCGAGCGCCCGCCGCTTCACGATCTTCGAGCTGAAGCTCGTCCCCGGCGCCCCCACGAGCTACCTCGTCGACGGACAGGTCAAGCAGATGCGCAAGTCGCAGGTCACCGTCATGGCCAAGGACGCCGCCGGTGCGATCGCCCCACGCTCCCGCACGCTCTACTCGGTCGGCGACCGTCCGGTCCTCAACGGGGTCCTCGGCCTGCCGATCTTCCCGTGGACCCCGGAGCGGGCCTTCGTCATGGGCGATGCCAACGGCACGAACTTCCGCCTGCTGAACCATTTCTTCGAGACCGACCAGGCGCAGTCCGTCAAGCGGCTCGACGCGATCGAGCGCGAGTACCAGGGCATCCCCTGGGTCAACACGATCGCCGCCGACAGCACCGGGCAGGCTTACTACGCGGACATCGGCTCGATGCCGGGCGTGACGAACGCGAAGATCGCGAGGTGCTCGACGGTCCTGGGCACCGCGCTCGACGCGGCGCAGCGCATCCAGGTGCTGGACGGCTCCTCCTCCGGCTGCGACTGGGACACCGGTCCCGGCGCTGTGGCCCCCGGCCAGCTCGGCCCGGACGAGCAGCCCTCGATGCTGCGCCGCGACTACGTCCTCAACTCGAACGACTCCTACTGGCTCACGAACCCGCGCCAGCCGCTTGAGGGCTTCTCGCGCGTCATCGGCGACGAGCGGACGGCCCGCAGCCTGCGCACGCGCATGGGCCTGACCCTGGCCGAGGAGCGCCTAGCCGACACGGACGGTGAGCCGGGCGGGCCGAAGTTCGACGTCGAGAACCTCGCGAAGATCGAGTTCAACGACCGCAACAAGTCCGCCGAGCTCTGGCGCGACCCGCTTGTCGCCTACTGCCGGGCGACGCCCACCGTGCCCTCCTCCGCTGGCCCGGTCGACGCTTCGGCCGCGTGCGACGTGCTCGCGAAGTGGTCCCTGCGCGACGACCTCGACGCGCCGGGCGCGGTCCTCTTCCGCCGCTTTGCGACCCGTGCCCTCGGGGCGACCCCGTCCCCGTTCACGGTGCCGTTCAGCGCGAGCGATCCGGTGAACACCCCACGCGGCCTCGACACCGCCAACCCCCAGGTGCAGATGGCCCTGGGTGACGCGATCCGCGATCTCGCCGGCGCCTCCATCCCGGTCAACGCCGGGCTGCGCGGCTTCCAGTACGAGCTGCGCGGCGAGGAGCGGGTGCCGATCCACGGCGGCCCCGGCGGCCTCGGCGTGTTCAACGTCATCACGAACGGCTTCGACGCCAAGCGCGGCTACCCGGACGTCGTCCACGGCTCGAGCTACGTGCAGGTGGTCGAGCCGGGCGGCGGCTGCCCGACGGCCAAGACGATCCTCACCTACTCGCAGTCGACCGATCCGACCTCGCCTTACTACGCCGACCAGACGCGGATGTTCTCGAAGAAGGAGTGGATCGACCAGCCGTTCTGCCGCAAGGACATCGAGGCAGACCCGGCGCTCAAGACCACGCTGCTCGGGTCGCAGGACGTCCCCGCCCTCTCCCGCGTGCGGGTGAGGACGACGAAGCGCACCCGGCTCGTGACCTTCGTGCTCAAGCGCCCCGCGCGGGTGTCGCTGAGCACCGAGCGCGGTGGCAGGATCGTCCGGAAGGTGAGTCGGAAGCGCCTGCGCTCCGGAACGAACCGTCTGCGGATCAAGGTCGGCTCCAAGACGACGACGCTGCGCCTGAGCGCCAAGCCCTTCGGCGAGCGCCGCCTCACGCTGAAGCGCCGCACCGCGGGGTCACGGGCCCGCCGATAGCCTTCCGTCCTGCATGAGCCCCGCCTTCACGACGCTTCAGCCGGCTGACGAGCACGAGGCCGCCGCCATCGCGGTCGCGATCGAGCAGTTCCGCCGGGACACGGCACCGCCGGCCCCCGAGGTCGACACGGGTCCGAGCCCGTGGCTCCGCGCCGCGCTGCTTGAGGGCACGGGCCGCGAGCCCGACGCCCCGTCGCCCTGGGGCGACCCCGTCCCCTGGGGGTAGAACGAGCGCTCGCGCGCCAGCAAGCGTGAGCTGAAGTTGCCGGAGCGCACCCTCGTCTCCTGCTGGGTCATATGGACCCACGAACGGACGACAGTTGCGCCGACCACCTGATCGCCCTACGGGCGGCACAGCAGCATGGCGTCGTGACGCGCGCACAGCTGCGCTCAGACGGCGTCAGCGACACCCAGATCAAGCTTCGGCTGAAGCGCAGGCTGCTGCTCCGGCTCTCCACCGGGGTCTACGCCGTCGGGCATCGCGATCTTCCTCGCCACGGACGTGCCCCCGCTGCTTGCCTGTCGGCCGGACCGAGAGCCGTGCTCTTCGACGTCGCCGCCGCATCTCTCCTCGGGGTGAGGGAGAGCAACAGCGCGCGCTGGGACATCGCGCGGCCTCAGGCAAGCGCGTGGAAGGGCCAGCCCGGGATCCGGCCGCACGCGAACTCGACCTTTCTGCCGGAAGACATCACCGCGGTCGATGGGGTGCCGGTCACCACCGTGGCCCGGACCGTCGTCGACCTCGCCGCTCGCCATCCTCCGCGGACCGTCGAGAAGGTCCTGGGCGAGATGATCGCCCGGGACCTGTATGACCAGCGCGCGCTCGACGCCGTGCTCGCCCGCCCTTACCTCCGCGGGGCCAAGCAGCTCGAGCACATCCTGGGCCGGCAGCAGGCCGGCACCACGGTCGCGAAGAGCGAGCTGGAGGAGCTGCTACTCGCGCTCTGTGACGCTTACGGGATCGCCAGAAGGGAAACGAGCTCGTCGTCGCCGGATACACATTGCTGCGGTTCACGTGGCGGCAGCTGATCGACGACCCCGGGCGGGTCGCGGATCAGCTCCGCGCCGCCCTCGCGAACGGCTAAAACCCGAAAACCGATCGGGATTCGCTACATTCCTCCCATGCCCGGCCTCGAGGACACCCTTCAGAAGGCTGCTGCGCATGAGCGACTCACCTTCCTGTGCTCGTTCCAGAAGGAGGAGTCGGTCATCCTCGACGCGCTGCTGCCTCTCGCGCCGCACGCCCGCGTCGTCACGATCGACACCGGTGTCCTCTTCCCCGAGACGCTCGCCACCTGGAAGGCGTTCGAGGAGCGTTTCGGCGTGCGGGTCGAGGTCGAGGACGCGGCTGACCCGGACCGTCCGTACACCGGGCCCGGGGAGCACTGCTGCTCGCTCGGGGACCCGCCGCCCAAGGTCGCCGCACTCGAACGTGCGCTGGCCGGCAGCGAGGGATGGATCACCGGTGTGCGCCGCGAGCAGGGGCCGACCCGCGCCGGCACCACGCTCGTCGAGTGGGACCAGAAGCGGTCGATGTGGAAGTACAACCCGCTCGCTGAATGGACCGAGCAGGACCTCTGGGCGCGCATCCACGAACGCGGCCTGCCCTACAACCCGCTGCACGACCGCGAGTACGAGTCCATCGGCTGCGCGACCTGCACCCTCCCCGGCTCCGGCCGCGAGGGTCGTTGGGCCGGGACCGCCAAGACCGAGTGCGGACTGCACGTCTAGCCATGGATCCCATCTACATCGTCTTCGGCCTCGGCGTGGGCATCCTCGTCGGCCTCACCGGCATCGGCGGCGGCTCGCTCATGACGCCGCTCCTGATCCTCGTCGGCGGCGTCTCCCCCGCGGTCGCCATCGGCTCGGACCTCGCCTACGGCGCCATCACGAAGACCGTCGGCGGCTGGCGCCACCTGCGCCTCGGGACCGTCGACCTCGGGGTCACGAAATGGATGGCCTTCGGCTCCGTCCCCGGCTCGATCGCGGGCGTCGCGCTCTCCACCATGATCGACGTGAAGGCGCTCCTGGCGATCGTCGCGGTCGCGCTGTCCATCGCCGCGTTGGCGATCCTGGGCCGCGCGTTCGTCCGCGCGCCGAAGGAGCACGAGAGCGTCGCGCTCGACCGCCGCAACCGGGTCGGCGCGGTCACCACGGGCCTCGTTCTCGGCACCCTGGTCGGCATGACCTCCGTCGGCTCGGGCGCGCTCATCGGGCCGATCCTCATCCTGCTCTTCCGCCTGAGCCCGAAGCGGGTCGTGGGCACCGACGTCTTCCACGCCGCGATCCTGCTGTGGACGGCGGGCATCGCCCACGGCGTCGTCGGCAACGTCGACTACGGCCTCGTCAGCACGATCCTCATCGGCTCGCTGCCCGGCGTGTGGCTCGGCACCTCGCTCCTCGAGCGCATCCCCGCCGCCGGCCTGCGTCCCCTGCTGGGCTGCGTCCTGCTCGCCGCGGCGCTCGGGATCGCCACGAAGGCGGGGCTCGCGATCCCGGCGCTCGGCATCGTCGGGCCGCCGATCTTGATGGGCGCCCTGTTCTTCGCGGTGCATCGTCTCCGCCCCCCGGCGCGCCCGGAGGTCGCCACCGCATGAGCGACACCACCACCCGCACCCTCACCCACCTGCAGGCCCTCGAGTCCGAAGCCATCCACGTGATGCGGGAGGTCGCCGCTGAGCTCGAGCATCCGGTGCTCCTCTTCAGCGGCGGGAAGGACTCGATCGTCCTGCTGCGCCTGGCCGAGAAGGCCTTCCGCCCGGCGCGGTTCCCGTTCCCGCTCATGCACGTCGACACCGGGCACAACTTCCCCGAGGTCATCGAGTACCGCGATCGCCGCGTCGCCGAGCTCGGCGAGCGGCTGATCGTCGCCTCCGTTCAGGAGTCGATCGACACCGGCCGCGTGAAGGAGCAGACGGGCCCGCGCGCCTCGCGCAACCAGCTGCAGACCACGACACTGCTCGACGCGATCGAGGAGAACGGCTTCGACGCCGCCTTCGGTGGCGCCCGCCGGGACGAGGAGCGCGCCCGGGCGAAGGAGCGCATCATGAGCTTCCGGGACGACTTCGGCTCCTGGGACCCGCGGCGCCAGCGCCCGGAGCTCTGGAACCTCTACAACGGGCGCCTGCGCAAGGGCGAGCACGTCCGCGTCTTCCCCATCTCCAACTGGACCGAGCTCGACGTGTGGCAGTACATCGCCGAGGAGCAGCTCGAGGTCCCGCACATCTACTTCTCCCACGAGCGCGAGGTCTTCGCGCGCGACGGGATGCTCTACGCGACCTCGGATCACATGGAGCTCATGGACGGCGAGGAGCCGTTCACGACCCGCGTCCGCTACCGGACGGTCGGGGACATGAGCTGCACGGGAGCGGTGCAGTCCGACGCCCCCGACCTCGCGAGCGTGGTCGCGGAGATCGCGGCCACCCGCATCACCGAGCGCGGCGAGACCCGCGCCGACGACCGCGTGAGCGAAGCGGCGATGGAAGACCGCAAGGTCGCGGGGTACTTCTAGGCCATGGATCTTCTCCGCCTCGCCACCGCCGGCTCCGTCGACGACGGGAAGTCCACCCTCATCGGGCGGCTGCTCTACGACGCCAAGGCGATCCTCGCCGACCAGATGGAGCACGTCGAGGAGGTCTCACGCCGCCGCGGCTCCGACGTCCCCGACCTCGCGCTGCTCACCGACGGCCTGCGCGCCGAGCGGGAGCAGGGGATCACGATCGACGTCGCCTACCGCTACTTCGCCACGCCTGCGCGCAAGTTCATCCTGGCCGACACGCCCGGCCACGTGCAGTACACGCGCAACATGGTCACGGGCGCCTCCACGGCGGACCTCGCCATCGTGCTGGTCGACGCCCGCCACGGCGTGGTGGAGCAGACCCGCCGCCACGCCTTCCTCGCGAGCCTGCTGGGCATCCGCCACATCGTGCTCGCCGTGAACAAGATGGACCTCGTCGACTGGGAGCGGGCCACCTACGACGCCATCGTCGCGGACTTCGGCGCCCTGGCCGAGCAGCTCCGCGTCGCCGACGTGGTCGCCATCCCGATGAGCGCCCTCCTGGGCGACAACATCGTCGGGCGATCGGTGAACCTCCCCTGGTACGACGGTCCGGCGCTGCTCGAGCACCTCGAGGCCGTGGAGGTCCACGAGGAGGTCGAGATGGCGGGGGCGCGCTTCCCCGTGCAGTACGTCATCCGCGACCAGGCCACGGACTACCGCGGCTACGCAGGCCAGGTCGCGGGCGGCGTCCTGCGGGTCGGCGACGCGGTGCAGGTCCTCCCCGGGGGCCGGGCCACGACGGTCGCAGCCATCGACACCTTCGAGGGCGAGATCGACGCTGCCCCGGCCGGCCAGTCGGTCACGGTCCGCCTCAGCGACGACATCGACGTGGCTCGCGGGGACCTCCTGTCCGTCGGTCCCGCGCCGCAGAGCTCCCGCGAGCTGACCGCCGAGGTCTGCTGGATGACCGAGGTGCCGCTCCGCGCGGGGGGTCGCTACGCGCTCAAGGCGGCCACGAGCACGGTGCGGGCGATCGTGGACGAGGTCTCCGACCGGCTCGACGTGGCGAACCTCACCGCGCTCCCGGGGCCGGCGGAGCTCGCGCTCAACGACATCGGGCGAGTGCGCCTGCGCGTCTCGCGCGAGCTGGCGGTGGATCCGTACACGGTGAACCGGGCGACCGGCTCGTTCATCCTCGTCGACGAGGCGAGCAACGAGACCGTCGGAGCCGGGATGGTCCTGTAACGAGTTGACAGTTCGTCAACTCGTTAGCGAGCGGACACCGAACGTCCGTCGTGCGACAAGTCCGCCGCTTGACCCGTTATGTTGCCTGCTGCAACGCCGAGTCGCCGCCACTCCGAGTGCGGCGAACGGGGGACCCAAGTAGGTGGGGCGAATGGACTCGAGGTGCGAGTCCTAGCGCGAGTTTTCCGCGCGAGCCCGTCAGCTCACCCCGTAGGCGACGAGAACAGGAGTCGCATGTCGTCACGTCTGGTGCAGGTTGGAGTAGCGATGGCCGTTTTGGCCGGGATGAGCGCCCCGTCGGCGTTCGCGCAGGCCACGGCCGGCAGCACCTCCGGAGGCGCGACCGCCCCGGAGAAGCCGAAGGTCCGAGACATCGCCTGCCCGGAAGGCGCGACCACCTGCCGGCGCGGCGAACTGCTCGTCGTCGAGGGCCGCGGGATGGAGTTCGCGACCACCGTCGTCTTCGAGGGCCGTCGCGGACGGAGCGACGATCGCACAGCCCGGCCCACCGCCGCGGTCGGCGACAAGCTGACTGTCGAGGTCCCGAGCTCCGCGCACTCCGGCCGGATCAAGGTCATCTCCAAGGGCATCGGCGCTTCCCGCTCCCGCGCGGCGCTCCGCGTGAAGGCCAAGGCCCGCGTCGCCCCGCCAGCCGCCGATCCTGCGATTACCGGCCCCTCGACCTTCCCGATCAACGGCAAGTGGCAGATCCTCGACACCTACGAGACGAAGTTCGGCGGCGGCCGCGGCCATCAGGGCCAGGACGTCTTCGCGAAGTGCGGGACCCCATTGGTCGCCCCGACCGCGGCCAAGGTCACCCAGGTCAAATACCAGAGCGCCGCCGGCAACTACATCGTTCTGCAGAGCGCCGAGGGCTACAGCTACGTCATGATGCACATGCTTCAGCCGAGCACCCTGAGCGTGGGGGACCAGCTCCAGCCGGGCACCCCCGTCGGCAAGGTCGGCGAGACCGGCCGTGCCTCCGGGTGCCACCTGCACTTCGAGTTGTGGACCGCACCGGGCTGGTACGAGGGCGGGAAGCCGGTCGACCCGCTCCCGCAGCTGCGCGCCTGGGAGCGGGCCAGCTAGCCGGGGCCAGTAGGAAGGAGCGGCTCGGCGCCCCGCCACGCCGCCCCAGGGGAAGGATGCGGTCAGGCGACGGTATGAGGATGGGCTGCATCCCCCAAAAGGGGGAGGATGGACTGGACGAATGGAGGATGGCGACTAATCTCGTCACTCGTTCGTTCGTTCGTCGCATCTCAAGGAGCTCCTCATGGCACAGCCCCCTCGTCTCACCGACACCTCCGCACGCCGCCGCGCCCGCCGCACCCTGGTGGCCGTGGCCATCACCACGGGCGCGATGACGACGCTTCCCCCGGCCGCCATGGCGGCGATGACCAAGGCGCCCGTCAAGAAGTGCGCCCATGCGCAGTCGACGACCACGACCGCGAGCATGTCCGAGCTGCGCAGCGCCGTCGTCTGCCTGCTGCGTCGCCGCCGCGCAGCGCTCGGCGCCGGCTTCGTCAAGCGGGACGACGGGCTCGCACGGGCAGGAACCAATCAGGCCAGGCAGATGGTCCGCGAGCGGTACTTCGCCCACGTGGGCCCTGACGGTCGGACGCTCGGCGAGCGGCTCGCCAGCGCGAAATGGATTCCGCGCGTCGGCCGGTGGCGCGCCGGGGAGATCCTCGCCTTCGGCACCGGGCACTACGCGACGCCCGTCTCCTTCGTCCAGCGCTGGATGAAGAGCCCCACGCACTTCGAGGTCCTCAAGAACAAGAAGTTCACCCTCATCGGCGTCGGACTGGTCCAGGGAACGCCGGACGGCCTCGGTGGCACCGGGCTGACCGCTGCGGTCGAGTTCGGCCGCCTCTGAGGGCCCGGCCCGCCGGCAGATCGTTCGTACGCGGGCACGGGTAGGGTTCGCGGCCTCATGTTCAAGAAGATCCTCATCGCCAACCGGGGCGAGATCGCCATCCGCGTCGCCCGCGCCTGCCGTGAGATGGGCATCGCGTCCGTCGCCGTGTACTCCGAGGTCGACCGCGACGCGCTGCACGTCAAGGCCTGCGACGAGGCGTACCTGCTCGGCCCCGCCGAGGCCGCGCAGAGCTACCTGAACGTCGAGAAGATCCTCGAGGTCATCAAGGAGTCCGGCGCCGAGGCCGTCCACCCCGGCTACGGCTTCCTCGCGGAGAACGCGCCGTTCGCCAAGGCCCTCGAGGACGCGGGCATCACCTTCATCGGCCCGCCCGCGAGCGCGATCGACGCCATGGGCTCGAAGACGATGGCCCGTGAGCTCATGCAGAAGGCCGGCGTGCCCATCGTTCCCGGCACCACCGAGGCGGTCGACACGGTCGAGGACGCGATGAAGATCGCCAAGGACGAGATCGGCTTTCCCGTGGCCGTGAAGGCCTCGGGCGGCGGCGGCGGCAAGGGCTTCCGCGTCGCGCTCGAGGAGAAGGACCTCAAGGACGCCTTCGAGGGCGCCTCCCGCGAGGGGGAGAAGTTCTTCTCGGACGGCACCGTCTACCTCGAGCGGTACCTGCCGAACCCGCGCCACGTCGAGGTGCAGATCCTCGCCGACACGCACGGCAACGTCATCCACCTCGGCGAGCGCGACTGCTCGATCCAGCGTCGCCACCAGAAGGTCATCGAGGAGGCGCCCGCTCCGGAGTGGGTCGTCGACGAGGAGACCCGCGAGCGGATCGGCAAGATCGGCGTCGAGGCGGCCAAGGCGGTCGACTACGTCGGCGCCGGCACGATCGAGGGGCTCTTCAGCTCGGACACCAACGAGTACTTCTTCCTCGAGATGAACACCCGGGTGCAGGTCGAGCACTGCGTCACCGAGATGGTCACCGGGATCGACATCGTCAAGGAGGGCATCCGCGCCGCCGCCGGCGAGGAGCTCAACTACAAGCAGGAGGACGTCGTCCTGCGCGGGCACGCGATCGAGTGCCGCATCAACGCGGAGGACGCGTCGATGAACTTCGCACCAGCCCCCGGCAAGATCGGCGCCTACAAGGAGCCGACGGGCCCGGGTGTGCGCGTCGACTCCGGCGTGGGTGCCGGTGGCGAGGTCTCCCCCACCTACGACCCGATGGTCTCCAAGCTGATCGTCTGGGACGCCGACCGCGAGCAGGCCACCACCCGCATGCTCCGCGCGCTCGGCGAGTACGAGATCGAGGGCCTCAAGACCCTGATCCCGTTCCACCAGGCGCTGCTGCAGACCGACGAGTGGGCCGAGGGCTCCACCTGCAAGGAGCTGATGGAGGACAAGGAGTGGCTCGCCACCCTCGCTTTCCCGAAGCTCGAGCGGGTCGACGACGACACCCCCGAGAAGGTCACGACCGAGTACCTCGTCGAGGTCTCCGGCAAGCGCTTCGACGTGAAGGTCGTCGGCGAGGCCCCGGCCTACAGCGCCGCCCCCGCGGGCGGCGGCGCCGCCCCGAAGAAGCGCGGCGAGCGCAAGAAGGCCGCGGGCGGCGGCCCGGACCTGCTCGAGTCCCCGCTTCAGGGCAACATGTGGAAGGTCCTCGTCAAGCAGGGCGACGAGGTCGAGGAAGGCCAGCTGCTCTGCATCATCGAGGCGATGAAGATGGAGAACGAGATCACCGCCCACAAGGCCGGCAAGATCTCGGAGCTGCACATCACCGAGGGTGAGCCGATCAACGCGGGCGACCCGATCGCCACGATCGCCTCCGCTCCGGCCGCCGAGGAGCCCGCGGCCGAGTAGGGCCTCCGGGGGCCGCGCTTCAAGGCGTGAAGACGACCCCGGCGATCGCCGCGTTCGAGAGATTCACGAGCGAGCCCGCGAGCAGCGCTTTGAGGCCCATCTTCGCGACCTCCCCGCGCCGCTCCGGGGCGAGGCCGCCGAGGGTGCCGATCTGGATGGCGATCGAGGCGAAGTTCGCGAAGCCGGCCAGGGCGAAGGTGATGACGATGACCGCCTTGTCGGAGAACTCCCCCACCCGGGGACCGAACTCGCCGAAGGCCACGAACTCGTTGAGCACGGTCTTCAGGCCGATGAAGTTGCCTGCGTCCTGCGCCTCCCCCCACGGGACGCCGATGGCCCAGGCGACCGGCGCGAACACGTAGCCGAACACCTTCTGGAGGGTGAGGGTGTCGTCGCCAAGCCATCCGCCGACCCCGCCGAGGAGCCCGTTGGCCAGCGCGATCAGGCTGACGAAGGCGATGAGAAGCGCGGCGACGGTCACCGCGATCCTGCCGCCCGCGAGCGCGCCGTTCCCGGTGGCGTCGATCACGTTGGCCGACTCCTCATCCCGGACGTCGAGCACGCTGATCTTGCCGACGTCCTGCTCGCCCTCTTCCCTCGGCATCATGAGCCGGGCCATGTAGAGCGCCCCCGGCGCGTTCATGAGGCTTGCGGCGAGGAGGTACTCGAGCGGCGCGCCGAGCAGCGCGTAGCCGACCAGGGTGGATCCCGCGACCGCCGCGAAGCCCGCGGTCATCACCGTGAAGAGCTCCGAGCGGGTCAGGCGCTTCAGGTAGGGCGCGATGAGCAACGGCGCCTCGGTCTGCCCGAGGAAGATCACCGTCGCCGCGTAGACGGACTCGAGCTTGGTGGTCCTGAGAACCCAGGCGATCGCGCCGCCGAGATACTCGACGATGAACTGAATGACCCGCAGGTAGTAGAGGAGCCCGATCAGGGCGCCGAGGAAGATGATCACCGGGAGCACCGAGAACGCGAAGATCGAAGCTCCCTCCTCGCCCTCGGCCAGCGGTCCGAAGACGAAGACCGTGCCCTCCTTGGCGTAGGCGACCAGGGCCGCGACCTGCTCGGCGACGAAGTTCAGGGCGTCCCGCCCAGGCCCGAACCGGAGCACGAGCAGCGCGAAGCCGACTTGCACGGCGAGGCCGAGGGCGATCGTCCGCCACCCGATCGCCCGGCGGTTCGACGAGGCGACGATCGCCACGCCGATGATCGCGGCCAGCCCGATGAGTCCCTGGAGCTGGCTCACAGCGAGTCCAGCACGTGCTCGCGGGGCGTGACGGGCTCGTCACCGATCTCGAGGGCGCCGCGGAGGTGCTCGAGCGCATCCTCCGCGCCCCGGGTCCCGTACAGGCGGGCCACGGGTTGCCCCTCCTCCACCTCGTCGCCTGGCCGGACGAGCTGCTCGACGCCTGCGCCGGGATCGATCTCGTCGCCCTTCTGCTGGCGCCCGGCCCCCATCGCGAGCGAGGCGCGGGCCACCCCGAGCGCGTCGAGCGCCTTCACCACGCCCTTGCGAGGCGCCGTGAGCTCACCCGCCCGCGCAGCGAGAGGCAGGTCGGCGAGCGCCTCGACGTCGCCGCCCTGGGCGCGGACGACCTCCTCGAGCTTGGCGTATCCGGCGCCGCTCGAGATCGCCTCGTCGACCGCCGCGGCGGCATCGTCGACGCCACCGTGCAGTTCGAGCAGGCGCACCGCCACGTCGCGGCTGACTTCGGCGAGATCGGCCCGGACCTCCTCACCCCGCAGGAACGCGACGCTCTCGCGGACCTCGAGCGCGTTTCCGATGGCGGAGCCGAGGGCGGTGTCCATGTCGGTGATGAGCGCCCCGGCGGTGATGCCCATGTCCTTCGAGAGACGAATGAGCGTCTCCGCGAGCTCGCGCGCCGCCTCGAGCGTGCCCATGAACGCCCCGGATCCCGCCTTCACGTCGTAGAGCAGGTGGCCGGCGCCGGTCGCGACCTTCTTGGAGACGATGGAGGAGCCGATGAGGCCGAGCGAGTCGACGGTGCCGGTGACGTCGCGCAGCGCGTAGATCGCCTTGTCGGCCGGGGCGAGCTCCCCTGCCTCGGCGAGCGCGAAGCCGATCTCCTCGACCTGCTTCCGGAAGGCCTTCTCGCCGAGCGCGACCTCGAAGCCGGGGATCGCTTCGAGCTTGTCGATGGTGCCGCCCGTGATGCCGAGGCCGCGCCCGGAGAGCTTTGCGACCGGGACGCCGCAGGCCGCCACGAGCGGGAGCGCGCAGAGCGTGACCTTGTCGCCGACCCCGCCCGTCGAGTGCTTGTCGACGCAGTCGGGGAACGCGTAGCGGGGCCCCGAGTCGGCCATGGCACGAGTGAGGTCCAGCTGCTCCTCGGGCTCGAGACCCATAAGCCGGATCGCCATGAGCAGCGCGGCCATCTGGTAGTCGGGCACCTGCTCGGCGGTGTAGCCCGCGACGACCGACTCGATCACCGCCCGGCTGAGGACACCGCCGCGCTTCTTCGTCTCGATGGCGTCGGTGATGGTGCTCATCGTGAATTCCTCCCCGCCAGCCCGTGCGGTGAATCCCGCCGGGCGCGGAACCGTCGCACGCCGGTCAGCTGCCATGCTGCCAAGCATGGACGAGGAGCTCCGCCACCGGGTCGAGACTTGGATCCGCGCCGACCCCGATCACGGCGACCGCGCTGAGCTCAACGCACTGCTCGAGGCGGACGACGAGACGGCCATCACCGCTCGCTTCGGCGCCCCGCTGCGCTTCGGCACCGCCGGCCTGCGTGGGCCGCTGCAGCCCGGTCCGAGCGGGATGAACCGCGCGGTGGTGCGTAGGGCCGCGGCCGGGCTCGCCGCGTTCCTTCGCGCCCGGCACGGAGCGGGCGAGATCGCGGTCGCCGTCGGGTACGACGCGCGCCACGGCAGTGCCGCGTTCGCCGCGGACTGCGCCGCCGTGCTCGCCGGAGCCGGCCTCCGTCCCCGGCTGCTGGAGCGGGCGCTGCCGACCCCTGTCCTCGCCTTCGCCGTTCGTGAGCTCGGCGCCGCCGCGGGCATGATGATCACCGCCTCCCACAACCCGCCGCAGGACAACGGGTGCAAGGTCTACCTGGCCGACGGCGCCCAGATCGTCCCGCCGACCGACGCGGAGATCGAGGCGGCGATCGACGCTGTCGGGCCGGCGGACGAGATCGTCCTCGGCGCGCCGGAGCCGCCGGTGGGCGCCAAGCTCCTGGAGGCCTACGTCACGGCCGTCGCCGCGTTGCGCCTGGTCGACGCACGGGAGATCTCCGTCGCCGCCACCGCTCTTCACGGGGTCGGGCGGAGCACCCTCGACGCGGTCTTCGTCCGCGCCGGGATGCCGCCAGTCACCTGGGTTCCCCAGCAGGCCGACGGGGACCCGGACTTCCCGACCGTCGACTTCCCGAACCCCGAGGAGCCGGGAGCGATGGATCTCGTGCTCGCGCTCGGTGCGCGGATCGGGGCGGACCTCGTGATCGCGCTCGACCCCGACGCCGACCGCTGCGGTGCCGCCGTCGGCGCCCGGGTGCTCCGCGGGGA
Organism: uncultured Solirubrobacterales bacterium; assembly: GCA_963815565.1. GTDB lineage: Bacteria > Actinomycetota > Thermoleophilia > Solirubrobacterales > Solirubrobacteraceae > Paraconexibacter. The sequence goes on along the minus strand of CAWFHB010000006.1, from coordinate 276,094 downwards.
CGAGATCGGCGCCCTGCTCGCCGACCACGTCCTGCGCCACCGTCCCGGACCGGTCGCGACCACGCTCGTCTCCTCCGAGCTGCTCGGGGTGATGGCGGCCGCCCGTGACGTCCCGTACACCGAGACGCTCACCGGCTTCAAGTGGATCGTCCGTGCCGACGACGAGCTCGCCTTCGGCTACGAGGAGGCGCTCGGCTACTCGGTCGCTCCCTGGCTGGTGCGTGACAAGGACGGCATCTCCGCCGCGCTCCTCCTGGCCGAGCGGGCCGCGGAGCTGAAGGCGGAGGGCCGGACGCTGCTTGACCGGCTCGACGACCTCGCCCGTGAGTTCGGGCTCCACCGCACCGATCAGCTCGCGATCCGCGTCGAGGATCCGCGGGAGATCGCCGCCGCCACCGCACGCCTGCGGGCCGCCCCGCCGGCGACGCTCGGCGGCCTCCGGGTGGCGGAGGTCCGTGACCTTCAGGACGGTGCGGGCGACCGCCCGCCGGCGGACATCCTGGTCCTCCGCCTGGAACGCGGCGTCCGCGTGGTCGTCCGGCCGAGCGGGACCGAGCCGAAGCTCAAGGCCTACCTGGAGGCCCTCGAGCCGGTGACCGACGGGGACGTCTGCGCCGCTCGCGAACGGGCCGCCGCGACGCTCGAGGCGGTCAGCGGGGCGCTTCCTGCTGTCCTCGGTGTGGGCGCCGCCTAGCCTCAGCCGCATGAGCAACCACGTCTGGAAGGCCGGTCCCCACGAGGCCGAGGCCGTCACCCGCCTGATGGTCGGCTTCCGCGACCACCTGGGGAAGGACTCGCCTCCCGCGGACGCCTTCCGGGCCGGGGTCGAGCGACTGCTCGAGGATCCCGAGACCTCGTTCCTCCTCGCCGCACCGGGCCCGGGCGCCGCGCCCGAGGGGATCTGTCAGCTGCGCTTCCGACAGGGCCTCTGGCGGGCGGGAACCGACTGCCTGCTGGAAGACCTCTTCGTGACCGCTGCCGCCCGGGGAACCGGGCTTGGGCGGGCGCTCGTCGGAGGGGCGCGGGACCACGCGATCGTGCGCGGAGCCCGACGGATGGAGCTCGACGTCAACGAACGCAACGCACCGGCCCTCGCGCTCTACGGCTCGTTCGGGTTCGCCGGCGAGAACCCGGCGTTCGACGGGGGGCGCGACCTGTATCTGCAGGTCGACCTCCCCGCCGGGTAGTTCGTCCGTTTACCACACGAGCCTGGGGGGTCAAGGAACCCCCGCCGCTGCCGATAGAGCCCCTATGGCGTCGCGTTCCCGCATCCTGACCGGGCTCAGGGCCCGTCCGGGGCTGCTGCGTGGCGTGTTCATCGGCATCATCCTTCTGCTCGGTACCGGCGGACTCGTCAAGCAATTCGAGGCGGGGTCCCGGGACATCGGCTCTGAGCTCTCGACCTTGGAGGCCAACCGCGAGCTCCGGGTCGCCTTCGGCGAGCAGCAGCAGGCGCTCGCCGCCAGCCTCCTCCCGTACGGGGAGGAGCCCCAGGCCGTCTTCCGCGGTTACCTGGCCGCCGCCTCACGGGTCGGTCCCGCCGGCGTCGACCTCCGTGCGCGGGCCCGCACCGCCGACCTGAGCCAGCTCGTCGCGCGCCAGCTCCTCGCCGTCGACGAGTGGCAGCAGTACGCCGAGGGCGTCGGACAGGAGATCGCCCCGGCGGCGAAGCCGTCCAGGGCGAAGCTCGGCCAGGTCCGCGTCCGGGCCGAGGCTCCCGCCGCGCGCTTCGCCGCGGCGAACGAAAGACTCTCCGCGACGCTGGAGACCCGCATCGACGCACGGCGATCGGCCCAGACGTGGAACATCGCACTGCAGCTCGCGATCGGCGCCCTCGCCATCATCACCGTCCTCTTCCTCACCGGCCGCCTAGTCCGTCAGATCGAACGAACCCGGCTCGCTCAGGCCGCCCGGGAGGCCGCAGTGCAAGCCGCCTTCACCCGTGGCCTCCAGGTCGCGAGCGACGAGCAGGAGGTCCACGACATGCTCGAGCGAGCGGTCGCCCTGCGGACCGGGGCGAGCGCCGTCGAGATCGTGAGCGCCCCGGACACCGTCGGGACCACCCCCGCGCCGTCCCCGTGCATGGCGATCCGCGGCGGGCAGTCGTTCGTCCGGGGAACCGACGCGGGCGCCGTCGTCCGTTGCGAACGCTGCGAGCTCTCCGGCTCCGCCCGTTCGCTGTGCACACCGCTCCTGGCCAGTGGCGCCGTCGTCGGGGCGATCCGCGCCGACTTCACCGACGAGGCGGGAGACAGCGAGCGCGAGGCCATCGAGGAGCTCGTCCGCCAGGTCGGGCCGGTCGTCGCGAACCTGCGCCTGCTGAGCACCGCCGAAGCGGAGGCTTCGACGGACGAGCTCACCGGGCTCACGAACCGCCGCGCCTTCGACGAGGAGGGTGCACGGCTCGTCGCCCACGCGCGGGATCGCCGGGCGCCGATCTCGCTGCTGGCCGTCGACCTGGACGGCCTGAAGGCGATCAACGACCGCGGCGGACACGCTGCGGGCGACCGGGCCCTGCAGCAGACCGCCGACGTCCTGGCCGGGCGGACCCGTGCGGTCGACCTCGTCGCGCGCCGCGGCGGCGACGAGTTCTGCATCCTGCTCCCGGGGACGGGGCGGGCGGCGGCGTTCGAGGTCGCCGAGAAGCTGCGGGCCGCGCTGGCCGAGCCCGGGAGCGCACCGCCTGTCTCCGCGAGCTTCGGGGTGGCGAGCTTCCCGGAGGACGCCTCCTCCCTCGGAGAGCTCCTCGGACGGGCGGATCGGGCGCTCTACAGCGCCAAGCGCGCGGGCCGCAACCGTGTCTCGGGCACGGCCACGCCCGTCGTGAACGTCATTGAGCTCGTCAGCGGCGACTGACGTCGGCGGGGTTCCCCCTCCTACTGCGGGGGAGCGGCCATGAGCTCCACGCGGTGGCCCGCAGGGCTCGTCACGAGCGCGCGCGGGACCCCCCAGTGCTCGGTCCGGAGCTCCGGGATCCGGCCCACGGCGGCGAGCCGGGCACTGACCTCGGCGAACGCCTCGGCGACGATGGCCACGTGCCCCGCGGGGGCGACCACGGGCTGTTCGCAGAAGAGCAGGTGGACCTGGGTGCCTCCGCGTGTAAGCCAGCGGCTGCGGCCGGCGAGCGTCTCCGGGACCTTCACCTCGGAGAAGCCGAGGAGTTCCCAGAAGGCGACCTCCGCGTCGGCGTCGCCCGCGCGTACCTCCAGGGCGACGTGGTGGAGGCTCACACGCGGGTCAGGTTCTCGGCGTGGATCTTCGCCATCTGCGCGCCACGCCGGGCGATGGGCAGCGCGGCGGAGGCCGCCTCCGGTCCCTCCCCGAGGCGCTGCAGGTAGCGCACATCCTCGCGCATGATCGCGAGCGCCCGCGCCCCGTCGATCGGCCCGCCGTGGCCGGGGACGACCCACTCGGCCTGCTCCACGTACGGCTTGAGCCGGCCCAGCGTCGCGAGGTAGCCCTCGCGGTTGCCCTGCTCCTGGAGCCAGGGCAGCTCCACGGGCGAGAGGTAGTCGCCCGGGACGAGCACCTTCGCCCACGGCAGCCACAGGGCCATGCCGTCGTGCGTGTGGCCGTCAGCCGGCAGCAGCTCGATCTGCTCCTCACCGATGTCGAGGCGGCCGGGCACGGGGAGCGCTTGGAGGTCGCCGAGCCGCAGGGGCTGGGGGCGCTCGACGTACTGCTCCTCGTCGAACTCCCGCAGCCGGCGTGCCGCGGCGCCCATCTCCGCCTTCAGGCGCGCTGCCGTGGTCTCGCAGACGCCCAGGGCGGCCTGCGGGAAGGCGAGGCGACCGAGCAGGTGGTCGAAGTCTCCGTGCGTCGCCAGCAGGCCGCTCACGCCCCACCCCATCTGTTCGAGCAGCGTCGGCAGCGAGCCGAGCTCCTCCGCGTGCAGCGGCGAGTCCACCACGAAGGACTCGTCCCCGTGGTGGATGATCGTGCAGGTCGTCTGCCACGCCACCGACTTGGCGACCACCACGTCGGGATGGATCGCGAGCACCTGCACCGCGCAGGTCCCCTAGATGCCGAGGAGCTTGCAGGCCTCGAGCATCGTCTTGACCTCGGCGGTCGGCTTCTTCTGGCCGCTCTCGAGCTCCTGCTTGCGGCGGTTGACCCATATGACCGGGACCTTCAGCTTGAGGCAGGGCTCGACGTCGTGGTAGTAGCTCGAGCCGATGTGGACCCAGCCCTTCTTGGAGCCGACCCGGCGGGCGAACTCGTTGAAGTGCGCGGGCTCCGGCTTGTACGAGCGGACCTGCTGGGCGGTGACGACGAGGTCGTAGTTGCCCGGGATGTGGCGACGGGTGAGCCCGAGGAGCTTGTCGTCCGCGTTCGCGACGAGGCCCGTCTGGTAGTTGTTGAAGAACTTCTTGAGCTGCGGAGCCGTCTCGCGGAAGGGCATCCAGCGCGGCACCGAGTCAGGCAGGAAGCCGGCCCGTGAGGGCTCGAGCGGCCAGCCGATCTCCTTCGCGATCTTCACCGCGACCTGGCGGAGCACCTCTGCGTAGAGCTCGTATGAGCCGCCCTCCACGTCCTTGGAGTACTCGTGGAACAGGGTGATGATCCGTTCCTTCTCGCGGTCCTCGATCGTGAAGTCATCCCGCTTGGCCTCCTTCTTGAAGGCGGCGAAGATGCCCGCCTCCCAGTCGATCAACGTGCCGTACACGTCGAAGGTGACCCAACTGACTTTGGAGGGAAGCGCCATATGGGCAGGCAGTGTATGGCGACGTGAGCGATAACCTCCGCCGCCCCATGGACCTTCTCGAATATCAGGGCAAGCAGCTCTTCGGACGCCACGGCCTGGCGGTCTCCGACGGCACCGCGGTCACCACCGTCGACGACGCCGTCGCCGCCGCCGACAAGATCGGGTATCCGGTCGTCGTCAAGGCGCAGGTGCTGATCGGCGGCCGCGGCAAGGCGGGCGGCGTGAAGCTCGCCGCGAACACCGAGGAAGCACGCGAGCACGCGGGCAACATCCTCGGCCTCGACATCAAGGGCCACATCGTGCGCACCCTGTGGATCGAGGCCGCCTCGGACATCGCCACCGAGTACTACGCCTCCGTGCTGCTCGACCGCGGCGCCAAGCAGCCGCTCGTGATGTTCTCCAGCGAAGGTGGCGTCGAGATCGAGACCGTCGCCGAGGAGACCCCCGAGAAGCTCGTCCGCGACAACGTCGACTCCCTCGTCGGCCTGACCCGCGAGCACGCGGTCGACATCGCCAAGCGCGGCGGCGCCGACGAGGACGTCGTCGAAGGGGTCGCCGACGCGCTCATGGCCCTCTACGAGGTCTGGATCGAGGAGGACTGCTCCCTCGCCGAGATCAACCCGCTCATCGTCACGCCGGACCGCCAGGTCAAGGCGCTCGACGCGAAGGTCACGCTCGACGACAACGCGATGTTCCGTCACAAGGAGAACGCCGAGCTCGGCGACTCCGCTAACGCCGACCCGATCGAGGTCAAGGCCAAGGAGCAGGACGTCATCTACGTCAAGCTCGACGGCGACATCGGGATCATGGGCAACGGCGCGGGGCTCGTCATGAGCACGCTCGACGTCGTCGCCCAGTACGACGGCAAGCCCGCCAACTTCCTCGACGCCGGGGGAGGATCCGACGCTGCCAAGGTCACGCAGGCGATCGAGCTGATCCTGTCGAACGACGCCGTGAAGGCCGTGCTGCTGAACATCTTCGGCGGCATCACCCGCTGCGACGAGGTCGCCAACGGCCTGGTCGCCGCGTTCGCGCAGCTCAAGCCGACCGTTCCGTTCGTCGTCCGCCTGGACGGCACGAACGACGTCGAGGGCCGCAAGATCCTCGAGGACGCGGCGCTGCCGAACGTCCACGCCGCCACCACCATGGACTCGGCCGCAGAACTGGTCGTCAAGCTCGCCAAGGGAGAGAACGCATGAGCATTCTCGTCGGGAACGACACGAAGCTCGCCGTCGCGGGCATCACGGGCCGCGAGGGCTCGTTCCACACGCTGAACAACCGCAGGTACGGCACGAACGTCGTCGGCGGCATCAACCCGAAGAAGGCCGGCGAGAACGTCGAGGGCATCCCCGTCTTCGCGAACTGGGCCGACACCGTCGCCGAGACCGGCGCGAACACCGCGATGATCTTCGTCCCGCCGCCGTTCGCGGCCGCCTCCGCGCAGGAGGCCGCCGAGGCCGGCGTCGAGCTCGTGATCATCATCACCGAGGGCATCCCCGCCCACGACGAGCTCCTGCTCTTCAACACGGTGAAGGAGAAGCACCCGGGTACCCGCATCGTCGGGCCGAACTGCCCCGGCATCCTCTCCCCCGGCAAGGCGAACGTCGGCATCATCCCGGCCTCGTTCTTCAAGGAGGGGAACGTCGGCGTGGTCTCGCGCTCCGGCACCCTGACCTACCAGATCGGCAACGAGCTGGCCCAGGCCGGCTTCGGCAACTCGTCGATCGTCGGGATCGGCGGCGACCCCGTCCCGGGCTCCTCGTTCATCGACATCATCGCTGCGTTCGAGGCCGACGAGCAGACCGAGCTCATCGTCATGTCCGGTGAGATCGGCGGCGACGCGGAGGAGCAGGCCGCGGCGTACATCAAGGACAACGTCTCGAAGCCCGTCGTCGGGTACATCGCGGGCTTCACGGCCCCCGAGGGCAAGACGATGGGCCACGCGGGCGCGATCGTCTCCGGCACCGCTGGGACCGCCGCCGCGAAGGCCGAGGCCCTCGAGGCCGTCGGCGTGCAGGTCGGGCGCACCCCGACCCAGGTCGCGAAGATCGCCATGGAGATCCTCGGGAAGTAGGCGCACGAGCCCGGCGCCTGAGCGCGCTGGGCTCGTCGCATCCGCGCGATGGACGACCCACTGCTCGTGGTCCTCGCGCTCGGCGGCCCGTACGCCCTGGGGTTCCTGCTGCGGCTGAAGGGCGCGTTCCTTGCGGCCATCGCCCTGGCGGTGGGCTCCGCCACCGCCGCCGGGACGGGGGTCGCGGACGGTCAACTCGTGGGTGCGCTGCTGCTCGGTGGCGCCGCGGGCTTCGCGCTCGGCTGGGCGGGCTCGCTCACCCGGCGCCTCCTCCGCTGAGCGCCGAGGCCCCGGAGCCACTCAGTCGGCAGGCCACCACGTCGGGTCCACGTCCGCGTCGGACTCCCCGGCCGTGGGCCCGCCGAAGGCCAGCAGCTCGAGGCCGTCGGGACCCGCCTCGATCCCGCGCCACACGTCGGGCGCGACGCGTACCGCGTCGAGACGGCCGCCGAGCTCGACGAGCTCCTCACCGACCTTCATCCGGCCGCTGCCGCCGATGACGACATAGAGCTCCTCCTGTCGCGAGTGCGTGTGGCCGAACGGAACGCGCTTGCCCGGCTTGATGATCTGATGGGAGATCCCGGTCTGCTCACAGGCGAGCGCGTTGGTCGCGAAGTGACCTTCGAGGATGTCCGTCATCCCGTGCTGCTCGGCCACGTCGTCGACGTCGGACGCGAGGTTCTTCTTCGTGTACGTGCTCATGGGTGGCACGTACCCGCTCGTCCGGCGGGTTCAACCAGGCTTGGTCGCCGACAGGAGCCGGCCGGTCCCGCCGACGGTGCCCTTGGCCCCATCGACGTCGGCGGCGATCGCCTCGGTCCGCTCGGCGGCGGTGCGGGCCAGCCGGGAGAGATCGGCGCGGCGGTCGCTGCGGGGGTTCGCCAAGGTCGATCCGACCGCATCGATCCAGGCGTCGTCCGCGCGCAGCGCGCGGACCGTCCGGCGCTGTACGGAGGCCTGCGCCCCCCCGACCTCGAGTGCCTTCGTCGCCTTCCCGGCCTTCTGTACGGCCGCCCGGGCGGCGCGGGCCTCGCCGCGTAGGGGTGAGATCGCGTCGCCGGGCTCAAGCGCGCGGAGCCCGTCGGAGAGAGCACCCGTGGCCTGCCAGGCCTCCGCGGTGGTCTGCTCGATGGCGGTCGGGCCGGCCAGTCGCGTGGACCCCAGGACGAGCCCGGTCGTGGCAGCCGAGGCACCGAGGAGCGCGACGAGCGCCGCGACCCGTGTCCGCCGCCGGTTCGTCCAGCGGACCGCCTGGGTGAGCTCGACGGGTGTGCGATCGAGCACCTCTCGGCGCGAGCCGGGCCGGACGCCGAGCAGCGGCTCGTCGGCGTGCGGCTTCACGGAGGGCTCCCGGTCGGGTTCCGACGCGGTCCGGCGCGGACGTGGGTCGTGGGTCGAGGTCATGGGGCGGGTGTGGCAGCCCACCGACGGCCCGCACCTCGCGGCTCGTCGGGAGCACATCTGCGTGCTACCCGGGCTGTTCGCCCTTCATCCGTCCCGCGGCGGGACGGTGTTGACTCAGCCGCCACGACGGGTCGCGGACAGCAGCCTGCCGGTTCCACCGACGCTGCCCTGGGCACCGTCGACGTCCCCGCCGACGAGCGAGGTCGCCACGGCGGCCCGCTTCGCCAGCCGCGAGAGATCGCCGCGGCGGCTGCTTCTCGGGTTGGCGAGGGTCGAGCCGACGGCGTCTATCCAGGCGTCATCGGCCCGGAGGGCCCGGATGACGCGTCCACGGAGCGGCGTCTCGGAGATGGGGAGCTCGAGGGTCTTCACCCGGGCGCCCGCCGCCTGGACCTCCTTGCGCGCGTTCCGGGCCTTCGCACGAAGGGGCGACAGGTCAGCGTCGGGGCGGAGGGCCCGCAGCCCGTCCGAGAGCTCCGTCAGCGCACTCCACGCGCCGCCGGTCGCCTCCTCGATGGGCGTCGGGGGCTCGGGCCCGAGGAAGCCGTTGACGATCACTGCGGTCGCGCCAAACGCCAGGAACAAGCTGAGCACGGCAAGGACGCGGGTCCGGCGCCGGCCCATGCGATGGACCGTCTGCGACAGGAAGACGGGCGGGGCGTCCTCGGAGCTCACGGGCGCCTCCTCGCCGGGCCCGGCGTCCGGGACGAGCGGCTCGCCCTCGTCCGCGGGCGGCGCGGGGGTTTCCGGCGACGGACGACGGCGCGTGCCGGCAGGGGGTGCGTCGGTGTCGGTCTTGGTCATCGGGGGCGGCGGTGGGTGCGGCTGACGACATGGCGCTGCCGTGGCGCCTCGGCGGCGCAGGGAAGGATGACGGGTTCCCCGACAGGGCGCGCCCAGGTCGGGCGGCGCCGACGCTCAGCCGCGCCGCCAGCAGCCGGCCACGTGATCGTCCACGAGTCCGGCGGACTGCATCAGCGCGTAGACCGTCGTCGGGCCCACGAAGCGGAAGCCGAGGGCCTTCAACCGCCCGGAGAGCTCCGTCGAGGCTTCGGTGCTCGCGGGCACGTCGTCGAGCCCGCGGGGATGGTTGACCTGCGGCTCGCCGCCGACGCTCCCCCACAGCACCTCACGCAGCGTGCCCCCGGTGGCGTGCAGCTCGAGCAGCGCCCGGGCGTTGGCGATCGCGGCGTCGACCTTCAGGCGGTGGCGGACGATGCCCGCGTCGGCGAGCAGGCGTTCCCGATCGGCCGCGTCGAAGGCGGCGACCCGCTCGGGGTCCCAGCCGGCGAACGCCCGCCGGTAGTTCTCGCGCTTGCGCAGGATCGTGATCCACGAAAGCCCCGCCTGCGCCCCCTCGAGGCACAGCAGCTCGAAGAGCTCCCGCTCGTCGTACGTCGGGACGCCCCACTCCTCGTCGTGGTAGCGCTCGTAGAGCTCACCCCGGGCCCAACCGCAGCGTTCCCGCTCAGCCATCCTCGACCGCGGCGGCCAGGCGGCGCAGCCCCTCGACGATCTCGTCCGGGCCGTGGGTCGTGAACGAGAGGCGGAGGGTGGCGGGATCGGCCGGCCCCGCGTAGAAGGGCGCCCCGGGGACGAAGGCAACATCACGGGCAAGTGCGCGGACGAGGAGCGCGGCCGCGTCCCCGCCCACGGGCAGGTGCGCCCACACGAACATGCCGCCGTCGGGCTCGTTCCAGCTCGATCCGGCGGGCAGGGCGGCGGGGAGCCCCGCGAGCAGTGCGTTACGCCGCGTGCGGTAGGTCGAGCGCAGGCGCTCGAGGTGGGAGTCCATCCCCGCCGCGAGCACCGTCGCGGCAGCCATCTGGTCCACGGTGGAGGTGTGGAGGTCACCCGCCTGCTTGGCGATGGTGAGCGCCTGCTTGAGCGCGGCGGGCGCCCGCAGCCAGCCGATCCGCAGGCCGGGCGCGAGCACCTTCGAGAGCGAGGAGACCGCGATCGTCCGGTCCTCCGCCCCCGGGAAGCTGCCGAGCGAGGGGAGCGGCTCACCGTCGTAGCGGAGCTCCCCGTACGGGTCGTCCTCCAGCAGCCAGAGCCCGACCTCCCCCGCGAGGGCCGCCAGCGCGGCACGACCGGGACCGGAGATCGTCCGGCCCGTCGGGTTCTGGAAGGTCGGAACGACGTAGAGCAGCTTCGGCCGGTGCTCGGCCACGAGTGCGCGGACGCTGTCGAGGTCTGGGCCGTCCGGGCCGCTCGGGACGGGCACGAGCCGCGCCCCCGCAAGCGCGAAGCTCTGCAGGGCGGCCAGGTAGGAGGGGTCCTCGACCAGGACGACGTCGCCCGGATCGAGGAGCGCCGCGGCCGCGAGGCCGAGCGCCTGCTGCGAGCCGGTGGTGACCAGGACGTCCTCGGGCTCGGTCGGCAGCCCGCGGGCGATCATTCGGGTGGCCAGCGCCTCCCGCAGCGGGGCGTGCCCCTCGGTGGTCGAGTACTGGAGCGCCCGGCCCGCCTGCCCGTCGGCGAGCGCGCCCGCGAAGGCCGCGCGGAGCCCCGGCACGTCGAACAGCTCAGGCGCGGGCAGCCCGCCCGCGAAGGAGATGACCTCCTCCCGGGCGGTGAGCGCGAGGATCTCCCGCACCGGCGAGGAGACGACGCCGGCCAGCCGCGCAGCGGGAGCGGGCGGCGGGGCCGGTGGGCGGGGTGACGTCGACTCCATGAGCCTCCCGAACCTACCGGCGCGCGCCGAGCCCGAGCCCGCGCCTACGCCGCCGCGGGGGACAGCGACCGGTAGGCGTCGGCCAGCCGGCTGATGCCCTCGTCGATCTGGTCCGCCGTGACCCCCGAGTAGGCGAGGCGCAACGTGTTCTCGCCGCCCTCCAGCAGGAAGTCGGTGCCCTTGACGAACGCGACCCCTCGCTCCGCCGCCGCCGCGAAAAGCGCAGCGACATCCGTGCCCTCCGGGAGCGTCACCCACATGAAGTAGCCGCCCTCCGGCGCCTGGTACTCCGCCTCCGGGAGCTCACGGTCGAGCGCGGCGGTGAGCAGCTGCACCCGCTCGGCGAGCGCGGCCTTCACGGTCGTGATCGAGCGGTCCAGGCCACCGTCCACGCAGAAGCGGTACACGATCGACTGGGCGAACATGTTCGGCGCGATGTAGGTGTTCGTCGCAATGCCCTGGACCTGCTTGATGAGATCCGGTGCCCCGACGAGATAGCCGACGCGGGCCCCCGGGCACACGGTCTTCGAGAACGACGAGGCGTAGACGACGTTGCCCTTGCCTTCGTCGAGCTCGAGCATCGTCGGCAGCTCCTCGCCGGCGAAGCGGATCGCGATGTACGGATCGTCCTCGAAGATGAGGAACCCGAACTCCTCGGCCAGCGCGAGCAGCTCGCGCCGCTTCTCCAGCGAGAGCGTGTACCCGGCCGGGTTCTGGAAGTTCGGGATGATGTGCGCGAGCTTCGGCACGGTGCCGCCCTCGCAGAGGCTCCGCAGCGCGGCCGTGTCGATCCCGTCGCCCTCGAGCTCGATCATGTGGATGTCGGCGCCGCGCCCCTTGAGGCCGAGCAGGGTGCGGTCGTAGGTCGGCTTCTCGACCACGACGGGGTCGCCGTCGGCGACGAGGTGATCGAACAGGAACGCGTCCGCCTGCATCGAGCCGTTCGTGACGAGGACGTGCTCGGCGGGCACGCCGTGGCGCTCGGCGATCCACTTGCGCAGTGGCACGTAGCCGACGGAGGTGCCGTACCCGGTGGTCCCCCCCGGATCGGCGTCGAAAGCCGCGACGGCAGCGGCCTTCAGGCCCTCGATGTCGACGATGTCCAGGGACGGCGCGCCGCGGGCGAACGAGATCGTGTCAGGCATTCGTACGATTCTTGCACTCATGCTGCCTCGCCCGTGAGCCGATACGGATCCCCTGCTCCGAGCCCCCTTGCCCCCGCTTCGCCCCCTTCTCCTCACCGCACTCGCCGCCCTGCTCGGCTTCTCCGGCGCTGCCGGGGCCGCGGCAGCGCTGGACGCCGCCCGTCCCGCCGCCTCCTCCGGGTCCGCGCGTTCCGCGCCGACCAAGCGCGTGGCGTCGCGCGGTCCGGCGGGACGCCGTGGGCGCACGGGGCTCCGCGGGCCTGTCGGTCTCGGCGGCCTGCCGGGGACCGTCGGACCCGCCGGTGCGGGGGGCTCCCGGGGTCCCGCCGGCCCCGTCGGCGACGGCCCCCGACGCCAGGTGATCGCGATCAACTGGCAGAACGACGCGTGGCGCGGGCGGGACCGCCAGGCCTTCGTCGCGCCCGGCATCGGCGCCGGGGAGGTCGTCTGCACCCCACCTCACGACGATCCGAACTCCGACCGCGCCACCAACGGCAGCCAGATGCTCATCTTCCGGCCGGACGATCAGAGCGCCGACACCGCGATGTGGACGCTGCGCACGGACGATCGCGCCTTCACGTACGACCGGGGCTCGTACGCCTTCGGCAACGACGTGAGCGACGACGTCCACGCCGCCGAGAGCCCGATCTCGGTGCGGACCGCCCGCAAGGACGTCTTCACCGGGCCCGAGTTCAACGAGGGCATGAACCTCCGCGCCTTCGAGCCAACCGACAAGGCCAGCGGCTCGTGGACCGGGATCATCACGCAGCGGGACCGCGGCGGCCCCGGCGGTTCGGGCGCCGTCCCCACCACCTTCTCACTCAGCTGGCACTGGAACTTCTCCGACGGCAACCCGCGGTGCTTCGTCGCGGGCTCCTTCACGACCCAAGGCCCCACCTCATGACCCGTCTCGTCATCGTCCTGGTCGCCGCGCTGCTCGGCGTCGCCGTCGCGGGGACCTTCGCGGTGGCCCGCGACGGCCGCACCCCGGCGAAGGCCTCCGCCACGAAGGTCAGCTCGCCGACCGCCACGCAGCGGAGAGCAGCCGAGCGGCGACGGCTCGCCCGGTATCGCGGTAAGACGGGCCCGCGAGGAAGGAAGGGCGCTCGCGGCCTCACCGGCCGACAGGGTGCCCCGGGTCCGGCGGGACCGGCCGGAACCCCCGGAGCGCCCGGCCCGCAGGGGGCACCCGCCGTCGACGATCTCGTCCGCTCGCTGAGCGTGAACTGGCGCCTGAACGCTTCGGCCACCCGGGATCGGGGTTCGATCACCCTCCCAGGCCTCGGCTCGGTGAGCGTCGTCTGCAATGCGGACGAGCAGCACCTCGTCCTCACACCGGGTGCGGCGGGCCGGTCGGTCGTCTCGTTCCAGCGGTTCCAGGCCGCGAGCGTCGAGAGCGGCCGGACACGTGCGCCGGATCCGGTCGCGTTGCCGGTCAACGGGATGCTGACCGGCACCATCTCGGTCGAGCCGACCGCCGGCGACGGCGGCCCCGGTCCCGCCCCCGCGTCCTTCGTCCTCTCTTCCGAGCGCAAGCTGAACGCCGCCCCCGGCGACGAGGCGGAGAACTTCTGCTCCGTCAACCTCCAGGTCCTGCGCGGAGCGTGAGCTCTCCGACGCACCGGGTCCTGCTCGTCGAGGACCACGCCGGGTTCGCTCGGCTCGTTGAGCTCACCGTCACGGCAGCGCTCGGCGCGGAGATCGAGTTCGTGCTCGCGGCGACGTGGGCGCAGGCCCGGAGCCACCTCCAGGACGGCGGGCTCGCGTGCGTGCTGCTCGACCTCGCGCTTCCCGACGAGTCCGGGCCGCACCTCGTCGACCTCGCGGGCAGCGCCGCGCCGGGGGTTCCCGTCGTCGTCCTCACCGGCCGGGAGACCCCGGGGCTCGAGGCCGACCTCCGCGCGCGGGGCGCAGTGGGCTTCGTCGCGAAGGACGAGACCCAGTCCGGGCTGGTCGCCGCGCTGGGCGCGGCCCTCGGACTCGGGCCGGCCTAGCGCCCGACGCCGGGGATGGCCGGCCGCGTCGGCACGGGCGTCGCGCTGCCCGTGGTTCCGGAGCCGGCCGTCGACCCCGTGCCGCTCTCGACGGTGCCCTGGCCGGTGGCGCCCGAGGTCCCGGTGCCGCCGGTGGTTCCCGGGCCGACCTGATCCGGCTGGTCACCAGGCGGCTTGCCGGTGACCGCGATGTAGGCGTCGCGCCGCTGTTGGTCGGTGATCGGGACCACGCGGGCGCCGCCGGCCTGGGCCTGGACCCGGTCGAGCGCGAAGGTCAACAGGGCGCGGACCGCAGGCCGTTCGAGCCCGCGCTCGGTGGTCACGTAGAAGATGCGCCGGGTCAGCGGGTAGGCCCCGGTCGTGACCGTGAGCTGCGATGGGAAGACGCAGTTGGGACCCGTGGAGATTTCGCGACCGTCGCCGGTCTCGGCCGGGAGGCCGTCGATGTTCGGCAGCGTCGTGGTCTCTCCGATGTCGGCGACCGACCCCGTGGCCCCCGACCCGGGATCTGCCACCGGGCGACCCGCCTGACGGGCGAGCCCGGCCCGTACGGCGGGCGCGAGACGCCGCTGGTCCGCGGCGGAGAGATCCCCGAAGCGGACCGGCTGGCCCGAGCTCGTCTCGGGGATGCCGAAGTCGATCTCCATCGGCCGCAGCACGGCCTCGAAGAGCTCGTAATAGCTGAAGGAGAAGTGCCCGATGTAGCCGTTGCGCCTGGCCTTCTCGAGCTCACGGTTCCGGAACCTCGCGAGCTTCCGGTTCAGCGCGGCGTCGTACGTGCGCGCCGCACCCTTCGCGGCGGCCGCGTTCCGCGCCGGGTTCAAGCGCAGCTGCTCGGCGTCGACGTTCCGGGTGCGGCGCCGGCGCTCGCGGGCGGCGTAGCGGTCGGCCCGGCGGTTCGCGGCGGCCAACGCGTCGACACCGGTGACCAGGCGCCGCTCGGCCGAATCGGTGGTGCGAACGGTGAAGTCCGAGCGCACGCTGCCGAGCGTGGGGTCGGCGAGGCCGAGGGTCTGCAGCCCGAAGAACTCGAAGTTGTCCGAGCCGTCCTCGCGCCCGGCCGTCCGCAGCGGGAGGTCGTCGAAGCCGAGCTCGCTCCAGTTGTCGTAGGGCGAGCCGTCCCGGAAGATGTCCCGGGCCTGCCGGACGCTCAGGCAGTCGCCACCGACGTCCGACTGGTTCCGCGTCGCGAGCACCACCGCGTCGGAGCCGAGCTGGACGGGATCGGCGATCCGGAGTCCCCGGGCAGCGCAGGCACGCTCGTCGGCGGCGGAGGGCGCGATCGAGGTCTGCACGACGTCGCTGCGGCCCGAGCAGAGCTCGGCGTAGGCGTTGCCCTCGACGACACGGGTGCTGGTCACCTGAACGTCCCGCGCAGCAGCCGCGAAGTCCCCGAGGATCTTGTCGGTGAATGCGCTCTCCTGCGTGGCCAGCGCGATCGTGTCGTCCCCCCGCTGCGGCAGCTTGGTGATGCTGCCCTTCGGGTCGCTCGGCGCCGGAGCCGGGGCGCTCGTCGTGGCCGGAGCGGCCGAGGTAGAGGTGGCGGCGGACCGTCCGGCCTCCTTGGTGTCCACGCCGCAGCCGGCGAGGAGCGCAGCAGCGGCGGCGGCAGCGACAGCGCCGCGGGGAAGAAGACGGCTCACGGGGTGGCTCCGTTCGCGCGGGGGTCAGGCGCGGTGTCCGGGGTGGCGCTCGTCGGCGGAAGCTGGGTGGCGGCCGCGCTCGTCCCGAGCGGCGGGTAGTTCAGGACCGGCCCCGGGGTCTGGACGACCTCGAAGTCCTCGGTCCGCAGCTGGGAGACCTCCGAGCCGCGCAGCAGGGGGGTCCCCTGGTTCGGCAGGGCCTTGACGAACCGGCTCAGCGCGCGGCCGTCAGCGTTCAGGAGTTCCCCGCGACTGTCGCGGAGCGGGGCCGACCAGTCGAAGTTCTTCTTCGCGTAGAGGGTGGGAACGCGGGCACGATCCACCACGATGGCCCCGTAGCGGCGGAGCGCGTCGTAGATCGCGCGCGCCGCGCGGGTGTTCGTCCGCGCGTCGAGCGCGCCGAGGTCGAGCTTGACGTCTCCCTTCAGGCGAATCCGCGCACCCTCGGGGATCGAATCGAGGTTGCCGTTGCCGTCGGTGGAGGAGGCCGGCTGCACGTACCGCCGACGGGCCGGGCCGGGGAGCGAGATCGCCAACGCGTGGTTGATGCGCCCGGACGCGATCTCCTCGGGCAGCAGCAGGCCCGCGAACAGCGGGAGGCCCGAGCCGCGGGCGCTCACGGTGCCGGGCTCGAGGAACCCGGGCCCGTTGAGATCCCACTTGCGCATGAACTGGTAGCTCATGGTGGCTTGGTCCTGCGTGCCGCGGCGCGCGCGCCACAGGTCGTAGGCCACCCCGTTCGGGCGGTCGAGGACGGTGAACCAGCCGTCGTAGGCAGGGTCGGGGTCGGTGTCGGCCGGGATCTGCAGGGTGTCGACCGTCGCCCCGTCACCGCACTGGAGCAGCTGCTGGCGGCAGACGACGGTGGTCGTGACGCCGTTCTCCTCGTCGACCACCGGGGTTGTGAAGCCGCGGGTGTTGATGAAGACGCCGTCCGTCACGGTGATGTTCCGCAGGCGGACCTGGCTGCCGCTCTCCTGCACCCCGATGCGGACACGGGCCTGCCGGATCCACGTGTCCGAGTTCGGGTCGACCGACTGACCCTCCAGCACGGTGTTCCAGGGCGACTCCTCGTTGAACGGGCGGATGCCGCTCGCCGCCGAGGTGGTGAGGCCGGCTTCGGCCGGGGCGCCGAGCAGGGCCGAGCCGCCACCGGCGGCGACGCGCGCGCCACCTTGGTCGTCGGGGCTGTCCGTGCGGGTGCGTTCTGCCGGGGCGGGCGTCGGGGTGCCCTGCCCGGTCCCGGTCGCCGCGCTCGTCGTGGCCTCGGAGGTGTCCTCGTCCCCGCACCCGGCCAGGAGCAGCGCCGCGCAGGCGGAGAGGACGAGGGGGCGCAGGCGGAGGGTCATACGGATGGGGGGTCCTCGGGCGCAGCGGACTGCGGAGCAGGCTTCGACGGTCGGCGCGGGAGCCGCGGCAGGTCGCTCGCGACGGCGCGGACCTGGTGCGACGGGGAGGGTTCGGGGGCGGTGCTCAGGTCGAGGGCCACCGGCCCGACCGCCTCGGGCGCCGCGGGGCCCGCGCCGGCCTCGGCGACCAGCCGCGGGAGCTCGATGGACGGACGCGACGCCTCACCGGCGGCGGTACGGGCGGCGGCGGTCAGGGCGGCCACGAGGTCCTCGAGGCTCTGATGGAGCGCCTCGGCGTCGGGCAGCCGGCCGCGGATGGTCTCCGCGCGGGCGAGCAGCCCGTCCGAGAGCTCCTGAAGGCGGGTCACCCGGCCGGCGGCGAACGCCTCGGAGCGACGACGGCACTCCTCCAGGTAGGCGTCGGCCTCCTGCTGCGCTTGCTGGCGGATCCGCGTCGCCTCGCGCTCGGCGCTGCGACGCAGCTCGAGCCCGCGAGCCATCGAGGCCTCCTCGACCTCACGCTGCAGCTCGAACGCCGCACGCTCGGCCTCCACGAGGATCCCGCGGACGTGCGCGTCGACAACGGTCGAGATCGGCGTACGGGGTGAGTTCGGAGGGGTCGCCATCGGGATCAGGGGGTTGAGCCGGCGCTCGCCGCGGATGGATCGGGCCGCTCAGCGGCGACCGAGAGCAGGACGTACCGGTCCGTGCGGAACACGACCCGAAGGCCGTTCACGGTGCCCTGACCTGCCTCCGGGTAACGCTCACGGATGATGTCGTTCGAGGTCGGGTTCGTCGCGAGCAGCAGGTAGTCCACCTTGCCGAACGGGTCCCGCACGACCTCGCGGAACCGCGTGTCGCCCTTGTCGATCCGGTCGAAGAAGTTCTGCGGCCGGCCGGTCAGCATGATCACGCCGAACGTCTTCGCGTTGTCGGTGAGGATCGCGTCGCGCTTCTGCGGGAGCTCCGTCTTGATGAACTCGGCCATGCGCGCCTCGGCCGCGATCCCGGGGATGAAGCCGCCGCGCGAGGACGTGCCCTCCTGATCGTCACCCGAGAACAGGGCGCGCGTGAAGGCCTGCTCCTGCGACTGGAAGGGGTAGTTCTTCATCCCCGACCACGCGGTGAAGAGTCCGACCACGAGGACGAGCGCGGTCACGGCGAGGACGGGTAGGCGCAGCTCCGGCATCGAGCGGTAGACCCAGGCGGCGCCCACGAAGGCGGTGAGGTACATCGGCATCGCGTCGCGCAGCGTCAGCAGCCCCTCCTGACCGGCGCCGAGCGCGTGGAGGCCCATGATGACGATGCCGAGCACGATGAAGGACGCGAGCCACAGCGCCATGTCGTTGCGTTGGGTCACGAACGTGGCCACGAGCGCGGGGACCGCCAGGAAGGCGAGCGGGAAGACCGCGACGTTCAGCTCGAGCAGCCGTTTGGTGAGCTGGTCGAGGCCGAGGTTCTGCATGCCGACCTCGCCGGTCGCGTTGACCGCCTGCTGCGAGGTCGTCGCGTCGCCGAGCCAGCCGAAGGGCGAGCCGACGATCAGCGCGTTGAAGAGGATCCAGAGGGCCATGATGTAGATGACCGGCGCCGCGAACGCGATCACCGAGCCCTCCACCTCGACGGCCGAGGCGCGACGACGCACGAGCGCGACCCCGATCAGGACCGCCATCAGCACGCCCCAGATCAGGAAGCCGTAGCGGATCAGGACGAGGATCGAGATCGCGAAGCCCGCGCCGATGAGGTAGCGCGGCTCGGTCGTCGCGTACCAGGAGACGAAGAAGTAGAGCCCCGCCGCGAGGAAGTACGAGTAGACGACCTCGCTCATGCCGTTGCCCGCGTAGAAGAGCCAGAACGGGTTGAAGGCGAAGAGCGCGAGCAGCGGCAGGCGCAGCAGCGGCGGCATGTCGCAGCGGGCCAGCGTGCGGTCCAGCATGAGCACCGTGAGCGCCGCGAAGATCGCCGAGGTCAGCGGCAGCGCGATGAGCGTGGTCGCGAGCGGCTTGACGACCGTGAAGGGCAGGAAGACGAACGTCGTCAGCGGCGGGAACACGAAGCCGACGGCGGCGAGCTTCGGCGGGGCGTTGTGCCAGACGAGGTAGGCCCGGGTGAGACGGTCGAGCGCGTCGTAGACGACGACGTGCTGCCCGATGGTGACCCGGTAGCCGATGACGAAGTAGACGAGCCCCAGCACCGTGAACATGGCGAGGGCGTACCAGCGGCCGGGGAGCCGCTGCCCGGGATCGTCGTGCTCGAGGTCGAGCGGGGTGCCCTGGACGCGACCGTGGTCGGCGGCGGGCGGCTGGCGGGGCGCGGGGGGAAGGGCGACGGACATGGCTCTGCGCTAGCGCGCCGGGACGGCGACGGTGGGGGCGGGCAGGGGCGCCGAGCCGGCCTGGGTGTCGAGGCCGTGCACGGTCTTCTCCCAGTAGAAGGGCTTGTAGAAGAGCTGGAGGAAGCCCTTCCATGCGGCGATCGACATCAGCCCCCAGTAGAGCGGCGAGAGCAGTGCGTACTTCGCGAGGTCGAAGTACCCGCGCTGGACGGAGCCCGCGACGTTCAGGTACATGAAGACGAAGTTGCCGATGAAGAGCTGGAAGGCGGCCGCGTAGAAGATGAAGCTCGGGAACAGCTGCTCGATGAAGCCCGCCTGCGTGAAGAAGAAGGCGGTCGTCAGCGCCCAGAAGATGGGGTTCAGCAGGAAGATGAACGTGCCGCCGATGACCAGCTGGAAGGAGAAGAAGCTCTTCAGGCCGATCTGACGGATCAGCCGGAACGGGTGACGCATGTGGACCAGATAGGTCTGCAGGTAGCCCTTGATCCACCGTGACCGCTGGTTGATCCAGTTGTTCAGCTCGGAGTTGGCCTCCTCGAGCGTGGTCGAGTCGATGACCGCCGTCTTGTACCCCGCCTTGTGCAGGCGGATGCCGAGGTCGGCGTCCTCGGTCACGTTGAACGGGTCCCAGGCCGCGAGATCGACCAGGCGGTCGGTCATGAAGTGGTTCGAGGTCCCGCCGAGGGGGATGGCGACGCCCTCCGCGTCCAGGCCGGGCAGCAGCAGGTCGAACCACATCGAGTACTCCGTGGTGAACCAGCGGGTGAGCAGGTTCTGATCGGAGTTGAAGTAGTTGAGCTTCGCCTGGATGCAGGTGACCCGGGGGTCGGCCTTCGAGAAGGCGATGACGCACTTCTTGAGCTGGTCGGGGTCCGGACGGTCCTCCGCGTCGTAGATGACGACGTACTTGCCGTCGGCCTGGAGCAGCCCGTAGTTGCACGCCTTCGGCTTGGTCTTCGGCTGGGCGTCAGGCAGGACCACCAAGCGGAAGTGCGGCGGCAGGTTCAGCTCGCGGATGGCCGCGGGCGTCTCTGGATCGTCCTCCTCGCAGAGCAGCCGCACGTCCAGCTTCGTCTTCGGGTAGTCGAGGCTGCCGATGCCGGAGATGAGGCGCGGCAGGATCGCCGCCTCCTTGTAGAGCGGCACGAGGATCGTGTAGACGGGCAGGTCCCGCTCGTCGAGCGCGGCGACCTCCTCGTCGGTGACGTCGACCTCGATCGTGTGCCCGAGGGCGTTGTAGGTCAGGCGGAACTTGTAGAGCGAGGTCGCCAGGTAGAAGAGCGAGCAGGCGCCGATGATCACGATCGTCGTGATCAGCGGGAAGACGAGCAGCAGGATCACGGTCAGGATGAGCGCGAGGATCAGGAAGAGCTTCTGCCCGCTCGAGACGACGCGGTTCGCGCTGCTCTCCGGGAACCGGTTGAGCAGGTCGCTCTTGGCGATCTCCACGTAGGCCTGCCCATGGATGCGCTGCAGCAGCTCGTCGATGGAGTTGCGCGGCGCGAGGAAGCCGCGGAGCTCGAGCTGGGTGTGTTCACGGAGGATCGCGATGGTGGGGGCGTCGAGCCGGTCCGGGGTGGCGAGGTAGAGCGTCGTCTCGTCGACCGCGATCGGCACCACGCGCAGGTGCCGGGCCAGCGGCTCGGGGATGAGCGCGAGGGCCGCCGGGTCCGGCTCGTACTCCGCGAGGTCGACGAGCGGGAGCTGGAACTGCTCGGCGAGGATCGCGACGATGTCGTGCGCGGAGACGATGCCTTCGGTCGCGAGGATGTCTCCCAGCCGTGAGCCGTTGCGGGCCTGCTTGCCGAGGCCGTAGGCGATCTGCTCGTCCGTCGCGAGCCCGCGCGCGACCAGGAGGTCGCCGAGCCGACCGCTCGCCGGATCGGTGACGTGGGTCTGATGCGCGGCCGCGGGGACGTCGGGCGCCATGGGTGCCTGCGTGGCCGCCCGGTCGCCGAAGGTCTCGTCGATCGCCTGGAGGATCTCCTCCTCCGGGGCGACGACGAAGCGCACGTCGCGGCCCGTGAGGTTCATCGCGACGTCCTGGGCGACTTCGTCGGCGGGCGTCGAGGTCGCGATCGCGACGACCCCGCCGGTGTAGGCGACCGGCAGCATCGTGAAGTGGCGGCAGATCTCCTCGGAGAGCAGGCGGGCGGCGAGCGGATTGATCTCCTGACGCTCGGGATCGGCGCCCACGGACGGGTCCAGCGTCACGAAGTCCAGCCCGGCGTGGGAGGCGAGCTGGCGGTAGAAGGCCTTTGTCGGCTCGGTCGTGATGTCCATCAGAAGTCCAGTCCTTGCGCACGGGCCAGCGCCGCGTGGATCTCGTGCTCCGGGGCGATGGTGAGCGCCAGCTCCAGCCCGGGGAACCGCGCGGCGAGCGGAGCGAGATCCAGATGGGGGGAGGCGGCGGCCAGGTGGAGCACGTCGCCCTCGAGCCTCATCGGCACCACGCGGTGCTCGAGCGCGAACCCCAGCGGGACGTAGCGCCAGAGCCGGTCGTCCGGGGTGACGTCGCGCAGCCCTGTGAACGGGAGGCCGGCCTCGAACGCGATGCGGAGAGCGTCATCCATCGCCCCGGATCAGAGCTGCCCGCGACGCATGGCGGCTTCACGGGCCAGCCGTTCGTCCGCGGTCTCGGTGCGGATCCCCGGGCGGGGCTCGTAGCGGCCGGCGAAGGGGGTCGCCGCGTCGGCCCGGCCCGCCTCGTACGCGGCACGTTCGCCCAGCGGGAGGTCATCGTGCTGGTCGACCACCCGCGTCGGCTCCTCGACGACGACGGGCCGCTCCGCGGCGAGGAAGCCCGTCCCGCTGGCCCGCTTCGAGCGGTCCGAGGCGGCGAAGAAGATGTAGAAGAGCACGAGGATCGCCAGCGGCGCGACGAGGAAGCCGATGAAGAAGAGGGCGAACAGCAGCAGCGCGACGAGCAACGTCGCGATGAGCGCCAGCGGCGAGTAGTCCTCGGTGTGCGGATGCGGGGGCACGGGTCAGGCTCCCTGCACCGAGACGGACAGGCGACCCGCGTCGACGGCCGTGATGGTGAACGAGATCGGGCAGACACGGCGGAGCTCGGCCCCGAGAGCGACGGGCTGTCCGAGCGTGACGTCGATCATCGCCCGGTTCCCCTCGAAGCCCCGGACGTAGACGTCGCGGACGCCGGGGACCACGGCGAGGGCCTGCTCGAAGCCGGAGAGGGAGCCGATGTCCGTGAACGGACCCGCGTCGACCGTGATCGCGCCGTCGATGACGGTGTCGTCGAGGCTCGCGACGGGCGCGGGCTGCCACGGCTCGGGCGGCATCCCGGCCGGTTCCATCGCGCTCACCAGGGGCACGGGCGGGACGCTCACCGGGACCACGGGCGTCAGGGGCGCGCTCGCCGGGGTCGGCGAGGGCGTCGAAGCGGTCACCTGCAGCGAAGCGAGGACGCGCTCGTACTCGGCCATGAGCTCCTGCGCCGAGCGCTCGAGCTCGGTGCGGAAGAGGAGCAGTTCGTCGAGCTGCTCCTGCGCGCTGGGTCCCGCCGGGGCGGAGGGCTCGGGCGGAGCGGGGGCGAACGTCGGCGCGGGTGCCGGCGCCGTGACGGGCGCCTGGGCGAGCACGGGCCCCGTGCTGCGCCACGCCTCCGTCGGCGACGCCTCGACTGGGCGTGCCGCGGGCGGCGGGGCCGCCGGGGTCTCCAGCTCGTCCTCCAGCTCACGAAGCTTCCGCTCGAGCTCGCTCAAGGTCGTCGCGACGTCGTTCTCAGGCATCTGCCGCCCCCGGCGTTCGCGCAGCAGGGCCGGGGACCGGGTGCACGCAGCCGCCTCGGCACGCGCGATGCGTCGTCATGGAGCGGCACGTTACCAGCCGGTCTCGGACGGAAGGCGGGTGCGCGAGATGGGATCGATGAGGATGCATAGCGGTCCGACGAGCGGACTTTGCGCCCGCTGACGAGCTTCGCCGCCCGGGCCGCGTCCGGGCCATCGTCCGATCGACCAGTCGCGCGGATGGACACCGCCTCGTTCGCCCCGGCCACGAGGAGGTCACCGTTCCGCGCACCCTCAGGGCTCGAGCTGCTCGGCGGCGGCCATCCAGGCCGCCTCGAGCTCGCCGCGCTGGCCCCCGAGCTGGGCCAGGCTGCCCTGCATCTCGCGGAGCGCGTCGTGGTCGGTGGCCGCCGCGGCCATGTCCTCGTGCAGGGTCGCCTCACGCGCGGAGAGCTTCTCGAGGGCACGCTCGAGCCGGGCAAGCTCCTTGCGGGCGGCCCGCAGCTCGGCCTGCGACGCGGGCGCCGCCTTCGCCCCCGCGGGGGCGCTCGGGACCCGGACCGGGGCATCGCCCTCGGCCGCCGCACGCAGCTCGACGTACTGCTCGATCCCACCGGGCAGGTGGCGCAGGCCGCCGCCGATCGAGGAGGGACCTTCCGTGCTCTCCCCCAGCAGCCCGTAGACGTCGTCGCAGACGCGCTCGACGAAGTACCGGTCGTGCGAGACGACGACGATCGTGCCCGCGAAGGCGTCGAGCAGGTCCTCGAGTGCGGTCAGGGTGTCGATGTCCAGGTCGTTGGTCGGCTCGTCGAGCAGCAGGACGTTCGGTTCGTCCATGAGCAGCCGCATGAGCTGGAGCCGCCGGCGCTCCCCGCCGGAGAGGTCCTTGACCAGGGTGCGGGCGCGGGGCCCGCGGAAGCCGAACCGGTCACAGAGCGAGCCCGCCGTGAGCTCCGTTCCGTCGGCGAGCTTCGTGCGCCCGCGGATCATCTCGAGCGACTCGAGCACGCGCAGGTGGCCCGGGACCTCGGCGGTGTCCTGGGAGAGGTGCGCGAGGCGGACCGTCTGCCCGCGGGTGACCGTCCCGCGCGAGGGTTCGAGGTCGCCGGAGAGCAGCTTCACGAGCGTCGTCTTGCCCGCGCCGTTGACGCCGACGAGCGCGACGCGCTCCCCCGGGCCGAGGCGCCAGGTGACGCCGCCGAGCAGCTCCCGCTCCCCGTAGGTGACGGACACGCCCTCGGCGTCCAGGACCTTTCCGCCGAGCCGGGCCCCGGCGAAGCGCAGCAGCTCGACGGTGTCGCGCGGCTCCGGCTCGTCGGCGATCAGGGCGTTCGCGGCCTCGATGCGGAACTTCGGCTTGCTCGTCCGGGCCGGCGGGCCGCGGCGCAGCCACGCGAGCTCCTTGCGCAGGAGCTGCTGGCGTCGCGCGTCCTGCGAGGCGGCCTGGCGCTCGCGCTCGGTGCGGGCCAGGACGTAGGCCGCGTAGCCCCCCTCGTACTGGTGGACCTCGCCGTCGGCGACCTCCCAGGTCTGCGTGGCGACCTCGTCGAGGAACCAGCGGTCGTGGGTCACGACCACGAGGCTTCCGCGGCGCGCGGAGAGGAAACGCGCGAGCCAGGCGACGCCCTCGACGTCCAAGTGGTTCGTCGGCTCGTCGAGGAGCAGGAGCTCGGGGCCGTCGAGCAGGAGCTTGGCCAGCGCGATGCGGCGACGCTCCCCGCCCGAGAGCGGCCCGATCGTCGTGTCGAGGCCCTGGGGGAAGCGGGCCATCGTGACCCCGCCCAGGAGGCCGTCGAGCACCGAGCGGAACGTCTTGTCGGCCGCCCACTCGTGGTCGGCGCGCCCGCCCACGAGCTCGTCGCGGATGCTGCGGGTGCCGTCGAGCTCGTCGCCCTGGCTGATCATGTCGGCGTGCAGGCCGCCCAGGCGGGTGACCGCGCCGGCGTCGGGCTCCTCCCGCCCGCCGATCAGCTTGAGCAGCGTGGACTTCCCGTCGCCGTTGCGGCCGACGACGCCGATCCGGTCACCGGCGTTGATGCCGAGGGTGATCCCCCCGAGGACGGTGCGGCTGCCGTAGCCCTTCTCGACGTCCTTGAGGTTGACGAGGTTCCGAGAGGCGATGGCTAGCGCCCGTACCGCTTCACGGCGAGGACGAGCTCCTCGGGGAGCATCACCCGCGGCGGCGGTGAGGGATCGGCGATCACCGAGACGGTGGCCGCGACCGACGGGGTGACCTCGATCTCCCGGCCGTCCGCGCTCGTGATCACGACGGCCTCCTCGTCGTTACTCGCGAGGACCCCCTCGATGCCGGGCTCCATGCCGCTCGACATGAGGACGTGCAGGAGGTCCTCCGCCTCGTTCTCCAGGCGCAGGACGGTGACCTTCGCGCCGACCTGGACGTCCGCGAGCGGCACGCCCTCGATCCGCTTGCCGGTCTCGATCGGGTGGCCGTGGGGGCAGGTGGTGGCGTCGCCGACGGCCTCGCGGATGTAGGCCTCGAAGCGCGGGGACATGTTGTGCTCGAGGCTTTCGGCCTCCTCGTGCACGTCGTCCCACGGCACGCCGACGATGTCGGTGAGGTACCGCTCGACGAGGCGATGCCGGGAGACGATGCTCCGGGCGTGCTCCTCACCGGACTCGGTGAACGAGATCACCTTGTCCTTGGCGCGCGTGATGTAGCCGTCGTTCTCGAGGCGTCGGACCATCTCGTGGACGGTCGGCGCGGAGAGCTGCATCGCCCGGGCCAGATTCGCCCCGGTCTTCGGGAGGCCGACCTCGTGGAGCCAGAACAGGCTCTCCAGATACTCCTCTTCGGCGACGGTCGCGTGCTGGGAACTCACCGGTCTGATGCTATCGGGCAGGGTAGGTTTCCGGCCATGGAGCTTCGCCCTGGCATGCGCGCACTGATCACCGGCGCCTCCCGCGGGATTGGCGCCGCGCTGGCGCGGGATCTGGCGGGTCGCGGGATGGTCGTCGGGCTCGCCGCGCGCTCGACCGACGAGCTGAGCGCCCTGGTCGCGGAGCTGCCGGGGTCCGGGCACGTCGTGCTCGAGTGCGACGTCGCCTCCCGGGCCTCGGTGGAGGCGGCGGTCGGTCGCTTCGTCGAAGAGGCGGGCGGGCTCGAGCTCCTCGTCGCCAACGCGGGGATCACGCACTACGAGCCCTTCGTGGAGGCGCCGGTCGAGGCGGCCGAGCGGATGACGCAGGTCAACTGGATGGGCACCGTCTACACCGTGCACGCAGGTCTCGCGCCGATGCTCGCTGCAGGGACGGGCCACGTCGTGATCGTCTCGAGCGGCGCGGCCCTCCGTTCCTTCCCGAGCGCGGCCGTCTACGGCGCGACCAAGGCGGCCCAGCGCGGCTTCGCCGAGGCGCTGCGGCACGAGCTGGCGGACACCGGCGTCTCGCTCACCACCGTCTACCCCGGCGAGATCGCGACCTCCCTGCACGACCACGAGAAGGAGCGGATGCCCGCCTGGTACCGGGGCGGACCGGACGCTGCTCCCGCCGCGGACCTCGCGCGCGAGATCGCGAAGGCCGTCGAGGCCGACGCGCGGGCGCTCCACTACCCGCAGATCGTCCGCCTGCTCGGCGTGCTCAACAACGTGGTGCCACGGGGCGCCGACGCGTTCCTGCGGCGGCTGCGCGGTGACGCGGCGGCGCCGCGGCGGGGCTGAGCGCCCGGCTCCGTCTGAGCGCCCGGCTCCGCGCTGAGCGCCGGCTCCGCGCTGAGAATGGAAAGAACCCCGGTACGTGGGGTCAGATCCATCCTCACCGAGGGCAAAGTGCTGAGAATGGAACGAACCCCGGGACGTGGGGTCAGATCCATGCTCGGCGTCTCGGTGCTCAGACCTCAGGCAGCCGGGCGCGCGGCGGGCGCTCCTCGAGCTCGGCGGACAGCTTCCCGAGCTGGGCCTCCGCGACGAGCAGGAACTCGCGCGAGGCCGGGGAGAGCCGGGCGCCGGTGCGCTGGACGAACGCGAAGGTGTCGTAGACGGGCTCGGCGAACGGGACCCAGCCGAGTCGCTTCGGCATCCGCCGCCCCATCGAGGAGATGACCCCGCGGGAGACGAGCGTGTCCCCGAAGCCGCGCGCGGCCAGCTCGATGGCGATCTCGATGTCCTCCACGTCGATGTCCGGGTCCATGGAGACCCCGGCCGCCTGGGCGAGCGCATCGAGCTGACGGCGCGTGGGGTCCTCGCGCGCGTAAGAGGCATCGAAGAGGATGAGCGGGGCCGCGGCGACCTCGACGATCGTCTTCGGCGCCTGCAGTACGGCGGCGTCCGCGCTGGCGTAGACGAGCTCGTCCCGCATGATCGGCCGCACGTCGAGGCCGTGGTCGTCGATCGGCAGCGCCACCATGCCGACCTCGAGCTCGCCGTCGCGCACCGCCTCCGCCACGTCCGCGGAGTTGAGGCCGACGAGGCGGACCTTCACCTGCGGGAACTTGCGCCGAAAGTCCGCGACGATCTGCGTGCCGGGGTAGAAGCGCGCGGCGCCCCACGTGCCGAAGGTGGCAGTGCCGCCGCGGAGCTCGCGGGTCTCGGCCATCGCGGCCTTCGCGCCCTCGACGTCGTCGAGCACCCGCTCGGCGTGCTCGCGCAGCCGGCGCCCCGCCTCCGTCGGGACGAGGCCACGGCCACCCCGCTCGAAGAGGCGCACCCCGAGCTCTCCCTCGAGGCGACGGACCTGCTCCGACAGTGACGGTTGTGCCATGTGCAGCTCCTCCGCGGCGGCGGAGAACGAGCCGTGCTCGAGGGCAGCGAGGTAGTAGACAAGCTGTTGAATGGTCACGTGACGGCGCTCACAGTCTCCATAGGTTCTTCCTTGAGAGGTCGAAGAGAACAAAGGCTACCGCGATGCTGCACAAAGGCGCACACTGTCTTCATGTTCACTCTCATCGCAGTCGTCTCCGCCGTCGCCGCCTTCGAGTTCGCCGTCCTCAAGTACGGCGCCGACTCGCGCGTCGACGTCCGCGACGCCAACATCCCGGCCGGCGCTTCCACGCGCTGGATCTAGTCGACCACCATGCACACCGCCTACCGACGCGGCGTCGCGCTCTGCGTCGCCGCCTCGGTCGGCTTCGGCGCCATGGCGATCTTCGCCAAGGCCGCCTACGACGGTGGGGCCAACGTCCCGACCCTCCTCACCGTCCGCTTCACCCTCGCCGCCGTGCTGCTCTGGGCGCTCGTCCTTCGGGCCGGACGCACCGGGGGCCCCACGGCGGTGCGGCGCAGCCCCTGGCCGGCCTTCGGGCTGGGCGTGCTCTACGCCGTCGAGGCGAGCGCGTTCTTCTTCGCGCTCACCCGGATCGACGCCGCCCTGGCCGAGCTGCTGCTCTACGGCTACCCGGCGATGGTCGTGATCGGCGCCGCGCTGCTGGGCCGGGAGGCCCTCACCCTCCGTCGCGTCCAGGCGCTCGTGCTCTCAGGGCTCGGCCTCGCGCTCGTCCTCTCGGCCGGGGACATGACGGGCGTCGACGGCCTCGGCGTGCTCGCCGCCCTCGCCTCGGCCCTGCTCTACACCGGCTACGTCCTGGCCGGCGAGCGGATCCTCGCCGACCTCGACCCGCTCCTGATCTCCGCGCAGGTCGCCACGGCCGCCGCCGTCTGCTTCCTCGGGTACGGGGTCGCGACGCAGAGCATCGACCTCGGCATGAACGCTGAGGCCTGGGTCGCGACGCTCGCGGTCACGGTCCTCTCGACGGTCGTCGCGATCGTCGCGTTCCTCCGGGGTGTCCAGCTCGTCGGCGCCGGGACGGCCACGATCGTCTCGACGGTCGAGCCCGTCTTCACCGTCACGCTCGCCATGGTCGTGCTCGGGGAGCGCCTCTCGCCGGTGCAGCTCCTCGGCGGCCTCTTCGTGCTCGCCGCGCTCACGCGGCTCTCCGGGCCCGCCCCGGGTAGCGTCATCGAGCATGAGCCTGCCGTTGTCGCCTCCCCTCTCGCCCCAGTTGGCGAAGTCCGCGAAGGCGTTGCCGTCGGGTGAGCAGTGGGCCTACGAGCCCAAGTGGGACGGGTTCCGGGCGCTCGTGTTCGTCGATGGTCAGGACGTCGAGCTCCAGTCCCGCAACGGCAAGACGCTCACGCGGTACTTCCCGGAGCTGAGCTTCCCGGCGGGGCGCTACGTGCTCGACGGGGAGATCGTCGCCGCGAGCTTCGGGACGCTCGGGCAGCGGATCCATCCGGCCGCCTCCCGCGTCGCCCAGCTGGCCGAGCAGACCCCGGCGGTGTTCATCGCCTTCGACCTGCTGTGCGACGGCGACGAGGTGCTGCTCGAGCTCGGCTACCTCGAGCGACGCGCGCGGCTCGAGGCGTTCGACCTCGGCGCCCAACCGCCTGACGCCGATGGTGCGCACGGTCGAGGAGGCGGAGCCCTGGCTGCACGACGAGGAGGGCGTCATCGCCAAGCTCATCGACGCGCCGTACCGCCCGGGCGAGCGGGTCGGGATGACGAAGATCAAGCGGGTCCGCACGATCGACGCGGTCCTGCTCGGGCTGGCGGCCCGGCAAGGAGGAGGGAACGCTCGGCTCGCTCATCCTCGGCCTCTACGACGAGGACGGGCGGCTGCGCGAGATCGGGCATTCGAGCGGCTTCAAGGCGAAGGAGAAGCGGGAGCTCCCGGCCTTCCTCGCCCCCTACGAGACGGGCGAGCGCGGCACCGGCGAGCCGTCGCGCTGGAACAGCGAACGCGACCTCGCCTGGGTGGGGCTGCGGCCCGAGCTCGTCGTCGAGGTCACCTTCGACCAGGTCTCCGACGGGCGCATCCGACACGGGGCGAAGGTGCAGCGCTGGCGGACGGACAAGGAGCCGCGGGAGTGCCTGCTCGAGCAGCTCGACAGCTGAGGGGCTACGGCGTGCGGCGCAGGCGCACGTAGCAGTACTGGGTTCCCTCGCCGACGATCCGCTCGACAGCGAGCCCAGCTTCGGACGCGACCTCCCGGAGCTCCTCGAGCCCGACCGCCGAGCCGCGCCAGGCCGGATCGTCGCTGCCCTTCGGACGACGCCCGAGCTTCTCCCGTGCCTTGTCGCCGATCCCGCGAGGGCGCGCTCCGGTGGATCTCGGCGTCGTTGGAGATCTGGAACGCGGCCCACCCCCCAGGCCGGAGGACCCGGCCCATCTCCCGCACGTAGCCGAGCGTGACGAGCGGGTCGGGGATGTGCTGGAAGACGACGTGGGAGACGAGCGCATCGGCCGAGGCGTCGGCGACGCCGGTGAGGCCCGTCCCGTCCCCGTGCAGCCAGGTGACCGTGTCGAGGTGGGGGTTCAGCGCCCGGGCGCGGTCGAGCATCTCGGCGGAGACGTCGAGGGCGATCACCGTGGCGCCGTCCTCGGCCAGAACCCGTGTCAGCCGGCCGAGCCCGCAGCCGACGTCGATCACCGTCTCGCCGGGAACGACTCGCAGGTCGAGCTCCCCGAGCAAGGCCTCGAGATCCCGGCGGCCGTCCTCCCAGAACCGCTCGACGTCGGGCTTGCGGTAGTCGAGGCGGTTGTCGACGAAGAAGAACGCGTCCTCGCGGGCGCGGGCGTCCCAGAAGTCCTCCATGTGGCGCGGGGGTTCGATGCGCGGAGGCTACCCGCCACCCGGGCGGTGGCGGCGGTGGGCCTCGAGCGCCGTTCGGGGCTCGAGGCCCGTCCGGTGCATCGCGACGTAGCGGCGCTGGCGATCGAGCTTCGCCCGCGCTCGGCCGGACCCGACGCGTGAGACCAACCGGTACCACGCGACCCGCGCCGCGGGACCGACGAGATGG
The DNA here is from genome assembly GCA_963815565.1 of uncultured Solirubrobacterales bacterium. Lineage (GTDB taxonomy): Bacteria > Actinomycetota > Thermoleophilia > Solirubrobacterales > Solirubrobacteraceae > Paraconexibacter. The sequence continues at coordinate 245,270 of CAWFHB010000006.1, read as the reverse complement.
GCGAGCGCGGCCGCACGCATCCGCACCCCACCGCGGCGTTGGAGCATCACCGCGTAGGCCGAGCGCTGGCTGCGGACCGCGCGTTCCTCCTCGCTCCATCGCGTGGCGGTCGCGGCCGAGACGTCGTGATGAACGCGCGCGCTCGGGACGTACCGCGTCGGCCACCCGGCGCGCGCGAGCCGCCAGCCGAGGTCGAGATCCTCCGCGTACAGCCACTGGTCGGAGTCGAAGCCGCCCGCCGCCTCCCACGCGGCGCGGCGCACGAGCAGGAACGCGCCGTGGGCCCAGTCCACCTCGCGGGCCCGCTCCGGGTCGAAGTGTCCGTGCAGCGGCAGGCGACGGGCCAGCGGGGGCAGGCGGGCGAGCCCGGTGGAGAGCAGCAGGCCGGTGGCGACGGTGGGGAACGGGTGGACCGAGTGCTGCGTCGTCCCGTCCGGCATCACGAGCCGCGGGGCGAACGCGCCCGTCCCCGGGTGCTCCCCGGCCGCCGCCAGCAGGGCGCCGAGCGCGCCCGGGGCGAAGCGGAGATCGCTGTTGGCGGGCGCGAGGAACCGCGTCGTGGTCTGCTCGGCGACGAGGTTCACCGCCGCGCCGAAGCCCAGGTTCTCCTCGAGCGCGAGCAGCGTCGCCCACGGGTGGTCGCGAAGAACCATCGCCGCCGAGCCGTCGGTCGAGGCGTTGTCGACGACCCACACCTCGGCCCGCCCGCACTCGTGCGCCGGGCGCAAGCTGTCCAGGCAGGCGTCGAGGAGCTCCCGCGTGTTCCAGGAGACGATCGCGACGGCGATCTCGGCCATGCTTCAGCCCGCAGTCGGCGGCGGCTGCGGCGCGGCGCGGCCCCTCGCGTGGATCGCGACGTGCGGGATCTTCACCCGCTTCTCCGGGGGCCCGATCTCGATCGTGAAGCGACCGTGCTCGACGACGTCGTCGAAGCCCGCAGTCCAGACCATCCGCCGCCAGGTCTTCCGCGCCGGGAGCCAGAAGACGACCGCGGCGTCCCGGTCGGCCCGGTAGCGCGAGACCGGGAAGGGCACGAGGCTCGCGAGCCGGTCGTACTCCTCGGCGAGGATGAGCCTGCCGTGGCAGAGGTTCGCGAAGCGCTCGAGGGCGAGCAGCTGGTCGCGAAGGTGGAGGAGGACGACGCCGCAGAAGACGAGGTCGAAGGTCCCGAGGCGCTCGGGCGTGGCCTCGTAGATGTTGCAGCTCACGCGTTCGACCGAGGAGCCGCGGATCTCCTTGATCAGGCGGAACCCTGCACCGCGGTCGAGCTCCTTCAGCGCAGCCGGCCGACGCCGCGGCGGCCAGTCGTAGTCGCGCTCGTGATCGACGTCGAGCGCGACCACGGTCGCCCCGCGCCGTTCCATCTCGAAGGCCCAGAAGCCGTCCCAGGTCCCGATGTCGAGCACCCGCATGCCGTCCATGCGCTCCGGCAGGCCGTAGCTCTCGACGTGCGCGCGGAGGTCGAACCAGCCCTCGGTCGTGAGGCCCGGGAGCGACGTCGATCGTGTGGTACCAGGAGCGGGCACGGACGCGGGCGGCTTGCCCTGAGGTTGCGGCGAGGCTCATCCGGTCGCGACCATATCCGTGAGGAGGCCGCTCAGCTTCGCCGTCTCGCGCCGCAGATCGGCGTGCTCGCTCACGAAGGCCCGGCCGGCACGCCCCATCGCCGCGCGTTCGATTGGCGCGAGGGCGAGAACCTCGGCCAACGCGAGCGCGAGGGCCCGGGGGTCACCGGGGGGCACGAGGCGTGCGAACTCCGGCCGCGCGAGCTCCGGCAGCCCGACCTCGTCGGCGACCACGACCGGGAGCTCCATCGCGAGCGCCTCCTTCACCACCACCGGCATCGAATCCCGGTCTCCGTCCGCCGCGACCACGCATGGCATCACGAGCACGGAGGCCCGCTCGAGCGCCGCGCGCACCTCCGTGGCCTCGCGACGGCCGACGAGCTCGACCACGTCGCGGAGCCCGAGCCGTTCGATCTCGGCCGCGAGCGCCCCCCTCAGCGGACCGTCACCGATGATCTCGAGGCGTCGGAGTGTGCCCGTGAGCGCGGGGTCCGCGGCGGCGCGGATCAGGTGAACGAACCCCTTCTTCTCGACCAGGCGACCAACGGCAAGGACCGTCGGAGGCTCTTCCGACGGTGCGGATCGCTGGAAGCGTTCGGCATCGACGCCCATCACGATGCGGTGGATTCGCCCGGCGTGTGCGGGTCCCGCGAGCGTCTCGAGGTCACGCACGGTGTAGTCGCAGCCCGAGGTCACGAGCGCCGCGCCACGGAGCTTCTCATGAAGGTTCCGAGGTATTCGGTAGATGTCGTAAGCGTGGGCGGTGAGACTCCACGGTCTATTGAGGATCCGCCCGGCCCGAAGTGCGTCGAGCGCGGCGGGGCCGGCGAAGTGGACATGGACGCGCGTCCGGCGAGCACGCATGAGGCGCAGGAGCGCGGGCGCGAGTTGCCGGAGCGGGGTCGGGTGCTCCTCCCGGCTCCACCGTCGCCGAGCGAATAGGTCGGCGCCGCACCGCAGCGGGTGGCGGAGCACGACCAGGGCGAGGGCGATCGCCCGCTGCCCCTGCAGCTCATCCTCGACGTATCGGACCGGCACGTCGGCGCCGTCCACGGCCGGGCTCTCCGGCCGGTGCCGAGCCCGGACCACCAGCGGGTGGCCGAGCGCCATGAGCTCCCGCGCCTCTCCGACCACGAAGGTCTCTGAGACGACCGGAAAGGCATCGCACCAGAGCTCGAGCGGGAGCGGAAGGTCGGGCTGGGGGGAGGGCACCGCGATCGGCGCGAGCCTAGCCTGCAGCGCCATGGACGTCGCCGAGGCCGTCGCGCTCTACGCCGCCGGCTGGTTCCCGATGGACGACACGGGCACCGACGAGCTGCCGTGGTACGCGGCCGAGCAGCGGGCGACGTTCCCCCTGGACGAGGAGTTCCGGAACGGGCTGCGGCGGCGCCTGCGGCGGGACGTGCGGCGCTGCGAGGGGTTCACGCTCACGGTCAGCGGCGAGTACGCGCGGGTGCTCGAGCTGTGCGCCCAGCCGCCCGAGGGAGCCGCGAGCGACGGCGTCTGGATCACCCCGCGGCTGAAGCGGCTCTACCTCGCGCTGCACGCAGCGGGCGTCGCGCACTCGCTCGAGCTGCGGTCGCCGGACGGGGAGCTCGCCGCCGGGATCCTCGGGGTGTTCCTCGGCCGGGCCGCGCTGCTCGAGTCGATGCGGAAGCTCAGGCCGGCGGCGGGGAACGCCCTGCTCGTCGCCGCGCTGGATCACCTCGCCGCCTCGGGCTGCACGCTCTGCGACATCCAGCTGCCCACGCCGCACACCGAGCGGCTGGGCGCGCGGATGATCCCGCGCAGCGAGTACGACCGGCGCCTCGCGGCCGCACTGGGCCGGGGCTGAACCGTGCGCGTGCTCGTCGCCCCGGACTCGTTCAAGGGCACGCTCTCCGCCGCGCAGGTCGCGGCGGCGATCGGGCGCGGCCTCGACGCCGGTGGGGTCGAGGCGGACCTCTGCCCCGTGGCCGACGGTGGCGAGGGGACGCTCTCGGTGCTGCTCACCCGGCTCGGCGGGGACACCCGGGGCGCGGCCGCGCACGACCCGCTCGGGCGCCCGCGGGCGGGCGGGTTCGCGCTGCTGGAGGACGGCGGGACCGCGCTCGTCGAGGTCGCGGAGGTGGGCGGGCTGCACCTCGTCGGGGAACCGACGCCGCGGAGCGCGTGGGACGCCTCCTCCCGGGGGACCGGGGAGCTGATCGTGGCCGCGGCGGCTGCGGGGGCCGCGGTCGTGCTCGTCGCGGCCGGGGGCAGCGCGAGCACGGACGGCGGCGCCGGCGCCATCGCCGCGATCCGCAGGGCGGGCGGCCTGCCGGGCGCGCAGCTCGTGGTGCTCTGCGACGTGCGGACACCGTGGGAGGACTGCGCGCGGATCTTCGGGCCGCAGAAGGGCGCCGACGCCGCCACGGTCGCCCGCCTGGCCTCCCGCCTCGACGAGCTCGCCGCCACCTTCCCCCGAAACCCGCGCGGGGTCCCCGCGACCGGCGCCGCGGGCGGCCTGGCCGGAGGGCTGTGGGCGGCCTGCGGCGCGGTCCTCGAGCCCGGCGCCCCCTTCGTGCTCGACGCGCTCGACGTGGACGAGCGGCTCGCCCGGGCCGACGCCGTCGTGATCGGCGAGGGCCGATTGGACGCCCAGAGCCTCACGGGCAAGGTCCCCGGGGAGCTCGCGGCGCGCGCCCGTGCCGCGGGGGTGCCGTGCCACGCGATCGTCGGCTCCCTCGGCGACGGCGACCACGCGGCGCTCGCGAGCGTCCGGGTCGCCGGGGATCCCGCGGCGCTCGAGGCCGCCGGCGCCGAGCTCGCCGCCGCGCTCTGACCCGACAGGATCGATCCCGTGCGCTCGATGGCTCGCATATGGAGCCGGACGGCACACGGGATGGTCCGCGGCCCCCGAACCGGCCGCGTCCGGCCGCTGAGCCGTCGCGGCCGAAGTAGCCTCGGCGCGTGTCCGAACGCCCCCGCCCCCACGTTCCGGCCCCGCTCCAGGGGCTCCGCGTGCCGTTCGGTCGCCGTGCGGTCGTCGTCGGCGCGGGCTCGTTCGGGACGGCGGTCGCCGTGCTCCTGGCCCGCGGCGGGCTTCGCACGACGCTGCAGGCGCGGACGCCCGAGCAGGCCGAGCGGCTCCAGGACGCCCGCGAGAACGCGGTGTATCTCCCCGGGGTCGCGTTCCCGCCGTCGCTCCGGGTCGGCCACATCGGCGAGGGCCTCAGCCGGGCGGAGTACGTGTTCCTGGGCGTCCCCTCCCGCGGCCTCGACGAGGTCCTCGAAGGGCTCCGGGAGGCCGGGCTCGGGCCGAAGGCCAACCTCGTCTCCCTGGCCAAGGGGCTCGTCCCGCCGAACGGCATGGCTCCCACGATCCGGATGCGCGACGCGTTCGGGGAGCGGCGCGTGGCCTGCATCGGCGGCCCCGCCCACGCGAGCGAGATGGTCAACGAGGGCGCCGGGCTCGTCGCCGCCTCCGCCAACCAGGAGCTCGCCAACGCGCTCGCGCAGGTCTTCATCCGGGCGGGCGTCGTCTGCGAGGAGTCCAACGATCCGGTCGGCGTCGAGCTCGCCGGGATCGCGAAGAACGCCGCCGCGCTCGCCGCCGGCGCGACCGAGCGGCAGGGCCTGAACGCCGCGGGCGCCGCCGCCGGCCACATCTTCGCCGAGGTCTGGCGCTACGCGGAGGCCCGGGGCGCGCGGCCCGAGTCGATGATCGGCCTGGCGGGCACGGGCGACCTCGTAGCTACAACCCTCGCGCCGCAGTCGCGCAACCGCCGCGCCGGGGAGCTCCTCGCCGACGGCGTGCCGGGAGCGGAGATCCCCGCGCGGATCGGGCAGGCGGTGGAATCCCTGGAGACCGTCCCGCTGCTCGCCCGCGCGCTCGAGACCGCACGCGTGGAGGCGCCGGTGCTCACCGGTCTCGCCCAGCTCATCTCGGGGGAGCTGCCGCTCGACGACTGGGTCGCCCTCGTACGCACCACGGTGCCGCCGCCCGCCCGCTGGCGGCGCGGCCGGCGGAGCACGGGCTGGTGGCGACGCCTGCTCGCGCGCTTCAGCGCGCAGCGCACGCTCGACCCCTGAGCCCCGTAGGCGTTCCGGGAAAACGACCACGATGCGGGGACGCCCGGGCCGGAACCCCCGACCCACGCGCCAGGGCCTCTAGCGTCGAGCGCCGCATGGCGACCGTCCCCACCCGCGACCCGTGGACCGACCTCCTCCAGCAGGGGCGCGACGACGAGCGTCTCGTCCGCGAGGCTTACGAGGGACCCCGCCCGGCCGAGCAGCGGCCCGTGCCGGAGGAGCTCCACCCGCTCGTCGACCCGGGCGCCCTCGCCGACAGCCGGGATCGACGAGCTCTACAGCCACCAGGCCGAGGCGCTCCACGCCGCCTGGGCGGGCCCGACCATCGTCACCACCGGCACCGCGAGCGGCAAGTCGCTCTGCTTCCAGCTGCCCACGCTCGACGTCCTCTGCCGGGACGCCAAAGCCCGCGCGCTCTACCTCTACCCGACCAAGGCGCTCGCCCAGGATCAGGCCCGCTCGCTCAACCGCTTCGGGCTGACCAAGCAGGTCCGCCCCGCGATCTACGACGGCGACACCCGGAAGGAGGAGCGCGCGCAGATCCGCCGGCGCAGCAACCTGATCCTCACGAACCCGGACATGCTCCACACCGGGATCCTCCCGAACCACCGCGCCTGGGCCGAGCTCTTCAGCCATCTCGCGGTCGTCGTCGTGGACGAGGCGCACGTCTACCGCGGCGTCTTCGGCTCCCACGTCGCGAACGTGCTCAGACGGCTGCGCAGGATCGCGAACGCCTACGGCACCGAGCCCCGCTTCCTGCTCGCGAGCGCGACCATCGCGAACCCCGTCGAGCTCGCCGAGAAGCTCACGGGCCTCGCCCCGGTCGCCCTCGTCGACGAGGACGGTTCCCCCGGCTCGGCCCGCAAGATCGCGATGTGGAACCCGCCCGTCACCGACGAGGCCACCCAGACCCGCCGCCCGGCGCCGAGCGAGGCGGGGGAGCTCCTGGCCGACCTGGTCCGCGCGGGCGCCCGGACCATCTGCTTCATCCGCTCGCGGAAGGGCGCGGAGGTCGTGGCCAAGGCCGCCCGTGAGCACCTGAACGGCAGCGGGGAGCCGGAGCTCGCCGCGCGCGTCGCCGCCTACCGCGCCGGCTACACGACGCAGCAGCGCCACGAGCTCGAGCGCCAGCTCACCCAAGGGGAGCTGCTCGCCGTCGTCACGACGAGCGCCCTCGAGCTCGGCATCGACATCGGCGCGCTCGACGCGGCGATCGTGGTGACCTTCCCCGGAACCGTCGCCAAGCCTCAAGCAGATGTGGGGCCGGGCGGGCCGCCGGGGGCGCGGGCTCGCGCTCTACGTCGCCGGGGAGGACGCGCTCGACCAGTTCTTCTGCCGCCACCCCGACGAGTTCCTCGACCGTCCGGTGGAGTCGGCGATCCTCGATCACGCGAGCGAGGAGATCCACCACCAGCACCTGCTCTGCGCGGCCCACGAGGGTCCGATCGCGCCCGCCGATCAGGAGATCTTCGGACCGGGGCTGCTCGGGCACTGCCAGCAGCTCGTCGCCAAGGGCGAGCTCGTGCAGCGCGCCAGCGGCTTCACCCTGCGGAAGCCCGAGGACTACCCGGCCGCCCGCGTCTCGCTGCGCTCCGGCTCGAACGAGCTCACGGCGATCGTCGACATCTCGAACGGCGAGGTGCTTGGCACGACCGACGGGGCACGCTCCCACTCCACGGTCCACGACGGCGCCGTCTACCTCCACATGGGCCGCCAGTACGAGGTCGCCGAGCTCGATCTCGAGCGTTCCCGCGCGCTCGTGACCCCCTTCTCGGGCGAGTGGTACACCCAGCCCAAGCGGGAGACCCTCACCCACGTCGAGAAGCTCCTCGACCGGCGCGACACGCTCGGCGTGACGCTCTCCTACGGCGTGGTCACCGTGACCGAGCAGGTGCTCGGCTACCAGCGCAAGCGCACCACCGACCACGAGGAGCTCGGGATGGAGGCGCTCGACCTCCCGCCCACCGCGTTCACCACGAAGGGCCTCTGGTTCGAGCTCGGCCCCGAGCTCTTGTGGGAGGACTTCCCGATGGACGTCCTGCTCGGGACCCTCCACGCCACCGAGCACGCGCAGATCGCGGTGCTCCCGCTCATCGCGATGTGCGACCGCTGGGACATCGGCGGCCTCTCGACGAACCTTCACCCGCAGACGGGCGGGGCGACGATCTTCATCCACGAGGGCCATCCGGGCGGCGTCGGCATCACGCGCATCGGCTACGACCGGTTCGAGCGGCTCTGCGGCGACGCCCATCGCCTCATCAGCGAGTGCCCGTGCCGGAGCGGCTGCCCGTCCTGCGTGCAGTCGCCGAAGTGCGGGAACCTGAACGATCCGCTGGCCAAGGACGGGGCCGCCGAGCTCCTGGCCCGCATGCTTGGGTGATCTGCTTTCCTGCCCGACTATGAACCCGCGTCGGTGGCTCGCGCTGCCCGTCCTCCTGCTGGCCACCATCCTCCCCGCGAGCGCCCACGCCGCCACGAAGAGCAGCCCACTGCAAGCCGGCGCCGGGCAGGCTGACATCACCCCGCCGAAGACCGGCTACTACCTCGGCGGCTGGACCCGGGCCGACCGCCTGGCCAAGGGCCAGAGCACGCGCCTGTACGCGAACGCCCTCGTGCTCGACCGGGGGGACACGAAGATCGCGCTCGTCGCCGTCGAGCTCTTCTCCGTGGCCGCCGGCCTCCAGGAGGACGTCGCCCGCGAGGTCGCCGACCTGGGCTTCGACCAGAGCACCGTGCTCCTCGCCGCCTCGCACACCCATTCCGGGCCGGGCGCGTTCTCGAACAACCCCACCTACAACACGGCGGCCCCGAGCGCGGAGACGATCGGAAACCCGAGCAGCTTCGCCGAGTTCTTCGATCCGAAGCCCGCCGACCGGCAGCTGTACACGTTCCTCGTCAAGCAGATCGCCGCCTCGATCCGCCGCGCCTACGGGGACCGGGCGCCGGCCGAGGCCGCCTGGGGGCACTCGCGCCTCACCGACGTGACCGTGAACCGCTCGATCGAGGCGCACCTCGCCAACTACGGGATCGACGTCCCGTTCGGCGAGGGCCGGGCCGACATGGCGCCGGGCGGGCGGCTCTCGACCATCGACCCCATCGTCGACGTGCTCCGTGTCGACAAGATCCGCAAGAGCACGAAGAAGGGCGGCAAGACCCGCCACATCCCGATCGGCGCCTACTCGAACTTCGCCGATCACGGCACCGTCGTGAAGAGCGAGACCGAGGCCTACTCGGGCGACCACCACGCCGCGGCCTGGCGCCTGTTCGTCGACCGGCTGCGCAAGAGCCAGACGATCCCGCGCCTGCAGACGGTGGTCAACGTGTACCCCAACGGCGCCGAGGGCGACCAGAGCGCGGGGCTCACCCATACCGGTGTGGCGGGCGCCGTGGAGGTCGGCCAGAAGGAGTCCGACGCGATGTTCGAGGCCTGGCAGGACGCGGGGAAGAAGCTGAGCCGCACGCCGCGGATGGACGTCCGCTGGACCCGGTCCTGCTTCTGCGGGCGCAGCACCGCCACGGGGCCGGTGGCCGACAAGGGCGTCGTCGGCGCCGGCTTCCTGACCGGCTCGGAGGAGGGCCGCGGGCCGCTGTTCGATCTCACCGGCGTCCCGCTCGAGGGCAAGACCAGCCCGGTCGACGATCCGGTCCAGGGCCGCAAGATCCAGGTCGACGTAGCGAGCCCCCCGCCGGCCACCGTCTATTCAGTCCTGCGGATCGGCGATGGCGCCCTGGCCACGGTCCCCGGCGAGCCGACCAAGGAGGTCGGCGTGCGCGTCCGCAAGGCGGTCCTCGCCGAGCTCGCGCCCGCCGGTGTGAAGAGCATCACGATCGCCGGCCTGGCCCAGGACTTCATCCAATACATCACCACCCCCGAGGAGTACGGCACCCAGAGCTACGAGGGGGCCTCGACGCTCTACGGCAAGAACCAGGCGACCTTCATGCAGGAGCGCCTGGCCGAGCTCGCCCGCGCGATGGCCACCGGGGCCGCCGCGCCGGCGCCCTACCCGCTCGACACGAGCTACGGCGTGAAGCCCGACGGGCCCGCGTTCTCCACGGGAGCCGAGCGCGGCACCATCACCACGGAGCCCGCCTCCACCGTCGAGCGCATGCAGAAGATCAACCTCGCCTGGACCGGCGGCGCGGACGGCATCGACCGCCCCGTGGACAAGGCCTTCGTCCGCGCGGAGCGGATCGTCGGCAAGCGCTGGCGGGTCGTCGACAGCGACCTCGCGCTCGCGATGTTCTGGCGGGTCGACGACAAGGGCCACTACACGCTCGAATGGCAGCCGGCCGCCACGGTCCCCGTCGGCACCTACCGCCTGCGGGTCACCGCGAGTCGCTACGAGCTGATCTCCCGGACCTTCTCGGTGACGACCTCGACCGCGATCCGGGTGCGCTCGGTCCGCCGCCGCGCCGACGGCAGCGTCCGCGCCACGCTCGCCTTCCCGAAGGCGGGTGCCCAGGATCTGATCCCGCCGCCGCCGGCGCGCAGCGTGCCCGTCCCGCGCTCCCGGGTGCGCGGCGACCGCGTCGTCCTGCCCGCCGGAGCGGTCCGCGACCGGTACGGGAACCGCTCCTCGGTCGCCGGGACGTTCGCCCTGCGCTAGCGGCACCACCTGGCCGAACGGAGGAGGCGCCCGGGCCGAACCTGCGCAAAGCGGACCGGTTCCCGGGCCCGAGGCTGCGCGAAAGCTGCACCGCGGGCGAGGCGGGGCCGGAAGTGTCGAGTCTCCCCCCATGTTCGCCGGACGCCGTCGCCCCCTGGGGCTCCTCCTGCTCACCGTCGCCGCGGCGCTGGCCGTCCCCGCGGGCGCCGGAGCCGCGACCTCGGGCGGCCTCGAGGCCGGAGCGACGACCTCGACCCGGGCCTCGGGCGGCACGACCTTCGGCAGCGGCTCCCGGGCCGCCTCGCGTCCCACGGCGGAGGCCTTCCGCGTGGCCCCGACCCGCGTTGTCTCCGGCGGCGCGCTGCCCGCGATCCAGGTGCGCTTCCAGCAGCCGGGCGTGCGGAGTGTGAAGGCGCGCATGGTCGTGGTGCCGGTCCGGGGACCCGGCACGGTCGTGCGCCTGGATCTCGGCACCGTGCGCACCGGGCGGACCCTGCGGCCCACCTGGCCGGCGAACACCCGTCTCGCCGAGGGGCGCTACGTCGCGCGCGTCCACGCCGTCGACGCCACCGGGCATCAGCTCAAGCGCACGCGGAAGGCCAGCGGCCGGAGCCTGCTGACCGTGGTCGCGGCGCCGACGCCGAAGCCCGCCCCCGCTCCCGTCCTGGCCCCGGTGACGCCCGCGGGGAGCCCCGGGACCTTCCCGGTCGCCGGGCCGCACACCTACGGCGAGGGCTTCGGGACCGACCGTGGCGATCACTCCCATCAGGGGGTCGACCTCCTCGCCGCGCAGGGGCTCGCCAACGTCGCCCCGACCGCCGGGACCATCCGCTTCACGAGCTACCAGGAGGGCGGCGCCGGCGAGTACGTCGTCATGCGCTCGGTCACCGGCCCGGACTACTTCCTCGCCCACTGCGTCCGCGGCTCCACGCGGGTCAAGGCGGACCAGCAGGTGAGCGAGGGACAGCCGCTCTGCGCCGTCGGCTCCACGGGCCGGTCCTCCGCGACCCACCTGCACTTCGAGATCTGGCCGAACGGCTGGCGCACGGGGGCGAAGGACTCCGTCCCGGTCGACCCGTTGGCGCAGCTGAAGGCCTGGGACCGTTAGCGCCGCACCGGAAGGATCAGCTGGGCGTCGAGCCCGTCACCCTCCCCGCGCGCGGTGAGGACCGCCGGCCCGAAGGCGCCGAGCAGCCCGGGCGCGACCGGGGGGAGGCCGAGCAGCGGCAGTCCCCGGGCGAGGAACAGCGGATCGAGGGCCGCGCGGAACGCCCCGAGGGCCGGCGGCGTGTCTACCCGCGCGCGGGCAGCGGCCTTCAGGTCCGCACGAGGATCGTTCGAGGCGACCAGCAGGCCATCCACGACGGCGAGGCGGACGAGGAGCTCCCGGTCCTGGGTGAGCGTGTAGACGTCGCCGGACTCGTCAACGTCTAGACCCCCCGTGTCGACCCCGACGAGCCCGGCGAGCGGCCCGCCGATCGTCGCCAGCGTGTTGAGGCGGCCGAGCGCCCCGGCGGTGCGTCCCGGATCGTCGAGCTCGGAGCGCAGGGTGAACGTCCGCCCGTCGCTCGAGGTGAGCGTCGCGCTCCCGGTGAGCTGGTCCAGCAGGTCCTCCTGCAGGCTCACGTTCGCGAAACGCTCGACGAGGCCCTCGGCCGAACGCAGGGCGGCGAGCCGGCCCGGGTCGAGCAGCTCGACCGAGCGGCGAAGGAAGCCGAGCGTCTGCCGCGGCCCGCGGACCGACGCCACCGCGGTCCCCGAGCCACGGACCCGGGGCGGGGCGGTGCCTGTCTCGAGGGGGAGCGCCTCGGCGGGAACCCCGTCCGGAAGGCTCGCCCGTAGCCGCACGCGCAGCGCCCCGACCTCGGGCGTCAGGGTGAGCGCCACGCGGCGCAGCGCCGCCACCCAGGGCAGCCCCCGCGCGGCCGCGCCGGTGCGCTCGAGCTCCGCCTGCGCGTCGAGGGCGACCCGGGCGATCGCGCCGCCGGGGAGCCCGAGCGTCCGCTCCCTGAGGAGTGCGGGCGTCCACTGCGCCTGCCGGCTCCTGCGCCGACGCAGGACGGAGCGCAGCTCGTCGGCGCTCGGTGCGGTGACGAGCACGGGCCCGCGGCGCGCCAGCGCGTCGCCGGTCCGGTCGGTGTAGAGCGTGTAGTCGCCGTCCTCCCCGAGCCCCTCGAGCGCCCCGGCCTCACGGCGGGTCTCGAGCTGGCGCCCGAGCCGGCCGCCGTCGCCGACGACCCGTGCCGTGAAGCGTCGCCGCAGGTCGGTCCGCGGGCTCCACACCACGACGTTCCGCGTCGTCGCCGGACCGAATCCCGTGGCGTCGCCGCCGCCCGCCTCGGTCCCGACCACCCCACCTGCGAGCCCTCCCGCCAGGAGAGCGGCGAGCGCTGCGCTCGCTCCCTCCTGCCGCGCCGTGTCGATCACCGCGAGCACGGAGGCGTCGGCGGGCGCATGTGCGAGCGCCTCGGCGAGGGGGTCCGCGATCACGACGTCCCGCTCCGCCGCCTTGCCACCGCAGCCGCCCAGGAGGAGCACCAGCGCCACGGCGATCGCGGCGATGGCGAGGCGTCGGAGCACCCTGCGAGGCTATCCGGGGACCCGGCGCCGCGGGGCCGCTTCGCGCTACCCTCCCGCCCGCACGGCGAATTAGCTCAGCTGGTAGAGCACACGACTGAAAATCGTGGTGTCCCCGGTTCAAGTCCGGGATTCGCCATACGCCTCCGGTACGGTCGGGAGACCATGCCCGCTGACGCCGGACGAGCGCACCCGCCGATCGACGAGTCGCCGATCGCGATCCTGACGCGGTGGGAGGAGGCGGGGGCCGTCTGGCGGACCCGCTCCCTGAGCGAGCGAGAGGCGATCGTCTCCCTTCGGGCGTGCACCGGCGAGGAGGTCGACGAACTGCGCTCGAGCGACCCGGCCCTCCTGGCCTACCTCGCGGGTCGCGGGTCCTCGGACGACGCACCCGCCTGAGCGGCGGCCAGGCGTTCTTCAGCTGGCGACGCGGAGCTCGTCCATGTCGGCGCGCCGGTAGTACCGGGCAAGCGCCCCGTGCCGCTGCTCGGTGCGCGTCGGGACGATCTCACCCGTGCGGGCGAGCGCACGCACGTGGTAGGAGATGGTGCTGAGCGTGCCGTCCAGGCGGGCGGCAAGGTCCTTCGCTGAGGCCTCGTGCACGTCGAGCAGGTGGTCGAGGATCGCGACCCGGGTCGGATGGTTGCCCTGTGCGGCGGGGACGACGCGGACGACCTCCCAGCCGTCCTGCTCACAGGCGACCGCCCGTTCGGGGTCGACGGCGACCCAGTCCCGTCCGGCGGGGTCGCGCGCGACGTGCGTGGGAAGCGTTGCGAGGCTCATCTCTCCCGGGACGGTGTCGAGGGCCCGCAGGAAGCCGGAAGGAACTCGGTATGACGATTGTGTGAATCCTCCCCGCGGGGAAGGGATGGGCCCGGTTTCCTAGGGTGGCGGCATGCGTGCAGCCGTGATCGGGGCCGGACCTTCCGGTTTCTACACCACCGGGATGCTCCTGAACGCGGGCTTCTGCGTCGACCTCTACGACGTCCTGCCGACCCCGTTCGGGCTCGTCCGCGCGGGCGTCGCGCCGGACCACCCGAAGATCAAGGCGGTGACGCGGGTCTTCGAGAAGCTCGCCAAGCACGCCGAGTTCCGCTTCTTCGGCGGCGTCGAGCTCGGCGTTCACGTCTCCCGCGAGGAGCTCCGCGAGCGCTACCACGCCGTCGTCTACGCGATGGGCACGAGCGACGACAACCGCCTCGGCATCCCCGGCGAGGACCTGCCGGGATCGCACGCGGCCACCCAGTTCGTCGCCTGGTACAACGGCCACCCGCATCACACCGACCACGAATACGACCTCTCCGGCAAGCACGCCGTGGTCATCGGCAACGGCAACGTGGCGATCGACGTCGCCCGCATGCTCGTCCTCACGCCCGAGGAGCTCCGCGCGACCGACACGGCCGATCACGCGATCGACGTGCTCGAGCACTCGAAGCTCGAGGAGATCACGCTGCTCGGGCGTCGCGGGCCGGTGCAGGCCGCCTTCACGAACCCGGAGCTCCGCGAGCTCGGGGAGCTCACCCGCGCCGATGTCGTCGTGGACCCCTCGGACATGGAGCTCGACGAGCACTCGACGGCCATGCTCGCCGAGGCCGACGGCACCACCACCCGGAACGTCGAGATCATGCGCGACTACGCGGGCCGGACGCCGCACGGCCACCCGCAGCGCGTCGTGCTGCGATTCCTGCGCTCGCCGGTCGCGCTGCTCGGCGAGGGCCGGGTCGAGGCCGTCCGTGTGGCGATCAACCGCATCGAGGCCGCCGCCGACGGCCGGCTGCAAGCCGTCCCCACCGGCGAGCACGAGGAGCTCCCGGCCGATCTCGTCGTGCGGTCCATCGGCTACCGCGGCGTGGAGACCGCCGGGATCCCGTTCGACGCGCGACGCGGCCTCATCCGCAACCTCGGCGGCCGGGTCATCGACGACGCCGACGCGCCGCTGCTCGGTGAGTACGCGGTCGGCTGGATCAAGCGCGGCCCCTCCGGGGTCATCGGCACGAACAAGAAGGACGCCGCGGACACCACCGCCCGCGTCCTCGAGGACCGCGAGGCCGGCCTGCTGCCCGAGCCGTCGATCGAGCCGACCGAGGAATGGGTGCTCGAGCGCGCCCCGCACGCGGTCTCCTGGGAGGGCTGGGCGAAGATCGACGCGCACGAGACCGGGCTCGGCTCGCCGCTCGGACGCCCCCGCGTCAAGCTCGTGAAGACCGCCGAGCTGCACGACGTCGGTCGGCGCCACTGATCCGAACGATCTGCGCGGGCTGCTGCTCCGCAGCACTTACATGCGCTTCACGTGGGAAGAGAACTCTGTGACCCCCTTCCGATTCGAGTCCTAGCTGATGCCCGCTCCCCATCCCCTCTGGTCCGGTGACCGCGACCCCGGACTCCGCGACCGCGACGACGCGCCGCCGACCGAGCGCCTGCCCAGCGTCGACGGGTCCGATCCGGCGACCCGCTCCATGCCCGCGGCCCCAGCCTTCCGGCCTCCGGTCGACCCGCCGGAGCCGGTCGCGACCCGCACCGGACGCCGGGGCCCGTTCTTCGGCTTCGTCGTCGGCGCGATGCTCGCCACCGTCGCCTTCGCGGCGGGCGCCCTCCTCTTCGGGACCGGCAACGGCTCCGGCCAGATGATCAAGGAGGCCAAGCCGCTCGAGGCGACCAGCGGCGGCCAGCAGGCCACGAAGGTCGGCGAGGTGTACCGCGAGGCCGGCAACTCGGTCGTGCAGGTGCGTCGCGGGGGCGGCAGCGGGACCGGCTTCATCGTCGAAGGGCCCGGGCTCGTCGTGACCAACGCCCACGTCGTCGGCAACGCCAAGACCGTCGATCTCATCCTCGAACGCGGCGACCCGCCGGTCACCGCGACGGTCACCGGGACCGACGAGTCCTCCGACCTTGCGGTCCTCAAGGTGGACCCGGCCGCGCTCAAGGGCCGCACGGCGCTGCCGCTCGCCGACTCCGACAAGGTCAATGTCGGTGACACCGCCGTCGCCATCGGCTTCCCGCTCGGACTGGACCGCACGGTGACCGCGGGCATCGTCTCGGGCATCGGCCGCCAGATCGAGGCTCCGAACGGCTTCTCCATCGACAAGGTGATCCAGACGGACGCCCCGATCAACCCGGGCAACTCGGGCGGCCCGCTGCTCGACGACCGCGGGCGGGTCGTCGGCGTCAACTCGCAGATCGCCACCGCGGGCTCCCAGGGCAACGTGGGCATCGGCTTCGCGGTGCCGTCCAACACGGTCCGTGACGTGGTCCCGACCCTCAGCACCGGCAAGGCGATCAAGCGCTCCTTCCTCGGCGTCTCGACGGCGCCCCCGGCCGACTCGAGCGCCGGGGCGGAGATCGCCAAGATCACCCCGGGTGGTCCCGCCTCGCAGTCGGGGCTCCAGGGTCCGGCGTTCGCCGGTGGGACCGGCGGCGACATCATCGTCGGCATCGACGGCAAGCGCGTCAGCTCCCCGGAGGACGTCTCGGCGGCCATCTCGGGCAAGGCCCCCGGGACGAAGGTCGAGATCGAGGTCCGCCGGAGCGGTGACCTGAAGAAGATCGGCGTGACGCTCGGAACCCGTCCGAAGAGCGCCGGTCCGTAGGCTGACCGACGCTGCTAGACGGGGCGCGGGCGACTAAGGTTGACGCTGTGTCCCCGGAGACCGCAGTCGGCGAGCTCTTCACGGCCTTCGCGGCGCGCGACGCGGCGCGTATGGAGGATCTTCTCCACCCTGACTGCACCTTCTGGGCCGAGGGAACGGCCACCGCCGCAGGGCGAGACACGCCGTACACCGGCGCCGAAGGCGTCCGCATCTACCTCGAGGACGCCGACCGCGCCTGGGAGCACCTCGAGGTGCAGCCGCAGGACGTCCGCAGCGCCGGGGACGGGGTCATCTGCTTCGGGGTCGCGATCGGCCGGCGGCGCGGTGAGCAGGAGGAGCAGCGCATTCCAGTCATCTGGGTCTTCCGCCTGCGCGAGGGGCGCATCGTCTACGCACGTGCGGCCCGTACCGCCGCCGAGGCCCGGGTGATGGCCCGCGCCGAGGGCGGCGGCAACAGCACCGGCTAGCGTCGCTGCGTGCTCAGATTCATCCGCATCTGGCTGCCCGCCATCGTCACTCTGGCCGGCGTCGTCGTCATGATCGTCGGCGGCTTCGACGACATCGCGCTCGAGGGCGGCGCGGGCATCATCGGAGCCGGGCTCTCCATCTGGCTCATGAACGTGCTGCTGCGCTTCGGGCTCAACGACGACGTTGACCGGGACCGCGAGGACGCCGCCCGGGACTTCTACGGCGAGCATGGGCACTGGCCGGACGAGCCGCCGCCGCCCGGGCGGACCGTCGCCTCCGAATCCCCGGCGGCGCCGCCGACGCGGCGCGCGACCCACGAGAGCAGTCGCTTCCCTCCGCGCCGCCCGGGCTAAAGGTGCCCATCGTCCACCGCCGAAGAAAAGTTTCAGCTATATCGTAGACACCCGACCAGCCCGGTGGCAGACTCGCGCCGGTGCGCGCTCCCGCGTTCATCCTCACGCTCGCCGTCGTCCTCGTGACAGCCGCGCCGGCCGCCGGCGCGAGCGGCGTGGGATGGGACCGGACATGGGGGCTCAACGTCGACACCGCGGCGTTGTCGACCGGGCCCGAGGTGTGCACGGTCCGCACGAACTGCCGGAACGGCACTCCGGGAGAGGTCGGCGGTGCCGTCTTCCCGCAGGGCCTGGCCGTCGGGGCCGGCGGGCATGTGTTCGCCACCGAGTACGCGTTCAACCGCGTGCAGGAGTTCGACGCCACCGGGGCGTTCGTGCGCATGTGGGGGCAGGACGTCATCGCGGGAAACGGCTCTACGGGCTTCGAGGTCTGCACCGTCGCCGAACAGTGCAAGGCCGGGACCGCCGGGGGCACGGGGGGCGCCTTCCAGCAGCCCCACGGCATCGCGACCGACGCGGCCGGACGCGTCTACGTCAGCGACGCGTTCAACCACCGGGTGCAGGAGTTCACCGCGACCGGCGGGTTCGTCCGTGCCTGGGGCCGGGACGTGAGTGCCGGGACGGCGGGGGACGGGCTGGAGGTGTGCACCGTGGCCGCGGACTGCAAGGCCGGCGTGGTGACCTCGACGGCGTCGGGCGGCGGCCGCGGCGGCTACCTCGCGTTCCCGGCGGGCATCGCCGTCGACGCAGGCGGCTACGTCTACGTCGCCAACCAGTCGGGACGCCGGATCGAGCGCTTCACACCCGCGGCCGCGTTCGACCGTGCGTGGGGCCAGGGCGTTGTGACCGGCGGGAGCGGCCCGGAGATCTGCACGGTCGCGGCAGCCTGCACGACCGGTGGCTCGCTCGGGGGCGAGGGCGGGGACGTCGGGCTCCCGGTTGGCGTGGCCGTCGACGCCGACGCGAACGTGTACGTCTTCGAGGCGGCCGCCTACCGCGTGGAGAAGTTCACCGCGGAGGGCGCCTTCCTCCGGGCGTGGGGCAAGGACGTCGACGCGGTCGCCGGCGGGACCGGCTTCGAGATCTGCACGGTCGCGACGAACTGCAAGCGCGGCGAGACCGGCACGCTCGGCGGCGAGTTCCTGAACCCGTCGAGCGGCCCGAGCGCACCGGCCAGCAACGCGGTGGCCGTCGACGGCCCCGGCACCGTCTACGTGACCGACCGGGAGGCCTCACGGGTGCAGGCCTTCAGCGGCGACGGGGCGTTCCTGCGGACCTGGGGGACCGACGTCGACGCCACCGACGACCCGGCCGGCGGCTTCCAGACCTGCTCTGCGGCCACCCGCTGTGGCTCCGGATCCCCCGACCCCCTCGGCGGCGGGATGGACCGCCCGACGGGGGTCGCGGCGACCACCGGCGGCACCGTCTACGAAGGCGATCAGACGGGGTGGCGCATCCAGGCCTACTCCCCCTGCCCGGCCAGCGTGGTCCGCCTGGCGAGCGCGGCCGCCCGGGTCGACGAGGGCGCCGGGAGCGTGGCCCTGACCCTCGAGCGCGCGGGCGACACGAGCTGCGCGGCCACGGTGAGGGTCACGACCGAGGACGGCACCGCCACCGCGGGGGCCGACTACACCGCCACGGACGGCACCGTGAGCGTCCCCGCCGGGGCGACGTCGCAGACGGTGCTGGTCCCCATCCTCGACGACACGCAGCCCGAGAGCGACGAGACCTTCACCGTCACGCTCTCAGGCCCGGGCGGCGGCGCCACCCTCGGGACCCCGTCGAGCGCGACCGTCACGATCGCCGACGACGACCCGATCGACACGATCATCCGCTCCGGGCCGGAGGGGTTCCTCCAGGATCGGCGGTTTCGTTTCTTCGTCTTCGACGCCGACCCGGCGACGGGTGCCACGTTCGCCTGCGCCCTCGACGGCGCCCCGGCGGCGCCCTGCACGAGCCCGTTCGACCCGGGGGCCGACGTGGCGGAGGGCCCGCATACGTTCAGCGTCCGGGCCACGAGCGGGACCGGCGACGTCGACCCGTCGCCGGCGACGCGAACGTTCACCGTGGACACCGTGCGGCCGGTGACGACCGCGAGCATCGAGGGGACGCGGCTGGCCTCCGGTGTCTGGTCGGGGCGGGCGCTCATACGGGCGAGCGCGAGCGATCCCGCGCCGAGCTCGGGGGTGCGGGAGCTCCGCTGCGCCGTCGATACGGTGCCCGCGCCGCAGACGGCCTCCGAGCTCTCGGGTCCGTGCCCTGTCTCGGTCACCCAGCCCGGGCGACACACCGTGTACGCGGCGGCCGTCGACGAGGCGGGGAACGCGGGGATCCCGGCGTCGGTCAGCTTCGTGATCGCGCAGCCGCCGGAGACCGAGATCACCTCCGGCCCGGCGGGCTCAGCGAGCTCGCTGCCGGCGAGCTTCGCCTTCCGCGCGCTTCCCGGCGGCAGCCTGCAGTGTGCGCTCGACAACGCGGTCTTCAGCCCGTGCAGCTCGCCTGTCGCCTTCGGCGCGCTCGCGCTCGGCCCGCACACCTTCCGGGTCCGCGCGGTCTCGCCGGAGGGCGAGATCGACCCGACACCGGCCTCGCGCGCCTTCACCTTGGAGGAGCGGGTCGTCACTGGAGACTGTGGAGGCCTCGTGCCCTGGGGGACGTTCGTCATCGAAACCCGGAAGCAGACGCTCGCGGGCGATCTCGGCGGCGCCGGCTGCACGGCACTCGACGAGCCCTGTCCGACTGGGTCACGCTGCACGCTCACCGTCCGCGGCACCGAGACCGACGAGGACGACGACATCTACCGAGGTGACACCGGGTCGCCCTGGAGCGTCGACGTCCGCGCAGACCTGCAGGGCCAGGGAGGAGAGGTGTGGGGATCCGCATCTGGCTTTTGCAGATCGCGCCTCACCGCCGAGGAGCGGAAGTTCGGGAGGCCGGTTTGTCCGAGAACGGTGACCGGCACTGCGACCGGCCCCCGACGTGCGCGGGCCACCTGCAGGGTGAGCCGGGGGTTCTTCGGGGCGGCCTTCCACGTGCGCGGCCGCGACGATGCCCGTCGCTACACCTGCCGCGCGACGCTGAGGATCGAGCCGGCCACGCCGCTGGACCTCATCAGCATCAGCGGGACGAGGGCCACCGTCTACGCCCCCGGGCCCGGCACGGTGACCGTCGGCACCGCCGGGAAGACCGGCGCGCGGGCGGCAGGTGCCAGCCCGCGAGTCGCCCGCCCCAAGCCGACGCCGAAGGCCAAGCGGACCCCGCCACCGCTCTCGACCACCCGCAAGAAGACGACCACCGCCGGCTACGTGGTCGTCCCCCTCAAGCTCTCCCGCAGCAGCGCCCGCACGCTCAAGCGCAAGCGTCGCGTCACCCTCGCCGTCGGCATCACCTTCACCCCCGCGAGCGGACCCACCCTCCGGAACCGCCAGCGCCTGACCCTCCACACCCCCACCAAGCCGCGGAAGGTCAAGAAGGTCAGGCGAACCCGGGCGAACTACCTCGGGAAGCCCGGCCGGCGTTAGCGGATCAGGACCGGCGTGCCGACCGGCACCCGGCTGTAGAGCGCGATGACGTCCGAGACGTGCATGCGCAGGCAGCCGTGCGAAGCAGCGCTGCCGATCGAGCTGTCCTCACCGGTGCCGTGGAAGCCGACCCCGTTGACGATGCCCATCCAGCGGGCCTTCAGCGGGTTGGCCGCCGAGCCGCCCTGCACGGTGGTGCCCTGGAGCTCACCCGCCCACGGGGAGTTCGGGACCGACCACGTGGGGTTGACCTGCTTGGACTGGATGGAGAAGAGGCCGGACGGGGTCGGGTAGGCGGGCTGCCCAATCGCGACGCCGTAGCTGCGGTTGAACTTGAGGTTCTTGAAGAGGCGGACCCTGCGCTCGCGCTTGCTCACGGTGAGGACCGTGCGGTTCGCGGCCTTGAGGCGGTTCGTGTTGACCGCCGGGTAGACCTTCGAGAGGCGCTTGTGCAGGACGCGCTTCGCCTTCGGGTTCTCGAGCGCCTCGGTGACCACGCGGGCGGCCGAGGACTGGTCGAGCCGACGGCCGAGCTTGGAGCGGCGGACCTGCATCCGGCGCAGCGTGATCCTGCAGCGTCGCGTTCCGCGGCGAGCGGTAGACCTTGCCCGCGATGCCGCGGACGAAGGAGCGGACGGCCGCGTCCGAGTGCTGGATGACGAGCGGGGTGTCACCGGGCTGGGCGAGCGCGAGCGCCGCCTCGGCGGTCTTCGTGGCGTTGACGGCCAGGCGGGCGCGCTGCGCGGTGAGCGTGTACGGCTTCCCCGCCACCCCGAGCACGAACGGCTTCGCGACGAGGCCGGGCGTCGCGGTGTCCTTCACCTTGCGTGCCGCCTGCAGGACGGTGAGCCCGCCGACGTCGATGCCGCCGGCGGTGACCCCGGCCGCGATGCGGTCGGCCGGAGCCGGCGTCGCGGCCGTGGCCGGCGTGGCGAGGACGGCGGCGAGGGCAGGAAGGAGCAGGAGCGAGCGGGCGCGCATCGGCTCAAGGTAGCTCGACCTCCGGGGGGTCCACGCCACCGCGCGGGCTCCTGCACGCGTTCTTGCGCGGGCGCGGACGGACTCAGACGCCGGCGAGCGCGAGCTCGCCGAGGAAGGCCTCGAGCAGCCCTGCGAATCGCGCCGGCTCCTCGAGCTGCGGGCAGTGGCCGCAGCCCGGCAGCAGGTCGTAGGAGAGGTCCGGGACGGCGGCGAGAGGTGCCGCGACCCGCGGTGGGAGACCATCCGGTCCTTCTCGCCCCACACCAGGCGCACGGGCACCGCGATGCGGGCGAGATCGAAGGGATCGGCGAGCTCGGGCATGAGCGTCGCGCCGGTCGCGAGCGCCCGCCGGACGTCGCGTTGGGTCGGCAGGTGCGAGACGAACGCGCGCACGACGGACGGCTCGATCGCCCGCGGCCGGGCGAAGGCCATCTGCCGGTAGGCCTGGCCCACGAGCGCGCGGACGAACCCGATGGGCAGCGGCCCGGCCAGCAGCGTGCGGACCAGGGCGTCGCCCTCGATGGCCCGGAACCAGACCGGGTGGTCGAAGCCCGCCGGCGCCACGGGCATCGCGCCCGCGAGCGGCAGCTCCGCGTTCTGGGCCGCCCGGATCGCCGCGCACCCGCCCAGGGAGTTCCCGACGACCACGACGGAGCCGCCGGACTGCTCGGCCAGCAGGCGGATCGCGCCAGCGACCACGGCGTCGTGCTGGGGCAGGATGGGCGCGCCGCGCTCGAGCCGGTCCGCGGCGCCGAAGCCGGGGAGGTCGATGGCCAGCGCGGCCCGGCCGCGGGCCGACAGGCTCGCGAGGGTCTTCCGCCAGGTGTCGGCAGAGTCCATGAAGCCGTGGACGAGGAGCACGGGCGGGCCGTCGCCGAGCAGCTCCAGGGCGCGGGTCTCGACGCCGGCGAGCGTGATCCGGTGTTCGAAGAGCGGCTGGCGCACGCGCGGGAGCTTCTCAGGCGGGTGCCACGGCCTGCGCTGCGCCGGGCTCCGAGGCGTCCCCGGCGGGCGGGGCGCCGTGCACGTGGAAGTCCGACTGGCGCACGAGCGTGAAGGCGGCGATCGCCCCCACCAGCGCGACGGTGGCGGCGATCAGGAAGAGCTCGTTCAGGGAGGACGTGTAGGCGCTGAGGAAGGCGTCTCGCTGCTCGGGCGGCAGGACGTCCGCCCGGCCGGGCGCCAGCGCCTCCCCGGGGGGTCCGCCGGGCAGCTTGCGCACGAGGCTCGCCTGGAAGATCGCGCCGTACGCGGCGATCCCGGTCGCGATGCCGACCTGGCGGAACGTGCTGTTGATGCCGGAGCCGACGCCCGCCTGGCGCGGCTCGACCACGCCGATCGCGGTGGAGGCCAGCGGCGGGTTCGTGAGCCCGATGCCGACCCCGGCGACGAGGAAGCCGGGCAGGAGCGCCGTCCAGGCGGAGGCCTTGTCCAGGTGCCCCATGAGGAACAGCCCGATCGCGACGCAGCTGAGCCCGCCGCCCATCAGGTAGCGGACCGGGACGCGCTCGGTCAGCCGACCGGCGATCGGGGCGGCGACGAAGCTCAGCAGCGTGACCGGGAGGAAGCGGAGCCCGGCCTGCAGCGGCTCGTAGCCCAGCGTGTTCTGGATGTAGAACGTGAGGTAGAGGAACATCGAGAACATCGAGGCCGAGAGCGCGAAGGCCGCGATCGCCGCGCCGGTGAAGGCCCGCTTGCGGAACAGCTCGAGCTGCAGCATCGGCGCGCGGCTGCGCTGCTCGATCACCACGAAGGCGGCGAGCAGCAGGATGCTCAGGGCGATGAAGCCGACGATGAGCGGGCTGCCCCAGCCCTCCTCGTTCCCGCGCACGAGCGCGAAGATCCCGAAGAAGAGGCCGCCGGAGAAGCTGACGACGCCCGGGACGTCGACCCGGTTCGGTTGGCCGGGCGCCTCGCGGATCTTCGTGAGCGTGACCGCGATCGTGGCCAGGCCGAGCGGGAGGTTCAGGTAGAAGATCGACTCCCAGGAGACGTGCTCGACGAGGACCCCGCCGACCAGCGGGCCGACGGCGACCGAGGCACCGGTCACCGCACCCCAGATGCCGAAGGCCGTACCCCGCTGCCGGCCCTGGAAGGTCGCGGCGAGCAGCGCGAGGCTCGTCGCGAACATGGCGGCCCCGCCGACCCCCTGGACGCCCCGGGCGAGCTCGAGCACGAGTGGGCTGCCCGCGAGGCCGCACCCGGCGGAGGCGAGCGTGAAGATCGCGAGGCCCGCGACGAAGACCCGGCGGCCCCCGAAGAGGTCCGAGAGCGAGCCGGCGGTGAGCAGCAGCGCGGCAAGCGCGAGGGCGTACGCGTCGATGACCCACTGCAGCTCGGAGAAGGAGCTGCCGAGGTCGGTGGCGATCGCGGGCAGCGCGACGTTCACGATCGTGATGTCGAGCAGCAGCATGAAGGTCGCGACGCAGACGGCGGTGAGCGTCCAGCGCTGGCGGGAGTCCATGGCGGCCACGCTACCAAGCGCTCGTCAGGGTGCTTGACCGGCGTATCGCTGTCAGCGAACGGCCCTTCCGCGCGACCCTCCGGCATGTCCCGCCGGCGCAGACCGTCCGACCCGCTGCATACCGTTGCGCCCGTGCTCGTCGCCGACCTCACCGACGGTCAAGACCTCGACCAGGTCCTCCTGGTCTCCGCGGTCGAGCGGCGCACCCGGCGCGACGGGGCCGAGTACCTCCGGCTCACCTTCACCGATCGGTCCGGGTCGCTCACCGCGATGGTCTGGGACGGTGTCCTGGAGGCCCGTGAGCTCTGCCTCCCCGGCCACCCCGTCCGCGTGCTCGGCCGCCACGACGTCCACCCCCGGTACGGCGCGCAGGTCACGATCCGCGCGCTGCGTCCCGCGGCCGAGGGCAGCTACCAGCTCGCCGATCTCGCCCCGGGCCCGCCCCGGCCCGTCGAGCGGATGGAGCAGGAGCTCCGCGAGCTCGTCGCGACCGTCCGCGATCCGCACCTGCGCGCGCTGCTCGACGGCGTGTTCGGCCCGCATGCGGAGAGCTGGGCCGCCTTCCGCGTGGCGCCCGCCGCCAAGCACTACCACCAGGCCTACGTCCACGGTCTGCTCGAGCACACACTCACCGTCGCCCAGGCCGTCTCGGCGATCTCCCAGACCTTCGGCGGGGTCGACCGCGACGTGGCCCTCACGGGCGCGCTGCTGCACGACATCGGCAAGCTCGACGAGTACACCCGCGAGGATCCGCTCCACATCGCGATGACCGACGTCGGGCGCCTCCAGGGCCACATCCCGCTCGGGTACTACCGCGTCCGCCGGCTCATCGAGGGGCTGTCGGGCTTCCCGGAGCAGACGGCCCTCGCGGTCCTGCACATCGTCCTCAGCCACCACGGCTGCCTCGAGTACGGCTCCCCGGTGCTGCCACAGACCCGCGAGGCCACGCTCGTCCACTTCGTCGACAATCTCGGCGGCCGGCTCGGCTCCTTCGACCGCCTGGAGCGCGGCCTGGCCGAGGGCGAGCAGTGGGCGCCGCACGATCGGGCGCTCGGCGGCGGCGCCTACTTCGGCTTCACCCAGGGCGACGAAGGGCGGATGCCCCCGCCGGTTCAGGTCCCGGGCGAGGAGCCGCAGATCACGGTTCGTCGCGCGGCCTGATCCGGCTCAGGCCGCGGGAGGTGGGCGCTCCGCGCGCTCGGCGTCGAGGATCCTGCACAGCTCCCGTGCCCCGTCGGCGAGGCGCTTCGTGTACTCGAGCCGCTCCGCGACGCTGAGCTCCTCCCCGCGCGCCTCCAGCAGGTCCGCGAAGCCCGCGACCACGGTCAACGGGGTCCGGAGGTCGTGGACGAGCGTGAGCATCCGCTCGTCCGGCGTGCCGGTCACTCCTCGTAGTCCTCGTCCAGCCGGATCTCCCCGCGCTCGAGGGCGAGGGCGATCGCGTGCACCCGGTTCCGGGCCTGGAGCTTGCGGATCACGTTGCGGACGTGGGTCCGGACCGTCTCCACCGAGACGTTCAGCTTCACGCCGATCCGCTCCGCGGTCAGCCCCTCCGCCATCTCGTGCATGATCTCGCGCTCGCGCGGCGAGAGCTGCGGGAGCTTCTCGGTCGCCCGGGGGGAGAGCAGGATGCGGTCCAGGCGGGGGTCGACGTAGGAGCCGCCCGCGGCGACCCGCTCGATCGCGGCGACGAGCTCGGCCATCGAGCCCGCCTTCAGCGCGTAGCCGCGCGCACCGGAATCGAGCCCCGTGTAGAGGAGCTCGGCGTCCGCGTCGCCGGTGTAGAGGACGACGCCGAGGTCCGGCCGCAGCTCGAGGAGCTGGCGGGTCAGCGAGATGCCGTCCCCGTCCGGGAGGCGGATGTCGATGAGCGCGACGTCCGGATCGGCCACCGTGACGAGATCGAGTCCGGCGGCGACGTTCCCCGCCGCGCCCACGATCTCGAGGCCGCGGGCGGTGAGCAGAGCGCTGAGCCCCTCGCGGAGCGCTTCGTGGTCGTCCACGATGACAAGCTGCGTCATGAGCGCCGACCGTACCGCCCGAAGCCCGGCGAGAAGGGTTCGTTCACCCGCGACAGGCGCGCTTCGTGCCGAAAGCGCGCAAAGAGCGGCCGCGTTCTCCGCGGCGCGCCCGGCGGATTCAAGGCCCCCTCTATGGTCTGGCCGCAATGGCCAAGGACACCGAGAAGCTGATCCGCCAGCTCTCGCTGATCTCCTACCTGATGGCCGAGCGCCGTCCGGTGACGGCCCTGGAGATCCGGCGGGACGTGGAGGGCTACAGCGGGATGAACGAGGACGCCTTCGCGCGGCGCTTCTACGCGGACCGCTCCGAGCTCGACTCCCTCGGCATCGCGCTCACCATCGAGAAGCCGCTCGACGGGGTCGCCGAGCAGGAGAACTACTCCTTGCGCTCGGAGAACTTCCACCTCCCGCCGATCGCCTTCGAGGATCGGGAGCTCGCCTCCCTGCAGACCGCGCTGACGCTGCTCGACGGGGAGTTCGCCTACGCGGAGCCGCTGCGTCTCGCGCTCCAGCAGATCACCTGGGGCCGTCCGTCGCCGCTCAGCGAGACCGGCCAGGGCTCGATCGCCCTCGGCATCACCGGCAGCGCCGGTGGCCACGAGCTCTCCACGCGCCTCGCGAAGGTCGAGACGGCGATCTTCCGGCACAAGACGATCACCTTCGACTACTACACGATGCAGCGGGACGAGACGGGCCCCCGCAAGGTCGACCCGTACCACCTGCTCTTCCAGGGCGGCCAGTTCTACCTCCTGGGCTACGCGCACGAGCGCAAGGCGCTGCGGGTGTTCCGCCTGAGCCGGATCCGCGGCAAGGTCGCCTACGCGAGCAAGGCGGAGCACGACTTCCGCCGGCCCGACGACTTCGATCCCCGCGAGTACGCCAACCGGGCCGACTGGCAGGTGGGCGAGCTCGTCGAGGAGGCGCGGATCTGGGTGTCCGACCGGATCGGCTGGCAGGTCGAGCGCCACTTCGGCGCCTACGGGTCGGTCGAGCCCGCGCCGGACGGCGGGATCCTCCTGACCACGGGCTACGCGAACGCCCGTCAGCTCGCGAGCTGGGTGCTGCGGCTCGGCGAGCACGCCCGCGTGCTCGAGCCCGCCGCGCTGCGCGATCAGGTCGCCGAGCGCATCGACCTCCTCGCCGACCGTCACGAGGGCGAGCTCGAGCTCGCGCCCGAGGGCCCACCGCCGGGCATGCTCGCCGGGACCGCGAACGGGGCGGCCAACGGGCTCGCCGCCGCCGCGGCGCGGAGCGAGACCTCCACCCCGGGCCGTGAGGCGGCCATCCGTCCCGAGCGCTTCGCACGCCTCGTGACGCTCGCCTCGGTCCTCATCCGCGCGGGCCGGGCCTCGGAGCTGCTGGAGGCCGCCGAGGTCTGCCGGCAGCTGAAGATCACCGAGCAGGAGCTCCTCGACGACGTCAGCGTGCTCAACGTCGTGAACTTCGGCGGCGGCTCCTACGTGCTCTACGCGGAGGTCAACGCGGACGGCATGATCGAGGTCGATCCGGAGCCGTACTCCGACCACTTCGCCCGCCCGGCCCGGCTGCTTCCGGTCGAGGCCAAGGCGCTCATCGCGGCGATCGACCTCATCGGGGACCACCTGCCCGAAGGTGCGCTCGAGACCGCGCGGGAGAAGATCGTCGCCGCGCTCGGGGCCGACCCCATGGAGCAGGGGCTGCAGTTCGCGCGACAGGGGGCCGACGACGCCGAGGTGGCGCGCGCCGTGTCCGAGGCGATCGTCGCCCGGCGCCTCATCCGCCTCGAGTACTACAAGCCGAACGAGGACGAGTTCTCCGAGCGCGTGCTCGAGCCCTACGCGCTCATCAACGGGCGCGAAGGGTGGTACGTCGCGACCTTCGACCCGAACAAGGACGCGGTGCGGCACTTCCGCCTGGACCGGGTCAAGGAGATCGAACTGCTCGAGGAGACCTTCGAGCCGCGCGCCGAGGTCGACCCGGCCAGCGACGTCGAGGGCTGGCCGCGGACCGGCGAGGTTCCCGCCTCGCGGGTCGCCCACGTGTGGGTCGCCCCGGAGCGCGCGCGCTGGGCCCGGGAGGAGCGGCACGTCCACCGTGAGCTCACCGACGGGTCGGTGATCGTCGAGCTGCACTTCGCCGGGTCCGACTGGCTCGTCCGCGAGGTCCTCAAGGAGGCCGGGGACGCCGCCGTCCTCGAGCCGGCCGAGGCGCGCGAGGCGGTCCGCGACGCCGTCGCGCGGCTGCGGGTCAGCTCCTGACGGAGGCGGCTTCGACCCCGGAACCGCCGAAAAGCGGCCGGGGCGCGTAGCCTCCCCCGACCATGGCTTCACCCCTGAAGGGACTCATCCTCTCCGGGGGCAAGGGCACGCGCCTGCGCCCCATCACCCACACGAGCGCCAAGCAGCTCGTGCCCGTCGCGAACCGGCCGGTGCTCTTCTACGGCATCGAGGCGATGGCCGACGCGGGGATCGAGGAGATCGGGATCATCATCGCGCCGGAGACCGGGCCCGAGATCCAGGAGGTCGCAGGCGACGGCTCGCAGTTCGGCGTGCGGATCACCTACATCGTCCAGGACGAGCCCGCGGGCCTCGCGCACGCGGTGCTCACGGCGGAGCCGTTCCTCGGCGACAGTCCGTTCGTCATGTACCTGGGCGACAACCTGCTGCAGGGCGGCATCCGCGAGCTCGTGAGCGCCTTCCAGGCGAACGATCCGGACGCGCTCATCCTCCTCACGCCGGTCGACGACCCGGAGAACTTCGGGGTGGCCGAGCTCGGTGACGACGGCGGCGTCGTGCGCCTCGCGGAGAAGCCGAAGGAGCCAAAGACGAACCTGGCGCTCGTCGGCGTCTACATGTTCACCGCGGGCATCCACGACGCGGCCCGGGCGATCGAGCCCTCCCCGCGCGGAGAGCTCGAGATCACCGACGCGATCCAGTACCTGGTCGACGCGGGCAAGCGGGTCGAGCCGCACGTCGTGAAGGGCTGGTGGAAGGACACCGGGCGGCTCGCAGACATGCTCGAGGCCAACCGGCTCATCCTCGACGTGATCGAGACCCGCGTGGACGGGGAGCTCACGGACTCGCAGGTGGACGGCCGCGTGATCATCGAGGCGGGCGCCACGCTCGTGCGGGCCACCGTCCGCGGCCCCGCCGTGATCGGCGCGGGCACGCACCTCGAGGACTGCTACGTCGGCCCCTACTCCGCGATCGGCGAGGACTGCGTGGTGCAGGACGCCGAGGTCGAGCACTCGATCCTCCTGGCGGGCGCCGAGGTCCGCGGGCTCGACGGGCGCATGGAGAGCTCGCTGCTCGGCCGCGACGTGAAGATCACCCGCTCCAAGCGGCAGCCGCGCGCCTACCGGTTCATGGTCGGCGACACCTCCGAGATCGAGATCCTCTGATGCGGCTGCTCGTGACCGGCGCGGCCGGGATGCTCGGGCACAAGGTGGTGGCCGCGGCCGGCGCCCACGACGTCGTGGCGGCCGACCTCGCGCAGTGCGACCTCACCGACGCCGAGGCGGTGAGCGCCTACGTGAACGAGGTCGCTCCCGACGCGATCATCAACTGCGCGGCGTACACGAACGTCGACGCCGCGGAGGAGCACGAGGACGTCGCGCTGCGCGTGAACGCCGACGCGGCCGGGAACCTCGCGCGCTCCGGTGCCGCCCGCGGGGCCCGGATCGTCCACCTCTCGACCGACTACGTCTTCGACGGCACGGGTGAGCGGCCCTGGCTCGAGTCGGATCGCCCGGCCCCACTCGGCGCCTACGGCCGCACGAAGCTCGCGGGCGAGCAGCAGGTCGCGATGGCCACGCCGGATCACGCGATCGTCCGGACCGCCTGGCTGTTCGGCGTCGGCGGCCCGAACTTCGTCGACACGATGCTGCGCCTGGCGGCCGATCGTGACGAGGTCCCCGTGGTCACCGACCAGACGGGCTGCCCGACCTGGACCGGCCATCTCGCGCCCGCGCTCGTCGCCCTCGCGGAGGGTGAGGCAGTCGGTGTCTTCCACGGCGCGGGCGGCGGACAGTGCACGTGGAATGACCTCGCCTCCGAGACGTTCTCGCGGGCCGGGGTGAGCTGCCGAGCGACCCCGACGACCGCGGACGCGTTCCAGCGCCCGGCGCCGCGCCCCGCCTGGTCCGTGCTCGGCACCGAGCGCGAGCCGGGCCTGCACCTTCCGCCCTGGCCCGAAGGGCTGCAGGGGCATCTCGACGATCTGAAGGGTTCCTGAATGAAGCTTCTGGTGTGTGGTGGGGCCGGGTTCATCGGCTCGAACTTCGTGCGGATCCGCGTGGCGGGCGGCGACGAGGTCGTCGTCCTCGACAAGCTCACCTACGCGGGCCGTGAGGAGAACCTCAAGGATGTGGAGCACACGTTCGTCCACGGGGCGATCGAGGATCCGGCGAAGGTCGCCGAGGCGATGGACGGTGTCGACGCGGTCGTGAACTTCGCCGCCGAGACCCACGTGGACCGCTCGATCGCGGACCCGATGGCCTTCGTCCGCACGCACGGCGAGGGCACCTACGTGCTCCTCGAGGCCGCCCGCGAGCGGAAGCTCCGCTACGTCCAGGTGTCGACCGACGAGGTCTACGGGTCGATCGCGGAGGGCTCGTTCACCGAGCAGTCCCCGCTGGCTCCGTCCTCGCCGTACTCCGCCACGAAGGCGGGGGCGGACCTGCTCGTCGGCTCCTACTTCGACACCTTCGGGCTCGAGACCCTGATCTGCCGCGGTTCGAACAACTACGGGCCGAACCAGTACCCCGAGAAGCTCATCCCGCTGATGGTGCTCAACGCGCTGCACGGGGACAAGCTGCCGGTCTACGGCGACGGGCTGAACGTCCGCAACTGGCTCTTCGTCGAGGACTTCGCACGCGGCATCGGCCACGTGCTCGAGCACGGGGTCGCGGGTGAGGTCTACAACGTCGGCGGGCCCGACGAGGAGACGAACATCACCGTGGTGAAGCGCATCATCGCCGCGGTCGGGGGTTCCGAGGAGGAGCTCATCTCCTACGTCACCGACCGCCCCGGCCACGACCGCCGCTACTCGCTGGGCTCCGAGAAGGTCCGGGCGCTCGGCTGGGAGGCGCAGGTGCGCTTCGAGGAGGGCCTCGACCGCACCGTCGCCTGGTACCGCGACAACGCCTGGTGGTGGGAGCCGATCCGCACCGGCGAGTACCGCGAGTACTACGAGCGCCAGTACGGGACCCAGCTCGGCTGAGCCCGACAGCCGTGTCCCGTTCCTCTCGCATACCGAGAGGAACGGCTCACGGTGTGAGGATCGCCCGCAGATCCCGTGCGGTCTCGGCCGCGTCCTCGTCGTCGAGGTCCTCCCACACGAGGCGGACCGTCGCCCGCCGTCGCGCCAGGAGCTTTCGGTCCCGCCGTCGATCGGCCCTGAACTGATCCTGCCGCAGGTGGAACGCGCGACCGTCGAGCTCGACCACGACGCCAGGCACCTCGTACCGGCAGTCCACGAGGAACTCACCGTCCCGCCCGTTCACCGCATCGGGGAGGGGGAGCCCATGCGCGACGCAGAAGCGCAGGTAGCGCCGCTCGAAGGCCGAGCGGGTGTGCGCCTCCATGCGCCCGCACAGCCGTCGCACGAGCGCGGCTCCCCGCTTGCCCGGGGTGCGCGCCTGCGCCGCCCTGACCGCCGCGACGTCGAACCGCCGCATCCGGTCGACGATCGGCCGGAGCTCGTCGTACTCGAGCAGCTCCGCGAGATCGACCACCGTGCGCGGCGCTCGGGTCACGACGAGCGGGCCGTGCCGCTCGATATCCCGTGGGTCGAGGCCGCGCGCCCGGTGGACGCGCAGTCCCGGGCGGGACTTCGCCGCGCCCGAGACCGTGATGTGGCGGGTAAAGAGCTCTCCGAGGTACCAGCCGTGGAACGCCGCCGCCGGTCCCTCCTGCCGCTCGGCCAGGAGCACCAGCGACCAGTCTCCGCCCCCGTCCCGTTCCTCTCGCATACCGAGACCAAGAGCGCGCGGACGGCTTCAGCAACCCGGAGCAGAGCGCTTGCGCGCCAAATAAATGTCAGCTCACGCCGGAGAGCTTCCAGCGGGAGCCCTCCTTGACCAGCGAGAAGCGCGCCTGCTCTTCGACCTTGCCGGTGCCGGTCGGCTGCACGACGGCCTCGGCGTTCGTGCCCTGCACGGTGATCTTCTGGACGGCCAGATCGCTCTGGTCGACGTCACGCAACGAGCGCTTGATCTGGTCCTCGCAGTCCTTCGCTCCCTTAACGGCGGCAAGCTGTTTGACGAGCGGGGCAGCCAGATAATCGGAGCAGATCTTCGCGTAGTCACGGCTCGAGGTCGCGTCGGAGATGTCGCCGATCGAGGCCGCGACCGCCTGTTGTTCCCCGTCGGAGAAGCTGGCAGAGCTGGGGTTGGAGCCCTGCTCCGCGCCGCAGCCCCCGGCGAACAGCGCGCCGCCGGTGAGCAGGATGACGAGGGAACCACGCGCGAACATGGAGGGCATCGTAGTCGCGCGCCGCGTGTGAACCGCTTGTCTGCCGCGTACTCTCCACCGCTTCGATGCCGAACGCACGCGAGCCTTCCGCCCCCCCTCCCGCCCCCGTCCCCCGCGGACGCCACGCTCCCCCGCTCGAAGTCCGGGTCGAGGCCCAGCGCATCCGCCTCTTCAACGCGGCCGCCGCCGTGTTCGCCCGCGTCGGCTACGCGGAGGCGAGCGCCGAATCGATCTCCCGCGAGGCCGGGATGTCGAAGGCGACCTTCTACGAGCACTTCGCGAACAAGGAGGAATGCATCCTCTCCCTGTTCGACCAGTCGGCCGACTACGTGACCGCACGCATGGGCGCGGCGGTGGGCGCGCGCGACGAGGTCACCGATTACGACCGCGCGGTCCGCCGCAGCATGCAGGCCTTTCTCGAGATCCTCGCCGAGCATCCCGACCGAGCACAGACGCTGCTCGTCCAGATCATCGGGGCGGGTCCGTCGGCGCTCGCCCGCCGGGACGCCGTGATGGATCTCTTCGCCCGCCTGATGTACCGCGACAACGTCGAGCTGGCCGCCCGCCTCGGCAACCCGACGTTCGCCTCCCCTGAGGACGCCTACGCCTGCATCGGCGCGATCTTCGAGGTCGTCTCCCGTCAGCTCCGGACGGGGACCCCGGCCGACATCCGCGAGGTCGCCCCCACGTTGGAGCGCGTCATCCTCGGGGTGCTGTATGCATCCCGTCCGACGTGACGGACGCGCTCACCGCCCTCGAGCAGGAGATCACGAGCTGCCGGCGTTGCCCGCGGCTCGTCGCGTGGCGGGAGGAGGTCGCGCGGACGAAGCGGCGGGCGTTCGCGCACGAGGACTACTGGGGCCGCCCGATCCCAGGCTTCGGCGACCCGCACGCCCGGGTGCTGATCCTCGGGCTCGCCCCTGCTGCGCACGGCGCGAACCGCACGGGCCGGATCTTCACCGGCGACCGGTCCGGCGATTTCCTCTTCGCCGCGCTTCACCGGGCCGGCTACGCGAACCAGCCCGTCTCGGTGCGGGCCGGAGACGGGCTCGAGCTCTCAGACGCCTGGATCGCCTCGGCGGTCCGCTGCGCTCCTCCGGCCAACCAGCCGACACCCGGCGAGCGGGACGCCTGCCTGCCCTGGGCGGTGCGGGAGCTCGAGCTGCTGACGTCGGTCCGGCTGATCCTGTGCCTCGGGGGCTTCGCCTGGCAGGCGGCGCTCCACCTGCGGGCGGCGGCCGGCGAACCGATGCCACGGCCGCGCCCGAAGTTCGGCCACGACGCCTTCTGGGATGGGGACGGCGGCCGCTTCCCGATGCTGGGCTGCTTCCACCCGAGCCAGCAGAACACGTTCACCGGCCGACTCACGGAACCCATGATCGACGAGACGCTCGCGTTCGCCCGGGAGCTGACCGACCCGTGAACGCCGGCCGACCCGCGGCCGACGGACCGTATTCCGGCGGTGACTGCTCTAAGATGCGCGGCGTGTCCTGGACGACGGCCGACTGCGTCCCGAAGCGTCCATGACCGATACTACGGCCGTGCCGGTCCGCCTCATCATCGTCGACGACAACCTCCCCTACCGCGCGGGGATGGTGCGCGCAGCCACCGCCCACCCGGACTTCGACGTCGTCGCCGAGGCCGAGGGAGGCGCGGAGGCGCTCGAGGCGATCGCCCTCCACGCGCCGGACCTGGCGTTGGTGGACCTCCGCATGCCGCGGGTCGACGGGATCGAAGTGTGCCGGCGAATCCCCGAGCTGGTCCCGGCGGTCGGGACCCGCCCGGTGATCCTCTCCGCCGCCATCGAACCCGAGGTTCACCAGATCGCCTTGGACGCGGGCGCCATTCGCGTGCTCACCAAGGATCTCTCGCGGCGGGAGATCCTCGCCGTCCTGCTCGAGATCCACGCAGCGATCTGACCGGTTGGCGGCCGGTCGGCCGCCTACGCTAAGGGGGTGCCGCTGAGCGCCTTCACCCCCCAGGTCGCCGCCTGGTTCGAGAACGCGTTCAAGGAACCGACCGAGGTCCAGAAGCAGGCGTGGCCGGCGATCGCCACCGGCGAGCACACGCTCATCTCCGCGCCGACGGGTTCGGGGAAAACGCTCGCGGCGTTTCTCTGGGGGCTCGACCGGTTCATCCGCGAGCCTGAGCGGGAGCAGCCCGGCACCCGCCTGCTCTACGTCTCCCCGCTGAAGGCGCTCGCCTACGACGTGGACCGCAACCTCCGCGCCCCGCTGCGCGGCATCGGCGCCGACGTCTCTGTGGGCATCCGCACCGGCGACACCTCGCAGAAGGAGCGTGCGCAGATGAAGCGCACGCCGCCGGAGATCCTCATCACGACCCCGGAGTCGCTCTACCTGCTGCTCACGAGCCAGGCCCGGAGCATGCTCGAGCACGTCGAGGCCGTGATCCTCGACGAGATCCACGCCGTCGCGCCGACCAAGCGCGGCTCGCACCTCGCCCTCACGCTGGAGCGGCTCACCGCGCTGAACGAGCGCGAGGTCCAGCGCGTCGGGCTCTCCGCCACGCAGAACCCGCTCGAGGAGGTCGGCCGCTACATGGTCGGGCCGAAGCGGCGCTGCAAGATCGTCGACGCGGGGGTGCGCAAGCCGCTCGACCTGAAGATCCACGTGCCGGTCGAGTCGATGAAGGAGCCCGACCAGGGCGTCTCGGCCCCCGGGGGCGCGCCGCTGGACCCCCTCGACCCGCTGGCCGGCGGCGAGGCCACCCGCAAGTCGATCTGGCCCGCGATCTACCCGGAGATCCTGAAGCTCGTCCGCGAGCACACCTCGACGATCGTCTTCGTGAACAACCGGCGGGGCGCCGAGCGGCTCGCCCTCCGGCTGAACGAGCTCGCGACCACGCAGGCGCAGGAGGGCAGCGAGGAGGAGGTCGCGCCCGTCGCGATCGCCCGCGCGCACCACGGGTCGCTCGCGCGGGAGGAGCGCACGGTCGTCGAGGAGATGCTCAAGACCGGCGAGCTGCCCTGCCTCGTGGCGACCTCCTCGCTCGAGCTCGGGATCGACATGGGCGCGGTCGATCTCGTGCTCCAGATCGAGTCGCCGAAGTCCGTCGCCCGCGGGCTGCAGCGGGTCGGCCGCGCCGGGCACAACGTCGGGGACACGTCGAAGGGCCGGATCTTCCCGAAGTTCCGCGGCGACCTGCTCGAGTGCGCGGTGATCGTGAAGCTCATGCGCGAAGGGCAGATCGAGCAGACCGTGGTTCCGCGGAACGCGCTCGATGTCCTCGCCCAGCAGATCGTCGCGATCGTCGCGAGTGCCGATCCCGAGCCCTACCCCGTCGACGACCTCTACGCGCTCGTCACGCGCACGCACTCCTACGCGGAGCTCACCCGCGAGCTGCTGGAGAACGTGCTCGACATGCTCGACGGGCGCTACCCCTCGCAGGAGTTCGCCGAGCTGCGCCCGCGCCTGGTCTGGGACCGGGTCGGCGGCGTGCTCCGCTCCCGGAAGGGCTCGCAGGGGCTCGCGATCGTGAACGCCGGGACGATCCCCGACCGCGGGCTCTACTCGGTCGTCCTGCCCGACGGTCGCCGGGTCGGCGAGCTCGACGAGGAGATGGTCTACGAGGCGCGCCCGGGTCAGACGTTCCTGCTCGGGGCCTCGAGCTGGCGCATCGAGGAGATCGGCCGCGACCGGGTGATCGTCACCCCGGCGCCGGGGGCTCCCGGGGCGCTCCCCTTCTGGAAGGGCGACACGGTCGGGCGGCCGAAGGAGCTCGGCCAGGCGGTCGGCCAGTTCGCGCGCGAGGCGGTGAGCAAGAGCCCCGAGACGCTCGAGGCCGAGTACGACCTCGACCCGAAGGCGGCCCGGAACCTGATCGACTTCCTGCAGGAGCAGCAGGAGGCCACGCGGATCGTCCCGAGCGACCGGACGCTCGTCGTCGAGCGCTTCCGGGACGAGATCGGCGACTGGCGCATGTGCATCCTCAGCCCCTACGGCGGGCGGGTGCACGCCGCCTGGGCGCTCGCCCTGAGCGCCCGTATCCGCGACACCTACGGGCTCGAGTCCGACGCGATCTACTCGGACGACGGGATCATCGTCCACCTCCCTGACGCGGACGAGCCCCCCGGGGCCGATCTCGTCATGGTCCCGCCGGACGAGCTCGAGGAGCTCGTGGTGGGCGAGCTCGGCTCCTCCGCCCTGTTCGGCGCGCGCTTCCGCGAGAACGCCGGCCGCGCGCTGCTGATCCCGCGCGCCTACCCCGGCAAGCGCACCCCGCTGTGGCAGCAGCGGCTGAAGTCGCAGTCGCTGCTCGAGGTGGCCAAGCGCTACCCGGAGTTCCCGATCATCCTCGAGACCTACCGCGAGTGCCTGCGCGACGTGCTCGATGTCCCCGGCCTCGAGGAGCTGCTCACGCAGCTGCACTCGCGGGAGATCGGCCTCGTCGAGGTGGAGACGCAGAGCGCCTCGCCGTTCGCGAGCGCGCTGCTCTTCGACTACGTCGCGACCTACATGTACGAGGGGGACACCCCGAACGCCGAGCGGCGCGCGGCCGCGCTCTCGCTCGACCGCGACCTGCTGCGCGAGCTGCTCGGCCAGGAGGAGCTGCGGGACCTCATCGACCCGGCGGCGCTCGCGCAGGTCGAGGACGATCTGCAGCACCGCTCCGACCGCACGCGGGCGAACTCGAAGGACGGGCTCGGCGACGTGCTGCGCCGGGTCGGCGACCTCACCGTCGTCGAGGCGGCGGCGCGGCTCGAGCCGGGCCTCGACGCCGAGCAGCTCCTGCTCGAGCTCGCGGGTGAGCGCCGTGCGGTGCGGGTCCGCATGGCCGGCGAGGAGCGCTGGATCGCCGCCGACGACGTCGGCCTCTACCGCGACGCGCTCGGCGTCGTGCCGCCCGGCGGGCTCCCCGAGGCGTTCACCGCCGACGTCCCCGACGCCCTGACGAAGCTCGCCCGCCGCTACGGCGGCACGCACGGCCCGTTCACGACGGACGAGTTCCAGGAGCGCTTCCGGCTCATGGGCGGGGCCTCCCAGCTCGCGCTGGAGGCGCTGGAGCGCGAGGGTGTCCTCGTCCGTGGGGAGCTCCGTCCCGGCGGGACCGAGCGCGAGTGGTGCGACACCGAGGTGCTGCGGCGTCTGCGGCGTGCGTCGCTCGCGGTCCTCCGCAAGGAGATCGAGGCGGTCGACCAGCGGGCGCTCGCCGCGTTCCTGCCGAGCTGGCAGGGGATCGATCGCCACGCGGCGGCGGGCGCCGGGATCGACCGGCTGCGCGAGGTGCTGATCCCGCTCCAGGGGCTCGCCCTCCCGGTGGAGGTGTGGGAGCGCGAGGTGCTGCCGCGACGCTGCGGCGCCTACTCCCCCACCTGGCTCGACCAGCTCTGCGCGAGCGGCGAGATCGTGTGGGTCGGCGCGGGCGCCATCGGGCGATCGAGTGGGCGCGTGGCGCTTTACTTCCGCGACGACGCGGAGGCGATCGGTCCGCCCTCGGTGAAGACGGAGCGACCGGACCTCCCGGAGCACGACATCCTCCGCGAGCGGTTGTCGCTCTCCCCCTGCTTCTTCACCGACCTGCTCGCCGAGCTCGCCATGGGGCCGGAGCAGCTGCAGGAGGCGCTCTGGGATCTCGTCTGGGCCGGCGAGGTGACCAACGACGGCTGGGCGCCGCTGCGTGCACCGAAGCAGACGCTCGCCAAGGTGCGGCCGAAGCCGAACCGCCCCGGCCGCCGCTTCGGCTCGCGCCGCACGGGCAGCGCCGCGACCCCGACCCAGGGCCGCTGGGCGCTCTCCTCGACGATCTTCCGGAACGAGCCGGAGCCGGGCGCGCGGCGCCGGGTGCTGGCCGAGCTGCTGCTCGAGCGCTACGGGATCGTCACCCGCGAGCAGGTCCTCGCCGAGGGCATCAGCGGCGGCTTCTCGATCCTCTACGACGCCTTGCAGCAGCTCGAGACCCTCGGGGTCTGCCGCCGCGGCTACTTCGTCGAAGGGCTCGGCGGCGCGCAGTTCGCGCTCCCCGGGGCGGTCGAGCGGCTGCGCGCGCAACAGGTGGCCGAGGAGACCCCGCCCATCGTGCTCGCCGCGACGGATCCGGCGCAGCCGTTCGGGGCGGCGCTGCCGTGGCCGAAGCGGGACGCGGAGAAGCGACGCCCGTCCCGGGTCGCAGGCGCCTACGTCGTCCTCGCGGGGGCCGAGCCGGTCGTCTACGTGGAGAAGGGCGGGCGGGGGATCACGCTGCTGGTCGAGCCGGAGGACGCGCGGGTGCGCGGGGCGCTCGAGGCCCTTGTCGCCTTCGTCAACGGCGGGCGCGGGCGCAAGCTCTCGCTGGAGAAGGTCGACGGTGAGCCGATCATCAGGCACCCGCTGGAGTCGGTCCTCGTGGAGCTGGGCTTCCGGCAGGGACCGACGAAACTCACCTTATCGGCGTAACGCCGTGTAGGGTCGGGGGCGACTCACGCCGCACGGCGGGGGCGCCCCCACGCTCGAGGAGCCCCATGCCGTCCGCTCGTCTTCGGACCATCCTGCCCACCTGCCTGACCGCATTGGCGCTGACGGCACCCGGCGCCTCCGCCGCGACCCGCTACGCCACCCCGGCCCCCGCCGCCGGCGCCACCTGCGCCGCGGCGAGCCCCTGCGGGCTCACCGACGCCATCGGTGGCGTCATCCCCGGCGACACCGTCGTGGTGGGCGCCGGCACCTACGGCACCCCGGCCGCTCCGATCCCGGTCGACATCACGGCCGCTCGTCAGCCCCTGCAGCTGCGCGGCGCCACCATCGGCCCCGGCCGTCCCGTGCTCAACCTGTCGGGCACCGTGGACCTCATCGGCACCTCACGGGCCACGGACCTCGACCTCCGCTCGACGGACGCCAGTGCGCTCGAGCTGCGGGGCACGGCCGCGGCGGACCGGGTCATCGCCCGATCCGCGCCCGAAGCCAACGCCGACGCTTGCACGCTGCGCGACAGTTCG
Source organism: uncultured Solirubrobacterales bacterium (assembly GCA_963815565.1). Taxonomy (GTDB): domain Bacteria; phylum Actinomycetota; class Thermoleophilia; order Solirubrobacterales; family Solirubrobacteraceae; genus Paraconexibacter. Next base: position 205,690 of record CAWFHB010000006.1, on the reverse strand, counting down.
AGTCTCGCGGACAGCCTCTGCGTCCAGCTTCGGACCACGGACGTGTCGGCGATCGGCGTCCAGGGCTTCGGGTCGGAGACCGTCTCCCTCCGGAACGTCACCGCGGTCGCGGGCGGCACCGGGCTGTTCGTCAACGGCCCGCGGTCGACGACGACCAGCTCGATCCTCGACGGACTCAGCGGCTCCCCCAGTCCCTTCGCCGCTGACCTGTATCTCAGCGCGGCCGACCCCGCGACGCTCGCGTATGACGCGATCGAGGTCATCCAGAACATCGGTACGACCACCACCATCACCGGCCGCGTCGTCGCCCCGCCGATCTACCGCAACCTCGACGCGGGGGACTACCGGCAGGGAACGGGATCGCCGACGCTGGACACCGGCGATCCAGCCGCGCCCGCGCCCGGCGCCCTGGACCTCAACGGGAATCGCCGCTCCATCGGCGGGCGCACCGACATCGGCGCCTACGAGCAGCCGGGAGCGCCGACGGTCGGCGAGCCGCACGCGACCCCCGGCTCCGCGACGGCGCGTATCCAGGACGAGGTCGCGCTCGAAGGCGGCCGAGCCGACATCGTGATCGACGTCGGAACCACGACGGCCTACGGCATCGTCGTCGCGAGCGAGCTGCCCGCCGCCGGCGCCGCCGTCGACGCGACGCTCTCCGGCCTCAGCCCAGGGACGCTCTACCACTACCGCGTGACGGTGACGACCGACGGCGGCAGGGCCGTCGGCGCAGACCGGACCTTCACCACGGCGGGAGGCGCCCCTGCGGCCGGCGAAGCCCCGGCGGAGACCGCGGTGCCTCCCGCCGGCGCGCCCGCTCCCCCCGTCGCTCCGTCGTCCGCGCCCGTGACACCGGTGACCACGCTCAGGACGAACGCGAGCAGCCGGAATCAGCTGCTCCTCGACCGGAAGGACATTTCGCTCTATCTCACCTGCACAGCAGCCTGCTCGGTCCGCGGGAGCGGCACGGTGAAGGTCGGAGGGCGGCTGGTCGGTCGCCTGAGGCCGCCGAAGGCCGCGCTGAGGGTGGTTCCGGGCAAGCGGGGCACGCTCCGACTCGGCAGCACCGCGAAGCTCCGCAAGGTCGCCCGTGCCTACCTCAAGCGGAGGGCGGGCCGGTCGATCGTCATCCGCCTCACCGCGCGCTTCTCCTCGGCGACGGGTGCCGTGACGACCCGCTCGGTCACCATCGAGGTCCGCCGTCTGAACCGACGGCGCTGAGGCCTGCTCACCCCGGGCGGGCGAGCAGGTGCGCGTGGGGCGGGGCCTCGCGGGGCGGGCCCGGGCCGTCGAGCCGCTCGGCCGCGTAGCCCGTGGCCTCGAGCAGGTCGCAGACCTCCGCCGCGGTGTCATGCAGCTCGATCACGAGCGTCGGCGCGCGGGTGGAGAGGAGCTCCCGCGCCCCCCGCAGGACGTCTCCCTCCGAGCCCTCGACGTCGAGCTTGATCACGTCCGGGGCCCGGGTACCCGCCGCGAGCTCGGCGTCGAGCGTCGTGACGGCGACCTCGACGGAACGGGTGTCCTCGGCGTGGCCTCGCGAGGCCAGATGTGACCAGCTCGCGTCGGTGGCGACGAGCAGCTGCTCGCGACCCGCCGCGGCGCCGACCGCCTCCGCGCGGACCTCGACGCCGAGCCCGGAACGCAGCGCCGCCTCTCGAGCGAGCGCGGCTACCTCGGGCACGGGCTCCCAGGCGACGACGTGGCCCGCAGACCCGACGAGCCGCGCCCCGAGCAGGCTGAAGAAGCCGACGTTCGCCCCGACGTCCCAGAGCACGCCGCCCTCGGGCAGACTTCTGCGCAGCGCCTCCTGGACCGGTACCTCGAGCTCCCCGCGCAGGAGCTGCCGGGTGTGCGCGTGGCCGGGCGGCAGCGCTCGGGCGGGGAAGCGGAGGCCGAGGGCGAGCCCGCCGACCACCCCGACGCTCCCGCGCGCGAAGAGGCGGCCGAGCCGGGCTCCGGCCGGATGGCGGGTGGCCAGGAGCGCGAGCTGCGTGCGGTCGCTGCGGCCGTGCACGGCGAGCGGATCGTCGTCGGTCGGCACCCTCCGAGCCTCGCAGGGCTCAGCCGCGGCCGACCACGCGCCAGGGCACGGCCGGATCCGTTGCGTCGAGCTGCAGGATGAGCTGCTCGGTGTTGACGCCCTCCCGCTCCCGGCTGCCCTCGACCACCGCGGCGGTGCTCCGGTCCTCGAGGTACCGCCGGCCGCGGAAGCGCACCTCCGCGGTCATCCGCGGCGGATCGGCGGCAGCGTCGAAGGCGGTGACGCGGACTTGCTCGATGCGTGCGCCCCGGACGACGAGCCGGATCGCGTCACCACCTCGCGGGTAGAGCAGCTCGCGCACCGCGGCCGGGGTGGAGAGCCGGAGCAGCTCGTCGTCGGCGCCGTCCACCGCGGCCACCCAGGCGGGAACCACCCCGCGCACCGCCGCCTCGATCACCTCCGGGCCGTAGCGCCCGTCGACCAGCGCCAGATCGAGCGCCGCCGCGCGCGCGTCGTCCGCGTAATCGACGTCGACGAGCTCGCCGGCCCCCGGTGCGCCAGCCGGGGCCGCGCTCGCCACCGCGCCCTCGATCACGGCCTCGTCGCGGAGGCGGTCCTCGTCGCTCCACGGCGACGGGACCAGCGGCGAGGTGAGCACCCCGGCGCCCTCCTCCTCGCTCTGGATCGAATCGACGAGCCACCGCTCACCGGCCCACCGCAGCGTCCAGAACTCGGCCAGGCGAACCTCGGCGGTGTCCTCCCCGTCCTTGTAGATCGACACGTTCTTCTCGTTGACGACGTAGTCGTTCAGCACGCACTCGATCGAGACGACGACGGTGTCCTGCTTGTCGTCCTCGCGGTTCTCGAGCCCGACGTAGTGCAGGACCGGATCGTGGGTGACCTGCACCCGGTTGTGCCAGCCCTTCTTCGCGAAGTCGTCGAGGCGGAGCTTCCACTCCTCGAAGAGGTCCGGGCCGGCGAGCCCGCGCAGCGCCTCCTGGTCGCGCGCCTCCCAGGCCTTCTGCACGGCCATGAAGAGCGCACGCGCCTCCTTCGAGCACGACCTCGACGGCGAAGTGCTCGTCGTCCTCGACCGCCTCGGCCGCCGCCCGCCCGGTGAGCACCGCACGGGCCTCGCGAGCCTGCCGGCTGCGCCGCCGCTTCCGGGCGGCGAACAGGGCGGGGACCACGAGGAACAGCACGAGGAAGACCGCGATGAGCACGAACGTGGCGCCGCTGTACTCGCCGCTCCCGCCCGAACCGCCGCCGCCGAAGCTGCTGCCTCCGCCGCCGCCGCCACCGCCTCCCCCGCCGAAGCCGGACGAGCCGCCGCCCCCCGCCGCGAGGACCCAGAGCGTCGCCATGCCGTCGCCGAGCTGCATGGCGCCAGGATGTCGCACCGCGCCCCGCGGGCGCTGGTCAGGCGGACTTCTTCCCCGGGTTGAAGAGCCCCTTCGGGTCCAGCGCCGCCTTGATCGCGCGGTGGGCTGCCACCGCGCCCGGCGCCCACTGGCGCGCGAGCTGGTCGCGCTTGAGCCAGCCGAGGCCGTGCTCTCCGCTGATCGTGCCGCCGAGCGCGACGGCGAGGGCGAAGAGCTCCTCGACGGCGGCCTCGGCCCGCGCGAGCTGCTCCGAGTTCCCCGGCTCGAGCAGGAAGGTCGAGTGCAGGTTGCCGTCCCCCGCGTGCCCCCACGAGCAGCCCTCCAAGCCGTGCCGCCGAGCGATCTCGACCGTCCCCGAGATGCCCTCGGCCAAGCGATCGAGCGGGACGCCGATGTCCTCCGAGAGCTTCCCGCCGCGCCGCGCGGTGACCGCGAGGGAGACCCCGTCGCGCCAGCGCCAGAGCTCGCGGGCCCCCGGTCGGAGCGCGGGCCCGAGCTCGCCCGTGAGCGCTGCGGCGAGCTCACGCGCGTCCGCCTCGTTGGTGTCCGCCTCGCAGGCGACGAGGAACGCCGTCCCCTCCGGGAGCCCGCCCGGGAAGGACGCACCGCCTGCGGCGAGCGTGCCTGCGTCGAGGTACTCGACGGTCGCCGGGACGACCCCGGAGGCGAGCACCTGCTCGATCGCGGCGCACCCCGCCTCGACGCTCACGAACGCACCCACGACCGGGAGCTGGACCGCCGGCGCCGGGATGAGCCGCAGCCATGCGCTCGTGATGATCCCGAGCGTCCCCTCGCTGCCGCAGAGCAACCCGGTGAGGTCGTAGCCCGCCACGTCCTTCCGTGTCGGGCCCCCGAAGCGGACGAGCTCGCCCGGCGCGAGCACCGCCTCGACGCCGGTGACCCAGGCCCGGGTCACCCCGTACTTGAAGCAGTGCGGGCCCCCGGCGTTCGTCGCGAGGTTCCCGCCGATGTGCGACTGCTCGGCCGCCCCCGGGTCCGGAGCGAAGAAGAGCCCGTTCTCGCGGGCGAGCCGCTGCACGGTCTGCGTCGTGACCCCCGCCTCGACCTCCATCCGCCAGAGCCCTGGATCGAACGAGCGCACCCGGTCGAGCCGGTCGAGCGCGAGCACGACAGCCTCCGGGTCCAAGGGGACCGCACCACCGGAGTAGCCCGTCCCGCCGCCGCGCGGCACGATCGGCACCCCTCGCTCGTAACACCAGGTGACGACCGTCGCCACCTCCTCGGCGGTTCCCGGGTGCACCGCGGCCGCCGCCTCGCCGCGCAGCCCCATCGCCTGCGAGGCGTCTTCGAGGAAGCGTGCGTCGTGGCGGACGTGCTCGCGGCCGACGAGCTTCGCGAGATCGTTCTCGAGCGCAGCGGACACGGACCGAGCGTATCCGCGCCCGGCGTTCTACCGTGAGCCGGACCGTGCCCGAGGGCGACACCATCCACTACGCCGCCAACCGCATCCGGCCGATCCTCGAGGGCCACGTTCCCGACGAGCTCACGACGCCCCACCCGCGCTTCCGGGCCGACCGTTGGCCGCAGAAGCTCGAGGGGCGCGCTGTCGAGAAGGTCGAGGCCCACGGCAAGCACCTGTTCCTCCGCTTCGAGGGTGACCTCACGATCCACTCGCACCTGCGGATGACCGGCTCCTGGGGCACCTACGCGGAGGGCGCCCGGTGGCGTCGCTCCCCCCGCCGCGCGTGGCTGGTCATGCGCCGGGCGGGCCGGGTCGTCGTGCAGTTCGACGGGCCCGTGCTCGACCTCATGACCGGCCTGCGCGCCCGGGTCGACCAGCGGATCGCCGCGCTCGGCCCCGACATCATCAAGGACGACTTCGACGAGCAGAAGTTCCTGCGGCGCCTGCGTGAGGACGACCCGACGCGCCCCATCGGCGACGCGCTCCTCGACCAGCGCACGCTCGCGGGCATCGGGAACATGTGGAAGGTCGAGACCTGCTTCGCCCAAGCCATCGACCCGTGGCGTCCGACCGGCGAGGTCACCGACGAGGAGGCGCTCGGGATGGTGCGCTGGGCCCGTCCCGGCATGCGCGAGTCGGCGGCCCACGGCACGCAGGACCGCTACAAGCTGATCTACGGGACCTACGGTCGCCCGTGCCCGCGCTGCGGGACGAAGATCGCCCAGCGCGGGCAGTGGGACGACAACCGCCCGACATACTGGTGCCCCGGATGCCAGAAATGACGCCACGCGCCACACGCCGCATCGGCCACAAGGGCGCCGATCACATCGCCCCCGGGAACACGCTGGCCTCGTTCGACGCGGGCCTCGCCGAGGGCGTCGACATGATCGAGTTCGACGTCCTCCCCGAGCACGTCGACGGCACCGGACGGCTGCTGCTCGCCCACGACTACGAGGACGCAGCCCGCCGCACCCCGCTTGAGCTGGAGGAGGGTCTCGCCCACTTCGCTTCCGACGCCTACGCGGGTGTCGAGCTCGACGTCGACCTGAAGCTCCCGGGCTACGAGGAGCGGGTCGTCTGCGCGCTGCGCGAGCACGGCTTGGCGGAGCGGGCGCTCGTCTCGACGATGGAGGTCACCTCGCTGAAGGCCATCCGGGCGCTCGCCCCGGAGATCCGCCTCGGTTGGTCGGTCCCGAAGGTGCGGCGGAACTACCTGGCCCACCCGGCGACCAAGCCGTTCGCGCTCGCGGCGGTGCAGTATGCGCGCCGGGTCCTCCCCCCGAAGCTCGCCGCGGCGATCCGAGCCGGCGAGGTCGACGCGGTGATGGCCCACTCGGCGCTCGTCACCCCGGCGTTCTGGCGGACGATCCGCGAGGCGGGCGGCGAGCTCTACGTGTGGACGGTCGACGAGAAGCCGCGCATCGCGGCCCTCGAGGCGATGGGCGTGACGGGAATCATCTCGAACGACCCCCGCCTCTTCGACTAGCGCTACTCGGCGCGCAGGACGCACTTCCGGGCCGAGAACCCCGTGGGGTCGGCGCCGGCGGTGCCCGGGTGCTTCGAGGTCGTCGTCCGGCGCAGGCGACGCGTGACCTTCTTGCCGCGGCGCCACTCGAAGGTGACCTCGCCGCGCAGGTAGAACGCTCCCGTGCGGGGCGGGCGGACGGTGAAGTTGCGCCCGGTCTCGCGCGCCTTGCGCTTGGCGGCGGAGCCGACGCGGACGAAGCCGGAGGCCCCGGAATCGCCGTTGTCCCGCCATGTCTTCTCCTGCTGATCGAAGTACTGCAGCTGGAAGCGCATGTACATGCGCTCCTTCGCCTTGCCGTTCCCGGGCATCGAGCCGCGGATCCCGATCGTGTCCGGATGGTCCTTCGTGTCACAGATGTTCACCGTGGCCCACAGGTCACTCGTGATCGTCGCCCGGGTGCTCTGCTTCGCCGGGGTCGCGGCCGGCAGGCTCGCCGGAAGGCCGACGCCGATCCCGAGGGTCGCGACGAGCGCGGTCGCGAGCGTCCGACGGATTGCGCGGGAGCGGGGCACCGCGGCAGGGTATCCCTGAACTCGGGCTGTGATGGATGTGCGGGCGCGGCGTAGTGCAGACATGAGTGAGACCTTGACCTTGGCGTTCTCCAGATCGAATACCACCGGCCTCTCGTTCGATGCGCTCTACCGCGAGTGCGCGGCCGACGTCCACGCCTACGCCTGGTCCCTCCTGCACGATCGCGCGGCGGCCGAGGACGTCACGGCGCTCGCGTTCGAACGGGCCTACCGGCGCCGCGGACGGTTCGATCCGGACCGCGGCTCGGCCCGCGCCTGGCTCTTCGGGATCGCCCGCAACGCGGCGCTCGACGAGCTCCGGCGCCGGAAGCGCACCGCGACGCTGGCGTTCGATCCCGCCGCTGAACCTCCGTCGGAGGAGGTGAGCGACCCCGACCGCCGGGTGAGTGTCCGAGCTGCCCTCCAGCAGCTCGACCCGCGCGAGCGGGAGCTCATCGCCCTGAAGTTCCACGCCGGGCTGAGCAACGCCGAGATCGGCGCGCTCGTCGGCGTGTCCGAGTCCAACGCGGGCACCCGGGTGCACCGCGCCGTCACCAAGCTCCGGAAGGCCTGCGCATGACCCGCCACGAGAACGACACCGTCGACCCCCGCGAGGCCGCCGAGCTCGAGGCCCTCGAGGCCGCGCTGGCCGGCAGCACCGCCGATCCTGAGTGGGCCGCCCTGGTGGCCGCGGTCCGTGCCGAGCCTCCGGTGGCTGGCGACCGCGCCCGCGCGTCCCTGGACGCCCGGGTGGCGGCCGGGTTTCCGCGGGAGTCGCGACGCCCGGGGTGGCTGCGCCTCCCGTCGCGGGGGAAGCTCCTCCCGGCGCTGGCGGCGACCTCGGCGCTCGTGATCGGCGGCGTGGTCCTCGGCACCGGGTCCTCCGACCGTTCGGGTTCGGACGCCTCCGTCTCCGCCGTGGAGCTCGCCCCGTCCACGTCGGGCCCGGAGGCGGCCGCACCCTCCGCCGGGCTGGCCGACTCGAGCTCGTCGCGGCGGGCCGACGCCGTCCCGCCGGGGCGGCGCAGCGTCGAGCGGACCGCGTCGCTCGAGCTCACCACGGGCGCGCGGAAGCTGCAGGACGCCGCGGACCGGATCGTCCGCGCGACCCAGGACCTCGGCGGCGTGGTCGGGTCCTCCCGTGTCAGCGGCGGACCGTCGGGCGGGAACGCGGACTTCGAGCTCCGGGTCCCCGCCGCACGGCTCGACGACGCGCTCAAGCGGTTCGGGGAGATCGCGAGCGTCAGCCGGCTCACGCAGGGCTCGGACGACATCACGGACGCCGTGGTCTCCTCGAAGGACCAGCGCTCTGACGCCCGCGCCGAGCGCACGGCGCTGCTGAAGGCGCTCGGGAAGGCGAAGACGGAGCAGGAGATCTCGAGCCTGCGCTCGCGGATCCGGATCAACCGCAGCCAGATCGCCCGGCTCGACGCGGACCTGCGGAGCCTCGAGCGCCGCTCGACGATGGCGACCGTCCAGGTCTCCCTCGTCGCGCGGGGCGGGGCGGCATCCACGCCGGAGGATGGGGGCAGCTGGGGTCCGGCCGCCGCGGCCCGCACGGCGCTCCGTGTCCTCGAGGTCGCCGCCGGGGTGCTCCTGGTCGGCGTCGCGATCCTCGTGCCACTGCTGCTCCTGGCGCTGCTGACGCGCCTGGGCAGCGGGACGCTGCGACGCCGCCGTCGGACGGCCGCGCTCGGCCCGAGCTGAGCACCGCGGTGGGTCCGCACAGGTGTGTGTGGTACAGATCACACGATGCCCCCGGCGCGCGCCACGGTCGACCTCCTCTCCCGTGTTCCCGTCTTCGAGACGCTCGGGGCCGAGGATCTCGAACGCGTTGCAGAGGTCACGATCGCCCGGCGCTTCAGCCCGCACCATGTCGTCTTCCGCGAGGGCGACACGAGCGACACCTGTTACATCGTCGCCACAGGACACGCCCGGGCGATCCGCGAGCACGTCGACGGCCGGCAGATCGCGCTGGCCCACTTCGGCCCCGGCGACATCTTCGGGGAGCTCGCGATGTTCGACGACGAGGCGCGCTCGGCCACCGTCGAGACGCTCGACCAGGTCGACGCCATCGCCCTCACCGGCACCGACTTCCGCCGCCTCCTGAAGCTCCACCCGGACATCGCGGTGAAGCTCGTGGTCGCGCTGGGGCGCCGCCTGCGGGAGGCGAACGAGCGGCTCGCGCGGCAGAGCTTCCAGACGGTCCAGAGCCGTGTGGCCGGGGTGCTCGGCGAGCTCGTCGACGCCGCGGTCGCCGAAGGGCCCGAGAGCGTGCGCACGGACGTGCTCGTCACGATCACGCAGGCGGACATCGCCCAGCTCGCCGGCTCCTCGCGCGAGTCCGCGAGCCGCTTCCTGGCCGTCCTCGAGCGCGCCGGCGTCCTCACCCAGGGCCGCGGGAAGATCACCGTGCACGATCGTGGTGCGCTCGCGGGCTACATCTACTGATGCCCCGCGAGTTCTCGTGCGGGGGGCTCGTCCTCGACCCGGACAGCGACCCGGCCGCGTGCATCGTGATCGTTCCCACCCGCCGCGCCGCCGACGGCTCCAAGACGCTCGCGCTGCCGAAGGGCCACCCCGAGTCCGGGGAGAGCCCGGAGACCGCCGCCCTGCGCGAGGTCAACGAGGAGACGGGCATCGAGGCCGAGATCCACGGGCCGCTCGGCGAGGTCTCCTACCGCTACCAGCGCAGCGGGCGGACGATCGCCAAGACCGTCCGCTACTTCCTCATGCACGCCACGGGTGGCTCCCTCGAGGATCACGATCACGAGGTCGAGATCGCCCGCTGGATGCCGCTCGACGAGGCCCTCGGCGCGCTGACCTACGCCGGGGAGCGGGAGATCGTCCAGCGTGCCCTCGACACACGGGACAACGGGTAGCATCGCGCCACATGCAGGTCTTGAACTTCTACTCCACGATCTTCGCCGACCAGCTCAAGCGGGGCCGTAAGACGGCCACGATCCGGCTCGGCGACAAATCGCACCGCTACCGCAAGAACGAGGCGGTGCTCGTGACGATCGGCTACCAGCACTCGCCCCGGGAGAAGATCTTCCACGCGGTCATCGACACCGTCGAGGTCAAGCGCGTGAAGGAGCTCACCCCGCGCGACATCGAGCACGACAACCCCGAGTTCCGCCGCCACGAGGAGATGATCCACTTCCTCGAGCAGATCTACGGCAAGCCCGTGACGATGGAGGACACGGTCACGATCGTCCGGTTCTCGCAGATCGTCGAGAACCCGGAACGCTTCACGGACGCCCGGCTCGGCATCGGCGGCGCCCAGAACTGATCCGCCCGCGGCGCGGCGACGCCGCCGAGCGATCGCGAGGTGTTGGCACTCGTGTGAAGAGAGTGCCAACGTGGCTGGCCCGAGACGGGCGATCGCGCTACTGTGACCCCACTTGGCACTCTCCCTATGGGAGTGCCAGATCACTGTCCGCACCACCACGGAGGTTCCACACATGAACTTGAAGCCGCTTGGCGATCGCCTGATCGTCCGCGCCCTGGAGGAGGAGGAGACGACCAGCTCCGGCATCGTCCTCCCCGACACCGCCAAGGAGAAGCCGCAGAAGGGCAAGGTCCTCGCCGTCGGCGAGGGCAAGCTCAACGACGACGGCAAGCGCGTTCCGCTCGACGTCTCCGAGGGCGACGAAGTCCTCTACTCGAAGTACGGCGGCACCGAGATCAAGGTCGACGGTGAGGAACTGCTCGTGCTTCGCGAGTCCGACGTCCTCGCCAAGGTCCAGGGATAAAGGAGAACCACATGGCTCACAAGGAAATCAAGTTCGGTACCGAGGCCCGTCAGGCCCTCGAAAAGGGCGTCGACGCCGTCGCCAACGCCGTCAAGGTGACGCTCGGCCCCAAGGGTCGCTACGTCGTCCTCGACAAGAAGTTCGGCGCTCCCACGATCACCAACGACGGTGTCACGATCGCTCGTGAGATCGAGGTCGAGGACGTCTTCCAGAACCAGGGCGCCCAGCTCGTCCGTGAGGTCGCCACCGCGACCAACGACGTCGCCGGTGACGGCACCACGACCGCGACCGTTCTCGCCCAGGCCATCGTGCGCCAGGGCCTCAAGAACGTCACGGCCGGCGCCAACCCGCTGGCCCTGCGTCGCGGCATCGAGCTCGCCGTCGACCAGGTCGTCGAGAACATCGCCAAGCAGTCCAAGGAGATCTCCGGCAAGGATCAGATCGCGCGCGTCGCGACCATCTCCGCCGGTGACGATTCGATTGGTGACGTCATCGCCGACGCCATCGAGAAGGTCGGCAAGGACGGCGTCGTGAACGTCGAGGAGGGCCAGACGTTCGGCATGGACCTCGAGTTCACCGAGGGCATGCAGTTCGACAAGGGCTACATCTCGCCCTACATGGTCACCGATCAGGAGCGCATGGAGGCGACGCTCGAGGATCCGTACATCCTCATCGCCAACCAGAAGATCGGTTCCGTCCGCGACGTGCTGCCGGTCCTCGAGGCCGTCATCCAGTCCGGCAAGCCGCTCATGATCATCGCCGAGGACGTCGAGGGCGAGGCCCTCGCGACGCTCGTCGTGAACAAGCTCCGTGGCACGTTCACGGGCGTTGCGGTCAAGGCGCCGGGCTTCGGCGACCGTCGCAAGCGCATGCTTGAGGACATCGCGATCCTCACGGGCGGCGAGGTCATCACCGAGGAGATGGGCCTCAAGCTGGAGAACACCCAGCTGACCCAGCTCGGCCGCGCGCGTCGCGTCGTGGTCACCAAGGACACGACGACGATCGTTGACGGTTCCGGTGACGTCGAGGCCATCAAGGGCCGCATCAACCAGATCAAGGCCGAGGTCGAGAACACCGACTCGGACTTCGATCGCGAGAAGCTCCAGGAGCGCCTCGCGAAGCTCTCGGGCGGTGTCGCGGTCGTCAAGGTCGGCGCGGCCACCGAGACCGAGATGAAGGAGAAGAAGCACCGTGTCGAGGACGCCCTCCAGGCGACCCGCGCGGCCCTCGAAGAGGGCATCGTCCCCGGCGGCGGTGTCGCGCTGATGCAGGCCGTCGGCGCGGTCAAGTACGAGGACCTCGAGGACGAGGACGAGCGCACGGGCGCGAAGATCATCCTGCGCGCGCTCGAGGAGCCGCTCCGTCAGATCGCCGAGAACGGTGGCCTCGAGGGTTCGGTCGTCGTGAACGAGGTCCGGAAGGCCAAGAAGGGCGTCGGCCTCAACGCCGCGTCCGGCGAGATGGTCGACCTGGTCGCCGCTGGGGTCATCGACCCCGCGATGGTCACGCGTTCGGCGTTGCAGAACGCGGCCTCGATCGCCAAGAACATCCTCACGACCGAGGCGATCGTCGCCGAGATCGAGGATCCGGCCGGCGCCGGTGGCGGCGGCATGCCCGACATGGGTGGCATGGGCGGCATGATGTAGCCCCTTCCCGGGCGCCCCGAGCGCCCGGGACCCGCAGGCGAACGGTTTCGCCGACGGTCCTCTCGAGGTTCGGACCGAAGGCGACGTCACATTGAGGGCCCGGCACCACGCCGGGCCCTCGGTGCGTCCGGGGTGCCCGCGCTACCGTCGCGGGCCGGATGGCCGCGACGGACCTGCGCTCCCGTGCCCGCGCGGCGCTCTCGGAGCGCTTGCGCGAGCTCACCCCGCAGGGGGCGCTGCACGCGGACGGGGAGCACGCGCGCGAGTTCGCGGGCGCGCTCGTGCCGACGCTCTCTTCCGCGGACGTGGACTGGGCTCACGCGCAGCTCGCCGCCCGGGCCAAGGGCGAGCTGCGCCAGACCCGCGCAGGCGCCGTTCCCGCCTACGCCGCCTGGTCGTCGACCGCGCTGGTCTGCAGCGCGTTCGCGCCGTGGCACTCGCAGCCTGGGGGACTTCTGCTCCCCGGGCTGGGCCCGTTCACCGCCGTCCGCCTCGAGGAGCGCCTGGCGATACCGCACGGCGGGGGAAGCCCCAACCTCGACGTGGCCCTCGACACCTCCGCCGGCCTCGTGGGCATCGAGTCGAAGCTCACCGAGCATCTGGCGCCGGCCCGGGCGCGCCCCTGGAAGCCCGCCTACCGGCGGCCCGCGATGCGCGCAGCGCTCGATCCCGCCTGGGCCGCGCTCTTCGACGACCTGCTGGAAGAGCGCTGGCGGCCCAGCCACCTCGACGCCGGCCAGCTCGTCCGGCACGCGCTCTCGCTTCGGGGCGCAGGCGAGCTCGCGCTCGTCTTCTGGGAGCCTGCGAACGCCGATGCCCACCCGGAGGTGCTCGTCCACCGGGCAGAGGTCACGCGGGTCCTCGACCGCGTGGCCGGCGCCCGACCGCGGCTCCACGCCTTCGCCTGGTCGGAGCTGTTCGACGCCTGGGGACCGTCGGCCCACGTCGCGGCCCTACGGGAGCGCTACGACGTGGAGATCGGACCGTAGAAGCCGCCGCTCCCGCCCTGTTCGACCACGGCCGGTCATACAGCTTCCCGCAAGAAACCCCGCGCGCCACCGTTGTCGCTCCCATGGCCATGTCCCGCCGCGCCCTCTGCGCGCTCCTTCTCGTCGTCCTCGCCCCCCTCTTCTGGATCGTCGGCCCCGGCGCTGACAGCCCCGCCGAGGCCATCCCGACCCCCGTCGTCGCGAGCGACAACGTCGAGCTGCTGACGACGATCCCCGGCAGCGCAGCGATCTCGGGCGAGTTCTCCCCGTCGGCGCCGTACTTCTACACGTCGGGCCTCGACTCGATCTCGGTCTTCGACATCTCCGACCCGAAGGCGCCGAAGCTCACGGGCAAGCTCCCGAACCTGACCTTCGAGAACGAGTCGATGACCTACGGCGAGCGGCGCGACGCCTCCGGCAAGGTGGTCAAGCGCTTCGTCCTCGTCGGCGTCGACCTCTACCAGGCCGCTCCGTCCAACCCGCCGCGCGGGAACGTCGGCGGTGGCGAGGTCGTCGTGGTCGACGTGACCGACCCGGCCGCGCCGGCGATCCTCGGCCGCACGCCGCAGGGCTCACCGCTGCTCGGCTCGGTCACGACGAGCAGCCACACCGTGCAGTGCGTGACGGTCACCTGCAACTACGCCTACACCGCCGGCGACGCGAACAAGTTCTCGATCATCGACCTGACGAACCTCGCGGAGCCCAAGCAGATCGCCACCCCGCGCTCGCCCGCCTCCGGCTCCGGCCCCATCTCGCAGTCAGGCGCCGGTCACTACTGGGACATCGACGACACGGGCCTCGCCTGGCACACCGGCGGCGGCGGAACGGCCGTGTTCGACGTGAGCGATCCGCGGAACCCGGTCGCGCTCAACGCCACGAACCCCCAGGGCACCGAGACCCCGTACAACGACTTCATCCACCACAACTCGATGCGCCCGAACGGCCGCGCCTTCAAGCCCGGACAGGCGCCGAGCCTCGCCAACGGCAACGTCGTACTGGTCACCGAGGAGGACTACGCGAGCGAGGGCGACGAGGTCGTCTGCGATCGCTCCGGCACCTTCCAGACCTGGGAGCTCCCCGACCTCGACGGTGCGGCCTACCGGGCTGGGAACCCGCAGCTGGTCTCCGACAAGGGCGACATCAAGCCGCTCGACATCTTCCAGGCCCCGAACGAGGCGGGAGGCGGCCTCTCGACCCCCATCGGCGGCTTCTGCTCAGCGCACTGGTTCGACTACCACCAGAGCGGCATCGTCGCCCAGGGCTGGTACCAGCAGGGGATGCGCCTGATCGACGTGCGTGACCCGAAGAACATCAAGCAGTTCGGGTTCTTCACCGCCGGTGCCTCGCAGGTCTGGGACGCCTACTGGGTTCCGGCCCGCAACGCGGACGGCACCGAGAAGGCCGGCCGCGAGAAGACCAACATCGTCTACACCGCCGATCTGGTGCGCGGCCTCGATGTCTTCGAGGTGAAGAACATGCCCGCGCCGATCAAGGTGAACACGCCGGAGGACACGACGCCACCGGCGGACACCACGACGACGCCCGGCACCACGCCCACGACGACCAGCCCGAACACCGGAGCGCCGACCACGAAGGACGCAGGCTCCGGAGGCTCGACGAGCGGTGGGTCGAGCACCTCGAGCTCCGCGCAGGGCACCGCGGCAACCAAGGAAGCCCTCAACGGGTCCTCCCGGTGCGCGGCGCCCACCTCGACGTTCGGTCGCGGCACCCGCCTGCGACGCTCCGGCGTCCGCCTCCGCGGCGCGGCCACCCCCGGGGCCGGCTGCAAGCTCGCCGCCGTCTCCGTGGCCATCGGGCGCAAGGTCGGCAAGCAGTGCCGCTTCATGCGCTCCAGCGGCCGCTTCGGCAAGAAGGTCAACTGCCGCCGCACCACCTACGTCAAGGCCCGCGGCACCACCCGCTGGAGCTTCGACAAGACGCTCCGCCTGCCCCGCGGCTCCTACAACGTCTGGTCCCGCGCCATCAACACCGCAGGCACCCGCGAACGCAAGTCCGCCAAACGCAACCTGACCCGCCTCACCGTCCGCTGAGGAGGGGCTCGCGGATAAACGCGCAAGTTTGGCGCCGCTGTAGCGTTTAGGCCCGCATGCCCCGTCTGCGTTCCGTTCTCTGCACCCTGGTCGCCGGTGCCGCCCTCGCGGCCGTCGGGCCCGGAACCGCGACCGCCGACATCGGTCAGAGCGAGCTCTTCCGGAGCCCGGTCCCGGCCGAGGCGGAGTTCGCCCCGCGGGCCGAGGGGTCCGCGCGCGTGCCGGAGCCTCCGCTCGAGGCCGTCCCTCGGGCGGTCTGCGGCCCGGGCGCCCGGCAGGAGACGGGCATCCAGGGACGCATCAGCCGCGCGGACCACACGAGCGGCCTCGCCGCGAAGGGCTTGCGGTGCAACGCCGAGCTCGTCGGCCAGCACACGCAGGAGAAGGCCGGGCAGGACGGGACGATCGTCGGTACCGTCGGCGGCTACAAGGTCCTGCGCTACGTCGACAAGCTCGGCAACGAGTGCGCGTTCTACGACACCTCACTCCTTCCGCCCTCCAATGTCGGTGACGGGAACGTGGGGGTCCGGGTGCTCGACATGAAGGACCCGACGAAGCCGGCGCTCACCTCGATGCTCACCACGCCGGCGATGGTCTCCCCACACGAGTCGCTCATCCTCAGCGAGAAGCGTGGCCTGCTGATGGCGGTCGCCGGCACGCTCGGCACCCGGGTGCTGCCCGGCCAGGTCGACATCTACGACCTGAACGCCACGCCGGGCCAAGGCTGCAAGGTCCCGCTGCTGATGTCCTCGACGCCGCTCGGCATCTACGGGCACGAGAGCGGCCTGGCACCGGACGGCAACACCTTCTACGCCTCCTCGCTCTCCGACGAGACGGTGACCGCGCTCGACATCTCGAACCCGGTGCTGCCGAAGCTCCTCGTGCACCAGACCGACGTCGCCGCGCACGGCCTGACCTTCTCGGCCGACGGCAACACCGCCTACGTCGCCCGGGGCCAGAACAGCAACGGCTTCGAGATCTACGACGTCTCCTCGATCCAGAAGCGCACGGCCGATCCGAAGATGGTCAAGGTCTCGAAGCTCACCTGGAACCAGATGAGCGTGCCGCAGAACACGATCCCGATCACCATCGGCGGGAAGCCGTTCGTGATCGAATCCGACGAGTTCCAGCGCAACGGGACCGACCGCACCGGCGCCTCCCGGATCATCGACATCTCCGATCCGAAAGAGCCATACGTGATCTCCAACCTGCGCCTCGAGGTGCACCAGGAGGCCAACCGCATCGGCGGCAAGCTGCAGGACGACCCGGGCACCTCGGCGAACGGCACGAACCCAGTCTCGTTCGCCCAGGACTACACGGGGCACTTCTGCAACGTCCCGACCCTCGTCGACCCGAAGATCGTCGCCTGCGGCATGAGCATCTCGGGCCTGCGGGTCTTCAATATCGAGGACCCGTACAACCCGCGCGAGGTCGCGTACTTCACCGCCCCGGTCCAGCCACGCGCCGCCATCGAAGGCTCGAACTGGGCCTACTCGCAGCCGACCTTCGCGCCCGACCGGAAGGAGATCTGGTACACGGAGGCCTACACCGGCTTCTACGCGGTCAAGCTGACCAACGACGCCTGGCCCGACGCGAAGCTCACCCCGCCGGACCCGGGTCCGACGACGACGACCGGGACCACGACGACGACCGAGACCACGACGACGCCGGCGCCGAGCACCGACAGCCCGACGGCAACCACGGGCTCGAACCCCTCAGCCACTGCTCCGGGCGGGACTACCGGAGCGCGGGAGCCTGACCCGATCGGCGCGTCCCGGTGCGAGGCGCCCACCTCGACGTTCGGTCGCGGCACCCGCCTGCGACGCTCCGGCGTCCGCCTCCGGGGCGCGGCCACCCCCGGGGCCGGCTGCAAGCTCGCCGCCGTCTCCGTGGCCATCGGGCGCAAGGTCGGCAAGCAGTGCCGCTTCATGCGCTCCAGCGGCCGCTTCGGCAAGAAGGTCAACTGCCGCCGCACCACCTACGTCAAGGCCCGCGGCACCACCCGCTGGAGCTTCGACAAGACGCTCCGCCTGCCCCGCGGCTCCTACAACGTCTGGTCCCGCGCCATCAACACCGCAGGCACCCGCGAACGCAAGTCCGCCAAACGCAACCTGACCCGCCTCACCGTCCGCTGACGCGACGGGCCCGGCTCAGAGGAGCCGGAGCCCGGCCGCGGTGGCGGCAGCGGCCAACACGGTGAGCAGGAACGGCGCCCCGCGCCAGACGCAGAGCGCGGCGACGCCCAGAGCGGGGACGCGCGCGTCGAGCACCAGCCGGTCCCCGTCGGCGAGCGCCTGCACGGCGATGAGCGCGGCCAGGAGCGGGACGGCGACGAGCGCCAGGGCGCGGGCGACCGTGGGCGACGGCTCGCGCTCCCCGAGCAGCATCGGGCCGACCGCTTTCAGCGCGTAGCTCCCGGCGGCAAGGACGAGCAGCGCGGCCCAGCTCACGGCTCGGCCTCCGGGTGGCGGGCGGCGACGACGGGCGGCTCGATCGGCTCTGGCTGGCCGGAGCTGCGCCGCAGCCCGATCAGCACGGCGGCGCTCGCCGCCAGCACCGGGATGCCCGCCGGCGTGAGCGGGATGAGGACGATCGCGATCAGCCCGCCGGCGAGGGCCGCGGACGGCGCGCCCGGCTGCCGCAGCTGCGGGGCCAGCAGGGCGAGGAAGGCGGCCGGGAACATCGCGTCGAGCCCGTAGGCGGCCGGGTCGCCGATGCCGCCGCCGGCCAGCGCGCCCGCGAGCGTCCCGACGTTCCAGAGGGTGAAGACGCTGAGGCCGGTGAGCAGGAAGGCGCCGCGCGCCGCCTCGGGGTCGCCCTGGGCCCGGGCCATCGCGGTCGACTCGTCGATCACGAGCTGGCTGATGAGCGCCCGGCGGCCGCGGCTCCCCCGCAGGATCGTCGCCATCGAGAGTCCGTAGGCGGTGTTCCGCACCCCGAGGAGCAGCCCGTTGACGACCGCCGTGGACGCGGCGCCCCCCGCCCCGATGACCCCGATCGCCGCGAACTGCGATCCGCCGGTGAACACGAGTAGAGACATCACGCAGGCCTGGGCGACCGAGAGCCCCGCCGCGACCGCGAGCACGCCGAAGGAGACGCCGTAGGCGCCGGTGGCCAGGCCGATGCCGAGCGCGTCGGCGGCGTAGGGAGGCCGTCGTCTCCTCACCGGGGGGACCCGGTTTCCGCGCCGATGCGCTGCAGCCCGAGCAGCGTCAACCCGGCGACCAGGCCCCAGAAGGCCGAGGAGAGCCCGAGCGGGGAGACCGCGGAGGCGCTCACGACGAACGTGACGAGCGCGGGTTCTCGGTGGGATGGCGCGTCGAGCGCCACGTTCAGCGACCCGGCGAGCGCGCCGAGCAGCGCGAGCCCGGCGACCGCTTCGATCAGCCCGTCCGGAGCGCTCGTCACGAGGGCGGTCGCAAGCCCCGCGCTCAGCCCGAGGACGAGGTAGGTCGCGCCGCTGGCTGCCGCGGCGACCCAGCGACGGGCCGGGTCGGGGTGTGCGTCCGGGCCCGCGACCAGCGCCGCGGTGATCGCCGCGAGGTTCACGGCGAACACGCCGAAGGGTGCACCGAGCGCGGTCGCTCCGCCGGTCGTCGCGAGAATCGGACGCAGCGACGGGCGGTACCCGTTCGCGACGAGGACCCCCATCCCGGGCAGGTTCTGCGACGCCATCGTCACGACGAACAGCGGAAGCGCGACGCTCAAGAGTGCCCCGACGCTCAGCGACGGCACGACGCCCTCGAGCACGGGCCGCGCGCCGGTCGGACCGGCCTTGAGCGGCTCGAAGACGAGGACGACGACGATCGCCGCGAGAAGCGCGCCCGGCACCGCCCAGCGCCGGGCGAGCACCGAGAGCAGCGCCCAGGTCGCGATGACCGGGGCGGCCGACGCCGGGATGTCGACCGCGGCCTGCACCGGGGCGAGGCAGAGCGGGAGCAGGACCCCGGCGAGCATGGCACTCGCGAGCTCGACCGGGATGCGGGCGATCGCCCGGCCGAGGGCACCCCACAGCCCGGCGAGCGCGAGCAAGGCACCGCAGACCATGAAGGCACCGACCGCCGCGGCGTAGCCGCCGCTCACCGGCCCCGCCCCGACGAGCAGCGCTGCGCCCGGGGTCGACCACGCGAGGAGGATCGGCATCCGCGTGCGCAGGCTGAGCGCCGTGCTCGTCACCGCCATGACGGCGCAGACCGCGAACAGGCCCGAGGACGCCTGGGCAGGCGTCGCCCCCACCCCGCGGAGCCCGGCGAGCACGACCGCGAACGTGCTCGCGAACCCGACCACGGCGGCGACGACACCGGCGAGGATCGGCTGGTCGAGGCCGGGAATGCGACGACTCACAAGCAGTCGGGGTGCCACTCGACGGCGCTGACGAGCGACCGGTTCAAGCGAGCACGACCTCAGCACCCCGGCTCGGCGCGAACGTGATCGAGCGGCGCATGGTGTGCTCCGACGCGGGATCGGGCGCACGAAGCTCCGTCCGCCCGGCGACGGCACGGAGCACCGTCTGCATCTCGAGCAGCGCGAACGCCGCGCCCAGGCAGCGCCGCACCCCCCCGCCGAACGGGATCCAGGTGTACGTCCCGGGCTTCACGCCGAGGAAGCGCTCAGGGCGGAAGGTGAGCGGGTCGGGGTAGAGGTCCGGGCGACGATGCACGAGCGTGATGCAGGGCGCGACCTTCGCGCCGGCCGGGAGGTCGTGCCCGGCGATCCGCATCGGCTCCTTGAGCTTGCGCACGACCAACGGCAGGACGGGCCGCAGGCGGAGGGTTTCGTGGCAGACCGCCTCGAGATAGGCGGAGCCCTCCTCGTCGCGAATGCGCTCCATCGAGCCGGGGGTGCGCAGCAGCCGCTCTACCGCCCAGGACAGCGCGGTCGCAGTGGTCTCATGTCCGGCGACCAGGAGGGTGACGAGCTCGTCACGGAGCTCCGTGTCACCCATCGGGTCGCCCGCCTCGTCGGTCGCTTGCAGCAGCAGCGAGAGGATGTCCTCCCGAGCCTCGAGATCGCCGGCCGCGCGCCGCGCGTGGATCTCCTCGTAGATGAGCCGGTCAACAGGCTCGAGCACCCGCCGGAAGACGGGCAGGCGGACGGCGCGTTCCGGGCCCAGGGTCACGATCAGGCCGAAGGCGGCCGGCGTCCCGACCAGGTCGAGCAGGTCGCGCAGCGCGGTCCGCAGCGCCTCGAGCCGGGCCCCGCTCCGCAGGCCGAAGACCGCCTTCAGGATGATCTCGAGGGTCACCGCCTGCATCCGCGGGGCGAGCGGGAACGTCGTCCCCTTCGGCCAGGTGGCGATCTCCGCCTCGGCGATCTCCCGCATGAGCTCGCCGTACCGCTGCATCCGTTCGCCGTGGAAGGGCGGCAGGAGCAGCCGCCGCTCCCGCAGGTGCTCAGGCCCGTCGAGCAACAGGACCGAACGGGCGCCGAGGATCGGCAGCAGGATCCGGTTCCCCTCACCGGCCAGGAGCAGGTTCGGGTCCCCGGTGAAGACCTCGCGGATCGCGTCGGGATGGGAGAGCAGGACCCACGGGCCCTCGTTGGGCAGGCGCATCGTGAAGACGTCGCCGTGCTCCCGGTGCTGCCGCATGAGGAACGGGACCGGCCGCGCGAGCCAGGCGAGCGCCTGCGCCGGCAGCGGCATCCGGACGGGGTTGGGGAGACCGGCGATGGCGGACACGCGCCGGACGCTACTCCGAGCGGGCTCCGGGGTAGGGCACGGTCATGGTCTCCTTCGACGCAGATGACGCGCTGGCCCGCCTCGGGGCCATCACCGAGCAGATCGAGGAGTGCCGCGCCGCGGTGCTCATCGCCGGCGAGGGAGACCCCACGGCCCTGGAGGGCATGCGCGCCGCCATCGACGCCATGGCCGCCGACCTCGCGGTGCTGCGCGCTTCGGTGGGAGGCGCCGAGCTCGCCTAGCCTGTCGTCCGTGATGGTCGGCACCGTCCTCGCACTGCACCGCTGGCCCGTCAAGTCGATGGGCGGAGAGCCCGTCCCGGCGTTCGCACTCAACCGTGACGGCGTCGCGGGCGATCGCGCCCACGTCCTCTACGACGGATGGGATCCCACCCGCCCGGCCCCTCGCCAACTCACCGCGCGCCAGGCCCCGCGGCTGCTCGCCTGGCGCGCCGGCTACGGCGTGTGGGATGGCGACCACGACGGGATCCCGCCGGCCGGGCTCGTCGCGCCCGACGGGCGTGCCTTCTCCTGGGCGGACCCCGACCTCCCCGCCGCGCTCGCCGACGACCTCGGACGCGAGGTCGAGCTGCGTACGAATCCGCGCGGACAGCCCGACCTCCCCGCCTCGCTCCTCGTCACGACCCAGGCCACGCACGATGCGCTCGAGGCTGAACTGGGCCGAGCCCTCGACCCGCGGCGCTGGCGCACGAACGTCCACGTGGAGCTCGACGTCGCGGCCTTCGCCGAGGAGTCCTGGGAGGGCGGCGCGCTCACGATCGGCGAGGTCGTCTTCGACCTCCTGCACCCGTGCGTGCGGTGCGTGATCCCGACCCGCGACCCCGACACCCAGCAGAAGGACGCGGAGATCCTGCGGCACCTGACCCGGGAGCACGGCGGCCTCTTCGGCATGAACGCGCGGGCACGCGGCCCCGGGCGCATCCGGGTCGGCGATCCGGTGCTGGTCCTCCCGCCTGCTTGAGGTCGGCCACGGTCGAGGCTGTCAAGTACCGTGCGGAAGGCGATGGGCAGCGACGACGCGACCGAGGCCTGGACCCTGCTCAGCCAGGTGATGATGGCCCGGCGCGGCCACACGCTCGCGATCGCTTCCGAGCTCGAGCTCTCCCCGCCGCAGCTCTGGGCGCTTCGGCACCTCTCGCCCGACACCCCGCTGCCCATGAGCTCCCTCGCGGGGCTCCTCCACTGCGACAACTCGAACGTCACCGGGATCGTCGACCGGCTCGAGGCCCGGGGCCTCGTCGAGCGCCGGGCGGCGGCACACGATCGGCGCGTCAAGCACCTGCACCTCACCGCGGCGGGCGCCGCCGTCCGCACGCAGGTCGGCGACCGGCTGGCGGAGCCGCCGGAGGGTGTCGCGCGGCTGAGCCCGACGGAGCAGCGGCAGTTCGTCGCGCTCCTGCGCAAGCTCGTCTGAAAGAACCTCGACTTCGGGCGGCCCACCCCGTTACGTTCATCCGATGGGCGGGGGCCGACGACTGGGGGTATCGATCCTCGTCGCGCTCGCGCTCGCTCCCGCCACCGCCGCCGCGCAGGAGCTCCTGCCGTCGCTCGGGTCCACCGTCGTCGCCGGCGAAGCCTGCCCCGGGGCCACCGTCTGCCCGTACGAATCGGTAGCGGTCACGAGCGAGCGCGGGAAGGGCGTGCTGAGGCTTCCGCAGGCGGTCGCGGTCGCGCCGGACGGGAAGGTGTTCGTCGCAGACCAGTACACGCGCGGCATCCAGCGCTTCGCGGCCGACGGCACGTTCGAGCTGACCTTCGGCTCCTTCGAGGGCGCGGAGGACCGGCTGGGTGCGGTCGGCGGGGTCGCGCTCGGCCCCGACGGCACGGTCTACGCGCTCGACGCCTCCCGCAACCGCGTCAAGCGCTTCACCTCGAACGGCGCCTACCTCGGGGAGTTCGGGGGCGGCGGCCGCGACGTCGGGAAGCTTCGGCTGCAGCCCGGACGCATCCCCGGACAGGGCGCGGCCGGCGGCATAGCGGTCTCCAAGGACAGCGTCTGGATCGCCGACACCGGCAACGATCGCGTCCAGCGCTTCGACCTCGACGGCACGAACCCCCGGGCGTTCGGGCAGAAGGGGTCCGGACCGGGGCGGTTCGCCACCCCGCAGGGCATCGCCGTCCGTCGCGACGGGGCGGTCTACGTGGCCGACAACCGCAACCACCGCATCGTCGTCCTGAACGCGGACGGCAGCTACCGGCGACAGATCGGCAAGGGGAAGGGACGGGGGCCCGGCCAGCTCGAGAACCCGTATGACGTCGCGACCGACCCGAACGGGAGCGTGTTCGTCGCCGACAACTTGAACCACCGCGTCACGAAGTTCACGGTCAAGGGGCGCTTCGTACGGACGATCGGCGCGGGCTTCGGCCGGGCCCCCGGGCAGCTCGCCTACGTCCGCGGCATCGCCTCCGACGCCTCGGGCTCGATTTACGTCGCGGACACCGCGAACGGGCGGATCTCCGTGTTCGCCCCGACCGGCCGCCTCCAACGACTGATCGGACGGGACGGGCGCGCAGCGGGCCAGTTCCTACGCCCGACCGACGTGGCCGCGCTCCCCGACGGCGGCTTCGTGGTCGCAGATTGGCTGAACTCCCGCGTGCAGACCTTCGCGCCCTCGGGAGACCTCCTCGGCACGCAGGGAGCGATCGGCCGTGGGAACGACAAGCTGCAGACCCCGCGCGGTGTCGCGGTCGGCAGCGCGTTCGACCTGTGGATCGCCGACACGACCAACTCGCGCCTCGTGCACCGTTCGTACCGTGGCGACGTCCTCGGGGTCGTCGGCCGCTTCGGCAGCCGGGCGGGGGAGATGTCGGGGCCCGAGGGCATCGACGTGGCGCCCGACGGCACGGTCTGGATCGCCGACACGGGCAACGACCGGGTGCAGCATCTGGCCCCCGACGGACGGCTCCTCGCAACCACCGGTCCCGACCTGGGCGGAGGCGAGGACGCGCTGCGCCAGCCTGCCGACGTGGCGGTCGCGCCGAACGGCGACGTCTACGTGGCCGACCGTCGCAACCACCGGATCGTCCGGCTGGACGGCGCCGGCACGTTCGTGCAGTCCTTCGGTGGCTTCGGGAGCCGCCCCGGCCAGCTGCACTACCCCTCCGGCATCGACGTCGACGGGACCGGCCGCGTCTACGTCGCCGACACGGACAACGACCGCGTCCAGGTCTACAGCCCGGAGGGGTTCCCCCTCTTCGCCTGGGGACGGAGCGGAACCCAGAACGGCCAGTTCATCCGGCCGAGCGGAGTGGGCGTCGCCTGTGACGGAACCGTCGCAGTCGCCGACCGTGAGAACCACCGGGTGCAGCGCTTCACCACGCGCTTCGCCCGCCCGACCCCCTGCGCGGCGAGCCCGCCGCCACCGCCCCCGCCGGCGCCCCTCTCGCTGCGGCCGGCGCGTGCCCTCCCGCCTCGCTTGACCGTCACGCTCGCGCGCGGGGATCGGGTGCTCGCCCGTCGCGGCCCGACGCTCGCGCTGACCTGCGACCGAGCCTGCCGGGTCGAGGTGACGGCGACGCTGCGGCCGCTCGGTGGCGGCTCGGCGACCACCCTGCGAGCGAAGCCGCGAACCCTGCTCACCGCCCGGCGCTCACCGGTGCGTCTCGCGCTCAGGGCCTCCGACGCCCGTCGGCTCGGCCGCGCCCTCACCCGCACCAAGGCGCGAACGCTCGTGCTCTCCGTTCGGGCCACGGCGCAGACCACCGGGCCCGAGCCGAGCGCCCGGACCCGGACGACGAGCTACCGCGTCACCCGCTGATCAGACCGCGCCGCGGTCCCGCGGGCCCTCGCCGACGTACTTGGCGGTCGGGCGGATGAGCCGCGCCTCGCGCTTCTGCTCGAGGATGTGCGCGCTCCACCCGGCCACCCGGGCGCAGGTGAACATCGGGGTGAAGAGATCGGCCGGGACCTTGGCGAGGTCGAGGATGACCGCGCTCCAGAACTCGACGTTCGTGGCCAGCACGCGGTCGGGCTTGCGCGCCTTCAGCTCGGCCAGGGCGGCCTGCTCGAGCGCCTCGGCGACCGCGAAGCGCGGGGACCCGAGCTCGGAGGCCACGCGGCGCAGGACCCGCGCACGGGGATCCTCGGCGCGGTAGACGCGGTGGCCGAAGCCCATGAGCCGCTCGCCGGAGTCGAGCGCCTGCTTGACCCACTTCTCGGCGTCGCCCATCTCCTCGACACCCTCGATCATCTTCAGCACGCGCGACGGGGCACCGCCGTGCAGCGGGCCGGAGAGCGCCCCGACGGCGCTCGAGAGCGCGGCGGCGCAGTCCGCGCCCGTCGAGGTGACGACCCGCGCGGTGAAGGTGGACGCGTTCATGCCGTGCTCTGCCGCGGAGATCCAGTAGGCGTCGATGGCCTTCGCGTGGTTGGGGTCGACCTCACCGCGCCAGCGCATGAGGAAGCGCTCGGCGATCGTCCCCTGCTCGTCGATCTCGTTCTGCGGGACCCAGGGCTGGCCGAGGCCGCGCGCGGACTGCGCGACGAAGGAGAGCGCCTGCACCGAGGCGCGCGCGAGGTCGTCCCGGGCCTGCTCGTCGGAGATGTCGATGACCGGCTTATAGCCGTACTCGGGGGCGAGCATCGCGAGCGCCGCCTGCACGTCGACGCGGTGGTCGCCGGAGCGCACGAGCAGCGGGTGCGGCTGCGCGGGAGCGAGGCCGGGATCGAACGTCCCGTCGACGAGCAGACCCCAGACCTGCTCGTAGGCGACGTGGCCGACGAGGTCCTCGATGTCGACGCCGCGGTAGCGGAGCGACCCGCCCTCCTTGTCCGGCTCCGCGATGGTGGTGGCGAAGGCGACGACGCCTTCGAGGCCGGACTGGACTTCGCTCATACGTTGATCCTAACTTGGCGGTCGGCCCGCGCCTGCGCCCGTTCCGCCTCGTCGAGCTCGAGCGGCGCGAGGATCACCCAGGCGAGCGCCGGGGTGAGTGCGACCAGGGCGAACGCGGGCGACCACGCCGTCCACTCGACCACGTGCCCGAAGAGGAACGGACCGGCCGCGCCGCCGAGCGCGACGATGGTGTTCTGAAGGCTGAGCGCGGTCCCGGCCCGCAGCCGACCGGAGAGCTCCGCGCTCGTCGTGAACGCGAGTCCGTTCCACCCCATGATCGAGACGCAGGCCGCGGCGAGCACCGGGTAGAGCAGGAGGCCGGGCGCGCCCGCGAGCACGGCCACGAGCGCGACGAGCCCGGCGTTCCGCGCGGCGATCCCGCGGAGCATCGGGACCCGCGCGCCGCGCCGGTCCGAGCGACGCCCGACCGCGAGCCGCGCCACGGCCCCGCCGAGCTGCGCGACCCCGAGCATCGCGGCGGCGAGCGCGGGGGTGAGCCCGCGCTCGTCGACGAGGAAGAGCACGAGGAAGCCGAGCACCGCGGCCTGCGTGAGGACGAGCAGGCCCGAGGCGACGCCGAGCCGCCACTGACGGCGGTCGCGCATCGGCGGCGGCGTGGATTCCGCGTAGCGCTGTGCGGGCGAGTCGGCGAGCAGCGGGGGAGCGTCGCGCAGCCCGGCCGCGGCGAGGCAGGCGGCGACGAAGCTCAAGCCGGCGAGGGCCAGGAACGCTCCCCGCAGCCCCTCTGCCCCCACGAGCGGCGGCAGCGCGAAGGACGCCCCCGCGCCGCCGAGCGGCAGCGCCATCTGCCGAACCCCGAGGGCGAAGCCGCGCTCCCCCCGGCCGAACCAGCCCATCACCGCCCGTCCGCTGGCGCCGGTGACGCTCGCGCCGAACATGGCGGCGCTCAAGAGCCCCGCGAGCAGCGCCGGGAAGCTCGGGGCGAAGGCCGTGCCCGTGAGCGCGGCGGCGACGCCGAGCAGCCCGACGGTCATCGCCGGGCGCTCGCCGACGCGGTCGATGAGCACGCCCCAGGCGAGCAGCGTGAGCAGGACGCCGACGCTCACCGCGGTGAGGACGAGCCCGACCTGGCCGAGCGTGAGGTCGAACTCCCGCCGGATCGCGGGCGTGAGCGCGGGAAGGCCCATGCGGAGCGCCGCGAAGGCGGCCGCGCCGAAGGCACCGACGCCGAGGACGACCCAGCGGTAGCGGTCGAGCTCCTCGCTCACGCCGGGTCCGTTGCCGGACGTGTCAGAACGACGCTCCACCGCACGCGCCCACGGTAGTTAGGGTCGCCCGATGGCCTCCGACCTCATGTTCCGTCCCGTCACCGAGCTCGCCGAGCTCATCCGCTCGGGGGAGCTCTCTGCGCGGGAGCTCGTTCAGGCCTCGCTCGACCGCATCGAGCAGCTGAACCCGGAGCTGAACGCGTTCGTGGACGTCTTCGCCGAGGAGGCGCTCGCGGAGGCCGACAAAGTGAAGGCCGGGGACCCGCGACCCTTCGCCGGGGTGCCGATCGCGATCAAGAACAACCGCGGCGTCGCGGGCAAGCGCTTGACCTTCGCGGCGAACTTCATCGGCGACTTCCTTGCCCCGTTCGACGACGGCGTCGTCACGAAGCTGAAGGCGGCGGGCTTCATCGTCGTCGGCACGACCACGCTCCCGGAGTACGGGATCCTGCCCTGCACGGAGACCGCCCGGTTCGGCCCGACCCGAAACCCGTGGGACACCACGCGCACCCCCGGCGGCTCGAGCGGCGGCTCGTCGGCGGCGGTCGCGAGCGGCATGGTCCCGATCGCGCACGCCAACGACGGCGGCGGCTCCACCCGCATCCCCGCCGCCTGTTGCGGGCTCGTCGGCCTGAAGCCCCAGCGTGGGCGGATCTCCGTCGGACCGGGGCTCGGCGAGAGCTTCCTCGTGCAGGACGGCGTGCTCACCCGCTCGGTCACGGAGACGGCGCGCGTGCTCGACATCCTGCACGGTCCGCTGCTCGGCGACTCCTCCTGGGCGCCGCTCCCCGACGAGCCGTTCGCGGACACCGCCGCGCGCGCACCCGGCCGGTTGCGGGTCGCGCTCTCCACCGTCTCCCCGCTCACCGACTCCCCCGTCGACCCGGTCTGCATCCAGGCCGCCCAGGACACCGCCGCGCTGCTGGAGGGGCTCGGGCACACGATCGTCGTCGTCGAGGACCCGCCGTGGACCGCTCCCGGGATGCTCGAGCTCTTCACCGCCTCCTTCGGGCCCGCCGTCTCCACGCAGATCCAGCTCGGCGCGATGCTCGCCGGCCGCGAGCCCACCGAGGAGGACATGGAGGCGTTGAGCTGGGCGATCTGGCAGACGAGCCAGGGGATCTCGAGCGTCCAGGCCGCCTTCGCCGCCGCACAGCTGCAGCAGTACGCCCGCCAGATGGTCACCTGGGCGGCGCAGTACGACGCCGTGCTCACGCCCGCGCTGGCCGAGGCGCCCGTGAAGATCGGAGTGCTCGATCCGACGAAGCCCGAGCCCATGCGGACCTTCGCGCGCTCGGGGCAGTTCACGCCCTTCACCGCGCTCTCGAACGTCACGGGCTCGCCCGCGATCTCCCTGCCCGTGCACGTGCGGCCCGACGGTGACGCCGACGCGGGCCTCCCGCTCGGCTCGCAGCTGATCGGGCAGCCGGCGCAGGAGGGGGCGCTGCTCGCCCTCGCCACCCAGCTCGAGCAGGCGGCGCCGTGGAGCGACCGGAGGGCGCCGGTGAGCTGACGCACGGCCGCGGCGCCTCCGGTACCGTCTGCAAATGGTCCGCCTCCTGATCGTCGTCGTCGCGGTGCTCGCCTATGGCGCCACCTTCGCCACCGCCGCCGGACGCCCGGACGTCAAGCGCTGGCCGAGCAATGACCGGATGATCCTCATCCAGAACGACGCCGACCAGGAGCGTCCGCTCGACGGGCGCACCGGCTACTCCCCGTTCGGCGACGTGGCCTCCTGGAAGGAGTGCAACAAGCGCTGCGAGAGCTACCTCGTCGCGTGCAAGGGCGAGAACTGCACGACGGGCGACCGCATGTGGGACAAGCGGCGGCGCTACCTGAAGCTCCTCGGCGGCCACGGCGACGACGACATCCACGGTGGGCCGTTCACGGACGTGCTGTGGGGCGACTTCAAGCCGTCGGGCCAGCCGAACTCCCAGGTCGACAAGATCGACGGCGGCGCCGGCCGCGACTTCATCTACACCTCGCACGGCCGCAACACGGTCAAGGGCGGGAGCGGCGACGACTACATCGTGGCCCGCTTCTCCCGCGGCACGATCGACTGCGGGCCCGGCAAGGACATCGTCTACGTCTCGAAGAAGTCGAAGCGGGCGACCAAGTTCAAGAGCTGTGAGACGATCACCCGCGGCGCGCTGCGCTGAACCTCAGGGGGCGGAGACACCGACTTGCACGACCTGCTGGTAGGTGCCGCGGTCCTGCCACGGCACCGCCGGCAGGGTCGCCGCCCCGGCTGCGATGAAGGTCAGCTGATCGCATCGCGCGGGCGTCGCCTCCGGGCAGGTGGGCGCGATCCGCGCGGCCGCGGGGTCACCGACCTTCGCAGCGGCGGCGCGCAGGCTGTCGACCAGCTGCGTCCGGCAGGCCGCGAGCCGCCCACGACCGCAGTAGCGGCGGCTGAGGCGGCCGCGCACGGGGCGCCCGAGCTGCGTCCTCAGGTCCTTCACGACGTAGGAGTACCAACCGAAGAAGAACGTGTCGGGGCCGTCCTTCGGCAGGTATTCGATCGGGTTGAGCGCGCTGATGCGATCGATCGCCTGCTGCCCGATGATCGGCCGGTAGATCGAAGCCACGAGCGGCCGCCACCAGGCGTCCATGAGCGCGACGGCACCGGCGTCTTCGTAGTTACCGTCACCGTCGGCGTCACGACGATGGGCCCCGCCGGCCTCCCAGCGGCGCAGCGCGGCGACGGCGGGCGCGAGATCGTCCGGGACTGTTCCCCGGTCGAGCACCTCGAGCAGGTACGGCAGGACCTCCTGGCCTCGGAGATCGACGGTCCCCGCGTCTCCCATCGCCCCCGCGAGCTCACCGACGCCGACCTTCCGGTCGCCGGTACGCAGCAGGACGCGGACGCGGCGCTCGAGCCGCTGGGAGCGGTGGGTCGGGCCGTACTCCCAGTCGGCGTCGCTGGCCCGCCAGCCGGGGGCCTGCTTGTTGTTCCACGAGACCAAGTAGCCGCGCGCCGGGTCGATCGCCTGCGGGAGGCGCGTCCGCGGCAGGACACTTGCGGTGAAGGCGTCCGAGTCGAAGTTCCTCCAGTCCCAGCGCCCGTCCCCCCAGGTCGGGAGATCCGGCGAGGTGCCCCGGTGACGGCGCGGGTAGAGCCCGGACTGCACGTAGGCGGTGTGCTCCGCGTCGGCGTAGAACCAGTTGTAGGAGCCTGTCACTCGGGCGATGCGTCGCTGGAAGTCCTTCGGCCCGGCGACGTCCCCGCCGGCCAGCAGGCTGAGGCCCTCGGCGGCACCCGCCTCGTGGAAGTAGGAGGCCCGCGCCCTCGAGAAGACGACCGGCACCCCGCGCACGGTGCCGCGCCCGATGATCGGCCCGTGGACGGACCGCTCGATGCGCAACTTCGCCGCGAACGGCTGTGCGCTCGGGTCGGCGGCGAGGTCCGCCGGTCCCGGGCTCCAGGCCAGCGGCCGGCGCTGGACCTGCAGCGGCACACACTGCTTGCCGCGCACGTAGGCGGTGGAGGCCTTCGACGGCTTGGAGCCGTCGGGCTCGCAAAGCCGCTCCGCGAAGATGTCGGTGTTGTCGCCCTGGGCGGTCGTGACGCTCCAGGTGTAGTCCGGTCCACGGCCGGCGATCGGGTAGATGCCCGCCCCGGGGACCACCGCGCCTCGCGTGGCGACCCCGGGCCCGTGGAGCACGACCTCGTGGAGGATCGACGGCGCGTAGAAGCCGACCTGCGGGCCGGCGACCATGATCGGGTGCCCGCCCACGGCGTGCTTTGCGTCGATGAGCATGGCGTTGGAGGCGTGGCGCTTCAGGCGTAGGCCTGCCGCGAGGATCGAGCCGGCGGCACGGGTGCCAGGCGCGGCGCCGGTGCGTTCGACGACATGTGAGTCGAGGACGATCGAGCCGTCGTCGGGGAAGGCGACACTGCGCTGGTCGGTGCGCCCCGGATCGTCGAAGGCGAAGCGCTCGGTGACGACGGTCGGCGCCTCGGGATCCTCCCGACGTCGGAAGTCCTCGAAGACGCGGCGCGCCTTCGCGGGCGATCCGAAACGCTTCTGAAGCGCTGCGAGCACCTGGGCGCCACGGAGCTCGGAGCCGCCGCCGAGGCCGTAGTAGCCGTTGAGGAGGCCGAGGATCGCGACGCTGTCGATCGGCCGCCAGTCCTCGAGCGGCTGACCGATGGCCGCGTACTCCGAGGGCATGAGCCGGGGGTCCCGCCGAGCTGCAGCGATGTAGGCGTTGACGCCGGCGGTGTAGGCGAGCAGGTCCTGCTTGACACGGGCGCCGGTCGGGGAGGCGGCCGCAGCGTCGTCGAGCTGGTCCTGGAGCTCCACGTCGCTGTAGTCGGTGACGGCGGCCTGCGCTGCGTCGGCTTTGAGGTTGACGTCGTCGATGCCCGGTCCGATGAACGAGGTCAGCCGAGCCTGCGCGGTGCGGCGCAGGACGTCCATGAGGAAGAGCCGGTCGGCCGAGCCGGCGTACCCGGCACCGAACATCGTGTCCTCCCGGGTGAGGCCGGTGACGTACGGCACCCCGTAGGCGTCCCGGGCGATCGTGACCCCGGACGCGGGGCTGATGACGGAGACCGGTGCCGTCGGCGGCTCGAGCGGGGCGGGCTTGAAGTAGCGGCCGAGCTGATCGTCGGGCACCGAGGCCAACGGCAGGAGGGCTCCGAACATCGTCCGCTGGTTCGTGAACGCCGCGGGGGCATCCCCGGTGACGCTCAGCGTCGCGAGCTCGAAGGCGTTGACGCTCTGCCCCTGGCCGAGGGGCAGCAGTGAGGAGAAACGACCCGTGTCGGCGGGTGCGGACGGGGCGGCGACGAGCGCGGCGGCGATCGCGGCCAGGGCGAGGGAGAGGCGCACGATCGGGAAGTCTGACCCAAGCCCCGGGGAAGCGCTCGCGCGCCCCGGCACTAGCGTGAGCGGGACGCCCGTGCCCGCTCCCGCCCCACCCCTACGCGCCCGCAACGCCCCCGAGCAGTACGACGACCTGGCGCACGCCTGGTGGGACGCGCAGGGTCCGTTCGCGGCCCTGCACTGGCTGGCCGCGGCGCGGGGCGAGCTCATCCCCGCTCCGGGCGAACCGGGTGCCACGCTCGTCGATCTGGGGTGCGGTGGCGGGCTCATGGCGCCGCACGTGCCCGTAGGCTTCCGCCACGTTGGCGTGGACCGGAACACCGCCGCTCTCGCGCAGGCCGCCGAGCGCGGCGTGGAGCCGGTCGAGGCGGACGTCACCGCCGTCCCGCTCCCAGACGCCTGCGCGGAGGTGGTGGTCGCCGGCGAGCTCATCGAGCACGTCGAGGACCTGCCCGGCCTCATCTCCGAGATCGCCCGCCTCTTGCAGCCCGGCGGCGTGGTCGTCTTCGACACGATCAACGCCACCCTGTGGGCTCGGATCACCCTCGTCTGGATCGGGGAACGGATGCCGGGCGGGCCGCCGCGCCACATCCACGACCCACGGCTCTTCGTGCCGCCGCGGCGGCTGGCGGCGCTCTTCAACGCCCACGGCCTCGAGGTCGAGGAGCAGTTCGGGCTCCAGCCCCACCCGCCGAGCTACGTGCGCTTCCTGCGCGACCGCTCCGTACCCGTGCACATGGAGCGTGTCCGATCGCTCGCAGCGCTGTACGCGGGCCGGGCAAGGAAGACCACGTGAACGCCACCCTCACCGCCTCCCACTCGACCTTCCCGCAGCGGCGCACTCAGCAGGAGCTGTGGGACGGCTTCTTCGCGGCCCATTACGACGGGTCCGAGCTGGCCGAGCGGGTGTTCGCCGGGACCGGCATCGTCACCCGCCACGGCGTCACGGACCCGCTGACCGAGGACGTGAGCGGTTGGAGCACCCAGCAGCGGATGGAGCGCTTCGCCGTCGACGCCCTTCCCCTCGGAACCGAGGCGGTGCGTGGAGCCCTCGACGCGGCTGGACTCACCCCCCAGGACGTCGACCTGCTCACCGTCGTCTCCTGCACCGGCTACGCGACGCCGGGGCTCGACATCCTCATCGCCCGCGATCTCGAGATGCCGGTGAGCGTGCAGCGGCTGCACGTCGGCCACATGGGTTGCTACGCCGCGATCCCCGGCCTGGCGACCACCGCGGACGCGGTCGCCGCCCGTGGGAAGACGGCGGTGATGCTCTGCCTGGAGCTCACCTCGCTGCACGTGCAGCCGCCGACCGAGGACGCCGAGCAGATCGTGGCCCACGCGCTCTTCGCCGACGCGGCCAACGCCGTCGTGGTCCGTCCGGGCGAGGAGCAGCGCGGGCTGCGGGTGCTCGACATCGCCGCCCGCACCGACAGCGCACGCGCCGCGCTCATGACCTGGGACGTGACCGACCTCGGCTTCCGGATGGGGCTCTCCCCGCGGGTCCCGGCGATCCTGCGCAAGCACGTCGAGGCGACGGTGGAGGACCTGCTCGCGCCGCACGGGCTCACCGCCGCCGACGTCCCCGGCTGGGCGGTCCACCCGGGCGGTCCGCGCATCGTCGAGGTCGTGCAGAAGAAGCTCTCGCTCTCCGACGAGCAGGTCGCCGAGTCCAACGGCGTCCTCCGCGACTGTGGCAACTGCTCCTCGCCGACCGTGATGCTCGTGCTCGAGCGGATGGTCGCGAGCGACCGGCTCGAGCGCGGCGACAAGGTCGTCGCGATGGCCTTCGGCCCGGGCCTCACGCTCTACATGGCGCTGCTCGAAGTCACTTAGCGCCCGGCTCGACCCAGGCGCGCCCCTCGCGCTCCACGCCCTCCCCGCCGAGGACGACCCCGAGGGTGCGGACCACGATCCTCGCGTCGAGTCGCAGCGAGCGGTTCGCGACGTACCAGCGGTCGAGCTCGATCCGCTCGGGCCAGCTCGGCGTCGTGCGCCCGTGGATCTGCGCCCAGCCGGTCACGCCGGGCTTCACGAGCAGGCGCTCGCGCTGCCGCGCGTCGTAGGCGGCGATCTGGTGGGGGAGCGTCGGGCGCGGGCCGACGAGCGTCATCTCGCCGCGGAGGATGTTCACGAGCTGGGGGAGCTCGTCGATGCTCGTGCGGCGCAGGAAGCGGCCGAGCCGGGTGATGCGCGCGTCGCCCTTCTCGATCGCGAGGCCCGCGCCGATGCGCTCGGCGCCGCTGACCATCGTCCGGAGCTTGATCACCTCGAACTCCGCGCCGTGGTGGCCGGAGCGCCGCTGACGGAAGATCGGCGAGCCCGGGGACTCGAGGCGGATGAGCGCACAGACGACGGCGAGCGGGAGGGCCAGGACGACGAGGGCGGCGGCGCTGACGACGACGTCGAGGACGCGGCGCAGCGCATCGGGCGCCCCGGTGCTCGCGGCCTGGACCGGCCCGTCGGGGCCGACGAGGAGCCCGTCGGCGCGCATGCGGGCGCGGAGCGCGGCGTGGCGGTCCGAGGCGCTCATCGGGTGCCCTCCGGCGGGGACCAGCCCGCCTCGGGCTCCCCACGGCGCAGGCGGTCCCAGCCGCCCGCGGCGATCGAGGCGGTCATCAGGACGTAGTAGCGGCAGAGCAGGGTGAGACGGCGGAGTGGACCGGGCGCCGCGGGCCCCGCCGCCGCCCCGGCAAGGACGGCGAGCTGCCCGACGAGCGCGGCGCGGTCGAGCGCTCCCGCACGCCCTTGGGCGACGCGCCGCAGGCCGCCGGCGAGCGCAACGGCGTGAAGCGCCGGGCTTGCGTACCGCAGCCAGCGGTGGCTGACGAGCGCGAGCAGGTAGCGGGGCGGCAGGCCGCGCGGGTCGAGGAGGCCGCCGGCGCGCGGGTCGCGGGCGACGATCCCCCACATGCGGGCCATCATCCGCCGCTTGCGCCTCCACTCCCCCTCGATGCTCGGCACCATCGCCTCGGAGCCTCGGGCCTCTGGCACGTCCAGCGCGAGGAACCCGGCGCGCACCACCTGGTGGGGGAGCGCGAGGTCGTGCCCGAGGTCCGTCCGGAGCCGCGGCCAGAGCGACGCGCGGACCGCGTAGATCCCGCCGTTCCCCGCGGTGACCGAATGCCAGCGGCTCTCGTCGCGACGGGTCGAAAGCTCGAGCGCCCAGTAGGCGCCCTCCTGGTTGGTCCCGCCGTCGGGCCGGACGAACGCGACGTGCCCGCAGGCGTAGCCGACCTCCTCCGCAACGAAGGGCGCGGCCAGCGCGGCCAGCGCGTCCGGCGCCCACACGGTGTTCGCGTCGCAGAAGGCGAGCACCGTGCCGCTCGCCCGCGCGACCGCGACGGCCTGCGCGACGTGCTTCCCACCGCGGGGCAGCTCGAGCACGAGGTCGGCCCCCGCCTCCCGGGCCCGCTCGGCCGTGCCGTCGGGGGAGCCGTCGCAGGCGACGATGATCTCGACGGCCGGGGAGCTCTGGACGCGGAGGGCCTGGACCGTCGCCGCGATGACCGTCTCCTCCGCGTAGGCGGCCACGATGACGCTCACCGGGCCGGGCTCCCCCGTGGCCGGGGTCGCCGTGCGAGCGCCGCCGGCGGCAAGCGCCACCCGCAGGAAGAGGCTCCAGCCGACGTGGGTCCAGGCGAGCAGGGCGAGAGCCAGGAGCGGCACGCCCGGGAGGATCGCAGGCGCGCGGGGGTTCGCCGCGTGAGGTCCCTGCATCCGGGACACATCACGTCGAACCCCCCGCCCGCCGCCCTCGCGATACTGCGAGGTGATGCCCGACGACCTGTTCCCGCTCCCGGCCCGGAGCGCCAAGCCGCGCACCACGGGCCTCACCCACGTCCTCGACGGCGGCCTCGGCCCGGCGGAGGCCGAGAGCCTCATGGTCTCCGCGGGCTCGCACATAGATGTCGTCCGGCTCGGCTGGGGCTCGGCCCTCGTCACCGACGGCCTCGAGGAGAAGCTCGCGATCTACGCCCGCCACGACGTGCCCGTCATGCTCGGCGGCACGTTGACCGAGCTCGCCTGGCGCCACGGCCGGCTCGACGCGCTCGCCGACTGGATCGCCGAGCTCGGGCTCGATCGCGTCGAGGTCTCAAGCGGCACGATCGCCATCCCGGTCGCGGAGAAGGCGCGCATCGTCGAGCAGCTCGCCGAGCGCTTCACCGTCTACGCGGAGGTCGGGGAGAAGGCCCCAGACGCGATCATGGCTCCGTACGTGTGGGTGGAGGAGATCCAGGCGATGCTCGACGCGGGCGCCGAGCTCGTCGTCTGCGAGGGCCGCGCCGGGGGCACCGCCGGGCTGCACCGGACCACGACCGAGACCCGCACAGGGCTCGTCGAGGAGATCGCCCACGTCTTCGACACCGACAGGCTCGTCTTCGAGACCCCGCGCGACGACCAGCAGATCTGGTTCATCCAGCGCTTCGGCGCGGACGTGAACCTCGGGAACGTCCCGCCCGCGAGCGTCATCTCGCTGGCCAGCCTGCGCCTCGGCGTCCGCTCCGACACGCTGGAGCACTTCCATGGCGCGTGAGGACTACCCCACCGCGGTCCTGCTGACGGGGGTCGGCAAGCGGCACGACATCGTGAGCGCGTTCGCCCGCCATGCCTTCACCATCGCCGCCGATCCCAACCCGTTGGCCCCCGCCCAGTACGCCGCGCACCTGCACCTCGCCCCCCCGCGGATCGACGACCCCGGCTACATCCCGTTCCTCGCGGAGCTCTGCGAGGAGCACGGCGTCGGCGCCGTCGTCCCGCTCACCGATCTCGACATCCACGTCCTCGCCGCCGCCCCGGAGCTCCCGGCCTTCGTCGCCCCGGCGGAGATCTGCGAGGCGATGTTCGACAAGTACCTCACCCACGAGACGCTGCTGGGCCTCGGCCTCCCCAGCCCTCCGACCGTGCTGCCGGGGGCCGAGCCGGAGAGCTACCCGGTGATCGTGAAACCCCGCCAGGGCTCCGGCGCCCGCTCGATCCACCTCGCCAAGGACGCCGCGCAGGCCGCGTTCTTCGTCGACTACGTGGACGAGCCCGTGATGATCCAGCGCGCCATGGGCGGCCACGAGTTCTCCATCGACTGCCTCTCCGATCTGGACGGCCGCTGCCTGAACGCCATCCCCCGCTCGATGCTCGAGTCCCGCGGCGGCGAGTCGATCAAGGGCCAGGTGCTCGACGACCCGGAGCTCTCCGGGCTCGCCCGGCGTGTCTGCGAGGCCCTCGGCTTCCGCGGGCCGAGCACGATCCAGGTCTTCCGCGATCCCGAGATCGGCATCGGCATCACCGACGTGAACCCGCGCTTCGGCGGCGCCTTCCCCGGTCCGATGTTCGCGGCGCTCCCGGGCCGCAGCTACCCCGAGCTCATCTGCCGGATGGCGGCGGGGGAGCGGATCGAACCGCACGTCGGCGAGTACCGCCACGGCCACCACTTCACGCGGTACTACGAGCAGCTCGAGCTCGACGGGGACCTCCGTCCGACGGGTCGGGACATGCTCGGTTGAAACCGGCTTGGACGAACGTCCGTGCGCCAGTGTCAACTCCGGCAACATGGGTATGCACCGGACTCACCAACTGGAGGAGAGCCACATGTACATCGGACTCGGTACTGCACTCGTCATCATCATCATCCTGATCCTGGTCTTCCGCTAGGAGCAGAAGGACGCGGGGGCCGCGCGGTCAGGCGGTCCCCAGCACTGCGGCGAGCCGCTTGGGGACGACCCCCAGCAGCTCGGCGCCGCCGGTGCCCTGGGGCGTGGTCATCGCGACCTCGAGCAGCTCCGCCTCGTCCCAGGTGACGAGAGCGGCGGACTTCATGAGCGCCTCGCTGAGCCGGAGCGCGCGCGAGCTCACGCCCAGCGGCAGCGGTAGCAGCCGGCGCGGCCGCCCCGCAGCGCGCAGCACCACCCTCGCCAGCTCGGCGTAGGTGAGTACGTCCGGGCCGCCGAGTTCCACCCGCAGGTTCGGGCTCTCGGGATCGAGCGGACGGTCGAGCGCCCCCGAGATGCACTCGGCGACATCGTCGGCCCACAGCGGTTGGAACTGCGCGCGACCGCGCCCCGCCAGCGGGACGACGGGGAGCAGCGACAGCCGGCCGAGCAGCGTCGTGAGCTCGTCGCCCGGCGCGTAGATGAGCGAGGACGCGAGGATCGTGTGGCGCAGCCCGCTCTCGGTCACGGCCCGCTCGGCGAGCGCCTTCGCCCGCAGGAACCGGGTGCGGTTGTGCGCGGTCGCGCCGAGGGCGCTCGTGAACACGAAGTGCTCGACGCCCGCCCGCTCCGCCGCCTGCACGAGCCGCCAGGTGGCGATCGCGTTCAGCTCCTCGATCGAGCCCTGCGGTTGATCACGGGCCGAGGCCGCCAGATGGACGACGGTGCTCACGCCGCGCAACGCGTTCCGGAACGACGGCGGATCGGCGAGGTCCCCGAGCGCGATCTGCACCCGGACCCGCTCGGGGCCGAGCCGCCGTGGGTCGCGGACGAGGCAGCGGACGGGAACGCGCGCAGCGGTCAGGCGCCTGAGCAGCGGCGCGCCGACCCTGCCTGTCGCGCCGGTGAGCAGGATCACGTCAGCACGCGGAGTTTTGTGCTGAGGTAGTGCCTGGGGGTGATCTTCATCACCTCACGTAGTATGACCAGCCCGCAGCCCGCCCCAACGACCAAGAGGTATCCGAACAAATGGCCTACGTGATCGCCGAGCCGTGTGTCGGCACGAAGGACAACTCCTGCGTGGAGGTCTGTCCCGTCGACTGCATCCACCCGACGCCGGACGAGCCGGACTACGACAAGGTCACGATGCTCTATATCGACCCCGAAGAGTGCATCGACTGCGATGCCTGCGTCGAGGCCTGCCCCGTGGACGCCTGCTTCGCCGAGGACCAGCTCCCCGAGGAGTGGACCGGCTTCATCCAGATCAACGCGGACTACTTCGCGCAGAACAAGTAGCCGTACCGAGCGGGGCGCGACGCCCGTGCGCGGCGGCCGCGCCCGGTCGCTGCTCG
Organism: uncultured Solirubrobacterales bacterium; assembly: GCA_963815565.1. GTDB lineage: Bacteria > Actinomycetota > Thermoleophilia > Solirubrobacterales > Solirubrobacteraceae > Paraconexibacter. Next base: position 166,833 of record CAWFHB010000006.1, on the reverse strand, counting down.
TCCTGTCGGCGGCGCTGGTCGCGGGCTGCGGCGGAGGGTCCGACGGCGGCGGCGTCTTCGCCTCGGGGGAGGAGCCTCCGCCGGAGCCCCCGGCGCCGTCCTACACGCGGCCGAACCGTCCGAGCCCGCCGCCGCCCACCACCCCGCCGGTGAGCCTCACGACCTACGGTCGCGCGCTCCAGCGGTACTGCACGACCAGCACCCGGGCGGTCGACCGGTTCCTCGCGACGGGCGAGGCCGCAGACGATCCCGTCCGCCCGCTCGATGTGCTCGCCACGCGGTATCGGACGGGCCTCGAGCGGCTCGGCCGCATCACCCCGCCGGAGCGCCACCGGCCGGAGCACCTGCTCGCGCTCGCCGGCGGCCGGGAGACGGCCGACCGCCTCGACGATGGGGTGCGCCTCGGGCGGGAGGGGGACATCGGCGCGGCGACCGACTCGCTCGCGGAGCTCTCGGGCGTGCTTCCCACGCTCAGCCCGGACCTGCTCCGCGCCGCGCCGGCCTGCGCGCCCGCGGCTACGCCGCGCGGATAGCCGCGACGCGCTCCAGATCGGCGAAGTAGCCCGGGTAGGTCTTCGCCACGCAGCCGGGGTCCTCGATCTCGATCCCTTCGGTGCGAAGGGCGAGCAGCGCGAAGCTCATCGCCATGCGGTGATCCTCGTAGGTCGCGATCCGGGCGGCGTGCGGCACCCCGGGGTGGATGATCAGGCCGTCGGGCTCCTCCTCCACCTGGATGCCCACGCGCCGGAGCTCGGTGGCCACCGCGCCGACCCGGTCGGACTCCTTCTTGCGGATGAACCCGATGCCCGTGATGCGGGTGGGTGAGCTCGCGAACGGCGCGACGACCGCGAGCGTCTGCGCGGTGTCCGACAGGTCGCGCATATCGACCTCGACGCCTTCCAGGCGCTCCGGCCCGCGGACCTCGGTGTGGTCGTCGCGGACGTCGACGGTGCAGCCCATCCGGGCCAGGACCCCCACGAAGGCGAGGTCGCCCTGCAGGCTGTCCCGTCCCAGGCCGGGGACCACCACCCGACCGCCCGAGATCGCCGCGGCGGCGAAGAAGTAGGAGGCCGCCGAGGCGTCCGGCTCGATCGCGTAGTCGGTCCCCGTGTAGCCCCCGGGCCGCACGACGTAGCGCTCCCCGTCCTGCTCGGCCCGAGCGTGGAACCAGCGCATCACCGCCACCGTCATGTCGAGGTACGGGCGGGACACCACCTCGCCCTCGATCTCGAGCGCGAGCCCCGCCTGCAGGCAGGGCGCGGCGAGCAGAAGGCCGCTCGTGTACTGGGAGGAGACGTCCGCGCGGACCCGCACCGCCGGCTCGGCCCGGCCCCCGCCGCCGGTGACCCGGACCGGAAGGTGGCCGGCCGCCCCCTCCTCGTCGACTGCGATCCCGAGCGCCCGGAGTGCAGCGATCCCGGGCCCGAGCGGGCGCGCACGCATCTGCGGCGACCCGTCCAGCACGTATTCCCCCGTGCCGAGGGCGAGCAGCGGCGGGAGGAACCGGGCGACGGTGCCGGCCGAGCGCCCGTCGAGCCGCGTCCCCCCGTCCTGGGCGCGCGGCGGGCGTCCGGCGCACCCGTCGACGAGCAGGGTCCGCCCCTCGTCCTCCACCGCCACGGCCACGCCGAGCGCCTCGAGCACCGAACGCATAGCCAGCGTGTCGTCGGCGACCAGCGCGTTCGTGAGCCGGCTTTGGCCCTCGGCGAGCGCGGCCGCCACGAGGGCCCGGTTCGTGATGCTTTTCGAGCCCGGCGGGGCGATCCGGGCGTCGATCGGCCCGGCGGGCGGGTGCAGGCGGAGCGGGGCGGACACGCGAGGAGCCTCGCAGCCCGGCGTCGAACGGACCGCTCAGGCCATCGGCAGCGACATGCCCGACGGCTTGATGACCTCGAGCGCCGGCGGATCCGGGACCACCGAGGCGAGCATCGGGAGCTCCGTCGGGCAGAGGGCGACCAGGCCCCGGGCCGCGCGCCGGATCGCCTGCGCGGCGGGGTCGTCGGGATCCTCGAAGACGAGCGGCTGGCCCGCGTCGGACTGCGCGCGCAGCGGCATCGTGATCGGCACCTTGCCGAGCAGCGGCACGTCGAGCTCGGTGGCGAGGTCCTCGCCCCCGCCTTCGCCGAAGATCGCGAACCGCTCCCCGGACGGGGTCGTGAAGCCGGCCATGTTCTCGATGATCCCGATGACCTCGAGGTTCACCTTGGAGGCCATCTCCGCCGCGCGCCGCGCGACCTTCTGCGCCGTGTCCTGGGGCGTCGTGACGATCACGAAGCGCGCCTGGGGCAGCAGCTGCGAGAGGGTCATGGAGACGTCGCCCGTGCCGGGCGGCAGGTCGACGAGCAGGAAGTCGAGCTCGCCCCACTCGACGTCCTGGAGGAACTGGGTGAGCGCCTTGTGCAGCATCGGGCCTCGCCAGACGACGGCCGCGTCCTCCTCGACGAAGAAGCCGATCGACATGACCTTCACGCCGTAGGACTCGAGCGGCAGGATCTTCCGCTCGGGCGAGACCGGCGGGCGCGTGGCGCCGAGGCCGTACATGCGCGGGATCGAGTAGCCCCACACGTCCGCGTCGAGGATGCCGACGCGCTTGCCCTCGCTCGCGAGCGCGGCCGCGAGGTTCGCGGTCAGGGTCGACTTGCCGACCCCGCCCTTTCCGGAGCCGACGCAGATCACGTTGGCGACCGCGGCGAGCGACCCGTCCGGGAGCGCCCCGCCGCCGAGCCGCTGCATCAGCTTCTGCTTCTCGGGGTCGGTGAGGACGTCGAAGCTGACGTTCACACCCGTGACGCCCTTCACGGCGGAGACCGCCTCGGTGGCGGCGTCGACGAAGTGGTTGCGGATCGGGCAGCCCGCGGTCGTCAGCGAGATCTTGACGTCGACGACGCCCGTCTCCGCGATGTCGATCGAGCGCACCATGCCGAGATCGACGACGTTCTTGCGGATCTCGGGGTCGATGACGGCCTCGAGGGCCTTGAGGACCTGTTCGTTCGACGGCATGGGGCCATTGTCGCAAAGGGTTCTGTTGGCTCTGCGACCACGGCGCCGGTACGTTCTGTCGCTCTCCCGAGAAAGGCCCGGAACGCATGCGCAGAACCCCACTCGTCCTGTCCGCCGCGCTTACCCTGGCGCTGGCCGCCTGCGGAAGCGAGGCGTTGACGAAGGAGCAGTACATCAAGCAGGCCGACGCGATCTGCAAGGACTTCGACGCCCAGCAGAAGAAGCTCCCGGAACCGAAGTCGATCGCCGACTTCGAGAAGCTCACCGAGCAGGCCAAGCCGCTGCTTGAGGATCAGATCAGCCAGCTCCGTGACCTCAAGGCGCCGGACGAGATCAAGGATCAGACCGAGAGCGCCTACGACCTGCTCGACCAGCAGCTCCCGAAGCTCGACGAGCTGAAGAAGGCCGCGGGCGACAACGATTCCGCGGGGGTCCAGAAGGTCGCCGCAGGCGCTAGCAAGCTCTCCGATCAGGCCAACCAGAAGGCCAAGGAGATCGGCCTGAAGGTCTGCGGACAGGGCGGCTGAGCGGCCCAGAACGAGGACCGGCCCGCTCGAGAGGAGCGGGCCGGTCGGTCCTGCGGGAGCTGCGGAGGAGCTAGGCCAGCGAGGTGACGCGCTCGACCACGTCGGCCGCGGTCTTCTGCGCCGAGACGGTGACCTTCTCGGTCTGGACGCGGACGTCCTTGGCCAGAGCGGTCACGTCGTTCGTGAGCTTCGCGGCCGAGGTCTCGAGGTCGCTGCGGAACGCCTTGACGTCCTTCTCGATGCCCTTGGTCTGCTTCTCGACCGACTTGCGACGGGTGCGGATCTCGCGCTCGGCCTTGGTGCGGGCCTTCTTCACGTCGCGCTCGATGCTCTTGCGGGCGGTGGTGCCGCGCTTCTCGTACCGCTTGATCTCCTTGCTGAACGTCGTCTTCTCGACGTAGGTGCGGAGGTCACCGACGGTCTCGAGGACCACGTCACGCGCGGTGAGGGCGGCGCCGACCGGGATCAGCACGGCCTTCTCGGCGTAGACCTGCACGAGGTCGAGCGTCGAGTCCGCGACGTTCTCGGCGTTGCGCTCGGCGGCCTTGACGTTGCGCTCGGCGGCAGCGGACTGACGGTTGATGGAGCGCTTGGCCGTCGTGGCCTTGCGGGTGCGCGCCTGGGTGGCGGTCGGGGTGCGCTTCGCGGCCGGCTTGGCGGCGGGCTTGCGGGCAGCGGTCGTGCGAGCAGCGGGCTTCTTCGCGGCGGGCTTGCGCGCGGCCGGCTTCTTCGTGGCGGTGGCGGTGCTGGTCTTGGTGGTGTCGTTCGTGGCCATGTGGGCCTCCCGAGAAAGTCGTTGTTAGAACTAAGCTTGTTCAGAGCTTACCTCCGAACACCTGTTTGTAAACCCGACCAGGCGATGCGTTACTACCTGGGCGAAAAGGGCGGCGGAGGATTGCCGCCGCTGCGCTCAGACCTCGGGTGCGCGGGGCGCCACGCGGCGCCACCAGCCCGCGGGGTCCTCGAGCTCCTCGAGCGACGGCGCCTGCTCCGCCGAGGCGAAGGCGACGTGCAGCGCGGCGACGCCCTCCGCCTCGACGACCGCGTCGCAGAACGCCTTGCCGAGCGTGTACTGCCGGAGCTTGAGCTCCATCCCGAGCAGCTTCTCGAGCCAGACGAACACGCCGCCGCGCCGCTCCTCGCGCCGCCGGTCCAGCGCCGTGCGCAGGGCGGGGAGATCCTTGAGCACGTCGGCCCCGACCGCGTCCATCACGTGCTCGGCGTGGCCCTCGATGAGCGCCATCCGGGCTTGGACCCGATCGATCGTCGCGAGCTTGTCCGCCCCGCCGACCAGGCGGATGAGCTCCCCGCTCTTCACCGCACCGACCAGCGCCTTCAAGTCCTCGCTGCTCGGAAGCTTCAGCAGCTCCTTCAGGTCGAGCTGGGGGCTGATGTCCGCGAGCAGCTCGCTGAGCATGCCGGCGAGATCCTCACGCAGCCACGAGATGCCGCCGAACTGCACGGCGTGCGTGACCTCGTGAACGCAGACCCAGGTGACGAGTTCGGCGAGGTCGACCTCGAGCTCCTCCGCGCTCTCGCGCAGGTTCGGCTCGACGAAGAGCAGTCGGGGCGTCACGTCGCCGTCGAGCAGCGCCAAGTCGTACTGGCCGAGGACACGGCGGCCGAGCAGCCCGCCCAGACCGCCGACCTGCGCGCCGAGGGCCCCGCCGGCGATCGAACGCGCCGGGCCCGCGAGCGGACCCATGTTCTCCCCCAGCCCCTCGGTGACGGGGTCGAGCATGCGACCCATCGAGATGAGGTTCGCGTCCAGCCAGGCCGCGCGGGAGAGCGCCTCGGGCGGCGGCAGTGGGGAGGCGGGCTGCAGCCCGGTGTAGGCGACCACGCGCCGCTCGGCGTCCTCCGAGAGCGCGATGAGGTCGACGGGGAGCAGCTCCGGCGTGGGGTCCTCGCCGAGCGCGAAGCCGCCGACGGTGCGGGCGATGGTCCAGTCGATCATGCGTACCTCCGGAGGGGGCGGGTCATCAGATGGGGAGCTCCTGCAGGCGGGCGAGCGACGCCGGGGTCCGCGCGGCGACGAGATGCAGGCGCGCGTCGGCGTCGGCGAGCGGCGCGGCGAGCGGGTCGCCGTCCGGCTCGACGGTGAAGCTCACGAGCCCGCCGCTCTCGCGGACGATGAGCTGCCCTGCAGCGGCGTCGACCGCGCGGCTGCGCCACAGCGCGACCATCCCGTCGACGCGGGTGTCGGCCAGCTGGCAGAGCGAGACGGCGATGGAGCCGAGCGCCCGTAGCCGGTGCACGTGCTCGGTCAGCGCGGACTGCGCCGCGGCGAGGTACTCGGGGCGGGCGGACTCGACGGCGACGAGCTCGAGGCGACCGTCGCCCGCGTGGCGCTCCCCCGGCGGGTCGGCGAGCGGGACGCCGTCGAGGAAGGCGCCGCCGCCGCGGATCGCGTGCCACTCCTCCCCGGCGCCGTAGTCGTGCACGAAGGCGAAGTGGACGTCGGCCATCGTGGGGCCGTCGGCCACCGCGATCGACAGCGCGTGGTGGGGCAGGCCGCGCTTGGCGTTCGTCGAGCCGTCGATGGGGTCGATCACGACCAGCGGCGGGGCGCCGGCGGTCCCGTAGTCGACCTCGCCGCGCTCCTCGCTGATCGCGGTGAAGCGGGCGCCCGCGGCGTGCAGGAGATCGAGCTGGTCGAAGACGGCGGTCTCCGCGTCGGCATCGATGACGAGCGTGCGGTCGCCGCCCTCGCCGCGCTGCCCGGTCTCGGCGATCCGCTCCGCGCGGGTGCCCGCGGCCGCGAGGATCTCGCCGAGCCGCCGGGCCGCAGCCCGGCTGGCCCGCAGCCAGTCGTCGTCGGTGGCGGGCTCACTCGGCGGCACACGTTCATCGTAGGCGGGTCCCGGACCGACCACGGAGGGAGCCCGGCGTATCCTCGGCGGGTGTCCGGCGCGCTCGACGGCCTCACGCCCGTGCAGGCGCAGGCCGCCTCCCACACGGGCGGGCCCCTCGTCCTGCGCGGCCCCGCGGGCGCTGGGCGTACCCGTGCGCTCGTCGCGCGGCTGGCGTGGCTCGTCGAGCAGGGAGAGCGCCCCGAGTCGGTCGTCGTCCTGGCGCCCGACCCGGCGCGCGCGGAGGCGCTCCGGGAGCTCGTCGAGGCGGCCCTCGGCGACCGTCCCTTCGAGGAGCTCGCCGTCGCGACCCCCGCCGGCTTCGCGCTGCGGCTCCTCCGGGAGGAGGCGCTCGAAGCGGGGCTCGACCCGCTCCTGGCTCCGGCAAGCACGGCCGACCGCCTCGCGCTGCTGCTCGCCCGGGTCGACGAGCTCCCCCTGGCCCACCACGACCTCGCGGGCAATCCCCCCTCCGCCATCGCTCGGATCCTCACGCGGATCGACGCGGAGAAGGCGGCTGGCACCCGGGACCGGGGCGCCGCCGGGGGTGAGCCCGACCTCAAGGCGCGCGAGGAGGAGTTCGCGCTGCTGCGCGCGGCCCACGACCGCCTGCTCTCCGAGCGTGGCCAGCTCGACGTCGGCGACCTCGTGCTCCGCGCCCACGCGCTGCTCGTCGAGCACCCGGGGGTCCGGGCCCGCGTGGCCGAGCGCTATGGGCACGTGCTGGTCGACGACCACCACGACCTCTCGGCCGCGCAGGCCCGTCTGGTCGGCGCCCTCGTCGCCGAGCACGGCCGGCTCACCGCGACCCTGGACCCGGACCAGCGGCTGAGCCCCGCCGCCCCGCCGGCGACGGAGGAGCTCGAGCGGCTCCGCGCGCTATGGCCCGGCGAGCTCGTCGAGCTGACCCTCGGCCCCTCGTTCCGGCACCCGGAGCACGTCACGTTCTGGCGCTGCACGAACGAGCGCGCGCAGGCCCAGGCGGCCGCCGCCGAGGTGGAGCGCCTGCTCCGGGCGGGCGCGACGCCCGACCGCGTCGCCGTGCTCGTGCAGCAGGTCCGGGGCGAGGGGCGCGCGGTGGCGCTCGCACTGGAGGAGCGCGCCATCGACCATCAGCTGCTCGGGGCGGAGGCGTTCTTCGGCCAGGCCGAGGTGCTCGACGTGCTGGCCTGGCTGCGGCTCCTCCTCGATCCGGGAGACGCCGCGGCCGTCGTGCGGGCGCTCGTACGGCCACCGGTCGAACTGCGGTCCGTCGACCTCGCCCGCTGCGTGCAGATCTCTCGCCGGCGCAAGCTCGATCTCGTCGCCGCGCTCCACGCCGCGCTCGAATCCCCGCAGCTCCCGCCGGAGGCGCGCGACCGGCTGCTCGGCTTCCTCCGGCTGCATCGCCAGGCGGCGGCCGCCCTCGACACCACGCGCCCCGACCTGTTCCTCCACCGCCTGGTCGAGCGCCTCGGGATGCGGCGGCAGGGGCTCTTCGCGGCGCAACCGGTCGTGGTCGAACGACTCGTGCACCTCGCCCGCCTGGGTGAGCTCGCCGGGCAGCATGCGCGGCGCCACCCGCAGGCGAGCGCCCGGGACTGGGCTGCGCACATCACCGCGGTGGCGGAGGCGGGCCTCCGGGAGGAGGAGGCGATCGGCGGCGACCCCTCCCGGACACCCCGGCTCGGCGCGGTGGCCGTGCTCGGCATGCAGGCGACCCGGGGCCGGGAGTTCGACCACGTCCTCGTGCTCGGGCTCGACCGCTCACGTCTGCCGGAGAAGCCCGACGGGCATTCCGGGCGCCTGCTCGGCGTCGCGATGACCCGGGCGCGGCGCTCGCTCGTGCTCGCCTACGCGGCCGACGCGAGCGACGGCGCACGTCGCCACCCCTCCCCCTTCGCCGAGGCGGCCCGCACCGCCGCCGACGGCACCTGGGAGGAGCGCGAGGAGGAGCTCTTCGGCCCCGACGAGGCGCTCCATGCGACCTTCACCCGGCTCCGCGACGAGCTGCTCGGCTCGATCGCGCGAGTCGGCGGGCGGATCGGGGAGCTGCGGCTCGACACCGACCTCGACGTCGCGCACGGCGTCACCCGGTACCTCGAGCTCGTGAAGCTCGCGGCGCTCCTCGAACGGCCCGCCGGGCAGCCGGTCGCCGACGCGCTCGCCGACGTGAACGCGCGGCTCCTGCAGTCCGCGAGCGCGCAGCAGCGGGAGGCATTCCTCACGAGCGGGCTCGATGAGTGGCTCATGGACGCCGAGCGCGACGCGCACGCCCGTGTCGCCGCGACCGCGGCCCGGGAGGAGCCGTCGCTCGAGGCGTTCCTCCCCCGGCGCGGCGACGGCCTCGTGCTCTCCGCCTCGGACATCGAGACCTACCGGGCCTGTCCGCTCAAGTACAAGTTCGCACGGGTCTTCCGCATCCCGCAGGAGCCGACGATGAACCAGCGCTTCGGAATCCTCGTCCATCAGGTGCTCGAACGCTGGCACGCCGCGGGCAGCGGCTCGCGGGAGGAGCTGCTCGCGCTTCTCGACGTCGGCTGGCGGCGAGGCGGCTTCGGGGACTCGGAGGAGGAGCGGCAGTTCCGCGCGAAGACGGTCGCGGCGATGCACCGCTACGTCGAGCGCGACGCCGCCGAGACCTCCGAGCCCGTCTGGCTCGAGAAGGGCTTCCAGTTCACGCTCGGGCGCCACGTGCTCCGCGGGCGCGTGGACCGCGTCGACAAGCTCGCCGACGGCGGCTACGAGCTCATCGACTACAAGACGGGCCGACCGCGGACCCAGGATCAGCTCAAGGACGACGTCCAGCTCTCCCTCTACGCGGTCGCCGCGCGGGCGGCGTGGGACGTCGAGAGCTCCTCCGAGGCCTACCACTACGTGCTCGACGACGAGAAGGTGCGCGTCCCCGCCGTCGACATCGACCGGGACTGGATCGCCGAGACCGTCGCGCGGGTCGCCGAGGGGATCGAGGGCCAGGGGTTCGAGCCGACGCCGAGCGTGCAGGCCTGCGGCTGGTGCGACTACCGGATCGCCTGCCCGGTGGCCGAGCGCTGAGGACCGGAGGGCTGAGCATGGATCTGGCCCCGCTACGCGGGGCTGGATCCATTCTCGGCCCCTCCGCCTGGCATGCTGCCCGCCATGAGCGCGAAGACGAACGAGGCCGACGCGATCGTCGTCGGCGCGGGGCTGGCCGGACTGGTCGCCACCTGTGAGCTGGTGGACGCCGGCAAGCGGGTGCTGCTGCTCGACCAGGAGGGGGAGCAGAACCTGGGCGGGCAGGCGTTCTGGAGCTTCGGGGGAATCTTCCTCGTCGACTCGCCCGAGCAGCGGCGCTGCCGCATCAAGGACTCCTTCGAGCTCGCCTGGCAGGATTGGCTCGGCACCGCGGGCTTCGACCGGGAGGACGACCTCTGGCCGCGGCGCTGGGCGGAGGCCTACGTCCGCTGGGCGGCGGGCGAGAAGCGGGACTGGCTCCACGAGCGCGGCGTCCGCTTCCTGCCGAACGTCGGCTGGGCCGAGCGGGGCGGCGGCCTCGCCACCGGGCCGGGGAACTCGGTCCCGCGCTTCCACGTCACGTGGGGAACCGGTGAGGGGATCATCGCCCCGTTCGTCGCGCGGGTGCAGGAGGCGCGGAAGCGCGGCCTCGTGGAGCTGCGCTGCCGCCACCGGGTGGACGCGCTCACCGTCGAGGGCGGCGCGGTGGTCGGGGCGAGCGGGGCCGTGCTCGAGCCGACGAGCGTCAAGCGCGGCGCGAAGAGCTCACGCGAGAGGGCCGGCGAGTTCGCCTTCACCGCGGGGGCGGTGATCGTCGCCTCCGGGGGCATCGGCGCCAACCACGACATGGTCCGCCGCAACTGGCCGACGCGGCTCGGCACCGCGCCGAAGCACATGATCTCGGGGGTGCCCGATCACGTCGACGGGCGGATGATCGAGATCACCGAGAGCGCCGGCGGGCACGTCATCCACCCCGACCGGATGTGGCACTACGTCGAGGGCATCCGCAACTGGGACCCGATCTGGACCGCGCACGGCATCCGGATCCTCCCGGGTCCGAGCTCGCTCTGGCTCGACGCGACCGGCAAGCGCTTGCCCGGCCCGAACTTCCCGGGCTTCGACACGCTCGGCACGCTCGAGCACATCATGGGCACCGGGCACGAGCACACGTGGTTCGTGCTCACCCAGAAGATCATCGAGAAGGAGTTCGCGCTCTCGGGATCGGAGCAGAACCCGGACATCACGAGCAAGAGCATCCGCGAGGTCATCAAGACCCGGACCGGCTCGGGTGCGCCGCCGCCGGTCGAGGCCTTCAAGGAGCACGGCGCGGACTTCGTGGTCGAGCGGGACCTCGCCTCACTGGTGCGCGGGATGAACGCGCTCACCGAGGAGCCACTGCTCGACGTGGCCGACGTCGAGCGAGAGGTCCTCGCGCGGGACCGCGAGATGGACAACCCGTACACGAAGGACGCGCAGGTCACCGCGATCCACGGCGCCCGCCGTTACCTGCCGGACCGCATCACCCGCGTCGCCGCCCCGCACCGGCTGCTCGACGAGGAGGCCGGCCCGCTCATCGCGGTGAAGCTCAACATCCTCACGCGGAAGACCCTCGGCGGCCTGCAGACCGACCTCGACTCGCGTGCGCTCGGTGCCGACGGCGCGCCCGTGCCCGGGCTCTTCGCGGCGGGGGAGGTCGCGGGCTTCGGCGGCGGCGGCCTCCACGGATACCGCTCGCTCGAGGGGACGTTCCTCGGCGGCTGCCTGTTCTCCGGCCGGGCCGCAGGCCGGGCGGCGGCGCGGGGGTAGCCCAGCGGCCGATCGTCGGTCACGGCGATACGTGACCGACATCCGCGGCCGCTAGAAGACGTACCCGAGGATCGCGACGAGGATCAGGAGCGCCGCGATGGCCATCACGCCGATCACCACGGTGCGCGGCGTGAGGCCGGCCGGCAGGCCGACGTCGGCGTCGGGGGCCGGCGGCAGCGACGAGGCGCGTGGCCGGTCCGGGCCGAGGACCCGCACCGCGTCGCTCCCGAGCTCCTCGTCCCGATCGGACCGTGGGACGTAGCGGCGCTGCGAGCTCCGACGCAGCGGGATCGGGCCCGTGTCGTCCGGGGGTCCGGGGTCCCGGCGCTGAGCGGGCTCCGGCTCCGGCTCGAGGACGATCGTGGTGTCGAGCTCGCCGTCGTCCGGGACGGGGTCGCCCTCGTACGCGGTCGTCGGCTGCGGGTCCGGGACGGGCTCGGCCTCGGGCGTCGGCTGCGGGTCCGGGAGGGCGTCGCCTCCCAGCGTCGGCGGCGAGTCGAGGGCCGGCTCGCGCTCCGGCGTCGGGGGCGTCACCGGGTCGGGCTGGCCGTCGTCCTCCGGACTCGGCTGCGTGACCGTCGGGTCGACCGTCTCGTGCTCGGCGGTGGCCCCGGCGGCGGTGCGGGGCCGGGCGACGGCGCGGGCGTGCCGGTCGGCGGAGCGTGCGAGCTCCGCGTCGCGGCCCTCGAGCGCCCGCTGCGCGAGCTCGAGCTCGGAGCGCAGCGCCTGGAGGGCAGCGGTCGAGTCCTCCTCGCGCCGGGTGGCCTCGGCGGCCGCTCGCCGGGCCTCCTCGGCGTCACCCCGTGCGGCCTCGAGCTCCCGCTCGAGCGCCTGTCGACCGGCGGCGGCCGCGGCCTCGCGCTGTGCTGCGCCGTCGCGCTCGTCAGCCAGAGCGGTCTCGAGCTGACGCGAGACCACCTCGAGCTCGCCCACCTGCTGCTCCGCCTCCTGCACGCGGAGCGCTCCCTCCTCACGCGCCGCGTCGAGCTCGGCGGCGTGCCCGCTCACAACCTCCGCGTCGGCCTCGATCCGAGCGCGCAGGCGCGTGAGCTCCCGCCGCGCCCCGTTCAGCTCACGGGCCAGCGCGACTGTGCGGTCGGAGCCCGGGGTGGGGTCCGGCGCGGGGAGGTCGAGCAGCAGGCCGCCCACGGCGAGGGCGAAGCCGGCCGTCTCGGCGTCCGCCGCGGAGACGACGAAGCTCGCCCGCAGGCGCTCTCCGTCGACCTCGTGGTCCAAGGCGTTGTGCTCCCGACGCGCCCTGCGCGTTCCCTCGACGAGCAGCCGCGGCGGCGCGGAGCGCGGCGGGACGTCCTGCAGCAGGCCCCCCACCTCGAGGAGCACCGTCTCGTCACTCACCGGGGTGACCGAGAAGCGCTCGAGCTCGAAGCTCGCGGGCACCGGGCTCATCGGTCCGGTGCGTCGGGGGTCGCGTCGAAGGTCTGGGTCGCCTGCGTGTCCTCGGACGCGGGCGCGAAGCTGTCATGCGTCGGGGCGGGCTCGTCCGGTGCGTGTGTGGGCTCCGCGGGGGCGACGGGCTGCTCCCCGCGACGGTCCACCGCGGCGACCCGGCGGCGCCGCTCGCGCCCTTGGACGTCCACCGTCACCGCGATCTTCGCGGAGGAGAGGGCCGCGCCGACGAGCAGGCCGAAGGCGCCCACGAGCGCCAGCCACGCGCCCACCTCGATGTCCGCGCCCTGCCCCGCGGGCGGGGCCTGGATCAGCTGGCTGACCACGACGACGAACGCGACCCCGGCCGCGACCAGCAGCAGGCGATCCTCGAGCACCCCGAAGGCCACGGCGAGCGCCACCAAGGCTGCGGCGAGCAGCACGAGGTCGAGGGCCTCGAACGCCTGCCAGGCGGTCACGGCGGCGCCCTCCAGCCCGAACCAGTCGAGGAAGAGGGAGACGATGAGCAGAAGGGCGGCGGCCGCGACCAGCAGCGCCCCGGCGTCGAGCTTGCGATCCATGCCTCACATGTTCCCAACCCGGGCGGGGATTCCTCCCCGGAGCTCAGCCGCGCTCGGGCCCCCGCTGCCGCAGGAAGCGCTGGAACTCCCGGGCCAGGACGTCGCCGCTGGGGACGTCGGGCGCGGCGGCCTCGGCCTCCTCTTCGAGCGCGGCGGCCTCGAGGCGCTCCACGAAGGCCTGCACGTCCGGGTCCTGGGCGACGGCGGCGGAGACCTGGGTCTCGTACCGGGCGGCATCGGACTCGAGCTCCTGCGCGTCCACCGAGACCCCGACGAGCCCCTCGAGCTTGCGGACGAGCGCGAGCGCCGCCTTCGGGTTCGGCGCGGCGGCCACGTAGTGCGGGACGCTCGCCCATAGCGAGGCGCAGGGCAGGCCCGCGTCCTGGCAGGCGGCGATGATCGCGCCCGTGATGCCCGTCGGGCCCTCGTAGTTCGAGCTCTGGAGCCCGAGCCGCTCGACGAGCGCGTCGTCGGAGGCGAAGCCGATCGTCGGGACCGGGCGGGTGTGCGGCGTGTCGGCCAGGAGCGAGCCGAGCGTCACGACCATCTGCACGCTGAGCGCCTCGGCCATGTCGACGATCTGCTGCATGAACGTCCGCCAGCGCATCGACGGCTCCGGCCCCTGGAGCAGGATGAGGTCGCGCGGCGCCCGCGGAACCCGCGCGGCGTAGATCTCGACCTCGGGCCACTCGATCTCGCGGCTCTGCCCCTCGGTCAGGCGGATCGTGGGCCGGGTGGCCTGGAAGTCGTAGAACTCCTCCGGGTCGATCCGGGCGAAGCGGGTGGCCCCGAGGGAGGAGCCGACGAACTGGAGGGCCGCCGACGCGGCGTCGCCGGCGTCGTTCCACCCGGTGAAGGCGCACACGAGGGCGGGAGCACGGAGGCCGTCGGGGCGGCTCTCCCAGATCAAAGGCGGCATCACCCCCACGGTACTGGCGGGCACCCCGTCCGCCCAGGGAGCGATCATGGGCGGGTGAGCGAACCGGCCCTGAGCCCCCCGACACGTCCCACCGTGGCGACCCTGCGGGCCGGCGAGCAGGTCGACACGGTCCTCGCCTGCCTGCGCAAGGACCGCCTGACGACCAAGTCCGGGGCTCCGTACCTCACGCTCGAGCTGCGCGACCGCACCGGGGCGATCCCCGCCCGTGTCTTCAAGGACGCCGACCGGCTCGCCGGCCGGTTCGAGCGTGGGCAGCTCGTCCGCGTGAAGGGCCGGGTCGAGCGCTTCCGCGAGGAGCTCCAGCTCGAGGTGGAGAACATCGCCACCGCGGCCGCCGACGGGGTCGACCCGCGCGAGTTCCTGCCGGTCGCCTACCGCGACCTCGACGAGCTCGACGGCTTCCTCGAGCACTTGGCCGGTGAGGTCCACGACGCCGGGTATCGGGGACTCCTCGAGCGCCTGCTCGGCGACGAGCGGCTGCGCGCCGCCTGGCGCCTGGCCCCGTGCGCCCCCCGGCCCGGCCATCACGCCTACCTCGGCGGGCTGCTGGAGCACACGGTCGCGGTGGGGACGCTCGCGCTCGAGTGCTGCCAGCTCCACGTGAAGCTGAACTCCGACCTGCTCGTGACCGCCGCGCTCGTCCATGACCTCGGCAAGACCCGCGAGTACGTCTACGGCGCCGAGATCGAGCTCTCCGAGCCCGGCCGCCTGCTGGGCCACGTGGAGCTCGGGCTGCGGCTGATCGAGGAGCACGCCGGCGTGCTCGACGAGGCTCGGCGCCTCCAGCTCGCCCACTGCGTGCTGACCCACCACGGCGCCGACGCCGCCCCGCAGCGCCGCTTCGCCTCCCCAGAGGCGCTCGCGCTCTTCCGGCTGAACGCGCTCGACGTCGCCGTGAAGGGCGCGCTCGAAGGCGGGAGCTGAGGAGCAACCGTTGGCGCTGCTCCCCGCGGTGCTGCGCGAGACGCTCGCGGCCGCGTGAGCTAGCGACGCACGAGCTGCCCGGCCACGAAGAGCAGCAGCCCCGCGAAGCCGATCTCGATCGCCCGCTCCGGCACGGCGTTCACGAGCGCCACGCCCGCCACCGCCCCGGGCACGGCGAGGCCGCCGACCAGGAGCCCGTCGCGCAGCCGCAGGTTCCCGTACCGGTGCTGGCGGGCCGCGCCGACCAGGGCCACCGGGACGATCGCCAGCAGCGAGGTGGCCTCCGCCTCCACCTGCGGCAGGTCGAGGAAGAGCACGAGCGCGGGGACGAAGAGCGCGCCGCCGCCGATCCCGAGCAGGCCGGCGGCCAGGCCGGCGATCACGCCGATGAGCGCCGCCTCGATCATCCGAGCACGAGCTTGATCGCGCTCAGGGTGAGTAGGCCGGCGAACAGCAGCCGGACCGTTCGCGGGTCGATGCGCTGCTGGAGCCAGGTGCCCACAAGGACGCCGCCGATCGCCGGGATACCGACGAGCAGGCCTTCGGCCACGCGGACGTTGCCGTAGGCGCCCTGGGAGAGGGTCGCGGCCGTCGCGATGATCACAATCGCTGCGAGCGACGTTCCCGCCGCCTCGCGCTCCCCGTAGCCGAGCCAGAGGACCAGGAGCGGCACCATGACGACGCCGCCGCCGACCCCGAACAGCCCTGAAAAGAGCCCCGCCAGCGTCCCGATCGCGGCGAGCGCGAGGGTTCGACGCGGCGGCATCACGCCATACTAAGCGGAGCAATGCCGCCGGCCTCCTCGCTCTCCGACGTGCTCGCCCCGCTGCTGGCCGACCCGTCCCGAGCGGCCGTCCTGCTCGACGTGGACGGCACCCTGGCCCCGATCGTGCGCCACGCCGACGACGCTCACGTCCCGGAGGCCACCCGGACCCCGCTCATCCGGGTGAGCAAGCGCTACGGCCTCGTGGCCTGCGTGAGCGGCCGCAGGGCGGCCGTGGCCCGCCGGATCGTCTCGCTCGGATCGATCACCTACGTCGGCAACCACGGCACCGAGGTGCTGCGGGGCGGT
This sequence comes from uncultured Solirubrobacterales bacterium, assembly GCA_963815565.1. Taxonomy (GTDB): domain Bacteria; phylum Actinomycetota; class Thermoleophilia; order Solirubrobacterales; family Solirubrobacteraceae; genus Paraconexibacter. The sequence continues at coordinate 150,772 of CAWFHB010000006.1, read as the reverse complement.
TCCGCCCGGGTTGAGGTCGAGCCCGAGATCGCTGCCTGGGCCAAGCGCGTGCAGGCCTTCGCGCGGACGGCGCAGGACGGCGCGGCGGTCCGGCGCCTGCGCATCCGCGCCGAGGACAAGGAGGCGATCGCGGCCTTCCACTGGCGCGGCGCCCCGGACGAGGACGAGGCAGAAGCCGAGGTCGGCCGGCTCGCCGAGCAGGCGCGGGCGGAGGGCTTCGCGACGCACTGGGGGCGCAAGGTCCTCGAGGTGCGGCCTCCGGTTGCCATGGACAAGGGGCGCGGCATCACGACCCTGCTCGCCGGGCGCGGTCTCGCGGTGGCGCTCTACGCGGGGGACGACCTGACCGACGTCGACGCCTTCACCGGGCTGCGGCAGCTCGTGCGCGACGGCGAGCTCGGCGCCGCCGTCTGCGTGGGGGTCGCCTCCGAGGAGACGCCGACCGAGCTGGCCGAGGCCGCCGACCTGATGGTCGACGGGCCCGCGGGCGTGCGCGAGCTCCTCGCCGTGCTGGCGGACGCCGGGTGAGCGCGTGCGCTTCGCCGACCTCCTCCGCCTGACGACCCTGCTGAGCGCCGGGGCGGCCACGGCCCTGGCGGCCGCCTGCGTGATCGGCACCTTGAACGACCCCGGCTCGACCGTTGCCGTCCAGGGAGTGGCGTGGTGGCTGATCGCCGCGATCCTCGGCGCCTACCTGGGCCGGGACCGCACGCCGTCGCAGGCCATCGCCGTCGCGCTCGCCGACGCCCGCTCCACCGACGCCCTGCCCGAGCCGCGTCCCTGGCGGACGGTCGCCGCCCGCCTCTGGCCGCTCGGCCTCGCCGTCGTGGTCGCCGGACCGCTCGCCTTCCTCGCGCCGCAGATCCCCGGGATCGCGGCCGGATTCGCGATCATCTGGGCGCTCACCTGGCGCCACCAGAGCCGAGCGGTCATCGCGATCGAGGAGCGCGATGGCGTCGCCTTCCTCGTCGCGCAGACCTCGGCCTTCGCGGCGCTGCGGCTCCTCCGGGTCCCGGGGCTCCGCCGGGAGCGACCGGAGTACGCTCGGGACTAGCGTCCTTGCCGTGCGCACCTCGTTCGACCCCGCCGAGACCGACCCGTTCAGCTTCTACAAGCTGCTGAACTCCGTGGTCGTGCCGCGGCCCATCGCCTGGGTCTCGACCGTCGACGGCGAGGGCGGGGACAACCTCGCGCCGCACTCGTTCTTCACCGTCGCCTGCGTCTCGCCGCCGATCGTGCAGTTCACCTCGGTCGGCCGGAAGGACACGCTGCGCAACGTCGAGGCGACGGGTGAGTTCGTGGTCTCCTTCGCGCCGGAGGCGCTCTTCGAGGCGGTCAACGCGACGGGCACGGACTTCCCGGCCGGGACGAGCGAGTTCGACGCCGTGGGCCTGGAGCGGGAGGCGAGCGAGCGCGTCGCGCCGCCCCGGGTCGCGGCCTCGCCGGTCGCGCTCGAGTGCAAGCTGCACTCCACCCTCTGCCTGGGGAACTCGACCGTCGTCTTCGGCCGGGTCGTGCACGTCGTCGTCAGCGATGAGGTCCTCCGGGACGGGCGCCCGGAGGTGCGGCTGCTGCAGCCGCTCTCACGGATGGGCGCGAACGAGTGGGGCACCCACGGGGAGATCCGCGAGATCACCCGGATCCCGCACGGCGAGTGGCCCGGTCACTTCCCCGGCTAGAACAGGCTCGCGATCCCGACGATCGCCGGCGCGAAGATCAAGGCCGGGAGGAAGTTCCCGACCTTCACGTCGGTGATGGAGAGCAGCTTGAGCGCGATGCCGATGATGAGCACGCCGCCGGCGCTCGAGAGCGCGGCGAGCGCCTCGGAGCCCTCAGCGAGGATGTCGGCGAAGAGGCCGGCGCTCAGCGAGATGCCGCCCTGGATGAGGAGGATCGACAGGGCCGAGAAGGCGACGCCGGGCCCAAGCGAGGCGGCGATGGCGATCGCGGCGAACCCGTCGAGCACGGCCTTGGTGGCCAGGGCGGAGTAGTCGCCGGTGAGGCCGTCCTGGATCGAGCCGACCACCGTCAGCGGGCCGACGCAGAAGAGCAGGGTCGCGGTGAAGAACGCGGCGGAGACCGTGGAGTCGTCGTCGCTCTCGCGGCCGCTCCGGGCTGTCGCGGCCTGCAGCCGGTCGCCGAGCGCGGCGAGCCGGTCCTCGATGCGCAGCGCCTCACCGACGATGCCCCCGAGGAGTACTCCACCGAGTACGTAGAGCGTGTTCGTGTCGCGCCAGGTGAGCGCAAGCTCCACGCCGATGACGAGCGTGACGAGGCCGAGCCCCGCGAGGACCCGGTCCTGGAGGCGCTGGGGCAGCCGGGAGCCGAGCAGCGTCCCGACGAGCGTGCCGAGCAGGACGGTGCCGACGTTGATGAAGGTGCCGGTCACGAGGCGATGAGCGTATTGGTGGCAGGGTGTGAGCCAGCGATGACCGACGTCCTCCTCGTCAGCCTCGGCTCCACCGCGGGCCTGCGCGCCGCCGACGACGAGCTCGAGGCCGGGCTCGTGCGGGCGGGTGCGGGCGTCCGGCGGGTGGCCGCCGCCGCACCCCGCGAGGTCCGGACCTTCATGGCGACCGACCTCGCCTGGGCACGGGCGGCCCGGAAGGCGGCCATGGACGCGCTGGCGGAGGAGGAAGCGCGCGCGGTCCTCTACTCGACGACGACGGCAGCGCTGCTCTGGCCGCGACCGGGCGCGATCCGGTTCGACGCGCTCGCCGCGGACACCCGGCCCGGTCGGCACGGCCTCTGGCAGCGCCCGCTCGAGGCGCGCCGGCTGCGGGCGGCGCCGCTGCTCGTCCCGATGACGCCGCTGCCCGGGCTCCCCGGCTTCCCCGTGGTCGTCCCGATCCCGGTGGAGCCCTCGGGTCCCCCGGGGGTTCGCGACATCGCGGCCCTCACCTACGGGGCGAACTGGCGCAAGAAGGGCCTCGACCGCGTGCTCGCCGCCTGGGCGCGGTTGGAGCCGGGGACGTTGTGCGGATCGACCCCGCCTGACGCAGTCAAAGCGCACAACCCCCAGGTCGCGGACCGCGAGCCGGGCGTGCTGCGCGGCGTACCTCCGCTGCCGCCTCCGGCCGAACCAGGTCCAGAGCTCGTCGTCGCAGGAGTCGCGGCCGAGCAGGTCGAGGAGGCGTGGCGGGCCGGCGGCGGGACCGGGCGGCTCCCGGCCTCCGTCCGGGTCGTCGGGCGCCTGGGCCCGCAGGCCTATCGGGCACTCCTGCGCCGCGCGCGGGTCTTCGTCACCGCGCCCCGCCGGGAGGACTACGGGATCGCGCAGCTCGAGGCCCTCGCCGACGGCTGCACGCTTGTCACCACGACCGCGCCCGGCCCCTATGCAGCACTCTCGATCGCCCGCGCCCGCGACGCACGCCTCGTGGTCGAGGACCCCGAGAATCCAGCCGCGCTGGCCGCCGCGCTCGCCCACGCCCTGAGCCGAGCGCGGATGAGCGTCCACCCCTCGGGCGCTGATCCGCACGTACCGCAGGACGACCTCGCCGCCTACACCCGCGCGAGCGTCGACCGCGTCATCGCCGACGAGCTCCTGCCCCGCCTCCTCGGCTGATCTCCCCTCCCCCTCGCGAACCGCCCATCGTCTGCGTGCCCCCGCTCCGCAGATGACGGTCAGTTCGCTGGCTTCGGGGTGCGATCAGGCGCGCGCCGCCCGCTTGCGGAGCGGCGCGAACTCGGGCCACGGGAGCGTGTTCGCGACGTCGGCCTTGGTGAGCCAGGCGCGCCGGGCGGTCGCGATGCCCCAGCGGGTGATGCCGAGCGTGTTCGTGCCGTGGGCGTCCGAGTCGATGACGATCCGCACCCCGGCGTCCCGGGCCGCGCGGGCGTGCAGCTCGTGCATGTCGCGCCGGTCCGGGGCGGAGTTGATCTCGATCATCGTGCCGGTCCGCGCCGCGGCGGCGATCACCTGCTCCATGTCGACGTCGTAGGCGGGCCGCGCCTCGATCTTCCGCCCGGTCGGGTGGCCGAGGCAGTCGATCCAGGGGTGCTCGCAGGCGGTGATGAGGCGGCGCGTCGGGTCGGTGCCGAAGGCGGTGTGGATCGATCCCACCACCCAGTCGAGCTCCGCGAGCAGGTCGTCCTCGTAGTCAGGCAGGCCGTCGGTCCCGATGTTGGTCTCCGTGCCGATGAGCACCTCGATTCCGTCGAGGCGCGCGTTCACCTCGCGGACCCGCTCGATCTGGCGGCGGAGTTCGTCCGGCGTGACGTGGTTGCCGAAGCCGTGCGTGGCCGAGTGATCGGTGATCACGATGTAGGAGAGCCCCTGCTCCCGGGCGGCGAGCGCCATCTCCTCGATCGACTGCCGTCCGTCCGAGGCGGTCGTGTGCATGTGGAGATCGCCTCGCAGATCGGCCTGCTCGATGAGCACGGGCACCTCGCCCGGGGCGAGGTCCAACTCGCCGCGATCCTCGCGGAGCTCCGGCGGGAGCCACGGGAGCCCGAGCCGCTCGTAGACCTCGTGCTCGGTCGCGCACCGGTGCGTCTCGCCGGTCGCGTCGTCGAGGATTCCGTACTCGCTCACGTGCAGCCCCTTGCGGACCGCCGCGGCGCGCAGCGCGACGTTGTGGAGCTTCGAGCCGGTGAAGTGCTGCAGCAGATTCCCGAACTGATCGGGCTCGACGACCTTGAAGTCGATGGGCAGGCCCGTGTGGGTGCGGGCTCGTGCGGCGTTCTCCCCGGGCGCTCCGGTGACCGACTCGATGAGCTCGAGCGCCCCGAACGCCGCGATGAGCGCCTGCGGATCGGACGCGGTGGCGATGATGTCGAGGTCTTTGCAGGAGTCCCCGAGGCGCCGCGCGCTGCCGGCGAGCTCGACCTTCTCGGAGGCCGGGTGGGCGAGCAGCGCGGCCACGATCTCCTCGCCGACGGGGAGCGCCTTGTGCATGACGATGCGCACCGCCGGGGCGGCGCCCAGCCCGGCTTCGAGCGCCTTGAGCACGCTCGCTTCGAACTTGGGGCCGAAGCCTTTCACGCCGCGGAGCTGTTCCTTCTCGGCAGCTTCGCGGAGCGCTTCGAGCGAGTCGAGGCCCAGCTCGTCGAAGAGCTTGCGCGCCTTCTTCGGGCCGAGCCCCGGCAGCCGCGTCATCGCGACCAGGCCCGCCGGGTACAGCGCCCGGAGCTTCTCGACGGCCGGGATCGATCCCGTCTCGAGCAGCGCGGTGATCTTCTCCGCGAGCGTCTTGCCGATCCCCGGCAGGTCGGTGACCTTCCCCTCGCGGGTGAGCGCGGCGACCGAGCGAGGCGCCTCGCGCACCGTCTTGGCGCCCGTCCGGTAGGCCAGCACGCGGTGCATGGAGGCCCCGTCGAGCTCGTAGAGGTCGGCCAGCTCCTCGAAGAGAGCGGCGATGGAGGCGTTCGTGGGATCAGGCGCGGACATGCTGCTCGCGTACAGTACGCGCGCTCATGCGCGGCGCGGCCTGGCTCATCCTCCCCACCTACGACGAGGCCGAGAACATCGAGGCGATCGTCCGCGCCGCCGACGCCGTGCTCGCCGAGGCGGCCCCGGAGGGGCACCGGATCCTCGTGGTCGACGACGGGTCGCCGGACGGCACGGGGCAGGTCGCCGACGCCCTCTGCGCGGATGTGCCGGCGCTCCGCGTGCTGCACCGGACGGTCCGCGACGGCCTCGGGCCCGCCTACCTGGCCGGCTTCGCCCGCGCGCTCAGCGAGGACGCGGGCTTCGTCATGGAGATGGACTCGGACTTCTCCCACGACCCGGCCGATCTCGCCCGCCTGCTCGAAGCCGCTCGCGGCGACGCCGACCTCGCGCTGGGCTCCCGCTACGTGCCGGGGGGCGGCGTGAGCGACTGGAGCCGCACGCGCGAGCTCATCTCCCGCGGGGGCTCCTGGTACTCCCGCCGGGTACTCGGGATCGGGGTGCGCGACGTCACGGGCGGGTTCAAGTGCTTCCGGGCCGAGGTCTTGAGCGCGCTCGACCTGGAGAGCGTCCGCTCCCACGGCTACGCGTTCCAGGTGGAGCTGACCTACCGCGCGATTCGGCAGGGGTTCCGCGTCGCGGAGGTCCCGATCACCTTTCGCGAGCGGCAGCACGGCACCTCGAAGATGACCTGGCGGATCGCCGCGGAGGCCGTGCTCATGGTGCCGTCGCTGCGGCGCCGCGGCCGCTGAGCGGCCAGGAACCCCGCGCCCCCCTCAAGGCTGCGCGGCCGCGGGCCGATGGCAGAGGGGTGGCCGCCTCGGATCTCGCACTCGTCCAGGGCATGGCGCACACGCGGACCACGCTGCGCGCGTGGAGCCGCGAGCCGTGGGAGATGCTCCGGCTATGGCTGGCCGGGGCGCTCGCGATCTCCGTGCTCCTGCTGCTGGCCGTCTGGGCGCTCGGGACGCGCCTGACGCCGGACCCGTCGCTCGCCCCCACCTTTCCGGGACTGACGGGCCCGGCGGATCTCGGCGTCGTCGCTGAGGTGCTGAAGCGGAACGCGCTCGTGCTCGCCCTTCACGGCTTCGCCTGCGTCGCCGGGTTCATCGCCGGCTCCTCCCTGCCGGTCCAGGCCGAGCGGCACTCCGGCCTCTACCGCAAGATCCACGACCGGGCGGGACCGCTCGCCATCGCGTTCGTCGTGGGTGCCACCGCGTTCTCGCTCATCACCCAGACGCTCTCGCTCGGCTTCGGCGCCGCGAACCTCGCCGCCCGCGGCGACATGTCGGTGGGGCTGCTCCTCCTCGGCCTGCTCCCCCACGCCCTCCCCGAGCTCGTCGCGCTCTTCCTCCCGCTGGCCGCCTGGGTGATCGCGAGCCGCCGCGAGGACTGGCACGAGCTGCTCGCGGCGACCTTCGTAACGGTCGGCCTGGCGATCCCCGTGCTGGTCGCGGCCTCGTTCGTCGAGGTGTACGTCTCGGCCGATGTCATCCTCTGGCTCCGCGGCTGACCGCCCCCGCCTCAGGGCACTTCACTTTGTATAGTGAAGGAGTCCCCTCCCCTCCTAAGGAGCAGCTCCATGGGTATCGCCGTCACCGACGTCACCGACTCGACCTTCCAGGCGGAGGTCATCGAATCCGAGACCCCCGTCCTCGTCGACTTCTGGGCCCCCTGGTGCGGCCCGTGCCGCATGGTCGGTCCCGTCCTCGAGGAGATCGCCGCCGAGCGTGAGGACGTCCGCATCGTGAAGCTGAACGTGGACGACAACCAGCAGACCGCCGGCAAGTACGGCGTCATGTCGATCCCCACGATGATCATCTTCAAGGCCGGTGAGCCCGCGAAGCAGATCGTCGGCGCCCAGCCGAAGAAGAAGCTCCTCGCCGAGATCGATCCGATCGTCGCCTGATGGCCCAGGACATCAGCGACGCGAGCTTCCAGGCCGAGGTCATCGAGAGCACCGAACCGGTCCTCGTGGACTTCTGGGCCCCCTGGTGCGGCCCGTGCCGTGCCGTCTCCCCGATCCTCGAGGAGATCGCGGCGGAGCACTCGCTCCGTGTCGTGAAGGTGAACGTCGATGAGAACCAGCAGACGGCCGCGCAGTTCGGCGTGCTCTCGCTGCCGACGATGATCCTCTTCAAGGGGGGCGAGCAGGCGGCGAAGGTCATCGGCGCCTACCCGAAGAAGAAGCTCGTCGCGCAGCTGCAGCTCGGCGGCTAGCCCGGCGCGCTCGCCGCCTCGCCCTTGCGGCGGAGGCGGGAGCACGCCGCGCCCGCTCACCCTGCGGCGCTCGACGCCTCCGCGGCCCGCCGGGCCGTCGCCGCTTCCCGGGCGGCGGCCTCGGCGGCGAGGCCCTCGGCCGGGCGCACCCGCTGCTCCGCGGCGGCCCTCCCGCCCGCGAAGCGCACCCCCTCGGAACCCAGCTCGCGCCGCACGCGCTCGGGGTCCCCGAGGGCGGTCGGCGCGATCGTGCCGTTCGCCTTCAGGACGCGCCACGCGCCCTCGCAGGCCAGGCGGGTCAGCCGCCCGTTCAGCGCGAGCGCCTGCCGGGCGCTCCCGCCCGCCGCCGCGCACACGTCCGCGTAGCTCATCCAGCAGCCCTCCGGGATGCCCTCCACGAGGGCCACCAGCGTCTCGTCGTCCATCATCTGCTCCTCCAGGTCGTTTCCTGACCTGGGGAGTGCCGCAGCGCTCAGCAACCGCGCGGGGAGTTCTGTGACGAGTTCGCGGGCAAGTCGTCGCTCTGCGCGCGCGGCGCGGAACACCCCGGGGCGGCGGCCCCACCGAACGCGAGAAGGCGAAGGTGGGGTCATGCCCCCCGGATCCGCCTTCTCGCGGGCGGCCCGGGCGCGCGAAGCGGCGGCCCGGGCGCGCGGAGCGCCGGCACGCTCAGGCGCGCGCGACCTCGACCCGGAGCTCCATGCCCTCGATGGCGACGGCGGCGCCCGAGGCAACCTCCCAGCGCAGCGACGTCGCCAGCACCTCGCCGACGATGAAGGGCTCGTGCGCCCGGGCGGCGGCCAGCAGCTCCTCATCGCCGGTCAGCGCCAGCGCGATGCGGTCGCTCACCTCGAGGCCCGCGTCCTTCCGGGCACCCTGCACGGCACGGACGATCTCGCGGGCGAGCATCTCCCGCCGGAGCTCCGCGTCGATCGCCAGGTCGAGCGCGACGGCGTGGGCACCCTCCCGCTCCACCTGGTAGCCGTCGAGCGGCTCCATCTGCAGCGTGATGTCCGCCGCGGTGAGTTCGTGCTCGTGCCCGTCGACGTGGAGCCCCACGGTCCCGCCCTCACGGAGCACCACGGCGACGTGCTGGGCGTCGAGGGCCTCGATCGCGGCGGCCGCCTGCGGCATCTGCTTGCCGAAGCGCGGTCCGAGCGCGCGGTAGTTCGCCTTCAGCGCGTAGGAGCCGAGCTCTTCCGCCCCGGCGACAAACCGCAGCGAGCGCACGTTCAGCTCCTCGCGGATGACCTCCGCGTGCGCCTCGATGGCCGAGCGCTCGCGCCCCGCGGCGACCACGACGGCCTCCCGCAGCGGCTGGCGCAGTTTGATCTTGGAGGCCCCACGCGCGGAGAGCCCCATGCGCACGGTGTCCCGTGCGATCGCCATCGACTCCTCGAGCGCCTCGTCCCGCGGCCCCGCCTGCGGCCAGTCGGAGAGGTGCACGGAGGCGCCGCCGCCGCCGAGCCCCTCCCAGATCTCGTCCGCCACGAACGGCGTGAACGGCGCGAGCAGCTGGGAGACGGTCAGCAGGCACTCGCGGAGCGTCGAGAAGGCGGCGGCGTCCCCGGCCCAGAAGCGCCGCCGGTTCCGGCGCACGTACCAGTTGGAGAGATCGTCGACGAAGGCCTGGATCTCGCGGCCGGCGAACGTCGCGTCGTAGGCGTCGAGCCGCTCCCCGACCACGGTCACGGTGCCGCTCAGGCGCGAGAGGATCCAGCGATCGAGCTCGGTCTGCTCTGCGGCGGCGTCCTCCTCGACCGTGTAGGTCTCGAGGAACGCGTAGGTGTTCCACAGCTGCTTGAGGAAGAGGCGCACGCCGTCGCCGACCGCCTCCATCGAGAAGCGGTAGCCGTCCCACGGCTGCTTGGAGGTGAAGAAGTACCAGCGGAAGGCATCCGCCCCGAACCGGTCGATGACCGCGTTCGGCTCCACGATGTTGCCGCGGGACTTCGACATCTTCAGGCCGGCCTCGTCGAGGATCAGCCCGAGGCAGACGACGTGCTCCATCGGCGCCCGGTCGAAGAGCAGCGTGCCGACGGCGATCAGCGAGTAGAACCAGCCGCGCGTCTGGTCAAGCGCCTCGCAGACGAAGTCGGCCGGGAAGCCGCGCTCGAAGGCCTGCTCGTTCTCGAACGGTGCGTGATGCTGGGCGAAGGGCATCGCGCCCGAGTCGAACCAGACGTCGATGACCTCGGGGACCCGCTGCATCCGCTTCGCGCACTGCGGGCAGGGGAACGAGACGTCGTCGACGTAGGGGCGATGCGGGTCGTCGAGCTGGACGCCGGAGAGCTCCTCGAGCTCCTCGAGCGACCCGATGCAGTGCGTGTGGTGCTCCTCGCAGCGCCAGACGGGCAGGGGCGTTCCCCAGTACCGCTCGCGGCTCAGCGCCCAGTCGACGTTGTTGGAGAGCCAGTCCCCCATCCGGCCGTCCTTGATGTGCGGCGGGTGCCATTCGATCGCCTGGTTGGAGGCCTCGAGCTTCTCGCGAATGCGGGAGGTCTCGATGTACCAGGAGGGCTTCGCGTAGTAGATGAGCGGGGTCTGGCAGCGCCAGCAGTGCGGGAAGGAGTGCTCGTACGGGGTGGCGCGCAGGAGGCGTCCGTCCTTGCGCAGCGCCTCGACCACGGGGGCGTCGGCGGCCCGGACGTCCATGCCCGCGAACGGTCCCATCCGCTCGTCGAAGGTCCCGTCCGGGAGCACCGGGTTGATGACCGCGAGGCCGGCACCGACGCCGAGCTTGTAATCGTCCTCGCCAAAGGCGATCGCGGTGCCGACCAGGCCGGTACCGTCGTCGGCGGAGACGAACTCCGCGCCGATGACGGTGTGGCCGCGGGCGCCGTAGTCCTCCGTCGTGATGTAGGGGAAGACGGGGGCGTAGGCGGTGCCCTCGATGGCGGAGCCCGGGAAGCGGTCGAGGATCTCGACGCCTTCGAGGCCGAGCACCCGCTCGACGAGCCCCTCGGCCAGCACGACGGGCGCGGGCTCCCCGGGCGCGGTGGCGCGGACGTAGGTGAGCTTCGGGTTCACCGCGACCGCGGCATTCGGCAGCACCGTCCAGGGCAGCGTCGTCCAGATGAGGAGCTCGTCGCCCGCGGAGAGCGGTCCGTGCGCCGCACGCACGGGCATCCGCACGTAGACGCTCGTGTCCTCGACGTCCTTGTATCCCTGCGCGACCTCGTGCGAGGCCAGCGCCGTGCCGCAGCGCGGGCAGTAGGGGACGACCTTGTGGCCCTCGTAGATGAGCCCCTTGTTCCAGATCTGCTTGAGCGCCCACCAGACCGACTCGACGTAGCCGGGGTCGAGCGTGCGGTAGGCGTCGTCGAGGTCGACCCAGAAGCCGATCCGCTCGGTGAGCGCGTTCCAGTCCTCGAGGTAGGTGAAGACGGAGTCGCGGCAAGCGGCGTTGAACGCCTTGATCCCGTAGGCCTCGATCTCCTTCTTGCTCGTCAGGCCGAGCTGCTTCTCCACCTGGATCTCGACCGGGAGCCCGTGCGTGTCCCAGCCGCCCTTCCGGGCCACGTGGAAGCCGCGCATCGTCTTGTAGCGGGGGAAGATGTCCTTGAAGACGCGTGCGAGGACGTGGTGGGCGCCCGGCTTGCCGTTGGCGGTCGGCGGCCCCTCGTAGAAGACGAACTCCGGCCCGCCCTCGCGGGCGCGGATCGATGCGGCGAACACGTCGCGCTCCCGCCAGCGGGTCAGGACCTGTTCTTCGAGGGCGGGGAAGGACTGGTTCGGATCGACGGCCATGAGGGGTCCGCATTGTGACAAGGGCGCCGCCGCCCCCCAGAAGCGGGTGGCCCCACTCGAGATGTCTTGTTTCCCCCTCTATGGGGGAGTTGCGACGTCTCGACGCGTCAGGCGCTCGGCTCAGCCGGCGACGCGGAGCGCGCCGCGGCGGACCTGCGGCGCGACCTCGGGGACCGCGGCCCCGAGGTCCTGGTCCTGCAGGAGGTCCAACACGCGATCGCGGGCGGCGAGCAGGCCGGGGCCGAGCTGCGGCACGGTCGTGCTCGTGCCGGTGGCCCCGCGGAAGTCACAGACCGACACGCGCTCCCCGCGGGCCCGGCGGGCGGAGAAGACGGCGCGGCCGACCTCCTCGAGGCTGGCCCCGCGCCCGCCGAGCACGACGAGCGACGGGTCGAGCGCGGAGATCGCGCGCTGGAGCCGCGAGGGATCGAGCATCACGGGGAGAACGAGGACGCGGAGCCCGGCCCGGCGCAGCGCGAGCTCGAGCCCGGCGACGTGCAGGAGGTCGGGGCCGCCCGCGTCGAGGATGAGCACCCCTTCGCGGAGGGTGGCCGGCGGGGCGAGCCGACGCTGCGCGGCGATCCAGCCCGCACCCCAGCGCAGGCCGAGCGCCCGCTCGGGGGAGCCCTCGGGGAGGCTGTCGACGCCGTCGAGCAGCACCTCCTCGACGACCCGCTCGACGTCGCGCACCGCAAGCGCCTCGGCGCAGACCCGGTCGGCGGCGTCCTCGTCGAAGTCGTTCAGCGCCGCGTGCAGGCGCAGGCAGGAGGCGGGGGCGACGCCGCGGCGGCGCGCGAGCTCCACGGCAGAGGAGGCGTGGCCGGTCTCCGCGTAGGCGTCACGGAGCGCGTCGATGTCCGCGCGGTCGTAGAGCCGGTGGCCGCCGTCGCTGCGCCGCGGCGTCGGAAAGCCGTAGCGGCGCTCCCAGGTGCGGAGCGTGCTGGCGCTGACGCCGAGCAGTTCGGCAGCGGTGGCGGTGCGGAGTCCCACGCCGGCAGCTTCGGCCCCGGGGCCGTTCCCCGCAACCGGTGCAGCGCACGGTGCACGGTGCACCGGACGTTGCAGGACGGCGGCCCGACGCCGGCGCTACCGGCCGGTGAGCACCACGGTGCGGCGCACGCTGCTCACGCCCTTGCCCCCGCGCTCCTTCACCGTCGCCGTCAGGCTGACCTTCGCGCTGCGCCGCTTGGTGAGGCTCCGGGCCAGCGCCTTGGAGAGCTTCAGCGTGAACGTCGTGCGGCCCGCGTCCGTCCGGCGGACCGTCTTCGCGCCGACCGCCGAGAAGCGGCGCTTCAGGAGCTTCTGCGTCCGCGCATCGACCCGCAGGACGATCCGCGCCGAGCAGGCGGCGGAGCACTTGAAGCGCACGCGCAGGCCCTTCCCGCGGAAGGTCGAGCGGCGGGTCCGCCGGTCGACGGCGAGCGAGGCCGTGAAGCGCTCACCGCCCGTGGTCGAGCCGCCGGAGGGCGTGCCCGACGTCCCGGAGGCCGACGCCGTGACGACCCGCTTGGTCGCCCGGTCGTAGGTGCGGGCGGGGGTGACGTCCGCGCCGGCGGGCGCGTCGCGGACCCCCGCGGGGGCGTTCGTGCGGATGAACTCACGCAGGGTGTCGGCGCCGACGCGGGCGTACACGCCCGGGCTGTTCGCGCGGGCGCACCCGTCGCCGTAGCTCACCGCGCCGACCACGAGGCGCAGGCCGCCCCGGGTGCTCGAGAACATGGGGCCGCCGGAGTCGCCCTGGCAGGAATCCTTGCCGCCCTCGGCGTAGCCGCCGCAGAGCTGGGTGCCGGCCTCAAAGGAGCTGTTGTCGGCGCCGCACTCGGCGTCACCGACGATCGGGATCCCCACCTCCTGCAGCTTCGCGGGCGCGTCCCCGTCCTCGCTCGTGACGCCGAACCCGACGACGTCGGTGAAGACGTCCTTCGCGTAGAGGCCCGCGTAGCCGCGCCCGGCGACCTGGGTCGGAGCGGTGGCGGCGGGCTTGCTCAGGTGCAGAAGGGAGGTGTCGAAGCCCTGCGTCATCAGGTAGCCCGACGGCACGACGACGCGATCGACCGCCACCCGTTCACCGCCGGCCCCGGAGGCGTTGACGGTGCCGACCGTCGCGGAGAACGACGAGGGCGGGTAGGCGAGCGGGGTGGCGACCCCGAGCCCGCCGGTGAGCGAGCTGCAGTGGCCCGCGGTGAGGATCCAGTCCGGCGCGATGAGCGTGCCGGTGCAGCCGAACGCGTTCGCGATGACCACGTTGGCCACCGCCGGGTACTTTCCCGCGGGCGTCTCGGTTCCTCCGACGATCGCCGACGCTGAGCTCGGCGCCGCCGCGAGGCCGACCGCCGTCAGGAGCCCTACCGAAGTTCGGAGCATGCCTCGATGCTAGGGCGCGGCGATCGCTCAGGAGCCGGTCATCCGCGCCCGGGCGCTCAGCACCGCGGTCTCACCGGAGCCCCGCTCGCGCACCGTGGCCACCACCGAGAGAAGGACCCGCGCGTCGGATCCGACGCGGCGCGTGAGCGCCTTCGTGAAGCGGACGCGGCGCACGCTCCGGCCGCTCCCCGTGCGGGTGAAGGTGAGGCGCCCGACGGTCCGGCTCGTGAGGCGCATGCGCCGCGCTGTGGCCCCGTCGACCCGCAGCCGGAGGGTGACGGTGCATGCGGCCGAGCACAGCAGGCGAGAGCGGACGCCCCGGCTGCGCGCCGTCCCCCGCCGGGTGCGCTCGTCGACGGCGAGCGCCGCGCGGAACCCGGAGCCCGTGCGTGCCTCCGCGGTCGGTGAGGTCGGTGTGGCCGTGGGGAGGCGCGTCGCGCTCCCGGCGGGGGACGTCGATCCGCCGCTGCTCGCGGAGCCGCTCCCCGCGGAGGACCCGCTCGACGACGAGGTGTCGCTGCTCGTCGGAGCCGTCTCGGGCGTCGTCCCGCCCGAGGTCGCGCCCGTCCCGGGGTCGCTCGTGCTGCCGCCGGACGGCGGGGTCGAGCTCGTGGCCGGAGGCGCGGTCGGCGTCCCGGAGCTCGTCGTCTTGGTCGCCGGGTCGTAGACGCGCGCCGGGGTGGTCACGGCACCGGCGGGCGCGTCCTCGACGGCCTCGGGCGCCGTGGCCCGGATGAAGTCGTCGCGCAGGGCCGCGTCGGCGACGCGGGCGTAGACGCCGGGGGTGTCCGGCTCCGCGCACCCGACCCCGTAGCTCGTGGCGCCTACGAGCAGTCGCCGCCCGTCGCCGGTGCTCGAGTACATGGGTCCGCCGGAGTCCCCTTGGCAGGAGTCCTTCCCGCCCTCGGCGTAGCCCGCACAGAGCTGGGTCTGGGGCTCGAAGCCGCTGTACCGCGCGGCGCAGGCCGCGTCGGTGACGATCGGGAGCGCGACCTCCTGCAGCGTCGGCGGCGCGTTCCCGCCCGAGGAGGTGGTGCCGAAACCGACGACGTCGGTGAGGACGTTCGGCTTCCAGAGCGGTGCGTACCCCCGTCCGGCGACGTGGGTCGGGGCCGTCTTCGCCGGCGCGGCCAGGTGCAGGAGGGTGACGTCGTAGCCGTCCACCGCGAGGTACCCGGTGGGGATGGTCGCCTTGTCGACGGTGACCGCCTCGCCGTCGCTCCCGTTCGCCTTCACGCCCCCGACCGTGACCTTGAACGAAGACGGCGGGAAGGCGATGGGCACGCCGAAGCCGGTGGCGCCCGTGAGCGAGCCGCAGTGGCCGGCGGTCAGCACCCACTGCGGGGCGATCAGCGTGCCGGTACACCCGAATGCGGACGAGATCGTGATCTTGGCGGTCGACGGGTACTTCCCGGCGGGGACGTCGGTGCCGCCGACGATGGCCTGCGCTTGGGTCGCCGTCAGGACGGCGGCGGCGACGACGACCGGGAGGAGCAGAGAGCGGCGCATGACAACGACAACGCGGCCGAAGTGCAGAACTTGCTCTTCGGCCGCGTGTGACCGCTCATCGGTTCGGGCCGACCTTCCGGGCGGCACGAAGTCTGTCGGCTACTGGTCCGCGACGCCCGAGGGGGTCAGGCCGCGGATCCACTCGCGCAGCTGCGTGTCGGCGACCCGGGCGTAGACGCCGGGCTCGCCGGGACGGGCACAGCCGGTGCCGTAGCTCGTGGCCCCGACGACGCGCCGGGCGCCGAAGGTGCTGGTCGAGTACATCGGCCCGCCCGAGTCACCCTGGCAGGTGTCGGTGCCGCCCTGCGGGAAGCCTGCACAGAGCTGCGTCTTGTTCTCGAAGCTCGAGCCGACCTGCTGGGCGCACGTCGCGTCCGCGATCCGCGGCACCTGGGCCTGCTGCAGCCGGTCGGGGGCGTCGCCGCCCTCTGAGGTGACACCGAAGCCGACGATGTCGGTGGTGACGCCGGGCGCCCAGAGGGCCGCCGCCCCGAGGCCGGCAACCGGCGTCGGTGCGGTCTTCGCAGGCGTGGTCAGCTTCAGCAGCGTCACGTCGGAGCCCTGACCGATCAGGTAGCTCGGCGGGATGGACGCCGAGGCGACGCTCAGGCGTTCACCGCCGGCACCGTTCGCGTTCACGGTGCCGACCGTGACGTCGAACGCTGCGCCGGGGAAGGCGATCGGCGTCGCGACAGCCGACCCGGTGAGGGAGCCGCAGTGGCCCGCGGTGAGCACGTAGCTCGGCGAGATCAGCGTGCCCGTGCAGCCGAACGCGGAGGCGATCGTGACGTTCGCGGTGGACGGGAACGCTCCAGCCGGAGCGTCGGATCCGCCGACGATCGCCGACGCCGGGGCGGCAGAAGCCGCGAGCGTGGCGGTGGCGAGGGCGGCGGTGGTGAGGTGTCTCTTGAGTCGCATCACAGTGTCAAGGCGTACCCCGACCGCAGCAGTCCTGAAACCGGGCGCACCGTGGGCCACCCGTTCGAGGTGCCCGGATAGGCTCCGCGGATGGCCACTTCCCCTCAGCTCTACGGCGGCGAGACGGCGAAGGCCGTCGAGAACTTCCCGATCTCCGGCGAACCCGTCCCCGCCGCCGTCATCCACTGGCTCGGTCGCATCAAGGGCGCCGCCGCCACCGTCAACGGGGAGCTCGGGCTCCTCGACGCCGGCGTCGCGAAGAAGATCGCCGACGCCGCGGCCGAGGTCGCGAGCGGCAAGCACGACGCGCAGTTCCCCGTCGACGTGTTCCAGACCGGCTCGGGCACGAGCTCGAACATGAACACGAACGAGGTGCTGGCGAAGCTCTCCGGCGCCCACCCGAACGACGACGTCAACTACGGGCAGTCCTCGAACGACGTCTTCCCCTCCGCGGTCCACCTCGCCGCGCTCGACGAGGCGACGAACCGCCTGCTCCCCGCGCTGAAGCTGCTCGAGAAGGCGTTCGACAAGAAGGCGAAGTCCTTCAAGGACATCGTGAAGGCTGGCCGCACGCACCTCATGGACGCGGTCCCGGTCACGCTCGGCCAGGAGTTCGCGGGTTACGCGGCACAGATGCGTCTCGGCCAGGAGCGGATCGAGTCCGCGCTCGTGCACGTCGGCCAGATCCCGCTCGGCGGCACCGCGACCGGCACCGGGCTCAACACCGACCCGAAGTTCGCCAAGAAGGTCCGCGACCTGCTGAAGAAGGAGACCAAGCTCAAGCAGATCGCCGCCCCCCTCGACCGCTTCGAGGCCCAGGCCAACCGCGACGCGCTCGTCGAGCTCTCCGGCGCGCTGAAGGTCGTCGCCGTCTCGCTGACGAAGATCGCCCAGGATCTCGCGCTCATGGGCTCCGGCCCCCGCGCGGGCATCGGCGAGCTCTTCCTGCCCGAGCTGCAGAAGGGCTCCTCGATCATGCCCGGCAAGGTCAACCCGGTCATCCCCGAGGTCGTCCTCCAGGTGAGCGCCCAGGTCATCGGCAACGACACCGCGATCACGATCGGCGGCATGCAGGGCCAGTTCGAGCTGAACGTCCGCATCCCGCTCATCGCGCGCAACCTGCTCCAGTCGATCCACCTGCTCACGACGACCACGACGGTCCTCCGTGAAAAGTGCGTGGACGGGCTCACCGCCAACAAGGCGGGCGCGAAGCGCTCCGCCGAGAGCACCCTGGCCACGGCCACCGCGCTCAACCTCCACATCGGCTACGACAAGGCCGCCGCGATCGTCAAGGAGGCCGCGGCCTCGGGCGCGATGCTCCGCGACGTCGCGATCGCCCAGGGGGTCGACCCCGAGGTCTACGACGAGGCGATCGACCTGCGCCGCATCGCCTCCGGCAACGAGCCGCTCCCGGGCGGCAAGAAGAAGAAGTAGCGGCCACGGCGGGGGAGGGGCGCCCGGCGCCCTTCCCGGTCTCAGCCCAGCGGGACGGCGCGCACCGCGGTGTGCGGGATGCCCTTGAGGCGGACGACGATCCGCTCACGGCCACCCGCGGTGCCGAGGTCGCGCCAGGCGCTGCGCAGCGGCGGACGCGGGTGCGCGGCGCCGGTCGGCAGGAAGTAGACGCCCGTCTGCTCCTCGATGCGGAAGCCGGCGCTCCGGACCATCCGGCGGAAGCCCTCGGCGTTCGGCTGCCACCACCAGGACTGGTCGAGCCCCTCGAGCCGGGCGGTCGCGGTGCGCGGGCGGGCGAGCGTCGAGAGGAGCTCGATCGACTCGGCAAGGACCGCCTGCCCGCCGCAGACCGCACGGACGGCGTCGAGCGCGCGGACCGGGTCGCGCAGGTGCAACAGCAGCGAGCCCATGAAGACGAGATCGAACGTGCCGTGCACGGCCGGATCCAGGTCATAGACCGAGCAGTCGATCCGCTCGACCTGCGAGCCGAGCGCCTCCTTGGCCAGGGCGAAGGAGGAGGCCCCGGACTTGAAGCTGCGCAGGTAGGCCAGGCGCGCCTCGTTCGTCTCCCCGAAGCGGGCCTGCGGCGGCCAGTCCCAGCGCTCCGGATCCTCGATGTCGATCGCGGTCACCGACGACGCGCCGCGGCGCTCCATCTCGAAGGCCCAGAAGCCGTCCCAGGTGCCGACGTCGAGGCAGCGCAGACCGCTCAGGTCGGTGGGCAACGGGACGTGGGCGACGGTCGGCCGCGTGTCGAAGAACCCCGGCGTGAGCACACCCGGGGCCAGCTCGAGTGTGTGGTACCAGCTGCGGGCGGCGACCCGTTCGGCCAGGGGCGCGGCGGCGGGCGCGCTCACCGGGGGTTCCGGCGCTCGAAGGTCGCCCGTGTCTGCTCGAGCGCGCCGCGGACGGCGTTGACGGCCGGCTTGGGCTTGCCGTCGTAGAAGAAGAGGCCCTTCTGGTTCAGGCCCGGGACGAGCGAGATGTCCGGCACCTCGCGACGGATCGAGCCGCCGTTGAAGGCGGGCGCCACGGCGAAGTCGCGCAGGTTCCACACGAGCATCCCGGAGAGGTCCGGATCCTTGCGGTAGATGTCGACGTGGCGGCGGAGCAGCTCGGCCTGGAACGCGTACCCACCGGGCTCGGACGACGCGTTCTCGCTGTTGGCCTCGGCGCCGAACTCGGTGACGACCATGATCTTGTCGGGGAAGACCCGCTTCATGCCCGCGATGTGACTCCGCAGCGCCCGGTCGAGCTCGGCCTTCGGGCGGCCG
Source organism: uncultured Solirubrobacterales bacterium (assembly GCA_963815565.1). Taxonomy (GTDB): domain Bacteria; phylum Actinomycetota; class Thermoleophilia; order Solirubrobacterales; family Solirubrobacteraceae; genus Paraconexibacter. The sequence continues at coordinate 131,893 of CAWFHB010000006.1, read as the reverse complement.
TTCTCCGAGTACCAGCCGATGTAGTTCGTGTCGCCGATCGCGTCGATGTTCCGGTACATCGAGCCGCCCGGCTGCTTCGGCGGGTGCGTGCCCCAGACGTCGAGCGCGACGAGGCGGCCCGGGTCACGCCGCTTGAGCTCGCGGGCCATCTTGTCGATGAAGGCGGCCTGGCCGTCCGGGTGGCCGTTCCCGGCGACCTCGTTGGCGAGGTTCCAGGCGACGAGCGAAGGGTGCGTCTGGAGCTGGAAGAGCGACTGGCGCACGCGGTCCTCGCTCTGCCGGCGGAGCTTCGCCGTCTTCGAGGTGAACGCGCCCGGCGCGTCGACCGGGCCGATCCCCATCCAGAGCATGATCCCGGCGGCGTCGAGCCGTTCCATGAGCGCCGGGGAGAGCGGGTGCTGCGCGCGTGTCGCGTTCGCGCCGACGGCCTTGAGCTCGGCCACCACGCGGTCCATGTCGTCCGGGAGCACGGCGTCGCCGCGGCCCGGCGTGTCCTCGTGGATCGAGGCACCGCGCAGCTGCACGGGGCGGCCGTTGACGAGCAGCTGGCGCCCGCGCTTCTTCAGCTCGCGCAGGCCGGTCCGCAGGCGGTACGTCGTCTCGTCGGGGACCTCGAGCTCCACGTCGTAGAGGTTCGGCTCGTCCGGGGACCAGAGCGCGGCGTCGTCGACCGCGACCTGCGCGTCGACCACGCTCGTCTTCCCCTGCTCGACCTCGAGCGTCGGGAACTCGAACTCGTAGCGCTTGCCGTCCCGGACGAGCGCCCCGCGGGCGCCGACCTCGCGGGTGACGTCGCGGTTGCGCAGGTGGATCTCGACGTCGACGACGGCCTTGCCGTCCGGCCGCAGGCGCGTCGTGACCACGGGCGCGGTGATCTCGCTGCGGCCCAGCGGGCGGAGGGTGACCTCGCGGTTGATGCCGCCGAAGTTGAACCAGGTGCGGTGGAAGGCCTGGCGCTTCATCTCCGCCGGGTCGCGCCAGTCCGCACGGACGACGAGCGTGTGCTGCCCGGCCGTCAGCTGCACCTGCTCCTCGAAGGGGAGATACTCGCCGACGTGGGTGCCGAGCTTCACGCCGTCGACCCAGACGGTCGCCCTGTGGTTGACCGACTCGAAGCGGAGCGCGTATGGACCGTCGGCGGGGACGGTGACCTGCGTCCGGTACCAGCCGACCGAACCGCGGTGCGACTCGAGGCCCTTCTCCCCGGTGATCCGCTTGGCGTTCGGGGAGTTCGGCACGGAGACCGTCGAGCCCGCGAAGTCGCCGTCCGGCCAGCCGCGGGAGACGCCCTTGAACTCCTTGTCGCTGCGCAGGATCCACGGGCCGGTGATCGGCACGCGCCCGTCGGGACCGCCGTAGGCGACGGACGCGGGGGTCACGGGGCCCTGGGCGGCGACCGTCTCCTTGCCGCCGAAGGTGGCGATCACGGTGACGATCGCGACGACCAGCAGGCCGAGCAGCACCCCCGGGAAGCGGGCGAGCGGGCTCGAGAAGAGCCGGTCGAACGGGGAAGGGCGGCTGGGCATCGGATCGCGGCCGCGAGCAAGGCTCGGCCGAGCCCGCGACGCACACCGGAAGCATGACAGTCGAACGCGGGCAGCAGGCAGGGTAGCTCCGCCGCTCGGTGCCCGACCGTTCAGGGTGTCGCGACCATCGGCTGCTCGCGATGGCGCTTCAGGCTCGCGCGGGCGGCCGGGGCGTCCTCGAGCAGGAGCCACCGCCCGTCCCTCCCCCGGATGAGGTCGAGTGTCCGCAGCAGAGAGACGGCCCGGCTCACGGACTGGCGGCTCGCGGCGATCGCTTCCGCGAGGACGGACTGGGTCAACCCCGGGAGCTCCAGCGTCACGCCGGCCGGCGTGCGGGAGCCCCACCGCTCGGCCATGTGCCAGAAGAGCATCAGCAGACGGTCCTCCATGTGCGGCTGCGCGAGCGTCGCCATCTGGCAGGCCACCATCGAGGAGTGGTCGACGGAGAGGGCCGCGACCATCGGGGCGAGCGACGGGACCCGGGCGACGACGGCAAGGTACTCGCGGTCGAGCACCCCGAGGGTCGTGGGGGCGAGAGCGCGCCACTCGAAGTCGTCCACGAGCGCGGCGACCTTCGGCTCGCTGCGCCAGGGATGGACGACGTGGTTGCGCCCGAGAAGGTCCGTCCCGACCTGGCCCGCGAGCGTGACGCGGTGGGCGAGCAGGCCGTCGAGGATGATCACCCCTGCCCGCGGCTCCGGCATGGACGCCCAGTTCCAGGTGCCGGTCTCGACGGTGACCAGAGGGACGACGAGGTGACGGACGGCCCAGGCGCGCTCCTCGACCGAGAGGTCGGCCACGATGTTCGGAAGCTCCGTCCCGAGCTGCACGCGGTCCGCCATGTTCGGCGCGTACCCACTCCTCACCTCCCCGACGCGTCGGCGCCGCGGTTTGTAAGCAGCGCTGTGTCGGATAGCCGACACCTGCCGTTGTCTTCGAGCCTGCACCTGCCGATCATCGGTCTGTGCCATCGACGAACGCCACCCCTGTCTCGCGATTGCACCCCTCGACCTGGACGAACGACGGATCCCCCTCGGAGGCGCTGGCGAGCACGATGCCGTGCGGGTTCCTGCTGCTCGATGCGGACTGGACGTGCACCGGAAGCAACGAGCACGCCCGCCGGCTCCTTGGCGTCGAAGCTGCCGAGCTGCAGGGGCGCAGGGTGAGCGACGCGCTCCCCGACGCGGTCGGCTCGGCGTTTCACCTGCAGGCGGAGGCCGCGATCCGTGAGCAGCGCTCGTTGCGGTTCCGCGAGTGGTACGCGCCGACGCGCCACTGGCTCGACACCTGCGTCTGCCCCGCCCCGGGCGGCGGACTCGCCGTCTACATCGACGCGGTCGACGCGGCCAAGCGCGTCGAGCACGAGCTCGACGTGACCGTCGAGCAGCTCACCCAGGAGCTTCGAGCGGAGAAGGCCATGATGGAGCTCGCCTTGGCCGTCGCCCGCGGAGCGCAGGGGGTCGAGCTCTGCCGCCTGGCCTGTGACATCGCGCTTCGGGTCGCGGACGCGGACGCCGCCTGGGTGTGCAGCGTGGAGGGGGACGACGCGCGCATCCTGGCGGCGTCAACGACCTCTCCGCAGCTGCTCCCCGCGGCGGGCGAGGTGCATCACGTGCCCCCGGGGAGCTGCATGGCGCTTTCGCTCGAGACCGGCGAGCTGACGATGGCCGCAGATGCCGGGCCGAGCCGGACGGCGCTCGAGCCCTACGGCTTCTCGAGCGCTTGCTGCCTGCCCCTCGCGCAGCACCGGACCCACTGGGACGCGCTCTTCGTCGCCTCCACGGGCCCGAGCGCCCTACCGGTTCGGGGGACCTCCCTCGGCCGCATCCGGGAGCTGCTCCAGCACACCGTCCTCTGCGATCCGGACCCCGCCGTCGTGACGACGGCAGAGCCCGAGCCCGACCGTCCGGCACGGACGCCCTCGGCGCTCTGGCAGCGCACCCTCGACTCCCTGACCCGGCATGTCGCGGTCATCGACGCGCGCGGCGTGATCGTGGCCGTCAACGACGCCTGGACCCGGTACGCAGAGGCGAACATGACCGACCCGGCCCGCATCGCCACCACGGGGATCGGCGCCGACTACCTGCGCGTGTGCGAGATCGCAGCCACCTCCGGAGGCGACCACGCACAAGAGGTGGCCGAGGAGCTTCGCGCGCTGCTCGAAGGCAGGCGGGAGGAGTTCGAGCTCGAGTACCCGTGCCACAGCCCGACCGAGCAGCGCTGGTTCAACATGCGCGCCACGCTCATCGAAGAGCACGGTGAGCGGCATGTGCTCGTGCAACACGAGGACGTGACGGCCCGCCGCCGCGCGCAGGCCTCCGCCCACCGGCAGGCGCAGCTGCTCGACGAGATCGACACCGCCGCCATCTGCACCGACCTCGCCGGCACCGTCACCCTTTGGAACGACGCGGCCGAACGCCTGTACGGCTGGCCGCGGGAGGAGGCGCTCGGGCGCACGATGGTCGAGCTCACCTCGGGCCCGGACGACGCAGAGATGATCCGCGACATGCACGCGACGCTGCTCGAGCACGGCAAGTGGGAAGGCGAGAAGGAGATCTGCGACCGCTCCGGGCGCTCCTTCACCTGCTCCATGCGCAACTCGGTGATCTTCGACGAAGCCGGCGCCCCGGTCGGCTTCCTCGGCGTCTCCCTCGACACGAGCGAGCGCAGGAGCCACGAGCACAACCTCGAGGCCTCACGGGACTACCTCCGGGCGATCACCTCGAGCATCGCCGACGGCCTGCTGGCCCTGAACGACGACGGTGTCGTCATCTACGGCAACTCGGCGGCGACGAAGCTCCTCGGCCGCTCGGCCGAGAGCCTCATCGGGATGTCGCTCGCCGCGGCGGTGGGGCGCGAGGCCGCCGACGTCGTACCCATGCTGACCGGCGACGCCCTGGTCCGCGGCGAGGAGGACTGGTTCCTCGACGCCGACGCGGAGCGCCTCGCGGTCACCTGGACCGCCTCGCCGCTCAAGGGCGGCCCCCGCGGGGAGGGCCGGGTGGTCGTCTTCCGCGACATCGCCGCCGAGCAGCACGACAAGCTGCGCCGGGACAAGGAGACCGAACGGCTCGCGTGGACCTCGCGGATCCGCGACGCCGTCCGCGACGACCGGTTCGAGCTCTTCGCCCAGCCGATCCTCGATCTGCGCAGCGACGAGCTCTCCGGGACAGAGCTGCTCCTGCGGATGCACGACGAGCACGGGCGGCTCCTGCCCCCCGCCGACTTCCTGCCCTCCGCCGAGGAGCACGGCCTCATGGGGCTCATCGACCGCTGGGTCGTGCGTCGAGGTGCCGAGATCGCCGACGCCGGGCAGCCGGTCCACCTGAACCTCTCGGCGCAGTCCATCCTCGAGCCCGGTGTCCTCGACGACCTCGAGCAGACCGCGCGACGGAGCCCCGAGACGGCCGCGAACCTCACCCTCGAGCTGACGGAGACCGAGCTGACCGTCGACTGGGAGGCTGCGATGCGCTTCACCCAGGCCGTGCGCGAGCTCGGCTTCCGCATCGCGCTCGACGACTTCGGGACGGGTTACAACTCGTTCGCGAACCTCAAGCGCATCAGCGTCGACGAGATCAAGATCGACATGCAGTTCGTCCGTGACCTCCTGCAGGCGACCGCCAGCGAGGGGGTGGTGCGGGCGGTGGTGAGCCTGGCCGGCGACCTCGGGCTGCGCACGGTCGCCGAGGGGGTCGAGGACGAGCAGACGCTCACGCGTCTCCGCGAGCTCGGGGTCGACCAGGCCCAGGGCTTCCACGTCGGCCGCCCCGCGAGGATGTGAGCCCACCGAGCTGAGGCGGCGTCCTCAGACGTTGATCGCGATGTACTTCGTCTCGAGGTACTCGTGCAGCCCCTCGGGGCCACCCTCGCGGCCGAAGCCCGAGGCCTTCACGCCGCCGAAGGGGGCGCCGGCGTTCGAGACGAGGCCCTGGTTGAGGCCGATCATGCCGGTCTCGAGGGCCTCGCAGACCCTGAAGGCGCGGGTGAGGTCGTTCGTGAAGACGTAGGCCACGAGGCCGTACTCGGTCGCGTTGGCGGCGTCGATCGCCTCCTGGTCGCTCGAGAACGTCGTGATCGGCGCGACCGGGCCGAAGATCTCCTCGGTCAGCAGGCGGGCGTCGGCGGGCACGGAGCCGAGGACCGTCGGCTCGTAGAAGTAGCCCGCGCCCTCGCGCGCCTTCCCGCCGCAGAGCACCTTCGCGCCCTTCTCGACGGCGTCCTTGACGAGATCCTTCACGATCTCGCGCTGGTCGTCGCTGACGAGCGGCCCGACGTCGACGCCCTCCTCGGTGCCCCGGCCGAGCGTCATCGCTCCCATCCGCTCCGCGAGCTTCTCGGTGAACGCCTCGGCCACGGACTCGTGCACGTGAAAGCGGTTGGCCGCGGTGCACGCCTCGCCGACGTTCCGCATCTTGGCGATCATCGCGCCCTCGACCGCCGCGTCCACGTCGGCGTCCTCGAAGACGAGGAAGGGAGCGTTGCCACCGAGCTCCATCGAGACGCGCAGCACCTGCTTCCCGGCCTGGCCGATGAGCGTGCGGCCGACCTCGGTCGAGCCGGTGAAGGAGAGCTTCCGCGCTCGCGGGTCCTCGATCAGCGGCTGCATCGTCTTGCCGCTGGACTGCGCCGTGACGACGTTCAGCACCCCGCCGGGCAGCCCCGCCTCCTCCATGATCTCGGCGAGCGCGAGCATTGAGAGCGGCGTCTGCTTCGCGGGCTTGACGACCATCGTGCAGCCCGCCGCGACCGCCGGGGCGATCTTCCGCGTGCCCATGGCCATCGGGAAGTTCCACGGGGTGATGAAGATGCACGGTCCCACGGGCTGGCGCATCGTGAGGACGCGGCCGGCCCCCGCCTCGTTCCGGGTGAAGCGGCCGTCGATCCGGACGGCCTCCTCGGCGTACCAGCGCAGGAAGTTCGCGGCGTAGGTGATCTCGCCCTTGGACTCCTTGACCGTCTTGCCCATCTCGAGGGTCATCAGCGTCGCGAGCTCGTCGACGCGGCCCATCAGCAGGTCATAGGCGGTGTGGAGGATGTCCGCGCGGTCGCGCGGCGCCGAGTCCTTCCAGCTCGCGAACGCCTCGTGCGCGGCGGCGAGCGCCTCCATCGCGTCCTCCGGCGTCGCGTCGGCGACCGCGCAGAGGACCTCTTCGGTGGAGGGATCGAAGACGTCGAGGGTGCCGCCGCCGGACGCTTTCCGCCACGCGCCGCCGATGAACAGGTCCTTCGGGATCTTCTCGACGACGGAGAGCTCGGCTGCGGACGCGGAGGAGGCCATACGAGCGAGCATACGCGCGGCGGCGCTCGCCGAAACGTCGCGCGTGCGGGCGCCGCTCAGGTCGAAACGGTCGCCACGCCGAGCTCCTCGGAGATCGTCACGTCGATCGAGTAGTCGATCGGCAGCACGATCAGCGAGGGCACGTCGAGGCCGAGCGCGTGGCGCAGGTGCTTCCCGAAGTCGGCGGCGCTCTCGCAGCGCCAGGCGGGCATCCCGAAGGCGTCCGCGAGCTTCACGAAGTCGGGGTTCGTGAAGTCGACCCCGAAGTGGCGGCCGAACTTCTTGTCCTGCTTCCACTGGATCACGCCGTAGCGGTGGTCCTCCCAGATCACGTTGACGACCGGCGTGCGCAGCCGCACCGCGGTCTCGAGCTCCTGGCAGTTCATGAGGAACCCGCCGTCACCGCTGACGGCGACGACCTTGCGCTCCGGGTGGACCATCTTCGCCGCGATCGCGCAGGGCAGCGCGAAGCCCATGCCGGCCAAACCGTTGGCGATCATCACCGTGTTCGGCTCGTGCGCCGGGAACATGCGCGAGATCCACAGCTTGTGCATGCCGACGTCCGAGATGAGCATGTCCTCGCGGCCGAGCGCCTTGCGGATCTCCCAGAGCGCGCGGGGCGGCTGGACGGGGAACTGGACGTCGTCCTTGGCCGCCTCGAAGCGGCCGAGCACGACGTCGCGGAGGCGGTGGGACCCGCCGCGGGTGGACTCGGCGTCGCCCGGCGAGGCCCGGCACTCCTCGCCCAGACGGCTGAGCACGTGGTAGATGTCGCCGATCAGCTCGACCTCGGGCTGGAAGTGCCCGTCGACCTCGGCCGGGACGGCGTCGATGCAGATGACCCGCTTGTCGCGCTTCGGGTTCCAGTGCAGCGGGGCATGCTCGACGAGGTCGTAGCCGACCGCGATGACGACGTCGGCGTCCTCGAAGCCCGCCAGGGCGTAGTCGTTGGCCTGGAGGCCGACCGTCCCCAGCGCGTGGGCCGACTCGTAGTCGAGCAGCCCCTTGCCCATGAAGGTCTCGGCCACCTGGATGCCGGTGGCCCGGGAGAACTCCCGAAGCGCCGGGGCGGCGTTCGCACGGACGACGCCGTTGCCCGCCAGCACGACCGGGTTGATCGCGCTGCGGATGAGGTCGGCGGCCTTGAGCAGCTCGCGCGCCCCGGGCTCGGGGAGCACCGGCTTGGACGGCTGGAGCGGAACCGCGTCGACCTGCGCGGCCATCACGTCTTCCGGGAGCTCGAGGTGCGTGGCTCCGGGCTTCTCGGACTCCGCGACCTTGAACGCCTTGCGGACGACCTCCGGGATGATCTCCGGGCTCGAGACGCGCGCGTTCCACTTGGTGATCGGCTTGAAGAGCTCGACGAGATCGATGTACTGGTGGCTCTCCTTGTGCATCCGCTCGACGTCAGCCTGGCCGGTGAGCGCGACGAGCGGCGCCCGGTCGAGGTAGGCGTCGCCGACCGCGGTGACGAGGTTCATCGCGCCCGGGCCGAGCGTGCCGAGGCAGACGCCGGCGCGGCCGGTGAGCCGCCCGTACATGTCGGCCATGTACGCGCCGCCCTGCTCGTGGCGGACCGGGACGAAGTCGACGGAAGAGTCGGCGAGCGACTCGTTCAGGTCGAGCGTCTCCTCCCCGGGGATCCCGAAGACGTGCCGCACCCCCTCCGTCTCGAGGCATTCGACGAAGAGGTCGCTGGCGCGTCGGGAGCTCACAGCGGTCTACGCTACCCGGGCGCAACTCGCCTGTCGTCGGTGCGTTCAGACCTCTTGATGGCCCGCCTCCCCACCGCCCTCTCCGTCCTCGCCCTCGGCGCCCTCCTGGCGCCCGCCGCCGCGGACGCGAAGACGACCCTGACGATCAAGGGCGCGGGCTTCGGGCACGGCGTCGGGATGAGCCAGTACGGCGCCTACGGGTTCGCGCTCAAGGGCGCGAAGTACCCGGACATCCTCGCTCACTACTACACGGGGACGCAGCTCGCGACACTGACGAACACGCCGGAGGTGACGGTGCTCCTGCGCTCGAGCAAGAGCGCGACGTTCACCGGCGCGACCCATATCGGCGACCGGCCGCTCGACGCCGGCAAGAGCTACACGGTGAAGGAGCAGGCCGGCGAGGTCGTCCTGCTCAGCCCCACCGGCCGTGCCCTCGTCTCGTTCGCGGGCGCGGTGCGCGCGAGCGGCGGGAACTCCCCGCTCACGCTTGCCGGCCAGGGGCCGAACGGCGTGCGGGACGGTCGCTTCCGCGGGGCCCTCGCGTTCACCCCGTCCGGCGGGACGCTGCTCGTCATCAACGCGCTGGATCTCGACTCCTACGTGCGCGGCGTCGTCGCGGCGGAGAGCCCGTCCTCCTGGCCGCAGGAGGCGCTGCGCGCGCAGGCGGTCGCCGCCCGGACCTACGCGATCACGACGAACGCGGGCGGCGGCCGGGGCTTCTCGCAGTGGGCCGACACCCGCTCGCAGGTCTACAACGGCGTGAGCGCCGAGACGCTCACTACCGACGCCGCCGTCGCCGGCACCGCGCGGCAGGTCGTCACCTACCTGGGCGAGCCGATCACCACGTTCTTCTTCTCGACCTCGGGCGGCCGCACCGAGGACGTCGAGAACGGCTTCCCCGGGGCCACGCCGAAGCCGTACCTCAAGAGCGTCGAGGACCCGTACGACGACACGTCGCCGAGGCACCGCTGGGGTCCGTACCGCTTCTCCTCCACGGAGGTGGAGCGCCGGCTCTCCGGGCTCGTCAAGGGCCGGTTCCGGCAGATCAAGGTCACGAAGCGCGGCTCCTCCCCCCGGGTGGTGAGCGCGAAGGTGATCGGGACGCGCGGCACGACGGTCGTGAGCGGGCCGACGCTCAAGGCGCGGCTTGGCCTCTTCGACACGTGGGCGACCTTCACGACGATCGCCACCAAGGTGACGCGCAGCAGCGCTCGGGCCACCCCGGTCCGGTCTTCCGCCCAGAGCGGCGAGACGGGGAGGTCGCTGCGGGCGGCGACCCTGAGCGCGGCGTCGACGCGACGCCCCTACCGCAAGCTCATCAAGGGACACATCACCGGCGCGCGGGACGGCCAGTGGGTCCGGATCCAGCGCCGCACCCGGGTCGGCTGGGCCAACGCGTTCTGGACGACCGCGGTCGGCCAGAACGGGCGGTACAGCGCGACCCTGCCGGGCCCGGGGACCTACCGGGTCGCCTGGCGCGGACAGCTGGGCCCGGACGTCCGCGCTCGTTAGCGCGCGAACGTCCGGGTTCGCTCAGGCGGCCTGGGCCAGCGTCGGGTAGTCGGTGTAGCCCTTCTCGCCGCCCTGGTAGAAGGTGTCCTGGTCTGCTTCGTTGAGCTCCGCGCCCTCCCGCAGACGGGTCGGGAGGTCCGGGTTCGCGATGAAGCGACGGCCGTAGGCGACGAGATCGACCTTGCCGTCAGCGACGAGCTTGTCGGCGCCCTCGACGTCCCACTCCTCGGTGAAGCCCTCGTTCGCCATGAGCGTGCCGCTCCAGCTGGAGCGGGCCCACTCGACCACGTCGAAGTCGACGTGCGAGCTCGTGTCGAGCACGTGGAGGTACATGAGGCCGAGCGGGTCCAACGCGGCCAGCAGTGCGTCGTGGGTCTCCTTCGGATCGGCCTCGCTCATGTCGTTGAACGGGTGCCCGGGCGAGATGCGGATGGCGGTCTTCTCCGCACCGATCTCGGCGGCGACGGCCTGGGCGACCTCGACTACGAAGCGGATGCGGCCGGCGACGTCGGTGCCGTAGCCGTCCGTGCGGGTGTTCGTGCCGGAGGCGAGGAACTGGTGCAGCAGGTAGCCGTTGGCGGCGTGGAGCTCGACGCCGGCGGCGCCCGCGGCCACGGCCCGGCGGGCGGCCTGGACGTAGTCCTCGATCAGGGCGGGGAGCTCGTCGGTCGCGACCTCACGCGGCTCGATGTAGTCCTGCATGCCGTCCGGGGTGAAGGTCGCGCCGTCGGCGGTGATGGCCGACGGGGCGATGGGCTGGACGCCGTCCGTGTAGTACGGGTGGGCGACCCGGCCGCAGTGCATCAGCTGGACCACGAGCTTGGCGTCTCCCGCCGCGCTGACCGCGTCGGCGACGAGCTTCCAGCCCGCCTCCTGCTCGTCGTTGTGCAGCCCCGCGATGTCGAGGTAGCCCTGGCCGACCGCAGCCGGGTGGGTGCCCTCGGTGACGAGGATGGCCGCGTCGGCGCGCTGCGCGTAGTACTCCGCGTTGATGGGGCCGGGCACGGTGCCGACGGCACGGTTGCGGGTCAGCGGCGCCATGGCGATGCGGTGCTCGGTGGCGAGGCCGTCGCGCTCGTAGGGGGAGAAGAGGTGGGGGTAGGGCAAGAGAGTTCGCTTCCGATCCGTAAGTAGTTGCTTGCGCAACTGTATCAGCACGCCCGGTGTCGAGCGCCCACGCGCCAGGTCCAGGACCTCGGACATCGCGTGCGCTCTCGGTCCTCATATGGGAGCCGACGAGCACACGGGATCAGTCGAGGCCGAGATCGCCGCCCTCGCGCGTCGGCAGGAGGGGCTGCTGCGGAGGACAGACCTGCTGGCGCTCGGGGTCGGGCCGAAAGCGATCGCCTATCGCGTGGCCACGAGCCGCCGGCTGTTCACGCTTCTCCCCGGGGTGTACGCCCTCGGCCCGGGGCCCCACACCCGCCGCGCTTTGTGGCTCGCGGCGCAGTGGTGGTGCGAGGACGGCGGCCGCCGCGGGGACGGGCCACCCTGCCTGACCGTCGTCTCCCATGCGACCGCCGGGACCTTTCGAGGCCACGGCGCGGAGCCCGATCTCCGGGTCATCCATCTCACGACCACCGGGAGCGTCCGCTCGCGCCGTGGCGTCGTAGTCCACCGGACGCGGCAGCTCGCGCCTGCCGACTGGAGGCAGGAGGGACTGCTCCGCGTCACCAGCCCCGCGCGGACGATCGTGGACGAAGCCGCGATCCTCCCCTTCCCCGAGCTGCGGACCAGGGTGGACCGGCTCCGGGAACTTCCCCTCGTTCCCTTGCAGCAGGCGCTCGCACGCTCCCCCGGCCGGCAGGGTTCGGTCGCCGCCCGCCGGCTGCTCGCCATCGAGCAGCGCCACACGAAGTCGGAGTTCGAGCGGCGCTTTCTCGCGTTCTGCCGTGAGCACGGCCTCGCCGCTCCGCCGGAGCTGAACAGCTGGGTGGCGGGACACAAGGCCGACTGCGTCTACCGGACCGCCTGGCTGGTCGTCGAGCTGGACGGGCGCGCGTTTCATGAACGCCGCAGGGCGTTCCGGGTCGACCGCATGCGCGACACCGACTACCAGCTCGCGCACTTCCGGATCCTGCGGCTCACCTGGTGGGATCTCGAGCCGGAGTGGGCCTCCCGCACCGCCGAGGTCCTGCGGGCCTTCCTGACCGGATCCCGTGTGCCGTCGGGCTCCATATCGGAGCCATCGAGCACACGCGATCGCCCCGAGGGCGCTCAGCCCGGGTAGGCCCGCGCGAGCGACTCGGCCACGCAGACCGGCTTGCCGCCGCCCTCGACCTCGAAGGTCTGGGTGACCATGAACTGCACGCCCCCCGAGACGTCCTCGACGCTCGTGAGCGTCGCGCGCATCCGCAGCTTCGAGCCGACGGGGACGGGCGCCGGGAAGCGGACCTTGCCGAAGCCGTAGTTGAGCGCGAAGGCGATCCCGCTCATCGTGAAGATCTCGCCCCCGAGCTTCGGGCCGAGCGAGAGCGTGAAGAGGCCGTGGGCGATCGTGCCGCCGAACGGGGTGTCCTTGGCCTTCTCGGCGTCCACGTGGATCCACTGGTGATCGCCCGTGGCGTCCGCGAACGCGTCGATGCGCTCCTGCGTCACCTCGTACCAGTCCGAGACGCCGAGCTCTTCACCGACCTTCGCCTTGAGATCGTCGATGCCGTCAATCGTGAGCATGCTGCGCAGCCTACGACGCGACGGGCGCGCCGGTCAGCCAGGCGTCCTCCTGCTCCCCGAGCGGAGTGCTCGTGGGCTCGCCGGAGATGTACTCACGGGCGAGCCCGTGCCAGCGCGCACCGGCCCGGAGCTCCCCGAACACGGCGAACAGCAGGCTCTCCATCCGGCGGATCAGCAGGGCCTGGGGCGGCACGGTCTGCCGCCGCATCTGGCCGAAGAACTCGGAGCGCGGGCTCGAGCCCTGCTCGATCGTGACGCGCACGTACTCGGGGTCCAGGCGGCGGAACCCGTCCTCGAAGTACCAGCCCGCGGCGGCCAGCAGCTGCGCGATGAGCCCCTCTCCGGTGAAGCGATCCGGCTCGGGCAGGTAGCCGAGTGAGGTCATGGCGGCCTTGGTCGCCTCGGCGTCGCGCGCCATCACCGCCCGGGCCAGGCCCCGTTCGCCCTCGAGGTAGTCGGCGTCGACGTGGCGCATCAACCCGAAGTCGAGGAAGACGACCCGGCCGTCCGGCGCGAGCAGCATGTTGCCGGGGTGCGGATCCCCCGCGGCGATCCCCTCGCGGGTCAGCAGGCCGAAGAAGAAGCGGAAGCAGATCTCCGCGTACCGGTCCCGTTCGTCCTCCGGGAGCTGCTGCACCTCGCCGAACGGGCGGCCCTCGACGAACTCGGTGATGAGGACCCGGCGGGTCGAGCGCTCGGTGTCGACCGCGGGCACGCGGATGAACGGGTGGCCCCGGAAGGCGCGCGCCACCGTGCGCTGGTGCTGGGCCTCGATCTCGTAGTCGAGCTCCTCGCCGATCCGCTCCCGAAGCTCGCCGGCCACCGCTTTGGCATCGAGGCCGGGAGCGATGCGCCGGACGATCGGCAGCAGCAGGTTCATGTTCCGCAGGTCGGTCTCGACCGCCTCGGCGATCCCCGGGTACTGGACCTTCACCGCGACCTCGTCGCCCTCGTGCGTGGTCGCCCGGTACACCTGCCCGATCGAGGCGGCGGCTATCGGGGTCTCGTCGAAGGCGGCGAAGAGGTCCGGGAGCGTGCCGCCGAGCTCGTCCTCGATGAGCTTGCGCTGCTTGGCGAACGGGACGCGGGGCGCGTTGTCGCGCAGCTCGGCGAGCTTCGCCTTGAACTCCTCCCGCTCGCCTTCGGGGATCAGGTCGAAGTCGATCGTGGAGAGCACCTGCCCGATCTTCATCGCGGCGCCCTTCATCTCCCCGAGCCGGGCGACGAGCTCGTTTGCGGTCGCCATCGCCCGCTCGCCCTGCTTGGCGTCCGCCTTCTCCTCCGACCGGAACGCGTTAGCGGCGCGCATGCCGGCCCAGCGCGCGCCCTGTCCCGCGACGAGCCCGCCCAGCCGAGCGGTTCGCGCGACGCGTGAGGTGGGGACGTCCTGCTCGTCGGAGGGCACACCCGGGTGTACGCAGGCGGGCGCCGAGCCGCTCACCCGGCAAGATGGGGCGATGCCCGCGCCCCTGCTCGTCGTCGACACGCCGTCGCTGCTCTACCGCGCCTTCTTCGCGCTCCCCGACTCGATCACCGACCAGGACGGTCGCCCCGTCAACGCGCTGCTCGGAACGGCGAACCTGCTGCTCCAGGCGGTCGAGACGCACGCGCCGCGTGCCGTCGTGCTCTGTTTCGGCGCTGAGGCGGCGACCTACCGCACCGACCTCTTCGCCGGTTATCACGCCGACCGGCCGCCGATGCCGGGCGCCCTCCGCCACCAGTGGGAGCAGGCGCGCGCGTTCTTCGCCGCCTTCGGCTGGAGCCACCTCGACGGTGGTGACCTCGAGGCTGACGATCTGCTCGGGACGCTCGCCGCGCTCGAGCGCGAGGCGGGCGGCCGGGCGCTCCTCTTCACGGGAGACCGCGACATGTACCAGTGCGTCGACGAGCACGTCCAGGTGCTCTGGCCCGCCGGGAAGGGAGCGCCGGAAGTCATCGACGCGGACGGAGTCCGCGCGCGCTACGGGATCGAGCCCGCCCAGGTCCCGGCCTTCATCGCCCTGCGCGGCGACCCGTCGGACGGGATCCCGGGCGCGAAGGGGATCGGCGAGAAGGGCGGCTCGCAGCTCCTGCGCGACCACGGCGACCTCGAGACGCTCATCGCGCTGGCCGCCGACCCGTCCTCGGTCACGCGCAAGCTGCTGCGGCCGAAGGTCGCCGAGACGCTACGCGCACAGGCCGACGAGCTGCGCGCCTTCCAGGACATGGCGACGCTCCGCCATCTCGACGTCGAGCGACCCACCGACGCGCCGACCACCCACCGGAAAGCGGCGGAAATGGCACGATCGAAGGGTATGCGGCGCTTGGCCGAGCGCCTGGAGGCCGCGGGGAAAGGCTGACCGACAGGCGGTCGCCGGAGTTCGCCACACTGTGGGTTCGTGCCCTGCCGTGCTCGCAGCCTGCTTCTCGCGGCGATGCTCATTCTCGTCGGCGCCCTCGCCGCGAGCACCCCTGCGCTGGCGCAGGATGCCGTTCCGCGCAGCGTCCCGCTCGCCCAAGGGTGGGAGTTCCACCTCGACGACGCCGATCGGGGCCTTGCTGCGGGCTGGGGCCGGGCCACGCCGACGAACGGCTGGAAGCCCGTTCAGGTCCCGCACGTGTTCGACGCGACACCTGAGAAGGCGGAGTTCGGGGGGACGGTCGGCTGGTACCGCCTGGCCTTCGACGCCCCGGCCACGGAGGGCTTCGACTGGGCGCTCCGCTTCGAGCAGGTCCGTCGCCGCGCCCGGGTCTGGCTGAACGGCCGCGAGATCGGGCACCACGACGATCCGTACGTGCCGTTCACGCTGGTCGCGCGCGGCCTGCGGAAGGGGCAGCGCAACGACCTCGTCGTGCGGGTCGACCACCGGAAGGGGAAGGAGCCCCGGGAGGGCTGGTGGAACTGGGGCGGCATCATCCGGCCGGTCTCGCTCGTCCCGGTCGGGCGCCTGCGCCTGACGGATCCCGGTCTCCTGCCGGACGTCTCCTGCGCGCCCGGCGGCGTGGACTGCCGCGCGGGGCTCCTGGTCCGGGGGACGGTCGTCAACCGCAGCGGGGGCCCGGTCGCCGCGCCCCGCGTGCGGGTGCGCCTCACGCCACCCGGCGGCGGCGCCCCCACCGAGCAGACCGAGACCCTGCGTCCGCTCATGCCCGGGGAGAGCACGCCGGTCGCCTTCCGCGTCCCGGTCGAGGACCCCGCGCTCTGGTCGCCCGACCGTCCCGACCTCTACGAGGCCACCGTCACGACGCTGGTCGACGATGTCCCCACCCAGGTGGACGAGCGGCGCGTCGGGCTGCGCGGCGTGCGAGTACGAAATGGCCTACTCGAGCTGAACGGCCGCCAGCTCGACGTCCGCGGCGCATCGATCCAGGAGGACCTGCCGGGGCGCGGCCCCGCCCTGCGCGAAGAGGACATCAAGCGCGTCGTCGACGATCTGAAGGCGGTCGGCGCGAACATCACCCGCGCGCACTACCTGCTGAACCCGAAGCTGCTCGACGCGCTCGACGCCGCCGGAATCATGGTCTGGAGCCAAGCGCCGATCTACCACCGCGACGACCTCCTGAAGACCGCCGCGCAGCGGGCGAGCGCCGTTGCCACCGTGCGCGACACGGTGCTCGCGGCGCGCTCCCACCCGAGCGTCATCACCCACTCGGTCGCCAACGAGCTCTCCGCGCTCCCCGACCGCGAGCGCGGCACCCGCCTCTTCCTGGCCGCCGCCGCGGCGGAGGTCCGCCGGCTGGACCCGACCCTCCCCGTCTCGGTCGACCTCCTGAGCTACCCCGGGTTCCCGGGGGCCAAGGCCTACCAGCAGTACGACCTGCTCGGAATCAACTCGTACTTCGGCTGGTACCCCGGCAAGAAGCAGCACTCGACCGCGAAGCTCTCGGACCTCGGTCCGTACCTCGACCGGATGCGAAAGCTCTACCCGACCCAGGCGATGGTCGTCACCGAGTTCGGTGCCGAGGCGACCTTCGACGGCCCCGCGAAGGTGAAGGAGAGCTACGCCTTCCAGGCCGATTACGTCCAAAGAATCCTCGACATCGTCGAGGACCGCCCGTTCGTCGGCGGTGCGATCTACTGGACGATCCGCGAGTTCGCCGTCAAGCCCGACTGGGACGGCGGGGCCAACCGCGACGTCCCGCGCGACGCGATCCACAACAAGGCACTGCTCACCTATGAGGGTCGGAAGAAGCCCGCGTGGGCGGTCGCCCGACGTGAGTTCACCGCCACGCCGCTCTACCGGACGGTCCCGGCGGCTGCCGGACTCGGGCTCCCCGACGGTCGCGGGGGTGGCGGAGGCAGCGGCCTGCTCGTCGTCGTGGTCGTGCTCGTGGTCGGGCTCCTCCTCGTCGACGTCTGGGCCTTCTCTGGGCTGCTGCGAGCCCGACGGTACGCGACGAGCGTCGAGTCCTAGCTAGGACCCGGTGCGCTCACGGTGCTTGCAGCCCGGCCAGCAGCAGGGCCGGCGCATGCCCTCCTCGAGCTCCTCGCGGGTCCGCCGGATCCGGCGCTCCCGGGTCTTCTGCTGCTTGGCGTCCTCGACCCAGCAGATGAACTCGTTGCGCGCCAGCGGCGTGATGTCGAGCCAGGCCGCGAGCGCGACCGTGCTCGTGGCAAGGCCGTCCCGCAGGTCCTCGGGAAGTTCGTGGACCACCCCGCCCGGAAGCGTCGCTGTGCTCATGGGCCGACGCTACCGGCCTACGGCGTGAACTTCACCGTGATCACGTCGCCGTCCTGCATGACGTAGTCGCGCCCCTCCAGCCGCAGCGTGCCGACCTCGCGGGCCTGCGAGTAGCCGCCGGCCTCGATCAGCTTGTCGTAGGGGATGACCTCGGCCCGGACGAACCCACGCTGGATGTCCGAGTGGATCTCGCCGGCCGCGTGCCAGGCCGTGAGCCCCTGCTTCAGGTGCCAGGACTGGGCGCGTTTGCCCGAGCCGACCGTGAAGAACGCGATCTGGTCGAGCAGGGAGAACGCCCCGCGCACGACGCGCTGGAGCCCGGACTCGCCGACCCCGAGCTCGGCGCGCATCTCCGCGGCCTCCTCGTCGTCCATCTCGCGCAGCTCGGCCTCGATGCGGCTCGAGACCGCGACCACGCCCGCGCCGATCGCCTCCGCGTGGGCGGCGACCTCCGGGGGGACCTCGTCGGAGCCCTCGTCCACGTTCGCCACGAAGAGCACCGGCTTGGCCGTGATGAGGTGGACGGACTGGCTCTTCTCCATCTCGTCCGGCATCGGGATGCCGCGGGCGGGCCGCCCGGCGAGGAGCTCCTCACGCACCTGCTCGAGCCAGCCCTGCTCGGCCACCGCGGAGCGCTCCCCGCCCCGGGCGGCACGGACGACCCGGTCCAGGCGCTTCTCGACCTGCTCGAGATCGGCGAACACGAGCTCGGTCTCGATCGTCTCGATGTCCCGCGCGGGATCCACCGAGCCCTCCGAGTGAAGGATGTTCTCGTCGTGATGGGCCCGCACGACGTGCAGGATCGCGTCGGTCTCGCGGATGTTCCCGAGGAACTGGTTGCCGAGCCCCTCCCCTTCACTCGCGCCTTTCACGAGCCCGGCGATGTCGTGGAAGGAGATCGAGTCGGCGACGATGTCGCTCGCGCCGATGACCGTCGAGACCTCCGTGAGCCGCTCGTCGTCGACCGGCACGATCGCGATGTTCGGCTCAATGGTGGTGAACGGGTAGTTAGCCGCCTCCGCCCCCGCCTGCGTGAGCGCGTTGAAGAGGGACGACTTGCCCGCGTTGGGCATCCCGACGATTCCGACCTTCATCGCGCGAAGCTCCCCATGATGGTTCCGAACGTGGCCCCGGCGACGATGTCGGTCGGGTAGTGGACGCCGAGGTACACCCGCGAGAGCGCCATGGTGCCGGCGACCGCGTAGAGCGGGCCGGTCGGCAGCAGCGGTGCGTAGGCGCGGGCGGCCGCGAAGCTCGAGGTCGCGTGGGCGCTCGGAAAGCTCAGGGCCGTCGGGGTCTTGATCAGCTGCGGCAGCCCCTCGAGCACGGGGCGCTTGCGGCGGAACACGTTCTTCAACCCGAAGTTCGCCAGGTAGGCGAGGCCGACGACGGTGACCGCCCGGCGCCACTGGGCTCGGCGCGGCTCGTCGACCGCGACGCCGACCGCACCGATCGCCAGCCAGAGGGCTGCGTGCTCGCCGGTCGAGGAGAAGCGCGAGACCACGCGCACCACCTCGGGCGGCTTGGCCGTCCCGCGGATGGCGCGGTAGGTCGCGAGGTCGGCACGCGCGAGCGCCTTGCCGGCCGGACCCCCACGACGGAGCAGACGGAGCTTCGTGCGCGCCCCCGGGTCCCGGGGGGCGAGGGTGAGTCGTGGAGCGGAAGGCATGGGCGCGCCACGATAGGGATCCCGGGTCCGGACGGCCCACCGCCCGCCCGCCGCGCGTGGTTGCCCGCGTCCGGGGTAGAACCCCCTCGTGCACCTCTTCTCGCTCGGCTCGCTCTGGCACCGCCTTCTCGATTCCTGTCGGGAGCTCCTCGGCCGCACGCCCCTGGCCTCCCGGCCCGACCCGGAGCCGATCGCAAGCGGACTCGCCGTCGCGCTCGTCATCAACGGCGGCTCCGGCGGCTCCCCGGCCGCGGACGAGCTGACCGAGGCGCTCGAGGCGCACGGCGCCCACGTCGCCGCCCACCCGTTCGAGGAGCTCGAGGAGATCGACTTGAACCGCGCCGACCGGGTGATCGTCGCCGCGGGCGACGGCGGGGTCGGTCCGTGCGCTGAGCTCTCCCAGCGTGCGGGCATTCCGCTCGCGGTGGTCCCCAGCGGCACCGCCAACGACTTCGCCGGGTTCCTCGACCTCCCAGACGACCGCGACGAGGCCGTCCGGCTCGCGGCCGACCCCGAGGCCACCCTCCGCACCATCGACCTCTGCCGCTCCGGCGAGACCCCCTTCCTGAATGCGGCGGCGTGCGGACTGTCGGTCGCCGCCGCGGAGAACGCGACCCCCCTGAAGGACACGCTCGGCGCGAGCGCCTACGCGGTCGGCGCGATCCAGGCCTCGGCCTCGGAGGAGGCGAGCGACTACACGGTGAAGGTCGACGGCGAGACGGTCTTCGAAGGGCCCGCCTGGCAGATCATCGTCTCCGGGACCGGGGCGTTCGGCGCGGGGTCCCGCGTGGAGTCCGCGGCCCCGGACGACGGCCGGCTCGACGTCACCGTGCTGGAGGAGAGCTCGCGGGCCGCGCTGCCCCTCCGCGCCTGGGGCCTCAAGCGCGGCGGGCTCGACGAGCAGGAGGGCGTCCGCAGCTTCCGCGGCCGCGAGATCGAGGTGCTCGGGGCCTCGGAGTGGAACGTCGACGGGGAGCAGCTCAGTGGCCGCGAGCACGGCCGCTTCCGGCTCGACGGAACCATCGACGTCGTGGTGCCGTAGCGCCCCTCAGGCCGCGAGCGCGCGTTCGACCAGCGCCATGATCCCCTCGCGGGATCCGGCGGCCGCGTAGAAGCCCGCGGTGTGGGCGAAACGGGCGTCCGGCACCCCGGTGACCTCGGCGAGCGCCGCGTCGGTGAGCCCCGCCCAGGCGGCGGGGAGGTCCTTCCGGTTGCCGAAGCCGCCGTGCTCCCGCGGGACCGCCTGCAGCGCCCAGCCGTCGCTCTTCGGGTAGACGACGAAGAGCGCCTCGGGCGCGCGGCTCACGACCGCCTCCCGCCAAGGCATGTTCCGGTCGAGCTCGACGACGCGAGGATCGGCCGCCCGGTCGATCGCTCCACCGACGAGCTCCTGCGCCCGCTGGAAGGCGGCCGAGCCCGCGAGCTCACGTTGCAGGATCCCCGTGGCGAAGGCGACGGCCTCGGCGAAGCGGGCGTCCTCCTCCTGCGCGGTGAGCTCCTCGTCCCAGGCCGGGTTCATCGCCCCGATGAGGCCGGAGACGCTCATCGCGCGGATCCCGCCGACGGTCGACTCGGCGATCGTCTGTCCGGTGTCGTTGGCGTCGACGCCCTGTACGAGCCGCTCGTCGATCGCCCGCGCCGCCTCGGGGCTGCCGGCCAACGCGGCACCGTGCTCGCGCCAGATCAGGCCGAAGCTCGCGTAGCGGATGCCGTTGGCCCGCTCGCCCGCCCCGCCCTTCTGATGGTGGTCGAAGTCCCCGGTCGCGGCGTCGCTGCGGCCCCCGAGGTCCACGCGGACGTCGGCCTCCCCAAAGGCCGCCCGGTCCCGGGTGCGGACGAGATCGAGCTCCCCGAGCGCCAGGCGCAAGGTCGCGACGGCGAAGACGTCGTCGGCGTGGAAGTTCCCGGAGTGGGTGGCGACGAGCATGGCTCCCAGCGTAGGGGCGCTCAGCTGGCGCCGGGCACGGCCGCGAGCCCGCCCGGGACGTCGAGGCGCCGCAGGCGCGCCGTCGGGCGCCGGAGCGGCGCGGCCCCCGCCAGCAGCGCCGCGCGGACCTCCGTGGCGTGCAGGCTCGGGTGGGCTGCGAGCAGGAGCGCCGCCGCGCCCGCCACCTGCGGCGCGGCCATCGAGGTCCCCGAGCGGGATTCGTAGCCCCCGCCGCGGCGGGTGGAGAGCAGGCCCGCGCCCGGCGCGGCGAGCGCGACGCAAGAGGCGCCGCGGTTCGAGAACGCGGCGAGCGAGCCCCCGCGGGTCAGCGCGGCGACCGAGAGGACGTTGCCCCGGGTCGAGCAGGCAGGGAACGACGGGGCGGTGTCGAGGTCGGCGCCCTGGTTCCCGGCGGCGACGACGACGAGCACGTCGGCCGCCTCCGCTGCGGCGATGGCCGCCTCCAGCTCGGGATCGGGGCGCGCTGAATTCAGTGAGAGATTCACGACGCGGGCGCCCTGCTTGACCGCGTACCGGATGGCGGCCGCGACGTCGGTCGTCGTCCCGTCGTTGTTGCGGTCGAGGACCCGCAAGGCCATGATCTTCGCCTGGCGTCCCACGCCGGCGACGCCCCGGGTGTTCGCCCCGCGGGCGGCGATGAGCCCGGCGACGTGGGTGCCGTGGCCGTTCTCGTCGGCGGGGTCCGCGTCACCCGCCACGAAGTCCCATCCGTGCGCGTCGTCGACGTAGCCGTTGCCGTCGTCGTCCACGCCGTTGCCTGCGATCTCGCCGGGGTTCGTCCACGCGTTCGGGGCGAGGTCGGCGACCTTCAGATCGACGCCGCTGTCGATGACCGCGACAAGCACGTCGCTGCCCTCGGTGGTCGGCCAGGCGGCGACGGCGCCCGTGCCCTTAGCGACGCGCAGGTACCACTGCGGCGCGGTCCCACCCGACCCCTGGCGCGAGGCTGCCTGGGCGGCAGGCGCCGGAGCGAGCAGCGCTCCGGAGAGCAGGACGAGAAGCAGACGGCGTGTGGTCGGGAGCACAACACCGAATATCGGCGCTTCGCGCGTCCAGCACCCTCCCCCGGCCACTCATGAACGACACCGTCTATCCATCACCCGGACGGACCGTCAGATCCGCCCGATCGTCGGCGGCCCCTCATCCCGACGGTCAGGCCGCCGAGCGCTTCGCGTCAGCCGCCGAGGCCGAACCCGACGCGGTGCTCGTCCTTGTCCACCTTGAGCCACAGCACGTGCTGGAGGTTGAGCTTCACCGTGCCGTCCTCGCCGGTGACCTCGTGCCAGCCGTCGTTGCCGATGGCGCCCTGGAGGCTCGAGAGCTCGGCGTCGGAGACGCGCAGGGCCAGGGGCGGGGAGGCGTGGAAGCCGATGGAGATGCGCTGGGCCATGAGGGGATCCTTAGTGAGCTGAGGGCTGGACGATCTCGGTGAGCACGCCACCGGAGGACTTCGGGTGCAGAAAGGCGACGCTCGAACCGCGGATGCCGATGCGCGGTTCCTCGTCGATGAGGCGCACCCCGGCGGCCTTCAGCCGGCCGAGCTCGGCGGCGATGTCGGCCACCTGGTAGGCGACGTGGTGCAGGCCGCTGCCGCGACGCTCGAGGAACTTCGCGACGGTCGTCTCCGGGCCGAGCGGGGCGATCAGCTCGACGTGGTTCTCGCCGACGTCGAGCAGCACCGCCTCGACCCCCTGCTCCTCGACGACCTCGCGGTGGACGAGGGTCATCTCGTAGTCGCGCTCGTACAGCGCGATGGACGCGTCGAGGTCCTCGACGGCGATGCCGACATGGTCGATTCGGGTGAACATCTCGGGCCGAAGTCTACCCGCGCCCGCGGGCCTCCCGGCTCAGCTCTTCGCGGGCCCCTCGGGCGTCCGACCCTCCGCGGCGACGACCCGCAGCCCGACGCCGGCACCACGATGGATCCGAGGAACCCCGCGCATGATCCCGTCGAGCTCGGCGCGGTCGATGACCTCCCGCTCGAGCAGCATCCGGGCGATCTCCTCGAGCTTGCCCCGGTGATCGGCGATGAGCGCCCGAGCCCCCCGCTCCGCCTCGTAGATGAGGTCCTGCTGCTCCTCGTCGCGGATTCGCCGCGTCACGTCGGAGACGACGTTCGCGTCGGTCTGCGCCCGCGCCGTCGCGACGACCGAACCCATGCCGTAGTCGTGCACCATGCCGTGGGCGATCTCGGCGACGCGCTGCAGGTCGTTCGCCGCGCCGGTGGTCACCGCGCCGAAGACGAGCTGCTCGGCCACCCGCCCGGCGAGCAGCACGCTCATCTGGTCGATGAGCTCCTCGCGGGTCTTCAGGTAGGAGTCCTCGTCCGGGAGATTCATGACGTACCCGAGCGCGGAGCCACGGGGCACGATCGAGATCTTGTGGACGCGGTCGCTCGTCACCAGCAGCTCACGGCAGAGCGCATGCCCGGCCTCGTGGTAGGCGACGACGCGCCGCTCGTGCGGGTTCAGCGTCGTCGAGGACTGCACGCCGGCCACGACCCGCTCGAGGGCGTCCTCGAAGTCGGCATGCGCGAGCGCCTCACCACCACGGCGGGCGCAGAAGATCGCGGCCTCGTTGCAGATGTTCGCGAGGTCGGCCCCGGTCAGGCCGCTGGTCTGCGCGGCGACGATCGGCAAGTCGACGTCCGGCCCGAGCGGCTTGCCCTTCGTGTGGACGGTGAGCACCTTCGCCCGGCCCTCGACGTCGGGGGGCGTGACGTACACCTGGCGGTCGAAACGGCCGGGCCGCAGCAGGGCGGGATCGAGCTTGTCGAGCAGGTTCGACGCGGCGATCACGATGACGTTCTCCGACGCGTCGAAGCCATCCATCTCCACGAGGAGCTGGTTGAGGGTCTGCTCGCGCTCGGAGTTGTTGTCGCTGCCGCGCCGGGCGCCCACCGCGTCGATCTCGTCGATGAAGAGGATCGCAGGCGCGTGCTTCCGCGCCTCGGCGAAGAGCCGGCGGATCCGGGCGGCACCGAGTCCGGCGAACATCTCGACGAAGCTCGAGGCCGACTGCGAGAAGAACTCGGCGCCGGACTCGCTCGCGACCGCCTTGGCGAGCAGCGTCTTGCCGGTCCCGGGTGGACCGTGCAGCAACACGCCTTTCGGCACCTGCGCGCCCAGCGCGCGGAAGCGCTTCGGGTCGGAGAGGAAGTCGACGACCTCCTTGAGTTCGGCCTTGGCCTCGTCCACCCCCGCGATCTCGTCCCAGGTGATCGCGCGGAGCGCCGTCGGCTTGATCTGCGTCGGCTTGGTCTTGGGCATCATCTTCAGGGTCTTCCAGAGGACGAAGAGGATGCCGGCCATGAAGAGCATCCCGATGACGCCGCCCCACTGGTTGGCCCACTCCTGGACCTGCCCTGAGATCGTCGCGTTCGAGGTGTCGACGGGACTCAGCGTGGACTGCTGCAGGGTCTGCTTGAGACCGGCGAAGGCGTCGGCCCAGGAGGTGGTGTCCTGATTCACATCCCCGATAGTCGGTCATGGAGGGCCTCCGCACCATCAGGTCAGGACCCGAATGGACTGATATTGGACCTTCGGCCCACTGAATGATCCGGGGACGCCGCGCGAAGGAACTCGTAGGCGGACATGAACGATGGCGAGGACAGAACAGAGGACGGATGGCTCGAGGCGGTCGCCGCGGGGGACCGCGGGGAGGCCCTCGTGGCGCTCTACCGCGCGTTCGCGCCCCGCATCCACCGTCTCGGGCTGCGGACGCTGCGTGACGGCGGCCACGCCGAGGAGCTCGTGCAGGAGACCTTCGTGCGGCTCTGGCAGAGCGCGGACCGCTTCGACCCGGCGCTCGGGAGCGCTCGCGCGTTCATCTTCACGATCGGGCAGCGGACGGCGATCGACATGCTGAGGCGCACCGCGGCCCGGCCGACGCTCGTCGCGGCGCTCCCCGACGACGCGCAGGTGACGAGCCACGAGGAGGAGACCGTCGACCGGATCGCCCGGGAGTTCGTCGTCCGGGAGGCGCTCGAGTCGCTCTCCGAGGCGCACCGCGCGGTCATCACGCTGAGCTTCGACGAGGACCTCGCGGACAAGCAGATCGCCGACCGGCTCGGCGTCCCGATCGGCACCGTCCGCTCCCGCACCTACTACGCCCTGCGCGCGCTGCGCGGCGAGCTCGAGGAGCGTGGCCTCGTTGCCTGACCAGTCGCACGAACTGCTCGGCGCCTACCTCCTCGGCCGCCTGGACCCGACCGAGACCGTCGCCTTTCGCCACCATCTGGCCCGGTGTGAGCGCTGCTCCGCCGAGGAGGCCGAGCTCGCCGAGGTCGCCGCGCTGCTGCAGCGGACCTCGCCGGTCGCGCCCCCCGAGGGGCTCGAGGCGCGCGTGCTCGCCGCGGTCGCGGACGCCGCCCGCCTTGCGCCGCGGGAGCCCGCGGGCGCCGCCGCGGACCCGCCGGGGGACGAGCTCGCCGCGCGCCGGGGGCTCCGCGCCGCCGGTGCCGGCCTCGCCGTGGCCGCGGGGCTCGCGCTCGCGTTCCTGCTCGGGAGCGGCACCGCGACCGACACGACGACCACCGTCGCCCAGGCGCCGCGCACGATCACCGACACCTCCCTTCCGGGCTCGCCCGAGAAGGCCGCAACGCTCCGCGGGGACGGCGTGCGCGCCGAGGCGCAGGTGAACGTCACTGGCCCCGGCCGGGTGGTCTCGGTGAGGAGCATGAGCGTGCCGAAGATCCCGAAGGGCACCTACTACGAGCTCTGGTTCGTCGGGCCCGGAGACTCCCCGCGCGCGCCCAACCGCATCTCCGCCGGCACCTGGCACCCGGACAAGCGGGGCCTCACCGACGTCCGCTTCCTGATCGCCGCCGATCCTGCGAAGTTCCCTGAGATCGAGGTCACGCGGGAGCCGCCGGACGGCGACCCCGCCCCGAGCGGCACCGTCGTGCTGCGCTCGGGGTGAGTCAGCTCCAGCGCACGTCGACGCCGTAAGCGGCCAGGCGGGCGTCGCCGGAGATCATCGGAACGCCCTCGATCTGCGCCTGAGCCACCAGCATCCGATCGAACGGGTCACGGTGATGGAGCTCCAGCTCGCGAACCGCCCACGCGTGACGGGGGCTCACTGCGAGCCAGCGGAACCCCTCCTGCAGGATCACCTCGGGGAGTTCGTCGACCACCTCGAGCTTGCCGAGCCTCCGCTTGATCGCGATCTCCCACAGGCTGGCGACGCTCACCAGCACGTCGTTCTCCGGTTCGGCGATCAGCGATCGGGCCGCGCCCGGCAGGCGCGGATCGTTGCCGAGCCACCAGAGGACGGCGTGGGTGTCGACCAGCACCCGCACGGCTCAGACGTAGTCCTCGAACCCCTCCGGAATCTCGTCGAAGTCGTCGGCCATGACGATCCGACCGGCGAGCGCCCCCGGCTCACGGGGCGTCGACGGCGGGTCGAGGGCGACGAGCTTCGCCACCGGTGTCTGCCCACGGCGCACGATGATCTCCTCGCCCGCCTCCGCGCGCGCGACGAGCTTTGAGAAGTGGGTCTTGGCCTCGTGAATCGACACGGCGTCCATACGCGTCCACCATATTCCATCTGGTCCACTTAGTCCACAGAGCCGCGAAGACGTCGCCGGACGACGAGCACCGGTCTCTCACCCCGGAGGTCGCGATTCCGGCGATCGTCCTCGAGCCGCGGCGCCCTCGGCCCGGAGGATCTCCTCGAGCGCGGCGCGGCCGACCTCGAGCTGCTCCTCGGTCGGCTCGCGGGTGCCGAGCACGCGCTGCAGCTCGTGGCCAGGCACGCGGAGCGCACGGGCGGCCGCCGAGTCATGGTGCTTCTCCGACCAGGTGAAGACCTCCACCGCGATGCCGATCGAGGCGAGGGAGAGTGCGGCGCCCTGCGCCGCCGTCGGCTTCGCGACGAGCGCCTTCAGGAGCGCCGTGCCGGCGACGTTCGAGGCGAGCATCGGCGCCATGAGGTGCGAGCCGCAACGGTCGTGCTCCTTGGCGGCGTCCCGGGCGTCGGCGTCGTCCTGCTCGTAGGCCGCGATCGCCTTGTGCTCGACCCCGTGATAGGCGGCCAGGTCGCCGCCCCGCAGGGCGAGGAGCGAGGGGGCGATCGAGACCGCGGCCAGCATCGCCTCCCCGCGCAGCCCGCTCACCCGGCGCCGCAGCAGCGACCCGCCGACGGCGGCGACGCCCATGGCGCCGAGGATCTGCGGGTTCTGGAACGGGAGCTGCGCCGCGGGCAGTCGCCGCTTGACCAGCGGGATGACGAGCATTGCCTCGCCGAGCTTGACGACCCCGCGCGCGCCGGGGACGCGCTCCACCGGCCCCCGCACCCGCGGCTTGCGGCCCGAGGCCACCTCGATCGCGCCGGCCGGCGTCCGGACGGCGGCCGCCCAATGGGTCGGCCCGTGGACGAGCAGCCCGTTGCGCAGGGCCATCCCGCCCAGGCGGAGCTTCTCCTGCTTGGTCTCCTCGGTCATCCCAACAGCTCCTCGGCGATCGCCTTGTAGGCCCGAGCGGCGAAGCCCAGGGTGCTCGCGTGGATCCGCTCGTCCTTGCCGTGGACGAGCGGCCACATCTCGTAGAGGCTCATGTCCTTCTGCGGATAGAAGCCGTAGGCCGTGCACTCCGGGAACGCAGCCCGGAAGGTGCGTGAGTCGGTGAAGGCGGGGAGCATGCTCGGCAGGACCTTCGCCCCGGGCTCCTCGGAGCCGATCCAGCGGACGATCGCGTCCCATAGCGGCCCCTCGGGCTTCGACCCGTTGCCGACGACCTCCTCGTCGAAGGAGAGCACGTAGCCGTCGTGCTCCGCGAGCACCTCCTCGATCCGGGCGCGGGCACCGTCCTCGTCCATGCCGGGCGGGACCCGGCAGTCGACCTTCAGCCAGGCCTGCGACGGGATGACGTTGATCTTCGACCCCGCGCCGATCATCGTCGGGGCGAAGGTCACCGAGAGCATCGGCTCGACGAAGGCGGCGAGCTGCGGCGCGCGTCCGCGGAGCTCCTCGAGTGCTGCGGCCGGTCCCTGGGCCATGTCGATGCCGAGCCCCGCGAGCAGCCCGGCGGGGGCGTCGGTGACGTCGAGCTCGGCCCGCGCCGTGGCGAGCGTCGCGAGCAGCGGTGCGAGCTTCGGGAGCGCGTTGTCGGCCATCGCAGGCATCGAGGCGTGCCCGGCCCGGCCGTCCACGGTGAGCGTGAAGCGGAAGACGCCCTTCTCGGCGATGCAGACGCCGTAGTGCGGCTCCCCGTCGACGTCGAAGACCGAGCCGCCGCCCTCGTTCAGCACGTAGTCGCAACGGACCTTCTCCGGGTGCTCGCGGCAGATCCACTTGGCGCCGTTCGCGCCGCCCGTCTCCTCGTCCACGACGCAGACGACGAGCAGGTCGCCCTTCGCGGGCCGCCAGCCCTCGCGCGCCAGCGTGAGGGCGGCCGCCACCTCGCTTGCGGTCTGCGACTTCATGTCCTGCGCGCCGCGCCCCCAGACGACACCGTCGACCAGGTCGCCCGACCACGGGTCGCGCTGCCATTCGGACGGCGTCGCGAGCACGGTGTCCATGTGCGAGAGCAGGCAGAGCACCGGACCCGGTGCGTGCCCACGGAGCCGCGCCACGAGGTTGGGCCGCTCCGCGCTCGCCCCGAGCAGATCGACCTCGAAGCCCGCCTCCTCGAGCACCCCGGCCAGCCACTCCTGGGCGACGCGCTCGTCTCCCGGAGGGTTGACCGTGTTGAAGCGGAGCAGCTGCTGGAGCAGCTCGGTCGCGAGGGTCTCCATTCCCGGTAAGCCTACGCGCGTCAGCCCACGAGCCAGATCTCCCCGTCCCGGAGCTCGACCGGGTAGGTCTTCAGGTTGCGGGCGCCCATCGTCTTCTTGACCGCGCCGGCGACCGGCTTGAAGGCGCCCTGGGGGCCGAGGACCATCTCGCCGGTCTTCACGTCGTAGCGGGCACCGTGCCACGGGCACTCGAGGCAGCCGTCGGCGATCTTGCCCTCCCCGAGGGAGGCGAGGAAGTGACGGCACCGGTTCGAGGTGGCGAACGGCACGCCGTCGACCATCCCCACCGCCATCTTCCCGGCGGGGGTCTCGACGACGGTGACCTGCGACGGGCCGAGCTCGTCGACGGCGACCAGGCGGGCGGAGGTGGTGGTTGCGCTCATCGACCGACACTACCCCGCCTCCGCGCCGCCGACGCCCGGGCTCCCTCAGCTGGCGCTCAACAGCTCCAGCAGCGAGGCGGCGTGCTTGTCGATGAAGCTCGGCCCGATGCCCTTGATGTCGAGCAGCTCGGCCTCACTCCGCGGCTTCCGCCGGACGATCTCGTACAGGGTCGCGTTCGGCGCGACGGTGTAGGCGGGCTTGCCGTCGGCGCGCTCCATCCGCCACGCCTTGAGCGGGGCGAGCTCAGCGTCCGGCACGTCCGTACCGTCGTCGGCCGGGGCACCGCCGGAGGAGCGCCCGGAGCGCTTCTTCTCGATGGCGATCGGCGGCAGCCACGCGACCGGATCGTCGACGTCGCAGCAACGGCCGGTGGGAGCGACCTCGGCCGGATCCCCGAAATGGTCGAGGAGCTGGCGGCGGCGACAGCGGTCGTTCTTCGTCGCGTACCGCTCGATCGAGCGGTACGACTGCCAACGCCGGTCGGTCGCCGCCCGGCACAGCTCGTTGGCGCTCTGATGGTCGAGCTCACCCCGGCTGAGCTCCACCCGCACCCGGCCGCCGGGTCCCGGCTCGAGGCTGAGCGCTCCGGCCCGCTCGGCGATCGCCAGGGCGATGCGATCACGGTCCTCGCCCCATTCGAGCTCGACCACGCCGTCACCGCCGGCCCGCGCGCGGAGCCGGCCGACGAGCGCCCCGACCTGCTCGACCTTCACCTCGGCCTCCTGGATGAAGCGAACGAGCCGCCCGAGATCCGAGCGCGAGGCGAGCAGCACGGCGCGGGCGGGGAGCCCGTCGCGGCCCGCGCGGCCGGCCTCCTGGTAGTAGGCCTCGAGCGAGGACGGGAGCGCCCAGTGCCAGACCGAGCGCACGTCGGCCTTATCGACGCCCATTCCGAACGCGTTCGTGGCGACGACGACGTCGACGGTCCCGCCCATGAACGCGTCCTGCGCCTTGGCGCGGTGCTCCGCGCTCTTTCCCGCGTGATAGTCGGCGACGCGCATCCCGCTTCGAGCAAGCAGGTCGGCGGTCTCCTCGGTCGACTTGCGGGTGCCGCAGTAGACGACGGCGGGCCGGTTCTCCTCCATCTGCACGCCTGCGAGGAGCGTCGCACGCTTCTTTGCGACCGAGCCCTCCCCGTCGAAGTTCAGGACGTCGAAGGAGAGGTTCGGCCGGTCAAAGCCGGAGCGCACCCGTTCGGGCTCGCGCAGCGCGAGCCGCTGCACGATCTCCTCGGCGACCTTCGGGGTGGCGGTCGCGGTACAGGCCATGACCGGCGGGTGGCCGAGCTCGGCGATCACCCCCGCAAGGCGCAGATAGTCGGGTCGGAAATCGTGGCCCCATTCGCTCACACAGTGCGCCTCGTCGACCACGAAGAGCGCGAGTGCCCGCTCCCGCAGCGCAGCCCGGAACGGCCCGCTGGCGAAGCGCTCGGGCGCGGCGAAGACGACGTTCGCGCGCCCGTCGCGGATCTCGGCGAGCGCCTCGCGGTTCGCGCTCCCGTCCCCGCCCGAGGCGAGCATGACCGCAGGGTGGCCGAGGTCGGTGAGCCGGGCGCACTGGTCGCGCATCAGCGCGATGAGCGGGGAGACGATCACCGTGAGGTCGTCGCCGGCCAGAGCGGGCAGCTGGTAGCAGAGGCTCTTGCCGCCACCCGTCGGCATCACCACGAGCGCGTCGCGGCCGTCGAGCGCGGCCTGGACGGCCTCCCGTTGCCCGGGGCGGAAGGACGCGAGCTCGAGCAGGCCGAGCAGCTGCTCCGGTGTGACATCGGTCAGCGGCGTGCGCTCGCGCGGTGGCTCGGCTGCCGCGGGCGGGGCGGGGGTGGCCATGGAGAAGAGGTCGCCGCCGGAGGCCTCCTCCTGACGGGCGACGGGCGCCGGCTCCCCATATCGGCCCGGATCGTCCTCATCCTCGGGAAGGGCGAGCGAGGCGTAGTAGTCGTCCTCCTCGCTCGTCGACGAGGGCGTGGGCGCGCGGGCCGCCTCCACCCGTGCGGCGGCGAGCTTGGCCAGCGGAGTTAGCGCCGCACGCTCCTCCGGGCCGAGGGTCGTCCATCCGCGGCGCACCTGCTCGAGTGCCTCCGGGGCCGTCGGGGCGGCCGGGTCGGCGAAGACGGCGGCGAGGTTGGCGAGGGCATCCTTCACCGTTCGCAACCTAGCCCCGGGAGCGGACTGTTCCTGGGGCCAGGTTCGCGCTTCGGCCGCATCGTGCGCACGACGCAACCCTTGCCGCTCAGCGCTGCTTGGTGAACGGCCCGGTGATCGCGAACGTGTGGCCGGGGTCCTGGATGTTCGCGAACAGGGTCTTCTGGTTGCGGGAGAACGTCGGGCCGGTGAACTCGTTGTCGCCGTCGAGCTCGTTCCGCGCGAGGAAGAACGTCTCGCCGCTCGCCGTGGAGCCCACGAGATGATTCACGCCCTCCCCGTCCTCGGCCACGATGACACCGCCGTAGGGCGAGACCGTGATGTTGTCGGGGCCGTCCGGGTCGCCGTCCTGATCCGACGGGGTGTAGGCGAAGATGATCTTCAGCTCGATCGTCTGCGCCTTCGTGTCGAGGAACCAGACCTGCCCGTCGTGCTGAGCGGCGCTGCCGTCGCTCGTACGCGCGAAAGAGGCCACGAAGTACGTCCCGCCGTCACCGGCCCACATGCCCTCGAGCTTGCGCGAGCGAGTGACGGGCTGCGCGAAGGCCTGCTTCCGCACCGAGAGGCTCCGGGCGTCGCGATCCGGGACGTCCACCCAGGTGGTCGTGAGCTTCGTTCCCGGCGTTTCGACGCTCGAGAGGTCCGCCACGAAGCTGCCGTCGCCGGCCACCGCGCGGAGCGCCTCGAGCGTCCCGGCGTCGTCGGCCAGCGCCTTCAGGGTCCCCGCCCCGAGCTTGCCGCCCGGCGCGGTGAAGCGGAAGAAGAGGCCGTTCGGGTTGCTGGCGTCCTCGGTGAGGTAGAGGTTGCCGTCCTGCGGGTCGACCGCGACGGACTCGTGCGCGAAGCGCCCGAGCGCCTTGATCGGCTTCGGATCGCGGTTGGCCTCCTGGTCGTAGGGGTCGACCTCGAAGACGTACCCGTGCCGGATCCCGCCCTTCGAGGTCGCTTCGCTCTCCTCGCAGGAGAGCCAGGTCTCCCACGGAGTGCGGCCGCCGGCGCAGTTGTTGAGCGTCCCGGCCAGGGAGACGTACTCGCGCACACGCCGGCCGTCCTTGTCGACGTCGATCGTCGTCGTCCCGCCGCTGACCGTCGGGTCGAAGACGTACCCGGCGACGTGCGGGACCGGGAACGGCTCGCTGCCCGAGATCTCGTGGTTCATCACGAGCGTCGTCCCGTTGCCGCCGCGGCGCACGAACGCCGCGGTCCCGTCCGGGTCGGAGGGCGTGAACTCACCGCTCTCGAGCTTCGTGACGCCGGCCTGGGCGACGACCTCGTAGGAGAAGCCCTCCGGGAGCGAGAGGATGCCGGCGGGATCGGGGACCAGCGGCCCGTAGCCGACGACACCACTCGGCTTCGCGACGGCGCTGGCGCCGAAGAGCAGGTCGAGGCTGCCGGCAAGGACGAGGCCGAGCCCACCGGCCGCGCCGCGGGAGACGAGCTCACGGCGGGAGATGCCGTCCGGGGTCGGGGTGGTGCGGCGGTCGAACGTGGACATACGGGCCCTCCTGGGGCTCGGGAACGGGTCGTCCGACACCGTGCCCCGCCACGACCGGGTTCGTGTTTTCACACTGTGAACCCGGCGACCGCCCCGAGGGGTGCAAGGCGCACGTCTCGCATGACGAGACGGAGCACTCACACCCCCGGGGGAACCGCTAGGCGGTGGCGAGCTCCGCGTCGGAGTACGTCCCGCCCGACTCGGCCTTCGCGACCAGCGAGGCCGGCGGCTCGAAGCGCTCGCCGTACTGCTCGGCGAGCTCGCGGGAGCGCGCGACGAAGCCCGCCACGCCACCCTCGTAGCCGTTGATGTACTGGATGACCCCGCCGGTCCAGCCCGGGAAGCCGATGCCCATGATCGAGCCGATGTTCGCGTCGGCGACCGACTCGATCACGCCCTCGTCCATGCACTTGATGGTCTCGAGGGCCTCGGCGAACATCATCCGCTCCTCGAGGTCACGCAGGGAGACCTTGGTCGGGTCGCCCTTGATCGGGAACTTCTCGGCGAGGCCCGACCAGAGGCCGGTCCGCTTGCCGTCGGCATACTCGTAGAAGCCCGCGCCCTTCAGACGGCTCGGGCGTCCCTCGGCGATCATCGTGTCGATGACCGCGAAGGCCGGGTGGTCGTCCCAGGTGAGGCCGTCGGCCTCGACGGCTTCCTTGGACGCCTTGCGGATCTTCGTCATGAGCTCCATGTTCAGCTCGTCGGAGAGCTGGAGCACGGGCGCCGGGTAGCCGGCCTGCGAGGAGGCCTGCTCGATCGTCACCGGGGAGATCCCCTCGGCGAGCATCGCGATGCCCTCGTTGATGAACGTGCCGATGACGCGCGAGGTGTAGAAGCCGCGCGAGTCGTTGACGACGATCGGGGTCTTGCCGATCACCTTGGCCACGTCGAGCGCCCGGTTGAGCGTGTCCTCCGAGCCCTTCTCGCCCTTGATGATCTCGAGCAGCGGCATCTTGTCCACGGGGGAGAAGAAGTGCAGGCCGATGAAGTCCTCGGGACGCGAGACGTACTCCGAGAGCCCCGTGATCGGGAGCGTCGAGGTGTTCGACCCGAGCAGCGCACCGTCCGCGAGGAACGGCTCGATCTCGGCGAAGACGGTCTCCTTGACCTTCGGATCCTCGAAGACCGCCTCGATGACGAGGTCGGCGCCCTCCGCCTTGGACGGATCGTCCGTGGCGGTGATGCGCGCCAGCAGCGCGTCGCCCTTCTCCTGCGTGACCTTCCCGCGGGAGACCCCCTTCTCGACGAGCTTCTCCGAGTAGTTCTTGCCCTTGTCCGCCGCCTCCTGGGTGACGTCCTTGAGCACGACCTCGATGCCGGACTTCGCGCACTGGTACGCGATGCCCGCACCCATCATGCCCGCACCGAGCACGACGACCTTCTTCGGCGTGTAGCGCTCCGCGTTCTTGTCGCGACCGCGCAGGCCGTTGACCTGCTGGAGGTCGAAGAAGAAGGCCTGGATCATGTTCTTCGCGACCTGGCCGGTGGCCAGCGAGGTGAAGTAGCGACCCTCGATGACCAGGGCGTTGTCGAAGTCGACCTGCGCCCCCTCGACGGCCGCGGCCATGATCGCCTTCGGCGCCGGGTAGTTCGCGCCCTTGAGCTGCTTGCGCAGGTTGGAGGGGAACGCCGGCAGGTTCATGGCGAGCTTCGGGTTGGACGGCGTGCCGCCCGGGATCTTGTAGCCCTTCACGTCGAAGGGCTGCTGCGCCTCCGGGTTGGCCGCGATCCACTTCTTGGCGGCCGGGACGAGCTCGTCCTGGGTCGCGACGAGCTCGTCGACGAGGCCCATCTCGAGCGCCTTGGCCGGCTTGTGGCGGGTGCCCTGCAGGAGCAGGTTCATCATCGCGTCGACGATCCCGAACATGCGGACCGAACGGGCGACGCCGCCGGCGCCGGGGAGCAGGCCGAGCTGGACCTCGGGGAAGCCGAGGACCGGGCCCTTCTCCAGGCACACGCGGTGGTGGCAGGCCAGGGTGATCTCGAGGCCGCCGCCGAGCGCCGCACCGTTGATGCAGGCGACGACCGGCTTGCCGAGCTTCTCCAGGCGGCGCATGTCGGCCTTCAGACCCTCGAAGCCCTCGGCGAACTCCTCCGCCGTCTCCGGCGTGGCCTTGATCAGGTCGTTGAGGTCACCGCCGGCGAAGAAGGTCTTCTTCGCCGAGGTGAGCACGACACCGGAGATCGAGTCCTTCTCGGCCTCCAGGCGGTCGACGGTCTCCTTCAGCGAGGTGATGAAGTCCGCGTTCATCGTGTTCGCGGACTGGTTCGGATCGTCGAGGACGAGGTTGACGACGCCGTCGCCGGCGTCCTCCCAGCGGATGGTCGAGGCCATTTAGAGCGCCTCCACGATCGTCGCGATGCCCATGCCGCCGCCCACGCACAGGGTGCACAGGCCGTACTTGCCGCCGGTGCGGTGCAGCTCGTCGATGATCGTGTTGAGGATCATCGCGCCGGTGGCGCCGAGCGGGTGGCCCATGGCGATCGCGCCGCCGTTGACGTTGACCTTGTCCATGTCGACGTCGAGGTCCCGCACGAGGCGGAGGGCCACGGCCGCGAACGCCTCGTTGATCTCGATGAGGTCCATGTCGGAGGCCTTCAGGCCGGCCTTCTTGAGCGCCTTCAGGGAGGCGGGGCCGGGGCCCGTCAGCATGATCGTCGGATCCGCACCGG
Organism: uncultured Solirubrobacterales bacterium; assembly: GCA_963815565.1. Taxonomy (GTDB): domain Bacteria; phylum Actinomycetota; class Thermoleophilia; order Solirubrobacterales; family Solirubrobacteraceae; genus Paraconexibacter. The sequence continues at coordinate 96,478 of CAWFHB010000006.1, read as the reverse complement.
AGAGTGCGGTGGCGACGATGCGCGCCTTCGGCGTCATGCCGAGCTTCTCGCCGATCGCGGCGTTGCCGATGGTCACGAGGGCCGCGCCGTCGACGATGCCGGACGAGTTGCCGGCGTGGTGGACGTGGTTGATCTTCTCGACCCAGTGGTACTTCTGGAGCGCGACGGCGTCGAAGCCGCCCATGTCGCCCATGGCCGCGAAGGAGGGCTTCAGGCCCGACGAGCGTCTCGGCCGTCGTGCCCTTGCGGATGAACTCGTCCTTCGCGAGCACGACCTGACCGTTGAGGTCGCGGACCGGGATGACCGAGTCGTCGAAGTACCCGGCCTCCTGCGCGGCCGAGGCGCGCGCCTGCGAGCGGGCGGCGAACTCGTCGACGTCGTCGCGGGAGAAGCCCTCGACGGTCGCGATGAGGTCGGCGCCGATGCCCTGCGGCACGAAGCCGGTGTCGAAGTTCGTCTCCGGGTCCATCGCCCAGGCGCCGCCGTCGGAGCCCATGGGCACGCGCGACATCGACTCGACGCCACCGGCGAAGACGAGGTCCTCGAAGCCGGAGGCGACCTTCTGGGCTGCAACGTTGACGGCCTCCAGGCCGGACGCGCAGAAGCGGTTGAGCTGGACGCCCGCGACGGTGTCCGGCAGGCCGGCCTTGATCGCCGCGGTCTTGGCGATGTCGCCGCCCTGGTCGCCGATCGGGGAGACGCAGCCGAGGACGACGTCGTCGATCAGGTTGGGATCGAGCTTCTCGTTACGGACGAGGGTCTCGTGCATGAGGCCGACGACGAGGTCGACCGGCTTGGTGTTGTGCAGCGAGCCGTTGAACTTGCCTTTGCCGCGGGGGGTGCGGATGGCATCGAAGACGAGCGCTTCGGACGTGGCCATATGAGTGTCCTCGTTCTTTGGTCGAGAGGGGGAGGTGAACGCGTTTCATGTTAGGGCACCTCCGCGGAGGCCCCGTTCTCCCCTGCACCCGACCCCGGGGAGCGCCGCGCAGCCGCGCGACGCCCCCGTCTCGTCGGCGCTCAGCGCGCCTTGTACTCGAACTCGCCGACTGCCTCCGACGTGTAGTCCCGCTCCAGCGTCGCGAGCGAGTACGGCTTGTCGGTGTCGACCTTGAAGATCGTCGAGGCCGACGGCGGCTTGCGCGCCTCCGCCGCGCCGTATTCGTAGTCGCCGAACAGCCCGCCGAAGCTGACTGCACCGAGCTGCTGCGAGGCGTCGAGCACGCCCTTGTGCGAAAGGTCGCCGTTCTCGACGGCCTTCTCGAGGACCGCGGACATCGCCTCGGCCTGGACGTAGCCGAAGGCGAAGTAGTAGTCAGGGTCCTGGTTCGGGTCGTACTTCTCCACGTCGGCCACCATCTGCTTCATGCCCTCGACGGAGTCGTCGCCCCACTCGGTTCCCTCGGCGACGATCCAGACGTTCTTCGCCAGATACTCCTTCAGCGGCGAGGCGCCGAGCTCGTCGATCCACGAGGGGGACTGCGCGATCCACTGCGGCGCGAAGCCGAGCTTGGCGGCGGTGCCCCAGATCGTGCCCGAGTCGGAGGGCAGCGAGGTCAGGAAGACCGCGTCGCACTTCGCCTTGGCCAGCGACTGGATCTGCCCGGTCACGTCCTTATCGCCCTGCTTGAACTTCTGGGCGCTCGCGAGCTTGAAGCCGTCCTTCTCGGCGACGAAGTCGATGCCCTCCTTGCCGGCCTCGCCGTAGGCGTCGTCCTGGGAGAGCGAGCAGACGTTCTTCCCCTCGCCCCCGTTCTTCAGGTAGTAGTCGATGCCGTTGATGGCCTGCCCCTGGTAGGGGTTGCCGACCGGGAGCAGGTTCGGCTCGCGGACCCAGAACGCGTCGAGCGAGGCGGGCGCGGCGAGGATGTCGTCGCGCTTGAGCTGCGGCAGGACGCCGAGCGTGACCGCCGTGCCGAGCACCTGGGTGAAGGCGACCACGTCGCCCTTGAGTCGGTTGTACCGCTGGACGGCGACGTCCGGCTTGTACTGGGTGTCGTCCTGGACCAGCTTCACCTTGTATTTGCCCGCGATCCCGCCCTTGGCGTTCAGCGCGTCGAAGAAGACCTTGTTGCCGTTGGTCAGCGGGGTGCCGATGACGGCGACCGGTCCGGAGAGCGGTGAGAGCGCCCCGACGGAGATCGTTGTGCCGTCGAAGCCCGGCGCGTTGGCCGGTGCTCCGCCGTCCGCTCCGGTGTCGGTCCCGCCGCCTCCGCCGCCGGACGGTGCCGGGTCGTCGGCGCCGCCGCAACCGGCCAGCGCCAGCGTCACGGCTGCTCCCGCGATCGTGAGTGTTCGCATGCCTTTCATGTGGTGCATCTCCTCTGGGGTGTGGGACAGATGGCCGCCATCAGTACGAGAACGGCCAAGCTTTGAAGTACGCCTTCACGCGGAGCCACAGCGCCGCCAGGCCGCGCGGCTCGAACACGAGGAAGAGCACGATCAGCAGGCCGAAGATGGCCTGGTTCAGGGAGAAGACCGAGATGAACCCGGGGTCGCCCGAGCCGGTCGTCACCCCGGGGATCGAAGCGGAGTACTGGTCGATCAGGCCGGGAAGCCCGCCGAGGACGAGCGCGCCGAGGATCGAGCCGAAGATCGTCCCGACCCCGCCGACGATGATGATCGCGATGTACTGGATCGACACGAAGAGGTTGAACTGCTCCGGGGTCACGAACTGCTGGTAGGAGCCGAGCAGCGCACCCGCGAGCGCAGCGAGGCCCGAGCTCATCGCGAAGGCTCCGACTTTGTACCGGCCGAGCTGCACCCCGATGACCTCGGCGGCCACGTCGCGGTCGCGGACCGCCTGCAGCGCGCGTCCGGGCCGGGTGCGCACGAGGTTCTTGCAGAGCAGCGCGGTGATCCCGACGATCCCCCAGATGAGCCAGAAGTAGCCCTGGTTGAACGAGAAGTTCTGGCCGAGGAACTGGAGGTCCTTGAAGTCGGCGCCGAGCAGGCTCGTCGCGGTGTCGACGTTCGTGCCCGAGTTCCCGCCGGTGAGGTCCTTGGCGTTGCGGAAGACGTGCTCGCCGAGGAAGACCAGGCCCAGCGTCACGATCGCCAGGTAGTTGCCCCGCAGGCGCAGCGCGAACGGACCGATCAGCGCCCCGACGAACGCGCCGATGACCGTCGCGCCGAGCAGCCACAGGGGGAGAGGAAGCCCGACGTCCTCGGGCCCGCCGAGCTTGGCCGCGGCGTAGGCGCCGATCCCGATGAAGAACGCGTGGCCGAGCGAGACCTGGCCCGTGTAGCCCGTGAGCAGGTTCAGCCCGAGCGCGCCGACGGCGGCGATACCCGCATAGTCGAGCACCGAGAGCCAGAACGGGCTCGCCACGAAGAACGGGACGAACACGTAGGCGGCAAGCAGCGCCAGGAGCCCCAGCTTCGCCGCCGGGGAGCCGAAGAGGCGCAGGTCGTCGCTGTACTTCCGCGTCATGAGGCCGTGCGTCCTCATATCCGGCGCACCTCCCTCGTGCCGAAGAGGCCGTAGGGCCGGATCAGCAGGATGAGCACCATGACGATGTAGGGCATGACCTCGGAGAGGTCCGCCCCCGCCCAGGGGAACAGCTCTTCCTGGTAGCCGGAGGTCAGCGCCTGCGTCAGGCCGATGATCAGGCCTCCGAGCACCGCGCCGATCGGGGAGTCCAGGCCACCGACGATCATCGCCGGGAAGGCCACGAGCGCGATCGCCCCGATCCCGGGCGTGAGCGAGGCGGGCCCGGCGGCAAGCGTCACGCCCGCCAGGCAGGCCAGCGCGCCCGAGATCCCCCAGGAGACGGCGAACACACGGCGGGCGGAGATCCCCTGGGCGAGCGCGGCCTCCTGGTCGAAGGCGGTCGCCCGCATGGCGACGCCGAGCTTCGAGAAACGGAAGAACGCGAAGAACGCGGCGAGCACCGCGGCGGTGATCCCGATGGTCCAGAGGTCCTTGGTCGCGAGGATGACGCCGCCGGCGTCCACGGTCTGCACGCCCCAGGGATCGCCGAGGTTGAGCGCGCGGAAGCCCCAGATCGAGGTGACGACCTGCTCGAGGATGAAGAGCAGGCCGATCGTGACCATGAGGACCGCGAAGACCGGCTGGCCGACCATCCGGCGCAGCACGACCCGCTCGGTGCCGGCGGCGATCAGGCCGGAGAGGAGAACGGCCCCGATCACCGCCAGCAGAAACGGCAGGGTCGCGGTGTCGCCGAGCGCGTAGGCGAGGTACGCACCGAGGGCGACGAGCCCGCCCTGCGCGAAGTTGATGACCCCGGTGGCGCGGTAGATGATCACGAAGCCGAGCGCGACGAGCGCGTACCGGGCGCCGAGCGCCGTCCCGTTGAAGCAGAGCTGGAAGAACTCATCCATAGAGGGCCTCCACCTCGTCGGAGAACTGCTCCGCGATGGCCGAACGCTTGACCTTCTGGGTGGCGGTGAGCTGCCCGTCCTCGTGGTCGAGCTCGGCCCGCAGGAGGCTGAACTTCTTGACCTCCTCGACCTGGGCGAGGTCGGCGTTGACCTCGTCGACCCAGCTCTGCACGAGCGCGCGGACCTCGTCCTTGCCCGCGAGATCCGCGTAGGTCGTGTAGGCGAGCCCCCGCCGGCTCGCCCAGTCGCCGACGGTGTCGGCCTCGATCCCGATGAGCGCCGCGAGATGCTTGCGGCCGTCCCCGAGCAGGATCGCCTCGCGGACGTAGGGGGAGACCTTCAGGCGGTTCTCGATCTCGCTCGGCGCGATGTTCTTGCCGCCCGCCGTGATCATGATGTCCTTCTTGCGGTCGGTGATCTTGAGGAAGCCGTCCGGGGAGAGCTCGCCCACGTCGCCGGTGTGGAGCCAGCCCTCGGGGTCGACGGCCTCGGCGCTCGCCTCCGGGTTCTCCCAGTAGCCCTGGAAGACGCCCGGCGAGCGGGTCAGGATCTCGCCGTCGTCCGCGAGCTTCAGCTCGACGCCGTCGAGCGCCGGGCCGACCCAGCCGATGCGCACGTCACCCTCGCGGGTGTAGGTCCCGCAGGCGGTGTTCTCGGTCATCCCGTAGCCCTCCCGGATCGGGACGCCGAGCGCCCAGAAGTACTCGAGCACCTGCGGGGCGATGGGCGCGGCGCCGGAGATCGCGGCCCGGACGCGGAGCAGCCCGAGCTTCTCGCGCAGCGGCCGATAGAGGATCGCCCCCCAGAAGAGGTCCGCCACGCGGGAGGCGCCGGAGAGCCCGCCGGCCATCCGCTGGGGCGCGACGCGACGGCCGCGGGCGACCGCCTTCGCGTAGACCGTCCGCTTGAGCCAGGTCGCGTCGCCCATCCGGACCTCGACCCCCGCGAGCATCTTCTCCCACACGCGCGGGACCCCGAGGAAGACCGTCGGCTGGACCTCGCGGAGATCCTGCGGGAACGTCTCCGGGCCCTCGCCGAAGTGGACCGTGTAGCCGGCGTGGACCGCGTCGATCACGGAGGCGAGCCGCTCGGCGACGTGGCAGAGCGGTAGGTAGCTGAGGCTCGAGTCCTCCGGGCCGGTCGCGAACGCGGCGCCGGAGGCCTCCCCGGCGAAGACGAGGTTGGCGTGGGAGAGCATGCCGCCCTTCGGGGGGCCGGTCGTGCCGCTCGTGTAGACGAGGATCGCGGTGGCCTGCGGGTCGAGCGCGGTGACCGCCTGCTCGAGGTCGAGCGGCTCGCGTCGCCTCGAGCTCGCGCCACCGGCCGATGCCCTCCGCGCGCACCCCGCGCGGCTCGACGACGATCAGGTGCTCGAGCGCCGGGAGCTCGTCGCGGACGGCGAGCGCCTTGTCGAGCTGCTCCTCGTCCTCGGCGATGAGGACCTTCGCGCCGCAGTGGCCGAGGAGGTAGGCGACCTCGGCCTCGGGGCTCGTGGGGTAGATCCCGACGCTGATCGCCCCGAGCACCTGGATCGCCAGGTCGGCGACCACCCACTCCGGCCGGTTCTCCGCGTGAATCGCGACCCGGTCGCCGGGGACCACGCCGAGCGCGCGCAGGCCGGCGGCCACCCGGGCCACCCGATCGGCGTAGCCCTTCCAGGTCGTTTCCCGCCAGCGGCCGAGATGCTTGTCGCGCAGGGCCACGGCGCCCGGCCGCTCGCGTGCGTGGCGGAGCACGTGGCCGGGAAGCGAGGTGACGGCCGCGCTCATGCGACGCCCAGGTACGCGTCGACGACACGCTGGTCGTTCTGCACCTGTTCCGGGGTGCCGACCGTGATCGGGACCCCGAAGTCCATCGCCATGACCCGATCGGCGAGGTCCATGACCAGGGCCATCTGGTGCTCGACCAGGATCATCGCGAGGTCGAGCCGGTCCCGGACGTCGAGGATGTACCGGGCCATGTCCTGGGACTCCTCCAGGTTCATGCCGGCCACCGGCTCGTCGAGGAGCAGCAGCTTCGGCTCCATCGCAATCGCTCGGCCGAGCTCGAGCCGCTTCTGGACGCCGTAGGGGAGCTTGCCGGCGGGCTGGCCGCGGTAGGGCTCGAGCTCGAGGAGCTCGATGACGCGCTCCACCGCCTCGCGGTGCTCGATCTCCTCGCGCTTCGCACGCCCCCACCAGGCCATGCCGGCCAGGAAGCCCGTGCGCATCTTGGTGTGCCGACCGAGCATGAGGTTGTCGACGACCGTGAGGTTCTCGAACAGTCCGAGGTTCTGGAACGTGCGCGCGACGCCGAGCCCCGCGATCTGCGCGGGCGCCTGCTTCAGCAGGTCGGTGCCGTCGAGGGTGATCGAGCCCTCCTGCGGCGTGTAGACCCCGTTCAGGCAGTTGAAGATCGAGGTCTTCCCGGCACCGTTGGGGCCGATGACCGCGAAGAGCTCTCCCCGCTTGACGTCGAAGGTCACGCCGTCGAGCGCCGTGACCCCGCCGAAGCGCAGCACCACGCCGGCGACGTCGAGGAGCGCGGGTTGATCGGCGTCCGTCGCCTCCGGGCCGGCGGTCTCCCTCACGCCGCCCACCGCTTCTTACGCCGGTAGCTCTTGACGTCCTTGAAGTGCACGCGCTCGGCGTCCCCGCCGCCGGTGCCGAGGTAGAACTCCTTGATGTCCTCGTCGGCCAGGAGCGCGGAGGCCGCGCCCTCCTTGACGATCCGCCCGGTCTCCATCACGTAGCCGCGGTTCGCGATCCCGAGGGCCATCGCGGCGTTCTGCTCGACCAGCAGGACGCTCGTGCCCTCCCCGTTGACCTGCACGATGATGTCGCGGATCTGCTGGACGATCTTCGGCGCGAGGCCCAGCGAGGGCTCGTCGAGCAGGAGGAGCTTCGGCGCGGCCATGAGCGCGCGGCCCATCGCGACCATCTGCTGCTCGCCGCCGGAGAGGTACCCGGCGATCGAGGAGCGACGCTCCTTCAGGACCGGGAAGAGGTCGAGGACGTGGGCGTAGCTCTCGGCGATCTCCGCCCGGCCCTTCCGGGTGAAGGCGCCCGTCTTGAGGTTCTCATCGACGGAGAGCTCGGCGAAGATCCGGCGCCCCTCCATGACCTGGGCGATCCCGCGGCGGACGATCGCCGGTGGGTCGAGCCGTTCGATCGGGTCGCCGTCGAGCAGCACGCTGCCCTTGGTGGGCTTGCCGTTGTGGATGTCGAGCAGGCCGGTGATGGCGCGCAGCAGCGTCGTCTTCCCGGCGCCGTTGGCTCCGAGCAGCGCGACGATCTCCCCCTGGGCGACGTCGAGCGAGACCCCGCGCAGGACGAGCGCGAGGTCGTCGTAGACCACCTCGAGCCCACGCACCGAGAGCACCCTGTCGGCTGTTCGTCCTTCGCTCGTCTGTGGTGTGGACACCCGGCTCCTCCTCTCACGAGCGAGCCTCTCACACTTGCCTGACAGGATGTCAGCTTAGAAATCCGGTGCGTCGGCCCTGTCCGAACGGGCCGCCAGCATGTCCGCTGTGGAACAGCTCTTCGACCCCGCCCCGTCCCGCCCGGCCCCCCTGGCGGCCCGGCTACGGCCCGCGACGCTCGAGGCCGTGGTCGGTCAGGACCACCTGCTCGCCGAGGGCTCCGCGCTTCGCGCCGCGATCGAGCTGGGCCGCCCTCACTCGATGATCTTGCACGGCCCACCCGGGACAGGCAAGACGACGCTCGCTCGCCTGGTGGCCGCATCGGCCGAGGCGACCTTCGAGGAGCTCTCGGCCGTCGAGGCCGGTCGGGCGGAGGTCCGTGCGGTGATGGAGCGGGCGCGGCACCGGCCCGGCGCGACGGTCTTCTTCCTCGACGAGATCCACCGCTTCAACAAGGCGCAGCAGGACGCGCTGCTGCCGGCGGTGGAGGCAGGCGTGGTGACGCTGATCGGCGCCACGACGGAGAACCCGAGCTTCGAGGTCAACGCGGCGCTGCTCTCCCGCTGCGCCCTCTACGAGCTGCGGGCTCTCGAGCCGGACGACGTGCGCGGCGTGCTCGAGAAGGCGCTGCCGGAGCTCCCGGGGGCCGACGGCCACGCCACGGCGGACGACGACGCGCTCGCGTTCCTGAGCGCACGCACGGGCGGGGATGCCCGGGCCGCACTCGGGGCGCTGGAGCTCGCCGCCGCCCAGGGTCACGTCACCCTCGCGGTCGCCGAGGACGCCCTGCAGCGCCGTGCAGTCCGCTACGACAAGAAGGGCGACGCGCACTACGACCTGATCTCCGCCTGGATCAAGGCGACCCGGGGCTCGGACCCCGACGCCTCCCTGTACTACCTGGCGGTCATGCTCGAGGCGGGCGAGGATCCCCGCTTCATCGCCCGCCGGATGGTCATCCTGGCCAGCGAGGACATCGGCAACGCGGCCCCGCAGGCGCTGCAGGTGGCCACGTCCACCGCCGCCGCCGTGCAGCTCGTCGGGATGCCGGAGGGCGCCCATGCGCTCGCCCAGTGCGCGACCTACCTGGCGTGCGCCCCGAAGTCGAACGCCTCCTACGCCGCGCTCAACGCCGCCCGGGCCCACGTCCGCGACCACGGCGTGCAGGCGCCGCCCGAGCCGCTGCTGCCCGGCGCCCGCGGGGTCGGATACGACTATCCGCACGACCATCCCGGCCACGTGTCGGGGCAGGAGCTGCTGCCGCCGGCGCTCGTCGGGACGCGCTTCTACACCCCCGAGGGAGCGGAGCCTCAGCAGGCCGAACGGCTCGCCACCCTCCGCGAGGCGCGCGGTCGCCGCGTGTGAGGTTGAACACAGAGGTCACCCGATGTGTGGGTTCGTGCCGAACCAGGTAGTGAGCCCCCGCTCACACCATGCTTCTGAACGCCACCACATCCCTTCCCGACGGTTCCCGTCTCCGGCTCCGGCTTCCCCATCGCGCTGACCGGCAGGGCGTCCGTGCGCTCCTGACGGGGCTCGGCCTGGCGACGGACGACCTCGAGCTGGTGCGCGCCCTGCGGTTCGCCCCGCGGGAGCGGGTGGTCGCCTGCGCCACCGCGTTCGTCGGCGGGACCGAGCGAGTCGTCGCGGTCGGGGCGATCGACCTCGGCGCGCGCGAGCCCGACATGCTGATCGCCGACGAGTCCTCGGCCCCCGGGGCCGGCGCCGCGCTCGCCTACGCCCTGCGCGAGCGCTCGCTGCGCACCGTCGCCGCCGCCTGAGCGCGGAGCAGCCGCCCCCCGCCTGGCAGGATGGCGGCATGGCCTCTCCCCCGCCGGCGCCGTCGACGAGCCCGGTCAGCCCGGTGACGGGCACCCGTCTCGGCGAGTACGCCCCCGCCACGCCCGAGGCGGTCGAGGCCGCCGTCCAGGAGGCCGCGTCGGTCCAGCCACTGTGGTGGCAGCTGCGCGCCCGGGACCGGGCCCGGTACATGGCGCGGGCGGCACAGGCGGTGATCGACGAGGCCGACGAGCTCACCGCGATCATCGGGGTAGAACAGGGGCGACCACGCGCGGAGGTCGAGCTGATGGAGCTCCTTCCCGCGATCGAGACGCTTCAGTGGCTGGCCGAGAACGGCCCGGCGATCCTCGCCGGTGAGAAGGTCGGCGTCTCACGGGCGCTCCGCCCGTTCACACGGGCCCGTTGGAGCTACGAGCCGCTCGGGGTCGTCGCCGTCCTCGGGCCCGCGACCGAGCCGTTCGCCACCCCGCTCGGCGACGTCGCGGTCGCGCTCATGGCCGGCAACGGCGTCGTCTACAAGCCCTCCCCCCACGCGGTCGCCGCGGGCGAGCGGATCGCCCGCGTGTTCGCCCGCGCCGGGCTTGCCGGAGGGGCTCTTCCACGTGGTCCACGGCGGGTCGGCGGTCGGCGCCGCGCTCGTCGACGCCCCGGTCCAGCAGGTGCGCTTCACCGGTTCGCTCGCCGCCGGCCGGGATGTGCTCGAGGCCTGCGCAAGGGGCCTCAAGCGGTCGGTGCTCGAGCTCGGCGGCAAGGACGCCATGGTCGTCTGTGCCGACGCGAACGTGCCGCGCGCGGTTGACGGGGCCGTCTGGGGCGCCTTCGCGAACGCAGGCCAGTCCGGCGGCTCGATCGAGCGCGCCTACGTGCTTCAGGAGCTGTTTCCCCGGTTCCTCGCCGGGGTCGTCACCGGGGCCCGTGCGCTGCAGGTGGGCGACCCCCGGGATCCGTCGATCGCGGTCGGCCCGCTCGTCGACCCGGCCCGCCGCGATCGCGTGCAGGAGCTCGTCGAGGAGGCCGTGGCCCAGGGGGCGACGCTCCACTGCGGCGGCCCGGTCGAGGTCGACGGCGTGGCCGGCGCGTGCTTCGCGCCCGCGGTCCTCACCGGGGTCACGAAGGAGATGCGTCTGGCCCGCGAGGAGGTCCCCGGACCGGTCCTCGCCGTCCACTCGGTCGAGAGCGAGGCCGCAGCCATCGCCGGCGCCAACGACTCGGACCTCGGTCTCGGCGCCTCGGTCTGGACGACCGACCGCTTCAAGGGCGCGCGCATCGCGCGCGAGCTCCGGGTGGGGATGGTGTGGATGAACGACCACCTCGTCTCGCGTTCCGCGCCCCAGCTGCCCTGGGGCGGCGTCGGCGGATCCGGGTTCGGCCGGGCCCGGGGGGCGGTCGCGCTGCGCACCGCCTCCGAGCCGAAAGTCGTCACCTGGGACCCGCCCGCCGGGCGGCCGTTCTGGTGGTTCCCCTACGACGCGACGAAGGTCCGGGCCGCCCGGGCCGTCGGCGAGCTGCGCTCCACCCGTGACGCCGACCGGGAGCGCGGCCTGCGCACCGGGGGCATCCCGATCCTGCGGATCGCGGCCCGCGGGCTGCAGACGATGCGCCGCCGCTGAGCCCGCCATGCGTGAGGCGAGCGCCTGAGGGCACACCTGCTGCATGTTCCGCCTCCCCGCCGCCCTGCTGATCGCCGCCGCCCTCCTCACCGCCGGGTGCGGCGCCGACGACTCCACCCTCGCCTCACCACCGGCGACGAGCGAGAGCACGGCGGCCGCGTCCGCCGACGGACGGTTCCCGGACGTCGAGAAGGCGGTGCTCACGCCCTCCGGCGACGCCTACACGCTCGCCGTGACCATCTCGAGCCCGTACGACAGCCCCGAGCGCTACGCGGACGGCTGGCGCGTGACCGCGACGGGGACGCAGGACGTCCTCGGCGAGCACACGCTCGGCCACGACCACGCCTCGGAGCAGCCGTTCACCCGCGAGCAGACCGGCCTCGAGATCCCCGACGGCGTCGAGCAGATCACGGTGGAGGGCCGGGACCAGCAGAACGGCTTCGGCGGGGCCACCGTCACGATCGACGTCCCGTGAGCGTCACGGCTCCCGGTCCGGCAGGCGTTCAGGCGGCGAGCCGCTCGCCCAGCGTCAGCCCGGTGCGGGCGCTCGGGACCTTGCGTACACGCCCGGGGAGCAGCGGGAGCACGACGCGGCGCACGTACTCCTGGTTCGCGCGGAGGGCGAGCGCGCGCGCCGGGTCCCAACGCAGGCCGTAGCCCTTGCGGACCCGCGCCGGCAGCAGGCCGACCGTCATCTGGTTGACGGCCTCCCGCAACGGGACGGCCGCGCGCGGCACCGGGACCTCGAGCACGATGCGGCGCCCGAGCTCCTTCGCCTGGGGCGTCACCCAGAGCGACGCGGTCGTCTCCGCGATGTAAGCGTCGAAGGCCTCGATGTCGCCGGGCATCTCCTGCGGTCGCAGGCCGAAGCACTCCCCGACGACGCGGTAGTCCTGCCACAGGGCGTCGCGCTCGTCCCGGGTGAGCGGCCCGACGTAGCCGCGGTAGAGCAGGTCAGCGGCGTCGACCAGGCAGGCGAGGATCCACAGCAGAAGCTCCGGATCGTCCGCGGCGTACGCGGTCCCCGCCGGGTACGGACCCGCGTCGGCCGGGATCGTCCCCCGCACCGTGGCGTGAGCCGTCCGGACCCGGGCGGTGAAGGCGTCGGCCTTCCGCTTCGAGCCCCAGGTGATCTCGTCCATCACCACCGCGGTGCGCTGCAGCCGTGCGTACGGGTCGTCGAGCGCGCCGGTCGACATGAAGAACCCCTCGAAGGCCACCGGGTGCGCGGCCATCATCAGCAGCGCGCGCGGGCCGGAGAGCGCCACGGCGTATTCGCCGAGGACTCGGCGGATCATGGCGTCGTGCGGGAAGTACGAATCGTGGTCCACACCCGTACTACGCGTAAGAGCCCCTCGGGGTGCAACTTCTATCGTGGAGATCACCATGCCTGCCGCCGCCTACGCCGGGAAGGAGTGCGTGTGCCAGTTCAAGCGCGGGATCTGTGACCAGACCTGCGTGAAGGACATGCTGGCCACCCCCTTCTACATCGCCTGCCTGAAGCTCCGCAACCGCAAGTGCCTCGTCATCGGCGGCGGCGAGCTGGGGCTCGAGAAGGCCGAGGGCCTGCTCGCCTGCAGCGGCGACGTCCACGTCATCTCGCCCGAGGTCCTCCCCGCCGTCGAACAGCTCGCCGAAGAGGGCTCGATCGTCTGGGAACGGCGCGAATACGCGGGCAAGCAGGACCTCGAGGGCGTCTTCATGGTCATCGCCTGCACCGACTCCACCGAGACGAACATCCGCATCTACGACGACGCGGAGGAGCGGGCGATGCTCGTCAACATCGTCGACGTCCCGCCGCTGTGCAACTTCATTCTCCCGGCGATCGTCCGCACCGGCCCGCTGGCCATCGCGATCTCGACCGCCGGCGCCTCCCCGGCGCTCGCCAAGCGGATGAAGCGCGAGATCTCCGAGCTCTTCGGCGAGGAGTACGCGCAGCTCGCGATCATGCTCAACGACGCGCGCGGCTGGGCGAAGGGCACACTGCCGACCTACCAGGACCGCAAGGCGTTCTTCGAGGAGATCGTGAACGGCTCGCCGGACCCGATCGACCTGCTGCGCGCGGGCAAGGCGCAGGACGTGCTCGCCCTCATCGAGGCGGCGCAGCGCACGCACCAGCCGGCCTGAGGCTCAGCAGCCCCCCTCGCAGGAGATCGACCAGGCGACGAGGAACGCGAGCACCACGAGGAAACCGGAGGTCGCCAACGCGAGCACGCCGCCGAGGAGCGCCCAGCCGCGCCGGCGGCGCTCCGGCATCTCGCGCAGCGACCGATCGTGGAAGAGCGCGAACGGGATCGCGACGGCGGCCAGGAGCGCGAGCGGGCCGAGCCAGTTCCGGGTGACGAGCAGCAGGCCGGCCACCACGGCGGCCTGCGCCAGCGCGCCCGCCACGGTCAGGAGCCAGAAGCGCCAGGAGGGTCGCGATCGCATCGCGGGAGCCTACGGTCCGCTTCCGACGGTCGTCGAGTCGTGTTTGGCGCGCGGGCGCTCCGGCAAGGAAGCGGACGTCCCTTTGTCTTTACGGAAGGAATCACCTGTGATTCTCCTTGGCCTCATCCTGCTCCTCCTGGGCTTCGCGCTCGGCATCAGCATCCTCTACACGCTCGGCGTGATCCTCCTGGTCGTCGGCGTGGTGCTCTACGTCGTCGGCTCCACGGGTCGCGCGGTCGGCGGTCGCAAGCACTGGTATTAGCTCCGCGCCGAGCTTCTGAGCGAGGCGCTCGGGCGTAGGCTTCAGGCCATGTCCGAGCGCCTCACGCACCTCGACGCCGACGGAACCGCCCGCATGGTGGACGTCGGCGGGAAGGCGGTGACCCGGCGCCGGGCGGTGGCCCGGGCCACCGTCCGGATGAGCACGGCGACCGCCGCCGTGGTGGCGGCCGGGGACGCGCCCAAGGGCGACGTCCTCGGGGTCGCCCGCATCGCCGGCATCCAGGCGGCCAAGCGGACCGGCGAGCTCATTCCCCTCTGCCACCCCCTCGGCCTGGACCACGTCGATCTCGACGCCGTCGTCGACGAGGACGCCGGCACGGTGACCATCACCGCCGAGGCCGGGCTCGAAGCCCGCACCGGGGTCGAGATGGAGGCGATGACCGCCGCCGCCGTCGCCGCGCTGACCGTCTACGACATGGTCAAGGGCCTCGACAAGGGCGTGGCCATCGAGCAGGTCGTCCTGCTCGAGAAGTCCGGCGGCCGGTCGGGCACCTGGCGCCGCGACGAGCCTGCCGCCTGAGCGCCGGCCACTACCGTTCCCCACCCGTGCGTACCGCCGTGCTCACCGTCTCCACGACCGTGGCCCGCCACGAGCGGGAGGACGCATCAGGCCCCGCGCTGGCCCGCGCGGCGGATCTCGCGGGCTGCGAAGTCGTCGCACTCGAGGTCGTCCCGGACGACGCCCGGCTCATCGAGGAGCGGCTCCGCCATTACGTCGAGAGCGGCATCACGCTCGCGTTCACCACGGGCGGCACCGGCTTCACCCCCGACGACGTGACGCCCGAGGCGGCGCTCTCGGTCATCGAACGCCGCGCCACCGGCCTCGAGGCCGCGCTCCACGCCGAGGCCCGCGCGCAGCACCCGATGGGCGCGCTCAGCCGGGCCGTCGCCGGGATCGCGGGCCGCACCCTGATCGTCACGCTGCCGGGGAGCCCGCGAGCGATCGACGAGCTCTTCCCCGTCCTCGCGCCGCTGCTCGGCCACGCCGCCGCCACCCTGCAGCGCACCGGCGACGACACCCCCGGCCACTGACCCGTGGCGGCCGACCCCGCGATCGAGCTCGTCGGGCTGACCCGTAACTACGGGCTCCGCGCCGCGCTCGAGGACGTCTCGCTCACCCTGCCCACGGGTGCGACCCTCGTCGTCTTCGGGCCGAACGGCGCCGGGAAATCCACCCTGCTGCGCGTCCTCGCGACGCTCCTGCGGCCCCACGCCGGCACGACCCGCGTCCTCGGTCACGAGCTGCCGAAGGACGGCTGGGCGGTGCGCGGCAAGGTCGGGCTGCTCGGGCACGAGCCGCTGCTCTACCGCGACCTCTCCCCGCGCGAGAACCTCCGTTTCCACGCCCGCCTGCACGGGGTCTCGGACGAACGGGTGGAGGAGGTGCTCGACCAGGTCGCCCTCGGGCTGCGCACGGACGACCCGCTGCACACGTTCTCCCGCGGGATGGTCCAGCGCACCGCGGTGGCACGGGCGATCCTGCACGACCCGGCGCTGCTGCTCCTCGACGAGCCGCGCGCGAACCTCGATCCCGCAGCAGCCGAGCTCGTGGAGCCGCTCATCGGGGCAGCGAGCGGACGCACCCGCGTCATCTCCTCCCACGACCCCGCGGGAGGCCTCGCGGAGGCCGACCTCGCCCTGGGCCTCGTCGGGGGTCGTACCGCGCTCCTGGCCCCCGCGCACGAGATCGCGCCCGAACAGATCGGGGCGCTGTACCGATGAGGACCGTTCTCACCCTCCTGCGCAAAGAGCTGCTGCTCGAGCGGAAGGTCCCTCAGCTCGTCCCCGCCATGGCGCTCTTCAGCGTCACGACCTTCGTCGTCTTCCACTTTGCGCTGCAGCAGCGCGACGTCGAGGGGGATCTCGCGGCCGGGATCCTCGTCGTCACGCTGCTCTTCGCGACGATCCTCGGCATCAACCGGCTCTACGTCGCCGACCGGGAGGAGGGGGGCTTCGACGCGTTCCTGCTCGCCCCCGTCGACCGCACCGCGCTCGGGGTGGCCAAGGCGCTCACCCTCTTCGCCTTCCTCGTCCTGGTCGAGCTCGTCATGGTGCCCGCCTTCGCGGTCCTGCTCTTCGGCCCGGGGATGGGGTGGGAGCTCCTCGGCAAGCTCGTCCTCGTCCTCGTCCTCGTGAACGTCGGTCTGTCGGTGATCGGCGCGCTCGTCGGCGCGCTGGCCATCCAGACCCGGGCGCGCGACCTGATCGGCCCCCTCGTCGCGTTGCCGCTGCTGGTCCCGGTGGTCATCACGGCCGCCCGTGCCCTCTCCCCGGTGCTCGCCGTCGGCGGGGCGGGAGCCATGGAGGGTCGGTTCCTGGCCGTCCTCGGCCTGTACGACCTCGTCTTCGGGCTCCTGGCCTACGCCCTCTTCGACTTCCTCCTCGAGGACTAGACGCCGGCGGCGCACACCCGTACGCGAGCCGGTATTTTCGCGCGGTGCGCCGCCTCACCCTGCTGCTGACGACCCTCCTCGGCCTGGCGCTGCTGCCCCCGGCCGCCGCCACCGCGACCCCCGTCACCGTCTATCGGGACGCCTACGGCATCCCCCACGTCGAGGCCCCGGACGAGGTCTCGCTCTCCTACGGCACGGGCTACGCCCTCGCGCTCGACCGGCCGTTCCTGCTCGCCGCGATCCGGCTCACCGCGCAGGGGCGCGCCGCCGAGCTCCTCGGCGAGGGCGCCCTCCCGGCGGACATCGCGATGCGTCGGGACTTCTACGACCGGGCCGACGTCGCCCGCCAGTACACGGAGCTCTCGCTCGCGCGGCGCACCGAGCTCGTCGCCTTCTCCGCCGGCATCAACAAGGGCTTGGAGGAGGTGCTCGCCGACCCCGCCCGGAGACCGGCCCTGTTCGACGCGCTCGGCTACACGCCAGAGCCCTGGGAGCCCACCGACTCGGTCTCGGTGGCGATGCTCTTCACCTACGCGGTCTTCGCCGGCGAGGGCGGAGCGGGACAGCTCCGCAACGCGGCCCTGCTCGCCCGCCTGCAGGACCGGCACGGCAACGTCCGGGGTCGGCGGATGTGGGAGGACCTGCTGTGGCGCAACGACCCCCGCGCCCCGTCTGTGATCCCCCGCGGGGAGGGCTCGCCACCGCGCCGCTCGGTGCTCCAGGAGACGGTCGGCGGCGCGCAGCTCGCCCTGGCCGGCGAGCTCGCACCCGCCCTCGACCGGGTGGCGACCAAGCGCGTGGCCCAGTCCCGCGTGGTCGCGCGTGCGCTGGCGAAGCTGCCGATCCCGAAGATCGGCTCCTACGCGGCCGCGGTGGCCGGGAAGCGGACTGCGAGCGGCGGGGCCGTGACGATCGGCTCGCCTCAGTCGGGCTTCAGCGCGCCGTCGGTGTTCTGGCAGCTCGGGCAGCACGCACCGGGGCACGAGTGCGCCGGCTTCACCGTGCCCGGCCTGGGGCCCTGGACGGGGGTGGGTTGGTGCAACCAACACTCCTGGTCGCTCGTGGCGGGGAATGCCGGCGAGCAGGTCGACAACTACGTGGAGCAGGTCGACCCGGCCGACCCGCGGCGCTACCGGTACCGCGGCGAGTGGCGACGGATGGACGTCCGCCGCGAGCGCTTCGGTGTCAACAACTGCGCGCCGCCGATCTGCGCGACGGCCTCGCCCGCCCGCACGGAGACCGTCGAGTTCGAGAGCACCGTGCACGGCGTCGTGACCGAGCGCGATGCGACGAGCCGGATCGCGATCACCCAGCGCCGCGCTCAGCGCGGCAACTGGGCCCGGTCGCTCGAGGCCGTGGCGGGGTGGAACACGGCGGGCTCGCTCGCCGACTTCCAGCGCGCGACCGACCTCGCGAACGGGACGTACAACATCGTCTACGGCGACGCGGCCGGGCACATCATGTATCGCTTCACCGGGCTCCAGCCGGTGCGCGCGCGGGGTATCGACCGGCGCCTGCCCTCCCCCGGCGGCGGCGCGTTCGAGTGGCGCGGCACCCTCCCCACGCGCGCCATGCCCGGCGTCGAGGACCCGAAGTCGGGGATCCTCGTCGCCAACCAGGGCATCGAGTCGAAGCCTGCGAGCTGGTGGCCGAACTCCTCGGCGGTGGCGCTCAGCCAGGCCTCGCGCGTGAAGGGCAACCGCGCCCTCCTCGGGCGGGCCGGGCGCCTCGACGTGCCCAAGCTCGAGGCGCTCAACCCGGATCTCCTGGAGCGGGTCGACGCGATCACGCCCATCTTCGAGCGCCACCTGCGCTCGGCGCTGCGCAAGGCGGAGGAGCCGCGCCTACGCGAGGCCTACGAGCTCTTCGACGCCTGGGCCCGCAAAGGGTACCCCCGGCGTGACGAGGACGGCGACAATCTCTACGACGATCCCGCCCTGGCGATCTTCGGCGCCGACGACTTCGCGCTCCCCTACAAGCGGCAGCTCTGGACGCAGCTGCAGGACCGTGTCTTCGGCGACGAGCTCGGGCAGTCCTCCGCCGAATCGGACGGGCGCGGCACCTTTCAGGCCCCGGGCACGAACCTCGGCCGGCTCGGGACGCTGAAGCTCGCGCTCGACCGTCCGCGTCGGGCGCCGCGGCGCGCGAGCACGCGGTCGCTGCGGCTCCGCACGGACTTCGTCGACGACGTCAGAACCCCGACCCGCGAGGGGGTGGGCGAGCTCGTCCGGGCGAGCCTCGCCGCCGCCCTTATCAGCCTCGAGAGCGAGTACGGGACCGCGGACATGCGCCGGTGGCGGGTCGCGCTCCCGACGAACTCGTTCGGCGCGCTCGGCGTCGCGTCGGTCCCCCCGTTCCGCGGCTTCGACCACGGCACCTACTCGCAGGTGGTCGACCCGCGGGCCGGCGTCGGGCGCTTCATCCTGCCGCCCGGCAACCAGGCCGCCGACAGCGCGGTCGACACGGCCGCCGCCCAATTAGGGCGCCCGCCCCGCCACTTCGACGACCAGCGTCTGGCCTACGAGCGGTACGGGTTCATCGACATGCGCCGCGCCGCCGCGGAATACCGGACGCAGACCGAGAGCGTGCAGGTCCTCGACGCGCCCTGAGCGGGGCCGGCGGGCAGGCGGGCGCGGCCCCTATGATCTGGGCCTCGGGCTCCTGGCCTACGTCCTCTCCCCGGTGAGGACTAGGCCGTCCACCCCCTTCCGCCCGTAACCCCCACATGACGTACGGCAACCGCCTCCGCGCAACGTCCATCGCCGCCGCCCTCGTGCTCCTGGCGGCGTTCTCCCTCGCGTTCTTCTCCGCGAAGCTCGAGGCCGACCAGGGCTTCTCGCAGAAGATCTTCTACGTGCACGTCCCGATGGCGATCGTCGCCCTCGGCGGCTTCGTCTACGGCGGGATCATGGCGATCCAGCACCTGCGCACCGGCCTCGCGAAGTACGACCTGCGCAGCTATGTCGCGATCCACCTCTCGGTGGTCCTCGGAACCGGCGTCCTGCTCACCGGCGCGATCTGGGCGAAGGCCGCCTGGGGCGTCTGGTTCGAGTGGCGCGAGCCGACGCTCGTCTCGTTCCTGATCGTCTTCCTTCTGTACTGCACCTACCAGCCGCTGCGGTTCTCGATCGAGGACCCGGAGAAGCAGTCCCGGTACGCGAGCGTCTTCGCCGTGACCGCGGGCGCGTTCGTGCCGCTGAACTTCCTCGCGGTCCGCCTGGCCGATCCCTACATCCACCCGCGCCTGCTCAACCAGGGCGGCGGGGACCTGCCGGACTCCTTCCGCCTGCCCTTCTACCTCGGGATCCTCGGGATGGCACTCCTGTTCGCCACGCTCTACCAGTACGAGCTCGCGCACAAGAACTCGCGCGCCCAGCTCCGGCGCCTGCGCCGCAAGCTCGGCGGCGAGGACGAGGCCGTCGGCCGTTCCGCCGCCCCCCAGGTGACGCCTTCATGACCTCTGTCCTCGCCCAAGCCTCCGACACGCTCCCGAGCGACAACTCCGGCTACGTCGCCGCCGCCTACCTCGTCTTCTTCGCGCTCGCGCTCATCTACTTCGGGATCATGGCCGTGAAGCTCCAACGCCTCGAGCGGGAGCTCGTCGAGCTGAACGAGCTCGCCGATCAAAAGCTCGGGAGCTCCGCGACTCCGGCCTCCCCGACCGCGTCAGTGGCCGAGCCGACGGCATGAGCCAGGGCCACCAGGCGGGCGAACTGCTCGCCCTCGGCATCTCCCACAAGACGGCGCCCGTCGCGCTGCGGGAGCGCCTGGCGCTCACCGATGTCGCCCGCGAGGAGCTGGTCCGCGAGCTCGCGGCGGCCTCGGAGATCCACGAGGCGGTCGCGATCTCGACCTGCAACCGCACCGAGCTCTACCTGGTCGTCGGCGACCCCGTCGACGCGGAGACCGCGCTGCTCGGCACGCTGGCCCGCCGCGCGGGCATGCGCCCCACCGAGCTCGCGGGCCTCGTCTACTCCCCGCGCAACTGCGACGCCGCCCGCCAGCTCTACCGGGTGACGAGCGGCCTCGAGTCGATGATCGTCGGCGAGGCCGAGGTCCAGGGTCAGGTCAAGCGCGCCTACGAGGCGGCGCTCGCCGCCGGAACCACCGGCCCGATGACCAACCGGCTCTTCTCCGCCGCGCTCACCACCGGGAAGCGCGTGCGCACCGAGACGCAGATCGGCGCCGCGCGGACGAGCGTCTCGACGGTCGCCGTCGATCTCGCCGCCGAGGCGGTCGGGGATCTCACGGCCCGTGACGTCGTGATCCTCGGTGCCGGGGAGACGAGCGAGCTCACGGCCCGCGCCCTGGCCGACCGGGGCGTGCGGACCATCTTCGTCGCGAACCGGCGGGTCGCGCGGGCCCACGCGATGGCCGGCCGGGTCGGCGGCACCGTCGCCTCCCTCCACGACCTCCCGACGCTGCTGCAGGAGAGCGACATCCTCGTCTCCTCGACGGCCTCGCCCCACCCGATCGTCGAGGCCGACGAGCTCGAGCTCGTCATGCAGGCGCGCCACGGGCGCCCGCTCGTGCTCATCGACATCGCCGTGCCCCGCGACATCGAGGCGGCCTGTGGGGAGATCCCGGGCGTCACGCTCTACGACATCGACGACCTGCAGACGGTGGTCGCCTCGAACCTGGACGTCCGCGAAGGCGAGCGCACCCACGCCGACGCCATCGTCGAGGAGGAGATCCAGCGGTTCGCTCGGTGGATGGGCCAGCTCGACGTGCGCCCGACCATCAGCGATCTGCGGCGCCGCGGCGAGGAGATCGTGGGGAGCGTGCTCGCCGAGAACTCGGGAAGCTGGGAGAGCGCCTCACCACGCGACCTCGCCCGGATCGACGCGCTCGCCAAGGCCGTCATGCAGCGTCTGCTCCACGAGCCGACGCTCCGGCTGAAGGGGCTTCCGGAGACGGGGACCCCCGCCCACGGCCGGCTGCAGATCGTGCGCGAGCTCTTCGGGCTCGACGACGCCGACCCGTCACGGGCTACCGCCGGGCGGCCGCGCCGTGCCGCGCCGGAGCCGGCCAAGGCACCCGAGGTCGAGACGGCCCGTCCCGACGCCGAGATCCACACGCTGGCGCCGCGCCGCGCCGCGCGGTGAAGCTCGGGACGCGGGGCAGCGCGCTGGCGCTCGCCCAGGCCGGTTGGGTCGCGGAGCTCCTCGGAGAGCTCGGGCAGCCGTGCGAGCTCGTGGAGATCACCACGACCGGCGACCGCGACCGCGCCGTGCCCGACAAGGTGAAGTGGGTGCGCGAGCTGGACGAGGCGCTGCTCGACGGCCGGATCGACCTCGCCGTGCACTCCGCGAAGGACGTGCCGAGCGACGTCCCCGCCGGGCTCGAGCTCGTCGGGACGCCGGTCCGCGAGGATCCGCGCGACGCCCTCATCGGCCGGCTCGGCCCCAAGGTCGGGACCGCGTCGCCGCGGCGGGCCGCGCAGCTCCGCGCCTCCGCCGCGGACCTCGACGTCCGCGAGGTGCGCGGGAACGTCGACACCCGCCTCGCGAAGCTCGCGGCCGGCGAGTTCGACGGCATCCTGCTGGCGGTGGCGGGGCTCAAGCGGCTCGGCCGCGAGGCGGAGATCACCGAGATCCTGGACCTCGTACCGGCCGCCGGGCAGGGCACGGTCGTCGTGCAGGCCCGCGCGGGCACCGTCCTGCCGGAAGGCTTCACCGACGCCGCGACCTGGACTTCCCTGTGTGCCGAGCGCGCCTGCGTGGCGGCGCTGGAGGCCGACTGCCACACCGCGGTGGGCGTTCACTGGGACGGGGAGCGGTTCCGCGCCTGGGTCGGCGCCGAGGACGGCAGCGCTTGGCTCCGTGACGAGCTTCAGATCACCGGACACACCGAAGAGCCCGAGCAGCTCGGCGCGCTGCTCGCTTCGCGGCTCTTGAGCGCGGGGGCGAACGAGGTGCTCGGCCGATGAGCCCGGGCACCGTCTACCTCGTCGGCTCGGGTCCGGGGGATCCCGGCCTCATGACCGTGCGGGCCGTCGAGCTGATCGCCCGCGCTGACGTGATCCTCTTCGACAAGCTCATCCCCGAGAGCGCACTCGTCGGCGCGCGGGGCGACGCGGAGCTCATCGACGTCGGCAAGATCGGCGGCGGCAAGCAGGTCCCGCAGGACACGACGACCGCCCTGGTCATCGAGCACGCGCTCGCCGGCCGCTCGGTCGTGCGCCTCAAGGGCGGCGACCCGTTCGTCTTCGGCCGCGGTGGCGAGGAGGCCCTGGCCTGCGTGGCGGCCGGCGTCCCGTTCGAGGTCGTCCCCGCCGTGACGAGCGGCATCGCGGCCCCGGCCTACGCGGGCATCCCGGTCACGCAGCGGGGCGTGACGAGCGCCGTCGCGTTCGTGACCGGCCACGAGGATCCGGCCAAGCCCGAGACGCTCATCGACTGGCCCGCGCTCGCCGCCTTCCCGGGGACGCTCTGCTTCTACATGGGGATCCGCACGCTCGACCGGATCGCCGAGCAGCTCGTCGCCGGCGGCCGCTCGGCCGACGAGCCCGCCGCGGTGATCATGCGCGGCACCTACGGGGACCAGCGCTCGGTCCGGGGCACGCTGTCGGACATCGCGGAGCGCGTCCGCGAGTGCGGCATCCGGGCCCCCGCGATCACCGTGGTCGGTGGCGTGGCCGCGCTCCACGACGAGCTCGGCTGGCTGGCGGCGGCCCGTCCGCTCGGTGGCCTGCGTGTCGCCGTGACCCGGGCCCGCGCCCAGTCGAGCGGGATCGCCGCGACGCTCGCCGGGCTCGGCGCCTCGGTCATCGAGGCGCCGGCGATCCGCATCGAGCCGCTCGCCGCGGAGATCCCGTCGCTCGAGCCGTACGACCTCGTCGTCTTCACTTCGGTCAACGCGGTGGCGCGCTTCTTCGCGGGTGTGCGTGACGCGCGGGTGCTCGCGGGGACGACGATCGCCGCCATCGGGCCGGGCACCGTCGCCGAGCTCGGGCGCAACGGCATCGCCGCCGACGTCGTCCCGGAGCGGTCGATCTCCGAGTCGGTGCTCGAGGAGCTCAACGCGCGCGGTCCGTGGGAGCACGTGCTGATCCCGCGGGCGGAGGAGGCGCGCGAGGTGCTGCCCGACGGGCTCCGTGCGCAGGGCGCCCACGTCGACGTGCTCCCGCTCTACCGCACGGTCGCCGAGAGCCTCACCCCGGAGGAGCGCGAGGCCGCGCTCGGCGCCGACTACGTCCTCTTCACGAGCGCCTCGAGCGCCCGCTACCTCCACGAAAGCGCCGGCACGCTCGACGGGCCGCGGGTCGTCTCGATCGGTCCGATCACGAGCGACGCGATCCGCGCGCTCGGTCGCGAGGTCGACGTCGAGGCCACCGATTTCACGCCGGACGGCGTCGTGGCCGCCCTGCTGGCCGACGTGGCCGCGCGCGCGGCCGGCTGACCCGCCGCGCGGGCGACCTCCAGCGCGCGCACGTGTGGCGGGTCGACGGCGTGGGGGGCCGTGAACCCGCCACACCGCTCGGCTCAACGGCGGGGAGCGTCGGCGGGCCGCCGGTACGCACGCCGGTAGGCGGTGGGGGTCGTGGTCGCGTCCCGGGCGAGGTGCAGCCGGAGGTTCGCGGCCGTGCCGAGCCCGCAGCGGGCGGCGACGTGCTCGACCGGGAGGTCGGTGGCCTCGAGCAGCCGGCGGGCTTCGAGGAGCCGCTGCGCGGTGAGCCAGCGCAACGGGGTAGTCCCCGTCTCGGCGAGGAACCGTCGGGCGAACGTGCGCGGCGCCCAGCCGGCGTGGCGGGCGAGCTCGGCGACGCTCAGCGGCTCGCTCACGTGCTCGAGCGCCCAGCGGCAGGTCTCCGCCAGGCCCTGGCCCGCGACAGGGACAGGCCGCTCGAGGTACTGCGCCTGGCCGCCGTCCCGATGCGGGCTCACCACCATGCGGCGGGCGACGCGGGCTGCCGCGAGCTCCCCGTGGTCTTCACGCACCAGGTGCAGGCAGAGGTCGATGCCCGCCGCGACGCCCGCGCTGGTCATCACCGCGCCCTCGTCGACCCAGAGCACGTCGGGGTCGACGTGCACCGCCGGGTGGCGGGCCGCGAGCTCGTCGGCATTCTGCCAGTGGGTCGTGGCCCGGCGTCCGTCGAGGAGTCCGGCGGCGGCCAGGGCGAACGCGCCGGTGCAGATGGACACCACGCGCGCTCCGCGGGCCGCCGCTGCGCGGAGCCCGTCGAGGACGGGCTCAGGCGGCCGGTCGTGCGGGGCGTAGCCCGGGACGACGACGGTGTCCGCCGTGGCCAGCGCCTCGAGCCCGGCGGCGGCAATGATCGCGAAGCCGGTGGTCGAGGGCACCGGCCCGGGGCGCACGGCGCTGACCGAGAACGCGTAGCGCTCCACCTCCTCACGGTGTCCGAAGACCTGCGCCGGGGTGGCGAGATCGAAGGCGACGATCTCGTCGAGCGCGAGAGCGACGACGCGGTGCATCGCCGCAGCATGGCAGGATGCTGACGAACCGGGGCGTTCCTGCCTCTGGCCAGGACCTCGGGGATGCGTCAGCCTTGCCGCCATGCCCTCCGGCGTCGCCACCCGCCACATCGCGATCCTGCTGTTCGACGGCGTCGAGGAGCTCGACGCCGTCGGCCCCTGGGAGGTGCTCGCCTACTGGAGCCGGCACCACCCGGAGGACGGCTACGTCGCCTCGTGCCTCTCTCACGACGGTGCCCCGGTCACCGCGGCCAAGGGCCTCGTCGTCGGCGCGCATCTGGCCGTCGCCGAGGCACCTCCGACGGAGGTGCTCGTGTACCCCGGCGGCCAGGGGACACGACGGCAGCTCCGCGACCCCGCGCACCTGGAGTGGCTCCGCGAGCAACGCCGCTCGGTGCCGCTGATGACGAGCGTCTGCACGGGCGCGCTGGTCTACGCCGCCGCCGGGCTCCTGGCGAACCGGCCGGCGACCACCCACTGGGAGGCGATCGGCGAGCTGCGCGATCTCGACCCGACGGTCGACGTCCGGGAGGACGAGCGGTTCGTCGACGACGGCGACCTGATCACCTCCGCGGGGGTGTCCGCCGGCATCGACATGGCGCTACACCTCGTCGCACGGCTGGCGAGCGTCGACCGCGCCCGGCAGGTCCGGCGCGGCATCCAGTACGACCCCCAACCCCCGGTGTGACCCGCCGATGCGAAACAGAGGACATGTCATGGAACACGTGAGCTCGGCCGACGGAACCCGGATCGCCTTCGAACGGGAGGGCAACGGTCCGCCGCTTTTGATCGCCGTCGGGGCGTTCTGCACCCGCGCCTCCGGCGCCTCGCTCGCCGCGGCGCTGGCCGAGCGCTTCACGGTGGTCCGCTACGACCGCCGCGGGCGCGGGGACAGCGACCGGGGCGACGGCTCCCTGGAGGAGTCGGTCGCGCGTGAAGTGGAGGATCTCGAAGCCGTCGCGACCGCGTGCGGGGAGGCCGTGTTCGCCTACGGGCATTCCTCCGGCGGCTCGCTCGCGCTCGAGGCTGCGGCCCGCGGGGTCGCGCTCCGGCGGATCGCGGCCTACGAGCCGCCCTACTCCGGGGCGGGCTCGGTTCCCGAGGGGTTCGCGGAGGAGCTCGACGCGCTGGCGCGAGGAGGGCAGGAGGAGGAAGCGGCGGCGCGCTTCCTACAGCTGACCGGCGCCCCGCCGCCGGTGATCGACGGCATCAAGGCGAGCCCCGGGTGGCCGGACATGGTGCGGCTGGCGCCGACGCTTCCGCGCGACATGGCGCTCGGCAACGACGGCGCCGTCCCGACCCAACGACTCGCGAGCATCGCCGTTCCGGTGCTCGCACTGGCCGGCGACGCAAGCGGCGGCTGGGCCCAGGACGCGGCGCGATCCGTTGCTGCGAGCACTCCGCACGGCGAGGCGCGCACGCTCGACGGCCAGCACCACAACGTCGCCGACGAGGTGCTCCTCCCAGTGCTCGAAGCCTGGTTCGCCTAGCCGGCGTCGGGCGGGTCCGCGTCCGTGACGATCCCCGGCATCGCGTCCTCGCCCGGTTCGGGCTCGCCGCCGGGTGCGGGAGCGCCGAGCGGCGAGGGCTCGGCCTCGGCCTCGTCGGGCAGGCCGGTGGGGGCGTCGTCGGGCTTGGGGTCGTCGTCCATGGGAGCACCCCTACCCGTCGAGCTCAGTCCTCGATCCAGTCCAGGGTGCGGTCGACGGCCTTCTGCCAGTTGGCGAGCTCGGACGCACGACGCTCCTCGTCCATGGCGGGCTCCCAGCGCTTGTCCTCAGCCCAGCGTTCGCACAGCTCCTCCTGGTCCGACCAGAAGCCCTCCGCGAGCCCCGCCGCGTAGGCGGCGCCGAGCGCCGTGGTCTCCGTGACCTGAGGCCGGATGACCGGCACCCCGAGCACGTCGGCCTGCAGCTGCATGAGCAGCTCGTTGGCGACCATGCCCCCGTCGACGCGTAGCTCGTCGAACGGCACGTTGCTGACCGCGTTCACGGCGTCGACGACCTCGCGAACCTGCCACGCGGTGGCCTCCAGGGTCGCCCGGGCGATGTGGCCCGAGTTCGCGTAGGCGGTGAGCCCGAGGATTGCGCCGCGGGCGTCGTCGCGCCAGTGCGGTGCGAACAGGCCCGAGAACGCCGGGACGAAGTAGACGCCGCCGTTGTCCTCCACCGTCCTCGCCAGCGCCTCCACCGCGGCGGCGTCCTTGATGATCCCGAGCCGGTCGCGGAGCCACTGCACGAGGGCCCCGGTGACCGCGATCGAGCCCTCGAGCGCGTAGGTCGCCGGCCCGTCGCCGAGCTTGGCCGCGACCGTCGAGAGGAGCTTGTCGGTCCGCACGACCTCCTCCCCCGTGTTCACGAGGAGGAACGAGCCGGTGCCGTAGGTGTTCTTTGCATCCCCGGGGGCGAAGCACGTCTGCCCGAAGAGCGCCGCCTGCTGATCACCGAGGATCCCCGAGACGGGGCGGCCGCCGAGCGCGGTGCCGCGGAGCTCGCCGTAGCGCTCGGAGCTCGAGCGGATCTCGGGGAGCATCGAGCGCGGGATCCCCATGAGCTCGAGCGCGGGCTCGTGCCAGTCGAGCGTCTCCAGATCCATGAGCAGCGTGCGGGAGGCGTTCGTCACGTCGGTCGCGTGGACGCCGCCGTCGGTCCCGCCCGTCAGGTTCCACAGGACCCACGTGTCCATCGTGCCGAAGGCCAGGCGCCCGGCCTCGGCCTTCTCGCGCGCACCCTCGACGTGCTCGAGCAGCCAGGTGACCTTGGGCCCCGAGAAGTACGTGGAGAGGGGCAGCCCGGTGGCGTGCCGCAAGCGGTCCACGCCCTCCTCGCCCGCGAGCGTCCGGATGGTGGCGGCGGTCCGCGTGTCCTGCCAGACGATCGCGTTGTGGATCGGCTCGCCCGTCTCCAGGTCCCACACGACCGCGGTCTCACGCTGGTTCGTGATGCCGATCGCGGCGATCTCACCCGCCTCGGCGGGGGTTGTGGCCATGACGCCGCCGATGCACTCGCGGGTGCGCTTCCAGATCTCCGCGGCGTCGTGCTCGACCCAGCCCGCGCGCGGCGTGATCTGCTCGTGCTCACGCTGGTCGACCCCCACGATCCGCCCGTCGGCGTCGAAGAGGATGCAGCGGGTGCTCGTCGTCCCCTGGTCGATGGCGGCGATGTACTTCGGGTCCATCTCGCGTCCCTTCGGTCGGCAGCTTGGGTGAGGAGCCTGTTGATCTTTCGACCGTGCTCGCCGGGAACCGGGGCGCCCGTGCCCCGTGCCGACCGATGGCAAGACCAATCCTGGTTGGATTGGTCGGTCATCGGGTGGCGCGGGGTGCGCGTGGATCGGTTTTCGGCGAGTGCGGGAAAAGTTCGACGGGCTCCTAGACTTGCAGGCCTCGTCGTGCCCGCGCCTCGCCCCGTCTCGTTCCTCTCCGATTACGGCCTCGACGACGACTTCGTCGGGGTCTGCCACGGCGTCATCGCCGGGATCTCCCCGGATTCGCGGGTCATCGACGTCACCCACGGCATCCCCCGCCACGACGTGCGGACCGGGGCGCTGTTGCTGCGTCGCGCGCTCCCCTACCTGCCCGCCGGGGTGCACCTGGCCGTCGTCGACCCGAGCGTCGGCACGGAGCGCCGCGCGGTCGCGATCCGCACCGCGGAGGAGGACCGCCTGCTCGTCGGTCCGGACAACGGCCTGCTCTCGCTGGCCGCCCAGCGCTTCGGGGGGATCGTCGAGGCGGTGGATGTGAGCCGGTCGGTCCACCGGCTCGAGCCGGTGTCCGCGACCTTTCACGGCCGCGACCTGTTCGCCCCCGTGACGGCCGCGCTGGCCGCCGGCGCACCGCTCGAGGAGGCCGGGGACCCGATCGACGCCGACGAGGTGAAGACGCTGCACATGCCGCTCGCCGAGGTCGACGAGCACGGGCTCACCGTGCACGCGATCGCCTTCGATCGCTTCGGCAACGTGACGCTCGACGTCGAGCACGAGGAGCTCACCTTCGCGGGGCTCCGGCTCGGTCACACCGCGGGGGTCAACGACCGACGCGCCGTCTACGCGGGCACGTTCGCGGACGTCCCGCAGGGCGAGCTGCTCCTCTACGAGGACGCCTACCGCACCCTCTCCCTCGCGGTGAACCGCGGCTCCGCGCAGGAGCTCCTCGGCCTCACGCTCGACGACGCGGTGCGCATCACCCCGTGAGCCTCGGCTCGCCGCACCTCCACCTGCGGCGCACCGACTCGACGAACCACCGGGCCCGCGAGCTCGCCCTCGCCGGCACCCCGCACGGGACGCTCGTCACCGCCGGTGAGCAGACCGCAGGCCGGGGTCGGCAAGGCCGCCGGTGGAGCGCCCCGCCGGACCGGGCGCTCCTCATGAGCGTGGTGCTGCGGGAGCCGCACCCGCTGCTCCCGCTCGCCGCAGCGGTCGCGGTCGCCGAGGTCTGCGGGCCGGACGCGAGCATCAAGTGGCCGAACGACGTGCTCCTTGGCGGACGCAAGGTCGCGGGCATCCTCGCCGAGGGCCGACCCCAGGAGGGCTGGGCCGTGCTCGGCATCGGGCTGAACGTGGCCGTGCGCCCCGAGATGCTCCCGCCCGAACTGCACGCCACCGCCACAGGGCTCGGGCTCACGCCCGCCGACATCGCCCCCGTGCGCGAACGGCTGCTCGTGGCGCTCGCGCACGCGCTCTCCGCTCCGACCGACGTGCTGCTCGGCCAGTGGCGTGCGCGCGACGCGCTGCATGGCCGGAACGTCGGCTGGGCCGGTGGCGAGGGCGTGGCCGCGGGGGTCGACGACGACGGGCGGCTCCTGGTCGACACCCTCGGCGGAAGGGTCATGTTGGACGCCGGGGAGGTCCATCTGCGCCAGGTACGCTCCGCGGATGGACTTCAAGAAGCTGACGGATAAGGCCAAGAAGCTCGTTGCGGACCGCGGAGGCACCGATGCCCTCAAGGCCGACGCGAACGAGCTGAAGGACATCGCAACCGGCAAGGGCAGCGTGAAGGACAAGGCGAAGGCCGCCGCCGACGCCGTGAAGGATCCGGGCAAGGCCGGGCCCGAAACCACCGGGGATCTTCCCCCGCGCAACTGAGCCGGCCTCGACGAACGTGCGCGTGTTCGCGAACTGACCGCCGGACGGGCGGTCAGGGGTCCGCTGGCTACCTTCCGGTGTAACAGCGCCAGCGATCGGCGCCCCTCCCCGCCCGAAGGAACTCAAGGTGTCCCAGCTCCGCACGCGCTACGTCGTCGCCCTGCTCGTCCTGGTCGCGCTCACCGCGCTCGCCGCGGTCCAGCCCTGGAGCCGCCCCGCTCGGGCACGCTCCGTCGCTGCGTGCACCACCACCCGGCCGGACGGTGACGCCGAGGAGATCCCAGGCGAGGAGCGCGAGGGTCGCCGCGAGTCGGAGGCCCCGAGCGAGCGGAGGGACACCACGACCAGCCCGGCGGGTGGCCTGTACGCCGGTCCCGGCGAGGCCGACGCAGGCGAAGAGGGCGAAGCGCCCTGCGGCCATCGTCGTCCGGAGTCCTTCGCTGACCTCGCCCGCGCGAACTCCGCGCGCCTGGCCCACGACGTCGCCCCGGGCACGCAGCTCCGGCCGGGTGCCTACCGCGCCGCGGTGGCCCAGCGGACCGAGCTGAGCACGCCCGCCGCTCGCGCGAGCGTCGCCGGCGCCTCCGGCCGATGGTCGCCCTACGGCAACGCCCCGGTCGAGACCGGCCGGGCGGACTACGACACGACGAACGGCTCCACGCAGGAGGGGCTCGGCAACGTCGCCGGGCGTGTCAGCTCGATCGTCCGCAACACGGCCTCGGGCGCGCTCTACGCCGCGTCCGCCAACGGCGGCGTCTTCCGCTCCACCGACGAGGCCGCCACTTGGTCCTCGATCTCCGACACCCTCCCGACGCAGGTCCTGGCGAGCGTCGCCTGGAGCCCCGCGGGCGGCGGCTCGCTGCTCGCGCTCACGGGCGACAACGCCTTCGGCGGCTCCTCGCTCGCCGGGCTCGGCGTCTACCGCTCCACCGACGAGGGCCGCAGCTGGACCCACGCCGTTGGCGTCCCGGACGGCATCCTCGGCTTCAAGCTCGCCGTCGATCCGGTTCACCCCGAGCGCGTCTACGCCGCGACCGGCGCCGGCCTCTTCGTCTCCACGGACGCAGGCGCGAGCTTCGCCAACGCGAACCTGCCGACCGGGAAGAACGCCCCGGCGGGGACGCCCGACTGCTCCGGGAAGCCGTCCACCGCCAAGGACTGCTTCCTGGCCAACATGGTCACCGACGTCGTCGTCCAGGGTCCGGCGAACGCGAAGTCCAACGGCGGGACCCCCGGTGCCGTGGTCGCCGCGGTCGGCTGGCGGGCCGGGCAGAAGAAGAACGCCGACGGTTCCCAGCAGTCCCCCGGCAACGGCGTCTACCGCTCGACATCGGGTGCGCCGAACTCCTTCACCGACCTCGACATCGCGAGCCACGTCACCGTCCCCGGCACCGATCCGCTCACCAAGCCGCAGATCGGCCGCTTCGCGCTCGGCGCCGCCGAAGGCGAGACCCAGAACCACCAGGCCCTCTACGCGATCGTCTCCGACGCCGTGAAGTTCAACGGCGGCGCCGCGGGGCTCGACGTCAACGACCAGACCGGCCAGGGGATCCCGAACTCCGACGTGCTCAACGGCGTCTACGTCTCCACGGACTTCGGGACGAGCTGGAAGCAGCTCGAAGGCTCTTCCGCGATCGACAGCGATCCTTCCTCCGGCTCGGCGCTCGCCCCGCCGACCTGCAAGGCCCCGGTGATCGGCTACTGCCCCGGTGTGCAGGGCTGGTACAACCTCTGGGTCCAGCCGGACCCCAGCAAGCAGGACGCAAGCGGCGTCCCCTCCCGGCTGGCCTTCGGCCTCGAGGAGGTCTGGATGAACGACCAGACCGCGGCGACGCCGCTCGACGGCTCCGTCCCCCAGAAGTTCAACGTCATCGGCCGCTACTTCGCCGGGAGCACCTGCACCCTGCTCACCGCGACGAACGCGCTGCCCGTCTGCCCGGCCGCGCCCCAAGGTGTTCCGAAGACAACGACGCACCCCGATCAACACGCCGCGCTGTTCGTCCCCGACGGCAAGGGCGGCGTGACGCTCTACGCCGGCAACGACGGCGGCATCTACAAGCAGCACGTCGACGGCTCGACGCCCTTCGACAATCAGCACTGGGGCACCGGCGTCAACAGCGGCATGCACACGACGCTGCCCTACGACGCCGCGATGGCGAAGGACGGCACGACCTACGCCGGCCTGCAGGACAACGGCGAGATGAAGATCGACCCGGACGGGCGCGCTTATACCGTCTTCGGCGGCGACGGCTTCTTCTCCGCCGTCGATCCGGACAACGCCGACGTCGCCTACGAGGAGTACACGGGCGGCGGCGTCTCGGTCACGAAGGACGGTGGGAAGACCTGGGATTCCATCGATCCCGGGCTCACGAGCCCGCAGTTCTCCACCCCATTCGAGATGGACCCCGCCGACGCGAACCACCTGATCATCGGTGGGCGGGACATCCAAGAGCGCCTCGGCGGGCCGGATGGCGCCTGGAAGCCGGTCTTCGACCTCGGCACCCAGAAGAAGCCCGGCGTCGCGGCCGCGAGCGCCAGCAGCGACGGCCCGGACAACCAGCTGTCGGCCGTTGACGTGCGCTCCTACGGTGAGGGAACGACGAGCAGCACCCCGGCGGGCCCCAAGACAGCGGACGTGACCTACACGGGCTCAGCCGGCCTCTCCGATCCCACGGGGTCGGACGTCCCGGGCTCCTACGACGATCACCCCGTCACGATCGCCGGCGGCGCGGGCAACGCCACGATGAAGGTGGACGTCGACTGGGACCTGAGCGCCGACGACTTCGACCTCGTGGTCTTCCGCAAGGCGGCGGACGGGAGCCTCACCGAGGTCGGGAGCTCCGCCCAGGGCGGCACGACGAACGAGCGGGTCACGATCCCCGCGCCGCAGGCCGGTGACTACGTGGTGCGGGTGCGCACCTTCGCTGCGATCCCGACCGACGAGTTCCGCGTGAAGGTCGCCTTCACCCAGGCCGCCGCCGGCAGCTCGTCGACCAAGCGTTCGGCGGCCTACGTCGGGTACTGCGGCTACTGCGACACGATCACCCAGGGCACCCCGTTCGCGAACGGCGTCGCCACGAACGTCACCGGCGGCCAGGGCGGCACGGCCGGTGACGCGAAGGGCTGGCACATAGCCGCCGCGCGTGGGCTGCCCTCGCGGCTGATCACCTCGGTCCGGATCGATCCGGCGGACGTCGGCACCGTCTACGTGACGTTGGCCGGCTACGGGCGCCGCTGGGCGTTCCCGGGTGCCGTGGGCGAGGACACGAGCAAGGTCGGCGTCGGGCACGTGTTCAAGTCGACCGACGGGGCCGAGAGCTTCACCGACATCTCCGGCAACCTGCCCGACATTCCGGCCAACTGGAGCGTGGTGCACAAAGGGCAGC
Source organism: uncultured Solirubrobacterales bacterium (assembly GCA_963815565.1). GTDB lineage: Bacteria > Actinomycetota > Thermoleophilia > Solirubrobacterales > Solirubrobacteraceae > Paraconexibacter. The sequence goes on along the minus strand of CAWFHB010000006.1, from coordinate 63,318 downwards.
TGATCGTGGGGACCGACCTCGGCGTGTTCGCCGGGAACGACACCTCCGGCTGCACCTACGCGGCGATGAACGGGAACCTCCCGACCGCCCCCATCGCGTCGCTGCGCCTGAAGCCCGGCGATCCGGACCTCCTCGTCGCCGCCAGCTACGGACGTGGCGTCTACACCTACCGCTTCCCGGCAGACGCTGGCCCGTCGGCCTGCACCGGGCCCGACCTCCAGAACACGACGCCCGCCGCCGGGAGCCCGACCTCGGGCGTCGCCTCCACCGGCAGCGCAGGGGGCACCAAGGCCACCGGCGGGACGGGCGGCGGCGCGGCCGGGACGACCAACGGCACGAACGGCTCCGCCTGTGTCACCGACGATGGGTTCCGCTCCGTCCGGGTCTCGCCGCGAGGGCGTGGCCTGCGCTTCACGGTCGCCCGGCGGATCAAGCAGCCGTTCACCGTGTCCATCTTCCAGCAGGCGCAAGGGCGCAGGACCGTGGCCGAGCGGCTCGTGAAGCGCTTCTCGGGCCAGACCCACAGCTTCACCTGGAGCGGAGGCCGTTCGGCGCAGGGCCGCCCGCTGACCAGCGGCTACTACTTCGCCCGCCTGACGATGTCCGGCCCCGGCGTCCGGGACACGCGGCGCGTCGCGCTGAGCGGCGGGGCGTCGGGGTTCCGGGTGCGACGTGACTTCGCGGCGCGGGCCTCGTGCCGGCTGCTGCGAACGGCGAAGCTCAACGGTCCGACCTGGGGCGGATCCCGGCGCACGCCGCTCGGGATCGCGTTCCGGCTCAGGCAGCCCGGCTCCGTGACGGTGACCGTGCGCCGCGGCACGACCGTGATCAAGACGGTCCGTTACGCCGCTGCGGGCACCAGCACCCACCGCTACCGGCTGAGCTCACGCGGCCGGCGGGCCGGGGACTACTCGGTCACCATCGCCGCCGCCTCGGGTGGGAGCAGCGAGAAGGTCGCACTGGTCTCGAGGCGGCTCCGCTAGCCCGCGCACCCGGCGGGCCGCGGCCGGCTCAGCCCTCGTCGGCGGGCGCCTTCGCCTTCGCCCGGGAGGCCCGCTTCGGCTTCGCCGGGGCGTCCGGGTCCGCGGGAGCCGCCTTGGCCCGGGATGCCCGCTTCGGCTTCGGCGCCTCGTCGGCTGCAGCCTCGACCGCCGGAGACGTCTTTGCGCGAGAGGCCCGCTTCGGCTTCGGTGCCTCCTCGACGTCGACCACCGAGGCCTTCTTGGCCCGGGACGCGCGCTTGGGCTTCGGCGCCTCGTCGAGCTCGACCTCCGCGGCCTTCTTGGCCCGGGAGACCCGCTTCGGCTTCACCGGCGCCTCCTCGATGTCGGCTGGCTCTGCCCCGGTCAGCTTGTCGGTCTCGGCCGGCTTCGTCTTCGCCCTCGAGGCCCGCTTCGGCTTCACCGGCGCCTCTTCTGCCTCGACGACAGGCACCTTGGCCCGCGCCACGCGCTTCCGCGTCGGCGGCGTGGCCTCGGCCGCCTCATCGGAGCCCGTGTTCGAGGACGTGTCCGCGGTCGCGACGGGAACCTCGATCTCGTCGGGCGCCTGGCCGTGCTCGGCGAGCACCGCCTCCCCCGCCGCACGCGCGGCCGCCGCGGCGGCGTTCCGGCGCGAACGGCGCGAGCGCGACCGCCGAGAGCGCCCCGTCGGGGCGTCGCCGACAGCTGCCGCCAGCGCGCTCGCGGCGGCGTTGATCGCCTCGAGCACTTCCGTGTCGCTCGCGCCGGAGGCCTTTGCCTCCTGCGCGGCGGCCCGCACGACCCGCTCCTGCTCCCGCGCGCGCTGCGCACGCCCGCCCTGCGCCTGGTCCCGCTGCTCGCCGCCCCCCGGCGCCTGGCCCCCGCCCTGCTGACCTCCCGCCTGCTGACCGCCGCCGCGCTGGCGCCGGCCGGACCGGGGCTGCCCGCCGTTTTGCTGCTGTCCGTTCTGCTGCGCGGCGTTGTTCGGCTCGCCCCCGCCGCCCTTCTTGCGCCTCCGGCTCCGCTTGCTGCCACGAGCCTTCGGGAAGTTCTTCAGCAGCTCCCGCGAGAGCGCGCTCGGCTTGCGCGCCATCCGAGTGCGGGCCCCGCGGATGACCTCCATCGCCTCCGGCGTGTGCGCGACCGCGGCCGCGAGGATCGCCGCGCTGAGGCGTCGGTCCTGCTTCCGCGCGGCGTGGACGAGCCGGCGGGCGTTGCGCCCGTGCGCGCCGCCGCTTGAGTTGACGAGCAGGCCGAGCAGCCGCTTGGTCTCCGGCCAGCGCTGGACCGCGTACTCCTCGTGGACGTCGCGGGTCATGTCCGCGAGATCCCAGATCCACTGGTTGGCCTGGTCGCGGCGGCCGATGCGCCGCTCGGCCAGCCCGGCGAGGAGGAGCTTCACGCCCTCGCGCCGCTCGTCCCGGCCCCAGCCCGCGACGAAGTCGACCGCCCGCTGGAAGGCCTCCGGGTCCTTGCCTGCGGCGATCTCCTGCAGTGCGCGCATGCGCAACGAAGTCGTGGTGTTCCGCTCGAGCGCGGTGATGAGGAAGCGGCCCTTGAGCTCGCCGGACTTGTCGAACTGGAGCATCGCCCGCGCGCGGCGCCAGCCCTGCGCGCTCACGCGAGCGCCGGCCAGGGCGGCCCACATGTGCTGCTCACCCCAGTCGAGGAACTCAACGGCGATCCGCCACAGCTCCCGCTCGAAGACCTCGTGGCGGCGCTCCTCCTCCGCGCACACCGGGACCACCCGGCGCTCGACCCGCACGCGACGCCCGCGACCGCGCCGCACCGGGCCGACGACGATCGCGCCGCCGCGGTAGACGTCGCGGTCGAGCAGCGAGTGCAGGGTCACGACGGGGTCGTCGTTCTTGGTCGCCGGGTGGACGAAGTCGACGACGACGCCCGACTCCTTGCCCGGGTGGCGGCGGGTGACGCGGCCGACCCGCTGCTGGTAGATCCGCTTGGAGGCAGTCGGCGCGAGGTGCATGCAGACCGTCGCACGCGGTGAGTTCCAGCCCTCGGCGAGCAGCTGCGCGTTGACGAGCACGTCGACGTCCCCGCGCTCATAGGCGGCGAGCGTCGCGGCGAGCTCGCGCTTCGGGGTCTCGCCCGAGACCGCACGCGCCTTCATCCCCGCATCGCGGAACGCCTCCGCGACGTTGTAGGCGTGCTTCACGCCCGCCGTGTAGATGACGCCCGGCACGCCGTCGAAGCGCGCCTTGTAGAGCGAGGCGATCGCCATGTTGAACGGCGCCTGGTCGAGCAGCTCGGCCAGCATCTCCTGATCGAACTCCATGTCGACCTCGCCCTTGCGGAGCGGCACGTTCGCGATCGAGCGGACCCCCACCCCGGGCGGGATGCGGATGTCGCGAAGTGGCGCGATGACCCCGCGGCGGGCGGCCTGCGCGAGGTCGAAGCGCGAGGTCTGAGTCGGGAAGAGGTCGGTGACGTGCCGGGCGATGAGCGCGCCGGTCGCGGTCATGCCGACGAAGATCGGGCCGGTCCACTCGCGGATCGCGGCGCTCGTCTTCTCGCCGAGCGCGGTGTGGGCCTCATCGCAGATGACGACCGTGTAGACGGCCGAGATCTGGCCGGCGTTGCGGACGAACCACTGGTAGGTCTCGACCGTGACCGGGCCGTCGGCGCGGAGGTTGTGCTCGGCCCCGAGCAGCGGCGGGGAGATCCGGTCGCCGTAGCCGCGCGTTCGCAGTTCGTCGTTGAACTGGTCGACCAGGTTGCGGCGGTGGGTGAGGATCAGCGTGCCCCCGGTGCGGGAGGCCTCCACGAAGCCCATCGCGGCAACCGTCTTGCCGGCGCCCGTGGCGTGCTCGAACCAGAAGCGCTTGGCCGCGTTCGGATCGTCGCCGGCGCCCTCCTCGATGTCCTCGTCGACGTCGGCGTCCTTGTCGTCCTCGTAGGAGTCGGCCTCGTCGTCCTCCTCCGAGCTGCCCTCCTCCTCGGCGGCGACGGGCTCGTCCTCCTCGTCGTCCTCGTCGTCCTCGTCCTCGTCGGGGGCGGCGACGGAGATCTCCTCGTCCTCGACGTCGGCCTCGAAGTCCTCCTCGTCCTCGTCCTCGTCGTCCTCCGGCTCGGGCTCGTCCTCGGCGACCGGCCGCGCCGCGGGGCGCTGCGCGTCGGGGACGGGGGCGTAGGCCGTCGTCTCGTCGACCGAGAGGACGGGAGCAGCGGTGCTTTCAGGGACCGCGGTGCCGTTGCCGGCCGCACGGGTGAGCAGCGCGGTGAGCGTGCCGGAGAGCGCGTCGACCTGATGCGGGTTGAGCGGCGTGCCGTCGGCGAGCACGACCTCCTCGTCGGAGAGCACGCGCTCGAGGCCCAGCATGAGCGAGTAGCGGCGGCGCCACTTCGTCGAGGGCACCGCGGCGCCCTCCTCCATCTCCTGGGTCGCCCGGTCAAACGCACGACGACGGGCGGTGCCGAAGGCGAGCGCGTCGGAGGCGTCCTCTCCCGGGTGGAGGAACAGCTCGCGCGTGAAGCGCTCGGCCCGAGCGATCAGCTCGGGTGAGGGAAGGGCGGACGACGCCGCCACACTCGTGGACTCGGCCATTGCGGCTCTGGCTACTCGAATCGATGCGGCCCGCGGGGAACCTCCACGCGGACCAGGGGATCGGGACCATCCCCGGGCCGGCTGAAGGCAGACGCCTCCGTGGGCATTGCCGAAATCCCAGGGGAACGCTCAGCTTACCGAACCGCCGGACGGAACCGTTCCGGCCCGTATCGTGGAGGACGATGCGCTCTCGCCTGATCCTGCTCGCCGCGGCCGTCCTTCTGGCCGGTGTGGTGACGATCGGCCTGCTGCAGAGCGGAGGCTCCGGGGACAGCGAGGCGGTGGCGCCGAGCTCCGCGCAGGCCGCCGAGCAGCTCGCGGGCGCGCCCGCGCCGCTGGCCCGGCTCCACGACCGGGCCGACCAGCTGCTCGACGCGAAGCGCGCGAAGCAGGAAGTCGCCGCGCTGAAGGGCTACCCGGTCGTCGTGAACAAGTGGGCGTCCTGGTGCGGCCCGTGCCGCGCGGAGTTCCCGACCTTCCAGGCCGTGAGCGTCGAGCTCGGCAAGGAGGTCGCGTTCCTCGGCCTGAACGCCGGCGACAGCCCGGGCCCCGCCGCCGCGTTCCTCGAGAAGTTCCCGACGAGCTTCCCGAGCATCTCCGACCCGAAGCTCGAGGCGACCGACGCGCTCGGGATCGCCGGCTCGTTCTGGCCCACCACCGTCTTCTACGACGCGACGGGGAAGCAGACCTTCGCCCACCAGGGCCCCTACCTCGACCCGGCGGAGCTGAAGGCGGACATCGCCGAGTACGCCCAGGCCGGCTAGCCGTGGGCGAGCTGCGCGTCGATCCGCTGAGCGGCCTGCGGACCCTCATGGCGCCCGATCGCGCCGAGCGGCCCGGGGCGTTCCCTCCGCTCCCGCCGCCGGTCCCCGTCGACGCCGACACGGACCCGTTCGCCGCCGGCGCGGAAGCACAGACGCCGGGCGAGCTCGGGCGCGTCGACGGTCCCGACGGCTGGAGCGCCCGTGCCTTCGAGAACGGGTACGCCGCGCTCTCACCAGACGCGCAGCCGCCGCCGCGCGAGGCCTCGCTCGATCTGTTCACGAGCGCCGCGGCCAGCGGCCACCACGAGGTCATCGTGAACTCTCGCCGCCCGGTCGGCGCGCTCGCAGAGCTCACCGCCACCGAGCTCACCGCCGCCATGACGCTGTGGCGCGAGCGCATGGCCGCACACCCCGAGGCCGCGCACGTGCACCTGCACGTGGGCGAGGGGCCGGACGGCGGCGCCTCCCAGCCGCACACCCACGCGCAACTCTGGGCGCTCGACTTCGTCCCGGCCGCGGTCGCGCGGGAGCGGGAGCGCTGCGCCGCCTACAGCACCCGGACGCAGGGCTCCGACCTGCTCGGCGATCTGGTGCAGGCCGAGGTCCGCAAACGCGAGCGCCTGATCGGCTACGACGACGAGGCCGTCCTCCTCGCGCCCTACGCCTCCCAGGTGCCCTACCAGCTCATGATCGTCCCGCGGACCCCCACGCCCCGGTTCGAGGACGAGGGCGGCGTGCTCGGGGCGGAGCTGCTCCTGCGTGGGCTGCGCGCGCTCGAGCAGCTGCTCGGCGGGCCGGTGCCGCTCACGCTCTGGCTCCGCACCGCTCCCCGGGGCGCCACGCACTTCTGCTGGCGCATCGACGTGCAGCCGCGGCTCTTCCCGCTCGGCGGGCTCGAGCTCGGGACGGGCGTGCGGCTGAACCCGGTGCTGCCCGAGCGCGCGGCGAGCGAGCTGCGACCGCTCATGTCGCCCGGCGGCTGAGCCGTGCGCGCGCTCGTCCAGCGGGTCTCCGAGGCCTCGGTCACCGTCGAGGGGGAACGGATCGCCGCGATCGGCGCCGGGCTCCTCGTCCTGCTCGGGATCACCCACGAGGACGACGAGGCCACCGCGGACCGCGTCGCGGACAAGCTCCGGAAGCTCCGCCTGTTCCCCGACGCGGACGGGCGGATGAACGAGCCGCTCGGGGACCGCGAGGTGCTCGTCGTCTCCCAGTTCACGCTCTACGGCGACGCGCGCAAGGGAACCCGCCCGAGCTACGTGGCCGCCGCACGGCCCGAACACGCCGAGCCGCTCTACCTGCGGGTCGCGCGACGCGCTCGGCGCGCAGCGCGGACGCTTCGGCACGCACATGCAGGTGGCGCTCGTGAACGACGGCCCGGTCACGGTGCTCGTGGAGCTCTGACCGCCGCGGGCTCTTAGACTGAGGCCGCGATGCCGCCGACCGACCGCTTCGTCACCGCCTTCGCCGCCGAGCCGCCCCAGGACGAGCTGCCCTACGGCCGCTGGGCCGACCGCCTGCGCGTGGAGTTCCTCGCCGCCTGCCTCCGGATCGACGACGAGGGCGAGGACCTCGGCCAGGCCGGGGACGTCACCTGGTATCCCGACCGCACCTACGGCGGGCGCACCTACGTCCCGGCCACCGCCGCACCTCGACCGGCTACGAGCTCTACGGCCACGTCTCCTTCGTCGCGGGCGTCGACGGCGGCGACCCGACCGACCTCGACGCGAGCGCCGACTTCACCGCCGAGGTCGCCGAGCAGAACCCCGGACTGGAAGCTCGACCTCTGCGAGGACGTCATCGGCGTCTGGCGAGGCGAGAACGGCAAGGTCGGCGCAGATGACGCTCGTCTGGGGGCGCCCGCTGGTCCGCGGCGGCAAGGTCGTCACCGCGGAGCTCGCGAAGCTCGCCGTCGACCAGTGCACGCGTCGTCGAGGACCGCTTCACGCTCATCGCGCCCGACGACTACCGCGGCGACGTGCTCGACATCAAGCTCTGGGGCGGCCTCAACCGGGAGCTCGCCTCCGAGTCGCTCTACGAGGACGACGACGAGGACGAGGACGCGGCGGCGTGAGGCTCGAGGAGGCCGTCCGCACCCGCCGCACCCACAAGGTCTACGGGGCGGAGCCGGTCTCCCGTGCGGTCCTCGAGGAGCTCTTCGAGCTCGCCCGCTGGGCGCCGAACCACCACGTCACGAACCCCTGGCGCTTCCGCGTCGTCGGGCCCGGCGAGCCTCGCTCGGCTGAAGGCGGCCGCCGAGGCCCAGCAGCCGGGCTCGGGCGGCAAGCTCGACCGGGCCCCCACGCTCGTCGCGGTCTCGGCGCGCGTCGATCCCGATCCGGTGGTCGCCGAGGAGGACCGCGACGCCGCCGCCGTGGCCGCCTACCTCGTGCTGCTCGGCGCCCACGCCCGCGGCCTCGCGGGCTACTGGCGCACCCCGGGCGTCCTCCGCGACCCCGCCGGGCGCGCCGCGCTCGGCATCGGGGACGACGAGCAGACGCTCGGCCTGCTCCACCTCGGCCCGCTCCGCCAGGAGGAGCGCACCCCGGACCGCGCGCCGGTCGCCGAGATCGCCGCCTTCCTCGACTAGGCCCGCGGACTCGCGGGCGTCGGGACGCGGCGACCTCGCCGCTCGTGCAGCGGGAAGTGGCAGGCCGCGAGGTTGCCGCCCTCCTTGGCCTCGAGCGGCGGGCTCGTCCACGTCGCAGGTCCCGGCGACCATCTTCGGGCAGCGGGTGTGGAAGCGGCAGGCCGCCGGCGGGTTCGACGGGGACGGCACGTCGCCGCCGAGGACCTGGCGCTCGCGGCTGCGCGCCAGCTGCGGATCGGCGACCGGCACGGCGGAGAGCAGCGCGCCCGTGTACGGGTGGCGCGGGTGGCCGTAGAGCTCGTCGGCCGCCGGCGAGCTCCACGATCCGGCCGAGGTACATGACCGCGACCCGGTCGCACATGTGGCGCACGACCGAGAGGTCGTGGGCGATGAAGACGATCGTCAGGCCCGAGGTCGCGCTGCAGGTCGCGCAGCAGGTTGAGGATCTGCGCCTGGATCGAGACGTCGAGCGCCGAGACGGGCTCGTCGGCGACGATCAGCTTCGGCTTCAGCGCGATCGCGCGGGCCACGCCGATGCGCTGGCGCTGGCCGCCGGAGAACTCGTGCGGCAGCCGGTTGTAGTGCTCGGGGTTCAGCCCGACCTGCTCCATCAGCTCCTGCACGCGGAGCTTGCGCTGCTTCTCGTCGGGCAGCACGCCGTGGATGACGAACGGCTCGGCGATGATCGAGCCGACCGTCTTGCGCGGGTTCAGCGACGAGTACGGGTCCTGGAAGATCATCTGCATCTCGCGGCGCAGCGGCTTGAGCTCCGTCGCGCGAGAGGGACGCGATGTCCCGGCCCTGCGAAGGAGATCGTGCCCGGACGTCGGGTCGAGCAGGCGCGTGATCAGCCGCGCGGTGGTCGACTTGCCGCAGCCCGACTCGCCGACGAGGCCGAGCGTCTCGCCCTCGATCACGTCGAAGGAGACGCCGTCGACGGCCTGGACCGCGCCGACCTGGCGCTGGAAGAGCAGGCCCTTCTTGATCGGGAAGTGCTTGACGAGGTCGCGGACCTCGACGAGGGGCTCACCCGCGGCCATCAGGCGGCTCTCCTCGTCGGCGGCCGGCGTCGGCCGACCGCGTCCTTGGCCGCCTCGGGATCGGCGCCGGCGGCGAGCTCCGCCCAGAGCCGGTGGCGCTCCTCCGGCTCGAGCAGGCAGGCGACCGCGTGCTCGGGCCGGCCCGGCGACGGGCTCGAGCAGCGGGTCGACCTCGCGGTGGCTCGGGCGCACGTACGGGCAGCGCGGGTGGAACGAGCAGCCCGCCGGCAGGTTGATGAGCGACGGCGGGCGGCCGGGGATCGGCACGAGCTCCTCGCCGCGCGGCGAGTCCAGCCGCGGGATCGAGCGCAGCAGGCCCCAGGTGTACGGGTGCTCGGGCGCGGCGAAGATCGTCTCGCGTGGGCGCCTGCTCGACGATCCGGCCCGGCGTACATGACCGCGATGTCGTCGGTGACCTCGGCGACGACGCCGAGGTCGTGGGTGATCATCACGATCGCGGTGTCGAGCTCGTGCTTGCAGCCGCTCGAGCAGCTCGAGGATCTGCGCCTGCACGGTCACGTCGAGCGCGGTGGTCGGCTCGTCGGCGATCAGCAGCTTGGGGTCGTTCGACAGCGCCATCGCGATCATCACGCGCTGGCGCATGCCGCCGGAGAACTCGTGCGGGTAGGCGTCGACCCGCCGGCGCGGCTCGGGGATGCCGACGAGGCCGAGCATCTCGACCGCGCGGTCGCGGGCCTGCGCCTTCGAGACGTCCTGGTGGGCGCGGACGCGCCTCGACCAGCTGCGTGCCGATCTTGTACATCGGGTGCAGCGAGCTCAGCGGGTCCTGGAAGATCATCGCGATCTGCGCCGCCGCGCACCTTGCGCAGCTCCTCGTCGGAGGCCGTCGAGCAGGTCCTGGCCGTCGAAGCGGATCGAGCCGGTGATCGTCGCGTTCCGCGCGCGCGTCAGGCCCATCACGGTCATCGAGCTCACCGACTTGCCCGAGCCCGACTCGCCGACGATCCCGAGCGTCTGCCCGGCGCTCGACGCGTGTAGGAGATGCCGTCGACGGCCTTGACGACGCCGTCGTCGGTCTTGAAGTGGACCCGGAGGTCCTTGACCTCGAGCAGCGGCAGGCCATGCTAGTACCGCACCCGCGGGTCGAGGAACGCGTACAGGATGTCGACGAGCAGGCTCATCAGCGCGACGCCGAGCGCGAGGAACGAGCGTCGCGCCCTGGACGATGTCGATGTCGTTGCGCTGGATCGCGTCGAAGGAGAGCCGGCCGATGCCGGGGATGTTGAAGACCGACTCGGTGAGGATCGCGCCGCCGATGCAGGATGCCGATGTCGAGGCCGAGCACGGTGATGATCGGCGTGATCGCCGAGCGCAGGCCGTGGCGGAAGACCACGCGGCGTTCGGTCAGGCCCTTGGCGCGCGCGGTGCGGATGTAGTCCTCGCTCATCGTCTCGAGCAGGTTCGAGCGCAGCAGCCGGGCGTAGATCGCGGAGAAGGACGGCGGCGAGCACGAGCCAGGGCAGGAACAGCGAGGAGACGCTCGTGAAGAGGCCCGTGCGAGGCGTCGTAGGTGCCGGCCGCCGGGAAGAGGCCGAGCACCCCGAGGTCGGAGGAGAAGAGGTAGAGCGCCACGAGGCCGAGCCAGTAGACGGGCGCGGAGATCGCGACGAGGGCGCTCGTCATCGCGACCCGGTCGACAGCGTGCCGCGGCGCACGCCGGAGATCGTCCCGATGACGACCCCGGAGACGAACCAGACGATCGCCGCGCCGAAGACGAGCATCAGCGTGTTCGGGCAGCGCGTCGAAGATCAGCGGCCGCACCGCCGTGTCGCTGAAGAAGGACCTGCCGAAGTCGAAGTGCAGCACGAGGTCCTTCAGGTAGTCGAAGAACTGCACGAAGAACGGGTCGTCGAGGCCGAGCTGCTGGCGGATCGCCTCGATGTTCGCCGGGATCCTGGTTCTTGCCCGGCCCGCAGCTTGGCCGGATCGGCCGTCGGCAGGACGTTGAAGATCACGAACGTCAGCAGGCTCACGAAGAAGAGCAGGACGACGGTCCAGAGCAGGCGACGGAGGATGTAGGCGGCCATGGTGGGTGGGGTTCCGGACGAGCACGACGGCCGCCCGCCGCCGACTGCGCGGTGGCGGGCGACCGCGTGCTCGAGCTGCGCTACTTCAGCGACGTGAAGCTGAAGTCGAGCGTCGTGTAGTAGCTCGTTGACGGCGCCGGCGACGTCCTTGGACCAGACGATGGTCGTCTTGTCCCAGACGAACGGGACGGCCGGGCGCCTGCGTCGACGATCATCTTGTCGATCTCGCCCTAGGCCTTCAGGCGCTCGTCGCCCTGCGAGCGCCGCGGCCTTGTCCATGGCCGCGTCGATCTTCGGGTCGTTCGAGCTGGGGCAGGTTGTTGTTGCCGCCGGTCAGCGAGATGTTCGAGCCCTTGAACGTCGGCTCGAGCATCGACTGCGGATCCTGGAAGTCCTTGAACCAGCCCGCGCCGCCGCAGACGGCGACCTTCTTGGACGGCACCTGGCACCACTCCGTGTAGACCGCGTCCTGCGGGACGAGCCGCAGGTTGACCTTGAAGCCGAGCTTCTCGAGCTGGGCCTTGGCCACCTGCGACTGCGCCTTGACCGGGTCGGCGGTCGCGCCGACCATCAGGAACTCCTCGTTGCCCGTGTACTTGCCCGACGGGTAGCCGGCCGCCTTCATGTACTTCGCGGCGAGCGCCATGTCGCCCGCGCGGGTTCTTCGAGGTAGTCCACGCCGGCGCCCTCGGCGCCGCCGGCCTCCTCGAAGCCCGGGAAGCCCGGCGGCAGGAAGTGCGTCGGCGACGTCGCCGGTCGCCTCGCCGCCGCGCGCCTTGACCGCGGCCGCGTCGCGGTCGAAGCCCGCCAGGATCGCCTTGCGGACGTTGAGGTTGTCGAACGGCTTGATCGTCGTGTTGAGCGGGAAGTAGCGGTAGCCGCCGGACGGCGACGGTGGCGAACTGGCCCTTGCGGTTCTGCAGCGGCGTCCTTGAGCTCGGCCGCCGGCGGGTTGGTGTCGAAGCTCTGCCCGAGCCCGCGAGCACCTGCTGGGCGGCCACCGACGGGTCGGCGCTGTTGGTCTTCCATGTCGATCTCGTCGAGGTACGCCGGCCGGTAGTCGGTCGCCTTGTCCCAGTTCGGGTTGCGGACGAGGCTGATCGACTTGCCGACCTTGTAGCCGGTGAGCTTGCCCTTCGCGTCGTTCTCGACCATGTAGGGGCCGGAGGCGACGACGTTCGTGTTGTACGTCGACGGGCTCTTCGCGTCGAACGGCTTCGCGTACTCCTCGGGCACCGGGATCGTGATCGGCATCACGAGCGCCGCGGCGACGCCCGGCGCCTCGGCGCGTGGTGAGCTTGAAGACGATCGTCTGGTCGTCCGGCGTCGTGATGCCCGGAGATCTCCTTGACGCCCTTGGTCGGCTTCTTCGGGGCGCCCTCGATGGCGCCGAAGTACGCCGTGGCGTACTGGCCGCCGACGTTGGCCGAGAACGAGCGCTCGAACGCGTACTTGACGTCCTTCGAGGTCACCTCGCGGTTGACCGGCGGGGCGAACTTCACGCCCGTGCGCAGCTTGACCGTGATCGTCTTGTTGTCGGCGGCGATCTCCGGCTCGCCCTCGGCCAGGTCCGGGACGCGGCTCGGCCTCGCCCGGCTTGAAGCCGTAGAGCGGGCGGCCGATCGCGTAGGCCACCTGGTAGCCGACGGTGTAGTAGGTGTGGCCCGGATCGACGTAGTCGACGTCGGAGGTGCCGAGCTGGTTGAGCTTGCCGCCCTGCTTGCCGTCGGTCGGCGGCGGCGGGCGCCGCTGCCCGAGCTCGGAGGCGCTGGACGAGCTCGATGCAGTCGCTGCCGCCACAGGCGGCGAGCGAGCAGGGTGCGATGCGGCGACCGCGCGAGGGCGAGTCCACGCAACGTCTGGATGCTGATCATGCGGTGGTCCTTTCGTTGCCTGGGGCCATGGGGCCCCGAAGTGTCGGGCGGGCGGCGGTCACTTCGCCGTCCGCGGGTTGAGCGCGTCCTGCAGGCCGTCGCCGACGAGGTTGAAGGCGAGCACGGTGATCAGCAGCGCGAGGCCGGGGAAGGTCATGAACCACCAGGCGTCGTGGAAGATCGCCGATGGCGTCGGAGATCATCGCGCCCCAGCGTCGGCGTCTCGGGATCGACGCCGACGCCGAGGAACGACAGCGCCGCCTCGAAGAGGATGTTCTGCGGGATGAGGACCGTCGAGTAGACGATGATCGGCGCGACGAGGTTCGGCAGGATCTCCCGGAAGATGATCCGCCGGTCGGAGGCGCCGAGCGAGCGCGACGCCTCGACGAACTCCTTCTCGCGCAGCGACAGCACCTGGCCGCGCACGATGCGCGCCATGTAGGGCCAGGTCGAGAGCGAGATGACGAAGATCACCACGGTCAGGCCCGGCTTGGATGACCCCGCCCAGGCAGCCGCCGGCCCGGAGCAGGCCACGCCGATGCCGATCGCGAGCACGAGCACCGGGAACGCGAGCATCAGGTCCATGACCCGGGTGAGCAGCGTGTCGAGCCAGCCGCGGTAGTAGCCCGCGAGCAGGCCCGACGGTCACGCCGACGATCACGGTGATGAACGTGGCCACGAAGGCGACGATGAGCGAGACCCGGCTGCCGTAGACCGTGCGCGAGAAGACGTCGCGGCCCAGCGTGTCGGTGCCGAAGGGCCCCGCCTGCGCGGTGCTGCCGTCGGCCGACGGGACGATCGCCGACCGCGTTGGGCCCGAGCGGCTCCCCGAAGTCCCCGGTGAGGTCGGCGTTCTGGGCCCGGGGCGGCGCGGTGCCCGCGACGTCGACGATGACCGGGGCCAGGATCGCGGTCAGGCAGATGACGACGACGACGACGAGCGCGCCGAGCGCCAGCTTGTCCTGCCGCAGCCGGCGGAGAACAGCTGCAGCGGCGAGCGGGCCGCGATCGCGGCCCCGTCGACCGGGTCCTCTCGAGCGGCTCGTCGAGCGCGAACGTGCTCATGCGGAGGGTCGTGGGACGCGGGCGGCGCCCGTGCCGTCGCGTGGGCGGACGGACGGGGGTGGCGCCGATGGACGGGCGGTGCAAGAGCGCGACTATACGCCTGCCCGACCGAGACAGCGTCACGCGGTCGGGTCACCAGTGTCATGCGCCGACGGGCCGAACCGCTCCGCGCGTCGCGCAGTGCCCCCGGCAGGAGTCGAACCTGCATCTAGCGCTTAGGAGGCGCCTATTCTGTCCATTGAACTACGAGGGCGTGCGCCGGCAGTCTAGGTGCGGTCGGGGCGCTCGGGGTAGACGTCGTCGATCGTCGTGAGCGCCACGTACGGCGCCCCGCCGGCCGCCGCGGCGATGCGCTCGCCGCCGCCCGGCCAGCCGGTCGAGCACGCTGATGACGCCGACGATCTCGCGGCCCTCCTCCTGCAGCGCCTCGATCGCCTTGACGGTCGAGCCGCCGGTCGAGACGACGTCCTCGAGGATCACGCAGCGGTCGCTCGTCCTCGAGCAGCGGGCCCTCCACGCGCCGGGCCAGGCCGTGCGCCTTGGCCTCCTTGCGCACGAAGAACGCCTTGCCGTCGAACCCGCCGGCCAGGGCGGCGCAGGCGACCGGATCGGCGCCCATCGTCAGGCCCCCGACCGCGGTGGCGCCCCAGGCGCGCGCGTGGTGGGTGACGAGCTCCCCGAGCGCCGCGGAAGCCCGCGGGCAGCAGGATCGCCCGCTTGGCGTCCACGTAGTACTGCGCGGTCATCCCCGAGGTGAGCACGACCTCCCCCACCACCAGCGCGTGCGTCTCGCAGTTCGTCGACCAGCCGTGCCTGGGCGCTCACCGGCGCGTAGGCTACCCGCGTGCTCGAGAGCCTCCTCCGCGACCTTCGCCGTCCTCGCCAGCCTGTTCGTGATCGCGGGCTTCGGCCTCTTCGTCATCGACGAGGCCCGGAGCGCGACCGACCAGACCACGGAGAAGATCGCCGGGCAGAAGGCGACGCGGACGGCGGACCCGAGCCCGGAGGAGGAGCGCGCCCGCGAGGCCGCGCACTCGCGCCCCGCGCGAGTTCGTCGACGACGTCAACGACGTGCTGCTCTCCCCGTTCGCCGGGCTCGCCGAGGGCGCGGGCAGCCAGTGGGTCCGGCGCGGCGTCCCGGCCCTCCTGGCCCTGCTCGTCTACGGCTTCGGCCTGGGCTTGCTCGCGCGGTTCGCCGCGCGCTGACTAGCGGTAGGTGTCGACCCGGGTGCCGTAGCGCACCCAGTCGTGGATGCTCCGCGCGTCCGGCACCGGCACCCGCAGGCAGCCGTGGCTCGCGTTGTAGGTCGGGACCGAGCTGTAGCCGTGGATCGCGTACCCGCGGATGGAAGTAGCTCGCGTCGACCATCCCGAGCTGTTCGTCCCGTGGTCCTTGCGGTAGATCCGGAAGGAGCCGAGGATCGTCGGCGTCGACGGCCTTGCCCGAGGAGGTCGGGTAGATGCGCTCGACCTTCCCGTTCGCGCCGATCAGCGCGAGGACCTGCTTGGAGATGTCGGCCTCGACGTGGCGCCCGTGGCCGGGGTACTTCACCCTGAAGGCGCCCGCCCCGCGGGCCAGGCTTCGCGAACACGGCGGCGTCGGCGTCGCTGTGCGGGCCATCCGGTGTTCTTCCGGAAGGCGACGACCGCACGGGGGGTCCGCCCGTCGAAGCCGCCGCGCCGGCCGACGACGTAGCCGAGCCGCGCGAGGCGCTCTGCAGCAGTCGGATCGTCGCGGGGAGGAGCCCGAGCCCGCGTACCGGGGCAGCACGGTGACCCGCGGTGCGCGGGCCCTGACGGTCGCGAGCTCCGGCGTCGCGGCGTGCGTCGCGCGCACCGTGACCCGGCCGGCGCCTCTCGTCGTGAAGCCGATCAGGAAGACGCCCTTGCCGCCGCTCCGGCGCAGCGAGACCCGCTTGGCCTTGAGCTTCTCGCCGCCGCGGTAGAACCGGACGACGGCCTTCTGGCCCGCCACGTAGGGCGTGAGCGTGCCGCGGACGCGCCACGGCGCCGGCGAGCACCGTCCGGCGGCTGCCCACCCTCTCCGCCCGGAGCGCGAGCTTCCCGGCGACCGCGGGCGCAGGCCGGGGCCGGGGCGCGCGGTCGGCGCGGGGGCGCGGCGCGGGCGCCGACGGGCGCCTGGGCCGCGGCCGCCGGCGGGCAGCGCGAGGAGGAGAGGAAGGCGGCGAGGGCGGCGGGGGCGGGCGCATGGCGCGAGGCTATGCCCTGCGCGCGCCGAAGTCAGCCCGGCAGGAAAGTTGCTCACGCCGGAGCACACGCGGCGCGGGCGCGCTCGACGCCGCCGCACCAGCAGGGCGACGAGGGCGATCGATCCGAGCGAGACCGCGAGCAGCACCGCGTACTCCCAGGTCCACCCGTCCCGGGTCCCGGCGAAGGCGATGCAGTTGTTGATCGCGTGCAGCGCGATCGCCGGGTAGAGCGAGCCCGTCTTCCAGTACAGGAGGCAGAGCACGACGCCGAAGATCGCGAGGATCGGCAGGTAGAGCGGGTCGGGCGCCGAGCCGAGGTGGATGGCCCCGAAGATCGTCCCGGTGACGAGCGCCGCCGGCCACAGGCCCCACCGGCGCAGCGAGGTGAACACGAAGCCGCGGAAGAAGAGCTCCTCGGCGAAGGGGGCGATGACCGTCACGAGGAAGGCGGCGGCGAAGAGCGCGGCGGTGCGAGCCGTCCCCCCGAGCTCGTCCGGCAGCTCCTCCTGGGGGCCGATGTCGACGAGCGCGGAGTAGGCCGCGCTCAGCAGCGACGAAGGCCAGGAACGCCACGACGAGCCAGCCGACGAACGCCTTCGGCCGGGTGCCCCGCAGGCCGAACTGCCAGGCCGCCGGCCGGGCCACCCGGCTCACGACGAAGATCGCGGCCCCGACGAACGCGACGTCCTGCGCGATCGTCAGCAGCACGTTCACGCCCGGGGGCAGGTCGCCGACGTCGGCCCCGAAGGCGAACGCGACGCCGGAGACGAGGATCGCCGCTGTGAACGTCCCGGCGAGGCCGAGGCGCGAAGGCGAGGAGGACCCCGCAGGGCCGCCATGCGGGCCGCACCGGCGTCGGCTGCGCCCCGTCGGGCAGCTCCGGACGCTCCGGAGGCGGCGGCGTCAGCGTGAACTCGCGGGGCGGCGCGGACAAGGTCAGATGACGGTAGCGGTCGGCCCGCAGGACCGCGCCCGTCGCGAGGGGTTCCCCGGCCCGCGCCGAAGGAGGCATCCGAGCGCATCCCGAAAACGGCGCGGATCCAGGCTCGGCGGGCTACCATCGGAGGTCGTCCGGAGCCGCGGTCAGCTCCTTTCGTGTCCGCTCACCACCCCCTCCGGAGCGCTCTTCCATGTCTCGCCGCGAACGCCAACGACGCCGTCACCGCAGCCGCGGCGGCGCCAGTCGCATCCTCTTCCTGGGCCTCGGGGTCCTCGTCGCCACGCATCGCGATCGGCGGCCTGAGCGCCGTCGGCTACGTCGTCTCGATCGCCGCCAGCGCGCCCGACCTGTCGCGAGCTGAAGGCCAAGGACCAGGGCGAGAACTCGATCATCTTCGCCGCCAACGGCAAGAAGCTCGGGATCATCCAGTCCGACGTCCTGCGCCGCGAGGTCGCCTCGACCTCGATCGCGCAGACGCTCAAGGACGCGACGGTCGCGATCGAGGACAAGCGCTTCTACGAGCACAAGGGCGTCGACTTCGAGGGCGTCGTCCGCGCCGGCGATCAAGAACCCCGGAGTCGGGCAAGACGGTCCAGGGCGGCTCGACGCTGACGATGCAGCTGATCAAGAACATCTACGCGCAGGACGCGACGCGCGACTACAAGCGCAAGATCCGCGAGGCGAAGCTCGCCGAGGAGCTCGAGAACATGCACCCGGGCCCGAGGGCAAGCAGTGGATCCTCGACAAGTACCTCAACAACGTCCCGTACGGCACGCGCCGGCGGCCAGGAGGTCATCGGCGTCCAGGCCGCGGCACGGGCCTACTACGACAAGCGCCCGGCGAAGCTGACGCTCGCCGAGGCGGCGATGATCGCCGGCCTGCCGCAGGCGCCGACGCACTACAACCCGCTCCTGAACCCGGAGGCCGCGCATGCGCCGCCGCAACGACGTGCTCGCGCAGATGCGCGACCAGGGCTACATCACGCGCGGCGCAGTACTCCGAGGCGGTCGCCGAGGCGCTCGGCCTCAAGGACACCGAGCTACTACTCCACCCGCCGCGAGAGCTACTTCTTCGACTACGTGAAGAAGCAGCTCATCGAGACGCTACGGCGCGCAGAGGTCCGCGCCGGGCGGCCTGAACGTCTACACGACGATCGACCTGAAGAAGCAGCGGCAGGCCCGCGCCGCGATCAAGACGAGCCTCGCCGCCCGGGCTCGCCCTCCGTCGGCGCTCGTCACGATCGACCCGGCCACCGGCGACATCATGGCGATGGCGTCCTCGGCGAACTACGGCGACTCGCAGTTCAACCTCGCGACGCAGGGCCACCGCCAGCCCGGCTCGACGTTCAAGGTGATGGCGCTGATGGCCGCGGTCGCGCAAGGGCGTCGACATCAACACGACGAGCTACGTCTCCAAGCCGCTGAACATCATCGACCCGACCGTACGGGAAGATCGACGTCAAGAACTCCGACGGCGCCACCTCCGGCGGGTCGAAGTGATCTTCGACGGCGATCGCTGACGTCCGACAACACGGTCTGCATGCAGCTCGCCCTCGACATCGGCCCGGCGAACGTCACGAAGACCGCCGTCGACATGGGGATCACGTCGCAAGCTGAACGCCTACCCGGCCGAGTCGCTCGGCGGCCTCGAGACGGGCGTCTCGCCGCTCGAGATGGCCAACGCCTACGCGACGATCACCAACGGCGGCTCGCGCATCAAGCCGATCGCCGATCACCAAGGTCGTGCTTCCCGGACGGCAAGATCGACAAGACGATGGGCAAGGTCCGCAAGCGTCAAGATCTTCACCGACGGCGAGGCCTACGAGGGCATCCAGGCGATGAAGGGCAACATCAGCGCGCGGCACCGGCACCGCGCGCCGCCTCGGCTGCTGCGACGGCGCGGGCAAGACCGGCACGACCGACGGCTTCAAGGACGCCTGGTTCGACGGCATGACGCCGCGGCCTCAACACCGCGGTCTGGGTCGGCTACCCCGGCCCGAGGGCAAGGTCATGGACGACGTCCCGGTCTGCGGGCGCGATGTTCGGCGGCGACGCCCCGGCGCAGATCTGGGACGACTACATGAAGGAGGCCGTCAAGGGCACGAACTGCGCGGACTTGCCGCAAGCCGAAGGTGCCGTTCGTCGCCGAGCCGTTCTTCGGGAAGTACGCGCAGTCCGGCCGGGCACGGGCACCGGCGAGCCCGACGACGCCGAGCAAGACGCTACGCACCCGGCACTGCGAGCCCGGCGGCGACCCGAGACGCCGGCGCGGCGACACGGCGACCTCGACGCCGCAGCCGGCACGCGACGCGACGCGGCGCCGCGCACCGGCGACGGCACCCGCACGGGCAGACGAGACACCGGCGGCGCCCGCCGACCGGCGACGCAGGCGCCGCCGCGGGCGGCGTCCGACCCGACCGGCGGAGCGGCGCCCGCGGGCTGACGCGGCAGTAGCCTGTCCGCAATGGCCAAGGAAGAAAAAGTCGAGTTCGAGGGCGAAGTCGTCGAGGCCCTCCCGAACGCGATGTTCAAGGTGAAGCTCGACAACGACCACGAGGTCCTCGGCCACGTCGCCGGCAAGATGCGGCGGTTCCGCATCCGGATCCTCCCGGGCGACCGGGTCCGCGTGGAGCTCTCGCCGTACGACCTGAGCCGCGCCCGCATCGTCTACCGCCACCGGTAGGCCGCCTCGGGCGGTGAGCGATCGCTGATCGCCGCCCTCGCAGCAGCTCCTGGAGGTCCGCTCGCCGCGCATGGTGCGCTGGTCGGGTGATGACGCCGCCGTCGTCCGCTCCCTGCCGCTCTGCGTCACGAGCGTCGACGCGATGGTCGACGGCGTGCACTTCCGCCGCGGCGCGCACGGCACCACGCCGGAGGACATCGGCTGGCGCGCGCTCGCCGGCGCGAGCTCCGACCTGGCCGCGATGGGCGCGTCGAGCCCGGCGAGGCCTACGTCGTCCTCGGCGCGCCCGCGGGGCTCGGCGAGGAGGAGGCGCTCGGGCTCGTCCGGGGCATGGAGGCGCTCGCGGCGCGCGTCGGGCTCACGATCAGCGGCGGTGACGTCACCCGCGCGCCGTCGCTGATGCTCGCGGTCACCGTCGTCGGCTGGGCCGGGAGGAGGCGCAGCTCGTCGGCCGCGACGGCGCCCGGCCCGGGCGACGCGGTCGGCGTCACCGGCACGCTCGGCGCCTCGGGCGCGGGGCTCGCGCTGCTCGCGGCAGCGCGCCGATGGACTGCACGCCGCACGCGGCGGCGCTCGTCGCCCGCCACCGGCGGCCGGAGCCGCGGCACGCGGCGGGCCGCGCGCTGGCCCGCGCGGGCGCGCACGCGCGCTGATCGACCTCTCCGACGGCCTCGCCACCGACGCGGCGCACCTCGCCCGGGCGAGCGACGTGGCGCTCGAGCTCGACCTGGACCGGCTGCCGCTGGCCCCGGGCGTCGCCGAGGTGGCCGCGGCCTGCGGCCTCGACGCCGAGCGCGTTCGCGGCCACCGCCGGCGAGGACTACGAGCTCTGCGCCTGCGGCCCGCCGCGGCGCTCACGGCCTGCGGGCTGCACCCTCGTCGGGGAGTCGCCGCCGGGCACGGGCCTCAGCACGCGCGGCGCAGCGGCCCCGCTGGCGGCGGCGGGCTTCGAGCATCCCCTGCGGCTGAGCGAGCCCGCAGCCCGGCCCTCGCGCAGGAGGGCGTCGGCCACCCGCTCGGGATCGATGGCGTAGAGGCCGGCGTCGATCCTCAGGCGCAGCTC
The DNA here is from genome assembly GCA_963815565.1 of uncultured Solirubrobacterales bacterium. Classification (GTDB taxonomy): domain Bacteria; phylum Actinomycetota; class Thermoleophilia; order Solirubrobacterales; family Solirubrobacteraceae; genus Paraconexibacter. The sequence goes on along the minus strand of CAWFHB010000006.1, from coordinate 42,515 downwards.
GAGGAGCTGGATGCGGCGGTCGGGACGGGGGCTGGGGAAGTGGGGTCACGGGGAGGGCACCGGATCGGGGTGGGAGCGGCGTGCGTCTCCATCGGCCGCCCCGCGCGCGCTCCTTGAGGGCCACCGGCCCGCTTGGACACCCGACCTAGGGCCTCGACCCCACGCGCCGGCCGCGTCAGGCGGCGACGGCCGCGGGCTCCGTGCGCTCCAGCCGCGCGAGCACGACGATCCGCTTGTCCGCGCTGTAGAGCGGGTGGCAGGCGCTCAGCACCAGCCGGTCGTAGCGTGCGGCGGGTGAGCACCGAGAGATCGTCGGGCTCCACGATCCGCGTGCGCTCCACGCGGTAGGTGAACGTCGCGTAGGGCATCGCGACGGTGACCCGGTCCCCCGGCCGCAGCTCGTCGAGGTCACGGAACGGCGCCCCGTAGGTGGTCCGGTGCCCGGCGATCGCCGCGGTGCCCGGGACCCCGGGGAGCCCGACGCCGTCGTAGGTGCCCGGCCCCTTGCGCAGGTCGGCCGGGTCCGAGCCCTTCACGATCACGAAGCGCTCGTCGATGCGCGGCAGGCGGATCTCGCCGATCGCGCTGCCCGGGCTCGGCGCTGCGGTCGAGCGCGCGGGCCAGGAACGCGACGCGCTGCGCGGGCGCCGCGCAGCTGGCCGAGCGCCCGGCGCTGCATCGCCGGTGGCGGGCGCGGCCCGCAGCGTCTCCAGGCGCCCGTCGAGCACCGCCTGCTGGCGCAGCGTGAACAGGTGCGTGACCGGCTCCTCCCAGACGAGGGTCACCGCGGCGTCGGCCAGGAGCAGCGCGCCGGCGGCGATGATCGCGCTCGCGAAGGCGCGCACGCGCACGCCGCGCCGCTCCAGCCGGCGCCGGCCTGCGCGGGTCGAGGCGGGCGCGCCGCGGCCGCGGCCCGGCGCGCGTGGCGCTCGCCCGGCGTCGAGACGCGAGCGGTCTCCGGTGCCGGTCCGCGGCGCATCAGCGGCGGAACGCCGAGTCGGTTCCCCCGAGCGAGCCGGGGCCGGCGTAGCTGCGCGGCCCGCGGACCGTCACCCGCTCGGCCGCCGGGCGCTCGGGCGGCGCCTGCCCGAGCAGCATCGCCGACGCTGACGCGCCGCACCGGCCAGCACCCACCAGACGACCCAGGCGACCGGCCCGACGTGGCCGCCCGCCACCATGAGCACGAGGCTCCAGGCGGCGTCCACCGGGCCGTAGCCGAGCTGGCCGGCCAGGCTCAGGACCGCCAGCAGGAAGGGCACCAGCGCCACCAGGCCGAGGCCGACGGCCAGCGCCCGCGGCAGCCTGAGCTCCGGCGCGACGCCGAGCAGCCAGAGATGCGCGGGGAGGACGAGCAGCGCGGCCGCCCACGGGTTCGCGCAGCCAGACGACGAAGCGCACGACGCTCAGCACGACCAGCACCGCGGCGGCGTGCCCGTTCCCGCGCGGCAGCTCCGCCTCCCGGCCCCGCAGGAGCAGCGGGCGCAGCGCGAACCAGCCGAGCGCGAAGGCCAGCGCCAGCGCGCCGAGCACCGCGGCCGCCGTCGAACCGCCGCGGTCAGCGCGCCCGCCGGCACCGGCGCCGGCGGGCGGGCCGGGATCAGCCCGACGAGCCCCAGCAGCGACGGCGAGCAGCGCCGACCCCGAGGAACGGGAGCGCGGCGCCGAGCACCCAGCGCAGCCCGACCCCGACCGGCTGCTTCCGGCGGCGGCGCCCGGGCGAAGCGCGTCGAGCGTCGCGATCCAACCGGCAGCAGCGCCGCGCCGACGAGCAGCAGGACCGCCCAGCCGGGCAGCACCTTGCGGAGCGTGACGAGGCGCTGCTCGGGCCCGGCGGCGATGTCGGGCCCGCCGTCGAGCGCGGAGATCGCGCGCAGCGCGGAGCGGCCGAAGACCCTCGAGGCGCTGCTCGGAGACCGCGGCGCCGGCGGCGGGCGGCCGCTCGCCGCTGGCCGAGAGCAGCACCGCGGGCAGGCCCGCCGCGAGGAAGGCGCCCTGCTCGCCGAAGGTCATCGGGAAGGCCAGCCGCGCCCACTGCGCGCCCGCCCGCGGCGCCCCGGGGTCCTGCCCGGTCTCGGCGCGCACCGCGGCCTGGACCGTGCGCTGCAGGCGCAGCGGCGCGACGCCCGCCGCCGTTGGACCAGCCGACCACCCAGGGCTTCGCGCAGGTTGCGCGAGGCGACGTCGCCCAGCACGAGGACGGCGTCGACCGGGGTCGGAAGCCGCTCGATGACGGCCGCGCGCGCCCCGGCGGCCCCGCCGCTGCCGCCCGAGGTGGAGACGAACGTGATGCTCCGCTCGAGGCTCCCGGTGCTCGCCACGCGGGCGAGCTCGAGCAGCGCGGCCGTCCCCGAGAGCGCGGCCTCGGCGCCGGGCCCGGCGGCGTCGCGGTGGGCGACGACGACGAGGCCCGGGCCCGGGCCGCCCGGGCGCGGGTCGCGATCACCGTCTCGAGCTCCTGCTCGCCGTCGATCGTCTGGGCGGTCGTGCGCGAGCGCTCGACCGTGCCCGCCCCGAGGACGGCGAGCTCCCGCGCGACCCGGTCGGCGAGCGCGTCGTCGTCGGCTGCCCCCCGGCCGGCGCGCGTCGAAGGCCTCGGTGAGCCGCCCGAGCTTCGCGAAGGCCGCCTCCCCGTCGAAGGCGTCCGGCGCCAGGCTGGTCCCGATCGCGCGCGGCAGCGATCTCCAGCGAGAAGGCCGCCACGAGGACGGCGATGAGCAGCGGCACGAAGGCAGCGCGGTAGACGCGCAGGTCCAGCATCAGGAGCGAGGGTACGTCGCTGCCGGGCTACCCTGGGCGACACGCCGGACCGTTGACACCATGTCCCATCGCCCTCCGCGCATCCTGCTGGCCGACGACGAGCAGTCCATCCAGACGCTCCTGAGCTTCCCGCTCGAGAAGGACGGCTACGAGGTCGTCCGCGCCTCCGACGGCCGCGAGGCGCTCGCCCGCTTCGGCGAGCAGGCCTTCGACCTCGTCGTGCTCGACGTGATGATGCCGCGCATGGACGGCCTCGAGGTCTGCCGCAAGCTGCGCGCGCGCAGCTCGGTGCCGATCATCATGCTGACCGCGAAGGCCGAGGAGATCGACAAGGTCCTCGGCCTCGAGCTCGGCGCCGACGACTACATCACCAAGCCGTTCTCGATGCGCGAGTTCCGCTCGCCGCGTGAAGGCCGCGCTGCGCCGCTCGGGGATGAGCCAGCGCGACGGCCGACCGGGCGAGGACGACGGTGCTCGTCTCCCACGAGCTGAAGCATCGACCCCGCCAAGCGGGCCGTCGAGGTCCGCGGCGCGTCGGTCACGCTCACCTTCGTCGAGTTCGAGATCCTCCACGCGCTGGCCCGCCGCCCCGGCCGCGTCTTCACGCGCGACATGCTCCTCACGCGGATCTGGGGCGACTCCGCCTACCGCGACCCGCGGACCATCGACGTCCACATCCGCCACCTGCGCGAGAAGTTCGAGCTCGACGCCAAGGAGCCCGAGTACCTGTTCACCGTGCGCGGCGTCGGCTACCGCTTCCGGGACACGCACGGACGCGCCGACCCGCGTGCGTGCGCTCGCTGCGCACCCGCCTGGCCTCTCGGCTTCTTCGCGATCACGCTCGCCGCGGTCGCGCTCGTCGCCGTCGCCGTGCTGCCGGGGCTGCAGACGCGCCTGGTCGACGCCAAGCTCGCCGACCTCGCCGAGCTCGCCGACCAGTACGCCCCGGAGCTTCGCCGCACGGTCGGGACGAGCCTGCCCGCAGTCCCAGCTCGCAGGCGCTCGTGGGCCGCGACGGCCGACCTCACCGGCGCGCGGGTCACCGTCCTGCTCGTGGTCACCACCGACGGCGAGGTGCACGGTCGAGGCGGGGACCGACTCCTCCTCCGAGCCCGACATCACGCCTCGACTTCCCCGTCGCCGTCGAAGCCGCGCGACCAGGGCGCGCCAGGCGCGCGGCACCGAGGCCGGACCGAGCGGGCGGATCGGCGAGGTCGCCGTGCCGTTCCCCTTCCGCAACGCGGAGACCGGGCGGCGGCGCGTCGGGCACGTCGTCGTCTTCTCGAGCCCGCTGCGCGACGTGGAGGCGAGCGTCGCGATCGTCCGCCGCCGTGTCCTGCTCGCCGGCGGCGCCGCGAGCCTGCTCGCGCTGCTGGCGGGCTTCCTCGTGGCCCGGGGCCTCAGCCGGCGCCTCGGCGCCGTGCAGGCGGGCGCCCGGCGGGTGGCGGCAGGGGACTTCACCGCGCGCTTCCCGGTCGAGCGCGAGGACGAGATCGGCGACCTGGCCCGCACGCTCGACAACATGCGCCGCCAGCTCGCCGAGCTCGACTCGGCCCGCAAGCGCTTCATCGCGACCGCCTCGCACGAGCTGCGCACCCCGATCTTCTCGCTCGGCGGCTTCCTCGAGCTGCTGGCCGACGAGGAGCTCGACCCCGAGACCCGCTCGGAGTTCCTCGCGCCAGATCCGCGCGCAGGTCGACCGCCTGAGCCGCCTGGCCGTCGACCTGCTCGACCTCTCGAAGCTCGAGGCGGGCTCGCTCGAGCTGCGCCCCGAGCCCACGGACATCGCCGAGCTCGCGCGCCGGGTCGCCCAGGAGTTCCACCCGGCGCTCGCCGCCCACGACTCGCACCTGGAGGTCCGGGTGCCCGGGCGAGCTCGTGGAGGTCGACGTGCGACCCCGAGCGCGTCGCGCAGGTCATGCGGATCCTCATCGACAACGCGATCACCCACACCCCGAACGGGACCGACATGGTCGTGAGCGCCTCACGCCGCGGCGCTGTTGTCCGCTTCGGGGTCGGCGACTTCGGGCCCGGCATCCGGCGGGCGATGCTCCCCCACATCTTCGAGCCGTTCATCACCTCCGACGACGCGCAGGGCTCGGGCCTCGGCCTCGCGATCGCGCACGAGCTCGCCGAGCGGATGAGCGGCAAGCTGCTGGTCGAGAGCCAGCCCGGGCGCACCACGTTCACGCTGCAGCTGCCGAGCCAGCCCGCACCCTCCCGCCCCGCCCGCCACGGCCGTCTCCGAGGTGTGAACCCGGGTGACCCCCGCCGGGTGACGGGTACCCTCGAGACGGATGAACGCCAGCCGCAGTCGCCTCGTCCTGGTCTCGAACCGGGGCCCCGTGACCTTCCAGGACGACGGCACCCTCACGCGGGGCGGCGGCGGCCTGGTGACCGCCCTGACGGGCCTCGCCTCGCACCGCGAGGCCACCTGGATCGCCTCGGCGATGACCGACGCCGACGTCGAGCAGGCCCGGGGCCGGGGGGCCGGGCGTTCGACGTCACCTCGCCGGCCGGCGGCGACTACCAGGTGCGCCTGGTCGCCTCGGACCCGGAGGCCTACGACCGCTTCTACAACATCTTCGCGAACCCGCTGCTGTGGTTCATCCAGCACTACCTGTGGGATCTCTCGAACGCGCCGGACATCCGCCGCAACGAGACCGACGCGTTCGAGCTCGGCTACAAGGTCGTCAACGACGACCTGGCCCGCGCGGTGATCGACGAGATCGCCGGGAGTCGAGGAGCCGGTCGTGATGGTCCACGACTACCACCTCTACACGCTGCCGGGGATCGTCCGCGCGGCCCGGCCCGACGCGTTCCTGCACCACTTCATCCACATCCCGTGGACGCAGTCGGACGCCTGGAAGGTGCTCCCCCGCCCGATCCGCGACGAGATCTACCGCGGCATCCTCGCGAACGACATCATCGGCTTCCACACGAACGCCTACCGCCGGAACTTCCTGCAGTGCTGCGACGACCTGTTCGACGACATCGAGGTCGACCACGCGGCGGGGATCGTGCACATCGGCGGGCGCGAGGTCTGGGTGCGCCACTACCCGCTCCCGATCGACGCGGTGGCCACGCGGAAGCTCGCCGGCCGTGAACGGGTGCTCGAGCTTGAGGAGACGCTGAAGGCCCGCCGCCGGGAGCACCTGATCCTGCGCGTGGACCGGGCGGACCTCTCGAAGAACATCCTCCGTGGCTTCTCCGGCTTCGACCTGTTCCTCGAGCAGCACCCCGAGTTCTCCGAGCGGGTGACCTTCATGGCCCAGCTGATGCCCTCCCGGACCGACATCCCAGAGTACGCGGAGTACCTGGAGCGGATCGAAGCGCTCGTCGCGGTCGTCAATCATCGGCACGGCACGCCCGACTGGATGCCGATCCAGTTGAAGCTGCGCGACGACCTCGAGGAGGCGGTCGCGGCGTACAAGAACTACGACGTGCTGCTGGTCAACGCCATGTTCGACGGCATGAACCTCGTGGCCAAGGAGGGACCGCTGCTCAACGAGCAGGCGGGCGTCTCGATCCTCTCCCGCCACACGGGCTCGCACGAGGAGCTCGGCGAGTGCGCCCTGAGCGTGAACCCGTTCGACATCCAGGAGCTGGCGGACGCGATCCACTCGGCGCTGACGATGGGCCGCGCACGGCGGCAGGAGCGGCTCGACGGGCTCAAGGCGATCGTCACCGCCCGCGATCCGGGCGACTGGATCGACGACCAGCTCGCGGACATCCGCGCGAAGGTCGGCACCGACTGACGTCGGTTCGGCGGGCGCGGGGCTGCTCCGGCGCGTCGCCGTTAGCGGCGGGACGGGAACTCCGCGCTCGCCGGTCCGAACTCCCGCTGCGCCTGATGGGGCGGCGGCGCGGGGGCCAGGCGCGGGGCCGCAGGGCGGGCGGGCGCCGGTCGTGCCGGCGGGGGCGCTGCCGCGGGCCGGGTCGGTGCGGCCGGGACCGGCCGGGGCGCAGCGACCGGGGCGGGCAGCGCCGCCACCGCGTCGGCTCGGGCCGGAGAAGGCTTCCGCGTGGAGCTCCGGGTGCCTCGCGCGTGTTTCGGCGACCGGGAGCGAGCGGTCACGGCCGGCTTGCGCCGCGGCGACGGCCGCGCCCGCCGGCTCGCCGCCGCGGGGAACTCCACGGTGGACCGGTCAGCCTCCGTCAGCCTCTCGAGCGACCGGGGTGCGCCCTCCGGGAGCGGGAGCGCACCGGCGGGAACCACCGCCGCAGGGGGCGGTTCGGGTGCTCTCGGGGCGAGGCTCGGCCAGGCCAGGACGAGCACCAGAGCGCCGATCACCGCCGCCGCGCCGCCGACGTTGCCCCACCGCACACGGCCTAGCCAGGAGTCCTCTCGCATACGAGAGCAGGAGAGTCCGGAGGCCTCCAGGTCGCACATCCGCCGCGAGTTGGCCGGTTCGCACCATCCGACCCGCGCGGTATGGCGGCCAGCGCCTTGCTACCGTCGACCGTCGCTCATGGCCGCCAAGATCCCCACGTATGACCTCAACCTCCTTCTGAACACCTCGACCGAGGACGCGCAGAAGAAGAAGATCCTCGCCGACACCGAGGCGACGATCACGGCCTCCGGCGAGGTGATCGGCAAGCACGACTGGGGCATCCGGCCCACCGCGTTCGAGATGAACAAGCGGACCGACGCCGAGTACCACCTGATCCAATTCCAGGGGGACAACGAGCTTCTCGAGTCGCTCGACCACACGCTGCGGATCACGGACGGCGTCCAGCGCTTCCGGATCATCAAGCTCGCGAACGGCATTGGCGCCCCGCCGAACCTCCGGGACGTCCCCGCCGTCGTCGGCGGCGAGACCGAGCAGGACGCAGCCGCGTCCAGCGAAGACGAGGAGCGCGGCGAGCGCCCCCAGCAGTAACCCGTCGCGACCGCCCTGGTCGCGACCGCCGCCCCTTCCGGGCCCTCGACGCCGCGCTGACCCCGCGGCGTCTTTGCGTTCCGGGGCGCGTCAGATGTCACGACTCACGCACGACCCAGTCCGGAAAGTGCGGAACATGCGGATCGCGCCCCCGGCGTGTCCGCGTTCCGTGCTTTAGTCGCTCGACAAGCTTTCCCCGAGGGCAAAGGAGCCCGTCCCCATGGCAACGAACATCAACCGCGTCGTCCTCACCGGCAACCTCACCTTCGATCCGGAGCTGCGTGAGACGGGCAGCGGCATGAAGATCTGCAAGCTCCGCGTCGCCTGCAACGCCCGCGCGAAGGACGCCTCGGGCAACTGGGTCGACAAGCCCAACTACTTCGACGTGACCGTGTTCGGCAACCAGGGCGAGAACGCGGCCCGGTACCTCGCCAAGGGGCGCCCGGTCGCGATCGACGGCCGTCTCGAGTGGCGCGAGTGGGAGGACAAGGAGACCGGCAAGAAGCGCTCCGCGGTCGGCATCATCGCCGATTCGGTCCAGTTCCTCGGCGGCCGTGACGACAGCGGCGGAGGCGGGGGCGGGTACTCCCAGTCCCAGCCCAGCCAGGGCTTCTCCGGCGGCTCGGACGTTCCGGCGGACACCTCGGACTTCCAGACCCACAAGCCGGCCCCGGTCGGCGGCAGCTCCACGGGCGAGGACGACATCCCGTTCTGAGCGCCCGCTGAGCCGAGCGCACTCGGCGCGCACGCATCCGGCGACGTCCGGGGCGCGTGCTACGCCGGAGCGCGACCCGCCGGGGCGAGCGGCTAGGATGTGCGTTCTCGCGCGCCCTTCGGCGCGCGTTGTTCCGCCTTTAGACGAACCTGAGGACTTTCCCGTTGGCCAAGAAGAGCAACAGCGGTAGCTCCAAGCCCCGCCGTGACAAGAAGGGTGGCCCCAGCACCGGCGGCCGCCGGAAGCCTTGCCTGTTCTGCAAGGACAAGGTCGAGCGGGTGGACTACAAGGACATCGCCACCCTGCGCAAGTTCATCTCCGAGCGCGGCAAGATCCGCTCGCGTCGGATCACAGGCGCCTGCCGTCGCCATCAGAACCAGGTGGCGAACGCGGTCAAGCGCTCGCGTGAGCTCGGTCTCCTCCCGTACGTGAACGAGTCGGGCAAGGAAGAGCGCGAGCGCTCCGGCGGCGGTCGCGGACGCGACCGCGAGGAGCGGTAGCCGTGCCCGAAGCGATCCTCCTGCAGGACGTCGACGGTGTCGGCGAGAAGGGCACCGTGGTCGAGGTCTCCAAGGGCTACCTGCGGAACTTCCTGATCCCGCGCAAGCTCGCCTCCCCCGCCACCTCGGGTGCCGTCCAGGTCGCCGCGCTCCGCGCCGCCGCCCAGGAGAAGACGGCCCGCGAGTCCGCGGCGAAGGCGCACGAGAACGCCGACCTGCTGAACAAGACGGTCCTGACCCTCGCCGAGAAGGCCGGGGACGACGGTCGCCTGTTCGGTTCGGTCACGACCCAGGATCTCGCCGACGCGATCAAGCAGGCCCGCGGCCTCACGATCGACAAGCGGCACATCACCCTCGAGGAGCCGATCAAGCAGATCGGCACCTTCCAGGTCACCGTCGAGGTCGCCAGCGGCATCACCGCCGTCGTCAAGACGATGGTCACCGAGCTCAAGTAGCTCGAGGCCCCACTGCGCAGGTCCCGAAGCGCCCCGCCCCCGGGGCGCTTCGTCGTTCCGACCGGAGGGTGCGGGGACGCCCACCGTCGCGGCCGGGGGCGCGGGTATCGTCCCTCGCCGTGAGCGAGTACCTCCACGACGGTCCGCCGCCGCCCGTCAGCACCGGGCAGGGCGTCGCCCCGCCGCATTCGATCGAGTCCGAGCAGGGTGTCCTCGGCGCCGTCCTGCTCTCCGACCGGGCGATGTACTCCTACGTCGTCGAGTCCCAGCTCAAGCCGGATGACTTCTACCGCGAACGGCACCGCGTGCTGTTCGGCGCGATGGTCGAGATGTACGGCGAGTCGCAGGAGATCGACGTGCTCACGGTCACCGAGCACCTCCGGGCCCGGGCCCAGCTCGACGCCGCGGGCGGGCAGGCCGGGATCGACGAGCTCACCGCCGCCGTCCCCGCGGTCGGCAACATGCGCCGCTACGGCGAGATCGTCAAGGAGATGTCGCTCATGCGGCGCCTCCTCGACGCGACCTACCAGATCCAAGCCTCCGTGCACGGGCGCGAGTCCCTCCCCCGGGACATCGTCGAGCAGGCCGAGCGCTCGATGCTGGAGGTCGCCCACGACGACTCCACCAAGGCGTTCGCCCCCGCCGGCTCGATCATCGAGAAGGAGCTCGAGATCTGGCACAAGCTCTCCACCGAGGGCATCGCGATGACCGGTACGCCCTCCGGCTTCGTCGATCTCGACACGATCACCGGCGGCTTCCAGCCCGGCAACCTCATCATCCTCGCGGCGAGACCATCCATGGGGAAGTGCCTGTCCGGCGAGACGCTGGTGCACGACCCCAGGACCGGTGTTCGTCGCCGCCTCGATGCGCTCGTCGAGGACGTCGAGCAGGGTGGCGAGGCGTGGGTGAGCTCGCTCGGGCCCGACCTGCGGTTGCGCCCTCAGCGGGTCGGCGCCGTGGCGCGGAACGGTCCACGGCCGGTCTTCCAGGTTCGGAGCAGGCTCGGGCGCATGGTCACCGCCACGGCCAACCACCCCCTGTTGACGGTTCGCGGGTGGAAACGGGTCGATGAGCTGAAGCCCGGCGACCGGGTCGCCGTTCCTCGCGTGCTCCCGCGCACCGCCGAGGAGCGCACGATGCCCGACGCGGAGATCGTGCTGCTGGCGGCGCTCATCGCCGACGGGAACCTCACGCAGAACACTCCGCGTTTCACCTACGGCGACGACTCGCCCATCGCGGAGGAGGTCGAAGCCGCGGCCGCAGCCGTCGGTGCGCGGTTCAGCCCGAGGGACAAGAGCCTCACGGTCTCGCTCAGCGCCGGCCGGGGTGCACCGATCAACCCCGTGACGGAGCTTTGCCGTCGCCACGGGATCTGGGGCCATCGCTCCTCCGACAAGTTCGTTCCCGACGAGATCTTTCGGCTCGTCGACCACGAGATCGCGCGATTCCTCTCGGTGCTCTACGCCTGCGACGGGCATGTCTACGCCTCGCCTCGCCTGCGACAGATCGGGTACACGACCATCTCGCCGCGTCTGGCCCGCGACGTCCAGCACCTCCTGCTCCGTCTCGGCGTCGTCGCCAAGGTTCGCGTGCTTCCTCGTCCGATCTACGAGGGCACGGATACCAGCGCCTACGAGGTGCTCGTCACCGGCCAGGACGACATTCACCGGTTCGCCGACGAGATCGGGATCGTGGGCAAGACCGCCGCGATGGCTCGCGCCGTGGCCGGCCTCGGGCTGGTCCGCGCCAAGACCAACGTCGACACGGCTCCGGCGGAGGTCTGGGCACTCGTGAACGCCGCGCGCGGTGACCGCACTTGGGCCAGCATCAGCCGGGCGGCCGGCTACCCGCCCGGCCACAACTGGCACGTCGGCTCCCGCGGGCTGTCGCGCGAGCGCCTCGGGAAGCTCGGAGATCTGTTGGAGGCGCCCGAGCTGCACGACCTGTCGCGCAGCGACGTCTGGTGGGACGAGCTGGTCTCGATCGAGTCGGCCGGCACCGTCGAGACGTTCGACGTCGAGGTTCCGGGCGACCACAACTTCGTCGCTGACGACTTCGTCGTCCACAACTCCGCCCTTGTCACGAACATCGCGGAGAACGTCGCGCTTCACCCGGAGCGTCCCATGCCCGTCGCGCTCTTCAGCCTGGAGATGAGCGAGGGGGAGCTCGCCCAGCGGTTCGTCGCCTCGCAGGCGAGCGTCGAGGGCGACGACCTGCGCAAGGGCCGCATGAAGGACGAGCGGAAGTGGAAGAAGGTGCTCGAGGCAGCCTCCCGCTACGACCGGGCGCCGCTCTTCGTCGACGACTCCTCGGACATCGGCGTTCTCGAGATCCGGGCGAAGGCCCGTCGCCTCCACCAGCAGATGCAGACCGACTACGGCGGGCTCGGGCTGATCATCATCGACTACCTCCAGCTGATGCGAGCGGACGGCCGCACGGACAACCGCGTCGAGCAGGTCGGCCAGATGTCGCGGGGCCTCAAGATCCTCGCCCGTGAGCTCGACGTGCCCGTGATCGCGCTCTCGCAGCTCTCCCGTGGCGTCGAGTCCCGCACCGACAAGCGCCCGATGCTCTCCGATCTACGTGAATCCGGCGCGATCGAGCAGGACGCGGACCTCTGCGTCTTCATCTACCGCGACGAGTACTACAACCCGGACACGACCGAGGCCCCCGGCGAGGGCGAGCTCATCATCGCCAAGCACCGCAACGGCTCGCTCGGGACCGTGAACCTGGTCTTCCAGGGCAAGTACACGCGCTTCCGCACCCTGACCCGCGAGTACGAGTGACCCTGCGCCCCGGCGATCCGTGCCCGTACGACGCCTGCGACGGCTCGGGCTTCGTCGACGACGAGGCCACCCAGAGCGCGGTGCCGTGCCGCTGTCGGCCGGAGCGCATGGCCGGGCGCCGCTCGGCGGTGCTCTCGGCCGTCATCCCGAAGAAGTACCGCGGCGTCGGCTTCGACCGCCCGCCCGTCACCGAGATCGCGCAGAAGGCCCCCGGGCAAGTGCGAGCGATCCGCGCGTACGTCCGCGACCTCGACGCGAACCTCGACGCCGGGCGGGGGCTGTGGCTCTTCGGCGGCCCCGGCACCGGGAAGACGACGCTCGCGATGATCGTGTCGAAGGCGGCGCTCGACGCCGGCCGGACCGTCGCGATCTACTCGCTGCCGAAGCTCCTGGCCGAGATCCGCACGACGTTCGACGAGGACGCCGTCCACTCGTACACGAGCCTGCTCGACAAGCTCACCGAGGTCGACCTGCTCCACATCGACGACGTCGGCGCGGAGAAGACGAGCGACTGGGTGCTCGAGCAGCTCTACGCGATCGTGAACGCCCGGTACGAGGAGGAGCGCTCGGTGGTCATCACCACGAACCTCGTCGAGCGTGAGCAGATGGTCGAGCAGATCAAGGAGCGGACGGTCTCCCGCCTCGAGGAGATGTGCGAGGTCCTACCGCTCTACGGCGAGGACGCACGCCGCCGCATCGGGTAGGACCGCGCCTCGGCCATACACTCCGGGCCACATGCCAGGACTCGTGATCGTTGGCGCCCAGTGGGGCGATGAGGGCAAGGGCAAGGTCGTCGACCTGATGGCCGAGCAGGCGGACGCCGTCGTCCGCTTCCAGGGCGGCAACAACGCCGGCCACACGATCGTGCGCGACGGGGAGGAGTTCAAGTTCCACCTCGTGCCGAGCGGGATCCTCTACCCGGGGAAGACCTGCATCATCGGGAACGGCGTCGTCGTCGATCCGAGCGTCCTGCTCGGTGAGCTCGACGGGCTCGTCCGCGCCGGCCTCGACATCTCCGGCCTGAAGGTCTCCGCGAACGCGCACGTGATCATGCCGTACCACATCGCCCTGGACCACTCGGGCGAGGCGCGGCTCGGCAAGAACGAGATCGGTACCACCAAGCGCGGCATCGGCCCGTGCTACGCCGACAAGGCGGCCCGCCTCGGCATCCGAGTGCAGGACATGCTCGACGAGAAGATCCTGAAGAAGAAGATCATGGCGGCGCTCGAGCCCAAGCAGCTGATGCTGCGGCCCTACGAGCGCGATCCGCACTGGGCTCCGCGCCTGGACCTGCAGCAGATGACCGAGGACCTGCTCACCTTCGGCCACCGGCTCGAGAAGCACATCGCGGACACCTCCTCGCTGATCTGGAAGACGCTCGACGCCGACAAGCTCGCGCTCTTCGAGGGCGCGCAGGCGACGATGCTCGACATCGACCACGGCACGTACCCCTTCGTCACCTCGAGCAACCCGGTCGCGGGGGCCGCGACGATCGGGGCGGGCGTCGGCATCCACGACATCGACGAGATCTGGGGCGTCGCCAAGGCGTACGCGACCCGCGTCGGCGCCGGCCCCTTCCCTACCGAGCTCTTCGACGAGACCGGCGACCGGCTCCGGGAGAACGGCCACGAGTTCGGCACGACCACCGGGCGCCCGCGCCGCTGCGGCTGGATCGACCTCGTCGCCCTGCGCTACGCCTGCCGCTTGAACACGCTCGACGCGCTCGTGATCACGAAGCTCGACGTGCTCACCGGCCTCGACACGATCAAGGTGTGCACCGAGTACCGGGGCTCCGACGACGCGACCTTCGAGACGTTCCCGTACCACCAGTCGGTGCTCCACAAGGCCCGCGGGGTCTACGAGGAGCTCCCGGGCTGGAGCGAGGACATCACGGGCTGCCGCACCGAGGCCGAACTGCCGCAGGCCGCGCGCGATTACCTGGCCTTCCTGGCCGAGCGGGTCGGCACCCCGATCGTGCAGGTCGGCGTCGGGCCCGGCCGGGAGCAGCAGATCTGGACCGAGTCGGGCCAGGCGGCGAGCAAGCTGCGCCCGCGCGCCTGAGCGCCCCGCGTCAGCCCCGGTCGCTCTCCAGCAGGTCGATGTCCTCGACGTAGCGGACGACCCGACCCGGCACGCCGATGACGACCCCGCGGGTCGGCACATGGTTCGTGACGACCGAGCCCGCGGCGATGTAGGCCTCCTCGCCGATCTCCACGCCGGGGGTGAGGATCGCCCCGCCGCCGATGCGGCAGGCCCGGCGGAGGGTCGCGCCGACGAGCGCGTCGCCCGGTCCCCGGCGAGCCATCGTGTTGTCGTTCGTGGTCATCGCCCGCGGCCCGACGAAGACGTCGTCCTCGATCGTGGAGAAGGCGGTGATGTAGACCTGCGACTGGAGCTTGACCCGCGCGCCGACCACCACGTCGTTGTCGACGCAGGCGCCCCGGCCGACCAAGCTGCCGGCGCCGATGACACTCCGCTCCCGGACGTAGGACTGGTCACCGATGATCGCCCCCTCCCCGATGCGGGCGCCGGCGAAGACGATCGCCTGCGCGCAGATCGAGGCGCCGGCTCCGATGACCAGCGGCTCGGTCACGGGCGCCACCGAGGCCGAGGTGGGCGCGAGCCGCGGCGGTTTGCCGAGGATCACGCCGTCCTGGACGACGACGCCGGGGCCGATCACGGTGTCGCCGTGCACGACGACGTTCGCGCCGAACTGGACGTCGTCCGCGATCTGGGCGGTGGGCGAGAGAACGAGGCCGGGGGCCGTGGGGGTCGGCATGGCTCGTTAGCCTATGGGCCTCGTGACCGAGTCGATCTCCCCACGGCCGCTGCGCGGCGCGGTCCTCGGCCTCGGCATGATCGGTCGCCACCACGCGCGGCTGCTGCAGGCCTCCCCGCGCGTCGCCTTCACCGGGGCGGTCGACCCCGGCGGTGACCGGTTCGGCGCGGTCGCCGACCCCGCGCTCGTCTTCGCGACCGTCGCCGACCTGCTCGCCGCGGGTCCGGTCGACTTCGCCATCGTCGCGGTGCCGACGGAGGAGCACCTCCCCGCCGCGCGCGAGCTCGCCGCGGCCGGGGTGAGCGTGCTCGTCGAGAAGCCGCTCGCCGCCACCGCGACGGAGGCACGCGAGCTCATCGAGGCCGTCCGGATGGCCGGCGTGCGGGCCGCGGTCGGCCACGTCGAGCGCTGCAACCCGGCGCTGCTCGAGCTCCGTCGGCGGGTCGGCGAGGGGCAGCTCGGGGAGATCTTCATGATCGCGACCGAGCGGGTCGGCCCCTTCCCCGCCCGGATCCGGGACGTGGGCGTCGTCAAGGACCTCGCGACGCACGATCTCGACCTCGTCCGCTGGCTCGGCGGGGCGCCGATCGAGCGTGTCGCGGCGCAGACCCAGCACCGGATGGGCAGGGCGCACGAGGATCTCGTCCTGGTCACCGGGCGGCTCGAGTCCGAGGTCGCCTTCAACGTGAACGTCGACTGGCTCTCCCCGACCAAGGTCCGCCGCACGCGGATCCTCGGCGAGAAGGGAATGCTCGTCGCCGACACCCTCACGAGCGACCTGACGTTCTTCGCCAACGGCGAGGTCACGAGCGAATGGAGCGCGTCACAGGCGCACCGAGGGGTCAGCGAAGGCGACATGACCCGCTACGCGCTCTCCCGCCGCGAACCGCTGCTCGTCGAGCTCGAGGCGTTCTGCGACTACGTGGCCGGCGACGACGACGCGCCAGTCGTGACCCTGGACGAGGGGCTCGGGACCGTGCTCGCCGCCGAGGCCGTGCTCACCGCGGCCGCCTCTGGAGAGACCGTGCAGCTGTGAGAGCCGTCGTCGTCGCGCTCGGCAAGATCGGGCTGCCGCTCGCCGCTCAGCTGGCGCGCACCGGCCACGACGTCACCGGCTGCGACATCGACGAGCGGGTCGTCACCGCGGTGAACGCCGCCCGGGAGCCGTTCCCCGGCGAGGCCGAGCTCGCAGAGGTGCTCGAGCGGGTCGTGCACGGCGACGGACCCGGTCACCTCCGGGCCACGACCGACACCCGTGCTGCGATCGCGAACGGGCCGGCGCTCGTCATCCTCGTGCCGCCGCTGATGGTCGACGCGAAGGTGGCGATCGACTGGACGATCCTCGACGCCGTCATCGCCGACGTGGGCGCCGGGCTCCGGGCCGGGGTCTCCGCCGGCGGCCCGATGACGATCGCGCTCGAGACCACGGTGCCGGTCGGCACGTCGCGCGCCCGCCTGGCGCCCGCTCTGGAGGCGGCCAGCGGGCTGACCGAAGGCGAGGACTTCCACGTCGTCTTCTCCCCTGAACGGGTCTTCTCCGGCCGCATCTTCGCCGACCTCGCGACCTACCCGAAGCTCGTCGGCGGGCTCTCGCCGGCCGGGGAGGCGCGCGGGGTCGAGCTCTACGCGCAGTTCCTTCCCGAAGTCGAGGTCCGCGCGATGGGGAGCGCCGAGGCGGCCGAGCTGACGAAGCTCGCGGAGACCACCTACCGGGACGTGAACATCGCGCTGGCCAACGAGTTCGCCCGCCACGCCGACACGCTCGGCCTCGACGTCCAAGCGGTGATCGACGCGGCGAACTCTCAGCCCTTCAGCCACATCCACCGGCCGGGGGTCGCGGTCGGTGGGCACTGCATCCCGGTCTACCCGCGCTTCTACCTGGCCGGCGACCCGTCCGCCCGCCTCCCCGCCGCGGCTCGCGAGGTGAACGAGGGGATGCCCGCCTACGCGGTCGACCTGCTCGGTGACGTGCAGGGCCGGACCGTCCTGATCCTCGGGGTCGCCTACCGCGGCGGCGTGAAGGAAACGGCGTTCTCCGGGGCGTTCGGGCTCCGTGACGAGCTGACCCGCCGCGGAGCACACGCGGTCGCCGCGGACCCGCTCTACGACGCCGGGGAGCTCGCGGCGCTCGGGTTCTCCGCCTGGACCGGCGAGCCGGTCGACGCCGCCGTTCTCCAGACCGACCACGCCTCGTACGCGGCGTTCACGCCGGCGGAGCTTCCCGGGGCGCAGATCGTCGTGGACGGCCGCGGCGTGCTGGACCCGGCGCCGTTTGCCGCGGCGGGCGTCGCGCTGCGGCGCATCGGCCGCCCCTGACCGCGCCCGCGGGAGGCCTCAGACGGAGCCGTAGTTCGCGAGCAGCGCCGCGACGACGCGCTCGCCCGCGTGCCCGTCCCCGTAGAGCTGGGGCCGCTCCGCCGGGAGCGGACGTTCGAGGGCGGTGAGCGCGGCGCCCGAGTCGAGGTCGACGAGCACGTTCCAGCCCGACTCGACCGTCTCGGTCCATTCCGTCGTGTCCCGGAGCGTCACGCACGGCACGCCGGCCAGGTAGGCCTCCTTCTGCACGCCCCCGGAGTCCGTGAGCATCGCCCGCGCGCGGGTGAGCAGCGCGGTGAAGGCCAAGTAACCGAGCGGCGGGGTGACCCGAATGTGCTCGGCTCCGAGGACGCCGTCGAGCAGCCCGGCGGCGTCGAGCCGCGCGCCGGTGCGCGGGTGCAGCGGAAGCACGACCGGGACCGGGAGGGCCATGAGCAGCTCGACCAGCCGGGCCAGCCGCGCCGGATCGTCGACGTTCCCCGCCCGGTGGGCGGTCGCGAGGACATACCCGCCGGGCGAGACGCCGGCGTCGCGGAGGGGCACGTCGTCCGCGAGCGCCCGGGGCTGCACGAGGAGGGCGACGTCGACCATGACGTCGCCGACGACCTCCACCCGCCCGGCGACGCGTTCGGCGGCGAGATGCGCGGCAGGCGCGTCGCTCGAACAGAGCAGCAGGGAGCTCAGGTGGTCGGTGAGCACTCGGTTGAGCTCCTCCGGCATCGCCCGGTCGAAGGAGCGCATGCCCGCTTCGACATGCGCCACCGGAACCCCCGCCTGCGCGGCGGCCAGGCCACCGGCGAGCGTTGAGTTCGTGTCGCCGTAGACCAAGACGCAGTCCGGCTGCTCCTCGGCGATGACGGGCGCGATCGCCGAGAGCATCCGTGCCGTCTGCTCGGTGTTGGAGCCCGTCCCGAGCTGCAGCTCGAGCGCCGGCGGCGGCACGCCGAGCTCCGAGAAGAACACCGCGCTCATCTCGTCGTCGTAGTGCTGCCCCGTGTGGACGAGCACCTCCTCGGCCTGCTCACGCAGGATCCGGGAGACGGCGGCGGCCTTCACGAACTGCGGACGGTTCCCGATGACGGTGAGGACCTTCACGCGCCGACCTCCCGTGCGATGAGCGCGGCCACGGCGGCGCCGACCTCCTGCGCGCGCGGCCCGGGCGCCGCGGGGAGGGGGACCCCGTCGATGGCGTGCACCGGGTGCGCGTTCTGCAGCGTCGAGACGAGGAAGGCCTCCTCGAGCTGCGGAAGGTCGTCACGCGTGAGCACCTGCTCCTGCGCATCGCTCACCTCGAAGACCTTCCGCCGGGTGATCGAATCGAGGACGTGATCGGTGAGCGGCGGAGTCACGAGCCGTCCGCGGAGCACCGCGAAGAACGAGGCGGTGGGGGCCTCGAGGACGCGTCCGTGGGGCGTGAGCAGCAGCGCGTCGTCGGCACCCTGCTCCCGGGCGAGCCGCCGGGTCAGCATGTTCGCCGCGTAGGAAAGGGACTTCACCGCGTCCATCACCCGCGACGGCGCGAAGGCGACGGTGGCCAGCGCGATGGTCGGCGGCCGCTCCGGGACGGGCTCGAGCAGCCCGATCCGCCGTCCTCCGCGGGTGACGAGAAACCGGAGGCAAGCGTCGACCCCGCCCGCCTCAGCGAGCAGCGCGGCGACATCGGCCCGTACGGCGTCGCCGTCGAACGGAAGCCGCAGGTTCTCGGCAGAGCGCGCCATCCGCTCGAGATGCTCCGTGAGCGCGTAGGGCGCGCCCGCGTACAGCCGGACCACCTCGAAGACCCCGTCCCCCCGGAGGAGGCCCTCGTCGAGGATCGAGATCGTGGCGGTGCTGGCCGGCTGCACTGACCCGTCGAGGATGGCGAGGTCCATCCCCGGGACTCTACGGGCGCTCTCGGCGCCCGTAGTTGCTCAGGCGCGGGCGCCGTTCGGCGCCGAGACCTTCTTGTAGACCACCAGCACGATGATCGTGCCGATGATCGCCCCGATCAGCCCGCCGAGGTCGAAGATGTTGTTGTCGCCGATCCCGAGCACCGAGGTGAAGAGGAAGAACCCGACGAGCGAGCCGACGAGCCCGATGAGGATGGTGGCGAAGAAGCCACCCGGATCCTTGCCGGGCACGAGGGCCTTCGCGATGTAGCCCGCTACGAGGCCGAGGAGGATTGCGCCGATCATGCCCCGTTCCTACCCGCCGCACCCGGCCTGAATCACCGCTCTAGCGCTGCAGCATCCGGTCCAGCGTGACCTCGGGGTTCTCCCGCTCGACGAGCTCCATCAGGAACTCGGAAGTGAACAGCGCGAGGATCGCCCCGTCGGCGGAGTGGAGCACGTCCCCGCGGCGGATCCGCTTGAGCACCTCGGCCCCAGCCGCATCGGTCCGGCGCGCCACCCGCCACGGCGTCGGGTCGAGCCCGACCGTGCAGCCGAACTCGCCCTGCATCCGCTCGACCGCGACCTCGAACTGCAGCGGCCCGATCCCGGCGAGCACCGGCGTCGGATCGGCCACGACGTCGCGCCGGAGCACGTGCATGACGCCCTCCTGGGCGAGCTGCTCAAGCCCCTTGTGAAACTGCTTGTGCCGGGAGGTGTCGCGGTTGCGGATCGTGACGAAGTGCTCGGGGGCGAGCGTCGGGATCGGCGGGAACTCGACCGCGCTGTCCTCAGCGTGCAGGGTGTCCCCGACCCGCAGGTCGCCCGCCCCCACGACCCCGATCACATCACCCGGGAACGCCTCGTCGAGCACCGAGCGCTCGTCGCCGAAGACTTCGTGGGCGTGCGCGATCGTGAAGGGGCGGCCGGTGCGGGCGTTCACGGCACGCATTCCGCGCTCGAACTGGCCGGACCAGATCCGCAGGAACGCGACGCGGTCGCGGTGCCGCGGATCCATGTTGGCCTGAACCTTGAAGACCTGCGCGGCGAACGGCGCCTTCAGCGGCCGGGCCTCCGCCTCCCCCACGCCCGTGCGGGGCGCCGGTGCGGGCGCGCGGTCGACGAGCGCGTCGAGCAGGATCCGCACCCCGAAGTTCGAGACGGCGGAGCCGAAGTACACGGGCGACATGACGCCCGTGGCGAAGAGCTCGGGGTCGAGATCTCCGGAGACCTCCGTGTGGAGCTCGAGCTCCTCGACGGCGGTGCTCCACGCCTCGCCCTCACGCTCGAGCGCCGCCTCCGGGCTCAGGTGCTCTTCCGGTGCCTGGGTGGCGCCCCCCGTCGTCCGGGTGAAGCGCACGAAGTCGCCGCCGTTCGCGCGGTCGATGACCCCGCGGAAGTCCCCAGGGATGCCGACCGGCCAAGTCATCGCGACCGGCTCGATGTCCAGTACCTCGGTGATGTGATCGAGCATCTCGAGCGGGTCGAGGCCCGGCCGGTCGTACTTGTTGACGAAGGTGACAAGCGGGATCCCGCGTGCCCGCGCGACCTCGAACAGACGCAACGTCTGCGCCTCGACGCCCTTCGCCGCGTCGAGCAGGATGACCGCCGCGTCGGCCGCGGCCAGCACCCGGAGCGTGTCCTCGGAGAAGTCGTGGTGGCCCGGGGTGTCGAGCAGGTTGATGACCACGTCCCGGTAGTCGAAGCGCAGCACGGTGGAGCTCACCGAGATCCCACGACGACGCTCGATGTCCATGAAGTCCGAGGTCGACTGACGCCGCGCGTTCTTGCCCTGCACCTGCCCGGCCTCTTGAAGCGCCCCGCCGTAGAGCAGGAGCTTCTCGGTCAGCGTCGTCTTGCCCGCGTCCGGGTGCGAGATGATCGCGAACGTGCGGCGGCGGGCCGCTTCGCGCTGGATGCCGCCTGCGGGCTCGGTGAGGGGGGCGGAGGAGGCGACCCTTCGAGGCTAGCCAGTAGGGGCCGCCGAACGCCCCCGAGAACGACGAAAGCCCCGCAGGCGGGGCTTCGCGTGAGTGGGCCGTGAAGGAATCGAACCTTCAACCTTGGGATTAAGAGTCCCCTGCTCTGCCAATTGAGCTAACGGCCCGCGGCGCGGAAGTGTAGCTTCCGCGAACGTTCGGTGACCTACGGGGCGGAGCTGCCGTCCGTGCCGGTCGCGCCCTGCAGTGCCTGCTGGGCGGCCTGGCTCTTCAGGCCGTCGACCTGGGCCTTGATCTGCTCCTTCTGGTCCTTGCTGGCGAGAGCGATCGCCTTCTGTCCGGCGAGCTCCGCCTTGCGGCTCTGGTCGGCCGCGTAGGCGAAGCGAGCGAGCTGGAAGTAGCTGCCGACATCGTCCCGGCTCTCCGCGACGATCTCCTGGGCGGAGACCGCGCCGTCGAGCTTGTTCAGCGCGACGTAGACCTGGGTCATGATCGTCGCCACGTTCGGGTCGGCCTTCCCTTCGCCGGCGAGCTTGACGGACGTCCTCCAGGCGCGGTCGGCCTCCCGCAGGTCGGCCAGACCACTCTCGTCGTAGGCGCCCGTCTCCGGATCGAGGCTGTCGCCGGCGGAGGCCTCCTGGTAGCGCGCCCGGGCGAGGGCGGCCCACGCGGCTGCGTCCTGGCGGTTCGCCTGGACCTGCTTCTCCGCCTCCTTGCGACGATCGGTGATCGCGCTCGTGTCGGGGGAGCTGCTTCCGCCGGTGAAAGCGTTCAGGATCCCGCCACCGTCGGTGCCGCCTCCCACGCCGAGCAGGACGAGCCCGCCGCCCATGAGCAGGGCGAGCCCGAGATAGATGACCTGGACGGTGCGTCGTCGGCCGCGGCCACGGAGATCGAAAAGCATGAACCCGTGAGGTTAGACGTCAGGCTCACTGCGGGGTCCTGTCGGCTCCGAGGGCTCCGACTCGAACCCGGGAAGCGCCCCGACCGCCTCGTGGTCCCGGAACGTGTCCCGCCCGTCCTCGGCTGGTTCGGGCTCGGGCTCCCCGTCCCCTGAGGGGTCGTCGACGAAGCCGCGGGGATCGTCGTCCGGATCATCGTCGTCCTCGTCGTCGTCGTCCCAGTCCCAGTCCCATCGCGACGGCCGTCCCTCGGAGCCACGTTCGAGGAGCTTGGCGAGCAGGAGACTGCCCTCGAAGAGCACCACGAGCGGCGCCATGGTGACGAGCATGGTGATCGGATCCGGGGTCGGCGTGGCCACCGCGGCGACGATCGACGTCCCGAGGAACACGTAGCCCCGGTTCTTCGAGAGCTGCTTCGTCGAGATGATCCCGAGGCGGGTGATCGCCAGGACTCCGATGGGGATCTGGAACAGCAGGCCGACCACGGCCAGCAGCAGCACCGAGAACTTGTAGTACTGCTGGGCCCCGACGAGGATGTCGAAGCTCCCGGCGTTGAAGTTCAACAGGAAGCCCACCGCCCGGGGCAGCGCGACGAAGTACCCGAACGCCACCCCCGCGACGAACAGCACCGGCACCATCGCCATGAACGGGACGGCGGTCTTCCGCTCCAGCGGGCTCAACGCCGGCAGCAGGAACGCGTACATCTGGTAGAGGATCAGCGGCAGCGCCAGCAGGAGCGCCGCGTACCCGGCCACCGTGAAGGTCGTGACGAACGGCTCGGTGACGCCCAGGGTCACCGGTCGCGGTGATGCGTCCGGGAGCACCCGCTTGGTCTCCTGGATCTGCGCAAAGGCCCGGGTGAGCGCCCGGTTGCTGGCCGCCGCCTGGCCTGCCGCCGCGGCGGGGACGCCGTCGGCGCCCAGCAGCGAGTCGATCGTCTTCTGCTGGAGCGAGAGCGCGGTGCCCAGGAGCGTCAGGCTGGCGTTGCTCGCGCGGGCAGCGCGATCGGCCTGCTGCAGCGCGCTGAGCGTGCTGTTCTTGTCGGTCTTCTTCGCCTGCTGCGAGTTCGTGAACGGCTTGTTGACCGCGGTGAGGATCGCGTCCTTCTGCCAGAAGGTGAACGCGAAGCAGACGGCGACGCCGACGATGCAGACGATGAGGCGCGTGCGCAGCTCGTCGAGGTGGTCGACGATGCTGAGGCGTTCCTCATGTCCGATCGGCCGGACGACGGATGGGGGCATCCGGTGGGTGCTTCCGGGTGTGGCCGGCGGGACCGGGTGCTAGGCGTTGCTCTTCGAGGCGGGCTTCTCGGCGGGCACGGGGGGCGCCTGCGCGTCCACGACGGGCGCCGAGGCCTCCGCCTGCGGGGCCGGGGCCAGCGCGCGGCGATCCTCCTCGTCGTCATCGTCCTTGCCGCCGACGCCGGCGATGCCGTCCTTGAACTCGCGCATCCCGGTGCCGAGCTGCTTGCCGAGGCCGGGCAGTCGCTTGGGACCGAGCACGACGAGCGCGATCACGAGGACGACGATGAGCTCCATGGGGCCGATACTGGGCATGCGGGGGTCCTTTCCAGCGGAGGGAGGCGTTGCTGTCGAGGGTAGCGGCGCCGGGCTCAAGTGTCTTGTACGAAGCGCCGATGCATCCTGCGTCCCTCCCCTGCTTCTGCGTGATGCCCTCCCCTTCAGATCACCGCCGCCCCAACCGATCCGTCCGGCTTCCCTCCGGCCGGACAGTCGACGTGGTCCACTTCCCCCGCGGGGGACCGGACGCCGAGCTGCACATCTGCCCGGTCTGCGCCGGTGAGCTCGTACAACCGATCGACCGGCACGAGGCGGGTCCGGGCCATTGGGAGCTGGCCCGCCGCTGTCCGAGCTGCGAATGGCGCGGAAGCGGCGTTCACGACCAGGCGCAGGTCGACCGGTTCGATGAGCGCACGGACCAGGCGATCGACGCGGTGCTCCAGGACGTGCGTCGGCTGACGCGCGCGAACATGGAGGACGAGCTCCTGCGGTTTCGGCGGGCCCTCGGTGCCGACCACATCGGCGCGGAGGACTTCCGCGCTCCCTAGGAGTAGCGGGCGACCACCGAATCCGCGATCAGCTCGAGCGCACGCCGCTGCTGCGGCGCACACCCTGCGGGCAGCTCGGCCTTGGCCTCGTCGACCATGGCGAGCGCCTCGCCGCGGGCCTGCTCCAGCGCGCCGGTGGCCGCGATCCGGTCGCAGACCGCCTCGGCCTGCTCCGGGGTGCTCACCGAGCGCAGTGCGAGGTCGGCCAGGCCCGGATCCGCGGCCCGGGCGAGGATGAACGGCAGCGTGACCGTCCCGTCCAGCAGGTCGGTTCCGCGGTGCTTGCCGGTGACCTCCGCCGGCCCGGAGACGTCGAGGACGTCGTCGAGAAGCTGGAAGGCGACGCCGATCCGGCGCCCGAAGCCCGCGAGTGCCGCGGCCTGCTCGTCGGTGCCACCCGCGGCGAGCACGCCGAGCGTGCAGGCGGCCTCGAAGAGCCGCGCCGTCTTCAGCTCGCATCGGTACCGGTAGCGCTCCTCGCTCACGTCGGTTCGCCACGCGTCCTCGCGCTGGAGGAGCTCCCCCTGGGCGAGCGCGCTGCCGGCCCGGGAGAGCGCCCGGACGGCGGCGGGACGGCCACCCCGGGCGAGCTCGACGAACGCAGCGGCGAAGAGCAGGTCTCCGGTGCTCGTTGCGGCTCCCCGCCCGGCCGAGGCCCAGACGGTCGGGCGACCGCGACGCAGTGGCGCGACGTCGAGCACGTCGTCGTGGACGAGCGTCGCGGAGTGGACGAGCTCGACGGCCACCCCGGCGCGGACGAGCTCGGAAGGATCCTCCGGGGCGCTCCCCGCGGCGACGAGCACGAGGAGCGGACGCAGCCGCTTGCCGCCGGCCGCGATCGTGGCGCCCGCGTGGGTGCTCAGCGGCTCGCCGTGACCCGACGCGATCTCCGTGAGGCGCGCTTCGACGGCGGTCAGCAGCCCGGGCACCCAGCGGCCGGCCGCGGCCACGATCGGCGCCGCCTCGGCCGCGACGCTCAGCCGGGGCTCCCGGCGCTCGTCGGGGCGGGCTTCTCCCCGACGTGGATCGCGATGATCCCGCCGGCGGTGACGATGTAGCGGACGTTCACGAGCCCGGCCCCGGCCAGCCGTCCGGCGAGGTCGTGTGGACCCGGGAAGCGCTTCACCGATGCGGGCAGGTAGGTGTAGGCCTCGTCGAAGCGCCCGAGGAGCGGGACGAGCTTGTCGAACCAGGCCTCGTAGAAGGTGGAGAGCGGCGGCTTCTGCGGCGTCGTGATCTCGAGCACCACGACGCGGCCGCCGGGCTTGACCACGCGGGTCATCTCGCGCAGACCCTGGTCGAGGTCGGAGAAGTTGCGTGCGCCGAAGCCGACGGTCGCCGCGTCGAAGCGCCCCGTCTCGTACCCGAGGTCGAGCGCGTTCCCCCACTCGAACGGGATCGGGATCGGGGCCTGCTTCTTGCGCGCTCCCGCGAGCATCTCCTCGGAGAAGTCCGAGCCGATGACCTCGCCGGTCGGGCCGACGCGGCGCGCCGCCTCGATCGCAAGATCGCCGGTGCCGGTGGCGACGTCGAGGACCTTGCTCCCGGGACCGACCGCAGCCAGATCCATCGCCCGCTCGCGCCAGCGGTGATGGAGCCCCGCCGTCATGATCGAGTTCATGACGTCGTAGCCCTTCGCGATCCGGTCGAACATCTCCCGGACCTGCGGCTCTTCCAGCGTGCCGGACGCTGCGCCGGGACCGCCGGTGGCGGCCCCGGTGTCCGGGCTCACTCTCCCTTGAGCTGGGAGAGGAACGTCACCATCGCGTTGAACTTCTCAGGCTGCTCCGACTGGAGCTTGCTGAACGAGGGCATCGGAGCCGTCGGGTTGATCAGTGTCCGCGCGATCGCCTGGCCGGGAAGTCGCGACGCGATGTCGGTCAGCTCCGGGCCGGGCCCGTCGTTGCCGTTCTCGCCGAACTTGTGGCAGGCCTCACAGCCCGACTGGGCCACGACCTGCTTCCCCGCCTCGAACTGCTCGAGCTTCTGCCCGCCCTCGGCCACGATGGCTGCCGGTGTCGGCATGTCGATCTGCGTGGGCGGACCGGCGGTCGCTCCCAGGTAGGTCAGGTACCCCATGGCGCAGATCGTGAAGATGCCGGCCGTGGTGGCGATCGGACGCCGCTCGGGGCGACGCTCCGGGCTGCGGTCGTAGAACGGCAGCAGGAACAGCAGGATCATGCAGATCGTCGGCACGCCGATCGTGGCGAGCTGGACGAGTTCGGCCGGCTTGATGACGCGCAGCAGCTCGAAGAGGAAGAAGAAGTACCACTCCGGCCGGGGTGAGTACGTCGTCGTCGTCGGGTCCGCCTTCGGGCCGAGCTCGGCACCGAGGAACAGCGACATGAGGATGATCGAGAGCATGACCACCGCGGCCATCGCTCCGTCCTTGGCCACCGCGTACGGGAAGAACGGCTTGCCCTCCTGCTTGAGGAGCGCGTATTCGCGGAGGTAGGTCTCCTTCTCCTGCTTGTTCACGCCGTTCCCTCCTTCTTGACCGCGTCGGCCGGCTTGAGCCACGGCGGCGCCGTGGTCCCGAGCTTGGCGACGAGGTACAGGTGCGCTCCGATCAGGGCGGCCATGGCCCCCGGGATCAGCAGCATGTGGATGGCGTAGAACCGGGAGAGCGTCGTGGCCCCGAACTCAGGTCCCGCCCGCAGGAAGTCCGAGAGGTACGGGCCGACGAGCGGGCCGGTGCCGTTGATGTTGACGCCGACGATCGTCGCCCAGTAAGAGCGCTGATCGAAGGGCAGGAGGTAACCCGTGAAGGACATGGCCATCGTGAGGATCAGCAGCGCGACGCCGATGACCCAGTTCAGCTCACGCGGGTACTTGTACGCGCCGAAGAAGAACGTTCTCGCCATGTGCAAGAAGATCAGGATCACCATCACCGACGAGCCCCACTTGTGCATCCCGTGAACGAACTCGCCGAGGAAGACCTCGTTGTTCACGTAGCGGATCGACTCGTAGGCTCCGCCCGCGGCGTCCGGCCGGTAGTACATGGCCAGGAAGACGCCGGTCACGGCCTGCGAGAGGAACGCGAACATCGTCGAGGAGCCGAGCGTGTAGAACCAGTTGGTTCCGCGCGGGACCTTGCGGAACATCATCCAGCGCGCGGCGCCGGAGAGCGAGGTGCGCTCGTCGACCCAGCCGACGGCGGTGATGCCCGCCTCGGCCGCGTTCTCCAGCGGCGTCGGCTGTGGGGCACCCGGCCGCTTCGGGAGCGGCTTGGGCAGCGGGAGGGGGGGAGCGGGGAGCTTGAGCTTCGGCATCAGTCAGGTCGCCTAGGTGTTCGGGAGCTTCCGGATGGACGGGCGTGACGGGTAGAGGTACTGGCCGATCCCGTCGAGCGGCTCACCGGGATCGCGCGGAGAGAACCGCTTGATCTCGCGGTTGACGGAGAAGCGCGGGCCGATCTCGACCCGTCCGGCGGAGGTGACGCGGGTGTAGAAGCGGTCGAGCGGGCGGACCGGCGGCCCTCCGTCGACCTCGCCGCGGAAGTTGTAGACACCGCCGTGGCACGGGCAGATGAAGCGGCCGGCGGCGGGGACGAAGCGGATCGGGCAGCCGAGGTGCATGCAGCGCGTGGAGAGCGCGATGTAGTCGTTGTACTGGTCCTTCGGCTCCGTATCGACCTTCGGGTCGAACTTCCGGATGTAGACGGTCGACTTGCCGGCCTCGCCGACGCCCGAGGCGATCGTGATCGTCTTCGGCACGTAGGTGTCCTGCTCGAACTCGTCGGTGGATCCGACGTCCTGCCACGGCTGCTTCTGCGCCTCGAAGATCGGGCCCATGGCGAAGGCCAGGGAGGGAAGCACGAAGGCCATCGCGGCGACGCCACCCGCGGTGTGCGCGCTGGCGGTCATGAAGCGACGCCGGGAGACGGTCTCGCCCTCGAAGGCACCGGGAATCCGGCGGTCGGTCGTGTACTTGCTTTTTGTCTGGTGACGATCAGGCACGGGCTGGACTCCTATTGGCCCCTTGCGAGGGGGGCTCGGCTCCGGTGAGGGACGGAACCTTAGCGTTGGATGAACGATAGAGGCGGCGTCCATCTTTGCCGCCGATCGCTGGCTTCACGGCGCCACATCCCCGGAAAGCTGGCGCGCGACGGCTCGAAGCGCCGCCTCTGCACCGGGATCTCCGAGGCGTGCAGCGATTTTGGCGTCCGCGTGGCCTGCTAGCGGTCCGCTGCCGACCGCGGCGGCGCCGGCGTCCCAAACGGCGTCGGCGAGGCTCGGCTGCTCGCGTGCATGGGCCGCCGCCGCGAGGGCGATCACGTCGGAGAGCTCGGCCACCGAGGCGAGGTCCCCCGCGTCGGCCAGGACCTGGAGGCCGAGGGCGTAGAGCCGATCGCCGGCCAGCAGCGCGAGGTCCGCGTCGCTCGTGTCGAGCAGCCGGGACGCGCCGTAGTGCAGGAGGTACCCCTCCCGGACGGCCTCCACGACGAGGGCGAGCTCCTCCTCGCGCCCTACGCCGTGCGGCCCGGCGGCAGCGCGAGGACCGTGCGCCGCCTCTCCCTGCGGCGCGTCGAGGAGCGCCCCTGCGATCAGGCCCCCCTCGTCCCGCAAGCGCGCGGCGAGCCGGTCCAGCGTCGTCATCCGGCGATGTCGAGGAAGGCGGCGGCCGCGGCCTCGAGCGTCGCGCCGATGTGCTCCTCGGTGTGGGCGAGCGACGGGAACCAGGCCTCGAACTGGGCGGCCGGAGGGAAGACGCCGCGGGCCAGCAGGGCGCGGCACCAGGCGCCGTAGGCCTCGGTGTCGCAGGCGCGGGCGCCGTCGTAGTCGGTCACCGGCTCGGCGGAGAAGAACGTGGTGAAGAGCCCCGGCACGCTCACGACCTGCACCGGGACACCCGCCCGGGCCGCGGCGGTGCGCATTCCGTCGGCGAGCGTGTCCGTGGTCGCGGCGAGCCGTCGATAGGCCTCGTCGTCGAGCAGCCGCAGCGTCGTGAGCCCGGCGGCGACGGCCAGCGGGTTCCCGCTCAGGGTCCCCGCCTGGTAGACGTCGCCCGCCGGGGCGATGTGGTTCATGAGCGCCTCGGAGCCGCCGTAGGCCGCCGCGGGCAGGCCGCCGCCGATGACCTTGCCCATGACCGTGAGGTCCGGGGTGACGCCAGAGCGCTCCTGCGCGCCGCCGGGCGCGACGCGGAAGCCGGTGATGACCTCGTCGAAGACGAGCAGGGCGCCTGTTTCGGTGGCGAGCTCGCGGAGGAGCTCGAGGAACCCGGGTGCGGGCGGGACAAGCCCCATGTTCGCGGGGTACGGCTCGGCCAGCAGCGCCGCGAACTCGTGCTGCTCGCAGGCGGCGCGGAGGGCGTGCTCGTCGTTCCAGGGCACGACGATCGTGTTGGCCGTGGCCGCGGCGGGGACGCCCGGCGAGGCGGGGAGCCCGGCGGTCGCGAGCCCGGAGCCCGCGTCGGCTAGCAACCCGTCGAGGTGGCCGTGGTAGGCGCCCGCGAACTTCAGGAGCTTCTCCCGCCCGGTCGCGGCCCGGGCCAGGCGCACGACGCTCATCGCCGCCTCGGTGCCGCTCGAGGTCATGCGGAGCATCTGCACGGAGGGGATGCGCCGCGCGACCTCCTCCGCGAGCAGGACCTCGCCCTCGGTCGGGGCGCCGAAGGTCGTGCCCCGGCCCGCGGCGGTGGCGACGGCCTCGAGGATCTCCGGGTGGGCGTGCCCGTGGATGAGCGGACCCCAGGAGCAGACGTAGTCGACGTAACGGTTCCCGTCGACGTCGACGAGCTCGGCACCGGCCGCGCGTTCGACGAAGAGCGGGTCGCGCCCGATCGCCTTCATGGCCCGGACCGGCGAGTTCACGCCGCCCGGGAGGCGGTGGACGGCGCGGGCGAAGAGCTCGGCCGACTTGGCGTCCTTCAGCGAGACGGGCATCGGGCTGTCCTACGCGGCGCCGTGCTCGCGTTCCCAGTTGACGAAGTCGTCCGTGAAATACAGGAGGCGGATCTTCTTGAACTCGGTCGAGGAGTAGAGCGTCGCGCGCTCGGTGATGCCGGTCTGCTCGGCGATCGTGTCGAGGATGCCGTCGCACTCCTCCTTCGAACGGCCGTGGGCCATCGTGAAGACGGAGTAGGGCCAGTCCTTGTAGGTCGGGCGCTCGTAGCAGTGCGAGACGCCGCGGTAGGCGGCCATCCGGGGGCCGATCTCGGCGATCTTCTCCTCCGGCACCTTCCAGACGCCCATGCCGTTGGCGGAGAAGCCGGCGCGACGGTGGAAGAGGATCGCGGCGACGCGGCGCAGGAGGCCCCGCTCCTTCATGCCCTGCAGGTGCTGGACGACGGCCTCCTCGGTGATTCCGAGCTTGGCGGCGGCCTCGCGGTAGGGGCGGCTCTCGACGGGCAGGTCGCCCTGGGTCGCGAGCACGACGTCACGGTCCCACTGGTCGTAGGCCTGCTTGGCGAGCTCGACCGGCTCCTCGACGGTCGCCATCGCGGCGAGGTCCTGGGAGCTGCCGCTCATCTTCAGGTCCATGCGGATCTTGAAGAGCTTCAGCGTCGGGAGCTGGCGGATCGACTCGGCGCCCGTCAGCTCCTGGAGAAGATCGAGCGTGCCCTGCAGGCCGAGCTTCGACTGCTCCTCGACGGCGAGGGTGAACCACATGTTGAACTCGTGGTTGCGCAGGTAGTTGTGGGAGACGCCCGGGTGGGAGTTGATGACCTTGGCCGCGCGCCACGGGTTCTCGGGGTCGACCTTGGCGGCCACGAGCATGGAGCCGTAGCCGAAGGCGCGCGTGTCGAAGATCGGGGTGACCTGGCGGATGATGCGGTCCTTGAGCAGCCGCTTGACGTCGGCCAGCACCTCCTCCTCGGAAGCACCGAGCGCCTTGGCAACGGCCGCGTAGGGGCGCGGCTCGATCGGGAAGGAGCCCTGCATCAGGTCGAGCAGCTGCTTGTCCCGGTCGGAGAGCGCGACCGCGGCGCCGTCCTTGCGGGCACGGACCTTGTCGGCCCCCTCGGTGGTGCCGTCGTGAGTCTTCACTGTGTCGGTGCTAGCCATCGGGCTGCGTCCTTCGCGTGGTAGGTGATCACGATGTCGGCGCCTGCGCGCCGGATCGAGGTGAGCGTCTCGAGGACGACCCCGCGCTCGTCGATGTGCCCGGCCGCCGCTGCGGCCTTGACCATCGCGTATTCGCCGCTCACGTTATACGCGGCGAGCGGCATCCCGGACTGCTGCTTGATGCGCCAGAGCACGTCCAGGTACGGGAGCGCCGGCTTGACCATGAGGATGTCCGCGCCCTCTTCGGCGTCCAGGGCGGCCTCGCGAAGCGCCTCGTCCCCGTTGGCCGGATCCATCTGGTAGCCGCGACGGTCGCCGTGGGCGGGCGTCGAGCCCGCGGCCTCACGGAACGGGCCGTAGAAGGCGGAGGCGAACTTGGCGGAGTAGGCCATGATCGGCGTCTCGGCGAAGCCCCCGGCGTCGAGGGCCTCCCGGATCGCGCCGACCCGGCCGTCCATCATGTCGCTCGGGGCGATGATGTCGGCTCCCGCGCGGGCCTGGGCGAGGGCGGTGCGGGCGAGGAGCGCGAGCGACGGGTCGTTCTCGACGGTGCCGTCGGCGGCGAGCAGGCCGCAGTGGCCGTGGTCGGTGTACTCGCAGAGGCAGAGGTCGGCGATGACGATGAGCTGCGGGTGCTCCGCCTTGAGCGCGCGGATCGCTTGCTGGACGATGCCGTCCTCCGCCCAGGCGCCCGAGCCCTCGGCGTCCTTCGCGGCCGGGATCCCGAAGAGGAGCACCGCGGGGATGCCGAGCGCGAGGCACGCGCCCCCCTCGGCGACGAGGTCGGCGACGGGCAGCCGCTCGACCCCGGGCATGGCGTCGATCGCGAGCCGTCCGGTCCTCTTCGTGGACGAAGTACGGCATGACGAGGTCGCCGGCGCGGAGGTGGGTCTCCCGCACGAGCCCGCGCAGGGCGGGCGAGGCGCGCAGGCGGCGCATCCGGGTCGCGGGAAAGCCCATGGGACCAGGGTAGAGCGGTGCGCCGACCTCAGCCGCGCCCGAACCAGTCCTCACGCGTGAGGGCGAAGATGTCGTGGTCCTCCCAGACGCCCGCGATCTTCAGGTAGCGGAGCGCGGTGCCCTCGTGCCGGAACCCGGCCTTGGTGACGACGCGACGGGAGCGGGCGTTCCGGGGCATGATCGCCGGCTGGACGCGGTGGAGCCCCGCGTGTTCGAAGGCGAAGCTGCAGATGGCCTCGACCGCGCCGGTCGCGTGGCCGCGGCCGTTGGCGGCCAGGTCCACCCAGTAGCCGAGCGTCGCGTTCTGCCACGGTCCGCGCACGACGTTCGAGAGCGCGATGCGGCCGATCAGGCGCTCCTCGCTGCGGTCGACGATCGCGAACCCGTACCCGGCGCCCGCGCCCCACGCCTCGGTGTCGAGCGCGACCTCGCGCGACTGGCCGGCCCGGGTGAAGAACGCGTCGGAGCGGTCCGCCTCATAGGAGGCCATGAACTCGCGGTTGGAGAGCCGGAGCGCGAGCAGGGCGTCGACGTCGGAGCGCGCGAACGGGCGGATCGCGGTGGCGCCCGACTCGAGCCGCAGGCGGGGAACGGATGGGCTCATCGGGCTCCGAACCGGCGCAGCGCCACGCGGGCGAGGACCAGGTAGGCCGCGCTCAGGATCGCGAGGTGGAGGAGCGGGAGGCCGATGCTGCCCGCGTCGTTGAGCCCCGCGTCGAGCGCGTTCAGGGTCGGCTTGAAGGGGAAGAGCGCCGAGACGCCGCGGACGGCGTCGTACGCGGTGGTGCTCAGGGTGCCGCTCGGGACGAGGGCGAGCGCGGCGATCGGCAGCGAGAGCAGGAAGCTCAGGAGCGAGGCGGCCCGAACGTCACGGGTGAGCGCCCCCACGGCTACCCCGAGGGCCGAGAAGCCGGCCGCGCCGAGCGCGAGCGCGGCGAGCCAGAGCGGCGCTCGGGAGAGCGAGATCGGTTGGAAAAGCGCCAGCAGCCCGAGGAGCGCTCCGGCGACCACGAACGCGCAGAGCGCGCCGAGCAGCAGCTTCTCGAACAGCAGCACGCTGGGCCGGACGAGCCCGCGGACCAGCCGGCCGAACGCGAACTCCTCGCGCTCCAGGGCGAGCATCCCGGCACCGAGGAGCACGGCGACGAACATCAGCGCGATCGTCGCCGCGGCCGCCACGGCGAAGCCCTCGAGCGTCCCGCTGCCGCCGGAGACCTCGGTCGTGTCGACCTTGATGGGAGCGGCGATCGCCCCGAGCACCGGGTTCGCGAAGTCCAGGCTCTGGATCGCCACCTGCGCGAAGTCGACCACGGTCTGCACCGCCGCGCGCTGCGGGTCGCTGGCCGGGAGCCCGTCGCGAACCCCCTCGAGCGCGAGCTTGGCCCGCTTCAGGCCGAGCACGTCGATGGTCCCGGTCGGGAGCGGGAACGGCCCGCCGTCGAGCAGCACCCCGAGCGCCTTCGCGGCGACCTTCGTGACCTCCCCGGAGAGCGCGAGGTTCGCCTCGGCCAGCCGGGCCTCGACCGTCTGCTCGACGTAGCGGCGCTTCAGCGGGTTGTCGGCGTTGTAGTAGACCTCGAGCGTCGGCGGCTGGGCGATACCCGGGAGCTCGGTCGCGTTCTGCAGCTGCTCGGTGATGTCGGAGGGGACCACCAGGGCGCCGACCGCCTCGCCGTCCTTCACCTTCGCGATCGCCGCCTCGCGCGAGTCGACGCGGATCGGGTCGATGTCCTGGAACAGCTGCTCGGCGTACCGCGAAGCGTCGACCTTCCGCCCGCCGAGGTCGAACGCGTTGTTCTCCTTCGCGACGCCGTTGTAGAAGGCGACCTTGGGCTTGGCGGGCGGCGCGGAGATCCCGTAGCCGACCGGCAGGCCGATCACGACCGCATAGGCGACGAGCAGGGCCAGGAGCAGCGGCGAGCGCCGCAGGATCTGGAGGTCCTTGAGCAGGAGCCAGCGCATCAGTGTCCACGGTCCCGGAGGAAGGCGACGAAGGCAGCCTCGAAGTCGCGCTGGGGTGAGCCGACGGCCTCTTCGAGCCCACGGGCGGAGCCCTCGAAGAGCAGCTCGCCGTCGGCCAGGACGAGCACGCGGTCGGCGTACCGCTCGGCCTCCCCCACGTCGTGGGTCGAGAAGACGACGGTCGTCTGCTCATCGCGGGCCAGCCGGGAGATCAGCTGCCAGAGGCGTTCGCGCTGGCGCGGGTCGAGCGAGGAGCTCGGCTCGTCGAGCAGCAGCACGGGCGGGTCGGCGAGCAGGCCGATCGCGATGTTCACGCGCTGCTGATTGCCCCCGGAGAGGGTCCCGAGCTCGTCGCCCTCCCGGTCGGCGAGGCCGGTCAGCTCGAGCATGCGCGCCACGACGCCGTCACGGTCGGCGACCTTCTCGAGCCGCGCGAAGAGCCGCAGGTTCTCCCCGACCGAGAGCTTGCGGTAGACGGCGGGCTGCTGGGGCACCCAGCCGACCTCCTCGCGCCCCACGCTGACCGTCCCTGAGCTCGGCTCTTGGATGCCGGCGAGGATGGAGAGCAGCGTCGTCTTGCCCGCGCCGTTGGGGCCGATGAGCGCGACGACCTCCCCACGGTCGGCCGCGAAGGAGACCGCCTTCAGCGCGGCACGGGATCCGTAGGACTTGGAGACGGCGTCGGCCTGCAAGCGAGGAAGGCTGCCACAGTGGCCCGATGGCTGACGCGCCCGCGAAGATCTTGTTCGTCGGCGACGTGGTCGGGAGCCTCGGTCGCAAGACCCTGCTCGGCCTCTTGCCCCGCCTGCGCGAGGAGCATGCGCCGACCTTCGTGGTCGTCAACGGCGAGAACGCGGCCGCTGGGCTCGGCATCACCCCGAAGATCGCCGACGAGCTCTTCGCCGCCGGGGTCGACGTCATCACCCTGGGCAACCACACCTACCACCGCAAGGAGATCGGTCCCTACCTGGACAGCCACGATCACATCCTGCGGCCCGCGAACTACCTGGCGGCGCAGCCCGGGCACGGCCACACGATCGTCGAACGCGACGGGGTCCGGCTCGGCGTGATCAACCTGAGCGGGAACGTCTTCCTGCAGGCCGGACGGCCGGCCTTCCCGACCGCCGACAGCGTCATCGGCCAGATCGAGGACAAGGTGGACCACATCCTCGTCGACATGCACGCCGAGGCCACGAGCGAGAAGGTCGGCATGGGCTGGCACCTCGACGGGGACGTGACCGCCGTAGTGGGCACCCACACGCACGTGCCGACGAACGACGCGCGCGTGCTCCCCCGCGGGACCGCCTACATCACCGACGTCGGGATGACCGGGCCGCGCGGCGGCGTCATCGGGGTCAAGAAGGAGCAGGCGATCAAGACGATGCGCACCCACATGCGCACCCCGTTCGAGACCAGTGAGGTCGACCCGTGGCTCATGGGCGTGCTCATCACGTGCGCGCCGCGGCGCAATCAGGCGAGCGCCATCGAGCCGCTGCTCGTGCCCTGGGACGGCTCCTCGTAGCGAGCGAAGAGGGCAACCGCGAGCAGCGGGAAGAACCACACGATGTAGAGGTAGAACCAGTGGCTCACGCCGAGCTGGAGGGCGATGACGATCGCGGCGGCGCCCGCGGCGAGGCCGACGACGTCCCGCCGACGGGGCACCACCGCGAGCGCGAGCGCGAGCAGCACGGACAGCGCCTGCCAGACGTGCTGCCAGGCCGGCAGGTCGTAGAGGCCCCAGACGCTGAACGGTGAGCCACGCGAGGCCTGGAAGCCCAGCGTCCGGTCGTAGACGGTGGAGGCCGATTCGCCCTGCAGGATCACCGGGAGGAGCGCGATGCCGGCGACGACGGAGAAGCTCAGACCGAAGGCGATGACCCCGCGCAGCCGCGTACGCGCGTAGGCGTGGGTGGCGAAGAGCGGCCCGAGGGCGAGCGTCGCGAACTTCGTGAGCCCGCCGAGCGCGATCGTCGCGCCGCGACGCTTCGGCCCGGCTGCGGCCAGCAGCGCCAGGACGACGAAGACGGAGACGAGCGCGTCGTTCGAGTTCGACATCAGCACGTAGAGCGAGAACGGGAACGCCGCCCACAGGTAGGCGAGGACGATCCCGAGGGTCGGGCCGCGCATCCGGCGGCCGAGCAGGAAGAGCAGCCCGCAGGCGAGCAGGTCGAAGGCGATCGCGGCGGCGTGCGCCGCGGGCAGGTCCCCGTCCCACCTCCCGCTCCAGCCGAAGACGTCCACGAACGGCGCGTAGGCGGCGTAGTTGACCGGGCCGTAGGTGTCGCCGTGCTCGTTGTCGCTCGGGAACGTGCCGTAGAGCGGCTCGCCGCTCAGCAGTTTGTCCCCGCCGATGACGCCCGCGTAGCCGACGTCGATCACGTTCCCGCTCGTGACGTTCAGCCCGACCCGAAACCCGATCAGGAAGAGGACGCCGACGAGCAGGACGAACGGGGGGACGAGGAGGCGCATCGGCTCCCGGGGCCGCTGCTCGCGACGGAGCCCGAGCCACAGGGCCCGCAGCAGCAGGTAGCCGAGCAGCGGGTAGACGAGCGGCACGGACGTGTCGACCTGCGCGTCGTTGAAGTAGGCGACGGAGATCCCGAAGGCGGCGAAGACGGCCAGGTCGAAGCGGACGCCGCGGACCCGCACGAAGGGCAGCAGGAAGAGCGCGGTCAGCGGCAGCCACACCCAGGGCGAGTTGACCTTCTTCCCGAACGCGCCCGCGTAGCCCCGGGCCATCGTCCAGGCGACCTTGTAGCCCGTGTAGGCCTCGGTGACCTTCTGCGTGACGTCGGAGATGTACAGCTGCGCGACCTCCTTCGGCGGCTTGTCGCGTGAGAAGTAGGAGACCTGCCAGCGGCCGGGCCCCTTCGTGTAGGCGCCCGGGTAGGCGCCCTTGACCTCTCGCGTGATGCGCTTCGCCACCCGGTCCTTCGCCGCGATCGCGAGCACTTGGCGCCCGGTGAGCGTGTAGCCCGGAGGTGCGGTGTCGAGGTCGGTGACCGGTACGACCTCGTCCGCGCCCGCCTTCGCCTTCGTCGTGCCGGTCGTCCCCGTCGGCCCGCTCGTCCCCGACTGCGCGGCAGCGGGGCCGGCGATGAAGAGGAGCAGCGCGAGCGCCACGACGAGCGCGGCGTACCCGCGCGAGGTGCTCACCGCGCGAAGCTCCAGAGCTTGTTCCCGAGGAAGTTCAGGGGTGTCGCCGCCGCGACCGCCACCGCCTGCGCGACGACCTTCGCAGCGTCGGCGTAGACCACCATCACCTCGAGGATCCCGAGCGCGATGAGCTGCGCGCCGAAGGACACCGCGAAGAACCTTGCCGCCTGGAAGCCCGCGTGACCGCCCGCCGCGTCGTGCCGGAAGGTCCAGGCGCGGTTGACCGCGAAGTTGTTCGTGACCGCGACCAGGTAGGCGCCGATCGCGGCCAGGCGGTAGTCGAGGCCCGCCGGGTGGACGAGCAGCCAGAAGACCCCGAGGTTGACCACGAAGCCCGTCCCGCCGACGACGCCGAAGCGGACGAGCTGGAACCAGTTGTCGCCCACCCGCATCCCGGCGCCGATGCGCCGGTGCACCCGCGGCGCCGCCGAGGCCGCCTCCTCGTTCACGCCCGGTCGGCCTGGAGAAGATGCGCGACCGCCATGGGAGCGACGTCCCGGATCGACCATTGCCCGTCCTCACGCCGCGCCGCCGGCGCCTCGAGGCCGCTGAAGAGGAGCGCTCCGAGCGAGTCGCAGGCGTGCAGGCTGCCGTGGGACCCGCCGCCGATGTGGTCGACGCCCCCCCAGTCGGGGAACTCCCAGCCCGGGGCCGCGCTCAGGATGACCTCGCCGGAGGTGCGGCAGG
Source organism: uncultured Solirubrobacterales bacterium (assembly GCA_963815565.1). Classification (GTDB taxonomy): domain Bacteria; phylum Actinomycetota; class Thermoleophilia; order Solirubrobacterales; family Solirubrobacteraceae; genus Paraconexibacter. The sequence goes on along the minus strand of CAWFHB010000006.1, from coordinate 4,772 downwards.
TCACCGCCGCCCAGACCCGAGCCAGGGCGTCGGGGTAGTCGGGGCTCGTGAACGCCGCGCCGTCGATGCTCGCGCCGAGGACGTCGAGGTCGCCGTGGACCCGCCAGGAGCCGCCACGCGGATCGGTGACGCTCGTGCCGGGGGCGAAGATCAGACGCCGACCGCCCGCCCGCTCGATGACCGCGTCGCCGTCCTCCGCGCGGAAGCAGGCGAGCTCCACGCCGTCGGTGGCCAGCGCCGTCTCGACGAGCCGGGGGACGACGAGCCGCCGGGCGGCCCCAGGCTCCCCCAGCGCGTAGAGCTGCGCCGAGCGCTGCGACGGGCAGAGCGCGACCTCCGCGTCCGCGGCGCGGCGGCCGTTCGGCTGCAGGACCGCGAAGCGCGCGCCGATCGCCTCCTCCAGGGCGATCGTCTGCTCGATCTCCGCGTGCGAATGATCGGCGATGGCGATGACCGCCCAGTCGTCGAGGAAGGCCTGCACCCCGCCCGCGGCGTGTGCGAGCCGCTCGAGCTGTCGGTCCGCCTCGGCGATCGACGTGACTTGCGCGTCCGGGCCGTGCTTGTGCGAGTGGGTGTCGTTGTCGGGGAGCGAGAAGAGCAGGAAGTCGCAGAGGTCGTGCTCGAGCAGGTAGGCCCCCACGCAGCCCGTGTGCTGATCGCGGTTGCCCGGTAGCCCGAGGGCACCGGAGCAGCCCGTCTCGCGGCTCTCGAACAGATCGGCATAGAAGAGCTCCCGCGGGCCCATCACGGGCTTGCGGATGACGGTGCTCGCCAGGCGCGAGATGGCGGAGGCCTTGGCGGGCTTGTGCTCGTGGCGGCCACGCCGGATCAGGTAGGTCGTCCCGGCCGTGCGCAGCCCGGCGTCGTCGAGCTGCTCGAAGATCGTCTCGGCCGTCAGATGCTGGTCGTTCATCGTGTAGATGAGGTCCTTCAGCTGGCGCGCGAAGCCGATACGGCGGGAGGAGGCGAAGCTCGAGCCGTAGTCGACGTAGCGGGCCTCCTCGCGGTCGTACCAGCACATCGCGGGGATGCCGTGCTCGTCCTGCCGGACGCCGGTGGCGATGGCCGTGGCGCAGACCGGGGTGACCGAGGGGAACATCGCGGCCGCCTCGGTGCGGGTGCCCCGTTCCGCGATCGCCTTGAGGATCGGCGCGCGCCCGGAGGCCATCGCCTTCTCGAGCGCCGCGGGCTGCATGCCGTCGATGACGGCGAGGACGAGCTTGCGGTGCGCGATGAGCTCGGGGTCCCGGTCGACTTACCGGAGGATGCGCAGGCCCGCGTACTTCTCGCCCTCGCGACGACGCGAACCGACGAGCAGGCGGGCCAGGAGGCCGAGGGTGACGAGGGCCAGCGGTGGGAAGAGAACGCTGAGACCGGCCGCGACGAGGGCGATCGCCTCGGCGTAGAACGGCAGCGCCCCGGCGGTCTCCGCGTCCAACCGCGTGCGGACGCGGGCCAGCAGCGAGCGGGCCACGACGAAGGCGAGGATCGCGCAGACCGCGCCGACGGGGATCGCGGGCCACCAGGTGTCCGACCGGTCGTCGAGCGAAGCCGAGGCCTGCAGGACGCCCAGTACGACGCCGACGGCGCCGAGGCCGAGCACCGCCCGGTCGGTCTGCAGGGATTTTCCGGCGCCGATGGAGAGGACCGTGGCCCCGGCGAGGATGCCGAGGAAGATCGGCGCCTCCAGGAAGGCGAAGCTCGTGCCGTCGTAGTCGAGGCCGATGTTCGCCGAGGCGAGCAGGCCGACCAGCAGCGAGGGCAGGAAGGGCCGGATGCCGTTGGCCGCGGCCACACCGGCGCCCTGGAGGAGATCGAAGAGGAAGTTCACGGTTCTGGAAGGGCCTTCGGAGCGTCGGGTACCGTTCGGGGCGCCATGACTGTAGACGACCCCGGCGGGCCGCCCCGGCCCCTGGCCCGCCCGCGCGCGCGGCCTGCGAACAAGGACCTCGAGCGGTACGCGGGTCTGTTCGCAGGACGCACTCAGAACATGAAGTCCTCCGCCATGCGGGACCTCATGGCGCTGACGCAGCGGCCTGAGGTCATCTCCCTGGCCGGCGGCCTGCCCGACACGGCGCTCTTCCCCGCCGAGAACCTGGCCAAGCACCTCTCCGTGGTCGCCGCCGAGGGGAGCGCCCGCGCGCTCCAGTACGCCCCCACCGACGGCCTGCCGGACGTCAAGGAGGCGATCCGTGAGGTCCTGCGGGCCGAGGGCGACGACGCCGACCCCTCCGAGATCCTCGTCACGACCGGCGGCCAGCAGGTCATCGACCTGGTCTGCAAGACGCTCATCGATCCGGGCGACGTCGTGCTGGCCGAAGCGCCGACCTACCCTGGGGCCGTGCCCGCCTTCGCCGCCTACGAGGCGGACGTCCGGCAGGTGGAGATGGACGCCGACGGCATGCGCATCGACGTGATGGAGGAGACGCTCGACCGGCTCGCCGCCGCGGGGCGGACGCCGAAGTTCATCTACACGATCCCGAACTTCCAGAACCCGGCCGGCGTGACGCTGTCACTGCCCCGGCGCCAGCGCCTGGTCGAGGTCGCGCGGGAACGAGAGCTCCTGATCCTCGAGGACAACCCGTACGGGCTGCTGCGCTTCGAGGGCGAGCCGCTTCCGACCCTCCGCTCGCTCGACGGCGGGGAGTTCGTGATCTCGCTCGGGACGTTCTCGAAGATCCTCTCCCCCGGGCTGCGGCTCGGCTGGTCGGTCGCCCCCGGGCCGGTCCTGCAGAAGATGAACATCGGGAAGGCCGCGAGCGACCTGAACTCGAGCGCGCTCACGCAGCTGTTCGTGGCCACGTTCTTCCGGGACGGGGACTGGCGCGGGTACGTCGCCGAGCAGAACGCGCTCTACCGCTCGCGGCGCGACGTGATGCTCGAGGCGCTCGAGAAGTACTTCCCGCCGTCGGCCACGTGGACGCGGCCGGACGGTGGCCTCTTCCTGTGGGTCACGCTGCCGGACGGCCTCGACACGACGGACCTGCTCGCCAAGGCGCTCTCGAACAACGTGGCCTTCGTGCCCGGCCGCGCGGCCTACCTCGACGGCCGCGGCGGAAACGCGATGCGGCTGAACTTCTCCGGCGTGGACGAGCACGCGATCCGGGAGGGCGTGCGCCGGATCGGCGCCGTCGTCTCCGAGCAGCTCGAGCTCCTCGAGCGGCTCACCGGGCGGCGCTCCGGCGTCGAGCCGCAGCGCGCCGTCGACCCCCCGGAGCCCGACCCGGCGCTCGCCGACGTGTTCGAGCTGCCGCGCCGGTCGCCCGGCCGCGAGCAGCGCGGGAGCTCCTCGTGAGCGTCGTCGCGGTCCTCAAGGGCGGGCGCTCGCTCGAGCGCCAGATCTCGATGCAGAGCGGCGCGCGGGTCGAGGCGGCGTTGAAGCGGCTCGGGCATGCCGTCGTCGGGATCGACGTCGACCACGACCTCGTCGGGAAGCTCCGTGATGCGGCACCCGACGTCGCCTTCGTCGCGCTCCACGGGCGCGACGGCGAGGACGGCACCGTGCAGGAGCTGCTCGAGGTCCTCGGGATCCCGTACACGGGCTCGGGGGTCCACGCCTGCGTGCTCGCCTCCGACAAGGTGCTCGCCAAGCACGAGCTGCGGGCCGCGGGCATCCCGACCCCGGACTCGCTGAGCTTCAACGAGACCGCCTTCAAGGAGCTCGGCGCCGCGGAGGCCCTCGACGCCGTCGAGGAGCGGCTCGGCTTCCCGCTCGTCGTCAAGCCCGCCGACCAGGGCTCCGCGCTCGGCATCAAGTTCGCCGCGAGCGCCGCCGACGTGCCCGCCGCGCTGGTCGCCGCCTTCTCGTACTCGCGCAAGGTGCTCATCGAGCGGTACGTCGACGGGTCTGATCTGGCCGTCTCCATCCTCGACGGGGTGGCGCTCCCCGTCGTCGAGGCGATCCCCGCCGACGGACTCCGGTACGACTTCGCCGCCCGCTACACGATCGGTGGCACGCGCTTCGCCTGCCCGGCGGACCTGCCCGAGGCGCTCACCGCGCGCGCCCAGGAGCTCGCGGTGCGGACCTACGAGACGCTCGGCTGCCGCGGCTTCGCCCGCGTCGACATCATGCGTGACGTGGCGACCGACGAGCTCTGGGTGCTCGAAGCCAACGCCATCCCGGGCCTCACCGACACGAGCCTGCTGCCGCAGGCCGCCGACGCGGCCGGTATCGGCTTCGACGAGCTCGTCGGCCGGGTCCTGGACCTGGCGCTCGACTGAGCCCGTCAGTCCTCGTCGGGCTCGTCCTCGAGCTCCTCGCCGGACTCCCCGGCGAAGTCCTCGGGCGTGACCTGGTCGAGGAACTCCTTGAAGCGGTCCACGACCTCCTCGGTGTCCTCGACCTCGTGCTCGAACTCGATCGCCGACTCGGCGATGACCTCTTCGGCGGCGAAGATCGGGGCGCCGGAGCGGACGGCGAGAGCGAGGGCGTCGCTCGGACGCGAGTCCACCTCGATGTCACGGCCGGCGACCTGGAGGGTGATCGCGGCGAAGAACGTGTTGTCGCGCAGCTCGGTGACGGCGACCTGGGTGCACTTGACCTCGAGCTCGCCGAGGACGTCGACGATCAGGTCGTGGGTCATCGGGCGCGGCGTGCTCGCCCCCTGCAGCTTCATCAGGATGGCGGCGGCCTCCGGGATGACCGATCCAGATCGGCAGGAACTTGTTCGAGTCGACCGCCTTCAGGAGCACGATCGGCTGCTTGCCGACCATGTCGAAGCTGACGCCGTAGATGACCATCTCCTGCATGTGAGGGGAGTGTAGGCGTCCGC
>CAWFHB010000005.1:0-421952 GCA_963815565.1 uncultured Solirubrobacterales bacterium | reverse complement strand
CCCGAGGGGACCGCGCCGACGGCCGCCGGTTGGGCCCTCACCGCGTAGCCCCACAGACAACCTGCAGGTCGTAAGCGACGCAGCCCGCTGCCGTCTCGCGTGTAGCGCGCGACCTCTATCGGGGACACGCGCGCGAGAGAGCCGCGGTGGCACGATGGGCGATCCAGGATTCGAACCTGGGACCTCTTCCTTATCAGAGAAGCGCTCTAACCGACTGAGCTAATCGCCCGGAGAGCGGCGAGTGTAGCGACCGATCCGGGGGGCGCGTCGTCAGCCGCGCGACACGCGGCGGGCCAGCGCCAAAGCGTCCTGCGCCGTATCGAAGACGAGCTCCACCTTGTAGCCCGCCCCGCGCGGCCGCACCCGCGCGTCGGTACCGAGCGCGGCGCCGAGCGCATCGGCGATCTCACGCATCGCGGCCGCCTGGTCGGGGTGGACGGCGGCTCTCCCCGGCGTGGCCGGGCGCTCCCCCGCGGCGGCCCCGCGAGCACGTGCCTCGGTGGTTCGTACCGACCAGCCCTCGGTTGCGGCTTCTCGGGCCAGGCGGCGCCGATCCGCGTGGTCGGACGCGAGCAGCAGCGCGCGTCCGTGGCCTTCGGTGAGCGTGCCGTCCTCGACCAGGGTGATCGCCTCGTCGGGAAGATCGAGCAACCGCAGCAGGTTGGAGACGGCGACCCGCGAGCGCCCGACGCGCTTGCCGACCTGCTCCCGGGTGAGGCCCGAGCTCCTCGACCAGGGCCGCCACGGCACGTGCCTCCTCGATCGGATTGAGGTCCTCGCGGGCCATGTTCTCGATGAGCGCGACCTCGAGGGTCTGCGCGTCGTCGCGCTCCCGCACGAGGGCGGGGATGCGTGGCGAGGCCGGCGATCTGGGCCGCGCGCCAGCGGCGCTCACCGGCCACGAGTTCGTAGGTGCCGCCGGCCACCGGCCGTACGAGCACCGGCTGAAGCAGGCCCGCCTCCCCTAACGAGTCCGCCAGCGCCTGCAGCGCCTCGGGTTCGAACTGCTTGCGCGGCTGGCCGGCATTCGGCCGGATCAGCTCGACCGCGAGCTCGCGCAGGTCGTCCCGACCGGCTCCCTCCGGCGCCGACACGGCGAGAATCGCACCGAGTCCGCGGCCCATGCCGGTCGACCTAGCCACGCGCGGCCACCTCCTTGGCGAGCTCGAAGTAGGCGTCGGAGCCCAGGCAGTGGGGATCGTGATGGATCACCGGCACGCCGAAGGACGGCGCCTCGCCGATCCGGACGTTCCGCGGGATCACCGTGTCGAACACGAGGTCGGGGAAGTGCTGTCGCACCTCACGCTCCACGTCACGGCCGAGGCGCGTGCGGTTGTCGTGCATGGTCAGGAGCATCCCCGCCACGGTCAGGCGCGGGTTGAGCTCCCGCTGCACGAGCGCGAGGGTGTCGAGAAGGCCGGCGAGCCCCTCGAGGGCGAAGTACTCGGTCTGCACCGGAACGATGACGCGGTCCGCGGCAACGAGCGCGTTGACGGTCAGCGGTCCGAGTGACGGCGGACAGTCGAGGATCACGAAGGCGAAGCGGTCGATCACCCGGGCGAGCGCGTGTCGGAGCAGGTTCTCCGAACCGGGTGTGCGCGGGAGCTCGACGTTGGCCCCCGCCAGGTCAGGGTGGGACGGGAGCACCTTCAGGCGCTCGATGGCGGTCGGGACGAGTGCGTCCTCCGTGTCCGCAAGCCCGGAGAGCACCGAATAGACGTTCGGCTCGCCGTCCTTCGGCAGCCCCAGTCCGACGGTCGCGTTCGCCTGCGGATCGATGTCGACGAGCAGCGTCTCGTACCCGGCCTCGGCGATGCAGGCGGCGACGTTCACCGCCGTCGTCGTCTTGCCCACCCCGCCCTTCTGGTTGGCAATGGCGTAGATCGTCCCCATCTCCGCCAAGGGTATGGCGCCGGCGACCGCGCCGCACGGGGCCCACCGCACTTTGGGCGGGTTCAGGCCGTCAGCGGCCGCTTCCGGGCCATGCCCGGGCGTCGCGGGAAGCGCGCGGGCGTCAGTGCCCGCTTGGCGAAGACGTGCAGATGACGGTGCTCGGCCCCCGCTCGAGGTGGGATCGCGAGGACTTCGACCCGTTCGAGGCCGACCGCCGCCGCCGCGGCGGCGCCGTCCGCCTCCTCAGCGTCGTCGCGCGCGCCCTTCCAGGCCACGAGGTGCCCGTCCAGCTCCAGCAGCGGCGCCGCGTACTCGACGATCACCGAGAGCGGCGCCACCGCGCGGGCGGTGACGAGATCATGCGCCTCGCTGCCCTCGGGCCACTCCTCGGCCCGCGCGTGGATGGCGCGAACGTTCGTGATGCCGGCCGCCGCCGCCGCTCGTTCCATGAAGACGCACTTCTTGCCGACGCTGTCGATGAGCGCCACCGAGGCGTCGGGAAGGGCGACGGCAAGGACGAGGCCCGGGAAGCCCGCGCCCGCACCGATGTCTGCGATGCGGCCTGCCTGCCGAACTGCGTCCAGGCGAAGGCCGTCGAGCGAATCGGCGATGTGGACCTCGACCGCGTCGGCCGGGGTCGTGACGGTCGTCGGCGCTGACGGGTCGTCCTCGAGCGTCCCGAGCAGCGATCGGAGCGGCCGCCGTGCACCCTCGGGGAGGGCGAACTCCTCGACCAGGCCGACGAGTCTGCGCTGGAGGTCGCTCACGGCCGCCGCTCAGGATGTTCCACGTGAAACATCGGCGCGCTCGAAGCTTGGCGTTTCACGTGAAACGCCGTCAGGAGGCGTCGGACGGCGAGACGACGAGATGGCGGTCCGCGCCTTCGCCTTCCGAGTGCGTCCCGACGTCCGTGCGGTCGCGCAAGAATTCGTGCACAAGCCGACGCTCGCTGGCGGTCATCGACTCGAGCGACACGGGCTTCCCGAGGCGGCACGCCTCATCGGCGGCGTCGCCCGCTTGGGCCTGCAGCACGTCCTGCCGTCGCTCTCGGTAACCCTCTGCGTCGACGACGACGCGGCGCTGCTCGCCGGTGAACGTCGCGACGGCGCGCTGCGCGAGGTGCTGCACCGCGTCGATCGTCTGCCCGTGGCGGCCGATGAAGAGGCCGAGATCCTCGCCGGAGACGGTGGTCGTGAGGACGCCGTCCTGCTCGACGGTCGCGACCTCCGCGTCTGTCAGCCCCAGCGCATCGACGATGGCGCCGACCATGTCATCGAGGATCGCCTCCTCGGTGTCCTCTTCCTGGCTCATCGACGCCGTCCCGTCTTCTTCTTCTTTTTGCGTGGGGACGAGGGCGGAGGTCCGGAGCGGACCGCCGGAGCCGACCCGTTCCCGCTCTTCCCGCCGGCCTTCGCCGTCGCCTTGGCCGAGCCGCCACCCGACGCAGCACCGACGGCCACCGCGTCGTCCTCCTTCTTCTTCCCGAAGAGGCCGCCGAAGTCCATCGGCTCGGGGTTCGGGATGGAGCCAGGCCGTCCGGGGACCGAGAGGCCGACCGAGCGCCGCACGAAGTACTGCTGTCCCACGGTCCAGATGTTCGTGGTGATCCAGTAGAGCAGCAGGCCTGCGGGAAACTTCAGAATGAAGAACACGAACAGGAACGGCAGCGCGAACATGATCCGCTGCTGGTTCTTGTCCGTCATCGCCGTCGACATGAGCACGCTTGAGGCGAGCTGCGAGCCGACGTAGGAAACGATGAGGATCGCCAGCACGCCGCCGGTCGCCGCCGCGGTGAGGTCCGGGATGAACCAGAATCCGGCCGAACCGGGCTGGATCTTCTCGCAGGTGACGTCGTTCAGGTTCATACCGGCGAATTGTCCGCCCGGGGCGATCGCCGCGCCCGCGTTGCAGATGTCCTCCTTGAGGTCTGCCCGCAGCATGTAGAAGAGCGAGATGAACACCGGCATCTGCGCGAGGAGCGGAAGGCAGGACCCGAAGGGGTTGACCTTGTTCTCCTGGTAGAACTTCATCGTCTCCTGCTGGAGGCGCTGCTTGTCGTCCTTGTACTTCTTCTGCAGCTCCTTGATCTCCGGCGCGAGCCGCTGCATCGCGGCCATCGACTTGAACTGCTTGAAGGTCAACGGCAGCAGGATCGTGCGGATCGTGACCGTCAGCAGGACGATCGACAGGCCCCAACCGAGCCCGATCGTGTCGTGGAAGAACAGGAGAACCTGTTCGAACACGTTGATCAGCGGCTGGAGGACGTTCGCGGAGACGAAAGGCATGGAGGGCACTCAGCGGTGGGAGGGGGTGGCCCGGAAGAGGGTCTGCGACTCGACGGGGTCGTAACCGCCGTGGCTCCAGGGATTGCAGCGGAGGAGCCGCCAACCGGCGAGGACGACACCTCGGAGTATGCCGAACCGCTGAACCGACTGCGACGCGTAGGCCGAACAGGTGGGCTCGTACTTGCAGCGCCGCGGGAGCAACGGGGAGATCGCGCGCTGATAGAGGCGGATCGGTGCGAGCACGAGCGCTCTGGGTGCGCCCATCAGCCCGTCGGCTCGGTGGTCGTCGCCGGCGGGGTCGAGGCCCGCGGCGCGACGCCCGGAACGCGTTCGATGAGCTCGCCCAGCGCACTGCGCATGCCGGCGAGCCCGTCGCGTTCGGCCATCTCGTGCACGCCCGGGCGCGCGACCACCACGACGTCCTGGCCGCTCGGGAGCCGCACCGCCTCTTCGGCGAAGGCCTCACGCAACAGCCGCTTGACGAGGTTCCGCTCGACGGCTCCACCGACCTTCCGGGACACGGAGACGCCGAGCCGAGCGGTGTCGCCCAACTCGGGTGCAGCCCCCGGGTCGGCCCGGGGGAAGACGTGCAGAACCAGGAACCGGTTCCCGTGGGAACGGCCTTGGCGATAGACCCGCTCGAACTCCGCTGACCGCGACAGCCTCCCGCGCTTCGCCTTGGGGCGAGCAGCGCCGGTGGGCCGAGCGGCCTCGGCCACTACGAGTCCGAGACGGACAGCCGCTTGCGACCCTTGTCGCGGCGGCGCTTGAGCACCGCGCGTCCGGCGCGGGTCGACATGCGCTCGCGGAACCCGTGCGTGCGGGCGCGCTTGCGCTTCTTGGGCTGATAGGTGCGCTTCATGGCAAAGGCTCTGTGGTCGGCGCCGTCCGGCTGACGGCGGGTTCTCCACTGTAGCCAGAAGCACCCGGAATCCGCCGTCCGCGCGGTTCCGTCCACCGCGTGTGCTTCCGCCGTGTACACGGGCTCGGCGGATTCTGTCGCGATTTGCGCGCTCTCCTCTTCAGTCGCTCTGCGGAGCCCGCCTGGCGCGCCCGGGCTCCTGATACGTTGCCGCATCCCGGTGGCCCCCTCGGACCACCTCCTCGCCCACCAGTCCGCCGTACGCCTCCCGGAGGAGTCGCTTCCCGCTGCCGTGACCCAGGATCTCTCGTTCATCTGGCCCTCCGTGCAAGGCATCCTGCGCCGCAGCCTCCCCGAGGCGACCTTTGAGGTCTGGATCGCGCCGCTGCAGCCGCACGGGCTCGAGGGCTCGACCATCCTCGTCGGGGCCCCGCCGGAGATCCGTGACTGGGTGGCCGATCGCTTCAGGACGCCGCTGAACGAGGCCGCCCGCGCGGTGCTCGGCCCGGATGCCTCGATCGAGCTGGTCGCCGCCGGCCCCGGTGGTCCCGAGAATCTTCCGCGAACACCGCCCGCAGGAGCGCCCCGCGCCGAGCCGGAGGTCGAACTGAACCCGAAGTTCACCTTCGGCCAGTTCGTGATCGGGGACGCGAACCGCTTCGCGCACGCCGCCGCGCTCGCCGTGGCCGAGCTTCCCGGCCAGGCCTACAACCCCCTCTTCATCTACGGACCGCCCGGCGTGGGGAAGACCCACCTCCTGCATTCGATCGCGGCCTACATCCGCGAGTACGGTGAGGGCCTCACGGTCCGCTACACGACCGTCGAACGCTTCACGAACGCCTTCGTCTCCTCACTCCGTGCCGACGGCGCGGCCCGTGAGCGCTTCAAGGAGCACTTCCGCCGTGTCGACGTGCTGCTCATCGACGACGTGCAGTTCCTGCAGAAGAAGGCGAAGACCGAGGAGGAGTTCTTCCACACCTTCAACGCGCTCCGTGAGGCCGGTTCGCAGCTGGTCCTCACCTCCGACTGCCTCCCGCGGGACCTCGGCGCGCTGGAGGACCGCATGCGGGAGCGCTTCGAGTCCGGCCTTGTCACCGACATCCAGGCGCCCGATCCCGCCACGCGCATGACCGTGCTGCGCAAGCGCGTTCAGCACGACGGCATCACGCTGGCCGAACCGGCCGCCCTTGACGTCATCGCCGAGCGGATCCCCACGAACATCCGCGCGCTCGAGGGTGCCCTCATCCGCGTGGTCGCCTTCGGCTCCCTCACCGGCCGCCCCATCACGGCGGCCCTGGCCACCGAGGTGCTCGACGGGCTCTACGGGCGCCAGGAGCCGCGACGCATCGGCGGGACGACCCGGAGCGGTCCCGGCTTCGGCCTCCGCGAGATCACCGTCGACAGCGTCCAGGAGGTCGTCTGCGAGAGCTTCGGGCTCACGCGCGCCGAGCTCGTCTCCGCCAGCCGGACCGCGCGCGTCGCCTGGCCCCGCCACGTCGCGATGTATCTCGCGCGAGAGCACACGCAGGACTCGTTGCCGGCGATCGGGCAGGCCTTCGGCGGCCGGAACCACACCACGGTCATGCACGCCGTACGCAGGACGACGGCCCGTCTCGCCGACGACCCGGAGGCCTACGCGGCTGTGCAGAAGCTGAGCGCCCGGCTGACCGGCGCGTAGATCAGACCGACGCTCCTGACAGGATCTGCACACGTCCGCCGACTCCACCGGGCACCATACGTCCGCGCCACGCGGGCGATCCGCGGAGTTCTGCACACTTCAACAGCCCCTATGACTGCTCCTTCCTTCCTTCAGAGGTCCTCATCGTGAAGTTGTCCACCACGAGCTCCGAACTGCTCGGTCAGCTCCAGACCGCCTCGCGCGTCGCTTCGACCCGCAGCGCGGTACAAGCCCTCTCCGGCGTGCAGATCCACGCCGCCGCCGGTGTCGTCGAGCTCCGCGCCACCGACATGGAGGTCGGTCTCCGGGTTCCGCTCATCGCCCAGGTCGAGCAGGAGGGCACCGTCGTGCTCCCGGCCCGGCTACTGCTCGACGTGGCCCGCCAGCTCCCGAGCGGGTCGCTGACGCTCGAGCTGCGCGCTGCGGAGCAGGACGTCGAGATCATCTGCGGACCGGCGCGCTTCCACCTGCGCACGCTGCGCACGGAGGACTTCCCGCCGCTTCCCGATCCGGGTGGCGACCAGGTCGTCCACCTGCCGGCGAAGGCGTTCACCGAGACGATCGCCAAGGTCGCCCGCTCGGCGTCCCGCGACGAGACGCGGCCGATCCTGACGGGCATCCTCGTGAGCGCCTCGGGCACCGAGCTGCGGATGGTCGCGACCGACTCCTACCGGCTCTCCGTGAAGGAGACGAAGCTCGAGGTCCCGATCGACGGCGGCTTCGAGGCCAACGTGCCGGCCCGCGCGCTGCAGGAGCTCGAGCGGATCGTCTCGGGCGGCAACGAGACGGAGACCATCGAGATCGGCGTCCGCTCCAACCAGGTCGTCTTCAAGGCCGGCGATGTCGTGCTGAGCTCCCGGCTGATCGACGGGCAGTTCCCGAACTACCGCCAGCTGCTCCCGGAGACCTACGAGCACGAGCTGAGCGTCGACGGCGCCGAGCTCGTCGGCGTGGTGCGGCGCATCGCGCTGATGGCGCAGAAGAACGCACCGCTCCGCCTGGCCTTCACCGAGGGCGAGCTCACGATCTCCGCGCAGACACCGGACGTCGGCGAGGCCTCGGAGCCGCTGCCGGTTCCGTTCAGCGGGGAGCCGTTCGAGATCGGGTTCAACCCGGACTTCCTGCGCGACGGCATTGAGTCCGTCGAGTCCGGGGACGTCGTGCTGAAGCTCATCTCGCCGCTCCGCCCCGGGCTCATCGAGGCCGGTGACGGCTCCGGGTTCCTGTACCTGATCATGCCGATCCGGCTGAACGTCTAAGGACCCACCGGGTGCGGGTCGACCGGCTGCGGGTGCGGGACTTCCGCACCCACGCCAAGGCCGATGTGCGCCTCGGTGCGGGCCTCACGGTGGTGCACGGGCGCAACGGCGCCGGGAAGACGAACCTCCTCGAGGCGCTGTACTTCGGCTGCACCGGCCGCTCGTGCCGCACGGGGAACGAGCGGGAGCTCCTTCGCTTCGACGCCGAGGCGCTCCGCGTCGAGGTCAGCACCACCGACGCCCGGGGGGATACCCACGAGCTGTACGTCGCTTCGCAGCCCGGAGAGGAGAAGCGGCTCAGGGTCGACGGGGCCCCGGTCGAGCGGCTTCTCGACGCGCCGGGCCGACCGCTCGTGAGTGTGTTCCTGCCCGAGCGCCTCGAGCTGGTGAAGGGGCCGCCGGCGCTTCGCCGCTCCCACCTCGACGCGCTCGTGACCGGCCTCTGGCCGACGCGGACGCAGACGAGGAAGCAGTACTCCGCCGCGCTGGCGCAGCGGAACGCGCTCCTCGGCCGGCTCCGCGGCGGCGGCGGGTCGCGGGGCTCGATGGCGGCCTGGGACATGGAGCTCGCCCGGCACGGCATTGCGCTGCGTGAGGACCGGGCGGCCGCGGTCGCCATGATCGCCGAGCGGTTCGTGACCATCGCCCGGGAGCTGGGGCTCGAGGGCGAGCCCGAGCTTCGGTACCGCCCGCGGACCCGGGCCGCCGATGCCGCAGGGTTCGCGGCCGAGCTGGCCGAGCGGCTCGACTCCGACCTGGAGCGCGGCTTCACCCAGCACGGGCCGCACCGGGACGACCTCGGGCTCATGCGCGACGGGCGCGAGCTGAAGGTCTACGGGTCCCAGGGAGAGCAGCGGCTCGGGCTGCTCGCGCTGCTGCTGGCCGAGCGCGAGGCCCTGGCCGAGGAGCGGGGAGCGGCGCCGCTGCTGCTCCTCGACGACGTCATGAGCGAGCTCGACGCCGACCGACGTGCGCTACTGGTCGCGCGGGTGACGGCGACGGGGCAGGCGCTCATCACGACGACCGATCTGGCCCACGTCCCCGGGGGGGACGGGCCGGAGGTCACGCGGCTCGAGGTCGCCGGCGGACAGGTCACCGGGGAGGGAGCGGCGTGAAGCATCGTCGGGAGCCGCGGCGCCTCGGCGGCGGTGGGGGGGCGGTCGGGCGGCTGGTCGGTGCCCTGCAGCCGATCTCCGCGCTGGCGGAGGTCCAGCGGGTCTGGCCCGAGGCCGTCGGCGCCGCGCTCGCCGCGCACGCGACGCCGACCGCAGCGACCAACGGCACCGTCAGCGTGAGCTGCGAGAGCGCGGTCTGGGCGCAGGAGCTCACGCTCATGTCGGGCGAGCTCGTGACGGCCTTGAACGCGCTGCTCGGCGCCGGTGTCGTCCGCGGACTGCGCTGTACCGCGGCGCCGGGGCGCGCCTGGGTGCGTCAGCCATGAGAGACGGTGCAGAAACCCTGCAATCATCGGGCTTTCCGTGATGGTTATGGCACCCCGGAGTGGTATAGTGATCACCGTCAGTTCCACCGCCCTGGCCGGGTGTCCGCGAGACACGCAGGCCGGGGCTTTTTTGAGTCCCTCGGAGGACCCTTGAGCCAGGACGAGAACAAGCGCGACGGGCAGCGTGGCTCGGCCGGTTACGACGCCCAGGACATCACCGTCCTGGAAGGCCTCGAAGCCGTCCGCAAGCGCCCCGGCATGTACATCGGATCCACCGGGATCCGCGGGTTGCACCACCTCGTCTACGAGGTCGTCGACAATTCCGTGGACGAGGCGCTCGCCGGCTTCTGCAGCCAGGTCGACGTCACGATCCACCCGGACAACTCCGTGACCGTCACCGACGACGGCCGGGGCATCCCGGTCTCCAAGATGGCCAAGGAGCAGAAGTCCGCGCTCGAGGTCGTCATGACCGTCCTGCACGCGGGCGGCAAGTTCGGCGAGGGCCAGGGGTACAAGGTCTCCGGCGGGCTGCACGGCGTCGGCGTCTCGGTCGTCAACGCGCTCTCCGAGTCCGTCCGGGCCGAGATCAAGCGCGACGGCCACGTCTGGCGCCAGGAGTTCGTCCGTGGCGCGCCGCAGGGCGACGTCGTCAAGGGCGAGCCGTCGAAGGAGCACGGCACCACGATCTCCTTCCTGCCGGACTCCGAGATCTTCGAGTCGCTCGACTTCGACTACGCGACGCTCGAGCAGCGCCTGCGTGAGACGTCGTTCCTCACCCGCGGGCTGCGCATCTCGATCACCGACGAGCGCGGCGAGGGCAAGAAGGCGGAGTTCCACGCCGAGGGCGGCATCGAGGACTTCGTCCGTCACATCAACGACGGCAAGGAGCAGCTCGGCAAGAAGGTCATCTACTTCGACGGGGACTCCGAGAAGGAGGGCTACGTCGAAGTCGCGATGCAGTGGAACGGCACCTACCAGGAGTCGATCTTCTCCTTCGCCAACAACATCAACACGCACGAGGGCGGCTCGCACATGTCGGGCTTCCGCTCGGCGGTCACGAGCCAGATCAACAAGTGGGCCCGTGAGAAGGGGGAGCTCAAGGACAAGGATCCCGAGCTCTCCGGCGAGGACGTCCGCGAGGGCCTCACCGCGATCATCTCCGTGAAGCTCGCCGACCCGCAGTTCGAGGGGCAGACGAAGACGAAGCTCGGCAACCCCGGGATGGCCGGGCACGTCCAGCGCGTCGTCAACGCGGGCCTCTCGGAGTTCCTCGAGGAGAACCCGGCGGACGCCCGCGCCGTCGTGCGCAAGGCCGTCCAGGCCGCGCAGGCCCGCTCGGCCGCCCGGAAGGCGCGAGACCTCACGCGGCGCAAGAGCGCCCTGGAGAACTCGAAGCTCCCCGGCAAGCTCGCCGACTGCTCGGTCAAGGATCCGTCGCTGGCCGAGATCTTCGTGGTGGAGGGTGACTCCGCCGGCGGCTCGGCCAAGCAGGGCCGCGACCGGCACACCCAGGCGGTGCTCCCGCTCCGCGGCAAGATCCTCAACGTCGAGAAGGCGCGGATCGACCGCGTGCTCGCGAACCTCGAGGTCCAGGCGCTGATCACCGCGATCGGCACCGGCGTCCGCGACGAGTTCAACATCGAGAACGCCCGGTACCACAAGATCATCCTGATGACCGACGCCGACGTGGACGGCGCGCACATCCGGACCCTGATCCTCACGCTGATGTTCCGCGAGATGCCCGAGCTCTTCGAGGCCGGGTTCGTCTACATCGCGAAGCCGCCGCTCTACAAGCTCAAGCAGGGGCGCAACGAGCGCTACATCGAGCACGAGTCCGAGCTCGAGGAGGTCCTGCTCTCCGACAAGTTCGAGAAGTTCGAGATCCTCGACCGGCACGGCAAGGCGTTCAAGCTCACCGAGACCCGCTGGCAGCGCTACTGCCGGCTGATCAAGCAGCTCGACGGCTGGGGTTCGACCCTCCGTGCCACCCACGGGGCTCGTGCGGTCGCCTTCCTCGAGGAGTCGAACCTCCTCGCCGAGCACATCGCGAACTCTGCGGACGCCGTCGCGCTCTTCGCGCGCAACGAGGATGCGAAGGCGACGCTCGTGACCGAGCTCGTCTCCGACCAGGACGGCGACCTCGTCGTCAAGGGCATCGAGAACAAGACCGGCCTGGCCCAGACGCACCGGCTGCCCCGGGCGCTCTTCGACTCGAAGGAGTACCGGGAGTTCGTGAAGGTCCACCGGCAGATCGCGGAGCTTGCGGGCACGCCGGCCTTCGTCGTGCGCCTCGGGGACAAGAAGGAGGAGGCGCCGACGTTCGAGGCGCTCCGCCGCTCGGTGCTCTCCGTCGCGCAGAAGGGCGTCACGCTGAACCGCTTCAAGGGCCTCGGCGAGATGAACGCCGACCAGCTCGCGGACACCACGATGAACCCGGCCTCACGCACGCTGCAGCAGGTCTCGATCGAGGACGCGGCCGACGCCGACCGCCTGTTCTCGATGCTGATGGGCGACGTGGTGGAGCACCGCCGCGAGTTCATCGAGGACAACGCGCTGGCCGCCACGGTCGACGTGTGAGCACCCCCATTTCCCACGAGAAGGATGAGGTGAGCCATGGCCATTGACGTCATCGGTGGTGGCAACGTCGAGCCGCGCGCGCTCGAAGACGAGATGAAGAGCGCGTACCTCGACTACGCGATGTCGGTCATCGTCGGTCGGGCGCTGCCGGACGTGCGCGACGGCCTCAAGCCCGTGCACCGTCGGGTGCTCTACGGCATGAACGACCTGGGCCTCCAGCCCAACCGGCCGTACTCCAAGTGCGCGAAGATCGTCGGCGAGGTGATGGGCAACTATCACCCGCACGGCGACGCGTCGATCTACGACACGCTCGTCCGCATGGCGCAGGACTTCTCCCTGCGCTACCCGCTCGTCGACGGCCAGGGCAACTTCGGCTCGGTCGACGGCGACTCCGCGGCGGCCATGCGGTACACCGAGGCGCGGATGTCTCGGATGGCCACCGAGATGCTGCGCGATCTCGACATGGACACGGTCGACTTCGTGCCGACCTACGACGGGTCGCGGCAGGAGCCGACGGTGCTGCCCGCGCGCTTCCCGAACCTGCTCGTCAACGGCTCCTCGGGCATCGCGGTCGGCATGGCCACGAACATCCCGCCGCACAACCTGCGCGAGATCGTGAACGCGGTCAACGCGTACATCGACAATCCGGACATCTCGGCCGACGAGCTGATGACGCACGTCTCCGGGCCCGACTTCCCGACCGGCGGGATCATCCTCGGCCGGCAGGGCATCCGCGACGCCTACGAGACCGGCCGCGGCCGGGTCCGGGTCCGCGCGAAGGTCGGCATCGAGGACATCCAGCGCGGGAAGGAGGCGCTCATCGTCACCGAGCTGCCCTTCCAGGTCCGCAAGGGCGGCGAGGGCGGCCTCATCACGAAGATCGCCGATCTCGTCAACGACAAGAAGATCCCCGAGATCTCCGACATCCGCGACGAGTCCGACCGCCGCGGCATGCGCCTGGTGATCGAGCTCAAGCGCGACGTCATCCCGAAGGTCGCGCTCAACAAGCTCTACAAGCACACCGCGATGCAGTCGACGTTCGGCGTGAACATGGTCGCGCTCGTCGACGGCGTCCCGCGCACGCTCTCGCTCCGCGAGGTCATCCACGCCTACGTCACGCACCAGCGTGAGGTCGTCGTCCGGCGCGCGAAGTTCGAGCTCACCCAGCGCGAGGCCCGGGCGCACGTGCTCGAGGGCCTGCTCATCGCGCTCGACAACCTCGACGCGATCATCGAGCTCATCCGGGCCTCGGCCAACCGTGACGCGGCGCGCACCGAGCTGATGTCGCGCTTCTCGCTGTCGCAGATCCAGGCCGAGGCGATCCTCGCCCTGCGCCTCTCGCAGCTGACCGCGCTCGAGTCCGGCGAGATCAAGCAGGAGCACGCCGACGTCATGGAGCGGATCGGCGAGCTGCGCGCGCTGCTCGGCGACGAGGCGCTCGTGATGGCGCTCATCAAGGAGGAGCTCGGCGAGCTCAACGAGGCCTACGGCGACGAGCGCCGCACGCTCATCCAGGACTCCGAGGACGAGCTCGACATCGAGGACCTGATCGCCGACCAGCAGATGGTCATCACGATCACGCACACCGGCTACATCAAGTCGCTGCCGCTGGCCACCTACCGCCAGCAGCAGCGGGGCGGCGTCGGCGTGACCGGGATGGACATGAAGGACGGCGACTACATCGAGCACCTCTTCGTCTGCTCCTCGCACGACTACCTGCTGTTCTTCTCGAACCGCGGCAAGGTCTACCGCTCGAAGGTGTACGAGCTCCCCGAGGCCTCGCGGACCAGCAAGGGCCGCGCGCTCGTGAACGTCCTCCCGCTGCGGGACGGCGAGCGGATCCAGTCCGTGGTCTCCACCCGTGACTTCCGCGAGAGCGAGTTCCTGCTCTTCGCCACGAAGTCGGGCACGATCAAGAAGACCGAGTTCCTCGCCTACAACACGCCGATCAAGGCGGACGGCATCATCGCCATCAACATCCGCGAGGACGACGAGCTCGTCTCCGTCCGGCGGGTCGATCCGGGCGACGAGGTGATGATCATCTCGAAGGCCGGCCAGACGGTCCGCTTCGAGGAGGCGCAGACCCGCGCCATGGGTCGCAGCACCGCGGGCGTCCGGGGCATGGACGTCGGGCCGAAGGGCGAGGTCATCGCGATGGACGTCGCGCGGGACGAGATGGAGCTGCTCGTCGTGACCGAGAACGGCTACGGCAAGCGCACGAAGATCGACCAGTACCGGAAGACCTCGCGGGGCGCCAAGGGCGTCAAGACCATGGGGCTCACCGACACGAAGGGCGGCTTGGCCGGCGCCCTCGTCGTGCGGCCGCACCAGGACCTCGTGTTCATCTCCGAGAACGGGATGGTGCAGCGGACGAAGGTCAGCTTCATCTCCCAGCAGGGGCGTTCGGCCACCGGGGTGCGCGTGATGAACGTGAAGGCCGACGATCGCGTCTCCGCCGTCGCGCTCGTCGTCGAGTCCGAGCCGGTCGCCGACCAGCAGCAGTCGCTCGAAGGGCTTGCGCCCGACGCCGCCCCGGACGAGGCGCTCGATCCCGGCACCGCTGGTCCCACCGCGCCCGACGTCGAGGACGAGCAGGACCAGTGAGCACGACGACCCGGGGGCGCGTGTAGGTGCAGCCCACCTACACCCCCCTCGGGTCGCGGAGCGCCGCGACGATCGTGGCGCTCTACGTGAAGGTCGGGGCCTGCCTGCTGGCCATCGGCGCCGACCTTGGCCGCGTCATCGTCGCGGGGCGGCTCGAGGACGGTCGCGCGCTCCCCGATGCGCTCGCCAGGGCGGATCAGCTCGTGGCGTTCGGGGCGGTGGTGGAGCTGGTCGCGTTCCTCGTCGCCGCCGCGCTCTTCCTGCGCTGGCAGGCCCGCGCCCACCGCAACCTCGAGGCCTTCGGCGCTGGCCGCCAGCGGGTCGGGTCCGGGATCGCGGCGTGGCTCGTACCGGTCGTCAACCTGGTCGCGCCCCGGCGGATCGTGCTGTCGCTGTGGCGCGCCGGCCAGCCCGAGCTCCGGACGCCCCGGGTGTTCGCCGGGTGGTGGATCGGTTGGGTCGTGGCCGTCATAGCCGTCGTGGCGGCCTGGACGCTGCTGGGTGAAGCGGCGGACGTCGCCGAGCGACAGCGGATCGATGCCCTCCGCGCCGTCGCGACAGCCCTCTCGGCGGTGGCAGCCGGCTTGGCCATCGCGGTTGTCGCGAAGACCACCGCGCGCCAGGAGCACCGCGCTGCCCAGACGGGAGCACCGCGCACCGCGCCCCGCATCGCCGCGGAGGCGGCCGCGGAGACCGGGGGGTTGCGCGTCGTCACGGAGGAGGAGGCGCGGCGGGCGGACTAACCCCTGGGCCGCGGAGCAGGCTTTAGGGTGAAACCTGATCGGACTTAGGTAGTATCTCCGCCATGAATAAGTTCGAGCGGATGAAGGACGAGCGGGACGGCCTGGACGGCGGCGAAGCGCTCGTCCGCGGCGCCGCCGAGGGGCGCGAGGCGCTCGACGCCGGCGACCTGTTCCGACTCAAGTGGAGCGGCTTCTACGAGCACAACACGAAGGACGGCTTCTTCATGCTCCGCGTGAAGGTCGTCCAGGGGATCCTCACCCCGGAGCAGGCCGAGACGCTCGCCTGGATCACCGAGACCCACGGCCGCGGCATCATCGACTGCACGACGCGCCAGTGCGTGCAGATCCACTGGATCACGCTCGATGCCACGGCGGAGATCCTGCGCCGGCTCGAGGCGGTGGGGCTCACCACGGTCGGGGCCTGCGGCGACGTGACCCGCAACGTCATCGGCTGCACCCTCGCGGGGATCGCGCACGAGCAGCACGTGGACGGCCACGCGACGGCGGAGTCGCTCCACCAGCGCTTCCTCGGCGATCGCGCCTTCTCGAACCTCCCGCGCAAGTACAAGATCAGCGTGACCGGCTGCGCCGAGGACTGCGCCCGCGGGCTCATCAACGACGTCGCGCTCTCTGGGGCAACCGCCGACGACGGCACCGCCGGGTACAACCTGCGGGTCGGCGGCGGCCTCTCCGCGCAGCCCCGATTCGCGCGGTGGGTCGACGTGTTCGTGACACCGGAAGAGGTCAACGAGGTGATCGAGCAGGTCACGACGATCTTCCGCGACTCCGACGAGAACCGGAAGGCGCGCGGCAAGGCGCGCTTCAAGTTCCTCGTCGACCGTCTCGGGGCCGACGGGTTCCGCGAGGAGCTCGAGCGCCGCGTGGGCCGTCCGCTCCGCCGCGGGGTCCCGGACGCTCCCGACCTCCACGGCCACGACCACGTCGGGGTCACGCCGCAGCTCGGCGGGGCCCTCTCGGCGGTGGGGCTGTGCGTCCCGGTCGGCCGGCTGCGGATCGAGCAGTTCCGCACGATCATCGCCCTCGCCCGCGAGTACGGCACAGGCGAGGTGCGGCTCACGCACCAGCAGAACGTGCTCATCCCGCACGTGCCGAACGAGCGCGTCGACGCGCTGCTCGCCGAGCCGCTCGTCCGTGACGAGCTGCACGCGCACCCGCCGCTCTTCACCCGCGGGATGCAGAGCTGCACCGGCAAGGAGTTCTGCGGGCTCGCCAAGGTCTTCACGAAGGAGCGGGCGCTCGAGATCTCCGCGTTCCTCAACGAGCATGCCCGTGCGGCCGGCCACGACGAGGATCTCCGCATCCACTTCGCGGGCTGCTCCTCGAGCTGCGCCCAGCAGCAGATCGGCGACATCGGCATCGAAGGCGTCCTCAAGCGGTACGAGGGCGAGATGATCGAGGCCATGGACATCCGCATCGGCGGGCGGCTCGGGCCGGACCCGCGGTTCGGCAACGTCGTGGTCAAGAAGGTCCCGCACTGGGAGCTCAACGCGAAACTCCTTCAGATCTTCGAGCTGTTCGACGCGAACCGCAGCGCATCCGAGGGGTTCCGCGCCTTCGCGGACCGCGTCGAGCCGGAGTGGTGGAGCGAGCGGCTGGCCGAGCCCGAGCCTGCCGGGGTGCCCGGCTGAGCCTCCTCCGGCCTGGGTGATCGCCGCTGCGCCAGATGTCTTCCGATCCGTCGGGGACCGGTGGTACCTTGGCGAAACCAGAGAAAGGAGGTGGTCCGTATCTGTAGTGACAGTTTTTGCGGGACCCTGGAGGTGCCCGGCCGCTAGGTCGAGCAGGTTGGAGTCGCCTGGCGAATCCGACCCGGGCCACCGTCGACGCACCCATCGGGAATGGTCCCTCCGATGCAGGACAGGGGCGTCGATCCAGTTCCAGCCAAGCACCACCCGGAGGGCGCCCATGTCGAGGGCGCCCTCCGCGCGTTCGGGCCTCTCGTAGCCCGCTGACGAAGGCGGAGTGGCCGCCGCTGTGAGCGACCGCACGTTTCCCGGTGCGTCAGCTGGGGGACACCAACCCGGATGCGCCGACTCACGACCATCCTCGTGGCCGCCACGTTCCTGGCCCTCCCGATCCCGACCGCGCTCGGCGCGGGCGGCGGGGCCGCGGCGGTGCAGGACTGCCAGGACGGCAAGATCGACGGGACCTACACGGCGGCCGAGTACCGCGAAGCACTGGCCTCGATCCCGACCGACGTCGACGAGTACACCGACTGCCGCGCCGTCCTCCGCGCTGCCCAGCTCCGCGCCGCGGGCGCGCCCGCGTCCGCCTCCTCCGCACGGACGGCGACCGCGCCGGGTGCGGTCGCCCCCGGTGTTGCCGCCGTCGGCGCGCCCGTCGGGGACGTCACGCCGCCGGCCGGTGCGCCCGCTCCGTCCGCCGACCCCGCGGCCCCGTCGCAGGCCGCAGCCGGCGGGACACCCGCCCAGGCGCCGGGAACGGCACCCCCGCCGCGGATCCCCGGCCTCCCCGTCGACGGCGGCCCCGTGGTCGCCGGCAGCACCCCCGGCCTGAGCCCGCTGCCGACGGTGGTCGCGAGCCGAGCGGCCGAGGAGGTCCCCCCGACCCTCGCGCTCCTCCTCGTGCTGTCGGCCGGCGGCCTGCTCACCCTCGGCGCGCTCCGCGTCCGTCGCTCGCGCCGCGCCGTCGGCTGAGAGCCCGCTCAGGCCGCGTCGGCGACCGAGTTCGGATCGGGTCCCGGCGTGGAACTGCCCGTGTTCGGCAGCCACTGGCGCCACGCGGCGGGAATGGTCGGGCTCGCCACGTGAATGAAGACGTCCGGGTGCGGGGCCGCCGGGCGGAGCTTCGGGTGCATCCCGGCCCGGGTGGGCATCGCGTCCCCTTTGCGGCGGTTGCACGGGGCGCAGGCGGCGACGATGTTCGTCCACTCGCTCGAGCCGCCCTTCGAGCGCGGGATCACGTGGTCGACGGTGAGCTGCTGGCGTGAGCCGCAGTACTGACAGGTCCAGTCGTCCCGGGCGAAGACGGCGCGGCGCGTGATCTTCCGCCGATGGGTGTCGCGCGGAACGCGCACGTAGCTGACCAGGCGGATCACGACGGGGCGGGCCATCGCGGTGTGCTCGGAGCGGAGCTGCCAGGCGGCGTGCTCGACGATCTCGGCCTTCGCCTTCAGCAGGAGGACCGCAGCGCGACGGACGGTGCAGACGTTGATCGGCTCGTACGTGGCGTTGAGGACGAGCACCCGACCGCCATCACGTCCACGCCGCCGGTGCTCGTCTGGCGGCGTGAACCCCGGTGGGTCAACTGGAGTGGTAGCCCCCATGGCTGCCGGAAAGTGTAACCCCGCCGTCCAGCGGCGCCGCCGGATACGCGCCGAGAACACGGACCTCCGAGCAGTGCTCCGCGAGGGCGGAGAGCGCCGCGGCGACCCGCGGCTCCTGCGCGCCGCCGTCCACATCGACGTGGAAGAGGTAGTGCCCGAGCTGCGAGCGCAGCGGCCGCGATTCGATCCGCGTCAGGTTGACCTCGCGGGAGGCGAGCTCCCCGAGGCATCGGGCCAGCCACCCCGGGGACTGGTCTCCCGTACCGTGGAAGACGACCGAGCTCTTCGTCGCAGGCCCGTCCGGGGGGCTCGAACGCGGGGCCAGCCAGACGAACCGGGTCGCGTTGGCAGTGCTGTCCTCGATGTCGGCCGCGAGCACCTCGGCGCCGACCCGCGCAGCGGCCGTCCGGCTGCCCACCGCGCCCACGCCGCTCTCCGCGGCCGCGCGCTCGGCGGCCAGGCCCGTGGAGTCGACCGCCTCGAGCCGCGCGCCGGGCGCGAGCCGGCGCAGGGACGCGGCGCACTGGGCGAGGCCCTGGGGGTGGGAGA
The DNA here is from genome assembly GCA_963815565.1 of uncultured Solirubrobacterales bacterium. GTDB lineage: Bacteria > Actinomycetota > Thermoleophilia > Solirubrobacterales > Solirubrobacteraceae > Paraconexibacter. The sequence continues at coordinate 402,754 of CAWFHB010000005.1, read as the reverse complement.
GGACCAGCCGCAGCGACGAGGCCTGCGTCCCCGGCGCGGCCATCAGGCAGTGGTGGACCGGGCGGACGAGCTCCCCGACGATCACCACGTCGGGGGCCTCGAAGGTGAGCGCGTCGAGCGTCTCGTCGACGCCGCCCCCGAGGGAGTTCTCGAGCGGGGCGAGCGCCCGGTCGGCGGCGCCCTCCTGGACGGCCAGGACGACGGCGTGGTTCGTGGCGCAGGGGACGAGCTCGGTGCCCAGGTCGCCCCCGGAGGCGACCAGCGCCTCGTGCGTGTGGGTGCCTTCCGGCCCGAGGAAGGCGATCCGCGTCACGACGGCTCGGCGGGTGGCGCGGGCGGTGCGGCCAGCGCCTGCGCGAGCGCCTCCTCCTCCTCCGGGGAGAGCTGGAGATCCGCGAGGCCGGCGGTGACCTGCTTGGCGTAGAGGCGCGCCTGGTCCCGATGGGCGATGGAGCTCAGGATCACCCCGGAGCGGTGGGCGTCGAGGAGGGCGATCGTCGTCGACTGCCGCCCGGACATCTCGTTGTAGGCGTCATAGCGGACCAGCCCGCGCTGGGTCAGCGCCCCGTCGAGGCGCCGCTCGGCCACGTCGAGGCGACCCTCGAGCCCGGCCGCAACGTCACCGACGTAGTCGTTCAGGGCCTGGAACTCCTGATCGATCCGCGCCGCGTGCGCGACGAGGTCCTGCTCCCCGTGCTCCCCGAGCACGACCCGCTGCGCGTCCTTGAGCCCACGGAGCGCCAGCGTCGCCCGGACGGCGAGGGCGAGGGCGAGGAGCGCGAGCACGCAGGCGCCCAGCGCGACGAGGCCGGGCGTGGATGTCAGATCGGCCACGCGTCGATCTTAGATGCGCGGGGGGCGGGGCGCCCCGCCCGCCCGGGGTGGAGGCCGCAGGACCGGCTCAGCCGGTGAAGAGGACGGTGTAGGTCTGCTTGTTGTTGTCCTTCTTCTCCTCGCCGGGGACCGTCCCGACCGTCACCGTGACGGTGGCGGCGCCGGCGGGCGGGGAGCTGCCGAGCGGGACGGTGACCGTCGCCTCCTGCTTGGACTTGGTCTGCGCGATCGTCTTCTTCTTCGTGGTCGTGCGGCCGTTGGCCTCGACCTTGATGGTCACGGGCACCTCGGTCTCGTCCGAGTCGCCGCCGTTGGTCAGCTTGATCGTGAAGGCGGGGGCGGGCCGCGACGGGATGCGGTTCGAGGTGGCGCCGGGGTTGAGCGTCGAGTCCCCGACGGTGACGGAGTCCAGGCTGTGGCCGTGGAGGCCGGGAGCGGGCTCGGGGTCCGCTCCGGTGCCACCGGCTGCGCGCTGCGAGCCGAGGCGGCCGGCGATGGCGTCCGGGCTGAGCCAGCCGAGGTTCGGGAGGAAGCGCGAGGTCGCGACCTTCTGGCCCTTGATGTTCGCGTCGTCGAGCGCCTGGGTGACGTAGGGCGCGGTGCGCTGGGAGTAGATGACGTCCGAGGCGAGGAACTGCTGCATCTGCCCGGCGATCTCGCTGAGGGCGGTCTCGACGCTCTGCGCGTTGTCGCGCCCCTGGACGAGGGCTGCGGGGAGCTTGTCGGCGATCTTGCGGAGACCCTGCTCGCGCAGGTTCAGCACGAGCTCGAGCGAGTACTGCGCCGGTACGAGCTCACCGCGCGGGTCGAGGCCCTTGGCCCGGCCGACGAGCTCACCCGCGGCCATCCGCAGCTGGTTGACCCGGACGTCGACGTCGCCACCGCCGGCTGCGGCGTCCAGGGCGACGAAGAAGTCCTTGCCGATCTGGTCGGAATCGGCGGCGATCTCGGTGACCTGGCGGTTGTAGTCCTTCAGCGCGTTGTCGCGCCGCGAGCTCTGGCACGAGTTGACGAGGAAGACGAGGATGATGAAGGCGAGGATCGCGCCGCCGCCGAAGATCAGCTGGCGCTGCCGCGCGGTCTCGGCGTCGGGGCGCCGGTCACCGCCGGACGGGGGGCGCCGACCGCCGCCCTGCGGGCGGGATCGGGGCGGCGCAGCGGCGCGGGGACGCGCCGGGCGGGTACGGCTCGCGCGGATGGGCTCGTCGTCGTCGAAGAAGGACATGCAAAGGGCCTGCAAAAAGGGCTCGTGCCTAGTATGACCGCCGCGCCGCCGAGCGACACGGTCGCTGCAAGTTCGATGTCAACGGCCCGGTTCCTTCCCACGCGGGGAGGCAGGGGGTCCTGCACGCCGAACCAGGGAGGCGGTGGAGACCACGGCCGGCCCAATCCCGCGCGCCCGCGAGACCGACGAGCTCGTGCTCGGCCGCTACCGGCTCTCGCGCCGGCTGGGCGCGGGCGGGATGGGCACCGTGTGGCTCGGGCACGACGAGAAGCTCGAGCGCTCGGTGGCCGTCAAGCGGATCGGCGTCGAGGATCCCGAGGTGGGGCGCCGTGCGCAACGCGAGGCCAAGGCGGCGGCGCGACTCTCGCACCCGGGGATCGTGGCGCTGCACGAGGCGGGGCAGGAGGGCGACGCCGTCTACCTCGTCTCCGAGCTCGTGCGCGGGCGGACGCTCGGGCGGCTGCTCGCCGACGGCCTGCTGTCCGACCTCGACGTGGTCGAGATCGGGATGACGCTCTGCGACGCGCTCGCGCACGCGCACAAGCGCGGCGTGATCCACCGGGACGTGAAGCCCGCCAACGTCATGGTGCCCGACGACGGCGGCCCCGCGAAGCTCACGGACTTCGGGATCGCCCAGCTCGTCGGCGACGACGGGCTCACGCGCACCGGCGACGTCGTCGGCACCCTCGCCTACATGGCGCCGGAGCAGGCAGAGGGGCGGCCCGTCACCGCCTCGGTCGATCTCTACGCGCTCGGGCTCGTGCTCTTCGAGGGGCTGAGCGGGGTGAACCCGGTGCGCGGCGTGACCCCCGCGGCGACCATCCGGCGGGTCGGGGCTCGGCTGCCCCCGCTCGGCCGGCTGCGACGCGATCTCCCGCTCGCGCTCTGCGAGGCGATCGACGCCTGCGTGCTCCCGAACGCGGAGCACCGCGGCACGCTGGCCGAGCTGAAGCGGGAGCTGAAGGCCGCCAAGGGGGCGGTCGACGACGAGCCGGGGACGATCGAGGCGGGAGCCTTAGACCCGTTCGCCCGCGCGGGGCGGCTGGCCCAGGACGTCGGTGTGGTCGAACCCGCCACCCGGGCCCGGCGGCTCGGGCGCCGCGGTGCGGCCGCGCTCGGCGCGGGGGCGCTCGCCTTCGGGGCGACCGCGCTCCTCGGTCCCGCGCCACCGCTCTCGCCCGTCGCCGCAACGGGGCTCGCGGCGCTCGCCTGCCTCCTTCTGCCGCGAGCCGGCTGGCTGCTCGGGACGGGGGCGATCGTCGTGTGGCTCGTCACGGCCGCCCCGGGGCTCGCGCTCCTCGTGCTCCTCGCCCTCGGTCCCGTCGCCGGGCTGCTCCGCCGCGCGCCGCCCGCCGCCTGGAGCGCACCGGTGCTCGCGCTCCCGCTCGGCGCCCTTGGTGTCGCGGCCGGGTTCGTCGCCCTGGCCGGACAGGCGCGGCGGGCGTGGCACCGCGCCGCGCTCGGCGCGCTCGGCGCCTGGTGGCTGCTCCTGGCCGAGCCGGCCGCCTCCCGCGTGCTCCTGCTCGGGCCCGCCCCCGGAACGACGCCGCGGGCCGCCTGGGAGCAATCGGTGGTCCGTGTCGCTGAGGACGTCGTCGTCCCGCTGGCCACGCAGGGAGGGCTCTTGCTCGTGCTGGTCTGGGCCGTGGGGGCGCTCGTGCTGCCGTGGTTCGTCCACGGTCGCACGCTGCTCGGGGACGTCGTGGGCGCCTTCCTCTGGAGCGCCGCTCTCGCCGTCGGGAGCGCCATGCTCACCGCCGAGCTGCCGTGGCCGGGGGGGCCGCCGGAGCCCTCGGGAACCCTCGCCGGTGCACTGGTCTGCGGCGTCATGGCGGTGCTCGGCTCCGGCGCTCGGGTTCAGCGGCGGGCATGACCGCGGGCGGGGCCGTACGATGGGGCGGCCTCGATCGCCCTTTCGAGCCCTTTCCATGAGTGTGTTGCGCAACCTCGAGAGCAGGATCGCCGGCCTTGTCGAGGGGACGTTCGGTCGCGTCTTCAAGACGGAGGTGCGTCCCGTCGAGCTCGCGCGCAAGCTCGCGCGGGAGATGGACGAGCACCGCACGGTCTCGCTCAAGCGCACCTACGTGCCCAACGAGTACGTCATCTGGCTCTCCCCCGAGGACCGGGCGCGCTACGAGGGGATGGAGGAGGAGGTCGGCGACGAGCTGGCCGCCCACCTGCTCGAGCACTCCCGCACCGAGAAGTACGCGCTCGTGGCGCGGCCCAAGGTCTCGTGGGAGGTCGACGAGCAGCTCGGCCTCGGCGAGTTCGGCATCCAGGCACGGCTCGTGCGCCCCGCCGCCGACGCCGGCGAGGTCGAGCAGGCCCAGCACGGGCGCACGATGGTCCACTCCGCCGCCGAGCGCGTGCAGGAGTCGCTCGGCGAGCAGCACGAGGTCCGGCGCGGGCGCGCCTTCGTCCTGGCCGAGGGCAAGCGCCTGCCGGTCCCGAGCGCGGGCGCCGTGATCGGACGCTCCCGCGACTGCGACGTCGTCATCGAGGACTCGAACGTCTCCCGCCGCCACGCCGAGATCCGCCCGGCGGGGACGGGCTGGACGGTCACCGACCTCGGCTCGACCAACGGCGTGCGGGTGAACGGGCGGGCCGCCTCAGGCGCCGTCCCGCTCGCCCCGGGGGACAAGCTCGAGCTCGGCACCGTCGCGATGGGCTTCGAGATCAGATGACGCTCGCCGTCTCCCTCGATCCCGTCGCCGTCGCGCTGAAGTTCGGCTTCCTCGCCGTGCTCTACCTCTTCCTGCTGTGGGTCACCCGCTCCGCGCTGAAGGATCTGCGTCGCTCCGGGGATCCGCGGGGCATCGCCGAAGCCGCCTACGCCGCGCCGGGCGCCGGCGAGGCCACGGGGCTGCACCAGGCCGTGGGCCCCGTGCCCGCCGATCTCGCGGGCCTCGATCCGCGCCTCGTGGTCGAGCGTGCGCCGGGCCACACCGCCGGCATGGAATACGAGGTCGGGACGGGCGCCGTGCTCGGGCGCGGCGACCAGGCCGAGATCCGTCTCGAGGATCCGTTCGCCTCCTCCCGGCACGCACGGATCGTCCGCCAGGGCGGCGCCGTCGTCCTCGAGGACATGGGCTCGACGAACGGCACCTACTTGAACGAGGAGCTGCTCGGCGGTCCGCAGCCGCTCCACCCGGGCGATCGGGTCCGCATCGGTGACTCCGAGTTCACCTACCTGGAGCGTTGATGTTCCGCGTCGCCGAAGCCACCCACGTCTCCGACACCGGTCGCCATCGGAAGATGAACGAGGACCGCTGGTTCGCCCGCGCGCCCCTGTTCGGCGTCGCGGACGGCATGGGCGGAGCGCCCGCGGGCGAGGTCGCCTCCCAGATCGCCATCGACGTCCTCGAACCCGGGCTGCCCGACGGGCCCGATCCGGCCGAGGAGCGTCTTGCCGGCCTCATCATCGACGCGAACAGCCGCATCCACCGCTCCTCGATGGGCGACGCGTCGAAGACCGGCATGGGCACGACGATGACGATCGCCTGGCTCGGCGAGGAGGAGCTGTCGATCGCCCACGTCGGCGACTCCCGGCTCTACTGCCTGCGTGCCGGCGAACTCGAGCGGCTCACGCGCGATCACTCCCTCGTGGAGGACCTCGTGCGCGAGGGCAGGATCACGCCGGAGGAGGCCGAGGACCACCCGCAGCGCTCGATCGTGACCCGCGCGCTCGGCGCCGAGGCCCACGTGCAGGCCGATCACTTCACCTGGCGGGTGCGCGACGGCGACGTCTACCTCATCTGCTCCGACGGGCTCACCGACATGATCCGGCCGGAGCGGCAGGTCGGCGTGATCATCGACGGTGCGGGGAGCCTCAGGCAGGCCGGACAGCAGCTCGTCGACGCGGCGAACGCGGCGGGCGGCCGGGACAACATCACCGTCGTCCTCTTCCGGGTGGAGCAGGTCGCGGGCGTCGGCCCGGCCGGCGTGGGGGAGGAGACCATGATCGGCCGCGGGCTCACCGGCGCGGACGTTCGCGCGGCGCTCGAGGAGGCGGAGCAACCCGAGCGGGACACGCCGCCCCCCGGCGCGGTCACCATCCGGCCCAGCGCCGGGCGTGCGGAGCCCGAGAGCACCGAGCGGCGCCTCCCACGCCCGCCGTCCGGCAAGCGGAAGAAGGACCGCACGCGCCTTGCGAGCTTCGTCCGGACGCTGGCGTTTCTCGCGATCTTCGGGCTGCCGCTCCTGCTCGGCGCCTTCATCGCGACCCAGAGCGTGTACTTCGTCGGCACGAACGACGACGGCTTCGTGACGCTCTACCGCGGGCTGCCGTACGACCTGCCGGCGGGGGTCGACCTCTACACGCCGAACTTCGTCTCCGGGGTCACCACCACGGAGTTGCCGGCCGCGGTGCAGGAGACCGTGGCCTCCCACGAGCTGCGCAGCCGCGACGACGGCGAGGATCTCGTCCGCCAGGTCGAGCGCGGGACGCTCGAGGGCCAGGGACCGTGAGCGCGAGGACGCGTGAGCTCTTCGCGCTGATCCCCGCGGGCCTGCTCGTGACCGCGGGCTTCCTCGCCGTCTTCCTCTCGAAGGACTCCCTGTCCGGCACCGGCGGGCAGAACGAGCTCGGCACCCTGTCGCTGACCTACGGCGGCATCTTCCTCGGCTTGTGCGTGGCGGCGCACCTCGTCATCCGGGTGCGGCTCCCGCACGCCGATCCCTACCTGTTCCCGCTCGTCGCGGTGCTCGCCTGCTTCGGGCTCGTGATGATCTACCGGATCGACGACGAGCTCGCCCGGCAGCAGGCGCAGTGGTTCGTCATCGGTCTCGGGCTCTTCGCCGCCACGATCATCGGGCTGCCCGACTACCGGGTGCTCGAGCGGTACCGCTACCTCATCGCGATCAGCGGAATCGCGCTGCTCGTGCTCCCCCGCGGCTTCGCCCCGCAGAACGGCGCGTACCTGTCCATCAAGGTCGGCTCGCTCTCCGTGCAGCCCGCGGAGTTCGCCAAGATCGCCATCGTCATCTTCCTGGCGAGCTACCTACGGGACACCCGCCAGGTGCTCGTGCTCGGGGCGCGACGCGTCCTGTTCGTCACGCTGCCACCGCTCAAGCACTTCGGGCCGGTGCTCGCGATCTGGGGCGCGGCGATGCTGCTGCTCTTCTTCATCCAGGACATCGGCTCTTCGGTCATGTTCTACGGCGGCTTCCTGGCGATCCTCTACGTGGCCACGAACCGCCTCTCCTTCCCGGTCATAGGTCTCGGCCTGTTCGCGGCCGGCTCCTGGCTGCTCTACCAGGTGCGCCCCACGATCGAGAACCGGGTCATGGCCTGGCGCGACCCGTTCGACCCCGACCTGTACGACAAGGTCGGCGGCAGCTACCAGCTCGCGAACTCGATCTACGCGCAGGCCGACGGGGGCGTGCTCGGGCAGGGCTTCGGGCAGGCGCTCTTGAAGACGCCGGAGGGAGCCGCGGTGCTCCCCGCACCGCAGACGGACTTCGTCTACGCCGTCATCGTCAACGAGCTCGGGCTGGCCGGCGGCGTCGCGCTGCTGCTCGTCTACCTCCTCGTGGTCCAGCGTGGCTTCAAGGTCGCGATGCTCGCGCGGGACTCCTTCTCCAAGCTGCTGGCGGCGGGCCTCACGAGCGTCTTCGCGCTCCAGGTGTTCGTCATCGTCGGGGGCGTCACGAAGCTCATCCCGCTGACCGGCGTCACGCTGCCGTTCGTCTCCTACGGCGGCTCCTCGGTCATGGCCAACTTCATCCTGCTGGCCCTCCTGCTGCTCGTCTCCGACCGCGCCCGGCAGCCGGCATGAACCAGCCGATCGCCCGCCTCTTCGTCGTGACCATCGTGCTGTTCGGGGCGCTCGCCGCGATGACCTCGTGGTGGACGGTCGTGCGCGCGGACGAGCTGAACGCCGCCACCCAGAACAAGCGCGAGGTGCTCCGCGGGCTGAAGGTCCGGCGGGGTGTCATCCGTGACGCGGACGGCGGCGTGATCGCCCGCTCCGTCAAGGGGCGTGGCGGGGTCTATTCCCGTCGCTACCCCCAGGGCGCGCGCTTCGGCCACCCGGTCGGCTACTCGCGCGCCTCGGTGGGGCAGACCGAGCTGGAGCGGTTTCGCAACGAGCCGCTCATCGGCAAGAAGGACTCGATCACCACGGTCTTCGATCAGCTGACGGGCAAGCAGGCCGACGGGCAGGACGTCATCACGCACCTCGTTCCTGACGCGCAGCAGGCGGCGATCGACGGGATCACCCGCGCGGGCAAGAGCGGCTCGGTCGTGGCGATGGATCCGCGCACCGGCGCGGTGCAGGTCATGGCCTCGGTCCCCGGGTACGACCCGAGCACCGTGGTGGACCAGAAGTCCTTCAGCGCGCTGTCGACCGACGAGGCACGCAAGCCGCTCGTGAACCGGGCTCTTCAGTTCGGCGAAGCGCCCGGCTCGACGATGAAGGTCGTCACCGCGGCGGCGGCGATCGACTCGGGCAAGTACGACCTGGACTCACAGGTCGACGGCAAGAACAACGCGGTCATCTCCGGGGTGCCGCTCAAGAACGACTTCAACGAGAGCTTCGGGTCGATCGACCTCGTGAGCGCCCTGGCCAAGTCGGTGAACACCGCGTTCGCCCAGATCGCGGAAGACGTCGGCAAGCCGACGATGCGCAAGTACATGCGCCGCTTCGGCTTCGAGCAGAAGCCGCAGCTCGACTACCCGGCTGAGGCCATGAGCTCCTCGCAGGAGTACGACCGCCGCAGCGGCAGGCCGATCCCCGCGACGAGCCGCCTGGTCGACATCGGGCGCATGGGGATCGGGCAGGACCAGCTGAGCGTGACCACCATGCAGATGGCCCAGGTCGCCGCGGCGATCGGGAACGAGGGCACGCTCATGAAGCCGCGGCTCACCGACCGGATCGTGGACGAGGACGGGCGCACCACCGAGAAGATCGAGCCCGAGGTGCAGAGCGAGGTCGTCTCGAAGGAGTCGGCGGCCGCGGTGCGCACGATGATGGAGGCGGTCGTGGAACGCGGGACGGGCACCGCGGCGCAGATCCCCGGGGTACAGGTGGCGGGCAAGACGGGCACCGCGGAGACGCAGTTCGGCAAGACGATCAACGACGTGTGGTTCATCGCCTTCGCCCCGAGCCGGGATCCGCGGGTGGCGATCGCGGTGAACGTGCAGGACGTGCCCGGCTTCGGCGGGGAGATCGCCGCCCCGATCGCGAAGGACGTCATGACGACGCTGTTAGGGAGGGCGAAGTAGATGGACAACCACCGGTTGGACGAAGGATCGATCGTCGACGGGCGCTACCGCATCGGGCGGAGGATCGGTGCGGGGGGCATGGCCGAGGTCTACGTCGCCGAGGACCTGCAGCTCGGGCGCCGGATCGCGCTGAAGATCCTCTACGGGCGCTTCGCCGAGGACGACGAGTTCGTCGAGCGCTTCCGCCGTGAGGCCTCCGCCGCCGCGGGGCTCCAGCACCAGAACGTCGTCTCCATCTACGACCGGGGCGAGCTCGACGAGACCGCCTACATCGCCATGGAGTACGTCGACGGCCGCACGCTCAAGCAGATCGTGACCGAGGAGGGCACGCTCGAGCCGAAGCGGGCCATCGACCTCATCGTGCAGGTGCTCCGGGCGGCGCGCTTCGCGCACAAGCGCGGGGTCATCCACCGGGACTTCAAGCCCCAGAACGTCATCGTCGACGCGGAGGACCGCGCGAAGGTCGCGGACTTCGGGATCGCCCGGGCGGGCGCCTCGGACATGACCCAGACCGGGTCGATCATGGGCACCGCGCAGTACCTCTCGCCCGAGCAGGCCCAGGGGCTCCCCGTCTCCGCGCAGTCGGACCTTTACTCGATCGGGATCATGCTCTTCGAGTTGTTGACCGGCCGGGTCCCCTTCGAGGGCGACTCGGCGGTCTCGATCGCGCTCAAGCAGGTCTCCGAGAGCCCGCCGCGCCCGGCGGTGCTGAACCCGGCGGTGACGCCTGAGCTCGAGCAGGTGATCCTGCGCGCGCTCGAGAAGGAGCCGGCCCGTCGCTACGGCGACGCCGACGAGTTCGCCGCCGCGCTCGAGCACGCCGCCGCCTCGCTCGGGACGCAGGCCACGAGTGCCGTCGCACCGGTCGCGCCCGTCACCGGGAGCTACGCGCCGGCCACGGGCTCCTACGGCCCCGTCTCGGAGTCCTACGCCTACCCGCCGCAGCCGCTGGCGCCGGTCACGGAGGACGACGTCACCGGGCGCCGCTGGTGGATCCCGCTACTGGCGGGGCTCCTCGTCGCCGCCGCGATCGTCGGCGGCCTGCTCCTGCTCGGCGGCAAGCAGGCGACCGTCCCGGCGGTGGTCGGCTCTCAGCAGGCGGAGGCCGAGGCCGCGCTTCGGAACCAGGGCTTCGACACCGATTCGATCCGGAAGGCCGACCCTCAGCAGGAGGGGACGGTCATCGGGCAGGACCCGCCCGGCAACACCCAGGCCGACGAGGGCTCGACCGTCACGCTGACCGTCTCGAGCGGACCCGGGATGGCGACCGTGCCGACCGGCCTGGTCGGGCTCGGGCGCCGCGCGGCGCGCAAGCAGGTGACCGACGCGGGCTTCCGGGCGGAGGAGACCGAACGATCCAGTGCGGACATCCCGAAGGACCGCGTCATCGAGACATCACCGGCCGGGGGACAGCGGCAGGACAAGGGCGAGGTCGTGACGCTCGTCATCTCGACGGGGCCCGCCGACGCCAAGGTGCCCGACGTGCTCCGCAAGTCCCGCGAGGAGGCGACCTCCACGCTGGAGGACGCGGGCTTCAAGGTGTCGGTCGAGACGACCGAGCGCGACGACGTCGACGCGGGGACCGTGGTCAGGCAGGACCCGGCCGGCGGCCAGGCGCGCGCGCAGAACTCCACTGTGACCATCACCGTCGCCGAGGCGAGCAAGCAGGTCGAGGTCCCCGACGTGACGGGACGCTCCCAGGCGGACGCCACCCAGACGCTCTCGGGTGCCGGCTTCCAGGTGAGCACGCAGATGCGCGACACGAGCAGCACCGCCCAGGACGGACAGGTGCTGAGCCAGACCCCGGGCGGCGGCAAGGCCGACCGCGGGGCGACCGTGACCATCACGGTCGGGCGGCTGAAGGAGGCCACGCCCGACCCGGGCGGGACCGGCTCGGGGACGGGGTCGGGCTCGGGTTCCGGCTCCGGCGCAACCGGGACGACCGGCAAGTGAGGGTCGCGGTCCTCGGGGGCGGGCGCTCGTCCGAGCACGACGTCTCGCTCGCGTCGGCGGCCGCCGTGCGCGCCGGGCTCACCGCGGCGGGGCACGACGTCGTGGAGGTGCTGCTGGCCCGGGACGGGACCTGGACCAGCGGCGGGGAGGAGTTCGCGCTGCGGCCGGGCCGCGGCCTGCTCGGCTGCGACGTCGTCTTCCCGGTCCTCCACGGCCCGTTCGGGGAGGACGGGACCGTCCAGGGGCTGCTCGAGCTGCTCGACGTGCCCTACGTCGGCTCCGGGGTGCTCGCGAGCGCCGCCTGCATGGACAAGGTCGTCTCCAAGGACCTCATGGCGCAAGTCGGGATGGCGCAGGTCGCCTACCGGCTCGCGCTGGCCGGACAGCCGGTGCCCGACGTGGCCGACCTCGGGCTCCCGCTCTGGGTCAAGCCGGCCCGGCTCGGCTCCTCGGTCGGCATCGTGAAGGTGCGCTCACTCGACGAGCTCGAGGCGGCGCTGGCCGAGGCGTTCGCCCACGATCCCCGGGTGATCGTCGAGGCCGGTGCCCCCGAGGGCGCGCTCGAGGTCGAGTGCTCGGTTCTCGGGCCGACCGACGCGCCGCGGGTGAGCGTGCCCGGCGAGATCTGCATCGAGGGCGAGTGGTACGACTACGCCGCGAAGTACACGCCCGGCGGGATGAACCTGCAGGTCCCCGCGAGGATCAGCGCCACGGCGGCCGCGAAGGTCGCCGAGCTGGCGGCGCGCGCGTTCACGGCCGCCGGCTGCTCGGGCCTCGCCCGCGCGGACTTCTTCGTCGCGGGCGAGACGGTGCTGCTGAACGAGTTGAACACGATGCCCGGGCAGACCGACACGAGCGTCTACGGCGTGCTCTGGGGCCACTCCGGCCTCGCCTACGCGGAGCTCATGGACGAGCTCTGCGGGATCGCCCTGGCCCGCGCACGGGCCGAGGGCGCGCACCGCTTCTAGCCCGTCTTCTGGGTCAGCGCGATCCCGGAGATGGACACCGACTTCTCCCCGGGCGCCGGCTCCTGGATCCAGACCAGGAAGTACCGGTACGGGGTGCCGTCCAGGGTGAGCTGGTTCGTCGTCTGGGCGGAGCCGATGTCCGAGAGCGGCACCCAGTCCTCGAGCTGCTCCGGCGGCTTCCCGGCCTTGGCCGCGTAGATCTGGCCGCGCCAGCCGGGGGTGGGGGTGTCGACGTCGATCCGGACCGCGGCCGCAGCGGGCTTCGCGTCGACGTAGATGCCGACGCCGCCCTTCTGCGCGAGCGCCCCGGGCTGGTAGGTCTCGGTCGTCCAGCTCGTGTTCGCGTCGTTGTCGACGACCCGCCCTGCCTCCTCGCGGTGCTCCTCGCCGCCGCCCTTGGGATCGAAGTCGCGGGCCGAGGACTGCGAGAGGGAGACGCCCTCGGTGCCCTGGGGGGCCGCCACCCCCGCCCGGGGGGTGGGCGTGCCGGTCCCCTTCTGGGTCCTGTCGCGCAGCCCGACGACCAGGGCGATCGCGACGACCGCGACCACGAGCGCCAGGACGGCGAGCCGACTGCGATGGAGGATCTGCTGCGGGAGGCGGCGCTGCGTGCGCGCGGGCAGCGTGCGCAGCACCGCGGTGACCTCACCGGTCGCCTGGCCGGAGCGGGCGATCTCGGTGACGAGCGCCTCTTCGAGATCCGTGGTGAGCTCGCGGTCCGTGCGGTAGCGGACGGCCAGGTCCTTCGCGGTCGCCCGGTCGACGACGGAGGCCAGGGCGCTCGAGAGCTCGGGGCGGCGAACCTGCACGTCGGGGAGCTCCTCGCGCACGTGCTTCATCGCGACCGCCACCTGGGTCTCGCCCTTGAACGGGACCTCCCCGATGAGCATCTCGTAGAGCACGATGCCAAGCGAGTAGAGGTCCGACTGCCCGTCGACCGCATGCCCGAGCGCCTGCTCGGGGGAGACGTAGTCGGTGGTGCCCAGCACGCGGCCGTCGACGGTCAGCCCGGTCTGGTCCATCTGCAGCGCGATGCCGAAGTCGGTGACCTTCGCCGTTCCCTCCTCGTCGATGAGGACGTTCTGAGGCTTCACGTCACGGTGCACGATCCCCTGGGCGTGCGCGGCCCCGAGCGCCCGCGCGATCTCGATCGCGTAGGCGATCGCCTCGCCGACCGGCAGGCGGCCGTGGCGACGGATGCGGTCCTTCAACGTCTCGCCCTCCACGTACTCGAGCACGATGAAGGCGGTGCCCTGCCCGTCCTCGCCCGCGTCGATGACGCCGACGATGTGCGGGTGGTTGAGCTGGGCGACGGCGCGGGCCTCGCGGCGGAAACGCTCGAGCTGGTCCTCGTCGGCGGCGACGCCCGCGTGCATGAGCTTGATCGCCACCTGGCGCTCCAGGACGGTGTCGAAGGCCCGGAAGACCATCGACATCCCCCCGGCGCCGATCTTGGCGTCGAGTCGGTAGCGCCCGGAGAGCAGGGTGCCGACGGGGGAGCTCACGCCCCCATTGTGCTGACTCGCGCGCCCGGTCGTGTGCAAGGCTCCTCCGATGCCCGATCTGACTCGTGACGGGGACGTCTTCGTCCTGGACCTCGGCGACGGGGAGAACCGCTTCAACCCGCCCTGGGTAGGCGCCGTGCGGGCCGCGGTTGAGGAGGTTGAGGCCGCCGAGGGGCCGCGGGCCCTCGTCACCACGGCGCGCGGCAAGGCATGGTCGGTCGGACTGGACCTCGAGTGGATGGGCCAGAACCCCGGGGAGCTCGGGGCGTTCGTCGCGGAAGTGCACGGCCTCTTCGCCCGCGTCCTCGGCGCCGGGGTGTTCTCCGTCGCGGCCATCCAGGGTCACTGCTTCGCCGCCGGGGCGATGCTCGCGATGAGCCACGACCTTCGCGTCATGCGCGCCGACCGTGGCTTCTTCTGCCTGCCCGAGGCCGACATCAACATCCCCTTCACGCCCGGGATGGGCGCCCTGCTGCAGTCGCGCATGTCCCCGCAGACCGCCCACGTGGCGATGTGCAGCGGCCGGCGCTACGGGGGCGCCGAGGCCGTGGAGGCGCAGATCGTGGACGAGGCCGTCGGCGAGGAGCTCGTCCTCGGCCGGGCCAAGGAGCTCGCGGCCACGCGGGCTGCCGCCGATCCCGGCACCCTCCGGGCCATCAAGCGCGGCATGTACGCAGGCGCGCTGGCTTTGCTGGAGGACCCGGAGTCGGGTCGCATCGCGGTTCCCCCGGCCGCCTGAGCGGCGCGGATCAGCGCACGACGACGGTGGCGACCATCGAGAGCGGGTGCAGCACGCAGACGTACCGCACGGTGCCCGGCCGGGGGAACGTCGTCCTGAACGACTCGCCCGGGCGGATCTCGCCGGAGCGGAAGCTCGGGGCGGAGCCCGCGCCGCCGCCGTCCTGCGCCATCAGGCGGTGGGCGCTCTCGTCCCGGTTCACCCATTGGACCGACTCGCCCGCCCGGACCCGGACCCGTCCGGTGGCGAAGCGCAGATCCCGCATCGAGACGGTGGCGCCGAGCCGGCCGGCCGACGGCGCGGCCACCGGGGCGAGCTTCGGCGTGGGTGGCAGGACCTCCGAGGGCGACGGGACCTCGAACGGGCGGGCGGCCTCGCGGTCGAGGTCGGCCTGCTGGTCCGGGCTGAAGGCGACACCCCCGGCGGCGAGCACGCCCGCGCCGGCGAGCAGCGCGACGAGCAGGGCGACGGCGACGATCCTGGTCATTTGCCGACCATAGTCCGGTGCATCGTGGCCTGCTCGAGTAGCCTCGGCGGCCATGCCCGCACCGCCGCTCCTGCTCAGCCGGTCGCCGACGCTCCAGCTGGTCGTCGCGGTCCTCGGACCGGCGCTGCTGGGTCTGCTCGCCGGCTACCTGCTGACCCTGGATGCGACCGCGTACGTCGTCGTCTCCGTGCTCGCAGGGGTCGGTGGCCTCGCGGCCGGCTTCGAGCACCCCCGGGCCGGTGAGGGTGCGGCGCGCGGGCTGGGCGGTGGCGCGGTGTTCGGGACGACGCTCCTGCTCGCGGCCGCGCTCGCGGGGGAGCCCGCCACCGTCACGCTGCCCGATCCTCCGGGCGTCCTCGTGCTCTTCACCGTTGCCGCCGGTGTGCTGCTCGGTGCGGCCGGGGGCGCGCTGCGCGCTCGCACAGCGCCCACGCCGCACTGAGCTCAGGCGACCGCCGCGAAGAGCGGCTCCTCCGCCTCGAGTGCGCCGCGCAGGGACGCCTTCAGCCCGGCATGGAGCTGGCAGACGCGCGACTCGCTGATGCCGAGGATGGCGCCTATCTCCGCCAGGGTGAGGTGCTTGACGTAGAGCAGGACGGCGATCTCGCGGTCACGCGTCGGGAGACGGGCGAAGGCGGCGCGGAACTTCTCCTTGGCCTCGCCGCGCTCCTGCTGCTCCTCGGGGTCACCCGTGCCGTCGAGGCTCGTCAGCACGTCGATCCGCTCGACGGAGGCGTCCTCGTCGCTCAAGACGAGGGTGTTGAGGGAGGTCACGTCGGAGCGGGTGATCTCCGCGCGATGCTGGCCAAGCTCGGCTGGGGTGATGGCCAGCGCGTCGGCGAGCTCCTCGTTGTCGGGGGTGCGGCCGTGAAGGCCGACGAACGCTTCGGTGGCCCGGGCGATGTCTCTCTCCCAGCGGCGCACCGAACGCGGCGCCCAGTCCTGACGACGCAGCTCGTCGAGGACGGCGCCGTGGATGCGGGTCCAGGCGTACTGCTCGAGCGTGGCGCCCTTCGTGGGGTCGTAGCGGTCGACCGCGCCGATCAGCGCCTCGAGGCCGCACGAGATGAAGTCCTCGACCTCGCAGCGGGCGGGAAGCTCGCGCAGCTTCTTGTAGACGATGAACTTGACGAGCGGGGCGAACGTGAGGACGAGCCGATCTCGGAGCACCGGGGATGCGGTGCGGTGGTACTCCTCCCAGAGCGCGAGGACCTCGGGTTGGGAGAGACGGCGGGTGGGCGAGGGCACGGTGGGTCTCCGGGGGCGGGTGTCGGGATCCTGCCCGGCGACTATCGGCAGGCGGATCACCCCGGTGCATCCCCGGTATCCACGGACGGACTCGAACATCCGTTGGTCGGCCATCCCCAGAAGTGGGGTCGTACGATCGACTGATGTCGGGCGGCACCGCCGCGTGCGCCAGCATGGGGGCATGCGGCGTGCGACCCTTCTGCTCCTTCTGACCTCCCTCACCCTCGCGGGGTGCACGGGCTTCGGCGTCGGGGTGCGGCAGGACAAGGAGGACAGGGATGCGTTCGGGATGCTCCTCACCGGGAAGCGGGTCGGGGACCGGTTCCCCGCTCGCGAGCTGCTCCCCAGGGCGTGGACGCGGCTGTTCGTCTTCCCGCCCGGGGCGGACACGCAGGCCATCGAGGATCGAATCGGCATCCCGTTCCCGTTCAGCAAGGAGTTCGCCCCGGAGGACGACGCCTATCTGGTCTTCGCCGACGCCGAGGAGGTCCTCTCCGCCTTCACCTTCGTCGGGCCGGTCGGCGTCGACGGCTCCTGCCTGCTCCTCGGGTCCGGTCCCATCCTCCCGAAGGCCGAGCTGACGCTCCGCCGGATCGGCTCCGGGAGGGCCAGCCTGAGCACGCTGTCTGGGACCGAGCGCTGCGGGTAGGCTCGCGCCATGGGTCAACTCGGAGGAACGAAGAGCATCGAGGTCGAGGCGCCGATCGAGGCGTGTTGGGCGCTTGCGGTCGACGTGGCGAGCGCGCCGGAATGGCAGTCGGGGCTCGAGGGCATGAAGGTCCTCGACACCGACGCCCAGGGCCGCGCGACGAAGTGCGAGACGAGCTCGGACATCAAGGTGAAGGTGGTCAAGACCATCGTGCGGTTCTCCTACCAGGAGCCCAACCGCGTCGCATGGAGCCAGGAGAAGGGCGACCTCAAGAGCCTCGACGGCGCTTGGGAGCTCGAGGATCTCGGCGGCGGTCGGACCAAGGTCACCTACACGCTCGAAGGCGACCCCGGCCGCATGCTGGGGATGCTGCTGCGCGGCCCCGTCGAGGACAAGGTCCGCGACGTGATGGTCAACGCGCGCCCCGGCGAGTTCAAGGCCCGCGTCGAGGCCTAGACCTCTAGCGGTAGCGGAAAGCCCGTCGCTCCCGCCCGGCGGGGAGCGACGCGGTCACCGCGAGCTTCCCCGTCTGCGGCAGCGAGAGCCGCAGCGAGTACTGGCGACAGGCCCGCACGCGCTTGTCGCGGGCGAGCGTCCGCGTCCGTCCTCCCGCCGTCTGGCGCACCGTGAGGCGAGCGCCGTGGGCCGTGCCCACCTCGACGGTCCGGCGCCCGCCGATCGGGTCCGAGACGACGACGGAGCGGATGAGCTGCCCTCGCCGGAGCGTGCGGCCCGGGGTGCGGCCGACCGTGGTGCTCGTGCAGATCGGCGTGACGGGCTCGCTCTGCTGCGGCGGGGTCTTCCCGGGCAGGGGCAACTGCGTGGTGCCCGCCCGGTTCGAGTAGACGTCCTCGCCGAACGTCGCGAGGTTCAGCTGGTTCGCGTACCCGAGGTGCTCGGCGATGCCGAAGGTCTCCTCCATCGAGCGCAGGAACGAGTAGTGGTTGTACGGCACCGTGCTCGTGGTCCCCGGCGTCACGAACCGCGAGAGGGCGATGGCGCCGACCCGTCCGCCGCCCGGTCCGGGGGTGGGGGCGCCGCCAGGTGTCGGGGTGTTGGGGCCGGTGGGCTGGTTGCAGCACGAAGCCGAGTCCGCCCCGCCCCCGGCCGCTTCCGCCTCGTCGAAGGTGACGAGGAGCAGGCCGTCCTTCTGGAAGGCGGGCGAGGCCAGGATTCCGGGGACCACGCGCTGCAGGAACGCGTCTGCGGCCACGAGGCCTCCGGGTCGGCCGTCGACGCAGGTCGGCTCGTCGTGTCCGTCGTCGCACAGGTTCGGCGTGATGAACGAGAAGTTCGGGGTGCGCTCCACCGACGCGAGGTCGGCCGGGAGCACGTCGAGGTCCACGTTTTCGGCGTCGCACCGTGCCTGATCATCGATCTGCGAGCGGAAGTACATGAACGGGTTGTGCCGCGTCGCGTACTGATCGCCGACCTCGGCCTTCTGCATGTCGTCCGAGCCGTCGAGCTTCGGGTGGCGGCAGGTGTCGTTGCCCGAGCCGGTGCCCGGGCCGTTGTCCATGTCCTGCATGTAGCCGCGCGTCGTGAGGCCCTTGGCCCGGAGCTGGTCGGCGAGCGTGCGGGTCTTTGCCGGGTAGACGCACCCGGTGCCGGCCAGCACCCCGTCGCCGACGTCGACGCCGCCGACGAAGTTCGTGTAGATCAGGCAGTCGGCCTGCGTCTGCGGGTTCGACGGCTGGCCCGAGATCATCGAGATGTAATTGCCGAGCGAGAGGTGGGTCACCGCGAAGTACTGGGTGAGCAGCGCGCCCTGCGCGGGGAGATCCCGGGAGAAGTACGGCGCTTTCGCGTCCGGTCCGAACGACTCGCCGTAGGAGGTGTTCTCGAGGACGATCACCCACACGTGGCCGACCGGCGGCGGGGCGGCGCTCGCGGCCGTCGGCAGCGCGAGGGCGGTGGTGAGCAGAGCGGAGAGGACGAGCAGGCGTCGGACCATGGCGAGAGCATCTAACGACGTCCGGCGGCCGATCATGCGCTCGTTCACCGGATCCTCACGCCCGGCCCCACCGGTGCGGTGCTCAGGCGCCGAAGCGCAAGCCGAGCGACGGGAGGGTGACGACCCCGCCCTCGTCGGTGACGGTGCCGATGCGGGCCGTCCCCGGGTGCTGCACGGAGAGCTTCGCGACCGCATCCTGCGCCCGATCCTCGGGGACGACGACGACGAAGCCGCAGCCCATGTTGAAGACCTCCCACATCTGCCGGATCGGGACGTCGCCGCCCCGTGCGATCAGCTCGAAGATCGGCGAGACGGGGAGCGGATCGTGCAGCTCCCAGCCGAGGCGCTTGTGGCCGAGCCTGAGCAGGTTCGTCACCCCGCCGCCGGTGATGTGGGCCAGCCCGCAGACGGAGATGTCCGAACGCAGCAGCTCCACGATCGCACGGACGTAGATGACGGTCGGCTCGAGCAGCGCGTCGATGACCGAGGCGCCGCCGAGCTCCGGCGGGGTGTCCTCGAAGGCGTGGCCGCCCTGCTCGAGGACCGCGCGCCGGGCCAGCGTGTAGCCGTTGGAATGGCAGCCGCTCGAGGGCAGGCCGATGATCGCGCAGCCAGGGCTCGCTTCGTCCCCGGTGACGATCTGGTCCAGCGCGACGGTGCCGAAGGCGGTGCCGCAGAGGTCGAAGCCGTGCGGGCTCGGGTGCCCGCGGATCAGCTCGGGCAGCACTGCGAGCTCTCCGCCGGGGATCTCGATGTTCGACTGCTCGGCGCCGGCCTTGAGCCCTTCCGCGATGCGGGCGAGCGCCGAGGGGTCGGCCTGCTCGACGGCCAGGTAGTCGACCATTGCGATCGGCTCCGCGCCGACGCAGATGATGTCGTTCACGTTCATCGCGATGCAGTCGATGCCCACGGTCTCGAGGCGGTCGGCCTGCTCGGCGAGCACGAGCTTCGAGCCCACGCCGTCGGTCGAGAGCGCGACCCCGAGGTTGGGCGCGACGCGCAGCACGCTGGCGTAGTGGCCGCTCGGGAGGACCGAGGCGCTGGGCCGGTCGATCCGGATCGTCTTCAGGACGTCGACGAGGGCGCCGACCCCGGCGTCGGCCTGCTGGGTGTCGACGCCGGCAGCGGCGTAAGCATCGGTCATCGAGGGGGATGCTCCCACACGGGGGCCTCCGGGCCCGGTGCGGCGGCGCGGGTCAGGCGGTGCTGCGCCGCAGGACGACGGCGGCCAGCGCGGTGCGGTAGGCGGCGTAGGGCAGCAGGGAGCGGTCGCGCTCGACCTGCCCGATGAGCCAGGTGGAGCCCAGGGTGGAGGCGAATGAGGCACCGGCGCCGACGGCGAAGCGGGCACCCATCGCCGGGGGCAGGCCGCGGCGGGCGAGGCGGGCGCCCTTGAGCACCGAAGCGCCCAGGATGATCGGGAGCGCGACGTGGCGGGAGAGCGCGTTCGCGTCCTCACGGCCGAAGCCGCGGGCCCGCGCGGCGGCGAGGGTCATGCCGTTGCGCGAGGCACCGGGGATGAGCGCGCAGCACTGGGCAAGGCCGAGGACGAGCCCGTCCAGCGCGCCGGCCTCCTCGCGCGGGCGCGCCGCGCGCCGCTCCGGGTGTGCAGACGACCGTCCGGTGGTCGGCTCCACACCGGCCGTGGGGCCGCGCCAGTCCGCGAGCGCCATCGCGGCGCTGCCGAGCAGCAGCCCGACCGAGATCGAGCGGGGCGTCCCCATGCGCTCCTCGATCGGCCGTTCGAGCGTGTACCCGGCCACGGCGGGCGGGAGGAACGAGAGCGCGATGAGCGTGGCGCGGCGGGCGTCGAAGCCGCGCGCGGCCTCCTCGACCTCCCCGCGCAGGGCGATGAGCAGCGCCGCCGCGGTCCCCGCGTGCAGGGCGACCTCGAACGCCTTCTGCAGCTCCGCGTCCAGCTCCTCGTAGGGCCAGCGGAGCAGCCAGGGGACGAGGGTGGTGTGGCCCGAGCTCGAGATCGGCAGAAGCTCTGTGGGCCCGTGGAGCAGGCCGAGGGCCAGCGCGTGGCGGAGCGGGAGGGCGCGCTCGGGGTCGATGGCCGGAAGCCTAGTCCGGCCGGGGCGCTACGCGGTGGCGGGCTCGGCGCCCGAGCCGCCGGAGTCCCGGTTCTTCCAGAACCGTCGTCCGAAGTACACGAACGCGATGACGATGAGGACGGCCACCGCGTAGTCCACGTAGTGCAGCTTGTCCTGGATCTCGACGTACTTGCTCTCGGCCTCGCGCCCGACGAGGGTCAGGGCGAAGTTCCACGGCAGAGCGCCGAGGAACGTGAGCACGCTGAAGCGGACGATCGGCATCCGCGCCGCACCGGCGGGGAACGAGATGAAGGTGCGGATGATCGGCAGCATCCGCGAGAAGAAGACGGCGGCGTCGCCGTACTTCTCGAACCAACGGTCTGCCCAGGCGAGGTAGGACGGCTTGATGTGCAGCTTCTTCCCGTGCTTCTCGAGGATGCTCTCGCGCCCGTAGTAGCCGATCGCGTAGGCGACCCAGGAGCCGACCAAGTTGGCGAAGGAGGCCACGAGCACCGCAGCGATGAGCGTGTACTCGCCCTGCGCGACGTTGAAGCCGGCGAAGAGCATCGTCGCCTCGGAGGGGATCGGGATGCCCGCGGACTCGGGCGCCATGAGGATGAAGATCCCGAAGAGGCCGAGGTCGCCGACCACGCGGACGGCGAAGTCGATGAGGGGCTGGGTGATCGAACCGGAGAGCAGAACGAGCGCGGAGAGAGGGAGAAACACGGGGGCCACGGTAACGGCTGGCACCTGAAGGCCGCCTGTACGGTGTGCCCCCATGACGGTGCCCCTGTTCGACCCCGCGACGCCCCTCGAGCCGCTGCGGCCCGCGCTCCGTGCCGCCATCGACGACGTCCTCGAGGCCGGGCAGTGGATCCTCGGTCCGCAGGTCGCGGCCTTCGAGGAGGAGTGGGCCAGATACACGGGGACCACTGACGCGGTCGGTGTGGCGAACGGCACGGAGGCGATCACGATCGCCCTGCGCGCGCTCGGCGTCGGACCGGGGGACGACGTCGTCGTCCCCTCCTTCACCTACTTCGCGAGCGCCGAGGCGATCCCGCCGACCGGTGCCCGCCCCGTCTTCTGCGACGTGGACCCGGCGACGAGCTGCGTGACCGTCGAGAGCGTCCGCGCCGCGATGACCCCGCGCACCAAGGCGGTCGTCGCCGTGCACCTCTTCGGGAACCTCGCGCCGGTGCGCGAGATCGAGGAGCAGCTCGGGGTCCCGGTGGTCGAGGACGTCGCCCAGGCCAGCGGGTCGATCGCCGCCGACGGCTCCCGCCCGGGCAACCTGGGGGCGATCGGGACGTTCTCCTTCTACCCGAGCAAGAACCTCGGGGGCTTCGGGGACGGCGGCGCGATCACCACCTCCGACGCCGCCCTGGCCGAACGGGTCCGCACGCTCCGCTTCCACGGTTCGGCGGACAAGGTCACCTACACCGAGGTCGGCTACAACTCGCGCCTCGACGAGCTGCAGGCCGCGATCCTCCGCGTGCAGCTCCCGCACCTCGACGGCTGGGCGGACCGGCGGCGGGCCGCAGGCGACTGGTACGCCGAGGCCGGCCTCGGCGCGCACGTCGCGCTCCCGGAGCCCACGCCCGGCTCCAAGCCCGCCTGGGGCCTCTACGTCGTGCGCACGCCGGAGCCGGACGCGCTCGGCGCGGCGCTCGGGGCCAAGGGGGTCGGCGCCCGCGGTTACTACCGCGTCCCCATCCACCAGCAGCCCGTCTTCGCGGCCGAGTACGGCGACACGCCACTGCCCGGGACCGAGGAGGCCGCGCGCACGCATCTGGCCATCCCCATGTCCGCGGCCCTCGAGCGCGACCAGGTGGACGAGGTCGTCGCCGCGGTCGCCGCCGCGCGCTGATGCGGGTCTGGGTCGACCTCACGAACTCCCCGCACGTCCTCGTGCTGAAGCCGGTCATCGACCGCTTGCGGGAGCAGGGGCACGAGGTCGAGGTCACCGTCCGGGACTTCGCGCAGACCGTCGGGCTCGCGGAGCGGTTCGGCCTCGCCCACACCGTCATCGGTCGTCACCGCGGGGAGAAGCTCGCGGCCAAGGCGCTCGGGCTCGCGGACCGGTCGTTCGCGCTCGCCCGGTGGGCCCGCCCGCGCCGCTTCGACCTCGCGCTCGGTCACGGCTCGAACGACATCAGCGTCGCCGCGCGGCTGCTCCGGATCCCCTGCTCGACCATGTTCGACTACGAGTGGGCGAAGGTGCAGCACACGGTGAACTGCCGCCTCGCGCAGGCCGTCGTCGTGCCGGACGCGATCCCGCCGGAGCGGCTTGACCAGTACGGCGCGCGCGGCAAGCTCCGGCCGTATCCGGGCCTGAAGGAGGAGTACTACCTCGCGGACTTCGAGCCCGACGCGGCGGTGCTCGACGAGCTCGGACTTTCCCGGGACGAGCCGCTCACCATCGTCCGGACCCCGCCCGTCGTCTCCTTGTACCACCGCTTCGAGAACCCGCTCTTCGGACAGCTTCTCGACCGCCTGGAGGGGACGCAGGCGGTCGTGCTCCCACGGGTGGATTCTCAGCGGAAGGAGCTGGCCGGGCGCGGCTTCGTGGTCCCCGAGCGGGCCGTCGACGCCCAGTCGCTCATCGCCCTGGCCGATGTCGTCATCTCCGCCGGGGGCACGATGAACCGTGAGGCCGTTGCGCTCGGCACCCCGGTCTGGACGACGTTCGAGGGCCGGCTGGGTGCGGTCGACGAGCGCCTGATCGCCGAAGGCCGGATGCACCGGCTCGAGCGCGCCGAGGACCTTCCGCTGGCCAAGCGCGACGGGGCCGCCCCTGCGCGCATTCGGCGCGATCCGCAGGTGCTGGTTGATCTGCTCTGTTCGCCGGTTGCGTGACGTGATACCGCCGTGATACCATCAGCCGATGGCCATGACCTTGCGTCTTGACGAAGCGGAGACCGAGGCGCTTCGTGCCCGCGCGGCCCGCGACGGGATCTCGATGCAGGAGGTGGCCAAGGCGGCGCTTCGGGCGCACCTGAGCGACCGCCCGGACCGGCTCAAGGCGGCGATCGAGCGGGTGCAGGCGGAAGACGCCGAGCTCCTCGAGCGGCTCGGGCGGTGACGCCGGCGCAGAGGCCGATCGAGTACCTGTCGACGGAGGACCTGCTCGAGGTCGCGACAGGGGTCGTCGATCACGTCGAGATCCGTGATCTCGGACTCCTCGCCTCGGCGGCGGCACGGCCACAGACCTCTGCGTTCGGAGAGGATGCCTACCCGGCGTTCGTTCAGAAGGCGGCCGCGCTGATGCATTCGCTCGCCCGCAACCATCCGTTGATCGACGGCAACACGCGGTTGGCCTGGGCCGGGACCAGGGTCTTCTGCCTGCTGAACGGATACGACCTCCGATTCTCGGTCGACGACGCCGAACGGCTCGTTCTCGATGTCGCGACAGGAAAGCGCGACGTGCCGGATCTGGCGGAGGTGCTCGGCCGTCACCTGATGCGGATGTAGTCGCTCACCCCAGGCGGCGAGCCGGTCCGCGAGCGGTGCAGCTGCCAGGACGCTCCCGCCACCTAGACTCCCCGCCGTGCGCCTGCGTTCCCGCGCGGCTTTCCCGCTGCACCGACACTCGCTCCCGCAGGTCGTCGTCGACGCCGTCCTGGTGGCGGCCGCGGTGATCCTCGCGTACCGGCTGCGGTTCGACACGGACATTCCACCGAAGTTCGAGGACCTGCTGTGGGCGACGATCGGGCCGACGGTCGCGATGAGCGTGGCGACCTTCACGGTCTTCGGGATGTACCAGAAGTGGTGGCGGTACACGGGACAGCGCGACTACACGCGGATCATCCAGGCGGTCGGCGTCGCCACGCTCCTCATGGCCGTCTACGCGGTCGTCTTCCATCCGGTCACGGTCGGCTCGGGCCGCGGCGAGACGACGCTCTCGGTGGCGCCGGGCGTGCTGGCGTTCTTCTTCCTGATCGCGCTCTTCCTCGTCGGCGGCGCCCGCTTCGTCGCCCACGCCGTCTACGAGCGGCCGCTGCGCGGCTTCCGGGCCAAGCCGGACGCGCGGCGCATCCTGATCGTCGGGGCGGGAGACGGCGGGCGGCTGGTCCTGCGGGAGATCATGCGCAACCCCGAGCTGGGGCTGAACCCCGTGGGGTTCGTCGACGACGACCCGCTCAAGCGGCGTCAACGCGTCGACGGGGTGCGCGTGCTCGGCACGACCGCAGAGCTCGCCGAGGTGCTCGACGAGACGGAGCCCGACGAGGTCACGATCGCGATCCCGTCGGCGCCCGGCACGCTCCGCGCGAAGGTCGTGAAGGCCTGTCGGGACCGCGGGATCGCCGTCCGGACCATGCCGACCGTCTTCGAGCTGCTGCAGGGCGGGCAGAACGTGGTCAAGCAGGTCCGCGAGGTGCAGGTCGAGGACGTCCTCGGCCGCGAGCCCGTGCGGATGGACGTCGACCGCGTAGGCCGCTACCTCGAGGGCAAGGTGGTGATGATCACCGGCGCCGGCGGCTCGATCGGCTCGGAACTCTGTCGTCAGATCGCCCGCGTTGCGCCGCGTCGGATCATCCTCGTCGACCACGCGGAGGACAACCTCTTCACGATCCAGCGGGAGCTCGAGGACGACCGTCACGTCCACCCGAGCACGCTCGCCGCGGTCCTCGCCGACTGCAAGGAGGGCGAGCGGATGCGCGAGGTCTTCGCCGCGCAGCGTCCCGCCGTCGTCTTCCACGCCGCCGCCTACAAGCACGTCGGGCTGATGGAGCTGAACCCGGTCGAGGCGGTGCGCAACAACGCGATCGGCACACGGCTCATGGCGCAGATCGCCGGGGAGTTCGGGGTCGAGCGGTTCCTGCTGGTCTCCACCGACAAGGCCGTGCAGCCCGCGACGGTGATGGGTGCCTCGAAGGCGCTCGCGGAGTTCGCGATCGAGGAGGCGGGCGAGCGCAACCCGGGGACGCGGTACGCCGCCGTCCGCTTCGGCAACGTCCTCGGCTCGAGCGGCTCCGTCGTTCCGATCTTTCGCCGCCAGATCGCCATGGGCGGCCCGATCACCATCACCGACGAGCGCATGCAGCGCTACTTCATGACGATCCCGGAGGCGGTGCAGCTCATCATCCGCGCCGGCGATCTCGGGGAGGGCGGTGAGGTCTTCGTCCTCGACATGGGCGAGCCGGTGAAGATCGTCGACCTCGCGCGGGCGATGATCGAGCTCTCCGGGCTCGAGGCGGACAAGGACATCGCGATCGAGGTCGTCGGACGGCGTGCGGGCGAGAAGCTCGACGAGGCGCTCTTCAACCCGTACGAGCATGTGCTGCCGACGCCGGCCGAGAAGATCTCCCGCGCGGACCGGGCTCGTCTGGACCCCGCAACGGTCGCCGACATGTTCGATCAGATCGCGCTGCTCGTCCTCGAAGGGGACGCCGCGGCCCTCGCCGCGAAGGTCTCCGAGCTCTCGCTCCTGCGCGGCGGCTCGCGCATCAGCTGAGCCCGGCACGGGGCGCCTGCACGGTCGCAGCCGCACCGCGGGCGTCCTGCCCCTAGAATCGCTGACTTCATGCCGGTCGTCACCGCCTTCTCGGTGTCCGAGCAGATCACGAACGTCGGCGCGTACGCGGGCCTGGCGTCGATCCTCGGGCTCGCCGTACTCTCGCTGCTCTACTTCGGCCAGGCTCGGGAGCTCAAGCGTCTCCGGGACTGGGCGGGGCGCGCGCCGGAACGCACCGTCGAACTTCAGGAGCAGGCTGACCAGGCCGCTGCCGCAGCCGCGCAGCGCCGCCCGGCGCCCGCGGCGTCCCAGGCGGCCGGAACGCCCCGCGCGCCTGCGGCGGCTCCCGCGGCCGCTTCGACGACCGTCCGCCCCGTCCCCGCGACCCAGGCCGCCACCGCGGCAGGAGCGGCGACCGCGGCCGGCGCTGCGAACGCGTCGGCGCCGTCTGCCACCTCGGCGGCGGCGACCCCTCCGGCCACGGGCGTCACGGGCACCGGTGAGGGCCCCGTCGCCTGGGCCCCGAGCGCCGCCGCTTCTACTGCCGGTATCGGCGAGGACACGCAGGCGCTCCCGGCGGTCCCGGCGGACGCACCCATCCCGGACGCCGTGCCCTCGGTCGCGGCCCCGGTCCCGATCGGCCCCGAGGCCCCGCCCACCGGCGACAGCCCCGTGCCCCTGCGGCAGGTCAGTGCGGCCGCCGGGACCGGGCTCCCGCGGCGGCGGGCCACCCCTGAGCCAGTGAGCCCCGCCGAGCCGGCCGGACGCTCTCGCGGCGACGGACGCCCCGGCGGCCGACGCATCGGCGCCCTGGCCGGTGGCGCAGCGCTCCTGCTGCTCATCGTCGTCCTCGCGACGCAGGTGCTCGGTGGCGGCGACGAGCCGGCGCAGACCGCGAGCACCGAGACCGGCAACACGATCGTGCCGCCCTCCTCCACGTCCACGACGACGGCTGCCCCGACTGTCACCCCGAGTGACTTCCAGGTCTCCGTCCTCAACGGGACGACGCAGAACGGGATCGCCGCGGAGTTCGCCAAGACGCTCGAGACCGCGGGCTACATCTCGGCCGGCACCGGGAACGCGGCGGTCAACACCGAGACCACGACCACGGTCTTCTACGCGGAGGGCAAGAAGGCCGGTGCCACCGCGGTCGCCCGTGAGCTCGGGGTAAAGGCCGTGAACGTGAAGGCGGCCGACGTCGGCGTGACGGCCAACGGGAAGGGCGCCGATGTGATCGTCCAGATCGGCGCCGACAAAGCAACCCCTTAGGAGCCCGTGAAGGCTTCACGGACTCCAGCCGCATGATCCTCATGGCGCGCCACGGGCAGACCGCGTACAACGCGGAGGGCCGCTTCCAGGGAACGCTCGAGGTCCCCCTCGACGAGGTCGGTCGCGCGCAGGCGCAGGCCCTCGCCGAGGTGGCGCTCGGGCACGGGATCCGCTCGCTCTGGTGCTCCCCGCTGCAACGCGCACGGGAGACCGCCGCGGCCGTCGCTGGGAGCCTGGGGCTCGAGGTCCGCGTCGATCCCCGTTTCGCCGAGCACGACACGGGGTCGTGGACCAACCGGCTCAAGGCCGAGATCGAGGCGGAGGACCCGGAGCTCTGGGCCACCTACCTGCGCGGCGGGGAGGACTGGACGTTCCCCGGCGGCGAGAACCTCGAGGCCTTCATGGAGCGGGTCGTGGAGGGTTTCGGAGCCGTCAGGCAGGGCGAGGAGCTGCCGGCGCTCGTCGTCTGCCACCGCGGCGTCATCCGGGCGGCGCAGTCGCACTCCCACGTCCGCGGCCTCGCCACCTTCCACGGCTGGCCCGTGGACAACGGCGCCCTGATCCCGCTGTGAGCACGCTCGCCCGTGCGGTCTTCGCGACGCTGGTCGTTGCGACCTTCGGCGCGTTCTTCGTCGCCCAGCGGTTGAAGAACGAGCCGACCGTGGTGCAGGGCTTCGGCCGTACGCCGATCTTCTCGCCGAACGGGGACGGACGGCGGGAGCAGGCCAAGTTCTCGTTCCTGCTGAAGAAGGCCGACTCGGTGGACGTCGACGTCGTGACCACCGACGGTGACGTCGTCCGCACGCTGGCCGAGGACCGGGCGCTCCCCGCGTTCCGCAAGCTCGCCCTCTTCTGGGACGGAAACGGCGAGGGCGGGAAGCCCGTCCCGGACGGCGTCTACCGGGCGCGCATCACCCTCCGCGGCGAGGGGCGGGCGATCACTGTCCCGAAGAGCTTCCGCAAGGACACCACGCCGCCGCAGCCGCGCGTGACGAGCGTCGGCCCGAGCTCAGCGCCGACCGCCGAGCTGCTCCCGCGGAAGGACGGGGCGCCCGCCACGGTCCGCTTCCAGGCCTCCGGCCGCCGCCCCCGGGTGACGATCTGGCGGACCGACACGCCGAGCCCCGAACGGGTCACGAGCTCCGGGACGACGCTGGCGGATGGCGCCACCTCCTGGGCCTGGGACGGCACCGCCGACGAGGAGAAGGTCCCATCGGGCACCTACCTGGCGGTGGTCGAGAGCCGGGACGACGCCGGCAACATCGGCTACTCGGTGCCCATGCGAAACCGGGCGCCCGCGCTCGAGTTCGGGCGCCGCCTGCCCGGCCGGGGCGGCATCTCCGTGCGGTACCTGACGGTGCAGCCGCCGTCGACCCCGATCATCGCGGGGGAGAAGGCCGACGTCTTCATCGACGCCCGCGGCGAGCGGTGGCGCTACACGCTGCGCCGCATCGGCGACAGGGAGATCCTGCGCCGGTCCCGCGACGCGGGCACGGGGGCACGGCTCCCGCTCCGCGCTCCGAAGCAGACGGGCACCTACCTGCTCGAGGTCCGCACCCGGACCCGCAGCACGCGCGTGCCGATCATCGTGCAGCAGAACATCCCCGTCGGGCGTGTGCTCGTCGTGCTCCCGTGGGTCACCTGGCAGGGCCGCAATCCGATCGACGACGACGGCGACGGGCGGCCGAACACCCTTGAGGCCGGGCTCGGCGTGCGAGCCGACCGGGTCTTCGCCGGGGACGGGCTGCCGGCCGGCTTCGCGGACCGCGAGGCGCCCGTGCTCTCCTTTCTGGACCGCACCCGCCGCGAGTACGACCTGACGACCGACCTCGCGCTCGCCCGCGGGACCGGCCCCAAGCTCGACGAGTTCCAGGGTGCGCTGATTCCCGCGGACGCCCGCTGGCTGCCGCCGAAGCTCGGCGCCGAGCTGCGCCGCTTCGCGCGGAACGGCGGCACGGTCGTCTCACTCGGGACCGAGAGCCTGCTCCGGCAAGTCGAGCTGAGCCCGCAGGGCAAGCGGCTGATTCGTCCGACGAGCCCGACCGAGGCGGATCTCTTCGGGGCCGTTCTGCAGCCGATCCGACGCGGCACCACGGAGCTCACCGTGGCCAAGGACGACGTCGGCCTGTTCGAGGGGGACGAGGGCGTCTTCCCCGGCGTGGACGCCTACGAGGTCACCGCACGTCTCGACGGCGGCGCCCGCCTGGTCGCCTCCGCCGCAGCCACCGACGGGCGAGCGGTCATCGTCGGTTCGCGGGTCGGCAAGGGACTCGTCGTGCGGACGGGGATTCCGGACTTCGTGCAGGGGCTCGCGCGGCCGGAGCGTGCCGCGCTCATGAACAGGCTCTGGGTGCTGCTCTCGCGGGGAGCGGCATGACCGTCGGACTCCTCGTCCTCGGGGGGTTGCTCGGTGCGGGTCTCGCGCTCCCGGCCGCCGTGGGTCGTGATCGCGCCGTGTTGCTCGCCGCGCTGCTCACCCCGGTACTGCTCGTCCTCCACGCGTCCGACAGCGAGGCTTTCAGCTCCCTCACCGACCGTCCTGCGGTGCTGGCGGGGCTCGTCGTCGTCGGCCTCGCGGCGGTGGCCGGGCTCGCGGCGCTGTTCCTCCGGGTCCCGGCCTCCCTGCCGCTCGCGGCGGTCGCCGCGCTCCCCTTCCGGGTGCCGATCGCCATCGGCGGGAGCACCTCGAACCTCCTCGTGCCGCTGTACCTCGTGGTGGCGGGCGGCGTGGTCGCTTACGGCTGGTCGCGCCGGCACGGCCCGGAGGAGGAGGCCGAGCCGGGGTGGCTCGAACGTGTCCTCGCGCTGGTCATCGTCCTCTACGCGGTCCAGAGCACCTACTCGGACGACGTGGACCGGGCGATCGAGAACCTTGTGTTCTTCTACGCGCCGTTCACGCTGCTGTTCGTGCTGCTGAGCCGGTCGGTCGCCTGGACCCGGGCGCTCGCCGTCCGCTGCCTCGGCGTGCTCGGCGGCCTGGCCGTGCTCTTCGTCCTGGTCGGGTTCTGGGAGTACGCGACGAAGACCCTGCTCCTGAACCCGAAGGTCATCAGCTCGAACCAGTTCGAGGAGTACTTCCGGGTCAACTCGCTCTTCTTCGACCCGAACATCTACGGGCGCTTCCTTGCGGTGGTGATGCTCGGGGTGGCGACGGTGCTCGTCTGGACCCGGGCACCCCGGGTCGTCGTCGGTGCGGCCGGTGCGCTCGCGGTGCTGTGGGCGGGGCTCGTCCTCACCTTCTCCCAGTCCTCGTTCACCGCGCTCATCGTCGGGCTCGGGGTGCTCGCCGGGCTGCTCTGGCGGCCGCGCCTGGCGCTCGGCGTCGCCGGGGCGCTCACGGCGATCGGGATCGCCGTCGTGCTCCTGGCCCCCGGGGCGATCAACCTGAACACCGGAAGCTCCAAGGGGCTCGACAACGCGACGAGCGGCCGCTACGACCTCATCTCCGGCGGGGTGGACCTGGCCCGGGAGAAGCCCGTGGCGGGCTGGGGGTCGGGCTCCTTCGCACGGACCTTCCGGCGCCGCGAAGAGGCCTCGGCCCAGCAGGCTGCCTCCGCCTCGCACACGATCCCGATCACGGTGGCGGCGGAGCAGGGCGTGGCGGGGCTCCTCGCCTACCTCGCCCTCATGGTGCTCGCCTTCGTGCGGCTGGGCCGGGGCGCCCGCGCGGACCCGGTGCGGGCGTTCGTGCTCGCCGCCTTCGCCGCCCTCACCGTGCACACGATGCTCTACGCGGCCTTCCTGGAGGATCCGCTCACCTGGGCGCTCCTGGCGGTCGGCGTGGCGCTGGCGCCGCGGACGGCCCGTCCGGAGCCCGTCGGGCCGGAGCCTGCCCCCGATGCGGCGACGCGGCGAGCGCAGCGCGCGGCCCGCACCGCGTGAGCGCACGGCAGCAGCGGCTGGCCTTCGGCGGGCTCGTCGTGCTCGCGCTGGCCTTCGCGCTGGCCGTCCCGACCTACCCGAACTACGACTCCTACTTCCACCTCAACTGGGGGCGGGAGCTCCTCGACGGGCACGCGCCGAACCTGGAGGCGTACGCCGCACCGACACAGCATCCGCTCTTCATCCTCGTCGCCGCAGGGCTCGACCTCGTCTTCGGCGGGGCCGCCGACCGGGCGCTCGTCGTGCTCTGCGTGCTCTCGCTCGTGGTGCTGGTCGCCGCGGTCTTCCGCGTCGGCCTGGCCTGCTTCGGGATCGGCCCCGCGATCGGCGGGGCGCTCTTCACGGGCTCGAGCTTCGCGTTCCTCCTCTACGCCGCACGCGGGTACGTCGACGTACCCTTCCTGGCGCTGGTGCTCGTGGCGGCGGCGCTCGAGGCGGAGCGACCCGGACGCGGGCGGGCGGTCGGCGGGGTGCTGGCGGTGGCCGGGCTGCTGCGGCCCGAGGCGTGGATCCTCGCAGGGCTCGTCTGGCTGTGGCACGGGCCCGCCTGCCGGCTCCTCGGACGCGAGGAGGGCAAGGGCCTCGGGCCGCTGCGGCTCGATCTGCTGCTGCTCGCCACGGTCGCCCCCGTGCTCTGGGCGGTCTCTGATCTCGCGCTCACGGGCGATCCGCTCTTCTCGCTCCACGCGACCTCGACCCTCGCCGAGGAGCTCGGTCGGGAGCGCGGCATCGCGAACGTCCCGCGGAACTTCGTCTCCTTCCTCGCCGACACCGCCCGGCCACCCGTCTTCGCCGCGGCGCTGCTCGGCGCGGGGCTCGCCTACCGGTCGCGCGAGCGGCTCCACGCGCTCCACGTCCCGCTCGCACTCTTCGCCGCTGGCACCGTCACGTTCGTCGGGACGGGGGCGGGCGGGCTGTCGATCCTCCCGCGCTACTTGACCGTCCCGGCGGTCGCGCTCTGCCTGCTGGCCGGCTACGCGATCTTCGGCTACACCGAGCTCGAGCGGGGGCCGCGGCGGGCGCGGTGGGAGCGCGGCGCCGGCGCCGCCGTCCTACTCGGAGCCGTGTTCCTCGTGCTGAAGGCCGGCTCGTTCGCCGCGCTCGCCCGCGAGCTGCGCTTCATCGAGCGCACCCACCTGGCGGTCGTCGCGACAGCACAGGACCCGCGCGTGCGGCAGTGCCCACCGCTCACGCTGCCGAACTACCGGCTGATCCCGGACCTCCGGTTCGAGCTGGACGCGGCCGAGGCCGACGTCCGCGCCCGCTCACAGGTCGGAGACCTGCCGGAGGGCACGGCGCTCTACGTCGTGGTGGACGAGAAGGCGATCAAGCGCTTCGGCGAGGCCGCGGGGGTCTCGAAGCGCTTCAACGTCCCCGCGGTGCGCCTCGCGTTCCCGGTGCTCCACGACTTCCTCCTGGCCGAGGACCGCTGCCGCGGCGCGTCTTAGACCGGCGGTCGAAGCGATAGGGACCGACGGTCCCGCTTGATCGGACAGGGCGGAGCGTTCCTGCCCTCCATGCGCTCCAAGCTCGTTGCCCTGCTGCTCCTGCTCTCCGGGGGTCTCCTCGCCCCCCCGCCCGCCCTCGCGGCGCCGCCCGATCCGACGGCCTTCGGGCCGCTCGGAGCGGAGGTCCTGCCCTACGACGAGGGCGCGGTCGTCGTGACCTCCGAGCCGGTCCAGGGAGCCGCCGGGGTCAGCTACCCGGCGCAGCTGCGCGGCGAGATCACGGTTCCGGTCGGCGGGTCGGGGGCCTACCCGGTGATCCTGTTGCAGCACGGCAACCACGCGACCTGTCGGCTGGCGGGCTCCGAGGTCCCGGCCCAGCCGTGCCCTGAGCTCATGACCGGCGCGCTTGGCCTCGGGCCGACGGAGTCGCTGCCGAGCTTCAAGGGGTACCGCTACCTGACCCGGTTCCTGGCCTCCCACGGTTACATCAGTGCCTCTGTCGACGTCAACGCCATCAACCAGAACGGCAACCAGGACCAGTCGAAGGGCATGCGCGAGCGCGCGCAGATCCTGTCGATGACCCTCGACTTCCTCGGCCGCGCGAACACGACCCCGCTGCAGGGCGAGATCGGCTCCAGGCTGCAGGGCCGCGTCGACCTCTCGCGTATCGGGCTCTTCGGCCACTCCCGAGGTGGTGAGGGCGTGACGCGACTCATCGAGTACGACCGCGAGGAGAACGGCGGCAAGTACGCAAAGGCGCTCAAGGGCGTGCTCTCCTACGCGGGCACCGACTACCACGTCAACGTGCCCTACGGCACTGCTTACGCCTCCTACGCGGCGCGCTGCGACGGCGACGTCTACGACGTGCAGTCGATCTTCGGCTGGGACCGGGGGCGCTTCGTCGATCCGCAGGAGAAGGGCGCCCGGGTGATCTTCTCGGTCAACGGGACCGATCACAACTTCGGCAACCAGGAGTGGTTCTCCGACGATTACTCGACGACCGGCACGAAGTGCGCCTCCGGCACCGCCGGCAACCTCCGCCTGAGCCGTCCGGAGCAGGAGCAGAACACGATCGCGCTCGCCGGCTCGTTCCTGCGGCGCTACGTCGGCCCCGAGCCGGCGCTCGACCCGTACATGACCGGGGAGTCCCTCCTCAGCGGCTCGCAGTGCCCGGCCTCGCAGGGGTGCTCGAACCTGTACTCGGTCTCCTACCTAGCTCCAGCCGTGGAGCGCCGCCTGCTCGTGACCCCGCAGGAGGGCGCCGACGCGCTCACCGCGACGGCCGACGGCGGCACACTCGCGCAGTCCGGACTGGCCGTGTTCTCGGCCTGCACGCCACGGCACTCGAGCGGGGACGGGACCGGGAACGGGCAGACCCGCGACCCCGG
This sequence comes from uncultured Solirubrobacterales bacterium, assembly GCA_963815565.1. Taxonomy (GTDB): domain Bacteria; phylum Actinomycetota; class Thermoleophilia; order Solirubrobacterales; family Solirubrobacteraceae; genus Paraconexibacter. Next base: position 368,489 of record CAWFHB010000005.1, on the reverse strand, counting down.
CACGAACTCGGGCTGCCCGAACGTGCGGACCCGCTCGCGTGCACGACAGCTCACGCTGGCCTGGGGCGGTCCCTCCTCGCTGACCGCGACGCTCGGGAACCGTGACCTCTCGGCCTTCGAGGCGCTCACCTTCCGGGTCGGGGTGAACTTCTCCGACGCGCGCAACCCCGCCTATCCAAGCGGGCAGGACTTCGAGGTCGTGCTGAGAGACGGTTCGGGCCACAGCGCGAGCGTCCCTGCCGCGCGGTACGGCGCCCCGGCGCTTCAGACCCCGGCCCCGGGCGGGAGCAACAACCAGGCGGTGCTGCTCGGCGGCGTCCGGATCCCGCTCCGCGCCTTCGCCGGCGTGAATACGGCAGACGTAGGGACGATCACCTTCGCGTTCGGGGAGCGCACGCCCTCAGGCTCGATCGAACTGACCGAGCTCGCGGTGCAGGAGCCCGCGCGCGCCCCCGAGAGCGGAACGACGGGAGCCGGTGGCTCCGGCGCGACCGGGCAGGCGGGGGCGACCGGCCCCATGGGAACCACCGGGGCGACGGGGCCAGCGGGTCCGACGGGGCCCACGGGCACGACCGGGTCAAGCGGCGCCTCCGGGCCCACGGGAGCAACGGGTCCTGCGGGGTCTGACGGGAGCACCGGGTCCACGGGGGCGACGGGGCCGGCGGGGGCTGACGGGGGCACCGGGTCCACGGGGGCGACGGGGCCGGCGGGGGCTGACGGGGGCACCGGGTCCACGGGGGTGACGGGGCCTGCGGGCGCCGACGGCAGCTCGGGTCCGGCCGGGCCGGCGGGACCCGCCGGGGTGGACGGGACCAACGGCGCGAACGGGACGACCGGCGCCGACGGAACCGACGGCAGGGATGGGACGACCGGACGGGACGGCGTCGGGACGAACGGGACGGACGGCCGCCCTGGGCGTGACGCCCCTCCGGCGACGCCGGGGGCCCCGGGTCCGGCCGGCCCTGCAGGCCCGGCCGGCCGCGACGGACGCGATGTCCGGAGCCCGACCACTGCCCGCAGGACGCTCCGCGCGCGCGGACGCACGGTCCAGCGCCGGACGATCCGCGTGCGCGGCACGGGGTACGCCCCGGGCGTGCGCGTCCGGATCGTGCTCCGTGCCCGACGCGGTGGCGTCAGCTGTCGGGCGTCGCTGGCCCGTGTGCTGGTCGACCGGAACGGCCGATTCGATCGACGGATGGCTCTCCCGCGGCGGTTGGTCTGCGGGAGGCGGACCCGGCCGCTGGCCAGCGGCCGCTACCTCCTCAGCACCGGCGTGACGCGCTCATACGTCCGGGTGCGCGCACGCTGAGGTCGGTGCCCTCATCAGGCGGCGCGGTCGACGCGCTGGTCGGGGACGACCGCGCCGTCCCAGTCGAGGCGCAAGAGCTCGAGCACGCGATCTCCACTGCGTGCCTCGAGCACGAGGCCCCAGGGGCGGTGGTGGACACGGACCTCCGCGCCGGGGTGCCGGCGGCGGAGACGGACGACCTGTCGGGTCTGGGGAAGGGTGAGCTCCTGCTCCATGGCTGACATGCTGTCAGAAGCGGCTGAGGGACGGCTGAGCAGGACCTCAGGGCTTCCTAAGCGGCCCGTCCTGGCGGCGGTCAGGGGGTTATGTCGAGCGCAGAGAGGCGCTCCCAGAGCGGCGCGTTCTGGGCCTCGGCCGTCTGCTCGAGCGCCCAGGCCCGCAGCTCCGCGTCCGGGGCAGCCCGCCGACCCGCCTGGGCGCGCAGGGCCGCAGCGAACGCGGCCGGCCCGTCGGCCTCGTCGACGGCCCGGGCCCACGTGCGGACCCCCGCCAGCGGGGGCGAGACGGTGCGGCGGCCGAGCCGCGCGTACTTGAGGATCCGGTAGGGAAGGCCGGCGTCGTTGAACGGCTCGACGCGGAAGGGGACGATCCCGACGTCCGCGCAGGCGATCAGACGGGAGGCCTCGGCGTCGGAGCGCTCCCCGAGCCAGACGAACTGGGGCAGGGCACGGCAGGCGGCGAAGTCCTCGTCGTCCGGGAGCTCGTCCGGGTGCGCGGCGCCGACCAGCAACACCACGAGATCGTCCCCCAGTGCTCGGGCCACGCCGCGGAGAAGACCCCAGTCGACCCGGTGCCCGAGGTGCCCGAGGGAGATCGCCACGACGGTCCCGGACGGGTCCGGAGCGGGGAAGCCGTCGGCGGCGAGCGGGACCAGCTCCGCCTCCCGGCCCGCCTCCGTCTCGAGCCGCTGCAACTCCACGCTCGCGGCGAAGGTCAGGGTCGAGAGCGCCGCGGCCCTCGCGTGGAGCTGCTCGAGGCGAGCGCGGAGCGGCGCCGGTGCGTCATGGGCGGCCTCGTAGCGGTCCCACCGCGAGTACCAGAGCTCCGCACCGGTCCTCGCCATGATCGCCTCGGCGACCGGGAGCTGCAGCGGGTGGAAGATCACGACGACCTTCGGGGTGCCGTCGAGCCCGCGCAGGAGCGCTGTGGCCTGCCGTGTGGCGAGCGGCGCACCGAGCCGGGGCGGGAGCCGCGCCCAGGCGCCGTAGGGGACGCGGCCCGGCTCGCGGCTGATCACGCCCGGCGCCCGGAGGAGGTCCTCGGCCTGGTCGCGCAGGATGAAGTGCTCGAGCGTGCGGGGCAGGAGCAGCAGGCAGAGCGGAGCGGCCATCGGCCCGCCGACCCTACCCGTCGGTACCGTGCTGGCCGCGTGGGAAGCCTGCTCAAGCGCCTGCTGGCGTCCTCGATCGCCTACCAGGCGCCCTCGATCCTCTCCGCGGCGCTCGCGCTCTTCACGCTGCCGCTGTACACGCGCGCCATCTCGCAGGCCGGCTACGGGTACGCGGAGACGCTTCTGACCTTCGTGATCCTGAGCTCGATCGTCCTGCGGGTCGGGATCGGCGAGGCGTTCGTGCGGTTCTGGTTCGACGACGCCGACCCCGTGCGGCGGGAACGGCTCGCCCGCACCACCTTCACCGTGGTCCTCTCCACGTCGACGGTCGCGGCGCTCGTCGGGCTAGGGCTGGCCGGCCCGTTGAGCGGACTGCTCTTCGACGGCTTCCGGGACCCGGTGCTCGTCGGCGGCGGGCTGCTCGGCCTCTGGGCGTTCACGAACCTCGAGGTCGCCTACTCGATGCTCAGGGTGGAGGAGCGGCGCCGGGCGTTCGTGCGGGCGAGCGTCGCGAACATCCTGCTCACGGTCAGCCTGACGGTCTTGCTCGTCGTCGTCCTGGATCAGGGCGCCCGCGGCTACGTCTACGGCAACTACGTGGCCTCGACCGTCGTGCTGCTCGCCCTCTGGGGCGATCTGCGCGCGCGGATCCGCCCGATCCGGCCGCGCGGCCTCGACGCGCTCCTCCGCTTCGGGGCGCCCACCGTCCCGGCCGAGGCGGCCGTCTTCGCGCTGAACGTCGTCGACCGCGCCTACCTGATCCGGGCCGAGTCGCCGCAGGCCGCGGCCGTCTACGCCGGCGCGGTCAAGCTCTCCACCGCGGTCATCCTGGTCGTCCGCGGCTTTCAGTCGGCCTGGCCACCGCTCGTCTACTCCGTCGAGGACGACGAGCAGGCGCGCCGGCTCTACGCGACCGTCACGACGCTCTACGTGATCGTGGTCGGCACCGCGGTCGTCGCGCTCACGCTCATCGGTCGCTGGTTCGTCCGGCTGCTGCTCGCGCCGGAGTACTCCGCGGCGCACGAGGTGCTTCCGTGGGTGGCGCTCGGCTGGGCGCTCTACGGCCTCTACCTGGTCTTCGTGACGATCGCGGGGCGCGCGAAGGTGATGACGCGGAACGCTCCGGCGGCGCTGGCCGGGCTCGTCGTCAACGTGGCGGTGCTCGTGCTCGCCGTGGACCGGTTCGGGATCGTCGGCGCGGGCGTCGCGCTCTGTGCTGCCTACGCGGTGATGCTCGCCGTGATCCACCTGCTCACGCGCCGGCTCTTCGTCGTGCCGTTCGAATGGGCGCGGATGGCGGCGATCACCGCGGTCATGGCCGGGCTCGCGGTCGGCGGGGAGCTCCTGCTCCCGACCGATGGCGCCGCCGGACTGCTCACCCGGGCCACGCTCGCGGTGATCGTGCCCTTCGCGCTGCTCCCGCTCAGCACGCGCGCCGAGCGCGACCTCCTCCGCCGAGCACTGCCCCGGCGACGGTGAGCATGGATCCGACCCCGCCACGCGGGGTCAGATCCATCCTCAGCACCGAGGCCGTGATCGGGCTAGAGCCGCGTGCCCCGGTTGTGCTCGACCGCGGCCTCGCGCAGGCCCTCGCCCCGGGCGGGGCGCAGCGTCGCGGTGACGTGGCGCCAGTAGCGTCGGGGGTCGTGCCCAGGCAGCACGAGCGCGGCGAGCGCGCGGGTCGCGTAGGTGAACGCGGTGAGCAGACGGACGGCCAGCGCGGCGGCGGGGGAATGGTGCTTGCGCATGTAGCGGTCGCGGTTGCGTGAGAGCTCGACGATCCGCTTCTCCGGCACCTCGCCGGTCGAGAGCTGCTCGTGGTGGACCGCTTCGGCCGATGGCACGAACAGGGTGACCCAGCCGGCGTCCGCGAGGCGCTTGCAGAAGTCGACCTCGTCGGAGTAGACGAAGAACACCGGGTCGAAGAAATCGATCTGCTCGGCAGCGTCGCGGCGCACGAGCAGCGCGGCGGACTGGGCCCAGTCCACCTCCCGGGTCGCCTCGCCCCGGGACTGGACGGTCAGGCGCCGGTGGAGCTGAAGGGCGGCGGCCAGCGCGCTCAGCGGCGTCGGGAAGCGCCAGGCGCTGGCCTGCCGGGTCCCGTCGGGACGGAAGAGCGCGGCACCCGCCGCGGCCGCCTCCGGCCGCTCCCGCAAGGCGGCGAGCAACGTCGCGGTCGCCCCCGGTCGGAGCTCTGAGTCCTCGTTCAGCAGGAGGCAGAACTCGCCGGTGGCGCGCCGGAGCAGGTGCGTGTCGTTCTCCCCCTTCCCCCGCCGCTCGTCGAGGGCGATCACCTCGTCGCAGGCCGGATGCCGCCGCGCCGCGCCCGCCGAACCGTCGCCCGAGCAGTTGTCGAGGACGAGCACCTCGGTGCTCACCCCGGCCTCCTCCAGCTGCGCCCGCTCCGCGTCGACCGCGTCCAGGCATCGCACGAGGAGCTCGCGCTGGGCGGTGTTGACGATGCAGAAGGAGAGGTCGATCGGCCTATTGTCCCGACCCTTGCGCATCTCCGTCGTCGACCCCGCCGCCTACACCCCGCCGTACGACCGCGCGCTCTGCTCGGCGCTCGCCCGCGAAGGGCTCGAGGTCGAGCTGCTGACCCGCCCCTTCCGCCACGGGGAGACCCCCGCCGCCGACGGCGCCTACACCCTCCGCGAGGAGGTCTTCGGCTCATCTCGCGCCCACCCGCGGAACATGGCGAGGCTCGGGCGCAGGGCGCGCGGCGAGCTCCTGCACTTCCAGTGGCTACCCCTTCAGGAGCTCGACCAGCTGCTGCTGCCGCGGGGCCGCCCGATGGCGCTCACCGCGCACGACGTCCTCCCCCGCGAGCCGCGCCGGCTCCAGCGCTCCGCCCAGCGCCGCCTCTACGACCGGATGGACGCGGTCATCGCGCACACCGACCATTCGTGCGCACGGCTGCTCGACCTCGGGGTCGCGGAGGAGAAGCTGCACGTCATCCCCCACGGGGCCTTCACGAGCCTCGCCTCCGTCGCTCCCGAACGGCCCGGCGAGCTGCCCGAGCCGACGCGTCCGGTCGCGCTCTTCTACGGACTCCTGCGGCCCTACAAGGGTCTCGACGTCCTGCTCGACGCCTGGCGGCAGCTCGGGCTCAACGCCGAGCTGTGGATCGTCGGCGCGCCGCGCATGGACGTTCCGCCGCTGCCGCCCGGGGTCCGCATCGTCCCCCGCTTCGTGACCGAGGCGGAGTCGGCCTGGTGCTTCGCTCACGCTGACCTGGTCGTCCTCCCGTACCGCGAGATCGAGGGCTCGGGCGTCCTCTTCACCGCCCTCGGCCTCGGCAAGGCGATCCTCGCGAGCGACGTCGGCGGCTTCTCCGAGCTCGGCGATGCGGTCCGACGCGTCGCGCCCGGGGAGCCGACGGCCCTCGCCGCGGCGCTCTCCACGCTCCTCGGCGATCCGGCCGCGCGAGCAGAGCTCAGAGAGGCTGCTGCTGCGGCGGCGCGGACCCGGTTCGACTGGACGACGATCGCGGCCGCGCACGCCGCGCTGTACCGCTCGCTGCTCGGGTGAGACCTACGGGATGAGCTCGGGGCCCTTGTCCGTGTAGGCGACCCGGAAGGCACGGACCGCGTCGTAGACCTTGTCGTTCATCGTCGGGCAGGTGAGCGACTGCGTCCAGGCCGTCGCGGCCACTTCGGCCTTCATGTCGGTCGGGTTCTGGAAGACGAGCGTGTGGTACGCCTCGCGGCCGAAGCGGAGCTCCTCGGAGCCGAGCGCCTCGAGCTTCGCAACCGTCGCGGCGGGGGTGCCGACGCGGTACTGGATGTCGATGCGGCCGTGCTCGAGCGTGTGCACGAGCTTCCCGAGCGGCGGGGTGTTCTCGGACGCGTAGATCCCATCGTCCGCCCAGGTCGGGTCGTGGTCGCCGGAGGTCGGCGGGTTGGTCTTGTAGGCGACCTTCTTGGTCGTGTGCCCGCGGCCCTCCGAGGGGGGTGTCGTGAGCTCGCATCCGGCCGCGGAGGCGGCGGTCTTGAGGTCGGTCTCCTTCAGCGCGGGCAGCGTGACGCCGGACGGGGCCTTGGACGTCGTGCTCTTCTCGCCGCCGCCCGAGCTGCTGAAGATGAGCACGGCGACCACGATCGCCGCGACCCCTACGAGCCCTCCGAGCGCCAGCTGCAAGCGCCCCTTCGTCGCGGCGGCCCGGGCGGCTTGTGCCTCGGCCTCCGCGCGTTCGGCCTTGCGGCGTTCCTTCTCTTCCTGACGGCTGCTCACCGGGCAAAGGGTAGAAGGGCGCCGGGCGCCGCGCGTCAGGCGACCTGGGCGGTCCCGGACGCCGAGGCCGTCTCGGCCGCCCAGCACTCGTCGAGGAAGTCGGCGATGCGAGCGGTCAGGCGCTTCGGGGAGAGCCGCAGCTCGAGGATCGAGCTGGCCTCGACGAGCTGCGAGTTCGGGAGCTCCTCGTGCAGTGCGCCGGAGTCGGAGAACGGGTGCACCGGGTCGGCCCGGTGGCCGATGATGAGCGCGGGCATCGTGAACGTGCGCCGCTCCTCCCGCGGCGGGGCGATGCGGGCGAAGAAGAGCCCCTGCATCAGCGCCCCGCTCGGCTCCGGGTCCTGGCGGACGAGGTCGACGAGCAGATCGGCGAACCAGGGAAGGCGGGGGGTACGGCGGGCGACGGCCTGGACGGCGCGCATGACCGGTTCCCCGCGCGTGAAGGCGATCATCGCCGGCGTGAACGCCAGCGCGCAGCCGATGAGCGCGTTGTCGAGGACCGGCATCTCGATGACCATGCCCTGCAGCCGTTCGGGGGCGAGCGAGGCGACCTCCAGCGTGGTGTTGGCGCCGAGCGACATGCCGCAGACGACCGCCTTCTCGACCTCGAGGTGATCGAGGAGTCCGACCACCTGTCGCGCGAAGGCGCCCATCGAGTAGGCCTGCATCTCGGTCGGCCGGTCGGACTGTCCGTGCCCGAGCAGATCGATCGTGACGACCCGGTGTCCGCGCTTGACGAGCGACCGCGCGAGCCGGTCGTGCAGCCGTTGGTTGAAGAGGAGGCCGTGGATCAGGACGCAGGTGCGCTCGCCGTCGCCGTGGACGGAGTAGGCGATGCGGTGACCCTCGTGCGCGAAAGAGGACATGACGCGAGATTATGAGCCATGATGGGCGGCGATGGATGCGGGGGCCTCCTTCTGCCGGCTGATGCTGGGCGACACCGCGGCTGCCGCCGCGGCCGCAGACGACGCCGCGCCCGGCTCTGACGCGGTGGACGCGGTCGCCGGCGCCTGGCTCGCGTGCGCGCCGGAGCTCGCCCGGCGACGTCGGGCGCTGAGCTGGGAGGAGCCCGCCGAGGACCCTGCGCTCGGACCACTCGCGGGCCGCCTCGCGACGCTGCCCGAGCGGGAGCGGGCCGCGGTGGTCGCGCAGGCGGTGGGGCTCCGCCCGGCCGAGCTCGCCCCGGCCCTCGGGCTCGAGCCCGAGGAGGGACCGGGCCTGCTCTCCCGGGGGCACGCGGCGCTGGCCGGACTAGGCCGCCCGGCGGACCGTGCCTGCGCCGCCGAGCGTGAGGAGTTGGCGGCGGACGAGGCCCGCCGCGGAAAGGCGAGCACCAGCCACTGCGCGACCTGCCGTGCGTTCGCGGCTGCGCTCGCCGAGCAGCGACCCGCCCTGCGCGCGGCGGCGGCCACGGCCCGGCGCGAGGCCCGCGCGGGGGCCGGCTCATCCTCCCCCGGTCGTGGCCGAGGGGTCCTGGAGCCCCGCGGACGGGTCGGCCGGACCCTCGTCGCGCTCGCCGTGACCCTCGCCGCCGGGGCCTCGACGTACGGGCTTGTCCGCGTCCTCGACGAGGAGGACGGAGGGCAGAGCGGCTCCGGGGTGATCACCGCGACCCCGGTCGGTCCCCTGCCGCCCGGGGTCAACGCGCCTCCGTGACGGGAGAGCCGGTGCGGGGTGATGGTCCGTACCGGTAAACCATCCTGCGCAATCGCGGCGTAGGATCCGAGCCCCGATGTCCATCTTCGATCGCCACACGCCGGAGCCGTCGCTGATCGGGGGGGAACGCGGGATCCTCCGCATCTACCTGTTGGTGCGCGTGCTCGCCTCCATCCCGGCGGCCGCGTACGTGCTGCGGGACCCTCACGAGGCCGGGGCGGCCTTCTGGATCGTCTTCGCGGTGACCGTCCTCGGCGGCCTGACGGCCCTGGCGCTCGCCTCGTCCGACGTCTGGAGCCGCCTGCGTCCCGAGCACACCCTGATCCCGGACGTCATCGCGCTCACCGCGCTCATCGCGCTCTCCGGCGGCGCGCAGTCCGGGCTCCGCCATGTGGTCCTCGCGCTGATGATCGCGCCCGCCATCCTCATGGCACCGCGGTTCGTCGCCTACACCGGTGCCGGGCTGCTCGTCGGGTACGCGGCGAGCGCGGTGCCCGACCTCCTGCGGGACGAGCCCGGAGCGCCGGGAACCGTGATCGCGTACGTGCTCGGCCTCGCGTGGGCGACGGGAGCGGCTCTCGTCCTCTCCGCGGTGCGCGTCCGGGCCTTCCGGCAGGTCGAGGCGCTGACCGACGGGCGGCAGCTGCTGCTCGGCGCCGTGCTCGACGCCGAGGCGCGTGACCGCGGCAAGATCACGGCGGAGCTCCACGAGGGCGCCTTGCAGCTCCTGCTCACGGCGCGTCAGGAGCTCGACGAGATTCCGACCGTGGACGAGGCGCAGCGGGCGGCGGTCGCCCGGGCGGACGCGGGGATGCAGGCGAGCGTCGCCGCGCTCCGCCACACCATCGCCGAGCTGCATCCGGTCGCGCTCGACCACGCCGGCCTCGAGGCCGCCCTCCGCGCCCTCGTGCACCGGGCGGGCGATCGGCACGGGCTCGAGGTCCGGGTGGAGATCGCGGCCGAGGCGGAGGGGGTCCGGGACGAGCTGATCGTCAACGTGGCGCGGGAGCTCGTCTCGAACGTGGTCGAGCACGCCGGCGCGCGGACCCTGGCCGTCCGCGTGGAGCACGCGGCGGGACGGGTCATCATGGAGGTGAAGGACGACGGCGTCGGGTTCGATCCGCATATCCGGCGCGCCGACGCGATGGGGCTCGCGGCGTGTGCAGAGCGGGTGGCGGCCGCGCACGGCAGCTTCGCGGTCGCCTCGTCGCCGGGTGGCGGGACCCGCGTGCGCGTCGAGCTCGGGCCTCCCGATGTGCCGGCCAACGGCGCGCTGACATCGCGTCGAGTACGCTTGGTGACGCCCCCGTCATCTTCGTTCTAGGAGCAGCTCCCATGGCCAAACAGCCCCCTCGCATCCTCTCCGGCCAGGTCGTCGCGATCACCGGAGGCGCCCGCGGCATCGGCAAGGAGACCGCGCGGCACCTCATCCGCCAGGGCATGAAGGTCGCCATCGGGGATCTCGAGCTCACCGGCACCCAGGCCGCCGCGGCTGAGCTCGGCCCGAACGCGAGGGGCTACGCGCTCGACGTCACCGACCGCGAGTCCTTCGAGGCGTTCATCGACGCGGTGGAGGCCGACCTCGGCCCACTTGACGTGCTCGTCAACAACGCCGGGATCATGCAGCTCGGCCCGTTCCTCGAGGAGTCCGACGCGGTCGCCCACCGTCAGGTGGACATCAACGTCCACGGCGTCCTCTACGGCATGAAGATCGCGGTGCCCCGATTCGTGGCGAGGGGCCGCGGCCACCTGGTCAACATCGCGAGCTCGGCCGGCAAGGGCGGCTTCCCGGGCGGGGCGACCTACTGCGGGACCAAGCACTTCGTCGTCGGCGTCTCCGAGGCGCTCCGCGGTGAGCTGCGCGAGACCCCGGTGGAGGTCTCCTGCGTCATGCCCGGCGTGGTCAACACGGAGCTCGCCGCCGGCCTCACGGAGGCGCGCGGTGTCAAGAACGTGAACCCGGAGGACGTCGCGGCCGCGATCGTCGAGTGCCTGCAGGTCCCGCGCTTCGACGTCTACGTCCCCAAGTCCATCGGGCCGATCACCCAGGTCATGGGGGTCCTGCCCCGCAGCGGACGCGAGCGCATCACGCGCCTGCTCAAGGCCGATCAGGTCCTCTCGACGGTCGATCAGGGAGCACGGGCGGCCTACGAGCTGCGCGCCTCGAAGTCCGAGCCGGGCCTCGACGCGGGAACGGAGCCCAAGCAGCTCAGCCGGTGACCGGGAACGGCCGCTAACGCAATATTCACCCGGCCCGCGTACCGTCCGCGACATGCAGAACGTCCTGGATACGGCCGATCGCGTGGCCTTGTGGCTTCGCGAACACCTCATCGTGCTGGCGCTCATCGTCGTCGCGATCCTCGCCCTCGCCGCCTTCGCTCTCACCTCCGGGGGCGGCGAGGACGTTCCGGACGGCGCCGTCGCCCGGATCGGGGACGCGAAGATCACGGAGCAGGAGCTCGATCACTGGCAGGAGGTCTACACGGCCTCGGCCACCGCCACGGGCGGGACGGCCCCGAGCGCCAAGGACGCGCGGCAGGCCGCGTTCGGTGTGTTGGTCGGAGCGGTCTGGGTCATCCAGGAGGCGAAGGACCAGGACGTCGAGGTCGGCGATAAGGAGATCACCGCCTCGATCGACGGGTACTTCCAGCAGACGGGCGCGACCGGCCCCCAGGACCGTGCGGCGATCCAGAAGCAGCTGGGGACGACCACCGACGACATGCGCTTCCAGCAGAGGGTCGCGCTCCTCGCCTCGGAGCTGCAGAAGCGCGCCACAGACAAGGTGAAGGCGCCCACCGACGCGGAGATCAAGAAGGTCTACGACGCGGAACCCGGCCGCTGGGCCACGCCGTCGGAGCGGGACGTCGAGGTCATCATCACCACCGAAAAGGCCAAGGCCGACGAGGCGAAGGCCGCGCTCGTCGGCGGCGACGACTTCGACACCGTGGACAAGAAGTACTCCGCCACCGCCGGGCAGGGCAAGCTCGCGAAGCTCAAGAACGGGGAGAGCGGCGACGTCCTCGACCGGGCCGTGTTCTCCGCGCCCGTAAACGAGGTCTCCGGGCCGGTCGACACCGGTTCGGGCTTCCTCGTCTTCCGGGTCACGAAGAGCACGCCGCTGCCCGAGCAGTCACTCGAGCAGGCCTCGAAGGCGATCGCGGCCGGCCTCACGGCCACGGCGAAGCGCAAGGTCGCGGCCGAGTACGTCGAAGGGCTCCGCACCACGTGGAAGGGGCGCACGACCTGCGTCGCCGACGTCAAGGTCGACGAGTTCTGCGGGACGACTGCAAGCTGAGCGGCCCGCCGTCGCCGCGGCGACGGCGTCAGCGCAGCCAGCTGACGAGCCGCTCGCCGATGGCGGCGCCCGCGTCCTCCTGGAGGAAGTGCGAGGCGTCGGCGATCGACTCGATCGGCGCGCCGAGCAGCTCGGCCATCTTCTCGCCGGCGCTCATCGGGATGATCGGGTCGCCGTCCGCCCAGAGGAGAAGCTTTTCCCGGTCGTCGGCGATCATCGCGTCACGGACGGCCCGCCCGGCGTCGGCTCCGACCGCGTCGGGCGTCGTCGGGATCATGAGCGGGAAGGCCCTGGCCCCGGCCTTGGCGGCGGGCTCCGGGAAGGGGGCGTCGTAGGCGGCGACGACCTCGTCCGGCAGCTCGCTCTTGGCGCCGCCCTGGACGAGGAAGCCGACCGGCAGGTCCTCGGTGCGCTCGGTGAAGTCGCGGAACGCCTTCCACGCGTCGGACATCCGCTGCTCGCCCGTGAAGAAGCCGGTGTCCATGATCGCGATGCGGGAGAACGCCTCGGGGTGCTCGACGAAGAGCCGCATGCCGATCGGCCCGCCCCAGTCGTGGACCACCATCGTGCAGTCGGTGGGGGCCAGATGCTCGACGACGGCGCTCATCCAGCCGACGTGCTTGTCGTAGCTGTAGTCCGCGACCTGTTCGGGCTTGTCGGACCGGCCGAAGCCCACGAGGTCCGGGACCAGGCAGCGGAACCCGGCAGCGAGCAGCGGCTCCATGACCTTTCGGTACAGGAAGCCCCAGGTGGGCTCGCCGTGCATGAGCCAGACCGTCGGCCCGTCCTGCGGCCCCTCGTCGAGGTAGGCGATCCTCAAGCCCTCGTGCTCCAGGTAGTTCGCCTCGTAGGGGAACCCGGGGAGGTCGGTGAAGCGGTCGTCGGGCGTGCGGTAGGCCATCGGCCGAGCCTACGTGACGTCCTCAGGCGGCGCCGGCGGCCTCGCCCGCACGGGCTGCGTACCGCTCGCGGGCGGCGGTGATCGTCTCGAGCGCGTCCTCGCGGGAGAACCACCCGCCGACCTCGACGTGCTTGCCCTCGGGCATCTTGTAGATCTCGAAGAAGTGGGAGATCTCGTTCTTGAGCTGCTCGGAGACGTCGTCGAGCGTCTCCACCCGGTTCCAGTTCGGATCCTTCAGCGGAACGCAGAGGATCTTGTCGTCGACCTCGCCGTCGTCGAGCATCTTGAACAGGCCGATGACCTTCACCGGGATGACGCAGCCGGGAAATGTGGGCTCGGAGACGATGCACATCGCGTCGAGGGGATCGCCGTCCTCCCCGTCGGTCTCCGGGATGAAGCCGTAGTCGGTCGGGTACACGACCGAGGAGAAGAGGAAACGATCGAGCTTGATCGCCTGCAAGTCCTCGTCCCACTCGTATTTGTTCCTGGATCCCTTGGGGATCTCGACGAGCAGGTTCACAGGGTCGGACATTGGGCCGTAGGCTAACCGCCCGCCCCCCAACGCGCTCCCGAAAAGGCCATGACCGAACACTCAGAGCAGCTCTGCATCGACACCATCCGCACCCTTTCGATGGACGCGATCGAGGAGGCGGGCTCCGGGCACCCCGGCCTGCCCCTCGGCATGGCCCCGGCCGCGTACCTGCTGTACGCGAAGGTGATGAAGCACGATCCGAAGGATCCGGGCTGGCCGGACCGCGACCGGTTCGTCCTCTCGGCCGGGCACGGCTCGATGCTCCTCTACTCGGCGCTGCACCTGAGCGGCTACGCGCTCTCGCTCGACGAGCTCAAGAAGTTCCGCCTGTGGGGCTCGCTCACCCCCGGCCACCCGGAGCGCGACAGGGTCCACGTGACCCCGGGCGTCGAGGTCACCACCGGCCCGCTCGGCCAGGGCTTCGCCAACGGCGTCGGCATGGCGATGGCGGAGAAGTTCCTGCGCGAGAAGTTCGGTTCGGAGCGTCAGGACCACTTCACCTACGCGATCGTCTCCGACGGCGACCTGATGGAGGGCGTCGCCGCCGAGGCCGCCTCGCTCGCCGGGCAGCTCGGGCTCGGGAAGCTCATCTACCTCTACGACGACAACGACATCTCGCTCGACGGGCCGACGTCGCTGAGCTTCGACCGTGAGGACGTCTCCAAGCGCTTCGAGTCCTACGGCTGGCAGGTGCTCGAGGTCCGCGACGCGAACGACCTCGACGCGCTGGAGGCGCAGATCAGGATCGCGCAGGAGGAGACGGCCAAGCCGACGCTCATCCACGTGCACTCGATCATCGGTTACCCGTCGCCGAACAAGCAGGGCACGAGCGCGGTGCACGGCGCGGCGCTCGGGACCGACGAGGTCCGGGCGACGAAGGAGGCCATGGGCGCCGATCCCGACAAGACGTTCTTCGTGCCGGACGGCGTCTACGAGACGTTCGGCGCGGCCGGCGTCGAGGGCGCGAAGGCACGGGAGGCGTGGGAGTCGGCGCTCGAGGAGTGGAAGGGCGCGAACGCCGAGGAGGCGACGGTGTGGGAGGCGGCCTGGACGCCGAAGGCGCTCGAGGGCGTCGGCGACGCGCTGCGCTCCATGGAGTTCAAGAAGGACGAGCAGGCCACCCGCAAGGCGGGCAAGGAGGTCATGGCCGCGTTCTCGGACTTCGTCCCGACGATGGTCGGCGGCGCGGCGGACCTCTCCGGCTCGACGAACACCGAGTTCCCCGGCGGCGAGGACGCGCGGTACACCGCCGAGACGGCCGACCGGAACGTCTACTGGGGCGTCCGCGAGCACGGCATGGGCGGCGCGGTCAACGGCTTGGCCGCGCACGGCGGCATCATCCGCCCCTACGGCTCGACGTTCCTGCAGTTCTCGGACTACATGCGCGGCGCGATCCGCCTGAGCGCGCTCACCGGGCTCCCGTCCACGTGGGTGTTCTCGCACGACTCGGTCGCGCTCGGCTCCGACGGGCCGACCCACCAGCCGATCGAGCACGTCGCCTCGCTCCGGGCCATCCCGGGGCTCGTCGTGCTCCGGCCGGCGGACAACCGCGAGGTGGCCGAGTCGTGGCGGGTGATCCTCGAGGAGATCGAAGGTCCCGCGGTGCTCATCCTCTCGCGTCAGGATCTGCCGTCGCTCGAGGGCTCGGGCGAGGGTGTCGGGCGCGGCGCCTACGTGCTGCGCGAGGGCTCGGGTCCCGTCATCGTCGGCACCGGGTCCGAGGTCCAGGTCGCGCTCGAGGCGGCGGACCTCGTCGACGCCGACTGCCAGGTCGTCTCGTTCCCGTCGTGGGAGCTCTTCCGCGAGCAGGACGACGCCTACCGCGAGCAGGTGCTGCCCGCCGGGCGCAAGAAGGTCTCCGTCGAGGCCCTCGCCACCCAGGGTTGGCACGAGTGGGTGGACGCGCCGATCGGCGTGGACCGCTTCGGCGCCTCCGCTGACGGTGCGGAGCTGCTCGAGCGGTTCGGCATCACCGCCGAGAAGGTCGCTGAAGCGGTTCGCGGGCTGCTGTAGGGCCGCGGCCGGTGTGGGAACGACCCTTCGACGGTCGTTCTCACACCCGCTACGGGACGCGAAGCAGCTGCGCCGCGTCGCCGGCCACCGTGATGTGGATGGCGGCGGGCTCCCGGACCCAGGCGATCAGGTTGAGTGCGGTGAGCCGATCGAGCAGGAACTGGAAGGCCTGGGCCTGCGCCTTGCTCTCGTAGCGGCGCAGCACGTCGAACGTGAAGCCGGTGGTGTGCAGCGAGAAGTTCCTCGTCGCCTCGCCGTTGTCGCGTACCAGCAGTCGCTGGTAGCGCTCGTCCCGAATCGTCGAGGTGAGCCGCAGCGGCCGTTTCGCGCCCGAGATCTCCTGCACCCCGGTCCCGAGGTACCGCAGCGTCGCCAGCGCCTCGCTGCGTAGCCCGCGGTAAAGGGTTCGAGGGCGGTCGATCTTCCCGGCGAGCTCGCCCATCTGTGGGTCGATCCGGAATCCCCACCGGCCCAGCTCCGTCGCGTCGAGCGGCTCGATCGTCGTCGCCGCCTCGAGCGACTCCGGGGTGGCGAAGCGCTCCGTCTCGGCCGGGGGATGGAGGAGCTCCTCGGCCGAGTTCTTGCTCGTCTGGAGCTCGGCCTCACGGGCGAGCGCCGCCGGGTCGGCGCGCCAGTCGCGCATGATCTTCTCGGCCGCTCGGATCCGCCAGAGGTAGGTCGAGGAGTCGTCCCCGAGCGCGGCGAGCTTCGCGTACGCCTCGGGCTTGGTCAGCGGGCTCACGGTGAAGAAGAGCTCGGTGTAGGAGGTGTTCTCGTCGGCGCCGAACCGGCCGAGGACGGTCTTCAGGTTGCCGACCCCCATGTGGTAGCTGACCACCGCCATGTCGTCACGGTCGTCGAGCTCGCCGCGGGCGAACTCGAGGTAGCGGACGGTGGCGGCGAGCGCCTTGGCCGGGTCGAAGCGCTCGTCGACCCGTCGGCGTTCGGCCGTCCGCTCCGCGACCTTCTTCCCACGCCGGATGCCCCGGGTGAGCGCGGCGCTGCGGGCCACGTCGACCTGCATGCCGAGGAGGTTCTGGCCGGTCTCCGCGAGGATCTGGGTCAGCCCGACGGCGCCGCTCAGGTCGTTGCCCGCCTGGGCCTCGGGGCGGCCGGCCGACTCGAGGAACACGATCGCCTCGAGCAGGTTCGGGTCGACCTTCCCCGCCAGCGCGGCCGCCTCGACCAGCGGCCGGAACCCCTCGACGCGCTCCGCCGTGGCGACGGCGCCGCCCGGGGACTTCGCGAAGAGGACGTGGGAGAGCCCGGCGGCGGCCCGGCGTTCGTACTCCGCGCGGCGGTCGTCGTCGTAGGCGAGCGGGTCGAAGCCCTCGCCGGGCTCGGCACCCGGGCGCAGGGTCGTCGTGTCCGCGCCGCCGAGCACCTCGGGGAGCGCATCGCCGCCGCGCAAGAGGACGGCGGCACCGACGCCGATCGCGATGGCGAGCACGAGCAGTGCGAGCGCGCGCAGCCGCGCCGCGGGAGAGGAGACCACGCCCACACGGTGACAAACCGAGAAGCGGAACGGCCCAACCGGGGGATCCGGGCAAGATGGGGTGGTGCTCGCCACCGCTCCGTCTCCGTCTCGCGCGGTCGCCCTCCGGCTCCTGCGGCCGGTGGTCGTCGGCGTCCTCGCGGGCCTGCTCGGCGGTTGCGGCGGGGAACCCGAGAGCGCCGAGCGTGCTCCGTCGAGCGCCTCCGCAGCCCCACGGGCCGCGGCGACCGGCGCGTCGGGCAGCGCCTCCACGGGTGCCCCTGCGCCGACCGAACCCTCCGCGACCCCCGACCCCGTCGACCGGCTCTCCACCGCCCAGCTGATCGGCCAGCGGCTCGTCGCGAGCTTCCGCGCGGGCCCCGAGCCACCGCCCGCGCTCGTGGCACGCATCCGACGTGGGGAGCTCGCCGGGGTGATCCTCTTCGCTGAGAACGCCACCACGCTCGCCCAGGCCCGCCGCCTGACCCGCCGCCTGCAGGCCATTCCCCGGCCGGGGATCCAGCGGCGCCTCCCTCTGCTCGTGATGGTTGACCAGGAGGGCGGGCTCGTCCGGCGGCTCACCGACGCCCCGCCGACCCGGTCGGCCCTCACCGCGGCCACGAGCGGCGACGGCGTGGCCGCGGTCCGCGCCGAGGGGAAGCGGACCGGCCGCGCGCTCCGCGGTGCGGGCGTGAGCGTCGATCTCGCGCCCGTCAGCGACGTCCCGCGCAGCGGCTCGGCGATGCTCTCCGAAGGCCGGACCTACGGCCGGAGCGCGGCGCAGGTCAGGCGCCTGGCGCCCGCGTTCGCCGCGGGCCTCGTCGCGGGCGGCGTCGAGGCGACCGCCAAGCATTTCCCG
This sequence comes from uncultured Solirubrobacterales bacterium, assembly GCA_963815565.1. GTDB lineage: Bacteria > Actinomycetota > Thermoleophilia > Solirubrobacterales > Solirubrobacteraceae > Paraconexibacter. Next base: position 350,887 of record CAWFHB010000005.1, on the reverse strand, counting down.
GGGTTCGGGGCTGCGGTCGTCAACACCGACGACGCGCCCGCGAGCGTCGGACGTTCGGCGGCGCAGCTGCGGGCGGTCGACGAGCGCGCCGCGCTCGCGGTCGTCGCCGGTGGGGCGCGCCTGGTGATGCTCGCCAACGCGACCTATCCCGCGCTCGACGCACGCTGGCCGGCGACGCTCTCGCGCGCGATCGCCACGACCGAGCTGCGCACGCGGGCAGGCTTCGACGGCCTCTCGATCACCGACGATCTCGAGGCGACGGGGCTCGACCGCTACGGGAGCGTCGGACAGGTCGCGGTGCAGAGCGCCCGTGCCGGAGTCGACCTGCTGCTCCACGGCCGGACCGCCGCGGCGACCGAAGAGGCGGCGCGCAGCCTCGGCCGGGCGGTCGGCGACCGGCGGATCTCGCGCTCCGCGCTGCGCGCCTCCGCCCGGAGGGTGCTCGCGCTCCGGCGCAGCGCCGCCGGGTAGGCGCGGCCCTCAGACGGTCTGCTCGTCGGCCGGAGCCCGCGTCCGGGGAGCCGCGACCGCGGTCGCCTCCTCCTCTTGCTTGGCGCTCCAAGCGAGCTCGCGGCGGGCGGCGAGCCCCGCGCCGATGACCATCGCCGTGGCCATCGAGTAGAGCCCGATCAAGACCGCGGCGAGGACGAGGAAGAGCCGCACAGCCGCGAAGCTCCCCGCGTTCTGGACGTAGACGCCCACGAGGTTCGGGATGGCCTGGAGCGCCAGCCCCGCGGGCAGAGCGCCAAGAAGCGCCGACTTCCAGTGCAGGTGCTGGAGCGGTGCCCAACGGAAGATGACGGCGAGCAGGACGATCGCGCCCGCGGTGTTGAGCGCGAGGATCACCTCGCCGGGGAGCGCGGAGCCGACACCCAGCACGTCGGTGAGCCCGGTGACGACCGTCGCGCTCCCGGCCGCGCCGATCACGAGGGCGGCGACGAGCGCGCCGAGCGCCATGTTCCGCAGGCGGCCGAAGACGATGTTGTGGCGGGCACCACCCAGCACGCGCGAGACGACCCGTTCGACGACGCCGATCGCGCCCGAGGTCGTCCACAGCATCGCGACCACGGCGATCAGCAGCAGGTAGGGCGAGCTCGTCCGGGCCCCGGTGATGAGCTGTTGCACGTCGCCGTGGACCTCCTCGGGGAGGTACCGGTTCACCTGGTCGGCGACCTCCACGGCCGAGACGAAGTCCTTCAGCAAGGACGCCTCGACGGCGGCCAGGCCGAGCGCGAACGGCGCCACGGAGAGGACGAGGTAGTAGGTGAGCGCGGGCACGTCATCGGCGAGCCCGTCGCCCCACCAGAAGGAGTAGACCCACTGGGCCGCGCGACGCATGCGCCTCACAGCTTTGCGCACCGCGCGATCAGCTGTGGTCGCCGAAGCCCACCGAGACCCGCACCGGAAGCGTCACGAGCACCCGCGTACCGCCCCTCGGGCCCGCCGCGACCTCCATCCGCCCACCCGCCGCCTGCACGCGTTCACGGCACGAGGCGAGCCCCACGTGGCCCCGGTCGACCGCGTCGCGGACGCGGGCGAGGTCGATCCCCTGGCCGTCGTCACGGACCTCGAGCAGCAGCCGTCGCCGGTCCGTCGTAACCCGGACCAGGAGCTGATCCGCCGCCGCGTGGGTCACCGCGTTGGCGACGAACTCCCCGGCGAGCCGCACCACCAGGCCGTCGTGGTGGCCGATGGCGGCCTCGTCGATCTCGAAGCGCACCAGGGGGCCGCCACGCTCGGCCTGCGCCTCGGCGAGGGTGCGCAGCGCCGGCTCCGGCCCACCCGGGAGGGCGCTGACGTCGACGTCGAGCTCGCCGGCTGCCGTCTGCATGCTGTCGATGGCGGCGGCGATCGCGACCTCCGCGGAGCCGCGCAGGGCGTCGTCGCCGGCGGCCGCCTCCTCGAGGTCCTGTCGGGCGGCGAGCAGGAGCTGCAGCGTCTCGTCGTGCAGGCGCCGGGCGACCTGGCGTCGTTCGTTCTCCTCCTCCCGGGCGAGGACCCGCACGAGCGCGCCACGGCTCCGGGCGGCGCGGACGAGACCGAGCTCGAGCGCGGCGGTCCCCGCGGCGAGCAGAACGCCGATCGCTCCCGCCCAGGCGAACGCCACCACGAAGGCGGTCGAGCCGTACCCCGTCACCGCGAGCCCCGCGAGGAGGAGCAGGACGAGCCCGCTCGTCACCCGCACCGACAACAGCAGGCCGTAGCACGGTGGCACCGCGATCACCATCGGCAGGAGCGCCTCCCGCGCGTCGCCGAGGAGGGTCGCCAGCGCGAGGATCCCGAGGACGTCCGGCGCGGCCACCAGGAGGTAGTGGCGGAGCGCTCCCCGCGGGGCGTTCAGCTCGCGCAGCACGATCGGGCTCCAGGCGACCATGAACGCCCCGACGAGGTACAGCCGGACGTCGCTCGCGCCCGCGACGGCGCCCGCGGCCACCACGGCCACGATGCTCGGGATCCGCAGCACCAGGATCAGCCGATGGGCGTCCTGCAGGAACCGGCCGGGGACCCAGCTCGGCGTCCGCGTGGGCTCGTTCTCCTCGACGATCGCCTGTGCGGTCCCGCCGGTGATGTGGGTGTGCGTGGCGCCGGAGGCCGCGGCGCGGGCCAGGAAGAGCTCGGCCCGGGCCTCGGCGGCCGCGTCGGTGGGGGCCGGGTCGACCTGAACCCTGATGCCGAGGCTCGACTCCTCGCGGGTGACGTGGAGGGCGATGTGGCGTGTGGTCGTGGAGGCGAGCGCGCGGAGCGCTTCGCGGGCGAGGGAGGTCACGAGCGCGATCTGCTCCTCGTCGAGGTGCTCGGGCGTCCCCAGCGAGAGGATCGCCGTCGGGCTGCGACGGTGCGCCAGCCCCTCTAGGGAGCCCCGTAGTCCGCCTTGCCGCGCGGTCAGCACGTGCAGCTCGACCACGATGGAGCGCAGCTGGCGGGCGACGTCGGCGACCGTGACGGCCAGCCCGGCGAGGGCGGCGCTATCGGCCGTCGCCAGCGCGTCGCGGATGCGCTGCAGCGGCCCGAGCGCCGTCTCACGGACCTCCGGCCCGATGTCCGACGGCCGGCCGGGGCCGCCGCTCGCGCCGAGCGAGCGACGCTGGTCCTCGACGGCGGTGAGCCGGTCGAGGCTCCGCCTCCGCTTCCCGGAGATCGCCATCCCGACCGTGGTCGCCCAGGCCAGCTCGATCGCCAGGATCGCGAACATCTCGGTCGGGGGTCCGAGCGCGGCGTAGCCCGTGAGCAGGGCGGCGGTCCCGGCGAGCACGACCCGTCCCGAGCCGACGAGCCCGAGGGCGAGCGGCATGGGAAGCAGAAGCAGCCGGATCGGGCTGTCGGCCCCGCCGGAGAGGGCCATGGCCACGGTCAGGGGGACCGCGTCGGCGACGGACAGCGCGCCGGCGCGCCGGCGTTGCTCCGCCGGGCTCAGCCTGAGCTCGAGCCACTTCGACGCCGCGATCAGCACCAGCCCGCCGCTCGCCACCGCGGCGATGGCGGCGGGCCGGGCGTCGGCCTCGAGCATCAGCACCACGCCGGCAACGACCGCCAACAGCTCGATCGCACCGACCATCACGGTCGCGGCCCGGTGGGCCAGGGTGCTCGGGTCGGCGCCGGCAATCGGGCCGAAGCGGGCGAACGCGCGGACCTCGATGCGTTCGACCCAGGTGGACATGGACCGACCCTAAAGTGGCGGGAGCAGGCGGGTCAGGGGGAACTCTCGACCGCCAGCGCCTCGAGCTCGACGAGCCACGGGGTGTCGGCCGGCAGCCGCGTCACCGCGAGCAGGGCTGCACGGGGCGAGCGGTACGACAGCTGCGTGCTCTTGAGGTCGTTCCCGTTCTGCACCGAAGCGCGCCATCCGTCGGCGACGCTGAAGACCGCGACGAGGCCGAGCGGGGTCTGAACGGAAGGCATCCGCGGACCCTAGTGACGCACGCGGGCGCCGCGCACCGGGCATCCGTCCAGGGTCCTGCAGAATGCGGACCCGTGGACGAATACCGGGAAAGGATGGTGCGATGGAGCTGAGGGGGCTCGAACCCCTGACCTCCGCCATGCGAAGGCGGCGCTCTCCCAGCTGAGCTACAGCCCCGGGGAGGTGCCGCAGTGTAGAGGTTCTGCGCCCATTAGGCTGCGACCTGGAACGACAGATGAGCTTTCGTACCCGCCTCTCACTGTTCTTCGTCCTGATCGTCGTCGTCCCGATGGTCTCGCTGACCTTCGTCCTGTTCCGCCTGATCGCCGACAGCGAGGACGGGAAGGCGGACGCGGGGCTCGGCGCCCGACAGCAGACGGCGATCAGCGTCGTCGACGAGGCGCAGGCCCGGGCCGGCCGCGGCGCGCTCGCCGTCGGCCAGGACATGCGCTTCGCCACCGCGCTCCAGCGCGGACAGCTGCAGGCAGCCGGCCGCCGGGCTGAGGAGCTCTTGCGCTCGCTCGAGCTCAAGCGGATCGTGGTCACCTCGAGCACGGGCGCGACGACCGTCGACGTGGGTTCCCGATCAGCGATCTTCCCCGCGCGGCGAAGCCTCCAGGACGCGGGGGGCCGCTCGTTCGGGTTGCTGCAGGTGAGCGCCCAGGGGCCGTTGGCCTACACACGGGAAGTCAAACGCGTCACGGGACTCGACGTGGTCGTGCGCCGGGACGACCAGGTGCTGGCGACGAGCGATCCCGCCGCCGCCCGGATGGCCGCCCCCAGAGAGCCCGCCGACGTCGAGCTCGACGGCCGCGAGTTCCGCGCCGCGAGCTTCCTCGCACCGGCCTTCACGGGGCGGACGCTCAGGGTCAGCCTCTTCGGCCAGCGCGCGTCGTCCGGGGACGTCGGTCGCTCGCGCCGCGTCGCCGCGGGGATTCTGCTCGGCTTCCTCGTGCTCGCCTTCGGCTTCGCGGTCCTCGTGTCACGGTCGCTGCAGCAGCAGATCCAAGAGTTCCTGGACGCGGCTCGCCGCCTGGGCCGCGGCGACTTCTCCTCCCGGGTGCCGACGACCGGGCAAGACGAGTTCGCGGAGCTCGGCGAGGAGTTCAACCGCATGTCCGGCGAGCTCGAGCAGCGTCTCGCGGACCTCAGCGCGGAGCGGGAGCGACTCGCCGGCGCGCTGCGCCGAATCGGCGACACGTTCGCCTCGAACCTTGACTCCCGCGCCGTGCTCGAGATCGTGGTCGCCACCGCGCTCGACGGAACCGGGGCGCTCGGCGCCCGTGCCGGCACGCGGGCGACGCCGGAGGCACCGCTCGAGAAGGTCGCCGAGGTCGGGAGCTTCGCCGGCCTCGAGGCGGCCCTGTGGACGGCGGAGGCCGCGGCGGCGAAGGGCGAGCAGGCCGAGGCTGCGCACGGCAGCGCCTACGCGCTCGCCCACCCGCTGCGCACGCTCGAGGGCGCGGGGGTGGTGATGGGGGTGGTGTCGGTCGTCCGCGCGGACCGTCCCTTCGGCGAGGGCGAGCGCGACCTCTTCGCCTACCTGGCCCGGCAGGCTGCGGTCTCGCTCGAGAACGTCGGCCTGCACGAGACCGTCGAGCGCCAGGCGGTGACCGACGAGTTGACCGGGCTCGCCAACCGCCGTCAGTTCCAGGACACGCTGACCCGGGAGACCGAGCGCGCCCGCCGCTTCGACGTCCCCATCGGGCTCGTGATGATCGACATCGACAACTTCAAGTCGGTCAACGACACCTACGGGCACCAGACGGGGGACGTCGTGCTCCGTGAGGTCGGGCGGATCGTGCGGGAGAGCTCACGCGAGATCGACACCCCCGCGCGCTACGGCGGCGAGGAGCTCGCCATGGTGCTGCCGGAGACCGACGTCGCCGGGGCGTTCCAGCTGGCCGAGCGTGTCCGCCGCGGCATCGAGCAGCTCGTCGTGGAGACGCCCGAGGGCGGGGAGCTCCGCGTCACCGCGAGCTTCGGTGTGGCGACCCAGCCGGGGCCGGGCGCGGACGCCCGTGAGCTCGTGGAGGCGGCGGACGCGGCGCTCTACGAGGCGAAGGCGAGCGGGAAGAACCGGACCGTCCGGGCCACGCGCGTCGGCCTGAGGTGAGGCCGGCGATCCGAGCCGGCCCGGCGGGACAAGGATCCCCCAGCCTCGCGGTGGCTTCGTTACCATCGAAGGGATGGGACTGCTCGACGACGCCATTCGCCAGCACCTCGACCTCAAGCGTCAGCACGGCGCGGACCCCGGGGAGGTGGCCGAGAAGGAGCGGCAGGCCTTCGGCCCGATCAAGCGCGGGGACCTAGAGGTCGGTGTCGCTCCCCTCGACGACGCGCCACCGCTCGACGACGCCGACGAGCCCGCAGAGAGCTGGGCCGACGCGCCTGCCGACCCCGTGTCGGAGGAGTTCGCACCCGACGAGCTCGAGGTCGCACCCGCACCGACTGCCGCCTTCGACGACGTGGCTCCGGCCGTCGAAGCGCCCGCCCCCGTCGAAGCCGCCGCCCCCGTGGAGGAGCCCTTCGTCGCTCCGCTCGACGAGCCGTTCGCCCCCTCCGCGGAGCCGACCGCCTACACCCCCGTCCCCGCGGAGCCCGCCTACGAGCCGCCGCCGGCACCGCCGGCAGAGTCCTTCCAGGACATCGGCGAGCCGACGCAGGAGTACACGGTGCTCGACGACGTGCCCGATCCCCAGCCCGATGCGGTTCCGGGGGAGCACGACGAGCTCGAGGAGACCCCGGACTTCCTCGAGGAGACGCCGGAGCACGATCGCCTCTGGTTCGAGCAGAAGCCGCCGCGCGACTTCGACTTCTGAGCGATCTCTAGAATCACCCTCGAGGGGCCTTAGCTCAGCTGGTAGAGCGCGTCTTTTGCAAGGACGAGGTCGCCGGTTCGAGACCGGCAGGCTCCACTTCGAGCGGGCGGCTCGGCCCAGCGAGGTAGTCGTTGGCGTCGCGCACGTTGCTCCGCTGTCCGTTCCGAGCCGGGGCCAGCCGCAGGGTCAGCTCACTCCGCCCGCTACCGAGCTCGTTCGCGGGGATGTAATAACAACGGTCCGTCCCCGCGTCGAAGACCGCGAGCCAGTCGATGGTGGCCTCGCTGTACCGCGTGGTCGAGCGGACCCGGCCGCTCGTGAGCGACTGGGTGCGGCACCTGACCAGCAGGCGTCGCCCGTCCGACTCCGCGTACTTGACTTGCACTCGCTCGCAGAGCCGCCCGTGCAGGACGACGAGGTCGACGTGAGAGGCATCGCCGAACGGGATGGCCACCTGGAAGCCACGCCTGACCAGGTCCGCGGCAACCCGCAGCTCGGCGAGATCCCCCTTCTGCTTGAGCGCGGTCATCGGCAGCCCTTCACGAACGCGAGTATCGCCCGGCGTCCGGACGGCGGCGGAGGATCCCGCGGTCGAAAACCAGCAGGCGCCACGGAGCACAGAACCCTTGGATAGTTTCCGGTGCATGCGCCTGCTGCTCCTCGCCCTCCTGACCGCCACGGGCCTTGCCTTCGCCGCGTCCCCGGCGACGGCGGAGGTCACGTGGCTCTGCCGGCCGGGGCTCGCGAACGACCCGTGCCAGCTCCCGCAGGACACGACGATCCGCAGCCTCGACGGCAGCGAGACGGTGGAGACGCCGGCTGCCTCCGGGGATCCGAAGATCGACTGCTTCTACGTCTACCCGACGGTCTCCCAGCAGCCCAGCGCCAACGCGACCAAGGCTAAGGACCCGGAGCTCGCCTCCATCGCGAGCTACCAGGCGGCGCGGTTCAACCAGCAGTGCCGGGTCTTCGCGCCCGTCTACCGGCAGGCGACGCTCGCCTCGATCGGGCTCGGCGCCGCCTCGTCCGCCGATCGCAACCTGCCCTACGCCGACGTGCTCGAGGCATGGCGCGAGTACCTCGCCAAGGACAACGACGGTCGGGGCGTCGTCCTGATGGGCCATTCGCAGGGCTCGTTCGTCCTCCGGCGTCTGCTCCGTGAAGAGATCGAGCCGAAGCCGGAGCAGCTGCGTCGGGTCGTCTCCTCGCTGCTCATCGGCGGCAACGTCACGGTCCCGCCGGGCGGTCTCGTCGGCGGAGACTTCAAGTTCACGCCGCTGTGCACCGGCAGGGCGCAGCTTCAGTGCGTCGTCGCCTACTCGACGTTCGCCGAGACGCCGCCCGCCGACGCCCGCTTCGGCCGGACGACCGAGCGGCGCCCCGACGGCTCGCCGCTGTCCGTGGCCTGCACCGACCCGCGGCCGCTGGCGGGGACCGGCGCGCCGTTCCGGGTGCTCGTCCCGAGCAAGCCGTTCGCTCCCGGCGTCATCGCGGCGGGGATCGTCCTCGTGAACGGCGGGCCCTCGCCGACCGCTCCCACGACCTGGGTCATCCCGGGGGACCGCTACACCGGCGGCTGCCGGACGGACAACGGCGTGAACGTGCTCCGGCTCGACCGCACGCCCGGGTCCAAGCAGCCGGGCTTCTTCCCCGACCCGACCTGGAGCACCCACCTGATCGACGTCAACGCCACCTACGAGCCGCTCGTCTCGCTCGTCGAGCAGCAGGCGAAGCGGTGGACCGCGCCAGACCTGCGGCTCACCCGGCGGTGCGTCGGCAAGGGGCGCCTGAGGGTCCGGCTCACGGGTGCGGACGCGGAGCTCGTGCGCGACGTGAACTTCAAGCTCGGCCGGCGCCTGGCCGCGCGCGACACCACGCTGGGCTTCGAGAAGATCCTCGCCCGCCGGGACCTGGCCCGGACCCGGTCGAAGGAGCTGCGGGCCGTCGCCTACCTCACCGCTGGCCCGGCGCGCGTGATCGCCGCGCGCAGCCTCCCGCGGTGCGGGGTGCGCTGAGGGAAGCAGCGCCCGCCTCATCACCCCGAAAACGGGGTGTCAGAGTGCCGAGTGACGAGGTTGCAGAGACACCGGCGTCCAGCGTAGGTTTCCGGCCCTATGGGTCTGCTTTCCTCCCGTCGCGCCGTGCGCGCGACCCTCTCCTCCTGTGCGCTCGCGGCGCTGTTCGCCGCCCCCGCCCAGGCCACCACCGAACTCAACATCATCCCCCACGGGCAGGGGGAGCCGGGCGCCTCCTGGCTCTCCGCGCCGGGCATCCTCCCCCCGGAGACCCAGGCCAAGATGTACGACCGGATCACGCCGCTCTACCGGAACATCGGGACGAACGTCACGACTCCGACCGCCGACGGCTCGGGCTACTACAAGAGCTCGCGGCTCATCACCGATCCGAACGATCCCTCGCTGATCACCGACCAGACGGTCACGGGCACCGCCGCGAACGGGCAGCCGGTCAGCGCGCGCATCCGGCGTGACCGCTACGGCGTCCCGCAGATCTTCTCGAGCACCGACGACGGTGCCCTCTTCGGCGCCGGCTACGTGGTCGGCGACGATCGCAACCTGCTGCTCACGCAGGCTCGCACGAACGGCCTCGCGAGCCTCATCGACATGCCGGGCGCCCCGGGCATCAACCTGGTCCTCGGCCTCTACGACTACAAGCCGACCCAGAAGATCATCGACGAGGTCACCCGGCAGCAGGACGCCGCGCTCGAGCGCGCGGGCGCCGAGGGCCGCCAGGTCCTCGCCGACATCGACACCTACCTGAACGGCCTGAACACCTGGCGCGCGGCGGCCTCGCCGACGACCGCCCCGTTCACCCGGACGGACATCTACGCGCTGAACGGGGTCAAGGCCCAGTTCCTCGGCGAGGGCGGCGGCGCCGAGCTCGACAACGAGAAGATGCTGAGCGGGCTGAAGTCCGCGCTCGGCACCAAGACCGGCGAGAAGGCTTACACCGACCTGCGTCAGCGGGTCGATCCGGAGCACCCCCGCACGGGCGAGCGGCGGGCGCACTGGTACGAGGACGCTTCGGTCACCGGCGGCAAGGGCGTCGTGCACCTGAAGCGGGGGAGCTTCAGCTCCTCCGACATCAAGCTGCCCGGCGCCATCGCTGCGCGGTCGGTGCCCGCCGAGGGCTCGGCGCCCGACGGCGACACGCGCGCGTCGAACTCGCTGCTCGTCAGCGGGAAGCGCTCCAAGACGGGCAAGCCGCTCTACGTCGGCGGCCCGCAGATCGGCTACAACTACCCCGGCCTGACGCTGGAGATGGGGCTGCACAGCCCGAACATCAACGTCGTCGGCGCCACCTCGGCCCCGTTCCCGGGCTACATGCTGATCGGCCGCGGTGAGAAGTTCGGGTTCTCGCTCACCTCCGCCGGCTCGGACATCAAGGACACCTACGCCGAGCGGCTCTGCGGCTCCTCGAAGACGAAGTACCGCTACAAGGGCACGTGCCGGACGATGGAGTCGGTCGACGCCGGCACCATCTCCAAGGGCGGCAAGACGGTCAGCGCCGACTTCCGGCGCACGGTCCACGGTCCGGTCATCGGGTACGCCCGGGACAGCAAGGGCAACCGGGTCGCGCTCGCGCAGCGTCGCTCGAGCGCCGGCATGGAGACCACCGACCAGCTGCTCTTCCGTCGCCTGACCTTCGGGCAGGTGAAGACGCCGAAGCAGCTGAACGCGGCGGCGGCGCTCACCCCGCAGACGTTCAACTCGTTCCTCGTCACCGACAAGGACATCGCGTACTACACCTCCGGGCGGCTGCCGGTCCGGCCGAAGGGCGTCAACCCCGACCTCATCACGGACGGGCAGGGCAAGTACGAGTGGAAGGGCTACCTGAAGAGCTCGCAGCACCCGCAGGACGCGAACCCGAAGTCCGGGCTGCTCGTCAACTGGAACAACGAGGCGGCGCCGGGCTGGCCGGCCTCCGACGAGCGGGTCTCCCAGGGCCCCGAGGATCGCGTGAAGCTCCTGAACACGGAGCTCGCCCTGCATCAGAAGCACTCGATCCAGACGGTGCTCTCGGCGGCCAACGCCGCCGCGACGCAGGACCCGCGCGGCAAGCTCGCGTGGCCGATCATCTCGTCCGTCCTCAAGAAGACGAAGGCGCCGAGCAAGCTCTCCGCCCGGGCGGCCGCGGTGCTCGACCAGTGGTCGCGCGGCGGGGCGACCTGGGTCGACGGGAACGTCGACGGCACGATCGACGCGGCCGGCGTGCCGGTCATCCAGGCGGTCTGGATCCCGCTGGCGGACGCCGCCATGTGCTCGCGCCTGAAGGCGAAGGGCTGCGACGCCCTCCGCGAGCGCCAGCGTGAGCAGAACGCGCCTCCCGGCGGGCAGTCCAGCGGGTGGCAGAACTACCTGGACAAGGACCTGCGCCGCGTGCTCCAGCGCCCGGTCAAGGGCAAGTACAAGCTCACGTACTGCGGCAAGGGCAGCGCGAAGCAGTGCTCGAAGGACCTCTGGAAGGCGATCGACAAGGCCGTCCAGAAGGAGGCCAAGGTGAAGGGCCGCGGCCCCGACCCGACGAGCTGGCGTGACCCCGAGAGCAACGTGGCGATCCAGTTCTCGCCGCTGCCGCTCTTCCAGATGCAGTACACGAACAAGCCGAGCGGCATCCACCAGGTGCTCGACTTCACCCCGTAGTCAGGCGCCGCCCTCCGTCTCGCTGAGGCGGTGGGCGGCGTTGATGAGGCCGACGTGGGAGAACGCCTGCGGGAAGTTCCCGATCAGCGCGTTCTCCCCGGCGTCCCACATCTCGGCCATCAGCCCGAGGTCGTTGGCGGTCGCGGCGGTGCGCTCGAACCACTCCCGGGCGCGCTCGTGCTCACCGCAGAGGGCGAGGCACTCGACGAGCCAGAACGAGCAGATGAGGAAGCCGTGCGGCTCGCCCTCCCATCGGTGCAGGTGGCCGTCGGGGCCGAGCTCGCGCTCGATCACCTCGATGGTGGAGCGCATCCGCTCGTCGCTCGCGTCGCAGTAGCCGACCAGGGGCATGACGAGGACCGAGGCGTCGAGGTGGTCGGAGTCGAACGCGCCGCCGTAGGCGCCCCGCTCCGCGCACCAGCCGCGCTCCTCGATCGCCGCACGGAGGTCGTCCCGGGCAGCGGCCCATGTCGCTGCGGGCTCCTCGGCGTCGAGCGTGTCGGCCATGCGGACAGCGCGATCCAGGGCGACCCAGCAGAGCACCTTCGAGGAGAGGTAGTGGCGCTCCTTGTCCCGGGCCTCCCACATGCCGGAGTCCGGCTCCATCCACTCCGCGGCGGCGCGATCGGCCAGGCCGACGATGAGGTCTCGGTCCGGCGTGTCGAGCTTCCCGAGGGTCTCACGGAGCTGGAACGCGGCGTCCACCACTTCCCCGTACACGTCGAGCTGGCGCTGGTCCCAGGCTCCGTTGCCGACGCGGACGGGCGCCGAGTCGGCCCAGCCCGGGAGGTGGTCGAGGGCCTGCTCGGCCATGACGCGCTCTCCCTCGACGCGGTAGACGATCTGCACCTTCCCGCCGTTCAGGTGGCCGGTTGCGTCGGCGATCCATCCGAACAGGCGTGCGGCCTCGTCGGCGCAGGTGGAGATCCAGAGCGCGCGGACCGTGAGGGAGAGGTCGCGCAGCCAGGCGAATCGGTAATCGAAGTTGAGCTCGCCCCCGACCTCCTCGGGGAGCGACGTCGTGGCGGCGGCGACCACCGCACCGGTCGGTCGGAAGGTCAGGCCCTGGACGACGAGGGCGCTGCGCTCCACGAGCTCGGCGTAGGCGCCGTCGTACCCGGCGTGGGCGGCGGACCACGCGCGCCAGCCCTCGAGCGTCTCGTCGATCCCGACCTCCGGCGGACCGGAGGCGTCGGCGCGGGCCTCGGTGTAGCTCGCCCGGAGGACGACTCGGTCCCCGGGGGAGACGGTCACCCGGCCGCGGGCCCCGCCGACCTCGGTCGTGAGCGGGAACGGCGCGCGGAGGGTCAGGCGCACCGGGCCGCCCCACGTCTCGATCCCACCGTCGATCTCCCGGGTGTGCGGCACCGTGAGCCCGTACTCCATGCGAGGGGCGAAGACGGTCTCGAGCTCGACCTCTCCCGCGACCCCCTCGACGCAGCGCAGGAGCGTCTGCGGGCTCTCGAGCCCGTGGTCCTCGCCGCGGGCGCCGGAGGTGAGGGCGAGCGCGTCGAGCACGTCGACGGTGCCGGACGCGGTCGTGAACGTGGAGCGCAGAACGAGCGTGCCCGGCTCGTAGGCGCGGCTGACCTCGTGCGGCTCCACGGGGCGCAGCGACCAGTGGCCGGCCTCGGCCCCGAGCAGGCAGCCGAAGACCGAGCCGGCGTCGAACCGTGGCGGGCACCACCAGCACACCGTGCCGCCCCGGTCCAGCAGGGCGGCGGTGTGGCAGTCGGAGAGGAACGCGAGGTCCGCGATCTCCGCAGGTGGCGGGTGGGGCATCTCTGCTGTACGGGGCGGCGCCCCGTCGTGGCTCAGGCCGCGACCGGGACTTTCTGCAGGGCCGCCGCGATGTCCTCGGCGGAGTCGAAGCTCAGCGAGAGGAAGTTGTTGTGCCAGTGGGCGATCTTCCCGTCGGGGCCGACGATGACGACGGCGCGCTTGGTCATGTTGAGCCGCTTCGCGTAGAGCCCGTAGTCCTGGGCGACCGCACCGTCGGTGTCGGCCAGCAGCGGGACGGTGAGCCCGTGGTTGGCCTTGAACGCCTCCTTGGAGGCCTCGTCCTTGGTCGAGATGCCGACGAGCGTCGCGTCGAGCTCGCCGAGCAGCCCGGCGCTGTCGCGGTAGGAGCACATCTGCTTCGTGCAGACCGAGGTCTCGTCGCCGGGGTAGAAGAGCAGCACGACGCGCTCGCCCCGGTGCTCGGAGAGGGTGAAGGTCCCCTCGGTGCCGGACAGCGTGAAATCGGGGGCGGTATCGCCTACGGAGAGCTTGGCCATGGTGAGACTTACGCACCGACCGGCCGGTCGGATGCACCGAACGGCGCCGGACCCCGTAGAACTGTGCTGTGACCACCTCTCTCGCCCTCGCCGGGCCCGGCGACGTCCTGTACCTCGCCGCCGCCGCGGTCTTCCTCTCGTTCTTCCTCCTGTGGGTCCTGAGCGTCGTCATCAAGGACGTCTCGATCGTCGATCCCGCCTGGGGGCCGGCCTACGTGCTGGTCGCCTTCGTGGGGGTCCTCGCCGCCGACGGCGACGCGAACCGCCGCGCGGTGCTCTTCGCCATGGTCGCGCTGTGGGGCCTGCGGCTCGGCATTCATCTCGGTCGCCGGAAGCTCGGGGAGATCGGCGAGGAGGACAAGCGGTACGCCGCGATGCGCGACAAGCGCGGCGACGGCGGCTTCGCCCTCTACTCGCTCGGGGTGGTCTTCGGGTTCCAGGCCTTGCTCGTAATGGTCGTCTCCTTGCCGATCACCGTCGCGACCGGGCAGCCGGACGCCCTCGACTGGCTCGTCATCCCCGGTGTCCTCCTGTGGGCGGTCGGGCTCTTCTTCGAGGCGGTCGGGGACCATCAGCTCGAGCAGTTCAAGAAGGACCCGGACAACAAGGGCGAGGTCATGGATCAGGGACTCTGGCGGTACACCCGGCACCCGAACTACTTCGGCGACTCTTGCGTCTGGTGGGGGATCTGGCTGGTCGCGCTCACCGTGAGCGGCGCCTGGTGGACCTTCGTCGGGCCGGTCGTCATGACGCTCTTCCTGACGAAGTTCTCGGGGGCGGGGCTCATGGAGAAGACGATCGGCTCGCGGCGTGAGGGTTACGACGACTACGTGAAGCGCACGAGCGGCTTCTTCCCGCTGCCGCCGAAGTCGTGAGCGAACGGCTCGTCGACGTCGGGCGGGGGATCGAGCTCTGCTACGAGGAGCTCGGCGCACCCGGCGACCCGACGGTCCTGCTCGTGATGGGCCTCGGCCTCGACCTCTGCTGGTGGCGCGACGCCTTCTGCGCCGACCTCGTCGACCGGGGGTTCCGTGTCGTCCGCTTCGACAACCGCGACGTCGGGCGCTCGACGCACGTGAGCGGCCCAGGGGTCAGCGGGATGGGGTTTCTGCGGCGGAAGGCGACCGCCAGCTACACCCTCGGCGACATGGCTGACGACGCCGCCGGGCTGCTCGCTGCGGTGGCTCCCGCGGGTGCGCACGTGGTCGGGGCCTCGATGGGCGCGCTGATCGCGCAGGAGCTCGCGATTCGCCATCCCGCGCGGGTGCACTCGCTGCTCTCGGTCATGGGCCGCCCCGGGGACGGCCGCACCGGAAAGGTCGCGCGGACGAAGCTGTTCGAGTTCCTGCGCCCGGCCAGCGCGGACCCCGTCGAGGGGATGGTCGACGCGTTCCGACGGATCGGCTCGAGGAAGCGCAGCCAGGCCGACGACGAGGACGTCCGCATCGCGGGACGGCGAGCGCTTCAGCGGGCGCGGGGCGCCGACCCGGGCCGTCAGCTCGCAGCGATCCTGAACGAGCGGGACCGGACCGCGGACCTCGGGCGGCTCACGATGCCGGTGACGGTGCTGCACGGGCTCCGCGACCGGGTGATCCTCCCGAGCGGCGGCCGCGCGACGGCGGCAGCGGTCCCGGGCTCGACGCTCGTCGAGGTCGAGGGGATGGGACACGATCTGCCGCGCTGGGTGTGGCCACAGCTGCTCGACCTCATTCCTGCGGGGTAGCGTCCAGCTCCCGCGCGAGTCGGGGGTCGTCGCCCTGAGGCGCCGCCGGAGGTGACCCGATCGGCGGGGTCGCGTCGCGGGCGGCCCGGGCGGCCTGCGCCCAGGCGAAGGCCGAGTCCTCACCGCGGCACAGGGTGCTCGCCCGGTCGGCCATCTCTAACCGCGCTTCTCGAACAGGTAGTGGCTCACGAGCCAGTGATCTCCACCTTTGTAGCCCCACAGCTCGTCGGTGGAGAGCAGGAAGAGGCGCCAGCCGCCGAGCAGCGTCTTGGCCTCCGCGCGGGTGCGCCCCTCGCCGAGGATCGCGAGCGCCCGCTCCGGGTCGGCGTCCAGGCGCTTCAGCCACTCCTGGAGGGTGCGCGCGTAGTGGGTGCCCGGGACGACCCAGCGGTCGGCGAGCACCATGTCGTCCTGGAAGAACGAGAAGAGCTCGTGCGAGGGCATGAGGCCTGCGGTGAAGAAGCGCTCCGCGGCCCAGGTGCCCTCGAACAGGTACGGGTGGTCCCGATGGGTGAAGACGTGGATCCAGCATTTGCCGTCGTCCTTGAGCCAGGTGGAGACGCGCCGCAGCAGCTCCTTCCAGTTGCGCATGTGCTCGAACATCTCGATCGACATCACGCGGTCGTAGGAGCCCGGATCGGGGGCGATGAAGTCGTTGACATCCGCGGTGATGACGTTCAGGTTCGTGATTCCGCGCCGCTCGGCCTCGGCCTCGATGTAGCCGCGCTGGCCATGCGAGTTGGAGACCGCGGTGATCTGGGCGTTCGGGTACTGCTCGCCCAGCCAGAGCGTGAGCGAACCCCAGCCGCAGCCGAGCTCGAGGATCTTCATGCCGTCCTCGACCTGCGCCCGGCGACAGCTGAGCGCGAGCATCGCCTCCTCGGCCTCGGCGAGCGTCGTCGAGTCGGTCTCGAACAGGCAGCCGGAGTACTTGCGTCGCGGGCCGAGCACGAGGCCGAAGAACGCCTCGGGAAGCTCGTAGTGCTGCTCGTTCGCCTTCTCGGGGACCTCGGCGACCTCGCCGGTGGACATCCGCTCCAGGAGCGCCTTCAGCCGCTGCTCCTGGCCTTCGACGCCACCTCGGGCCTCCTTCCGCTCGCGGTCGCCGGCACCCCAGCGGGAGCCCGCGCGCAGCAGCGCGTCCGGGGCGATCTGGTGCTGCAGGGCGAAGTCGAGGGCGCGGTAGCGAAGAGCACTCATGCGGGGATCCTGGTTCGGGAGGGGTGGGAGCTGCCGGTGAGCAGCGCCTCGGCGACGCTGTCCGGGTCGTCCCACATGGGGATGTGTCCGGTGTCAGGGAGGACGATTTCACGGACGTTTGCGGGGATGCCACCGGCGCGCGGGACGAGCCGGTCGTGCTCGGGCCAGACGAGGGTGATCGGCACCGCGATGTCGGCGAGCCGCGTGAAGGTACTCGAGCGCATCGCCCGGTTGACCTGGGTGAACCCGGGGGCGCCCGCGTAGGCGTCGAGCAGCGCGGCGGCGTCCTCGGCGGGCACGCGGGCGGGGTGGGCGACCGAGCCGAGCAGCGCGACGCGTCGCCCGCGGGGGGAGCGCACGAGGCCCGCGAGCGCCGGGCGGCCCAGCCGGGCGAGCGTCCGCGCGATCTCCGGCTTCGGCCCGAGCGGGCGACCCCAGAGCCCGGCCGGGGCGATCGCGGTGACCGAGGCCGCGTTTCCGTGCAGTGCGGCCTCGAGGCTCACCCAGCCGCCGAGGGAGTTCCCGGCGAGGTGGGCGCGGCCACCGTCGAGGCCGAGCTCGGCGAGGAAGGCGCCGAGCGCCGCGGCGAGCGCGGCCGGCCGGTGGTCGTCGCCGGTCAGCGCCGGGGAGTCGCCGAAGCCGGGGAGGTCGACGGTGATGACGTCGCGATGCTCGTGGATGAGTGGCAGCACCGGCCGCCAGACGCGCCGGTCGCCGCCGAGCGGGTGGACGAGTACGAGCGGCTCGCCCGTCCCGGCGCGGTCGTACGCGAGGCCGGCGGCCCGCTCGGATGTGGCCGGGCTCATCGCACGGGAACTTCAGGGGCGACGACCGCGGCCTCGAGCGCGGCGACGCCGACGATCTGGGTTGCGGGCACGCGGCCGCGCCAGCCCGGCTTGGCCAGCAGGCTCTGCCCGACCCCGATACGCCGCTCCGCGAAGCCGCCCTCGCAGTAGCAGAGGTAGAACGCCCACAGGCGACGGAACCGCTCGTCGTAGCCGAGCTCCTCGAGCTTCTCCGTGTTCGCCTCGATGTTCTTGCGCCAGTGATGGAGCGTGTGGACGTAGTCACCCGTGAGGTCCTCGTGGTGGGCCATCCGCAGATCGGTCTGCTTGTGCAGGCACGTGGCGATCACGGCCTGCGAGGGCAGGCAGCCGTTCGGGAAGATCTGCTCGCGGATGAACGAGTTGGAGGCCTTCTCGACCTCGTAGGCGCGGTCGTCCATCGTGATCGCCTGCAGCAGCATCGCGCCGTCCCGGGCCAGGCGGTCCGAGCACTGCTTGAAGAACGTCGGGAAGTCCTGCCAGCCGACGGCCTCGATCATCTCGAGCGAGACCACGCGGTCGTAGGTCCCGGTCAGATCGCGGTAGTCCTCGAGCAGGATCGTGACGCGGTCCTCGACCCCTGCCTCCTTCACCTTCGCCACCGCGTAGGCGTGCTGCTCGACGGAGATCGTCGTCGTGGTGACGTGGCAGCCCCGGGTCGTCGCGGCGTGGATCGCGAAGCCGCCCCAGCCCGCACCGATCTCGAGGACCCGGTCCTCGGGTCCCAGGTCGAGCTTGTCGCACACGAGCTCGAGCTTCTCGATCGACGCGTCCCGCAGGCTCGCGTCCGGGTTCGAGAACGAGCCCGACGAGTACATCATCGTGTCGTCGAGCATGAGCTCGAAGAGGTCGTTGCCGAGGTCGTAGTGGGCGTGGATGTCCTCACGGCCCTGATCGTGGGTGACCCGGCGGCGCAAGCCACGCGCGTGCTGGTAGGGCACCCGCAGCGCCTGGATGCGACGGCGGATCTCATCGAGCGCCTGCACGTTGCGGGCGGCCAGGCGGACGACATCGGTGAGCTCCGGCGAGTCCCAGAGCCCGTCCATGTAGCCCTGTCCCATGCCGCGCGAGCCCTGCAGGAGCGCGACCCAGGCCTCGGGCGAGTTCAGATGCGCGGTGGCGCGCGGCTCCCCGCCCGGACCGAGCAGGTGACGGCGTCCGTTCGGCTCGATCAGCTCGAGCTGGCCGGTCGTCAGGCGCCCGAGAACGGCGAGGATCGCGCGGCGGGCGGCGAACTGAGCGGGCGTCATCTTGGTCTGCATGGGGGTCTCGCTGGCTTCGGGATCGGCGGGCGGGGAGAAGTGGGGAGCGCCGCGCAGCTTGAGCGCCGCGGCGTGGCCGTAGATGAGCCCGAGCGTGCGCAGCGCGCCCGCCGGGTGGCGGCGGACGGCGGCGCGCAGGCTCTGCGGCGTGAGCTCCACGCGGCGCAGCGCGAGCGTCGCGTCGAAGTCCTTTGTGTCCGGACCATCACGGTGGTTCTCGATGTGGACGCTCAGCGACTCGCCGGGAGCGGTGACGGCCCAGACGTGGCGATGGTCCATGTCCTGGAAGGGGGAGACGTGGAGCACCTTCGCGTGCTCACCCCGGATGACCCGCTCGTCCCCGTCGGCCCGCAGCACGTAGGCGTGGCGCTTCAGCCACGGGGTGCTCGTCACCTCGCCGACGATGCTGTCGAGCTGCCCGGCGTCGTCGAAGCAGTAGTAGAGCGTGAGCGGGTTGAAGGCGGTGCCGAGCGTGCGCGGGGTGGTCAGGACGCGAATGGCGCCGGTGGGCGCGGGGCGGCCGGAGCGCTCCTCGATGAGCTCGCGCACGGCGACGGCGGTGGGCGGCCCGTCGGCCCCGCCGAGCAGGTCGCGCCGTCGCAGTCGCACGACGCCCGGGGCGGGCTTCACGAAGCGGCCGCCGAGCAGGTGCGGCAGCTCGGCGAGGTCGGCGTAGAGGAAGCTCACCGGGTGGCTGAACTCGTTGGCCTGCGGGCCGAGGCGGCGGTGGCGGATCTCGCCGGTGTAGAGCGCGCTCTCGGTCATGCGATCGCCCGTTCCGGCGCGGCGGAGAGGATGGCCTCGGCCACGCGGTGCCC
This sequence comes from uncultured Solirubrobacterales bacterium, assembly GCA_963815565.1. Classification (GTDB taxonomy): domain Bacteria; phylum Actinomycetota; class Thermoleophilia; order Solirubrobacterales; family Solirubrobacteraceae; genus Paraconexibacter. The sequence goes on along the minus strand of CAWFHB010000005.1, from coordinate 331,400 downwards.
GCTCTTGACGCCGTCCTCGTGAAAGCCCCAACTCCAGTAGGCGCCCGCGTAGTGCGTGCGGTTCACCCCGGAGAGCTCGGCGTGGCGGCGCTGGGTCTCGAGGCCGTCGGGCGTGAAGGTCGGGTGGGCGACATCGAAGGTGCGGATGATCTTCGCCGGGTCGATCCGCTCCGTCAGGTTCAGCGTCGCGATCAGCTCGCGGTCGATGCCGTGGCCCTGCAGGTTGTTGAGCCAGTAGGAGACGGCGGGGGTGCCGCTGGTCGCCTCCAGGTAGTGCGCGTTCCAGCTCGCCCACGCGGCACGGCGGCGGGGCATGAGCGAGGTGTCGGTGTGCAGGACGAGCTCGCTCGGGAGGTAGGGGATCGCGCCGAGCCGCTCGCGCTCGAGGTCGCTCGGGTCGGAGAGGAGCGCGAGCGCCTGATCGGAATGGGTGGCGAGGACGACCTCGTCGAAGGCCTCCGGCTCGCCGCCGCGCGGCGTGACGCGCACGCCGTCCGGACCACGTTCGATCGCGGTGACGGGAGTCCCGAGCCGCACCCGCTCGTCCCCGAGCCGGTCGACGATCGCCTCGACGTACCGACGCGAGCCGCCGACGACCGTCCGCCACTCGGGACGGTCGCGGAAACCGAGCAGACCGTGGTTGTCGAAGAACTGGACGAGGAACCGGGCCGGGAAGCTCCACATCTGCTCCGGGTCGGCGGACCAGACGGCCGAGGCCTGGGGCACGATCAGCCGGTGGACGAAGTAGTCCGAGTAGCCGAGCTCCCGGAGCCAGTCCCGGAGCGACGGGTCCTCGTTACCCTCCATCAGCCTCCGCGCGTCCTTGTTGAAGCGCACGTACTCGGCGACCATCTTCAGGAACGCCCGGTCGTAGAGGTGCTTCGGGTTGGCGAAGAGCCCCCGGACGCCGTTCCCGGCGTACTCGAAGTCGGCGCCGTCCGAGACGCTGAAGCTCATGTCCGAGGCGCGGCTGCCGACGCCGAGCTCGGCGAGGAGCTTCTCGAAGTGGGGGTAGTTCCGGTCGTTGAAGACCAGGAACCCGATGTCGACCGGCAGGGTGCCGCTGGGGAGATCGACGTCGACGGTCCAGGCGTGCCCGCCCGCCCGGTCCTGCGCCTCGAAGACGGTGACGTCGTGGGTGGCGTGCAGTAGGTGGGCGGTGACGAGGCCGGAAACTCCGGCCCCGACGATCGCGATGCGTTTGCGGGGAGCAGCCATCTCGACAGTAGTTTCGTGCGCAACGGGTCTGGCGGATCAGTGGCCGCGCTCTGGCAGGATGCGCACCGTGTCCGAACCGATCACCAGGACCTACAAGGTTGCGATGCGCGTCTGCGGGCTGGTGGTCCGCCGCTGGGGGCGGCTGCAGGTCGAGGGGCTCGAGCACGTTCCGACGAGCGGGCCACTGCTCATGGCGGTCAACCACGACTCCCATTGGGACCCTGTCGCGGTCGGTGTGGCGGCCCTGAAAGAGCGGCAGATTCGGGCGCTGGCGAAGGCCGAGCTGTGGAAGAACCCGGTGCTCGGAAAGATTCTCGACGGCATGCGGCAGATCAAGCTCTACCGCGGCAAGGGCCCGGAGGGCGGCATGCAGGACGCGATCCGCGAGCTCCGCGCGGGGGCCTGCATCGGCATCTTCCCCGAGGGCACGCTCTCCTGGGGCCACGAGCTGCGGGCCCGCTCCGGCCTCGGCGTGCTCGCCCGGGAGGTTCCGGAGGCGACGGTGGTGAACGTCGCGGTCGTCGACACGGTCGCCGTCGTGCGCTTCCCCCGGCGCCCACGCATCACGGTCCGCTTCTTCCCGCCCGCGGGCGGCCAGCTGCAGCCGGGGGAGGAGCCGAGCGCGTTCGTCGTCCGGCTCATGGAGGAGATCCGCGAGGAGGCCCCCCGCGTGGCGGCCGGTCGCGATCCCGAGGCCCAGCACGCGGCGGCGGCCGAGCGGCTCGCGGCGAAGGCCGCGGCGGCCTGAGGATCCCGGGTCACCTTTCGCCCGTCAGGCGGAAGAAACGTGACAGACGATCACGGACGAGCGCGGCGGCAGCGTTCGGAGCAGTAGCGGACCTCGTCCCACGAGCGCGCCCACTTCTTGCGCCAGGTGAAGGGACGCCCGCAGTGGGCGCAGGTCTTCGTGGGGAGGTCGCCCTTCTTGCGCACGTCCGGGGTACGCGCGGCGCGGGCCGCTGGGCTCAGACGGCCCGGGCCCGCAGGGTCACGCGCTCGGTGCGGCGTGCCGCCGCCGTCCCGCGGACGGTCGTGATCTTGACGGTGTAGGTGCCGCGCCGGAGCTTGGCCCCGGGGAGCGTCACGCGGACGACCCGCCCGCCGGCCACGCGGCGCGGCGCGAGCGTCGCGACCGTCTTCCCCCCGCGCAGCACGCGGGCGCGCAGCGTCGCCTCGGCCGGCAGGCGGACCATGAGCTTCAGCGCGCGATCGGTGGTGCCGCCGAAGGCCGGGGAGGCCAGGCGGGCGACCTGCAGCTCTCGGCAGCCGTCGGTCCGGGCGAAGGTCGGGGCGCGCTGCACCCGGCCTCGGCCGTCGACGACGAACCCGCGGCGGCGCACGTCCGTCCCGCCGCGGGCCGCCTTCGCGGACAGGCTCGCCACGTAGGTGCCGGGGCGCAGGCGGGCGGCGCGGAGACGGAGGCGGAGGGTCCGGCCGGCGGCGGCCGTGAACACGCGCCGCGCCGCGGTCGCCCGGCGCGGGGAGGCGACCCGCGTGAGGCGCACCGCGATCCGTGCGCCCCTCGCCGCGCCGCTCGCGCGGAGCGCCGCGGAGATCCGCAGCGTGCGTCCGCCCGCCGCGGGAGCGACCGCAAGCGCCGGCCGCAGCGCCCGCGGTGCAGCGCACGGCGGCTCGCCGCAGCGCAGGTTCGTGGGCAGCCGCTGCCCGCGGGCGAGCGCGAAGGAGCGGGTCTCGAGCACCTCCCCGGTGGTGGGGTCCGAGCAGGTCATCCGCCACTGTCCGTCGTCGAGGCCCGCGGGGGCGTGCGACGGGTTGAGGTGCCAGTCGATCGCCCCGTCGGGTCCGACGACGCGGGAGGAGGTGAGCCGGTCGCTGAACGGGATGACATCGCCCGCCGGGCCGCACGGGGTCGAGAAGAACCCGGTGGGCTGCGTGAGGCAGACGGGGTCGGTGACCGAGTCGACGGTCCGGGTCACCGTCAGTCGCCGCCCGGGGGGCGCGAAGCCGTCGAGGACCGCGTGCGTGGCGGAGTCCGCCGCCGCCTCGAGCGCGATCAGGTAGGCGGCGCGGTTGCCCTTTCCGGCGTACTGGCCGGCCCCGAGGTACTCGTCGACGACGCCCCGTTCGTAGGCGGGATGGAAGTTGATGTTGTTGATCTCGAAGGTGAAGCCGAAGCCGCCGGCCACGCCGTAGGAGAAGTCCTCGGTGGTCCCCGAGTTGTCGTAGAGGTCGAAGGAGTGCTCGAGCTTGTAGCCGTTCTGGGCGGCGAACCGGGCGCCGAGCGCCTTCAGCGCGGCCTCGTCCGGGACCTCGCCGGCCGAGCGGACGCCGGGCGGGTAGAGCACGAGGTTCCCGGAGGTGTGGTTCGTGATCAGCATCGTGATCTGGCGCGTGTCGACGAGCCGACGGATCGCCTCGGTCTCCGGCTCGGAGAACGGCGCGAGGCCGCGGAAGTCGGGGGCGGCGTCGAAGCTCGAGGCGCCGTTCGAGCCCCAGTGCGTGCCGTAGTTGCGGTTGAGGTCGACGCCGAGCGTGGCGTCGCAGGCGATCGGGGCCTGGGTGAACCCGGTTCCGCCGGTCTGCCGGCAGTTCTTGCGGCGGTAGGCCGTGCCGTTGCCCTCGAGGCCGGCCGCGGTCGAGGTCGCGGAGTCCTGCGGGTCGATCGGGGCCTCGCGCGAGGCGACGAAGCCGTCGGCGTTGACGACCGGGATCGCGATCACCCGCGCCCGGCTCAGCAGTGCGGTGATCTGCGGGTCGCTGCCGTCGTTCTTCACGAGGTCGTGCGCGAACTCGAGCGTGTGCTCCCCGGAGGGCCACTCCCGCGCGTGGTGCAGGCCGACCATCAGGAGGACGGGCTTGCCGTCCTGATTTCCGACGTCGTGCGTGATCTCGACGCCCTTGATCGTGCGGCCCTGCAGCGTCGGCAGGCCGAGGGCGATCGGCTTCACGAGGTCCGGCCGCGCTGTGACGAGGCCGTCGAGCTCCCGCTCGTAGTCCTCCAGGTGGCGGTACTCGGTGCGTCCGCTGGGCAGTCGCGACGTCCCTGCACGGGCGGTGAACGCACGGTCGGCGGCGCGGTCGGCCCGGTCCTGGGCGGCCAGGTCGCCGACCAGCACCCGAAGGGAGACCCCGCGCGCACGGAGCTCCCGGATCGCGCTCCCCGAGGCCAACGCGGTCGCGCCGTCGGGGGACGTGTGGCCGGTCAGCTCCAGCCCGGGCGCACCGGCCGCGGCCGCGGCGGCCGGGATCGAGATCAGCGCGTCGGCACGAGCGCCGGCCGGGAGGGCGGCACTCAGCGCCAGGGCGCAGCCGAGGGCGGTCAGCATCGGTCGCAAGCGGGCGAGGTTACGCGACCGGCGTCCCGATCTCGCCACCGACGTGGTTGGCTCCCGGGATGCTCCGCGATCGTCTCCGCCGTGCCGCCGGACGCCCCGCCCGGGCCCTGCTGGACCAGCGGGTGCTCTGGCTCGACAGCCTCGTCGCCGATCGGCTCGGCCGCGCGCCGGCCACCGTGCACGACCGCCTTGCCGATCTCGACCGCCTCGCCCGGGCGCAGCTCGCGGGGCTCGGCTTCCTCGAGCTGGAGCAGGCAGAGCCCGGGCGCCGGCTCGCCGAGCTCTCAGCGCCGGTCGCCGCGGCGCTCACCTGGGCCGACGGACCGGACGGCTACGCCGCGCAGGCCGGGCTGTGGTTCAACCCGCCGGTGCCGCTCGAGCATCGGGAGGGCGGGGTCGGCGTGCTGCTCGTCAACGAGCGGGTCATCGAGCAGCCGTGGGTCTTCGCCCAGGTGGGGCTCCGACCGCGTCGCGTCCTCGACGTCGGCGGCGCGGAGAGCACCGTCGCGCTCTCCCTGGCCACGCTCGGCCACGACGTCACCGTGGTCGACCCGCGCGGCTACCCGGTGGAGCACCCGAACCTGACGGTCTGCGCCGAGCGCCTGGAGGAGCACGACGCGGCGCCTTACGACGTCGCGGTGGCGCTCTCGGCCGTCGAGCACTTCGGGCTCGAGCACTACGCGGGTGGCGCCGGCTCGGCCGACGACCGTGCGGCGCTCCAGCACCTGCGCGGCCTCCTGCGGCCCGGCGGGCGGCTCCTGCTCACGGTCCCGTTCGCCCGCTCGGCGAGCATCGACGCCTTCCAGCGCGTTTACGACCTCCCCGGGCTCGAGGCGCTTCTCGCCGGTTGGGAGGTCGAAGAGCGCAGTGCCGCCTGGCAGACCGAGCGAACCCGCTGGGAGCTCGGCACGTGCGAGGCGCCTCGCGGCGAGCGCGGGGTGGCCCTGGTGGCGGCGGTCCTCGGTCAGAAGCCCGCGGCCCCCGCCAACGGCGCCCGCTGGCCCTCGGAGGTGCGCAGCGCCCGGAGCATCGCAAGCTCCTGTCGCTGGGTGTTCAGCACGCCGCGGGCCAGCAGGTTCACGTCGAGCTGGGCGGTCCGCTCCAGCGCCTGCTCGCTCATGGCGATCGCTCCGCGATGGTGCTCGGTCATGACCGCGACGAAGCGACGATCGGCCGCACGACCGCGGGCGGCCCGCAGGCGCTCGACCGCGGTGGGGGACGCCATGCCCATGGCCTCGCGGTCGGCCATGTGCGGAGCCGGGTCGGCGCCCCAGGCGGCGAGCATCGCGCGCAGGTAGCTGCTCTCCTCACGCTGCTCGACGAGCATCCGCAGCGCGAGGATCCGCACCGCCTCGCGGCGGGTGCGCGTGAGGGCGGCGCGCGCGATGGTGACGCCCTGTTCGTGGTGCATGAGCATCGCGACGCCGTAGGCGCGGGCGGCGGGATCGGTCCGCGTGGAGCGGACGACCGGGGCCGAGCCCGTTCCCGCCGTGGAGGCGCTGCGGGCGGCGGCCTGGCGGCGCGTGGTGGCGCGCGCCCCGTGCCGGGTGGCCAACGTGCGCGTCAATGCCCGGCCGGAGGGCAGCATCGTCGCCCGCAGGCGCAGGGACCGGGCGCGACGTTCTGACCGGCGCAGCCGGACGGTGGCGGCGAACGGGGCGTGGCGGTCGGTCTTCACGGTGCGCCGGCCGATCAGGAAGCGGACCGCGGTCGTACCTGCCCGCGGATGCTCGAGCGCGAGCCGCAGGCGGCCGGAGCTCAGCCGTCGTCTGGTGAGCCGGGCGGCCGGGGGCGCGGGCCGACCGGGGACGGTCATGGCGCGCAGCAGCAGCTCCTGAGCGGTCGGCGACAGGGTGTAGGCGTCGAGGCCGAAGAAGTGCGGGAACTCCTCGGTCGGGCGGGGCAGCACGGCACCGAACGCCGTGATCCGGCCTTCGCCGTGCGGGATCACCGCGAGGCTGGCTCGGCGGGTGCCGGTGCCCTCCCGGGTGGCGGTCGGGCGTGCCGGCGGGTCGATCGTGCCGAGGACCCGGGCACCCGGCACGGCCTCGACGGCCTTGCGATCGATCGACCAGAGGGGCGCGGAGTTCACGGTCCCCGAGGCGCAGTCGGGGCGTTCGCCGGGCTTACACTGCCAGTAGCCGTCCCGCTCCATGAGCAGCGGAAAGCCGAGGCCGACCGGATCGAAGGTCTGCCGGGCGACGCGGCTGATCCCGCGGGTGAACGGCTCGTCGCCCCGCACGAAGTCGGTGTAGCCGACGTAGCCCTTCCCGGGGACGACGTCGTCCTTGGTGCCGACGCCGAGCGTGGGCAGCAGCCGCAGCGCGGAGTCGGTGAGGACGAGGTTCCCGCCCGCCCGCACCCAGGCGTCGAGCGCAGCCGGGTCTGCGACCTCTTGATCAGCGACCACGAGCGTCCGCAGCGACGCGAGCGAGCGCTTCAGGCGCTTCGGCGTGACCTCGCGGGGGCGCTGCACCGTGATCTCCGGCAGCGCGCGGAAGTAGTCGGTCTGTGAGACGTCGTAGGGCCGCTGGGTCATCTGCGCGAGCAGCGGTGCGCCGGGGAAGCCGCCCGGGACCGGCTGTGGGTTCCCGTCGGCGTCGGTGACGCGCGTGCCGTCGTCGTAGAAGCCCACGCGGCCGCCGAGATCCCGCTGCGTGACGGTGCGGTCCCCCGCGGCCGCCTGCACGAGGGTCGTGAAGAGCCCGGCACGCGCGTTGTCGGCGTAGAGCTGCTGGGTGGCCGGGTTGAACGGCGCGGCGTTCGAACAGTTCACCTCGAAGGTCAGCGTGTCGGACCCCATCTCGCCCTGCAGGAAGCCGCCCCAGGTCGAGCTCGCGGTGTATCCGATCCCGTCGACTACGCCGGAGGCGGTGGCCCAGGTCGTCGGGTAGTCGCCGACCGTGTTGTAGGTCGCGTTCAGGCCGCTCGAGTTTCCGGGCAGCGCGAGGCCGCCGATCGGGTCGAGGACGCCGGGGCCGAACGCGCGGGAGGCCTTGCGGAAGGTATCGACCGCCTCGGTTGCGCCCTGGTAGGCGGCGCTGCCGGGGTCCGAGGCGTAGCGGGCGAACGCGCCCTTCAGCGCCGCCTCGGCCCGCTGGCCGAGATCGGGCATCCGCAGCAGGCGGGCAGGGCTGCCGCCGTCGTGCTCGAGGATGAGGGCGGTGGGGAGCGGTCCGTGGAAGTCGGCGGCGGTGGTGAACGGGCGGCCCCCGAGCTCCTTGGCGCGGATCGTGTCGAAGTAGCGCCCGACGGCCAGACCCTCGGCCTCGGTCGCCGTCTTGTACCCACGGTCGGCGAGCTCCTTGGTCGCGAACACCCAGCCCTTCTGCCAGGCGACGCGGTTCGAGTTGAGCCCGCCGCTCGTGTTCTGCTGGTAGCGGCCCGTAAGGTCGCCTGCAGCCCAGCCGTCCGGTGAGGAGGAGACGACGAAGATCTTCGTCCGCCGCAGGATCTCAGCGCTCGTCAGCGTGTGGCGGCCACCGGCGCCGACCCCGTCGGTGAAGGTGATCGACGGGTCGGCCGTGCCGCGCAGCAGATCCTCCACGCCGCGGATCACGCCCTCCCGGCCGCAGGCCTCGGCGGAGTGGGCGAACATCACCGCGGCGTACCGCTTCTCGCTGTCGGGCACCGTCCGGTCGGTGAGCTCCAGCACGTCGAAGGGCCGGCCGTCCTTCGTGTCGCCCGCGCGCCCGGCCGGAATCCCGTCGGGGCCGGTGCTCACCGCGAGGGGCTCGCCCAGTTCCGCGGCCACGGTGGTGGCGCGCAGGTAGCGCGGGTAGAGCCGCTGGAGCAGCTGCGTGCCCACGGCGAACTCCTTCTCGCCCGTGGCGGGGGCGAACTGCGTGTAGTTGGTCGAGCGCGAGGGCTCGGCGAAGACGCGGCCCTGCGTGGCCGCCTGCTCGGGCGTGGAGGCGACCGGGGTGGCGGTGGCGGCCGCGGCGGACCATCCGGCCGCAGCGAGGAGGGTGGCGGCCAGCGCGATGTGGCGGGGGCGGCGGGCGGCTGCGGGCATGAGGGCGCGGAGACTACCCGCGCTCCCCCGGCGCCCACGCCGGTGACGCTCGGGGTTCCTCCCGCTCAGCGAGACGAACCCCGAACGTCGATCGCGGCCTCAGGCTGCGGCGGCCGCCTGCGCGGCGAACAGCTCGCCGGCGATGCGGTCGGTCGCGTCGTGCGCGCCGCCCAGCAAGCGTCGGGAGAGCTGCGCGCGGCGGAAGAACAGCGGGGCGTCGTGCTCCCACGTCGCCCCGATCCCGCCGTGCACGTTGATGTTCGCCCGGGTGGCGAAATCGAGCGCGTGGCCCGCCGCCGACCGGAAGGCGGAGGCCGCAAGGCCCCATTCCTCCGGCTTGTCCTGGCCGGCCCAGCCCGCGTAGAACGCGAGCGAACGGGCGTTCTCCTGCTTGCGCAGGATCTCCGTGATCTCGTGCTTGACCGCCTGGTAGGAGCCGATGGCCCGCCCGAAGGTGAACCGCTCCTTCGCGTAGTCGACGGCCATCGCCAGGCAGGTCTGCACCGTGCCGAGCGACTCGGCCCCGAGCAGCGCCTGTCCGAGGTACCACGCGGCGGCGAGCTGCCCCTCGTCGACCGCGAGCTTCCGGCCCGGAGCGCCGTCGAAGCTCACGTGCCCGAGCGAACGGGTCGCGTCGTAGCGCGATGCCTGCTCGACCTGGGCGTCGCTCGCGGCGACGACCGAGGCCGCGCCGTTGCCGGAACCGTCGACACCGACGACCACGAACGAGGAGGCCCCGGGCGCGTCGAGCACCCAGGCCGCCGCGCCCGTGACCGAGCCGTCCTCGCCGATCGTCGGGGCGTCGACCCGCGCCATGCCGGCCTTCGCGTCGACGGTCCAGCCGCCGTGCACGTCGCCGGGCGGACGGGCCGCCACGAGCGTCGGGCGCTCCTCACCCGAGGCGACCGCGTCGCAGGACGAATCGGCTCCCCGGTCGAGGAGGTAGGAGGCCGGGAGCAACCCGAGCAGCGGGGTCGGCGCGAGCACCTTGCCGCACTCCTCCAGCACGAGCATCGCGTCGAACGGGCCGAGGCCCGCGCCGCCGCGCTCCTCGCCGATCAAGAGGCCCGTCCAGCCAGCCTCCACGATGGTCTGCCAGAGGTCGGGCAGCTGCGCCGGATCCTCGATCGCCTCACGGGCGCCCTCCACGGTCTTGAAGCGCGCGAGCGCACCCTTGGCCGCGTCCTTCAGGAACTCCTGCTCGTCACTCAGTGCGAGGTTCATGCGGATACCGCCTCCTTCTCCTTGGCGCGGAGTTCGCTGAACGGGATGCCCTTGTCGAGCCGGGGCTCGGGCGGCAGGCCGAGGACCCGCTCGCCGATGGTGTTGCGCAGGATCGCCTCGGTGCCGCCGGCCGACTTCAGGCCGGGCAGGAACGAGATCATGTAGGCCCACTCGCCGTCCTCGTCGAGCGCCTCCGGGCCCTGCACGTCGGCGATGAGCTCGCCGGCGGCGATCGCCGCGTTGACCGTGGTGACCTTCGCGAGGCCGGACTCGGGGCCGGGGATCTGGCCCTTGGCCAGGGCGGTCAGCGTCCGGTAGCCCGTAAAGCGCACGGCGAGCAGTTCGGCGGCGAGATCACCCAGGCGCTGACGCACCTCGGGATCCTTCTTGGCCGCCTCGTCGGTCCCGATCGCCTCGGCGAACCGGTCGCTCCGGTAGCCGAAGCCCTCGGAGCCGAGGCCGATGGTGAGGCGCTCGTACATGAGGACGGTCAGGGCGGTACCCCAGCCGTTGTCGACGCCGCCGACGACGTTCTCGGCGGGGATCTTCACCTCGTCGAGGAAGACCTCGTTGAACTCGGCCTCACCCGAGATCTGGCGCAGGCCGTGGACCGAGACGCCCTCGGCGTCCATCGGGACGATGAACATCGTGAGGCCCTTGTGCTTGTGCTTGTCCGGCGAGGTGCGGGCGAGCAGCAGGCCGTAGGAGGAGAACTGCGCGTTCGTCGTCCAGACCTTCTGGCCCGTGAGCGAGAAGGAGCCGTCGTCGTTGGCGACGGCCTTCGTCTGCACGGCGGCCAGGTCGGAGCCCGCGGCGGGCTCGGAGAACATCTGGCACCACACCTCGTCCCCGTGGAGCATCGGCCCGAGGTAGCGCGACTTCTGCTCGTCGGTGCCGTGGGCGATGATGCACGGCCCGAGCATCCCGATCCCGATGACGTCGAGGATCCCGGGCACGTGGGCCGCGGCGATCTCCTGGTTGCAGATGACCTGCTCGATCGGTCCGAGGCCCTGGCCGCCGAACTCCTTGGGCCAGGTCAGGCCGGCGAGACCGGCTTCGGCGAGCTGGTCCTGCCACTTCCGGCGGCTGTTGATCCAGGCGCTGTCGCCCGAATCGCCTGCGGCGACCGGCGCCTCGGCCTTGTGCTCCTTCAGCCACTCCTGCACCTTCGTGCGGAACGCGGCCTGGTCCGGCGTGTCGTTCAGGTCCACCCTGATCTCCTTGGGATTCGGTCCTGCTTTGGTCGACACCCAGTCTAGCCCTGAGATGAACGCGTTTCAGCTTCCCTGCGCCGTCCCCTGAGGCCACACTGCGGGGGTGCGTCCCTTCGTCGTCCTGCAGGCCGGGCTCTCCGCCCTCGTCCTCTCCCGACTCGCCCGGGGTCGGAGCCGCAGGGGTCCGCTCGCACCCGTCTCCGGAGCACCGCGGGCGACCGTGAGCGTGATCGTCCCGGCGCGCGAGGAGGCAGACCGCATCGTCCCCGTCCTCGAGGCGCTCCGCGACGACCCCGCGGTACATGAGCTCATCGTCGTCGACGACCACTCCACCGACGCGACGGCCCGCGTGGCGGCCGCACACGGCGCCCGGGTCCTCGCCGCGCCGCCGCTGCCGCCCGGACACATCGGCAAGCCGAGCGCCCTGCAGCACGGGCTCGAGCAGGCGACCGGCGAGCTCGTCGTGACCCTCGACGCGGACGTCCTGCCCGAGCCGGGGCTCGTCGCGGCGCTGACGGACGCCCTGCTCGCCGCGCCCGCCCGCACGTTGCTCACCGGGACCGGGCGCTTCGACTGCCGGACCCACGGGGAGCGCGTCCTGCACCCCGCGTTCCTGGCCTCGCTCGTCTACCGCTTCGGTCCGGGCGACGTGGACGGCTTCCAGCCCCGCCCCGCGCGGGCGCTCGCCAACGGGCAGTGCCTGGCCGCGCGCCGGGGGGAGCTGCTGGAGGCCGGCGGGTTCGCCCTGGCGGCCCAGAACATGACCGACGACGTCGCGCTCGCCCGGGCACTCCGCCGCGACGGCTGGGGGCTCCTCACCGTCGACGTCTCCGACCTGCTCGAGGTGCGCATGTACACCTCGGCGGCCGAGACCTGGAGGGGCTGGAGCCGCTCGCTCATGGCGCCCGACGCCACCTCGGCGCCGTGGCTGGCGCTCGACCTCGCGACGCTGTGGGCCGTCCAGGCGCTCCCGCTGCCGCGCCTGCTGACCCGCCGTGGAACGCCGCTCGACCTGGCGCTCCTCGCGCTCCGCCTCGCGCTCCACGCCGCCTTCCGCCGCACCTACCGGCGGGGAGGCGCTGCGTTCTGGCTCGCCCCGCTCGCGGACCTCCCGGCGGTCGGGCGCCTGACCTGGGGCGTGCTGCGCGCCGATCGTCGCTGGCGGGGCCGGGCCTACTGAACGGCCGCCGGGCGCCGGAGCAGGAAGAGCAGGCCGATGAGCGTCATGAGCCCGCCGGTCGCCGCCACCCGTTCCACGGGGTCGGTGAGCAGCTGCACGAGCGGCACGCCGAAGATCCCGACCCGGGCACCGACCGCGAAGGAGCGGCGGACCAGCGAGGCGAGCAGGCAGGCGACGAGCGCGAGCGCGGCCGCGAACGGGGCGAGCGCGAACATCCCTCCGGCGAAGCACATGACGGACTTCCCGCCGCGAAAGCGGGCGAAGACCGGCAAGGCGTGGCCGATCATGGCGGCGGCGACCCCCGCGTAGGCAACCCAGATCCCCCCGAGCGCGAGCCCCGCGAGCCCGGCGAGGGTCCCCTTCGCGCCGTCCCCGAGGAACGCCGGCCAGGCGCGGGCGGCACCGAGCTGCTCGAGTGCGTTCCAGGCGCCGGGGTTCCCGTCGGCGGTGCGCCGGAGATCGACGCCGTGGCGGCGGGCCACCAGGAGCGCGACGGGCACGGACCCGAGCAGGTAACCGATGATGAGGGCCGCCCCGTACTCCATGACCACGATGCTCGCCTCCTTTCACCTGAACCGCTTTCCGCGGGCGACCGCGCCCGAGGCAGTCTCGCGCATGGGCCTGGACCGGCCGGAGCTCGCCCGGACCCCGGGCCTGCGCTTCTGGCGGCTCCTCGGGACCGGCCGCGGGGAGACGATGACGCTGAGCGCGGACCTGCGCCGCTGGGCGCTCTTCGCCGTCTGGGAGGACGCCGGCGCGCTTGACGCGTTCCTCGCCACCTCACCGGTCCCGGCGCGCTGGACCTCGCTCGGGGCGGAGCGCTACTCGGTGCGGCTCGCCCCGCTGCGCGCGCACGGCGCCTGGGGTGGGCGGAACCCCCTTGAGGGCGTGGAGACGGCCGCCGCGGAGGGACCCGTCGCGGTGCTCACGCGGGCGAGCATCCGGCTCAGGCGGATGCGCGCCTTCTACGGCGCGATCGCGTCGCCGGCCCAGGCGCTCGGCGACGCGGAGGGACGCCTTGCAAGCGTCGGCGTCGGGGAGTGGCCACTGGCCCGGCAGGCCACGTTCTCTCTATGGCGCGGCACCGAGGCGATGCAGGCCTACGCCTACGGCGACCCCGCGCACCGCGAGGTGCTCCGCCGCACCCGGGACGAGGCCTGGTACTCCGAAGAGCTCTTCGCCCGCTTCCGCCCGTTCGGCGCGCAGGGCACCTGGAACGGGCGCGACCCGCTCGCCTGAGCGATCCGTGAGCCGTTTCTCTCGATATGCGAGAAGAACGGGACACCGACACCCAGTCGTCCGCGCTCAGCGGCGGGCCTTCGCGATCAGTGCGTCGAGCCGGCGCCAGAAGACCTCCCGCGTCACCGGACCCGATCGCTGCGGGCCGAGGTGATCGTCGACGGCCGGGTCGTCGACGCGGACGAGCGCCTCGTCGCGCACCTGCGCCCGGGCGATGATCCGCTTCGCCGTCGTGTCGCCGACCGTCTGGTCGTCGGTGCCGTAAAGGGAGACGATGCTCGTCGTGCGGGGGATCTTGCGCGGGTCGGCGACCTCGGGCAGCCGCAGGGGGATCCCACGGATCATGCGCCCGGGGTAGGCGGAGAAGATCGCCCGGGCCGGCGGGAGGTCGAGCCCCTCCGCGCTCGCGGCGTAGTCGGCGCTCATCGCCGCGCCCGCCGAGTGCCCGGCGACGACCCAGCCCTCGCGAGAGAGCTGCTCCTCGTCCAGCGCGGCCCGCACGCCCGCGACCACGCCCCCGAAGGCCAGGTCCGGGGCCAGGAACGGGGCGTCCTGGTAGACGGGGTAGACGACGGTCGAGCCCTTGCGGACCAGGTGCGTGAGCCAGGGCCCGTAGAGCTCCGGGTTCACCGCGGTCCAGCCGTGGAGGAAGAGCAGCACCGGGTCCTTCTCCGCGCCCTTGCGCCGGAGCACCCAGGCGCCCTGCGAACCCTCGCCGGCAAACGAGACCGTTACGTCGAGCGGCAGCTCCGGGCGCTTCGGGTTCGTCTCCGCCGGCGGGCCGGGACGGGGAGCGTTCGCCGTACTCGGAGGTGGGGTCGAGGGGGTCGTCGAGTCGCCGCAGCCGGCCAGGCCGACGAGCAGGAGCGCGAGCAGCGGCAGCCGGCGGCTCACGCGGGGCCGATCTCGCGGGCGACGAGCGCGCCGCTGAGCATCACGAGCGGCAGCCCGCCACCCGGGTGCGCGGTCCCGCCGACCCGCCACAGGTTGCGCACGCCCGCGACCCGGGGTCCGGGGCGGCCGAGGGTGCCGAGCCGGCCGTGCGCTGCGGCGCCGTAGATCGCCCCGCCGACCGCGCCGGTCTCCCGCTCGAGGTCGACCGGGGAGCGCACACGCCGGGCCACGACCCGATCGGCGACGCCGAGCCGGCCGACGATCCGGTCGGCCTCGGCCTCCCAGTCGGCCGGCACGCCCGAGGGCGCGTTGGCGAGGACGAACCAGTTCTCCCCGTCGGCCGGCGCCTCGCCGGGGTCGCTCACCGACGAGGTGGAGACGTAGAGCGTCGGGTCGCGGACCGGGCGGCGTGTGCGGAAGAGGTCGTCGAGCTCCGGGTCGTAGGCCCGCGGGAAGCGGATCTCGTGGTGGACCTGCCCCGGGGTGTGCCCGTCCACGGCGAGCATCAGCGCGAGCCCGGAGAGCGTGCGCTCCTCCTCGTGGCGGCCGCCGTCGAGCTGACGGGCGAGCGCGAGCGCGTCCCCGTTCCAGACGACGTGGTCGGCCGGGACGAACCCGCCGTCGGTCCGCACCCCGGCGGCGTGGCGGTGGCGGCCGCGCACGACTCCCCGCACGGCGGTCCCCGTCCGCAGCTCGCCCCCGAGGGCGACGAGGCGCTCGGCCAGCGCACGGACGATCGCGTGGATCCCGCCGCGGACGTGCCAGGCGCCGAAGGCGTGCTCGACGTACCCGGCCACCGCGAGCGCCGCCGGGGCGCGTCGCGGGTCGACGCCGGCGTACGTGCCGAAGCGCTCGATGAGCATGCGCAGCCGCGGGTCGGCGGTGTGGGCGCGGGCGAGGGTGCGCAGCGTGTGCCACGGCT
Organism: uncultured Solirubrobacterales bacterium; assembly: GCA_963815565.1. Classification (GTDB taxonomy): domain Bacteria; phylum Actinomycetota; class Thermoleophilia; order Solirubrobacterales; family Solirubrobacteraceae; genus Paraconexibacter. Next base: position 316,198 of record CAWFHB010000005.1, on the reverse strand, counting down.
TGATGCGCAGCAGGTCCCGGGGGTCCGGGGCGCTCTCGCCGGGCGCGGGGCGGCGCGGCGGCCAGGGCGGCGGGCCCGTGAGGAAGGGCTGGGAGGCTGACCACATCGCCTCACAGGTGAGCATGAACGCCCGCCAGTCGGCGCCGGTGCCGGGTGCCCAGGCCTCGAGCGCGGCGCAGGAGGCGTCGAGGTCGGCGCTGAGCTCGACCGCGGTGCCGTCGGCGAAGCGGTACCGCGTGACGGGCTCGACGGGAACGAGCTCGGGCAGCTGCGTTCCCGTGTCGGCAAACAGATCGCCCACGACCCCGGGCATGGTGAGCAGCGACGGCCCGGAGTCGAACCGCCAGCTCCGCTCGCCCGCCTCCAGCGTGACGACCCCCGCCTTCCCGCCGGGCTGCTCCCCCTGCTCGAGGACGCAGACCTCGTGCCCCGCCGCGGCCAGGCGGACCGCGCAGGCGAGGCCCCCGACGCCCGCGCCGACGACCACGACCCGCATCAGCGTCCGCCGCCGCGGAGCCGCGCGCGGAGTGCCGGCACGGCGAAGGCGCCCATCGCGAGCCCGCCGGCCACCGCGACCCGGGGGCGTTTCCAGAAGAGCACGTTGGCGACAGCCTCCCCGACCCAGGTCCAGACGTAGACGGCGAGGGAGACGTCGGCCTCCAGCGGGTCGTCGTCGGCGAACGCCCAGCACGCGAAGACCCCCGCGGCGGTGACGAACCAGCCGAGGAAGTTCTCCGCGGGGACGCCCTCGTACCGGCCGCCACCCGGCCATTCCCAGTACCCCTCGCGGACCATGCGCGGGTCGACGTAGACGTCCCAGGCCGCGAGGGCGCCCGCGGCGAGGAGCACCCGGGTCGCGCGCCGCTCGGCGACGAGCCCGGCGACCGTCCAGGCGGGCCGGCTCATCATCGCCCAGGAGGCCGCGACCGCGAACGGCACGCCCCGCCAGCCCGGGCCGAGCTTCTCCGTGTAGCGGTAGGCGCCGAACGGCCGGCCGGTGCGGACCGCGAAGAGCTCGGTGGCGTAGCCGAGCGCGCCCGCGGTGCCGACCGTCCCGAGCGCCCGGCGCATCCCGCCGGCCTCGACGGCGTCGGCGGCCGTGGTGGCGAGCAGGAGCCCGACGATGGTGCCCGTCGCAGCCCGCTGCCGCTCGGCGGGAAGCTGCGGGTAGGCGAGCTGGGCGCCCACGAGGGAAGCCAGCAGCGGACGGGAGGGGCGCATGCTTGAAGCGAGTCTAGGTCCGGGTCCGACCGCTCCCGCGTCAAGCCACGGTCAGGGGCGTGCCCGCCAGCCGCGGTCCAGGAGCGCCTTCGCTTGACGTCCTGGGTCCGGCGAGTGCAGGAGCACGACCCCGAGCCGTCGTCCGTTCCGCTCGGCCGCACCCAGGAAGCAGCGGCCGGCCGCGCGGGTGTAGCCCGTCTTGATGCCCAGCGTGCCCTTGTAGGCCGCCTTCAGCAACGGGTTGTGGGTGTACAGGTAGAGCTTGCCGCCCTTCGTCGGGAAGGGCAGGACCGCCTTGGGGCGCTTGACGATCGCGGCCAGGCGTGGCTCGTCGAGCACCGCCCGCGCGATCGCCGCGAGATCCTGTGGGCACGAGTAGCCCGCGTCGTCGAGTCCGTCCGGGGAGGCGAACGAGGTGCAGCTCAGGTGCATGGCCTGGGCGGTCTGGTTCATCTGCTCGACGAACGCCTCGACGGAGCCGCTCACCTCCTCCGCCAGCGCAACCGCCGCGTCGTTGCCGGAGACGATCATCAACCCGTTGAGCAGCGCGCTCACCCCGACCCGGCGCTTCTTCGGGAGGAGCCCGACGCGCGAGCCGGGCCGCGCCCGCGCCCGCCTCGAGATCCGGACCTTCGTCCCGGGTTCGATCTCCCGCGCGGCCACCAACGCGGTCATCGTCTTCGTGACGCTCGCGATCGGCAGGCGCCGCTGGGCGTTCCGCCGCCAGAGCACTTCACCGGTGTCGAGGTCGAAGAGCAGCCCGGCGCGCGGCGGCCGCTTGAACCTCGCGACGACCGGATCGGCGACGTCGTCGAGCTTCACCGCCAACGGCGTGGGGGGCGGGGAGGCGACCGGCCCGTTGGCGACCTGCACGGGCGGCGCGGCCCGCACCACGGGGGCGGCCGCCTGCGTCTCGCGGGCGGCTTCCTGCGCCCGGACGACCTGCGCGACGGCGGCGCTCCCGTCGTCGACCGGGAGATCCGCGCGGCCGGTGCTGCACCCGGGGAGGCCGACCGCGGCCACGGTGGCGAAAAGGACGATCGAGCGGGGCCGGGGCACCGCCTCCCGAGGCTACTCGGGAGGCTGGCGGAGCGCGCCGATGATGCCGAACGCGAAGAAGCCCATCACGAGCAGGGAGATCGCCTCGAGCGGACCGAAGCGCCCACTGTCGACGATCACGTACCCGGTCAGCGTGCCGAAGGAGATCAGCACGGCGAGGGAGGCGATCAGGACGGGGCGGTAGTGCACGGGCGGGGAGCCTCGCAGGTCCGGGTCAGGCCCGGCGCAGCCGCCGGACGTCGGCCTCCGGCGCCCGGTAGGTCGCGAACAGCTTGATGAGCAGCAGGCCGAGCACGAACCCGCCGATATGCGCGAAGTAGGCGACGCCGCCACCGCCGCCCGCCGGGGTGGTGAGGTCGAGCGCCCCGAAGGCGACCTGCTGGACGAACCAGAAGCCGAGCACGGCGAAGGCGGGGATCTCCACGAGTGTCACGAAGAAGACGATGAAGATGCCGGTGATCACCCGGGCCCGCGGATAGAGCAGGAGGTAGCCGCCGAGCACCCCGGCCACGGCGCCCGAGGCACCGAGCGTCGGCACGATCGCGTCCGGCTCGACCGCGACCTGCAGAGCGAGGGCGGCGAGGCCGGCGAGCAGGTAGAAGACGATGAACTTGACGCCGCCCCATCGAGTCCTCGACGTTGTTGCCGAAGATCCACAGGAAGAGCATGTTGCCGCCGAGGTGGAGCAGTCCGGCGTGGGTGAACATCGCGGTGAACGCGGTCGCCCAGGTCGGCAGCTGGCTGCCGACCGTGCCCGCGTCACCGCACGCGATGTCCGCGCCGGCGACCGCGCACTCCATCCCGGGGTGGCTGAGCTCGTAGGGGATGGCCGCGTATCCGGTGAGCGCCTCCGCGTCGAGCGAGTTCCCGCTCAGATCGATCCCGCTCTTCTGCTGGAGCAGGAAGTACGCGAGCACGTTGATCGCGATGAGGGCGACCGTGACGACGGGGAAGCGCCGGGTCGGGATGTTGTCCTTCAGCGGAAACACGCCGGGGACGGTACCCGGGGCGAGGGCGGTTGCCCTCGGCGGTCGGGGCGGCGTCAGACGGGGACGCGTGCGGCGAGCCGCACCACGTCGAATCCCACGTGGCGGGCCCGCCCGATGGTCGCCCGGACAGTCTGGACGGCTCGGTGGCCCACTTGGAATGCGCCTTTGCTGGTTTAGGATCGGGTGATGGGGAACGGACCGAGCTTCGTGTCTGTGGGTGGGGCGCGGGTGGCGTACGAGGTGCATGCGGGCGGCGAAGGTCCGGACATCGTGTATTCCCCCGGCCTGGCGAGCCATCTCGACATGACCTACGAGCAGCCGCGATACCGGCGCTACATCGAAATGCTCTGCCGTTACAGCCGCGTCATCCGGTTCGACCGGCGGGGTACCGGGATCTCGGACCCAGCGCCGGCCGACGCGGCTGAGTCGTTTGAACTATGGGCCGACGACCTTGGCGCGATCCTCGACGACTCCGGTTCCAAGAGCGCCGCGATCATCGCGACCAACGACGCCGGCGGGGCGGCGATGCTGTTTGCGGCCGCCCATCCTGAGCGGGTGCGCGCGCTGGTCCTCTTCAACACGACAGCGCGCTTCACCGAGACTGAGGGTTACCCGCAGGGCCATCCTCCCGGGGTCGCTGAGATGGTGATCGGCGCATTCCGCACCACGTGGGGCACGGACGACTCGGTCGGCCTCCTGGCGCCGAGTCTTGCCGCCGATGAGCCGTTCCGCCGGTGGTACACCCGGTTTCAGCGGGCGGCCGGCTCGCCGGCTGCGATGGCCGAGAACGTAGCTCGCGTCCTTCAGATGGATGCGCGCCACGTGTTACCCGAGATCCAATGCCCGACGCTCGTCGTCCACCGCTCCGATTACGGAACGATCCCGGCTCCGCAGGCTCGCTACATGGCTGAGCAGATCCCGAACGCGAGCTATCTGGAGGTCCCTGGCGCGGACGCCCCGATCTACACCCAGGGCACCGAGCACATGGTGAGAGCGATCGGCGAATTCGTGGGCGCCGAGCCTCGTCCGCGGGCCGACGACCGCCATTTTGCGACGGTTCTTTTCACCGACATCGTCTCCTCGACCAGTTTGGCCGCCAAGCTGGGCGATCAGGCTTGGCACGAGGTTCTCGAAGACCATGACTCGGCGACCCGCGAGGCCGTGCTCGCCCACGGCGGGCGGTACATCAAGTCGACAGGAGACGGCGCGCTGGCGACGTTCGACGCTCCCAGCCGTGCGATCCGCTGCGCTCAGGCCATTCGCGTCCGCGTGCAGCCGATCGGTATCGATGTTCGCGCGGGTCTGCACGCCGGCCCGCTCCTGATACGGCAGGACGGCGACATCGGCGGCCTGGCCGTGCACGCCGCAGCTCGAGTGCTCTCGTGCGCGGACGCCGGGGAGCTCTGGGTGTCCGAAAGCGTCGCGCGCCTTGTCACCGACCCCGACATCGAGTTCCGCGATCGTGGAACTCGAGAGCTCAGAGGCGTCCCCGGGGATCAACAGTTGCTGAGCGTTGAACCGGGCGTCAAGCCCGGTTGAGGCCGCGGCCCTGGCTTCACCGCGGCCCGAACTTCGCCCGCTTCTTCGCACGGGCGACCGGGCGGTCAGCCGGCGACGGCGGCCAGCGGGCCGAGGCCCGGCTCGGGCTGCGGGATGTGCTCGTCGGCGTGGTAGCTCGAGCGGACGAGCGGGCCGGAGGCGATGTGGTCGAAGCCGAGCGCGTAGCCCGCCTCCTCGACCGCCTTGAACTCGTCCGGGTGCCAGTAGCGGACGACCGGCAGGTGGCGCTCCGTGGGCCGGAGGTACTGGCCGACGGTGATGATCTGGACCCCCGATTCGCGGAGCTGGCCGAGCGCGTCGACGACCTCCTCCACGCTCTCACCGAGCCCGACCATCATCCCGCTCTTGGTCGCGACCTCGTCGCCGCCGTACTCCTTCGCGGTCCGCAGGACGCGGTTCGAGCGCTCCCAGGTGGAGCCGCGCCGGGCGATCTCGTAGAGCCGCGGGACGACCTCGACGTTGTGGTTGAAGACGTCGGGCCGCTCGGCGATGACCTTCGCGAGCGGCATCTCCTGGCCGCGGAAGTCCGGCGTGAGCACCTCGACCTTGCACTTCGGCGCCTGGGCACGGACCTGGCGGATCGTCGCCGCCCAGATCCCGGCTCCGTAGTCGGGGAGGTCGTCGCGGTCGACGCTCGTGATGACCGCGTGCCGCAGCCCCATCTTGAAGATCGAGCGGGCGACGCGGGCGGGCTCGAGCGGGTCGTTCCAGGTCGGCTTGCCCGTGTTGACGTTGCAGAAGCCGCAGCGGCGCGTGCAGGTGTCCCCGAGGATCATGAACGTCGCGGTCCCGCGCGACCAGCACTCCCCGATGTTCGGGCAGGCGGCCTCGGCGCAGACCGTGTTCAGGTTCTCGTCCTTGATGAGCTGGCGCAGCTCGCGGTACTTCTCGCCGCCCGGCGGCCGGGACCTTGAACCACGGCGGCTTGCGCTCGCGCATCGGCCGCACGTCGCTGCCGAGGACCTTCAGCACGTCCATGCCGCCGGGGTTGGCCCGGGAGCGCGTCTGGTGCTTGCGGTCGGCGGCGACGTCGGTCATCCCCCGACACGGTAGAGCCCTCGCGGGCGCCCGTGCGCGTGGCGCCTCAGGTGCCGCCCGGCGGCGCGGCGGAGCGCCTCCTTGAAGGGATCGAAGGCGACCGCGGCCGAGGTGGCGGGCAGCCGGAAGGAGAGCGTGAGCGCCCGCGCGACCCGGCGCGAGATCCCGGTCCTGCGCATCGCGGCCGCACCCGCGGCGCGTTTGCGCTCGCGGTCCCCGTCGAAGGCGCGCTCGCTCGTCACGATCGTGTTCGCGGCCCGCTTGTTCGCGCGCTGGAGCCGCCGGAAGGACGGCGCCTTGCGCGTGGTCGGGAAGTTCGCCTGCGCCCACGGCTCGAGGATCGGGCAGATCGACTCGCGGCGGCCGGCGAGGGCGATGAGCCGCTTGATCGCGTTGCGCCGCGCGGCGCGCGCGCTCTTGAGCGTCGCGGCTGCGCAGCCCGAGGTCCTGCAGCTCGTCCTGGCTGGCCTGCAGCGGGAGCACGAGCACCTGCAGGGTGGCCGGCAGCGTGTCGAGGCCGAGCTGGAGCAGCCCGAGCCCGGTCGCGACCGGCGCGCGCCGCTTGCGCGGCAGCTCCTTGATCGCCATCGCCGCGTCGCCGCACTGCGCGAGCGCCGCGTCGCCGGCGTCCCCGACCGGTCTCCGAGACGGCCTGGTCGATGTCCGGGACGGCGGCGGCGAACGGGCGCAGCGCGTCGCCGACCGCACGCGCCTGCGAGCCCTCGGAGGCCGCGGCGCTCGCCCCTCCGGACAGGAGCAGCACGAGCAGCGTGAGTGAGCAGGATCCGTCCTGGCATCCACCGAGCGTAGAGCGGCGTGTCCGTCCCGCCGGGGCGGTTCACGCCGTCACCGCTTGCCACCGGGGGCGCCGGTCGGGCAGGATCGCCGGATGGCTTCCCCCTCACAGCTCCTGTCCGGCATCCGACTCGGCGTGGGTGTCGGCGCGTGGCTCGCACCGAACCTCACCGGGAAGGTCGTTCGGGCTCGATTCCGCCGCCAACCCGCAGATGGCGTTCATGGCCCGGCTCTTCGGCGCCCGTGACGTCGCGCTGGCGGTGGGGACGAACGGCACCCCGCCCGCCCAGCGGCAGCTGTGGTGGCAGATCGGGATCGCCTGCGACCTGCTGGACGCCGGCGCCGCCTACCTCGCCTACAAGGACGGCACCGTCCCGAAGGTCTCCGCGATCCTCGCCGGCGGGACGGCGCTGGCCGCCGCCGGGCTCGGCGCCGCGGCGATGAGCACGGACGGCTGACCCGCTAGCGGTCGACGTTCGTGTCCAGGTGCTGGGAGGCCTTCCCGCCCAGCACCGCGCGCACGAGCCCGGGCGCGACGGCCCGGGCGGCGACGGCGATCCAGTAGTACCGCGGCGCGTACCGCTCCGCCCGCGCGTTGACGACCACGTCCTCGATGGCCTGCGCGATGGTCTCCGGTTCGGTGACGAGCCAGCGGGTCTTCCAGCTGCCCTTGAGCTCGGCCTGCGGGAAGCCCTCGGTGCCGACGAAGCCCGGCAGGACGAGTCCCACGTGCACCCCGTGCGCTCGCTCCTCGGCCCACAGCGCCTCGCTCCACCCGTTGAGCGCGAACTTGCTGGCCGCGTAGGCGCCGGTGCCGCGGCGGGCGATCCGGCCGGTCACCGAGGTCACGTTGACGATGGCGCTCCCCGGCGCGCTGGCCCGCAGCAGCGGGAGGAGCGCCTCGGTCAGCCGCACGGGCGCCGAGAAGTTGAGCTCCATGGCCCAGGCGATGTTCGCGTGGCCGCCCTCGGCGAAGGGTGCCCGCCGGCTCGCCCCCGCGTTGTTGACGAGCACGTCGAGGCGTCCGTGCTCCCGCTCCACGTGCGCCCGGATCGTCTCCGGGGCGGTGGGGTCGGTGAGGTCCACGGCGCAGACGCTCGCCCGCACGCCGAGCTCCGCCGCGAGGGCCTCGAGCCGCTCCGCCCGCCGGGCGACGAGCACGAGCTCCGTGCCGGCCTCCCGGGCGAAGCGCCGGGCGGCGGCAGCGCCGATCCCGCTGGAGGCGCCGGTGATGAGGACGACGCGGCTCATGCCGCCGCCGCCGCGAGCGCGTCGTGCAGCCGGGTCTCGGAGACGAGCCGCTGCCGGCGTCCGTGCGCCTCGGCGAAGCGGTGGGCCACCCGTCGGCGGAAGCAGGGCAGCCGGTCCTCGGTGCTCGCAAGCTCCTTCTGGACGGAGGTCATGCGCACTTCCGGCAGCCCGCAGGCCACCACCCACTCGAAGGGCTGGAGATCGTTCTGGACGTTGACGGCGAAGCCGTGGGCGGTGACCCCCCGGGAGACGTGCACGCCGATCGAGGCGACCTTCCGGCCCTCGATCCACACACCGGTGTAGTCCGCGCCCTCGTCGGTCCGAGTGCGGGCCTCGAGCCCCTCGTCGGCGAGCGCCGCGACGAGGCTCTGCTCCATCGTCCGCACGAAGGCGACCACGTCGCTCACGCCCATGATCGGGTAGCCCACCAGCTGGCCGGGCCCGTGGTAGGTGAGCCGGCCGCCCCGCTTGGTCTCGACGATGTCGAAGCCCTGCGCCCGGTACCAGTCCTCACCCATCGGGAGCCCGCCCGGATCGGGGCGACGGCCCTTCGTGTAGACGGGCCAGTGCTCGAGCAGCAGCAGGGTGTCCCCGATCATCCCGGCGATCCGTGCCGCGCGCAGCCGCTCCTGGAGCTCCGCCGCCTCGCGGTACTCCACGACACCGAGGTGCACGACCTGAAGCTCGGGGCGATCCACCCGGGGAGCATGGCACGACCCCTCCCGACGCACCGGTTCTGACAGCATGACGAGGTCCGGTGATCCGCCTGCCCGCCCGGCGCGCTACCTGCCCTTGAGAAGGAACCCGAACCGACATGGAGACGACGTGGCCCTGACCCCAACTCCCAACGGCGCGCTCGACGAGCTCGCCCGCGACGAGCGTTCCCGCAGGAAGTTCCTCCGCATGATGGGTGGGGGCAGCGCCGCCGTCGGCCTGGCCGGGCTGCTCGCCGCCTGTGGCGGCGACAAGGACACGGGGGGTCAGGCGACCGGCAGCGGCGTCGAGCCGGGTCCCGTCGCCAAGACCGGCGGGGACATCGACATCGTCAACTACGCGCTCACGCTCGAGTACGTGGAGGCCCGCTTCTACCGGGAGGTCGAGGCGTCGGGGATGATCAAGCGCCCGAAGGTGCGGGAGCTCATCAAGAAGGTCGGCGCGACCGAGCAGACGCACGTCGACTCGCTCGAGGCCGCCGTCAAGGACCTCGGCGGCCAGCCCGTGAGCGCCCCGGAGACCGCGTTCGACAAGGTGATCGAAGGCGGGGAGGGCCAGATTCTCCAGGTCGCCGCCACCGTCGAGAACCTCGGCGCGGCCGCCTACCTCGGCCAGGCCGGGGCGATCGAGAGCAAGGACATCCTCGCCGTCGCGCTCGCCATCCACTCGGTCGAGGCCCGCCACGCCGCCGCGCTCAACCAGCTCGCCGGCCGTCCCTTCAAGGGCGGCGACAACCTCGCGGGCTCGCTCCCGGACGGCGCCTTCGCCAAGCCCATGACCATGGACGAGGTCTTGGCCGCCGCCAAGCCCTTCCTCGTCTAGGAGACCTGAGATGACCTACACGACCCCTGAGCTGGCCGACGTCGAGATCACCGGCACCACCCGCGGAGCCTTCCTGCTGCGGGCGACGCTGGCCGCAGGCGCGATCGTCGGCGTGGGCGGGCTCTCCCCGTTCGTCGGCGGCGCGTTCGCCCAGGGCGGCAAGGGCGACGTCGACATCCTCAACTACGCGCTCACGCTCGAGTACCTCGAGTCCACGTTCTACGCGCAGGCGCTGAAGCAGGTGCGCCTCTCGCAGGACGTGCAGGCGCTCGCCGAGGAGATCGCGGACGACGAGGCCGACCACGTCGACGCGCTGAAGGCGGCGATCAAGGGCGCGGGCGGGACGCCGGTGAAGAAGCCCGGGCTGAGCTTCGGCGGCGCGTTCGCGAACGAGGCGACGTTCCTGCGCTTCGCGAACATCTTCGAGGACACCGGGGTGAGCGCCTACAACGGGGCTGCGCCGATGATCCAGTCCAAGGAGATCCTCGGGGCGGCGGGCGCCATCGTCCAGATCGAGGCACGGCACGCCGCGCTCATCCGACTTCAGCGGAACCGTCCCCCGGCGCCGCTGGCCTTCGACAAGGCGTCGTCCATGGAGGACGTGCTGAAGGCCGTGAAGCCCTTCCTGTCCTGAGGGCAGCCCCGCCGGGGGTACCGTGGACGACATGGCCGAGGATCCCGACGAGCGGCTTTGGCGCGCACGCCTTCGGTGGCGATTGCGCGGTGCCTGGCAGGCGCCGACGTTCGTCGTGCTCACGCTGTTGGAGGCGGTCCTGCTCAACCGGCTGCCGGTCAGCGGGGACGGTGGGTCGCACATCGTCGGGGCGTTCCTGCTCTGCGGGTTCCTGAACCTCGCGATCGTCGGCCTCCTCGCGCCGCTCCTCGCGCTCGCGCTGCGGCGGCGAACCCGCGCGGACGTCCCGCGCTCGGTGGCGCAGGATCGCGCCGCCACCGCGCTCATGTGTGCCCTGGCGCTGGGTCTGCTGACCCTCGGGATCGTGCACCACCCGGTCGTGAACGCAGCGCAGGACGACTACGCGGCACAGCTCGGTGCCGTCCGCCAGTACGTGAACCACCAGGCCCCGCCCGAGTACCGCGCGGGCGTGGGCTCCGAAGAGGTCTGGAAGCAGAAGGACGGCTTCTACCGGACCTGTGTCCCAGGGCCGGATCCGCGACGCAGCCTCTGCCTCTTCGTGGAGACCGATGGCGTCGCGACGGTGACCCTGGACCCCGACCAGCAGTCCAACTCCCGGATCGCCGGCGCCGACAACCCGGGGCGTCGCGGGCCCTGAGGGGCGAGCAACGCTCAAGCGCGTGGCCATGCGAGCCGATAGAACTTGGTGATGCGCTCCCCTCGAGCTCTCCTGGCCTCTCTCGGCGCAGGCACCTGCCTGATCCTGGCCGGCACGCTTGCCATGGTTTCTCTGAGCACGGTGGTCGCCTTCTCCGGGCTGCCGGGCATGCGCCTGGACGACGGCGGCGCCCCGCCGGCGCTGCTGGCCGCTGCGGCTTCGGCGGGGCGCCCCGCGGCCGTGGTCGCTGCCGACGTCGGGGAGCCCTCGGCGCTGGCCCTGCCGGCCGCGCGCGTCCCGTCCGTCCGCGCCTCCTCCGGGAGGACCCCGGCCGCTGATGCGCCGGCGTCCCGCCCGGGCGACGCGCCGACCGCCCCGTCGCAGACCCCGGCTCCGACCCCACCGTCTGCCCCGACCAGCGGCGCGACCACACCCGTCGTGCCCTCCGGGACGGCCGTGCCCACCCCGGCGCCCACCACGCCCGCTCCCTCGACGGCGCCGCTCACTGGTCCGCTCCGTGACGCGGGCGCCGGCACCGGGGCAGCGGTCAAGGGCGTCGTCGGCGGGGTCGGGGAGTCCGTCCCGACCCCGGTCGGCGGCGTCGTCGTCGAGACCGGCGCGCTCCTCGGCGACACCGTCCCGGCGGTCACCGAGGCCCTCAGCGCGCTGCTCGACGGCCTGGCCGGCAGCGGCCGCTGACGCTCCGCGACAGGCGCTTCAGCGCGTGAGGAGGGAGGGCTGCTCGAGCAGCTCGCGGATGCGCCGCAGGAGTCGCGCCGCGTCCGCCGCCTGCAGGATGCGGTGATCGCAGACGAGCGTGAGCTCGACGACCTGCCGCGCGACGATCGCCCCGTCCCGGACGACGGCCTGCGGCTCCACAGCCCCCATCGTGAGGCCCACGGCCTGCGGCTGGTGGAGCGGCGCGGTGAAGCTCGAGACCCCGAACGCGGCGAGGCTCGAGAGGGTGGCGGTGGCGCCGTTCTGCTCCGGGTGGGTGAGCGTGCCCTCGCGGGCGCGGCGGGAGAGCTCCTCCCGGGCCGCGGCGAGCTCGGCCACCGGGCGGAGGTCGGCGTCGAGGAGGACCGGGGTGGCGGCTCCGTCCCCGGTCGGCGCGACGAGCCCGACGTTCACGCGCCCGTAGCGCTCGAAGCGTCCGTCCCGGTAGGCGCCGTTCGCGCGGGGGGCCTCGCGGAGCGCGAGCGCCAACGCCTTTGCGACGAGATCCTCGTGGCTGACGCCTGCGCCGTCCGGTGAGGCGAGGATCGCGGTCGCCGCCTCCATGTCGACCCGGGCGGTGACGGTCAGATCGGGCACCGTGGCGCGCGACTCGGCCACCCGGCGGACGTGCTGCACCTGCGGACGCTGGAGCTCCTCGACGGTCGTGGCGCCCTTCGGCGGCGTCGTGTCGGAGGGCTCGGGCTGGCTCATCGGCCACGACATTAGTGGCCGACGCTCGGACCCGGTGCGTCCCGAAGAACGCACCGGGTGCCGATCGCGCGACCGAACGCACAAGGCGGAACGGTCGCGCGGCGCACATAGGTCACCCCGACGGTGTCCGGGTGCGCCGTGCCGCCCGACGGGGCGGGCTATATGCCAGTGTGCCCGGGAACGGCGGCGCGCGACTCGGTAGACCGGACCGTTTTCCCGCCAACCGGCGGCGACGATCGGGCGGGGGTCGGGGGGTACGGTCGAACGATGGGCAGAGATGGTCGCGCCGTGGAGGCGCTCGGCTCTGCGTGGGCTCGGCCGTGCCCGGGCACGTACTCCCTCGGATGCTGCGCTACGAAGCCCGGACCACCGCAGACCCCGCGACCGTCTGGTCGCTGCTCGCGGAACCCGCGCGGTGGCACGAATGGTCGCCCCACGTCCGCGGAGCCTGGGGGCTCGGTGCCCCGGAGGTGCAGCGTGGCGCCCGCGGCGCGGCACGCCTGCTCGGTGTGGTCCCGGTCCCGGCTCACGTCAGCGCCGTGGCCGTCGGGCGGTCGTGGACTTGGTCGGTGGGGCCGATGGAGCTCGACCACCGCGTCGAGGCCGACGGCGCGGGGGGCTCGATCGTCGGGGTCGACATCCGAGCGGCGCCGGCGGTCGAGGCGGTGCTGCGGCTCACCTACGGGCCCGTCGTGCAGCTCCTCGTGCGCAACCTCGCCCGGGTCGCCGGACAGCGGGCGATCGGCCAGGGCTCCGACTGACCGCGGGTCTGCGGCGGCTCAGGGCCGCGGCGGGATGACCGTGAGCCGCGCGACGATGTCGTCCGGCTCCGCCTCGGGTGGCTCCACGAGGCCCTCCGCATGGAGGTACGCGGCCGCTGCGTCGAGGCCCTCGTCGCCGGGGAAGCAGCGCTCGCCGATCACGACCGTGGGGGCCCGCGTGACCCCGAGCTCGCGTGCCTGCGCGGTGGCCCGCTCGAGCGCGCGACGGGTGCCTTTGGTCTCGAGGGCCTTCAGCACCGAGCGCGGATGCAGCTCGCAGGCCGAGCCGGCGATCAGGACGTTGTCGAGCACCGACAGGTCTCGCGCCCCGGCGTAGGCCTGCCGCAGCGCGGCCTGGAGGAAGGCGACCGTGCGGCCGGTGGACTTCGCGAAGGTGGCGGCGAGGTTGGCCGCCTCCGCGTCGAACGGAAGCCCGGGCGCAGCCTTCACAGGCTGCAGCCCGCGCTCGAGCGCACGTGCGGTGAGCGCGTCGAGATCGATCTCCGCGGGCGGCCCGAGGTGGACGGGGACCCACTCCGTGGCCACCGGCATCACGTGCAGCGCCCGTTCGGCCGCCAGCAGCGACTCCGGGTGCCCGATGTCCAGGTAGAGCCGGGGTGGCGGCGCGTCAGCCGTGGATGAGCCAGCCATCGGCGGCACGCGCGGCCTCCATGACACCCTCGGAGAGCGTGGGGTGGCCGTGCACCATGCGCGCGACCTCTGCGTAGCCGCCCTCCATCGCCCGCACGTTCACGAGCTCCTGGATCATCTCGGTCGACTTGGCGCCGACGATGTGGCCGCCCAGCAGCTCGCCGTACTTCTTCTCGCCGATGATCTTGATGACGCCGGTGCGGTCGCCGTAGACGGTGCCGGCGCCGACCGCGCCGTACTGGACCTTGCCGACGACGACGTCGTAGCCCTGCTCGCGGGCCTGCGCCTCGGTGAGGCCGAAGGAGGCGACGTTCGGCTTGCAGAAGGTCGCGCGCGGGATGTCGGGGTAGGAGATCGGGTGGGTCTGATCGCCGTGGATCGCCTCGGCGGCGATGACGCCCTCGTCGGAGGCCTTGTGCGCGAGGGCCGGCCCGGGGACGATGTCGCCGATCGCGTAGATCTTCGGCTGCGAGGTCTTCTGCGTACCGTCGACCTCGACAAGGCCCTGCTCGGTCAGCTTGACCTGCGCGGTGTCGAGCCCGAGGCCCTCGACGTCCGGGCCGCGGCCGGCGGCGATCACGAGGTAGTCGGCCGCGCCGTCGGTGTCGCCGTAGGTGAAGGTCACCTTGTCCTCGGCGGTCTGCACGTTCTCGACGAACGTCTTCGTCTTCACCTCGATGCCCTGCTTCTTGAAGCCGCGCTCGGCGACCTTGGAGATGTCGGCGTCCTCGCTCGGGAGCACGCGGTCGAGCCCCTCGAAGAGCTGCACCTTCGTGCCGAGGCGCGCGTAGGCGGAGGCGATCTCGGTGCCCGACGCGCCGGCGCCGACCACCGCGAGGGTCTCCGGCAGCTCGGTGAAGGCCCAGGCCTCCTCGGTGCCGATGACGCGGCCGCCGAACTCGGTGCCGGGGATCGGCTTGGCGATCGACCCGGTGGCGAGGATGACGCCCTTGTTGACCGTGATCTCCTCGCCGTCGACGGTCACGTTGCCCTCGGCGGTGAGGCTCGCGAAGCCCTCGATGACGTCGATGCCGTTCTTCTTCATGAGCCCGGCGACGCCACCGGTGAGCGTGCCGACGACCTTCTCGCGCCGCTCGGTGACCTCGGTGAAGTTCACGGTCGGCTTCTCGACGTGGATGCCGAACTCGCCGGCCTCCTCGACCTCGGTGAGGATGTCGGCCACGCGCAGGACCGCCTTTGCGGGGATGCAGGCGACGTTCAGGCAGCGGCCGCCGATGGCGCCCTTCTCGACGACCGCGGTGCTCATGCCGAGCTGGGCCGAGCGGATCGCGGCGACGTAGCCGCCGGGTCCGGATCCGATGACGATGCAGTCGTACGCGCTCTGGGCCATGCGATCGAGCCTATCGCCCGAGCCCGGCGCTCAGCGTCGCCGGTTCAGCGTCGTGTCTCACCCGGGCGCGCGGGCATCTGCATCCGCGCCATCGCGCGGATCAGCTTCCAGAAGAACGTGCCGCACACGGCGACCACGACGACCGATCGCAGGGCCCCGGCGATGGAGCTCGCGACGAGCAGCGAGAGCGCGGCGAAGGCCGCGGTGATACCGAGAAGGACCTCGAAGGCGAGCACCGCGCTGTACTTCGCCATCCACATCCCGGCCGCGCAGGCGACGAGGATGAGACCGACCAGGACGGTGCCGCCGATCGTGGCGCCCTCGACCCGCACGCCGGCGAGGTAGAGGACGATGTTGAGCGTGCCCAGGCCGAAGGCGAGGAGCGCGGCGTAGGTGACCCAGGGCGGTCGCTCGCCGGGGCCGAGCGGCACGAGCGTCTCGCGAACGGCCTGGTTCTTCGCCTCGGTCTTCACCGATCGGGCGGCGTAGGCGGCGCCCATGCCGCCCTGCGGAGCGGCCTCGGGGACGACGGGGCGCGGCGTCGGACGGGCGGTCTGCTCCTCGGAGGCGCTCGCCGCGGCGACACGGTCGACCGCGTCCGGCTCGACGGCCTTGACCGCCCGGGAGTCGGTCCGGATGCGCTTGCGGCTACGTGATCCCAACGGGGGCCTCCTCGAGTGCGGCCTTCAGCGTCGCGGCGGCCTGGGCGGGGTCGGCGGCCTCCACGAGCGCGCGGACGGCGACGATGCGGCGTGCTCCGGCCTCGACGACCTCGTGGACGTTCGAGGTGTCGATGCCGCCGATGGCGAACCAGGGCCGGTCGAAGGCCTGGGCGGCGGCGTGGCGGACGTAGTGGAGCCCGACCGCCGCGCGGCCCGGCTTGGTCGGCGTGGCCCACACGGGGCCGACCGCGACGTAGTCGGCCTCGGGTGCGGCGGCGGCGAGCTGCTCGGGCGCGTGGGTGGAGAGCCCGACGAGCTTGCCGGCGCCGAGGGCGGCACGCGCGACGCCCGGGGCCTCGTCGTCCTGCCCGACGTGCACCCCGTCGGCCCCCGCCGCGACGGCGAGGTCGGGCCGGTCGTTCAGCAGGAGCGGCACGCCGTAGCGCCGGCAGGTGTCGAGCATCCACGTCGCCTCGCGGAGGACCGCGTCGTCGCCGGCGTCCTTCATCCGCAGCTGCACGATGTCGACGCCGCCGTCGAGCAGCGCCTCCAGGCGCGCGGGCTCGAGCGCGGGGGTGACGAGGTAGAGCCGAGCGCCGGAGAGCACGTCCAGCAGGGTAGTCCGGCCGTCCCTGCGCCGTTCTTCTCGATATGCGAGATCTCCGGCGCACGGCCGGTGGCTCGAGCCGCCCGAGCTGCCGACCGTCCGGCGATACCCTCGACCTACGGTGTCCGTCCCCTACGAAGATCGCCACGACGTCGCCGTCATCGGGGGCGGGGCCATCGGCCTCGCCGTCGCCTGGCGGGCGGCGCAACGCGGCCTCTCGGTCGTCCTGATCGACCGCGGGGACCTCGGCCGCGGCGCCTCCCACGTCGCCGCCGGGATGCTCGCGCCGGTGGCCGAGGCCGACCCCGGGGAACGGGCGCTGCTGCAGCTCGGGCTCGAGAGCGCGGCGGCCTGGCCCGCCTTCGCCGCGGAGCTCGAGGAGGCCTCCGGCAAGTCCACCGGGTACCGCCGGACCGGGACGCTCGTGCTCGCCCGGGACCGCGACGAGCAGGAGGCGCTCGACCGGGAAATCGCCCTTCGCGAGGAGCTCGGCCTGCGGGTCGAGCGGCTGCTGCCGAGCGCCGCTCGCCGCCTCGAGCCGATGCTCGCGCCGACCCTCCGCGGTGCCCTGCACGCTCCCGACGATCACACCGTCGACCCGCGGAAGCTCACCGCGGCCCTCGCCATCGCCGCTGCCCGCGCCGGCGTCGAGTACCGGGTCGGCCAGGCCGTCGACTCGGTCGCGCCCGGGGAGAGCGTCGACATCGAGGGGCGCCAGACCGTGTTCGCCGAGCGGATCGTGATCTGCACCGGCGCCTGGGCCGGGGAGCTTCCCGGCCTCCCGTCGCTCCCCGTCCGCCCGGTGAAGGGCCAGACCCTGCGGCTGCGTCCCCGCCCCGGCCAGCCGCCGCTGCTCGAGCGTCCGGTCCGCTACCAGGGCGGCTACCTCGTCCCGCGCGAGGACGGCTCGCTCATCCTCGGGGCCACGATGGAGGAGCAGGGGTTCGACACGGCGCTCACCGCGGGCGGCCTCTACGAGCTGCTGCGCGACGCCTACGAGCTCGTCCCCGGCGTCCTCGAGCTCGAGGTCACCGAGACCCTCGCGGGGCTCCGCCCGACGACCCCGGACAACGCCCCGCTCATCGGCGCGCACGCCGGGGTCCACTACGCCACCGGTCACCACCGCGGGGGCATCCTCCTCGCCCCGGTCACCGCCGAGCTGGTCGTCGCGAGCCTCACCGGCGAGGGCGAGCCGCCGGCGGCCTTCGCGCCCGGTCGCTTCGTCACCGCCCCCGCCGGAGGCCCGGCATGATCGTCGTCAACGGCGAGGCGAACACCGCGGTCGCGGCCGGCAGCACGGTCCGCGTCCTGCTCGACACGCTCGGCGTCGACGCGGAGGCGCGCGGCATCGCCGTCGCCGTCGACCGAACCGTCGTCCCGCGTGCTGCCTGGGAGACGACCGTCGTCGCCGACGAGGCCCACGTCGAGATCCTGACCGCCGTCCAGGGAGGCTGAAGAGCGCGTGGAGCCGATGACCGAGGCCGCCGTCGACCCGCTGCGCATCGGGGAACGCACCTACCGCTCCCGTCTGCTGCTCGGCACGGGCGGCTTCCCCCGCCTGGAGACCCTCGCCGACGCGATCGCCGCGAGCGGCACCGAGCTCGTCACGGTCGCCCTGCGTCGCATCGACGCCGCGCAGCGCGGCTCGCTCGTCGACGTCCTCGCGACCGCGGGCGTGGAGCTGCTCCCGAACACCGCGGGTTGCTTCACCGCAAGGGACGCGGTGCTCACCGCGCAGCTCGCCCGCGAGGCGTTCTCGACCGACCTCATCAAGCTGGAGGTGATCGGCGACGAGCGCACCCTGCTCCCCGACGCGGTCGAGCTCGTCGCCGCGGCCGAACAGCTCGTCGCCGACGGGTTCACCGTGCTCCCGTACACGACCGACGACCCCGTGCTGGCCCGTCGCCTCGAGGACATCGGCTGCGCCGCGGTCATGCCCCTCGGATCCCCGATCGGCTCGGGTATGGGCATCCGCAACCCGTACAACATCGGGCTCATCGTCGAACAGGCGAAGGTCCCGGTCGTCCTCGATGCCGGGGTCGGCACGGCGAGCGACGCGGCCCTGGCCATGGAGCTCGGCTGCGACGCGGTCCTCTGCGCCAGCGCGATCTCCCGCGCACAGGACCCGATCGCCATGGCCGCAGCGATCCGGGCGGGGGTCGAGGGAGGCCGCCTCGCCCGCGGCGCCGGGCGCATCCCGCGCCGCCTCTACGCCGAGGCCTCCACGCAGGACACGGGCCTCCCGCACTTCGACTGATGCCCGAACCCGACGCGCTCATCGACGCCTTCGAGGCCGCCTGGACCGGGCGCGACGAGGCAGCCTTCTACGCGATGTGCGCCGCCGACGTGCACTACGAGGACCCGTTCTGCGGCGAGCCGCTCGAGGGCCCCGGGGCGATCGGCGCGCACGCTCGCCGGCTGTGGAAGGGCTTCCCGGACGTTCGCGCGGAGCGCTCCGCGCCGCGGCTGCACGACGGGCGCCTGGTCGCCGCGCCGGTCAAGCTCACCGGGACGAACACCGGGGAGCTCGAGGGGCTGCCGCCGTCCCGCAAGTTCGTCGTCGTGCACACGGTCCTCTACTGCGAGCTCGCTGACGCGCGTCTCCAGCGCATCCGTGTGTTCTGCGACCGCTGGGACGCCGCGCTCCAGCTCGGCCTCGTCCCCAAGCCGGGAACGCTCGGAGCCAAGGCGCTGCTGGCGATGCGCGGCTTCGGGATCAGTCGCTGAGCCGCGGGGCTACTTCACGACGTTGATGGTGCCGTCCATGCCCGGGTGGAGCGTGCAGACGTAGCCGATCTTGCCGGCCTTCTCGGGGGTGTAGGAGAAGGTGCCGCCCTTGCTGAAGGTCTCCGACTGGAAGTCGGCGCCCTGCTCGGCCACGACGTTGTGGGGCACGTCCTCGTTGTTGGTCCAGGTGACCTTCTCGCCGACCTTGACCGTGATCTCCTCGGGGCCGAAGGCGATGCCCTCCATGCCGACCTGGCCGTCGCCCGCGGTGGCGGGGGCGGCGGCGGCGGTGGAGGCGGGCGGGGTCGAGCTGGACGGCTCGGACGAGCCGGAGTCGCTGCTGCCGCACCCGGCGACGGCGAACGTGGCGGCGACGATGGGGACGATCAGGAAGCGGCGCATGTCCTCACGGTACGCCTCGCAAGCGCCCCGCGGTCACACATCGCAGCTCGACGCGCACCGGCGCGTGGTCGGAGAGCGGGCCGGCGTCGAGCTTCTCGGCGCCCACGCGCTCCCAGCCGCGGGCGAGCACGTGATCGACGTTGTTCCCGCCGAGGTGTCGGAACCCGGGAGCGACCGGTCGCCGGACGTTCGTGTCCCCGCCCAGGACCACCCGCGGCGCCGGCGCGCTCCAGCCGAGCAGCGCCCGGGCGGCCGTGGCGGCGTCGGCGAGCGCCCGCTCCTCCGAATGCACCTGGGCGTGGAGGTTTCCCCACCACGCGCCGTCGGCGGTGCGCACCGCGTGGGCCACCCGCCGCTCGGGCCGCCACCGGAGCGTCACGCGCCGGTGCTCGGTGATCTCCTGGCCGCGGACGAGGATCACATTCGCGCCCCCGCCGTTCGACTTGATGACGTGCGGAGCGCGCACGGCGATCGCCCGCCGCAGGCCGATCAGCGCGTTCCGTGAGGTCAGCGCGGTGCGGGCGCTCGCCCCGCAGGTATGGCCGAGCCACGGGCCCCACCACGGCGGCACCTCCTGCAGCAGCGCGACGTCCCACTCCCAGCCGGCCAGTGCCTCGGCGAACGCGTTCGCGAGGCCGTGCGGAGTCTCGGGCACGCTGCGACCGTGGAAGAGGTTCCAGGTGAGCACGCGCACGACCCGTAGTCTCCCCGACTTGACCAGGCACTTCTTGACCGGCGAGGAGCTGAGCGCGGACGAGCTGTCCGCCCTGCTCGATCGCGCCCTCGAGCTGAAGGCCGCGCCACGCTCCTCCCGCGCGCTCGAGGAGGCCTGCGTCGCGCTCATCTTCGAGAAGCCCTCGACCCGCACGCGGCTCTCCTTCGAGTCGGGCATCGCCGAGCTCGGCGGCCACCCCCTGATCCTGCGCCCGGGCGAGATGCAGCTCTCGCGCGGCGAATCGGTGAAGGACACGGCGCGGATCCTGTCCGGGCACGTCCAGGCGGTCGGGGTGCGGACCGGCCCCCATGCGCTCATCGAGGAGCTCGCCGCCGAGGGCACGATCCCGGTGGTGAACATGCTCACCGACGACCACCACCCCTGCCAGGTGCTCGCCGATCTGCTCACCCTGCGGGAGACATTCGGCGAGATCGCGGGGCGCAGGCTCGCCTACGTCGGCGACGGCAACAACATGGCGCGCTCGCTCGCGATCCTCGGCCGGGTCGCGGGGGTCGAGGTCGCGATCGCGTCGCCGGAGGGCTACGAGCTCGAGCCGACGGCCGGCGCGCAGCTCACCCGCGACCCGGCCGAGGCGGTCGCCGGCGCGGACGCCGTCTACACCGACGTCTGGGTCTCGATGGGCGACGAGGAGACGGCCGACGCCCGCCGCGCCGCGCTCGCGCCCTACCGGATCGACGACGCGCTCCTCGACCAGGCGGCCCCCGGCGCCATCGCCCTGCACTGCCTGCCGGCGCACCCGGGTGAGGAGATCACCACCGAGGTCCTCTACGGCGACCGGCAGCGGATCTGGGACCAGGCGGAGAACCGCCGGCACGCGCAGAAGGCGTTACTCGAGCTGCTGGTGAGCGGGCCCGGAAACAGCTAAGGCCGGCCCCTACTGCACCGGCCCATCACTGTCCGATCGGAGACCACCATGGCTGACAGAGTCCCAGGACGTTAAATAATGCCTGGGCCATGAGAAATTCCCGGCGGCTTGCGCCCCCGAGTTGGGCCTCGTCGAGCCTCCAGCATAGGGACCCGGCGCGGCGTCCTTCCAGCCCGGGGGGTGCGAGCGGTACGTTGCCGGGTCATGTCGCCGTCCCGCAAGCCTGAAGCGAAGAAGGGGCGTGCCCAGCCCGCCACCACCCGCCCCGCCGCGGAGCCGGCCGCCGCGCCGGACCCGACCTCGGCCGCCGCGCGCGACGAAGCGGTGCTCGCGAACCTCGCCTCGCTCCGCGACCTGCTCGCCGGCGGTGTCGTGCTCACCGCGCAGCGCCTGCAGGAGGCGGTCGACGACGCGGTCAGCCGTGGCCGCATGACCCGTCGTGACGCCGAGGAGCTCAGCCGGGGCCTGCTCCGTGCCGGTCGCCAGCAGACCGCCGACCTGGTCGCCGACCTCGAGCAGCTGCTCGGCCGCGGTCGCGGTGACCTCACCTCAGCCCGGGACATCACGAAGGGCGCGGTCAAGGGTTCGAGCGAGCGCGTCCTGCGTGAGGTCGACCGGGCGCGCCGCGCCGCAGGTCTCGGCGCCGCGTTCCCCATCCTCGGCTACGACGAGCTGACCGCGACGCAGATCGTCGCGCGGCTCGACGAGCTCACCCCGGCCGAGCTGCGCAAGGTGCGCGATCACGAGCAAGCCGGCGCCGCACGCAAGACCGTGCTGCGGGCGGTGGGGAAGGCGCTCGACTGACCGGGCCGGTGGGGTGCTGCCATCCTGATCTGATGGACAGCCTCGCGCCCCACGTCGACGCCACCGCGCGCCCGCCCCGTCCGGAGCGGGGCCAGAAGCTCGAGGTGACGATCGAGAGCCTCGCCTACGGCGGCAACGGGATCGCGCGCCACGAGGGCTACGTGCTCTTCGTCGCGGGCACCCTGCCGGGCGACACCGTCCGCATCGAGGTCATCAAGCGCAAGCGCTCCTACGGGGAGGGCAAGCTCCTCGAGGTCATCACCCCGAGCCCGGATCGGATCGAGCCGCGCGCGGACCATCCCGGCGTCTCCTGGCAGGTGCTCCCGTACGAGCAGCAGCTCGCGATCAAGGCCAGCCAGGTCACCGAGGCGCTCACGCGGATCGGTCACCTCGAGGGCTTCGAGAGCGAGCCGATCATCCCCGCGGAGGAGCAGTGGGGTTACCGCAACAAGCTCGAGTACTCCTTCGGCACCGCGCCCGACGGCTCGCTGGTCTGCGGCTTCCACGCGGCGGGCTCCTGGGAGGACATCGTCGACGGCGTCTCCCTGCTGGGCTCCGACCGGCTGGCCCGGGCCCGCGAGGAGGTGCTCGCCTTCTGCGTCGCGCAGGGGCTCACCGCCTACGACCGGCGCGAGCAGAAGGGCTTCCTGCGCAACCTGGTGCTGCGCGAGGCGCGGCGCAGCGGCGAGGTGCAGATCCGCCTCGTCACCTCGCGCGGCGAGCTCGACACCGAGGCGTTCTCCACCGCCATCGACGCGACCTCGCTCGTCTGGACGCAGATGGACCAGGTCGGGGAGACCACGCACGGCGGGTACTCCGAGCTCGTCGCCGGGCGCGAGACCATCTCCGAGGAGCTCTCGGGCCTCGAGTTCGCGATCAGCCCCGAGGCGTTCTTCCAGACGAACACCGAGCAGGCCGAGAAGCTCTACGCGGTCGCGGCCGAGTACGCGAACCTGCAGGGCTGGGAGCGGGTCTACGACCTGTTCTGCGGCATCGGCACGATCGGCCTGTCGATGGCCCGGCGCGCGGGCGAGGTCTGGGGCCTCGAGATCATCGAGCCCGCCATCGCCGACGCGATCGCGAACGCCCGGAAGAACGACATCCAGAACGCGGGCTTCTTCGCGGGGGACGTTCGCCTCGCGCTGCGCGAGCTCGTGGAGAAGGTCGGCAAGCCCGACGTGCTCGTCGTCGATCCGCCCCGCGCCGGCCTCTCGCAGAAGGTCGTACGGCGCATCATCGAGGCGGCGCCGAAGCGCATCGTCTACGTCTCCTGCAACCCGACGACGCTCGCGCCGAACGCGGCTCAGCTCGTCGAGGCGGGCTGGACGCTCAAGAAGGTCCGCCCGGTCGACATGTTCCCGCAGACCCCGCACATCGAGTGCGTCGCGCTGCTCGAGCGCACCGGCTGATCAGGCCGCGGCGCGCTCCTCGGCCAGCTTCGCGACGGCGGCGACCGCCTCCTGGGTCGCGGAGACGCCGAGCATCCGGCCCAGGGTGAGCGAGAGCGGCAGGGCCAGCGCGCCGGAGAGCGACATGCGGTGGGTGATTCGGCTGCCGCCGCCGGGCAGCGGCTCGACCTCGTGCTCGTAGTGGCCCTGGGCGAGCCGCGGGCCGTGGCCGTGGGTCCCCGCGAAGCTGAGCCGGCGGGGCGCGTCCGCTGAGATCACCTCGACGTCGACGGCACGGGCCCGGTCGGGCTTCCAGCTCCCGCGCGTCCCGGGAACGAGCGGGCCGTCGAGCGTCGCGGCGATCAGGCGCGGATGCCACTGCGGCCGCAGCGTCGGGTCCGCCCAGACGGCCCATACCGCCTCGGGCGGCGCGCTGGTCTCCACGGTGCTCTCGGCGAGGGTGCGCATGCTGTGGCTACGGCCCTGGGGCCTGATCGGCTCGCCGGAGCGTCTGGCCGTCGAGAAGGCGGATCCGGGGAGCTGGCACCCACATTCGCCTTCTCGCGGAGCCGGACCGGGACCGGCGTCGGTCAGTTGCCCGCGCGCTCGACCACGCGGAGGCGCTCCCACCTGGGGTCGCCCTCGCTCACCATGGGCCGCAGCAGCGTGCGAACCGCGGGAACGTCCAGGGTTCCCGCCGCCAACATGGCCTCGACGTCGGCCCAGTCCTTCGTGCGGTCGAACATGATCTTGAAGGCCGCGAGCTCGACCGGCCCGAGCACGGGGATCTCCCTGCCCTCGAACGGGACCCACCGGCGGTGGCGGGCCGCGTCTGCATGGACGGGGGCGTAGTCGAGGAACACGTCGACGGGGGTGTCGTCCCACCAGAAGCGCAGTTGTCCGTCCGCGGCGAGCCGCTCGGCCGAGCCCTCCGGCGTGGCGATGCCCGCCGGGAGCGCCGCCAGCACTACGGCGGCCCGCGCGGAGGGCACGAAGACGTTGACGTCGAGGTCGCGGGTGCCGCGCGGGTCGAGCGTCCAGTAGGCGAGGGCGATCGCCCCGCCGAACGCGTACGGGAGTCCGGCGTCGGAGAGCGCGGTGTCGATGACGAGGAGGCGGTCGGGGAGCTTCACGGAACCGGGAGCCGCGGGTAGGCGAGCGTCGGATCGCGGCGGAACGGGAGCGCCTCGGCCAAGGTGATGACCTCGACGAGCTGCTCGCCCGCTCGGGACAGCTCGTCCGCGGTGCGCTCATCGGGGACCGCGCGCAGGCGGCGCCCGGTCGCACCGAGCAGCCGCTCGAGCACGGTCACAGTCGGCTGCTTGCGCCCGCTCTCATAGGCGCTGATCGTGGCCTGGGAGGTGCCGACGCGGCGGGCAAGCGCGCGCTGGGAGAGACCCGCCCGCCTTCTGGCCTCGACGATCTCGACGTTCCACGCCACCCGGCCATGATATCCACTCGGATATCATGGCCGTGGCTACCGGATCTACGCGGCGGACAGCCCGATCGGGCAGGAGACGCCGGTGCCCGTCATCGAGCAGTAGCCGTTCGGGACCTTATGGAGGTACTGCTGGTGGGGGTCCTCGGCGTAGTAGAACGCCCCCGCCGGCTTGATCTCCGTCGCGATCTCGCCGTGATGCTGCGCCGTGAGGCGCTCCTGGTAGGTCGACCGTGAGGCCTCGGCCGCCTGCAGCTGTTCGTCCGAGTGCGTGTAGATCGCCGAGCGGTAGGTGGTGCCCACGTCGTTGCCCTGGCGCATGTGCTGCGTCGGATCGTGGACCTCCCAGAACGTCTTCAGCAGGTCCTCGTAGGAGAGTTTCTGCGGGTCGAAGACGACGAGCACGGTCTCGGCGTGCCCGGTCTTGTTCGTGCAGGTCTCTTCGTACGTCGGGTTCGGCGTGTAGCCACCCGAGTAGCCGACCGCGGTGGTGTAGATGCCGTCGAGCTTCCAGAACGCTCGCTCGGCGCCCCAGAAGCAGCCCATGCCGAACTCGGCGACTTCCATGCCCTCGGGGAACGGGCCCTTCAGCGGCGTGCCGAACACGGCGTGGGTATTGGTGAGCGGGAGCGGGTCGGGGCGGCCCGGGAGGGCGTCCGATTCCGCGACCATCTCCGTCTTCTTGCCGAACAGGAACATGGGTTCAGCGTAGTCCCGCGATCTTCCGCGTTCCTTAACCCTTCTTCTTCAGCGCGTCGCGCTTGTGCGCGGCCTCGCCGCCGGTCTTGTCGCTCTCGACGAGGTACTGCGGCTCGTCCTTCGACGCCTTGACCTTGCGACCGGCGGCCTTCGAGTCGGTGTCCTTCGTGATCTTCTTCTCGACCGTCCCCTTGACCTTGTTGCCGTGGGAGGACCACTCGACCTTGTCGCCCTGCTTGAGATCCTTCTTGTCGCTCATGGGGACACGGGTACCCGTAGCCTGCGGGCCATGCGCGCAGCCACGATTCGTGATGAGCAAGTTGGCGTGGAGGAGCACCCCGACCCGACGCCCGGGACAGGCGAGGTGCTCATCCGGGTGAAGGCGGCGGGGCTGAACGGCGCTGACATCATGCAGCGGGCCGGGAAGTACCCGGCGCCTCCCGGCTCCCCGGCGGACATCCCCGGCTTGGAGCTCGCCGGGGAGATCGAGGCGCTCGGCGACGGCGCGACCCGCTTCGCGGTCGGCGACCGCGTCATGGGCATCGTCGGCGGTGGTGGCCAGGCCGAGCTCTGCACCGTGCACGAGCGCCAGCTCATGCCGGTGCCCGACGGGCTCGACTGGGCCGCGGCCGGCGGGCTGCCCGAGGTCTTCACCACCGCGCACGACGCCGTCTTCACCCAGGGCCTGCTGAAGCCGGGCGAGCGGCTGCTCGTGCACGGCGCGGCCGGCGGCGTCGGGACGGCGGCGGTGCAGCTCGGCCGGCGCTGCGGCGCGCACGTCACCGCGACCGTGCGCTCGCAGGAGCGGCGCGAGGGGGTCGCCGCCCTGGGCGCTCACGAGGTGCTCGACCCGGAGGGCTTCGAGGAGCACGGTCCCTTCGACGTCATCCTCGAGCTCGTCGGCGCCCCGAACCTGGGCGCGAACCTGAAGGCGCTGGCGACCGGCGGGCGGATCGTCGTCATCGGCGTCGGCGCGGGCGCCAAGGCGGAGATCAACCTGCTCGCGCTCATGGGCAAGCGGGCGACGCTGCGCGCCTCGACCCTCCGGGCGCGCCCGCTCGAGGAGAAGGCCGCGACCGCGCGGGCGCTCGAGACCCAGGTGCTCCCCGGGTTCGCCGACGGCTCGCTCTCCGTGCCGATCGCCGAGACGTTCCCTCTCGAGGACGTCGCGAAGGCCTACGAGCACTTCACCGCGGGAGGCAAGCTCGGGAAGGTCGTGCTCGAGTTGGGTTAGCGCCCCGCGGATCCCGGCGCAGCGGGCGCGGGTGCTCGCGCGCGGACGGCTCGAGACGTGAGCGCGGGCGCCCGGTGTGGGAACGACCATCAGACCGTCGTTCGCACACCCGCTGTTCGTGCCGGCGACCCTCGGCGTGGAAACGACCGTCCCTCCGCACCCGCAGACGCGCCCTCACTCCTCCCGCAGCACCCCGCCCAGCCGGTCCACGTTCGGCACGAGCAGCGCCGCCGCGAGGAGCGTGAGCGCCGGCAGCGCGCTGTCCCGCAGCAGCGAGGCGAGGAGCACGACCGCGAGCAGGCTGCAGGTCACGCGCCAGCGCAGGCCGAACGTCCACGCCCACGTCGCGTAGGCCGTGGCGAAGACGAGCTCGTCAAGCGCCAGGCGATGGTCGCCCGGGAACGCGAGCGTGAGCGGGTCGCCCGCGCCGGCCGGGCCCGTCACGCCGCCCCCGCCCGCCGCGAGCTCGATCCCGGCGAGCACCAGCGGGAGAGCGATCACGAGCCCGCCGATGCGGAAGATCCGAGCGAAGAGCACGCCGACCGCGCCCCAGAGGACGAGCTCGCCGGGCGTCGCGCCCACCCGCAGCCCCGCGATGTTCAGGATCGCGGTGAGCAGCCCGCCGCCGGCCGCGGCAAGCAGCGCAGCAGCCATCGGCTCAGTACGGCGGCAGCTCGGCGTACCAGTCGCCGAGCACCCGGAAGGCGGCCCAGAACGCGCGCTTGGAGGCCTCGTCGTCGAGCGAGGCGTCGATGTCCGGCGTGAAGAGCGCGCGCATCGAGGGCGTGAGGTCCTGGAGCTCGCCCGGGCGGGCGCTCAGCTCGCGGCCGAGCGGAAGCGACAGGTCGTTCAGCGCTTCGAGTGCAGGCTCGCCCATCGCCACGACGATCTTCGGCTGCACGATCGCGAGCTCCAGTGCCAGCCGCCCGACACAGGTTCCCGAGGCGAACGACCTGTCGGAGATCGGGCACTTCGCGCAGAGCGTCCCGTAGACGGCGAGCGGATCGATGCCGAGCCGCTTCAACGACTTCATCACCGCCGTGCCGGAGCGGCCGTAGAACGCGACGCCCTCCTCGATCTCCGCGAGCGACGGGTCGTGCTTCAGGAGCACGATGTCGGCCTGTGGATGACCTGAGCCCAGGACCGGCATCAGGCTGCCGCGTGGGCATTCCGCGCAGTCGTGGATGTCGTGGTTGAGAAGGTTCAGCTCGCGGATCGCGCGTTCCAGGTACTTCTCGCGGATCTCGTCGTCGGTGGCGGGCATCGCCGAGGGTTTCGGCCGTCCCGGCTCGTTCCCCTTTGGCTGCATCAGCCCTTGCGCGTGGCCCTCCGCACGCGGCGGTCCCGCCGGGCCTTGCGCGCAGCGGGCGGTGTGGCCTTCGTCTCGAGGAACTTCAGGGCCTGCACGTAGAGCAGCGAGCTCGGCTTGGTCTGGATCTCGGCCAGCCGCAGCGCCTCGATGAACTCCTCCGGTCCGTCGAAGTCCGGCATCCGGTTGCGGACCGACCCGAGGCCCGGCGCCACGTGCGAATCCGAGCCGGCGCCCGCGACGATCCGGTACTTGGCCGCGAACCGCTCGGCCTCCTCGTTGAAGGAGCCGATGGCCACGCGCGGGTTGTAGATCTCGATCGCGTCGATGTCGTCGATGATCGCGAGCAGATGCTCGTAGTCCGGGACCGAGTGCATTCGGTCGAACGGGTGCGGCACGTAGACGATGCCGCCTTGCCGCTTGATCTCGGCGACCGTCTCCTCCATCGACATGCCCCGGGGGATCAGCTCGGTCAGGAAGAGCCCGATGACCTCGCCCTGCGACTTGGTCTTGACCTCTTCGCCCACGATCACCTTCACCCCGTACTCGGCCGCCTTGTCGCGGGCCTCGAACGCGCCGCTGATGACGTTGTGATCGGTGACCGCGATCGCACCGAGCCCTTGATCACGCGCCGTCGCCAGAAGCACCTCGACGGGCGTCGCGCAGTCCATGGAGTGGTCGGTGTGCATGTGCAGGTCGACGTCGATCCGCGGCCGGTCGGCCAGGCGCCGGGCGACGGCCGGCCGGGGCGCCCGGTCGTGACGGCGAGCCGCGAGGGTGCTGTAGACGCCTTCGAGCTCGTCGGTGAGCCGGACGAAGGAGAGCCGCTCCCGGGTCGGCGCACCCGCCGCGAGCAGCCGTTCCCGGAGCCCCGGCTCGGTGAGGAGCCGGGCGAGGTGCGCGGCGAGCACGGGGGCCTCGCGGGCGCCGTAGAGCAGCGCCTGCTCTCCCTCGCCGGTGACCTCCTCGTAGGCGGCCAGCGAGGTCGCCACGGGGACGACCCCGGCCGCGATCGCCCGCAGGACGAGGCCGGGCGCGGGGACGGCACCGTCCGAGCCGAGCACGAGCACGTCGGCTGCGGCCAGGAGCTCCGCCTCGGAGACCGACGCGGGGTCGAGCACCGTGACGCGCTCCTGCAGGCCCGCAGACACCGCGGTGAGCGTGGACGGGCCACGGCCGGAGAGGACGCGCGCCTCCCAGCCGTGCTCGAGCCCGAGCGCCCGCAGCCCGCGCAGGAAGGTCCGCAGCGCGCCGCGCTCCTCCTCCCCGTCGACGAACGCGATGACGGTGCGCCCCGAGGACCGTGCGGCTTCCGGGGCCTCGGCCCCGGGTGTCACCACCTGGTACTCGGCGGGGAAGTGGCGGCGGAGCAGCTCGGCCGTCACGCCGAAGCTCGCGAGCCGCGCGTCCAGCCGGCCGAAGACGAGGTCGGTGAGCTTGCGCGCCACCTGCGTGGCGATGACGCGCTCGACGGGGGCGTGGAAGGTGCCGACGTTGAGCGCCCGCGAATGGCGCAGCGCGGAACCGGCGACCGACGGGGCGAACGGCTCGTGGACGTGACAGAGATCGAAGTGCGCGCCGCCGAGCAGCTCCTCCACGGTCCGCGCGACATCGATCGGGAGGGCGGCCCGGCGGCGCGCTCCGGCGGCGGGCACGACGAGCTCGCCCACCGCGACGAGCTCGACCTGCCCCGGGTCCGCGGCGGCGACGCCTTCGCGGATCCGGTCGCGGGAGGAGCGCACGAGCTCCTCCTCCGAGGATGGCGCGGCGACGGTGACAGCATGTCCTCGTCCGGCCAGCAGCTCGGCGGTGCGGCGGATCTGCTCGTTGACCTCGTGCCCCGATTCCCAGGCGAACGGCGTGACCTGGACGATGGCGAAGGGCTCGGCGGGCACCCCTGGATCATGGCACGGCGCCTCGCCGGATCGGTCCTCAGCGCGCTTCGATCTTGGTGTCGGAAGGGGGGAACCGGGCGATCACCGTCGTTCCGATGCCAGGGGTCGAGAGGACGTCCAGGGTGCCCCCCTCGGCCTCCACCCGCTCGCGCGAGGACGCCAGACCGATGTGGCCCTCATCCACCGCGGCGGCGATGCGGGCCTCGCTCGCCCCGACCCCGTCGTCGCGGACGACCAGCTGGAGATGCCCGGCCGAGAACCCCACCCACACGCGCAGGTGGTCGGACCGCGCGTGCTTGCACGCGTTCGTGGCCAGCTCACGCACGAGGTTGATGATGAGCTCGTCGTACCGGCCCGGCGCCTCGGGGTCGACGTCGATCGTGTGGTGGAGCGCGGTGCGACGGCAGACCCGTTCGACTACGCTCGTGAGGGCCGGCCGCAGGCCGCCGTGCTCGAGGGCCGGTGGGTGCAGATCGGTGACCGCGTCCCGCAGCTGGTCGACGCCGGAGCGCAGGGCGACCAGGGCCGTCACGCTGGCCTCGGAGTCACCGTCGATCGCCTCGTCGATGTCCTGCGCGGTGATCATGAGCTCCTGCAGCGCGCCGTCGTGGAGCGCCTCGGAAAGGCGTCGGCGCTCGGCGTCGGCCGCCCCGATCCCGTCGTGGAGCAGCCGCCGCCGGGCCCGCTCGAGGTTCTCACGTCGGTGAAGCAGACGAACCCTCCCGGTGGCCATGACGACGCTCGAGGCCGCCGCCCAGAGATAGGCGGCCAGGAGCACGGCCCCGCCCGCCCGGACCTCGTCGCCCCCGTCCACCACGCCCGGGACCCACCCGACGGCGAGCACGGCGAGGACGAGCCCGCTGAGCAGCGCGAGCGCCCGCGGGGTGAAGCTCATGGTCAGCAGGAACGGCAGCCACAGCACCGAGGCCGCCAGCGGCGTCGTCGGATCACCTTGCTGCGTGATCGCCGCCGCCGAGCAGAGCGTCGCGAGGCTCATGAGCCAGGGCACCGGCGGGCGCCACCGCCGGAGCCACAGAAGGGCGGCGACCGTGGCGCCGTCGTAGGTCGCCGCCAGGGCGAGCAGGACATAGAAGGCGAGGGTCGGCTCGCCGCTGACGCTCGCCACGAGGATGGCGCCGGGAAACGCGAGCAGCCGCACGAGGCCGAACACGAGCTCGGCACGGTGCTCGAGTCCGTCGGCTGGGGCGCGGTCGGGGGCGGCCACCCCCTCGTCGATCCGTCCGAGCCGTGCCGTGATGAGCACCCGCCCGTCGGGGCCCATCGCGACGTCCAGGTGCCCGTTGTCAGCGTTCACCCGCTCGGTGCACACGCGGAGTGCAGCCGCGAGCTCGGGGAGGGCCGCCGCGCCGGTCGGGGTGCTCACCGTGAGCACAACTCCCGCCCGATCGGACTCCACCTGCGCCGCCACCCCGTCGTCGAGCTCGAGCGCCGCGAGCGCGTCGCCGATCTCGCGGATCAGGGCGAGCAGCAGGCTCTCCCGTCGCTCGTCCACCTCGCCGATCACGCGGGCACCGGACACCTGCCGGACCCGGTGCTCGAGCGCGGCCCGCAGCGAGGATTCGAGCCCGGCGTGCCGGAGCGTGATCGGGTGCAGGTCCCGCACGGTGTCCCGTACCGCCGCGACCCCCGCGTGGACGCCCTCGCGGGCTCGCTGGAGCCCCTCAGCGGTGCGCTCGTCGAGATCTTGGGCCGCCGCCAGAAGCAACTGGAGGGCGTCGCCGTGCAGCTGCTGGGAGACCCGGCGGCGCTCGCTGTCCTCCGCACCCATGCCGGTGGCCAGCAGCCGCCGGCGCCCGGCGGCGATGGCGCGCACCTGGGCGCTCGCTCGCTCGCGGACCACTGCGACGGCGACGCCGGCCCCGGCGCCGGACACGATCAGGACGATGACGCCGACCGCGTCCGCGGGGGCGTCCATGGTTCCGGCGAACAGGTCCGGTTCTGCTGGCGCGAGGTAGGCGCCGATGGCCCCGAAGGCGATGCCCATCGCCACCCGCGGGGCCACCAGGAATCCGGCCGCGAACGGCACCGCCACCAGCACGAGTCGCAGCGGTGACTCTGACGCACCGCTGGCCGCGATGAGGGCGGCGAGCCCGAGGAGGTCGACGCCGGGGAGCAGCCAGTCGGGTGGGCGGCGGCCGAGCCGGGCCAGGGCGGTTGGGCTCGTGGAGAACGTCCACAGCAACTGGAGGACGAGGATCGCCCAGAACGTGGGCCCGACCCCCGGCGTGAGGACGCCGGTGACGAGCACAGTCGGGGCGAGGAACCAGCGTGCCAGCGAGCTCATCCGGAGGACGGTGG
Organism: uncultured Solirubrobacterales bacterium; assembly: GCA_963815565.1. GTDB lineage: Bacteria > Actinomycetota > Thermoleophilia > Solirubrobacterales > Solirubrobacteraceae > Paraconexibacter. The sequence goes on along the minus strand of CAWFHB010000005.1, from coordinate 284,181 downwards.
TTGCCTTTGCCTCCTCCGGGTCGCCCGCCGGGTCCGGCATCGGCACCCCGAGCCGGTCCAGCACGTCGAGCGGCGCGCTCTGTGGCGCTTCCGCGGTCACCCCGGAAAGGTACCCGAGGGGTCTGCATCGGTGCTCGTTCGAATGGGGGTCAGGCGACGGCCACGAGCGGTGCCGGGGGCAGCAGGGCGCTCACCGTCGTGCCGACTCCGAGCACCGAGGCCACCTCCAGGGTCCCGCCTTCGGCTTCGACCCGCTCCCGCGAGGCGGCGAGCCCGATGTGCCCATCGGCCACCGCGGCGGCGATGCGTGTCGGGGTCGTACCGATGCCGTCGTCCCGGACGACCAGCTGCACCCGGTCGCCCACATGGCCCACGGTCACCGTCAGGTGGGCGGCCCGCGCGTGCTTGCACGCGTTCGCGGCGAGCTCGCGGACGAGGTTGATGATGAGCTCGTCGTGCTGTCCCGCTGCGCGCGGGTCGATCTCGATGGTGTGAGCCACGTGGTTGAGACGGCAGGCCCGTGCGACGACGCTCGAGAGCGCGGGCCGCAAACCACCGTGCTCGAGCGCCGGCGGGTGCAGGTCGGCGACCGCGTCACGCAGGTGGCCCACCCCCGCTCGCAGCGCGACGCGCGCCGACACGAGCGCGCGTTCGTCGCCTTGGATCGCCTCGTCGAGGTCCTGGCCGGCGATGAGGAGCTCCTGCATCGCGTTGTCATGGAGCGCTTCGGAGAGCCGGCGGCGTTCTGCGTCGGCGGCCTGCAGTCCGCTGTGGAGCAGGCGCCGGCGACCGCGCTCGAGGCTCGTGCGCCGCGCGATCAGGCGCTGCCGCCCGGTGGCCATGACGACGCTCGAGGCCGTGGCCCAGCCGTAGGCGGCCAAGAGCAGGACCGCGCTCGCGCGGGCCTCCTCCGTGCCGTCGAGCAGGCTCGGCGCGAAGCCGACGGCGAGGACCCCGAGCACGAGGCCGCTCACGAGCGTGAGGCCGCGAGGGGAGAACGTCATCACGAGGAGGAACGGCAGCGCGAGGGCGGACGCGGCCAGCGGTGTGGAGGTGTCCCCCTGCTGGGTGATCGCGGCGGCGGAGCTGAGCGTCGCGAGGCTCATGAGCCACGGCACCGGCGTGCGCCAGTGCGGTCGTCGGAGCAGGAGGGCGACGACCACCGCGTCCAACCCGGCGCCGAAGGCGAGCAGGACGTAGAAGGCGAAGGTGGGGTCGCCGCCGACGAGCGCGACGGCGACGCCGGTGGGCGGCGCCAGCAGCCGCGCTGCGCTGAAGGCCAGTTGCGAACCCTGCACGAGCGCGTCGGGACGCGTTCGCTCGGGCGCGTCCGTTTCACCGTCCGTCCGTCCCAGGCCAGCGGTGATGACCACCTGCCCGTCGGTGGCGACGACGGTGCTGAGCCGACCGCCGTCGGCTCGCACGCGCTCGTGACAGACACGCAGAGCCGTCCCGATCTCGGCGAGCCGGGACGCCCCGTGCGGCGTCTGCAAGGTCAAGGTCGGCCGCCCGTCGTCGGTCGCCACCCGCGCCGTGATCCCTTCGTCGAGCCCGAGCCCCGCAAGGGCGTCGCCGATCTCGCGCGCGAGCGCGAGCAGCAGGTACTCCCGCTGCTCCTCGACGGTCCCGTCCACCCGAACGGAGAGCACGTGTCGCGCCCGGTGTTCGAGGGCGGCCCGCAGCGCGGACTCGAGCCCGGCGTGGCGGAGGGTGGTCGGATGGAGGTCCCGCAGGGTCTCGCGTATGGCCGCGACGCCCTCACGGAGGCCGCCCCGAGCGTGCCGGAGCCCTTCCGGCGTCTCCTCGTCCAAGTCCTGGGCTGCGGCCAACAGCCGCTGCAGGGCGTCGTTGTGGAGCTGCTCGGAGACCCGCCGTCTCTCGTGATCCTCTGCGCCGATCTCGACGGCCAACAGTCGCCGGCGAGCGGCTTGGATCCCCTCCAAGTGCTTCGTGGCTCGACTCCGGATGCCGGCGACGATGACGCCGGCCGCAGTACCCAGCCCGATCGAGAGCAGGAGCCCGATCTCATCCCGCGAGTCCTCCGAGCCGACGGCCATGAGATCGGGAGCGGAGGGGAGCAGGTAGGCCAGGACCGTCGCGCCGCCGATGACCGCGGCCATCCGTGGAGCCACGAGGAACCCGGCCACGAACGGCAGCACGACGAACACGAGCCGGAGGGGGGAGTCCGCGCCGCCGCTGGTCATGAGCAGCGCGCTCAGCCCGACCAGATCCACGCCGTAGCAGAGCCAGAGCGGGGGGCCGCGGCGGGTCGCGGAGAAGGTCGCGATCGTCGTGCCGGTCTTCCACGTGACCTGCAGTGCGACAAGCACCCAGAAGCTCGTCCCGACATCCGGGGCGGCCAGACCGACCGCGACGACGGCGGGCGCGAGGAACCACCGCACGAGGGCGACGATCCGCTGGGCGACCGTCTCCGCGACGTCGTTCGGGCCGACTGTGATGTCCGGCATCGGGACCCCGAGCCGGTCGAGCACGTCGCGCTGTGCCCGAAGTGGCGCCTCCGCGATCACCCGTCGAACCTACATTCGGCACTTAGCCCGCGCCAGTGCTTCATACCGCAGTCCTGCCTACGGAACGACGACGGCCCGCCGGGGGGCGGGCCGTCGAGGTACAGCGCGGTGGGGTGGCTCAGGAGGCGGCGGGAGCGGCCTTCTTGGCGCGCTCGGCGTTCGTCTCCTTCTTGACCTCGACCGGCTTGCTCTTCGCGTACTTCGCGATGAACTTCTGCGTGTCGAGGTGCGCCTGGTCGTCCGGGCGCTGGTTCTGCGGGGACTTCATGAGGTAGGACGACGGGCCGTCGATCTGGCCGCCGAGCCCGTGGTTGAGCGCGAGCTTGCAGCAGCGGACGGCGTCGATGACGATGCCCGCGGAGTTCGGCGAGTCCCAGACCTCGAGCTTCAGCTCGACGTTCAAGGGCACGTCGCCGAAGGCCTGGCCCTCGGCGCGGATGTGAGCCCACTTGCGGTCGGTGAGCCACGGCACGTAGTCCGAAGGACCGACGTGGACGTCCTCGGCCGGGAGCTCGTGATCCATGATCGAGGTGACGGCGTTCGTCTTCGAGATCTTCTTCGACTCGAGACGCTCGCGCTCGAGCATGTTGAAGAAGTCCATGTTGCCGCCGACGTTCAGCTGCGAGGTGCGCATGAGCTTCACGCCACGGTCGGCGAACAGGCGGGCCAGCGTGCGGTGCACGATGGTCGCGCCGACCTGGCTCTTGATGTCGTCGCCGACGATCGGGAGGCCGGCCTTCTTGAACTTCGCGTCCCAGAACGGCTCGCGGGCGATGAAGACGGGGATGCAGTTCACGAAGCCGCAACCGGCCTGCAGGATCTGCTCGACGTACCACTTGGTCGCGTCCTCGGAGCCGACCGGCAGGTAGGAGACGACGACGTCCGTCTTCGTGTCCTTGAGGATCTGGACGATGTCGGCGGTCTCGCCGGGCGCCTTCTCGATCCGCTGCTTGAGGTACTTGCCGAGCCCGTCGTGCGTCATGCCGCGGTAGACGGGGACGCCGAGCTTCTCGGGCATCTCGGCGAACTTCATCGTGTTGTTCGGGTCGGCCCAGATGGCCTCGCCGAGGTCCTTGCCGACCTTCTTGACGTTGATGTCGAAGGCGCAGGTGAACTCGATGTCGGAGACGTGGTAGCCGCCGAGATCCACGTGCATGAGGCCGGGGACGTCCTTGGTGGCGTCCGCGTTCTTGTAGTACTCGACGCCCTGCACGAAGGCGGAGGCGCAGTTGCCGACACCGATGATCGCCACGCGCACCTTGTCGCGTTGGTAGCGGTCGGTGCCGTTGGTCGAGGCGCTTTCGCTCGCGCCGTTCTTCGTGTCTGAAGCCATGGGAGAGGGGTCCTGGGGTCGAGGGGAACTGAGAAGAGAGGACCCTGCGACCGCGGGTTGGTTACAACTCGCGAAGCAGGGCGGAGCGCACATGGGCGATCCGCTGGAAGGTGGTGATGATGGTGAGACCGGCGAGCACGTAGATCGTCGGCTCGAGGAGCGCGACGTCTCCGGGGCCGGTCGCGAACAGCAGGCCGATGGACAGGATCACGACGCGGATGGCCCGTGAGGCGATGCCGACCTTGCACTCCACGCCGAGCGCCTCGGCGCGGGCGCGGGTGTAGGAGACCATGAGCGAGAAGAGCACGGCGGCGACCGTGGCGGCCACGGCGGCGTCGTTGCCCTCGCGGGCGAAGTAGGCGCCGACCGCGATGAGGACGATGCCCTCCTCCATGCGGTCGAGCGTCGAGTCGAGGAACGCGCCGAACGGCGAGCCCTTGCCCGACATGCGGGAGTAGCGACCGTCGAGCGTGTCCATGATCGACCCGGCGATGAAGGCCAGACCACCGAGGAAGAAGAGCTCCTGGTAGACGAGCACGGCGGCGATGACGTTGCCGACGAGGCCGGTGAGCGAGATCGCGTTCGGGGTCAGCCGCGATTCGATGAGCGCGTTGCGCATCTCCGAACGGCGGGAGCCGGAGCCGATGGGCGCGCGGAACGCGGCCTGGCGGGCGGTGGCGCGTTCCTCGCGGTTGCGTTGGGGGTTCTGCTGCTCGCTCATGGGGGCGCAGGACCGTACCGCGCGCAGGCCGTGCGGTTACGGCCCGGTCGCTCAGGCGGTCGCAGCCGCGACCTGATCCGAGAGGGGTTCGAGGAGGGGGGCGGGGTCGATCGCCTGCTGCCGCCAGCTCCACGCCGTCGGTCGCAGCCGGCCGAGCGCGGTCGCCCCGGCGAAGGCCAGCAGGGCGGTGAGGGCGCCGAGGAACGCGTCGGCGAGGAAGTGGTTCGCCGTGGTGACGATGACGAAGACCACGAGAAGCGGATAGACCGTCCAGAAGAGCCGCAGGGCGCGACGCTTCAGCAGCCGGGAGAGCGGCAGCCCGACCATGAGCGCGAAGCACACGTGCATCGAGGGCACCGCGGCGTACGGGTTGAAGAGCGCGGAGACCGAGTCGGTGTGGGTGACGCCGGTGAAGTTCGAGACCGCGTCGAAGAAGCCCCACTCGGGGAAGAGGCGCGGCGGGGCGGTGGGGTAGATCGCGTAGCCGAAGAGGGCCAGCGCCCAGGAGATCGCGAACATGTTGCGCACGAAGTAGAACGACGAGTTGTGCGCGAGGTAGAGGTAGACGAGCGCGCCCATGGTGACCGTCGTCTGCGCGTTGATGTAGAGCCAGCTCGAGACGTCGACGATGGCGGGGATGCCCTGTGCCCACGACTGGATGGCGGGCTCCACGAAGAGGTTCAGGCCCTGCTCGATCGAGATGAGCCGCCGCGCGTTCTCGAAGGCGACGGCCGCGCCGGCCGGGTCGTCGACGTAGCCGCGAACCCACCGGTACAGCGTGTAGGCCGCGAACATGAACGCGATCTGGCGGGCCAGGTCGAGGATGCCGTGCGGGAGGGCGCGTGCGTAGAGCTTTTGCAGGCGGACGGGCATCAGGCGCGAGGGAGCGTAGAGCAGTGGACCTTCGTTGCGGCCGGGCGCTAACCCGGCCTAACGCCGTCCATCTTGCCGTACTCGGGCCCGATCGCGACCGATGGAATCACGGACGGCAGTGTTCGCTCCGGCGCAGCGCACCGGCGAGCGAGACCCGCGCCCGGACCGTCAGGGCGCCGTCGACCTCGGTGAAGCCGTCCGCCGCGCGCCGCACGCACCCCCGGCCGCCGACGACCGTGAAGTACGGACTCCAGCGGACGCGAACCGGGCCGGACCGGACCGTGGTGAAGCCGTCCGGGGGGAGCACGCTCACGCCGAGCGGGGCCGCGCCGGCGACCTCCCAGACGGTCCACACGCGGTCCGCGTAGACCCGCCTCAGGTACGGGAGGCCGCCCCGGACGAGCGCCGCCTCCTCCGCGGCCGAGTAGTCGATCGGCGCCTCGGCGAGCGCCACGAAGCGCACGGCGTTTGCGTCGAGCCACCGGCGGTAGCGCGTCGCGGTGAGCGGCTCGCCGTCGTAGAAGAGCCCGTTGACCTTCCGGTCGTACTGCCGCTCCCAGCCCCGCGCCAGGGGGAATCCGTCGGCGCCGCCCGCGAGGTTCGCGGACTCCCAGTGGTTGTCGGTGAACGGCACCTCGACGCGGAACGGCGGGCCGTCCTGCCGGGCGAGGAACGCCTCCATCCCGGTGTAGGTGCGCTCCTGCACGGACGGGTCGTGGGCGCTTCGCCGCCAGTCGTCGATCGGCGCGGCCAGCAGCCAGTAGAGGAGCGCCGGGGCGAGCAGGGCGAGTGTCCGGCCGCGGCCCACGGGGAGCAGGACGAGCGCCGCGACCGGCCCGGCGAAGAGCGCTCCGAGGCGCACGGCGTTGCCCCCCATGGGGGTCGGGAGCGCCCAGCTGAGCACGAGCACGAGCGCGCTCAGGGCGACCCCCGCGCGGAGCACGCGCTGCTCGCCCGGCAGGACGACGAGGACGAGCAGCGTGCCCGCCAGGGCGGGGAGGAAGCTCGAGAGCACGAACGGGAAGGTCCCGCCCTCGGGGAAGAGCACGGTCGTGAGCGCGGCGGGAGCGACGCTCGCGAGGCCGAGCGCGACGAGGAAGGCGCCGTGGGCGCTCCGCTCCCCGATCCACCAGGCGGCCACCGCGAGCGCCACGAAGGCGCCGGCGACGGGGCTTGCGGCCGAGGAGAGCGCCGCAAGCGCCACAGCGGTCCGCCCGAGCAGCCGCGCGTGGAGGAGCACGTCAGGCCGGGGCCGTCGCGAAGCCGGGTCCCGGGCCACCCCGGCGGTCGGCTCGCCCGACCCTCCGGCCGCCGAACGTCGGAACACCCTCGCCGGGCGAGGGTCCTTCGGCGCTCGGCCGGTCCGGCTCTCGCGCGCCGCGGCGAGCGCCGCCAGCCCGAGCGCGGCGCCGAGCGCGAACGTCAACCGGCCGGTCACGAGGAGCGTGGTCATCGCCAGGGCGGTCCAGGCGCCCGCGAGGCGATGCTCTGTCCCCGCCAGGCGGCCGAACGCCCAGGTCCCCGCCACGGCGCTCAGCGCGCCGACCACCTGGGGGCCGAGCAGCGCCGCGAGCGGCGGGAAGAGCAGCGAGTAGGCGGGCACGTGGTGGCCTGCGTACCAGCCGTTGTCCCACACGGTGAAGCCGACGCGACCCCACAGCCCCGCGCGGTACTCCTGGGCGGCGAGGTCCGCGGTTCGCGGGTCGAGCAGCAGGTACGCGACGGCGAGCGACGCGGCGAGGACCCACGGCGGCGTCGCCGCGATCCGCCTCACGCGGTGAGGAACTCCACGATCGTCCCGACCAGGTCCGGCCGGTCGAACCACGGCCAGTGGCCGGCGTCGGGCAGGCGCAGCAGCTCAGGGGTGCCGCCGAGCGCCGCGGCGTAGGCGTCCGCGAACTCGGCGGGGACGTAGGGATCGCGGTCGCCCCAGACCACGAGCGAGGGGCAGTCGAGCGCGCCGAGCTGCAGCCCGGCGAGCGCGAGCTTCTCGGGCGGGGAGCTGCGGTACAGGCGCAGGATCGCGCGCTGCGTGCCGAGGTCGAGCGCCTCCATGACCTCGGCGCGCCACGCGGCCGGCATCGGGCCCTTCGCGGCGTTGCTCTCGCGCGAGATCTGCTTGAACGTGAAGGCGTTCGTCGCCCCCATGAAGAGCTCGCCGAGGCCGCGGGTCCGCCACAGCCGGGCGATCCGGTGCCACCGGTAGCCGGGGAGGAACGGCACGCAGTCCATGACGACGAGCCGCTCGATCCGCTCCGGGAAGCGCTGGGCGAGCAGGAGCCCGACGCCGCCCCAGTCGTGCACCAGCAGACGGAAGCGGTCGATCTCCAGGTGGTCGAGGAACTGCTCGAGCCAGCGGTCGTAGAACTCCATCGTGTACTCGCCGTCGGCCCGCTTCCCCGAGCGGCCGAAGCCCGGGAGGTCCGGGGCGATCCCGCCGCCCTGGGCGAGGAACGGGGTCCAGTCGTCGGCGGAGGTCGGCACACCGTGCACGTAGAGGATCGGCGAGGCGGAGTCGGACGGGGCCGAGCGCCAGAACACCGGTTGTCCGTCGATCTCGGCGCGATGGTCGCGGAGGGCTGGCACCTCGCGATCGTAGTCCCGTTCCCGCGCAGGGCACGCGTTCGTCAGACTGAAGCGGCTCATGCGGACCCTGATCCTCGGCGAGGCCCTCGTCGACCTCATCTGTGAACGGCCCGTCGGCGCCCCGGAGGAGGCCGACGCGTTCGTCCCCCACTTCGGCGGGGCGGGCGCCAACGTGGCCGTGACCGCGGCCCGGGCCGGCGCCGACGTCGCGCTCGCGGGCGGCGCGGGCGAGGACACGTGGGGGCGCTGGCTCGCGACGCGCCTGGGCGACGCCGGGGTCGCGCTCGAGCACTTCCATCTCCGCCCCGGCGTGCGGACGGCGCTCGCGCTCGTCACCGTGGACCCGCAGGCCGAGCCGAGCTTCGAGATCTACGACGACGGGCTCGCGGCGGTCACCGAGGCGCTCGGGGACGAGCTGCTCGCCGCCGTCGACGCGAGCGACGCGTTCTTCTTCTCCACCGGCACGATGGTCGGGGAGGGGGAGCGGGAGCTCACCCAGGCCGCGCACGCCCGCGCGCTCGAGCTCGGTCGTCCCGTCATCTTCGATCCCAACCTGCGCCCCGGCCGGTGGGCGAACCCGGGCCGGGCCACGACGCTCGCGCGGGAGTGCGTGCCGGGCGCGTTCCTCGTGAAGGCCAACCGCTCCGAGGCCCAGGCCCTCACCGGGGAGAGCGACCCGGCGCGGGCCGCGGAGGCGCTCATCGTCGCGGGGGCCGAGAACGCGGTGATCACCCTCGGCGCCGACGGGGCGCTCCTGCGCGGTCCCGGCCTGCGCCGTTCGGTCCCCGGCCGTCCGGCCCGAGCCGTGAACGCGACCGGGGCGGGCGACACGTTCGCGGGCACCCTCGTCGCACGCGCCGCCGCCGCGGCCTGGTACCCACCGGCGCTCGCCGCAGGCCTCGACGACGCGATCGAGGCCGCGGCCGCCGCGACGGAGCGCTGGGGTGCGGTCGGGTGAGCATGGCGGTGACCACCTGGTCGCTCGAGCTCACCGACCCAGACCGCCTGACCCCGCCGACGCGCCCTCCAGGGTGTGACCTGCGCGTGGAGCGGGCGTCGGCGACCGGCACGAGCGAGCGCTTCTACCGGGCGGTCGGTGCGGGCTGGCAGTGGACCGACCGCGCCGCTTGGGCCGCGGAGAACTGGGCGGACTGGGAGTCCCGGGTCGAGACGCACGTGGCCTACGCGGACGGCGTCGAGGCCGGGTACGTCGAGCTCGATCCGGCGGGGCTCCCAGTGTCGGTCGAGATCGCCTACTTCGGGTTGCTTCCGGGCTTCGAGGGCCGGGGCCTTGGCGGTCATCTGCTGACCTTCGCGCTCCGTCGCGGGCTCGAACTCGCCCCGCGGGTCTGGGTCCACACCTGTTCCCTCGACGGTCCCCACGCGCTGACGAACTACCGCGCCCGAGGGCTCGAGCTGTTCCGCACGGAGGTCGCGTCGAGCTGAGTCGCAGGGTTCGCGCAGATCTGCGCTACCCTGACTGAGATCTCACACGGCGCCGCCACGCAGAACGCGGCGCCAGCACCCCCTCTCAAGGAGCCCCAGCATGGCCAAGACCATCGGCATCGACCTCGGTACCACCAACTCCTGCATGGCCGTCCTCGAGGGCGGCGAGCCCACCGTCATCGAGAACTCCGAGGGTGGCCGCACCACCCCCTCGGTCGTCGCCTTCGCCTCCTCCGGCGAGCGCCTCGTCGGCACGGTCGCCAAGCGCCAGGCCGTCACGAACCCGCAGAACACGATCTTCTCCGTCAAGCGCTTCATGGGCCGCAAGGAGCGCGAGGTCAAGGAGGAGGAGTCGATCGTCCCGTACAAGGTCGTCGCCGGCCCGAACGGCGACGCCCGCATCGAGGCCGACGGCAAGCAGTACTCCCCGCCGGAGATCTCCGCGATGACCCTCGCGAAGCTGAAGGCCGACGCCGAGGCCTACCTCGGTGAGACCGTCGACTCCGCGGTCATCACCGTCCCCGCGTACTTCAACGACGACCAGCGCCAGGCCACGACCGACGCCGGCAAGATCGCGGGCCTCGAGGTCAAGCGCATCATCAACGAGCCGACCGCGGCCGCGCTCGCCTACGGCCTCGACAAGTCGACCGATCAGACGATCCTCGTCTTCGACCTCGGCGGCGGCACGTTCGACGTGTCGGTCCTCGAGATCGGCGACGGCGTCTTCGAGGTGAAGGCCACCGCGGGTGACAACCACCTCGGCGGCGACAACTTCGACAAGGCGATCGTCGACTGGCTCGCGGCCGAGTTCAAGCGCGATCAGGCGATCGACCTGACGAAGGACCCGATGGCCCTCCAGCGCCTCTACGAGGCCGCCGAGAAGGCCAAGATCGAGCTCTCCTCCGCGCAGGAGTCGCAGATCAACCTGCCGTTCATCACCGCCGACGCGAGCGGCCCGAAGCACCTCGACGTCCGCCTGACCCGCTCGAAGCTCTCCGAGCTCACGGGCGAGCTGCTCGACCGCGTGGTCGCCCCCGTGCGCCAGGCGCTCGACGACGCCAAGGAGAAGGGCGCCGCCAAGATCGACCACGTCGTGCTCGTCGGCGGCATGACCCGCATGCCCGCCGTGCAGGAGAAGGTCAAGGAGCTCACCGGCCAGGACCCGCACCGCGGCGTCAACCCGGACGAGGTCGTCGCCGTCGGCGCGGCCATCCAGGCCGGTGTCCTCGCGGGTGACGTCAAGGACGTCCTGCTGCTCGACGTCACGCCGCTCACCCTCGGCATCGAGACCAAGGGCGGCGTCATGACGAAGCTCATCGAGCGCAACACCACGATCCCGACGCGCAAGAGCGAGGTGTTCTCGACCGCCGAGGACAACCAGCCGAGCGTCGAGATCCACGTGCTGCAGGGTGAGCGCGAGATGGCGACCTACAACAAGTCGCTCGGCAAGTTCCAGCTCACCGGCATCCCGCCGGCCCCGCGCGGCGTGCCGCAGGTCGAGGTCGGCTTCGACATCGACGCCAACGGCATCCTGAGCGTGTCGGCCAAGGATCTCGGCACCGGCAAGGAGCAGAAGATCGAGATCAAGGCCGGCGGCGGGCTCTCCGACGACGAGATCAAGGCGATGGTCACCGACGCCGAGTCGCACGCCGACGACGACAAGCGGCTGCGCGAGCTGGCCGAGGCCCGGAACAACGGCGAGAACGCCGCGTACCAGTCCGAGAAGCAGGTCAAGGACCTCGGCGAGGCTGTCGACGAGCAGTCGAAGGCCGACATCGAGGAGAAGGTCAAGGAGCTCCGCGAGGCGCTGACGGGCGAGGACGCGGCCGACATCACGGCCAAGACCGACGCGCTGCAGACCGCCTTCCACAAGGTCTCCGAGGCCATGTACGAGCAGGCGCAGGCCAAGTCCGAGGCCGACGCGGCCGCCAACGGCGGGGACCCGGCCGGTGCGGGCGACGACTCCTCCGAGGAGGAGGACGTCGTCGACGCCGAGGTCGTCGACGAGGGCCGGTAGCCCATGTCGGACCAGCCCCACACCCCGAGCGCCGCCGCGGAGGATCCCGCGGCGGCCGGGCCCCCGCTCTCCGCCGAGGAGGCACAGGCCGAGGCGCTCAACGTGACCGATACCCCTACTGCGCAGGGCGCAGGCGGGGAGCCGGAAGTTCCCGAGGCGACGCCAGGCGAGGACGTCGACTCCGCCGAGGACGCGCAGGCGGAGGCGGCACCGCCGGAGCCCGACTACAAGGATCTCTACCTGCGGGCCTCCGCGGACATGGACAACCTGCGCAAGCGGGCGCGCCGTGACGTCGGCCTCGCCCAGGACCGGGGGATCGGCAAGCTCGCCAAGGAGCTCCTCCCGGCGATCGACAACCTCGAGCGGGCCATGCAGGCCGCAGGGGCCGCGGGGGAGTCCTCGCAGGACGTCATGCAGGGGCTGCGGCTCGTGCAGGCCGAGCTCGTCGCCGCGCTCGGGCGGGCGGGCATCACCGTCGAGGACCCGAAGGGCCAGCCGTTCGATCCCCACCGTCACGAGGCGCTCGCGCAGGCCCCGACCGAGGGTGTCGAGGCCGGGATCGTCGTCGAGGTCTACCAACCGGGCTACGTGCTCGCGGAGACCGTGCTGCGGGCGGCACGGGTGGTCGTCTCGAGCTGATGGCCGCGGACCTCTACAAGGTCCTCGGGGTCGAGAAGAAGGCGACCCAGGAGGAGATCAAGAAGGCGTACCGCAAGCTCGCGCGGCAATACCACCCGGATCGGAACCCCGGCGATGCGAAGGCCGAGGCGAAGTTCAAGGAGGTCTCGGGCGCCTACGACGTCCTCTCCGACGCGGACAAGCGCAAGCAGTACGACCGCGGCAGCCTCTTCGGCGGCAGCCCGGGCCCGGGCGGCGGCGCGGCGCCGGGCGGCTTCTCCGATCTCGGGGACATCTTCTCCAACCTGTTCGGCGACCGGGTGCCGGGCGGTGGCGGGCCGACCGGGACCTCCGGCCGGCAGGCGCCCCGGCAGCGGCCGGAGCGCGGAGGCGACCTCGAGGTCGAGGCGCAGATCACCTTCGCCCAGGCGATGGAGGGCGCGCAGATCCCGCTCACCGTCCCGACCACCCAGGGCTGCCCGACCTGCCACGGCACGGGCGCTCGCCCTGGAACCAAGGCGCAGATCTGCCCGAAGTGCTCCGGACGCGGCATCGAGGCCGAGGGCCAGGGGCTCTTCTCGATCTCCCAGCCCTGCTCCCGCTGCCACGGCGCCGGGACGGTCATCGCCGATCCCTGCCAGACCTGTCAGGGCTCTGGCGTCACGCGGACGGTCAAGAAGTACCGCGTCAACATCCCCGCGGGGGTGAAGGACGGCTCGAAGGTCCGCCTGGCGGGGAAGGGCGCCCCGGGCAGGCACCAGGGGGCGGCCGGCGATCTGTTCGTCATCACCCGCGTCGTGCCCTCCTCGGTCTTCGCCCGGAAGGGCGAGCATCTCGAGGTCGAGGTGCCGATCACCTTCCCGGAGGCCGCCCGCGGCGCTGAGGTCGAGGTGCCGACGCTGAACGGCACGAAGCGCCTGCGGGTGCCCGCCGGCACCCGGTCGGGGACCGTGCAGCGGCTCCGCGGTGAGGGCCCGCCGCGGCTCGGCGCCAAGGGCCGCGGAGACATCCATTACCGGTTCGTCATCGACGTCCCGGCGTCGCTCTCGCGCGAGCAGTCCGAGGCCGTCGAGAAGCTCTCCGAGGTCATGGGCGGCGACCCGCGCTCCGGGCTCTTCCAGGGCACGCCCGAGCCGGAGCCGGCCGGGAGCTGACGATGGGGGGCACGCGTCGCACCCGGACGACGATCACGGTCGATCACGACCGAGGGGTCTTCATGATCTCGGTGGCAGCGGAGCTCGCCGAGATGCATCCGCAGACCCTGCGCATGTACGAGACACGCGGGCTCATCGAGCCCAAGCGCTCGCCGAAGGGAACCCGGCTCTACTCGCAGGCGGACGTCGACCGGCTCCGCCGCATCCAGGAGATGACCGGCGAGCTCGGCCTGAACCTCGCGGGCGTCGAGCGGGTGCTCGAGCTCGAGGGGCAGCTCGAGCGGATGGAGCGGAAGGTCGACACGCTCGAGCGCCGCGCCTCACAGCTACAGGACGAGATCGCCGGTCTCGAGGAGCGGCGGGACGAGGTCCGTGCCGACCTCGTCCGCTACCAGGCCGCCCCGGGCACGGACGTCGTCCGTGCGTCCGAGGCGCGTCCGCTGCGACGCCGCATCCCCATCGACCGCGGCTGAAGCCGCGGTCGGTCGGCGGCTACGCCTGCTCGCCCTCCTGGGACGGATCCTCATGGCCCTGGGTCGTCTCGCGGTCGTGCGCGAGCTCTTCGGCGGCCTGGCGGCCGGGGTGGCTCAGCGGGAGGTCGTGCGGCGAGATCTCGTCGTGGGCCTCGTCGGTGTCGCCGAGCGGCCGGCCGTCGTCTTCGACGATGTCGGCCGGGGGCGCCTGGGCCTCCGAGTCGGTGTCGGCCTGGCTCTCGTCGTGGTCGCTCATGGAGCGCGCTCTACCCGCGGCTCCCGCGCCTCACGCCTGCGGCGGCTCAGACGTCCCCGCGGGTGGTGCCGTCGCCCGCGGCGGCCTGGCGCTCGGCGGCCTTCCGGCCGGGGTGGTCGCGCGGAAGATCCTCCGGCACGATCTCGTCGTGCGCCTCAGGCGTGTCGCCGAGCGGGGTCTCATCGTCCGGGGTTGCCGGCCCGAGCGGCTCGGGCCTCGAGCCGTCGTGGAGGGTCTCATCGTGCTCGGTGAGGGGTGTCTTCGCTGTGTCGGTCATTACAAGAGAGGTACCGACGGAAGCGCCGAGAAGATCACCCTGCACCGTGCGGTCACGCACGCTTGTAAACAAATCTTAGTCAGCTACACTGAGATCCATGAACGCCGATCGCTTCACCACCCGTTCCCGTGAGGCCGTCGAGACCGCGATCTCGCTCGCCGCCGAACGGCACCACCCGCAGGCCGCGCCGGAGCACCTGCTGCTCGCGCTCGTCGATCAAGCCGACACCCCGGTCGCGCTCATCCTCGAACGCGTCGGCGTCGAGCCCGCGGCCTTGCGCGCCGCCGCCGTCGCCGCCGTCGACGGGCTGCCGACCCTCCAAGGGGGCGCCGAGCAGCCGACGCTGAGCTCGGACCTCGCCGCAGTCCTGCGTGCCGCAGAACAGGAGGCGCGCGCCGTCGAGAGCGCGTTCGTCAACGTGCCGCATCTCCTCTTGGCGCTCGCCGTCGCCGAGGGAGCTGCGGGGAAGGCCCTGCGCGGCGCCGGAGCCCGCCACGACGAGCTCCGCGACGCGTTCCTCGCGGTCCGGGGGGTCCACGCCGACGACGACGCTGACGCGGAGGGCAAGTACGAGTCGCTCAAGAAGTTCGGCATCGATCTCACCGCCCGCGCCGAGGAGGGCAAGCTCGATCCGGTCATCGGGCGCGACGACGAGATCCGTCGCGTCATCCAGGTGCTCTCCCGCCGCACGAAGAACAATCCGGTCCTCATCGGCGAGCCCGGCGTCGGCAAGACCGCCATCGCCGAGGGGCTCGCCCAGCGCATCGTCGGCGGCGACGTCCCCGACGGCCTGAAGGGCAAGCGCGTCATCACGCTCGACATGGGCGCGCTCATCGCGGGCGCGAAGTACCGCGGCGAGTTCGAAGAGCGGCTGAAGGCCGTCCTCAAGGAGGTCGCCGAGGCGCGCGGCGGGATCATCCTCTTCCTCGACGAGCTGCACACCATCGTCGGCGCCGGCGGCGCGGAGGGTGCGGTCGATGCCGCGAACCTGCTGAAGCCGATGCTCGCCCGCGGGGAGCTGCGGGCCGTCGGTGCGACCACGCTCAAGGAGTACCGCCAGATCGAGAAGGACGCCGCACTCGAGCGGCGCTTCCAGCCCGTCCAGGTGGCCGAGCCGTCGGTCGAGGCGACGATCGCGATTCTCCGCGGTCTCCGCGAGCGCTACCAGACCCACCACGACGTGACGATCCAGGACGGGGCGCTGATCGCCGCCGCGACGCTCTCCGACCGCTACATCGCCGACCGGTTCCTCCCCGACAAGGCGATCGACCTCATCGACGAGGCGGCGGCCGGCCTGCAGGTGGAGAACGACTCGCAGCCGACCGAGATCGACGAGGTCCAACGGCGCATCCTCCAGCTCGAGATCGAGCAGACCTCGCTCGGCCAGGAGAAGGACGACGCGTCGAAGACCCGGCTCGAGGCGCTGCACCGCGAGCTGGCCGACCTGCGGGAGCAGTACGACGCGATGGTCGCCGAGTGGCAGGACGAGAAGCAGGCCATCCAGGGCACCGCGGAGCTGCGGGCGCGGCTCGAGGAGGCCCGCGTCGAGCTCGAGCGGGTCACCCGCGCCGGCGACCTGAACCGCGCCGGGGAGCTCCGGTTCGGCGAGATCCCGGGGCTCGAGCGCGACATCGCCGCGGCGGAGACGCACGAGGACGCCGAGCGTCCCGCGACGCGCTTCCTGAAGGACACGGTGGACGCCGAGGACATCGCCCAGGTCGTCGGCCGCTGGACCGGCATCCCGGTCTCCCGGTTGATGGAGGGCGAGGTCGAGAAGCTCGTGCAGATGGAGGACCGCCTGCACGCCCGCGTGGTCGGCCAGGACGAGGCCGTCTCCGCGGTGAGCGCGGCCGTGCGCCGCTCCCGCGCCGGGCTCCAGGACCCGGACCGGCCAATCGGATCGTTCCTCTTCCTCGGGCCGACCGGCGTCGGCAAGACGGAGCTCGCGCGCACCCTCGCGGAGTTCATGTTCGACTCCCCCGACGCGATGATCCGCCTCGACATGAGCGAGTACATGGAGAAGCACTCCGTGTCCCGCCTGGTCGGTGCCCCTCCCGGCTACATCGGCTACGAGGAGGGCGGCCAGCTCACCGAAGCGGTGCGTCGGCGCCCCTACGCGGTCGTGCTGCTCGACGAGATCGAGAAGGCCCACCCGGACGTCTTCAACACGCTCCTGCAGGTCATGGACGACGGGCGGCTCACCGACGGGCAGGGCCGTACTGTCGACTTCAAGAACGTCGTGCTGGTGATGACCTCGAACGCACAGGATGTCGAGGCGACCTTCCGGCCCGAGTTCATCAACCGCCTCGACGACATCGTCGCGTTCCACGCCCTCGACCGGGCCGACATCGGCGCGATCGTCGAGCGACAGGTGGAGCTGCTCGTGGGCCGCGTGCGGCAGCGCGGCATCGAGGTCGAGCTCACGGCCGCCGCGCGGGAGCTGCTCGGCACGCTCGGCTATGACCCCGTCTACGGTGCGCGGCCGCTCAAGCGCGTGATCCAGAAGCGCCTCGTCGACCCGCTTGCGCTCGCGGTGCTGCGGAACGAGTTCACCGACGGCGACACGGTGTCGGTCGACGCTGCGGGCGAGGAGCTCGTGCTCACGAAGGGGACACGGGAGTCCGCCGCGGCCTGACTTCAGCCGGGCGGACTGACCTGCCAGCAGACCGCTCGGGCCCGGTGCGGGGTCCCGTCGGTCTGCCGGCGGTGCACGTAGTCGACGGAGCCGAGCTCCTCGGCACCCACGCGGGGGGCGAGCTCCTCCAGGAAGCCGGGGAGGAGCTCGTCCGCCACCGCGAAGGCGAGCAGGCCGCCGGGGCGCAGCGCCCGGGTGACGATCGCCGTGAGCAGGTCGAGGCCGATGTGCCCGGCGCCGATCGCCGAGCAGGCCACGATCGCGCTCATCTCGCCGAGGTCGTCGAGCACCTCCGGCCGCGCCTCCAGGTCAGCGGTCACGTACCGCGCGTAGATCCCGGGTCGGTCGCGCGCCGCGGCGTCTTCTGCGGCGGGTTCGAGGTCGACCCCGACGACCTCGCCGACCCCCACCGCCTCGCGCAGCTCCTGCCCACCGATGCCGTTGCCAGCGCCCAGGTCGAGCACTCGCTCGCCGGAGGCCGGGCGGCCGAGGGCCGAGAGCGCCTCCGCGTAGAGCCCGCTGACGACCTGCGAGGAGCACATCCCCAGCCCGTCGTAGAAAGCGCGCTCGTAGAGCCCCGGGACCGCGTAGATCGCGGCGTAGTCGTGGAAGGGCACGCGCGTGCGCCCCTCCGGGGGTCCGTACTCGATCCACTCCTCTCCGGGACGGGAGAACTCGAGGGTGCCGAGGGCGTCGGTGGTGCTCATGCCGGGGGCCTACCCGGCGACGAGCTCGCCTACCGGACCTTCACGCGCAGGGTGTAGAAGAGGAAGTCCGAGCTCCCGGTGCCCTGCCGGTAACGACGACGCGTGTCGAACTGCAGGCGCCAGGTACCGCGGAGCGGATCGAACGCGAACAGGCGGCGCTCCGCGGTCCGACGGAAGCCGCAGGCGCCGGTGCCCCGGCCGACCCGGACGGTCCGGGCGAGCTTCCCGCGCGGGCTCACGTAGTGCAGATAGATCGGCGGTCGGCGCTCCCCGGCCAGCGAGAAGCCGTAGGCCGAGAAGCGCACCCTGAGCTTGCGGAGGTCGCCGCCGGGCGGGCTGAAGGAGGCGACCAGCCGCGAGACGGTGAAGGACGCCGACGGCTCGAGATCGCCCTGCCGGACCCTGAGGTCGAACGTGTGCTGGCGCGCGATCCGGGAGACCGTACGCACGCTCGGCGCGACGAAGCGGCCCGACATCCGGCCGTCCGCGTCGGTCCGGCCCGTGCCGCCCGGGAGCGGCCGACCGTCGAGGATCACCTGGTACGGGGCGTCCGGAGCGAAGCCCGTCCCGCGCAGGTTGACCGTGTCCTCCCGGTCGGTGGGGTCGGCGAAACAGGCGCGATCGACACGGATCTCGGCGGCGCTCGCCCCGGTGGCACCGACCCCGAGCCCGATCATCAGGGCGCTCAGCGCGAGGGTGGAGCGAGGGCGCATGAGGAACTCATGGTAGAAGGGGATATGCCCACCTACATCATGCTGACCACGCTGACCCCGGAAGGCGTGCAGACCGTGAAGAACAACCCGCAGCGCATCCGTGAGGTCAACAAGGAGATCGAGCAGCTCGGCGCGACGGTGACCGCCCAGTGGTCGACCCTCGGCCGCTTCGACTTCATCAACATCGTCGAGGCGCCGGACGAGCACACGATGGCGCGGGTCTCGCTCGAGCTCTCCTCGCGCGGCACCTCCCGCTACGAGACGCTGGCCGCGATCCCGATCGACGACTTCATCGCCTCGCTCTAGCGAGCCTCCGTCTTGAAGATTCTGGTGGTGGGCGGTGGCGGCCGGGAGCACGCCATCGTCCGGGCCCTGCTGCGTTCGCCGCAGCGGCCGGAGCTCCTGTGCGCCCCCGGCAACCCGGGCATCGGCGAGGACGCGCGGCTGCTCCGGGTCGCGGTCACCGACCTCGACGCACTCGTCGGAGCGGCGCGGGAGGAAGCTGTGGACCTCGTGGTCGTCGGCCCGGAGGGCCCGCTCATCGGTGGCCTGGTCGATCGCCTGTTCGACGCGGGCATCCCCGCGTTCGGGCCTTTCGCGGCCGCCGCGGCGATTGAGGGCTCGAAGGCGTTCGCCAAGGAGATCATGCTCGCGGCCGGGGTGCCGACGGGTGGCTACGAGGTCGTCTCCACGGTCGAGGCGGGGCTCGCCGCCATCGGCGGGCGCTACCCGGCGGTGCTGAAGTTCGACGGCCTCGCCGCCGGGAAGGGCGTCGTGCTGCCGGTGGACGAGGCCGAGGCCCGCGCCGCGCTCGAGGCGTTCCTCGTCGAGCGCCGCCACGGTCCGGGCGACGTCGTCGTCGAGGAGTTCCTCGAGGGCCCGGAGGTCTCGATGCTCGCGCTCTGCGACGGGGAGAGCGCCGTGCCGCTGGCGCCGGCGCAGGACTACAAGCGGATCTTCGACGGGGACCTCGGCCCGAACACCGGGGGCATGGGCTCCTACTCGCCGGTCCCGGGCGCGCCCGACCCCGCGACGCTTGCGCGGACGGTGCACCAGCCGGTGCTCGACGAGCTCTCACGCCGCGGCATGCCGTTCTCGGGCGTGCTCTACGCCGGGCTCATGCTCACGGAGCAGGGGCCGAAGGTGATCGAGTTCAACGCCCGTTTCGGCGACCCGGAGACCCAGGCCGTGCTTCCGCGCCTGCAGACGGATCTGGCGGAGCTCCTCAGCTGCGCCGCACGTGCGGGGGGCCTGGCCGCCGCCCCGCCGATGGCCTTCTCGGAGGAAACGGCGGTGACGCTGGTGCTGGCGGGCGGCGGGTACCCCGAGCGCTCCGCGAGCGGGGACCCGATCACCATCGGGGAGATCCCGGAGGGCATCGAGGTGACCCACGCGGGGACGGCGCTCACCGAGGACGGGGTGCTCGTCACCGCCGGCGGCCGTGTCCTGAACGTGACCGCCCGCGGGGCCAGCGTCCGTGCCGCCCGCGAGGCTGCCTATGCTGCGGCCGACCTGATCACCTTCGAAGGGCGCCAGCTGCGGTCGGACATCGCGCTGCGCGCAGTGGAGAGCACATGAGCACGCCCGTGGTCGGGATAGTCGGTGGCGGCCAGCTCGCACGGATGACCCAGCAGGCCGCGATCGCGCTCGGGGTGCGCCTGCGCGTGCTCGACCCGGATCCGGCGGCGCCCGCGGTCCTGGCCGGGGCCGAGCACGTCCCGGGCGAGGCCGACGACGCGGACGCCCTGCGCCGCCTGGCCGAGGGCTGCGACGTCGTGACCTTCGACCACGAGGGGGTCCCGCCCGAGCTGCTGGCCACGCTCACCGAGGAGGGGATGCCTCTGGCCCCGCCCGCCGCGGCCAAGCTCCTGGCGCAGGACAAGCTCGTGGCTCGCGCCCGGCTCGCCGAGCTCGGGCTGCCCGTGCCGCCCTACGCCGCGGCGCGCACCCGGGAGGAGGTCGCCGCGTTCGGGGCCGAGCACGGCTGGCCCATCGTGGCCAAGGCGCCGCGCGGCGGCTACGACGGTCGCGGGGTCTGGACACTGGCCGCCGCGGAGGAGGCGGTGCCCCTGCTGGCCGAGCTGCCCGCGGGGCTCCTGCTCGAACCGCGGCTCCGCATCGAGCGTGAGCTCGCCGTACTCGTGGCCCGCGCGGCGGCGGGGGAGCGTGCCGTCTACCCCGTGGTCGAGACCGTGCAGCAGGACGCCATGTGCCGCGAGATCCTCGCGCCCGCCGAGATCACGCCCGCGCTCGAGGAGGAGGCGCGCGCGCTCGCGCTCGACCTCGTCGAGCGGATCGAGGCGGTCGGCATCGTCGCGGTCGAGCTCTTCCTCACCGCCGACGGGCTGCTCGTCAACGAGCTGGCCCTGCGCCCCCACAACTCCGGCCACTACACGATCGAGGGCTGCGTGACCTCCCAGTTCGAACAGCATCTGCGGGCGATCCTCGGGTGGCCGCTGGGTGCGGCCGACCTGGTGACCCCGAGCGTCACCTGCGTGAACGTCGTCGGGGCCGAGAGCGGGGACCCGCGTGAGCGGCTGCCCTCGGCGCTCGCTGTCCCGGGCGCCCACGTCCACCTCTACGGCAAGGCCTCGCGTCCCGGGCGCAAGCTCGGCCACGTCACGGTCGTCGGTGAGCAGCCGCAGGACACGCAGGTGCGCGCCCGGCGCGCCGCCGCCCTCCTCGAGGGGAGCGCGTCATGAGCGGGCCGCGCGTCGGGGTCGTCATGGGCAGCGACTCCGACCTGCCCACGATGCGACAGGCCGCCGAGGCGCTCGCCGAGCTCGGGATCGCTCACGAGGTCCGGGTCGTCTCCGCCCACCGCACGCCGCAGGCCATGCTCGACTACGCGACGAGCGCGGCCGACCGCGGGCTCGAGGTGATCATCGCGGGAGCCGGCGGCGCCGCGCACCTGCCAGGCATGCTCGCCGCCGCCACCCCGCTGCCGGTGATCGGCGTGCCGGTCTCGCTCAAGAACCTCGACGGCCTCGACTCGCTCCTCTCGATCGTGCAGATGCCCGCCGGGGTCCCCGTGGCCGCGGTGGCCATCGACGGAGCGCGCAACGCGGGGCTGCTCGCCGCGCGCATCCTCGGCACCGGCGACCCCGCCCTCCGCGCCGCGATGGTCGAGCTGCAGCGCGAGCTCGAGCGCTCCTCGGCGGCGAAGGACGCGCGGGTACGCGAGCAGCTCGCCGACTCCTGAGCGCTCAGCGCTTCAGGAGATCCCGCGCGAGCTTCGCGTTCTGGCCCTTCGGTCGGGCCTTCAGGTAGCGGCGCAGCTCCTGCCGGCCCGCGGCCTTCTTCCCCGCCTGGACCTGGACGGCGCCGAGCAGGAAGCGCCCGTCGGCGTTCCCGGGCTCGAGCTCGACGCCGGTGGCAAGCGCCTTCTCGGCGCCCGGGAGGTCACCGGACTGCGCGAGCGCGAGGCCGTAGTCCCGGCGGAGATCCGCGCGCTTCGGGTCCTGCTCGATCGCCTGACTCAGCAGCGTCGCGGCCGTGGTGTAGTCGCCGGCGGCCGCGGACTGCTGCGCGTTCAACGAGAGGATGTCCGCGCCCGGCTTCAGCGGCGCGCTCCCCGGCGGCGGCTCCGCGCCCTCCTCGAGGATGGGCGCCGGGCCGGTGGAGGTCGGCGTGGAGGCGACGGGCCCCGCCTCGGCCGGGGTCCCCTCGAGGTTGCTCGTCGTGATCAGCCCCGCGGCGAGGACGCCCAGCAGCGTGACTGCGGCGCCGGCGAGGGGCCGTCGCAGCCGGCGGGAGGGCCGTTCGGCGGGAGGTGACTCGGCTGCCCAGGCGCGGTGGTGCTCGGCCGCCCAGTCGGCGCGCACGGTGCCCCGGACGATTCCGCGCATGGCCGGCCGGGTCTTCGGCCAGATCAGGGCGAGGAACAGGTGCCCGAGCAGCAGGAACGTGGCGATGTACATCGCGCCGTCGTGGAGGGCGACGCTCCCGGGCAGGCGGAACGCGTTCATCCGTTCTCCCAGCCAGAGCAGCGACCCGGAGACGATCAGCAGCGCGGCGAGCGCGGCCTGGATGACCGTGTGCGCCTTCTGCCCGGCGTTGAAGCGACCCTGCGGCGCGGGCTCCCTGCGCTGCAGCCAGCGGACGTCGTCGTCCGAGAAGGCTTCGATCTCCTCGCGGGTGCGTCGCAGCTGCGCCCGGTCTCCGCTCACCACGACGAGCAGCACCGCGGTCATCCAGCCGATCGAGACAGCGAGGTGCACCGCCTTCACGGTCTCCCTCGAGGCGATCGACGAGAGCGGCGGCAGGTAGAGCACGAGACCCGTCGCGAGCATCGCGAGGAACCCGACCGTGTGGACCCAGTGGAGCGTGCGTTCGGTCAGCCCGAAGCGCGCGACCAGCCCGGGGGCCGGGGGTGTCACGGTGGCCATCTCAGGAGGGGGCGGTGCCGTCGATCCAGCCGTCGAGGCTGTAGCCCCGCTGCTGCCAGTAGCCCGGCTCGGGCTTGTCGGTCGCGGTGATGCGGGCGAGCCACTTCACGCCCTTGTAGCCGTACATCCGGGGAACGACGACGCGCGCAGGCCAGCCGTGCTCGCGCCGGATCGGCTCCCCGTCCATGTCGAGCGCGAGCATCGACTCCTGCTGCTCGAGCTGCTTCAGGGTGAGCGTGTCGACGTAGGGCTCCTCGGCGGAGATGAACTCGAGGGCGGTCGCCTCCGGCTTGAGCCCGGCCTCCTTCAGGAGCGTGTCGAAGCGCAGGCCGCGCCACTCGACGCCGCGGACCGTCCACCCGGTGACGCAGTAGAAGTCGCTCTTCTGCTGGGCGAGCTCCATCGCGCGCAGGTCGGCCATCGTGTACTCGAGCGGCGTGTCGACGAGGCCGTCGATCGTGAGCTTCCACGTCGACTCGTCGTAGCCGGGGTAGGGCGGGTTGATCGCGTAGATCCGCCACTGGCCGCCGACGGGCGGGACGACGGCCTGGACGGAGGCAGGCAGCTTCTCGGTGGCACCGGCGATCAGGCGCAGCGCGGAGTCGCCCCAGAGCAGCGAGGAGATCCCGACCCCGAAGGTGCCCAGGAACGCCTTGCGGCCGAGCGGACGGGCCTTCGGCTGGGGATGCTCGGGCTCATCCATCGCCTCCAGTGTGGCCCATCGCGGGCCGCTCCGCGCCTCATGCACCGGGGACGGCGCGCCGGCGGTCGGCCTCAGCCCGCGGGCCGGACCCCGACCACGAGCGCCCGGTGGCTGCCGTCGTCGGCGAGCACGTACGCGGCGGCGGCGCCGACGGCGGTGAACGTCGTCGCCGTCGGGAACACGATGGCGGCGGTCTCCGGTCCGAGCGGGCCGCTGCTCGCCGAGGTGAAGCCGTCGCCGGAGGCCGGACGGAGCGCAGCGTGCACGACGGTCCGGCCCGTCTCGGCACCGTCGCGCAGCAGCAACGAAGCACCCTTGGGCCCGAGGGTCAGGCTGAACTCGTCACGGCCGCCCAGCGCGACCATCTCGCGGCGCAGCGCCGCGCCGGCGTAGAGGGCGATCTCGCTCCCCCGCTCCCAGGCCAGGGACACGGCTCCTCCGGGCCCACTCGCCGCCTGCAGCGCCGCCGGCGTCCGTTCCTGATCGGCCGCCCGCTCGAGCACCCGGGGGGCCGGGAGCGTCGCGGCCTCGGGTGCGGCCACCGTCCCGGACAAGACCCGTTGGACGAGCGGTGCGTCCGATTCCGTAGCCGTGCGCAGGCTCGGCTCCGCGGTGACGACCCCGAGCGCGGCCGTCCCGTCCGGGGCGACCGCGGTCACGAGCCGCTGGCGGCGCTCCGGGGCGGGAATCGCGACCCGCTTGCCGGCCCGGCCGTCGCGGACGATCCGGGCGAACCACCGCCCGCCTGCCGCTTCGTAGGCGAGCAGCCCGCTGCCGCCCCCGGCCGCGATGTTCACGAGCTCTCCGCTCGGCCGCTCGGGCAGTGTCCGCGCGGGGGAGAACCGCCTGCCCGGACGGCGCGTCGCGTACGCGAAGTGCCGTGTCTCGCCCTCCTGCTGCTCCCAGACGGCCAAGGCGCTGCCGTCGGGAGCCACCGCCAGGCGCGGCCGTGCGACCTGCGCGCCGACGGGGTCGAGCGGCTGCTCGGTCCCCAGGGTGCCGTCGGCGGTGAAGGCCTGCGCGACGAGCCGGATATCGGGGCCTCGCTTCACGCTCCGCAGCAGCGCCCCCGAGCCGTCGGCGGCAACGCCGTGCTCCAAGATCGCGAGGGCGAACCGGGCACCGCGCGGGTTCGGCGCCTCAAGCGGGGGGCCCGGAACGCGTGGAGCCTCGGTGACGCGTGTGGTGACGAGCCGCGAACCCTCCCCGGCGACCGCGAGCCGTCGGCGTTCGGTGCCGGCGTCCACGGTCAGCTCAAGTCCGCCCGCGTCCGCCGTTCGCAGGGTGAGCGGGAAGCCCGGGACCTCCGCGGAGGCCGTGAACTCCAAGGCGGGATCCGCACCCGCGCAGCCCGCGGCGGGGAGCGCAAGCGTGAGGGCGAGCAGCAGGACGCGGACGCGGGGCACCGACGACTTCTACCCCATCCGCCCGGCGGCGCACGAGAGGCCGAGGCGGGCGCACGGGGGTGGGCTCGCGTAGCCTGCCGCGCGTGATCCCGAACGTTCTCGCCGCCCGCTACGCCTCGCCCGAGCTCGTCGAGCTCTGGTCACCCGAGCGGAAGGTGGTGCTCGAGCGGCAGCTCTGGCTCGCAGTGCTCCGCGCGCAGCAAGAGCTCGGCATCGAGGTGCCCGCCGAGGCCGTCGCGGCCTACGAGCGGGTGCTCGAACAGGTCGACCTGGACTCGATCGCCGCGCGCGAGCGGGTCACCCGACACGACGTGAAGGCGCGGATCGAGGAGTTCAACGCGCTCGCCGGGCACGAGCAGATCCACAAGGGGCTCACGAGCCGCGACCTCACCGAGAACGTGGAGCAGCTCCAGCTCCGGCTCTCGCTCGAGCACGTGCGCGACCGGACCGTGGCCCTGCTCGCGCGGCTTGCCCGGCTGGCCGAGGAGCACAGCGCGCTCACGCTCACCGGGCGCAGCCACAACGTCGCCGCTCAGGCCACGACGCTCGGGAAGCGCTTCGCGAGCGCCGCGGACGAGCTGCTCGCTGCGTTCGAGCGCCTGGAGGGGCTCCGTGCGCGCTACCCGCTGCGTGGCGTCAAGGGACCGGTCGGCACCGCGCAGGACATGCTCGACCTGCTGGACGGCGACACCGCGAAGCTCGCGCAGCTCGAGGAGCGGGTCGCCGCACACCTTGGCTTCGCGCAGACGCTCACGAGCGTCGGGCAGGTCTACCCGCGCTCGCTGGACCTCGACGTCGTGAGCGCCCTCGTCCAGCTCGCCGCGGCGCCGTCGTCGCTCGCCACGACGATCCGCCTGATGGCCGGCAACGAGCTCGCCACCGAGGGCTTCCAGCCCGGCCAGGTCGGTTCCAGCGCGATGCCGCACAAGATGAACTCCCGCTCGGCCGAGCGGATCAACGGCCTCGCGGTGATCCTCCGCGGCCACCTCTCGATGGTGAGCGAGCTCGCCGGGGGCCAGTGGAACGAGGGCGACGTGAGCGATTCGGTCGTGCGCCGCGTCGCGCTCCCCGACGCCTTCTTCGCCTTCGACGGATTGTGCGAGACGGCCCTCACCGTGCTCGACGAGTTCGGCGCCTACCCGGCGGTCATCGCCCGCGAGCTCGATCGGTACCTGCCGTTCCTCGCCACCACCGCGGTGCTCGTCGCCGCCGTGCGGGCCGGGGTCGGCCGTGAGACGGCGCACGAGGCGATCAAGGAGCACGCCGTCGCCGTGGCGCTCGCCATGCGCGAGGAGGGACAGGCCGAGAACGACCTCGTCGCCCGTCTGGAGGCCGACCCCCGGCTGCAGCTCGAGCCGGGCGCCCTCACGGAGCTCCTCGCCGACCCGCTGCGCTTCACGGGCGCCGCGCAGGCGCAGGTCGCGGCGATCTGCGCCCGGGTCGCCGAGCTCGTCGCCGAGCGGCCGGAGGCGGCGGCCTACGCGCCGGGCTCGATCCTCTGAGGGTGCCCGCTTGACATGGCGTCAGCGAGCGGGCGAGAGTCGGGCGCTCACCCCCGCCCGAGGAGAACGCCGTGTCGCAGTACGACTACGTCATCGTGGGAGCCGGTTCCGCCGGTTGTGTCCTGGCCAACCGTTTGAGCGAGGACCCAGAGACGAGCGTCCTGCTGATCGAGGCCGGCCCTCCCGACACGGCCGACTTCATCCACATTCCGGCGGCGATGGCCGCGCTCTTCCGCTCGCAGAACGACTGGGACTACACGACGGGCTTCGAGCCCGGCGCGAACGACCGCCGCGTGTACCTGCCGCGGGGCAAGACGCTCGGGGGCTCCTCCTCGATCAACGCGATGATCTACATCCGCGGCAACCGGGTCGACTTCGACGAGTGGGCGGCCGACGGCTGCGAGGGCTGGACCTCGGAGGCGATGCTCCCCTACTTCAAGAAGAGCGAGGACAACGAGCGCGGCGAGGACGCGATCCACGGGGTCGGCGGGCCGCTGCGGGTCTGCGACGCCCGGGCGCGCTCAGTCACCGCGGAGGCGTTCGTGGAGGCCGCCGAGGCCGCCGGGCTCGCACGCAACGAGGACTTCAACGGGGCCGAGCAGGACGGCGTCGGCTTCTATCAGGTGACGCAGAAGGACGGTAAACGACACTCGACGGCCGTCGGCTTCCTGCACCCGGTGAGCGACCGCCCGAACCTCACGGTGGAGACCCACCTGCACGTCACGCGGGTGCTCTTCGAAGGCACGAAGGCCGTCGGGGTCGAGGCGCTCCGGCTCTCCGACGTCCTCACCTTCCACGCCGCGAAGGAGGTCATCGTCTGCGGCGGCGCCTACAACTCGCCGCACATCCTCACGCTGTCCGGCCTGGGCCGGGCGGAGGAGCTCGAGCTGCTCCAGATCCCGCAGGTCGCCGAGGTGCCGGGTATGGGGATGAACCTCTCCGACCATCCGACCGCCGGGCTGACCTGCGTCATCAACTCCGAGGACTCCTTGAAGGACGCGCTCAACGACGAGAACCTCGCCGAGTGGGCGGGCGGCGGCGGGCCGCTGACCTCGAACGTCGGCGAGTCCGGGGGCTTCTACCGGACTGACGAGGCGATGCCGGTGCCGGACGTGCAGTTCCACATGGTGCCCGCGATGTTCGAGCAAGAGGGGCTCGTGCCGCCACCTGAGCACGGCTTCACGCTCTCCTGCTGCGTGCTGCGGCCGGAGTCCCGCGGACAGGTCGCGACGGTCTCGCCCGACCCGACGACCAAGCCGCTCATCATCCACGGCTACCTCACCGATGAGCGGGACGTCCGCTCGCTCGTGAAGGGCGTGCAGAAGGCCATGGAGATCGTGGACTCCGAGCCGCTCGCGGGCTTCGTGGCGGCGAAGCACATGGCCCCGGAGAGCAGCTCCGACGCTGACGTCGAGGCCTTCATCCGGCGGACCATGCAGACGATCTACCACCCGGTGGGCACCTGCAAGATGGGCACCGACGAGATGGCCGTGGTGGACGCGGACTGCCGCGTGCACGGCGTAGAGGGGTTGCGGGTGGTCGACGCCTCGGTCTTCCCGAGCGTCCCCCGGGGGAACACGAACGCGCCGACGATCGCGCTGGCCGAGCGCGCCGCCGACCTCATCCGCGGCCGCACGACCGCCTCGCCGCGAGGTGGCGATGGCCGGCTGAGCCGCACCCGAGCCGCCCGAGCGCGAACTGCCCAGTCTTTTCCGGTCCGCGACCCGCAAAGGCTGGGCGGTTCGCCGGAGTGGCGCGTGTGCGACGGCGCACACGATCGACAGGACCCTTGACGATAAAGCTTAGGCACCGTACCTTTCGGTACCTGATGTCCGGCTCTTCGCTCTCCCCCGCTGTCAAATCCCTCGGCCTCGTCGTGATCCTCGGCGCGATCATGTCCGTGCTCGACACGACGATCGTCAACGTCGCGCTCGACACGCTCTCCACTGATCTGAACGCTCCGCTCGAGGAGGTCCAGTGGGTCGCCACGGGGTACCTGCTGGCGCTCGCTGCCGTGATCCCGATCACCGGCTGGCTCGCCACCCGCTTCGGGCCCCGTCGCGTCTACCTGCTCGCGCTCGTCGCCTTCACCGCCGGCTCTGCCCTCTGTGCAGCGGCCTGGAACGTCGAGTCGCTCGTCGCCTTCCGCGTCCTCCAGGGCGTCGGCGGCGGCATGACGCTGCCGATCGGCCAGATGATGCTCGCCCGTGCCGCCGGCCCGAAGAACATGGGCCGCGTCATGTCCCTCATCGGTGTCCCGATCGTGCTCGCGCCCGTGCTCGGTCCGGTGCTCGGCGGCTGGCTGCTCGACGCGTTCTCCTGGCAGTGGATCTTCCTCATCAACGTCCCGATCGGCGTGCTCGCCGTCGTGCTCGGCCTGAAGCGGCTGCCGCACGCGGCGCCCGATCCGGAGCTGGCCGGTCGGCTCGACGCGGGCGGCCTCGCGATGCTCGCCACCGGCCTGCCGCTCTTCGTCTACGGCCTGGCCGAGTTCGGGCAGGCGGGCACGTTCGCCGACACGAAGGTCTGGCTCCCTCTGGTGCTCGGCCTCGCGCTCATCGCGAGCTTCGTGCGCCACGCGCTGCGGGTCGACGAGCCGCTCCTCGACGTCCGACTCTTCGGCAACCGGGCCTTCTCGGCGGCCGCGGTCACGACGTTCTGCCTCGGCGGGGCCCTCTTCGGAGCCATGCTGATCCTCCCGCTGTACTACCAGGTGGTCCGCGGCGAGAGCGCGCTGACGACCGGGCTGCTGCTCGCCCCGCAGGGGATTGGCGCCGCGTTCGCGATGTTCCTCTCCGGCCGCCTGACCGACCGTGTCGGCGGTGGCCCCGTCGCGCTCCTCGGCGTCGCGATCACCGCGGTCGTCGACGGTGCCGTTCATGCTGATCGGGGCGAGCGAGTCCTACGTGCTGCTCTCTGCGTTCCTGGTGGCCCGCGGCTTCGGCATCGGCATGTCGATCATGCCGGCCATGTCCGCGGCCTACGCGGTCCTCGAGCCGGACGAGATTGCCAACGCCACACCGCAGCTGACCGTGCTGCAGCGGGTCGGCGGCTCGGTCGGCACGGCGATCCTGAGCGTCGTCCTCGCGAACAACCTTGAGGGCGTGCAGGGGCCGGTCGCCGCGGCCGACGCCTTCGGCACGACCTACCTCTGGGCGCTCGCCGTGACGCTCGTGGCCGGGGCGCCCGCCCTGCTGCTCTGGCGGATCGAGCGGCGGGCCCGTACCGCGGCGACCACCGCGGGGTTGGAGCGTGCCTACGACGAGGCCGACGCCGACCGCGCGGAGGTCGCGGTCGCGTGAGGCGTGCCGGTGCCCGCGCCGAGCGCGACGCGCTGCGGGAGGCGTACGTCGCGCTCCTCGGTGCGGAGCGGCGCCTGCGGGGTCGCGAGGGCGGGCGCCCGGACGCGCTCTCGCTTGCCCACTTCCGCCTGCTCACCCGCCTGCTGGACGAGGACGGCATGCCCGCCGGCCGGCTCGCCGCCGCAGCCGACCTCACGCCTGCCTCCGTCACGCAGATGCTCGACCTTCTGGAGAAGCGCGGCATGGTGGTCCGCGAGCGGGATCCGGACGATCGCCGCGTGGTGCTCGCCCGGCTCACCGCCGAGGGCCGACGCCTCACGCAGGAGCGGCGGGACTCCTTCCGCGCCCTCTGGGACGAGGCGCTCACAGGGCTCGACGGCGAGCAGCTCGCCGGGGGCCTCGCGGTGCTCGAGCGCATCCACGGCTTCCTCGAGACGCTCACCGAGCGGAAGGCCGGCGCCCGACGTTCGGTGGCTTGACCGTCCCTGAGAGGGGCAAACCACCACACGTCCTGCGGCCGAGGGAGGATGTCGGGCGTGAGCGACCAGGTCCGCGCCTTCACCTACGCCCGTCAGCGGCTCGGCCGCGCGGCACCCGACGCCTCGAGGGCTTTGGCCGACGTCCTCGGCGTCTACTCCTCTCACCCGAGCGCCCCTGTCGCCCTCGCCGCCCGCAGCCGGGCCATGGACGCGGCCTCGTTCCGGGCCGCGGCGCGGGCCGGCGTGCGGCTCCCCGCGATGCGCGGCTCGATCCACCTCATGCCCGCCGCCGCCGGGGCGCGGGCCTTCCGGGCGCTGCCCGAGCCCGAAGCAGCCGGACGCCGCAGGCTCAGGGGCTTCGGCATCGCGCCGGAGCGGTACGCCGAGCTCCGGGCGCTGCTCCTCGACGCCGCGGAGAAGCCGCGGACCCAGCAGGAACTCGCCGCAGCGCTGGGCCTGGAGGCCTCGGAGGTGAAGGGCGCCACCGCGCAGATGACGCAGGAGGGCGCTCTGGTGCGCGTCGGCGCGGACGGGCTGCGGTCCAACATCCTCCGCTACCAGGCGGATGCGCTGCCCGACGCGGACCGTGACGCCGCGCTCGCCTGGCTCACGGGCGAGTACTTGCGCACACTCGGCCCAGCGCGTAGGGAGGACGTGATCTGGTGGCTTGGTGTGACGAAGGGGCGGGGGGACGCGGCGCTCGCGGCCCTCGACACGCTCGACGTCGGGGACGGGCTGCTGCTGCGTGCGGAGGACGAGGAGGCGTTCGGGCGCGCGCCGGAGCCCCGGGGCGTCGACCTCCTCGGCAAGTGGGATCCGCTCACGATGGGGCACGCGCCGGACGGCCGCGCCCGCTGCGAGCTCGCCCCCGAGGCCTACGACTTCCGCGGGGACGGGCTCCCCGTCGTCCTCGTCGACGGGCGGGCCGTCGGGACCTGGTCGCTGACGGCGAAGGGCAAGCGGCTCGCG
Source organism: uncultured Solirubrobacterales bacterium (assembly GCA_963815565.1). GTDB lineage: Bacteria > Actinomycetota > Thermoleophilia > Solirubrobacterales > Solirubrobacteraceae > Paraconexibacter. The sequence goes on along the minus strand of CAWFHB010000005.1, from coordinate 253,095 downwards.
TTCGCGTTCGGGGCGTTCGACGGAGCCCCGAACGCACGCGTCGGCACGGCGATCGAGGCCCGGGCCGCCGAGCTCGCGACGCTATTGGCCTGAGGCCGAAGGGCGATCGCGCCGGAGGCCTCGGTAGCCTCCGCCCGTGTGACCGCTCTCTCCGATCTCACGCTCGTCCACCGCGGCAAGGTCCGCGAGCTCTACGACCTCGACGACGCGCTGCTGATGGTCGCAAGCGACCGGATCTCGACCTACGACTCGGTCCACCCGACTCAGGTCCCCGGTAAGGGCGCCGTGCTCTGCGGGATCTCCGCCTACTGGTTCAAGCGGCTGAAGGACATCATCGGCCACCACGCGCTCTCCTACACCGACCGCGTGCCGCAGGGGGTCCGCGGCCGTGCCGTCGTCGTGAAGAAGCTCGCGATGCTCCCGGTGGAGTGCGTCGTCCGCGGGCACATCACGGGCTCGGGTTGGAAGGACTACCGGGCGTCCGGGAAGGTCTCCGGGATCGAGCTGCCCGAGGGGCTTCAGGAGTCCGAGAAGCTCGCCGAGCCGATCTTCACGCCCTCCACGAAGGCGACCGAGGGTCACGACGAGGCGATCGACTTCGAGGGTGCCGTCGCCGCCGTGGGCGATCGTGCGCTGGTCGAGCGCCTGCGCGACGTCTCGATCGCGCTCTACTCCGCCGCGGCCGAGGAGTCCGCCACCCGCGGGGTCATCCTCGCCGACACGAAGTTCGAGTTCGGCCTGGACGCGGACGGCGAGCTCGTGCTCGGCGACGAGGCGCTCACGCCCGACTCCTCCCGCTACTGGCCGGCCGAGGGCTTCAAGATCGGGCAGGGCCAGCCGAGCTTCGACAAGCAGTACGTGCGCGACTGGGCCTCGGGCTCCGGCTGGGACAAGCTTCCGCCCGCGCCCGCGCTCCCCGACGAGATCGTGGAGGGGACCGCCAAGCGCTACGCGGAGGCCTACGAGCTGATCTGCGAGGAGCCGTTCTCCGCCTGGCTCGAGCGGACGGGGGCGAGCGCATGAAGGCGCGCGTGCTGATCCGCCCGAAGGCCGGGATCCTCGATCCCCAGGGCATCGCGGTCGAGCGGGCGCTGCCGGCGCTCGGCTTCTCCGGGGTCACCTCGGTGCACGTCGGCCGCCTCGTCGAGCTCGAGGTGGAGGATGCCTCCCAGCTCGAGGACATGTGCCACAAGCTGCTCGCGAACCCGCTCATCGAGGACTACGAGATCCTCACCGGCGACTCGTGAACTTCGGCGTCGTCCAGTTCCCCGGCACCTGCGACGAGCGGGACGCCGTGCTCGCCTGCGAGCGGGTGGAAGGCGCGACCGCGCAGCTGCTCTGGCACGGGGACACCTCGCTCGACGGGATCGACGCCGTCGTCGTCCCGGGCGGCTTCTCCTACGGGGACTACCTGAGGGTCGGCGCGATCGCCCGCTTCAGCCCGATCATGGGCGCCGTCGCGCGCTTCGCCTCAGACGGTGGCGTGGTGCTCGGCATCTGCAACGGCTTCCAGGTCCTCTGCGAGGCCGGCCTGCTCCCGGGGGCGCTGCTCCCGAACGTCGGCCTCCGGTTCGTGTGCCGTCAGGTGAACGTCGAGGTGGTCAACGCCGAGACCCCGTTCACCCGCACCTGCGAGCCCGGGGAGCTCCTGTCGATCCCGGTGAAGCACACGACCGGCCGCTATTACGCGCCGGACTCAGAACTCGAGCGCATGGAGGCACACGGGCAGATCGTCCTGCGGTACGCGCAAGACGGTAACCCCAACGGGTCCTCGAACGACATCGCCGGGGTCTCCAACGAGGCCGGGAACGTGATGGGCCTCATGCCGCACCCCGAGCACGCCGTCGATCCGCTCACCGGGTCGGTCGACGGACTCTCCCTCTTCTCCTCCATGGCGGTGGCCCGTGTCTGAAGCGCTTCCCTCGGTCGAGGACGCGATCGCGCTCGGCCTCACCGCCGACGAGTACGCGCTGGTCTGCGAGAAGCTCGGCCGCGCCCCCGTGCAGGTCGAGCTCGCGATGTTCTCCCTCATGTGGAGCGAGCACTGCTCCTACAAGCACTCGAAGAAGCTCCTCGGCACGCTCCCGACCGAGGGCGACGCCGTCTTCATGGGCCCGGGCGAGAACGCCGGCGCGGTCCGCGTCAGCGGTGACCTCGTCTGTGCGTTCAAGGTCGAGTCGCACAACCACCCGAGCGCCGTGGAGCCCTTCCAGGGCGCGGCCACCGGCGTCGGCGGCATCCTGCGCGACATCTTCGCGCTCGGCGCCCGGCCGGTTGCGATCCTCGACGCACTCCGCTTCGGCGAGCCGGCCTCCGAGCGCTCGCGCTACCTGCTCGATCGCGCGGTCGCGGGCATCGGGCACTACGGCAACTCGATCGGAGTGCCGACGATCGGCGGCGACGTCTACTTCGAGGGCCCGTACGAGACCAACTGCCTCGTCAACGCGATGGCCCTCGGGCTCGCGCGGGAGGAGGACATGATCAAGTCCGCCGCGGTCGGCCTCGGCAACAAGCTCGTCCTCTTCGGCGCCTCCACCGGGCGCGACGGGATCGGCGGTGCCTCGGTCCTGGCGAGCGCCGAGTTCGGCGAGGACGACGCGGACAAGCGTCCCTCCGTCCAGGTCGGCGACCCGTTCGAGGAGAAGAAGCTCCTCGAGTGCTCGCTCGAGCTGCTCTCGCGTGGCCTGCTCGTCTCCCTGCAGGACTGCGGGGCGGCCGGGCTCACGAGCGCCGCCTCCGAGATGGCCTCCAAGGGCGAGGTGGGGCTCGAGATAGACCTCGACGTGGTGCCGCTGCGCGAGCAGGGCATGGAGCCGTTCGAGATCATGGTCAGCGAGTCGCAGGAGCGGATGCTCTGCATCTGCACCCCCGATCGGGTCGCCGAGGTCGTGGCGGTCTGCGAGAAGTGGGAGGTCCACGGGAACGCGATCGGCACCGTCATCGAGGACCGCGTCATGCGGATCGTGCAGCAGGGCAAGACGGTCGGCGAGATGCCGGTCGAGGCGCTCGTCGATGACTGCCCGATGTACCCGATCCACCCGGAGAAGCCGGCGACCGCGCTCTACCCGGCGCCCGAGGCCACGCTCAGCGTGGACGCGGACCGGCACGCGACGCTCATCGCGCTGCTCGCCTCCCCCAACCTCGCCTCGCGGCTGCCGCTCTTCCAGCAGTACGACTGGATCGTGCAGTCACGGACGGTCCGTCGCCCTGGTGACGCCGACGCCGCGGTGCTCGCACTCCCCGACGGCAGCGCGCTCGCCGCGTCGATCGACTGCAACGGCCGCCGGGTGGCCTGCGACCCGTACGTGGGTGCGCTGGAGGCGGCGCTCGAGTGCGCGGGCAACCTCGCCTGCGTCGGTGCGAAGCCGCTCGGCACGACGAACAACCTGAACTTCGGGAACCCCGAACGGCCCGAGGTCGCCTGGCAGCTGACCGAGGCCGTGCGCGGGCTCGGCGACGCGTGCCGCGCCCTCGAGGCACCGATCGTCGGCGGCAACGTGTCGCTCTACAACCAGGGCGTCGACGGTCCGATCTACCCGACGCCGGTCGTCGGCATGGTTGGCGCGCTACCGAGCGCGGAAGCCGCGGGCCGCCTGGGCTTCGCCCGCGAAGGGGACGCGATCGCCCTCGTCGGCTGGAACGAGACCCCGTCGCTTGCGGGCTCCGAACTCGCGAAGCTCCGCGGCGAGGCGCTGCCCGACGGGCTGCCCGGCTACGACCTGGAGCACGAGCTGCGGACGCTGGAGGCGGTCCGTGAGGCCGTCCGGTCCGGCGCGGTGACGAGCGCACATGACGTCGCCGAGGGCGGCTTGCTCGTGGCCATCGCCGAGTGCTGCCTGGCCGGCGGGATCGGCGCGGACATGGACGCGATGGGCGGCGACACCCCGGATGTCTTCGTGTTCGGCGAGCGGCGCGGGGGTTTTGTCCTCAGCGGCCCGCGTGAGGCGCTCGAGGCGCTTGACGTCCCCTGCGACGTCTTCGGCACCGTCGGCGGCGAGGCGCTCCGCGTCGGCAAGCCCGGGGGGCCGGAGGTCAGCTGGACGCTCACCGAGCTGCGCGGCGCCCACGCCGCTTTGGCGCCGCTCTTCCCCTAGGTCGCGGGGTCGGCCAGAGCGGCCCAGAGGTGCATGAGCGCGTAGGAGCGGTAGGGCCGCCAGCGCTCCGCCCGCTCGGGCCCCGCCCCGATCCGGGCGAGCCCGTGGCGGACGCCGATGTCGGTGGGGAGCCAGGCGTCGGGGTCTCCGAGCGCCCGCATGGCGATGTAGCCCGCGGTCCACGGGCCGATCCCCTTGATCGCCAGCAGACCCGACCGTGCGGCCTCCGGGTCGGCCCCGGGCCGCAGGTCGAGGGTCCCGGCGGCGATGGCGGCGGTCGTCGCCGCGAGCGCGGCGCTCCGGGCGCGCGGCATCGCGAACTCGATGCTCGGTAGGGAGGCGATCGTCGTGGCGTCGGGGAAGAGGTGGGTCAGCGTCCCGTCGGGCTTCGCGAGCGGCGTGCCGTGCGCCTCCACGAGCCGGGTGGCGAGGAGCCGGGCCCGCTCGACCGAGACCTGCTGGCCGAGGATCGCCCGGGTGGCGAGCTCGGTGGGGTCGACGTGGCCGGGGCACCGGAGGCCCGGGCGCCGGGCGATGAGGGGCGCGAGGAGCGGGTCGGCCGTCAGCACGGCGTCGATCTGCGCCGGGTCGGCGTCGAGGTCGAGGAGGTGCCGCGCCGCGGCCCCGGCGGGAGCGATCGGGTCACGTTTCGACAGCGCAACCGGCCGAACGTGACCTCCAACGCCCTGCGGTTCGTCGTCCGCCTGCCGTAACGCGACGACCCGCGCCCGGAACGCCGGCGCGTCCGGAATGCAGGCGAGCTCGAGCACTGCTGCGCCGCTCGGGAGGCGCAGCGTACGCCGGTACGTGCCGTCGGGCGTCAGCTCCTCGACCCCGGGGACCGCACGTGCGCCGAGGAACGCCAGCAGCCCGGGCGCGTCGAGGGGTGGTCGGTACGGGAGGTGGAGCTCCACAGCTGCGCATCCTCGCGCACGTTGCGGGATCAGCCCGCCGCGGGCGCCGTGCCGCCTGGGCCGTTGCTACCTTGTCGTAGCTCGCCCGTCGGTCTCCGCGAGCGCCTCTTCCTGCAATGGATCCCATGCCTCCCGACCTCGATGTCCGAGAGGGACCCCGCGATGAATGCGGCGTCTTCGGCATCTACGCACCCGGGCACGACGTCTCCCGTCTGGCCTACTTCGCGCTCTATGCGCTGCAGCACCGGGGCCAGGAGTCGGCCGGCATCGCCGCCGCCGACGTCGGCGGATACATCATCACGCAGCGCGCGATGGGCCTGGTCAATCAGGTCTTCAAGGAGCACGATCTCCGCGCGCTCGGCGGCGACCTCACGATCGGGCACGTCCGGTATTCGACGACCGGCTCGAACGAGTGGGAGAACTCGCAGCCGGTGCACCGCAGCGCGGGCGCCCAGGGCAACCGTCGCGAGCTCGCGCTGGCCCACAACGGCAACCTGATCAACGCGGTCGAGCTCCACAGCTCGCTGCGGGCCAAGGGCGTGAGCTTCTCCTCGACGTCGGACTCCGAGATCATCGCTGCCGCGCTCTCCGAGCATCCGGCCGACACCATCGAGGACGCGGTCGCCGCCGTCGTGCCCACGCTCAAGGGCGCGTTCTCCACCGTCGTGATGACGAAGGACCGCGTCATCGCCTTCCGCGATCCGGCTGGCATCCGCCCGCTCGTCCTCGGCCAGATCGGCGACCGGTACTGCGTCGCGAGCGAGTCCTGCGCGTTCGACATCATCGGTGCCACCTACCTGCGGGACGTCGCGCCGGGGGAGATGGTCTCGCTCAGCGAGCACGGCCTCGAGTCGCGGATGGTCGCGAGCGGTGAGCGCGAGGCGTTCTGCACCTTCGAGTACATCTACTTCGCGCGGCCCGACTCGCGGATGAACGGCACGGTGCTTCAGGCTGCCCGCGGCCGTATGGGCGAGATCCTCGCGCGTGAAGCGCCCGCCCCGAACGCCGATCTCGTCATCCCGGTGCCGGACTCCGGCATCCCGGCAGCCCGCGGCTACGCCCGCGCATCCGGGCTTCCGCAGGACGACGGGCTGATCAAGAACCGCTACGTCGCGCGGACCTTCATCCAGCCGGGGCAGGAGCTGCGCAAGCACGGCCTGCGCCTGAAGTTCAACCCGCTCCCGGAGATCGTGAGCGGGCAGCGGCTCGTGGTGGTCGACGACTCGATCGTGCGCGGCAACACGACCCGCGCGATCGTGCAGATGCTCCGCGACGCGGGCGCGGCCGAGGTCCACATGCGCATCTCCGCGCCGCCGCTCAAGAACCCCTGCCACTACGGGGTGGACATGAGCACGCGTGAGGAGATGGTCGCCCACGGGCGGACCACCGAGGAGATCGCCGCCCATCTCGGCTGCGACACGCTCGCCTACATCTCGATGGCGGGCGTCTACGAAGCTGTGCGCGGTACGAGCGGACGGCACTGCGACGCCTGCTTCACCGGGAACTACCCGCTCGCGGGCACCGAGGTGGCGAACGACAAGTTCGCGCTCGAGCGCTCGCTGCCGATGGTCCCCGCGGGCGCCGTCACCCGCGCCTGAACCGGCACTCCGTCACGTCTTCCGCGCGGACTGCGTCGTGACTGCGGAGGAACACGCGCCGGCCTGAGGAGCCATCCGCGCCGCGCGCAAGAGTCGGAGTCCGGTGCCGACCACAGACCCTCACAGCGCGCTCTCAGAGCACTTCGACCACACCCATTTTCGTCCTGGGCAGGAGGCCGCCGTGCGGGGCGCGCTCGCGGGGCGCGACACGCTCGTCGTCATGCCGACCGGCGCCGGCAAGTCGCTCTGCTACCAGCTGCCCGCGCTCATGCGTGAAGAGCTCACGCTCGTCGTCTCGCCGCTTGTCTCGCTGATGGAAGACCAGGTGCAGGCGCTCGCGCGGCGGGCCCCGGGTCGCGTCGGCCAGCTGAGCGGTCAGCGGTCTGTGGTGGAGAACACGGCGACGCTGGCGGCAGCGGTGCGTGGCGAGCTCCGTGTGCTCTACATCGCGCCCGAGCGGTTCTCCTCGCCCGGGGTCGAGCACACGCTGGCGACGGCGCGGATCGGTCTCTTCGTCGTGGACGAGGCGCACTGCGTCTCCCAGTGGGGCCACGACTTCCGGCCCGACTACTTTCGCCTGGGCGAGGCCGCACGCCGGCTCGGGGCCCGGTCGATCCTCGCCGCCACGGCGACCGCCACCCCGTCGGTCGCGGCGGACATCGTGCTGCGTCTCGGGCTTCGCCGGCCCGTGCGGGTCACGACGGGCTTCGACCGGCCGAACCTGTCCTGGGTCGTCGTCCCGGCACCGCCGCGTGACGCGACGCGGGTCCTCGGCGATCTGCTGCGGGAGCCCGGCGCGACCCCGGCGATCGTCTACGCCGGCACGCGACGGCACGTGGAGCGGCTTGCGGCGGAGCTGGAGGAGGAGCTCGGCCGACCCGTCGTGAGCTACCACGCGGGCTTGCGCCGCGAGGCCCGCGCGGCGGCGCAGGCGCGGTTCATGAGCGGTGCCGTCGACCTGGTGGTGGCGACCAACGCGTTCGGGATGGGCGTCGACAAGGCCGACGTGCGCACCGTGCTCCACGCGAGCGTCCCGCCCTCGGTCGAGGCGTACTACCAAGAGGCCGGCCGCGCGGGGCGCGACGGCCTGCCGGCCCGCGCCGTGCTGGTGGCCGACCAGCGCGACAAGGGGCTCCATGGCCACTTCATCCGACGTTCCACGCTGGAGATCGAGGAGGTGGCGTCGATCGCGAGGGTCCTCGGGGAGGTCGAGCGGGACGGCCGATACGACCTTCCCGTCGCCGAGCTCGCGAGGAGGCTCGCAGGTGGCGGCGCGGATGCGTCGCCACCTGCGGCGGTGGGGAGCGCCGACCGGCTCCGTGCGGGGCTGGGAGTGCTGGCCGCCGCAGGCGTGGTCCAGCCGGCTCCGACGACGCCCGATCGCGTAAGTGGGCGTCGCCTGCGGCCGTTCGGCAGGGAGGCTCGCCGGGCCTGCCGGGATCTCGTCGACGGGGCCCGCCGCGCGCGCTGGGGGCAGTACCGGCGGGTGTGGGCCTACGCCGAGGGAAGCGGCTGCCGGCGGGAGGCGATCGTCGCGCACTTCGGTGACCCACCGCCCGTGCGTCCGCCCGAGGGCTGTTGCGAGCGCTGCGACCCGCGGATTGTCCCGGGGGGCTTCCGCGCGGGGACCGGCGAGCCCGGGCGCTCGCTCCCGGCGGGCAGCGCCGAGCTCGACGCGGCGATCCACGCCGTCATCGCGGGCATCCCGGAGGTGCGATCGGGAGAGCTCGTCGTGGACGTTCTCCGCGGCGTCCGCTCGCGGGCCGTGGTCGCCGGCCACTACGACGGCCTTCCGGCCTACGGGACCTGGGGGGAGCTTCCTGCCTCGGTGCTGGTCACCGCCGTGGACCGGCTGCTCGTGCGAAGCTCCCCGGCGTGAGGATCGCCGTGCTGGCCTCGGGAACGGGGACCAATTTGCAGGCCCTGCTGGACGGCGTCCACGCGCCGGGCGGGGCGGTCGAGATCGTGGCGGTGGCCTCGGACCGGCCCGACGCCGAGGCGCTGGGGCGGGCCGAGCGCGCCGGGGTGGCGACCCGGGTCTTCCCCCGACAGGAGTTCGCTGATCGTGCGGCCCGGGACCAGGCGATGCAGGTGTGGCTCGACGAAAGCCGAGTCGAGCTCGTCGTGCTCGCCGGCTACATGGCGCTGCTCGACGCCGCCTTCGTCCAGCGGTGGGAGGGGCGTCTACTCAACGTCCACCCCTCGCTGCTGCCCGCGTTCCCCGGAATGCGGGCGGTCGAGCAGGCCTTCGACTACGGGGTGGCGCTCTACGGCGTGACCGTGCACCTCGTCGACGAAGGCGTCGACACCGGGCCGATCCTGCTGCAGGAGGCCGTGGCGGTGCCCGGGGCGGCGAGCGCCGCCGAGGTCCGCGAAGTGCTGCGTCCGCTCGAGCACCGGCTGCTCTGCGCCGGGGTGCTCGCGTTCGCCGCCGGTCGTGTGCGCCCGCGGGCGGGGCGTTCACAGCAGTGGGAGGTGACCGAGCCGTGAGCGGCGGGCCACCGACCCCCTCCCCCGGCGTTCAGGTCGGGTTCGCGACCTCTTCGGGTTCCCGCTCGTCGTCGTCCGAGCCGTCCCCGTCGGACTCCCGGTCGCGGGACGCGTCCTCCCCGGCCCCTACCGGGTCGTCGCCGCCGATGGCGTCCTGGTCTCCGTCGGGGTCGCCGGCCACCTCCTCGAGGGCGCCTTCGACGTCCTTCTTGCGCTCGGCCGCCTTCGCCTTCGCGTCGTCGATGTGGTCCTCGAGCTGGTCGAGGTCGGACTCCATCTCGTCGGAGCGGTCTTCTGGCGTCTCGTCGGGCATGATCACGATCCTTCCCCGCACGGCCTCTGCGTAAGCTCCGAGCTGTGCCGGAGCCGACCACGACCCGACCCTCCTCGACTGCGCCCGGGGAGGTGCGTGTCGCCCGGGCCCTGCTCTCGGTCTCCGACAAGCGGGGCATCGTCGAGTTCGCGCGCGGCCTCGCCGACCTCGGGGTCGAGCTGGTCTCGACCGGTGGCACGGCGGCGGCGCTCGCCGACGCCGGGCTTGAGGTGCGGGCCATCGACGACTTCACCGGCTTCCCGGAGATGATGGACGGGCGCGTCAAGACGCTGCATCCGCGGCTCTACGCCGGGCTTCTGGCGGTCCGCGACAACCCCGAGCACCTCGACGCCGCGGCCGAGTTCGGCATCGAGTGGGTCGACCTCGTCTGCGTGAACCTCTACCCGTTCGAAGCGACGGTCGCCCGGCAGGGCGTGGCCGACGCCGACGTGATCGAGAACATCGACATCGGCGGGCCCACGATGATCCGGGCGGCGGCCAAGAACCACGCGTTCGCCGCCGTGGTCACCGACCCCGAGGCCTACGACGCGGTGCTCGAGGAGCTTCGCGACACGGGCGGAACGCTCTCGCTGCCCACCCGGGAGGCGCTCGCCAGCACGGCGTTCGCGCTCACGGCTCGCTACGACACGGCGATCTCCCGCTGGTTCGCGGCCCGGCAGGAGGCCTTCCCGCCGCAGTATCAGCGCACCTACGAGAAGATCGCCGACCTCTCCTACGGGGAGAACCCGCACCAGCGGGCCGCCTACTACGCGGAGACGGGCGCCCGGTCGCATCTGCTCTCGCGGGTCACCCAGCACCACGGCAAGCAGCTGTCGTTCAACAACCTGCTGGACCTCGAGAGCGCCCGGAACATGGTCGGGGACTTCGAGGCGGCCGCGTGCGCGATCGTCAAGCACAACAACCCGTGCGGGGTGGCGACCGGGGTCAGCGCCCTGGTCGCGTACGAGGGTGCGTTCGCGAGCGATCCGACGAGCGCCTTCGGTGGAGTCCTGGCCTTCAACCGCGAGATCGACGAGGCGCTGGCCGAGCGCCTGCACCAGCAGTTCGTCGAGGTGCTCTTCGCGCCCGGCTACACGGAGGCGGCGCTCGCCGTGCTCACGCAGAAGCAGAACATCCGGATCCTCGAGGACGAGGAGCGGCGGGTGGCGCTGAGCACCGAGCCGGTCGTCCGTCAGGTCCGCGGGGGCCTGCTGCTCCAGGACCCTGACCTCGCCCGGGACGGGCGCGAGGAGATGCGCGTGGTGACCAAGCGGGCTCCGACCGAGGCGGAGTGGGAGGACCTGGTCTTCGCCTGGCGCGTGGCCAAGCACGTGAAGTCCAACGCGATCGTCCTCGTCCAAGGGAACGCGACGGTCGGTATCGGTGCCGGTCAGATGAGCCGTGTCGATTCCGTCCGGCTCTCGATCGAGAAGTCCCAGCGCGACTCGCTGGAAGGCGCCGTGCTCGCCTCCGACGCGTTCTTCCCCTTCGCCGACGGTCCCGCTCTGGCCATCGAGGCGGGCATCACCGCCGTCGTGCAGCCCGGCGGATCGGTGCGGGACGACGAGGTCGTCGCCGCAGCGGATGCCGCCGGCATCGCCATGGTCATGACCGGGCGCCGCCACTTCCGGCACTGATGGGCGGGCCGCCGGACCCGACGCGACCGAGGGTCGAACGCTTCGGCTCAGGTGGCCCGTGGGAGGAGCGGATCGGCTACGCGCGTACCGTGCGCGCCGGCGATCTCGTCCTCGTCTCGGGCTGCACCGCGATGGGACCCGACGGTGTCGTGGCCGGTCTCGGGAACATGGAGGCGCAGGCCCGGGCAGCGCTGGAGGCCTGCCTGCGCGCCCTCGAACCGGCCGGTGCGTCGGTCGCAGACGTCGTACGGACCCGCATGTACCTCACCGACATCACCCGATGGGAGGCGGTCGGCCGCGCGCACGCTGAGGTCTTCGGCGGGGTGCGCCCGGCGGCGACGATGGTCGAGGTCTCCGCCCTCATCGACCCCCGGCTGCTCGTCGAGGTTGAGGTCGAGGGCTACCTCCCGCGGTGAGGTCCCTCCACGAAACCGGCCGGGTGCAGGAGCGTCCGTACCGTCCGATCCGGCGCCCACCATGTCTCGTTCGGTGAGCGGCTCCCCCCGGACATCCACGGCTGGTCTGCGCCCCTGGCAGGTCGACGCCCTCGACGCCATGGACGAGTGGCGCGGCGGCCCATTCCTGATCTCGGCGGCCCCAGGCGCCGGGAAGACGCGACCGTCGATCGAGATCGCCAAGCGGCTCCTGGCCGCGAAGGAGATCACGCGGGTGGTGCTCGTCTGCCCGACGACCCCGCTCACCCGCCAGTGGGCGCTCGCGGCGGGCAAGCTCGGCCTGCACCTCATGCCCGACGCGGACGGCCCGCGGCCGCCCCGGGATTTCCAGGGCGTGGCGGTCACCTACGCGCGGGTCGCGAGCAACCCGGTCGCCTGGGCGGCCGCCTGCACCCCGGGGACCCTGGTGATCGCCGACGAGGCGCACCACCTGGGCGAGGAGCTCGCCTGGGGGGACGGCTTCTCGGCCGCCTTCAAGGCAGCGGGTCGCTGGCTCCTGCTTTCCGGGACGCCGTTCCGCTCGGACGCCACCCCGATCCCGGGCGTGATGTACGACCGCGACGGGGTCTGCGTCCCGAACGTCTCCTACTCCTACGCGGACGCCGTCAAGGACGCCATCTGTCGCCCGGTGGCCTTCGTCACCTACGACGGGACGCTCTCCTGGCGCTCGGGTGATGACGTCATCGAGGCCGGCTTCGACACGATCCTGACGGGGCGCGAGGCGGGCCGCCGCTACCGCACCGCGATCTCGACGGAGCTCCCTGACGGCCTGCCCCGGATCCTCCGGGAGGCGCACGAGAAGCTCCTCGCCGTGCGGGCCGAGGGCCACAAGGACGCTGGCGGGCTCGTCATCGCCGCCGACGGCACCCACGCCCGCCAGGTGGCGAAGCTCCTGCACGAGGTCACCGGCAAAGCGCCGACCGTCGTCCTGCACACCGAGGCGGCGGCAGCGAAGACCCTGCAGACGTTCACGGCGAGCAAGGACGCCTGGATCGTCGCGGTGAACATGGTCTCCGAGGGCGTCGACATCCCGCGTCTCCGGGTCGGCGTCTACGCCACCGCCGCCAAGACGCCGCTCATCTTCCGCCAGATCGTCGGGCGCTTCGTCCGGACGATCCCAGGGCGCCCGCAGGAGCCGTCCTGGCTCTACCTGCCAGCCGACCCGACCCTGCGGGAGCACGCCGCGAACGTCGAGACGGAGCTCCGCCACGTGCTCAAGTTCCGGACCGCGGAGGAGGAGGGCGAGTTCGACGCCGAGCCGCGGGAGCGCAAGGAGCCCGACGGCGACGAGCCCCCGTTCGAGTTCGTGCCCCTGGCGGCGGACGTGGCACCGCAGATGGCGCTCTTCGGACCGGCCCCCGGTGCCCCCGGTGGCCCGGCGGTGCCCAAGGTCACCGCGCCCCGGTCCTTCCCGAGCGCCGTGGACCCGCCGAGCGCCCCCGAGTCGGTACGCGCCGGGCCGACGGCGTTCGAGCGCCGGGCGATGCTCCGCGACAAGCGGCACACCCTGGTGTCCGAGCTGCGGCGCCGGGACGGCCGGGCGCAGCGCGAGATCAACGCCTGGCTCAACCGCGAGGTCGGCGTCGCGAAGGTGGCCGACGCGACCATCGAACAGCTCGAACGCTCGTGTGAGCTCCTGCTCGACGAGCTGACCGGGGCGCGGCGGTAACCCAATACCGCCGCCCGGGCTCGAACCGGGGACCCTGCGCTTAAAAGGCGCGTGCTCTACCAACTGAGCTACGGCGGCGGAGCGCAGTCTAGAGACCGCTCTCGAACCCGTCCGACGTTAGGTCAGGGTCCGCGGATTTCCGCCGCGCAGTCTGCGAACATACGTTCGTGACAAAGTCTGCGGAACGCCGGGAGGCGAGGCTCATGCGAGCTGGCGGAGCCTCCATCGTTGCGATCGCTCGCGACCTGGGAGTCTCCCGGTCTTCCGTTTCCGTCTGGGTGCGCGACGTTCGTTCGCCAGTCTCAGCCACCTTTCCGACGACCGTCACGCCTGAACGGGTCGCTGAAGGCGGCAAGATTTGTGGCCGTTGTCGTGAAACGGTGCCGGTCTCGGGCTTCAACCGTCTAGGGGACCAACTGCAGCACTGGTGTCGAGCGTGCTTCGCCGAATACCAGCGAGGGAGGAAGGACCTTAATCGCGCGCAAGTGGCCGCCGCCGCGGCGCGGCGCCGGCGTCGATCACAGCAGCAGGTGCAGGACTACCTGGCGGAGCGGGAGTCTCGGCGTCGACTGCGGCGAGCGCGATCCAGTCGTCCTTGAGTTCGACCACGTCGGTCCGGAGAAGAACGGTTCAGTCGCGGAGATGACCTACAGCGGCGCCGACGAGGTCACGGCTGGCGGCCGAACTGGCGCGCTGTCACGTGGTGTGTGCGTCGTGCCACCGACTGCGTACGGCCATTCGCGCGAACGACTTCCGCGTCGCCGGCACGCTGTGCGCCAGCTGGCCGCAGAAGTCGCCGTCCGCAGCGGCGGGCCATGCTGTTCGTCGGCCGAGGACCTTCGACATCGGACGTGCGTGGACTGCGGGGAGGCCGCGCCCGGCGTGTCTCGACTACGACCACCTACGGGAGAAGCGAGCGAACGTCGCCGAACTCGTTCATGCCGGGCTGAGCAACCGTCACCATCGCGTTCGAGATCAGCAAATGCGTCGTCCGGTGCGCCTCTTGCCACCGTCGCCGGACCGAGTGGGCGCGAGGGTCTTGGCGCACGCGGTGGCGTGACGCGGCGCCGGCGGCGCCTCAGGAACAGATACCCCCGAGCGGGATTCGAACCCGCGATTTCCGCGTGAAAGGGCGGTGTCATAACCGATAGACCATAGGGGCTGGTTGGTGCAGCATAGGCGCCTCGGGCTTTCCGAGGCGCTATGGGCGGTGAGGGGATCGAACCCCCGACCTCCTCGGTGTAAACGAGGCGCTCTGACCAGCTGAGCTAACCGCCCGCGGGCGGAACCGTAGCGATCAGCCGGCGGCGTTGGCCAGCGACGCGACGATCTCGGTCCGGCTGCTCGCGCGGTCGACGACCCCGCGGAGACCGACGGCCTGCAGGACGCGCCGGGTGGACTCGACGGGAAGCGCAGCGAGAAGGAGGACCCGGGTGGAGATCGCGGGCTCGAGCTTCGCGACCTGCTCTGCGATGTCGAGCCCGGAGACGCCGGGGGTGCGTAGGTCGACGAGCGCGACGTCCGGGTGGTGCTGCTTGATGGCGGCGAGCGCCGCCTCGCCGTCGACGGTGACCGCGACGACGTCGATCATGGGCTCGGCGAAGAGCGCGCGCAGGAGCCGTGTCCGATAGGACGCGTTGTCGTCGGCGTAGACGACACGGATCGGGCGGGGGTCGGACATCGCGACGGACTATCACCCATGTCGGAAGGCCTCAGCATCCCCCGGTCGGATAGTCGCTTGGGGGAGGCGATCCTCCCGGTCGAACAGGGGGAGACCCACCTGCACGCCCGCCGTTCGGTGCGCGACGCGGGCACATCGGCGCCGCCGCTGCCCCCGGTAGCCTGGCGCGCCCAGTGCTCACCGGCGTGATCGTCCCCGTCCACGGCTTCGCCCCGTATCTCGCCGAGGCGCTCGATTGCGTGATCCACGAGCGGCCCGGCGAGATCGTCGTGGTCGACGACGGTTCGTCGCTCCCGCTCGTACTCCACCCCGACCACGCGGCCGCGGGCGTGACCCTGCTTCGCCGGGAGGCCGCCGGTGGGCCCGCCGTGGCGCGGGCCGCCGGCCTGCGCGCGCTCTCCATGGACGTCGAAGCGGTCGCGCTCTGCGACGCCGACGACGCGTGGGCCCCGGGCCTGCTCGGGGCGCTCCAGGCCGCCCTGGCCGCGCAGCCCGGCGCCGGGCTCGCCTTCGGGCGTGCGCTGGTCGTCGCCCCCGACGGTCGTCCGACCGGTGAGCAGTGGGCGCGGCCTGCCGCGGGCCGTCATCCGGCAGAGCCGTGGGGGCGGGCGCTCTACGCGCAGAACCCGGTGCCGACCTCGAGCGTCCTGCTCCGCCGGGCGGCGCTCGACGCCGTCGGTGGGTTCCCGGCTCCGGTTCGGGTCGCCGAGGACTGGGAGCTCTGGCTCCGGCTCGCGCGGGCGGGGTACGACGCGGTTTGCGTACCCGAGGCGACGGTGCGGTACCGGCGCCATCCGGACGGGTTGACCGCGGACGTCGCCCGGCTGGCCCGCGCACAGCTCGCCGTCCACGCGACACACGGGGCCCTCGTCGATCCGGAGAGCCCGCGCCGCGGCCGAGGCAGCGGACCTCGCCGCGCTCGCTGACGGGCTCGCCGCGCAGGGTGACGCGCGGGCGGCCCGCGTCGCCTGGGGCCGCGTCGCGGAGCATCGAGCACTGAGCCCTCGCGAGCAGCTCAAGCGCGCGGCGCTCGCCGTCCCCGGGTGGCGCGCGCGCGACGCGCCGTACCGCTGAGCCGCAGCGGTCAGCGGCCGCGCCTCAGCGGCCGGTTCGGCAGGAG
This sequence comes from uncultured Solirubrobacterales bacterium, assembly GCA_963815565.1. Lineage (GTDB taxonomy): Bacteria > Actinomycetota > Thermoleophilia > Solirubrobacterales > Solirubrobacteraceae > Paraconexibacter. The sequence goes on along the minus strand of CAWFHB010000005.1, from coordinate 237,124 downwards.
GCGCCCGAGCTCGAACGCCCAGGCCGTCGGGCCGTCGAGCAACCCCACCGCGGCCGCATCCCGATCACCCGCGGCCAGGGACTGAACGCCGGAGAGGCCGCGGGCGGCCCCCCAACGGAGCAGCCCAGGCCAGCGCCGCGCGGGAAGCGCCCCGGGCCAGCGCTCGGCGAGCCACCCGGCGCCGGTGCCGTGGCGGACCCGCTGGGCGAGGAGTGGCCGCAGCGCGCGGTTCGCGTGATCGACCACCGCCTCCGGGCGCGCCGCGAGCGCCCATCCGGCGTCCCGCAGCCGCCAGCAGAGGTCGGCGTCGCCGCCGCTGCGGACGGCGGTCGCGAACCCGTCGGCCGCCTCGAACGCCTCGCGCCGGATCGCGGCGTTCGCCGTCTGCGCGAACGCCCACGCCCCGCGGGCCAGCAGCGGTTCCTGGGACATCGCGGCCTTCGTCGCGCTGAACCGCGAGGCGAGCGAGGAGCCGGCGGGTGTGTCCCGGACCGCCCCGGCGAGCACGCCGACCTCCGCGGACGGGGCGGGCGTGAAGAACGCGTCGAGCAGCCCCGGCGCGGGCGTCACGTCACCGTCGAGGAACACGAGCCACGGCGCGCTGCCCCGGGCCGCCCCGCGATTCCGGGCGTAGTAGGAGGTGCGGACCTCGGGGGCGACGAGCACATCCGGGTCGAGCACCCCGAGCCCTCGGTTGTCGACCACGGTGAGCGAATCCCCGGGCGCGAGCTCGAGGCTCCCCCGCAGCCGTTCGAGGAGCGCGGTGAGCGCCGCCGCGTCGCGGGCGGCGACCGGGACGACGACGTCCACCCCGAGGCGCGTCATCTAGGTCCGTGCGGTGAGGCGCAGCGGCATCCCGCCGCGCGGCGTGAGCGTCGGCATCTGGCGGATGCTCATCGCGTGCCCGGGGACCGGGGCGAACCGGAAGCGCTCGAGCAGGGCCCGGGCGATGACGGCGATCTCCGCCTGCCCGAACCGCATCCCGATGCACTTCCGCGACCCGTCGCCGAACGGGACGTAGGCGCCGCGCGGAATCGTCTCGCGGCGCCCGGGGGCGAAGCGCTGCGGGTCGAAGCGCTCGGGCTCCTCCCACACGTCCGGCAGCCGGTGGCTCGCCCAGGAGACGTAGTTGACCGGGACCCCGCCGGGCACCTGGACCCCGCAGACCTCGAACGGCTCGAGGGAACGGCGCGGCCCCACCCAGGCGGGCGGGTAGAGGCGGAGCGTCTCGTCCACCGCGAGGTCGAGCTCCTCTGCGGAGCCCGCCGCGCGCTCCTGCAGCTCAGGGGCCTGGGCGAGCTCGTGCAGGAGGAACGCGATCGTCGAGGTGGTGGTGTCGTGGCCGGCGAAGAGCAGCGTGATGACCTCGTCGCGCACGTGCGCGTGGCTGAGCGCGCGGCCCTCCTCGTCGCGGGCGGCGAGCAGCAGGCCGAGGAGATCCTCACCGGGGTCGACGAGGCCCGTCCGCCGCTCGATCTCCGCGAAGATCACCGCGTCGAGCCGACGGCGTGCCGTCTGCATCTGCGCGAACGGCGTCCGCGGCCCTCGCATCATCTGCACGGCGTAGTCGCGGGAGTAGAAGGCGAGCGCGTGCTCGAACTCGAGCCCCGCGTCGATGTGGGCGCCAGGCCGGTCCGGGTCGAGGCCGAAGAGCGCGCGCATCGCGATGCGCAGCGCGACTTCGCGGGTCCAGGCGTAGAGGTCGTGCTCGCCGGGTGAGAGCTCGGCGAGCCCGCGCTCGGTCTCCTCCTCCATCGTGGCGTGCGAGGCGAGGATCCGCTCCTTGTGGAACGCCGGGAGCATCACCTTCCGGGAGCGCCGGTGGAAGGCGCCGTCGACGGTCAGCAGCCCGTCCCCGAGCAGCGGCCAGAGATCGCCCATGTGCCCCTCGCGCCAGGAGAAGTTCTGGGCTCCGCTGACGAGCATGTGGTGGTTGGCCTCGGGGCCCAGCAGGAAGACGACGTTCTGGTGGAAGACCCGCAGCGTGAAGACGGGGCCGTACCGGCCGTAGGCCTCGAGCAGCACCGGGAGCGGCTCGCGGATGAAGCGGAACGAGCGGGTCGGTGAGAGCCGTGTGTGCCCGGGGGGGAACGGGACGGGGAGCTCCCGTTCGATCCGCAAGTCCAACGCCACGCGCACGAGCGGGTTGGTCGTGACGGGCGGGGGCGGGCCGACGAACGACATCGCCGGGAGCGTACCTCTGCCGCCCCGGGAAGGCCCGGTAGCGTCCGGAGCCCCGAGCGAGAGCGGAGTCTGCATGTCCGAGGTGCGCATCACCTACGTCGGCGGTCCGACGATCCTCATCGAGATCGGGCCCTGGCGTCTGCTCACCGACCCGACGTTCGACCCGCCCGGCAAGCGCTACTTCTTCGGCTGGGGCACGGCGTCGAAGAAGCAGCAGGGCCCGGCGGTGGCCTTCGACGAGCTCGGGGAGATCGACGCGGTGCTCATCTCGCACGATCAGCACGGGGACAACCTCGACCCGTCCGGGCGGGAGCTGCTCCCGCGCATGGGTCAGGTCGTCACCACCGAGCCGGGGGCCAGGCGGCTCGGGGCCGGCGCCCTGGGTCTCGCGCCCTGGGGGACGACGAGGCTCGAGGCGCCCGGCCGGCCGACGCTCGAGATCACCGCCACCCCGTGCCGCCACGGCCCGCCCGGCAGCAAGCCGATCGTCGGGGAGGTCGTCGGGTTCTCCCTGGCCTGGGAGGGTCAGCAGCACGGCACGCTCTGGATCACCGGCGACACCGTCCTGTACGACGGCCTCCGAGACGCCGCCGCCCGGCTCGACGTCGGCACGGTCGTCGTGCACATGGGCGCCGTCACCTTCCCCTGGCTCTCGGGACCGCTGCGGTACACGATGAACGCGGAGGAGGCCGTCGAGCTCTGCGGGATGCTTGATCCGGTGACGATCGTGCCGCTGCACTACGAGGGCTGGAAGCACTTCCGCCAGCAACGCCGTGCGGCCGAGCGGGTGCTCTCGGCCTCCCCGCTGGCCGGGCGGGTCCGCTGGCTGACGGCCGGGGTGCCCGCGGCGATCGAGACCTGAGTTCAGACGCGCTCGACGAGGCCTTCGGCGCGCCCGACCCGGAAGCGCGCGAGGTCCTCGATGGGCGAGTTCTCGACCAGGGCCGACCGCGGAGAGCGGAACGTGCAGCGCAGCTCCTCCGCGCTCAGCTCGAGCACCCCGTAGCCACGCCGGGAGAGCTGTGAGTACTTCAGGTGGGGCGAGTTCGCGGCGAGGCTCGCGACCTCCGCCGCGGGTGTGGCCTCCCCGAAGTCCTCCTCGAGCCCCAGCGAGCTGATGGCCCCGCCGACGAACTCGGTCGCGGGCGGCCGTTGCCCGTCCGCGCGGCCCTCGGGGTAGAGGTCGCCGGCGAAGAACGTGTGGATGTCGCCCGTGACGAGCGTGACGCCCTCGACGCCCTGCTTGCGGACGTGCCCGAAGACGTCGGCGCGATCGGCGGGGTAGCCGTCCCACTGGTCGGGGTTGAGCGGCACGCCCGGCGCGGCCTCGAGGCTCATCGCCATCACCTGGTTGGCGATCACCTTCCAGCTCGCCTTCGACTCCGACAGCGCGCCCTTCAGCCAGGCTCGCTGCGGCCCGCCGAGGAGCGTCCGGGTGCGGTCTCCGGTCTTCCCGGCCCGGTCGCGGTACTGCCGCGTGTCGAGCATCAGGATGTCCGCCATCCCGCCCAGGCGGATCCGGCGGTAGCTGCGGCGGCGCTCGGCCGGGATCGTGTTCCGCGGCCCGTACTCGAACCACGCGGTGTAGCCGTTCGCCTTCCGGGTGGCGAAGTCGATGCGACGGCGCTCGGCGGCGAGCGTCCCGGGGTTCTCACCCGCGTAGTCGTTCTCGGCCTCGTGGTCGTCCCAGATGCCGGCGAAGGCGCTCGAGGCGTGCATCGCCCGGAGGTTCGGGTCGGTGAGGTAGAGCCGGTACTTCTCGCGGTACTCGTCGAGCGTCTCGGCCTGTCCGTTCGGCCCGATGGTGTCCTTGCGGCCGATCTTCGGGTTGTCGCCGCCGCCCTCGTAGATGTAGTCGCCGAGGCAGAGCACGAGGTCGAGATCGGGCTCGGCGGCGAGGCCCCGGTGCGCCTCGTAGAGCCCCGAAGTCCACTTCTGGCAGGAGAAGAAGCCGATCCGCAGCGGCTCCTTCGAGTCGGCGGGCCGGGCGGTCGTGAAGCGGCCGACGGGAGAGGATCCGCCCCGGTGGGCGAAGCGGTAGAAGTACCGCTCGCCGGGGTCGAGGATCTTGGAGGAGCGGACGGTCGCGCGGGCGGTGTGGTCCCGCACCGAAGCCGCGCGGACGTCCTGGCTGTGGACCACCCGGCCGAAGCCCTCGTCCTTCGCGATCTCCAGCCGAACGAATCCGGAGCGCTCCTGCTCGGCGACGTGGGTCCACACGGTGATCGCGTGCTGCCCCGGGATGCCGGCCATCACCCCGCAGTCGAAAGCACCGGCGCCGATCAGCTCCACGCGCCGTCGCGAGGCCGCGGTGACGCTCCGGGGCAGCACGAACGGGAGCGAGGCGGCCGCGGCGCCCTGGAGCAGGCGGCGGCGGGAGAGCGGCGGGGTCACGCGCGCACCGTACCGGCGGCGCGCAGGGGCGGGCGCCGGGTCAACGCTTCGCCCGGACGGACCGCACGCGACAGACGGTCGTGCCGGCTCCGGGCGCGGTGCAGCGGCTGCCGACGGTGGTCTTCAGCACCGCCGCGCCGTCGCTCTTGAGCCGGACGGTCACCGGGGCCTTGCCGGTGAAGCCGGCGCGCCGCAGGTTCACGAGGGCCGTCGAGGCGCCTGTCAGATCCACCTCGAGCACGCGTTCAGGGGCGACGCCGGGTGCGGCTCCCCAGTCCTGGCCCTCGACTGCGAGGGGCGGGAGCGGCACCCCGGCCCCGGCGCGTGTGCCGTGCGGGAACCCGCCGATGCCGACGGCTGTGCCGGTGACCGCGCGGAGCGGCGCGTCCCGCTCGCCCGAGGCGAGCGACCGTGCGTCGACGGATGCGGGCTGCTTCGGATCACGTGCGTCGAGGCCCTCGACCCAGTAGGCCCCGTCGCGGGTCAGCCCGAGGTCGGCCCGATCGTCCTTCGGGTCGAAGAGGTAGCTCACCCGCCACGGGTCACGGGTGACGCGGGCGTCGCCGAGGAACTTCGCCGCCTCGCCCCACTCGTCGAGGATCGCGACCGTGAAGTGCTCGCCCGCGAACGTCCAGAACGCGGAGCGCATGCCCGCGGCGACCATGCGGGCCTGGGCGGCGCGGGCGCGGTCGTAGGTCACGAGCTCGTCGGCTGCCGCGACCCAGTTGAGGAACGGCACCCAGCGGACGTTCTGCTCGCTGCCGGGGACGCTCGAGCCGGCGGGCCCGACGCCGGTGAAGGCCTTGGCGAAGAGGTCTGGGTAGGCGGCCGCCAGGCGGTAGGTGCCGAAGCCGCCCATCGAGTAGCCGTTGATCGCGGTCCGCGCCGGGTCGAGGCGGACGTGGCGGGCGACGTCGGCCCAGACCTCGAAGACGTCGGCCTCGGCCTCGGTCGCGTAGCCGCCGGCCAGGGAGCGGGAGGAGGGCGTGACGACGACCGACCCGCGCTCGTCCCCGAGCTGGGTCAGCAGGTTCGGCGAGAACACGGCGTGCTGGAGGTAGGTGCCGCCGAAGGAGTGCAGCGCGAAGGTCAGCGCCGCGGGGCGGGCGGCGGTGCCGATGCCGCTGGGCTTGACCAGCAGGTAGGGAACCAGGTTGGAGCCGATCTCAGGGAACTTCGTCCGCACCCCCTCGTGGACGTCGAGGCCCGAGCCGAGCACGCGCGCCTGCAGGCGTCCGGGCGCGTGCAGCCAGCGTGCGCGCTTGGCCGAGCGGAGGTCCACGTCGGCGAACGCCGTCCCGGACGTCCCGGCCGCGAGCGCCTTGGCCTGGCGCTCGTCCAGCCAGTTGCCGGTCCCCGGGAAGGTGGTGAACTCGCCGGTCGGGGTCTTCTCGATCGGCTCGTCGAAGGAGAACGCGAGGTCGAGGACCCCGGGAGCGCCGCGCGTGGTGGTGCCCGAGGCCGGGGTGGTCGCGGTCGGTGCACCCGCCGCCGGGACCGGGAGGTAGGAGTCACCGTCCCACAGCCCGGCACCGCCGACGACCCGCCAGTTCCCCGCGGCGAGCGGGAGACGGAAGGTCAGCTGGTTGCGCGGCAGGTCGAACGTGACGCCCTTCAGCGCGGTCGTCGCGCCACCGGTGGCGGTGAGCTCGCCGCCCGTTCCCCAGACCGTGGCGATCTGGTCGAGGCCGGGCGAGGAGACGCCCGCGCCGCGGGGCCACGGCACAGCCGCGCCGCCGGAGCGGTCCGTGTCGATGCCGAGGGTGAAGACGGTGGCGTCCGGGACGATCGCCGTGCGGAACGTGACGCGCACGAGCACGGAGCGCCCGCTCTTGGCGGGCAGCAGGCGGACCTCGGCGATGTCGGCGTTGTTCCCCGCGTAACGCGGGTCGGTCGGGTAGCGGACGTCGCCGCCGGTCGACGCTGCGACGTCCCCGGTCGAGGTGGGATCCGGCTTGTCGGTCTTCGCCGCGTTCCCGAGCGGGACGGTGTCCGCGCCCCGGTCGTCGACCAGGTGGTCCTGGAAGACGTACTCGCCGGAGCGGAACGCGTCCGTGCCGCTGACGAGCAGCGGCCGCGCCGTGAAGGGCTTGCGGTTCTGGAGCTCGGGGACCTTCGGTGCGGCCCGGTGGAGGAGCGGCGGCCCGGCGTCGCGCGGCGGGAGCGACGAGCCCGCGGCGGTGGCGCCGACCGGGACGGTCAGGCTCGCCAGGGCTGAGAGGACAACGGCTCGAGAGGCAGACACGTCCAACTTGAACGCACACGGACAGCGGATCTTGCGGTGAGTCCGCCTGCCGGGCGGCGGGCTCGACCGTCTCGAAGCCATGTGCCCGTGATTGACCACGGGCATCCGGGGTCGATCACGGGCAGAAGCCTGGCGCGTCTACCGAGGCCGCGCGCTCATCGCTTCGTGACGCAGGTGCGGTAGGTGCGCACGGACCGCACGCGCTTCCCGGTCCGGTCGCGTCCCTCGATGCGGATGCGGTAGCTGCCGCGGGGCAGGCCCCGGAGGTCGACGACCGAGCGCAGGCGGCGGCCGCTCAGGCGGATCGCCCGCTGTCCGGGCACCCGGATCGTGGCGGAGCGCAGGCGGCGGTCGAGGCGGATCCGCATGCGGCGACGGCTCGTGCAGCGCCCAGCGGGCGTGGACCGTGGCAGCCCGAGCGACGGGCCGGCGCTGACGCGGGCCGCACGGCACGGCGGTCGCTGGCCGTCGGGCACGTAGCGTGTGGCCGGCAGGTACTCGCCCATCGTCCCGGCCTCCTTCCGCGGTTCGGCCCGCTGGACGGCCTGCGTGAAGTCAGCCCGCGGCAGCATGTGGCGCAGCACGAGGACGTTCGAGGTGTTCGGGCCGAACGGCAGCCAGGTGTAGCCGCACTCGGCGGTCGCCCACGCCGGGCGGGTGGCCGCCGTCGAGACCACGTACTCGGCGAAGCCGTCCTCGCCGATCGCCGTCTTGTCGTCGGTCGCGCAGCCGATGAAGCGCTGGCTGGCCAAGTCGTTCGTGCACATCGAGAAGTACCGCATCTGCGCGTCGGGCATGACGAGCGGACCGCTCCTCGTCTCGGGAGTGCCCGGCGCGCGCATGCGGGTCACCGACACGTCGCCGTAGGACCGGTTGACGGTGGCGTAGACGTAGGCGTTGTGGACGTTGGAGAGGAAGCCTCCAGAACCGCCGGCATCCTCGGAGGCGGCGGAGGTCTCGGCGAAGCTGTCGAGGAACGGGTTGCCGGTCGCCGACTCGTTGTAGACCTGGACGAGGTTGCGGAACTTCAGCCAGTTCGGCGTGGGCTGCCCGGGGGCGGTGAGGCCGGGAGCGGACGCGGGGAAGCCGGCCTCGCTGATCGCCTCGGTCACGCCGGCGACCGCCGGCTTGGACTGCGCGGCGCAGGCGGAGTCGCTCGGACGGCCGGTGCCGTCAGCCTGCTCGAGCGTGACCGTCGGAAGGCCGACGCCGCCGGTCTCGTCGAGGCCGGCGTCCGGGATGTAGGTCCGCAGGATCAGCGTGCCGTTGACGTTGGGCGCGGGGGTCTGCCCGGTCCCCGTGTACATCGTGTTGGGCGCGCGCTTCTCCGGGCGGGCGCTGAAATCGACGTAGGCGGTGTAGTCCCGTTTCGTCCCGTCGCGGCGGGCCCCGACGAGGTAAGGGTTCGATGCGCCCGCGTCCGGCGCGATCTCGACGTCCGCGACGGCGTCGAGCGGACGCAGCGCTGCGTCATAGACGTTGAAGGAGAAGTACCGGGCGCGCGGGTAGCGGCCGGTGATCTTCAGGCGCGTCCCCGGAACCGCCTGGTAGGCGCCGATCCAGTAGATCGCCGCCTCGTCCGGATAGGCGACGTTGACCGTCGCCGGGTCGGTCTTGGTGAGCACCAGGCTGCAGGTCTGATCGACACCCTGGGCCTGCGCTCCGGGCGCCGCCATCAGCAGCGACACCACCCCGGACACCAATACCCCGACGACCGACCGCAACTTCTCCATGACGTTCTCCCACCTCTCGGACCTTCGGACGGACAGGATGCTAGAGCGCAATGAGACAGAAAGCAAGTCTGTTCTATTCGGGACGGTACTCGTTGTCTGTCTCGTCAGCCTCGAAGGCGCACTGGGATCGAGGTGTGCTGGTTCAGGAACAACGCTTTGATGCGGCGTGGCTGCCCCGCCAGCGCAATGTCCGGAAAGGCCGCGAGGGTCTCCTCGATCCAGATCCGGAGCTCCATGCGGGCCAGGGCCGCACCGAGACAGAAGTGCCGGCCACCGGCTCCGAAGCCCTGGTGTGCGTCCAGCCCGTCGCGCATCAGGTCGAAGCGCTCCGGATCATCGAACAGCTCCGGATCCCGGTTGGAGGCGATGTACCAGAGCAGGACGCGATCGCCCTTGCGGATCGTCTGCCCGTGCAGCTCGACGTCGCGGGTGGCGCTGCGCCCCATGAAGCCGAAGGCCGGGAAGCAGCGCAGGCCCTCCTCGACCGCCAGCGGGATCCGTGATGGGTCCGCCAGCAGCAGGCCGAGCTGCTCCGGGTCGCGCATCAGCGCGAGCATCGTCGCGCAGTAGGTCGCGCGGGTGCTGTCGTTGCCCGCCGCGAGCAGCAGCATGAAGAAGGTCGCGATCTCGAGCTCGTTCAGCCTGTCGCCTTCGATCTCGGCACCGATGAGGGCCGTGAGCAGGTCGTTGCCCGGCTCGGCGACGCGCTCCTCGCGTACCGCGTTGATGTAGCTCACCACGTCGCCGACCTCCACCATGCTGTCGTCCCAGCCGGCACGGATGTCGGGGTCTTCGAAGGCCGTGGCCACGTTGGTCCAGTGCAGCAGGCGCTCGTCGTCGGACTCGGGGGTGCCGAGCAGCGAGCCGATCACCCGGGCCGGCACCGCACGCCCGAGGTCGGCGACCAGGTCGCAGTGCTCACGGCCCTCGAGCCGGCCGAGCATCGAACGCACGATGTCGCGGACGTGGTGCTCGTGCTCGGCGATCCGCTTGGGGGTGAAGGCCTTGCCGATCAGCTGCTTGAGCCGGTCGTGGCGGGGCGGATCCATGGAGATCATCTGCAGTCGCTGGATGTCGAGGGGCGCGCCGACGTCGTCGCAGAGGAAGATGCCGCGCTGCTCGGAGCTGAAGGTCGTGAAGTCGCGGGTGGCGGCGTGGACGTCCGCCGCCCGGGTCAGCGACCAGAAGCCGCCCTCCTCGGGATACCGAGCATTCGGACTCCAGTGCACCGGCGTCTCGCGGCGCAGCTCCGCGAACAGCTCGTAGGGCGGGTCGTCCACCCAGTGGGCGTGGTCGCCCAGATCGACGGTGGCGGTGTCACTCATGGTCGGCATGGCGGCCACCATAAGGATGACGCACTGTCATTGCAAGCCGTCATCCGTGCCGGTACCCTTCTGGCATGCCCGTGCTCGACAGACGACGACGCGAGGATCCACGACGCGAGCAGACCGAGGCGGCCTTTCTCGAGGCGGCCGGAGCGCTGCTGGCCGAGGGCCTCTCGTTCGCCGAGCTCTCGGTGAGCGTTGTCGCCGGTCGGGCCGGGCGGACGCGGACTGCCTTCTACGCCCATTTCGAGGATCGCCGGGCGCTGCTCATGCGGCTCGTGGAGCCGCTACGAACCGAGGCGCGCCGCGCGATCGCTCCGTTCACGGACGGTGAGGGTGACGTCCATGAATCGATCACGGCGCTGCTCGGCGCCATGCGCGCGAACCGCCACGTCCTCCGAGCGGTCGTCGAGGCCGCGACCTACGACGCAGAGGTCGATCGCTTCTGGCAGGCGCTGCTCGGAGAGTTCTCCGCGGCCAACCAGGCTCGGCTCGAGCGGGCCGGGATGCCGGTGGAGCAGGCGCAGCCCACCGCTGCAGTGCTCACCTGGATGACCGAGCGATCGTGCACCCAGCAGCTCAGGGGCGAGCACCCGTCCATGAGCGACGAGACGCTGCTCGACGCACTGGCCGACGCGTGGAGACGCGCGCTCGGCTGAGCCTCAGCCTGCGGGCAGCACGCCCCGCAGCAGCTCCCCCGCGACCTTCGTGGCGCGGTCGATCTGCGGCTCCTCACCGATGGCGAAGGAGACCCAGACGAGCGACGTCGCGATGTGCACGACCACGTCGACGACATCGTCGAGCTCGGTGCCCGGGGTGGCACCCTCGGAGAGCACCAGCGCCCGTGTCCCGTGGGCCAGCTCGCGGTGCACGCCGCCGGTCTCGGACATGAGCAGCCCGACGGCCAGCTGCGGCTCGCGGGCGACGAAGGCGCGGATCGGGTCGAAGCCGGCGAAGATCTCCATGGCCGTCCGGGCTGCGTCGACGACGCGCTCGTGCCCCCGGCCGGGTGTCTGCTCGCGAACCGCCGCGTACATCTCGCGGGCCATCCGCCCGAGGAGCTCGTCCAGCAGCGCCTCGCGGCTGACGAGCCAGCGGTAAAGCGTCCCGCGGGCTACCCCGAGGCGATCGGCGAGCGCCTGCATGTCGACGCGTTCGCAGGCCAGGAACGTCTCCTGGGCCAGCTCGACCGCATCGGAGCGGGTCGCACGGCGAAAGTCGGTCTCGGGCATCCATGACGAATATACCTTGCGTCTCTAATCGGACATATTTGCTTTCTGTCTCGCATGTGGCTACGGTCGGCCCGCGCCTCCCACGGCGCGGTCCTTTCATCACCCACCGAGAGAGTCCACATGTCCCGTCGTTCCCGCCTGACCGTCGGCGTCGCCGCCCTCGCTTGCCTGGTCGCTGCCCCGGCGGCCGGCGCGGCCACCAAGCAGATCCCCCAGTCGGACTGCTTCTGGTCCTTCCGCACCGCCTCCGCCTTCGCCAGCGGGGCATCCAACTACGCGTTCCCGGACGCGGGGGCCGTGTACTGGTCGGCCAAGGTCACCATGCCCGCCGGGTCGCGCATCGTCCTGAAGGGGCGATACGCCCACGCCCGCTACCAGTCCATCAACAGCTACGACAAGGCGAGCAACGCGCCGGTCGACGCCCTGAACGACGTCAGCACGGCCCCTGATCGTGGCTCCGTCAACCCCTACCGTCCGGGAAGCAGCCGCACCGCGCGCAAGCGCTCCTACACGATCACGGTGCTCAACGAGACGGCTCCTTCGACCGGACGAGCGCCGAACACCCTGTACGCCGGCGTCCCGGGCCAGCCCGACCAGATGCTGCTGCAGCGCGTCTACCTGCCCGACTCGATGAAGCGCAGCGAGCTCACCGGCGCGGTCGGGCTCCCCGCGGTCGAGCTCCGTCTCGCGGACGGCTCGGTTCGGAAGGGCAAGGCGGCGTGCGCTGCGCTCAACGCCAAGGGCGGCAAGCCGGTCGTGACTACGCTGCCCGCGGATCTCTATGAGAGCCTCCGCGAACCGGCCGGGGCTCCGGCGGGCTTCCCAGCCGCACCGCGTCCGGTGTGGCGCACGTTCTACAACGTCGGCTTCATCCTCGCGTGCTGGTACCGCGGGGACTGTGAGGCCGAGCCCGAACGGACCGGCGGGCAGTACTCGAACATCGACAACGAGTACACGGCTGCGTTCGTGAACCGCTCGTTCTCCGCCGGCCCGGTGCTCGTCCTGAAGGGCACGCTCCCGCGCACCGCACGCAGCGGGAAGACGGTGAAGCGCGCGGACCGGGGCCAGATGCGGTACTGGTCGATCTGCCAGAACGAGTCGTTGCGCACCGGCCGCGGAGCCGGATGCCTGTACGACAGCCAGGTGCCCGTGGACAGCAAGGGCCGGTACACGATCGTCTCGAGCCTCGCCGGTGACCGGCCGCCGAACGCCCGGGCCAAGTGCGGCGTCGGGTATCTGCCGTGGCCGAAGAACGGGGACGGCGCCGGTCATCGGGAGGACGGGTTCCTCATCCTGCGGAACATGCTGCCTGCCGCCGGCTTCGACCAGGCGATCCAGGACACGAAGGTCCCGGGCGACGAGGCCAAGGTGATGGGCAAGTACCTCCCGCGGGGGAGCTACACGACGAAGGCGGCGTTCGCCAAGAAGGGCTGCTGAGCGCTTAGAACGTCCGGGTCGCGCGGGCGACCCGGACGGCCTCACCCGTAGATCGTGAAGCGCACGTCCTTCGTGCGGGCCTTGTTCACGCAGGTCACGCGCGTGCCGCCCTTGGCCTTCCGCGGTGTGCACGTGAGGCGCTTGACGACGCAGCGGCGGGGAACGCGGGTCGCCGTGCAGCTCTTCGTTGAGAAGTAGGCGGTTGTCACCTTGCCGGCGTAGGAGCACGTCACGCCCTTGGCCTTCACCGCGCCGAAGAGCGTGTCGAACGATTCGCAAGAGCGGCTGGCGGCCGAGGCGCCGGGAGCGGCGACGAGGACGGCAGCCGCCGCGGAGGCAGCGATGAGGAGTCGGGTCATGCCTCAACTCTACCTTGCGGTGCATCGCGAGGTGGTGTTTCGTTCCCGCGCTGGAGACCCGGAGAGGGCTTCGCGCATCGGCTCCACTCGTCTGACGAGTGGTCCGTCTGGAGCTGGCCTCCGAGCGGCGCTTCAGAGCAGCGGGAGCGGCGCCGGGCGCCCGAGGTGGAAGCCCTGGGCGTAGTCGATCCCCATCGCCTTGACGGCCTGGAAGGTCTCTTCGTCCTCGACGCCCTCGGCGACGGTGCGCTTGCCGAGGGCGCGTGCGACGTCGGCCACGGCGCGGACGACCACCGTATCCGGCCCGGACCCGTTCGCCGCACGCACGTAGTCGCGGTCGATCTTGACGGTGTCGAACGGCAGGTGGCGCAGGTAGTGGAACGACGCGAAGCCCGCGCCGAAGTCGTCGAGTGCGAGGCCGTAGCCGGTGGCGGCGAGGCGTTCGGCGGCGTTCCGCGCACGGACGATGTCCGAGATCGCAGCGGTCTCGGTGACCTCCATGGTGATGCGCCCGGCGGCCTCACGGTGCTCGAGCAGGAGCTGCTCGGCCGCGTCGACGTAGGTCGGGTCGCAGATCGAGACGCCCGAGACGTTGACCGCGAACGCGGACCCCGGCGTCGCGGACGCGGCGGCGACGGCCCGTTCGAGCACCGCGAGGTCGATCCGGCCGATCAGCCCGTAGCGCTCGGCGACCTCGAGGAAGGCGCCCGGTGCGATCAGCGTGCCGTCGGCGTCGCGCAGGCGCACCAGCAGCTCGTGCGACGTCACGACCCGATCGGCGGTGCGGACGATCGGCTGTGCGTGCACCACGAGCCCGTCACCCTGCAGCGCGGTCTCGAGGCGCTGGGACCAGGTCATGCGCTGGCGCATCTTCTGCCGCGCGTCGTCGGTGCGCGTGGCGAAGACGAAGCGGTCGCGCCCCGCGTCCTTGGCGTCGTACAGGGCCGCGTCGGCCTGGGCGAGCAGGTCGGCCGCCTCGGCACCGAAAGAGATCTCGGCGAGCCCCGCGCTGGCCGAGACGCGCGCCCGCTGGCGCCCGTCGGGTGAGGGGACACCGGTCCGGAGCGCCGCAAGCGCGGCGGCGGTGACGCGCTCGGCGTCCTCCCGGCCGGCACCGCGCAGCAGCGCCGCGAACTCGTCGCCGCCGAGCCGGGCGAGCACATCGTCGGCGCGCAGCGTCTGCCGGACGAGCGAAGCAGCGTGACGTAGGACTTCGTCGCCGGCCGCGTGGCCCCAGGTGTCGTTGACGTCCTTGAAGTTGTCGAGGTCGAAGACCACGAGCGTGCCGCGATCGCCGCGCCGCCGTTGCGGGGTCGCTTCTTCGAGCTCGCGCTCGAAGGCGCGCCGGCTCAGCAGGCCGGTCACCGCGTCGTGGTCGGCGAGGTACTGCAGGCGCGCCTCCCAGTCCTGGCGCTCGGTCATGTCGCGCGCCACCAACGCCGCGCCGCCCTCGCGATCGGGCAGGCCCGACACGGCCAGGGAGACGGCGATGGACGTGCCGTCGCTGCTGCGCACGTGGCAGTCGTCGCGCACGGGAGAGGCACCGGCGAGGATGCGGGTGAGCATTCCTAGGCCGGTCTTGTCGAGCACCCGGGACACCGGGTGTCCGATCAGATCTGCGGCCTTCACCCCGAGCATGCGCTCGGCGCCCGGGTTGCAGGTCTGCACGATCCGCCGGCCGTCGACGCTGATGATCGTGTCCGCCGACCCCTCGACGATGGCCGCCAGGTGCGCGCGGGCCTCCTGGGCGCGTACCTGGTCGGTGACGTCCTCGCACACGCCGAGCATCCGCAGGGGCGCCCCGGCGTCGTCGCAGATGACCTCGCCCTGGGTGCGCATGAGGATCTCGGTGCCGTTGCCGCGCACGATGCGCTTGACGTCCTCGAACGGCTGGTGGTCGGCGAACGCCTGATGGTTGCGGGTGTCGACGGACTCGCGGTCGTGGGGGTGCACCCGTTCCAGGAAACGCTGGTACGTCGGCACGAACTCCTGCGGCTCGTAGCCGTAGATGCGATACAGCTCGTCGGACCAGGTCACGACGTTCCGAGGGATGTCCCACTCCCAGGAGCCCAGTCGCGCTAGGCGCTGGGCGTCGGCGAGCTGGCGGCTGCGCAGCGAGAGCTCCTCGAGCGCCGCGCGGTAGCGGACGTCGAGGTCGGACGGAAGCGATTCCAACAGCTGCGCGACGTCGGATCGGTTGTCGGCGGGTGAGACGGGCACGAAAGGCTCTCCGTGCCTATCGACCGATTCTTCCGCGGACTTGAAGGCAACGGGTGACCTGCCCGCAGCGACCACGTCGTGAGCGGCGCGCCCTGCAACGCCGGAGAGTCCCGCTTGTGCAGAGCTCTCAGCTTCGATCGGGAGCGGGAGCGACGGGACTCGAACCCGCGACCTCCGGCGTGACAGGCCGGCGCTCTAACCAACTGAGCTACGCCCCCGAACGGACGAGGAGTATGACAAGGATCGCGACGATCGGTCCGCAGGGTCCGTCGGGCCCGGGGCTACAGCCCGAGAACCTCGCGCACGTACGCCTCCCGAACGTGATCGGGCTGGCGGAGCATCCACGCCCGCTCGACAGTTTCGCCGCGCCCGAAGGCCTCCTCGGCGAAGGAGCGACGCACTTCCCGGGGCTGGCGGAGCATCCAGGCGGCTTCCGGGTCGGGCGCGTAGCGCGAGGCGGCGCGGGCGACCCGGTCCGGGGCGAGGAGCACGCGGCGTTCAGTCGCGGGCGACGGCATCCGGCAAGCCTAAGACCGTCCGTCCGGTCGTTGTGTGACGAGCTCAGCCGTCGGGGAACTGTCCGTCGGCCGGCACGTCGTGGGTGCACACCGCGTGGGCGAGGACGTCGGCGCGTTCGCCGACCCGCACCCCGCGCAGCACGGCCGCCCCGTGTCCGAGGACGGCGTCCGCCGCGACCACGATGGGGGCGCACAGGGTGCCCTGCTCGCGCACCGGTCGCTCCGCGTCGGCGCAGGCGGGGTCCCAGTCGATGAGCACGCAACCCTCGCCGAGCCGGGCGCCGGCCTCGACGGTGATCGTCGCCTGGGCCGAGAGGCGGCAACGCTCGCCGAGCGTGCCGTCCACGGTGACGGTCGCCCCCGGGCCGGCCCGGAGCTCGCAGTGCGCGCCAATGCGGGCCGTCGGGCCGAGCACGATGGAGCCACCCTCCTCGACCAGGAACCGCGCGGTCCGGGCCACCTCTGCCCCCGTGGCCCGGTCGACGCCGGCGGGCAGGGTCCGGCGTCGGCGCCATCGCGGCGGATGGGCGCCCGGACCCGGGGGGAGCGCGCGGAACGGGCTCACCTCGCCACCCGTTCCCGAGTGCGGCGGAGGGCCTCGCGCACCCACATACGCCGCCAATCCACCGCAGTGGCGAGGACGGCACGACGCTGCCGCGAGGGGGGCGTCCGCACACTGGGCAGCACGGAGACGCCGAGCTCTCGGGCCGCCCGATCAGCGATCTCGAGCTGGCCGAGGGCGGTCGGGTGAACGGCGTCGGGGAGGACGAAGCGCTCACCCTGAAGATCGACGAGGGAGACGACGTCGGCCCCCACCTGCTCGGCGGCGGCGCGGATCGCGGCGTTCGCCTCGGCCACCTTCGAGCCTGCTCGTGGCCGGCCGAGGTCGAGCGGCATCGTGAGCACGGCGAGCCGCTCCGCGTGCGGAGCCAGCTGCACGACGGCGGCGGTGATCTGTCGCGTGAACGCCTCGAGCACGAAGCCGGGGGAGCGCACGTCGTTCACCCCGATGTAGAGGACACCGAGGTCGTACATGCGCCGGACCCGTGGGAGCTGGTCGACGAGCACGTCGCTGACGACCGCACCCGGGCGGGCGTAGTTCGTGTACGGAAGGTCCATCGCCTGCGCGAGCCAGAGCGCCCAGGAGCGTCCGTCGACCCCGAGGACGATCCCGCCCTCTCCGTAGGTGATGGAGTCGCCGAGGGCGAGGAGTCCGGAGCGCTCGGCCATGCCGCGTTCGATTCTGTCAGCCGCTGCCACCATGGGGCGATGGAGCGCACGGATCTCCTCGCCGCCCTCATCGACGGCCCGCTCACGCTGGACGCCCTCCACGCCCGGCTGGGCTCCCCGGACCGCGACGCGCTCGAGTGGGTGCTCGCCGAGGCGGTCGAGGCGGGAGCCGTCGTCGAGACGGGAGGCGCCTGCGACGAGGACGGTCTCTGCGCGAGCACCGCGCCCCGGGTGCTGCGGCGGCGTGCTCCCTAGATCACGACACGCTCGATCCAGGCGACACGCCGCCCCGGACTAGCCCGCCAGGCGGCCCGCAACGGCCGTCGCCTCGCGCAGCGCCGCCGCGTGGGCGTCGGAGAGCTCGCCCGGCTCGAGCTTCCAGCGCCACGACTGACCCTTCGTCCCTGGCACGTTCATGCGACCCTCGCTGCCAAGGCCGAGGACGTCCTGCGCGGCGATCATCGCGACCGGGCACGGCGAGGAGAACGCGAGCTGCAGCAGCGCCCAGCCTTCGCGGCCCGCCTCGGCCCGGATCCCCGCAGCGGAAAGCGCCGCCGCCATCCCCTCCCGCTGCTCGGCGGAGGCATCGCCGAACCAGCCCTGGGCCGTGTCGGTGTCGTGCGTCGAGAGGTAGATCCAGCGGTCCGGCGTGTGGTTCTCGGGGCGGTGCGGCCCGTCGGGGTCGCCGGGGTCGAAGCCGAACAGCGTCACGAGCATTCCCGGAAAGCCGAGCGAGCGCCGCAGTCGCGTGACCGGCTCGGTGATCAGCCCCAGATCCTCCGCGATGACCTCGAGCGGGCCCAGCTCACGGATGGCCGCGTCGAAGATCGCCCGGCCCGGACCGCGTCGCCACCGCCCGCCGACCGCGGTCTCCGCATCCGACTTGACCGCCCAGTAGGCGGTGAAGGCGCGGAAGTGATCGATCCGCGTGACGTCGAAGAGCTCGAAGGTGCGCCGCAGCCGCTCGGTCCACCAGCGGTAGCCGCGTCGCTGCATGGCCGGCCAGTCGTAGAGCGGGTTGCCCCAGAGCTGCCCGTCGCCCGCCAGCGCGTCCGGCGGCACGCCCGCCTGCCCGTCGTCGAGGAAGAGCTCGGGCCAACCGATGTGGTCAGCGGCACCCGGCGCCACGTAGATCGGCACGTCACCGACGAGTCGGACCCCGCGCTCCCCCGCGTAGGCACGCAGGGCACTCCACTCCCGCTCGAAGCGCACCTGATCCTCGACCGCGCCAGGTCCCTCAAAGGCCTCCCACCCGTCGATCCAGAACGACTGGGCGGCGCGGAACTCCGCGATCTCGGCCTCGCTCACCGCCGCGTCCGGCTCGGCCAGCAACCCGTTCCACGCGGCGAACGCGCTCGCCGCCTTGTACGGGGAGCGGTGCTCGTCCGGCGGCCCGAGCGGGAGCACCTGCCAGTAGCTCTGCCCGGCGGCGGCCAGCCAGTCCACGAAGGCGTAGGCGGAGGGACCGAGGCGACCGTCCGGGAGGGAGGTCAGGTGGAGTTGGACGCCTGCGGAGCGGGTGACGGTCATGGTGCGATGGGTCGATTCGAGCGAGAACGGATAAGGAAAGAGTTCGATGCCCGTCCCCGATCGCACCCAAGCGCCTCCGCGCATCCTCGTCGAGCGACTCCAGCCCTGCGTGGACTGCGGACGCTACCCCGCGAAGGCCAGCGTCGGCGACGACGTGCCGGTGAGCGCGGACGCGTTCCGCGACGGCCACGAGGTACTGCGCGCCGTCGTCCGCTTCCGCGGCCCCGGTCAGCGGGCCTGGAGCGAGGCGCCGCTCCTGCCCTACGACGCCGACATCGGCGGCAACGGCTTCGCCGGCAGCTTCCCGGTGGACCGCCAGGGCACCTGGACGTTCTCGGTCGAGGCCTGGGCCGACGTCTTCGCGTCCTGGCGCAGCGAGGTCACGCGTAAGCGCGCCGCCGGGGAGCCCGATCTTTCCAGTGAGCTCCTCGAAGGTCGCGCGCTCGTCGAGGCGACGGCCGCGCGCGCCAAGGGCACCGACAAGGACCGCCTCGAAGCGGCGCTCGAGGCCTGGGATATCGAGGAGGCGCTCAGCGTCGGGCTCAGCGAAGCGGTCGAGCGCTGGCCGGACCGCACGGGCGGCACCCGCACGAAGAGCCTCGAGGTCGACGTCGACCGGGTCCTCGCCCGCTGCGGCGCCTGGTACGAGCTCTTCCCGCGCTCGTGGGGTGGCCTCGCGGGAACCGCCGAGGTCGTCCCGGAGCTCGCCGAGCTCGGCTTCGACGTCCTCTACCTGCCGCCGATCCATCCCATCGGCGTGAAGAACCGCAAGGGCCGCAACAACGACGTCACCGCGGGCGAGGGCGACCCGGGCTCCCCGTGGGCGATCGGCTCCCCCGACGGCGGCCACAAGGCGATCCACCCCGAGCTCGGCACCGAGGAGGACTTCGCCACGCTCGTGGAGGCCTGTCGCGAGCACGAGATCGACCTCGCGCTCGACTTCGCCATCCAGTGCTCGGCCGATCACCCCTGGCTCACCGAGCATCCCGAATGGTTCTCGGCCCGCCCCGACGGCACCCTGAAGTACGCCGAGAACCCGCCGAAGAAGTACCAGGACATCTACAACGTCAACTGGGACACGGACGACTGGCAGGCCCTCTGGCAGGAGCTCCTCGACACCGTCCTCTTCTGGGTCGCCCGCGGCGTGAAGGTGTTCCGGGTCGACAACCCGCATACGAAGCCGTTCGCGTTCTGGGAGTGGCTGATCAAGGAGGTGCGGACCCGCGAGCCCGACGTCGTCTTCCTCGCCGAGGCCTTCACGAAGGCGGCCGTCATGCGCGCCCTCGCGAAGATCGGCTTCAGCCAGAGCTACACGTACTTCACTTGGAAGAACCACCGCGAGGAGCTCATCGAGTACCTCGTCGAGCTCACGCAGTCCGGGATGCAGGACTACTACCGGCCGAACTTCTTCGCGAACACGCCGGACATCCTCAGCGAGCACCTCCAGCACGGCGGCTCCCCGGCGTTCCACTCGCGACTCATCCTCGCCGCGACGCTCTCCCCGACTTACGGCATCTACTCGGGCTTCGAACGCTTCGAGAACGTCGCCGTCAAGCCCGGCTCGGAGGAGTACCTCGACTCCGAGAAGTACGAGGCCAAGCGCCGCCGGCTCGACGGTCCGCTCCTCCCCACGATCAAGAAGGTCAACGCCATCCGACGCGCACACCCCGCCCTGCAGCAGCTCACCGACCTGCGCTTCCTGGGCACCGGGAACGATCAGCTCATCGCCTACGTCAAGCGCGCGGGCACCGACACGGTGCTCACCGTCGTGAACATGGACCCGCATCACGCGCAGGAGGGCTCGGTCGACGTCGTCGGCGAGTCCGGCCTCCCCACGCGCTTCGAGGTCCGCGACGGCCTCACGGGCGAGCACTTCCACTGGGGCCTCGGCCACAACTTCGTCCGCCTGGATCCGGGCGGCGCCCACATCTTCGAGGTGCTCTCGTGAACCCCGATCAGTCCATGGTCCCGCAGAGCCCGTGGTTCGAGTCCGAGCCGCTCTGGTTCAAGACTGCCGTCTTCTACGAGATCCACCTGCGCGGCTTCTTCGACGGGAACGGCGACGGCTCCGGCGACTTCCGCGGCCTGACCGAGAAGCTCGACTACCTGCAGTGGCTCGGCGTGGACTGCATCTGGCTCTTGCCGATGTACGAGAGCCCGCTGCGCGACGGCGGCTACGACATCGCCGACTTCTACAAGGTCCACCCGGACTACGGGACGATGGACGACGTCAAGGTCTTCATCGACGCGGCGCACGAGCGCGGGATCCGCGTGATCGCGGACCTCGTGATGAACCACACCTCGAGCGACCACAAGTGGTTCCAGGAGTCGCGGAAGGGCAAGGACAACCCGTACTCCGATTACTACGTCTGGTCGGACACGGACGAGCTCTACCAGGACGCCCGCATCATCTTCACCGACACCGAGCCCTCCAACTGGACTTGGGACCCGGTCCGGGGGCAGTACTTCTGGCACCGCTTCTTCGCGCATCAGCCCGATCTCAACTACGAGAACGAGGAGGTGCACGAGGCGATGATCGACGCCTTGCGCTTCTGGCTCGATCTCGGCCTGGACGGCTTCCGCCTGGACGCGGTCCCCTATCTCTACGTTCGCGAGGGGACCAACGGGGAGAACCTCCCGCAGACCCACGAGTTCTTGAAGAAGCTCCGCAAGACGGTCGACGCGGAGTACCCGGACAAGGTGCTGCTCGCGGAGGCGAACCAGTGGCCCGAGGACGTCGTCGAGTACTTCGGCGACGGCGACGAATGCCACATGGCCTTCCACTTCCCGGTGATGCCGCGCATGTTCATGGCCGTGCGCCGCGAGGAGGCCACGCCGATCTACGAGATCCTCGCCCGCACCCCGGACATCCCGGACAACTGCCAGTGGGGCATGTTCCTGCGCAACCACGACGAGCTCACGCTCGAGATGGTCACCGACGAGGAGCGCGACTACATGTACGCGGAGTACGCGCACGACCCGCGGATGAAGCTGAACCTCGGCATCCGCCGCCGGCTCGCGCCGCTGCTCGACAACTCCCGGGACGACATCGCGCTCATGACCGCGATCATGTTCTCGCTGCCCGGCTCGCCCGTCCTCTACTACGGCGATGAGATCGCGATGGGCGACAACGTCTACCTCGGCGACCGCGACGGCGTGCGCACGCCGATGCAGTGGACGGGCGACCGCAACGGCGGCTTCTCCCGGGCGGACTTCGCGCAGCTCTACGCGCCGCCGCTGATGGACCCGGTCTACGGTTTCCAGGCGGTGAACGTGGAGGCGCAGCTGCGGCAGCAGAACTCGCTGCTGCGCTGGCTCCAGCGCTTCATCTCGCTGCGCAAGGAGCACCCCGTCTTCGGCCTCGGGACCTACGAGCCGCTGCAGACCGACAACCACCGGATCTTCGCCCACGTGCGCCGTTATGAGGAGGACCTCGTGCTCTGCGTCCACAACCTCGCCCGGACCGCCCAGGCCGTCGAGCTGGACCTCAGCGAGTTCGAGGGCCGCTACCCGGAGGAGATGTTCGGCCGGGTGAAGTTCCCGCGGATCGGTGAGCTGCCGTACCTGCTGACCCTCGCCCCGCGCGGGTTCTTCTGGTTCGTCCTCACGCCCGGCGAGGAAGAGGAGGATGAGGCATGATCTCGATCGACGCGCAGTACCTCCAAGGCTGGCTCGTGGAGCAGCGCTGGTTCGCCTCGAAGTCCCGTGACCTGAGCACGGTGAACATCCTCGAGGCGCTCTCGCTGCGGCCCGAGGGCGAGTCGCCGCTCGTGCTCGCGCTCGTCGAGGCACGCTTCACGACAGGGGCGCACGAGCTGTACCAGATGCTCCTCGGGGCGCGGAAGGAGACGACCGAGGACGAAGCGGACACGATCGTCGAGGCCGACGGTTGGGAGCTCTTCGATGCGGTCGCCGACCCCGACCACGG
Source organism: uncultured Solirubrobacterales bacterium (assembly GCA_963815565.1). Classification (GTDB taxonomy): domain Bacteria; phylum Actinomycetota; class Thermoleophilia; order Solirubrobacterales; family Solirubrobacteraceae; genus Paraconexibacter. The sequence continues at coordinate 214,789 of CAWFHB010000005.1, read as the reverse complement.
CGCCTGCCTCGCCGCGTACTTCGACGGCGGGCGGCGCATCGAGGGCGAGCACGGCACGGTCTTCTTCCATCACACCGAGGACGCGCCGGCGATCGGGCCGCAGCCCGCCGTGCGGCCCATGGGCGCCGAGCAGTCGAACTCCTCGGTGATCATCGACGAGCGGTACGTGCTGAAGGTCTTCCGTCGCCTCGAGCCGGGGGACAACCCGGAGCTCGAGATGCTCCGCTTCCTCACCATGCGCGGCTTCCCGAACATCGCGCGGCTGCAGGGCTGGTACGACTTCGAGGGCGAGCTGCTGAGCGCGACGCTCGGCGTCGTGCAGGACTTCGTCCCGGAGGCCGCCGACGGCTGGGACCTCGTGCTCGACGCCATCGGCGCCGGTGACGAGTCGGTCTTCGGGAAGCTCCAGGCGCTGGGCGAGACGACGGGCGACATGCACCGCGCGCTCGGCTCGGACGGCACCGATCCGGACTTCGCCCCCGAGGAGCCCTCGGACTCTGCGCTGGCCCTGCTCACCGCGACCATCGACGAGCAGATCGAGCGCGTCTGGATCGACCTGCCCCACGAGAACGAGGACGTCGAGCCCATCCGCAACCGCGGACAGGAGATCCGGGAGCGGCTGCAGCTCATGAGCCACGTCGGCGTCGGCGGTCGCTACATCCGCCACCACGGCGACTACCACCTCGGGCAGACCCTCGCCGAGCCCGACGGGCGCTGGGTGATCCTCGACTTCGAGGGCGAGCCCGCCCGTTCGCTCCGGGACCGGCGCCGCAAGCGCTCGCCCCTGCGCGACGTCGCGGGCATGCTCCGCTCGATCTCCTACGCGGCCAGCGCGAGCGAGCTGCTCCGCGACGTACCGGCGCCGGAGGGTTGGGAGGACCGCGCGCGGGCCGCCTTCCTCGAGGGGTACTACGAGCACGTCGACATGGCGCTGCTGCCCGCCGGGCAGCAGGCGATCGACAAGCTGCTCGGCATCTTCGAGCTCGAGAAGGCCGTCTACGAATTGCACTACGAGATCGACAACCGGCCCGCGTGGGTGAAGGTGCCGGTCGCCGGAATCCTGCGCCTGCTCGAGGAGCCCCTGCCGTCATGACCGCCGTCACCGATCCCGCCCTCCAGGCCGTCGTCGACGGCACCCTCGCCGATCCCCACGCCGTGCTCGGCGCGCACCCGATCCGCGGCGGCGTGATCGTCCGGGCGTTCCGACCCGACGCGGTCTCGGTCGCCGTCCTCCACGGCGGAGAGCGCGCCGAGCTCGCGGCCGTCCACCCGGGCGGCGTCTTCGCCGGGGAGCTCGTCGGCGCGGAGCTCCCGCTCGACTACGAGCTCGACGTGGCCTACGCCGACGGCAGCCGGTTTACGCTCCGCGATCCGTACGCCTTCCCGCCGACCCTCGGTGAGCTCGACATCCACCTCGCGGGCGAGGGTCGCCACGAGGAGATCTATGCGCACCTCGGAGCGCACGTCCGCGAGCTGGGCGGAGTCCGCGGAACGGGCTTCGCCGTGTGGGCGCCCAGCGCGCGCACGGTGGCGGTCGTCGGCGACTTCAACTCGTGGGACGGCCGGCTGCACCACATGCGCTCGCTCGGCTCGAGCGGGATCTGGGAGCTCTTCGTCCCGGAGGTCGGGGACGGCGCGGTGTACAAGTTCGAGATCCGCACCCCGGCGGGGCAGCTCGTCCTGAAGGCGGACCCGTACGCCTTCGCCACGCAGCACCCGCCGGAGACCTCGAGCGTCGTGCACGTCCCCGGTCATGCGTGGAGGGATGAGGCGTGGATGGCCGCGCGCAAGGCACACCCCGAGCCGCCGCTGGACCAGCCGATCTCCGTCTACGAGGTCCACCTCGGCTCCTGGAAGCGCGACCCGGCGAACCCGGACGAGCCGCTCGACTACGCGACGCTCGGCCGCGAGCTGGCCGCCTACGTCAAGGAGATGGGCTTCACCCACGTGGAGCTGCTGCCGGTCATGGGCCACCCCTACGCCCCGTCGTGGGGGTATCAGGTGACCTCGTACTTCGCCCCGACCCCGCGCTACGGCTCGCCCGACGAGCTGCGCGCGATGATCGACGTGCTCCACGGCGAGGGCATCGGCGTCCTGTTGGACTGGGTGCCTGCGCACTTCCCGAAGGACGCCTGGGCGCTCGCGAACTTCGACGGCACGAAGCTCTACGAGCATGCCGATCCACGACGCGGCGAGCACCCGGACTGGGGCACGCTCGTCTTCAACTCCGGCCGCAACGAGGTCCGGAACTTCCTGCTGGCGAGCGCGCTCTTCTGGGCCCGCGAGTACCACGCCGACGGCATCCGCGTGGACGCGGTCGCCTCGATGCTCTACCTCGACTACTCACGCGAGGAGGGGCAGTGGATCCCGAACGAGCACGGGGGGAACGAGGACCTCGACGCGATCAAGCTGCTCAAGGAGCTCAACGAGGTCCTGCACGCCCGTGAGCCCGGGGTCATCAGCGCGGCCGAGGAGTCGACCTCGTTCGCGGGCGTCTCGCGGCCGACCTACGCGGGTGGCCTCGGCTTCGGTTTCAAATGGAACATGGGCTGGATGAACGACACCCTCCGCTACTTCGCGGAGGACCCGATCAACCGCAAGCACCATCACGGCGAGCTGACCTTCAGCCTCGTCTACGCGTTCACCGAGAACTTCATGCTGCCGCTCTCCCACGACGAGGTCGTGCACGGGAAGGGCTCGATGGTCGAGAAGATGCCGGGCGACCAGTGGCAGAAGCTCGCGAACCTCCGCCTGCTCTACGCCTACATGTGGGCGCATCCCGGCAAGAAGCTCCTCTTCCAGGGGCTCGAGTGGGGTCAGCAGCGCGAATGGAAGGCCGACCAGTCGCTCGACTGGCACGAGCTCGAGGACCCGGGCCACGCCGGGGTCCAGCAGGCGGTCAAGGCGCTCAACCACGTCTACGGCGCCACGCCGGCGCTGTACGAGCTGGACTTCGACGAGGAGGGCTTCTCCTGGCTCGAGGCGGGTGACGCCGATCGAAACGTCGTCGTCTTCGCCCGCTACGGCAGGGACCGTGCGAAGGACGTGCTCGTCTGCGCGCTCAACCTCTCGCCCACCCCGCGGCCGCGTTACCGCACGGGCTTCCCGTCAGCGGGTCGCTGGAAGCGGGTGCTCGATACCGACGCGACCTCTTTCGGCGGCTCCGGGTTCGCGGAGACGCAGACGGAGATCGAGACCGAACCGACGGGCTGGCACGATCAAGCGCAGTCCGCCGAGCTCACCCTTCCGCCTCTTGCGGCTGTGTGGTTCGTGCCGGAGGGTTGAGGACGCAGTCCTCCGAGGGCAGGTTCGCGAGCGCGAGGTGGGCCCGAGCAAGGGCAACGGCGAGCGCCGTGAAGCGCGCCAGCTCGGCCACGTCCCCGGCTCGGGCACACCCGCCGATCTCGTCGGCCAGCGCGGTGACCTCCGAGGCGCCGACCCCCATCGCGCCGCCCATGATGGCGTGCGCCCCGGCCCGGATGGCGGCGAGGTCGCCTGCCTCCCGGGCGCCCTGCATGCGGCGCAGCTCCGCGTCGGCCTCGGTGTACCACTGCGTCACGGCCGCCGGGAAGTCCGCGCCGAAGAGCTCGCGCAGCTCTTGCGCCTGGCCCAGCGCGAGCACCCCGGGGCCCGACTCCGGGGGCGGCTCCACCGGGGGCGGTTCCTCGCCGGTGTCCTGCTGCAGCGCGGCCACGAGGGCCGCCGGACGCAGCGGCTTGGTCAGGTACCCCTCCATCCCGGCTGCGTGGGCGTCCAGGTAGTCCCGCTCGGTCGCGCTCGCGCTGACGCCGATGATCCGGGGGCGCCGGGAAGCGGGCACGGCGCGGATGATCTCCCGCGCTGCCGAAAGCCCGTCGAGCGCGGGCATCTGCACGTCCATGAGCACGAGGTCGTAGTCCTGACGCAGCACCGCCTGGACGGCCTCGACGCCGTCACCGACCACGTCCGGCCGATAGCCGAGCCGTTCGAGCATCTGCCGGGCGACGAGCTGGTTGGCCCGCACGTCGTCAGCCACGAGGATGCGCAGCGGCAAGCGGCTTGCGGTCGTCCGGTCCAAGGCCGGCTCGGTCGCGGAGCGGGCCGCCGTCCTGGTGACCGCCGGACCGCTCATCGTGAACGCGAAGACGGCGCCGGGGCCCGGATCGAGGACGGTCACGTCGCCGTTCAGGCGGCGGGCGAGGGCCCTGGAGATCGAGAGCCCGAGCCCGGTGCCCCCCGTGCGGGTCTGGCTGTCGTCGGCTTGGACGAAGGGGGTGAAGGCGCGCCCGACGACCTCCTCCGCGAGGCCGGGGCCCGTGTCTGTGACGACGAAGCGGGCCGACCGCCGGGGGCCGAGCCCGGCGACCGTCTCGAGCCGGACGTGCACCGCCCCCTCGTCGGTGAACTTGATCGCGTTCGAGAGTAGGTTCATGAGGACCTGACGGACGCGTCCGGCGTCCGTCAGCACCGTCAGCGTCTCGGGCGCGTCGTGGCGAAGGTCGAGGCCCTTCTCCGCCGCGAGCGGACGCACGATGTCCAGCGCGTCGTGAAGGCAGTGGGTGAGGTCGGTCGGCGCCTCTTCGAGGCGAACGCCCCCCGACTCGATGCGCCCGAGGTCGAGCAGCTCGTTGATGAGCCCGAGGAGGTGGTCGCCACTGTCGCGGATGGTGGACAGCTGCTCCCGCTGGTCCGCGTCGACCGCGTCGTCGAGCAGCATCGCCGTCATGCCGATGATCCCGTTCAGCGGGGTCCGCATCTCGTGGCTGACCATGGAGAGGAACCGGGTCTTGAGCCGGTCGGCGGCCTCCGCGACGCGCCGCGCGTCGTCGAGCTCGGCCTGGCGCCGTTCGGCCTCCTGGGCTCGGCGGAGCAGGCCGTCCGGCCCGGGCGCGGGGTGAGCGGCGACGGCGGAGCTGTGCCCGTCGGCCGTCCGTGGGTCCCCGCGCGTCCGTAATCGCCGTTCCACGTGGCCGGCGACGTGATCGCAGAAGTCGAGGTAGCCGTTGTCGAGCGGGCGGGTCGGGCTCAGGCCGAGCACTAGGACGGCGTCCGGTGCATCGCCCCCCGGGTGAAGGGGGAGCAGGCGCGCCCGGCGGACCGGGAGATCAAGCAGCCCGGCCGGCAGATCGGTGGCGTCGAAGCGGTAGGAGAGGTCGTCGACGGTCACCGCGTGGCCCCGCGGGATCGGCCAGCGGCTCCCGGGACCGAGGCTGGGGACCGCCAGCGGTACGGCGCTCTCGGTCGCAGCGGCGAGCTCGGCCTGCTCACCCTCGCGGAGGTAGAGCAGCGCGAACGGCACGTCCGCGGGGTGAGCGTCAAGGCAGGAAAGCGCCGTGCGCGCGACGCCCGCAACGCCGTTGCCACGGTCGCTCGGGCCGCTCAGCTCGATGAGCAGCTGGTTGCGTCGGGCTTCGACGACCTGGGCGGTCGTCTCGACCGCCACCGTCAGGACCCCCGGGATCGCCCCCGCTTCGTCCTTGATAGGGCTGTAGGAGAACGTGTAGTAGGTCTCCTCGGTGTAGCCCGCCCGACCGAGCAGGAGCAGCTGGTCCGACGCCCATGTCGCCGCTCCGCCGGCCCGGACGCCGCTGATCAGCGGCTCGAGCTCGTCGAAGACCTCGACCCAGGTGTCGGCCATGCGCGACCCGAAGCTCCTGGGGTGCTTGGCGCCCGGGTGGGGGATGAAGGCGTCGTTGTAGAGCTCGATGAGCTCGGGGCCCCACAGCAGCATCATGGGCAGCCGCGCGGCCATGATCGTGCTCAGGTTGTGGCGGAGTACCGGCGGCCAGTCCTCGATCGGCCCCAGTGGTGTCGCCTCCCAGTCCCGGGCGCGGAGCAGCTTCACCGTCTCCGCGTCGGCGGGCAGGGTCGACAGCCACTGTTCACAACCAACCGCGATAGCTGCAGAATAGGCGTATCAGCGCGCCAACTTGCAACGCTCCTCTCGTTGCAGTCGGCGGGTCAAAGAGACCGTCGCCGGGCATGAGTTGCCCTGTGTCCGACGCCTTCCCGTTCCAGCAGATCCTCGGAGCCACCCCGGCCGGGACCGGCCGCACCCGCTTCCGCGTCTGGGCGGAGCAGGCGCGAGCGGGTCGAGGTCGAGCTCGAGGCGAGCCCGGCACGCCTTGACGCCCGAGGGCTACGGCGATCTGGAGCGCCGAGGCCCCCGCCGCGCACGGTGCGCGCTACCGCTACCGGCTCGACGGCGGGGACCCGCTCCCCGACCCCGCGACCCGCTGGCAGCCCGACGGGCTGCGCGGGCCGAGCGCCGTCGTGGACCCGGGGTCGTTCACCTGGACCGACGCGGGCTGGGAGGGCGTGCCGCCCGGAGGACCTCGTGGTCTACGAGCTGCACATCGGGACCTTCACGCCGGAGGGCACCTTCGACGCCGCCGCCGGGCAGCTCGCAGGGCTCGCCGAGCTGGGCGTGACCGCGATCGAGGTCATGCCCGTCGCCGAGTTCCCCGGCCGCCACGGCTGGGGCTACGACGGCGTCTACCTCTCGGCCGCGCAGTCGAGCTACGGCGGCCCCGAGGGCTTCGCCCGACTCGTCGACGCGGCGCACGCCGTCGGCCTCGCGGTCATCCTCGACGTCGTCTACAACCACGTCGGCGCGAGCGGCAACACGGCGCTCGCCGCGTTCGGCTCCTACTTCACCGACAAGTACTCGACGTTCTGGGGCCAGGCGATCAACTACGACGACGCGGGCTGCGACCCGGTCCGCGAGTGGGTCCTGCAGAGCGCTGAAGGGTGGATCCGCGACTTCCACGTGGACGGGCTGCGGCTCGACGCGATCCACGCGATCTACGACGGCTCGGCCCGGCCCATCCTGCGGGAGATCGCCTCGCGCGTTCACGCGATCGATCCGCGGGCGCACGTCATCGCGGAGTCGGGGATGAACGACCCGGTCGTCACCCGACCCCCGGCCGAGGGCGGCCTCGGCCACGACGCCGCCTGGGCCGACGACTTCCACCACTGCCTGCGGACGCTGCTCACCGGCGAGCAGGAGGGGTACTACGCGGAGTTCGGGCGGATCGCGGACCTCGTCAAGTGCTTCCGCCGCCCCTTCCTCCACGACGGGACGTGGTCGGAGTTCCGTGGTCGTCGCTTCGGCGCCCCGGCGGCGGACCGGCCCGTGCACGAGTTCGTCGTCTTCTCCGCCAACCACGACCAGGTCGGCAACCGGGCCCTCGGCGATCGCCTCCCGGACGAGCTGCGCCCGCTCGCGGCCTTCGCCACGCTGCTCTCGCCGTTCACGCCGATGCTGTGGATGGGTGAGGAGTACGGGGAGCGCGCGCCGTTCCAGTTCTTCTGCGACCACATCGACGAGGAGATCGCGACCGCGACGCGCGAGGGGCGGCGGCGTGAGTTCGCGTCGCTTCGCCGCCTTCGCGGGGGAGGAGGTCCCCGACCCGATGGATCCCGCGACGTTCGAGCGCTCGAAGCTCACGCGGGAGGGCGACCCGGCGCTCCTCGAGCTGCACCGCGAGCTGCTCGCCGCACGCCGTGAGCTGCCGGTGGGGGACGTCGACGAGGTCGTCGGGGACGAGGACGACCGCTGGGTGCGGGTGCGGCGTGGTGCCTTCGAGCTGTGCATGAACTTCGGGACCGAGGCGGTGGTCGTCCCCGCGGTGGGGACGCAGGTCGTCGTTGCGACCTCTTCGACGTCGGAGCAGCCTGCGGAGGGCGGCGTGCGCGTGCCCGGGCGCGGCGGGGTCCTCGTGCGTCGGTGAGACCTCCGGGGTGACGGTGTCACCGAGTGAGGTCGCGGACAGTGGGGTAGACGACTGCTGTGACCCTTCCCCTCGCCCTGGCCGGTGGCAGCCTCATCTTCGCCATCGTCATCGTCCTCTTCGTGCTCGTCCTCGCCTACACCGCCTACGGGAAACACGGGCAGAACATCGGGGCGCACTCGACGACGAGCCAGAGCGCGCCCGGCGCCGACCGCGAAGCGGGGCTTCAGGATCCGGACGGCGATGACGCCGAGCAGGTCTTCGACGACCACGGTGCCAAATAGCACCGCACGAGTAGCCGCGGGGCCGCACGGGAACATGTGAGCCTTCATGCCCACGCCGCCGCTCACGCCCGTCCCCGTCGCCCAGAACCCCGACCGCGAGGTCTGGCCAGGGAAGCCGTACCCGCTCGGTCCCGCCTGGGACGAGGAGGGCACGAACTTCTCGATCTTCTCGGAGAATGCCGAGCGCATCGAGCTCTGCCTCTTCACGAAAGAGGGGGTGGAGGAGCGGATCGAGCTCGTCTCCGTCACGAACCACAACTGGCACTGCTACCTGCCCGGCGTGCATCCCGGACAGCGCTACGGCTACCGCGTGCATGGCCCCTACGAGCCCGACGACGGCCTGCGCTTCAACCCCTGCAAGCTGCTGATCGATCCGTACGCGAAGGCGATCGAGGGAGAGGTCGACTGGGATGCCGCCCAGGTGCTTCCCTACACGCCGGACGGCAGCGACGACGCCGACTACGAGCCGGACGACGAGGACTCGGCGCCCGCGATCCCCAAGTGCCTCGTCGTCGACCACCGCTTCGACTGGGAGGGCGACCGGCCGCCGCGGACGAGCTGGCATGACACGGTCATCTACGAGACCCACGTGAAGGGCTTCACGATGCAGCACCCGGAGGTGCGCGAGGACCTCCGCGGCACCTACGCCGGCCTCGCCTCCGAGCCCGCGATCGACTACCTGTGCGAGCTCGGCGTCACCGCGGTCGAGCTGCTGCCGGTGCATCACATCATCGACGAGTCGTTCCTGAACGAGAAGGGCCTCAAGAACTACTGGGGCTACTCCTCGATCGGGTACCTCGCGCCCCACGCGCCGTACTCCGCGACCGGGGACACCGGGGAGCAGGTCCGGGAGTTCAAGGGCATGGTGAAGGCCCTGCACAAGAAGGGGATCGAGGTCATCCTCGACGTGGTCTACAACCACACCGCGGAGGGCAACCACCTCGGTCCGATGCTCTCCTTCAAGGGCGTCGACAACCCGAGCTACTACCGCCTCTCGCCCGAGGACCCGCGGTTCTACATGGACTTCACGGGCACGGGCAACACGCTGAACTCGGTGCACCCGAGCACGCTGCGCCTGATCATGGACTCGCTGCGGTACTGGGTGATCGAGTGCCACGTCGACGGCTTCCGCTTCGATCTCGCCTCGACCCTGGCCCGCGGCCTCTACGAGGTCGACCGCCTCGGCGCGTTCTTCGACCTCATCCACCAGGACCCGGTGCTCTCGCAGGTCAAGCTCATCGCCGAGCCCTGGGACGTCGGGCCGGGCGGCTACCAGGTGGGGAACTTCCCGGTGAACTGGTCGGAGTGGAACGGCATCTACCGCGACGAGATGCGCGACTTCTGGCGGGGTAACACGCCGCTCTCGAGCCTGGCGAGCCGCCTCACCGGCTCGGCTGACTTGTACGACGACGGACGCACGCCGCGCGCCTCGATCAACTTCATCACCGCGCACGACGGCTTCACCCTGCGCGACATGGTCTCCTACAACGAGAAGCACAACGAGGCCAACCTGGAGGACAACCAGGACGGCACCGACGACAACCGCTCATGGAACTGCGGCGCGGAGGGCGACACCGACGATCCCGAGATCCTCGCGCTGCGCGGTCGGCAGACCCGCAACCTGATGTCGACCCTGCTGCTCTCGCAGGGGACCCCGATGCTGCTCGGCGGCGACGAGTTCTCCCGCTCGCAGGGTGGCAACAACAACGCCTGGTGCCAGGACTCCGAGATCTCCTGGTTCGACTGGGGCCTCGACGACGAGCAGCAGCGGATGCTCGCGTTCACGCGGCGGCTCATCGCCCTGCGGCAGAACCACCGCGTGTTCCGACGCAAGGAGTTCCTGACCGGCTCCGACGTCAACAACTCGGGGCTTCCGGACTCCTGGTGGTTCCGCCCGGAGGGCCGACGGATGACCCGGCGCGACTGGGAGCGCGAGGACATCCCCGCCCTCGGTCTCTTCCTCAACGGCAACGCCTTCCCGTACCCCGACGCCCGCGGGCGGACGATCGTCGACGACTCCTTCATCGTGCTCGTCAACGGCCATCACGAGGACGTCGACGTCCGCATGCCCTCGCCGCGATACGGCGCCGAGTGGGCGGTGGAGCTCTCAACCGCGGAGCCCGAGGTGGAGGCGGGCGCCTGGACCGTGGAAGCCCGACGGAACGTGCTCTGCCCGAGCCGGTCGATCACCGTGCTCAAGCGCGTCGAACCCCGCCAGGAGGGCCCGGCGGAGGAGGCCGAGGTCACCCCGCAGGTCGCCGAGGCCGCCGACGAGGTCGAGGCATGAGCAGGCCGCTGCGGGCCACCTACCGCCTGCAGCTGACCCCCGAGCAGAACTTCGCGACGGTGCTCGAGCTCGTGCCCTACCTGCAGAAGCTCGGGGTCAGCCACCTGTACCTCTCGCCCTCGCTCCAGGCCCGGGACGGCTCGACGCACGGCTACGACACCGTCGACCCGACGAAGATCTCCGAGGCGCTCGGCGGGGAGGACGGCTTCCGCGCGCTGGCGGGCGCGGGCCTCGGCGTCATCCTCGACATCGTCCCGAACCACCTCGGCGCGGCACCCGAGAACCGCTGGTGGGCGGACGAGGAGCAGAGGCCGGAGGTCTTCGACGTCGATCCGGAGACGGGCTTCACCCGGCGCTTCTTCGATGTCGACGACCTGGCTGCGGTGCGGATGGAACGCGAGGAGGTCTTCCACCTCGTGCACGACAAGGTGCTCGCGCTGCTCGAAGAGGGGGTGCTCGACGGCCTGCGGGTCGACCATCCCGACGGCCTGGCCGACCCGGCCGGCTATCTCCACCGGCTACGGGATGCGGGAGCGGATCGGGTGTGGGTGGAGAAGATCCTGCACCCGGGCGAGGAGCTCCCGCCGTGGCCGGTCAGCGGCACGGTCGGGTACGAGTTTCTCAACGACGCGCTCGGTCTCTACGTCGATCCGGCGGGAGAGCGGCCGCTGCTCGAGCTGTGGGCCGAGTTCACCGGTGACGATCGGGCCTTCGCGGCGGTGGCCCTCGAAGGCCAGATGGAGCAGGCCGAGACGACCTTCACGCGGGAGATCGCCTGGCTGCGCCGGCTCTGCGGCGAGCGGTGGAGTGCTCACGAGCTCGCCGGGGCGCTCGCCCGCCTGCCTGTCTACCGGACCTACGTCGAGCCGTGGAGCGGGAACGTGAGCGACGCCGACCGCGAGCATGTCGCGGCTGCGCGGATGCCGGACGATCTGGCCAAGGTGCTGCTGCTGGAGGAGGACGGCGACGAGGACCTCGCCGAGTTCGTGACCCGTTTCCAGCAGACCTCGCCGCCCGTCACCGCGAAGGGCATCGAGGACACGACCTTCTACCGGTACATGCCGTTGGTCGCCCTTAACGAGGTCGGCGGCGATCCGGGACGCTTCGGGCTCTCCGTCGAGGCCTTCCACGCCGCCTGCCGCGACCGCGCCGAGCGCTTCGGCGAGGGACTGCTCGTCACGCAGACGCACGACACGAAGCGCTCCGGGGATCTCCGGGCGCGGATCGCCGCGCTCTCGACGCTGCCCGACCGCTGGGAGGCGCTCGTGCGCGCGAAGGTCGACCCGGACGCCGTGCCCTCACCCGCCGAGCAGCTCTTCGTCCTGCAGATTCTCGTCGGCCTCGGGGGTGACATCACCCGCGAGCGGCTCGACGCGTATCTCGAGAAGGCGCTCCGCGAGGGGAAGACGAGCTCCAACTGGCTCGACCCCGACGTCGAGCACGAGCGCGGCGTCCAGAAGTGGGCGTGGTCGCTCCACGACGACCCTGAGGTCCTCGCGCTCGCCGCCGAGGCGGCCGAGGAGGGCGATCGTGCGGCGCTCGGGCAACTCCTGCTCAAGCTCACGACCCCGGGCGTCCCGGACGTCTACCAGGGCGACGAGCTGCCGATGCTCGCGCTCGTCGACCCGGACAACCGTCGCCGGGTGGACTTCGACCTGCGCCGCCGGGTGCTCGCGGACGTGATCGCCGGTGAGGCGCCCACCCCGGAGACGGCGAAGCTCCATCTCATCCATGCGGCGCTCGCCCTGCGCGAGCGGCGCCACGACGCGTTCATGGGCGCCTACACGCCGCTGGCCGCGGGTGACGGGGTCTGTGCCTTCACCCGGGGGATCGCCGAGGTGCTCGTCGTGGCCCCGGTCCGCGGTTGGGAGGACGTCGCCCTCGACATCCCCGAGGGGCTCCGCGGCCTCTGGCGTTGTGCGCTCACCGGGCAGCCGTTGGAGCTCGGCGCGCAGATGGCGGTGCGCGAGCTGCTGGCCGCGCCCTTCGGTGTGGCCCTGCTCGAGCGCGCCTGAGCCGCCCGTCCCGCCGGGGTCAGCGCCCCGGCGGGCGTCGGTCCCTCAGGCCTGCGCTCCGGCGCCCGTGAGGTGGTCGAGCACGGGCTGGAACTCGTGGGTCGGGGAGAAGTCGACGTACTCCGAATCCTCCAGCGCCTCGGGGGCGTGCCCGGCGGCCCAGTGGAACAGTTCGCCGGCGACGAAGTCCTTCTGTCCGTCGAGCGTGTGCATCCGGACGCGGCCCTTGAGCATGTAGCCCCAGTGCGGGCACGGGCACAGATCGTTCGGCAGCCCGACGGTCGCGGGCCGCAGGTCGGCTCCGGCCGGGAGCCGCACGAGGCCGATCATCAGCCCGTCGACGTCGAGCGTCCGAACTTCCAGGTCGCCGTCGGCGATGGTCACGGGAATGTCGTTGAAGGTGAAGCTGCGCATGGTGGGCTCCTCGGTCTCGGTGTCGTCGCCACCGGACGGGGCGACGCGGACCACACTCCCGGCACGGCGTTCCCAGGACGTTCCCTAGCCGCCGACGAGGGCCCGGCAGCGTTCGGCGTCGAGCGGCTGGTCCCACGCGCGGAAGCCGTCAGCTGCCTGCCCGAAGTGCTCGCGGGCGGTCGCGTCCTCGCCGGACGCGCGTGCGTGCCACCCGCGCACCTCGTGCCCGGCGGCGTGCCAGGCCGGGGGGAGCGCGACGACGTCGAGGGCGACCTCGACGTCGGCGACGTAGCCGGCGGCGCGGTCGAGGTCTCCGGCGCGCGCCGTCGCGATGGCGGCCGGGACGAGGAAGGCGATACGACAGGTGGGGCACGTCTCCGCCGGTCCGCGGATCGAGCTCTCCGCGTCGCGCACCACGGCGAGGGCCGCGTCCGCGTTCCCGGCGGCCTCCACCATCGTCCCGTAGATGCGGTCGAGCGTGTGGTGCCCGACCGCCGACTCCCGCGCCAGCATCAGGGCGTCGGCCAGGAACGGTCGAGCGTGCTCCGGTCGCCCACGCATCACGGCGACCTGCGCGCGGCCGAGCAGTGAGAGCGCCTCACCGGCCGCGGCCCCGAGCGCCGAGTGCAGGCGGGCGCCCTCGGTGAAGTCGGCGTCGGCTGCGTCGAGCAGCCCGGCGAGGATCGCGGCCTCCCCGCGCAGCGTGTGGGCGAACGCGAGGCCACGCGCGGCACCGAGCCGGCCCGCCTCGTCCGCCAGGGCGTCCGCGAAGGCGATGACCTCGGCGTTCGGCAGGCCCCCGTGGAGGATGCGTTCGGTGACGCAGAGCTGGCCATCGAAGACGTGCGTCGCGATGTCCGGGAGCGCTGCGGTGGAACGGAGGTACTCGCGGAGCCGCTTCGGCAGCTCGCCCTGCGCGTGCGCCGCCAGGGCGTGCGCCCAGGTCGCGTCGAGGATCGCGCCGGGGTCGCCGAGCTCGAGCGCGAGGCCGTGCGCCTGCTCGGCCTTCGCGGCCGCGGTCGCGGCGTCGCCGTAGGCACCGATCGCGGCCGCCGCGCTCAGCGTGAGCGCCTCGGCCAGGCGCCCGACGGTCGTGCGGGGCGTCACGCCCTCGAGGGTGCGCAGGGCGCTGGCCGGGTCGCTCGCCTTCAGCTGGGCGAGGGCCTGGCGGGCGAGCAGCTCCTGGTCCGCGGGCGGGCCCACCGCGCGCGCCGCCGCGGCGTAGGCCTCCGGCGCGCGGGGGTCGCCTACCGCGTCGAGCGCCTCGGCCCGCAGGGTGAGGCCGTCGCGGTGACCCGGATCGATCTCGACGACCTTGCCGAGCTCGGCGAGCGCGTCCGCGTAGGCACCGACGGCGCAGGCCCGGCGGGCCGCTTCGAAGAGGAAGCCGACCGCCTCGGCGGGGCGCTCGCCACGGAGCCAGTGATGGCCGATCAGCCCCGGTCGCGCGCCGGCCTGATGCAGGCGCTCGGCCGCGTCTCGGTGCAGCGTGGCGCGACGGTGCGGCGGGAGCTCCTCCACGAGGACTTGGCGGACGAGGTGGTGCCTGAAGCGGTACTGCGTACCCGCGACGACGAGGGCGCCGACGCCGAGCAGCGCGTCGAGGACGTCGAACGCCTGTGCCTCCGGCAGGCCGGTCAGGGCGAGGACGCTCGCCAGGTCGAAGGGATCCTCGGCGACCGCGAGGACGGCGAGCGCCTCGTCCGCCGGGTCGTCGAGCGCGGCGAAGCGCGTCCGGATCGCCTCGCGGACGGTCCGGGGCAGGGTGTCGGCGGCGGCACCCAGAGCGCGGACGAGCTCGAGTGAGAAGAAGGGGCTCCCCTCGGCGGTTCTGACGATCCGGCCGACGTCCTCCCGTGTGGGCGGCTCGGCCGCGGCCTCGTGCACGAGGGCCGCAACCTCGTCGTCCCCCAAGGGCTCGAGCGTGAGCGTCGGGACCTCCCCGCTCGCTGCGAGCGCGCGGACGCCCGCCGGCAGGCTGGTGCGCATCCATTCGGAACGCAGGGCGAGGACGACGAGCAGCGGTGGCCCGCTGCCCGAGCCGGCGACGAGCTGGTGCAGGACGTCGGCGCTGGCCTCGTCGGCGAGGTGCGCATCCTCGACGAGCAGCAGGGTTGGCCTCGGTCCGCTCGCCGAGAGCAGACGACGCACTGCGGCGACGACCTGATGGCGGGTCAGGGCCGTCGGCGGTGCCGCGATGGCGGCGGCGGGGACGAGCTCACCCAGCACCGACCGGGTGCGATCAGGCAGACGGGCCAGGTCCGCGTCGGGGGCGAGCTGCTCGAGCGCCGAGGTCAGCGGGCCGTAGGGCGGGCCCGAAGCGACGCACGCCGCGGAGAGGACGCGCCAGCCGGCGTCCGTCGCCCGAGCGGCCAGCTCACGGCACAGGGCGGACTTGCCGATCCCCGTCGGCCCGCGCACCAGCACGGCGCCGGTCCCGGCCTCGCCCACCCGCTGCAGCTCGCCCGTGAGGCGCGCGAGCTCGAGCTCACGGCCCACGAGCGGGCGAGCGCTCGCGCGCAGCCCGGAGGTGCAGCGGTCGTACAGCGCCCGGACCTCCTCGCCCGGGGCGGCACCGAGCTCCCGGGCGAGCGCGAGCCGAAGGCGCTCGTACCAGCGCAGGGCGACGTGACGATGACCGGCGTTGAGCGCCTCGCGCATGAGCTGGGCGCAGGCGGCCTCGTCGGTGGGCTCGAGCTCGAGGAGCGCCTCGTGCCGGCCCGCACGGCGTAGGAGTGCCGCGCGGCGTTCGGCGAGACGACGGCGCGGATCCTGGGTCCAGCTCTCGTAGAGCGCGTCGGGCAGGAGCTCCCCGGCGGCCGTCGCCGCGACCGCCGCGCAGGTCTCCGCGTCGCCTGTAGCGAGCGCCGTGTCGGCGTCCGTCAGGAAGCGCTCGACGTCGGTGGTGACGACGTGTCCCGGCAGCAGCTCGACCTGTCCACCCTTCAGGACGACGGCGTCCGGGAGCCCGAGCGCGCGGCGGGCGTGGTGGGCCGCCTTGCGCAGGTTGCGTGCTCCCGCGTCCGGTTCGAGATGCGGCCAGAGCAGCTCGACGATGCGTTCCCGCGGGAGCCGGTGACCCGGGCTCAGCGCCAGCAGCGCGACGAGCTCCCGGGGTCGCCTGGCCCACCCTGCGACCGCGACCTCGCACCCCCCGGTGTGCACCCGAAGGCTGCCGGTCAGCTCGATGTGGACGGCGTTTCCCACCTCGCGGCAAGCCTACTCCGGGGTCCGAAGCGCCCGGCGGGGCAGGCCTCTCCGTGGGAAGGACCTACCGCCCTGCTGCCGACGTCCGGCTTGCCGCGACGGGGATGCGCAGGCCCGCCGGGCCCCAGGCGCGGAGTCCGGCGTGGGCCAGCCGAACACGCTCGCCGGCGATCGCGCCGAGTCCGGCGAGGCGGGCGGGGGGAGCGGCCGCGCCCGCCACGGTGATCTTGATCGTGTGGAAGCCGCGCGCGCCGCGCGGGAAGGGCGGCAGGTGCGGCCCCTCGTCCTGCTGGCCGTCGGTGCGGACGGACAGCGTGTGCTCGCCGGCGGGCAGGGAGAGCTCGAGCCGCCACTGCCGCCAGGCGGTGGGCGCGAGCTCCTCGCCGAGCACGGCGGGCTGCCACGGACCGTCGCCCACGCGGACCTCGACCGTGCGCACGCCGGTCGGAGGCGCCCACGCGACCCCGGCCACCGTCACCGCGTCGCCCGCCACCGTGCTGCGGGCCAGCGGGACGTCGATCCGGGCACTCGGATGGACGCGCGCGGGCTCGCGCGGCCAGCCGCGGGCGGTCCAGTAGTCGGCGACCTCCGCGAAGGTCGTGAGCTCCAGCTCCGAGACCCACTTCGCGTTCGCGTCGTAGCCGTAGAGGCCGGGGACGAGCAGCCGGACCGGGTAGCCGTGGCCGAAGGGCAGCGGCTCTCCGTTCATCCCGGTCGCCAGGAGGGCAGGGCGCTCCTCGTCGAGCAGCGCCAGGGGCACGCCGGCCGAGAAACCGTCGACCGTCCGGGCCAGCAGCTGGTCCGCTCCCGCGACGACGCCCACCTGCTCGAGCACCCGCCGCAGGGGGACGCCCGTCCACCGGGCCGTGCCGAGCCGGGGGCCGCCCACGGGGTTGTGGACGCAGATCAGCGTGGCGTCGAGCTCGACGGTCCCGAGCGCCAACAGCTCCTCGTAGGAGAGCGTGAGCTCGCGCTCCACCCGGCCGTGCACCCGCAGGCGCCAGGCGGCCGCGTCGAGGACCGGCGGCGGGAAGGTGACGTCGGTCTCGTAGAAGTCGACGTTCGGGGTCAGCACGGGGGAGAGTCCGGGGATGTCGAGACCACGGACGAAGGGGACTTCCGTGTGGAGCCCCGCCTTGCGTGCGTCCGCGCGGGCCGACAGCACCCCCGCGTTCCGACGGTGCGCGACGCTCGCCATGCCGCCCGCGGCCGCCAGCACGAGCGGGGCGAGGGCGGGGCGTCGGCCGAGCACGCGCAAGGCGGCCACGCCGGCCGCGCCGCCCGCGAGTCCTGCGACGAGCGATGCGGCGCCCGCCGCGTCCGGCCTGCGGCTGGCCGCCGTCCCGGCGACGGCGCCCTGGGCGAGCAGCACGCCCGCAGCGGCGCGCGGGTGGCGCGGGGCGAGCGCGGCGGCAGCGAGGCCCCGCAGGGCGAAGTCGCCGAGGACGATCGCGTGCAGCAGCGGCTTGTCCGCCGCCTCGAACAGCGCGACGGTCCCGTCGACCGCGGCGCCGGGGGTGAGGTCGATCAATCCGCGGCCGAGCCCGGTCACGGGGGAGCGGATCGCGGGACGAGCCGAGGCCACGAGCTCCCCCGTGGCCACGTGGACGGCGGCCGCCGCGAGCCCGGTGGTGGCGATCCTGGCGCGCATCAGCCGACGGTATCGCTCAGGCCGCCGAGCCCCTCGCTTCGATCTCGCGGCGGAGCTTCGGGTCGTAGATGAGCGCGAAGATCGGCAGCAGCGTCGTGACGGGGAAGAGCCAGGGCCAGCGCTTCTCGAAGGCACCGACGCCGGTCAGGTAGAGGAGCCCGATGACGAGGACGCCGTGGATCGGACCCAGGACCGACTTGACGTCGCCGCTGCCCGCGACCAGGAAGCCGACGAGCACCAGGAGCATCGCGAAGTCGATGGCCGCGAGGATGCGGATCAGGTCGAGCTTCTTCAGGGTCTCCGCGCGGTCGGGCATGGGCTCGAGGGTAGGACTCACCAGCCGAGCGTCCCGGGCCCGCCCTTGAACGGACCCTGCAGCTCCGCGGTGATCCACCCGCCGTAGAAGTCGCCCTCCTGAGAGAGGACGCGCTCCTCGCCGAGGTAGCAGGCGTCCATCCGCGAGGGGTAGAAGCAGGCGTGATCGCGAAGGTCGGCGTAGCGCGCGGTCGGCTCCGCGTAGCCCCAGGCCGCTCGCTCGCGGAGCTGGTCGCCGCCGAGGACGTCGTAGTAGTGGGCGTCGCCCTTCCACTCGCAGAAGGAACGGCCGGCGGCGGGACGCAGGGCGCCCTCGCTCACGTCTGAGAGCGGCACGTAGATGGTCGGCGGGTGGCTCGTCTCGAGAACGCGGAGGGCAACGAGGGAGTCGGCGATGGTCGCGCCGCCGAGCTCGATACGGACCCGCCGCTCGCACGGCACGAGGGCCGGTGGCCGCGGGTAGTCCCAGACGTTCTCCATCCCGCAAGGGTAAGATCCCCGCCCAGTGCCGTCGCGCCGCGACATCCGGATCATGGGAGTGCTCGCCGCCGGCGTGCTGCTCCTCGCGCTCGGCCAGACGGTCGCCGGCTTCGACGCCGGCCTGCTCCACCTCTCCCCCGCGCTCGTCCTGCTGCTCCCGCTGCTGGCCGGCCGGTACGTCGGGGAGGAGCGGCTCGAGCGGCTCGTCCGCGCCCGCCACCCTCGGCCCGTCGGGCTCGCCCCGCAGGCACGGCGGCCGCAGGCCCCCCGCACGGCGCACGTGCACGGCGGCGCCCTGCTCGCGGCCGGTCTCGGACGCCGTGGGCCCCCGGCGCGCACCCGCACCGCCGTCGCCCTCGCCGCCTAGCCGCGCCGCTCCCCGCTGAGCGCCGGCGGGCGGCCCGTCCGTCCGTCTGCTCGCCCGAGGAGTCCGTGTGTTCCGCACCCGTCCCCTGGTCGCGTTCGCGGCCTGCGCGCTCGCGCTGGTCCCGTCCGTCGCCTCCGCCCACGAGGGCAACCCCAACTACCGCTCGATCGTCACGGGGGTCAGCCCCGCCGTGCCCGGGGTGAGCGTCGAGGTGCTCAACCTGGACGACTCGCTCCGGCTCGTCAACCGCTCGCCCGAGACCGTCGTCGTCGAGGGCTACAGCTCCGAGCCGTACATCCGGATCAAGCCCGACGGCACGGTCGAGCTCAACCGGAACTCCCCGGCCACCTACCTCAACGACGAGCGCGACGGCTCGGGAACGGTGCCGTCGAACGCGAGCAAGGATGCGGTGCCGGACTGGCAGCCCGTGGACAAGACGGGCCGCTTCCAGTGGCATGACCACCGCATCCACTACATGGGCGAGGGTCGCCCGCCCGCCGTCCGTGAGGCGACGGTGCGCACGAAGGCCTACGACTGGCGCGTGCCCTTCCGGGTCGGCGAGGCGCCGGCGGCGATCGACGGCTCGCTCTTCTGGGTCCCGGCCGACGACGGCGGCGGGGTCTCCCCGGTCGCCTTCGCGGCGCTCGGGCTGCTCGCGTTGGGCGGAGCCGGTGCCGCGGTGACGGTGCGTCGACGCCGTCGCACCGGCGACGGGGACGCGGCCGGGGTCTGGTGAGGCGCGCACTGCTCATCCTGCTGGCCGTCGGGGCCGCACTCGGTGGCGCCGTCTCCGAGGCCGCGGCGCACGCACAGCTCACAGGGACCGTTCCCGAGCGCGGGGCGACGCTCGCTCGTGAACCCGCGCAGGTGAGCTTCTCCTTCAGCGAGTCGGTGGAGACTGCCTTCGGCGCGGTCCGGGTCTTCGACGCCTCCGCCAAGCGGGTCGACGAGGGCGGCGTCTTGCATCCAGGCGGTGCGGGAGACAGGATCGCCGTCGGGCTCGAGCCCGACCTGCCGAACGGCACCTACACCGCCACCTACCGCGTCATCTCCGCCGACGGCCATCCGGTCTCCGGGGGGATGGTCTTCTCGATCGGGGCCCCGGGGGCGGGGCCGACGGCCTCGGTCGAGGAGCTCCTGGGCACCACGCGCGCCGGCCCGCTCACCCGGGCCTTCACGGCGGGCGCCCGGGCGCTGCTCTACGGGGGCATCGCGGTCGGGGTCGGGCAGCTGCTCTTCCTCTGGCTCTGTTGGCGGCCTGCGCTGCGGGCCGTCGCGGGCGCCGAGGGGCGCTGGTGGGCCGCCTCCGAGGCCCTGGCGGCGCGGGCGGTCCGGGTCGGGCTGGTGGCGGCGGTGCTCGGGTCTCTCGGGAGCGCGGGCTCGCTCGTCGCCGAGGCCGCCATAGGGAGCGGTCGCTCCCTGTGGGCCGCGCTCGACCCGTCGGTGGTGAGCGAGGCCATAGGCACGCGGACCGGGCGCGTGCTCGTGGGTCAGCTGTTCGCGTGGGCGCTGCTGGCCTGCGCGCTGGCCAGCGCCGCACCACGCCGCGTGATCGCGCTGCGGCCCGCCGCGCTCGGGGCCGACGGGCAGAGGCTCGCCGCCCCGGGCCGGCTCGCCGTCCTCGCGCTCGCCCTGCCCGCCGCGCTGCTCGTCCTCTCGCCCGCCGTCGAAGGGCACCAGATCACCCAGGAGCCGGTCTGGGCGAACC
This sequence comes from uncultured Solirubrobacterales bacterium, assembly GCA_963815565.1. Classification (GTDB taxonomy): domain Bacteria; phylum Actinomycetota; class Thermoleophilia; order Solirubrobacterales; family Solirubrobacteraceae; genus Paraconexibacter. Next base: position 194,349 of record CAWFHB010000005.1, on the reverse strand, counting down.
TCTCCCTCGACGTCCTCCACGTCACCGCCGTCACCGCGTGGCTCGGCGGCATCGTCGCCCTCCTGCTCGTCCTCCCGGCCGCGACCCGCCGTCTCGAGCCCGCGGAGCGCACCCGGCTTCTGGCCGCCGTGCTGGTCCGGTTCAGTCCGTTGGCGCTGGCCTGCGTCCTGGCCGTGGCGGCCAGTGGGAGCCTTGCGGCGATCCTCGAGCTCTCCCGGCTCGGCGACCTGCTGGGCAGCGGGTACGGCCGGGCGATCCTCGTCAAGGCGACCCTGCTGCTGGTTCTCGTCGCCCTCGGAGCGGTCAACCGGCAGCGTGTCCTGCCGCGTCTCCGGGCTCTGGCCTCCGGCCTCGCGGAGGCCCCCGGGCGCGCCGGTCTCCTGCTGCGCCGCACGCTGCGGGCCGAGCTCGCGGTGCTCGTCGTGGTTCTTGGGGCCACGGGCGTGCTCGTCGGCTCCTCGCCCCCGGGCGCGGGCGCCGCCGGTCTCTTCAGCGAACGGCTCGCGATCGGCCCGAACGAGCTCGAGGTGACCGTCGACCCTGCACGGACCGGCCCCAACGAGCTCCACGTCTACCTCTTCGACCGGCGGACCGGCCAGCCGTTCGGGGGTACGAAGGAGCTCACGATCACCGCGACCCAGCGCGAGGCCGGCATCGGCCCGCTGCCGGTCACCCTGCGGCCGAGCGGGCCCGGTCACTACACGGCTGACACGATCCAGCTCGCGCCGGGCGGCACCTGGGAGCTGCAGGTCACCCAGCGGGTCTCGGAGTTCGACGAGTTCGAAGCGAAGGTCGTGGTGCAGGTCCGATGACGCCGCTCGTGCTCCTGCTGGCCTTCGCGCCCCCGCTCGCCCTGCTGCTGTCCCTCGCCTGCGGGGCGTACCCCGGCGAGGAGCGGCTCGCCCGCGCACGGCGGTTCCGCGAGCGCGCTCGCCTGGGGATCCTCGTGACCGCAACGCCGCGCCTGCGCCTGCCCCCGCCGCCGACCGGCTGGATCCCGCGCCCGCTGCTCCTGGCCACGCGCGCCGCGGGCCGTGCGCCACCAGGCCTGCGGCCCACCTCACGCAGGTCCTTTTCTTCTTTCGATCCAAGGAGCACCATGTCCAGCCGTCCCCGCAGCATCGCCGCCCTTGCGGCGCTCACCGTCCTCGCCGCCCCCGCCGCGGCGCAGGCGCACGTCACCGTCCAGCCCGCCACCGCGCAAGCAGGCACCTTCACCGTCGAGAACATCCGCGTCCCGAACGAGTCGGACGAGGCCAGCACTACGAAGGTCGTCGTGCAGCTGCCCGACGGCTTCTACTTCGCCTCCTACCAGGCCGTTCCCGGCTGGAGCGTGAAGGTGGAGAAGGAGAAGCTCGACGCCCCCGTCACCATCGAGGAGGGCTTCGAGGTCAGCGAGCAGGTCACCCAGGTGGCCTTCACGGCGGACTCCCCGAAGCGCGGCATCCAGCCCGGCGCCTTCCAGGACTTCCCGCTCTCGGTCATGGTGCCCGACAAGGAGGGCGAGTCGCTCACCTTCAAAGCCGTGCAGACCTACTCCGACGGAGAGGTCGCGAGATGGATCGGCGCAGAGGACGCCGACAAGCCGGCGCCGCAGTTGAAGGTCATCGCCGCGGAGAAGGAGGCCGGTCACGGTGCCGCCAAGAAGGAGACCGCCGACACCGCGGCGACGGTCGCCGCGACCCCCGTCGCCACCACGGGGGCCGACGAGGGGACCGACGGGCTGACGATCCTCGCGCTCGCCATCGGCGGCCTCGGCCTGCTCGCGGGCCTCGCGGGGCTCGGCGCCGCCCGGCGCGCCCGCGCCTAGAGCGGCAGCCATACTCGGGGCTCAGCTTCGGCTGAGCCCCGCTTCACCTTCATCACGCAGGCTGAGAGGACCTATGTCAGCCCCGGAACCCACCCGCAAAGAGCAACGCGAAGCCGCCCGCGAAGAGCGCCGGGCCGCGGAGGCGAAGGCCGCGCGCGAGGCGACGACGAAGAAGCGCCTCGGGATCGTCGGCGGGATCGTCGCCGGCGCTGCGGTCCTCGTAGTCGCGCTCATCCTGCTCTCCGGCGGCTCGAGCACGAGCAGCGGACCCGCGCCCACGCAGGCCGGCGAGGCGGTCCCGGGCCAGGCCCGCACCGCGCAGCTGCTCGACGGCATCCCGCAGGAGGGGCGGTTCCTCGGTGATCCGAAGGCGCCCGTCACGCTCGTCGAGTTCGCCGACCTCCAGTGCCCGTTCTGCAAGCAGTACACCGACGACGTCCTGCCGTCGGTCGTCGAGAAGTACGTGCGGACCGGCAAGGTCCGGCTGGAGTTCCGGCCCCGGACGTTCATCGGGCCCGACTCGGTGAAGGCCGCGAAGATCGTCGTCGCCGCCGGCGGCGAGAACAAGCTCTGGAACACGCTCGAGCTCTTCTACGCGAGCCAGGGCGAGGAGGGCGGCGGCTGGGTGACCGACAAGCTCGTGGGCGACGTCGTGAAGGCGGTCGGGCTCGACCCGGCGCAGATCGAGACGGCGAAGGACGCGCCGGGGATCGAGAAGGAGATCAAGGAGGCCGACCTCCTGGCCACGCGCAACGGGCTGGACTCGACGCCGTCGTTCCTGCTCGGTCCGACCGGCGGCGAGCTCGCGCCGCTGCCCGTCCAGGAGCTCTCGCCGGCCTACTTCGCCCAGGCGCTCGATCAGGCGCTCGGTTCGTGAACGAGGCGCGGCGCGATCCGCTGCGGCCGGTGGCGATGCTGCTGGCCGCCGTCGGCACCGGGATCGCCGGGTACCTCACCTACGTGCACTACGCGGGCATCGACCCCGTGTGCACCGGGGGCGGGGGGTGCGAGAAGGTGCAGACGAGCGAGTACTCCGAGATCGTCGGCGTCCCGGTCGCTCTGCTCGGGCTCTTCGGGTACCTCGTGATCCTCGCGGCGCTCGCCCTCTGGCGCGCGGAGACCGGCCGCATCGCGGTGCTGATCGTCGCCTGGGGTGGGCTCGCGTTCTCCGCCTACCTGCAGTACCGCTCGCTCGTGACGGTCGACGCGACGTGCATCTGGTGCCTGGGCAGCGCGCTCACGATGCTCCTCATCACGCTGACGGTGACGGCGCGGTTCATCTTCGCTCCTCCCGATTGACCGAGCCAACGTAGGGTGGTACCCTACGCTCCGTGACGACGACGCTGAAGAAGACGAGCATCTACCTCAGCGAGGACCTCGACCGCGCGCTCAGCCGTCGGGCCGCGGACGACGGGGTCACGAAGGCGGAGCTCATCCGCTCGACGCTCGAGGCAGCCGTCAACCGGCCCCGCCGCATCAAGCCCCGCGCACTCGCCACCTTCTCGGGGCCCTCCGGCCTCGCCGCAGGGCGAGCATGACGGTCGTCGTCGACAGCTCCTTCGTGCTCGCGCTGGCCAACGCCGCGGACGCGCACCACGCCGACGCCGTTACCTGGTTGGCGCGGGAGGACGAAGAGCTCGTCACCTCCCCGCTCGTCGTCGCCGAGATCGACGCCGCGCTGCTTGCCCACGCCGATCCCTCGGCCTCGCACGCCTTCTGGGCGGACCTCGACGCGGGTGCCTACACCGTCCGCTGGTGGGCCGACGCCCTCACCGAGACACTCGGCGTCGCACGCCGCGGCGAGGATGTCATGGTCTCCCTCGTGGAGGCCTCCCTCGTCACCGTCGCGGCGCGTGCCGGCACCGACCGCATCGCCACGTTCCGCACCCCGCACGTCGGGCGGTTGACCACCGTCGACGGAACCCTCTTCACCCTCCTCCCCTGACCCCCGGAGCACCATGAGCCAGAACCCGAACTCGTTCGACAGCCGCGACACCCTCAAGGTCGGAGACCGCGAGGTGACGATCTACCGCCTCGACGCGCTCCAGGCGAAGTTCGACGTCGCGCGCCTGCCGTTCTCCCTCAAGGTGCTGCTGGAGAACCTCCTGCGCACCGAGGGCAACGGCGCCGTCAGCAAAGAGGACATCGAGGCGCTCGCCACCTGGGACGCAAGCGCCCAGCCCTCCAAGGAGATCGCCTTCACGCCGGCCCGCGTCGTGATGCAGGACTTCACCGGAGTGCCCGCGATCGTCGACCTCGCCGCCATGCGCGACGCGATGGGCGCCCTCGGCGGCGACCCGTCGAAGATCAACCCGCTCGTGCCCGCCGAGCTCGTCATCGACCACTCCGTGCAGGTCGACTCCTTCGGCTCAGTGGAGTCCTTCGCGCTGAACGCCGAGCGCGAGTTCGAGCGCAACGAGGAGCGCTACCAGTTCCTCCGCTGGGGCCAGGAGGCCTTCGACAACTTCTCGGTCGTCCCGCCGGACACGGGCATCGTCCACCAGGTCAACCTCGAGTACCTGGCCCGTACGGTCTTCGTCAACGACTCGACCGGCGAGGCGTACCCCGACACGCTCGTCGGCACCGACTCGCACACGACGATGGTCAACGGCCTCGGCGTGCTCGGCTGGGGCGTCGGCGGCATCGAGGCCGAGGCGGCCATGCTCGGCCAGCCGATGTCGATGCTGATCCCGCGCGTGGTCGGCTTCAAGCTCCACGGCGCGCTCCCGGAGGGCGCCACCGCGACCGACCTCGTGCTCACCGTCACCGAGATGCTCCGCGCGAAGGGCGTCGTCGGCTCGTTCGTCGAGTTCTACGGCCAGGGGATCGCGAACCTGCCGCTCGCCGACCGCGCGACGCTCGGCAACATGAGCCCTGAGTTCGGCTCGACCTGCGCGATCTTCCCGATCGACGCCGAGACGATCCGCTACCTGACCTTCTCCGGCCGCCCGAAGGAGCTCACCGACCTCGTCGAGGCCTACGCCCGCGAGCAGGGCATGTGGCACGACGAGCACGCCGAGGAGCCGACGTTCTCCGACGTCCTGGAGCTCGACCTCTCGACCGTCGTGCCGTCGCTGGCCGGCCCGAAGCGCCCGCAGGACCGCGTGCCGCTCTCCGACGCCGACAGCATGTTCCGCGAGGCGCTGAAGGCCTACGTGCCCGAGGCGGAGGGCGAGAGCGACCCGGAGGGGGTCGACGAGGAGTCCTTCCCGGCCTCCGACGCACCGTCCACCACCGCCCCCGGTGCGACGAACGGCGAGAAGGCCCCGGCGCCGGCGCATCACGGGGGCGCCGCCACGCGGACGTCGACGAAGGTGCCGGTCACGCTCGACGGCGAATCCTTCGAGCTCGATCACGGCCACGTCGTCATCGCGGCGATCACCTCGTGCACGAACACCTCGAACCCGAGCGTCATGCTCGGCGCGGGCCTCGTCGCGCGGAACGCCGCCGCCAAGGGGCTGAAGAGCAGGCCGTGGGTCAAGACGTCCCTGGCCCCGGGCTCGAAGGTCGTCACCGAGTACCTGGAACGCGCCGGCCTGACCGAGCCGCTGGAGGCGCTCGGCTTCCACCTCGTGGGCTACGGCTGCACGACCTGCATCGGAAACTCCGGGCCGCTCCCGGAGGAGATCACCGCGGCGATCAACGAGGGAGACCTCGCGGCCACGAGCGTCCTCTCCGGCAATCGGAACTTCGAGGGCCGCATCAACCCCGACGTGAAGATGAACTACCTGGCCTCGCCGCCGCTCGTGGTCGCCTACGCACTCGCGGGCACGATGGACATCGACCTCCTGAACGATCCGATCGGGCAGGACCAGGACGGCGCCGATGTGTTCTTGAAGGACATCTGGCCGAGCACCGAGGAGATCGCACAGACCGTCGAGCACGCCGTGCAGAGCGACATGTTCCGCTCGAGCTACGCCGAGGTCTTCGACGGTGACGAGCGCTGGCAGGGGCTCGAGATCCCGACGGGCGACCTGTTCGCCTGGGACGACGCCTCCACCTACGTCGCGAACCCGCCGTACTTCGAGGGCATGACGAAGGAGCTCACGCCCATCGAGGACATCACGGGCGCCCGGGTCCTCGCCAAGCTCGGCGACTCGGTCACCACCGACCACGTCTCCCCGGCCGGCGCGATCAAGAAGGACGGGCCCGCCGGCCTCTACCTCCAGCAGCGCGGCGTCGAGCCCCGGGAGTTCAACTCCTTCGGCGCCCGCCGAGGCCATCACGAGGTGATGATGCGCGGCACGTTCGCCAACATCCGCCTGCAGAACCTGCTCGAGGGGCCGGGCGGCGCGAAGATTCCGCAGGGCGGCAACACGGTCAAGGACGGCGAGGTGATGTCGATCTACGACGCGGCGATGGAGTACGCCGAGGAGGGCGCGCCGCTCGTCGTGCTCGGGGGCAAGGAGTACGGCTCCGGCTCATCCCGCGACTGGGCCGCGAAGGGCACGAACCTGCTCGGCGTGAAGGCAGTGATCGCCGAGTCCTTCGAGCGCATCCACCGCTCGAACCTCGTCGGCATGGGGGTGCTCCCGCTGCAGTTCCCCGAGGGTGAATCGGCCGATTCCCTGGGGCTTTCGGGTACCGAGGAGTTCGCGATCACAGGCTTCGCGGAGACCCTGAACGACGGCGGCCTGCCGACCTCGGTGAGCGTCACCGCGGGCGAGATCAGCTTCGAGGCGAAGCTCCGGATCGACACCCCCAAGGAAGCCGACTACTTCCGTCACGGCGGCATCCTGCTGTACGTGCTGCGGCAGCTCGCGGAGCAGCAGTAGGCCCTGTTTGCGGGGTCCACGGCGGCGGCACGATGTGTCGCCGCCGCCCGCCGGGGTAGCCTCCGGATCGTGGTGGAGCCCGATTATGTGGCGTTCTGCCCGGCGCACCTGTAAGGATGACGCCCCTCTCGACCCAACGCATGAGGAGTACACGACGTGAACAAGACTGAGCTGGCCCAGAACCTCGCTGAGAAGACCGGACTCGCCTCCGGCCAGGCCAAGGGCGCGGTCGACGGCTTCGCCGAGATCCTGTCCGAGACGCTTGCCCGTGGTGGCGAGGTCAACATCGCCGGCCTCGGCAAGTTCTCCGTGGTGGAGCGTGGTGCCCGTCAGGGCGTCAACCCCGCCACCGGCGAGAAGATCCAGATCAAGGCGAGCAAGGCCCCGAAGTTCACCGCCGCCAAGGCGCTGAAGGACACGGTCAACGGGCGATAGCCCACTCGCCCGGGTATCCGACCCGGGCCGAGCACGTTTTGCCAGGTCGTTCCTGTCGTGATGACAGGTCCGGCCGGGCGGAGCGGCGCTCCTCGGAGTCCTAGGATCGGCTGATGCCGCTTCCCGAGGTTCTCCGTTCTCTCCTCGTCGCCCAGGGCACCTCGGGCTACGAGACCGAGCCCGCGTCGATCTGGCGTGAGGCCGCCTCCGCCTTCGCCGACGTCCGCGTCGACGACATGGGCAATTCGTTCGCCACCGTGAAGGGCACGGGCGACGGGCTCTCGCTCGCGATCATCGGGCACGTCGACGAGATCGGCCTCATCGTCACGCACATCGACGAGAAGGGCTTCGTCTACTTCACCTCCGTCGGAGGGTGGGATCCGCAGATCCTCGTCGGGCAGCGGATCACGCTGACCACCCGGGAGGGCCGCATCCCCGGCGTCGTCGGCAAGAAGCCGATCCATCTCATCAAGCCGGACGAGCGCGACAAGGGCACGAAGCTCACCGAGCTCCACATCGACATCGGCGCCGCCGACGGCGAGGCGGCGAAGGCGCTCGTGCGCATCGGCGACACCGCGGTCATCACCGGCGAGCCGGTCGAGCTGCTGGGCGGGCGGGCAATCTCCCGGGCGATGGACAACCGCCTCGGTGCGTTCATCGCCTACGAGGCCGCGCGGCTCGTGGCCGAGGCCGGTGGCTCCCCCGGCGACGTCGTCGGGGTCGCGGCCGTCCAAGAGGAGATCGGCCTGAACGGCGCGCGCACCGCTGCGTTCTCCCTGCGCCCCGACGTGGCGATCGTCGTCGACGTCACCCACGCGACCGACGCGCCCGGCGTCGAGGCCAAGGAGCTCGGCGAGCACCCGCTCGGTTCGGGTGCGGTCATCGAGCGCGGAGCGGTCCTGAACCCGGGGGTCTTCGAGCTCATCCACGAGGTCGCCGAGGCTGAGGGCATCCCGGTCACCATCGCGGCCAGCGGGCGGGGGACGGGCACCGACGCCGACGTCGTCCACATGTCCCGCGGCGGCATCCCGACGACGATCGTGGCGATCCCGCTGCGCTACATGCACTCGCCGGTGGAGATGGTCCAGGTCGACGACGTGCTCGCCTGCGCGAAGCTGATCGCCGCGTTCGCGCAGAAGCTCACGGCGGGGACGTCCTTCGCGCGCTGAGCCGCGGGGAGGCTTTCCCACAGCGGAGCGCGGGTGCGCGATGATCGAGACATGCTGCTGCTCTTCGACATCGACGGGACGCTGCTGCTGAAGGCCGCGGCTGAGCACAAGGCGGCGCTGGAAGAGGCGGTCTGCAAGGTCCACCGCATCGAGCTGCCGGCCGGACGCGTGGAGACGGCCGGGCGCACGGACGGCGCGATCGCCCGCTCGCTGCTGACGCTCGCGGGGGTCGACGCGCGGCAGGTGGACGACCGCATGGAGGAGCTCCGCGCGGTCACCTGCGAGGCCTACGCGCGCCTCTGTCCGGCCGACCTGAGCGCGACGGTCAACCCCGGCATGGACGAGGTGCTTCCGGCGCTCGCCGATGCGGGTCACATCCTCTCGCTCGTCACGGGCAACTACGAGCCGATCGCGCGGCTGAAGCTCCGCCGCGCCGGGATCGGCGCGCACTTCCCGACGGGTCAGGGCGGCTTCGGCTCCGACCACGAGGACCGCGCGGCGCTTCCCGCCGTCGCCCGCGCGCGGGCAGGTCGACGCTGCGTGCCGCCGGAGGGGCCGTGCCGCCGCAGCGAGACGATCGTCATCGGCGACACCCCGCGCGACATCGCCTGCGCCCACGCCGACGGCGTGCGCTGCATCGCGATCACCACGGGCCCCTACCCGGCGTCGGAGCTCGCCGGCGCGGACATGGTCGTCGGGAGCTCCCGCGAGGTGGCGGCCGCCGTGGCAGCGCTTACCGCGGAGGCCGCCGCGGCCTGAGCCGCGCGCCCGGACCGCTCGCGCCCGGCCGCTCGAGCCCGGCCCGCCCGAGCGGTGAGGATGGATCCGACCCCGCGTGGCGGGGCCAGATCCATGGTCAGCGACCACGTCTCGGTGAGCATGGATGCGACCCCGCGCCATGGGGGTGGATCCATGCTCGGCAGATCGGGGTCAGGCGGGGAGGGTCCAAAACGCGTCGCGGCCGACCGGCTCGGCGACGGCGCCCGCGGCTTCGAGCCGCTCCTGCGCCCGGCGCTTCGAGATCCCGCACACCTCAGCGACCTCCTGCGTGGCGACCGGGAAGCCCGCCCACGCCAGCACCTTGGTCACGTCCTCGGGCTCCGCGCGCCGCTCGAGATCGGGAGCGACGTTCGCGAGCGCCGTCTCGTAGGTGAGGCTCGACTGCATTCCCGGGGCAGAGAAGGTGGCGCCGTCGGCGGTCCGGAACTCGTACGAGGGGCAGGTGTAGCGCCAGCCGCCGTCCGGGGTGGAGGCGAGCTTGTCCGTCAGCGCGAGCGCCGCGGGCGTCGGGTCGCGCGCCATCAGCATGTCGGCGCGCAGTGCACGCTCCGTGCTCTCCTCCCCCATCCAGGCCTCGAGCTCGTCCGGGTCGAGCCCGACGAACCCCGCGGCGTCACGGATGGTCTGCGGGTCGTCGAGGAGCGGGCCGACGAAGTGCAGGTGCCGGAGCCGCCGCAGGAGCAGCCACTGCTTCTCGGGGGCGTTCAGCCGGGCGGCGACGACGGCGCGGCAGGCGAGGACCGTGGCGGCGACGGCCTCCTTCGGCTCCTCGCTCATCGGCATGCCGAACTTCGCGGCGAGCTGCGCCGACCCCTTCGCGGCCTTCTCCGGGTCGAAGCCCTTGGCCGCGTAGTCCTCCCGGGTCTCGGCGAGCACGACCATCCGCTCGTCGAACGCGAGCTGCTCACCGAAGAGCCAACGCAGGCGGAGGCGGTGCGGCTCGGCGGAGAAGGCGAACGGGCAGCCGGGATCGGTGAACTCGGTGATGGTGACGTGGGCCATCAACCGAGGATGGCAGGACCACGCGCGTCTTCGACCTAGCCTGCTCAGGATGGCCGACCCCCGCTCCGCCCGCCCGACGCACGGGCGTCGTGCCGCGTTCGTGGCGGTGGCCGCAGCGTTCGTCGTCACGATGGTCGGGACGACGCTGCCGACGCCCTTGTATCCGCTCTACCGTGACGCGTACGGGTTCTCCCAGGTCACGATCACGATCGTCTTCGCGGTCTACGCCGCGGGTGTCATCACGGCACTGCTGCTCTTCGGGAACCTCTCCGACGTCATCGGCCGGCGTCGCGTGCTGCTGCCGGGGCTGCTCTGCTCGGCGCTCAGCGCGGGCTGCTTCCTCCTGGCCCACGGGCTCGCACCGATCATCGCCGGCCGGTTGCTCTCAGGGCTGGCGGCGGGGATCTTCACGGGGGCGGCGACCGCCGCGCTGCTCGATCTCGCGCCGGAGGGCGGGGCGGCGCGGGCAAGCCTGCTCGCGACGATCGTGAACGTCGGCGGGCTGGGCTCCGGAGCGATGCTCGCCGGCGTGCTCGCGGAGTACGGGGCGAAGCCGCTCCGGCTCGTCTTCTGGGTCCACCTCGCGCTGCTCACGCTCGCGGCGGCCGGGATCTGGCGGATGCCGGAGCCGGTCGACGGCGCGGCGACGCGGGCCCTCCGGCTCCGTCCCACCCGCCCCACCGTGGCCGCCGAGGCGCGTGCGGTGTTCGGGCCGGCCGTCATCGCGGGCTTCGCCGGCTTCGCGGTCCTCGGCCTCGTCACCGCGGTCTCGCCGGCGTTCCTCGGCGAGGTCCTCGGGGAGCGCAACCACGCGGTGACCGGCCTTGTGGTCCTCGCGGTCTTCGGTGCGTCGATCGTCGGCCAGGCGCTCGGGCGGACGATCGAGCCCTCACGGGCGCTGCGCCTTGGGTGCGGGCTGCTGATCGTGGGAGCGGCGACCCTGGCCGTGGCGCTCTCGCTGGCGTCGCTCGCGCTGCTGATCGGCGGCGGGGTCGTGGCGGGTGCCGGACAGGGCGCGGGCTTCGCGGCGGGGCTCGCCTCGATCAACCACGCGACGCCGGCCGCGCAGCGCGGCGCGACCATCTCGAGCTTCTTCGTGGTCTGTTACGTCGCGATCTCCGTGCCGGTGATCGGCGTGGGCCTGCTCGCGGCCGCGACCGACCTGGTGGTCGCCGGCACCGTCTTCTCCATCGGTGTCGCGGCCTTGGCCGCCGCGGCGATCCTCGGCGTCGTCCGCCTCGGACGTCAGGCGGAGCTTCCCGGCGCGTAGGTCCCGAACGACCAGGAGTTCCCGTCGAGGTCGCGCAGGCTGCACTCGCGCCCGCCGTACGGCGGCTCGTACGGCTCGTTGACGCTGGCCGCGCCGGCGGCGAGCGCACGGGCGTGCATCGCGTCGACCGCCGCGGCGTCCCCGAGTACCCAGTAGCTGCCGGCCGTTCCCACCGGGTGGTCGTGCTCGTTCCCCTTCGGTGTCCCGGCCATCACCCACCCGTCCCCGAGCCGGAGCTCGGCGTGGCCGATCTGCTCACCGTCCTCGACGATGAAGGCGAGCTCGAAGCCGAACGCCTCCACCCATTGGTCGAGGACGGCGCGGGAGGAGACGCGGAAGGCGGGGACCACGGTGGAGGGCATGGGCCAACCGTACGCCCGCGCCGGCCGCGCGTCTTGAACGAACGAGAGTTGGGCCACCGTCGCGCGGGGCCCCGAGCACGCCGCGATTTCGGGTGACGGTGTCACCAGGCCACGGCCACCCCGTAGAGACGGACCTTCTCGTCCTTGCTCACGAGCACCCGGGTGTCGAGCTGTGCCTGAGCGATGAGCATGCGATCGAATGGGTCGCGGTGATGAACCGGGAGGTCCGCAGCGTGGGTCGCGTGCTCCGCGGTCACATCGAGCAGGCGGAACCCCGCGCGGAGCGCGGCGTCCTGGACGGGCGGGGCGTCGAGTCGGCCGGCGGCACGCTTCATCTCGGCCTCCCAGACGGATGCGGCGCTGAGGGCCACGTCGTCCGCGGCGGAGATCGTCGCCCGGGTGTGCGCCGGAAGGCGGTCGTCGCCGGCCAGCAGCCAGAGGAACGCGTGGGTGTCGAGCAGGAGCCTCATCCGGGTCCGCGGGGTCCGACACCGAAGAGATCGCCCATCGCGTCTGCCTCGTCCTCGTCGTACTCCCAGTCGCCGGGATCGCCGAACTCGTCGGCGAGCAACCCGAACAACGGTGGCCGCGGCGGAGTCGGCTCGACCGGCACGATGCGCGCGATCGCCTTGCCGCCGCGGGTCACCGTGACCTCCTCACCCGTCTCCACGCCGCGGAGCAGCTCGGAGAGCCGCGTCTTCGCCTCGTGGACCCCGACTTCGATCATGGGTCCAGGTTAGTCGGCCGACTAACTCCGTGTGAGCTTCTTGTAGGTGATGCGGTGCGGGCGGTCGACGTCAATGCCGAGGTTGGTGCGGCGGTACTCCTCGTAGGCCTCGAAGTTCCCCTCGAACCAGGTCACCTGCGAGTCGCCCTCGAAGGCGAGCACGTGGGTGGCGATGCGATCGAGGAACCAGCGATCGTGCGAGATGACCACCGCGCAGCCGGGGAACTCGAGCAGCGCGTTCTCGAGGGCACGGAGCGTCTCGACGTCGAGGTCGTTGGTCGGCTCGTCGAGGAGCAGCACGTTGCCGCCGGTCCGCAGCAGCTTCGCCAGGTGGACACGGTTGCGCTCTCCGCCGGAGAGCTTGCCGACCTTCTTCTGCTGATCGGTCTTCTTGAAGTTGAAGCCGGAGACGTACTGGCGTGAGTTGATCTCACGCTTGCCGACCTTGATGATGTCGAGGCCGTCCGAGATCTCCTCCCAGACGGTCTTGTCGGGGTCCAGCGAGTCGCGCGACTGGTCCACGTAGGCGAGCTTCACGGTGTCGCCGAGCTCGAGCGACCCCGCGTCGGGCTTCTCCTGTCCGGCGATCATCTTGAAGAGGGTCGACTTACCGGCGCCGTTCGCGCCGACGATCCCGACGATGCCCGCGGGCGGCAGGCTGAACGAAAGGTCCTCGAAGAGGAGCTTCTCGCCGAAGCCCTTCGCGAGACCCTTCGCCTCGATGACGGTGTCGCCGAGGCGCGGCCCGGGCGGGATCTGAATCGTGACCTCGTCCAGGCGGACGTTGTCGGCCTCGTTGACGAGCTCGTCGTAGCGCGCGAGCCGCGCCTTCGACTTCGTCCGGCGGCCCTTCGGGTTCGTGCGCACCCACTCGAGCTCGGCCGAGATCTGGCGCTGGCGCGACTTGTCCTGGCGGTCCTCTTGCTTGAGGCGCTTCTCCTTGGCCTCGAGCCAGTGCGAGTAGTTGCCCTCGTAGGGGATGCCCTTGCCGCGATCGAGCTCGAGGATCCAGTTCGCGACGTTGTCGAGGAAGTACCGGTCGTGGGTCACCGCCACGACGGCGCCCTTGTAGTCGGCGAGGTAGCGCTCGAGCCAGGCGACGGAGTCGGCGTCCAGGTGGTTGGTCGGCTCGTCGAGAAGCAGCAGGTCGGGGGCGCGCAGCAGCAGTCGGCAGAGCGCGACGCGGCGCTTCTCGCCGCCCGAGAGCGGGCCGATCTCCGCGTCGGCGGGCGGCAGGCGCAGCGCGTCCATCGCGTACTCGAGCTGGGTGTCGAGGTTCCAGGCGTCGGCGGCGTCGATCTTCCCCTGGAGGGCGGCGAACTCGTCGGCGGTCTCCTCGGAGTAGTTGGCGGCGAGCTCGTTGAACTTGTCGAGCAGCGCCTTGGTCTCCGCGACGCCGTCCTGCACGTTGCCAAGGACGTTCTTGGTCTCGTCGAGCCCGGGCTCCTGCTGCAGCATCCCGACGGTCGCGTTCGGCCCGAGCTGGGCCTCGCCGCGGTAGTCCTCGTCGAGGCCGGCCATGATCTTCAGCAGCGAGGACTTGCCCGCGCCGTTGTAGCCGAGGACACCGATCTTCGCGCCCAGGTAGAACGAGAGCGTGACCTCGTTCAGCACCGTCTTGTCCGGCGGGTAGCGCTTGGTCAGCTTGTGCATCGTGTAGACGTACGAGGAGCTCATCGGGAAGGCAGTCTAGATGCCCTCCCCACGAGCGCCACAGCCGGGAGGAGCTGCAGCGTCCACGCCGCGGTGCGGATCCAGTTGGTCTGCACGAGCGTGTCGATCGTGCCCCCGGAGAAGCCGCGGGAGAGCTCGTCGTGGAGCGGCACCGAGACGAGGCCGGTCGCGCCCACCGCGACCAGCAACGCAAGCAGGTTCGCGGCGGACACCCGACGCTCGGCGCCGCCGTCCACCGCGCGGGCGACGAGCGCCAGGGCGAGGCCGAGCTGCGCCAGGATCGCGGGCCCGACGATCACGGTGATCCGGCGGGAGTGCTCGTTCTCCCAGGCCGGGAAGGCCCCGGGGCCGGCGTCGAGGAACATCGGGTAGACGACGAGCTGCACGAGCCAGATGACGCCGACCATGACGGCGGTGAGGAGCAGGTTCGCAAGGGCTAGGCGCATGCCCGGTACTACGGGCTCGGGGCCTGGCGCGATGGCGCACGGGAGCCGCCGGGCCGCGCACCCGGCGGCGGTACCGTGGAAGGTTCGTGGCCCAGATCCTCGACATCGAGCAGGCGTCGCTCCTCCTGGAGCTCGAGCCCCCGTTCGACAAGCGCGCGGTGCAGCTCGCCCGGCGCCGCCTGGCCAAGACCTGGCACCCCGATCTGGCCCCCGTGGGGAAGCAATACGAGCACGAACGTCACCTGAAGGCGATCAACGAGGCGGCCGACACGCTCGAGCGCCTGGCCGAGGACTCGCGCGGCGGGAAGGTCTCCCGCCACGCGGTGAAGGCCTCGGCCGCCGCGGCCCGGGCCGCCCGCGAGGAGGCCGGTCGCCGCAACTACGAAGCGCAGGAACGCGCCCGCGCGGCGGCCAAGGACCGGCGCGAGCACGATCCGTTCGCCTCCCAGATGCCCGACCACTCGGTCGTGCACCGCTACGCGCGCTGCCTCTCCTACCCGGAGTGGGGCGTCGGCGAGGTGAGCGGCATCTACTTCACGGGGGAGGACGACGACGTCCAGCAGTGGGCGCGCATCAAGTTCCAGGTCGGCGTGCGCACCGTCCCGGCGGGCTCGCTCCAGTTCGTCGACTTCTCGAAGCCGGATCCGGGCGCCGAACGCGTCCAGCGCTTCATGACCGCCGCGCAGCACGCGATGGCCGAGGGGAAGTTCGCCCTCGCGGCCCAGCGGCTCATCTACGCCCGCGACGCCGAGCCCCAGAACACGGCCGTGCTCCGGCTGCTCACGCTCGCCTTCTGGGAGGGCGGGAACCTCCCCGCGGCCGGCCGCTCCGTCCGCGACTGGGCCCGGCACGAGCGCGACCGGCCCGCGCCGCATCGCTACGCCGCCCGCATCTATGAGGACATGGGCGCCTACGACCTCGCCGCGGAGGCCGCCGAGCGCGCCGCCACCCGGGCCCCGGAGGACGCGAGCGAGTGGGAGCGCGTCGGGCGCCTGCGCCTGCGTCTCATGGATCGCCGGGCCGCCGTCGAGGCGCTCGAGCGGGCGCGCACGCTCGGGCCGTCGGTGGCCGGGCTGCTCGACTTGGCGCTCGCCTACCACCTGAGCGGGGAGCTGGGCGGGGAGGTGACCGCGACCGAGCAGGCGACGCTGCTCGCGCCGGAGTCGGCGGAGACGTGGTCGCGGTACGCCCACGCGCTCGCCCGGACCGATCGCATCTCCGACGCCACCGCGGCCACCGAGCGCGCGGCAGAGCTGGCGCCGGGCGATCTCGAGGTCCGGGAGCTGCTCGCCCGGCTGCGTGCCGCGGCGCCTCGAGCGCTTCCGGCGGTCTGAGCCGCCATCGTCTGTGCCGGGATCCGGTATGACAATCGTCCAAAGGCTGGCTTTGCGCGATTGATCCGTGCAGAATGCCTGCGTCCTGCTCCCGCTCAAGGTGTTCCCCGTGTTCCGACGCTCACGCCTCGCTCTTCCCCTCGCCGTCCTCGGCGCGCTCTCGTTCGGTGCTTCCGCGCAGGCCGCGGCGCCCGGCATCAACGTCAGCGACTACGCCGACGCACGCCCGGCGCTCGCCGAAGGTGCCAAGCAGGTGCGCTTCTTCGTGCGCTGGAGCGACTTCGAGCCGGGTTCGGCCGCCGACTTCTCGAGCAACGGGGGCACGCACAGCGGCGAGCCCATCCCGGCCGGGCTGCGCTCGAACGTGGACCTCGTGCAGCGGCAAGGGGCCGTGCCGATCATGACGATCCTCGGCGCCCCGCCGTGGGCGGCGAGGAACGGACACCCGCGTGACGCCGCCGAGTACGCGACGTTCGTCGGCGAGCTTGCGGGCTGGCTGGCGCAGGGGCGCGGGAAGGGCGACCCCGCCCCCGCCTACGAGATCTGGAACGAGCCGGACGCGCCTGAGTTCTGGGGCGAGGCGCCGAACGCCGACTTCTACACCCAGATGCTGAAGGCCTCCTTCGCGCAGATCAAGGGCAACGACGCCGGGGCGACCGTGCTCACCGGCCCCACCACGGGGAACAACTACGACTGGATCCAGTCGCTCTACGCGCAGGGGGCGAAGGGCTCCTTCGACGGCGTCTCCGTCCATACGGACACCGCCTGCTCGGTCGTCGGCCCTGACGTCTTCTACCGCGACCCGAGCGGCCGCCTCGGTCAGTTCACGTTCCTCGGCTACCGCGAGGTCCGCGCGACGATGCTCGCCAACGGGGACGACAAGCCGATCTGGATGTCCGAGCTCGGGTGGTCGACCACCGCCGGCGGCGCGACCAGCTGCGCCCGCGGCGAGCAGGCAGGCAAAAAGCCCTCGGGCGTCGACGAGCCCACGCAGGCCGCGTATCTGCGCAAGGCCTACGAGTGCCTGGCGAACGACCCCTACGTCGTCGCGGCCACGGTCTTCACCCTCCGCGACAACGCCCAGCAGCCGGCCGCCAGCGAGCTCGCCCACTACGGCCTGCTCCGGGGGGACGGCAGCGCCAAGCCCGCCCTCGGGGTCTTCAAGGGCGCCGGCGGCATCGGCCCGGGGGCGTGCGGGGATTTCGAGCCGCCGTCCATCACCGTCACGAAGCCCGCGGAGGGCGAGCAGTTCGTCGACCGCATCGACATCACAGCCTCGGCCAGCGACGCCGGCGTCGGCCTCGGCCGCATCACCTTCAGCTTCGACGGCGGTCAGCCGATCCGGAACTTCACGGACGCGCTCACGAACGGGGCGAGCGTCGGCCTCGCGCCGTGGTTCGGCTCCCGCGAGCTCGCCGTGGGCCCGCACCGCATCGAGGTCTCGGCGCTCGACAAGAACGGGAACGTCGGCCAAAAGGTCGTGAACGTGGTGAAGGTCCCCGCCACCGGGGTCGGTGCCCTGCCGCAGACGCTCACCCCTCGGTACCGGCTGGCGCGGAAGGTCACCTGCGCGAAGAAGCGGATCAAGGGAAAGCGCACCTGCCTCTTCAAGGGTCGGATCTCGCGGCCGACGGGCAGCCCGGCGGTCGGCGGCAACGTCTTCGTCGAATGGCAGTTCCTCAACAAGAAGAAGCAGTGGCGCAAGCTCGTGGGCGGCCGGAAGTCGGCGGGGAAGACCTTCACCTTCAAGGCGAAGCTTGCGAACAAGGGGCGGTGGCGGGTCCGGGCGACGTACGCCGGCCTCGCGCCGTACAAGCCGGCCAAGTCCCCGTTCCTGACCTTCCGCTTGAGGTAGACCTGTCCGCCGGGGGCCCTACGGTTCCTCGGCGATGCGCCTCATCGTCGCCCGCTGCGAAGTCCGCTACACCGGCCGCCTGACCGCGGTGCTTCCGGAGGCCCTGCGCCTGCTGATGCTCAAGAGCGACGGGTCGGTGATGGTCCACGCCGACACCGGCGGCTTCAAGCCCCAGAACTGGATGACCCCGCCGACCGTCGTCGAGGAGTCGGACGGGCACATCATCGTTCGAAAGCTCGCCGGTGCGACGGAGGACCGGCTCGACATCCGGATCGTCGAGGTGCTCTCCGACGTCACGCACGACATGGGCGAGGCCGCGGCGCTCGAGAAGGACGGCGTCGAGAAGGACCTTCAGGCGGCGCTCGCTGACGCACCGATGTGGTGCGGCGAGGGCTTCCGCCTGGTGCGGCGCGAATGGCCCACGGACATCGGACCGGTGGACCTCATGTGCCGCGACGAGGCGGACGGCTGGATCGCGGTGGAGATCAAGCGGGTCGCGACGATCGATGCGGTCGAGCAGCTCACCCGCTACCTGGAGAGGATCCGCCGGGATCCGGCGATGGAGCTCTGCGGCGGGGTCCTCGCCGCCCAGGTCATCAAGCCGCAGGCCCGGGTGCTGGCCGAGGCGCGCGGGATCGCCTGCGTCGAGGTCGATCTCGCGGTCGTGCGGGGCGAGAAGGAGCCGGAGCTCACGCTCTTCGCCTAGGTCCGTCTCAGGCGGCGTGGGCGGCGGCGAACGCGGCGATCTTCGGCGCCGCGTCACGCAGGACCGGCCCGTGGCCGAAGCCGACGACGGCCGGCGCGAGCGCGGCGACCTTACGGACGGAAGCCTTGTTCTGGGCCACGTCGTACGTGAACGGCCCGGGCGGCAGGTGGAGGCCGACGGCCGTGGTGAAGAGGTTCATGTTCGTCATGACGTCGCCGGTGAGCAGCACCCGATCGGACTCGCGCCAGTAGCCGACCTGGCCCGGCGAGTGTCCGGGGAGCTCGACGACGACAAAGCCGGCCGCGACCTCGTCGCCCTCGCGCAGCTCGCGGTCGACGTCGACCCCGTCGAAGCCCCCGCCGAAGGCGACGATCGGCCGCAGCCGCGTCGGCCCGATCGCGGGCTCGCCGGAGGTCACGTCGGCGACGTCGCCCGCCGGGCACCACATCGGCAGCTCGAGCGTCTCCATCAGCCGCAGCGAACCGCCGGCGTGATCGACGTGGGCGTGGGTGATCGCGTGAGCACGGATCGTGCGGTCCGCGACCGCCTTGACGATCTTCTTGGGCGAGCTCGCAAGCCCCGCGTCGACGATGACGTCCCCGATCACGTAGACGTTGATGCCGTTCCGCGGCAGGACCGCGAGCTGGAAGACGTCGGGGGCGATTTCGTGCATCCGTTCAGCCTATCTCCGGTGCGTGAAGCTGAACTGGGTTCACGTAGGGTGACGGGCATGTCCGACTCCCCCGCCGTCCTCACCGAGCGCCGCGGCGGCGCGCTCGTCATCACGATCAACCGTCCGGAGGTCCGCAACGCGATCAATGCGGCCGCCGCGCAGGGCATCGCCGACGCGCTCGACACGCTCGACGCCGACGACACGCTCACCGTCGGCATCCTTCAGGGGGCAGGCGGGTCCTTCTGCGCCGGCATGGATCTCGGCGCCTTCGTGAAGGGCGAGACCCCGTGGGTCGGCGATCGCGGCTTCGCGGGCATCGCGCAGCGCGGGGCGCGCAAGCCGCTCATCGCGGCGGTCGAGGGCTTCGCCGTCGCCGGGGGCATGGAGATCGCCCTGGCCTGCGACCTGATCGTCGCCGCCGCGGGCGCCCGCATGGGGATCCCGGAGGCCAAGCGCTCGCTCATCGCCGCGGGCGGAGCGCTCCTGCGCCTCCCGCAGCGGATGCCCTACCACGTGGTCATGGAACTGGCCCTGACCGGGGACCCGATGCCCGCGGAGCGCTTTCACGCCTTCGGCCTCGTGAACCGCCTCGCCCCCGCGGGCGGCGCCCTCGACGTTGCGCTCGAGCTCGCCGCCGCGATCGAGAAGAACGGCCCGCTCGCGCTGATCGCCTCGAAGGAGATCCTGATGCGTCAGGGCGACTGGAGCACCGAGGACATGTGGGCCAAGCAGGGCGAGATCGCCGGCCCGGTGCTCATCTCGGAAGACGCGCGGGAGGGTGCGAGCGCCTTCAAGGAGAAGCGCGAGCCGGTGTGGAAGAGCAGGTAGGAACTCGACCGGCGGGCCATACGGCTTTCGACAGGGGGACGAAGGCGCCGGATTCCCCGGTCGCGAGACTCGCCGTATGCCGTCTACGCCGCAGATCGTCGCCTTCGGGGGTGGCGGGTTTTCCATGGAGAACGGGAACCCGCTGCTCGACGACCACGTCCTCGCCCTGACCGGGCGAGAGCGTCCGCGGGTCTGCTTCGTTCCGACGGCTTCGGGAGACGCCGACCACTACGTCGTCCGCTTCTACCGCACGTTCTCGGTCACAGCGGACTGTTCGCACGTCTCGCTCTTCCGGCGGGACCGCGGGGCGGGCGCGGTGGAGGGGGACCTGCGCACACACCTGCTGCGCCAGGACGTCATCTACGTCGGCGGGGGCAGCGTCGTATCGCTGCTCGGCGCGTGGAGGGCCCACGGCCTCGACGCGATCCTCGCGGAGTGCTGGCGGGCCGGGGTGATCCTGTGCGGCGGGTCGGCCGGATCGCTGTGCTGGTTCGACGAGGCGGTCACCGCGTTCCACGGGGCACCGGAGCGGGTGCGAGGCCTCGGCTTCCTCCCGTTCTCGAACTGCGTGCACTACGACGCGGAGCCGGAACGCCGCACCGAGTTCCACGGCTATGTCGCCGAGGGCATGACTGCTGGCTACGGCGCCGACGACGGCTGCGCACTCCACTTCCGGGGGACCGATCTCTACGACGTCATCACCTCGAAGTCGAGCGCGGGCGCTTACCGGGTGGAGGCGAGAGGTGGGCAAGCGGTCGAGACGTCGCTCTCCGCGCGGTACCTCGGGGCCTGCGCGGCGCCGGCGCTGGCGGCGTAGCCTCGAGCACGCATGCCGGGGCCGACGCGCACGATCTTCGCCATGGGCGGCGGGGGCTTCACGATGGAGCCGGGAAACCCGGCGCTCGACGAGTTCATCCTCCGGCTGCCCGGCAAGCAGGTCCCGCGGATCCTTCTGCTGCCGACCGCGTCCGGGGACGCGGAGAAGCAGGTGAGCGCGTTCCGGGCCACCTACGCAGATCGTCCGTGCGTCCCGACGTCGCTTTCGTTGTTCCGGCTCGGCGACTCGGGGGGTATCTCCCTGCGAGACCTGGTGCTCTGCCAGGACGTCGTCTACGTCGGCGGAGGATCGATGCGCTCGATGCTCGCCATCTGGCGCGAGTACGGCCTCGACCACGTGCTGCGGGAGGCGTGGGAGCGCGGCATCGTCCTCGCCGGGCTGAGTGCGGGGGCGATGTGCTGGTTCGCCGGCGGCGTGACCAAGTCCACGGGCGTCCCGCAGCCGGTCGAAGGCCTCGGGCTGCTGCCGTGGTCGCTCACGGTGCACGCCGACAACGACCGCGACCGGTTGCCCACCTACGAGCAGGCGGTCGCCGCGGACGTCCTGCCCGCCGGGTGGGCGGCCGACGACGGCGTCGGCCTGCTGTTCCACGACGACCGCCTGGAACGGGTCGTGACTTCCCGCGCGGGCACCCGCGCCGTGCGGATCGAACGGAGCGCCGCCGGGGAGCTCCTACGCACCCCGATGATCCCCGCGCTCCTGCAGGCCACCCCGCGGGCGGAGCGCTCAGTGGACGGAGACGTCCTCGAATTTCGCCGGGCTCATCGCGCGGCACAGCAGCGCGGACGGCGCTGAGCGCACCTCAGCCGGTGGCGGGAGCCGGCTCGAGCCCGCGGACACGGCGCGGGGGAATGCTGATCGCGGCGATGGCCGCCACGAGCGAGCCGAGCGCGGAGACGCCGAGCGCGGCGGTGAAGGCGGCGTTCGAGGGGAAGCCCGAGCTCAGCACGCCCCCCGCGAGGATCGAGCCGCCGACGGCCGAGCCGAGCGACGCGCCGACGTTCCTGGCGATCGTGTTCACGCCCGTCGCCTCGCCCGTCTCGTGGCGGTCGACGGCCTCGATGATCAGGTTCGGCATGGCCGAGAACGCGAACCCGATCCCCACCCCGAGCAGGGCCGCCCAGGCCAAGGTGATGAGCGGGGAGCCGTGGGCGAAGGCGAGCAGCCCGAGCGCGGCGGCCGCGAGCGCGCAGCCGATCGTCAGTGGGATGCGGGCGCCGACCCGGCCCCCCAGCCGCCCCGAGAGCGGTGAGAGGAACAGGTTGAGCAGCGCACTGGGTGCGAGCAGCAGCCCGGCCGCCGTGGCGCTGAAGCCGAACCCGTAGCCGGTCTCCTTCGGCAGCTGGGCCAGCTGAGGGATGAGGACGAAGGAGCCGAAGAGCCCGAACCCGACCAGGAAGGTCGCGATGTCCGTGGTGAGGACCTCGCGCCGGGCGAGCGTCGCGATGTTCACGAGCGGTTCCGGGGTGCGCTGCTCGAGCCTCACCCAGGCGACGAGCACCGCGAGACCGGTCACCACGAGGCCGAGCGTCCGCGTGGACCCCCAGCCCCAGGTCGTCGCCTGCGAGACGGCGAGGAGCGGCAGCACGAGCCCGACGCTCAGCACGATCGCGCCGCGCACGTCGACCCGGCCGGGCGAGCGTTCCTCCGACTCGGGGACGAGCAGGATGGTCGTCGCGACGGCGAGCAGGCCGAGCGCGGCGCTCAGCCAGAAGATCCAGGGGAAGCCGACCGTGTCGGCGATCAGCCCGCCGAGCGGCAGCCCGATGCCGCCGCCGACGCCGGCGGTCGAGCCGAGCAGGCCGATCGAGGCGGGAACGCGTGCGGCGGGGAACTCGTCGCGGACGATCCCGAACGAGAGCGGGAAGACGCCGCCGCCGAGCCCCTGCAGCGCGCGCCCGAGCACGATGGCCTCGAGCGAGGTGCCGGCGGCGGAGAGCACGCAGCCGACGGCGAAGAAGCCGAGTGAGATCGCCAGCATCAGCCGCTTGCCGAACATGTCGCCGAGGCGGCCGGCGATCGGGGTGGAGACCGACGCGGTGAGGAAGTAGGCGGTGACGAGCCAGGCGACGGCGCTCGAGGAGGCGCCGAAGTTCGCCTTGATGTCCGGGATCGCCGGGATGATCATCGTCTGCCCGAGGGCGAAGGCGACACATCCGAGGCTCAAGATGAAGAGCGTCCGCTCGGGCGCGGCGCGCTGGGTTGACGGCGTCATCGCGAAGCAGGCTACGAAGATCCGGTTTTGGTGATCGGCGGTTCGTGCGCCGAATCGGTCAGGACGGTTCGCGGTACCGTCGGGAGATGAGCCGGATCGGCGAGGAGCAGGCACTCGCGGCGCTCGACTCCGACACCCTCGTGGCCGATCTGACCTCGCTCGTGCGGACCCCGAGCGAGACCGGCGACGAGCGCGCCGCGGTGGAGCTCGTCGCAGCGCTGGCCGAGCAGCGCGGCCTGGCGGCGACCATCGTCGAGCACGATCTCGCGGAGCTGCGCGCGGCGCCGGACCATCCGGGCGAGGAGGCTCCGAGGACGGAGCTCCTGCAGGCCGACGTCGTGCTGCCGGGCGGCGTGCCGGGCGCACCGCGCCTCTGCTTGAACGGGCACGTCGACGTCGTGCACGAAGGATCCGAGCCGTGGACCCACGGGCCGTGGTCCGCCGCCATCGATGAGGAGGGGTTCCTCTACGGGCGCGGCAGCATGGACATGAAGGCCGCGGTCGTGGCCTGTCTGCACGCGATGGCCGCGGTGGCCCGGGCGGGGATCACGCTCCCGGGCGACGTGGTGCTCCAGGCCGTCTCCTCGGAGGAGGACGGCGGGCTCGGGACGTTCGCCGCCCTCCGTCGCGACGCGGCCTTCGCGGCGGCGCTCGTCTGTGAGCCGACCGCGTTCGACGTCGTGTGCGCGCAGGCGGGCGCGCTCACCTTCTCGGGCGTCGTGACGGGGAGGGCCGCGCACGCCGCGGTGCGCCTGGAGGGCGTCTCGGCGATCGATCGCTACGTGCCGATCCATCTGGCCCTCGCCAAGCACGAGCGGGCCGTCAACTCGGAGGTCGCCCACCCGCTCATGCGTGAGCACGCGCTTCCGTATCCGTTGCTCGTCGGTCGGGTCGAGGCCGGACGCTGGTCGAGCCAGGTGCCGGACGAGCTGCGCTTCGAAGGGCGGCTGGGCGTACGGATCGGGGAGGAGCCGAGCGAGGCCCGGGCCGCGCTGCAGGCCGTCGTCGACGCGGCGGCCGGAGACGGTGCACCGGTGCCGCTGCGCTGGAGCGGTGGTCAGTTCGCACCGGCCGAGACGCCCACCGACCACCCGTGGATCCGGCTGTTGGGCGAGGTCGGGAAGGCCGAGCTGGGCCGGCGCCTGTCCGTGGCCGGGGTCACGTGGGGCGCGGACATGCGCCACTTCACCGCGCGAGGCATCCCCTGCGCGATGCTCGGGACGAGCGGGTTCGAGCGGGCCCACGCGGTCGACGAGCGCGTCCGCCTCACGGAGGTCGAGCAGCTCGCGCGGATCGTCGTCCGGGCGCTGGTGCGCTTCGGCCGCTGAGGGCGGCTACTCCCCGTGCAGCGTCAGCACCAGGCGGCGGGGGCCGCCGTGGTCCCGGTGCTCGGCCAGGCAGATGCCCTGCCAGGTGCCGAGCGCGAGCTGCCCGCGGTGAACGGGCAGGGTGAGCGAGGCCCCGAGCAGCGAGGACTTCGCGTGCGCGGGCATGTCGTCCGGGCCCTCAAGGCTGTGCGCCCAGTCCCGCGACTCGGGGGCGACCACGTCGAGCCAGCCGTCGAGGTCGGTGCGCACCTCGGGCGAAGCGTTCTCGGTGAGGGTGAGCCCGGCCGAGGTGTGCTTCAGGAAGACGTGCAGCAGGCCCGTCTCCAGGCCGTCGAGCTCGGGGAGCGCGTCCGTCACCTCCCGGGTGATCAGGTGCAGGCCCCGGCGCCGGGGCTCGAGGGTGATCTCACGCTGGCTCCACATGGTCGGGCAAGCGTGCCACAGCGAGCAGCACCCGCCCCCGTTCGTCGAACGGCACCCCCTCCGCCTCGAGCAGGGCGCGCTGTCGCTCTCCCTTGGCCAGCGAGCCGTCCGCGCGGACGACACGGTGCCAGGGCAGCGTGGGGTCGCCGGCGCTCCGGAGCACCGCCCCCGTGAGGCGTGGCGCCGACGGGGACAGGTCGCCGTAGGTGCGGACCCAGCCCTCGGGGATCACCCGGACCGCGGCGAGGATCGCGGCAGCGCGGTGATCGGGGCCGAGCGGATGCATCCGTTCGCGACCATAGTCCGAGCTCATCGGGAGAGAGGTCCGGCCGCGTGGGTAGGTTCGGCGGCATGATCCGCCGTGGCACCTATTCCATCGTCGCCTGCGACCCCGAGAGCGGGGCCGTCGGTGTCGCCGTCCAGTCGCACTGGTTCGCCGTCGGGCCGCTCGTGCCGTGGGTCCGCACGGGCGTCGGCGCGGTGGCGACCCAGTCCATTGTCGAGCCCGCCTACGGTCCGCGGCTCCTCGACCTCCTCGAGGCGGGGAAGGCACCGCAGGAGGCGCTCGCCGAGCTCGTCGCCACCGACGAACAGGCGCGCTACCGCCAGGTTGCGGTCGTGGACGCGCGGGGTCGCGTCGCGGTCCACACGGGGGAGCGCTGCATCGCCTACGCCGGCCACGACCAGGGGCCGGGCTTCGCGGCGCAGGCGAACATGATGTCCGTGCCGAGCGTGTGGCCCTCCATGGCGCAGGCCTTCGAACGTGCGGTCGGCCCGCTGGAGCGCCGCCTGGCCGCGGCGCTGCACGCAGCCGAGGCCCAGGGCGGCGACGCGCGCGGCAAGCAGTCGTGCGCCCTGCTCGTCGCGCCCGGCGTGGGTGAGCCGTGGCGCACCGCGGTCGACCTGCGGGTCGACGACCACCCCGAACCGCTGCGCGAGCTCGACCGGTTGCTCGACCTGAGCGACGCCTACGCCCTCGCCTCCGAGGGCGACGAGCTCTCCGGCGAAGGGCGCCACGAGGAGGCGGGCGACCGGTACGAACGCGCCAGTGCGCTCGCCCCTGGTAACCACGAGCTGCTCTTCTGGGCCGGCCTCGGCGCCGGACAGGCGGGCGACCTCCCGCTCGCGGTGGAGCGCGTCCGCGGCGCCATCGCGCTCCAGCCCGGGTGGCGCGAGCTGCTCGACCGGCTCGAGCCGGACATCGCCCCGGGCGCGGCGGCGGTGCGCGAGGCGCTGGCGGCCGCAGAATGACGTCCGCCCCCGAGCCCCCGCCGCTCGGGACCCGGGCCGTGCCGTTCCTGGGCACGGGCTTCAGCGAGCTCTCGGACGCCGACCCGATCATCGACGTCGTGCCGCTGGGGGACGGGCGGGACGTCGTGATCGCCCGTCCGCGCGAGCCCGAGGCGCTCATCGACGACGCGGCCTTCGAGGAGCGCGACGAGTTCATGCCCTACTGGGCCGAGCTGTGGCCGAGCGCGATCGCCCTCGCCAAGGTCATCGCCCGCCGGGAGCTCGGAGGGCGCCGCGTGCTCGAGCTCGGCTGCGGGGTGGGCCTCGTGGGGATCGCGGCGGCGGCCGGAGGCGCCCGCGCGACGCTGACTGACTGGGCACCCGAGGCGACCGCGGTCGCCGACGCCAACGCCCGCCGAAACGGGCTCGAGGTGGAGACCCTGGTGGTCGACTGGCGGGAGCCGGAGGTGCTCGTCGCCCGCGCTCCGTGGGATCTCGTCGTGCTCGCCGACGTCCTCTACGAGGAGCGCAACGTCGAGGCGCTGCTCCCCCTGCTCCCGCAGCTCGGCCATGAGGTGCTGCTCGCCGACCCGGACCGCTCGACCGCCGAGGAGTTTCTTGAGGGGGCGGCGCGCGACTGGCGCATCGACACGAGCCGGGACGATCGGGTGCTCGTGCACCGCCTGCGCGCGCGTTGAGCGCTGCCGCCTCAGAGCCCGAGGGCGGGGATGACCTCGGCGAGCGTGGCCACCCGGACCGCATCCGGCGGCAGCTCGTCCACGACGTGGGTCCCGAGGTCACGATCGAGCCAAGCGGCACTCGCGTAGCCGGCGCGGAGCGCGGCGGCGACGTCCCACTCCGGGTGATCACCCACCATCGCGAGCCGATCGACTGTGAGCCCGAGCTTGTCCGCCACCGAACGGTAGGCGGCGGGGTGGGGCTTCGGCGTCCCGAGGTCGACCGCGGAGATCGCGACGTCGACGAGCGCGTCTAGTTCGAGCGTCCGGAGCTTGCGCCGGAGCAGCGCCCCGGTCCCGTTCGTGAGCACCCCGACCCGCAGGTCCTGCGCCCGGAGCGCCTCCAGCAGGGCGTGCGTGCCGGGCACCGGGGTGGTCTCCTCCACCGCGGACTCCCGGAGCGCACAGTGCGCGACGAGCAGCTCCTCCGGGAGCGCGCCCCACGGCGCGACCGTCTCGGTGAGCTGGCCACGGCGGTACTCGTCGACCGTCCACTCGCCCGAGAGGATCCGCTCGTAGAGCGGCTCCCGGCAGGCGGCGAACCGTCGCCGGGCCTCCGTGGGCACCACCGCGGGGAGCGCCGCGCGCACCGAGGCGAGCGTCTGGCTCCAGACGCGCTCCTCGACCGCCGCGTAGTCCGAGAGCGTGTCGTCGAGGTCGAAGACGACCCCGGCCAGCACGCTCCCGGAGGCCCGGCTCAGCGCTCGCCCGGCGTCTTGGCCGGGTACAGCGACACCGGCACCGAGAGATCGAGCGCGGTGCGGATGATGCGGTTCTGCTCCACGTTGTGCGCGGCCGGGTAGCCCTCGCCCGGGCTGGCCCGCTCCGGCCGGCCCACGTAGCCGAAGCCGAGGTGCTCCGGCAGGATCTGCATGAGGCGCGGGAACATGTGCGCGCGGGCGCCCATGTTGCGCGGCTCCTCCTGCGCCCACACGACCTCGCGCAGGTTCGGGTAGGTCGCGATGAGCTCGGCGATCTGCCCCTCCGGGAAGGGGTAGAGCAGCTCGACGCGGCCGACCGCGACGCCCGGGTTGTCCTGGCGCGAGGGGTGGCCGACCAGGTCGTAGTAGATCTTGCCCGTGCACAGCACGAGGCGCTCGACCTCGTCCACCGGCACCCGCGGCTCCCCGAGGACGGGGAAGAACTGCGTGTCCGAGAGGTGCTCGAGCCGGTTCGTCGCCTGCGGGAGCCGCAGGAGCGACTTCGGGGTCATGATCACGAGCGGCCGCTGCTTGGCGACCCGCGCCTGGCGGCGGAGCAGGTGGAAGTACTGCGCGGGCGTCGTGAGGTTCGCGACGCGGATGTTCCCCTCCGCGGCGAGCGTCAGGAAGCGCTCCAGGCGGGCCGAGGAGTGCTCGGGCCCGGACCCCTCGTAGCCGTGCGGGAGCAGCAGGGTCAGCCGCGAGGACTGCCCCCACTTCGCGAGTCCGGAGACGATGAACTGGTCGATGATGACCTGCGCGCCGTTCGAGAAGTCGCCGAACTGCGCCTCCCACAGCACCAGGGTCTCGGGCGCCTCCTGCGAGTAGCCGTACTCGAAGCCGAGGCAGGCGATCTCCGACAGCGGCGAGTTGTGCAGCTCGATCGGGGCCAGCGAGCCCGGGAGCGACTGCACCGGGGAGACCGTCTGGCCCGTCTTCGCGTCGTGCAGCACCAGGTGGCGCTGGGAGAACGTGCCGCGCTCGGCGTCCTGGCCGGTCAGGCGGATCGGGACGCCCTCGGTGAGCAGCGAGGCGAAGGCGAGCGCCTCGGCCTGGGCCCAGTCGATGCCGCCCGCGTCGGTGACCGCCTTGCGGCGGCGCTCCAGCTGCTTGACGAGCTTCGGGTGGACGTTGAAGCCCTCCGGGGTGGTGACGAGCTCCTCGTTGAGGACCTCGAGCCGCTCCTTGGAGACCGCCGTCTTGACCTCGGGGGAGGGCGTGCGGTCCAGCGTGTACTCACCGGTCTGCTGCGAGGCCTGGCCGCCGTCGGCCTCGGCCGCCGCCTTCAGCTGCGCCTTGAGCTCGCCGTGCAGGCGCGTCAGCTCGTCCCAGATGTCCGTGCGCTGCTGCTCGACGGCTTCGGGGGTCGTGACCTTCGCGGCCACGAGCTGCTCCGCGTAGAGCTCGGCGACCCGCGGCTTCTTCTTGATCAGCGCCGACATCTCGGGCTGCGTGTAGGCGGGCTCGTCGGCCTCGTTGTGGCCGAAGCGGCGGTAGCCGATGAGGTCGATGACCACGTCGTGCCCGAAGGCCTCGCGGTAGGCGAAGGCGAGCCGGACGGCGGAGACGCACGCGGCGACGTCGTCGGCGTTCACGTGGATGATCGGGACGTCGAAGCCCTTGGCGAGGTCCGAGGACCACCGCGTGGACCGGGAGTCCTCCGGGTCGGTGGTGAAGCCGACCTGGTTGTTCGTGATCAGGTGCAGCGCGCCGCCGACCTGGTAGCCGTCGAGCCCCTGCAGGTTCAGCGACTCGGCGACGACGCCCTGGCCGGGGAAGGCCGCGTCGCCGTGGAGCACGATCGGCACCGCGGCCGACTGGTCACGGTTGGCGTGCGGACCCTGGCGGGTGGTCTGCGCGGCGCGGGCGGCGCCGAGCACGACCGGGTGGACGAACTCGAGGTGCGACGGGTTCGACTCGAGGTTGACGAGGATCGAGTCGCCGTCGGGCAGCTGGTAGGAGCCCTGCGCGCCGTGGTGGTACTTCACGTCGCCGGTGCCGCCCTGCGGGATCGTGGTGATCGCCTCGAGCGTCGACTGGCCCTCGAACTCGGCGAAGATCGACTCGTACGGGCGGCCCAGGTTGTGGGCGAGCACGTTCAGCCGGCCACGGTGGGCCATGCCGACGACGACCTCGCGCCCGCCGTTGGCGGCCGAGAGCTGGATCATCTCGTCGAGCATCGGCACGGTCATGTCGAGGCCCTCGATCGAGAACTGCTTCTGGCCGAGGTAGGCCTTGTGCATGAAGCGCTCGAACGCGTCGACCTCGATGAGCCGCTTCAGCAGGGCGTTCTGCTCGTCGTCGGAGAGCGACTCGCGGTAGGTGCCGCTCTCGATCCGCTCGCGCAGCCAGGTGCGCTGGCGGTGCGAGGAGATGTGCTCGATCTCGTAGGCGATCGTGCCGCAGTAGACGTCGCGCAGGTTCGGCAGCGCGTCCGCCAGCGACTCGCCGGCGACGTGCATCCGGAGGATCTTCGCCGGGATCTTCTCCATGAGCGCCGGGGTGAGTCCGAGCGGCTCCGGGTCCAGCGCGGGATCGCCCTCGGGCTCGGCGCCGAGCGGGTCGAGGCGGGCGGCGAGGTGGCCGTGGGTGCGGTGCGCCTTGACGAGGGAGACGGCGGCCTGCACGGCCTGCAGCAGCTCCTCGCTGGGCATCGAGCCCTCGGCGGCGACCGCGGCGGGGGTGACCGAGGCGGCGGCGACGGCCTGCGGCGTCGGCGGCTTGGGCGCCGGTCCGAGCTCCGCGCCGAGGGCGGAGAAGACGCCCTCGTAGAACTCGTGCTCGCCCTGAAGGTACTCCTCGACGATCTTCAGGAACTGACCGGATTCGGCGCCCTGGATGATGCGGTGGTCGTAGGTCGAGGTCATCGTCATGACCTTCTCCGCGCCGATCGCCTCGCCGATGGCGCCGAGGCCGACCGGGTAGGCGATCGAGCCCGTCGCGATGATCGTGCCCTGGCCGTTCATGAGCCGCGGGACCGAGGCGATCGTGCCGATGCCGCCCGGGTTCGTGAGCGAGACGTTCGCGCCCTGCAGGTCGTCGGCGGTGAGCTTGTTCTCGCGTGCCTTGGCGATGAGGTCGTCGAAGGCGGCCTTGAACTCGGAGAACGACTTGCGGCCCGCGTCCTTGATGACCGGGACCATCAGCGTGCGGCCCTTCTTCGTCGTCACGTCGACCGCGATGCCGAGGTTCACGGCGTCGTCGTCGATGACGTGCGGCTTGCCGTCCACGTCGAGGAAGTGCAGGCCCATGGAGGGCATGTCGTTCTGCACGGCCTGCGCGATGGCGTAGGCGATCAGGTGGGTGAAGGAGGCCTTCTGCCCGGCGGCCTTCAGCTGCTTCCGGCGGGTGTCCATCGCCGTGACGGTGAGGGTGCGGAACGAGGTCGCGGTCGGGATCGAGCGCGACTCGTCCATGTAGCGGGCGAGGACCGCGGCGGCGCCCTTGATGAGCTTCGCGTCCTCGGGCTTCGCGGCGGACGAGCCGCCCTCGGCGCTCCCGCCGGCTGCGGTCTTCGCGGGCGTGGTGCCGGCCTTGCGGGCGAGCACGTCGTCCTTGGTGATGCGCCCGCCGGGTCCGGTGCCGGTGACGGTCGCGAGATCGACACCCTCGTGCGCGGCGGCACGGGCGGCGACCGGGGAGGCGCTGCCGCTGAAGTCGGCGCTGCCGCCACCGTTCGCGGAGACGGGCGCGGCCTGATCGGGCGGAAGTCCCGCGTCCTTCCGGCTCTCGGAGCTGCCG
Source organism: uncultured Solirubrobacterales bacterium (assembly GCA_963815565.1). GTDB lineage: Bacteria > Actinomycetota > Thermoleophilia > Solirubrobacterales > Solirubrobacteraceae > Paraconexibacter. The sequence continues at coordinate 163,290 of CAWFHB010000005.1, read as the reverse complement.
GGGCTCGGCGCGGAGCCGTTGGCGCCGGCGCCCGTGGTCATGCGCGCGATGACCTGGCCGACCTGGACGGTGTCGCCCTCCTCAGCGAGCAGCTCGGCGATGGTGCCGGCGGCGGGGGCGGGGAGCTCGACGTCGACCTTGTCGGTCGAGATCTCGCAGACGGTGTCGTCGACGGCCACCTGGTCGCCGACCGCGACCGTCCACTCGAGGAGCGTGCCCTCGGTGATGGACTCGCCGGCGCCGGGGGTGACGATGTCGATCGTCTCGCCGCCTGCGTCGTCGCCGGAGGTCGCCGCGTCGTCGCCGGAACCCTCGGCGTCCGGCTGGGTGGGGGCGGCGCCGTCGTCCGGCTGCACGTCCGCGAGCACAGCGCCGACCGTGACGGTGTCGCCCTCTTCGAAGTACCGCTTCACGACGGTGCCCGCGACGGGCGAGGGGACCTCGACGTCGACCTTGTCGGTGGAGATCTCGACGATCGTCGCGTCGAGCTCGATCCGGCCCCCCTCCTCGACTGCCCATTCGAGGATCGTCCCCTCGGTGACCGACTCGCCCGCACCGGGGGCGATCACCTGGACCGTCGTGTCAACTGCCATGGAAGTGCACACTAGCGCGGCTCCCGGGCGTGGGAGCCGCGCCGTCCTGGTGGTCTGATAGTTGCGCTCCGAACCGCGCTACTTGCTCGACTTCTTGGAGAACTTCTTGCGGCTCTCGGCGTCGAAGTTCGGCCGGTCCCCCGAGGGCGGCGTGCACAGCTTGTACTGGCGCACGTCGCGGAGGGTCTTGCCGTTCTTCAGCCGGACGACGATCTTCAGCGTGGTGAGCTTCCCGCGACCCTGTTTGCCCTTCAGCGAGACCTTCACCCGGACGCGGGACTCGGCCCCCTCGGGGACGTCTCGCTTGGCGATCCGCTTGCCGTCGACCGCGAAGGAGGCGCGGACCGCGCGCCTCCGATAGGCGGAGCGGAGCCGCACGGTGAACGCGCGCCGGCTGACGCACCGGGGGGCCAGGGACGCCCCGGTCGTCTTGTCGTTCGCGCGGCCTGGGAACACGTTCGCGCGCTGGGCGTCGGTGCCGACCATGATGATCTTCGCCACCGAGGGGACCGGGCCCTGGTCGCTCTTGCCGTTGGCGAAGAGCATGTATGGACCGGCCGGGGCCACGTCGCCCGACGGCGGACCCTGCACCGTGACGGTCTGCCCGTCCCGAGCGATGATCGGCAGCACGACCTGGCGCTGGTCGGCGTCCACGATGTGCGTGATCGCCGTGTTGCGGACCAGGCGGATCGAGTCGAGGCCCGCGGCGTCGACACCCGGGGCCAGGGTGAGCTTGAAGCTCTCCCCGTAGCCGAGCGAGTCGACCGTGCTCTGGATCTGCGGCCGCTCGCCCCGGAACAGGTACGGCGGCTTGTAGAGCTCGAAGCTCGGGTCGCGCCCGTCGTGCGGGGCGAAGCCGCCCGGCAGCGTCGTGTTGTTCAGGTACAGGGTGGAGATGGTCGCGTGGCCGCCGATGAGGACCTCGCCGCTCGGCAGCAGGACGGCCGAGTTGTGGTAGGTCCGGGGCTGCGCCGCGACCGCCGCCGGGCGCCAGGTCTCGCTCTTCGCGTCGAAGATCTCGGCCTGCTGGCGGGGGAACTCCGTGCCCGGCCCGACGACCTCGTCCTTGTCCGCGCCGGAGAACTGCATGACGTCGCCGGTCGGCAGCAGCACCTGCGAGCCGTACCAGCGCACCTCGGAGAGCGGGCCGGTCTTCCGGGTCTTCTGGGTCTCGGTCGCCCCGCCGGTCTCGACGTCGGTGATCCGGGAGTCCGCCACCGGCACGTAGGAGCCCGGGGAGAGCGCGAGCACGCCGCCCGCCGAGAGGAAGCTCGCCTTCTTGTAGTTGCCCTCCGCGTCGGGCTCGAGCGGGAGCATCGTGGAGCTCATCGAGCCGCGGAAGCCCGGGAAGAGCGAGGGCACCGGGCCGGTCGGGCCGTCGTTCTTGCCGGGGCCGACGTCGGTCAGGCCCGGGATCCCCGTGTCGCGCCAGCTCTGCTTCTTCGGGTCGTAGATCTTGCTGTAGATCCAGCCGCCCTGGCCGAGGCTCTGGCCCGCCGGGTTGAAGGACTGGCCCGAGGCGTTGAAGAACGCCTTGCCGTTCGGCAGCAGGTGCATGCGCGGGTAGAGCGGGAGGTCCTGCTTGGCCGCCGGGCCCTCCTCCGTCCACTTCCCGGTCGCCGGGTTGTAGCGCTCTGCCTCGAGGACGTTCTGCCCGGACTGGGTCAGGTCCTCCTTGTAGACGGGCTTCAGCAGCTTGGTCACCCCGCTGAAGACGAGCGTCGAGCTGTCGCCGAGCGTGAGCTGCGTCGGGTACCAACGGCCCTTCGCCGTGTCACCCGTCTGCGTGAAGGTGTTCGTGACCGGGTCGAAGATCCGGGTGGCCTTGACGCCGGAGAGTTCGACGACGCCGAACGGCAGGCCGTCGACCCCGGGGTCCAGCGAGTAGTCGGTACCGCCCTGGACGAGGATCTTGCCGTCGGGCAGGAAGCTCTGCGCCGCGCCGAAGAGCGCGCCGTCGTTGAAGGTCTCCGTGGTCTGCGCGCCGGGGATGAGCGCTTCGCTCTGCGACTCGCCGTTCGGGTTGGCGCCGCCGTCGACCGGGTCGGGGAGCGCCCACGACGGCGCGATGTTCCCCTGACCGAGGTTCAGGACCCGGGCCTCGTCGTTGGTCGAGACCGCGCCGTACTCGCCGACGATGGAGTAGTTGACGTTCTCGGTGCCGCCCAGGTTGTTCCAGTAGACGAGCTTGCCGTTCGGCAGCAGGATGATCGTGCCCGCCGCCGGCTTGCAGCGCTGGAGGCCGTTCGGCCCGGCCGCCTCGATGCACTTGGCCTGGGTGACCTTGTCCCCGATGTTCGGCTCGACGAAGGGCGGCGCGAACTTGCCGTCCACTGCCGGGTCCCCGGAGGTGGGCGCGATCCTCGGGGCGAGCAGCTTGGTGAGGACGTCGCCGTCGTTCACATCGGCCCGCGATGGCGCGCCGTCGGCGAGTGCTGCGGCTGGCGAGGCGAAGATGAAGGCGGCGCTCGCGGCGGCGATCCGACGGGCGAGACGCGACTCGGTGGTGACCGGCATGGCGGTGACCCTTTCCTGGCCGTGCTCCGGGCGCCGGCCGATTGACATCCTGTCGACTGCTGGTGAACGGTGTCACCTGTGCGGCGGATGGCGAAACGTCTGCAGCTCCGAGTTGGCGGGCCGGCGCTGGCCCTCAGGCGGCCCGGGCGCGGTCCTGGCGGATGAACTCGTAGGAGCCGATGAACGGCCCGACCGCCCCGAGCACCGCGACCGCCACGGCGAGGCGGATGTCGAGCAGGCGCTGGCGCAGCCCGACGATCACGAGCGCGCACATCGCGAACCAGCCGAGCCCGTGCGCCATTCCGAAGACGGCCTCGAGCCCGTGCAGGCCGGGGACCAGCCAGGCGACGAGCAGCACGAGGTACACGAAGGAGTGCGTGAACGAAGCGCGTTTGATGAACGCTGCGCGAGAGCCTCATCTGGCGGTGAGCAGCGCCGCCATGCGCCGCAGCGGCTCGTCGGCCTCGTCGGGCCACCGCGCGGGATCGGCGGGCCACCAGGCGTGCTCGTCGTGCTCGTCGTCGCGGGTGACCTCGGCGCCGTCCGGCAGCCAGGCCTGGCCGATGAACATCACGAGCTGATGGGGAAGGCGCACGAGCGCCTCGGCCTGCGCGCGCTCGGGGGCGACCTGCCACTCCTCCATGAGCTCGCGCGTGAGCGTCTCGGCCGGGGTCTCCCCGACGTCCACCGCGCCCCCGGCCCCGAGGGCCCAGCGGCCGGGCCAGGAGCTGAGCCAGGCGGCGCGGCGGCCGGCCAGCCAGCGGCCGCGCGCGTCACGGACGACCAGCAGCGAGGCCATGGAGCTCGAGGCGTCGCCCTCGACGAGCCGCAGCGCCCAGCGCAGCGGCTGCATTCGCACGACGAGGCCCGCGTCGGTCTGCTCGTAGCCCATCAGGCGCGCGCTGAGGCCGTCGTGGGAGGGCGAGTCGCGGTCCTTGAGCGCCTGGATCGCGGCGTCCGCGGCGGCGGTCCGCTCGGCCGGGGGCGCGTAGTGCTCCTCACTCCACTCGGCCGTGACCGCGTCGAGCGGCCAGGGGCCGCGGGCCAGGATGCCGGTCGGAGGAGCCATCAGCTCCATGGTACGAGCGCTCTGGGAGGATCGGATCGTGACGGGGCGCGGGCTCAGGCGGGGCGGGGCGGGGCGGGGGGGATCGGTGGCGCCGCCCTCGGGTGCGCGCCCGCGTTCGTCTCCCGGCGGTTCCCGACCCCGCGTCAGCAGCTGGGCCTCGGCCGGTGCGACGGGCTCCGGGGGCTCACGGTCGCCGAGGTGCGGGAGCGCCTCGGCCCGGACGAGGGGTCCTTCGCGACCGGTGAGCGGAACCTGCGGTACGGGTGGCTCTCGGTCCAGATCCGCGCGGGCCGGGTCGTCGCGACCAGTGCCCGAGGACCTCGCCCAGCCCCACGGAGGATGACCCTAGGGGGTTCCGTCGCCGAGGACCGGGACCGTGGTCGTCCTTTCCCGAACACCCCCGGGGACACGGGCGGTGTGACGCCGAATGTCCCCGAACCTGGGTCAATTCGTGTCGAACCCCCCGGGGTAGGATCGAACGCGATGGAGCCCTCGCCTGCCGCCGTGGTCGCCGAGCACGCCGCCCGCAGGGAGCTCGCCTATCAGCGCGACGAGGCCGGGCAGGCTGTGTGGCCGCCGCGCTACGGCCCGTTCACCTGGGCGGTGAGCGCCGGGCGCGGCGCCGTCTACTCGACGACCGTCGCCCGCCCGCGCGGGGAGGAGCCCTACGACGTCTCGCTCGTCGACCTCGACGAGGGCTTCCGCATGATGAGCCGGGTGCTCGGCGGCCCGCTGGCGATCGGTGCACGCGTGCGGGTCGTCTGGCGGGACGGGCTCGCGCTCTTCGAGGCCGACGCGTGAGCCTCGTCATCGCCGCGGCCGCGGAGTCCGACCTCGGGGAGGTCACGCCGGGGATGACCCCGGCCGACCTGATGGCCCAGGCCTCCCGCCGCGCGCTGGCGCAGTGCGGCCTCACGCCTGCCGACGTCGACGGCCTCTTCGCCGCCTCCACCCAGCTGCCCTGGGCCTCGGTGACGCTCGGCGACGCCCTCGGGATCACCCCGCGCTGCTCGGACTCCACGCAGCTCGGCGGGGGCTCGGCGATCGCGCACCTGGCCCACGCCCGCGCCGCGATCGCCGCCGGGCAGTGCGACGTCGCCCTCATCGCCTACGGCTCGACACAGCGCTCCGTCGGGCGTGCGGCGGCCAGCGTGCAGGAGCGCGACCCCTACGAGGCGCCGTATCCGCCCGCCGCTGCCGATCGCCGCCTATGCGCTGGCCGCCGCGCGTCACATGCACGAGTTCGGCACGACGCCCGAGCAGCTCGCCGCGGTGGCCGTGAGCGCTCGCGCGTGGGCGCGGGGGAACGAACGGGCGTGGGCGCGGGGCGAGCTGCGCGTCGCCGACGTGCTCGCCGCGCCCAGGGTGTGCGACCCGCTCGGCGTCCGCGACTGCTGCCTGGTCACCGACGGCGGCGGCGCGCTGGTCGCGATGTCCGCCGAGCGCGCCCGCGCCCTGGGCCTCACCGCGGTGATCCGCGTCCTCGGGGTGGCCGAGACGCACTCGCACCGCCACATCACCGGGATGGCCTCGCTCGTCCATACCGCCGCCTCGGTCTCCGGCGCGCGGGCCTTCGCCGAGGCCGGGCTCGGGACCGCCGACGTCGACTCCGCCCAGCTCTACGACGCGTTCACGATTACGCCGATCCTCTTCCTCGAGGACCTTGGCTTCTGCGCGAAGGGCGACGGCGGGCCGATGGTGGAGAGCGGCGCCCTCGCGCCCGGCGGCCTCCTGCCGACGAACACGAACGGAGGCGGCCTCAGCTATCAGCACCCGGGCATGAACGGGATGCTCATGCTGATCGAGGCGGTCCGGCGCCTGCGCGAGGAGGGCGACCAGGTGGCGCTCGTCCACGGCAACGGCGGCGTCTTCTCGACGCAGTGCACGGCCCTCCTCGGGGCGGCGTAGGCTCGCGGCATGTTCGCCCGCCTGGTGCTCACGTTCCTCGCCGCCGGCGCGGTGGCGGCCGGAGCGGCCGTGGCGGAGGAGCCGCCGGTGGAGCGCAAGGTGGACGCGGGGATCGTCGACGGCAGCGCCCAGAAGGAGCTCGACGCGGCCCGCGCACGGTGGCGGAAGCACGGGTTCCGGTCCTACCGCGAGGAGATCGACCGTTCGTGCTTCTGCCCACCGGACCCGCCCCGTGTCGTCCGCGTCGGCGGCGGGAGACTCCTGCGTCCGGTCACCGCGGACGTCCGCGAGGTCGCGACCGTGCCGCGCCAGTTCCGCGTGGTGCAGCAGGCGATCGACGAGCGGGTATCGGGCCTCGCCGTCCGCTACGGCCGACGCGGCAACCCGGTCTCCGTCGGCGTCGATCCGAGCGAGTTCATCGCCGACGAGGAGTCCTACTACACGATGCGCCGCCTGCAGCGCCTCGGCCGATGACCCGCGCCTGGTGGGGCTGGGGCCTTGAGGAGAAGCGCGTGGAGGCGGCCGGCCTCGGGGAGCTCGTGCGCTCGACGCTCGGCTTCGGGGCGGACACCGTCGAGGCGCCGGTCCATCTCGAGGACGTCGTGCTCCCCGCGCCGCGGATCGACTCCCCCTACTCAATCGACCCCCGGGACCGCATCAGCCACGCCCACGGCGCGAGCTACCGCGACACGGTCCGTGCCTTCCGCGGCCGCATCGACCACCCGCCGGACGCCGTGGCCTTCGCGCGGAACGAGGCCGACGTGGAGGCCGTCCTGGAGTGGGCGGCCGGCGCGAACGCCGCCGTGGTGCCCTACGGCGGAGGGACGAGCGTCGTCGGCGGCGTCGAGTGCCCGCTCCCGCCCGGCTTCGACGGCGTGATCTCGCTCGACCTCTCCGGGCTCGACCGGGTCCTCGAGGTCGACCCGGTCTCGCGCAGCGCAAGGATCCAGGCCGGGCTCCCCGGCCCGGCGCTCGAGGAGCAGCTCGCCGAGCACGGGATGACGATGCGCTTCTTCCCTCAGTCCTTCGAGCTTTCGACCCTCGGCGGCTGGATCGCGACTCGCGCGGGCGGCCACTTCGCGACGCTCTGGACCCACGTCGACGACCTCGTCGAATCGGTCCGCGCGATCACGCCCGTCGGCGCCTGGGAGAGCCGGCGGCTGCCCGGCTCCGGTGCGGGCGTCTCGTCGGACCGGATGCTCCTCGGCAGCGAGGGCACGCTCGGCGTGATCACCGAGGCCTGGGTCCGGGTGCAGCCGAAGCCCACCCACCGGGCCGGACGCACGGTGCGCTTCGCCGACTTCATGGCCGGGGCGGAGGCCGTGCGGGCGATCAGCCAGAGCGGGCTGCACCCCGCGAACTGCCGGCTCATCGACGCGGCCGAGGCCCAGCAGTCCGGCGCCGGGGACGGCCGCAGCGCGCTCCTCGTGCTCGGCTTCGAGTCCACTGACCACGAGGTCGACGACAAGCTCACCCGGGCGGTCGCGCTGGCCGCCGCCCACGGCGGGGCCGCCGATCCCGCGCGCGAGGCGAGCGGCGCCGCCGCCTCGTGGAAGGACTCCTTCCTCGCCCTGCCCTACCTGCGCGACGCGATGGTCCAGTGGGGCGTCCTCTGCGAGACCTTCGAGACGGCGATCACCTGGGAGCGCTGGCCCGCCTTCCACGCGGCCGTGATGGGTGCGACGCGGGAGGCCGTCGGCGAGCCCTGCCGCGTGAGCTGCCGCTTCACCCACGTCTACCCGAACGGACCCGCGCCCTACTACACGGTGCTCGCGCCGGCCCGCCGCGGGGACGAGCTCGCCCAGTGGGACGCGGTCAAGCGTGCCGCCGGGCAGGCGATCGTCGACGCCGGGGGGACGATCACTCACCACCACGCGGTCGGCCGGGACCACCGGCCGTTCTACGACCAGCAGCGCCCCGACGTCTTCGCCGCCGCGCTGCGCGGGGCCAAGGCGGCCGTCGATCCGCGGGGCCTCCTGAACCCCGGGGTCCTCATCTAGCATCAGCCCCATGGCCAGCGCAGAGGGCAAGAACTTCGAGGCGATCGTCAAGGGCAAGGAGCAGCACAACAAGAACTGCCCCTTCCCGCCGCACACGGTCCGCATGAACCCGTTCGAGATCGAGCGGATGCAGTGGGAGGAGGGCGACACGATCGCCGGCCTCCTGCTGGAGGGCGACGGCAAGGTGGGCACCGGCTCCTTTCGTCTGATCTGCGACGGGATGGAGCCGCCGGAGCTCGACATCGAGGAGGTCGAGGCCATTTCCGGCCCGGCCGAGCCGCTCACCGTTCCCGTTCCGGTGGGTCCGGGGGGCCCGGGACGGGAAGAGGACGTGCCCGGAGGTCCGCGCTTTCGGGAAGCCGTTCGGACTTCGGCTCGCTGAGCGAGCGCAACTCCGAACGGTTTCGCCCAGCTGGGCTCAGACCTCGAGCGCGCGCCCGAAGGCGCGGTGGAACAGCTCGGTCTCGCGGCCGGCGGCCCAGCGGGGGACCGCGGTGTCCCCGTCGGCGACCAGCCGCAGCCGGGCGCGCTTGCCGCCGACCTCGAGGTGTGCCTCGTGGATCGACTGATCGCGTGAGCGCTCGAGCCCCTCGGCCAGGCGCAGCAGGACGGACATGCGGTTCAGCCGCGCGAGCTCGGGCTTGTCGCAGAGCAGGCCGGCCATCGGGCCCGCGTCCGGGGTTCCCTTGCGGTGGTAGCGAGCCGCCTGGGCGATGAGCGCGACCTCCGTCGGGGTGAAGCCGGGGAGCCCGGCACTCAGGATCAGGTAGCGCGAGTGCTTGTGGTGGTCGTCGTAGTCGACGGTCATCCCGATGTCGTGCAGTGCGGCGGCGGCGCTCAGGAGCTCGCGCTCGACCGGGTCCCCGCCGTGCAGGCCGGCGGCCGCGGTCTCGTCGAAGAGGCCGAGTGCCAAGTGCTCGACGTGAGCGGTGTGCGCGACGTCCGTCGGGTACTGGGCGGCCAGCCGCGCGACGGAGCTGCGCCGCACATCCTCGACCATCCCGTCCTGGTCGGCGAACAGATGGGCGAAGAACACGCCTTCCCGCAGCCCGGCCTCGGTCGTCTCGAGCGCGTCGAAGCCGCCGACCTCCATGACGGTGCGGATGACCACCGCGCCCGCGAGGATCAGGTCCGCCCGGGCCGGCTTGATCCCCGGCACCTTGGAGCGCTCCTGGGGCGTGAGCAGCGCGAGCCGTTCGATGAGCTCGTCCAGTGCGCCCGCGCCCACGCACTGGCCCTGCACGCCGATGGACGGCTGGCCCGCGGCGCGCTGGACGGCGTTCGCGAGGTTCCGCACCGTGCCCCCGAGGCCGACCAGTCGCGGCCCGCAGTCCGCAAGCCACGGGGCCCGCTCGAGCTTGGTCGTGACGTGCGCGCGTAGCCGGTCGAGCTGCTTGCGGCTCGCGGGCTCCGCGCCCGAAAGGAAGCGCTCGGTGGTGCGGACCGCGCCGAGCCGCCAGGAGTTCGACGCGCTCTCGAGCCGTCCGGTCACCTGGACGAGCTGCATCGAGCCGCCGCCGAGATCGAGCACGCAGCCGTCGGCCAGCGTCGTCGAGTTCACGGCGGCGAGGTAGCCGTAGTGCGCCTCCTCCTCCCGGGAGAGCACCCGCGCAATGAGCCCGCTCCGCTCGCTGGCCCGCGCGAGGAACGCCTCGCCGTTCTCCGCGTCGCGGATCGCGCTCGTGGCGACGGCGTCGACCTGTCCCGGGCGGAGCCCGGCGGCGCGGCAGAAATGCGCGAAGACGTCGAAGGCCGCGAGCGCGCGCTCCATCGGGCGCTCGCCCAGCCGCTGCGTCTCCGCCATGCCCTCGCCGATGCGGACGGGTTCGTAGATCTCGTCGGTCCGCTTCCACCGACCGTCGGTGGCGGAGAAGACGACGAGCCGGAAGGAGTTCGACCCGAGGTCGATCACGGCGAGCTGCACGTTGCGCATCGTATGCGCACGTTTTGGCTCCTGGCTTCGTTGCGGTAGACATCGAACCCCGGCGGAGCCGTTCCGCGGAGGGCTGAACTGAGGAGTCGGACCATGCTGGTGCGAACGTCGTTGGTGCTCGCTGCGAGCTGCTGCCTGTTGAGCGTCGCCGCCCCCGCGCAGGCCGCGCGGCCCGGGTTGCGCGTCAGCGAGATCACCGAGCCGCCCGCGAACGCGCGGGTCGCCCAGCAGTTCACCGTCACCGGCCGGGTGACCAACGGCGGCCGCCGGTCCTCGCCCGGCAGCCTGAGCTTCTCGCTGCGGACGACGCGGTCCTCGGCCAAGGCCCACCGGCTCGGCAGCGGCCGCCTGGCCTCGGTCCCCGCCGGCGGCTCCCGCGGCTACCGGGTGCGGCTGACCGTGCCCGAGCTGAGCGTCGGACGCTCCTACGTCCTCGTCGCCTGTGTGCGGCCGGGAAGCAGCCTGGCCTACCGGTGTCGGACGGCCGGCCGTCGCGTCCGCATCGCGGCGCGCGCTGCGACCCCGCTCGGCCGTGACGGGGCGCCCGGGCACGACGGCGCTCCGGGCCCGGCCGGGCCCGCTGGGCCGGCCGGGCCTGCTGGACTGCCCGGCGCAGTCGGGGCGGCGGGCTCGGACGGGGCCGTGGGCAGCAATGGGACGAACGGCAGCAATGGGACGAACGGCAGCAATGGGACGAACGGCAGCAACGGGACGAACGGAGCCGACGGCACGAACGGCACTCCCGGCCCGACCGGGTCGACCGGCACGGCGGGTTCGCCCGGTGCGACAGGCGCGGCCGGCTCGACCGGGCCCGCTGGTTCCACGGGGCCGGCCGGTGCGACGGGCTCGACCGGGCCCGCTGGTTCGACGGGGCCGGCCGGTGCGACGGGCTCGACCGGGCCCGCTGGTTCGACGGGGCCGGCCGGTGCGACGGGCTCGACCGGGCCCGCTGGTTCGACCGGTGCGACGGGCCAGTCGGGTGCGGACGGCTCGACCGGGTCGACCGGTGCGACGGGGGCCAGCGGCGCAAGCGGTCCGGCCGGATCGACAGGCCCTTCCGGTCCGAGCGGACCCGCGGGATCGACGGGCCCCACGGGCCCCACCGGAGCGACGGGCCCGGCGGACGCGCCGTTCACCGCCGGAGCCCGGTCGGCGGGTGACTCGCTCTTCCCGGCCATCGGGAACGGTGGCTACGACGCCCAGCGCTACGACCTCACGATCAGCTATCAGCCCGTGACCCGGCAGTTCGACGGCGTGACCACGATGGTCGCCCAGGCGACGCAGAACCTCTCGCAGTTCTCACTCGACCTCGAGGGCCTGACCGTCACCCAGGTGCTCGTCGACGGCGTCGGCGCGACCTTCACCCGAGAGGCGACGAAGCTCATCGTCACCCCGGCTGCCGGGATACCGCTCGGTCGGTCCTTCACCGTGAAGACCACCTACGGCGGGACCCAGCAGGCGATCACCGACCCGGACGGCTCGAGCGAGGGCTGGGTCCCCACCCCGGACGGCGCCGCCGTCGCGGGCGAGCCGATCGGCTCCCAGGGCTGGTTCCCCAACAACAACATCCCTGCGGACAAGGCGCTCTACGACTTCCACGTCACGGTCCCGAGCGGGTTCACCGCGGTCGCCAACGGGCGCCTCGTCTCCCGGCTCACGGGCTCGAACAACGAGACGTTCAACTGGAGCGAGGACTCCCCGATGGCGTCCTACCTGGCCACCTCCACGGTCGGCCTCTTCGACTTCACGGTCGACAACACCACGAACCCGGACCGGCCGTTCTACCTGGCCCTCGACTCCGGCTTCCTGCCCACCCAGAAGAGCACCGCGATGACCAACGAGGCCCGCGTGCCGGCGATCCTGGACTTCTTCGCCGGCCTCTACGGCGACTATCCCTTCACGAGCGCTGGGGGCATCCACGACAACGCGCCGACGCTCGGCTACTCGCTGGAGACCCAGACCAAGCCGCTCTACCCCAGTGCGACGATCGGCATCTCGACCATCTCCCACGAGAACGCGCACATGTGGTTCGGCGACTCGGTCTCGCCCAACGTCTGGCGGGACATCTGGCTCAACGAGGGCATGACCGAGTTCTCCTCCTGGTACTGGCAGGAGAAGCAGAACGCGGGCACCACGACCGGCGCGCGCTTCACCTCGAACTACAACACGACGAAGTCCACGTACTGGAAGATCCCGCCGGCCGACCCGCCGACCGCGGCGGACATCTTCGACACCGACGCGATGTACAACCGCGGCGCGACCGTGTGCGAGGCGATGCGGCAGATCCTCGGCGAGAGCACGTTCTTCGCCGTCCAGCGGGCGTGGCAGGCCCAGCACCGCCACGGCAACGGCACGACGGCGCAGTGGATCGCCCTCGTGAAGGAGATGGGTGGGAAGAGCCCGGCGCGACTCGACGAGTTCTTCCGCCAGTGGCTCTACACGAGCTACCCGCTCGCGGCGGACGCCACGGTCAAGCGCCCGCCGATGAACCCGTCCAACTTCGACACCTACGTGCTGCCGTCCCTCAGCGCTCGATGAGCTCGATCCGGTAATCGTCGGGGTCGCGGACGAAACAGATCCGCGACCCGCCGTCGGAGACCGTGTACGGCGGCTTCTCCGGGGTGATGCCCTGCTCCTCGAGCGCCGCGAGGGTCCTGTCGAGGTCCTGCGCGGTGATGGCGATGTGGCCGTACCCGGTGCCGACGTCGTAGCTCTCGGTCCCCGGGTTGTAGGTCAGCTCGAGCCGGGCGCCGTCGTCCGGAAAGCCCATGAAGACGTTCGTCGCGCCGTCAGGAAGGCTCATGCGGTGGAGCTCCCCCATGCCGAGCGCCTCGTAGAAGGCGACCGAGCGATCGATGTCGACGATCCTGTAACACGTGTGGATGAGTTCTGAGGCCATGACTCCACCGTACCCGCGGGTACCGTGGAGCAATGATCCTCGAGCGCTCGATGAACGACGGTTTCCTCTCCAACACCTACCTGGCGGGCGAGGAGGGCGGGGGTGTCGGGTTCTTCGTCGACGCCGGCGGCCCGGTCGAACCGCTGCTGGCCAAGGCGAAGGAGCTCGGGGTCGACGTCACCCACGTCCTGCTCACCCACCATCACTGGGACCACGTGGAGGAGCTGCCGAAGATCCTCGCGGCCTATCCCGACGCGCAGGTGCTCATCCACCCGCTCGAGCTGAAGGCGATGGACGAGGCCGTTCCGGACCTCGCAAAGCTCGTGACCGGCGAGATGCTGCCGGGCGAGGACGTCACCGTCGGCAGCCTCGTCGTGACCCCGCTCCACACCCCCGGCCACACCGCGGGCATGCTCTCCCTCCTCGTGGAGGGCAACGTCTTCACCGGCGACACGCTCTTCAAGAACTCGGTCGGCGGCGTCCGCGCGCCCGGCTCCACGAGCTACGCGGACCTCAAGAGCTCCGTCATGGAAGTGCTCCTGGCGCTCCCGCCGGAGACGACGCTTCGCCCCGGCCACACCGACCCGAGCACGGTCGCGGCCGAGCTCGAGGGCAACGCCTTCGCCCGCGTCTGGCAGGGGCTCGATCCCGAAGGCACGGCGGACTGCACCGCGCTCGGTGAGCCCGCCACGCTCGTCCTGCTCGGCGACGACTACGACGGTGGCCACAAGGCCTGGATCCGCTGGCCCGACGGTCGGGACGACATCGTCCCCGGCTCGAAGGTCGAGACCGGCTGACCCCTCGCGCTCCACACATCGAGGGCCTTTGTGAGCTACCACCTGGATGCCTCGAAGGGGGCGGCTCAGCCCGGGGCGGGGATCGGGCCCGCCGCGGGCGCCGCGGCACAGGCCGGCGAGGGCTGGACGGCGAAGGTCGAGGCGGCGTGGGTCCCCTCCCCCCCGACGGGGAGGAAGAGGCAGGCCGCGAACCGGCGGTCGGGGAGGTCCAGACGCACCAGGAAGGGGCGGCCGATCACCGAGGAGGCCGAGCGGAAGCTGATCGCCAAGCACTGGTAGCGGAGGATCGGCGCGTCCGGATCCCGTGCGGCCGCGCGGTCCTCGTGCTGGAGTTCGCAGCTGACCTCCCGGAAGCGGCCGTGAAGCTCCCCCGCCGCGGCCCGCCTGCGCGCCTCGCGCAGCACGGTCGCCCGCGCCGCACGCAGCAGCGGGGCGCGGCCCGCCTCCTCCGCGAAACCGTAGGTCGGGGCCTCCTGCCGGCGCCGCTCCTCCAGCGAGCGGCGCTCGGCGGCGTCGAGCGCCGGGGCAGGCTCGGGTGCGGTGCCGGTGCGCGCGGGCGGCACCGGGTCCTCACTGCCACCGCAGCCACCGAGAGGCACCGCGGCGAGCGCGAGCGCGAGGGCGACCAGGACGAGCGGGCTTCGGCGCGGCGCGGCCACGGCCCGAAGCCTCGCACGAGTCGAGCCGGCCTTCGAGCGGCGGCGTCCAACGCCCCTGGGGCGGGGTACGCTCGGCCGGATGGCCCGCCGACCCAAAGACTCGATCCCGACCTCCCGCGTCGCGCGGAGCGCCAAGCTCGGCGGCCTCGCGGCGGGCCAGGCCGCCCGCCAGCTCGGCACCCGCGCGGCGAACCTGACCCGGGACGAGGAGACCTCCCAGGCGGCGATGGACGCCCGCCAGCTCCAGGCGGCCGAGCAGATCGTCACCGCGCTCGGGACGATGAAGGGCGCGGCGATGAAGATCGGCCAGGTGCTGAGCTTCCTCGACGTCGGCTTCGTCCCGCCCGAGCACCGCGAGCGCTTCCAGGAGAAGCTCGCCGCGCTCCGCGACTCGGCGCCGAACGTCGCCTTCAAGGACATGCGGAAGGTGATCGAGGGCGAGTACGGCGAGAAGCTCTCGGACACGTTCGCGACCTTCGACGAGGAGGCCATCGCCGCCGCCTCCATCGGGCAGGTCTACCGGGCGACGCTGCACGACGGGCGTGAGGTCGCGGTCAAGGTCCAGTACCCGGGCGTCGCCGCCGCGGTCCGGGCGGACATGCAGAACCTCGGGATCATCCTGCGCCTCGCCAAGTCGGTCGCGCCCGGGCTCGACGTGCGGGCGGTCGGCCAGGAGATCCGCGAGCGCATCGACGAGGAGCTCGACTACGAGCTCGAGGCCTCCAACCAGCGGGCGCTAGCGCGGGTCTACCGAGACCACCCCTTCGTCGTCATCCCCGACGTGATCGGTGACCTCTCCCGGCAGAAGGTGATGGTCACCGAGTTCGTGCGAGGTCGCGGCTTCGAGGCCATGAAGGAGCTCCCGCAGGAGGAGCGCAACCGGATCGGCGAGATCGTCTTCCGCTTCTACTTCGGCTCGATGTACCGCCACCGCCAGTTCTCCGGAGACCCGCACCCCGGCAACATGATCCTCCTCGACGACGACCGGATGGCGTTCCTCGACTTCGGGCTCTTCAAGCGGATCGCCCCCGAGGTGGCCGAGTTCGAGCTCCAGGTCGCCCGGCTCGGGGTGGAGCGGCGCGGCGCGGAGCTCCTCGAGCACCTGTACGCCGGCGGCCTCATCACCGACAAGGCGGCCTACACCGAGGCGGGCGTGCTCCAGCAGTTCGACGACTTCTCGCGTTGGCACACGCGCGACGCCGAGGTGGCGCTCCGGCCCGAGGTGGCCACCGCGGTGATGCTCACCACGAGCGACCCGCGCTCCCCCTACTTCTCCCAGATGCGCAAGGAGACCCTGCCGCCCGACCATCTCTTCGGTCGGCGGCTCGAGCTGCTCACGCTCGCGGTGATGAGCCAGCTGCGCGCGCGCGGCAACTGGCACCGGGTCGAACGCGAATGGCTCTACGGGGACGCCGCGGTCACCGACCTCGGGAAGGCGGAGGAGAGTTGGGGGCGGGGCTCCACCTAGCGTCGGGCTCGGGGAGGGTCTGCACCTGGAAGAGCGAGGTCGAGCCCGGGACGCCGCTCGGGAGCCCGGCCGTGATGCCCACGCGGGCGCCGGCCGGGAGCCAACCGAGCTCGACGACGCGGTGCGCGGCGTCGGCGATGAGGTCCTCGGTGATGCGGTGGTAGCGCATCGACGCCGCGCGGACCCCCCACATCAGCCCGCACCGGCGCACGGTCTCCTTGCCGGGGGAGAGCGCCAGGATCGGCACGTTCGGCCGGTGGGCGCTCACCAGGCGCACCGAGCGCCCTGAGAGCGTCGGGATCACGAGGGCGTCGAGCTCCAGCTCGCGGGCGGCCCGGCAGGCGCCGTGGGCGATCGTGTAGGCGGGGTCGCGCTCGTCGCGGCGCACGCGCTCCTCGTTCCACCGCTCGTAGGGAGCTCGGGCTCCACCTGGGCGGCGATGGCGGCCATCATCTCGATGGCCTCGACCGGGTACTGGCCGACGGCGGTCTCCTGCGAGAGCATCACGGCGTCGGTGCCGTCGATGATGGCGTTGGCCACGTCGGCCACCTCGGCGCGGGTGGGTCGCGAGGAGCTCACCATCGAGTCGAGCATCTGCGTGGCGGTGATCGAGGGGCGCGCGAGCCGTCCGGCCATCGCGAGCAGCTTCTTCTGGACCATCGGGACGCGCTCGATCGGGAGCTCGATCCCGAGGTCGCCGCGCGCGACCATCATGCAGTCGGCGGCGCGGATGATCGACTCCATCCGGTCGACCGCCTGTGGCTTCTCGATCTTTGCGATCAGCGGCACCCGCGTGTGTCCACGGACGAACTCGACCTCCTCCGCGCGGCGGATGAAGGAGAGGGCGACCATGTCCACGCCGATCTTCTCGCCGACCCGCAGGTGCTCGAGGTCCTCCTCGGGGACCGACGGCAGCTCGGCGGTCTCGCCGGGGAGGTTCATGCCCTGCCGGCTGGCCACCGTGCCGCCCACCTGGACGACCGCGTCGATCTCACCGTCCCCCGCCCGGACCGCGGTGCACTTCAGGCGGATGCGGCCGTCGGCCAGGTACATGTGCTCGCCCGGCGCGACGTTGCGGACGAGCCCCGACCACGGCATCGGGATGCGGCGGTCGGCACCCGGTGGCTCGTCGTTCCCGCAGGCGAAGGTGACGACGTCGCCGACCCGGAGCGGCATCGTCTCGTTCTCCAGGGCACCGATCCGGAGCTTCGGGCCGGGAAGGTCCTGCAGGATCGCCACGGGTCGCCCGGCCCGTCCTGCGGCCTCGCGCACGAGCCCGGCCACCTCGTGGTGCTCCTCGTGCGTTCCGTGCGAGAAGTTCAGCCGGGCGACGTCCATACCTGCCGCGACCATGCGCACCAGGACCTCCGGGTCGCGGGACGCAGGGCCGATGGTGGCGACGATCTTGGTGCGACGCATATGCGTGGCACGCTATTCCACCCGGACGGCTCCTACGTGAGGTCGACCCCGGTGGGCAGGGTGAAGGTGGGGAAGAGCTTCTTGTTGGCGCGGGTCTTGCGGACCTTCGTGCCGAACCGGTAGACCTGCGCCCGCGCGCCCTCCGGGGCCTGGACGAGTACGGAGAAGCGCCCGTCGGGCTTCGGCTTGAAGCGCTTGATGACGACCGACTTCTTGCAGGAGACGCGCCGCGTGAGCGTGATCGTCTGCACGGGGGAGCCGAGCGGGCCGGAGACGTGGCCGACGAGCCGGACCCGCCCGTTGCTGGCCCGGGCGCGGTCGACGAAGAGTCGGCGCGCGAGCTTCAGGTTCCGAGACCGCTCCGAGCCGACCTGCGCGCGATAGCGAGCGCGGTTGGAGGCGCGAAGCGCCTTCGAGGGAAGCGGTGCCGTGGTGCTGAACGTTCCGTCGCCCGTCACCTTCGCCCGGGCCGCGGTCTTGCCGTCGGCCTCGAAAACGATCTTCACCGTCCTTCCGACGTAGCGCTTGTCGGCGACGCCGAAGATCTTCACCCGTGAACCCTTCGCGACCACGTCGGTGAGGACGAGCCGCTGCGTCGTGCACGCCAAGGCGGCCACGGCGGCACTCGGCGGGGTCCCCGACTGGGCCTCCTGCGCCGCCTGTTCGGCCTGAGCTGCCTCCGTGGCCTGCTCGGCGGCGAGGACCTGCGCTTTGGTCGGCGGCTTCGGAGGGGCGGGCGGGGTGCAGTCGACGCCGGCGGTGCCGACCTCGGACTGGCCGAGTCGGAGATCCACGACGGGCTGCCCGAGGGCCGTGAGCTTGATGCCCGGTCCGTTCTGGGTGAGGCTCGTGGCCGTCTTGACCTGGTCCCCGGGGGTGACGGCGACGCGGAGCAGGTCGACGGGGACGGGGATGGGCGGAAGCGCCTTCAGGGTGCTGATGACGAGCGCGTTGATCTGGGCGGTCGTGGTGGTGAGCAACGTGCCGGTGAGTCCAGAGAGGACCGGGATGCTGATGAGGTTCGGGTCGAGGTTCGCGAGGCTGACCGACTGCGTATCGACGATCGGCTGGTCGCCGAGGGTGTCGACGTTCACCGACTGGCCGAGCACGCTCACCGCGCCCAGCGAGCGCGACCCGGCGGTCACCGGCTTGCCGTCGAGGCAGCTCGCACCCGCGAGGGTGGTGGCGGCCTTCACGTTCAGCACGTCCGCGGTGGGGAGCTTCAGCAGCGCCTGGACGGCGGCGTTGATGTCGACGTTCAGCGTGGCGGGGAGGTTCAGGTTCAGCGGGACGATGGTGGTGACGGGGAGCAGAACGCCCAGGGGGCCGAGGATCGTCGTGGTGACGGTGGTCGTCAGGCCGTTGAGCGGCGTCGTGACCGAGCTGATGTCGATCGTCTGCGCGGGGAGCGTGGGCAGTGGGAGTGCGGGGAGGGGGAGTCCGAGGGCGCCGAGGCTGCCGATCCTGAGGTCGGCGATGCTCGTCCCGGAGACGGCCTGCTGGAGATCCTGCCGGGTGGCCTCGCCGGTCAGGGAGGTGGCACCGGCGAGGGCACCGACGCGGACGAAGCCGAGGGAGGCGGTGAGGTTCGGCAGCCCGACGTTGGTGGTCTTGCAGGCCTCGCCGCGGCCGGTGATGAGGGGCTCGATCGCGGGCGCCGTGGCGATCGTGCCGGAGAGCACGCTGGCCTCGCAGGTGAACGGCGCGGCGGCGGCGCTCGACGGCGCGAGGGCCGCCGCCGCGAGGGTGAGGCCGACGGGCACGAGGGCCCGCCGACGGCGGCGGGCGGCCATCTCTAGGTGAGGTCCACGCCGGTGGGCAGCGTGAAGGTCGGGAAGAGCTTCTTGTTCGAGCGGGTCTTCCGGACCTTCGTCTTGAACCGGTAGACCTGTGCGGTCGCGTCCTTCGGGGCCGTGACGAGCACCGAGAAGCGGCCCTTGGCGTCCGGCTTGAACCGCTTGATGACCTCGCTCTGCTTGCAGGACACCCGGCGGGTCAGCGTGATCGTCTGGATCGGGGTGCCGAGCGGGCGGGTGACCCGGCCGATGAGCCGGACGCGCCCGTTCGAGGCGCGGACCTTGTCGACGACGAGGCGGCGCTCGAGCTTCAGGTTCCGCGACTTCTCCTTGCCGATCTGTGCGCGGTAGCGAGCCCTGTTCGAGGAGCGGAGCTTCTTGGACGGGGTCTTCGCCGTGGTGCTGAACTCGCCGTTCGCGCGGACCTTGGCCCGGGCCGCGGTCTTGCCGTCGGCCTCGAAGACGATCTTCACCGTCCGCCCGACGTAGCGCTTGTCGGCGACGCCGAGCAGGCGCACCTTCTCGCCCTTGCCGACGACGTCGGTGAGGACCAGGCGCCGGGTCGTGCAGGCCAGTGCGGTGGAGGCCGCGGTGGGCTGCTCGGCCTGCTTCTCCGCCGCGGCCGCGGGCGCGGCTGGCGGTGTGCAGTCAACCCCGGCGGTACCGACCTTGGACTGGCCGAGCTGAAGGTCGACGACAGGCTGCCCGAGGGCGCTGATCTTGATCCCCGGGCCGTTCTGCGTGAGGCTCGTGGCGGTCTTTGCCTGGCTGCCGGGCGTGACGGCGACGCGGAGCAGGTCGACGGGAACCGGGATCGGCGGCAGCGTCTTCAGGGTGCTGATGACGAGGGCGTTGATCTGGGCCGTGACCGGGGCGAGCAGTCCGGGGGTGAGGCCGTCGAGGACCGGGACCTTGATCAGGTTCGGGTCGAGGTTCGCGAGGCTGATCGACTGCGTGTCGAGGATCGGCTGGTCACCGACGGTGTCGAGCTTGATGTCGTTCCCGAGCACGCTCACCCCGGCGAACGTGCGCGATCCTGCGGTCACGGCCTTCCCGTCGAGGCAGCTGGCGCCGGCCAGGGTGGTCGCGGCCTTCACCTTCAGCAGGTCCGCGGTCGGAAGCCTGAGGAGCGCCTGGACGGCCGCGTTGACGTCGACGGTGAGGGACGTCGGCAGGTTCAGCCCGGGAACGCCGGGGATGGTCACGGGCAGCCCGGCGATGATCGTCGTGATCGGGGCGGTGGCCGTGTTGAGCGGGCCGGTGATCGAGCTGATGTCGATGGTCTGGACGGGGAGGGCGGGCAGCGGGAGCGCAGGCAGCGAAAGCCCGAGGGAGCCGAGGCTGCCGATCTTCACGTCGGCGATGCTCGTGCCGGCGACGGCCTGCTGGAGGTCCTGACGGCCGGCATCACCGGTCAGCGAGGTGGCACCGGCGAGTGCCCCGACGCCGACGAGCCCGAGCGGGGCGGTGAGGTTCGGCAGCCCGACGTTCGCGGTCTTGCACGCCTCGCCGCGGCCGGTGACGAGGGGCTCGATCGCGGGCGCGGTGGCGATCGTGCCGGAGAGCACGCTGGCCTCGCAGGTGAACGGCGCGGCAGCGGCGGTCGACGGCGCGAGAGCCGCTGCGGCGGCTGCGGTGGAGAGCAGGAGGAAGCCGGCGGGCAGGGGCGAGCGCCGACGCGAGAATCGGGGTGGAGTTCGCATCACACCGTTCATCGGCCGGAAAAGTGGATGGCTTAAGCGCCCACACCGGCTTGACGGGTCCGCTTTGTGGGCACCACGAACGCCATGGCCGACACCCGTCCCGCTCCTCACGTCATCGTCCTCTTCGGTGCTCGTGGCGACCTCGCCGCCCGCAAGCTCTTCCCGGCCCTGTTCCACCTCGTCGACATGGAGCTGATGCCCGAGGACTTCCGCGTCATCGGCTCCGGCCGCCACGAGCCGGATAGCCACGAGGCGTTCCTGCAGCAGGTGCACGACGCGCTCGAGGAGCACGGCCCGGACGAGCTCGACGAGGGGGACTGGGCCACGTTCGCGGAGAAGCTCTCCTTCGTCGCCTCCTCGGCCGACGACGCCTCCGCCCTCGCCGACGCGGTCCGCTCAGCTGAGGAGGAGCTCGGCGGGGACGACGTCAGGCGCCTGCTCTACCTGAGCGTGCCGCCGGCGGCGATGGAGCCGATGGTCGCGCAGATCGGCGAGAGCGGCCTGGCTGAGCGCGCCCGCCTGGTCATGGAGAAGCCGTTCGGGCACGACAAGGAGAGCGCGATCTCGCTGAACACGGCGCTGCACGACGTCGTCGCGGAGGACCAGATCTTCCGCATCGATCACTTCCTCGGCAAGGAGGCGGCGCAGAACGTGCTCGCGCTCCGTTTCGCCAACGGTCTGTTCGAGCCGAGCTGGAACCGGGACCACATCGCCTCGGTGCAGATCGACGTGCCCGAGGAGCTCGGGCTCGAGGGGCGCGGAAGCTTCTACGAGGAGACCGGGGCGTTCCGCGACATGGTGGTCACCCACCTCTGCCAGCTGCTCGGGTTCGTGGCGATGGAGCCACCGGTGCGGATGGACGCGAGCGGGCTCCGCGACGAGAAGGCCAAGCTCTTCGAGGCGCTGCGCCCGTTCGACCCGGCGCGGGTGGTCTTCGGCCAGTTCGAGGGGTACCGCGACGAGGACGACGTCGAGTCCGATTCGCAGACGGAGAGCTTCGCGGCCGTCGAGGCCTGGATCGACACCTGGCGTTGGCAGGGGGTCCCGTTCCTGCTGCGCACCGGCAAGGCGATGGCCTCCGGGACGCGGGTCATCACGATCACCTACCGCGAGCCGCCGCTGCGGATGTTCGGTCTCGAGGACGGAACCGATCAGGCCGCCCGTCCGAACCGCCTCGTGCTCGAGCTGTCCGACACACCGAGCGCCCGGCTCGAGCTGCTCGGGAAGGCCGCCGGGCCGGACCTCGCGCTCGAGCCCGCCGTGATGGAGCTCTCCTTCGCCGGCGCGGACGACGACGTCGAGCGCCTCGAGGCCTACGAGCGCCTGCTCCACGACGTCATCCAGGGCGACCACACGCTCTTCACCCGGGCCGACGAGGTCGAGCGCCTCTGGGAGGTCGCCGCGCCGGTCCTCGAGCATCCGCCCGAGACGCTCCCCTACGCGCAGGGCTCCTGGGGCCCGGACGCCGCGCTCGAGCTCCCGCCCGCCCCGGGCTGGCGCCTCGGCGCCGACTGATCAGCGCTGCGTGTCCCCATGCGAAGACGCCGTCGTGCAGCCGCGTGAGACGTCCGATCTCGGCCCGCTGATCGATCATGCGCCGCGACAGACCACGGCGCACGAGCTGGCGGTCGTGACCACTCCGAATTGGCTGTGCGCGAGCGCCAACCGCGCGAGCCGCACGTCCACGAGCTGGCGCGCAGTCGCTCAGGCGAAGGGCTTCACGGTCATGAAGAAGATCGCCACGACGACGAGGGCGAGGATCACGAGCGTCCACTGCTTCGCCTGGGCCAGCGCGGCGGCGTAGGCGCGCTCGTCCCCGGCGACCGAGGTCTCGACCATCGCCTCCTCGCTGCGGCGCAGCACGGTCGCGCCGAGGCCGGCCACCACGATGAGGATCAGCAGCGGGACGCTCACCCACACCTCGGACCAGTAGTCCCGGTCGCTGGCGAGGTAGGCACCGGCCACGAGCACGACCCCGAGGACCGGGCCGGTCACCTTCTTCGAGAATGCGATCTGCATCCGGTGCAGCCCCGTCCGCTCGGTGATCGGCGCGCTGCCGTTGACCGCGAAGAAGACGGGGTAGGCGAAGAGCGCCCCGAAGGCGACGACCACCGCGAGGATGTGCACCCAGAGGACCGTGTCGTAGAGCGTGATCGCGAGCATGGGCGGAAAGCCTACGCCGCCGGCCGAGCGGAAGGCGAACCCCCGGCACCCTCCAGCCTCAGCGTCCCGCGCGCGTTCAAGGAGCGGCAACCGGGCGGACACGCTGACGCGAGAGCTCTCCCCGCACCCGGCCGAATCAAGGTGCGGAGGCCCGTTTGCCCTGCCCCTGCGAAGCAGGGGACACAGAACGACACGAACCCGGGCCAGAGCAAGAAGCAGGACTCCTAGCCCCACCCGGCTTTCCGCAGCATCTCGGGCCGTCCCGCACGGGGCGGCCCGAGTCGTTCTCTAGACGAAGCGCCCGTCCTGCTGCAGCAGGTCACCGTCCACGGTGATCCGCCCGCCGGTACGCAGATCGCAGATGAGATCCCAGTGCAAGGCGGACTCGTTCACGCCGCCCGTCTCGGGGTAGGAGCGACCCAGCGCCAGGTGGACGGTGCCGCCCATCTTCTCGTCGAGCAGGATCGTCCCCGTGGGCCGGTCGATCCCGTAGTTCGTCCCGATGCCGAGCTCGCCGAGTCGCCGGGCACCGTCGTCGGTCGCCAGGGCGCGGTCGAGGTACTCCTGCCCCGCCTCGGCGCTCGCCTGCACGACGACCCCGTCCCGGAACGTGAGCTCGACGCCCCGGACCTCGACCCCGGCGGGGCTGCTCGGCACCGTGAAGCGGATGCGCCCGTTCGCGCTCGTTTCGAGCGGCCCGGTGAAGACCTCGCCCGAGGGCATGTTGCGCTTCCCGTCGGAGTTCACCCAGCTGC
This sequence comes from uncultured Solirubrobacterales bacterium, assembly GCA_963815565.1. Lineage (GTDB taxonomy): Bacteria > Actinomycetota > Thermoleophilia > Solirubrobacterales > Solirubrobacteraceae > Paraconexibacter. Next base: position 139,611 of record CAWFHB010000005.1, on the reverse strand, counting down.
GTCCCCCGGTGGTGAGCGTCACGTCGGTGCCGTCCGCCTCGATGCGGACGGTGCTCACCTTCTCGAGGCGCTTCGCGAGCTGCTGCTGGAACGCGCCGAGCTCCTGCCATGCGGCCACGGGTCCCTCGGGGCGGTCGAGGAACAGCGCCCGCGCCACGAAGTCCGCGTAGTCGGCGTGCTCCAGCCCCGCGGCGGCGGCGAGGGCCGGGGTGGGCCAGAGCGTCGAGCACCAGCGTTTGCGCATGGTCTGCTCCTGGATCTGCTTCCGCGCACGGCGGGCACGCATGAGCCGGTCGGGATCGACGCCCGCGAGCTCGCGGACGTCCTCCGGAGCCTGGATCCCGAGCACCCGTTCGCACTTCTTCGCCTCGTGGACCGCCAGCGGCGCGACCTCCTCGAGCTGCCAGTCCTTCGCGTGCTCGTAGAAGCCCCGGGCCTGGCCGGGGACCTCGATGCGCATGATCGGCCAGGCATCGGCCGCGAGGATTGCGCGCTGCAGCTCGACGAGCAACGGCGCAGCGAGCGACGTGGAGCGCACCATCACCTGCTGGTGCGGCTGGACGTCGAGGCAGTAGCCGACGAGCAGGTCGGCGAACGCGGCGGGGTTCGGGGCCATGGCCCCAGTCTCTCAGGGGGCGTCGAGCTCGGGGAAGTGCTCGGGGAGGTGCGCGCGGAGCGCCTCGCGGACGGAGGCCCGTTCCTCCCGGGTCGCCGCGCGCAGCCGGGCGAGCAGCGGCGCCTGCCCCTCGGTGGCCACCCCGGAGATCGTCCAGCGGACCGCAAGCCGCTCGAAGAGGAACTCCACCGCGCGCTGCCAGACGTCCTCCCGTGCGGCCGCGGCGGTCGAACGATCACCGCGGAGGAGCGCGGCGTACTCCTTGCGCGTCCCCGGGGACATCACGGTCCGCAGCTCGAGCTCCCGGCCCACGGCGTCCCGGTGGGTCGCGGTCGGCTCGAGCGCCTCGGGCGCGCTCAGCTCGAGGTCGAGCCCGAGATCGGCGAACGACCCGCCGGCCCCCGGCGCGGGCGTCCCGCTGCTCCGCCGCCGGCGGTCGCGCTTGCCCACGGCTCAGGTGCTCGCCGCGGCCTGTTCGAGCGCGCCGGCCACGTCACCGATGAGCGGCTTCGCGTGGCCCGGCCAGGCGGCGCGCACCGGGTAGGTCGCGAGCTTGCGGATCGAGGCGCGGGCCTGCTCGGTGTCCTGGTTGAAGGCGGAAAGCGGCACTCTCGGCAGGCCGTCGATCGTCGTGAGCGGGTCCACCGTGTAGAAGCAGTCGCTCGTGAGCGCGACGCCGTCGGCCTCGCGGTGGAGCGCGATCAGACCCGGCGCGTGGCCCGGGAGGTGGACGACCGAGAAGCCGCCGATCGTGTCGCCCTCGCGCAGCTCCTGCTCGATGGGGACAGGTCCGCCGTCCCAGGCGGGCAACAGCCGCCCGAAGGCCAGGCGGCCGTAGAACGGCAGCGAGGAGAGCGTGAAGTAGTGCTCGCCGCCGTCACCCTCGGCGTCGGCACGGTCGTCGGTGTGGCAGAGCACCGGCACGCCCAGCCCGGCCGCGGCGCCACGATGGTCGGCGTGCGCGTGGCCGAGGACGACGCGGGTGAGCCCGCCGAGGCGCGCCGCCGCGCTCGCGATCCCGGGAACCATCTGCTTGATCCCGGCGTCGAAGGCGAAGACGCCCCCGTCGTCGTCCTCGACGAGGTAGACGTTGAAGGACTTCTTCGGCACCCCGCCGCGGACGCGCCAGACGCCGTCGGCGACGGCCTCCGCCCCGCTCGCGTGCAGGCGTGAGGCGAGGCGGCTCTTGGCGTTGAACGCCTTCGTGATCCGTGCGTCGGCCTTGGAGCCTTCGGCCGGGAGCAGGCCGATCTGGCGGGCGAAGGTCATGCCGTCGGCGAACGCGTTGTTCTCCTGGATGAGCCCGTCGGTGATCGTGAGCTCGTCGAGCCCTTCGAGGCGGATCTGCGCACCGGTCGGCTCGATGCCCGCGAACGGCGCTCCTGCGAACGTGCCGGCGAGCTCCCAACGCACCACGGCGCGCTCCTTCTGCACGGTGGTGGCGACGACCTCGAACCGGAGATCGGGCAGCGCGGCGAAGAGCGAGGTGAAGTAGTCGCGCACCCCGTCGGGGGCGGTCGTGTCGATCTGGCCGCGGATGTTCTCACGCCCGCCAGGCGCCCAGCAGGCGACCATCGCCTCGACGTCGCGGGCCGCGAGCGCTGCGAAGTAGGTCGCAGCGACCTTCGCGGGGGTCGGCGGCTTGGAAAGGGGCTCGGTGACGCTCACGACGGCAATCGTACGGAACGGGCGCCAGGCTCTCCTCCGTAGAGTCGGCCGGGTGCCCGACCACATCCGCAAACGCGAAGTCGGCCGGGGAGAGCGCGCCCTCCCCGGCCTCTGGCGGCTCCGCCTGCCGCTTCCCTGGCCGGGCGTCCCCCACTGCAACGCGTGGGCGATCGGCGCGGGCCCGGGCATCGTCATGGTCGACACCGGTATGCACGAGCCGGGGTCGCAGGCCAACCTCGACCGGGCGCTCTCGCAGGTGAACCTGAAGGTCGAGACGGTCCGGTTGCTCGTCTGCACCCACGCACACTCGGACCATTACGGCCAGGCCGCGACGATCGTCGAGCGGGCGGGCTGCGAGCTCTGGATGCATCCGAACCACGAGCACATGCGGGCGGCGGCCACCGATCCCGAGGCGGCGCTGACCCAGCGCATCGAGGTCGCACGCCAGTCGGGCGTGCCGGAGGCGCCCCTCGAGGCCTACCGGGAGGCCTCCGCCGGCCGCGGCTACGGCGTCGCCGGGTACGTGAAGCCCGATCGCGACCTCCTGCCCGGCGTCCAGGTGCAGACCGATCTCGGCGCCTGGGAGGTCATCGAGACCCCGGGCCACGCGCCCTCGCACGTGTGCCTCTTCCAGCCCGAGAAGCGCCTGCTGCTGAGCGGCGACCACCTGCTCGGCCGGGTCTCGCTGTTCTACGACTACGGCTGGAGCCCCGACCCCGCCGGTGAGTTCCTCGACTCGCTCGACCGGATCGAGGCGCTCGACGCCCGGCTGTGCCTCGCCGGACACGGCCGCACGTTCGCTGACGTGCAGGCCCACATCGACGCGAATCGGGCGCTGGTCCACGAGCGGGTCGAGAAGGTGGCGGCGGTCGTCGCCGAGCGCGGGCCGATCACCGCGTTCGACGCCGTGCCCTTCGTCTACGAGGCGCCCATCACCGCGATGAACGCGAACTGGTGGCTCTCCGAGACCCTCTGCTACCTCACCCATCTGGAGGTCCTCGGCCGCGTCGAGCGCACCCCGGGCGAGGAGGGTGAGCCGCAGCGCTGGTCAGCGCTCTGAATACCCTTCCGCCTGGCCATGCGCATCGACGAGCTCCTCACCCAGACCGACCGCCTCCCGCTCTTCTCCTTCGAGTTCTTCCCGCCGAAGAGCCCGACCGGTGAGGAGAACCTCAAGCGGGCTCTGCGCGAGCTGGAGCCGCTGAACCCCGACTACGTGTCGGTCACCTACGGCGCCGGTGGGACCACGCGGGAGACGACGATCGAGATCGTCGCGCACCTGAAGGAGGACTTCGGGATCGAGGCGATGGCGCACTTCACCTGCGTGAACGCGACCACGGACGAGCTCCGGGCGACGCTCGACCGCATGCGCGACGCGGGGGTGGAGAACGTCCTCGCCCTCCGCGGCGACCCGCCCCAGGGCGCGGAGCGCTGGACGAAGACGGACGGCGGCCTCGAGTACTCCCGCGAGCTCGTGGAGCTCATCCGCGACGAGTACCCGGAGTTCGTGATCGGCGGCGCCGCCTTCCCCGAGACGCACATCCACGCCACCTCGCCCGAGGACGACATCCGGTACCTGAAGGAGAAGGTCGACGCGGGGATGCAGTTCGTCATCACCCAGCTCTTCTTCGACAACGCGCACTACTTCGACTTCGTGGAGCGGGCGCGGGCGGCCGGCGTCGCGGTGCCGATCATCCCCGGCGTCATGCCGATCACGAGCTACGAGGGCATCAAGCGGATGACCACGATGACCGCCGCGGAGCTGCCCGAGCCGCTCGAGCGGGAGCTCGCGCTCCGCAAGGACGATCCCGACGCGATCGAGGCCCTCGGGGTCTCCTACGCGACGCTCCAGTGCGCCGATCTGCTCGCCCGCGGCGCGCCGGGCATCCACTTCATCACGCTGAACCGCTCGCCGGCGACCCGAGCGATCCTCGCGGCGCTCCGGCTCACGCAGCCCTGGCGGGCGGCGGACCCGGCCTGAGCCGCTAGCGGGGGCCGCCGGGTGTCCGCTCGGCGGGCATCCGCGCGGAGCGGACACCTCGCTCGGCGAGCTGGGCCCGAATCTGCTCGAACCGGAGGCTGAGCTCGTCGATGCTCTCCTCCTCGGCGGGTGACGGAGTTGCCGGGGCCTCGGCCGCCTCGGGCGCGCCGACGACGTGGAGGCGCAGCGGCGTCGCCCCGGTTGTGGCGGGCGTGGAGGTCGGAGACTCGTCCTCGGGCGCATCCGTCGCGGGCTCAGATGCGTCGAGAAGCGGGTCGTCTGCGTCCCCGAGCGGCTCGTTCGCGGCGTACGCCTCGGCCTCTGCTCCGGGGGGTTCCTCGTCCGGGCGGGTCAGCAGCACGTGCTGCGCCGCGGCGATGACCTCACGGGCGGCGACCTCGGTCGACTCCCGGCGCCTCGTCTCCGCCTGCAGCGCCCTACGGGTCTCGTCGAGGTGGCCACGAAGCTCCACGGTCGCCGTTCCCACGCGGTCCATCAGGTCGCGACGGTGGACGAGCTCGGCGTCGAGCGCGGCGGCGCGCTCCTCCGACGTGTGGAGCGCCTGCTCCACCCCGGCGCGAGCCTCCCTGAGCGCCGCGTTCTCGGTGGCGAGCGAGGCGTGGCGCTGTTCGAGCGCGCCGGTGAGCGCCCGGGTCCGGGTGATCTCGCCCTCGAGCTTCTCGCGAAGGGCGCCGATCGTGGACTCGATGTCGGTCCGCAGCGAGCCGAGCGAGCCGGCGATCGCGGTGCGTTCCTGCTGCCGGGCGCTGCGCTCGCCGGCCATCGTGGCGGCCGCCTCGGCGACGGCACGCTGGACACGGGCGTCGAGGTCGTCGCGTTCCCGGGCGAAGGCGGATCGCTCGGCGTCGAGCGCGGCCTGCGCCCGGCCCTCGAAGTGCTTGAGCGCGGCCTCGTGCGCGTCCCGCTCGCGCGTGAGGACGGCCTCGGCGGTCCGGGTCGCGACCTGGTGGTCCTCGCGCGCCTTCTCAAGGACGGCCTCGGCGGTGCCGCGTCCGATCCGCTCCGCCTGGAGCTCCTCCCGGCTCTGCTCGAGGCGATGCCGGAGCACCGCCAGGTCGGCCTGCAGCTTCGCGGTCGCGTCGCCGGCTCCGCGCGCCTCCGCCTGGGCTGCGGCCAGCTCGCGCTCGCGCAGCTCGAGCTGCGCCTGGACGCGATCGGATTCCGCAGCGCGGTGCTCGGCGTCACGGAGCGCGAGCAGCAGCTGCTCGCGTCGCTGGAGCTCGCCCGCGAGCTGACGCTGGATCTCCTCCAGTCGGGTCTTGCCGTCCTCGGCCTGCCGTCGGGCGGTGAGCGTCGCCGCCTCCACCCGCTCGACTGCGTCCCGGACCGCCGCCTGCTCGGCCTCGAGCCGGCGTCCCAGGTCGGCGTGCTCGTGCTCGAGCGCGGCGTGTGCGGCCTGCGCGAGGCGCAGACGCTCTTCGAGGTCGTCGCGCTCGAGCTCCAGCCCGGCGGCCCGGCTGCGGAGCTCTCCGAGCTGCCGGCCGAGGACGCGGACGTCCCCGTCGCGCTCCTCGAGGTCGGCCGAGAGCCGCTGCTCCAGGTCGTCGCGCTCGCTCAAGGCGGCGGCCAGGCGCGCGTGCGCGACCGCCGTGAACTCCTCCTCGCTCACGGCACGCTCCTCACGCTCCTCGAGCAGGGTGCTCTCCGCCTCGCTCAGGCGGGTCCGCGCCTCGGCGAGCTCGTCCTGAAGGGAGTCGGCGAGCTCGGCGCCCCGCCGGCGTTCGGCGTCGAGCAGCGCGGTGACCTCGGCGAGCGCCTCCTCGCGGCCCGTCCGCTCGGTGGCGACGCGGCCACGTGCCTCCGCGACCCGGAGCTCGGCAGCCTCGGCGCGGCGGCGCAGGGCGGCGGCGGCACGCTCCGCCTCACCCACCCTCCGGTTGGCTTCGAGGAGCCGCGCCTCGACCTCGAGCGCGTCCGACCCGCGGCCGAGCGAGCTATCCGAGGCGCGGGTCATGGCGCCAGCATACGGGCCGGAATCGGCGCACGGGCGGGGACGTCGGGACGCCTATCGGGCCCGTCACTCCTCCACGAGCACGATGTCGAGACCCTCGGCCAGCATCGTCCGGCCGTTGCGTTCGTAGCGGACGTCGATCGAGTCGTGCTGGCGGTAGGTCCCGACGCCCCAGGCGCCGAGGAACCAGCGCCAGCCGCTCACCCGGTCCTTGCGCAGCACGGAGCCGAACTCGAGGGCGTGCTCACGGACGACGTAGTCCTCGCCCTCGGCCTGCGGCACCCCGTTGCGGTAGACGGTGAAGGGCGGCGCGACGGAGCGCGGGAGGGCGACGCGCGAGGTGCTCACGGGTCGATGCTACCGGCGCTGCCGCCGCGGGTGGTCCTACCGTTGCGGGCGCGATGCCCGGGCTGAACCACGACGAGCTGCCGCCGTACTCGGTCCGTCGCGCACCACGAGCCCGACGGGTGCGGGTCTCCGTCGAAGGGGACGGCTCGGTGGTCGTCCTCCTACCGCCACGCGTGGCCGTGGCCGAGGCGGCGGGGGCCGTGCGGGAGCTCCGCCCCTGGATCGATCGGCGGCGGGCCGAGGCGGCCGCGCGGGCACGGCGCATGGCCCACGCCCCGGGCGTCGTGCCCTTCCTGGGCACCTCGCTGCGGCTGCTGCCCGAGGCGGGGAGGACCCGGGTCCACCGTCGGGGCGACGACCTCCTGGTCCCGGGCGACGCCGCGTGCCACGAGGAGGCGCTCGAGCGCTGGTTCCGGCGGGCGGCCCGGGCGGAGATCCTCCCCCGGCTGGAGGAGGCCGCTCGCACCGTCGAGCGTCCGTTCACGACCTTGACCATCCGCAACCAGCGGACCCGCTGGGGCTCGTGCAGCGCAACCGGCGCGATGAGCTTCAACTGGCGTTTGCTTCTCGCCCCGCCGGAGATCCTCGACTACGTCGTGTGGCACGAGGCCTGTCATCTGGTGCACCTGGACCACTCGCCCCGGTTCTGGGGGCTGCTCGCCGCCCACCGGCCCGGCTACCGGGTCCCGCAGCGGTGGCTGCGCGAGAACGGGGCGGCGCTCGTCCTGTGACCCGCGTCGGGGTGGTCGGGCACACGGAGTGGGTCGACTTCGCGGTCTGCGAGCGGCTGCCGCGCCCGGGTGAGATCCAAGAGGGGCGGGAAAGCTTCTCGGTCGCGGCCGGCGGGGGCGCGGTGGCGGCGGTGCAGCTCCGGAAGCTCGCAGGCTCCGCCTTCTTCCTCACCGCCCTCGGCGACGACGAGGCGGGGGAGCGGGCGCGGACGGATCTGGAGCGCCGTGGGCTCGAGCTCGGCGCAGCGCTCGTGACGGGGTCGGCGCAGCGCCGGGCGTTCACCTTCCTCACCGACGACCACGAGCGCACGATCACCGTGCTCGGGGAGCGGCTCGTCCCCTCGCGCGCACGCGACGATCTCGACTGGGCGCGATGCGGGAACGCGGACGCCGTCTACTTCACCGGCGGGGACGCAGGCGCGCTGCACGCGGCGCGGGAGGCCCGGGTGCTCGTCGCCACCCCGCGCGCTCGCGCGGCGATCGCGGCCTCGGGGGTACGGGTCGACGTGCTCGTGGCCAGCGCCGAGGACGCGGGCGAGTCGGTGGCCGGGATCGAGCCAGCGCCGGGGCGGGTCGTGCTCACCTCGGGGGCGCAGGGGGGCCGGTGGACCGGCGCCGAGGGGGACTCCGGGCGATGGGTTGCGGCGGAGCTTCCGGGTCCGGCGGTCGACGCCTACGGCTGCGGGGACTCGTTCGCCGCCGGCCTCACCTACGGGCTGGGGGCGGACCTCGGGCTGGAAGGGGCGCTCGAGCTCGCGGCCCGCTGCGGCGCCCACTGCCTCACCGGGCGGGGGCCGTTCGCCGCACAGCTCGAGGAGTGAGCTCCGTGTAGACCGGCGGCACTTTGGGTAACAGCGTGAATTGCAGCCCCTCAAATCGATCAGGAGGAGACCATCCCGATGACCGCACCACGCTTGCTCGTCGCCGCCCTCAGCGCGGCCGCAGCCCTTGCCCTGCCGGCCGGCGCCGCCGCCTACGCCCCGGCCGCGACCGCCTCCATCACCCCCGGGGTGATGACCGTCACCGACGGCGGCCAGTGCACCGCGAACTTCGTCTACACGGCCGCCGGGAAGACGTACCTCGGCCAGGCTGCCCATTGCTCCTCTACCGGGGCCCAGACCGACACGAACGGTTGCCAGAGCGGCTCGCTTCCGCTCGGCACCGAGGTCGACATCGGCCCCGGCGTGGCCAAGGGCCGCCTCGCCTACAACTCGTGGCTTGCGATGCAGGCCGCCGGGGAGACGGACGAGGAGACCTGCGCGTACAACGACATCGCGCTCGTCGAGATCGCTCCCGCGGACGTCGGCAAGGTCAACCCGTCGGTCCCGAAGTTCGGTGGGCCGACCAGTGTCGGGGGAGCCTCGGCTCCGCTCGACACCGTCTTCTCCTACGGCAACTCGAGCCTGCGCTTCGGCGTCGCGACGCTGTCGCCCAAGCAGGGAACCGTCGTCGAGACCTCGCCCAGAGGCTGGAGCCGTACCGTCGCCACGGTGACCCCCGGGATCCCCGGTGACTCCGGCTCGGGCTTCCTCGACGCCGACGGCGCCGCGATCGGCGTGCTGAGCACGCTCGCCCTGCTGCCGGTCCCCGGCTCCAACGGGGTTGGTGACCTGGGCCGTGAGCTCGACTACGCACGCTCCCACGGCGTGGCCGGGCTCGAGCTGGTCCCCGGGACCGAGCCGTTCCGCGGTTCGATCCTCTGAAGCGCAGATGAGCACCCGCGAGAGCGCCATGTGGGCGCTCTCGCCGGGTCCCATCCACACGGTGTTATCTCGTGCCGGATTCATACCTGGACCCCGGATAGGTTCGCGCTGCCGGAGGGACCGCCACCCAGGCGGCCGGCGTCCGCAGACCATCCGAAGCAAGGGGACCCACATGTTCAGAAAAGTCCAGCGCGTGCGCGCGCTGGTCGGTACCACCGTCTCGGTGGTGGCACTCGGTGCCGCCTCCGCCCACGCGGCCGTCACGGCGCCACCCGAAGGATCCGTCCAACGCGGAGACGTCACGGTCACCGAATCGCCCGGCGCCAGCGCGGAGACGATCAGCACGAACGCCTTCGTGCAGGGCAGCTGCAACTACGGCGCCAAGAGCGCGCTTAAGGTGACCGCGGCCGACGGCACCGTGATGTTCACCGCGGCACGCTCGGGCACGATCCTCGACACCCGCGGCGGCATCGGTCCGCTGCAGGGTCTCTGGCGTACCGAAGAGGCGGCCAACGGGATGTACACGGCGACGAGCACGACCACGAACCGCATCCGCAAGACCGCGTTCTCCTGTCAGGACCAGGTGGTGACCTCATCGGTGACCTTCGAGCTGCGGAAGTTCCGCTACCGCTTCGAGGATGCCCGCGGGAAGGGAACCGTCCGCTTCAACCTCGATCCCAAGGAGCTGAAGATCACCCTCGGGGAGCACGACAGCGGGATCGTCGACGGACGAGACCTGAACGTCATCACCCTGCCGAAGGGTGAGCTCGTCTCGCTGCCGGCCGCGGACCCGACCTGCCTCACCGAGGAGAACGCGTGCGTCCCCACGACGCCGGCCTCCTGCGAGGCCGACCCGGGGAGCTGCGAAGAGCGCCTCGTCGTCGCCAACGTCGCCCGAAACGGCGATCACTCGCTCCGCGGGCTGTTCGACCTGCGTACGAAGGCGTTCGCCGCCATCGCTCACGTCGGACCGCGCACCGAGGTGCTCGGCAACGTGGCCGACACGTGCGGTGAGATCCGTGCCCGCCTGACCGACAAGGGGCTCGACCCCGACGAGGTCCTGGGTCGGACACCCGTCGACGCGACGCTCCCGATCGACTTCGGTGAGCCGACGGAGGTCCCGACGACGGCCCAGGCGCTCTGCACCCTCGCGCAGACGCGGGCCGTGGCCGCGCTCAACGACGTCGGCACGGGGACCGGGATCCTCGGCACTCCGGAGATCGCCGCCGGTCTGATCGTGCACACCGCCACGCAGACCACGAGCGGGAGCCCGACGGCACCGTCGGCGCTGCCCTACCGCGTCAGTACGTCGAAGGTCGTGCCGCCGCTGGGCAAGCTCGTCGTGCCCACACTGCCTGAGGTTCCGGCCGAGACACCGCTGCCGGCCACCCCGGACGGCGTCCCGGCCCTTCCGTCGGACCCGGCGGGTCTCGTCGGGTTGCTCGCTCCGAGCGGGCCGCTCACCCAGGTCAAGGGAAGCGGGTTCTCGGGGACCCACGTGGTGGGTCTCCTGAACGCGGACACGGCCCCGGGGCCCGATGCGCAGACCCCGATCTGGCTGCCGCTGACCACGGCGGGGACGAAGCCCGACAAGAGCCTCGACTTCGTCGGATACGGGACCGCGCAGCAGGGGCAGGGCTGCTTCGCGCTCTTCGGGACGGAGACGTGCATCGGCTTCGGTGTGCTGATCGGACAGGGGGCGGCCCGCTTCGGTCCGAGCCCGGTTCAGCTGCCGATCGTGCCGTAGGCAGGCGCTAGTCGAGCCCACGGGCGAGAGCGTCGTACGCGCTCTCGCCCGGCTCGACGTCCAGCGGACGCCGGGCGAACCTGCCCGTCCACGGCGTGAGCGTCCCGTCCCCATGACGGTCGATCCCGCCGTGGCGGCGGCCGGGACCGCGGAGCTCGCCCCGCGCCTCGACCTGCTCGGCGGGCGTGTAGGTCCGCCGGAAGAGCTGGACCGTCGCGGTGCCCTCGGTCCCCGACAGGCCGGCGGCGAGCGCCTCGAGTGCCGCGGACAGCTCCGCGTGCGCGCTCTTCTGCACCTTCGGGCCCCGCCGGACGGTCAGCTTCCAGGCCATGGCCGGGCCGTGTGGGTCCGAGGGCGACGCGCGCCCCGCGGACCCGGTCGGCGCCCCTAGCGGGAGCCGATCGCGACGTAGTCCTTCTGCCGCGCACCCGTGTAGATCTGCCGCGGGCGGGCGATCTTCTGCTCCTTGTCCTGCACCATCTCGAGCCACTGCGAGATCCAGCCGCTGGTGCGACCGATGGCGAACATCACCGGGAACATCTCGACCGGCAGGCCGAGCGCCTCGTAGATGAGCCCCGAGTAGAAGTCGACGTTGGGGTAGAGCTTGCGCTTGACGAAGTACTCGTCCTCGAGCGCGTGCTTCTCGAGCTCGAGCGCGATCGCGAGCAGCGGGTTGACCCCGGTGACCTCGAAGACGTCGTCGCACGCCTTCTTGATGATCGTCGCCCGCGGGTCGAAGTTCTTGTAGACCCGATGGCCGAAGCCCATCAGCTTCTCGTCGCCGTTCTTCACGCCCTTGATGAAGTCCGGGATGTTCTCCACGGTGCCGATGCGCCGGAGCATCCGGAGCACCGCCTCGTTGGCGCCGCCGTGCAGCGGGCCGTAGAGCGCGGCGATGCCGGCGGCGGTCGCCGAGTACGGGTCGACCTGCGAGGAGCCGACCGAGCGGACCGCGCTGGTGGAGCAGTTCTGCTCGTGGTCGGCGTGCAGGATGAAGAGGATGTCGAGCGCGCGGGCCAGGCGCGGATCGGGCTCGTACTTGAGCTCGGTCATCTTGTAGAGCATCCCCATGAAGTTCTCGGGGTAGCTGAGGTCGTTGTCGGGATACACGTACGGCTGGCCGCGGGTGTGCCGGAAGGCGAAGGCGGCGAGCGTCGGCATCTTCGCGATGAGCCTGACCGTCTGGATGTGGCGGTTCTCCGGGTCCGAGATGTTGTTCGCGTCCGGGTAGAAGGTCGAGAGCGCGCCCACGCCGCCGAGGAGCATCCCCATCGGATGCGCGTCGTGGCGGAAGCCGCTCATGAAGTCCTTGACGTTCTCGTGCACGAAGGTGTGCATCGTGATCTCGTGGGTCCACTTGTCGAGCTGCGGCTGGGTGGGCAGCTCACCGTGGACGAGGAGGTAGGCGACCTCGACGTAGGTGGACTTCTCGGCGAGCTGGTCGATCGGGTACCCGCGGTACTCGAGCACGCCGGCCTCGCCGTCGAGGTAGGTGACCTCGGAGCGGCAGGACGCGGTGTTCGTGAACGCCGGGTCGTACGTCATCAGCCCGAAGTCGTCCTCGTTGACCTTCATCTGGCGGAAGTCCATCGCACGGACGGTCCCGTCCGTGATCGGCACCTCGTAGGTCGATCCCGTCCGGTTGTCGGTGACGGTCAACGAGTCGTTCTTCTCCGGGCTCAAAGCGGTGCTCTCCTCGGTGGTTCGCGGGCGGTTGTGCGGATCCTACGCCGTGTCCTACGTAGCGTTCCCACCGACGGCGCGGAATGCACCTGCCGCGTACGCTCTGCGGATGCGCCCCGCCCTCTCGCTCCGCCGCCGCGCCCCGCTGCGCGTGGCCGTTTCCGGGATCGCGGCCGCCGGCGGGGTCGACGGCAACGGGAAGGTCTGGCGCGCGACGCTGCCGCACCTGGCGCGGAGGGTCCGGCTCGAGGTGGTGCCGGAGGGATGCTCCCCGCGCCGTCGGCCCGACGTGTGGCTGGCGGACCACCGTCCGCTGACCGCGGCCGCGGGGGCCCCGCTCGTGCGGGTCGTGCACGAGGCCTCCTGGGTGCGCGAGGACTTCCGCGCGGTGTTGAGCGACGAGGAGCTCGCGTGGGCGGACGACGCGATCTGCCACGCGGCGGGCGATGCGACCCGGCTGCTGCTCCCGACCCCGGCGGGCCGGGACGAGGTGCGCTCGCGCACCGGGATCCCCGCGGCCGCCTGCGACGTGATCGCCTACGGCCACGATCCCCGCCTCGCGGCCCGGGCAGACGCCGCACGCGGGCGCGCGCTCGTCGACGAGGCCGGCGCGGACGGGCGGCCGTTCGTCCTCTTCTGCGGCCAAGCGCATCCGAAGAAGCAGCTCGCCGTCCTGCGCGAGGCCATGTGCGGGCTGGGCACTCTCGACGTCGCGCTCGTGGTGGTCGCGGGGCCCTCGCACCGGTTCGACGCGGTCGCAGCGTTGCGCGAGGCTGTCGCCCCGCTGGAGCGCTCGGGGTTCGTTCCGCCCAGCGCGACGAAGCCCGAGCCCTGCCCCGTGGTGGTCGACCTCACGACGCGTCCCGGCGACGCGGAGCATCGCCTGGACGATCGCGCGCTCGCCGACGTGATGGCCGCCGCCGCGGTCCTCTGCCTGCCGAGCCTCGGGGAGGGCTTCGGCCTGCCGGTGCTCGAGGCGATGGCCGTCGGCTGCCCCGTCGTCGTCTCCGACCGGGGCGCGCTCCCGTGGCTGGTCGGTGACGCCGGGCGCGTGGTCGCGCCGGCGGCGGAGCCCGTCGCCGCCGCGCTCGCCCAGGCGTTGCTCGACGGCCGGGCCGCGGGCCGGGCCGGAAGGACCCGAGCGGCCGCGCTCACCTGGGCGGCGACCGCCGCCGGGTGGCACGGTGCTCTCGAACGCGCCGCCGCCGCGCCGGCCGACGCTCTCCGGGCGCGGACGGCGGCCCCCGCGCTGGAGCCTGCGCGATGAGCGCCCCCGCCACGATCCCGCTCGAGGCCTGCCCGGCCTGCCGGGCCACCACGGCACGTGCGTTCTCACTCGGCCCGGGGGTGGAGCTACTGCGCTGCAGCGCCTGCGAGTGCGTGTACGCCCCGGCCTACGCCGACCCGGACGCGGTCTTCGTCGACGGCTACCTCTCCGGGGGCACGGGGGACTTCGGCATCGACGTGAGCCACCCGCGCTTCCAAGCGTTCCTGCGGGACATCGGGGACCGGCGCGAGGCGATCGTCGCGGCGACCGCGGGGGAGCGTGGCTCCCTGCTCGACGTCGGCTGCGGCTCCGGCGAGTTCACCGCGCGCGCCGCCGCCGCCGGATGGCGCACGGTCGGCGTGGAGCCCATCAGCGACGCGGCGCAGGTCGCGCGCGATCGCGGGCTCGACGTGCGCACCGGCACGCTCGAGACGGCCGACCCGGGCAGCGGCTTCGACATCGCCTGCGCGTTCCACGTCCTCGAGCACATGCCCGACGCCGCGAACTTCCTCGGTTCGCTCGCCGCCCACGTCCGGCCCGGCGGGCTCGTCGCCGTCGAGTCACCGAACTGGGACTCCGCGATCCGGCGGCGGGAGGGCGCGCACTGGCAGCACCTGCGCCCGCTCGAGCACCTCGTCCACTTCAGCCCCGCGACCCTCGCGGTCGCGTTCCGCTCCGCCGGCCTCGAGCCCGTGCGCATCCTCACGCCGACCTACCTCCACGTCGAGGCGATCCCGGCCGAGCTCGCAGCGACCGTCGCCCACCCGGAGCGCACGCGGCTGCTCGAGCGCCTGAGCGGCCGGCACCCGCACGCGCCCGCAGGGCTGCTCGCGCGGACCGCGGCCCGCGGGGTCGCTGCCGTGCACGAGCGGCGCGGCCGCGGGTCGGCCGTGCTCGGCCTCGCCCGGGTGCCGGGGTGAGCGGGGGCCCCGGGGAGGCACCGACCGCCGCGGACCCCCCGGTCCCCGAGCAGACCGCCGATCAGGCCTCGGGGCGCTTCGAGCTCGAGGGCCGAAGCCTCCGGGAGCACGCGGCGCGCGGCACGATCGTCAACACCGTCTTCCTCGTCGCGCTCTCCACGCTCGGCCTCGCCAAGGGCTTCATCCTGGCCGGGTTGATGACCCCGGACGACTACGGGGTCTGGGGCCTGCTCATCGTCTCGCTCGGGACGATCGGCTGGCTCAAGCAGGTGGGGATCGACGATCGCTACATCCAGCAGGACGACCCCGATCAGGAGCTGGCCTTCCAGCAGGCGTTCACGCTCGAGGCGACCTTCAACGCGATCCTCGCGCTCATCCTCCTCATCGCGGTGCCGCTGATGGCGCTCGCCTACGGGGAGAGCCGCATCCTCCTGCCGGGGCTCGCGCTCCTGGGGCTGCTCCCGGCGGTCACCCTCCAGGTCCCGATCTGGGTGCTCTACCGGCGCATGCAGTTCCTCCGCCAGCGCCAGCTGCAGGCGATCGATCCGATCGTCTCCTTCGTCGTCGCGATCGCCCTGGCCGCTGCGGGCGCCGGGTACTGGGCCTGGGTGGTCGCCGCGCTCGCGGGCTCGTGGAGCTCGGCGCTCGTGGCGGTGAGGACGAGCCCGTATCCGCTGCGCTTCCGCTGGTCGGCGGGAGCGGCGCGCGCCTACGCGCGCTTCTCCGGCCCGCTGCTCGTCGCGAGCATCGGCGGCATCGTCGTGGCGCAGGGCTCCGTGCTCGCCGGGCAGGCGGCGCTCGGGCTGGCAGGGGTCGGCGCGATCACGCTCGCCACCCAGGTCTCCGCCTACTCGAACCGGGTCGACGACATCATCTCCGAGACCCTCTACCCCGCTGTCTGCGCCGTCGCCGACCGCACGGAGGTCTTGCTCGAGAGCTTCGTGAAGAGCAACCGGCTGGCGCTCATGTGGGCGCTCCCCTGCGGCTTCGGGCTCGCCCTCTTCGCCCGGCCGCTCATCGACTACGGGCTGGGCGAGCGGTGGCAGGACGCGATCCTGCCGCTGCAGGCGCTCGGGGTCGCGACGGCGATCGGCCACCTCGGCTTCAACTGGGGTGGGTACATCAAGGCGACGGGCGTGACGCGTCCGCTCGCGGTCCACTCGGTGTGGTGCGCGGGCTTCTTCGCGGTGGCGGGCATCCCGCTCATCCTGCTCGCGGGGTTCGCGGGCTTCTCGGCGTCGATCCTCGGCCTGGTCGGCGCGAGCCTGCTCATCCGCGCCCACTACCTGCGCGGGCTGTTCCCGGGCTTCGCGATGGGACGCCACGCGCTCCGGGCGCTGATCCCGTCCGTGCTCCCGGTGGTCGGGGTGCTCCTCGTCCGCGGCCCGGGTGGCGACTCGCTGACCGCTGCGCTGATCGAGCTCACGGCCTACCTCGCGCTGACCGTCGCGGTGACGGTCGCGACCGAGCGCGCGCTGCTCGTCGAGGTGGCCGGCCACCTCCGCTCCCGCCCGACGGTCGTGCTCCCGGCCGGCGGACCGAGCGCTCCCTAGGCCGGGCAGCGATCGAGGCGGGCCTGCCAGGGGTCGGCGTCGCGCGAGGCGCGGGCGTCAGCGTTGGGCGCGCAGACGAGGCGAGCGGCCCGTGAGCGGCTCACCCGGGCCGGGATCTTGCGCCGAGCGACCGACGTCGTGGTCAGCAGCCGGGGCCGCGGATCGATCGGCGTGCCGAACCGACGTACCTCGAGATGCAGGTGCGGCCCGGTGGAGCGCCCCGTCGAACCGATCGCGCCGATCACCGTCCCCCCGGCGACGGGCTGCCCGACGGACACCGTGATCCGCGAGAGGTGCGCGTACCAGGACTCGTAGCCGAGCCGGTGACGCACGACCACGAGGTTTCCGTAGCCCCCGGAGTTGCGACCGGCGAAGCTCACGACGCCGCGGCCGGCCGCGCCGACGGGCCGCCCCTGCGCCGCAGGGAAGTCGAGCCCGGTGTGGCGACGCCCGCTGACGAACCCGAAGCCGTCCGTGATCGGCGCGCCGAGCGGGCGCAGGAAGGCCACCGGGTCCCCGGGCGTCGCGGTCACCGAATGGCTTGTGACGGTCCGACGGCGCAGCGCGGCGAGCGTGGCGTTCCCGGCGACCCCGTCGGCGCCGAGCCCGGCGGCGCGCTGGAAGCGCAGGACCGCCGTCCGGGTCGCGGCCCCGAACCCGCCGTCGAGGGTTCCGGGGGCGAAGCCACGAGCGTTCAGGAGGAACTGCAGCGCGGAGACGTCCCAGCCGCGCTGCCCGACCCGTAGCGGGCGGCTGCCGAGAAGATGCTTCCCCAGGCGGCCGAGGCGGCGCCGGGTGCGCGGCCCGGCGATGCCGTCCGCGGCCAGTCCGCGCCTCGCCTGGAAGCTGCGCGTCGCGCTGCGGGTCGCCGGGCCGGAGACCCCATCGACGGCACCCGGGGACAGCCCGGCAGCGC
The DNA here is from genome assembly GCA_963815565.1 of uncultured Solirubrobacterales bacterium. GTDB lineage: Bacteria > Actinomycetota > Thermoleophilia > Solirubrobacterales > Solirubrobacteraceae > Paraconexibacter. The sequence goes on along the minus strand of CAWFHB010000005.1, from coordinate 122,506 downwards.
CCAGCGCGACCTGCAGGGCGGCGACGTCCGCGCTGCCGGCGGAGGCCGCCGACGGCGCCAGGCCGAGCGCGACGAGCATCAGCAAGGGCAGGCAGAGCCGGGAAACGGTGCGGAACACCCGTCGTACTGTCGCCCCGGACGACACCTGGCGGCAAGCGCCGACAGGCTCGTTGCAGGCGCCGTCGCGGGCGCCCGCAGCCGGCTAGCCGCCGAGGATGGCGCCGGCCGCCGCCGCGACGACGAGCAGTGCGGAGACCCCGTAGAGGCCCTTGGTGGTTCCGTCGCTCTTAGGGAAGTCGGGCCGCATCATGCCGACCGCGGAGAGCAGTACCGCCCATCCGGCGAGCAAGCCGCCCGCCACGTAGAAGGCGGTCGGCGTGTGCTCGGCCTCTTCGGCGGCGAGGACCAGCAGCGCGGTGACGGACATAGCGCCGACCCTACCCGGGGGGAAGTGCCTGTGGGGAAACGCCTGGACTCCGGGCGTGCCGGGACCGATCAACCGCGAAGGACCACCACGGTCGGCCGGAGCGCCGGTCCGCCGCCGACGGGCGCCAGGCGCAGTCGGACCCTCGCGATGCCCGTCCGCGGCTTGGCCGGGAGGGCCAGCCGCACCCGCCGCGTCGTCGGGCCCACTCGAGCCGTGACGCCGCCGCCGCGCAGCACCGCCGGCACGTTCGTGCGCACCGTCACGGTGAAGCGACGCGCGCCAGCTCGCACGGCCGCAGCTCGCAACGTCCGGATCTCGAGGGTGACCGGATCGATCCGCACCGTTCGCCGAGCCGTGGTGCGGCGTCCGCGCGCGTCGCGCACCACGAGCCGCAGCTCGACGCGTCCCGGGGCGAGACGAACGCGCAGCCGCTCGCCGGTTCCCAGCCGCTTGGCGCCCGCGAACCAGGTCAGAGCACGGGAGCGCAGCCGCTTGCCGCGCTCGTCGGCACCCTGGCCGAGCAGCACGACGGCGGCCGCCGCCTGCCCTCGCTCGCCCCGCGCGGGGCGAACGATCGTGGCCGTCGGCGGCCGACCGTCGACGTGCAGGGCGACAGAGGTCGCCTCGTCCGTGGCGAAGCCGTCGCTGACCTTCACCCGGATGCGCCCCGCCGTTGCGGTCCGCAGGAGCTGCGCGGGGAGCGTCGCCTTCCCGGTCGCGGGGCCCCGTGCGATCGTCCGCCAGGCGCTCTTGCCGTCAGGGGAGAACTCGACCTGTGCTGTGAGCGCGCCGCCGTCCGGGTCGCTCGCGCGGTAGCGGACGGGCAGCGAGCGGCCGACACGCGTGCCCCGGCGTTGCGGCGAGATCAGCCTCACCGTCGGCGGCCGTCCTCCTGTGCGGCGATCGACGACTGCGTCACCCGAGACCAGCTCGACTGCAGCGCTGCCCTTCGGCACCGGTGCGATGAACGTCGTCGCCCCGTCGTCGGTGCCCGTCGTCACGCGTGCGCCCACCTCGCCCAGGATTCGCCCGTCAGCGGCCAGTCCGCGCACGCGGAGCGCCGAGCCGTCGTCCCCGGCGGGCACTTGGTGCTCGGGATCAGCGGGCTCGGTGCCGGTGATCCGGGCGCCCGCTCCGTCCACGATGCCCACGACGAAGCCGGCTCCGGTGACGACCGGCACGAGGCCGCTCGCGGGTGCCTGCCCGGTGTCGGCCCGGAGTCGGACCGGGACTTGGAAGGAGGTGGGCACCACGTCCTCGGCGTCGATCATGAAGGCGAAGGTGCGATTCCAGTTGCGGGGTGAGATCCAGGCGGTCGCATCGCCCGTGCAGTAGGACATGAAGTCCCAGAGCGGCGTGCTCGCGTTGGGTACCGGGGTGTCGCTGTCGGCCGTTCGCGGCCGGTCGGCCGAACTCGGGTACGACGCGACGCCTTGCAGGCGACCGGCCTGGTCGTTGGGCCACGGCTCGCCGACCTGCCCGTTGTTGTCGCCACCGCACGAGGGGTCTCCCCCGATGCCGGCGAGCTTCACGCCGGCGTGGGGCGCCCCCATCGCATGGACGAGCTCGTGGGTGGCCGCGGTCAGCGGCCGGTTGATCGTGCCGTCGTTGATCTGCAGATACGGCTGGTTGTTCGACCTCCCCCACTTGCCGACGCCGCCCCCGTTGAAGCTCGAGCCCGGTTCGGTCGCCCCCGCCGTGTACTGGTAGTTGTGCACGGCGACGAGCACGTGGAAGCCGTCGGTGGGTGAAGCCTCGACCGTCCTCGCCGGGCCGCCGGCGACCCAGGCACGGACGGCGTTCGTGACGTTCGCGCTGGCGCACGTGCGCAGCCGCGGGGCGACGGCGCTCGGCGCCTCGCCCGCCGGCGCCGGGCAGTTCTTCGCGTTCGTCGCCGTCGCTGGGTCGATGCCGACCTGCGCGGCGTACGGGGAGATTTGGAAGTGCTCGCCGCCGGGCAGCACATCCTGCGCGCCCGCGAGGACGGACGCGGGTGACTTGAGCGACGCGAGCGTCTGGGACGGCGCGGTCAGCGCGATGGCGCGGATGATCGCCGAGAACGTCAGCACCCGCGCGAAGGTTCCGGACAGCGTGAAGGTGTCGTTGACGTAACAGCCCGCCGTGAGATCGAGCCGCGCGATGATCGTCGTGGTCTGGCACTGTCGCGTCTCGGGTGCGCCGACGATCGAGACGGATGCGGTGAGGTCGAAGGTGCCGTTGGCGGCCGCGAGGAGCCACGACTGGGGGAGGTCGAAGCGCACGCCGAACCGTTCGTCGCCGCGCTCGTCGGTCGTCACGGCATCGCTGGTGGACGAGCGGAGGTCGAACGCTCGGACGGTCCGGGTCAGCGACGCCCGCAGACGCGCGCCGGCCGTCGCCTGCAGCCGAACCTGCAGCTGCGCGTCGCTGCGTACGGACGGTCCACCGGGGACCCGGTCGAGGTAGACCACGGCGCTCGTCGGCTTGTCGGCGTCGACGGGTACCCCGTTGTAGGTCGCCTGCTGCGTCGCCTTGCCGTCGGCCTTGCAGCCGGGCAGCGCCAGCGTGGTCGGCGTCCCACCCCCGCACGTCGTGGGGAACGCGCGATCGCGCACCGGGAAGCCTTCGAACCCGTAGTTGCCGGCGCCACTGCTGGGCTGGACGAGCTGGAAGACATCGATCCCGCGAATCCTCAGGTCGCCGGTGTAGTCGGTCTTCGAGCTGACGAGCGGTCCGAAGACCGAGGAGCTGATGCGGAAGTCGGGAACGAGCCGGGTGGCGCCGGTGGCGGCGATCGTGGTGCCCGACCGGGTGCGGGCCCTGACGACGCAGAAGAGCAGGCGCTTGGTGCTCGTCGCTTTCAAGACGTAGCCCGACGTCCCTGTGACGAAGCTGTCCTTCCCAGTGTTCAGATCTCGGGAGTAGATCCAGCGAGTGAACTGCGGGTCGTCGCCGAGGCCTTCCCACTCCCCGTTCGTACAGGAGTACACCGCGCTGTCGGAACCCTGCCGCGTGCTCTGAAGCGCCGGGGGCGCGATGTTCCGGGCGGGCAGCTCGGCGATGACGAACGGCGGGCGTGGGGGAGCGGGCGGCGGCGTGGTCGTCGTCGTCGTCGTCGGCGGCGGAACCGTAGTGCCCGGTTCGCCGAGATCGGGTGGTGCCGCCGCCGCGGTGTCGTGGAGCTTCGTGATCTGGGCCGGCGTCAAGGCATGGTCGTGGACGCGGACCTCGTCGATCGCGCCGGTGAACTGCGAGTTTCCCGTGCAGGTCTGGTCGGCGTAACGCCCGACGGTGAACGCGTCGGCGGCACTGCCGGCGTACCGCAGTGAACCGGTGGCCGGGGTTCCGGCACCGAACTGGGCGCCGTCGACGTAGAGCCGGACGGTCGCGCCGTCGTAGGTGCCGGTGATGGCGTGCCACTTCCCGTCGGTCCAGATCGGGCTCGCTGCGGGCACGATCGGTGAGCGCACGGCCGAGCTGGTGTCGGTCCACACGTAGAACGACAAACCGAGGTCGCCTCCGCTACCGAAGCCCGTGTAGAGCGCGTAGCTGCTGCCGTTGCAGCTGCCGGGTGTGCCGAAGTTCCCCTTGGCGAGGATGTAGCGGAGTGCGCCGGGGAAGCTCGGCGTCTTGATCCAGGCGGTGACCGAGACCTGGTCGGACGGCTCCAGACTCCATGGGCTCGCGGGCGGCTTGGCCACGTTCATCCAGCTGTTCGCAGCGGCGCTGTCGAGCGCCTGTCCGAAGCGGCCGGGGACGAGCGACGGCGTGCCGGTGAACGTTCCGGTCTGCCCTGCGCCCGAGCTGTCGGGCGTGGTGCTGGAGGCGCCCGCCCCGGTGACGGTGTCGAGATGCCACTGGCCGCGCAGCCCGGGTTCGGCGGCTAGAGCCGCCGACGGCAGGCCGACGGCGAGTAGCAACGTCGTAACGAGCACGGTGATCCTGGTCACGGTTGGCCTCGCTTCGGGTCTGGAGAGCGGCGGCGCAACAATATGCCCTTCGGGTAGGTGGCGCAAGCGCGCGCGACCCGGGGTGGGGCTCAGTCCACGCGGGGCGGCGGGGCGCCGAAGCGCGACTCGGTGGCGTCGACCTGGCCGGCGTAGTGCGAACCCAGGTCGGGGTGGCCGTAGGGGCGCTCGGCAGGCGCATCGAGCGTCATGAAGCTCAGCTGCGCGATCGGCTTGCCCGGCCACAGGACGATCGGGACGCGGGTGAGGTTCGTGATCTCGAGCGTCAGCGTGCCCTTCCAGCCCGGGTCGACGAACCCGGCGGTCGCGTGGACGATCAGCCCGAGGCGGCCGAGGGAGCTCTTGCCCTCGATGCGGGCGACGATGTCGTCCGGGAGCTCGATCCACTCCTCGGTCCGGCCCAGCACGAACTCGCCGGGGTGGATGACGAACGAGTCGCCCTCTCCGACCTCGACGTGCTCGGTGAGGTTGGTCGGCGGATCGGCGAGGTCGATCACCGGGACGCGGTGGTTGTGGAAGACCCGGAAGGAGCCGCCGAGCCGCAGGTCGACGGAGGCCGGCTGCACGAGCCCCGGATCCCACGGGTCGATCCGGACGCGCCCTTCCTCGACGAGGCGGCGGATGGTGCCGTCGGAGAGCACGGAGGTCATGGCCATGGGCGGCAGTCTGCCAGCGTCGCGCAAGAGAAGGCGACGCGCTCAGCGCAGCGGGGTGCGCGGGCGCGCCCGGACCGGCCGGCGCTCGCCGCCGTCGGTGGCGCGGCCGCGGGCCGTCACGGGGCGGGTCCGCGGGCGCGGTGGTGCGCTCGGGTCGCCGTGCGGACCGCGGGTGCGCGGGCGCGGGCCGAAGGGCTCGCGGGGAACCTTCGAGCCGCCGCCGCCCGTGCCGCCCTCGTTCTGCTCGTCTGCCTCGGGCTCGATCACGACCTCCGCCTTCACGGCCCACCAGACGATCATGAAGAGGCCGACGATCGGAAGCTTCAGCACGAACATGAGGTAGACGAAGGTCCAATCCATCGCGGGCGATGCTACCCGGAGCCTGGGGGCCGCGCAACGTCCGATCGAGGGAGTAGGAGCCGCCAACGCCAGTGCGCCATATTTCTGACCCAGCGAGGCCCGACGTGCGCAACCGCTGTCGTCGACGGGGTGTCAACCGGCACCCGAGGCACTGTCAAGGAGCATGCGATGAAGCTGGACCTGACCGAGATCGACCCGAGTGGGGCCATCGGGGAGGCGTACGAGCACGTGGAGGGCGATACCCGCCTCGGCTTCATGAAGAAGGCCGGGCTGGGCGCCGGCACCGTGCTCTCCGGTGGCGCCGTGATGGCCGCCTTCGCGGACTCCGCGTCGGCTGCCGGCCGGCCGCCCTCGGCATTCGGCAAAGGCGACATCGGGATTCTCAACTACGCGCTGACGCTCGAATACCTCGAGGCCGCCTTCTACAACCAGGCGACCAAGAACAACTTCCAGCTGGACGAGATGACCGGGATCTTCCTGCGGACCGTCACCCGTGACGAGAACAAGCACGTGTCATTCCTCAAGAAGGCGCTCGGGAAGAAGGCCGCGAAGTCCCCGAAGTTCGACTTCGGCGACACGGTCAAGGACCCGGAGCTCTTCAAGCAGACCGCTCAGGTGCTCGAGAACACCGGTGTGCACGCCTACCTCGGCCAGGCGGGCAACATCAAGGACAAGGGCATCCTCGGAGCGGCCGGCTCGATCCTCACGATCGAGGCGCGTCACGCCTCGGTCATCGGTCTCATCAACGAGATGCGTACCCGCGGCATCTCGCCGGACGGCGCCTTCGACGTGCCGTTCTCGGCCGCGAAGGTCCTGAAGGCCGTCAAGGGCACGGGCTTCATCCAGTAGGACGCGTCGGCGGGGACCTCCGACTGATCCGGAGGTCCCGCCGCCCCGCACCCGACACCATGCGCACCCGCCGGCTCCTCGCCTCCGTCCTCCTCTTCGGCGCGCCCGCCGTCGCCGTGGCAGCGACCGGAGAGGCGACCACCGCGCCTCGCACCGTGGTCCTGCGGAACATCGCCTTCACCCCGGCGAAGCTCACGATCAAGCGCGGCCAGACCGTGACCTTCACGTGGCGGGACGGAACGACCAAGCACAACCTGACCTACGCGGGCGGCAAGCGCTTCAAGGGCGCCTCGACGCGCGGCACGGGGAGCTATCGCGTCCGTCTGACGAAGCCCGGCGTCTACCGGTACCAGTGCACCCTGCACCTCGGCATGAAGGGTTCGATCACGGTCAGGTGAGTACCCGGGCCGGGCGCCACAGGTAGCGTCCGGCCCATGACGCAGATCCAGACGACCGCAGGGCCGATCGAGGCCTCAGAGCTCGGGCGCACGCTCGTGCACGAGCACCTCAACACCGCCTCGGAGGGGCTCCGGTTCCAGTGGCCGCACCTCGTCGACCACGAGGGGGAGCGGGACCGTGCCGTGGCGCAGGTAGAGGCCGTGCAGGCGCACGGGGTGCAGACCATCTGCGACCCCGCGGTGCTCGATCTCGCGCGCGACGTGCAGCTCCATCTCGCGGTGCAGGAGCGCACGGGGATGCGCTTCGTCCTCGCCACCGGGATCTACGGCGAGCGCTACACGTTCCTGCCGCACTACTTCGTCAACCGGCCGATCGAGGCGATGGTCGACTGCTTCCGGCACGACCTGGAGATCGGGATCCAGGGCACCGAGGTCAAGGCCGGGTTCCTCAAGTGCGCGGCCGACGAGCCGGGCTTCACCGACGACGTCGAGAAGCTGCACCGGGCGATCGCACAGGCGTCGCTGGCGACCGGGGCGCCGATCATGGCCCACTCGAACCCGAACCACCGCACCGGGCTGCGCTCCGTCGAGCTCTTCCTCGAGGAGGGCGTCGCCCCCGAGAAGATCCAGATCGCCCACACCGGCGACACCGCCGACATGGACTACATCCGCGAGCTGCTCGACACGGGCGTCTTCGTCGGATGCGACCGGTACGGGCTCGACCTCGTCTTCGGGCCCGGGCAGGCAGAACGCAACCAGACCGTGAAGGCGATCGTCGACGCGGGCTTCGGCGACCGGCTGATGCTCGGCCAGGACGCCTGCGCCTCGATCGACTGGTACCCGATGGAGGCCGCCGCGCAGCTCGCACCGAAGTGGTCCTTCCACCTGATCTTCGACGAGGCGATCCCGGAGCTGCTCGAGCTCGGGGTCACCCAGGAGCAGATCGACGCGATGCTCGGCGCGAACGTAGCCGCCTGGCTCGGCGGCTGACGGGACCGGCGGTGAGCATGGATCCAGCCCCGTAGGGCCGGGTCCGATCCATGCTCACCCAGAGCGCTAGCCCTTCAGCGCGACCGGCTTGTTCTCGAAGCGCGTCAGCTTCTCGAGCGAGGCCACCCGCTCTTCGACCTCGGCGCCCGTGAGCTTCGCGACGCGCTCGGTGCCGAAGTCCTCGACGTTGAACGAGGCGGTCGCCGTGCCGTAGGCCATGGCGTTCACGAGCACCTGGTGCGTCGCGTCGCCGCCGGCGGCCGCGACGTACCCGACGAAGCCGCCCGCGAACGAGTCGCCCGCGCCGGTCGGGTCGGCCACGTGCTCGAGCGGGTAGGCGGGGAGCGCGAACTGGCCGTCATTCGTGAAGAGCTGGGCGCCGTACTTGCCCTGCTTGGCGACGACGCTCGTGAGGCCCCAGCCGAGGAGCTCCTGCGCGGCCAGCAGCGTGTTCGGCGCGCCCGTGAGCTGCTCGAGCTCCTCGTCGTTGAGGATCAGGCAGTCGACGCCGCGGATGGTCTTCTCGAGCGACTCGCGGGCGATGTTGATCCACAGGTCCATCGAGTCCATGGCGACGAACCGGGCCTGCTCGCACTGCTCGCGCACGTCGCGCTGGAGGTCGGGCTGGATGTTCGCGAGGAAGAGGACGTCGCAGGCCTTGGCGGCGTCGGAGAGCTTGGGCTGGAAGGTCTCGAAGACGTTCAGGTCGGTCTCGAGCGTCTCGCGCTCGTTCAGGTTGGCCGTCGGGTAGACGCCCTTCCAGAAGAAGGTCTTGCCGTCCGGGATGACCTCGACGTCGTCGGTGAGCGTGCCGCGGGTGCGCAGCGTGGCGAAGGACGCCTCGTCGAAGTCGCCGCCGACCGGCCCGATCACGCGAACCTCGTCGAAGAACGACGCGGAGAGCGCGAAGTGCGTCGCGGCGCCGCCGAGCATGCGCTCGCGCTCCCCCGCGGGGGTCTTGACGGCGTCATAGGCGATGGATCCGACCACGGTGAGGGACATGGCGAGGGACCCTAGCCGCCGCGTCCGTACGCTCTGGCCCCATGTGGGCGATCCAGATGCGGGAGTTCGGCGGGCCGGAGGTGCTCGAACACGTCGAGATCGAACGGCCGGAGCCGGGCCCGGGCGAGGTGCTCGTCCGGGTCGACGCCGCCGGGCTGAACTTCGCGGACACCCACCGCCGCGAGAACGCCTACGTCGAGAAGGCGAGCCTTCCGCTCGTCCCGGGCAGCGAGGTCGTCGGCGTGCGGGAGGACACCGGAGAGCGGGTCGTCGCGCTCTGCGGGAGCGGCGGCTACGCGGAGTACGCGACGGCGCCCGAGCACCTCTGCTTCCCCGTGCCCGAGGGCGTGGACGACGCCACCGCGCTCGCGCTCCTGCTCCAGGGGCTGACGGCCTGGCACCTCTACCGCACCCAGGGGCGGGTGCTCGAGGGCGAGAGCGTCGTCGTGATCTCCGGGGCCGGCGGCGTCGGCTCGCTCGCGGTGCAGCTCGGTCATCACATGGGCGCGGGGCGCGTCATCGCCACGGCCTCCTCCGCCGAGAAGCGGGAGCTCTGCCTGGCGCATGGGCGCCGACGTGGCGATCGACGGGGACGCGGACGGCCTCACCGAGCGGCTCCTCGAGGCGAACGGCGGGAAGCCCGTGGACGTCGTCTTCGAGATGGCCGGCGGCGCCGTCTTCGACGCCTGCAAGGGGGCGCTCGCCCCGTTCGGCCGCATGGTCGCCTACGGGATCTCCTCGAAGGAGGTCAACACGGTTCGCACCGGCTCGCTGCTCAAGCGCTCCCACTCGGTGATCGGGTTCTGGCTCTTCCACATGCTCGACCGCCCGGCCTGGATGGGCGACGCCCTCGACGACCTCTTCGCGCGCGCAGGGCGGGATGAGCTCGAGGTGGTCGTCGGAGGTCGATGGCCTCTCGCGCGCGCCCGCGAGGCCCAGGAGGCGCTCACGAGCAGGACGACACGGGGGAAGCTCGTCCTCACGGTCGGGGGCGGCAACTAGCCTGTCACCCCAGATGACCACGTTCGCCGACCTCCGGCTCTCCCAGACCACCCTCACGGCGCTCACCGACGTCGGCTACGAGCAGCCCTCCCCGATCCAGGAGCAGGCGATCCCGCCGATGCTCGACGGGCAGGACGTCATCGGCCAGGCGCAGACCGGCTCGGGCAAGACGGCGGCGTTCGGCCTGCCGATCGTCGAGTACGCCGACCCGGAGCTCAAGGAGGTCCAGGCGCTCGTCCTGACCCCGACCCGTGAGCTCTGCATCCAGGTCACGCAGGCGCTCCGTGCCTACGCGAAGCCGAAGGGGCTCGACGTGGTCGCCGTCTTCGGCGGGGCGCCGATCCGCTCCCAGCAGGCGCAGCTCAAGGAGGGCGGCCACATCGTGGTCGGCACCGTCGGGCGCGTCCTCGACCTCATCTCCCGCCACTCGCTCGTGCTCCACGACTGCCGCTTCGTCGTGCTCGACGAGGCCGACGAGATGCTCGACCTCGGCTTCCTCGAGGACGTCGAGAAGATCCTCTCGCTCACGCCGAACTCGCGACAGACCGCGCTGTTCTCGGCCACGATGCCGCCGCCGATCCGCAAGCTGGCCGACAACTACCTCTACGACCCGGTGCACGTGAAGATCGTCAGCGACACGCTGACCGTCGACACGGTCGAGCAGTTCCGGCTCGAGGTCAAGCAGGCCGAGAAGCCCGAGCGGCTCCTCGAGGTGCTCGCCTCCGAGAAGCCCGACCAGGCGATCGTCTTCGCCCGCACGAAGATCCGCGTCGACCAGCTCTACAAGAAGCTGAAGGACGGCGGGATGAACGTGAAGGCGCTCCACGGCGACATGAGCCAGGGCGCCCGCGACGGCGTCATGCTCGGCTTCAAGGGCGGGCGCGTCCCGGTCCTCGTGGCCACCGACGTCGCCGCCCGCGGCCTCGACATCTCCACGGTCACGCACGTCGTGAACTTCGATGTGCCGATCTCCCCCGACGTCTACGTGCACCGCATCGGCCGCACGGGCCGGGTCGGGCGGCAGGGCCGGGCGGTCACCTTCTTCGAGCCGAAGCAGACCAAGGAGCTCGAGGCGATCGAGAAGCACATCTCGACCGAGCTGACCCCGTGGGCGCCGGGCGCCCGCACCAAGGCTTCGCTGGAAGGCGCGACGTCCGGTGCCGGGAAGGACGACAAGGGCTTCAAGGCCGTCGAGATCGCCTCGTCCTCGCCCGAGGCAGACGCCGTCCTCGAGGGCGTCGACACCGCGGAGGCCACGGAGGAGAAGGTCACGCCGAAGCCGCGCGCCCGCCGCAGCCGCGCCCGGAAGGTCGTCGACGCCGAGGTCGAGGCGTCCGTCGAGGAGCCGACCGTCGCCGCACCGGCCGAGGGCGTCCCCGCGGTGCCCGAAGCGGACGCTCCCGCCGCGCCGGACGAGGACGAGGCCCCCCGCCGTCGGCGCGCGCGCCCGCGCCGTGGCGCCAAGCCGAACCTCGCCCACAGCCCGGACGAGCCGTTCGTCCGGCTGCTGGCCGGCGTCGGCGCGAACGCAGGCGTCGAGGTCGCAGAGCTCGTCTCGGTCGTCACGAAGGCCACCGGGCTCGACGGCGAGGCGGTCCGCGACGTGCAAGGTGCTCACGCACTTCACGCTGCTCTCGGTTCCGGAGGCCCAGGCCGAGCGCGTGATCGCCGACCTCTCCGGCGTCGCGATCGGTGGAGCGGAACTTCGCGTGGCCCTGGCGCGTTCCTAGTTCCCGATGCAACGATTCCGGCGGCTCCCGCCGGCGAATGTGCGACCCTGAGCGAGATCGTGACCACACCCGAGATGACGTCCGAGACCCCTGAGCGCGCCTGCGCGAGCTGCGAAACGGCAATGCAGCGCCACCAGGACTGGTGCCTGGAATGCGGCACCGCCGCGCCCGGTCGCCTGGCCGGCGCCCGGCCCGGCTGGCGCGCGGTCGGAACGACGCTCGCCCTCACGTTCGTCCTCGTCGGCGGCGCGGGTGCGGCGAGCTACGCCGCGCTCAACTCGGACGCGAACCGCGAGGCCGTCGCCGCGGCCCCCGCCGGCGACGGAACGCCGATCGCGCAGGCCCCTCCGGCGGTTCCCGCCCCCGCCGCACCGGTGATCCCGGCGCCGGTCACGGAGGGCTCCCCGGCGACCATCGAGACCCCTGCGGCGAAGCTCCCGACGGCGCCCAAGGCGTCCGAGGTGCCCGCGCCGACCCCGACGAGCACGCCGACCCCGGCGCCCGTCGCCACGCCCCGGCAGACCCCGACGACCTCGGGCTCGACCCCCGAGCCGACGGCCGATCCGGTCAAGCGCGGCCAGGGCACGAGCGCCGGCGGCGGCGGCAAGGACGAGTCCACGGCGACGCTCACGGCCATCCCGCTCGGCGCCGAGAGCGTCGCGGTCTACGATCCGTACAAGCGCGCGGTGAACCCAGGCGACACCGCCGACGCCTACGACTCCGACAACGGGACGAGCTTCGCCCTCACCGCCAAGGACGACGGCGGAGAGCTCCAGGTCGGCCTCACCGTCGACCTCGAGAGCCGCAAGAAGGTCCGTGGCGTCGAGCTGACCGTCGGCACGAGCGGCGGCCGCGCGGAGATCTACGCGACCGACAGCGGCACCCTCCCGCCCGACATCCTCGACACGCGCTGGGACCATCCCGCCTCGCGTCCGGACCTGTCCGGCACCGAGCGGATCCTCTTCCCGAAGGGCGGCGCGAACTACCGCTACGTCACCTTCTGGTTCACCGTCCCGCCGAAGAGCGGACGCACGGTCCGGGTCAAGGAGCTCAAGCTCCTCGGCTGAGCACGGTGGCTAGGGTCGAGGTCCCGCTCCCTCCCCGAAAGGACCCGTATGTCCACGGCCACCATGAAGACCACGCAGGGCGACATCACGATCGAGCTCTTCGACGAGGACGCCCCGAAGACGGTCGAGAACTTCAAGAAGCTCGCGGCTGACGGCTTCTACGACGGGCTCACGTTCCACCGGATCATCAAGGACTTCATGATCCAGGGCGGTTGCCCGCTCGGCACCGGCACCGGCGGTCCCGGCTACGCCTTCGAGGACGAGTTCAACCAGCACAAGGTCGTCCGCGGCGCGCTCGCGATGGCCAACTCCGGTCCCAACACGAACGGCTCGCAGTTCTTCATCGTCACCACGGGCGCCGCCCCGTGGCTCGACGGCAAGCACACGGTCTTCGGTGAGGTCACCGCCGGTCTCGGCGTCGTCGATCAGATCGAGCGCCTCCCGACCGATCGCCAGGATCGTCCCAAGGACGACGCGAAGATCACGGCCCTCACGGTGGCCGACTGACCGACGGGAGTCCCGGGCCTCTCATCGGGGTACGCTGACAGTTCGTCAACGTCTTCGAAGAGTGAGAGGTCCGGGATGGCAGTCACAGAGCAGGCGACGGAGAGCAGCGCTAAGAGCGCCGAGCAGATCGCGGTCGAGAACCCGGCCACGGGTGAGATCATCGCCCACGTCCCCGTGCTGGGCACCGAGGAGATCGCCGCCATGGCGGCCCGCGGCCGTGCCGTCCAGCCCGCCTGGAACGCGCTCGGCTTCGAGGGCCGCGCCCGCGTCCTCAAGCGGATGCAGAAGTGGATGACCGACAACGCCGAGCGCGTCATCCGCGTCGTCATGTCCGAGACGGGCAAGGCCTACGAGGACGCCCAGCTGGCCGACTGGTCCTACGGCGTCGCCGCCTTCGGCTTCTGGGCCAAGAACGCCGAGCCCTACCTGGCCGACGAGAAGGTCTCCACCGCCTCCCCGTTCGTGAAGGGCAAGAAGCTCGTGCTGCGCTACGAGCCGCTCGGCCTCATCGGCGTCATCGGCCCGTGGAACTACCCGGTCACGAACTCCTTCGGCGACTGCATCCCGGCCCTGGCCGCCGGCAACAGCGTCATCCTGAAGCCGTCCGAGGTCACCCCGCTCACCTCGCAGGTGCTGCTTGAGGGGCTGCTCGAGTGCGGCATGCCCGAGGGCGTGCTCCAGGTCGCCACGGGCTACGGCGAGACGGGCGCGGCGCTCGTCGAGCAGGTCGACATGATCATGTTCACGGGCTCCACCGCGACCGGCAAGAAGATCATGGCCAAGGCGGCCGAGCGGCTCACCCCGGTCTCGCTCGAGCTCGGCGGCAAGGACCCGATGATCGTCCTCGCGGACGCCGACATCGACCGCGCCTCGAACCTCGCCGTCCAGTACGGGATGTTCAACGGCGGGCAGACCTGCATCTCGATCGAGCGGGTCTACGTCGAGGAGCCGGTCTACGACGAGTTCGTCGCCAAGGTCACCGAGAAGGCGCGCTCGCTGCGCCAGGGCCTGCCCGGGCGACGCGGGCACGGTGGACGTCGGCTCGATGACGTTCCCGCCCCAGGTCGACATCGTCGAGCGGCACGTCGAGGACGCCAAGGCCAAGGGCGCGCGCGTCCTGGTCGGCGGCCACCGCGGCGGCGCCGACAAGCCGGGCCACTGGTTCGAGCCGACCGTCCTGGTCGACGTCGACCACACGATGGAGTGCATGACCGAGGAGACCTTCGGGCCGACGCTGCCGATCATGAAGGTCGCCGACGCCGAGGAGGCCATCCGCATGGCCAACGACTCCCCGTACGGGCTCGCCGCCTCGGTGTTCTCCAAGGACGTCGCCAAGGGCGAGGCGGTCGCGCGGCGCCTGGAGGCCGGAGCGGTGTGCGTCAACGACGCGCTGATCAACTACCTGGCGCTCGAGCTCCCGATGGGCGGCGCGAAGGCCAGTGGCATGGGCACGCGGCACGGCAAGAACGGCATCCGGAAGTTCTGCCAGCACCAGTCGATCCTCGTGACCCGGTTCGCCCTGAAGGACGAGCCGCAGATGTACCCCTACAAGCCCAGGATCACGAAGGGCCTGCAGAAGGCGATCAAGTTCATGTACGGCCGCGGCAAGCGGTAAGGCGGTTCAGCCGCCGCCCAGCTCGTCGACCAGGCGGAGCAGGTCGAGCGGCGAGAACGGCTTGGTGAGGAAGAGGTCGGCGCCCGCAGCACGGGCGTCGGCCTCCGCTCCCGGCCCGGCGGCGGTCAGCATCACGATCGTCGCCCCGCCGACCTCGGGCAGTTCGCGCAGCTGCCGGCAGGCGGCGATCCCGTCGAGGCGGGGCATGTTCACGTCGAGGAAGACGACGGACGGTGCCACCTCGGCGGCGAGCTCCACCGCCTCCTGCCCGTCGGAGGCCTCGTGCAGCTCAAAGCCCGCGACGTCCTCGAGCGTCGTCGCGATCAGCTTCCGGATGAAGGGATCGTCGTCGACGATCAGGATGGTCTTGGCACTCACCTGAGCTCGCTCTTGACGGCCTCGAGCTCGCTGTCGGTCAGACGGGCGAAGGCCTCGGCGACCTCAGGATCGAACTGCCCGCCGGCGTTCTCGGCGACGATCACCCGGGCGACGGCGAACGACTTCCCAGGCCGGTAGGGACGGTCGGTCGTGAGCGCGTCGAGCGTGTCGGCCACGGCGAAGATCCGCGCCGCGAGCGGGATCGCGTCCCCGGCCAAGCGGTCCGGGTAGCCGTTGCCGTCCCAACGTTCGTGATGGTGGCGGACGACCGTCCGCGCCTCGGCCAGCCAGTCGACGTCGCGCAGGATCTCCCAGCCGACCATCGCGTGCCGCTCCATCAGCACTCGCTCGTCCGCGTTCAGCGGCTCGGGCTTGAAGAGGATGGCGTCCGGCACCGCGACCTTGCCGATGTCGTGCAGCAGGAAGCCGAACTCCACCTGCGGGTCGTCGGCCATGGTGGTTCCGTACTCGCGGGCGATGAGCAGCGCGTAGGCGGCGACGCGCTCGGCGTGACGCCCGGTGTAGGCGTCACGCGCCTCGACCGCGTTGGCGAGGGCGCGGACGGTCGCGACGTACGAGTCGCGGAGCTGCTGGGCGCGGACCCGTTCCTGCTTGAACGTCTCCCGCAGGTCCGCCGCGTAGCGCTGGAGCTGACGCTCCTGCTCGGCGACCTCCGCCTCGCGGCGGCGGAGCTCGGCACGGAGCTCGTCGAGCTCTGACGTCGGATCCCGCATCCGCCTGCGAGCCTATCCCGACGCGGTCTCGTCGGGCATGGGGGCGAGCAGGCCGATGACCGCTGCGCCGGCGTCGGCCACCGCGACCGGCTCGGCGTCAAGGCGCGCGAAGTCGGCGTCCGCGCCGTCGGCGGAGAAGACGAGCACGGCCTGGCGCAGTCTCCGCCCCCGCAGGTCGAGCGCATCGAGCACACCCCGGGGGTCCTCGAGCGCCCCGTCGACCAGGGCGACCTCGTAGTGCCGGGCGCTGCACATCGCGGCCACCTCGTCCGCGTCCCGTGCCCACTCGTGTTCGATGCCAAGGACGCCGAGCGCGTCGTCGAGCGCGGGTCGAGAGGCGGGCGGGCCTACGGCGAGCACCCGGATCCGCTGAGAGACCACCGCGGCGCCCAGCGCATCCGCCAGCGCGTCAGCTTCGATCGGTTTGGAAACGACCCACTCCCCGCTGAGCGCCTCGCGGCCGGAGAAGACCGAGACGACCACGACCGGGATGGTCTCGAGCACGGGGTCCGCGCGGAGGGCGCGGAGCACCTCGAAGCCGCTCATGCCCGGCATCAGGATGTCGAGCGTGATCGCGTCGAAGCTCTCCTCGCGGAGGGCGGCGAGCGCGGCGGCGCCGGAGTGCACGCTCCGGCTCGTCGCCTCGACCTCGGAGAGATGCGTCGCGATGAGCGCGGCGATCAGCGGGTCGTCGTCGACGATCAGGACGTGGCGCCCGGCGAGGCGCTCACGTCCGTGGCCGCGGGGCGCGTACTGCTCGATGTCCAGGGCGCCGGGGAGGCGGACTTCGAACCTCGCGCCCTCGCCCGGGGCCGAGGTCACCTCGACCGTGCCCCGGTGCAGCTCGACAAGCGAGCGGACGATCGCCAGGCCGAGTCCGGTCCCACTCGGGCCGCTCGCGTCAGAGCCTCGGGAGAAGCGTTCGAACACGTGGGCGGCCTGTTCGCCGGTCATGCCGGGGCCGCTGTTGACGACGCGCAGGACGAGCGCGTGCTCCTCCCTGGCCAGCTCGACGGAGATCCGACCGCCCACGCCCGAGTACAAGTGCGCGTTCGTGAGCAGGTTCACGAGGATCTGGCGCAGCCGATCGGGGTCGACGAGCGCTCGTGGGAGCTCGGGCGGCGCACTGATCTCGAAGCGCTGGCTGCTCTCGGCCATGCGGGCGGAGAGCAGCTGGGCGGTCTCCTCGACCAAGGCGGGCACGTCGGTCGCGCGGCGCCGGAGCTCGACCTGGCCGGCCTCCAGGCGGGTGACGTCGAGGAGGTCGTTGACGAGGGCGACGAGCCGCTCGGTGGAGAGGCTCACGATCGCGAGCCATTCGCGCTGGCGGTCGGTGAGGCCCTTCGTGTTGGCGAGAAGCTCGACGAAGCCCTTGATCGAGGTGAGCGGCGAGCGGAGCTCGTGCGAGGCGGTGGCCACGAAGTCGCTCTTCATGGCCTCCAGGCGTGCGCGCTCGGTGACGTCGCGGATCGTCCACACGTGTCCCGCGTCGGCGGCGAGCGCCGCGGCGGTGACCGCGAGCGTGCGGCCGTCCCGGGTGATCTCCACCTCGGAGACGAGCGCCTGCTCGAGCGGGACGAGCGGCTCGTTGCGCGACCCGACGCTCACCTCCGGGACGAGCGCGGCGGCCCGGGGGTTCGCCTCCTCGACGAGCCCGTCCGGGCCGGTGATGAGCAGCCCGTCCCCGAGGACGCGGACGGTGGTGGCCAGGCGCAGGCGCTCGGTCTCGACCCGGCCCTGGGCCGTCTTGACGTCGACGGCCATGGCGTTGAAGGCACGGGCGAGCTGCTGGAGCTCTCCGGGGCCGTCGTCCTCCGCGACGCGGATCTCCTGCTCGCCTCCCGCGAGGCGTCCTGAGGCGTCGACGAGCGAATCGAGCGGGCGGCGGACCGCGCGGACGATCGCGGTGACGAGCGTGAGCGCGGCGGCGAGTGCGAGGCCGCCGCCGACCAAGATCACGATGAGCGCGGTGCGCGCACGGCGCCGGGCGTCCCGGCGGGCGTCCGCGATGCGGACGGACTGGCGCGCGGAGAGCTCCACGAGCGGACGACGGGCGGCGAGCGGGGCACCCAGGGCGCCCGGACGCTCACGGAGCTGGCGCTGCCCGCGGACCGCCGCGGCGATGAGCTCCAGGCTGCGGGGGTCGTCGCCCGCGGCCGCACGGATCCGGCCGGCGGCAGTGTCGAAGGTCGTCTTGACGCGGGTGGCCGCCGCGACGTCGTCCGGGGTGAGCCGGAGCGTGGCCTCTTCGATGACCCCGGCGGCGAGCACCCGCGCAGCGCCCGCCTGCACTGTGAGCGCCTCCGAGAGCCGGTCCTCGTAGGTCTGCCGGCTCTCGTACAGCGCGCCGACGCTCACGCCCGCGATCGCCGTCAGCGCGACCGTGAGGCCGAGGAGCGCGACCTGCACGGAGCGGGCGATGGACAGGCGGCGCACGCGCGGGAAGCTACCGGCCGCGACGACGCGCCTCGTGATTCCTCCTGCAAGGGGCGCACCGCGCCACCTGGCCGGGGTAGCCTTGACAGCGTGTTCACCCGCCAATGGCTGCGCGCGGTGCTCCGGGCCGGAGGGGTCGTCCTCGTGGTGCCGGCCGGCCTCGTCCTCGCCGCCGCGCTCGCGGTCGCGGTCGGCGGCACGAGCCTCGACGGGCTCGGGCAGGTGCTGGACGGTCCCCAGGTCCCGCGAGGGCAGGCGGTCAGCGGCGCGAGCGAAGGGGACCGGGCGGCCGAACTCGGCCTGCCGACGGCCCCGCCGCGGCGGCAGGCCCGGACGACGCCGCGGAGAACGACAAGCGCGGGGCGGCGGCCGTCCCCCGGCGCGGTCGTACGGTCGCCGCAGTCGAAGCCGCAACGGCCGAGCCCGCCGACGCCGCTCCCCCAGCCACCGCCGGCCACCGGCCCGGACCGGTCCTCGTCCCCTGCCGTGCCCGTCGTCCCGGTCCCACCTGTAGCGTCGGCGCCCGCTCCCGTCGCGGCCGCTCCGAATGGTGTGAGGAAGCTCCTCGACGACACGCTCCGGCCCGTCGCCCCGCCGGTCGCCGACGCCGTCGGCAGCCTCACGGACCTGCTCGCCCCGCCGCTCTGACCGGGCTGCCACAGTGAGCCCCCGTGGCCGCCGTCTCCCTCGCCCTCACCGCCGCGCTCCTGTGGGGGGTCGCCGACTTCTGCGGCGGCCTGTTCTCGCGGCGGCTGCCGGCCTTCCTCGTCGTCCTCGTGTTGGAAACTGGGGGCCTGATCGGCGTGGGCGTAGTCCTCGCGATCGTCCAGGAGACGCTTCCCGACACACGTTCGATCCTGCTGGCCTGCCTGGCCGGCGTCGCGGGGACGGGCGGCCTCGTCGCGTTCTTCCGGGGGATGGCGCTCGGGTCGATGGCGGTGGTCGCGCCCGTCTTCGCCTCCGGGGCGGCGGTGGTCCCCGTGATCGTCGGGCTCGCCACGGGCGACACCGTCAGCCTGCTCGTGGGGCTCGGCATCGCCCTCGCTGCGATCGGGATCCTGCTTGCGAGCCTCGAGGCCGAGCATGAGGCCGAACGCTCGCGGCAGACACGGCGGGCCATCGGCTTCGCGCTGCTCGGCGCGGTCGGCGCGGCGATCTTCGTGCTCGCCTCCGACTCGGCCTCCGACGGCTCGGTGCTCTGGACCCTGCTCTTCGCCCGCGCGGCCGCCATCCCGTTCCTCGTGGTCGGCGTCCTCGCCATGCGGACCGGCCCCCCGGTCCGGCGCGACCTCGGCGTGATCCTCGTCGTCGGCCTCGTCGATCTCGGAGCGACCGCGAGCTTCGGCCTGGCCAGCACGAAGGGGGCGCTCGCGATCGTCGCGGTGCTCGGCGCGATGTACCCGGTGATCACCGCCGGTCTCGCCCGGGTCGTGCTGAAGGAGCGCATCCTGCGCATCCAGCTCGTCGGCGTGGTCTGCGCGCTGCTCGGCGTCGTGCTCGTCGCCTCCGGCTAGGCGCACGGGCCGCGAGGCGGGGGTACGCTCGTGAGCGTCGTGCTCGTCGAAGCCCACGTCGGCTCCGGGGGTCTCGCCCCGCTGCAGCTCCTGCCCGCGACGCTCGCGGGGATGCTCTACGCGCTGCGCGTTCACCGGCTTCGGGACACCCCGCGCGCGGTGCCGGGCTGGCGGCAGGGCTGCTTCTACGCGGGCGTGTTCGTGATGATCTTCGCGCTCGCCTCGCCGCTCGGGCACATCGCCGAGGAGCTCTTCCTCGCCCACATGGTCGAGCACCTGCTGCTGGCCGACGTCGGTGCGCTGCTGCTCGTGCTCGGCCTCACCGGCCCCGTCATCGCGCCGGTCCTCAGGGTCCGCGGGTTCCGGTGGCTGCGGGCGCTCGGGCACCCGGGCGTCGCCGTGGCGCTGTGGACGGTGAACCTCGGCTTCTGGCACATCCCGGTCTTCCACGAGGCGGCGCTGCGCAGCGAGCTCGTCCACGCTCTGCAGCACACCGGGTTCGTCGCCGGCGCCTTCGGGGTGTGGATGGCGCTCTTCGGTCCCCTGCCGACGCCGACCTGGTTCGGCAACGGCGCGAAGGTCGCCTACATCGTGCTCGTGCGGATGGTCGGCGCCGCGCTCGCGAACGTCTTCGTGTTCGGTGGGACGACGTTCTACGGCGTCTACGCCCCCGGCGAGGCGTTCTGGGGGATCAGCCCGATCGGCGACCAGATCACCGCGGGCTCGATCATGATGGTCTGGGAGTCGCTGCTGACCCTCGGACTCTTCTGCTGGCTGTTCATGAAGACGGCGCGCGAGGGGGAGGAGCGGCAGCAGCTGCTCGACCTCGCGCAGCGCCGCGGCGTGCCGCTCAGCACCGCAAGGGCGGCACGGGCGGTCGGCGCCGGACGCGGCGCTGAGCTCCGGGCGCGCATCGAGCTCGAACACGTCGCCGTCCGTGACTGACAGCGATGTCTAGATTGCGGGTATGGCCTTCGCCCGCACCCTCGCCAAGTTCGCACGCAGTCCCCAGGGGAAGCGCGTCTTCCGCGAGGCGACCCGGCTGGCCAAGGACCCGAAGACGCGCGAACGCATCGCCGAGAGCCGGAAGTCGCTCCAGGGTCAGGTCGACAAGCGCAGGAAACCCGCCGGTTGAGCGCCTGAGCGCGTGCGCCTCCTCCTGAACCTGCTCTGGCTCGTCCTCGCCGGCTTCTGGATGTTCCTGGGCTACGTGGTGGCAGCCGGGCTGTGCGTGCTCTTCATCGTCACGATCCCGTTCGCGGTCGCGGCCCTGCGCATCGGCGTGTTCGCCTTGTGGCCGTTCGGCCGCGAGGTCGTGAAGCGGCCAAATGCCGGCAGCGGCTCGACGCTCGGCAACGTCATCTGGTTCCTCATCGCCGGGTGGTGGCTCACGCTCGGGCACATCGTCACGGGCGTCCTGCTCTGCCTGACGGTCATCGGGATCCCGCTCGGGCTCGCGAACTTCAAGCTCGTGCGGGTCTCCCTGACCCCCTTCGGGCGTGACATCGTCGACGTCACGCCCGGCCGCACCGCCGCGTTCGGTTAGTCCCGCAGCTGGATCTTCTCGGCAAGACCCTTCTTCGCCTTGTCGCCCAGCCGCTGGAAGCCGAGGTCGAGCAGCGGATCGGCGAGCTTACGGGCGCCCTTCAGCTCGAGGACGGCCTCGTAGGTGACCTCGCAGCCGCCGTCCGGCTGCTCGGCGACCGTGATCGTGTCGGTGGAGGTCGTGGTGTCGTTCTCCCCGACGAGCACGATCCGGTGCGGGCGCTCGAGCTCCGTGGTCTCGTACTCGAGCACGACGTCCTTGAGCTTCGTGCTCGTCGTGACCCGGAAGAGGGCTCCGACTTTGATCGGGTCGTCGTCGCCGTTCAAGTATTCGGACGCCGTGATCGACGGGTCCCACTCCTGGACGGTCCGGAAGTCCGCGAGGTAGGCGAAGACCTCCTCGGCGGGACGGGGGGAGGTGACGGTTGCGGTGTAGTCGGCCATACCTCGGTGATACCCGGGGCGAGCCGCGCGGGCGCGCCTACTCTCGGCCGGGGTGCTTGAACTGCGTGGCCAGGAAACGATCCCAGAGGCCGTCGGTCATGAGCTTCCGCTGGTTGACCAGCAGGTGCGCCGAGGCGGTCACGAGCGCGCGGATCTTCGGCTTCGAAGCGGTGATGGCCTGCTCGATCGACTTGGCCACGTCGTCCGGGTCGCCGCCCAGGCGGGCGAGCGGACCCTTCTCGTAGGTCTGCTTGGTGACCTTCACGACGTTCGCGTTGAACTGCGCGTAGGGGCCGCCGCCCGCGTCGACGCCCGCGGCCGCGCTCTCGGCGAACTCTGAGCGGATGAGGCCCGGCTGGATGACCGTGACGTCGACGCCGAAGCCCTTGACCTCGAAGCGCAGCGCGTCGGAGATGGCCTCGATCGCGTACTTGGTCGAGTGGTAGACGCCGCCGCCCGGGAAGGTGAAGTTCGCGCCCATCGAGCTGATGTTCACGATGCGGCCACGGCCGGCCTCGCGCATCGAAGGCAGCACGAGCTGGCACATGCGCATGAGGCCGAAGACGTTCGTCTCGAACTGGCGGCGCAGGGCCTCCGGGGGTACGGTCTCGATCGCACCGGACTGCGAGTAGCCCGCGTTGTTCACGAGCGCGCCGATCGTGCCTTCGGCGGCGACCACGGTGTCGACGGCGGCCTGCATCGAGGCCTCGTCGGTGACGTCGAGCGCGAGCGTCTTGCAGCCCGCGGCCTCCAGGTCGGCGATGGCCTCGAGCTTGCGCGCGGTCGCGTAGACCGTGTGTCCGCCCCGGACCAAGCGCTCGGCGGTGGCGCGGCCGATCCCGGTCGAGCAGCCGGTGATCAGGACGACGACGGGTTCGGGCATGCGCGGAAACCTACCCCGGCACGAGCGCTGAGCATGGATCTGCCCCCATGCGGCGGGGTTGCGTCCATGCTCACCACGGACCGGACGGTGAGCATGGATCTAGCCCCGCGGGCCGGGGCCGGATCCATGCTCAGCCCGCGCGGAGCCTCAGCCTGCGGGCAGCGCCACGCCGAGCAGCTCTTCGAGCTGAGCGATCGACGCCGCCGCGTCCGCGTGATGCACCGTCGCCATGCCGAGCGCCCGCGCCGGCTTCAGGTTCCCGCGGAGATCGTCGACGAAGACGAGCTCCTCCGGCGCCATCCCCATCCGCTCGGCCGCGATCTCGTAGATCCGCGGCTCCGGCTTGCGCACGCCCTCATCACCCGAGATCACGAGCACGTCGAAGAGCTGCTCGAAGCGGCGCCGGTCGTAGGTGTCCGCGCCCCAGGAGTTCGAGAGCAGCCCCGTCCGGACCCCGGCGGCCTTGAAGGCGGCGACCGCGTCCTGCATGACGTGATCGTTCTTCATCCGGCCGAAGAGCCGCTCGATCAGGCCGACGGGCTCGGCCACGCCGAGCACCGCGCCGAACTTCAGCTCGAAGTCCGCGTTCTCCAGCCGACCGGACTCGAACTCGCCGAGCAGCTCGCGGGCGCGCGGATCGCCCATGAAGGCGTCACGCACCGTCTCCGGCCGGAGCCCCTCGTCGACGCAGAATGCCTCGAAGCTCTCGAACACGTTCGTCGTGAGCACGCCGCCCCAGTCGACGAGCAGGCCGCGCACGCTACCCACGGGTCTCCGCCTCCGCGCGGCGCGCGAGGTCGACGACCCCGTCGCCGAAGTCCTTCATGAACGCGTCGTCGGAGAGCCCCGCGGTCGCGCGCTTGTAGTTGCCCTCCATGAACACGATCGACTTCCACAGCGCAAGCGCGGTGTACCAGCGGATGTCGCGCATCGTGCGCCCGGAGCCCTCCTCGTAACGGGCCACGAGCTCGGCGCGGGTCGGGAAGCCCTCGGCGCGCGTGACGGAGTTCAGGTCGAAGAGCCCGCCCGTCGGGTCGCTCGCCTCGCTCCACATCATGCAGAGGTAACCGACGTCGGCCAGCGGGTCGCCGATCGTCGACATCTCCCAGTCGAGGATCGCGTTCAGGCGGGCGGGCGCGGCCGGCTCGTACATGACGTTGCCGACGCGGAAGTCGCCGTGGACGATCGTCGCGGTCGGGGACTCGGGGAGGTTCTCCTTGAGCCAGGTCCCGACCCGCTCGACCTCGGGGATCTCGCGGGTCTTGTTGATCTCCCAGAGCCCGAGGAAGCGCTTGAGCTGGCGCTCGGTGTAGCCCGTCGGCTTGCCGAAGCCCTCGAGCCCGGCGGCCTGCCAGTCGCAGGCGTGCAACTCGACGAGCGCGTCGACGAGCTCGAAGGAGAGCGCGCGGCGTTGTTCCGGGGTGTCGAGCGCCTCCGGCACGGTGTCCGTGATCACGACCCCGTCGATGGCGTCCATGACGAAGAACGGCTTGCCGATGATCGAGGTGTCCTCCCCGACCGCGAGCACCGCGGGCGCGCGCACGCCGGCGGGGCCGACCGCGCCGATGACGCGGGCCTCGCGAAGCACGTCGTGGGCGCTCGGCGGGAGCTCCCCGCGCGGCGGGCGGCGCACCACGAAGCGCCGGTCCCCGCGGGTCACGAGGAACGTGTGGTTCGAGTGGCCGTCCCCGATCGGCGCCACCGAGAGCTCCCCCTCGCCGATCTCGTGCTCGTCGAGGAAGGCCATGAGCGGCTCGAGCACGAGCAGCGGCTCCCGCTCCTGCGCGGCGGCCTCCTCGTGCGTGCGGACCAGGTCGTCGTCGGCGAGCCTGTGCGAGGAGCTCACCGTGCGAGGTCCCCGGTCGCCGCCTGCGTCGACTTGCCTTGGGCGGCGAGCTTCAGGCACTCGCGCGCGATGACCATGCGGTGCACCTCGCTGGCGCCGTCGTAGATCCGGGCCGCGCGCGCGTCGGTGTACCACTGGGCGATCGGCAGGTCCATCGCGATCCCGGCCGCGCCGTGGATCTGCACGGCCCGGTCGACGATGCGGCCGAACGCCTCGCTGACGAACGTCTTGGTCATCGCGACCTCCTGGCGGTGCGGGCGCCCGGTCTCGATCTTCCACGCGGTGTTCAGGACCATGAGGCGGCTCGCGTAGAGGTCCATCGCGGAGTCGGCGATCATGAACTGGAGCGCCTGGTGCCGGGCGAGCTCCTTCCCGAACGCCTTGCGCTCGAGCAGCCGCTGCGAGGTCAGGTCGAGCGCGCGCTGGGAGACGCCGATCCAGCGCATCGCGTGCGCCAGGCGCCCGCCGGCGAGCCGCTTCTGCGCGATGACGAAGCCTTCGCCTTCGTTGCCGAGCAGGTTGCCGAGCGGCACGCGCACGTCGTCGAGGGTGATGGTCGGGTGCCCGCCCGGGGAGTGCGAGCCCATCCACTCCGGGTGGCGCTCGACCGCCCAGCCGGGCGTGTCGGTCGGGACCAGGATCAGGGAGTAGTTGCGGTGCCCGGCGGCCTCGTCGGTGCCCGTCTTGCAGACGACGATCGAGAACGCCGCGCCGTCGCCGCCCGTGATGCACCACTTGCGCCCGTTGATGACCCACTCCTCACCGTCGCGCACGGCCGTGGTCTGCAGGTTCGTGGGATCGCTCGAAGCGACGTCCGGCTCGGTCATCGCGAAGCAGGAGCGCGTGCGGCCTTCGGCCAGCGGGCGCAGGTACGTCTCGAGCTGCTCCTCGTTCCCGGCGATGAGCAGCGTGTGCATGTTCCCTTCGTCGGGCGCCATCGCGTTGAGGCCGAGCGAGGCCAGGCCGCTCACGCCGCACTCCTGGGAGATGAGCGCCATACCGAGCACGCCGACGCCGAGGCCGCCCCACTCCTCCGGCAGATGGGGGGTGTAGATGCCGCGCTCGCGCGCCCTGTCGCGGAGGCGCTCGACGACGTGCCAGCTCTTCAGGACGTCGTGCGGATCCTCGATCTCGGACTCCGCCGGCAGGACATCCTCCTCGATGAAGGTGCGGACGCGGCCGAGCAGCTCCTGGAGCTGCGGGGGAACGGTGAAGTCGATGACGCCGTCGTCGATGGTGGTGCTCATTGCAGGAGGTCCTCCAGGAGGGTGGGAATGCGGGACAAGAGAGAAGGGGAGAGCGGTGCGCCGAGCAGGACGCCGACGATCGCCGAGTTCAGGACCACGGCGAGCGCCTCGGGGTCGAGCCCTGGGCGGAGCGAGCCGTCGGCCTGGCCGCGGCGGACGATCTCCTCGAGGTACTCGCGCTGGTTGCGCTGGGAACGCGCGGCGATGGCCGAGAGCTCGGGCCGGCGGGCCGCGGCGGCGTGAAGCTGCCAGAGCAGCGAGTAGAACGGCGTCCCCGAGGAGTAGAGCGCGAAGCTCGAGTCGATCAGCCCGCGCAGGCGCGCGCGCCCGTCACCCGCGGAACTCTCGGCAATGACCCGGGCGGCGTGGCGCTGGATCGCCTCGCGGTAGACCGCCTCGAGCAGCCCCTGCTTGGAGCCGAAGTGGTGGTAGAGCGCACCCTTGGTGACCCCGGCGTCGGCGGCGACGGTGTCGAAGCTCGCGGCGAGCCCGTCCTCCGCGAAGCGAGTGATGGCGGCGTCGATGAGCCGGCCACGGGTCGCCTCGGCGGCTGCAGCACGGGGTGAGGCGAGCGGGCTCACATACTAAAGAGTATGTGAAACCTCGCCGAACGCGCAACCACGGCCGGGCTAGGTTGTTCTTCTCGGGGAGAGCGCGCGCACCAAGCCCCGGAACATCCGGGCCGCGCAACCGTCCCATCTCTCGGACGGACCCGCTCGCACCCCCACCTCGAAGGAATCCGTATGCCCGCCGCCTCGCTCAGAACGCTGCTCCTCGCCCTGCTCGCACTCCTCGTGCTCGCCGGACCCGCCTCGGCCTCCCGCTCGATGACCACGAGCTTCGAGGCCCCGCGCGACCTGCTCGACGCAGACCCGGCGGTCCGCTCGGCCGCACTCGACGACATCCAGTCGCTTGGCGTCACGTCGCTCCGCGTCGTCCTGCTGTGGCAGAAGGTCGCGCCGGAGCCCGACGCGACGCGCCGCCCCGACTTCAACACGACTGACCCGGACTCCTACGACTGGGGCACGTACGACCCGTTGCTGACCGAGGCCAAGCAGCGCGGGCTCGACGTCCTGCTCACGGTCTCCGGCCCCGTCCCGACGTGGGCGACCGAGAACAAGAAGAAGGGCGACCACACGAACCGCCCGAACCGCGGCGACTTCGCCCAGTTCACGACCGCCGTCGGGCGCAAGTTCAAGGACCGCGTGAGCATCTGGTCGGTCTGGAACGAGCCCAACCAGCCTCAGTTCCTCACGCCGCAGTACGACTCGAAGAAGCGCCCCGTCTCCGGGCGCTTCTACCGCGCGCTGTACAAGGCTGCGCTCAAGGGGCTCCGCTCGGCCAAGGTCGCGAACCCGACGGTGCTGTTCGGTGAGACCTCCCCTCGCGGCACCGGCAAGGTCGTCGCGCCGCTCACCTTCCTGCGCCAGGCGCTCTGCGTCGACACGAAGGGGCGCCTGCGGAAGGGCTGCGGCAAGCTCTCCGTCGACGGCATCGCGCACCACGCCTACACCACGCGTGACGGACCGCGCTTCCGCCCGAGCGGGCCGAACGACGTGACGATCGGCGTGCTGAGCCGGCTGACCACGCTGATGAAGCGAGCAGGCGACACCGGGGCGCTGAAGAAGTCGCTGCCGCTCTTCCTGACCGAGTTCGGCATCCAGTCGACCCCGGACCCGATCTTCGGCGTCTCCCGGCAGCGCCAGGACGAGTACCGCAACCTGTCCGAGCGGATCGCCTATTACAACCCGCGGGTCAGGGCGTTCTCCCAGTACCTGCTGCGCGACGACAAGCCCGACGAGACCGCGAAGAGCAAGTTCACCCGCTACCCCGGCTTCGAGTCCGGGCTGCGGACCTCGGAGGGGAAGAACAAGCCGGCCTACGACTCGTTCCGGCTCGTGCTGAGCGCGCTCCGCAAGTCCTCGCGCATCACGACCCTGTGGGGGCTCGTGCGCCCGGCCGGCAAGACGACCACCGCGGTCGTCGAGTACCGCAACGGCAGCCGCGGCTCGTGGCGCAAGCTGAAGACGGTGCGCACGAACTCGCGCGGCTTCTACAACGTCCGCACCCGGACGTCGAAGAGCCGCCAGTACCGGCTCACCTGGACCTCGCCGTCCGGGGACACGCTCACCGGCGGGCCCATCCGTCCGCTGAAGTAGCGACCGTCCGAGCGGGGCTCGGGGGCGCGCGCTAGCGTCCCCGGGGAATGGCCCGTCAGCTCTGGTTCCTTCGCCACGGGGAGGCCGAACCCCACGGTTCGCTCGCGAGCGACGGGGCGCGTCCGCTCACGCCGAGGGGCGAGGAGCAGGCGACCCTCGCCGGCGAGGCGCTGGCTCGCCTCGACTGCTCGCTGAGCCACGCGTTCGCGAGCCAGAAGGTGCGGGCCCGGGAGACCGCGCGACTGGCGGCATCGGCGCTCGCCCTCGAGGTGGTGGAGCACCCGCCGCTCACCGCGGGCTTCTCACGCGCCGACGCGCTCGACCTGGCCGAGCTGCTCGGGGCGGACGGTCGGCTGCTCGTCGTCGGCCACGAACCCGACTTCTCCCAGGTCGTGCACGACCTCACCGGAGCGCGGGTGGACTTCAAGAAGGGCGGGGTCGCCGCGGTGCGTCTTGAGGGCGCGACCGGCGGGGAGCTCATCACGCTGCTGCGGCCGCGGGAGCTCGCGGCCATCGCCGGCGCCGGCTGATCCCGGCCCTCGGGAAGGAGGTGCTGGGCTCCCCGCTGCCCGGTGCCCGGGCGTGCTGTACGTTGCGCCGCATGATGGTGCGACTGCGCTCTTGACCCTGCTGCTCGTCCTGCTCCTGGCAGGCGGTGCGTCTGCGCACGTCGAGCGTCCGGGCTACTGGCCTGACCCGGCGGTCGACACACGCGGTCCCCGGCGGGACCGGCGGCGGGGTGCCCAAGGTCCGCTCCCTCTCCTCCTCGCTGATCCGTACGAGGCCCGGGAGCACGCGCGTGGTCTGCCAGCCCGACTCGCTGCAGCTGCTCGAGGCGTCGATGAAGAAAGCGCGCAGCGGCTACGAGATCCGCCCGTCGCAGAAGCTGAAGCTCACCGGGCGCCAGATGCGTCACCTGCGCAAGATCAACAAGCGGCTCTTCAAGCGCTGCCGCTACCGCGAAATCCAGCCAGCGGTGACCAACTCGCACAACAACGACCGCGTCGTCGTCATGCCCGGGCTGTACACCGAGCCGACGTCGCGCGGCGGCTAAGACGCACGATCCGGCGTGCGACAAGTACCGCACGAACGGCGACCGGCCCGGGCGACAAGGGCGTGGCGCTCTCCTACGCGTACCAGTTCCATTGCCCGAACGACCAGAACCTGGTCGCGGTCATCGGCCGCGAGCCGGGCCGAAGCCCGCGCCGTCCCGCCGCGGGACGATCGCCACGGCATCCCGGACCTCGGCCCGTGCTCCGCTGCAACCTGCAGCTGGAAGGCTCGGGCGTCAACGCAGACGACGTCGATCGATCGAGGCGGGGGATGCGTCGAAGGGCGACGGCGGCCCGAACGGCGTGGGCACGGTGAAGGACGTCGCCGTCCGCGCCGACCGGGCCGACGGATTCGTGCTGCGCAACGTGAAGGTGCGCCACGCGAAGGAGCACGGGATCTACGTCATCGAGTCCGACGGCTACCTGCTGACGCACTTCAAGGCGTACTACAACGGCCTGTACGGAACGCTGACCTTCGTAGAGGACCACGGGGTCCAGGAGTACTGCGACGCGTCGGCCACGGCGACTCCGGTGTGTACCCGGGCGCGGCCGCGGAGACCGGCCAGCAGCGCAGCGACGGCACGGAGTTCCGGTACAACCAGCAGATCCGATTCTGCGACCTGCACCACAACATGGCGGGGTATTCGGGGACCAACGGCAACGCCGTCTGGGTGCACGACAACCGCTTCTACGACAACGTCCTCGGCCTGCAGACCGACGTGGTCACGGGCGCCGGCCACCCGGGCTTCCCGGGCGACTCGATGCTCATCGAGAACAACCGCTTCTACTCGAACAACTTCAACATCTACGCGGACGACTCGACGGTGAAGCCCGCGTTCCCGTTCCCGGTCGGCACCGGCATGTGGATCGCCGGCGGCAACCGTCATCAGGTCCGCAACAACTACTTCTACGACAACTGGCGCCGCGGGACGATGCTCTACAGCGTGCCCGACCAGCTGATCTGCGGCGAGGCCGCGGACGGCAACCAGCAGGCAGGGCTGCAACCCGAACGGCCTGAGCACGTCGTTCTACAACTCGCAGTACGACAACGTCATGGGCATGAGCCCCGAGGGCAAGGTCGAGCCGAACGGCACGGACTTCTGGTGGGACCCGTACCCGGGGACCGTCGGCAACTGCTGGTGGGGCAACACGGCAGCGCCCGGCGCGAAGATCACCCAGTCCCCAGCTGCGCCCGGGCTGCCCGGTCTGCGAGAACGGCACGCGCCCGGACCAGAGCGTCGGAACCGGCAACCCGGCGCAGACCGGCGAGCTCGTGAGCTGCATCGCGGCGTTCGAGACGCGCAACTTCGACGAGCGAGCCCCTGCCCGTGGTTCAAGACGCCGCCGAGCCGCAGCCCGGCACAGAGCCCGCGCCACGGTCCGCTCTGCGGCGATGAGCATGCCGTTCCCGAAGCAGATCTCGGCGCCGGCCACCGGGTACATCGACCGGCGATCGGACCTGAGCGGTGTCTCCTGTGCCGACTGGAACGCCGCCGGGGATGACGGCCGCGCCTGGATCCTGCGCCAGCTCAAGGCCTTCGCGGGCGGTGACGTCAACGACGGGGAGCGCCTGGTCGGTCACGGTCGGACCCTGAGCGACGCAGACGCTTCGAGCCTCTTCACGTCCTGGTGCCCGCGGACCTACTCGCAGGGCTTCGTGCTCTACAAGCTCTACACGTACGCGGTCGCCGTCGACTCGCGGAAGGGGGCCTGACCCGCCACGGCAGGTGTCGGCGCGCGTACGATCCGGGCACCCGTGAGCCGGCATGCCTGAACTCCCCGAGGTCGAGATCACCGCGCGCCGCCTCGGCGAGGCGCTCGCCGGGCTGCCCGTCGAGAGCGTGAGCGCCCCCGGGCTCAACGCGCTGAAGACGTTCGACCCGCCGCTCTCCGCCCTCGAGGGGCAGACGATCGAGGGCGTGCGGCGCATCGGCAAGCACCTCGTCGTCGATTTCTCCGGCGAGCTCCGGATCCTCTGCCATCTCATGAGCGCCGGGCGCCTGCAGCTCTTCGACAAGCGCGCGGGGCTGCGGGACAAGACCTCGCGGCTGCTCGTCCGGCTGCCGGAGGAGCGCGAGCTGCGACTCCGCGAGTTCGGCACCCGGCAGCAGGCTTGGGTGAAGCTCCTGCGCGGGGAGGCGGCCGTGCTGGAGGACCCGGCGATCGCGACGCTCGGCCCCGAGGCGTGGCCTGATCCCCCGGAGGATCTCGCCGCGCTGCTGAAGCCGGCGGGGGCGCGGCCGCTGCACGCGGTGCTCCGGGACCAGCGGGTGATCGCGGGGATCGGGCGCTCCTGGGTCGACGAGATCCTCTGGCACGCGCGGCTCTCCCCGTTCAAGCGGGGGGACGCGCTGGACGCGGAGGAGAGCGGACGGCTGCGCGTGGCGATCGTCGAGAAGCTCGGCGGGGCGCTCGCGCTGTACGAGGAGAAGGTCCACCTGCCGATCAAGGACAAGCTGCCGCTGCCGCTCGAGGTCCACCGGCAGGAGGGCAAGCCGTGTCCCCGCTGCGGGACGACGCTCGAGGCCGTCCACTACGAGAGCTACGTGATGGCCTACTGCCCGAC
This sequence comes from uncultured Solirubrobacterales bacterium, assembly GCA_963815565.1. Taxonomy (GTDB): domain Bacteria; phylum Actinomycetota; class Thermoleophilia; order Solirubrobacterales; family Solirubrobacteraceae; genus Paraconexibacter. The sequence continues at coordinate 91,152 of CAWFHB010000005.1, read as the reverse complement.
GGACCAGACCGACGGCAAGGTCCTGAAGGACCGCCGCCTCTCCCGGCTGCTCAAGTGACGCGCTACGGGCTGGTCGTCCACCCGGCGCGCGACGTCGGGGCCCCGCGCGAGGAGCTCGTCGACTGGGGGCGGCAGCACGACGTGGAGATCGTCGCGCTCGGGGAGCGGCAGGAGGGGCACGGCGAGCTGGCCGCGGGTGAGGCCGAGGACTGCGCGCTGGTCGTCGCGATCGGCGGCGACGGAACGATCCTCGGCGGTGCCCGGCTGGCCGCCGCGGCGAGCACCTGCCCGCCGGTGCTCGGCCTGGCCTTCGGGAGCCTCGGCATGCTCGCCGCGATCCCGGTCGAGGAGGCCGCGACGGCGCTCGATCGCTTCGTCAGCGACGACTGGACCCCGCTGGCGATCGACGGTCTGCGGGTGACCGACGAGTCCGGCGCCACGGCCGTGGCGCTCAACGACGTGGCGGTCGTGCGCAAGGGCGCGGGCCAGGTGAAGCCGAGCGTCTACGTCGACGGGGAGCTCTACGTGCGCGCCGCGGGCGACGGCGTCGTGGTCTCCACCGCGCTCGGCTCGAGCGCCTACGGCATGGCGGCGGGCGGCCCGCTGCTCGCCCCCGACACGCGCGCGCTCTGCGTCACGCCGCTCTCGATGCACGGGGGCTGCGCGCCGCCGCTCGTGGTGAGCGGCGAAGCCGTGCTGCGGATCGTGGTCGAGCAGAGCTACTCGGGGCGCCGGGTGGAGCTCGACGGCCAGCCCTCGGACCTCGAGGGGCACGAGCTCGAGCTGCGGCTCGAACGCGACCACGTCCGGGTGGTGCGCTTCGCGGACACCGAGGGCTTCCTCGCCGGGCTGCGGCAGCGCGCAATTCTCGTCGACAGCCCCCGGATCGTCGCGCACGACGCCCGGGTGGCCGAGAGCGCGGCCGACTGAGTCACCCTTGCGGTTCCCTAGTTGGCGCGCATACAGTCGCGATATGCGCCGACTCCGGAACGTCGTGAGCCCCAGCATGGGCGTCGCCCTGCTCGCCTTGTCCATCTCGCTCGGGGGAACCGGGTACGCGGCGACGCAGCTGGCCAAGAACTCCGTCGGGAGCAAACAACTGCGAAAGAACGCGGTGACGGGCTCGAAGGTACGCGCGAACGCCATCACGAGCAGCAAGGTGAAGAACGGGAGCCTGCGGCTGCAGGACATCTCGAAACGCGACCTTGTGAGGCTCGGCACCGGGGGAGGAGCGGGACCCGCTGGGTCCGCTGGTGCTCCGGGGCCGTCAGGAGCACCCGGCCCGGCGGGCGCTGCCGGCCCGGCCGGCGCACCGGGGGTCGCCGGCGCTCCCGGCGTCGTACAGGTGACGCGGATCGTGACGAACATCGCGAGCAGCAACGCGAGCTCGACATCGACGAACGAGATGACGCGCCTCGGCGACATCGGGACGTTCACCCTCAGCCGCGCCGGAGCACCGGCCCGCATCACCTACACGAGCCACGCGACGGTGTCGGACGCTCTCGATCCCGGCCCCTCCGGGTCCTGCGTGTTCGAGCTGCGGGTCGACGGGGCCAACGCGGGGGGCGCGACGAACACCGCCTACAGCGGCCTGGCCCTGCGCGACAGTGTTCGGATCAGAACAGCGGACATCGTTCCGCTCACCCTCGACTCGGTCTTCCCCGGCCTCACCGCCGGAAGCCACACCATCTCGATCTGGGGTCGCCACGACACGGCGACGCGCTCGTGCATCGTGAACGGAGGCAACTTCCGAGCCGGGATCGTCGTGACCGAGTTCGGCGAGGGCGTCGCCCTCATCGGATAAGTCGACGCTGGTCGTCACGGAGAACGCTTGCGAGTCCGAAGAAGACCGAGCGCGCACGCGACGAGGACGAGGCTGAGCAATGGGCCGTCGCCGTACCGGGAGTAGAGCGTCGGGCTCGCGTCGGGAGCGCGCAGCACGGGGTGCGCGAGCAGGACGCCCGCGTGGTCCCCGTTGCGGCGGGCCTTGACGCGCCCCGTCGGGTCCACCCAGGAGCTCGGTCCCGCGTTCACCGAGCGCACGAGCGAGGTCCGGGTCTCGACAGCCCGCAGTGCCGCGAGCCGGTCGTGAAGCGCGGGCGCGGAAGTTTCGGCGAACCACGCGTCGTTGGAGACGTCGACGAGGAGCCGCGCTTCCGCGCGTGCGGCCGTGCGGGCGACCGAGCCCGACATGTCCTCGTAACAGATCAGGACTCCCACCCGCACGGCCGGCTTTCCGCCCGGCCGCCGGAGGACCAGCGGCTGCGACCCGTCCCCGGGCGTGGTCGCGCTTGCCTTGGGGAAAAGGCGCCGCAGGGCGGGAAGGACGTCCGCGAACGGAATCGTCTCACCGAACCAGAGGAGCTTCCGCTTGTCGTAGGAACGCTGTAGGCCACCGCCGGATTCGACGATCGTCGCGGAGTTGTAGGAGCGCCCGTCCTCGGGCGCCACCGTCTGCAACCCGATGAGCCGCGGCGCCCGGGCGCCCGGGCTCAACGGTGAGGCCGATCCGCCGATGTCCCCCGCGCCGTGGCTCGACGGGTACGGATAGGCCGCCTCGGGCCAGGCGACGAGGGCGGCCCCCGCGGCGTCCGCCCGGCGCGAGAGGGCCTGGAGCCGCGCCAACACCACAGGTGCCGGTTCGGCGTCTGGGCTCAGCCGGGCCGGGGTGTCCTGGGAGACGAGGGCGACCGGTATCCGCTCCTCGCGCGCGGCGGCGGCGGACACGCGGTCCATGCGCCAGGCCCCCAACGCGCCGACCACCAGGAGCCCCAGGCTCGCCGCGGCGATCGGGGCGAGCCGGCGTGACGCCGGACGGCGGTCGAGCCCCGCCACGGCGGTCGCCGCCACGAGGCAGAGGATTAAAGTCGCCGCGCGTTCCCCCCCGATCTCCGCGACCTGCACGAGTTCTGGGCGGGCGGCGACGAGCCCGGCGGGCGTCCATCCGAGGACGCCGGGCACCATGGTCGTCCCGAGGACCCCGCCTGCGAACGCGACCGGGGACGGCAGGCAGGCCCTCCCGCGCAGGACATGTGCGATCGCCCCACCCCCGGCCCAGGCGAGCGACTGACCCACCGACACGAGCACGACGGCGAGAACGCCTCCGGCGGGGCCGAGGTCGGTGAAGCGGTCGACGGTGGGGACGAGGAACCGGAGGACCACGAGCTGCCCAGACACGGCCCAGACGCCCGCGCGGAGGGCTGCCGATCGGACGCTCGTCGCGTCGGCGACCGTCCAGGCCAGGACCGCCAGGCCGAGCAGCATCGTGGGCCAGAGCTCCGGCGTCAGCGAGCTGGACGCCGCAACGAGTCCACCTCCGGCCGCGGCGACGACCATCGACCCCGGACGGGTCACGGCGGGGCCGCCATCGCCTCCGTGTACAGCTCCTCGAGCGCCGGACGCACGACGCGTGCGTCACGGACCTCCTCGCCGGCGGCCACCAGGTCGGCGACGAGGACCGTCAGGTCGTCCCGGGTCGCCCCCGCGATCTCGCGGACGCCGGAGGACGTCTCGACGACGACCCCGCGGGGCGCGAGCAGCTCGGTCACACGGCCCTCGAGCAGCACGCGACCGGCGCGCTGCATCACGACCCGGTCGCAGGTCGCGGCGATGTCCGTGAGCTGGTGAGAGTTCAGCAGCACGGCGACGCCGTCTGCGCGCAGCTCGGCGAGAAGCTCTCGAACCATCGCCCGACCCAGGGGATCCAGGGCGCTCGTCGGCTCGTCGAGCAGCACGAGTCGCGGACGGCCGACGAGCGACTGCGCGATCCCGAGGCGCTGCTGCATGCCCTTCGACATCGCGCCGACCCTCCGGTCTGCTGCACCTTCCAGGCCGACCCGGGTCAGCAGGCGGTCTCGCTCGGCCCGACCGCCCGGGGTCCCCGCGAGCCCCTGATGCAGTGCGAGCACCTCGCGGGCGGTGAGGGACTGCGGGAAGCGGAAGACCTCGGCGAGGTAGCCGAGCCCCTGGCGGCCCGCCGCCGAGCCCGCAGGATGTCCGAGCACGGAGACGACCCCGGCGTCGGGCCGCACGAGCCCGCACGCGATCTTCACGAGCGTCGACTTCCCGGCGCCGTTCGGGCCGAGCAGACCGACGACCTCACCGGGGTCGACCCGGAGGTCGACACCCGCGAGCGCCGGGATGCGGCCGTAGGCCTTCACCACCCCGCGAGCGTCGAACGCGGCGACGCCCGCGGGGGTGCTCCGTCGCATGGCTACTTCTTCTTGGCCTTCTTCGCGCCCGGGAGGCGCTTCGCGAGCGCAGAGCACGACCGGATGCCCTTCCGGCTCTTGCTCGGGCGCAGCTTGGCGGCGGCGCCGTTGAACGCAGGATCGACCCCGGGGCCGAAGAGCGGCGGCGTCGCGAGGCCGGAGCCCGTCCAGCCGGCGGCCTTGCCGGTGGCGCCCGCGATCTTCCAGACGGTGCCCGCCGCCGAGAGCCCGTCCGACCGGAACGTCAGGCAGACGCTGCTGGCCTTGCTCTTCCGCGACCGGGCGAGGATCTTGCCCTTGCCCGCGAGCCCGAACACGTTCGGGCTCAGCAGGACCCGGTTGCCGCTCATGGAGGCGACGAAGTCCGCGTCGAGCAGGAAGCGCAGTCCGGCCGGGATCTTCTTCTTCTCCTTGGCGGTCGGCTTGCTCTTGAAGCGACCCGTCGCGATCGCGTTCTTGATCGTGACCGCGCCCGAGGAGAGCAGCTTCACCTTCCCGATCGAGGCGAGCTTGGCCTTCGCCGTGATCGGCGTGCTCAACCCGAACGGCTTCGCCTTCGCCTTTGCGGCGATCGTCCGCGACTGGCCACCCACGACCGCCCGGGCGCGGGCGCCGGCCGGGCGCACCGTGAGGTACTGGTACCAGCTGTTCACCTCGAGCTCCGGGGAGGCGGTGTTGTAGACCGTGAGGCTCGGCTCGTACTTACCCGCGGCAGCGTAGGTATGCGTAAACGTCGTTCCTCGTGATCCGCAGGCATAGTCGTCAGCGGGATCGGGCGAGCTCGTTCCCCATCGCACGCAGACGAAGTCGGCCTCGCCTGGCAATGCCGTCGGGGTGAACGTCGTCGTCTCGCCGACTCTCGGGTCCGCCGGTGCGGTCGTGAACTGGGAGGCGTAGAGGTAGCCGGCGGACTCGATCGTCAGCTCGTAGGGGTGCGTCGCCGTGCGGCCTGCGCTGTCGGTCGCCTGCAGGCAGGTCTTCACCGTGCCCGCAGCAGCCGGGGTGAAGCGTAGGACCGGGGTCGTCGAGCTCACGTCCGAGGTGCCGTCGCCGTCCGTGTCCCAGTCGTAGCGGGTGATGGTCCCGCCCGTGTCCGTGGTGGCCGAGGCGTCCCACTCGACGGGCTTGCCCGCCACCGGGTAGCTCGGGTTCAGGTGGAAGCCCCAGGTGAAGCCCGCGGGCTCCACCGGCGCGGCGCCGCACGACACCGGGACCGGGGTCAGCGCAGCGGGGGCCGGGCTCGGGCTCGGCGAGCCGGAAGGGGCGGGGGTGCTCGGCGACGGCGCGGGCGGCGCGCTCGTGGGGGTCTTCCGCGCGACGGGAACCGTGACCTTCACGACGTCCTCGGCGACGGACTCGTAGAACCCCTTCTCATCACTCACTTGGCCGGCGATGGCGACGGAGACGTCCTGGTCGACGGTGGTCCCCGGCGCGGTGCCGGCGGGGGCGGTGAGCGGGGCCTCGATGCGTTGGTCGACCACGGTGCAGGTGTCTCCCTGCTTGACCGTCTTCAGCGTGGTCAGCTCGACGTCCGCGCCGGGCATGTCGTCGAGGAAGAAGTGCGCGACCGTGGCGCAAGCGCCCTCGGTGTCTTGGAGGGTGGAGCCGGAGATGTCGAGCGTGACCTTCCCGCCGGAGTCGACGGCGCGAGCGCTCAGTTTCAGTTGCGCGCCGTCCGCCCGGCCGACGGCGCCTTTGATCTTGAAGGCGGGATCACAGCCGGTAAGCGTGGCGGCGACTGAGACGGCGGCGACGAAAGATCCGAACGTTCGCACGCGCGGTGACGACGAGAGAGTCATTGAAGTCCTTGCTCAAGGAGGGTGAACGACACGGCAACGTGGCGCCGGCGCAACCGTCCTACCACAAACCCGCGCCCCCGATCCAGCGAAAAACCAACCGTCGAGACCGCGTGTTCTGCATTCCTCGTGGTTGCCGACATATGTTCGACCGCCCGCCCTAGAAGTCGGTACAGCGCGTGCGCCACCACGCGACTGCTGAGACCGCTGCTCCCCACCCGGCGATCCACACGGGGGTCCAGCCGGGTGCCGTCCGCGCGCCACCGAACGGCCCGGTCGCAACTCCGATCGTCGTGAGATCGCCGAGCCCACCCTGCAGGGTCGCCAGGACGTGACGGTAGAGGCCCTCGAACGGCAACAACAGCGAGACCACGTCCGCGACGCGACGGAGGTCCGTGAGCCCGAGCGTTCCCCCGAGCTGGTCGACGACGCCGACGGTGAAGCCGACGGCGAGGAGCGCGAGCATCGTGATGCCGGCGGTGGCCGGCCCGAAGACGGTCGAAGCCGCCGTCGAGGCCACCGCGACCAGCACCACCGCGCAAGAGAGGGCCAGTGCGGGCTCGACGATCGCCGGGGCCGTCCACTCGCCCGCGATGCGCATGAGCGCGACGGCGGCGAGCCAGAGACCGAGCGTCCAAGTCCCAGCGATCGCGGCACCCGCGGCAAAACGGCCGGTGAGGATCGCCGTGCGCGGGACGGGCCGCACGAGCAGCGGTTGAAGCAGCCCTTGTTCCGCGTCGCCGCGAACCGCGGAGTGGGTGAGGAAGACCGCGACGATCGCGCCGAGGAGGAGCGCCGCGAACGCCGCGGTCCCGAGAAGCGTCTCGCCGACGACGTCCTCGGTGACGGTCCCGCCCCGGAGCCGGGCCGCGTCCATGGCTTGGGCGGCCGTAAGCGTGAACAGCCCGAGCAGGCCGATTCCCGCGACGCTCATGCCGCGTGCAGCGCGACCGCGTACCGCCTCGCGAACAGAGAGTTGAGCGATGATGGCCACCGTCCGCAGCGCCGCGCGCGCTCGGCTGCGCTCAGCGAACGAGCAAGGGTGAGGGATGGATTGGGACACGGGCGACCATTCTCTGCGGGCTGTGGGGCAACGACGACTACGTGGCGCGTTCGCGTTCACCGATCGAGGGGAGTACGTTCGCTTGTCATGAGCTTCGGCTACCGGATCGCCTACCGGTTGGGCCTCACCCCGTGGGAGGCGGCCGGGGAGGGATTCGGGCCGCAGCTGGCGGCCTTCCTCGATGACCTGGAGGCGCGCATCACCGCACCCTTCGGCAAGGCGCTCGATGTCGGCTGCGGAACCGGGGCCCACACCATCGCCCTGGCCCAGCGCGGGTGGCAGGCCACCGGCGTCGATGCGGTTCCCGCTGCGGTGGAGCAGGCTCGGGCCAAGGCAGCCGCGGCCGGCGCGGACGTCCGGTTCGTCGAGGGCGACGCCACGCAGCTCCGTGCCTCGGCGGGAACCGGGTACGGGCTGCTCGTCGACGTCGGCTGCTTCCACGGGTTCCGGTCCGAGCACCGAGCGGAGTACGCGCAGGGCGCGAGCGCCGTCGCCGTCCCCGGTGCCACGCTGCTCATGTTCGCCTTCGGTCCCGGCCGACGGGGGCCACTGCCGCGAGGCGCTTCCCGGGAGGACGTCGTCGACTCATTCGCCGGGTGGGACCTCGTCGACGACGAGGCGGCCGACACCACCGGCATGCCCGGGCCGCTCAAGAGCTCGAAGCCGCGCTGGTACCGGCTGGTCCGCCGACCGTGAACGGACGTCCGAGGCGGCCGGCTCGTACGCTGACGTACATGCTCGAGACCGGCGCCCAGGCCCCCGCCTTCACCCTCCCTGACCAGGACGGAAACGACGTCTCGCTCGCCGCGCTCACGGCCTCCGGGAAGACCGTCGTCGTGTACTTCTACCCAAAGGCGGACACGCCCGGGTAACGACAGTAGCCAGCATCCGCTGTGGCGCTCGTTTTAGTATCCGATCGAATACATTAGGTCGGTGGCTGCTTCGGAGATCATCTCCCGCGCTCGCCTCCGTTCGGGGCTGACGCAGGGTGGGTTGGCGCAGCTGGCCGGCACGTCGCGGCCCACGCTGTCCGCGTACGAACACGGCCGTAAGTCTCCGACGCTCGAGACCGCGGCGCGCATCGTCGGCGAAGCTGGCTTCGATCTTTCGCTCGCCCCGCGAGTCACGTTCGTCGAGCGCGATGCGGGAAGGGGCCGGTCGGCACTCGTACCGACGCCACTTCCAAGGCTCTCCGTCGAGGAGGCGCTGCGCGTCGTCGCGCTGCCCTTACGCGTCAACTGGTCGGACCCGGGGCGGCGCTTTGACCTTCGTGATCGCCGTCAGCGCGCGCGGCTCTATGAGGCGGTCATTCGAGAGGGCGCTCCGGAGGACGTACTCGCGTTCGTCGACGGCGTGCTGCTGGTCGACCTGTGGAATGAGCTCGTCCTGCCCACGATGGTTCGAGCCGCCTGGGAGTCCGTCCTGCCGGCGCTGGCCGGCGCGGGTGGCCGGGATGAGTAGTGGATCGCTCACGGCGTTCCAAGTCGAGATTGATCGCCTGTTCTTCTCCCTGCCGGAAGCTGACGGGTTCCTGCTCGCCGGTGGCGCTGCACTGGCGTCCAGCGGGTTGACCGATCGCCCGACCCCGCGACCTGGACATGTTCGCTCACCCGCCAACGGAGTCGGTCGTTGCGGCTCGAGACGCGCTCGTCGAGGCGGTGACTGCGCGCGGGTGGACGATGACCACGATCCGAGTGGCCGAGGCGTTCTGCAGGCTCGTCGTCCACGGGCCCGAGGATCTGCTGGTCGATCTCGTGATCGACTCTCCGCCTTCCGCGGCTCCGGTGATGACGATGGTCGGTCCGACGTTCGCAGCGATCGAGCTTGCCGGCCGAAAGCTGCTGGCGCTGTTCGATCGAGCCGAGGCGCGGGACTTCGCTGATGTCTTCGCCCTCTCGCAGCGCTTCGATCGGGAGGCCCTCCTTGAGCAGGCCGTCACGATCGATCCGGGGTTCGACGCCAGCGTGCTCGCCGAGATGATGCGGACGCTCACGCGCTTCAGCGACGACGAGATCCCCGCGTCGCCTGAACTCGTGCCTGCGATCCGAGCGTACTTCGCCGAGTGGGCCGATTGCCTACTCGGCACGACTTGAGAGGATGGCCGTCATGCTCGAGTCCGGCAACCATCGCCCCTTCCTTCACCCTCCCCGACCAGGACGGGAACGACGTCTCGCTCGCCGCGCTCACGGCCTCCGGGAAGACCGTCGTCGTGTACTTCTACCCAAAAGCCGACACGCCCGGGTGCACCACTCAGGCCTGCTCGGTCCGCGACCACGCGGACGACTACGCCGCGGCGAACGCGGTCGTGCTCGGGGTCTCCCCTGATCCTGTCGCAGAGGTGAAGAAGTTCCACGCCAAGTTCGACATGAACTTCACGCTCCTGGCCGACGCGGACCACGCGGTCAGCGAGCAGTTCGGCGTTTGGGCCGAGAAGTCGATGTACGGCAAGACCTACCTCGGCAACCTCCGCGCGACGTTCGTCATCAGCCCTTCGGGGGAGATCACCCACGTCTTCCCGAAGGTCTCGCCGAAGACCCACGACGACGTGGTGCTCGAGGCCCTGCGCGCCTGAACGAAACTTCCTGCGGGGCCGGTCGTTCAGATGGCATGCGCCCGCTCCTGGTCTCGCTCCTCGTCCTGCTGGCGTTTGCGGCGCCGGCCACGGCCCAGGAGATCGCCCGGCTCGACCGCCCCACGCCGATCGCCGCGCACGCCGGCTGGCTGGCCTGGAGCGCCCGCGGCACCGACGGCCGCTTCCACCTGACGCTGCGTGATCCGCAGGGGGTCGTCTCCTCCCCGACCGTGCCGGCGCGCGCGACGACTTTCGACGTCGATCTGGGCCCCGGGCCCGGCGGGGGCGTCGTGGCGAGCTACTCCCGCTGCGCCCAGGAGGTTCCGTCCCCTGGCGCGTTCCTGCCCGCTGACTACGACGAGGGCAGCGGCTGCGACATCTACCTGCTCGATCTCGCGAACGGGCGGGAGCGCAAGCTCGCGGGCGCGAGCACGAACCAAGCCGACGAGACCTGGCCGACGGTCTGGCGCGACCAGGTCGCCTTCGTGCGCTCCTACGACCGCAAGCCGACGCTCCCCTATCTCTACGTGCGCCCTCTGGCGGGTGGGAGCAGCGTGCGCCAGCCCGGCGGGAAGCGGCAGGTCTGCACGGCCTCCGGCGGCCGGCGCTCCTGCACCGACCGTCGCGTCAGCCGCCCCTACGCGCTCGACCTGTACGGGCGCCGCCTGGCCTTCGGCTGGACCTACGCCGGGCGTTCCGAAGGCCTCGACACCGAGATCCGGCTCGACACCCTCGGCGGTGGCCACACCCGTATCGCGAACCAGGACGGCGGCGGCTTGACGGGGCGCGCGCTGGCCTGGCCTGCCTTCGAGGATGGCCGCGTGCTGTCCAGCCTCTCGTGTTACGGCGACACGTCCGGGTGCGTCGGGCGGCCCGAGCTCGGTCGCTACCGCATCAGCACCCGCACCACAGAGATCGCGCAAGCGGCCAAAGCCATCCTCGCGCACGAACGAGACCGTGGGACGACCTGGCTCCTCGTCGACGAGGCCTCCGGCACCGACTGCATGGGGGACCCCGCCGTCCCGGACGGGACCTGCGTGCTGCGCGGGGAGCGGCCCGCCTACGGGTAGCCCCGCTCAGACCGTCGCGGCCACCGGCGTGCGGTACTCGAGCGCCGCGTCCTCGACCGGGCCGTCGCGGAGCCGGGCGACGTCCTCCTCGTAGGCCATCTGCACCGTCCACGGCCCGCGCGTCCCCGCCTTCGGGAAGCCGCCGATGCCGCGTTGGACGTAGCCCGCGCTGAGGTCGAGCAGCGGAAGCCGCTCCATGTCCGGCTCGTCGCAGACCGGGACGACGATGCGCTCGCCCCGGGCGTCGAGGTGGTCCAGCAGCCGGCAGAAGTGCTCGCAGACCAGATCCACCTTCAGTGTCCACGACGCGTTCGTGTAGCCGATCGCGAACACGAAGTTCGGGACACCGGAGACCATCATGCTCTTGAAGACGGTGGTCTCGCCCGGGTCGACCGGCACGCCGTCCACGACGAGCTCGATGCCGCCGAGCGCCTGCATCGTCAGGCCGGTGGCGGTCACGATGACGTCGGCCTCGAGCTCCTTGCCGGAGGTGAGGCGCAGGCCCGTGGGCGTGAACGTCTCGATCGTGTCGGTCTCCACCGACGCGTCCCCCGCCGCGATCGCCTTGAAGAAGTCCCCGTCGGGAACCATGCACAGGCGCTGGTCCCACGGGTCGTAGCGCGGGGTGAAGTGCGTGTCGACGTCGAAGCCCTTCGGCAGCCGACGCCTGGTGTCTGCCTTGATGAGGCGCCGCACGGCCTTCGGGTAGCGGCGGGCCAGCTTGTAGAGGCCGCGCTGGATCGCGACGTTCTTGCGCCGGATGAGCCGGGACGCGCGGCCCGGGCCGATCATGCGGTTCAGGGCGTTGGCGACGTGGTCCTCGGAGGGGAGGGAGAGCACGTAGCTCGGTGAGCGCTGGAGCATCGTCACGTGCGCGGCGCTCTCGGCGAGCGCGGGCACGAGCGTGACGGCGGTCGCACCGCTGCCGATGACCACCACCCGCTTGCCCGTGGTGTCGAGATCGTCGGGCCACTGCTGCGGGTGCACGAGCCGACCGGCGAAGTCCTCGGTGCCCGCGAAGTCAGGCGTGAAGCCGCCCTCGTAGGAGTAGTAGCCCGTGCCGGAGAACAGGAAGCGGGCGGTGAGCTCGACCTCCTCGCCGTCGTGCTGCGCGACGACCGTCCACTCCCCCGTGTCCGAGGAGAAGCTCGCGCGCTCGACGCGGTGGCCGAAGCGGATGTGCTTCTCGAGGCCACCGTCGTCGACGGCACCGTGGAGGTACTCGAGGATGACGTCGGCGCCGGCGATCGACTGCCGGTGCGTCCACGGCCTGAAGCCGTACCCGAAGGTCGGCATGTCGGAGTCCGAACGGAGGCCGGGGTAGCGGAAGAGGCTCCAGGTCCCGCCGATCTCCTCGCGGCCGTCGAGAACCGCGAAACTCGTGCCGGGCCGCCGGAACTTCAGGTGGTGGGCGGCCCCGATGCCGGAGATGCCGGCGCCGACGATGAGTACGTCGAAATCGCTCATCCCCGGACTATCGCCGATGCGCGCCGGGCCGCGCGCTTTACAGCTCTCCGGCCCGCACCCTCGCGGCCATGTCGTCGGAGTCCGCGCGGTAGGCCGTACCGTCCTCGAACTCGATGACGGGCAGGAGCTTCTGGCCGCTCAGCGCGACGACCTCGGGGCGCTTGCCCTTCCCGAAGCCGTGCTTGACGACCTCGTACTCGACCCCTTGCTCCTTGAGCGCGCGCTCGACCTTCCAGCAGGCGTCGAGGTCGACGTGGAGGAACGTGTAGGAGCAGCGGTGGAGCTTGACCTTGGGCATGCGGCGAACCTACACGGCCCGACTTCCGGGGCGCTCCATTACCGTCCGCCCCAATGAACGTCACCGCCACCGCCACCACCGAGTCCCTCGTCGCCGAGGCGGTCGGCGTGGACGTCGGCGGGCAGCGGCTGCTGCAGCCGACCTCGCTCACCGTCCGGCCGGGCGAGCTCGTCGCGCTCATCGGGCCGAGCGGCTCCGGCAAGACGACGCTGCTGAAGGCGCTCGCGGGCGTCTCCGACCCGACGACGGGCCGGGTGATGCTCGGTGAGGACCACGTCTCCGCCCGCTCCACCGACATCGGCTTCCTCCCCGTCGGCGACACCGTCCACCCCCAGCTCACCGTCCGCGAGGCGCTCGAGTACACCGCGGAGCTCCGGCTCCCGACCGACCTCGGGAGGGACGGTCGCCGGGCCCGGGCCCAGGAGACCATGGAGGAGCTGCGGATCGTCGAGCGCGCCGACACGCGCGTCGGCGACCTCTCCAACGGGGAGCGCAAGCGGGCCGCCGTCGCCGTCGAGCTCATCGGCCGCCCCGCCGTCCTGCTGCTCGACGAGCCGGCCAGCGGCCTCGACCCCGGCCTCGAGCGCCGCCTGATGACGATGCTGCGCGCGGTCGCCGACCAGGGGCGCGGCGTGGTCGTCGTCACCCACGCGACGAGCTCGCTCGCGCTCTGCGACACCGTCGCGGTCATGGCCCCGGGGGGGTACCTGCGGTTCGCCGGGCCGCCCGCGGAGACCGCCGCGCACTTCGGGGTGAGCGCCTTCGACCAGATCTACGACGCCCTCGCCGACGAGCCCCCGCCCGCCGTCCCCGACGCGCTGCCCGAGCTCCCGTACGCACCGCCACGGGAGGCGACGCTCGTCGTCGGCGCCTTCGGCCGTCAGACCGCCGTGCTCACGAGCCGCTACGCCCGCTGCCTGCTCCGGGAGGGCCGCACGCTCCGGGTGCTCCTGCTCCAGGCGCCGATCATCGGCCTGTGCATCGGGCTGGTCCTGCCGCGGAGCGTCCTCTCCGGCGGCTCCCTCGCCTCGTTCTACGGGGTGCTCCTGAGCTTCCTGCTGGTCACCGGCGCGGTCTGGCTCGGCACGACCTCCGCCTGTCGCGAGATCGTCAAGGAGCGCGTGATCCTCGAACGGGAGGCGGCGGCCGGGGTGCGTCTGGACGCCTACCTCCTCGCCAAGATCACGGTGCTCTTCGCGCTCACCGTCGTGCAGGTGGCGATGCTCGTAACGGTCACCGTCGCACTGCAACCGCTGAACGCCGAGCCCGCCGTCTACCTCAAGGTCGCGGGCATCTGCGTGCTCTCCGCCTGGACTTCCGTGGGCGTCGCGCTCGTGCTCTCCGCCCGCGCGCGCACGGCCGACCAAGCGAGCTCGGCCGTCCCGCTGCTGCTGCTGCCCCAGCTGCTGTTCGCCGGCGCGATCATCCCGACGAGCGTCATGCCGTTCCCGATCCAGGTGATCTCGCAGCTGACCTACTCACGGTGGGCGGTGGTCGGCAACGGGAACGCGATCGGGCTCGACCGGACGCTCTCCGGGGACGTCAGCGCGGTCGCGGGCTACGAGCGCGCGTTCTTCGCCCAGCCGCCGTCGGTCGCGGCTGCGGCCCTGCTGCTGTTCCTCGTCGTCTCGCTCTTCGCCGTGGCCGTGAGCGTCAACCGAAGGATCTCTGAGATATGAGCGTGTACACCTCCCCGCTTGCCGAGGCTCTCGCCCCCGACGTCACCGAGCGGCTCGTCCGCTACGCCCGCGTCGACACCCAGTCGGACCCCCGCGCCGAGGAGCGTCCGAGCACCTGCGGCCAACTCGACCTCGCGCGCCTGCTCGTGGAGGAGCTCGAGGCGATCGGCCTCGAGGACGTCCGGCTCGCCGGGACCGGGTTCGTCACCGGCACCCTCCCGGCGACCGTCGAGACCGCCGACGTCATCGGCCTGAGCGCGCACCTCGACGTCTCACCGGACGCGCCCGGCGCCGGGGTCGAGCCGATCGTGCACCCGGAGTACGACGGCGGTGTGCTGAAGCTCCCCCGCGGCGGGACCGTGCTCGACCCGGAGCACATGCCCGCCCTGCGCGCCTGCGTCGGGCACCCGCTCGTGACCTCCAGCGGGGACACGCTGCTCGGCGCCGACGACAAGGCGGGCATCGCGGAGATCGTCACCGCGATCGCCCACCTCGCCGCGCACCCCGAGCTCCCCCGTCCGCACCTGCGGGTGGCCTTCGGGCCCGACGAGGAGATCGGCGACGGCGCGACGCGCTTCGACGTGGAGGGCTTCGGCGCACGGTGCGCCTACACGCTGGACGGCTCGAGCCTCGGCGAGCTGCAGGACGAGACGTTCTCCGCCCTCGCGATGACGATCACGATCACCGGCGTCGACGTGCACCCGGGCTTCGCCACCGGCATCCTCGTGAACGCCGCGAAGCTCGCGGGCCGGGTCCTCGCCGCGCTCCCAGTCGAGCTGAGCCCGGAGACGACCTCGGAGCGGGAGGGCTTCGTCCACCCCGTCGGCGTGCAGGCCGACGCCACCCGCGCGACCATCGAGCTGATCGTCCGCGACTTCGACGACGCGCTGCTCGACGAGCACGTCGCGCTCGTGCGGCGCCTCGCGGAGGAGGTCGTAGGCGGCGAGCCGCGCGCGCGGCTCGAGGTCGAGGTCCGGGAGCAGTACCGCAACATGCGCCGCCATCTCGACGCGGTCCCGGAGGTCACCGCGGCCGCCCTCGAGGCGATCGAGCGGGAGGGGATCACGCCCGTCCGCACCCCGATCCGCGGCGGGACCGACGGCTCGATCCTCTCTGCGCGCGGACTTCCGACGCCGAACATCTTCACGGGCGGCCACGAGTATCACTCGGTCCGCGAGTGGGCCTCCGTGCCCGAGATGGCCGCGGCCGCGGCGGTCGTCGTGCATCTGGCCGCGGTCTGGGCGGAGCGCGCCGGCTCCTAGGCGACGAGCGCTCGGACGCGGGCTCCTCTGGTAGCGTCGCCGCGATGCGAGGCGCCCGGAGAGCCGTCGGTGCCGCGCTTCTCGCCGTGGCGTTCTTCGTCGCCCCGGCCGCAGCGGCGACGGCCGCACCGCTCGGGCTGGAGACGTGCCGGGTGAGCGACGGGGCACGCCTCTGCGAGGGGCTCGTCTCGACCTGGGACGGCGTCCCGCTCGATGCGACGCTCGCCCTCCCGGAAGGCGCGCGCGGAGCGTCAGGTCCCCTCCCGCTCGTCGTCACCACGCACGGCTTCGGCAACTCCAAGCATGAGTTCCTCGACCCCGCCGAGACCGCCTACACCGACAACGTCCAGGCCTGGGCCCGGGACGGGTACGCGGTGCTCGACTTCACCGCGCGTGGCCTTTGGGGGTCGTGCGGGACGCCTGAGTCACGTGCCGCCTCACCGGCCGCCTGTGCGGGTGGGTACCTGCACTTGGCCGACGCCCGTTACGAGGTCCGCGACACCCAGGAGCTGATCGGGCGCCTCGTGGACGAGGGCATCGCCGACCCGCGGCGGATCGGGGCGACGGGTGACTCCTACGGCGGCGGCCAGACGCTGATGCTCGCCGCGCTGGGGGACCGCATGTTCCTGCCGAACGGCACGCTGGTGCCATGGCGCTCCCCGAAGGGCACGCCGCTGCGCCTCGCCGCGGCGGCTCCGGTGATCCCGTGGAGCCACCTCATCGGGGCGATCGCTCCCAACGGTCGTCCGCTCGGAGGCGAGCCGGTGAGCGTCGATCAGCTCATCCGCCCGGTCGGCGTCTTCCAGCCCTCGATCGCGAACGCGATCCTCGCCGCGGCCCAGAACGCGACCGGCCCGGGCCAGCCCGTCGGGCAGCCGTTCGTGCCGGGACGCCCGATGGGCTTCGTCGCGCCGGGAGGCATCGACCCGGAGGCCGACGTGACCGGCTGGGTCGCACGCTCGGATCAGGGCGAGCCCTACGACGACGCCGGCGCCCAAGCCATCGTCTCGACGCTCAGCCGCTTCCACGGCGCCTACGGGATCGACAGCTCCGTGCCGCCGCCCCCGCTGTTCGTCGGCAGCGGCTTCACCGATGACCTGTTCCCCGCCGACGAGGCCCTGCGGTTCGTCGAACGCATGCGGCGAGAGCACCCGTCGGTGCCGGCCTCCGTCCTGCTCGGTGACTTCGGCCACCAGCGGGCCGCCAACAAGAAGGACGTCCGGGAGCTGCTACTGCGGAGCGTGCACGGCTGGCTCGATCACTATCTGCGGGGCGTCGGCCCGGCGCCCGCGACCGGCGTCACGGCGATGACCCAGACCTGTCCGCGCGAGCGCCCATCGGAAGGGCCCTTCCACGCGACCTCCGCGACCCGGCTCGCCACCACGACCGTCCGCCTGACCGGGAAGGAGACGCAGACCGTCACCTCCTCCAGCGGCTCGGCCGAGCGATCGGCGGCGATCGACCCGGTCGCCGGCGGCGGGGACGGCTGCGTGCAGACCGGTACCGCGCGGGCGGAGGGCACCGCGGTCTACGACCTCGATCCCGCCCCGGCGGGTGGCACGCTCCTGCTCGGAGCGGCCCGGATCACCGCCGGCCTGCGGGTCGAAGGCACGACGCCGAGCACCGCCCAGCTGCAGGCCCACCTGTGGGACGTCGATCCGGGCGGCACCACCCAGCGGCTCGTCGCGCGCGGGACGCTGCGACCTTCGGGCGGGCCGCAGGACGTCTTCGAGCTGCACCCGAACGGCTGGCGCTTCGAGCCCGGGCACCGGGCACGGCTCGAGCTGAGCGGCCAAGACGCGCCCTACGGCCGCCCGTCGAACGCCGCCTTCACCGTCGCCGTCTCCGACCTGCGGATGGACCTCCCCGTCCGCGGGACGCCGGCCGCCGCGGCCGGGCCGTGCCGGAGCCGTCGGACGGTCGTCGTGCACGTCCGCCTGCGCCGCGGCGAGCGTCTGCGCAGCGCGACCGTTCGGATTGGAACCGGCTCCGCGCGGCGCGCACGGCGCTCCGGCCGGCGCGGCGTCGTGGTGCGGCTCGTCGGGCTCTCCTCCGGTCGCCGGCGCGTGGTCGTGCGCGTGCGCACCTCGGCGGGGCGGACCGTCGTCATCCGGCGCGTGCTGCGGACGTGCGCGCGCCGAACGAGCTGAGCTCCGCCACCTCGCGCCTCGTTGTCACCATGGCCACCCATGCCTTCCTTCTCCGCGGTGATCTTCGACAACGACGGGCTGCTCCTCGACACCGAGGAGGCCTGGACCCGAGCCGAGGAAACGCTCTTCGCCCGACGCGACCGGGTGTGGACGATGGACCACAAGCGGGAGCTCATCGGCTCGTCCGGGCCGCAGGCGCGGGAGATCCTGGAGCGGCAGCTCGAGCTCCCGGGCGAGGGTGCGGCTCTCCTCGAGGAGCTCGAGGAGCTCGTCATGGAGGAAGTCCTGGCCGGCGTGCCGCCACGCCCGGGTGCGCTCGAGCTGCTCGCCGCCCTGGGAGCGCGCGGCATCCCCCTCGGGCTGGCCTCGAACTCGCAGCGTCCGTTCGTCGAGCGCGTGCTCGGCGGTGCGGGGCTGCTCGGCGCGGACTCCCCGTTCGGCGTGATCGTCTCCGCCTCCGACGTCGCGAACCCGAAGCCCGCGCCCGACCTCTACCTCGCGGCGGCCGCGGCGCTCGGCGCGGACCCGGAGCGGTGCGCCGCGCTCGAGGACTCCCCGCCCGGGGCGAGCTCGGCGCTCGCCGCCGGCATGACGGTGATCGGCGTGCCGTACTTCGCCGACGGCGCGATGCCCGACGGCATCCACCTCCGGGCCGGCTCGCTCGCCGACCCCGAGGTGTACGCGCTGCTCGGCCTCAGCGGGTGAGCAGGCCCTCGGTGCGCAGCCAGGCGAGTGTGCGCTCCATGCCGTCGGCGAGCTCGACCTGTGGCCGCCAGCCGAGTAGCCGTTCGGCCTTGGCGACCGAGTAGGTGCCGGTGCGCAGCAGGTAGTCGACCGAGCGCGGGTTGATGTCCCCGGTTCCGCTGCGGTCGAGCTTCTCGGCCACGGCCGCCGCCCCGCGGGCCAGCGCGGCCGGGAGCGTCGGGATGCGGACGCCAAGCGCGCCCGCGTAGTGGCCGAAGAACTCGCGGTTCGGGACCCCGACGCCGCCGGAGATCGTGAAGACCTGTCCCGCGGCGGCATCGGCACCCGCCACGGCGACGACGCCGCCGACGAGATCATCGACGTACACCGGGGAGAAGATGCCCCGTCCGCCGTCGGGGAGCAGCCAGCGTCGCGCCTTCATGAGCTCCACCGGCTGCACCGCCCAGGCGCCCGAGCGCGGACCGTAGACGTCGCCGGGCCGCACGACGCTCACCGGGACGCGCCCTTCGAGGTGCGCCTGCAGGACGAGTTGCTCGGCGGCGATCTTCGTGTCCGGGTACGGGATCTGGGACGGGTGGACGGGGTAGCGCTCGTCGACTTGGTCGGGGAAGCGCATGCCGAAGACGGTCACGCTCGAGAACTGGACGAAGCGCTCCGCGCCGCCGCGTTCGGCGGCATCCATCGCGTTCGCCGTGCCGAGCACGTTCGCCCGCCAGACACCTTCGGGGTCGCGGAGCCGGAGCGACACGATCGCGGCCGCGTTGACGAATAGACCGCAGCCCGCGGCGTGCTCCTGCCAGGGGCCGGCGACGGCGAGGTCCCCGGCGACCACGTCCGCGGCGGGGTCGGCGACCATGTCCATCCCGCGCACCTCCGCGCCGGCCTGCCGGTAGCGCTCGGCGAGGGCCCGGCCGATGAAGCCCGAGGCCCCGGTGATGAAGACGCGCGAGGGAGTGTCCACGGCGGGGAAGGCTACGTGTGAGGGACCGCACGTCGCGGTCCGGCCCCCGTCCGCGGGGTCGGGGACTCCCGTACCCTCGGTACACCGCCCTTCCCTTGAGGAGTCCGCATGGCCGTCACCACTGAAGCTGCCGTCCCCGTCGCCGATCCGGAGGGCCGTGCCGCGCTCCAGCGCTGGCTCGACGGGCCGAGCGTGGAGGCCCGCGATCTCGTCCGCGACTGGCTCTCCGAGGAGGAGCACGCGCCGCGACCCGATCTCGAGATGGACGAGCACCGTGAGCTCGTCCTCGCCTGGGCGAAGGACCTAGCGGCGGCGGGCGGCACGAGCATGGGCTTTCCCCTCAAGTACGGCGGCGCGGGGAATACGGCCGGGTTCGTCTCCGCCTTCGAGACGCTCGCGATGGGCGACCTCTCGCTGCTCGTGAAGGTCGGCGTGCAGTTCGGCCTGTGGGGCGGCGCCGTCCTCCAGCTCGGCACGAAGCGCCACCACGACGCCTACCTCCGGGACACGATGTCGCTCGCGCTCCCCGGGTGCTTCGCGATGACGGAGACCGGCCACGGCTCGAACGTCCAGCAGCTCGAGACGACCGCCGTCTACGACGAGGAGAGCGACGAGTGGGTCATCTCGACCCCGCACGAGGCCGCCCGCAAGGAGTGGATCGGCAACGCCGCCTGCCACGGCCGGATCGCGGCGGTCTTCGCCCAGCTCTCCACCAAGGGGGAGGACCACGGGGTCCACGCCTTCGTCGTCCCGCTGCGGGACGAGCAGGGTGAGACGCTCCCCGGCATCCGCATCGAGGACCTCGGCGCGAAGCTCGGCCTGGACGGCGTGGACAACGGGATGATCTGGTTCGACGAGGTCCGCATCCCGCGCGACAACCTGCTCGACCGGTACGCCCAGGTCGACCGCGCCGGGACCTACACGAGCGAGATCGAGAACCCGAACAAGCGCTTCTTCACGATGCTCGGCACCCTCATCCAGGGGCGGGTGAGTGTCTGCGGTGCCGCGATCAACGCCACGAAGGTCGCACAGGTCATCGCCGTGCGCCACGCGGAGAACCGGCACCAGTTCGGCCCGCCCGGGGAGCCGGAGGTCGCGATCATGGACTACCGCACCCACCAGCGGCGGCTGCTCCCGGACATCGCTAAGACCTACGCGCTGCACGCCGCGCAGGAGACCATGGTCAGCGAGCTCGACGCGATCTTCTCCGGGCCGAGCACGGACGAGGACGTCGAGCGGCGGCGCAAGCTCGAGACCGTCGCCGCGGGCATGAAGGCGATCGGCACCGAGCACGCCACCCGCACGATCCAGGCCTGCCGTGAGGCGTGCGGCGGTGCCGGCTACCTGCGGGCGAACCGCTTCGCGGCGCTCAAGGCCGACACCGACGTCTTCACCACCTTCGAAGGCGACAACACGGTGCTCCTCCAGCAGGCGGCGAAGAACCTGCTCACGAACTACGCCTCCGACATCGGGGACCTCGATCCGGTCGGCCTCGCGAGCTTCTTCGTCGGGCAGGCGTGGGAGACGATCACCGAGAAGACCGCCGTGCGCGAGGCGATCGCCCGGATCGCCGATTCCGTCCGCGACGAGGAGGCCGACCTGCTCGCCCGGCGCACCCAGATCGACCTGCTCTGTTACCGGGCCGACCACCTCCTCGAGACCGCCGCCAAGCGCCTGAAGGGCGGGGCCGACGACGGGCTGAACGCGTTCGACGTGCTCAACAAGTGCCAGGACCACGTCGTCGATGTGGGCCGCGCCTTCGTCGACCACCTCGCGCTCGTGGCCTTCAGCGAGCGGGTCGCTGCGTGCGAGAACGAGCAGCTGCGCCCGGTCCTCGAGAAGCTCGTCGACATGTACGCGCTCTCGACGATCGAGACGCACCGCGGGTGGTTCCAGGAGCACGGCCGGCTCTCCTCGACCCGCTCGAAGGCGGTCATCAAGGCGGTCAACCAGCTCTGCGACGAGCTGCGCGAGCACGCCTCGCTGCTGACCGAGGCCTACGGCGTGCCGGAGACCGCCTTCGGCGACGCCCACCGGGTCTCGCAGCCCGCCGACCAGTAGGACACGCCGCACCGTCGAGATGTCTTCAATCCCCCGTGGAGGGGGAGAAGCGACATCTCGACGCGGCGCCTAGTGCACCGTGATCGCCTCGGCGGCCTGCCGGGCGAGCGCCCGCGCGTGGCCGACGTCGTCGGCCCGCGCGAGCGCGACGCCGAGGCGCCGGCCCGGGCGCATGTCGGGCTTGCCGAACAGCCGCACGCTCACCTCGGGGTCGACGGCGAGCGCCTCGGCGAGGCCCGTGAAGCGCGGCGCGTCGCCCGCCTCGGTCGCGAGCACGACGTGGCTGGCCGCCGGCCCGAGCAGCGGGACGCGGCCTTCGGGCACGGGCAGCCCGAGGATCGCCCGGACGTGGAGCGCGAACTCGCTGAGCGCCTGCGAGGCCATGGTGACCATGCCGGTGTCGTGCGGGCGCGGTGAGACCTCGCTGAAGATGACCTCGCCCCCGGCGACGAAGAGCTCCACCCCGAAGACCCCGTAGCCGCCGAGCGCGCCCGTGACCTCGCGCGCGATCTCCTCGGCCCGCTGCTCGACCACCGCGTCCATCGGCTGCGGCTGCCAGCTCTCGCGGTAGTCCCCGCCGACCTGCACGTGCCCGATCGGGGCGCAGAAGCTCGTGCCGCCCGCGTGGCGGACGGTCAGCAGCGTGATCTCGTACTCGAAGTCGACGAACCCCTCGCAGATGACCCGGCCTGCGCCGACGCGGCCGCCCTCCTGGGCGATCCGCCAGGCCTCCGCGGCGCCGCCGTCGGTGCGCACGACCGACTGGCCCTTCCCGCTGCTCGACATCACCGGCTTCACGACGCACGGCGCGCCGATCTCCCGCACCGCCGCGTCGAGCTCTGCCTCGCTGTCGCAGAACCGGTACGGGGAGGTCGGCAGCCCGAGCTCCTCCGCGACCAGGCGCCGGATGCCCTCACGCGAGAGGGTGAGCTGGGCCGCCCGCGCGGTCGGGGTCACCGCGAGCCCGTCGGCCTCGAGCTCGAGGAGCACGGAGGTGGCGATGGCCTCGATCTCCGGGACCACGTGCAGCGCCGCGCACGGTCGCTCGCGCTCGGCCTGCAGGAGCGCGCGAAGCGCGTCCGCGTCGGTCATGTCGACCACCTCGCTGCGGTGAGCGATCTGCATGGCGGGCGCGCCCGCGTACCGGTCGACGGCGAGCACCTCGCAGCCCAGGCGCATCGCCTCGAGCGCGACCTCGCGCCCGAGCTCCCCCGAGCCGAGCAGCACG
Source organism: uncultured Solirubrobacterales bacterium (assembly GCA_963815565.1). Lineage (GTDB taxonomy): Bacteria > Actinomycetota > Thermoleophilia > Solirubrobacterales > Solirubrobacteraceae > Paraconexibacter. Next base: position 68,629 of record CAWFHB010000005.1, on the reverse strand, counting down.
ACGCGCACGGCGCCGGGGGTCAGTGGGGTGCCGATCACGAGGGGCTCCATGGGCGAGAAGCTACCTCCGAGCGGTCGAATACCCTCCGCGCGTGCCCGGCGTGAGCCCAACCGTCGTCGCCGGGATCGGCGGCTTCTTCGACGCGGTCGGCCAGTTCTTCGGCGATCTCGCGAAGATCCACCCGGTCTCGCTGCTCATCGGGTTGCTCTGCTTCGGCGTCTACCTGAGCTTCCGGGCCCGCGCCTTCTTCAACGTGCTGCGCGCCGCCTACCCGGCCGAGCGAATCGCGTTCCGGCGCATCTGGGGCGCCTACATCGCCGCCTACGGCTTCAACAACGTGATCCCGGCGCGCGGCGGCGACGTCATCAAGGCGTTCCTCGTGCGGACGAGCATCCCGAGCTCGAGCTACCCCGCCATCGGCGCCGCGTTCTTCGTCGAGGCGGGCTTCGACCTGGCAATGGGCGTGCCGATCCTCATCTTCGCGTTCTCCCAGGGCGTCTTCCCGACCCCGCCGGAGTGGGCCGACCTCGGGGCCTTCGACCTCTCCTTCGTCGCCTCCAACCCGCGGCTGAGCCTCTTCCTCATGACGCTGCTGGCCGTCGGCGGCCTCGTCGGGTTCGCGCTCCTGAGCGTCCGCGTGAAGGCGTTCTGGGGCCGGGTGCGCCAGGGCGTGATCATCCTCTCGAACCGGCCGCGCTACTTCCGCGAGGTCTTCCTCGTGCAGTTCGTCGGCTGGCTCTTCCGCTGCACGGCGTTCTGGTTCCTGCTCGAGGCGTTCAACGTCGGCGGCTCGGTGAAGAACGTGCTGCTCGTGCTCGGCGTCAACGCGGTGGCGAGCGCTCTGCCCTTCACGCCTGGCGGTGCGGGCGTCCAGCAGGCGTTCCTCGTGAAGGTCTTCGCCGGGACCGCGAGCGGCGCGACCATCGCCGCGTACTCGGTCGGTCAGCAGATCGCGATCGCGGCGTTCTCCCTGGGGGTCGGCTTCGTCGCGCTCGCCACGATCTTCCGGTTCCGGTCCTTCAAGGAGGTCATCCAGGCGGGCAAGGAGGCGCGGGAGGCCGAGAAGGCGACGGCCCCGGCATGAAGCGGCCGCAGCGCCGCCCGCTTCCCCCACGTGCGCCCGAACCCGACCCCGGGGACGAGGGCTCGCCCTGGCTCGACGCCACCCACGAGGACGCCGATCTCGCGAATCAGCAGCTCCGCGGGGAGGAGCTGCGCCGATGCACGTTCACCCGCTGCCGGCTGACCGGCCTGCAGCTCCCTGAGGGAGCGCTCTCCGACGTGCGCTTCGTCGACTGCCGGATCGACCTCTCCTCCCTGCGCTGGGCCAGGCTCGAGCGCGTCCACTTCCAGGGCTGCGTGCTCCGCGAGCTTGATCTGGTCGAGGCGCGGCTGCAGGACGTCCTCTTCGAGAACTGCGACCTGCGGCTGGCCGAGCTCGGCGGGATGCGCTGTTCACGGGTCGAGCTCCGCGGCTGCGAGGTCGAGGGGCTCGGCGGCATCGACGGGCTGCGCGGGGCGCTCGTGCGGTGGCCGGACGCGATGGGGCTGCTCGGTCCCCTGGTCGCCGGGGCGGGGCTCGTGGTGCTCGAGGACGACGAGCCGTGAGAGCCCCCGAGCGGACGGCCGCTTTGTGAGAAAGGCGTGTGACGGGGGCGCGGTTCGGGAACCGGGTGGGTAGCTTGACGCCGTAAGGGGCACCCGAGCGCCCGCCAAAGATCAGGAGAACCACATGCCACGGACCACCACCCTCCTCACGAGCGCTGCCGGCGCCGCCGCCCTCGCCCTCACGGCCCCCGCCGTGGGTTCCGCGGCGACCGTGACCGTCGATCGTTCCTGCTACGCCCACGTCCTCTTCGGGAACGCCGGCTCCCAGCCGGTCATCGCGAGCGTCACCGGCGGCACGCCCGGAGCGCGCTTCCAGGTCATCGCGACCGTCCCGGGCAAGGGCGAGGGCTCCGCCGGCTCCAACACGGGCACCTTCGACGCAGCCGGCAACGGCGTCACATCGATCGAAAACGTCACCGCCTTCGGCGCGGGCATCAGCCCCACCGCCGGCCGGAAGATCGACATCTCCGTCAAGGACTTCGGGAACGGCGTGCTGACGCCCGGCCCCTCACCGCGCGTCACGAACGTCGCTGCCGACGTCAGCTCGAAGCCCACCAACCCGCGCCGCGCCCGCAAGGTCCGCGCCTCGGCCGGTAGCGCGTTCGCCAACAAGCAGATCTACGGGTTCGTCACCAAGGGCACGAGCCGGAAGGTGCTGCGCCGGGTCTCGCTCGGCAAGGGGAACGCGTGCGGGTACGTCTCCCGCAAGGCGGTCATCGCGCCGAAGAACTACCGGACGGGCACCTACCGCCTGTACATCAACCCCGGCAAGTCGCTCTCCAAGAGGAACGCGCTCCTCTACCAGTTCCGCATCTTCCGCCGGTACTTCTAGCCGGCCGGGCCGTCCTCCTGGCGGCGGGACCGATGAGATCCGGGGACGTTCGTCGTCCTCGTTCCATCACCCCGAATCCGTCCAGGAGGACAGCCCCATGGCCCAGCCCCGCATGCTCTTCGTCAACCTTCCCGTCCGGGATGTGGAGGCGGCGAGGGCGTTCTTCACCTCGCTCGACTTCGCCTTCGACCAGAAGTTCACGGGCGAGTCCTGCGCCTGCCTCGTCCTGAACGATCAGGCGTACGTGATGCTCCTCTCCGAGGACCGCTTCGCGGACTTCACGACGCGACCGACCGTGGACGCCAGAGCGGCCACCGAGGCGATCTTCTGCCTCTCCGCGGGCGACCGTGACGGCGTCGATGCGCTGGCCGACGCCGCGCTCGCCGCCGGGGGGACGCAGGCGACCCCCGCGATCGATCACGGCTTCATGTACGGCCGCAGCTTCCACGACCTCGACGGCCACCACTGGGAGGTCATGTGGATGAGTCCCGAGGCCGTCGAGAAGGGGCCGGCCGACATGGCCGAGCAGCCGGCCTGAGCTCCTTATGCTGAGCCCCGTGGGACAAGGATCCGATTCCGCGCTCGCCTCCGAGCTCGAGCGCCACCGGCGCAGCCTCACCGGCTACTGCTACCGGATGCTCGGCTCGGGTTTCGAGGCCGAGGACGCGGTGCAGGAGACGATGGTCCGCGCCTGGCGCTCCGTCGACCGGCTCGAGGCGCACGCCGCGCTCCAGGGCTGGCTCTACCGGATCGCCCACAACGTCTGCTGCGACATGCTCGGAAGCGCGCAGCGGCGCGCGATGCCGATGGACCTCGGCCCGGCTTCCGCGGCGGACGGCGCCCTCGGCGGCCTGCCCGACGGCGCCTGGGTGCAGCCGATCGCCGACGCCCGGGTGCTCCCCGAGAGCGGCGACCCGGCCCACCTGGCGGAGCTTCGGGAGAGCCTGCGGCTCGCCTTCGTCGCCGCGTTGCAGCATCTCCCGCCCCGCCAGCGCGCGGTCCTGATCCTCTGCGAGGTCCTCCGGTGGAAGGCGAGCGAGGCGGCCGAGCTGCTCGAGACGAGCGTGGCCTCGGTCAACTCCGCGCTCCAGCGGGCCCGGGCAACGCTCGCCGCGCTCGACCTCGACCCGTCCGCCGTCGAGCCGGGCGGGGAGGACCAGCTGCTCGAGCGGTACATGGACGCGTTCGAGCGCTACGACATGCGGGCGCTCTCTGGCCTGCTGCGCGAGGACGCCGCCTTCACGATGCCGCCGTTCGAGCTGTGGGTCCGCGGAACCGAGCAGATCGTCGCGTTCATGACGGGGACGGGCGCGAAGTGCGAGGGCTCCCGCGTCCTTCCGACCTCCGCGAACGGGCGCCCGGCGGCGGCGATCTACAACCCGGCCCCCGATGGAAGCTTCCGACCGTGGGCGATCGTCGTACTCGAGCCCGAGCGCGAACAGATCGCGGCGCTTCACCACTTCATCGGCGGCGAGGAGCTCTTCGCCGCGTTCGACCTGCCGGCGCGGCTCGACCCCGCCTGAGGGTTAGAGCCCCTGGCGGGCCTCGCGTACGAGCGTGACCGCCTCGGGGAAGACGACGGCCATGACCGAGCGGATCTGCTCGGCCTGCTGCTCGGCGGTTCCCTGGACGTTCACGCGGTTGATCGCGGCCACGGTCATGCCCACCGCGAGCTGGATAGCGTTGTCGGCGACGGCCACGCGCTGCTGGCCCTGCATCGACTCGGCGAACTCCTGCATCCGCTTGTTGAGCTCTTCCGGGTCACCGAACAATCCTCCGAAGCCTTCCATTCCAAGAGGGTAGCCCGGGAGCCGTCCGGGAACGTACACCTCTCATGGCGTCACTCGAAGGCAAGCGCGTACACATCACCGGAGCCTCCAGCGGGGTCGGGCTGGCCGCCGCGGAGGCGTTCGCCAAGCACGGCTGCGACGTGGCGGTCTCGGCGCGCTCGGTCGACGGCCTCGAGCAGGCCGCGGCCGCGGTGCGGCGTTACGGGCGCAGGGCGCTCGTGCTCCCGCTCGACGTCACCGACCAGGACGCGCTGAACGCCGCGGTCGCGACGATCGAGGAGGAGTGGGGCGGGCTCGACATCCTCGTCCCGAACGCGGCGATGACGATCTGGGGCCCGTTCGTCGACGTGCCGAAGGAGGAGTTCGACCGGGTGGTCGAGATCTCGTTCCTGGGCGTTGTGAACACGGTCCGCGCCGGGCTGCCCGCGCTCGAGAAGACCGGCGGGGCGGTCGTCGCCACGGGTTCGCTCATGAGCAAGCTCCCGCTCCCGACCTGGAGCTCCTACTCGTCCTCGAAGTGGGCCGAGCGCGGATTCCTCCACGCCCTGCGGATCGAGCTGCAGAGCTCGGGCTCGGACGTGACGGTCTCGATGATCCACCCCGGTTCGATCGACACGCCCGTCTACCGCGACACGCCGAGCGCGCTGGACCGCGGGCCGCGGCAGCCGCCCGAGGGCTACCACCCGGCCGTGATCGCCGAGGCGCTCGTGGGGATGGCGAAGAACCCGCGCGCGGAGATGACGGTGGGCGCCGAGGCGAAGGCGCTCGAGCTCCTGTGGACGAACTCGCAGCAGCTCGGCGACCTCGTCATGCGGGCGATCTACTTCTACTTCATGTCGGGCTCGCGCCCGGGCTCGAACACGTCGGCCCTGTGGGACGCGGCGGGCAAGGGCGTCCAGAGCGGCGACCTCATCGGACGCCCGTCCTTCACGTTGCCGCTGCGGCTGGCGACGCTTCCGCTGCGCCTGCTGCGCTGAGCCGGGCCCGGGGCAGTGGGTGTGGGAACGACCGTCGGAGTGTCGTCTCCACGCCGGGAGCCGTGGCGGTCGCCAACCGGCCGTAGGATCGAGGCATGGAGACCGGCGTCGTGGAGGTCGCAGGCGCGACGCTTACCTGGACCGCCGAGGGGAGCGGAGCGCCGCTCGGCGTCGTGCACGACATCGCCGGGGACGCCGCGCAGTGGGCGCCGGCGCTCGAGGCCCTCCCGGGGCGGGCGCTCGCCTACGACCGGCGCGGCTACGGCGCCTCCTCCGCACCCGACCCGTACATCGCGACCACCGTCGAGGAGCAGGCCGAGGACCTCGCCACCCTGCTCGGCGCCCTGGCCGACGGTCCGGCGACGCTGCTCGGCGACGGCTTCGGGGCGCTCGTCGCGCTCGACGTGGCCAAGCGACACCCGGCGCGCGCGGGGCGCCTCGTCCTCGTCGACCCGCCGCTCGCCCAGTTCGTCCCTGCCGCCACGGCGGCCATGGCCCGCACGCGCAGCACCCTGGAGGCCGCGCTGCGCGCCGGGGGAACGGACGCTGCCATCGCCGCCTGGCTCGAGGGCGAGGAGTCGGGCCGCGTCGCCCGCGCGCAGCGTTCGCCCGCGGGGTTCTTCGCCGACTACGCCGGTCTCGCGAGCTGGCCGGTGGCGCGCCGGGAGCTCCGCGCGATCACCATCCCCGCGGTGATCCTCACCCGACCGGGCGCGCCCGAGCACCTCGTGGCCGCCGCCGACGCCCTCGCCGACCTCCTGCCCGCCGCCCGGCGCGTGCTCGACGGTGACCCGCTCGCGCTCGACGAGCTCCGATGAGGGTCCTCCTCGTCACCCTCGCCCTGCTGATGGCGGGCTGCGGGGAGCAGCAGGCCGCCACCTCGGAGGCACCGCCGGCCGCCGCCGGTACTGCGACCGCTGAGGCGTCGCCGTCCGCCGCGAGCAAGGCGACCCCGCCGGCCGGCGAGCGGCTCGACCCGAAGCTCGTCGCCGGGCTCGGGGACTCGATCACCGCGGGCTCCCCGCTGTGGGATCCGGACCCCGCGTTCCGGGCCCAGATCGCCGCACGGGCCGGGGCGGACCCCGACGAGCAGAGCCAGTGGGGGTACTGGTACGAGCAGGCGCATCCGGGGGTGATGGTCCGCAACTGCGGCGTCTTCGGCGAACGCACCGACGAGATCGCCGCTCGCCTCGAGGCGTGCGAGAAGGGTGCGGCGACGCTCGTCGTCCAGGGCGGGATCAACGACATCGCCCAGGGTCGCCCGGTCGCGGAGGCCGCGAAGGACCTCGAGTCGATGGTCGAGCGCGGGAAGGCCGACGGGCGCGCCGTGGCGATGGTCGAGGTCCTCCCGTGGAACAACGGCCCCCCGGAGGCCGCGGGCTCGATCGACGAGCTCAACGGCCTCATCCGCGCGATCGGCAAGCGCCAGGACGTCCCCGTGTTCCCGTGGTTCGGGGCGCTCGAGGATGCACGGAACAAGGCGCGGATGCGCCCGGACCTCACGATCGACGGGGATCACCCATCGGTCGCGGGCTACAAGCGGCTCGCCAGGCTCGTGAAGCTCCCCACGCCGACGGGTTGAGCCACGGCGCGGGCGATGACCGCGATGGTGCCGCCGCGCCCGCGCAGCCCCGCCAGCAGCTCGTAGGCCACCGCGAACGGCAGGAGCGGCAGCGCGAGCAGGGTGAGCGGCAGGTCGCGCGAGCGCACCGGGGCGCTCCGCTTGAGCAGGTGGTAGAGGTAGTTCGGCCGCCGGGTGAGGCGGCTCGCGAAGGCCAGCCACATGCCGAGCGGGTTGTGCTCGGCCAGCACGTGCTCGGTCCGCTCGACCGCGAACCCGGTCTCCTCGAGCAGCGTCTCGAGGCCGCGCGGGGTGAAGTGCGTGCGGTGTCGCGGCAGGTCCAGGTGGTACCAGCGCGCACCGGCCAGCCGGGCCTGCCAGGAGTCGAGGTTCGGGACCCCGACGAGCAGCACGCCGTCGTGCGCGAGCCACCCGCGGAGCGTCACGAGCGCCGCCCGCGGGTCCTCCAGGTGCTCGAGCACGTGCCACAAGGAGAGCGCATCCACGCTCCCCCCGGTGACCGAGGCCCCCTCGACGTCCGCCTGCTCGAGCGCCACCCCGTACTCCTCCCGCGCCGCGAGGACACCGCGCGTACTCGGCTCGAGCCCCCGCGCGGCGTAGCCGGCCTCGAGCGCGGCCACGACGAAGCGCCCGCGGCCCGCGCCCACGTCGAGGAGCCGGGCCGGCGGGGGGAGCGCACGGCGCAGCAGCGCGAGCCGGCGCCGATCGAAACGCGCGAGCAGCGGCGCAGCCAGGCGGGCGCCACGGGGGCGACCGGGCGCGTAGTCCCCGGTCTCGTGCGCGTCGTCCGGGACACCGCCCACGGTCCGCGCACTCCCGCAGCGCACGCAGCGCACGAGCTCCACCGGCGGCGCGCCGGCCTCGGCCGCGGGGGCGACGCGCCAGGACGTGAGCAGGCCGCCGCAGGCCGGACAGCCCGCCGTTCCCGCGAGGTGCCCGCGCTCCATCGCCGCAGCGTATCCCGGGCCGACCGGTCCCGCACCCGGGGGGTCGCCGCGGGGCCCCGGAGGGCTAGCATCCCCCCGTGGCCCCGACCCAGAATCAGCTCGCCTGGCGCCGACGGATCGAGACCGGCATCCGCATCGCCGAGCCCGGCCTGAACGTCATCCTCACCTTCGGCGACCGGCTCTCCCGCTGGGTCGATCGCAACCAGCCGGACACCTACGTCCCCGCGCGCCGCGTCGGTGGCGAGGAGTCCCAGCGCCGCGTCGACGCCGGGACCGGAGCCCGCTGATGGCCGTCGCCACGAACATGGACATCTCCGAGACGCTCGCGTGGGAGGCCGAGAACCGGCCCCGTGCCGGCTACGCCGCGGTCGCCGCCGGCGTGCTCCTCTTCGCGACGTTCCTCTACGCGATCATCGGGTTCTCCGATTCGCCGAGCGTCACGCTCACGAGTGGCCTCCGCGACGCCCTCGGCCAGGCCCCCGCCGGCGGCGAAAAGGGCCTGCTGACGTCGCGGGCTATGTGGTACCAGGACAACGGCGTCGTCCTGATCCTCGTGACGCTGCTCTCCGGCATCGGCACCGCGCTCATCGCGATGGTCCTCGGCTTCCTGTTTCGGGCGACCGCCGCCCGCCGCCCGAACACCGCCCGGATCGTTCTCGGCATGGCGCTCATCGGCCCCATCCTCTACGGGCTTGGGCCGCTCGTCTCCGTCGTCACCGTGGTCATCCAGTCCGGGAACTACGTCTCGGACGGGGTCTTCTCGACGCTCGGCGCCCACAACGCGGTCGCGAGCGGCTCCGGCATCGTCTTCGCGCAGGTCTTCGTGCTGCTCGGCCAGATCTCCACGGCGGCCGCGATCGTCTTCATCTCGCTGTGGGCGATGCAGACCGGGCTGCTCACGCGGTTCCTCGGGATCCTCGGGATCATCGTCGGCGCGCTGCTCCTGCTGCCCGCGTTCTTCGGCCCGCCCGCGATCATCCAGACGTTCTGGCTCATCTCGCTCGGGCTCATGTTCCTCGGGCGTGTCGGCGTGATGCCGCCCGCCTGGGCCGGCGGGGTCGCGATCCCGTGGCCGACCCAGCAGCAGCTCCGCGAGGAGCGCGACGGCACCGCGGAGGTGACTGAGCCGGACGAGATCGCCGACGCGGACCCGGACGCCGCCGAGGGTGCCTTCGGCGCGCCGCACCCGTCCTCGAAGAAGCGCAAGCGCAAGCGGCGCTGAGGGGTGCGCGCGCCCACGGGGAGCCTGCGCGCCGTCAGGCTTCCGCGCGGCCCCCGGGGGGTTCCGTGGCGCCTGCCGCCCACCGCGCCCGGCATGTTCCGGGCGGTCGCGCTGCTCGCGGGCCTGCTCTGCACCGCGGTGTGGGGCGCGACGGGCGGGTGGTTCTGGCCGGCCTGGCCGTGGCTCGGCCTGTCGGTGAGCGCCGCTCTCGTCACCTGGTGGGCCTGGGTCTCGGCCTCGCCGGGGCGGCTGCTCGCCCACCACAGCGTCCTCGCCGTGATCGTGGCCGGCGGCTCGGCGGGCGTCTGGCTCGCGGCCGGGGCCGACGGGGCGTTCTGGCCGAAGTGGGTGCTCGTGGGGGTCGGTGCGACGGTCGGCCTGCACGCCATCGTGAGCTTCCGCGACCGCTTGCCCGGCGCGCGGCGGGAACAGGCGCTGGCCGCCCGCGTGAACCGGCTCGAGCAGACACGCCGGGGTGCGCTCGACGTGCAGGCCGCGGAACTCCGACGCATCGAGCGCGACCTTCACGACGGGGCCCAGGCACGGCTCGTCGCCCTGACGATGCGGCTCGGGCGCGCGGAGGCCCGGCTCGATCACGATCCGGAGGCCGCCGCGCTCGTCCGCGCCGCGCGCGACGACGCGAGCGCCGCCATCGCCGAGCTGCGCGACCTCGCCCGCGGGATCGCGCCGCCGGTCCTCGCCGACCGCGGCCTCGTCGCCGCCGTCGAGGCGCTCGGGGAGCGGGCGCCGCTGTCCGTCGAGGTGCACGGGCAGCTCCAGGCCCGCCTGCTTCCAGTGGTGGAGACGGCCGCCTACTTCGTGGCGAGCGAAGCGCTCACGAACGTCGCCAAGCACGCCCCGCGGGCCACGGCGTCCGTGGAGATCGAGGAGCGGGGCGGGGAGCTCCGGCTGCGCATCGTGGACGACGGGCCGGGCGGCGCGGTGGCCACCGGCTCCGGCCTCACCGGCCTGCGCCAGCGCGTCGACGCGCTCGACGGGCGCTTCGCCCTCACCTCCCCGGAGGCCGGCGGCACCACGGTCGAGGTGATCCTGCCGTGCGGGTCGTGATCGCGGAGGACCAGGTGCTGCTCCGCGAGGGTCTCGCCGCGCTGCTCACCGAGCAGGGCATCGAGGTCGTCGCCCAGGCCGAGGACGCCGAGGGGCTGCTCCGGGTGGTCGGCGGGCACAAGCCGGACGTCGCGATCGTCGACGTACGCATGCCTCCGACGTTCACCGACGAGGGGCTCCGCGCCGCGCTCGAGCTCCGCGAGCGCTTCCCCGGCCTCGGGGTCCTGGTCCTCTCCGCCTACGTCGAGCCCGTCTACACCGCCGAGCTGCTCCGCTCGGAGGGCGAGGGCGGCATCGGGTACCTGCTGAAGGAGCGCGTCGGCGACGCCCGCGCCTTCGTGGAGGCGGTGCGCCGGGTCGCGGAGGGCGGGACCGCGCTCGACCGCGAGGTCGTCGCCCGGCTCGTGGGGGAGCGGGGGCCGGGGGCCGAGCTCGCCGCGCTCAGCCCGCGGGAGCGTGAGGTGCTCGAGCTGATCGCCGCCGGGCGTACGAACGCGGCGATCGCCCGCTCGCTCGTCGTCACCCCGGGCGCGGTCGAGAAGCACGTCACGAGCATCTTCGCGAAGCTCGGGCTCGAGGCCGGCGGCGACGACCACCGCCGGGTGCTCGCCGTCCTGGCGTGGCTTCAGGCGGGCTGAGCGCTCAGGCGCAGTCGAGTCAGAGCCCTGACAGGGAGGGCTGACACCGTGTCGGCGATCGTGTCGAATGCGAGTCCCCCGTGTCCGAGTGAGGAGATCCGCCATGACCGACCCGTCCCCCGATCGCCACCCCGACATCGACTGGAAGGCCGCCGAGCAGTCGTCCGAGTTCCGCGAGCTCATCGCCGCCCGCCGCCGCTTCGTCGTCCCGGCGACGATCTTCTTCCTCGCCTGGTACTTCGCGTTCATCCTGCTGGCCGGTTACGCGCCGGACTTCATGGGCTCATCCGTCTACGAGGGCCTGACCGTCGGCTACTGCCTGGCGCTCACGCAGTTCCTGATGGTCGGCGTGCTCGGCGTCCTCTATCTCAAGCGTGCGAACGACGTCTACGACCCGCTCGCCGCGAAGGCCGCCCAGGTCGCCCTCGACGCGGGCCGCGACCGGGGTGAGCGCACGTGAGCGTTCTGGCCGCCTCCGTCAACGTCGAAGCGCTCGCCATCTTCGCGGTCGTCCTCGGGATCACGCTCGGGGTCACCTATTGGGCGTCGAAGCGGATGACGGGTTCGGACTCGTTCTTCGCCGCGGGCCGCTCGATCACCGGCTTTCAGAACGGGCTGGCGATCTCCGGGGACTACCTGAGCGCTGCGTCCTTCCTCGGCATCGCCGGCCTCATCTACATCTTCGGCTTCGACGGCTTCCTCTACTCCGTCGGGTTCCTCGTCGCCTTCCTCACCGTGATGTTCCTGCTGGCCGAGCGGATGCGCAACGCAGGCAAGTACACGATCGCCGACGTGCTCTCCTTCCGCCTGAACGAGCGCCCGGCCCGGACCGCGGCGGCGGCGGGCACGCTCACCGTGGCCGCCTTCTACCTGATCGCGCAGATGGTCGGTGCGGGCGTGCTGATCCAGGCTCTCGTCGGCTTCGACTTCTCGGTCGCCGTCCTGCTCACCGGCATCTTCATGCTCTGCTACGTGATCTTCGGTGGGATGCTCGCCACGACGTGGGTGCAGATCATCAAGGCCGTCCTGCTGATGATCGGCATCGTGATCATGTCGATCTTCGTGCTGGCCAAGGTCGGCTTCAACCCGATCGAGCTGTTCAACCGGGCCGAGGAGAACACGACGGCCGAGAGCACCTTCTCGCTCGGGCCGGGCACGTTCCTGAGCAGCCCGATCGACACGGTCTCGCTCGGGGTCGCGCTCGTGCTCGGCACCGCCGGCCTGCCGCACATCCTCATCCGCTTCTTCACGGTGCCGGACGGCAAGGCGGCGCGGGGCTCGGTGGTCTACGCGATGTTCATCATCGGGGGCTTCTACATCCTCACGACGTTCATCGGCTTCGGGGCGCGCGCGTTCCTGGGCCAGGAGGGCGTCGCTGCAGCAGGCTCAGGCGGCAACCTCGCGGCGCCGAACCTCGCGCAGTTCCTCGGCGGCGGGGAGGGCACCTTCGGCGGTGACCTGTTCCTCGCGATCATCGCGGCGGTCGCCTTCGCCACGATTCTCGCCGTGGTGGCGGGCCTCGTGTTGAGCGCCTCGGGCGCCGTCGCGCACGACATCTGGACGAGCATCATCCGCAAGGGCAAGCCGCAGAACGACAAGGAGGAGGTCACGGTCGCGCGGATCGCGGCGGCGTCCATCGGCGGGATCGCGATCGCCATCGCGATCATCGGCGGCGAGGGCCTCAATGTCTCCTTCATGGTCGGCCTCGCGTTCGCGGTCGCCGCGAGCGCGAACTTCCCGGCGCTGCTGATGGCGCTCACCTGGCGGCGCTTCAACACCACGGGCGCGGTCACGGGCGTGGCCTTCGGCGTGTTCTCGTCGATCTTCCTGGTGATCATCTCGCCCAAGGTCTGGCCGGGGGCGGACGCCGAGGGCGGCCTGTTCTCGTTCTACGACCTGGCCAACCCCGGCATCATCTCGATCCCGCTCGGCTTCTTCGGCTGCTGGCTGGGGACCATGCTCGGGAAGGACGAGACGACCAGCGAGCGTTCGTTCGACGAGCTCTACGTGCGCTCGGAGACCGGGCTCGGGTCGGAGGGATCGGTCATGGTGCCGACCGCAGCCCGGCCGGATGACGGTCGGCCCCGCGCCACCGCGGGCATCTAGAGTCGCAGTGACCACGACCGGAGGAGAGAGCATGGCGGACGCGACGGAACTCGAGAACGAGCTCGGACGGCTGCTCGACCAGGAACGCTTCCCACCCCCGGAGGCGTTCGTGGCCTCCGCCGCCGTCACCGACGGCACGCTGCACGTCGCGCCGGGCGAGGACGTCCCGGCCTGGTGGCTCGAGCAGACCATCGAGACGCTCGACTGGCACGTCGAGCCGACCGTCTCGCTCGACTCCTCGAAGGCCCCGTTCTACGAGTGGTTCGCCGACGGCGAGCTGAACGTCTCGTTCAACTGCCTGGACCGCCACGTCGAGGCCGGGCGCGGCGACAAGGTCGCCTTCCACTGGCGCGGGGAGGAGGGTGAGGAGCGCGACGTGACCTACGCCGAGCTGCTCGCCGACACGCAGCGGATGGCCAACGCGCTGAAGGCGCGCGGGATCGACAAGGGCGACGTGGTCGGGATCTTCCTGCCGATGATCCCCGAGGCCGCCGCCGCGATGCTCGCCTGCGCCCGGATCGGCGCTGTCCACAACGTCGTCTTCGGCGGCTTCTCCCCGGGCTCGGTGCGTGAGCGCATGGAGGTCTCCGAGGCGCGCGCACTCATCACGGTCGACCAGGCGCGGCGGAAGGGGAAGACGGCGGCGATCAAGGCAGAGCTCGACGCCGTGCTCGACGCCGAGCCGCTCCCGAAGCTCGAGACGATCTTCGTCGTGCGCCACGTGGGCGAGGAGACCCCGATGCAGCAGGGCCGCGACCACTGGCTCGACGAGGCGATGGCCTCCGCCCCCGCCGAGTGCCCGGCCGAGCCGCTCCCCGCGGAGCACCCGCTCTTCATCCTCTACTCGAGCGGGTCGACCGCCAAGCCGAAGGGGATCCTCCACACGACCGGCGGCTACCTCACGCAGGTCGCCTGGACCCACCGCGAGGTCTTCGACCTCAAGGACGACGACGTCTACTTCTGCTCCGCGGACATCGGCTGGATCACCGGCCACAGCTACATCGTCTACGGGCCGCTGGCCAACGGCGCGACGAGCGTCATGTACGAGGGCGCGCCGGACTACCCGCACAAGGGGATCTGGTGGGAGCTTTGCGAGCGCTACGGCGTCTCGCTCTTCTACACGGCGCCGACCGCGATCCGGGCCTGCATGAAGTGGGGCGCCGAGCACCCGGCCAAGCACGACCTCTCGAGGCTCCGCCTGCTCGGCACGGTCGGTGAGCCGATCAACCCGAAGGCCTGGCTCTGGTACCACAAGGTGATCGGGGGAGAGCGCTGCCCGATCGTCGACACGTGGTGGCAGACCGAGACCGGCGCGATCATGGTCACGACGCTCCCGGGTGCACAGGACGCGAAGCCGGGGGTGGCCGGGACGCCGCTCCCGGGCGTCGCCGTGCGGGTGCTCGACAACGAGGGCAAGGAGGTGCCGAGCGGTGAGCAGGGGCTGCTCGCGATCACCGACCCCTGGCCCTCGATGCTCCGCACGCTCTACCAGGACCCGGACCGCTACGAGGAGACCTACTGGGCGAAGTTCGGGCCCGGGACCTACTTCGTCGGGGACGCCGCGCGCATGGACGACGAGGGCTACGTCTCGGTGATCGGCCGCGTCGACGACGTCATCAACGTGTCGGGCCACCGGCTCTCCACCGCGGAGGTCGAGAGCGCGATCGTCTCGCACCCGAAGGTCGCAGAGGCTGCGGTGATCGGGCAGGCAGACGAGGACACCGGCCAGTCGATTGCCGCCTTCGTGACGCTCGAAGGGGAGCTCGAGGGCGATGACGACATGGTCGCCGAGCTCCGGGAGCACGTCGCGACGCGGATCGGGAAGCTCGCCCGGCCGAAGCGGATCATCTGGAGCGACGATCTCCCCAAGACCCGCTCGGGGAAGATCATGCGCCGCCTGCTCCGCGACGTGGCCGAGGGCCGTGCGCTCGGCGACGTCACGACGCTGAAGGATCCGGACGTGATGGCCCGCCTCGAGGAGCAGATCAAGGCGGGGGCGGTGCCGGAGGAGGACTGAGCCGACCACGTTGTGCGGATCGACCCCGTCACACGCAGTCAATCCGCACAACGGGCTCAGGAGCGAAGGGCCTCGAGCGTCGCGTCGGCCGTCGCGGCCTCCAAGTGGCGGACGCGGCCGCGGCGTCCCGAGCCGAGTGCCAGGTCGAAGCTCGCGAGGCGCGCCCGGCGCTGGAACGGGTTCCGGCGCACGCCGACCTCCTGCAGACGGCCGCGGCGCGCCAGAAGCGTCACCCGCGCGGTGCCCTTCCGCGCCCGGAGCACGAGCCGGTCGGGCTCGAGCGCGAGGCCCGCGGCACGGAAGTCGAGCAGCCCGTCGAGCGCGCCGGCGGCGGCGAGTACCGGCGTGAACCAGAACCATCCGGTGAGCGCCCCGGCACCGAGCCCGAGCCCGGCGGCCGCGAGCGTCGGCGGCAGGAGGTAGCGGCGCAGGCTGCGGCGAGGCGGCGGCTCGAGCGCCCGCAGGGGGAGCTCCCCGCCTGCGTCCAGCCCGGGCAGCAGCTCGGCCAGGAGCGCCGGGATCTCCTTGGTGCGGATGAGCGGGATGAGCGTCCGCGCCGCCGACTGCTCGGCCCGGTACCCGGCCGTCTCCAGACGCACCGTCGCGAGGCCGAAGGGCGCACGCAGCAGCCCCTCGACGATGGCGACGCCGTCGACCCGCGCGATCGGCACGCTCGCGGCACGGCGCTGGAGGAGCCCGCGGCGGATCCGCAGCCGGTCCCCGTCGCGCTCGACCTCGAAGCCCGCGAAGGCGACGATCCCGGCCACGAACGAGATCAGGAGGGTTCCGGCCAGCACGATCACCGCGGCCCGAGCCGCTTCGGGAACGGTGTCGACCCGCTCGAGCAGGCTCTCCCCGACGGCGTTCCCGAAGAGGTCGCTCGCGCCCGCGAAGGCGGCGCCGACGAGCGGGAGCACGACCCCGAACTGCGGAGCGGTGAGCGCGGCGATCACGAGGGCCCGGCGGCCGAGCCGGTGATGGACGCTCGGCGCCGCCGGCTCGGCGTGGCCCAGGGCAGCACGGAGCGCGCGGGCGTCGGCCGGCTCGATCGCGCTCAGGACGATCTCCCCCGAGGCGCCGCCGCCTGGGGTCTGCACGTGCAGCTCCACCACCCCGAAGAGCCGCTGCACCGGCCCCTGCACGGTGTCGATGCCCTGGATCCGCGCGACGGGGATGAGCGTGTCGTCGGGGGAGAACGCGCCGCTCCGCAGCCGCAGGGAGCTCCCCGTGAGCTGGTAGCTCGTGGCGTTCCAGGCGACGATGCCGATGACCGAGCGAGATCGCGCCGCCGGCCAGCGCGCCGAGGAGCGCCTGCCCCACCCCGCCGGTGCTGCTGCCCAGGAAGACGATCGCGATCAGCGGGAACGCGAGCCCGCGCAGGGCGGAGAGGGCACCGACCAGCGCGGCGGCGACGTGCAGCCGGCGAGGCGCCGCGAAGGTGGCGGCGAGCTCGGCGTCCCCGTGCTCAGAGCTCATCGGGCGTACGGGCCAGATCGGCGATCCGGTCGCGAACCTCGACGGCGTCGGCCTCGAGGAGCATCGGGATCGTCGTGTGCCCCGCCGCGGTGTGGATGACCACGTCGGCCATGCCGAGGTTCTGCGCGAGGAACGTCCGTCGCACGTCGACGTGCTGCACGCGGGCCATCGGCACGATCGTCCGGATCTCGGTCACCGCGCCGTGACGCAGATCGATCTCCTCGTCACGCAGCTCCCACCGCCAGCGGCGCCAGCGCAGCTGTGGGACGCCGATCGCACCGACGGCTCCGACGAGCACGGCGAGGACGGTTCCGAGCACGACGAGCGCCCCGGGAACCTCCTCGGTCGAGCGCAGGACGCTCGGCACCGCGATCGCGAGGGGGAGCGCCCAGGTGAGGGCTCCGAGCGTCCAGGCGATGCGGGCGCCGCCGGCGAGCCCGCGGGTCGGCTCGGGCCGGGGGGTGCCCGCGGGCGGTTCGTTCATACGGCCCTGGTCGCAGCGCGACCGCGGCGGATGCTCAGCGCGGCGGGCGCTTGCGCCGCGGCTTGCGCGGCTCCTTCGGCGGGTTCTTCGGCGCGAACTTCGCCTTCTCCTCGTCGGTCATCTGGCGAACGGTCAGCGAGCCCGTTTCGATCTGGTCCTTGATCGTCTCGAGCTTCTCGTCGCGCTTGGCCTGCTCTCTCTGCGCCGGAGTGCTCATAGGGCAAACCTACCCCCGGCGCATAAATCTCACGCAAGGGCCTTCTCACGCTGGAGGATCCGCCGCAGGATGGCGATCGAGGAGGCGTAGGTCGAGTCCATCCCGTAGTAGCTGAGGCCGCGCGCGCCGAGCGTCCGCGCCTGCGTGTACGGCGTATCCGAGGCGTAGTGGATGATCCCGAAGTCGATCGGGAGCTTCGAGAAGTTGACCTGCTGGCCGACCGGGTAGCGGTCCGGGTCGGCGAGCTCGTAGACGGCGTTGCAGTACGGCCCGGCCTCCATCTCGACCACGGTGTAGGCCTCGCGGTAGTACCGGTCGAGGTAGCCGCGGTTCTGCAGGAACGTCGACTTCACCGTGACCGCGCGCTGGTTGTCGAGCCCGGAGCCGAAGCGCAGGTACGGCGTGATGTCCTCGATGCCGAATGCGTTGTCGAGCCAGTAGGTGGTGCGCGAGTGCTCGTCGTAGATGGCGTTCGAGAGCAGAACGTCGCCGACGTCGGCGTTCAGCGTGGCGGCCTTCCCGAGCACGTAGACGCCCTGGAGCGCCTCGCGGTCCTCGCTGATCTCGCGCAGGATGTTGTAGGCGGAGATCCCGAGCGGGTAGTCGACGTTCACGATCACCGCGTTCGAGGCGGCCAGGCGGGCGCCGTCGACCTTCCCGAGCCGGGCGTCGAACCGCGTGGGGTCGAGTGCGGCGAGCGGGAGGACCTGCGCGGCGACCCGGAGCGCGGTCCGCGAGCTCAGGTGGGTGATGCCGGCGGCCTGCTCGGCGTGGCGCCCGGGCGCGGCGTCCCCGCCCGCTGCGTAGAAGTCCTTCTGCGCGAAGTAGAGGAAGTTCTCCCACGAGCCCTGCGAGGTGTTCGCGCGGAAGGAGGCGAGCTCGGTGCGCAGGTCGCCGGGTCCGTCCCGGTCGACCCAGGCGACGATCTCCTGCTCCTGGGCGGTCGCGTCGCCGGAGAGGAGGTTCACGAGCGAATGCGTGTTGGAGGAGACGAAGTAGACGGGCGCATCAGCGAGCCCTTGCGCGTTCAGGTGCTCCCCGACCGGCGTCCACCAGTGGCGCGTCATCCGCGCGTAGCCGACCTGCGTGCCGCCGAGCATGCGCACGCGCAGCGATAGGCCGCGCTCGGCGACCTGTCCGAGCCGTGCGGCGTAGGCGGTTCCCCACACCTCCTGGAGGCGGGTCCAGTCGTCCGCCGCTCCGCCCAACACGCGCGCACACTCCTCCGCGCCCGGCAGCCCGTGGGCCCGCGGCCAGCCGACCCCGCGCAGCCGACGGCGCAGCTTGTTCCATTCGATCTGGTAGGCGACGAGGGTCGGGACGAGGTCGTCGAGGTCGGAGCCGCTCGCCAAGAGCACCGCCCAGGTGTCCTCCGGGCCGGCGAACCAGCGACGCCGCCGGGCCGCGGCCTCGACGGTCTCCCACTCGTTGAGCGGGCCGATCCCCGCGCGGTCGAAGTGCTCCGTCTCCTGGCCCATGACCACCGTGCGGGCGTCGGCGATCCCGAGGGGGAGGCGCTGGGTCGCGTAGAGGAAGGCGCCGAGATCGAGCTCGTCTGAGTCGGCGAGCGGGTGGAGCGAGCTCTGCATCGCCTTGTGGCCGGACTCGAGGATCCGCAGCCGGGTCTCGCCGCTCGAGCGCAGCAGCGTGCCGTAGGTCCGCTGGTAGAGCTCTACCTCCTCCACCCCCGCGCGCTGGGCGTCTGGATCCGTGCCGGGTCGGGGGAGCTGCGCCATGCCCCGGGAGTCTCCCACCTCGCGGGGCTTGCGTTCGGGGGCGAGCGGGGAGACCATGAGCCATGGACTACGAGAAGGCGCGCGCCGACTGGCAGTGGGACGTTCCGCCGCAGTACAACATCGCCGCGGACGTCTGCGACAAGCACCCGCCGGACAAGCTCGCGATGGTCTGGGAGCGCTACGACGGCGAGCGGCGCGACGTGCTCTGGGGCGAGCTGCAGGAGCTCGCGAACCAGGCGGCGCACGTCCTGCGCGACGCCGGCGTGCAGCGCGGGGACCGCGTCGCGGTGATCCTCCCGCCGACGCCCGAGACGGCGGCGATCTTCTTCGGGACCTGGAAGCTCGGCGGGGTCCTGCTCGCCATGAGCGTCCTCTACGGGGACGACGGGATCGGCTACCGCCTCGACGACTCCGAGCCCACCGTGCTCGTCACCGATGCGGCGAACGCACCACGCTTCTCCGAGCGTCCCGAGCGCGTGCTCGTGCTCGACGACGACCTGCTGCGCGGCGCCTCAACCGAGCCGGTCATGGAGGAGACGAGCGCCGACGATCCGGCCCAGCTCTACTACACGAGCGGCACGACCGGGCAGGCCAAGGGCATCGTGCACGCGCACCGCTACCTGCTCGCGCACACCGAGTTCCTCTGGTGCCACGACGTGCAGGACGGCGAGCGCTTCCACGGCATGGGCGAGTGGGCGTGGGCGGCCGGGATCGCGCCGCTGCTCGGACCGTGGCGGATGGGCGCGGTCCAGTGCGTCCTCCAGCGCGAGGCGGGCTTCGACCCGGCCGGGCAGCTCGACTTCCTCTCCCGGAACGACGTCACGAACGTCTTCACGACGCCGACGGCGATGCGTTCGATGATGTCGGTGAAGGACGCGGGGAGCACCTACCCGCAGCAGTTCCGGATCGTCTGCTCCGCCGGGGAGCCGCTGAACCCGGAGGCCATCCGCTGGTTCCGCGAGCAGTTCGGCGTCACCGTCCTCGACTACTACGGCATGACCGAGAGCTACCCGATGGTCGCGAACTACCCGGGGCTCGAGGTGCGCGAGGGCTCGATGGGCAAGCCGGTCCCGGGCTGGGAGATGGCGATCCTCGACGAGGACTCCGTGCCGGTCACGAAGCCGGGTGAGCGGGGAGAGATCGGCCTCCGCGCACGATCGAACCCGCACTACCCGCTCGGCTACTGGAACCGCCCGGAGGAGACCGAGCGCACGTTCGGCGGTGAGTGGTTCCGCACCGGCGACGCGGCGAGCGCCGACGAGGACGGCTACTACTGGTACGAGGGTCGCGCGGACGACCTCATCATCGCCGCGGGCTACCGCATCGGTCCCTTCGAGGTCGAGAGCGCGTGCCTCGAACACGAGGCGGTCGCCGAGGCCGCCGCGGTCGCCTCCCCGGACGAGCGCCGCGGGCACGTCGTGAAGGCGTTCATCGTGCTCAACGGCGGGTTCGAGCCCTCCGACGAGCTCTCGAAGGAGATCGGCGCGCACGTGCGCGGTCGGCTGAGCGCCTACGCGTACCCGCGCAAGATCGAGTTCGTGGACGACCTGCCGAAGACGCTGACGGGCAAGATCCGCCGCATCGAACTGCGCCAGGCGGAGGAGGAAGCGCGCGCAGAAGTCTTGACGCGAGGTTGCTGGAGGGGGTTTGGGTCTCTGGTCTCGATATGGGACGATCGACAGACCCACACCCCTCGAGGCCGCGCTCATCGCGCGGGCCGAAGCGCAGCACGGCCTCCTGTCGGCGGAGCGATCTGCAGGAGCTCGGACTCGGGCCGGAACGCGATGCACCACCGCCTCGGAAACGGGCGGCTGCATGCAGCTGCACCCCGGCGTCTACGCCCTCGGCCACCGCGCGATCACCCGCGAGGCCGATTACCTCGCCGCCGCGTTCTGGTGCGGCGAGCGGCACGGCGCTCGGGCTCCAGTCGGCCGCGATCTGCAAGGGCTGGCTCTTCGAGGACCCCGACCGACTCGGTCCCGTCCACCTCGGTCACGCTGCGCGACCGCTCGAGCCGCCCTGGAGTGCACGTCCACCGCACCCGCCGCCTCCAGCTCGCCGACGTCGACCGCTTCGGCGACGCTCTGGGTGACCGACCGACGCCCGCACCCTCGTCGACCTCGCCGATGTCCTCGCCGTACCCCGAGCTCCGAGCGGTCGCCGACCGGCTCCAGTCACTCCCCGTCGCGGCGATCCGCGCCACGCAGGAGCGAGCTCCCCGGCCGCCGCGGCGCGCTCCGCGTCGCCCGGCTCCTCGACGAGTCCGACGCTGCACACGCGCTCAGCGCTCGAGCGTCGCTCGGTCGCCTACTTCGCCCGCTACGGCATCCCGGCGCCGCTTCGCAACGAGCAGGTCCACGGCATCCGCGTGGACTGCTGGTTCCCGCAGGCGCCACTGGCGGTGGAGCTCGACTCGCGCAAGCACCACCGCAGCGAGCGCGAGATGCGGCTCGACCGCCAGCGGGACCGCGCGCTTCAGCGACACCACGTCGCCACGATGCGCCTCATGTGGCGTGATCTCGCGCTCGACGACCCACGGGCGGCGCAGGACATCCGCCGGCAGCTTCCGTGAGCCTGACGTGCCTGAGCCCGCTCAGGTGACCTCGTCGCGCGTGAGGTAGGGCGCGCTCGGCGAGGAACGCACGCGCCTCGGCGAGCGCCGCCTCCCGCGGGTAGGAGGCCGCGATCGGCCGCAGCGTGTGGCCGATCGGCGTCGCGTCGACGACGACCATCGGCCAGCCCCGCTCACGGGCGACCGCCGCCCAGTGCGCGTCGAGCCCCCAGCCCATCCGCAGATCGGGGAACGGCAGGAGCGTCGCGAACGTGTCGCGGTGCAGCGCGGTGAACGGCCCGATCTCGACGAAGCTCGTCGGCCGCACGATGCTGCCGCTGCGGCGCCGCGTGTGGGCCCAGGCGGCGTGGGAGGCGAGGCGGTGCGCGGGCTGGGCGAGCCGCGCGTCGCCGACGAAGGCGAGGAACCGGTCGAGGAAGCGGACGGGCAGATCGATGTCGTCGTCGACCAGGAGCAGCCAGTCGTAGGCGTCGAGGTCCTCCTCGGCGAGGAGCGCGTTGAGGTTCTCGAACTTGCCGCGGCCCCCGATCAGCCCCGTCTTCACGGTGACTTCGGCCGCCTTCGCGCGGCGGAGCTCGTCCATCGTCGCGGCGAGCGTGTTCTCGACGCCGGGCTGCTCGATGCCGAGCGCGAGCACCCGCGGGCGCTCGCCCGGGGTCGGGATCGGGGCTCCGCGGAAGTCGCAGGTCCAGCACCCCGTCGCGCACCCGGCGGACCCGGCCCCGGACGCCGCCGACCTGCCCGCTCGAGCCGGAGAGGAAGTCGTCGAGCCCGGGCGCGGGCGGCGCGGGCGTCGGGTGGCGCGCCTCGTCGATCCGCCCGAGCGCGTGGGCGGCCATGACGAGCCCGTTGAGGCAGCGGTAGCGCGGGACGTGCGTGAGGCAGCCGGCGAACACACGGAGCTCACGGCGCAGCGGCGGGTGCTCTCCGCGCGAGATGTCGAAGCGGCGCGCCGCCTGGCCCCGGGCGCGCGCGGCCCGCGCGAGGGAGCGCAGGCGGGCGTCGTCCCCGGCGCGCCGGTGGTCGACCGCCGCCTCCGCGACGTACCGGATGCGTCCGGCGGGCCGTGCGGCGCGCCAGCGCTGCTGCAGCTCCTCCTCGTCGCCCCCGTTGCGCAGGCGCTCGTCGAACGGGCCGACGAGATCGAGCACGGCGCGCCGGACCCCCATGTTCACGCCCCAGGCGACGGAGGCGTCGGCGTCCGGGCCGCCCGGGTCGAACGTCGTGATCGGCGGCGACTCGCGGCCGCAGGAGCGCAGCTCGTGCCCCTCGAAGCGCGCGCGGATCGGCCCGGTGAGGAAGCCCACGGCGGGCGGGAGCGAGGCGGCGGCGGCGAGCAGCGCGGGCAGCCAGGTCGGTGAGACCTCGACGTCGTCGTCGAGGAAGAAGAGCCAGTCGACCTCCCCGGCCGCGGCGACCCCGACGTTGCGCGCCCCGTTGATGCCGCGGGCGGGGCCGTCGAGCACCGTCGCCCCGGCGAGCTCGGCCACCGCACGGGTCGGCGGCGTCCGGCGCGTCCGCGTCGTCGACGACGTACACGGGCACCCCGGCGGCGCGCGCCTGCGGCATGACGCTCTCCAGGGTCACGCGGAGGTAGCCCGCCCGCCACCGGGTGGGAACGATGATCGCCGCAGTCAAGCCCCAGAGTCTAGGTTTGCCGCAGACCGTCGCGCCTCCTGCGCGCGTTCTGCGCGCCCGTGATCCTCTTCCTCCACAACCGCTACCGCGTCCCCGGCGGGGAGGAGCGCGCGGTCGCCGACCTCGCCTGGCTCGTGCGCGACCGCCTCGGCGAACCCGTCGAGCTGCTCGAGCGCGACTCGACGGACGTCGGCAGCGCGCGGGCGGCCCGCGCGCTGCTGCGCGGCGGCGAGGACCCGAGCAGGTCGCGCGACGCCGTCCGGCGCACCGGCGCGCGCATCGTCCACGCCCACAACCTGAACCCCTCCTTCGGCCCGCGGGCCCTCGCCGCCGCCCGGGAGGCGGGCGCCAAGGTCGTCCTGCACCTGCACAACTACCGGCTCGTCTGCGCGGTCGGCACGTGCGTCGACCCGGCGGGCGAGGACTGCACCCGCTGCCACGGCCGCAACACCGCGCCGGGGGTCGCGAGGAACTGCCGCGGCTCCCGCCCCGAGGCGCTCGTCTACGCCGCCGCGCTCGCCCGCCATGCAGCGAGCCTCGCCGCTCACGCCGACGCGATCGTCGTCCCCAGCGAGGCCGCCCGAGCACGCCTGCATGACCCTCGGCGCCCCGCTGGCCGGCACCCCCGTCCACGTCGTCGGCCACGTCCTCCGCGACCTCGACGGACCGACCCCGCCGCCCCCGTCCCGCGACGGCTACGCGCTGGTCGCCTCGCGCCTGGCGCCCGAGAAGGCGGTCGACGTCGCGATCGACGCGGCGGTCCGACGCGGGCGTCGAGCTCGTCGTCGCCGGGGACGGACCGGAGCGCGCCGCGCTCGAGCAGCGCGCCGCCGGAGCGGACGTCCGCTTCGTCGGGCGGGTCGAGGCCGCGCGGCTCGCACGAGCTCCGGGCAGGAGCGGGCGTCGCGCTCGTCCCGACCCGCGCCCACGAGACCTTCGGACTGGCCGCGCTCGAGGCGATGGCCGCCGGGCATCCCCACGGTCGCGACCGCCCGCGGCGCGCTGGCCGAGCTCGGCGATGGGGCGGAGCTCGTCGCGCCCGAGGACCCCGAGGCGATGGCGCGCGCGATGACGACGGGTCCTCGGCGACCCCGCGGCCGGGCGGCGCGGCCGGGCCCTGGCCGTCGCGGTGGCGGCCCCGGACGTCATCGCCCCGCAGCTCGCCGCCGTCTACGCCTCGCTCTGACCTTTTTCACACGAGGCCGGACTACGATCCGCGACCATGCGCGCACTCGTGACCGGCGGAGCCGGCTTCATCGGCTCCAACCTCGTCGACGCCCTGCTCGAGCGGGGTGATGAGGTCACCATCGTCGACGACCTCTCCTCCGGCCGGGAGAGCAACATCAAGCAGGCGCTCGAGAACGGCGCCCGCCTCGAACGGGCCGACATCCGCGACGGCGCCCGGATGAAGGAGCTCTTCGCCGAGGCCAAGCCCGAGGTCGTCTTCCACATGGCCGCGCAGGCGGACGTCCGCGTCTCGATCGAGGACCCCGCCTACGACGCGCTCACGAACGTCTGCGGCACGATCAACGTCCTCGAGGCCGCCCGCCTGGCCGGCGCCCGCCGCCTCGTCAACACCTCGACCGGCGGCGCGATCTACGGGGAGGTCGGCGCCGAGAACGTCCCGACCGACGAGAGCTTCCCGCCGCAGCCGCTCGCCGCCTACGGCCAGTCGAAGTACTGCGCCGAGCGCTACTGCGGCTGGTACGGGCGCCTCTACGACTTCGAGGCGGTGACCCTCCGCTACGGGAACGTCTTCGGCCCGCGCCAGAACCCCGCGGGCGACGCGGGCGTTGCGGCGATCTTCTGC
This sequence comes from uncultured Solirubrobacterales bacterium, assembly GCA_963815565.1. Lineage (GTDB taxonomy): Bacteria > Actinomycetota > Thermoleophilia > Solirubrobacterales > Solirubrobacteraceae > Paraconexibacter. Next base: position 43,909 of record CAWFHB010000005.1, on the reverse strand, counting down.
GGCAAGGCGATCCGCGGCGAGCGCCCGACGATCTTCGGCGACGGCGAGCAGACCCGCGACTACATCTACGTCGGCGACATCGTCAAGGCGAACCTCATCGCGGCCGAGCACCCGAGCCCGACCGGTGAGTACAACGTCGGCACCGAGGTCGAGAGCACGGTCAACCAGCTCGCCGAGGCGCTCAAGGAGCACCTGAGCCCGGAGGAGGCCGAGCGCTTCGCCCCCGACTACGCCCCGGCCCGCGCCGGCGAGGTCATCCGCTCCTGCCTGGACGCCGGGCGCGCACGCCGCGAGCTGGGCTTCGAGGCGACGACGACGCTGGCCGAGGGCATGGGCCACACGCTCGCCGCCGCGCGCGCGGAGGCCTCGGCCTGAACCAGGAGGCGGCGCCTCTCCTAGCGTTCGAGCACGATGCTCTGCGTGCGGGTCCGGCTCTGTCCGGAGGCGAGCGTCTCGGTGCTCTCGAGCACGAGCTTCACGTCTCGGGTGGCCTTCCGCAGTGCCTTGCGCCCCTTCGTGTTCACGAGCACCGGGAGGTCGAGGAAACCGTCGCTCCGAGCGACCTTCCGGGCGGAGCCAAGGTTGAGCGACGCGTAGGGGCGCAGTGCCCGCGGCAGCCCTGCCTTCGAGAGTCGGAGCGTTCGCGTGATCGTCCCCGGGACGGAGATGTTCATCGTGTCGGTCGGGACCGAGAGGCCACGGAGCGTCCGCTTCAGGGACCCGACCGCGGGCTCGCCGCCGACCGCTCCGTCGTCGCAGAAGTCGAGGATCCCGTCGAGATCGACCGGCTCGTCGCCGACCTCCTCGTCCAGGATGTCCCCTTCCACGTACGCGGGGTCCTCCTGGATGTCGACGTCCACCTCGTCCAGGCCGTCCGGGTCGTCGTCGACCAGGCAGAACGGGTTCGACGAGGCCGCGCGCGAGCCGTCCGCGGCATCAGCCGCGTCGGCGTCGTCGGCCTCGGGGAGGTCGGTCGCGTCGTCGGCCACGCGGGCGGTCGAGCGATGGTCGCCGCCGCCGATTGCGAGCGCTGCGGAAGGGACGCAGAAGGCGAGCAGGACGGTGAGCAGCGCGAGGCGGCGGAGAAGTGTTCCCATGGCCCGCCGATCGGTCGAGGGGCGCCTCGGCTTGAACGACATCCGGCCGCCCCGGACGAACGCTCTACCCGGCACCTACTCCATGACCGTGCGCAACCAGGCGACGGTCTGCGCGATCCCGTCCCGGTCGGAGATCTGCGCCTCCCACCCGAGCAGCTCGCGCGCCTTCGAGACGTCGGGCCAGCGCCGCACGACGTCGACCGGGTAGGTCGGCAGGTGCTCGAGCGCGAACTCCGCCGGCGGCCGGTCGCAGGCCTCCCAGATGATGCGCGCGAGCTCGGCGACGGTCCGCTCGTCCCCGGCGGAGATGTTGAAGTCCTCGTTGCGCGCCGCATCGGCGAGCCGGTCGCGACGACGATCCCGTCGGCGATGTCGTCGATGTGGGTGAGCGTCCGGGTCTGCGTCCCGTCCCCGAAGATCGGCAGCGGCGCACCGTCCGGTAGCGCTAGGCACTTCTTGATGACGTCGGGAACCATGTGGGCGATCCCGGGCTCGTCCTCGGGCATCTCGCCCGGCCCGTAGGCGTTGAACGGCCGGCAGATCGTGTACTCGAGGCCGTGCTCGTCGTGCGCCGCCTTCACGTACACCTCGCCCGTGAGCTTGGAGAACCCGTAGGCGGAGACCGGGATCGGGGTCTCGTAGATGTGCGACTCGGGGGTCGGGTAGACGGTGGCCCGCTCGAAGACCATCGAGCTCGAGACGTAGGTGAAGCGCTCGATGTCGCAGTCGAGCGCGGCCCGCACGACCCCGTTGTAGAGCGCGTTGTTGACCTCGGTCAGCGTGTGGGGGAGCTTGTGGAAGTTCCCGATCCCGCCGACGATCGCGGCCAGGTGGATGACGTGCGAGCAGCCCTTCGTCGCCTTCCGAGCCTCCTCGACCTCCCGCAGATCGCCCTCGTGGATCTCGCAGCCCTCGCGCATCCAATCCGGGGCGCGGCGCTGATCGGAGACCCGGACCTCCCACGCGGGATCACCCAGGAGTCGACGGACGACGGCGGCGCCGATCGTGCCGGCACCCCCGGTGACGAGCACGCGGTTCATGCGATCTCCTCGAGGGGCGGGGTGGTGAGAAGCGAGAGCTCGGACGCGTAGGCGAAGACCTGTGCGACGCCGAAGCAGTCCCACGGGTCCACGACGAGGGCGTCGTCCGTCGCCGCGGAGACGATCTCGGCGAGCACCGATTCACCTCGGAACTCCGGGTGGTTCGCGGCCATCACGACGGCGTCCGCGTCGGCCACGGCATCGGCGAAGGAAGCAGTCGGGGTCGCGACGTGCGGATCGTGCACGACGACGTCGGCGAGCTCGCGCTCCAGCAGACGTACGAGCTTGTGCGCGAGCGAGTCGCGCTCGTCGTCGGTGCCTCCCTTGAACGCCAAGCCGAGCACGGCAACCTTGCGACCCGAAAGCGGCCCGAGGCGGCGCACCATGCCCTCGACGAGGAAGAGCGGCACGCTCTCGTTCACCCGCGAGACCGCGAGCAGCATTCCGGGCGCGTGCGAGCGCTCCTCCGAGAAGGCGAAGTCCTTGCGGAGGCAGGTGCCGGCGGTGAAGCCCGGCTGCGCGATGCCGCCACGCGGGTAGTCGCGGTTGATGAGGTCGATGACCTCGAAGACGTTCGCGCCGTACTGCTCGCAGTCCATCATCAGGAGGTTCGGAAGGGCGAAGGTCGCGTAGCGCAGGATGTTCGTCCAGATCTTCGCGAGCTCTGCCTGCACCGGCGTCGTCTGCTCGATCGTGGTCCCGAAGACCGAGAAGAGCTCTTCGACGACCCTCCCCGACTCCGCCCCGACGCCGCCGATGATGCACGGCAGCGACACGATCTCGTCGAAGAACCGGCTCGCCGCGATGCGCTCCGGGGCGTGCGCAACGAAGACGTCCGTTCCGATCTCGAACCCTCGGTGCTTCGTCAGGTAGCCGGCGACGAACTCGGTCGTCCGCGGCGCGATGGTCGAGCGGAGCGTGAGCGCGTGCCCGGGACGCAAGTGCTCCAGCAGCTCGTCGAGCACTCCCCGGATGTCCGAGAGATCGATCTCGATGTGGGAGAAGGACGGCGTGCCGAGCGTGATGACGACGTGGCGAGCACGCGCCGCGTCGGCGATCCGGTTTCCCCACTCGACGCTCACCCGGTCCAGGACGTTCTGTGCCCCGGGCTCGTCGAACGGCATCCGGCCGTTCTGGACCGCCTCGAGGAGCACGGGGTTGTTGTCGATCCCGATCGTCGAGAGACCTCGATCGGCGAACGCGAGCGCGAGCGGGAGGCCGACGCGTCCGCAGCCGATGACCGCGACGTCGTGGGTGAAGTCCTGATGCACCCGCCGAGGCTATCGCGGGCGCTGCCGCACCCACTGCCGCGCGAACCCGGTCACGAACCGCGGGTTGTAACGCAGGTAGCGGCGCCAGAGGCGGCGGGGCTCACGCGAGAGCCTGTAGGCCCATTCCATCCCTGCGGCCTGGAACAGCGCGGGCGCCTGGGGAATGAGCCCCGCGTGGAAGTCGAAGGCGGCCCCGACGCCGATGAGCACGGGGGTAGAGAGGCGGGGGCGCATCTGCGCCATCCACTTCTCCTGCTTCGGAACGCCGATGCCGACCCAGACGACGTCGGCCCCTGAACGGGTGATGTCCTCCGCGATCCGTTCCTGCTCCTCGGCGGTGAGCTCACGGAAGGGGGGCGAGTATCCGCCGACGATCTGCACGCCTGGGTAACGTCGGCGCAGGTTCAGCGCGAGTTGTACGAGCGCGCCTTGATTCCGCCCGCCATAGAGGAACATCTTCGTCCCGGTCTCCACCGACCGCTCGCAGTAGCGCGCCATCAGCTCGGGTCCGTAGACCCGGCTCGGGAGGTTCTGGCCGAGCGCGTTCATGGCCCAGACGAGCGGCTGCCCGTCGGGCACCGTGAGGTCGGAGTTCACGACCGCGTCACGCAGCGCAGGGTCCTCCTGGCAGGCCATCACGGTGTGCGTCGCGGCGACACAGACGTAGCCGCGCCCGCCGTCGACGATCGTCGCGTCCATCCAGTCCATGGTGCGCGCGTAATCGGTGATCGCCAGCGGGATTCCGAGGACGTCGACGCTCGGCGGGGGGACCGCGTCAGCCGGATCGACGTGGAGGTCGGGGCCGAAGTCCTGGAGGGCGAGGGGCTCAGAGGTGGTCATCGGGCTCTTGTTGGAAAACGAACCGGGCGGCGCGTACTTTTGCAAACGGAACGCGCCGGGAGAAGTAGCGCGTTTGTGCTCCGCTGTTCCGTTCCCGCTCAGAGAACCCTGCAACCACCCTGCGGGTTACGCTGGGGGCGTGACCCGTCGACGCGCGCTCATCACGGGGATCAGCGGCCAGGACGGCTCTTACTTGGCTGAGCTGCTGGTGGCGAAGGGCTACGAGGTGGTCGGCATGGTGCGCGAGCCCATCGACGACGCCTTCCCGAACTTGGACGGCGTGCGGGACCAGCTGACCTTGATCACCGGCGAGCTCCTCGACGCCGGCTCCCTGCGCAGGGTGGTCGAAACTGCGGACCCCGACGAGCTCTACCACCTGGCCGCGCCGACCTTCGTGCCCGCCTCCTGGGAAGACCCCGCCGAAGCGATCCGAGCGATCGCCGGTGCCACCGGCACGTTGCTGGCGCTTGCGCGGGAGCGCTCCTTCCGCCTCTACGTTGCTGCGTCATCAGAGGTGTTCGGCGACGCGGGGGAGTCGCCGCAGCGGGAGAGCACCCCGAAGCGGCCCGCGACGCCCTACGGCGTCGCGAAGCTTGCAGCCCTCGGGCTCGTCGGCGTGATGCGCGAACGCCACGGCGTGCACGCGAGCGCGGGCATCCTCTTCAACCACGAGTCGCCGCGGCGGCCACCCCAATTTCTCCCCCGCAAGGTGACCGCGGGTGCGGCCGCTATCGCAGTAGGTCATCAGGAGACCCTCGAGCTCGGGTCGCTCGACGCGGTGCGTGACTGGTGCCACGCGCGGGATGTCGCCCGCGCTGCCTGGCTGATGCTCCAGCAGGACGAACCGGGTGACTACGTGATCGCCTCCGGCGTCTCCCGAACCGTCGGCGATCTCGTCGACGCGGCGTTTGCAGCAGCTGGCATTTCGAGCGAGGGCCGAGTCATCGTTAACCCGGCGTTCGTCCGCCCGCCCGAGGCGACGCAGCCCCTAGGAGATCCCGCGCTCGCTGCCGAGCGCTTGGGCTGGGCGCCCGAGACCTCGTTCGAGGAGATGATCACGGAGATGGTCGACGCCGATCTCGCGCGGCTGCGAACGGACTAGGCGCGCAGCGGCGCTGTCAGGGCTTGAGCATGCCGAGATCCGCGCGGGTCATCAGCCGGATGAGCTCCTCGAACGTCGTCGTCGGCTTCCAGCCCAGGACGCGCTCGGCCTTGTCGTAGGAGCCGATCAGCTGATCGACCTCGGCGGGGCGGACGAACTGGGGGTCGATCTCGACGTACTTCTCCCAGTCGGAGATGCCGGCCTCGTCGAAGGCGACCTGCACGCACTCGCGCACGGTGTTCGTCTGGTTGGTGGCCACGACGAAATCCTCGGGGGTGTCGTGCTGGAGCATCAGCCACATCGCCTCGACGTAGTCCTTCGCGTAGCCCCAGTCGCGCTCGGCGTCGAGGTTGCCGAGCTTCAGCTTGTCGAGGCGGCCGTGCTTGATCGCCGCGGCGTGCCAGGTGATCTTGCGGGTGACGAACTCGAGGCCGCGGCGGGGCGACTCGTGGTTGAAGAGGATGCCGGAGCTCGCGAAGAGGTCGTAGGACTCGCGGTAGTTGACCGTGATGAAGTGGCCGTAGGCCTTCGCGACGCCGTAGGGGGAGCGCGGGTAGAAGGGCGTGTCCTCGGTCTGCGGGATCTGCAGGACCTTGCCGAACATCTCGCTCGAGGAGGCCTGGTAGAAGCGCGCCTCGGGGGCCGCCTCGCGCATCGCCTCGAGCATGCGGGTGACCCCGACGCCCGTGAAGTCGGCGGTGAGCGTCGGCTGGATCCACGAGGTCGCCACGAAGCTCATCGCGGCGAGGTTGTAGATCTCGGCCGGCTTGGCGGCGCGGATGGCGTCGACGAGCGAGCGCTGATCGAGCAGATCGCCCTGGTGGAGGGTGATGCGCTCGCGCAGGTGCTCGATGCGGTCGAACTTCTCCGTCGAGGCGCGGCGGACCATGCCGTGAACCTCGTAGCCCTTCTCGAGCAGGAGCTCGGCGAGGTAGGAGCCGTCCTGGCCGGTGATGCCGGTGATGAGTGCAGACTTTGGTGCCATGAAGGTGGCAGGTTACGCGAGGGGCGCGGGAAGCTGGCGCTCCGCGCTCAAAAGCGTGGGTGCTCCCACCCGTTCCGGGCCAGGACGGGGTTCACGAGCGACCCCGGGTGAGGATGAAGGCCATCCCGGCCAGGAGCGCGGGCGCGACCGTGAGGCTCGGGACGATGTCGCCCTGCAGCAGGCCGGAGGCGACGATCGCGACGAGCATCGTCGGGATGAGCAGTGCGAGCGCGGGCGCGATCCCCCTGCGGCGCAGGAGCGCGATGCCGCCGACGAGCTCGAAGGCTCCCGCTGCGAGCACCCAGGCGGTCGGGTAGGGGAGCCCGAAGCGCACGAACTGGTCGCGCTCCCAGCCGAACGCGAGGAACTTCGGCAGGCTCGCCACGACGAAGATCGCGCCGACCACGATCGCCGTGCGGCGGGCGGCGCGGTCCGCTTCGACCGCCGCGTCGAAGGACCTCACGACACGCGGTAGCGCTCCGGCAGGGCCGTGAACGCGCTCCGGGTCAGCAGGTTGAAGTGCACGATGTGCCAGAGGGCGGCGACGCCGTCCTTCCAGCCGATCTTCTTGCCGGCCAGCCGCGTGCGGGGGGCGTAGGAGATCGGGAGCTCGAAGATGCGCGCGGTCGTCTTGGCCACGTAGGCGGTGCTCTCCACCTCGAAGCCGAAGCGCTCGCTGCGCAGCCGCATCGCCTTGATCAGGTCGGCGCGGAAGATCTTGTAACAGGTCTCCATGTCGCTCAGGTAGATGCCGCTGGCGAGGTTCGACAGGTCGGTCAGCAGCCGGTTGCCGAGGTAGTGGAAGGTGCGGTGGACCTGGACGCGGTCGGCGCGGAAGCGGGAGCCGAAGACGACGTCGGCCTCGTCGTCGAGGAGCGGCTGGAGCAGGCGCGGGACGTCGGCGGGGTCGTACTCCATGTCGGCGTCCTGGACCATCACGAAGTCCCCGGTGGCCGCGGCGAACCCGGCCCGCAGCGCGGAGCCCTTCCCGCCGTTGACGGCCTGGTGGATGACGGTGACGTCCGAGCGCTGCTTGAGCGCGTCGAGGATCGCCGGGCTGCCGTCGGCCGAGGCGTCGTCGACGAAGATCCACTCGCGGGCGATCGGGCAGGGGGAGGCGAAGAGGCGCTCGAGGACCTCGGGGAGGTGGTTCTCCTCGTTGAAGACGGGGATGACGACGGACAGGACGGGCTCGGGCACTGCCTTCCAGTCTCGCGAACGCGGCGGGCGGATGCCGCCTGGGCGCGCCGGTAGCCTCGCGAGCGTGCCTTCCGCCGCCTCCGTGCATCCGACCTCCTGGCGCGGGCGCCGCGTCCTGCTCACCGGCCACACCGGCTTCAAGGGCGCCTGGCTCGCCCTCTGGCTGCAGCAGATGGGGGCGGAGGTCGTCGGGCTCTCCGACGCGGTCCCGACCGAGCCGTCGCTCTTCGTGGGCGCCCGGGTCGCGGAGGGGCTGCACGACGACCTGCGGGTGGACGTCCGTGACGCCGACGCGGTGCGCGAGGCCGTCTCGGAGTCCCGGCCGGAGGTCGTCCTCCACCTGGCCGCCCAGCCGATGGTGCGCCGCTCCTTCGTCGAGCCGCGGCTCACCTACGAGACGAACGTCATGGGGACCGTGAACGTGCTCGACGCGGTGCGGACCGTGGGGGCCGAGAGCGTGCGGGCCGTCGTCGTGGTGACGAGCGACAAGTGCTACGACAACCGGGAGCAGGCGGCGCCCCTTCGTGGAGGACGACTGCATGGGTGGCCACGACCCGTACTCGAACTCCAAGGGGTGCGCGGAGCTCGTCACCGACGCCTACCGGCGCTCCTTCTTCTCCGCTGCCGACGGTCCCCGGGTGGCCAGCGCCCGGGCGGGGAACGTCATCGGGGGCGGCGACTGGGGCGCCGACCGGCTGATCCCGGACATCATGCGGGCGGCGGCTGGTGGAGTGCCGATCCGGGTGCGGAACCCTGAGGCGGTCCGGCCCTGGCAGCACGTCCTGAACCCCCTGAGCGGCTACCTGCTCCTGGCCGAGCGCCTGCTGGCGGGGGAGGCCGTGGACGAGGGCTGGAACTTCGGGCCCGCGCCCGCGGACGTGCGGCCGGTCCGCTGGATCACCGAGCAGATCGCCGCCGCCTGGCCGCAGGAGCTCCGCTGGGAGCTCGACCCCGGCCCGCACCCGCACGAGGCGCACTTCCTCGCCCTCGACTCGGCCAAGGCCCGGGCGCGGCTCGGCTGGGAGCCGGCCTGGGACCTCGGGCAGGCGCTCGCGGCGATCGTCGAGTGGCACGTGGGGGCGGCAGGCGGGGAGGACGCGCGGGCGCTGACGCTGCGGCAGATCGAGGAGTTCGTCGGATTTTGAGCCGAAAGCCCGGCTTCCGTTATCCGCCGATCGCGCGCTCGTAGCTCGCGAGCGTCGCGGTCGCCGTTCGCTCCCAGGTGAACTCCGACGCGCGTGCGTGGCCCGCGGTCACCAGGCGCGAGCAGAGCTCGGGCTCGCTCAGCAGGCGGGTCAGGGCCGCGGCGATCCCCGCGGCGTCATGCGGATCGAAGAGCAGGGCTGCGTCCTGAGCGACCTCAGGCAAGGCGCTGACGTTCGAGCAGGCCACGGGAAGCCCGCGGGCCATCGCCTCCAGGATCGGCAGGCCGAAGCCCTCCATCAGGGAGGGGAACACCAACGCATCCGCGAGCCGATAGAGCCCGTCAAGGTCCGCATCGCTCACCCACCCGCAGAACCTCACGCGGTCGCTCACGTCGCAGGCGGCTGCGACTTCGCGCAAGTGCGTCTCGTACTCGGTCGGACTGCCGGGGAGCACGAGTTGCGCAGGGACGCGGAGGTGAGCCATGGCCTCGATCGCAGCCTCGAGGTTCTTGTGCGCGCGCTTCTGGGAGACGCACAGGACGACCGGCTCCGGGCCCAGACCCAGACGATCTCGAAGGGTGGGGTCGGCGGTCGCGGCGACCACAGGATCGACCGCCAGGGGGGTGACGTCGATGCGATCCCTGCGGATACCCAGATCGTCGACGAGGTCCTGACGCCCGGCCTCGGAGATCGCGATGACCCGATCAGCCGTCCGTCCCAGGACGGGGGAGAGTGCGCCGAAGACCAGGCGTCCCTTCCAGTCCATCGTCGCGGGGTACCGCTTCCAGGTCGTGTCGAGGATCGTCACGACGACCGGGAGCCCGGGGTGGACCGGCGGGGCCACGTAGGCCAGTCCGTGTAAGACGTCCAGGTGGCGCCGACGGGCCTGAGTGACCATCGCGGCGAGATCCCACGCGTAGTGTGCGATGCCGCCGACGCCTTTCACGGGAAGGCGGATGACCTCGACGTCCTTGAGCCATGGGGGCGTCGGGGAGTCCCGCCCGACCCACGCGGTCACGGCAGCGTCGGGCCGGACCAGACGTAGGCCGCCGATCAGCCCCTCTGCGTAGGTTGCGCTGCCGCCCGAGTCCTCCGCCAGGAACGTGAGGTTGAGCCCGATGCGCATGATGCTCAGGCCGGCGGCCGTAGGGCCCAGAGGGAGCCGTCCTCCGCCGGGGCGCCCTCCACGTGGGCGACTTCGTGGACGTGGTACCCGGCGTGCTCCAGCGATCCCACGGCTGTGTCCCGGGGGCTGCGGCCCGCCGGAGACAGGTGGGGGTGGTATTCGAGGGCAATCGCCACCGCAGGCAGGTCCGCCAGGCGCGGATCGGCGAGCAGCGCCCACTCCCCACCTTCGATGTCGATCTTGACGAGATCGCTCTGCTCGCGGATCGCCAGCCCCAGCGCGTCAACGGCGCGCACACTCGTCCCGCTCTCGTCCTCGCTCGCCCGAGAGACCGAGTCGTTCGTGAACCGGAAAGCGAGCTCGCCCTCGGCCGTGGACGCCGCAGCTGCAACCACCGTCCATGGGGGTGTGGCTAGCGCAGCGGCGCGGGCAAGGACCTCGAGGTTTGCCGGGTCGGGCTCGATGCAGGTGATCGTCGCGCCGGAGAACTCCCCGCCGAACCAGGCCGCCGAGGCGCCGATGTTCGCTCCGAGGTCGAGCACACGCAACGGTCGCCCGATCTGCCGCAGCCGCGCGGCCACCGCGGTGGGCGGAGCGACCGCGCCCTGGCAGAAGATCTGGTCGAAGGTCTCGAGGTCGCGCGTGTGGTGGCGCAGGACGACCGGGACGGTGGGCGCGTGGCGTAGCGAGTAGTTCGCCGTCACATCACGCCGGAGGGCCTCACGGACAAAGAAGCGCCCCGGGGTCGTGACGCGGGCGGCGCGCCGCGCGGAGGGCTTCAGAGGTGCGATCCAGGGGTGTCGGGTCAGGCGTTCACGCACCGTGCCAGCCTAGTGTCCGCCGTGGCAATCGACCGCCTCGCACGAGCACCGAACGCACCACGCGGGCCGTGCCCGCCTGCCCGCTCAAGCACGGGGCACGGTCGCGAGCACGAGGAGCTCCTCGGCCCGGGCGCGATCGTGCTGGGCCGCGAGCTCGGCCCGCACGCCGGCACGCCTCACGGCCGCGGTCGGGGCGCCCGCGGCGTCGTTGGCGGGCACCGCGCCGGCGCGGACCGCTTCGCTTATCGCGAACGACAGGATCGCGGTGGGTGTGGGCCGTAGGACGCGGATCTCGTCGAAGCCGGCGGCGGCCAGCGCGACCCGGATGGAGGCCGCGTCGAAGAGCGTGAGGTGTCGGGGCGGATCGAGGTGAACCCAGTCTCGACCGTACCGCTCATGCCCGGCGGCGGCGAGGTTCGGCGTGGCGATCCAGACGGTCCCTCCAGGGCGCAGTAGGCGCCGAGCGGCGCTGAGGAACGCAACCGGATCGGGAACGTGCTCGAGCACATGGCTGAGGGTCACCGCGTCGAAGGCGCCCGGCTCGCGTCCGGCGCGATCCTCGATGCTCTCGACGACCAGGTCCAGACCCGCGTCACGGCCCGCCGCGACCGCCTGCGCATCGGGATCGATACCCGCGGCGATCCAGCCGGCCGCGGCTGCTTCAGCGACGAAGAGGCCGTTCCCGCACCCGACGTCGAGGCAGCGCTCGCCAGCCGGAAGGTGCCGGACGCCGCGTTCGGCGACAGCAGCCAGAGGAGGGGCCAGCCGCCCGAGCAGCCGGCCAGCCTTCCACGCCGGCTGCAGGTTGTAGCCAAGACGAGCGTTGACGTGGGCGTTGCGCAGGGCGCGGAGAGCGCGGGCGAGTCGCCCTGCGGGGACGAGGTTGGGGGTCGGCGGCTCGTGGGTGTAGTACGACGCGTACAGCGCGCCGATTGCGTCGTCGCTCGGGCGCGGGTTCAGACGCCCGGCACCGCAGGACAGGCAGCGCACGAGCGTCCATTCCCCCGGGGCCACCCCAAATACACGGTCGGTCAGCCTGTCGTGCAGCGGCCTCGCCGACGCGCCCTGGCAGACCGGGCACACCGGGGTGGGCACGGTTGAAACGGCGGGCACCGGACTAGTCTCTCATGGGGTGACCGCGTTCGCTGTGCTGCTCGTGAACTATCGCTCAGCCGAGCTGGTCTCCCGATCGCTGGCGGCCTGCGGCGATGATCTGTCCGCGGAGGTCGTGATCGTCGACAACGCTTCCGGAGACGGCTCCGTCGCCGCGTTGCGAACGCGCCATCCAGGCGCGACGGTCGTTGAACGAGCGGTCAACGACGGCTTTGCGGCCGGCGTCAACGCCGGATTCGCGGCCACAAGCGCTCCTGTGGTGATCGTGTTGAACCCTGACACCGAGCCGTACCCGGGAGCGCTCGAAGCGCTGGTCGCGCACCTCGAGAGCGACCCGCAGCTGGGGGTCGCCGCACCCACCCTGGTGCACGAGGACGGCACCGCCCAGCGGAGCGCCTTCCGCCGCTTCCCAAGCCTCGGCGTGCTCTTCGTCGACCTCTGCCTTCCGGTGGGTTGGATCGCGATGCGGCTCCCGCGGCTGGACCGCTACCGGGTGCCCGCTTCGCAGCTGGCCGACGGCACGCGCGTCGCGCACGTGGCCGGCGCTGTGCTGGCCATTCGTAGGGCCGCCTACGAGGCCGCAGGTCCGCTCGACGAGGGTTTTTTTCTGTACCTGGAGGAGACTGAATGGCAGGAGCGGGTCACCCGCGCCGGCTACGCCATCGCCGTGTTCCCGTCTGCGCGGGTCATGCACCTCGTGCGCGGTGGGGGAGACGAGTCGCTTGCCCCCTCCCCGCATTTCCTGAGCTCGATGCGTCGCTATCTCCGCCTGCGTGGGGTGCCGGTCAGGCGCGTCGACACGGCGATCGTCTTGGCGCTGCAGCTCAGCCGTATCGCGGCTCGCGCGGAGCGCCTGATGATCTCGCCGCGGCGACGGACCGGCGGCGGGCGCGCCGCGGCATACGACCGGCTCTGGCGCCTGCGCCGGGGTGTCCGATGAGCGGTGAGCCCGCCGCGCTGAATCTCGCGGTCGTCCACCACCTCCTACCCGCCGGAGGGGCGCCGCGGGTGCTGGCCGAATACCTCGCCCGGCGTCCACATCATCGGGTCACCGTCTACACCCGGATGCCCGAACCGGAGCCAGCCGCGCACCACGTCGTCCTCCCCGCGGGTGTCGAGATCCGGCGGTTCCCGCTGGCCGAGGCCAGCTCTCCGCTGGCCCGCATGCGTGCTCTGCGCGCGCTGCCACAGCGTGGTCGGGAGCTCGCGCAGCTCATCGACACCGGCGGGCACGACGCCGTCTTCGTCCACGCCTCCTCCCTCGTCCAGCATCACGAGGTGCTTCCACACCTGAGGACGGCGTCGCTCGTCTACGCTCCTGAGCCGCTCCGCGCGATCTACGACCGGGCGCCGCCGTTCGGCCCGCGGCCCGGGCTGCGTCAGCGTCTGGTGCACGCAGGGCTCGATCCCTACGAGCGACTGCGAAAGCGGCTTGATCGTCAGCACGCTCACGGCGCAGACGTGACCGTGACGCACTCCCGTTTCACCGCCGAAGAGCTGCTGCGGATCTACGGGACCACCGCGCACGTGGTGCCGCTGGGCGTCGACAGTGCCACGTTCGCTCCCGGTGACGTGACCGCAGAACGCGCCAGGGAGGTGTTGTCGGTCGGGGCACTGCACCCGCTCAAGGGTCACCAGTTCGTGATCGAGGCGCTCGCGACGATCCCCGCTGCGGAGCGTCCCCGGTTGCTGGTGGTCGGCGACCGCGGGCCTTTGGCTGATGACCTCCGCGCGTACGCCGCAGCGAGCGACGTCCGGCTCGAGCTGCGCCAGGCAGTCCCGTTCGCAGAGCTTCTCGGGCACTACCGCACCGCCGGTGTGGTGGCTGCGGCGATGTACCGCGAGCCGTTCGGGCTCACGCCGTTAGAGGCAGGAGCGAGTGGCGCAGCGGTCGTGGCCGTCGACGAGGGCGGCTTGAGGGAGACCGTGCGGGACGGCGTCACCGGGCTGCTCAGCCCGCGAGATCCGCGTGCGTTCGGCGCCGCGCTGCTGGCTGTGCTCGACGACCGCGCGCTCGCGGCCCGGCTCGGGGCCGAGGCTCGCCGCGTGGCAGTGGCGGAGTGGTCGTGGGAGCGCACGGCGGCGGGGTACGACAAGCTGCTCGTCGGGCTGGCGGCGCGCGGGCCGCGTTCGTTCTAAGACCGGCGGCTGATCCGCTGGGCGAGGAAGCGCAGCGGGGCCGGCGCCTGCTCGTAGACACCCGCGGGGACGGCCCTGAGCACGACGGCCGCGCTCAGGTAGACCAGGAGTCCCAGCGCGGTGGTCGGCACAGCGGGGAGGCTGCCGATAAGCGCCGGCGCGAGCCCGGCGGCGATGGCGAGCAGGACACGGAGGATCGGGAAGGGCTCGGGACGCAAGCCTGGGTCCTCGCGCGCGAGCACCGTGACGTACCCGACCAAGAGCACGCTCTCTCCGAGCAAGGTCGCCCAGGCCGCGCCGACCGCGCCGCCTGCGCGCACGAACACGGGGACGGCGGCGAGCACGGTGGCCAGGGCGAGGAGGTTCATGAGCACGAGTGGGCGGTGCCGATGGAGCGCGAGCATCGTGAGCCCGAAGGTCGCGAGCGCGAACGTCACGAGAAGCGTCAGGCCCTGAACCCGCAGCACGGGTGCCGCGCCGGCGTACCGCGCGCCGCCGATGATCGCGATCACCGGGCCGGCGCCCAGGATGCAGGTCACGGTGGCCGCCCCGCCGAGCACGAGCGAGGACTGCGAGATCCCCCGCACGGCGGCGGCGAGGCGGACGCGGTCGTCACGGGCAGCCCGGGAGAGCAGCGGGAACGCTGAGGTCACGAGGATCCCCGGGACGGCCGCCGCGATGATGAACACGCGGAAGGAAGCCGAGAACAGGCCGGTCTGCTCCTCCGAGGCGACGAGCGACATGAGGATCTGGGTCGTGTAGAGATAGATCGTGCCGACCGTGGTGGCCATCGCGACGGCGACTGCGGGGCGCATGAGCGTGAGCCACTCTGCCAATGCGAACGTCGGGCGCACGGGAATGCGCCCGCGCACGAGCTTTGCGGTCCAGGCGAGGATCGCTAGATGGACGGGAATCGTGACGGCAAAGAACGGGACGAGCCCCGATCCGGCAAGAACGAGCGCGGCGATGAGCAGGGCGGTGAACGCCTGGCGAAAGACGTCGATCAAGGTGATCGTGCCGAGGCGGAGCTCGACGGACAGCGGGATCTGGAGCGTGGTTTGCAGGAGCACGATCACGAGGCCCGCGCCCATGAGAAGCGTGCCGAGGGCCAGGTCGGTGCCGTATCCGGCGACGGCCACGATCATGGTGGCGATCCCGACGCCGACGCCGGTCGCGCGATACGAACGCCAAGAAGGATCCGCATGAGCCGGTCACGGTCCGGGCCGACGCGTTGGGCGTACTCGCGAACACCGAGCGTCGCGAATCCGCCGTCGGTGACCGCCTGCACGATCGCGACGAAGCTGAATACCGTTTGATAACGGCCGTAATTCGCCGACGCTGAGGTGGCGGGTAAGCAGCACCACGCCACCGAGCGAGACGATTGTGCCCGCTGCAAACCCGAGCACGCGCAGCGCGCCGCCACGGACGACAAGGCCGCCCGCCTGAGGCGTGTCGAGTACGTCGGGGGGCCCAGGAATCGCGAAGGAGCGTACCCGCCGTCGCGCCGTTTCGCGCCGAACCGGGCGCGAGACCGTGGCTGACTTCTCGGCGGCGCCGATAGCCTCGCCGGCGTGCGTGACGTGCCGCGAACGAGGCGAAGAGCCTGCGCTGGGGACAGGCCCGGGTGATGCCGGCGCGGGGAGCCGTCTCGTGCGCGGCGGACTCTCCCGCGGGTTGGCCTTCGGCGTCGGGAACGCGCTCGCGGCGCTCGGGGCGGTCGTCCTGCTGCGCTACCTGGGCGTCGCCGACTTCGGCCGCTACGGCACGGTCATCGCGCTGCTCGCGATCGTGCAGGGGCTGAGCGAGGGCGGCCTGGGCGTGACCGCGATGCGGGAGCTCGCGCTCCGTGAGCCCTTCGAACAGCGCGCGCTCCTGGCGCACGTGATCGGTGCGCGGATCGTCCTCACCGGGCTCGGGGTGCTGCTCGCGGTCGCGTTCGCAGCGGTGGCCGGCTACGGGGGGACGCTGGTCGTGGGGACGGCGGTGGCGGGCGCGGGGATTCTGCTGGCGAGCGTCCAGACCGCGGTGCTGCTCCCGCTGGCGGTGCAGCTGCGGAACGGACGCCTGGCGGTGAGCGAGGTGCTCCGGCAGGCGACGGTGGTCGGGGTCATCGTCGTGCTCGTCGTGGCCGGGGCGCCGCTCGGGGCGTTCTTCGCCGCGCAGCTCGCGGCCGGCGTCGTGCTCATGGCCGCCGTGCCGTTCCTCCTCGATCGGAGCGAGCTCGTTCGGCCGCGGTGGGACGGCGCGGAGCTGCGCGCGCTCGCCCGGATCGGCCTGCCGGTGGCGCTTGCGGGCGCTCTGGCGGTCCTCTACTACCGCACGATGGTGGTGATCGTCTCGCTGCTGGAGGGCGAGCGCGAGGTCGGCCTCTACGTGACCTCCGCGCGGGTGCTCGAGCTGGTCGGCGGCCTGCCGCTGCTGCTGAGCGTGATCGCGGTGCCGCTGCTGACGGTCGCGGCGCGGGACGACCGCGAGCGCCTGGGCTCCGCGCTGCAGCGCATGACCGAGGTGATGGCGGTGGCGGGGGTCGCGGCGGCGCTCGGCCTCGCTGCGGGCGCCCGTCCGCTGGTGCTGCTGCTGGGCGGAGAGGAGTACGCGGATGCGGTGCCGGTGCTGCGGCTCCAGTCGTTGGCGCTCGCCACGGTGTTCCTGGGGGCGGCCTGGACGCCGACGCTCGTCGGGCTCGGCCGGCTGCGTGAGGTGGCGTGGGTCAGCGCGACAGGGCTTGCGTCGCTCGTGCTGCTCGGGGTCCCGGCGACGGTGCTCTTCGGGATCGAGGGCGCTGCGGCATCGGTCGTGGCCGCCGACGTCGTGCTGCTCGCGGGCATCTGGGTCGCGCTGCGCCGTGCGGGGCCGGGGCGGGAGCTGCAGCTCGGGTTCGTTCCGCGGCTTGCCCTTGCTGCGGCGCCCGCGGTCGCCGGGGCGCTCATCTTCGAGTCCGTAGTCGAGGGGTCCGCGCTGTTCGACGCGGCCGTCGCGGTGGCGGCGGTGGGAGGGTTCCTCGGGCTGGCGCTGGTGCTGCGGCTGGTCCCGACGGAGTTGACGCGAGCCCTCCGACGCGGTGCCCCGGGCTAGCCTCGCCGCGTGCACGTCGGCCTCAATCTGATCTTCCTGGTGCCGGGCGAGACCGGCGGGATGGAGGTCTACGCCCGCGAGCTCGCGCCGCGCCTCGCCGCGATGGACGGCCTTCGCGTCACCGCCTTCGTGAACCGTGAGGCCGCGGGGGAGGACTTCGGCTGCGACGAGCAGATCGTCGTCCCGGTCAACGCGCGCAGCCGCCTGCAGTGGGTCCGCGGAGAGCAGCTGCTGCTGCCCGGCCTCGCCGAGCGCGCCGGCTGCGACGTCGTCCATTCCCTGGGCTCGACGGCGCCCGTGCGCGGGCGCTTCCGCCGCGTCGTGACGATCCACGATCTCCACTACAAGCTCGTCCCTGACGCGCACTTCGGGCTGCGCGGGCTCGGCATGCGAGTCCTCATCCCCGCGGCGGCTCGGAGCGCGCACCGGATCATCGTGGACGCCGCCTCGACTCGGGACGATCTCGTCGAGCACCTCGGGACGCCGCGGGAGAAGATCGACGTCGTGCCGCTCGCGGGTGCGTCCATCCCGGACATCGAGCCGACGTCGGAGGCGGAGCTGCGCGCCCGGTTCGACCTGCGCGATCGCCGCGTGCTGCTCTCGGTCTCGGCCAAGCGCCCGCACAAGAACCTCATGCGTCTGATCGAGGCGCTCGCCCGCCTGCCCGCCCCGCGTCCTGTCCTCGTGCTCCCGGGCTACCCGACCCCGCACGAGGCCGAGCTGCGCGCCCGCGCCGAAGCGCTCGGCATCAGCGACGACGTCCGCTTCCCGGCCTGGGTGAGCGCGGCGGACCTCGAGGGCCTCTACGCGTTGGCCGACGCCTTCGTGTTCCCGTCGCTCTACGAGGGCTTCGGGCTCCCCGTGCTCGAGGCGATGGCCCGCGGCGTCCCGGTGGCCTGCAGCGACCGGGGCTCACTCGCCGAGGTCGCGGGGGACGCCGCGCTCCTCTTCGATCCGGACCGCGTCGAGGACATCACGCGGGCGCTCGCGTCGATCCTTCAGCCGGACACGGGCGCGCGGCTGCGCGCGAGCGGCCTCGAGCGGGCGCGGGAGTTCACGTGGGAGCGAACCGCAACAGATTCTGCAAATGCGCTCACAAGATAGTACCGCTCAACAGTGAGAAGCATAGCGCTGATCGTGTGAAACGACACCCCGGCCAGCAGGAACGCAACGAAGACAGGCGCGACCTTTGCGTCCGGCGAGGCGGACAGCGATCGCGATCGCTCCACCGTAGAGAGCTATTAGAGGTAGCAAGTATCGCGACTGTTCGAAGCGCGGGGCGCCCGCGAGGAACGCTTGATAATCGACGACGCCGATAGCGCCGGGAACGGTGACGAGCGCCGTGAGGCAGCACAGGAAAGATGCCCCACCGTTGTCTCACAGCGATTCTAAACCTCACTGTGGCAGCCGCGACTGAAGCAAGGAGGGCCAAAAAGAGAGACCAACCGATACTAGTTGCGGTGGCGCCGAAGCCGTAATCGACCCAACCGAACCGACCGACGAGGCCGCTCACCCAAATATCTCTCGGTGCGACCCCGGGAATCTGGTCACTGAGAAACGGCAGTCGCGGGGCGAACAGTTGCAGCATGAACGATGCTTGCCGTGTGAGCGACGACGGCTGACCGGCTTCACCAGCCTGCGCGCTAACGACAGACGCCGTGACCGCGAAGTAAGGATGCTGGAATACCGCGTTTCCCACCACAACGGCGACCACGACAGGAACTACGGCGGCGGCCAGCGCCAACCCCACTGACCTCCGCCAGCTTGGAGGTCGTCGGGTTGCAGCAATGGCCAATCCGAGTAGCGCGACTGGCACTAGCGCGGCAAACAGGGGTTTGGTGAGCATGCCGACCGCGACGGCTGCGCCGAGAGCTGCCCCCAATCTCGGGGTCAACGACGTATTCAATATTCGCGCGACGCAATAGAACGTCGCGCTACTCGCAAGGAAGACCAACCCATCGGCGTTGACGCCCGATCCGATAAACCCCAGGAGCGGCTGGAAGCACGCCGCTAACCCGGCTGCGGTCCAAGTCCATGGACTCGACGGCAACAACTCGCGTGCGAATAGAAAGACGAATCCAACCGTTCCCGCAAACATCACGACCGACAGCAAGCGCATCAGCATGACGCGAGTGAGGAGCGAACCCTGCGAGCCAGCGAGGGCGCCTGGCGTCTGCAACAAGTAGTACAGAGGCGGGTTAGCGCTGGCGGTGGTGGCGTTCGAGGTCGGCTTACCGAACTGCTGTGCCTCCACGCCGCGGAGCAGCGCCTCGTCGGTTCGACTCGTATTGACGCGTTCGAGCGAGCGTCCGATAACGCGGTTGAAGCCGAGAACGCCAAGCACAGCGTTCTCTTCTTCAGAGTAGGGCGGAATCGAGGGGTCGTTCTGCGGGAGGTGGGCAGAAGTCCGCAGATACTCGACGTACGCTACGTGGGAGGTCTCGTCGGGCACCTGAAACGGCGGAGTCAGGAACGCCCACGCAGCGCCAACCATCAGCGCAGCGGCCACCAGCCAACGCCCCGTCACTGTACTGGTCGCTGCGATCGCAGTCGATCTCACGGCTATCGAGGCGAACAGCAACGAAATCAGCAGACAAGCGCCGACTGCGTAGGCGGCCCATGGCCCTACCCAAGCGGCATTCCCGCGTCCGATGCGGTTTGGGAATGCGCGTAGTCGACTGGCAAGACTTATCTGTCTCCTTGCTCGAGGCGACCACGCTAACTCGGCCCTCAGCAGGTTGCCCATCAACGCGAGCCGGCGCGCCGTCCGCTTCGCCACCTAAGAGAACGGACGCGCTTCCGGTCGAACGGAGGCAGAGTCGGCCGCTGGGCGGGCGCGCGTTGCGGTCTGGCGAGAAGATCGGAATCGAGATCGGCCCTTCTTCCCAGCCCTGCGGTAGCCGTCCGATGAGAGCGTTTTCGTCCGCCCCGGCGCTCCAAACGTCGCGGTGAGCTGAGGGCCGTTCAGACCGTTGGTGGCGGCGACTAGTTGCAACGAGCCGCTGCTCGGCGGTAGTCGAACACCGTCTTGGCAAACTTCTCCGCCCCCTGGCGGAAGCGTTGCAACAAATGCGAGCGGGCGTGTCCCGGTGACGCTGGTCAGCGTTGGGGCCTTTGTGGGTCAGCTGATAAGAAATTCCTGCACATAACAGAAGCGCAGCTGCAAAGGCGGACAGCGTTAGAGGAGTGCCCAGCCAGCCCTTGAGACGTACTATCATTGGCTCGCAGTGCGTACGGTTGCTGGGCTTCGCGAAGTTGCCAGCGATCCCACGAGCTATTTCCTCGGCCCCTCGCTCCCACGTCCGACCGCGCGCCCATTAGATCCCGCGGGCCCCGGCGCCATCGCGAAGAGCATCGTCGGCTAGCAGCGCCTCGAGCGCATCAGCGATTGTCACGGGGTCGAAAGGCGCAAAGGTGACACCGGCGTCGGATCCGAACACCCCCTCCCCACTCACCCCGGCGAGCTCGACCACGGGGAGTCCGCAGGCCAACATCTCCTGCGGAATCACCGAATAGTTCGTCATCGAGAGAACCAAGCCCACAGACGCCCGCGCGAACGTGGCGGCCAGCTCTTTCGAGTTCAAGATCCCGAGGTTCTCGTACGGGAACGGCGTCTCAATGGGGTCTTTGTTGCCGAAGCACAGGACTTTCGTGTTCGGCCGACGCTCGAGGAGCTCGCTGATAGCCATGATCGCGAGCGGTACGGCGCGGCGGGGCGTGACATCCCGGCCGTAGAAGACGACGGTGTCCGGCTCACGCTGGATGGTCGCGGATGGCTTGTAGACATCGTGATCGATGCCGAACGAGAAGCGGCTCGACGACCCGCCGTACCGAGTGACCATCTCCTCCAGGTACGGGGATCCGCAGAGGTGGTGGAAGCCGAGCTGGTACGTCTGCTCAGCCCAGGCCGCCTCGGCCGAAGTGGCGTAGAACTCCGGTTCGTGATCCTGCACCAGGTACGCCCGGGACCGGCAGCCACCAAGCATCGCGACGCTGTGCGCCGTCTGCCAGCCGGTCGCGAGGGCAACGTCTGCGCCGAACCATTCGTCGAAGCCCTTGTACACGGGGGCCTCGAGCGGAACGAACCATTCGCGGATCTGTCGACGGATCTCGCGCAGGGCGATCGTCGCTGCATCTGTCCGAGCTCGTCATCGATCCAGAGCGAGATGTCATGGCCCATTCGTTCGAGCCGCAGCAGCAACTGAAACAGCGACATGTGTCCGCCCGACCCGCGCTGGAACGGAGGGATCACCGCGGCTATGTGCCACGGTCGGTTCAAGATTTGCGTCGTTCGTCCGGGGGGGCGAGCAGCGGAGCGGTTCCCTCCTTGGCGTGCCGAAGCACCGAGTTCCACATTGGGCGCGCGAGCTGCGCGCTCCGCATCTCGCCGCGCACCGGACCGTCGTTGTGCGCAGCGTCGGATGAGATCGACCGTGCCCTCCAGCGAGAGGCTGCGCTGCACCGGAGCGGGCAGGGACGCGGCGCGGGACCCCAACGCGCCGAACGCCTTACGGGAGCCGTGGTGGACCGCCGACCGGGCCGTCCACCGGCGAAGCGTTCGTGCGTTGTAGCCGTTCTCGCGCATCCACCGGCGATCGCTGGCGACGAGGCCGCGGACGTCGCCCGCGGCTCGAACAGGGTTCAGCGGCTCGATGTGGCCCACACTCTGCCTCAGCCCGCGGTACTCGTCGAAGTAGCGCTGCGCGAAGCGGAACGGCGGGTAATCGTGGGCGTGGGCGACAGCCATGTCTGGGTGGAACACCTTCGCCCAACCGGCCGCCAGCATCATCTCTCCGAACGCCTGATCCTCCGAGTACGCGACATCCGGGAACCGCAGCGCCTGCCAGCAGTCGCGACGGTAGGCGGCGTTGACGTTCGACAACCACGCGAGATCGCCGTCTCGCTGCAACTGGGGGCCGCCACTCGTCTCGTCGGCGTGGCCGGCGAAGAAGGCGTCGAGCTCCCGGGCGATCATCGGCGAGGTGTCCTCCCGCGCGCGGTGGGGTCCGTAGACGACACCTACGTCGTCAGCGACGGCGAACCCGTCTAGCAGGGCGTCGAGCCAACCGGGCAGGGGCGTGGCATCCTGCGTCAGAAAGGCGAGGACGTCGCGAGTCCGCGTGCTCGGCAGCGAGGTTGCGGGTTCGGCCATGGCCGAAATCGGCCGCCGCCACTTCGATCACCTCCGCCCCGGCGTGACGAGCGATCTCGAGACTCCCGTCCTGCGACCCCGAGTCGACGACGAGCACGTACGCGTCGAGGTCCGGTCGCGCGTCCGACTGGATCCGCACCGCTGTCAGGATCTCGGCGAGGAACCGCGCCCCGTCCTTGACCGGGATGATGATGGTGAGGCTCTGCAACGGCTCGGGCACGGCTCGTCGATCAGCGAAGCGCGCGGACAGCGCGTCGGACGGCCCGCACGATTCTGCGCAGCCCTTTCGCGGCGCCCAGTGCCTGCTCCGCGCCGGGCTTTCGCATCACCGAGTCGAGATCGACCTGCCAGCGCTCGAGCCAATAGAGCTTCTCCTGCGACCGGGCTACGAGAGAGTTCGTTGCCCGCGCCTGCTGTGCGAGCTGCGCCTCCAAGGCGCTGACGCGGGCCCGAAGTGCAAGGACCTCAGGGGAGGGTTGCTCGTCATTCATCAGCGACGAGCCTAGAGGTTCGGCCGCGCGCGAAGTCGCCGGACGGGGGAACGCGGAACACGTCGCGCTAAGAGCGTTTACGCGCCACTTTGGAGCGAGGTTAGGGAATTGAGGTTGCTGAAGCCGATCCGACGCCCCAGTCAAGACGAGTGTCACCCTCCGATCCCGTTCTCCTTCTTTCCCGCCAGTCGACTCGCGCGACCGACGATTGCTCGGTAGATTCGCGCATCCAGACGGCAGACAGCGGTGCCGCATCGCGGACGACGGAGGCGGTCACGATGGCAACTGAAGCACCAACGGCGGCACCGATCAGGGGGCGCTTCGCCCGCATGATGCGTAGGGGCGGTCGCGACGGCTGGGATCCGGACGAGGTCGCCGGGCATCTCATGGCGCGCCGGGCCGGGATCATGCGCGGACTCGCGCGAAGCTCACCGTGGGCGGGTATCGACGAGGACACGCGGGCGTCGTATTACGGGTCCGCCGCGGCCACGATCGCGCGCATCGCCGCGACCGGAGAGCGCGAAGACTGGCAGACCTTCGCAGACCTCGAACGAGCTCAGATCACCGCCTATCGGCACGAGTCTCTCGATCATTGGAAGCGGCTCAACGCCGCGTCGCGCCGGGGCGACAAGTCCGCCGTCGAGTTCGACGCCGACCGTCACATCACCGGAGTGGCCCCGCTCGACAAGCTGTTCGAGCAGCCCGACGTCATCGCGGTCCAGCGTGATCTTCTCGCGGATCTCACCGACGAGAACCTTCGCGCGTTCTGGACGACCGTGTTCGAGGAGCAGGTGACCTTCAAGGAGGCGGGCGACCGGCTCGGGATGACCAAGTCCGGCGTGATGGTCGCCACGAAGAGCGGTCGCAAGCTCTTTGCCGGGCATCTGCACCGGCGCGCGAGCGGGGAGCTCTGCCGTTCCCGTGGTCTTGACATCAAAGCCCTCAACAGCGGAGACGCGTCGGCGACCCAGCGCGAGCGGGCAGAGGCGCATCTCGAGGGCTGTTACGCCTGCGCGCTCGTCCACGAGCCGCGTACCAGTGCGCTCGATCGTGGCCTTCTCGGGTTGGCCCCGACGGGGCTCATCCTGAGGCTTCTTTCCAGGGCCGGCGACGCGGCCAGTGTCCCTGCGCTGCGCGTGGCCGAGTCTGGCACCGTCGGACGCGCCGCGGCGGCAGGCGTGGCGGCCCTCGCCGTGGCCGGTGCCGGCGTGGGCGTGAAAGCCGAGCTCGCGCCCTCCCATTCCGAGCGCAAGCCGCCGATTGAAACGACCGTGCGCGCGCCTACGACCGCGCGGGTCTTCCGGCCCGTCGATCCTCCGGCCCCGCCGACGGCGACGCTGGGAAGTGGGTCCGCAGCTGCCCGTCGCAGCCAGACGCAGGCCACCAAAGCGGCGGCCACGGCGATGAAGCGCAAGAGGCAGCGGGCTGCGCAGACCGAATTCGCCGCGCCCGTCGCGCCGTCCCCGGTCCGTCCGGCCGCCTCCGCGCCCCCGGAGTTCGAGATCGAACAGACCGGTCCGGCCGCGCCCGCCCCCTCTTCCCCGACGCCGACAGCACCGCCGAAGGCGTCGTCTCCCGCACAGCTCGAGTTCCCCACCCCCTGAACCAAGAAAGCAGTAGTCATGAAGCCACACCGTTTCCTCGCCCTCCTGGCCTTCGTCATCTCGATGACGGTCCTCACCTCCCCTGCGCGCGCGGCGACCTACGCGGTCGACAGCTGCCAGCGTCCAGACGGGTCGCCGGTGGGGACGGCGGGATGGACTGCGTCGAACGCCGGCGGCTTTACGTTGACACCGCGAGATAACTTGCGGCGAGCGGCGGATCTCTCGACGCAGCGCTATGGGCGGCGAGACGAGAACACGATTTCGGCGAGTACGCAACTTGGTCGTTCGCAGCCCCGACGGGACCGCGCTCACGCGTCTGTCAGCGGTGCGCGGAGTCCCACTCGGGCGCGAACCGACGTCAACGGATCGCCCGTTCACGGCAATCCGTGCAGGCGCGCGACAACGCTCGAGAGTGCGCTTCGGCTGCTCGGCTGCTTCGACCTCAATGGTGGCATCGATTCGACTCTCGCGAGGAGCGTCGTCAGTACGTTCCGACCGCAACGGTGTGGAGGCGCGGCCGGG
This sequence comes from uncultured Solirubrobacterales bacterium, assembly GCA_963815565.1. Classification (GTDB taxonomy): domain Bacteria; phylum Actinomycetota; class Thermoleophilia; order Solirubrobacterales; family Solirubrobacteraceae; genus Paraconexibacter. The sequence goes on along the minus strand of CAWFHB010000005.1, from coordinate 19,186 downwards.
GGGCAGCTGCCTCGCTGACGTCACGCGCTCTCGCTGAGCAAGATCCGACTCACCCTCTCCGACGAGCAGCCCCCGTCGCTGACCCGCGCCGCCACGGGCTCGCTCACGTCGGCGGCCTCGCGGACTCGGGTGCGGACGCTGAGCTACAACGCGACCGACGTCGGTTCCGGGCTGTACCGCGAGCGCATCCTCATCGACGGCGCCGTGCGGGTGAACCAGCAGATCGATGACAGCGCTACCTGCCAGCGGCATTCGCTCGGCGGCTTCTCTGCCCCGCGGCCCTGCACGCTCGGGGCCAGCCGCGACCTCACCTACGACACCGTCGGACTCCCCGACGGCGAGCATGCGGTGCAGCTCGAGGTCTACGACGCGACGGAGGTCCAACCGGACCGGCGACGGCCCGTGGACGATCACGGTCGACAACCAGCCGCCGGTCGTCGGCGACGTCGCGGTGGCCGGAACGGCTCAGGCCGGCCAGACGCTGCAGTGCTCGGCCCCCGTCAACGGGCAGCAGGCAGCGGCGGCGTACCAGTGGTTCCGGGCGAACGCCGACGGTTCCGATCAGACGCCGATCTCCGGCGCGACGTCGTCCTCCTACGTGCTCACCGCCGCTGAAGTCGGCAAGAAGGTGCTGTGCCGGTACACGGCGACCGACGGCGGCGGCTCCGATACGCGGACGTCGAGTGTGATCGCCGGTCCCTTCGCCGACGGCGCCTTGGTGGTGCCGGCCGCTTCCGTCCGCGCGATGGCGGCGCCGCGTCCTCCGGCCGAGAAGAACATCGCGCCTCGCCACGGCCTCCGCCGGCGCTGTCCCGGCCTGCCCGAGCGCCTCGGTGTCGATGTTCAACACCGCCACCTCGCTCCGCCGCTCCTACAACCGCAGTCGCGTCGCCCTGTCAGGACGGCTCGACAGCCGCGACGGATCCCCTGTCGGCGGGCGGGTCATCGAGATCGTCCAGACGGTCGCCCGGTCGGGCTCGGTGCAGCGAAAGACCCTCGGAAGCGTCAGGACGGGCACGGACGGGCGCTTCCGTACCTCAGCCCCTCCCGGTCCCTCACGGGCGCTGCAGATGGTCGTGAAGGGCTGCGGCTCGGTGGGGCGGGTCATCACCGAGCGGGTCCGCGGCGCGCTCTCTGCCCGGACGACCACCAAGCGCATCCGCAACCGCCAGTCGGCCCGTATCAGCGGCCGGGTCCTCGGTGGGTACGTCGGTCGCGGCATCCCGGTCGAGCTGCAGGTCAAGGTCGGCCGCAAGTGGCGCGACGTGAAGCACACCGTCACGAACTCCCGCGGCGCCTACAAGGTGAGCTACCGCTTCACGCGGACCTACGTCCGGTACACGTACCAGTTCCGCGTGGTCAGCCGGGCGGGCGGGTCGTGGCCGTTCCTTCCGGCGACGAGCAAGACGGTGAGGGTCCGGGTCAACTGAGGACCAGCGCGGAGGGCGGGGGCTCAACAGGCTCCCGCCTCCGTCGTACGCGCAGCGCTCCAAGACGTAGACGTCCTGGTTCTGCGCGAGCATGGCCGGCCGGAAAAGGCGTACGGCCCAGCCGGGCGTGGCGTGGGTGAGGAGCCAGTCGGCGGTGAGGTAGGCGTTGCCCCACCCAGCGTCCTTGACGCCCCAGTCCCCGGCCTCGCCGAAGATGTCGAAGTACTGGTGGCCGTCTCGGATCATCGACGTCGCGGCCTCGGCGGCCGAGTCCTGCGTCATGACCTCCCCACGTAGCTGAATACCGAGCGTGTCCCAGCCGTGCGTGGTGACGATCAGCGCGCCTCCTGGCTTGATCACGCGGTGCATCTCGGAGAGCCAGGCCAGCGCGCTCGCCGCGTCGAAATGTGACCAGATCGAGATCGCGAACGCCCGGTCGACAGAAGCGTCGGGCAGCTCGAGCGGGGGCGCGATCGGGCTTGTGAAGAACCGGGCCATCGGCAGGTTCTCCGACGCCCAAGCGATTGCGTCGCCGTTGGGGTCGCAGCCGATCGCCTCGAGGCCCGGTCGGTACGCCGCCAGTGCTCGAAGCACACGGCCAGAGGAGCAGCCGAAGTCCAGGAGCGCACCTTCCTCGGGGATCGGTACGCCCGCCTCGGCGAACGCCTCAGCCACCATGTCGGCGATCATCGGGTCGCCGGCGTAGGAAAGGATCCCGCGAGCCATCGCGTGGACGTCCTCGGGCGGGATGGCGCGCACGAGTCCGGTCCGCTCGAGAGCGCCCGGAACGTCGTAGAGACCGGCGAAGATCAGCGCCAACACGGGGCGGTGCTCGACGGGCGTCTGTTCCCACAGCGATCGGGCGTCGCCCTCGAGCCGCGCCTCGACCTCGGCGATGTCCTCTGCGCTCAATCGCGCGTAGAGCTCGGCGCTCACCGGGCCGGGGACGGTGGAGTTCACCGGCTCCGGGCGCGCGCGCAGCGGATCGACGAACGCCGCGATGCGGGCTGCGCCCCCGTCGTCGGCGGGCGTTGCGGAAGCGGGGGTCCCGCCGGTGAGGCGGCGGCGAGAGGGGCGACGCATGGAGCGCTGAGGCTAGAGATTCTCGGCGATACGGGGACTCTCGCGCCGAAAGACCCAGTAACCGAGCGCGAAGGTCCCGAAGATGATTGTCAGCGGAATGAGGAGGCGAACGTCAGGGCCGATGAGCTTCGCCGCGGACGGCGCAGTTGGATCCACGACCGAATGCCGTACCTGCGTGAAGATCGAGGCGATCGGATTGGCGAGGTAGGCGCGCTGGTAGGTCTCCGGGACGAACGTCGCCACGTAGAGGATCGGGCTCGCGTAGAAGAGCAACTGGGTGAAGACCTCCCAGATCGGCTGCACGTCACGGAAGCGCACGTAGAGCGAGCTGAGCAGCATGCCGATGCCGAGCGCGAACACGGTGAGCAGCGCGATGAGCACCGGCAGCTCGAGCCACGCCCACTCCGGGAAGATGCCGTTCCCAAGCACGAAGATGAAGACGGCGACGAGCGTCATCCCCAGGTTGAGCGCGGCGGTGATGCCGACCGCCATCGGGATCACGAGCGGCGGGAAGTACATCTTGCGCAGCAGGTTCTCCCGCGCGACAAGCGACTGCACCGAGTTCGAGGTGATCTCACCGAAGTATTGGAAGAGCACGAGGCCGAACAGGATGTAGACGCCGTAGTTCTTGACGCTCTTGTCGAGCCCGATGATCTCGGTGAAGACGACGTAGACGACACCGAAGAACGCGAACGGCTTGGCGAGCGTCCACACCCCACCGAGCGCGGAGCCGTAGAACTTCAGCCGCCAGTCGGTGAGCCCCAGGGTCCAGGCCAGAGCGAGCGAGCGACGGAACCCGACGTGCTGGCCGCCGCGGACGCCGGCCTCCATGACCGTGACGGTGGTCGAAGTCACGCCACCGAGCCCCGTGGTCTCCTCCTCCGTGGGCTCTTCGAGCAACGTCGAGCTCATCCGTCGGTCACCTTCACGTCGTAGGGCAGTTCCACGAGCCCGCCCGAGTTGGTGGTGCTGTGGATGTACAGCGTCGTCAGGTCCTCACGCACGTCGATCGCGGCTGCACCCGAGCCGGCGCGCGCAATCGAGGGCGTAACTAGATACTGGCTCGTCGCGAACGGCGTGTCGATGGAGAAGCGCACGACCATCTCGTCGCCGGCGCGCTTCTGGCCGAGATCCATGAGGGCGAGCTCGGTACTGCCCACGAAGTAGGTGTGCCCCATGTCGTTGCGAAGTGTCACGCCGACGATCGGCGACTCGAGGTCGGCGTGGAAGCGGACCGCCACCGCGATCTCCACCCGGTCGCCCTGCGCGACCTGTTTGACGTGTTCGCCGTCCTTCTCGAACCACGCCTCGACGATCTCCGCCGCGCCCTGCTCGCCGAAGCGACCCTCCTCGGTCTCCTCGTGCAGCAGCCGGCCGAAGTTCAGCTCGTTGTAGGCGCGGGAGATGACGCGGGGCTCGGCGATCTCGAGGACCTCGCCGCGCTCGATCAGCATCGCCCGGTCGCAGAAGCGCTCGACGGCGTGCATGTCATGGGTCACGAAGACGATCGTCTTGTTCTCCGAGCGCAGGCGCGTGAACTCCTCGAAGCACTTCTGCTGGAAGTTCGCGTCGCCGACGGCGAGCACCTCGTCGACGAGCAGGACGTCCGAGTCGATCTGGATCGCGGTCGAGAAGCCGAGCCGGACGGACATGCCGCTCGAGTAGTTCTTGAGCTTCAGGTCGACGAACTCCTCGAGCTCGGCGAAGGCGATGATCTTGTCGAACCGCTCCCGGGCTTCCTTGCGCGTGAGGCCCATCATCACGGCGTTGATGATGATGTTGTCGCGCGCGGTGAGGTCCGGGTTGAACCCGACGCCGAGCTCGATGAAGGGCGAGAGGCGACCGTGGATGGCGACCCGCCCGGCGTCCGGCCGGTAGATCCCGGCGAGCACCTTCAGAAGCGTGCTCTTCCCGGAGCCGTTGCGCCCGACGATGCCGAAGAACTCGCCCTCGCGGATGTGCAGGTCGACGCCGCGGAGCGCCTTGAGCTCGTCGAAGGTCGTCGACCGGCCCGGGTGCAGGACACGCTCCTTGAGCGTGCTGTACTGCTGATGCGGGAGGCGGAAGGTCTTGGCCAGGCCGTCGATCTCGACGGCCACCGGCGCGTCGCGAAGCCGCTCACGGCGCTGGTCGGCCGCTGTCTCGGCGAGCAGGGTCACGGGCACAAGGTATTGGCTGAGGGCATCCGGACGGGAACGCGGCGCGAGGTCCGAAGGTGCGGACCTTCCCCCTTCAGCGAGCGGTCGGGTGCCCGTACGCGCTGATGACCTGACGCAAGCTCGTCGAGAGCGCGAGCCGTTCTGCGTGCTGGGCAAACCAGGCGGCCGTGCTCTCGTGCAGCCCAGAGGTCACCGCTTCGACGATCGCCTCGGCGAGGTCCTCCGGCCGGTCTGACGCCGCAACGACGCCGTTGACGCCCGGTTCGATCAGCTCCACCGCCGCATTGTCGGGTCCCGCGGCCACCACCGACGGCGTTCCCTGCGCCGCCGCTTCGATGACGACCAGGCCGTAGCCCTCGCGCTGGGAGGGGAGGAGCAGGCACGCCGCTCGTCCGATCGCGGCGTGGACCTCGTCGGCCTCGACGAAGCCCGGCGCCTCGACGCAGTCGCCGACGCCCTGCGCCTCTATCTCGCTGAGCAGGGCAGGGCGATCGGGCCCGTCTCCCAGCACGAGCGCTCGGAGCCCCGGCACGCGGTCGCGCGCAGCGGCGATCGCCGCCGGGATCGCGGTGACGCGTTTGTCCGGGATGTGCCGGCCGGCGAACACGACGAGCGGCTCGCGTTCGAGCACGACGTCACTCCGCGATGCAGCGCCGGCGTACAGGCCGGCGAGCGGGATTGCCGGGGCGGCGAGCCCCTCCTCCCTCAAGCGCTGCGCGTGAAGCTCGGAGAAGGTGAACGCCTGCTGCGGAACCCTCGCGCAGGCCCGCTGCACCGCCCAGCCGACCCAGCCCTTCGGGCCGCCCAGGTAGTCGCGCCAGTACTCCCGGCTCCAGACCTCGAACCAGTCGACGAACAGCGGCCGCGTGCGGGCGAGTCCGGCCGCCAGCAGCGAGAAGTACGGGAACGCGCCGGTGTGGACGACGTCGTAGTCGTCGCCGTGCCGGAGCAGGTGGCCGAGCACGCCGCGTCCGAAGCGGAGCGGCTCGCCGACGAGCCGGTTGCCGTCCGGTCCGTACAGCGGCTCGGCCTTCGAGACCGCGATCACCCGGACCCCCGGGATCTGCGGCGGCGCGGAGTGCTCCCACTGCAGCCGCGTCAGGTAGGTCACCTCGTGCCCCTCGGCGGCGAGCGCCTCGGCCAGTTCGCGGAACCAGCGCTCCGCCCCGCCGACGGTCCACGGGTAGAGGCAGTCGTAGATCAGGCAGACGCGCATCCGCGGGCTAGCCTGGCATCTGCACCGCGACCTCTGCTCCGCGCCTGCGTTACCACGAGCAGGGACCGGGGTTCGGTCTCACGAAGCACCTCTCCGTATGAGCACTCTCGAGCGCCAGCCCAGCCCGCACGACGTCCATGGTTCCGAGCGGCTCATCGTCTCGGTCGTGATCCCCTGCCTCAACGAGGAGGAGAACATCGAGGCCTGCGTGCGCTCCGCGCTCGAGGTCATGGAGCGCGAGGGCATCGTGGGCGAGGTCGTCGTCGCCGACAACAACTCCGAGGACCGCTCCGCCGAGATCGCTACCGCCGCCGGCGCCCACGTCGTCACCGAGACCCGGCGCGGCTACGGCTCCGCCTACCTCGCAGGCTTCGCTGCCGCCCGCGGCAAGTACATCGTCATGGGCGACGCCGACCTGACCTACGACTTCGCGGAGATCCCGAAGCTTCGTCGCCGAGCTCGACAACGGCGCCGAGCTCGTCATGGGCGACCGGATGGACAACATCCAGCCCGGCGCGATGCCCTGGCTGCACCAGTACGTCGGCAACCCGCTGCTCTCCGGCACGCTCAACTTCTTCTTCAAGACCGGCATCCGCGACGCCCACTGCGGCATGCGCGCCCTGCGCCGCGACGTGCTCCCGCGCCTCGACCTCCGCACGACCGGCATGGAGTTCGCCTCCGAGATGGTCATCCGGGCCGGGCAAGGAGGAGCTCACGGTCGCCGAGTTCCCGATCGACTACCACCCGCGCGGCGGCACCTCGAAGCTCTCGACGTTCCGCGACGGCTGGCGCCACCTGCGCTTCCTGCTCGTCCACTCGCCGACGCACCTCTTCATGGCGCCGGGGGCGATCCTCGCGTTCATCGGCACGATCATCGCCGCCATCTCGCTCTCCCAGGTCGACATCTTCGGCCGCCAGTGGGAGATCCACACGATGATCGGCGGCGCGCTGCTCATGATCGTCGGGACGCAGATCGTCGGCCTCGGGCTCTGCGCCCACGCCTACGGCACGTACTTCATGGGCGAGAAGGACGCGTGGTTCGACCGGATGCGCGCGCGCTTCCGTCTCGAGCACGGGCTGCTGCTCGGCGGCGCGATCGCGCTCGTCGGCATCGTCGTCGCCGCGGTCATCGTCGGCACCTGGATCGCCAACGGCACCGGGCAGCTCTCCGAGGAGCGCCTGGCCGTCTTCGCCGCGACGCTCGTGATCGTCGGCATGCAGGTGTTCTTCTCGAGCTTCCTGCTCAGCATCCTCGGCCTGCGCCGGCTAGGCGCGCGCTGAGCGGCGGCCGCCGAGACCCATGCCCCACCGTGTCCTCATCACCGGCGGCGCCGGCTTCATCGGCTCGTCGCTCGCGGTCGAGCTCGCCGAGCGGCACACCGACTGGGAGGTCATCGCCTGCGACAACCTGTTCCGGCGCGGGTCGGAGCTGAACCTCCCACGACTTCGTGCGGCAGGAGTCGAGTTCGCCCACGCCGACGTCCGGGTCGAAGCGGATCTCGCCCGGATCGGCCCGGTCGATGCTGTCGTGGAGTGCTCCGCCGAGCCGTCCGTCCTGGGCGCTGGCGAGATCGTCGTCCCGGTGAACCTCGTCGGCGCCTTCCACTGCTTCGAGTACGCGAAGACCTGCGGTGCGCAGGTCATCTTCCTCTCCACCAGCCGGGTCTATCCCGTGGCGCCCCAGACCGAGCTCCTGTACGAGGAGGGCGCGACGCGCTTCGAGCTCATCGACGAGCAGGCCCAACCCGGCGCGAGCCGCGAGGGCCTCTCGGAGGCCTTCACCACCTCCGGGCGACGGACGATGTACGGGGCGAGCAAGCTGGCCGGTGAGCTGCTGCTCACCGAGTACGACGTCCCGTGGACGATCAACCGATGCGGCGTGGTGGCGGGCCCCTGGCAGATGGGCAAGGTCGACCAGGGCGTCTTCACGCATTGGGTGCTCTCGCACCTCCGTGGGCGAGACCTCCAGTACATCGGCTTCGGCGGCCTGGGCAAGCAGGTCCGCGATGTGCTCCACGTGGCCGATCTCGTCGACCTGATCGATCGCCAACTCGTCGAGCCCACCGCCGTGTGGGATCGGCAGACCTTCAACGTCGGCGGCGGTCGCAAGGGGTCGCTGTCGCTCGCCGAGACGACCGCCATCTGCCGGGAGCTCACCGGGAACGAGGTGCCGGTTCGTGCCGCGGGGGCCGAACGGCCGGGTGACGTGCCCATCTACCTCTCGGACTGCCGGGCGCTCTACGCGCACACGTCGTGGCGGCCGCGGCGCTCCCCCGAGGACATCCTGTCGGACATCATCACCTGGGTCCGCGAGCACGACGCGCTGGTGGCCTCCGCGCTCGGTTGAGCGCAGCCCGCGCCGCTAGTCTCCGCCGCCACGCACGTCCTGCCCCGCTTTCTCGACGCCCATGCCCATCGCCATCGTCACCGGATCCGGCGGCCTCATCGGCTCCGAAGTCCGTCGCGCTACTTCGCCGAGCAGGGCTTCGACGTCGTCGGCCTCGACAACGACATGCGCGCCTACTTCTTCGGGCCGGAGGCCTCGACGCAGCCGTCGACGCGCCGGCTGGCGCCGAGCCTGGGCAGCTCGTTCCGGCACGCTCGACGTCGACATCCGCGACGCCGACGCGGTCGAACGCGTCTTCGCCGAGCACGGCCGGCGATCGAGCTCGTCGTCCACACCGCCGCGCAGCCGTCGCACGACTGGGCGGCCCGCGAGCCGCACACCGACTTCGGCGTCAACGCCGTCGGCACGCTGAACCTGCTGGAGGCGACCCGCAGCACGCGCCCGACGCGACCTTCGTCTTCACCTCGACCAACAAGGTCTACGGCGACACGCCCGAACCGCCTCCCGCTGCAGGAGCTCGAGACCCGCTGGGAGCTGCCCGCGGACCACGAGTGGTTCGGCGGCATCGCCGACGACGATGAGCATCGACCGCATGCACGCATTCGATCTTCGGCGCCTCGAAGGTCGCCGCCGACGTGCTGGTCCAGGAGTACGGGCGCTACTTCGACATGCCGACCGTCTGCTTCCGCGGCGGCTGCCTCACCGGGCCGCAGCACGCCGGCGCGCAGCTCCACGGCTTCCTCGCCTACCTGATGCGCTGCACGGTCACCGGCGACGCCGTACACGATCTTCGGCTACGGCGGCAAGCAGGTTCGCGACAACATCCACGCCCACGACGTCGTCCGCGCGTTCGACGCGTTCCACCGCGCGCCGCGCGCGGCCGCGGTCTACAACCTCGGCGGCGGTCGCGCGTCGCAACGTGTCGATGCTCGAGGCCATCGACCTGTGCGCAGCAGATCGCCGGCGCGCGAGCTCGACTACACGCTCTCCGACGAGGCGCGCATCGGCGACCACCAGTGGTACGTCTCCGACCTCGCCGCCTTCGAGGCGGACTACCCGGATTGGCAGCCTGACCTTCGGCATCGAGGCCGTCCTGCAGGACATCTACGAGCACAACGTCGAGCGGTGGCCCGCCCCCGATCGCGGGTGAAGCTCTCGGTCGTCATCCCGGCGCACAACGAGGAAGGCTCGATCGCGCCGACCGTCCTCGCCTTCTCCGAGCGGCTCGGGGAGGAGGGGATCGACTACGAGATCGTGGTGGTCGACGACGCCTCGACCGACCGCACCGCCCAGATCGTCCGCGAGCTCGGCGCCAGCGATCCGCGCGTCGTCTACGTGGCGAACGCCTACCGCAACGGTTTCGGCTTCGCGGTCCGCGCGGGCCTCGACGCCTTCACCGGCGACGCTGTCGCCGTCGTCATGGCCGATCTCTCCGACCACCCGGACGACCTCGTCGCCTACTACCGGCTGCTCGACGCCGGCTACGACTGCGCGTTCGGCTCACGGTTCCTCGCCGGAGGGGCGACGCACGACTACCCGCGGGTGAAGCTCGTGCTGAACCGCCTGGTCAACCTGGGCATCCGCGGCCTGTTCGGTCACGGGTACGACGACACCACGAACGCGTTCAAGGCCTACCGGCGCGAGGTCATCGAGAACGTCGCCCCGCTCATCTCCCCGCACTTCAACCTCACGGTGGAGATCCCGTTGAAGGCGATCGTCCGCGGGCACTCCTACGCGATCGTCCCGATCCGCTGGACGAACCGGACCACGGGCGTCAGCAAGCTGGCCCTGAAGGAACAGGGAAGCCGCTACGCCTTCATCGTGCTCATGGTCCTCCTCGAGCACCACCTGACCCGCGGGGACTACCGACGCCCCGGTGGCGGAATGCGCAGCGGTCGCTGGCGGGCCGGGTCGCCGGCCGCACGCTTCTACAAGGGGGCCCCGGAGCTCCAAAGCGCCGAAGAGGACTCCTGAGGCGCCTCGGTCTCGGCGTTCTCCGACTGGGTGGCAGTGGGCTCGCGCCTCCGTGTGCGTCGCCGCTCGAACAGACCCCAGGCCGCGAGGACCGCGCTCACGCTGAGCAGACCTTCCGAGGGGATGCCGTACCGGAAGTCGTAGCTCACGGTGAGTGTGGGCAGGATGTACAGGCCGAGAGCCGGGAGCCCGAAGCAGGCGACCGCGATGCGCGCCGCGCCCCGTGCCCACAGCAGCCCGGCGAGCGTCAGCAGGATCGCGATGAGCAACGGCAGCCGGTCGAGGCGCATCAGCTGCTGGTAGCTCGAGAGCGCCTGATCGGCCGGGGCGTCGATGTTCGTGCCGCTGTAGCGGAGTGCCATCGCGCTCTGCACCTGGGATTCGGTGACCGATTCACGGAAGCCGAAGGAGACGAAGTCGCGGTTCTGGCCTCCGTAGGGGACGCTCGGTGCCGATCGAGGGCTCTATATACCGGGCGAGATCGTCGAGCACGGCGCTCGCGTAGTCGCCGGGCTGGTGCACGATGACCGTGCGAGCGAACCTGCCGAGTGGCTTCGAGGTCGTCGGACCGAGGGGCTGGAACCGCGAACGAGAGATCGACGTCGCGTCCCACACGTAGCCGAACGGACCGGGTCGCTGGGCCTGTGGACGCTGCTCGCAGAGGGGTGCGGTGCCCTCTGGCGGGGTGAACTGCCGGCAGTCGGCGAACGGGGCCACACGGGAATACACGTTCCACCCGCTCATGTCGCCCAGGCCGAGGTAGGTCCCACCGACGGCGACGAAGGCGAGCACGTACACGCCCAAGACCGCGAGAGACCCTCCCAGGAACGCGCCGACGGGAGCGAGGCGCCGACCGACCTCCCGGGGCCCGGGCGGCGATCAGGATCACGCCGCGAGCCCGAGGACCACCGCCATCCCGACGCTCCTGGAGAGCGTCGCGCACATCGCCAACACGCCGGAGACGGCCAGCCAGCGAACGTCGACGCGCGGGGAGAGCCCCCAGACCGCCGCGGTCGCGGCCAGCGCGGCGAACACGAAGAGGAACTGATCGGCCATGAGGATGTGCTCCAGGTAGAGCAGGTCTCCGTTGAAGGCGAGGGCGGCGGTGGGTATCAGGGCGACGCGCCGGGAGAGCACCGACCCGGCGGCAGAGCGCGAAGACAGCGAGCGCGACCGCCAGCCCGATGAGGTGCTGGAGCGCGATCGTCACCCAGATGTAGTCGCTCACGTGGTGGACGAGCTTCAGGAACGCGGCGTACCCGGCCGGCATCCAGAAGTCGTCGAAGAGCCCGGTCGGTCCGGCCCGGGCGAACCTCGGTGCATCGACCGAGGTCATGATCATCGGGTAGTAGAAGACTGACGTGAACACCCGGAGCAACGCTCCGAGCCCGAGCACGACCAGGAGCGGGAGGTAGACCGGCTCGCGGTAGCCGCGACGGGCGGATCGCGGCGTTCGTTGGCCTGAGCGCGGTCAACATCCCGTAAAACTGTAGCCACCACCGCGGCCTTCCAGGTGGGGGGCGAGGTGGTCGGCCGCTCAGCGCTTGAGGGCGCGCAACGGCGCGGTGAGGCGCCAGCTCACCGAGGCGCGCATGTCCCGGCCGATGCCCTCGGCGCGCTCCGCCCGGGCGAGCTGGTGGTCGCGGTCGGCCCGCACTCCTCGAGTTCGGCCTTCGCCGGCGCCGCGTCGCGACGCGCATCCTGGGCCTCGACTTCGTCAGCACCGCGACCTGCTCCAGCTCGCTCTCGACCTCACGCAACCTGCGGTGAAGTGCCTCGCGCTCCGCGTCCTCTTCCGCTTGCCAGGCCATCATTTGCGCCTGCTCGGCGTGCGTCGCGCTCCTGACCGGCGAACAGCTCGACCCAGCGGCGGTACTCCTCGGCGGCGGAGACGACGGCGACCCCCCGCGCGGCCGGGAGATCGACATCGCTGGCCAGCGCGACCGTGAACGTCTCCTCACCGGCTCGCCGTGCGACGACCTTTCGGAGCTCGACGTCGATGACGCTGAGAGTCCCCGGCGGCGAACCCGGCGTCGTCCTGGATCATCGAGGTCGTCCACGCCTGCTGACGGAGCAGACCTGACGTGCTGGAAGCGCTCCTGCTAGCGCCGAACGGAGCTCCTCGGGCACGTACTCGTAGTCGGTGGTGGGGGTTGCCCTCCGGGTACTGGTCGCCGGTTCGGGGAGGACAGGACGAGCAGCCCGTCGCCGGCGAGGACGCGACGCAGCTCGTCGATCGCCGGCTCGGGGTCCTCGACGTGCTCGATCGTCTCCAGGCACACGACGAGATCGAAGCCGCCGTCGGGGAACGGAAGCTCGAGGAGGTCGGCCTGCTCGAAGCGCGCCTCGTCCCGAGCTCGAGTGCGGCACCGATCGCCGCTGCGTCCTGTCGATGCCGGTCACCGCGGGGCCCCGCCTCCAGCAGCATCCGCGAGCCGTACCCCGTGCCGCAGGCGGCGTCGAGGACCCTCCGACCCCGCGGCGAACTGCTGCGCGAGCTGATAGCGGGCGAGATGCTCCGCTTCGATGAGCCGGCCCTGCATCTCTTCCGGCACGCACCGCTCGGGCACGTCGGTCTGCCGCTGCCGGAAGCCACGGCGCGCAACCCGAGCCGACACCTGCAGCCCGCTTCCGCCAGACTGGAGGGGTGTTCGAGCTCGCGTTCGTCCTGGCGCCCCGCCAGAACCACTTCTTCGTCGAGCTGGTGGCGGCGATCCGCGACGAGCTCGACCAGCTCGAGGTGCTCGAGCGTCCACGTCGGCGCGTTCCCGGCGGAGCGCGACGGCCTCGTCTACGTGCTCGTCCCGCCGCACGAGTGGTTCAGCCTCCAAGGCTGGCGGACACCGCCGACCACCAGCCAGCTCGCCCGCACGGTCGCTCATCTGCGCCGAGCAGCCGGGCACGGGTTCTTCGACGACGACGTGCTGCCTCGCCCTGCTCGCGGGCGCCGTCTTCGACATCAACGCGGGCTCGGTGCAGGAGTTCGCGCGACGCGGCATCCCCGGCGTGCGGGCCATGCCCTTGGGCTGGACGCGCACCTGGGCGCACGCGGCGCTCACCGAGAACGACATGCCGGATCCCGCCGCCGAAGCGTGACATCGACGTGCTGCACCTCGGGATCTTCAGCGCGCGCAGGCGATCGCGCTGTCGGCGGGATCCCCGTGGCTCTCGCGGTGGCGCTGTCATCTCGTCCTCGGCGACGCCGCGGGCCCAACGCGAGCGAGCAGGCCAACTTCGTGACCGACGCGTCGAAGTGGGACCTCCTCAGCCGCTCGCACGTGCTGCTGAACATCCACGTCTCCGAGCAGCCGTACTTCGAGTGGCTGCGCGTCGTGCAGGCGATCCTGCAGGGCTGCGCGGTGGTCTCCGAGCACTCCGTCTCACCACCGCCGCTCGAGTCCGGGCCGCCACCTCCTGCCGGAGCGCCGACGGGCTCGGTCTCCTCGCCGCCGGCCTGCTCGACGACGAGCCGGAGCGGGCCCGCCAGCACGCCACGCCTACGACCTCCTGCACGACCAGCTCCCCCTGAGCCGCGCCGTCGCGAGCTCGCCGGCGCCGGGGAGGCCATCGCCGCCGCCCGCCGGAGCGCCCCGGCGCGCGCTTCCAGCGCTCGTCTCCCCGGTCGGCAGCACGCTCGACCTGACGGCGCGTTCCACGGCCCGCCGTTCGCCGACGAGGAGGCGCACCGCAGTTCGTCCGTGCGCAGCGCGCTGAAGGACCTGCGCCTGGAGATGATGCAGCTGCGCCGCAGCCTCCGGCGCAGCGATCTCGAGGTGTCGCTCGGCCGAGCGGTCCCCGCGGTCGCGCTCGACGCCACGACGCCCGCCTGGCGAACGGGCCGCCGCGTGCGTCTCGGTCATCACCCCGCTCTACAACCACGCCGAGCACGTGCGAGCCGCACTCGAGTCCGCGCTCGCGAGCTCGTTCGACGCGCTCGAACTCGTGATCGTCGACGACGGCTCGAGCGACGACTCGCTCGCTGCGGTGCGACAGCTCATGGCCGAAAGGCCGGACCGCGCCATCGCGTTGCTCGCCACCCCGTCAACCGAGGTCTCGGCGCCTCGCGGAACGCGGCGCTGGCAGTCGCTCGGGGCTGGCTCGTCTTCGCGCTCGACGCCGACAACCTCGTCTGCCGTCACGGCATCGAGCGGCTCGCAGAGGCGATGCACCACGATCCCGGCGCGACCGCCGCCTACGGCATGCTCGAGCGCTTCACCCGCGAGGGGACCCAGGGGCCTGGTCAGCGCCTTCCCCTGGGAGCCGCGGCGGCTGCGGAACGGCAACTACATCGACGCGATGGCCATGTGGCGCACGGATGCGCTGCGGGGGCTGGGCGGCTACACCGCCGATCACCGGCTCTACGGCTGGGAGGACTATGAGCTCTGGTGCCGCCTGGCCGAATCGGGGGGCACGGCGGCCTTCGTCCCGCAGGTGGTCGCGCGCTACCGTCGTCCGGCCACTCGATGATCTCCACGACGGACCTGTCGGTCGCGACCGCGTTCTCGGTCATCGCCGAGCGCCATCCGCGGCTCTTCGAAGGTGTGCGGCTGCCCGTCTGAGCCGGGTCAGGCCTCGTAGCTCGCCCGGGCGCGCTGGATGACCTCGGCGGAGCTGTACCTGTCGGCCTGGGTCGTCGGCGGGCCCGGCTCGCGATCCGCGTTCAGCACGAGCAGCCCGAGACCGTTCCAGGCGGCGTGCGAGTACTGCGGGTGACCCTTGACGACGAGGTAGCCGGGAACGTAATCGAGGACGCACAGATCGACACGGGGGTGCTGCTCGAGGCCGAGGCTCTCGATCCCTGCGCGCACGACGTCGTTGGCGGTGTCATGGATGATGACCACCGTCGAGCGGCACGCCTCGGAGGCGAGCAGCGCCTCGAGGTCGCGCCGTACGCCTTCGTAGGTGTGGTCACCGTCGATGAGCGCGAAGTCGACCTGGCGTCCGGCCTCCGCGAACTCGGCCAGGACCCGCGGGAAGACCTCGGCCGCGTCGCCGATGTGCACCGTGGCGTTCGGGATCTCCTGCTCGAGCTCCTTCACCTCGGGAACGATGTCGAACGCGTGGACCTCCGTCGCGTGCGTGGCGATGCGCCGCAGGCTCCCGCCTTGCGCAGTTCCGGTTTCGACCGCCAGGCAGGGCTTGAGCTGGGAGAGCAGGCCTTCGAGCGCGGCGCGCTCGCCGAAGGCCATCTGCCAGCGTGGGTCGCCGAGGATGGCAAGCTCGAACACAGGGTGGGCGGTCACCGCGTGGACGGTACCGGTCCCGGTTCACGAAGGCGGACGAGGTCGGAGGCTAGGCTCGGCCCCGATGGTGGTCGCCCCCGTCCCCGAAGCGCCCAGCCGCCCACGCATCGTGCTCTGCTCCCGGGAGCTCGCACCGTTCGGTGGCGGCGGCATCGGGATGTACGTGTCCCGGGCGGCGGCGGCGCTCTCCCGGGTGGCCGACGTGACCGATCCTGACGGCCGACTACGCCGAGGCGGAGTACCGCCGGCTGGCGGCGGCGGGCGACCCCCGCGTCAGCTACGGCGGTGCCACCGTCGCGTTCGTCGCCGCCCCTGCCGCTCGAGGCGCCGCCGACCTACTACTCGCACATGCACGCCTACTCGCATCGGGTGCTGATCCGGCTGCGCGAGCTGTTCGGGGAGCGGGGCCCGGACCTCGTCGAGTTCTCCGACTACCTCGGGGAGGGATTCATCACCACCCAGGCGCGTCGGAGCGGCGGACCCGTTCCTCGCCGCAGACCACGGTCGCCGTGCGGCTGCACACGAGCGCGGAGATGTGCGACGTGCTCAACGGCTATCTCGACCCCGCGTTCGACTGGCGGATCACGCACGCGCTCGAACGCCGGACGCTCCTGGACGCCGATGTGCTCGTGGACTCCGGGGGTGACATCCGCAGGACCTACGAACGGTTCTACGGGGCGGAGCTCGCTCCTCGTGCGCTGATCCGCTATCCGATGTCGCTGGTCCGACGCCGCGCTGCGCCCCCGTCCGGAAACGCGGGCGACGAGCCGCTGCGGCTGCTCTACGTGGGGCGCAGCGAGCGGCGCAAGGGGCTGCAGGATCTCGTGCAGGCGCTGACCGGCCTGGCGGGCGAGTGGCGACTCACCGTGCTCGGAGGCGACACCACCACCGCCCCCCTCGGCGCCTCGATGCGGCGCACGCTCGAGCTGCAGGCCGGGGGCGACCCGCGGATCCGTCTCCTCCCACCGGTCCCGTCCGAGGAGGTCGCTGCGTACATGCGCGAGCACGACGCCGTCGTGCTCCCTTCCCGGTGGGAGTGCTGGCCCTACGCCGCGCTCGATGCGTTCGACGCCGGGCTGCCGGTGATCGGCACGGCCGTCGGCGGGCTCGTCGAGCTCGTCGCCCCCGGCGTCACCGGGTGGCTCGCCGCGGGCTCCGGCGAGCAGGCGCTCGCGGACGTCCTCGCCCCGCTCGTCGCCGAGCCCGCGCTCGTTCGAGCCCCGCGGGACACCCGCGGCGCTCGCCGCCCACCTCGGCGCGATCGCCGACGACGACGGACTCCGCGACGCCTACCTCGCCCTCTGCGGACGGAGACGCCTTCTGTTACACGCGCGCCCGCGGGGGAGCCCCCGCTCGTGTCCATCGTGATCCCCTATTACGGGATGGCGGCGTTCCTCGCCGAGGCCGTCCGTTCGGCGCACGCGCAGACCCACCCGCGGATCGAGGTGATCGTCGTCAACGACGGCTCCTTCGCGCCGGAGGACGTGGTGCTGGCCGAGCTCGCCACGGTGCTTCCCGCTGCGGGTGATCTCCTCACCGAACCGCGGCCTCGGCGCGGCCCGCAACCTGGGCATCGGCCAGGCCCGGGGACGCTACGTCCTGCCCCTCGACGCGGACAACGTGCTCGAGCCGACCTTCGCCGCCCGCTGCGTCGCCCTTCTCGAGGCCGACGACGAGCTCGCCTACGTGACCTCGTGGAACCGCTTCGTCGACGAGGCCGGAGCGCCGTATCCCGGCGAGGGTGACGCCTACCGGCCCGTCGGCAACTGGTGCGCGCTGAACAGTGAGCGCAACCTGGCCGGCGACGGCACCGCCGTGCTCCGCCGCGCGCTCTTCGAGCGGCACGCCTATTCCGAGGATCTGACGAGCTACGAGGACTGGGCGTTCTACCGGGAGCTCGCGCAGGCGGGCCGTTATGGTCGCGTCATCCCCGAGCCGCTCTTCCGCTACCGCATCCGCCCTTCCTCGATGCTGCGGGAGGTCGGCCTGCGCCACGAGGCGCGCCTGCGCGGGGAGATCGAGGCACGACTTCGCGACAAGGAGACCGCATGGGTGTTCAGGAACGGCTGAGCCTCGACGCGGTCAGCGCCCACACGCTGATCGCCGCCGAGCATCGCCACCGCTACCGCTTCGCCGCGCCGGCCGCCGCCGGTCGTCGCGTGCTCGACCTCTGCTGCGGCGCCGGCTACGGCACGCAGCTGCTGGCCGAGGGGGCGGCCACGGTCGTCGGCGTGGACCGCGACGTCGCGGCCGTCGACACCGCCCAGGCTCACGCGCGGGCGGAGAACGTCCGCTTCGTCGCCGCCGACGCGCTCGACTACCTCCGTGCGCTCGAGCCGTCCGAGGTCGACCTGATCGTCTGCTTCGAGGGGCTCGAGCATCTTCCCGCCGTCGAGGAGGTGGTCGGCCAGCTCGCCCGCCTGGTCGAGGGCGGCGTCGGGCTCATCGCCTCGGTGCCGAACAGCCTCACCTTCGAGGAGTCCAACGAGTACCACCTGACGGACTTCGACCTTCCGATGCTCCGCCGCCTCGTCGCAGACCTGCCCGGAGCCACGATCGCCTACCAGAACCACGCGGAGGGCTCCCTGATCCGCGGAGCGCTGCTGCGGCCCGTTGAGGCCGCTCCTGGAGGCCGACGGGGAGATGGAGCTCCACTGGGCCAACCACTTCCTCGTCCTGGCGGGCGTCGAGGCCGAGGCGCTGCTCGGCTCGGGCTCGTCCCTGATGCACCTGGCCGTCGCCCCGGTGAACCACAGCCACATGCGCAACCTCGAACGGGCCAACCGGGAGCTCCACGCGGTCAACGCCCGCCTGGCCCGCGAGCACCTCGGCCTCGGCGCTGCGGGAGCCGGCCTCGGCCGCTCTACGAGCCGAGAGCGAGGTCGCCTCGCTCCGGGCGGAAGCCGAGCTGGCGGTCGCCGAGCGCGAGGCAGCCCGCGCCCGCGCGGCGGCGCTCGAGCAGGAGCTCAGCGTGCTCCGAGCCGAGCGCGCCGAGTACCGGCGGGCCTGGATGGTCGTGCGCAGCAGCCGCCTCACGCACCTGGCCGCCCGCCTGGCCGGCCATCGGTTCGAGCGATGAGCGGTTGGTGGGAGCTCGTCGACGACGAGGTGTGGCAGATGAGCCTCGGCGAGCGCGCGGCGATCGAGGGTATCCTCGCGAGCCTTCGCCCCCGCCTGGCCGTCGAGGTCGGGACCGCCGAGGGCGCCTCGCTTCGCCGGATCGCCCACCACGCCGCCGAGGTCCACTCGTTCGACCTGCTGCGGCCGAGCCTGACGGACCTCGGGGAGAACGTCCATCTGCACACCGGGGATTCGGCCGAGACGCTCCCCCGCGTGCTGCAAGAGTTCGCTCGAGGCGGGCCGCACCGTGGACTTCGCCCTGGTCGACGGCGAGCACTCGGCCGCCGGCGTCCGTCGCGACGTGGAGGCGCTGCTCGCCTCGCCCGCCGTCAGCGACACGGTGATCGTCACGCACGACACCGCGAACGAGGAGGTGCGGCGGGGGCTCGACGCCATCCCGTTCGCCGCGTGGCCCAAGGTCGCAGCGGTCGACCTCGACTTCCTGCCGGGCCACCTGGGCCGGGACCGGTTCCCGGGGGAGCTCTGGTACGGCCTCGGGCTGATCCTGGTCCGCTCGGCTCAGCCGCGGTACGGCGGTCGGCGGCCCGGTGCAGACCGACCGGCACCCCGGAGCAGCGCTCCTGGCGCTGGCGCGCGATCAGCTTCGCGCGTCG
>CAWFHB010000004.1:0-153009 GCA_963815565.1 uncultured Solirubrobacterales bacterium | reverse complement strand
CTATCGGGACGTACGGTTCTCGAGCGGCTGGACGCCCGAAGCGCCCATCCTGGGGGACTTGCGGCCGAGTGGCGCGTCACGCGACCTGGCGGAACGGGGTAGTCCCGATAGACCCGTCCGAATTGAAATGCCGGTCAGGGGCGTCTATTGGGACGCCGGCTCCGAAGAGACGCTTCCGCTTTCAGCTCAAGAGCGAGCGTTTCCGGCGACGTTGCTCCCAGACCGAAGCGCTTCGCTGCAACGCGGAATCGAATTGACTCCGTGAGCATCACGCCCCGTTCCCCGGCGATGAAAGGATCCCGTTGGCGCGGAGCTAGGGGCCCCGCGAGGACCGGATTCAGCTCATGCAGCACGGAACTCGTCAGCTATGGGACCCCGGATTCGTCCAGCTCTGGAATCCGGAACTGCGGAACTGTGCGACGCCGGGACTGCGGAATCCGCGAACTCCGGAACTGCACAACTCCGGGACTGCGTAACTCCGGGACTCCGGAGTTCCAAGAACTGGGGAGCTCCGCAACTGCGGAGCTCTGGGATTGAGGAACTCCGGAACTCGGGAGCCGCGGAACTGCGCAGCTCGGGAGCTGCCAATTTTGGCGGACGCGCGGTCGCGTCCGGGTCGGCGGCCAGAGTTTCGTTTCCGCCGCCGATCTGACCTGCCCCGATGCCTGTCACCAAGGGGCGGGAGGAGGGGTCCAACACCTACGGGACCAGGGCCTGTCCCACCCCACGCCGAGACGCTCGGTGCCCCCTGACCGTCCGCCTGCCCGGCCGCGGACCCGTCGTGTTGCCGCAGTGCGGCTCAGTCTGCTCGTCCGGCACCGAGCTGCGTGACCCGTGGCCGGCGACCGGCGACCGGCGACAACGTCTCAACGCCTCGGCCGCTGCGCGGCCGACCCGCTGGCGCGGACTCGAGCGTCAGCAGCACTTGCAGCGCTTTATTCCGAACAGACTAGATGCACTGTGTGCGATTGCAGCACCCCGGCGGGGCCCGCAGGGGCGCTGTCACGGCGGTATTGGCGGGCCCGTGCTCCTGCGACAGGAACAGCATCACCGAGGGAGGCAGGACCCTCTCGGCCGTGAGGGGCCGGCGCGTTCCGGTGTGGGGATCGATCACGAGAGTGGACACCGAGGGGGTCAGAATGTGGCGTGGGAACCGCCGGCCACCGGTCTGTCCCACGCTGGCCACCGCCTCGCGTGTGCGTGAGGCGGACAGCGGCCTTGTGAGGGGCCACGATCGCGGCCATGAGTTCTGGGTCACTGCGTGCGGTCCGTGATCATCTCTCCGAGGTCGTCGACCGGGTCGAGGGTGAGCACGAGCGCGTGACGATCACCCCCAACGGCCGCGAGGCCGCGGTCCTGATCACCCCAGACGATCTGGCCGGCCTCGAGGAGACCCTTGCGCTCCTCAGCGACCCAGCCGCGCTGGCGGAGATCCGTGAGGCCGACGCCGCCTACGCCCAGGGCGACGTGGTGCGTGGCGTGGAAGCCGTTCGTCGTCTTGGCCTAAGAGAGAGGGGCGCGCCGTAGGAGCTCGTCCTGACCGCACCTGCCCGCAGGGCGTTCACCGATCGGCTGCCCGAGGCCGTGGCGGGGGCGGTCATCGAGTTCCTCACCTCCACCCTGATCGCACACCGCGGGGAGTCGGCAAGCCGCTGCACGGTGAACTTGCGGGATCTGGACGGTGCGCCGGGGGACCTACCGGATCCCCTACCGCCTCAGTCAGCAACCCCGCGAAGTGATCGTGCTGGGCATCGAACACCGCGCCGACGTCTTCCCCAGCCGCTGAGGGCTCCCTCCCGCGGCGCTCGTAGTCTCGCCTCCCTCGGTGCTGCAGTTCGTGGCCCAGCGCTCGTCGCGGGGCCGCTCAAGCGCCGCGAACAGGCCGTTCTCGGAGGGCGCAGGGTGCTGCAATCGCACGCAGTGCATCTAGTCTGTTCGGAAGAAAGCGCTGCAGGCGCTTGCTGACGCTCGAGTCCGCGCCAGCGGTCCGGCCGCGCAGCGGCCGTCGGCGCCGAAGGCGCCGACATCGCGCCACGAGGCGCCGCGGATCAGGCTGGGCATCACGGCAGCGAAGCGCGTCACGCCGCGGGGAGTGCAAGCGGCTCTGGTTCGCGGGCGCCGTGGAAGATTCTCGGGGGAAACCGGGTCGTCAGGGCAGTGGGGGGTGCCACGCACCCGCGTGGCTCGGCGTCCGTTCTCGGGCGCCAACCCGTACTCGACCCCCGGGACTCTCCATGACTCAATTCGATCTCTCCCACCGGCTCTCGCCCGAACCTCCGGGCATTCCGATGACGGACGCTCAAATGGAAACGCTGGCGGCGCTCATCGCAGCGCGGCTCGCGTCGCACGCCGCACCGCACCTCATTGACGCGGCGGAGGCCAGCGGGCTCCTCGGCGTCCCGGCGACGTGGGTGCTCGCCGAGGCTCGGGCCAACCGCGTTCCCCACGTGCGGCTCGGCAAGTACGTCCGCTTCGAGCCCGAGGCGCTCACCGCCTGGTGGGCGAGCAAACAGCGCGCGTCGTAAGACTCCATCCCGTCGCGGTGTCCGGCGGCGACCAACCTGCCTGTGAAGCTAGGGGAGAGGCTCTGCCGCGGGGGTCATCGTCGGTATGCCCGGTCGCCGGGCAAACGCGGCTTGAACGAGTGCACGCTCGTCGTGCCGGGGCGCATAGTCGGCGTAGCGCTGGGTGGTCGCGATGTCGCGGTGGCCCATCCACTCCTGAAGCACCCGCATCGGCACGCCCTGCGCTGCCATCTGCGTCCCGAAGGTGTGGCGGAGGTCGTGGAACACATGCTTCTCGTCGAGGCCGGCGGCACGCAGCGCGCGCCGCATCCGACGGAGCATCTGCGCCGCAGCAAGGTGGCCCCCGGTCAGCGGGCTCGGGAACACCAGCTCGTCGGCCCCGTCAGGGACCTCGTGCGAGAGCTCCTCGAGCACCGTGGCCACGTCGTCGGCCATCGGCACGCTGCGGACCGAGCGCCGGCTCTTGGGCGTCCCGAGCTCATTGCGGGAGAACGAGCGGCGCACGCGAATCGCGCCGGCGGTCCAGTCGACGTCGCGCCACCGCAGCTCGACGAGCTCGCCCTGCCGGAGGCCGGTCATCGCGGCCACGACGTAGAGCGCGCGATCGAGGTGCTGGTACGGGCTGTCGTAGGCGTGCGCGGCGAGGAGGCGCACCTCGTCGGGCTCGAGCCAGCGGATCTCGTCGCTCGTGCGCGGCGCCGGCAGGTCGAGCCCCTCGGCGGGGTTG
This sequence comes from uncultured Solirubrobacterales bacterium, assembly GCA_963815565.1. Lineage (GTDB taxonomy): Bacteria > Actinomycetota > Thermoleophilia > Solirubrobacterales > Solirubrobacteraceae > Paraconexibacter. The sequence goes on along the minus strand of CAWFHB010000004.1, from coordinate 149,757 downwards.
CCCTGCCGCCAGCCCTCGCGCTGGGCCCAGCGGAGCATCGCCGAGAGGTTGCCGATCACGTTCTGGATCGACTTGGGCGCGAGCGGCTTGTCCCGGTCGATCCCGGACGGCCGCTCGCCGGCGAGCATGAGGAGCACGAGCGCCTTGACCTGGTCGCGCTCGATCGCCTCGACCGGCGTCGTCGCGAAGTACGGGACGCAGCCAGTGGCGAAGGTGGGTTCGGACGTCGCCGACGGTGCTCTTCTTCCGCCCGATCATCGTGAGGTGTGCGAGATAGGCGTCGGCCAGCTCGTCGAACGAGCGGCCCGGAGCGTCGGGACGGGCGTCGGCCGCGCGAGCCTCCGACTCCGCGTGCTCGAGCATGAGTTTGCGGACGGCCGCCTCGGCCTGCGCGCGGGTGAGCGTTCCCTCGCCGCGGACGGTGGCGCTGCGCACGAGACCGACCGTGCGCTTGACCTTCGTGCCGTCGTGGCGCCACTGGACGTACCAGGTCTCTCGCCCGCGCTTGTCGGGGCGGGCGGTCAGCGATCCCGTGCCGTAGCTGCGGCGGCTCATGGCCGGAATCCTACGGGAAGCAGCGGCGCTCGTGGGGGCACCGTGGGGGCAATGGTGGGGGCATCTTCGAGAAACGCAACCTGAGAAACCCAGTATTCATCGACCTGAGCGAATCCAAGATCACCTGAAAACATCAGGAGATGAGGTTTCGATTCCCGTAGCCCGCTTCGAGAGAGCCCGCTGTCGCGGGCTTTCTCCGTAGAAGCGCAGGGGGAGGCGCCAACCGCGTCGCCGGCGTCGCTCCAGGTGACCCCCGGGCCTCAACGCTCACAGCGTGGGTCCGATCGCCGTCCGCCGCTCACTCCGCCGCCTCCGCGGTCGCAGCGCCGGGCTGCTCGTGCTCGTCCTCGCGCTCGGCGTCATACGCACCACGCGGAGATGTCAGCTCAGCCGGTCGGGGACGGCATGGGGGCGATGCACGCCATGGTCGGCGTCGCCGCCGATCACGGTGAGCAGCACGACGCTCTCGCGATGGCCGGCATGGCCCTCTGCCTGGCCGCGTTCGTCGCGATCGGGGTCGGTGCGCTCAAGGTCGCCGGCTGGTTCCGGGTGGGCCGTATCGGGAAGGTCGGAAGCGGCCGTCCCCCGTCGGCTCCGGGCCGTCGCCCGTCCACGCACGCACGGGCGGGTCCCGCCGCCCTTCCGCAGCTCTGCGTCTGGCGGCTCTGACGGGTCGCGGCGGTGCTCGACCGGGCACCGGCGCTCTCAACGACCCCTCACATCTCAAAACGCAGGAGCACCTCACATGACCATCAGCAAGAAGACGCTGCTCGCGACCGTCGTCGCGAGCCTGACCCTCGTCGCCGCCGGGTGCGGCTCGAGCGACGACAAGACGGCGGCGGGCAACTCGACCGACCGGGCCTTCGTGGCCGAGATGATCCCCCACCACGAGTCCGCGGTCGACATGGCGAAGGTCGCGGAGCAGCGGGGCACCAGCCCGTTCGTCAAGCAGCTCGCCGCGGACATCGTCCGCACCCAGAACGAGGAGATCTCGACGATGCGGTCCGAGGACGCGGAGCTGGCGGACGCCGGCGTCGACGTCGGCCGCCTCGGCGTCTCGATGGACGAGATGGGCATGGGCATGGACACGGCGTCGCTCGAGACGGCCGATCCGTTCGACCCCGCGTTCCTGAAGATGATGCTCCCGCATCACTCCGGGGCCGTGAAGATGGCCCGGCTCGAGATCGAGAAGGGCGAGGACCCCGAGCTCAAGAAGCTCGCCGAGGCGATCATCAGCGCCCAGGAGCGGGAGATCAAAGAGATGCGCGAGAACCTCTGACGACCCCGCGGTGCCCTCGGCCGCGCGATGCGGTCGGGGGCGCCTCAGCGCTCGTCGAGCAGCGCGCGGACGCTCTCGACCTTCGCGTCGAGCGACGTCTCCTTGTCCCGGCGCTCGTCCAGCTTCAGCACGGAGTAGACGCGGGGGATCCCCAGCTCGAACGGGACGGCGTGCAGCTCGCCGACGAGCGCGAGGATGTCCGCGACGCTGCCGTCGAGGTTCGTGCCCATCGCGTGCATCTCGTAGGCGACCTTCGTCTGTGCCGCCAGCCGGCGCTGGATCTCCGCGACGTAGCGTGCTCGCGCCGACCTCGGCGCGTCCGAGCGAGATGACGGTGAGCTCGGCGGTCGCCATCAGATGCCGCCGCCCTCGGCGAAGAAGAAGAACCACACGCCGAGGCAGACCATCGCGAGCCCGACGCTCAGGACCATCACGACGTCGAGCACGGTGCGCGGGTGCCCGGCGTCGCGCTCCCCGCGCATCGAGCGGTTCCAGGGTGCGTGGAGGTAGACGTGCGGCGTGGTCCCGGTGAGCTCGCCGTAGGTTCGGTTGAGCGTCGGAGAGTCCCTTGCCGACGATCACCATCGTCACCGGGATGCCGATGAGCACCATGACGTAGGGGCCGAGCGTGGGCTGCGAGCTCTCGACCATCTGCGAGGCGACGTAGATCCAGCCGAACGGGATGCCGAGCCACAGCACGATCGAGCCGATCGCCATCAGGGCGATCAGGGCCACCGCAGCCATCCGGGTGCCGAGCGACATCACGTCGCCCACGGTACCGGGCGCTACCAGGCCTGGTGGATCCCGCAGAGCGGGCAGGAGACCGACGTGGTCGGCCGCGCGGGGAAGACCGCACCGCAACGGCAGGAGTACAGCTCGGAGTCCATCGGTGCGCCGGAGCTCCGCAGACGGCGTTCGGCGGAGAGCGGCGCGCCCGCTGCGGTCGCGGACGCGCGACGGTGGAGGGGAGGCTCGGGACGGGTGGGATGCTGGCTCATGGCGATCATCGTGTTAACCCTTCGACGTGGTCGGGGTTGCGCTTGAGTGACGGGTTCTCGTCCTGCGGCCGAACCCCTGCTCGCACGCCACCTTGTTTGCGATACTCGACGTCCTCCCATGGACCCTTCTCGTAAGCGCAAGACCCGCCTCGTCGTCGCTCTCAGCGCCGCCGTCCTGCTGATGGCCGCCCTGGTCTACACGAGCTTCAACACCTCGAGCGAGGCGGTGGACCCGAGCAAGCTCATGGCCTCCGCGGTGGCTGGACAGTCGTACGAGCTGACCGGCAAGGTCGAGGACGGAAGCGTCACCCGCAACGGATCCGTCATGGAGTTCCGCGTGAAGGACCGCAAGGGCGACGTGTCGGTCCCGGTGAGCTACACCGGCGCCGTCCCGGACCCGTTCCGCGACGGTCGCGAGGTCATCATCACCGTGCGCAAGGACGGTTCGGGCTTCGTCGGCGAGAAGGACTCGCTCGTCACGAAGTGCCCCTCGAAGTACGAAGCCACCCCGAGCTGATCCGATGGAGGTCCTGGGTCGCGCCTGTCTGACGCTGGCCCTGCTCGTCGCCGTGTACGGCGTCGGGGCGTCGGTCTACGGCGCGCGGTCCCGGCGTCGCGACTGGGTCACCTCCGGGCGCCGGGCGGTCTACGGCGTCTTCGCGCTCTCCGCCGTCGCCTTCGGGGTGCTCGAGCACGCCTTCCTGACCTCGAACTTCGCGTTCGACGTCGTCGCGACGCACTCCTCGACCACGACCCCCTGGTACTACCGGGCGGCCGCGGCCTGGTCCTCGCAGGAGGGCTCGCTGCTGCTGTGGATCCTGCTGCTCTCGATGTGGTCGAGCATCATCCTCTTCACGACGCGTCACCGCATGCGGGACGTGACGCCCTACGCGACCGCCTGTCTGCTGGTCTTCGCCACGTTCTTCGCGGCGCTCCTGGTGTTCGCCGCCTCGCCGTTCGGCGTCTCCGCGGTCCCGCCGACCGAGGGCACGGGACTGCAGCCGCTGCTCAGGAACCCGGGCATGCTCGCCCACCCGGTCTTCCTCTACTCGGGGTACACGCTCTTCACGATCCCGTTCGCCTTCGCGGTCGGCGCGCTCATCGTCCGGCGGGTCGACGCCGAGTGGATCGCCGCGACCCGTCGCTTCGCCCTCGCCGCCTGGCTCTTCCTCGGCATCGGCATCCTGCTCGGCGCCCGTTGGAGCTACGCCGAGCTCGGCTGGGGCGGGTACTGGGCCTGGGATCCGGTCGAGAACGCCTCGCTGCTGCCCTGGCTGACGGGCACCGCCTTCGTGCACTCCGTGATGATCCAGGAGCGGCGCGGGATGCTGAAGGTGTGGAACGCCTCGCTGATCCTCGGCACCGGGATCCTCGCGATCCTCGGCACGTTCCTCGTCCGCTCCGGCATCCTCGATTCGATCCACGCGTTCGGCGCTTCCACGCTCGGCATCCCGTTCGTGGTCTTCATCGGTGTGCTGATCCTGGGGCGCGCCTACCTCGTGGTCTCGCGCCAGGACACGCTCAAGGCGGAGCACCGGCTCGATTCGCTGCTCTCCCGCGAGGCGATCTTCCTCTTCAACAACCTCGTCCTCGTGGCGCTGACGTTCGTGATCCTCTTCCTCACGTTCTTCCCGCTCATCGCCGAGGCGCTCACGGGCACCAAGCGCGCGATCGGGCCGCCGCTCTTCGACCGTTTCGCCGTGCCGCTGACGATCGGGCTCGTGTTCCTCTCCGGGGTCGGGCCCGTCATCGCCTGGCGCAAGGCGAACGCGGAGAACGTGCGCCGCAACTTCGTCGTGCCGATCGTCGTCGGCGTCGTGACACTCGTCGTGCTCGCGCCGTTCGCCTACGAGAAGCCGCTCGCGCTCGCCATGTTCGCGGTGGCGGGCTTCGTGCTCGGCACCGTCGGCCAGGAGCTGTGGCGCGGCGTCGGTGCGCGCCGGGCGATGAGCGATGACTCGATCCCGATGGCGCTCGTGCAGTTGGTGGCCCGCAACCGCCGCCGCTACGGCGGCTACACGATCCACGTCGGAATCGCCCTGCTCTTCGTCGGCGTGGCCGCATCCTCCGCCTTCCAGACGGCGACCGACGAGCGTCTGGCGCCCGGCCAGTCCGCGACGGTCAAGGGCTACGAGATCACCTACGAGAAGGCCACGGGCGACCTGGTCGTCACGAACGGCCGCCTCGAGCGGGTGGAGTTCGGCGCCGTCCTGCAGGTCAGCAAGGACGGCAAGCGCGTCGGAACGCTGCACCCGAACAAGGGCTACTACCCGGTCAACGCGCCCATGGCCCCCATCCGCTCCGCCTTCGAGGGCGAGTCGACCAGCGAGGTCGCGCTCGACGCAGGCCTCCGCCGGGACATCTGGACCGCGGTCGCCCCCGACCTCTCGGGGATCCGCCAGGAGATCGACAACCGGGACAAGGTGCTGGTGCAGGCGGCGCAGAAGGCCGGCGCGAGCCTCGTGCCGGCGCAGTTCGCCGAGGCCCGCCGGGCGTTCTTCGAGTCCATCCTGAAGAGCTACACCGACGCGCCGCCGCCCGCGACCTTCCGGCTCATCGTCTCGCCGATGGTCACCTGGATCTGGCTCGGCGCGCTCCTGACCTTCATGGGCGGGCTCATCGCCCTCTGGCCCGCTGGACGCGGCGATCGCGCCGTGAGCCGGGCCCGCGCCGGGTACCAGGGCCGCCTGGCGCGCGAGCTCGGTCGCGCCTAGCGGGAGCGTGTGATGGTCGCCGTCGCGGTCCTCGTCGTCTTCGTGCTGGTCGTCCTGCTCGTCGGGCTGCCGCTGCGTTCGGGCAGCGCCGAAGCCGCCGACGAGCGCGAGCGCCGCGACGTCGAGGCGCTCGAGGAGGCCAAGCGGGCGAAGTACCGGGAGATCCGGGAGCTCGAGCTCGACTTCCGCACGGGCAAGCTCACGGAGGCCGACTTCCGCGTGCAGGACCGTGAGCGGCGGGCCGAGGCGGTCGAGCTGCTGCGGCGCCTGGACGCGCTCGGCGCCGGGCCGCCGCCGGCAGCTGCGCCCGGGGCGGGTGCGCCGGCCGAGCCGGTCGCCGATCGCGCCGGCTGACGCCTCCGCGCCGGGGCCGTCGCTACCATCGATCCCACGATGGAAACGATCTTCTCCGTGGTCCAGCTGTTCTTCTCGGTCACCCTCATCCTGCTGGTGCTCATGCACTCCGGCAAGGACGCCGGGCTCTCCGGCGCCTTCGGTGTCGGCTCGGGTGCCGGCAAGCTCAGCGGCGGGTCGATGATGGAGAAGAACCTGAACCGCTACACGGTCGCCGTCGCGGTTCTGTTCGTGCTCAACACGATCCTGCTGCTCAAGGCCCCCTGGGAGTAGCGACGGGCGGGCCCGCCCGCCTCAGGCCGTCGCGGCGGCCAGCCCGTACTGCACGCCGGTCAGCTCCTCCGAGACGTTCCACAGGCGTCGGCCGATCTGCTCGTCGCGGGCCTCGCGGACCGCGCGCACCTCGGTGACCGCGCCGCGGAATTCCTGGAAGCCGTCGGGCCCGAAGAACTGCCCACCCTCGACGCCGGGGGCGGTCGCCGCGTGGAGCTGGGGGAGGGCGCCCTTGTCCGCGCCCTGGGCGATCACGCGGTTCCCGAACCACATCGCGAGCTTCGCGATGCCGGTCGGGCCGGTCGACTGCAGGTTGGTGTTCGAGTACCCGGGGTGGGCGAGCAGGCTCTTCACGGGGGAGTCCGCCGCCCGCAGCCGGCGGTCGAGCTCGAGGCCGAAGACGGCGTTGGCCATCTTCGACTGCTGGTAGGCCTTGCGGGGTGCGTAGCCGTGCTCGAGCTGGAGGTCGTCGAAGTGGACGTGACCCGGCTTGTGCTCGATGGAGCTGACCGTGACCACCCGGGGGTCCGTCCCGGCGGCGAGCGCGTCGAGGAGCAGCCCGGTGAGCGCGAAATGTCCGAGGTGGTTCGTGCCGAACTGCAGCTCGAAGCCGTCCGCGGTCTTCTGTGCCGGGGTCATCATGATCCCGGCGTTGTTGACGAGCAGGTCGAGGGGCGCGTCCGCGTCGGTGATCGTCGCGGCGAAGGCCCGGACCGAGTCGAGCGAGGAGAGGTCGAGTTCGCGGACCTCCACGTCCGCGGTCGGCACCTCCTTGCGGATCTGCGCCGCCGCCTGCTCGCCCTTCTCGAGGGTGCGGACAGCGAGGATGACCGTCGCACCCTTGCGGGCGAGCTCGGTGGCGGTGACGAGCCCGAGCCCTGAGTTGGCGCCCGTGACGACGGCACGCCGCCCGGACTGGTCGGGAATCTGCGCGGCGGTCCATGAGGTCATGGGCCTGAAGGTACTCAGGCCGGCAGGCACTCGGCCCGCCGGCGGACAAGCGCGATCACGTCGAGGGTCGGGGTGAACGGGTCGGCAACGAGCGCGCCCGTCGCGAGCGAGAGCGCGACGACGGGACGGTCGTCCAGCAGCCCGAGCAGCAGCGGGCGCTCCGGGACGGGCGCGCTGTCGAGGGCGGCCAGGCGGGTGACGGAGGTGGCGTCCTCGTCGTCGGCGAGACGGAGGGCGAGGGTGGCGGCGCTGTCGAATCGGCTCATGGACAGCACGTTGCCACGCGTAAGCCATCAGGTCCAATGACGGTATGAGCCGCTCTCGTATAAGATATGCTGATGCTCGACGTCCGCCGTCTCCGCGTCCTCCGCGAGGTCGCCACCCAGGGTTCGTTCTCCGCCGCCGCCGAGGCGCTGGCCTACACGCAGAGCGCCATCTCCCAGCAGATCGCCGCGCTCGAGCGGGAGGCGGGCACCCGGCTTGTCGACCGTTCCGCCCGTGGGGTCACGCTGACCGACGCTGGGCGCGCACTCGTGGTGCACGCCGAGGCGATCCTCTGCCGGCTCGACGACGCCGAGGCGGAGCTCGACGCGATCGCCGGGCTCCGCGGCGGCCGCCTGCGCCTCACGACCTTCACCACCGCTGGGGCGACCATCGTCCCGCGGGCGATCGTCGAGTTCCGCCGCCTGCACCCGGGCGTCGAGCTCACCCTGGGGCCGGAGGACCCGGACGGGGGCCTCGACGCGCTCCGTGGGGGAGAGGCGGACATCGCGCTCACGGTCGCCACCACGTTCGATCCGCCGCCGCCGACGCAGGACGTGACCTTCACGCCGCTGCTCGAGGACCCGATGTCGCTCATGCTCGCGGCGGATCACCCGCTCGCCGGGCGCTCACGGCTGCGGCTGGCGGACCTTGTGGAGGAGGAATGGATCCTCGGAGCCACGAACCGCTGCCCCGACGGCCGCATCCTCGTCCGTGCCTGCCAGGAAGCGGGCTTCGAGCCACGCATCGGCTTCCACTCCGATGACTACCTGGCCATCCAGGGGTTCGTGGCGGCAGGCTTCGGCGTCTCGTTCATTCCCGATCTCGCGCTGGCGGCAGTCCGCGACGACGTCGTCATCCGCTCCTTGGGGTCTCGGCCGCCCGTGCGGGTGGTGCAGGCCGCGACGCTGGCGGGCTCGTGGGAGTCCCCGGCCAAGGCGGAGATGCTGCGGGTCCTCGCCGAGGTCTCTGCGGAGTTCGAGAGCAAGCGGACCGCGCTCGCGCTCGCCGGGTGAGCGCGGCCGCCGGCAACGCCGTGGGCGTCACTCGAGGCTGATCTTCCAGTCCCCGTCGACCTTCGTGAACTTGGTGTCGCCGGTCTTCCCGTCGGACTTGACCTTCGCCGTCGCCGTGTCGCCGTTGACCGAGACGGATTCGACGCTCGCCTCGGTGGACTTCTGGTTCTCCGCGAGCTTCTTGCAGCCCTCGGCGCCACCGATCGTCTCGAGCGGCTTGGCGGCGAGGTGGTCGCAGATCGTCGCGGGGTTCTTCGCGCCGTCGTCGACGATCGAGCGGATCTGGTCCTCGTCGCTGTTGCCGCTGCCGCCGCAGGCGCTGAGGAGGAGCGCGGACGTGGCCAGGAGGGCGGTGGTGGTCTTCAGCGGCAAGGGGTCCCCGATCGGTGGTCACGCCGGCGGCGTGTGAAGCGGACGCCTACCCCACTGCGGCTCCGCCAAACGCGCTGCACGACGAACCCGACGCTCGGCCGCCACGAGGGCTGTTCGTGGGATGGAGCCTGCTCCGCAGCCCTCCAGCTCCGCCGGGAGCAACTGTCCTGAGAACGCAGAAAGCCCCGCGATTGCGGGGCTTTCCGTTCCGTATGCGCCGAAGAGGACTCGAACCTCCACGAGTGTTACCTCACAAGGCCCTCAACCTTGCGCGTCTACCAATTCCGCCACCGGCGCTCGGGCGGCGATGGTAGCGCTTGGCGGCCGTTCCGCGCCCTGCGACACGGTCTGGTTGCGTTCCGTCCACCGCCCGCGGTAGCTTGTGCGAACACATGTTCGACCCACTGCCGAGCAGGACCCTACGCCCGGAGGCGACAAGCTGATGGACCTCACGAAGCGCCAGCAGGAGATCTTCGACTTCATCAAGCGGTACAGCAGCAAGCACGGCTATCCGCCGACCGTGCGGGACATCGGGAAGGCCGTGGGCCTGGCGTCGTCCTCCACGGTGCACGCCCACCTCGCCAACCTGGAAAAGCTCGGGCTGCTCCGTCGGGACCCGACGAAGCCGCGGGCGATCGAGCTGCTGGATCGCGTCACCGAGACCGTGGTGGAGAACGTGCGCTCGCTCGTCGCGCCGCTCGGGCTCCCCGTCGTCGGCCAGGTCGCCGCCGGTGCGCCGCTGCTGGCCGAGGAGAACATCGAGGAGTACGTCCAGGTCCCTGCGGTCGCCGGCGGCGGCGGGAACACGGGTGAGTACGTCCTCCGGGTCCGCGGCGAGTCGATGATCGACGCGGGCATCCTGGAAGGCGACTACGTCGTGGTCCGTCCGCAGGACACCGCAACCGACGGCGAGATCATCGTCGCGCTCGTGGGGGAGGAGGCCACCGTGAAGCGGTACTTCCGCGAGAGCGATCACATCCGCCTGCAGCCCGAGAACGCGACGATGGAGCCGATCCGGACGAAGGACGTCCAGGTCATGGGCCGAGTCGTCGGGCTCTTCCGGAGCGTCTCCTGATGGCCGCCCTGGCGCAGGACATCGAACGGCCGGCCTACGTCGATGCCCCGGCGGCGGGGCAGCTCTCGCTCGTGGGGGCGCCGACGACGCCGCGTGGGCGCGACGGCGGTGCACGTGCCGAGCCGGTGCCGCTCTCAGAGCGGCTGCGACGCGAGCAGGCCGTTGATCGTGAGGCCACGAGGTGGTCTCGGACGACCGTGCTGCGACGGGGTGGTGAGGCGACACTCGACGAGATGCTCGTCGGTGCCTGGGAGGGCCTGTCAGTCCACCACCCCGTCGCGTGCCCGGTCTGTTCTGGGGCCATGGTCCCGCGCGAGGTCGCGGCCGGCGGCGCCTGTCGCGACTGCGGGGTTCAGCTGCGCTGAGGCCGCGGCTCGCCGTGGCGTGCGCGTGTCCGGGCGCCTTTAGAGGGCGAGGCCGACGAGCAAGGCGGTGCCGAGGAGTCCGACGATGTGCACGCTCTGGTCGATGGCGATCCAGAGGGGCGATCCGAAGGGTGGTTCGACCTTTTTGACCTCCTTGACGTAGGCGCGGAGGGCGCGTCCGTCGTCCTGGAGGTAATGCGGGAGGAAGGTCGTGAGCGCTATGGCCACGACGCCGAGCGCGCCCGTCTCCGCGCCGACCCAGACGAGGGCGGGCAGGTAGGCCAGCGAGTACGTGGCGACATGCGAAGCGAGAGCACGTCGGCACTCCTGATCGGGGCCGAGTCCGCCGACCTTGTTCACCGCCTGCCACTGCGTCTGCAGGATGAAGTCCCCGCCGAGGTGACTCACGACGAGCACGATGAAGAGATCGCTCCAGTCCATGCTCGGCGAGCGTACCCCGGACCCGCAGAGCTTGCTCCAGGCGGTACGGTCGTCCTGCAGATCAGGCAGTCGCGGGGGTTCAGGCCCTCGAGGAAAGTCCGGACACCGCAGAGCAGGGTGGTCGGGGAACCGACCCGGGGAAACCCGCGGGAAAGTGCCACAGAAACACACCGCCGATGGCGTACCGGTCCGCCGGGACGCACAGGCAAGGTTGAAAGGGTGCGGTAAGAGCGCACCGGCGTCGTGGTGACACGGCGGCCAGGCAAACCCCACCCGGTGCTAGGCCAAGCAGGACCGTTTGCAGGCTGCTCGCCAAGGTCCAGGTAGGCCGCAGAGATGGATGATTGCCCAACGACAGGATCCGGCTTATCGATCTGCTGTCGGGCGACCTCGGCGACAAGCCGGGGTCGCCCCATGCTTGTCGGCGCGGGAAGGCGCTGGGCCTGCCCGCTGCGGTCGTCTAGGTTCTCGGCGTGGCCTCGATCGCCGTCACCGATGCTCAGGTCGCAGCCCTCCGCTTCGTGGGGCTCCGCGCGAACGACGTATACGGCTCCCGCCTGGGCCGCGTCGAGGCGGTCCTCGTCGATCGCGAGCGCGGCACCGTGCAGTGGCTGCACGTCCGGATGACCGGCTTCTCGGGCGCCTACCTCGCCCTGCCGCTGCGCGACCTCACCGCCGGCGCGGGACACCTGCACTTTCCCTACGAGCGTGCCCGCCTGATGAGCGCGCCGCGCGTCCCCGAGAGCGGAGCGCTCACGAGCCGGGTGGAACGCCAGCTCTGCGACTACTTCCTCATCAGCGCCGCGACCCGTGGCGCCGCCGTCTCCGCGTGGGAGCGCCGGGCGACCTCGGCGCGGCTCATCACCCCTGGGGTCTGGGAACCCGCCCCGAGGGGGCCCGGCGCCGCCGCGTCGACGCGGCCGTCCGCCAGCGGACCGCCCGGCCGCCCGCTCGGCGGCGGGGCGCCTCGGCCCTCACCGCCGCCCGCCTCCGGGCACCCGTTCCACTTGCCTGACCGACCTACGGGCTGAGCTCCACGATCTGCTCCCACGTCCCGCGGTCGTAGAACGGCAGCGGCGGCGGCTGCTCCGCGCCCTGGATGACGAACTTGTACATGGCACGGGGCTCCCGCCAGGTCGCGGCATCCGTCGAACCGAACCGCTCCGCGAGCTTCGTGAACGTGGCCGCGGCGACCCGTCGGTAGCCGGCCGAGCTGAGCGTCCGCAGCGCGTACGCCTCGCGATCGGTCATGTCGAAGACGTGGGAGTTCCCGGGCCGCGCCTCGAACCGGTCGGCACCCTTTCCGAGCGCTGCGGTCGCCTGGCGGTTGGCCTCCTCCTTGAAGGCCTCCCAGGTGGCGACGCCCGCGTCCACGGTCGTCGCCGCGTCGACGGTGACGTAGTCGCCATTCCAGTTGAGGAGGGTGTCGAGGACCGCCTTGGCGTTGCCGCGGGCGCCCCGAGCGGCACGCCGCAGGCGGGGTCCCGCGAGCGGTCGCTGCTGCGCACGCGAGCCGGCCCTCCGGACGGCCAGCGCGGCGCCCGCGAAGCTCGGGTCCTTCTTCGCCGTGTGTGCGACGAGCGTCTGCAGCCAGCCCACCCGGTGGAAGCCGCCGCTGATGCGCTCGGAGGCGGGTCCGTCACCGGAGGTCCAGCCGGCCGACGGCACGTTGTTCCAGTTCGCGAGCCAACCCTGCTTGGGGTTGATGACCCGCGGGAGTCGCGAGCGGGGGACGAGTCCCGGCCACTCGGCTTCGCCCGTCCCCGGCAGGGGAAGTCGCTGGTCCCATCGTGAAGGCCGGATCTGGAGCAGGCCGGGGTGCCAGTAGCCGATGTTTCCCTTCGAGTCCGCGACCATCAAGTTCTCGTTCCAGGTCAGCTCGCGCGTGGCCTCGTCGGCGTCCTCGACCGTCTTCGCGTGGTTGAGCATGTCGATGCCGACGATCGTCTCGACCTCGCGACCCCAGATCGCGTAGCGCCGCGCGTAGGCGACGTCGCCGTCGCGGGCCTGGACCGGACCGTGGACGGTCCGGCAGAACCGTTCCGTCCGCGAACCGGACTCCGGGACCTTGCTGCCGAGCAGCGCGCTCGGCCCGGTCATGAAGCGGAGCGTCTCGTCGCGACACTCCATGCGGCGCTTCTCGCCCTTGAAGAAGTACATCTCGGGTTCGCCGGGGACGAGCTTCTCGGCGTACAGGTCGTCCTCGTCGGAGAGCCCGCTCGTGATGCCCCAGGCGAGCTCGTCGGTGTGGCCGACGCCGATGACCGGGATGCCGGGGGCGGTGACGCCGCGCACGTCGAGGCCGGGCGCGTGGACCTCGAGCTCGACGAACAGCTCCGGCGCCGAGAACCCGAGCTGCGGCCCGTTGAAGAGCACCGCACCCCGGCCGCCCGGCTTGCGGATCGCGAACATGTAGGAGCCGCCGGTCCGGCCGAGGCGGCCCGCGGGCAGGTCCGCCTTCCGGGCCGCGGCGCCGGCCTGCTCCGCGCTCGGCTTCGGCAGCCCGGCGACGAAGCGGAGCGAGCGCCGGCGGGCCGCGGCAGCCTTCTTCGCGCTGAGGGTCGGACCCTGGGGGAAGCTCCCCTCCCGCTTCGGGATCGTCGTGCGCTGGCCACGGACGCGGAGTGGCACGAGCGCGTCGAGGACCTTCGGCGACCCGGAATCCTGAATCGCGCGGAGGTTCCGCAGCTCGGCCCCGTCCCCGGAGGGCACCGTGCGGGCGAGGAAGATCCCGACGTAGGTCAAGTCCCGAGTGGTGAACGGGGTGATCTGGGTGCCGGTGGCGGCGAACTCGCCCGGCATGAGCGTCGGGTCGAGCTGCACCCGTGCGATCCAGGCGTTCACGCCCTCTACGTACGCGGCGAAGCGCATCCTCAAGGTGACCGGCAGGCGGTTGAACTGATCGTCGACCTCCGCGGGGGTGTAGTAGTCGCGCCGCGAGACGACGTCGTCGGCGAGGCCGGCGCGGCCGGTGAGCTCGGCGACGCGCCCTTGGGTGGCCTTGCGGAACGCCTCCAGCTCGAAGAGACGGTCCTGGGCGACGGCGTAGCCGGCGCCGAACCAGGCGTCGAGCTCGGCGCCCGCGCGGACGTTCGGCACCCCGAACGCATCCCGGGTGATCGTCACGCCGCGGCCGGGCGACTCGGTGGAGGCGGCGGGCTGGTCGAAGCCGAAGGGCTTGCGCTTGAAGTCGATGAAGGGCTGCTGCTGGTCGTACAGATGAGGCGACCCGGTTCCCTGGGCGAGGCCCGAGGTGGAGACGAAGCCGCTCTGCCCCGGGGGGAGGATGGCCTCGGCCGCGGTGATCCCGGCGAGGGCGGGGGAGGCGGTGAACGCGAGGGCGGCGAACGAGCCGAACAGCGCTCCCCTGAACGTCGTGGTGCGATGCATTGGCGCGAGCGTATACGGAGGTACTGTGCGCGCGATGCGCCTCCGGCTGCTCCACGAGTTTCGTGCGTTCGTCCATCGTTCCGACGACCGGAGGCTGGAGCGGACCGTCGGCAGTCGCCTCGGCCTGCGGGTGCTCTTCACCGTGCTGCGCTCCGGGCTGTCGCCCGCGCGCACCGAGGGTTTCGTCGGGGAGCTCTGCTGCGAGCTGCGGACCGACGGTGGCGCGCTGCGGGTCTGGACGGTCGACATCGGGGCGGAGCAGACCGTCGTCCGACGCGGTCGCGGGGACGATCCGCGGCTGACCGTGAAGCTCTCGGTCGCCGACTTCGTCCGCATCGCAGGCGGTGATCTCGAGGCAGGCCGGGCGCTCCTCACGGGGCGCCTCGACCTCGAGGGCGACTTCTCGGCGGCGACGGAATTGGGAGCGCTTCTCGGGCGGACCTAGCCGTTTTTCGGCGTGTGCAGGAAGAACGCCTGCGAGGGCCGTTCCGCCGTTCGCCGTGCGAACATATGTTCGTCGATGATCGTCTGTGTCCTGCTTCCCCGCTTCGCCCTGATCACCGCCGCCGGTGGCCGTGAGGCCCTGGCGGCAGGGCCGGCTGCGCTAGCACCGGAGCCGGGCCGCGAGCAGCTCGTGGGGGAGGTCAACGCCGCGGCCGAGAGCCGGGGCGTGTACCCCGGGATGCGGTTGGGGGAGGCGCTTTCGCGCTGTCCGGCGCTGGCCCTCATCCCGCCCGATCCGGTCGGGGTGGCCGACGCCTGGGAGGCCGCGATCGCCCGGCTCGAGTCCATGGGCGCGCAGGTGGAGGCGCCCGAGCCGGGGGTGGCCTGCTTCGCGGCCGACGGCCTCCATCGGCTGCACGGCGGCACGTTGGACGGTGTGGTGGCGGCGGTTCGACGGGCCTTGGGGGTCCCGGCCCGGATCGGCGCCGGGCCTTCGCGGTTCTGTGCTCACACGGGCGCCGCGCGAGCGCGCTCGCGGCGTGCCGAGGTGGTGGAGGGCGCGGCCGAGCTGCGGGGGGAGCCGGTCGCGATGCTGCGGTCGGTGCCCGAGACGGCGCCGCTCGTGGAGTCGCTCGAGCAGCTCGGCCTGGGCACGCTCGGCGCCGTTGCCCGTCTGGAGCGTGCGGCGCTGGGCGATCGCTTCGGGCGGGCGGGGGAGCGGGCGTGGGAGCTCGCGCACGGACGCGACACGCCGTTGCGCCCGCGTGAGCCTGGCGAGCGGCTGGAGGAGACGCTCGAGCTCGAGGAGTCCGCCTCCGGGGAGCAGCTCGGCCGGGCCCTGGCGCTGCTGGTCGACCGGCTGCTCGCCCGGCACGAGCGGAACGGACGCACGCTGCGGGTGGTCGTGCTCTCCGCCCGGCTCGTGGAGGGCGGCACGTGGCGTGAGCGGATGGTCTTCCGCGAGCCGTCGGCCGATGCGGGGCGGATGCGCCTGGCCTTGGTGCCGCGGCTGGTCACCCTGCCCGCGCCGGCCGAGGCGTTGCGGCTGGCGGTCGAGCGCTTCGGAGCACCGCACCAGGCCGGGCACGCGCTCTTCCAGGACTCCGCCGCCGTCCGCCGCGAACGGCTCCGCGAGGCCGTGCGCCAGGCCCGGGCCGTCGGTGGTCCCGATGCCGCGCTGCGGGTGCTCTCCGTCGACCCGGACTCCCGCGTCCCCGAGCGCCGCGCGGTGCTCACCCCGTTCGAATGAGTCGCGCCGGGGGGAAGGACACGCCGCGTCCCGAGGATCCGCGGGGACCGGATCCGGCACGCGGAGGGGAGCGGCCCGTGCGGATCACGCGGGACCGACGGGTACGTGACGATCCCCATGACCCGCCGGTACCGGAGGCGGCGACGCAGGGCATGACGAGCATCGCGGAGGCTCCGCTCCCGGTCGTTCGCCTGCGGCCGGCCGAGGTCCAGAACAGCCCGCCCGGACGTCGGGCGCCCGCCCGGGACGCGGCCGCGCGCCACGGCGGGGAAGACGGCACGGTGGTCGACTTCGCGACGGGTCGCGTGGTCCCCGACGGGCGGCTGCCGCCATCGCGCAGCTCCCCTCCGCCTGCGCCTCCGGCGAACCGGGAGGTGGGTCCCGTTCCGACACCGACGCCGCAGCGGAACCCGCGTCCGGCGCCCGGTGGTCCCGGCGCGGGCGGTCCGGCCGCCCGTGAGGGACGGACCCGCCACGCACCCGGGGCGCCCCGTCGCCTCGGCCTACCCGAGCCCGTCTCCGTGCAGGCCGGGGCGGGCGGGCGGCCCGAGCGGATCGCGGGCAGCGCGGTCGATGCCGTTCGCGAGTCCTGGCTGATCGAGGACCGCTGGTGGACGGATCGGCCGCTTCGTCGTCGATACTGGGAGGTCGTGACCGTCTCTGGCCGTGACACCATCGTCTTCCGTGACCTCGTCGACGGCCGCTGGTACCGACAGCGATGAGCAGCCCACCGGTCGAGTTCGGCAGGCGGTCCGGCTCCGCGTCCGCCGGCGGGGTGCCCGTGCTCGGCCCGACCTACCGACAGCGGTTGCGCGTCGAAGGGGCTGCGCTCGCCGCCTGTGGACTCGTGGGCTCCGTGGTGCTCGTCCTCGCCGATGAGCGCGCGACCGATCATGGGCTCTCGACCGTGTCTCAGCTCGTGGTGGTGCTCCTGCTGCTGGCCTGGTTCGGGCCGCGTTCGGTGCACAAGGCGGTCGCGCAGGCGCGGCCCGCCGGTGAGGTCGAGCCGACGGGTGAGCCGACGCCGCTCTGGCAGCTTCCGCTCATCGTCGTCGGTCTCGCCGCGCCGCTCGCGCTCCTCGGAGCCTGGGACGCGGGCCTGCGGGTGACGGGCGGCTGCCTCCTCGTCGGGCTGGCGCAGGCGGTCCTGCTCGCACGGGCGGTGGCCGGGCACGAGCGGGAGGCCGGGCGGGTCTACGTCCGCGCGCCCGGCTCACGGCTGTTCCGCGGGACCCGGCTGGCCTGGGCCTCCTCGGGCACGGTGGGAGCTCCCGCGCAGCCCCGCATCTGACGCTCCGCACTTTTGTCACACCTGCGTGTTGATCCGGCACGCGGGTCGGCGGGACGGTCGAGGGCGTGGACGACGAGACGCAGCGTGGCCAGGCCTCGATGGAGTACTCGGCGCTGCTCGCGGTGCTCGTCGTCGTCCTCGTCGCGGGCGCCACCGCGTTGAGCGGGGCCGGGCTCTTCAACGCGGTGCTCGAGGGGTGGGAACGGGCGCTCTGCACGGTCACCGGCCAGGGCTGCCGGCTGGACGCGCACGCCCCGTGCACGATCAGCTCGGGGGGAACGGGCGGGAAGATGGACGTCAAGTACCTGATCGTCAAGGGCGGGAGATCGTTCAGCGTGCTGCGTGAGCGCCGCTCGGACGGCACCATCTCCGTCACGCTCGCCGAGGGAGTGGAGGGCGGGGTCACGACGGGCGCCGGCGCCGCGGCGGGCATCAGCCTCGGCAGCAAGCGCATCGCCGGAGGACAGCGGGCGACAGGTGATCTGCTCCTCCGGCTCGGCCGGCGGCAGGTCTGGAACGATCTCGACGCGAAGCGGGCCGACGACCTCATCGCGCGCATCACCAAGAAGCTCGTCGGGGACGCCGTGCAGGGGGTCGTCCCGGGGGCCGGGCTGGCGAGGGGCGTCGCACATCTGGCCGGCTACGACGGGGACAAGCTGCCCGATTCCGACGTCGATGCCGTGAGCTCAGGGGTCCAGGGGCAGCTGAACATCCCGCGCGGGTCGGGCAACTCGGTCCGCGCCGGCCTGCGGGCGTCACTCGGCGGGACGCGCGACCGCGAGGGGAACACGACGGCGACCTTCACGATCGCGGGAACGGCGGCGAGGACCCTGGCCGGCGGCCTGCTGAGCGCGGGCGTCTCGGGAGAGGGCGAGGCAGTGCTCAACGTGGCGTACGACAGGCGCTGGAACCCGACGAGCCTGAGGGTGACCATGAGGGGCACGGCGGGGGTGTCAGGCGGCCTGCGCACCTCGCCGAAGGCCGATGAGACTGCGCGGCTGCGCTCGGAGATCACCGCGAGCCTCGACCTCACCGCCGGCGGGGCCAACCTGGCGGCCTACCACGCGATGGTGCAGGCGCTCGGGAGCACCCGGTCGCCGCGGATCGTCGCGGCCTCCGTGGGGCTGGCCGCCCGGCTGGTCGACGGCGGCCTGGTCGAGGTCCGGCGCTACCGGGCCGAGGAGCGGGCCTACGGTGCGGAGGCCGAGGCGGCGCTGGGGGCCAAGCTCGGGGGCGGCGTGGAGGTCACGCGGTCGACCTCGGTGCTCGACGACGCCTGGACCCGGCCCGCGGGCGGTGCCTGGGTTCGTCGGGACGACTGCCTGGATGTCGTCTGACCTTGCGACGACGTCGGCGCGAAGACGTCCGTCCGGTATGCGAACATGCGTTCGTGTCGCAGTACGTCGAGCTCCACGCCCACTCCGCCTTCTCCTTCCTCGATGGAACCGCACAGCCCGAGGAGCTCGTGGTCGCTGCGCTCGAGCGTGGGCACACCACGATGGCCCTGACCGATCACGACACGGTCTCGGGGTCGATGGAGTTCGCGCAGGCCGCCGGGGCGCTCGGCCTGCGGGCGATCCACGGGGCCGAGATCTCCGTCCGCGACGAGGCGGATCCCGCCTCCCCGGAGCAGGAGACGCCCGGCCGGGCGGTGCTGCGGGGCGCGATCTGGGAGCCGCCGGCGCTGCGGCACCTCACGTTGCTCGTCCGGGACGCGACGGGCTGGCGCAACCTCTGTCGGCTGCTCACCCGTGCGCACGCCCATACGCGCGATGCGACCCGGCGCCGGGTGATCGCGCCCTCGGTGACGATCGACGACATCGCCGAGCACGCCGAGGGGCTCGTCTGCCTGTCGGGCTGCTCGCGCCAGGGGGTGGAGGACGAGCCGTCGCTGCGTCGGCTGCTCACCGCCTTCGGGCCGGAGGGGATCCGGATCGAGCTGCAGCGTCCGTTCGCCCGTCACGACCGGGCTCGAAATCGTCGCCGGGTCGAGCTTGCGCGGCGCCTCGGGGTGGCCTGCGTGGCGACCGGGAACGTGCACGCCCACTCGCGTGAGCGGGCGCTGTTGCAGGACGCCTTCGTGGCGATCCGCGAGCACGCCTCGCTCGACGCCTCCGAGCCCGTTCGGCGCGGCAACCACGCCCACGTGCTCACCACCCCGGCGGCGATGGCCGCCCGCTTCGCCGATCATCCCGAGGCGGTGGTCGAGACGGCCCGCCTCGCCTCGGAGCTGCGCTTCGACCTGACTGCCGATCTCGGATACCGCTATCCGGGGGCGGACGACAGCGGGGCGGCGCGGACGCTGCGGGGTACCTGCCTGGCCGCCTTCGACTCGCGGTACCCGCCCGGGCACAAGCGGCGTGAGGAGGCGGTCGCGCGCCTGGAGGAGGAGCTGCGGCTGATCGACGGGCTCGGCCTCTCCGGGTTCTTCGTGCTCCATCACGAGCTGCTCGAGCTCGCGCGGGAGATCGCGGTCGAGATCCGCGGCGTGGGGACGGCGCGTTCGCTGCTGCCCCCCGGCCGCGGGCGGGGATCGAGCGTCTCCTCGATCGTCTGCTACCTCACCGGCCTCTCGCACATCGACCCGATCGAGAACGCGCTCTTCCTCGGTCGCTTCCTCAACGAGGAGATCACCTCGCTGCCGGACATCGACCTCGATTTCCCGCGGGACATCCGGGCTGAGCTCATCCCACGGATCCACAAGCGGTTCGGACGCGAGCACTCGGCGCTGGTCGCGGCCTTCCCGACCTTCAAGGCGCGGGGCGCGATCCGTGAGCTCGGCAAGGCGCTCGGGCTGCCGCCCGGGGAGATCGAGCGGGTGGCCCGGGCGTCGGAGGGCTGGTCGACCTTCAAGGTCGAGGAGGACGTCGCGCGGGCGCTCGGGAACGGGCGGGAGAAGCTCGGGCGCTGGGAGTGGCTCGTCCGGCTGGCCGAGGAGGCCCACGGGCTGCCGCGGCATCTCTCCCAGCACTCGGGCGGGATGATCGTCGCGACCCGGCCGCTCGTGGACTGCTGTGCGGTCGTTCCGGCGGCGATGGAGGGCCGCCAGATGGTCATGTGGGACAAGGACTCCTGCGCGGACGCGGGCTTCCTGAAGATCGATCTGCTCGGGCTCGGGATGCTCTCGGCCGCCGAGCGCTGCGTCGAGCTGATCGGGAAGCGGCGGGACGAGTTCGTCGACCTCTCTCGCATTCCCTACGACGACCCGGAGGTCTACGGGGCGATCCAGCGGGGGGAGACGACCGGGGTCTTCCAGATCGAGAGCCGCGCCCAGATGGCCTCGCTGCTGCGCACACGGCCGGAGACGCTCGACGACCTGACGATCCAGGTGGCGATCGTCCGGCCGGGCCCGATCCAGGGCGGCGCGGTCAACCCGTACATCACGCGCAAGCAGGCGGTGCGGGCGAACCCGAACTTCGTCATCCCCTACGAGCACCCGTCGCTGGAGCCGGTGCTCAAGGACACCCTCGGGACGATCATCTTCCAGGACCAGGTCATCGAGGTCGCGATGGCCTTCGCCGGCTTCACGCCCGGGGAGGCAGAGGGGCTGCGCAAGGCGATGAGTCGCAAACGCTCGGAGGCTGCGATCCGCGCCTACCACCAGCGGTTCCTCGACGGAGCCGCACGGACCCACGGGGTGGGCGCCGAGGCGGCTCAGCGGGTCTACGACATGATCATCGGGTTCTCGGGCTTCGGCTTCCCGAAGGCCCACGGGGCGGCGTTCGGGCTGTTGGCCTACCAGTCGACCTGGCTGCGCGTGCACTACGGCCCGGAGTTCCTGAGCGCGCTGCTCGACGAGCAGCCCATGGGCTTCTACCCGCCGGACTCCCTGATCCACGAGGCGCAGCGGCGCGGGATCGCGGTCGCCCCGCCGGACGTGAACGCCAGTGGCGTCGGCTGCGACGTGGAGGCCGACGGAACGGTGCGTGTGGGCCTCGGCTACGTGGTCGGCGTGCGGGCCGACGAGGTCGCCGCGCTCGTCGCCGCCCGTGAGCAGGACGGACCGTTCACCTCGGTGGAGGAGCTCGCCGCCCGGGCGGGTGCGGGGCGGCCGGCGCTCGGGAAGCTCGCCTGGTCGGGGGCCTGCGACGGGTTGGTGGCGGGCGACGTCCCCGAGCCCGGGCACCGGCGGAGAGCGGCGCTCTGGCGACTGGGCACCGCCGCGCCCGGCCTTCGTGTCCGGGTGCGGGGCAGCGGCCCGGGGCGGACGGTCGATGCCGGAACCCAGCTCGCGCTCCCGCTGCCCCTGCCCGCAGCGCCCTCCTTGCCCGTGCTCGAGTCCTGGGACGCGATGATCGCCGACTACCGCACCACGGGGATCACCGCGACCACCCATCCGGTGGCGCTGCTGCGGAGCGAGCTCGACGCGCAGGGAGCGGTGGGGACGGCGGCCTTCGCCGGCCTGCGGCACGGGCAGCAGGTACGGGTCGGAGGGCTCGTCGTCGCCCGCCAACGGCCCGGGACCGCCAAGGGGATCGTCTTCATGCTGCTCGAGGACGAGGCGGGGACGATCAACCTGATCGTCTCGCCCGAGCTCTACGACCGCCACCGCCTGGCGGTCCGGACCGAACCGCTCGTCGTCGCCGACGGGACCTTCGAACGGCACCCGATGGCCGGGGGGCAGGTCAACGTGGTGGTTCGCCGGATCTGGGCGCTCGAGGCGCCCGAGCGACCACGTGCGCTGATCAAGGACTTCAGCCCGCTGGACCTGGCAGAGCTCGAGCAGGCTCAGGACGCGAGCGCGCTCGCACCAACGGGCACCGAGGGCGGGGACTTCCGGGCGGTCGCCCCGGCGGTCATGAGCTTCGGCCAGGGGAGGCGACGGTGAGCGGAGCCGGCTCGAGGGCCCGCACCTTTCGCCACGGCCGGGTGCCCTCGCCGGTAGGGTCGGGCACGTGATCGGACTCATCGTCATCGTCCTCGTGTTCGTAGGTGCCGGGCTCAGCGTCGTCGCGCTGGCACTGCGCAGCGGCCGCAAGCCGGACGCGAAGGCGACCAAGCGCTCGCAGCCCGCCGTGATGGTCGCGGTCGGCCTCGTCACGTTGGCCTTCGGCATCGGCCTCCCGATCCTCGCCATCAGCTACAACAACGACAGCCAGTCCAAGGAGTCCGTGGGGGGCATCAGCCTCACCGCCGACCAGCAGGAAGGCCGCGTCGTCTTCGCACAGAAGTGCGCGACCTGCCACCAGCTCGACGCCGCCAACGGCGTCGGCCGGGTCGGGCCGAACCTCGACAAGATCATCCCCCCGATCGCCGAGGAGAAGGCCCGGATCGCCTTCATCAACGATGCGATCACGAACGGCCGCGCCCGGGGCAACGGCCAGATGCCGCGCGGCCTCGTCGACGGCGAGGACCAGGACCGTGTGGCCGCCTTCATCGCGAGGACCGCCGGCCGCTGATCAGGTCCCGCTTCCGACCTCATGCACGATCACGCCCAGATTGGGCGCTCGCGGCAGGGGATCGGAGCTTCGAGGTGGTTTCCGTCCGGCCCTGCGCCTATGGTTGCCACAGGCAGCCCGACCGTCGGATGGGCTGTTGAGGGGCACTCCGTCCGCGCTTGCAGGGAGAAGTCCACTGCTACGATCAAGACGTCCAGCAGCCGCACCTGTCCGGGCAGCGCTATGCGCCGCCGGATGGAAGTCGGGCCCCGCGACTCATCGGCCTCCCGGCCGTTGACCGGAGGGCCCTCCACATGAGGAAGCCGACGATGAGCAACGCCACCGAGACCGTCCGCAGCACCCGCGCCGACGCCCGTGCGTTCGCGGAGGCCTTCAGCGACGCCGACGACGCGTTCACCTTCGAGACGGGGGTCGCGGAGAGTCGCGAGCTCTCGCTCGACGAGCTCGGAGAGGTTCTCGGCCTCGGGGGCGGCGGACCCGCGTCGAACGCCCCCCGGCCCGTCGTCCGCGCCTCCCGCGTGGAAGCCGTTCCTTCGGACGACGGCGAGCAGCTCCTGACGCTCGACGAGCTCGGAGATGCCCTCGCCCGGGGAGAGCAGACCACCGAGGATCTCGACTTCGACTTCGGGACGAGCGCCAACGAGCGAGCGCGTCGCCGGACCGCTGCACGGCTCGGTGCGCCCGACCCGGCTTCGGTGCCCGCCCGGGCCCAGCCCACCACCGCCAGCACCGGCCGCACCGTCGTCCTCGAGACGTCCGGGATCGCCGCCGCGTCCGCGGCCACCGCGGCTCGCATGGCTGCGCCCGGCCGTGCCGTCGCCGCCCCTCGACCCGCTGCCCGGCTGCGCGAGATCGAGCGTCCGGCCCGCCCGCCGAAGGCGTTCTCCGAGCGGTTCGGCGGCAACCCCGACCGCATCGCCATGTGGGCGGTTCTCCTCGGAATCGTCCTGATCCTCATCGCGTTCACGAGCGGGTCCGCCGGCGCGGTCGCGCTGCCGCTCGTCTCCGTGCTCTGAGGTTGCCCGCGGCGCCGCGCGCGCGGCCCGGCCGACCAACGCTGAGCATGAGCGCGAGCCCGCCAGCCGCGCGGTCCCGCTCGCTACGCTCGAGACGGTGACCATGGACGTCCGGAGCCCACCCGAGCAGGAGCACAGCGGTTGCTGCCCCTACTACCACGATGCGGTGGAGCTGATCGGCCGTCGCTGGACCGGCGCGATCATCGCCGTCCTCATGGCCTCGGACACGCCGCTGCGCTTCTCCGAGATCGCCGCCTCGGTCCCGCAGCTCTCCGATCGCCTGCTCTCCGAGCGGCTGAAGGAGCTCGAGGCCCGTGGCCTCCTCGCGCGGGAGGCGACGGTGGGGGCGCCGGTGCGGGTCGACTACACGCTCACCCCCATGGGACGGGGTCTCGCCCCGGCGCTCACGCAGCTCGCCACCTGGGCGCGGGAGTGGCTCGGCGAGGGCTGCGACGCCGCCCCGGCGCAGGACCGGATGTCGGATCCGAGTCCTACCGCCGGTCCTAGGCCGACGCACTAGGGTCCCGCGGATGAGCGATCAGCCCCGGACCGCCCAGGACGTCATGGCGCTCGTCGAGGAGCGCGACATCCGTTTCGTGCGCTTCTGGTTCACGGACATCCTGGGCCAGCTGAAGTCGTTCTCGGTCAATGCGGCCGGGCTGGAAGAGGCCTTCGCCAACGGGCTCGGCTTCGACGGCTCCTCGATCACCGGTTTCAACGCCATCGAGGAATCCGACATGGTCGCCCAGCCGGATCCGACGACCTTCGCGGTGCTGCCGTGGCGGCCCGAGGAGCAGGGTGTCGCCCGTGTCTTCTGCGACATCCGCACCCCGGAGAACACGCCCTACGAGGGTGACCCCCGGCACGTCCTGCGGAGGGCGATCGCGCGAGCCGAGCAGATGGGGTTCGACGCCTTCCACGTCGCTCCCGAGCTCGAGTACTTCCTGTTCGAGGACGCCGCCGGCACGAAGGTCCTCGACCGGGGCGGGTACTTCGATCTCACGACGCTCGACGCCGGCTCCGACGTCC
Source organism: uncultured Solirubrobacterales bacterium (assembly GCA_963815565.1). Taxonomy (GTDB): domain Bacteria; phylum Actinomycetota; class Thermoleophilia; order Solirubrobacterales; family Solirubrobacteraceae; genus Paraconexibacter. Next base: position 125,285 of record CAWFHB010000004.1, on the reverse strand, counting down.
GTCGCGAGACCGTCCTGGCGCTCGAGCAGCTCGGCGTGCACGTCGCCTCCTCGCACCACGAATCAGGCCCCTCGCAGCACGAGATCAACCTGCGACCGGAGCCCGCCCTGAAGGCGGCCGACGACGTGATGACCCAGCGCATCACCGTCAAGGAGCTCGCGATGAAGGCGGGCTGGCACGCGACCTTCATGCCGAAGCCCCTCGTCGGCGAGAACGGCTCGGGGATGCACACGAACATGAGTCTCACGCGGGAGGGGCGCAACGCCTTCTTCGACGCGGACGACTCCTACCACCTGTCGGACGTCGGCAAGGCGTTCATCGCGGGCCAGCTCCGGCACGCGCGTGAGCTCTCCTCGGTCTTCGCCCAGTGGGTGAACTCCTACAAGCGGCTCGTGCCCGGGTACGAGGCCCCCGTCTACGTCGCCTGGAGCCGCCGGAACCGCTCCGCGCTCGTCCGCGTGCCGCTGCACCAGAGCGGCCGCGAGCAGTCCACCCACATGGAGCTCCGCTGCCCGGACCCGGCGTGCAATCCGTACCTGACCTTCGCGGCGCTGCTGCAGGCCGGCCTCGAGGGCATCGAGAAGGGCTACGAGCTACCCGAGCCGATGGAGAAGAACCTCTACCACCTGGCTCCGGACGACCGCCGTCGGCTCGGGATCGAGCAGCTGCCCGAGTCCCTGGGGGAGGCGATCGAGCTCACGGCCGAGTCCGAGCTGGTCCTGCGCACCTTCGGCGAGCACATGTTCAACCGGTACGTGGAGATCAAGCGGCAGGAGTGGGAGGACTACCGCGTGCAGGTCACGCAGTGGGAGCTCGACCGGTACTTGCCCATCCTTTGACGCGGACTGGTTGCGTCTGCAACCGAATGGGTAGGCCGAGCAGCATGGCTACAGCGACGGCATCCGGCACCTTCAAGATCGGCGGGGACCTCGAGGTCACCCGTCTCGGCTACGGCGCGATGCGCATCACCGGGGAGGGCGTGTGGGGTCCGCCCGCAGACCACGACGCCGCCATCGCGGTGCTGAAGGCGCTCCCGGAGCTCGGGGTCGACTTCATCGACACCGCCGACTCCTACGGCCCCTACGTCTCGGAGGAGCTGATCAGCGAGGCGCTGCGTCCGTACGACGCGGTGACCGTCGCCACGAAGGCCGGCCTGACGCGGACCGGTCCGGGCGACTGGCCGCCGCTCGGCCGCCCCGAGTACCTCCGGCAGTGCTGCGAGATGAGCCTGCGCCGGCTCGGGCTCGAGACCATCGACCTCTTCCAGTTGCACCGCATCGACGCGAAGGTCGATCAGGCCGAGCAGTTCGGGCTGCTGAAGGAGCTCCAGGACGAGGGCAAGGTGCGCCACCTCGGCCTCAGCGAGGTGACGGTGGAGGAGATCAAGGCGGCGCAGGAGGTCTTCCCGGTCGCCACGGTGCAGAACAAGTACAACCTCGCCGACCGCTCGGCCGAGGACGTCCTCGACTACTGCGAGGAGCAGGGCATCGGGTTCATCCCGTGGTTCCCGCTCGCCTCAGGCGACCTCGCTCGGCCGGGCGGGCCGCTCGCCGAGGCCGCGGAGCGTCACGAGGCAAGCCCGGGGCAGGTCGCGCTCGCCTGGCTGCTGCACCGCTCGCCCGTCATGCTGCCGATCCCGGGGACCGGCTCCGTCGAGCATCTGCGCGAGAACGTCGCGGCCGCCGAGCTGAAGCTCACCGAGGATGAGGTCGCGGCGCTCGACGGCGCGGCCGGCTGACTCCGGTCCGCCTGGTTCAGGCGGGTTCCCCGGAGGCGCCCGCGACGACGGTCGGGTGCGCCTCATCCGCGTGATCGGGCTCGGTGGCCAGCCGGGAGGGCCACCACACCTTCGGGCCCAGGTCGAACACCAGGGCCGGGACCAGGATCGATCGCACGACGAACGTGTCGAGGAGGACGCCGAAGGCGATCACGAACCCGATCTCGGTGAGGAACACGAGGGGGAGCACGCCGAGGACGCTGAACGTTCCCGCCAGGACGATTCCAGCGCTCGTGATGACCCCACCCGTCACCGCGAGCCCCCGCAGCATCCCGGGCCGGGTGCCGTGGCGCACGACCTCCTCCCGGACGCGCGCCATCAGGAAGATGTTGTAGTCCACCCCGAGGGCGACCAGGAAGATGAACGCGAAGAGCGGCAGCGACGGGTCGGAGCCGGGGAACCCGAAGACGACGTCGTAGACGACCGCCGCCACGCCGAGCGACGCGGCGAAGCTCAGGACGACCGTCGCGATGAGGAGCACCGACAGGAGCACCGCGCGGAGCAGCAGCAGCAGGATCAGGAAGACGATCAGCGTCGCGATCGGCACGAGCAGCCGCGTGTCCCGCGCGCTGGCCTCCCGCAGATCTGCCTCCACGGCGGTCGAGCCGCCGACCAGTGCACCCGGATCGGCGGAGCGGGCCGCCTTGCGGATGTCCGGGATGAGCGCGAAGGCGTCGGTCGAGAACGGATCGTCGGAGAGGAAGGCGGCGAGCAGCACGCCCTCCGGACCTCGGCTCGAGGTCGGCGTCACCTGCGCGACCCCCGGAACCCTGCTCACGGCGGCGGCGACCGCCTCCACCTTCGACGGATCCTCGACGACGACGTCGGTCGGGGCGCTCTGGCCAGCCGGGAAGGCGGCGGCGATCGTGTCCTGCGCGTCCACCGACTCGACGCCGTCGCGGAACGAGTTGCCCTGGGTCAGCCCGTCCGAGAAGTTGAGGAGCCCGAGGCAGAAGACGGCGAGCACCGCGACGGTTCCGATCCAGACCGGCCGGGGGCGGGCGCGGACCCGCTCGCCGACCCCGCGCCAGAACCCGTGGGTCTCGTCGGCGCTCGGGCGGCGGCCCGCGGCGTGCGGGTCCTCGGGGCCGTAGGGGATGAACGGGTAGAACGGCCTCCGGCCGACGATGGTGAGCACGGCCGGCAGAAGCGTCAGCATCGCCAGCAGGGCGACGAGGATGCCGGCCGCGCCCGTGGGCCCGAGCCCGGCGGTGCCGTTCACCTTGGCGAAGGTGAGCGACAGCAGCGTGATCGCGACCGTGAGCCCTGAGGCCAGGATCGCGGGGCCCGCCGCCCGTAGCGCGTTGGCCATGGCCTCGTGCTTGTCCTGGTGTCGGCGCAGCTCCTCGCGGTACCGGGAGACGAGCAGGAGCGCGTAATCGGTGCCCGCACCGAGCACGAGGATGGAGGAGATCGAGGAGGACTGCCCGTTCACCGTCACCCCGAGCTCCGTCAGCCCGAACCCGAAGGACTGCGAGGTGAGCTCGGAGATCCCGACCGCGAGCAGGGGGAAGAACCAGAAGATCGGGCTGCGGTAGATCAGGATGAGCAGGACGAACACCAGCAGGACCGCGGCGAGGATCAACGTCCCGTTGATGTTCTCGAAGACCTTGATCGCGTCGGCGGAGATCCCGCCCGGCCCGCCGACCTGCGTCGTCAGCCCGTCGCGATCACCGGAGACCAGCGTCCGGTAGGTGTCGATCGGGTCGAGGATGTTCTCCGCCTCGCCGGTCGCCCGAAGCGAGTTCACGATGAGCGCGGTCGAGCCGTCCTCCGAGCGCTGGAACGGCGTCGCTCCGCCGGAGGGGCTCCCGAAGTCCGTTGCGTTCTCGTAGCGCTCCGCCCGGTTGGCGGCGTTTAGCTTCGTGATGTCGTCGCGGATCGTCTGCTCGTCCGCCGGTCGCAGCCCGCCGGCGCGGGAGTAGACGATCACCGTCGGCGCCTGCTCGCCGTCCTGGAGGGCCTTCGTGACCGCGAGCGCCTTGGTCGACTCCGCATCCCCAGGGAGGAACGACGTCGACTCGTTCTTCTCCGCGTCCGCGTACTTGCCCGGAAGGTTCGTCCCCAGCATCAGCGCGACCGCGACGATCCAGGCGAAGAAGACGACCCACTTCGTGCGGGGGCCAGCGGGGAAGGCGAAGAAGCGGGTCATGGCGGCGAACCAAACTAACGGCCCGCCCGGTCAGCAACTCACCGCGGTGGCCTGGACCGAGGCCCGAGCGGCGTCAGTACGGGGCGGGGATCACGGTGGCGCTCGAGACCGTGGAGTCGACGATCAGGGGCACGCGTACCGTGAAGCGGGACCCCTCACCGACGGTGCTCTCCAAGCTGATGGACCCTCCGATCAGCTCGGCCATGTGGCGCGCGAGCGGGAGCCCGAGTCCGGCGCCCTCCTTCGCCGAGGCACCGAGAGCTGTTCCCCGCGTTGGAAGATCCGCTCCTGATCCTCCGGTGCGATGCCGCAGCCCGTGTCACAGACGTGGAAGAGCACGGTGTCGCCGGGACCGTCCTCGGCGCTGACGACGATCTCGCCCTCGGCCGTGTTCCGGAGCGCGTTCGTGGTCAGGTTGCGCAGGATCTGCGCGAGCTTCACCCCGTCCGTCCGAAGGGTCGGGAGGGTGCCGGGCTCGGTGAAGCGCAGCGTCACCTCGGCGCGGCGCGCGAGCGGCTCGAGCATGCCACGGAGCGCGCGGAAGAGCTCGGGTACGCGGACTTCGTGGACCCGCACCACGCTTCCGCTCGAGCTGGACCGGGCGAGCTCGAGGTGGTGGTCGACCACGGCGAGCGATTCGGCGGTCGCCTCGCTGATGTGCTGCAGCCCGTCGTGGAGCGCATCCGGCCCGACGCCGTCGAGGTCCTCGGCCAGGTTCCGGATCGCGTAGAGCGGGGTGCGGAGTTCGTGCGCGAGTTCGGCGGCGATGCGAAGGCCGACCCGCTGGCCCTCCACGCGCTCCGCGTCGGCGGCGTCGAGCGCGCCGTGCAGCGTGCGGATGGAGACGGCGGCCCGCTCCAGCTCGTCGCGCCGCAGCTCGGAGGTGCGCAGCGCCTCGCGCAGCTGGATCTCGTCGACGACCATCATGGTGATGTCCTCGAGGATCTCGAGCTGCTCCTCCGTCCAGGCGCGCGGCACGAGGTCGATCGCGCAGAGGGCGCCGAGGGTGTGGCCGTCCTCGAGGGTCAGGGGAAACCCGGCGTAGGCGCGAGCCGCACTTTCACGGAGGCCAGGGTGCTCCTCGCCGACCGGGTCCTCGGCGACGTCCTCGAGGATGAGTGGGGCGCCGCGGCTCACGACCACGGAGCAGAACGACTCGTGGTGCGGGGTCTCGATCCCCTGCGGGGCCAGCGCGCTGCTGCTCGAGAGGTTGAATTGACGGTTCTCGTCGACGAGGCTCACGAGGGACACGGGGACGCCCACCGTCCGCGTCGCCAGCCGCGTCAGCCGGTCGAAGGCGGCCTGGGGGAGGGCGTCGAGCAGCCCAGTCGCGTTGAGTGCCGCCAACCGCTCCGGATCGCCGAGCACGTCCGCTCTTGCGCTCGAGCTCACGCTTTTCACGTTACCCGTCACTCGCGAGCACACGCCTCAGTTCGTCGGGTGAAATGACAGGCTGCCGACAGACCGAACGCTCGCAGAGATACGCGGCCGCTCCGCCGTTGGCGCCCTGCCGCTCGGCCAGGGGGGCAATCGTCTCGTCGGGGCCGGCGGCGACCGCGACGACGAGGCCGGGGCGCAGCTCCTCGCGCGCGACGGCCAGCAGGGCGGCCCGCTCCGCGTCCGTCCCTCCGACGATCGCCAGCTCCCGACGGACGCCGAGCGCCTCGTCGAGCGCCTGGAGCAGATGGCCGAACGCCAGGGGATGGCGAGCGGCGAGCTCGTGCAACAGGCGCAGCTGCCCAAGCGCCGCGGCTTCGTAGCGTGGCTCCCCGATCAGGGCGGCGAGCCTGAGCAGTCCGAGCGCAGCGCTGGAGCCGCCCGCCGGTGTGGGCTGATCCTCGAGCTCCTTGCGGCGGACCAGGAGCGGCTCGTCATCGACGGCGGTGGAGAAGAAGCCGCCGCGCTCCGGGTCGGCGAAGCGCGAGAGCAGCTCCTCGGCGAGGCCGCGCGCGGCCTCGAGCCGTCGTGGGTCGAAGTCCGCCTCGTAGAGGTCGACGAGCGCTTCCAGCAGCAGCGCGTGGTCCTCGAGGAACGCCCCGATGTGGCCGACCCCGTGGTGGTAGCTGCGGAGGAGGCGCGGCCGGTCCGGGGCGCTCACCTCGCGCAGCCGTTCGAGCACGAAGGTCGCGGCGTCCTGCGCGGCGGCGAGGTAGTCGGGCCGACCCAGCACCGCGCCCGCTTCCGCCAGGGCGCTGATCGCCAGCGCGTTCCACGCGGTGATGCGCTTTCCGTCCCGCGCCGGACGCACGCGGCGTGCACGGACCTCCATGAGCCGTGCACGGATGCGCCGAACGACGTCCTCACCGGGGCGCGGGCCGCGGTCCTCGAGCACGTTCTGCCCGGGGGCGCCAGGCTCGGGGACGCTGTGCGGATCCGCAAAGTTGCCGGCCGCGGTGGCGCCGAACCAGGCGATGGCCGCGTCCGCGTCGGGCCCGAGTGCCGCCGTGAGTTCGGCGAGCGTCCAGACGTAGAACTTGCCCTCGACGCCCTCGGAGTCCGCGTCGAGCGAGCTCGCGAAGCCACCGTCGTCCATCGCGAGCTCCCGGAGCATCCAGTCGAGGGTCTCCTCGCAGACGCGTCGGAAGGCGGGGTCGCCCGTGACCTGGAAGGCGTGCAGGTACGCCCGCGCGAGCAGCGCGTTGTCGGACAGCATCTTCTCGAAGTGGGGGATGGTCCAGCTCGCGTCCACCGCGTAGCGGGCGAAGCCGCCACCCACCTGGTCGTAGATGCCGCCGCCCGCCATCGAGCTCAGGGTCGAGCTCGTCATCGCGGTCTCGCCGCGCCGCAGCAGGAACTCGATGACAGACGGGGCCGGGAACTTGGGCGCGCCGCCCCAACCGCCCTGCACCGCGTCGAAGGCGCCCCGGAGGGTCTCCTGAGCGGTCACGAGCGAGGCGGCCTCGGGCGGTGCGGCGGGAGGGGTGAGCAGGGCCCCGCCGCGCAGGCGCTGGGCCATCGCCCCGCCCTGGGCGCGGAGCTCCTCCCGCTGACTGCTCCAGGCTTCAGCGACCGCGGCGAGGACCTGGGGCCAAGACGGCGATCCGTGCCGCGGCTCCGGCGGGAAGTACGTCCCGCCGTGGAAGGGCACCTGTTCCGGCGTGAGGAAGACGTGCAGCGGCCAGCCACCCTGCCCCGTCATCGACTGCACGGCGTCCATCGCGAGCGCGTCCACGTCCGGGCGCTCCTCGCGATCGACCTTCACGCAGACGAAGGAGGCGTTCATGTCCGCTGCGATCGCGGGGTCCTCGAAGCACTCGCGGGCCATCACGTGGCACCAGTGGCAGGCCGAGTAGCCGATCGAGACGAGCAGGGGCTTGTCCTCACGGGCGGCACGGGCGAGCGCCTCGTCCCCCCACGGGAGCCAATCGACGGGGTTCTCCGCGTGTTGGCGGAGGTAGGGCGAGGACGCGTCGGAGAGCGCGTTCGGCATGCCCGAGGTCAGCCGACGGCGGCGCGGATCCGCTTCCCTCGGGCGGCGGCCTGGCCGAGGGTGAGGCCGCCGTAGGGGCGATCGATCGCCGAGGTGGCGGTGGTGCCGAAGCGAGTGCTGAACGCCTTGCCGTCGAGCCTGCCCGAGACGGCGAGGGCCTGCGTGACGCTCACGATCCCGTGGGCGGCCTGCCGGCCGGTCAGGCGGAAGCGAGAGGTGCCGCGGTTGCGCAGGGTGCCGGTCACGAAGACGTCCGGGACGTACTCGTAGCGGCGCAGGCTGAGCCCGGAGGACGTCACGCGCACGGCCCCGGAGCGCAGGCCGCCGGCGCCGGCGGGCTGGCGTCCGAGCGCGAGCGCCTCCCCGACCAGCTGTGACTGGGCGTCGTTCACGGTCAGGCGGAGCGCCTGCACGGTGCGTCCGACCTTCCCCTTGATCTCGCGGTACGGCTCGAGGCGGGAGGCGCGCGTCGGCGGTCGAGGCGTGGGCGGGAAGCGGGCGGCGGCCGGAAGGCACTGCGCGACCGGCTGCCCGGAGAAGAAGGCGGTGATCGCGTCCCGCGAGCAGGTCGTCGCGTCCGAGCCGAGGACGGAGTGGCCTACGTTGGGGACGCCGAGCAGCTGGGCGCTCGGCACGCGGGCGGTGATCGACGCCGCGTCCTCGTACGGGGTGCGCAGATCGCTGCGGCCGTCGATGACCAGCATCGGCACGTCCGGCAGCGGCCCCGCGGCGGTCGGCGCGGGGGACGCGGTCTTCCAGCCGAGGCAGAGGGGGAGGATCCCCTGCTGCAGCGCCGTTCCGCGGGAGAACGGGAAGATCTCGTTGCCCGAGAGCTTCCGAGCGGCGTTCTCCGCCTCGCGCTGGCGGGTGGACTGCGCGGCCCCACGGGTCCACGGGAACGTGGGGTTCTCCTCGCAGGTCGTCGCGAGGAAGAGCGCGTCGGAGTCGGCCGCGGCGCTCTGGTACCCGGCGCCGTTCAGGAGTCCGGCCGATCGGGCACCGAGCCGCAGCATCGGCTTGACGTCGCCGCTCAGCGCCGCTCGGAGCGAGCCCGGCAGATCGGCCCGCAGCGTCGGGTTCAGGTCGCCCGCGAGCAGGACACCGAAGAGGTCGCTCTCGCTCAGCCGCTCCCGGACCCGGCGTCCAGTCGTGGTGTAGACCGACCCCGTGATGGACTTGCGTCGGAGCTTCTTGGCCAGGCGGGCCACGTCGCCCCGCGCGCTCGCGGTGATCCCCCGGCAGGCGCCGTCGGCGCACAGCTCGGAGAGGACGCGCGGCACGGCGGCGAGCGACGAGCGGCGGAAGGCGTCCGGGCCCTCGGGGGTGACGACCGAGTCCAGCACGAGCGAGGCGACGTTCGCGGGATAGGTGGAGGCGTAGGCGAGCGCGACCTTTGTGCCGTAGGAGACGCCGTAAAAGACGAGCTTGTCGTAGCCGCCCGCCACCCGCAGGGCCTCGATGTCCTGAACGCTGTCGGCGGTCCGGAAGAAGGCTCGCGCGGAGCCGATCTGCTGCGAGCACTGGCGGGTCACCCCCGCGAGCGTTCCCGAGGTGCGCCTGAGCGCCGCGCAGACGAGGCTTCCCGAGCTGCCGGTGCCCCGCTGATCGAACACGAGGAGGTCGCGGGAGGCGAGGGCGGAGCTCAGGTCGTCGGCGAATCCCTGGGCGAGCGGGACGGCGGCCTGGCCGGGGCCGCCCGCGAGCGCGACGACGGCGGTGCGACCAGGGTTGCTGGCCGCGACCACGCGGGTGGCCGCGAGGGTGAGCGACCCCGGGCGGGCCCCCGAGTGATCCAGCGGGACAGTCAGGCCCGCGCACTCGAAGCCCGTCGGCGCGCACGAAGCCCACGGAAGTGCGGCTGCCGCGTTGCCGGGCGCGGCGAAGGCGCCCGCGACGCTCGCCGCGGCGAGGCACATGAGGTGGCGCGCGGAGAACATGGCCGCACGGTAGCCGAGGCAACGGAGGTAGCCTCGCTGCCATGTCCGAACAGCGCAGAATCGTGACCGCCGACGGTGCCCCCTCCGCGGTCGGACCGTATTCCCACGCGGTGGCCCACGGAGGGCTGCTGTTCTGCTCGGGACAGGTGCCCCTCGACCCGGCGACGGGGCAGCTCGTCGAGGGCAGCCTCGGGGAGCAGACGACGCGCTGCCTGGAGAACCTCTCCGTCGTGTGCGCGGCCGGCGGCACGCGGCTCCAGGACGCGGTGCGGTGCGCGATCTACGTCACGGACATCCAGACCTTCGCCGAGGTCAACGAGGCCTACGGGGCCTACTTCTCGGAGGCGCCGCCCGCGCGCACCCTCATCGGGGTCGCGGCGCTGCCGCTCGGGGCGACGGTCGAGATCGATGCCATCGTCGCGCTGCCTGGCTGATCAAGGCGGCGTGTGGCGGGTATCCCGCCCTGCATGAGCACCGAACCCGCCCCGCTGACCATCTTCGACGCCGTGCACACCGCGGTCCGTGTCCTGGACCCGACGGGGACCGATCAGAACCTCGGAGAGCTGCTCGAGCGCTTCGAGGACGCCGACGAGCCGGTCGGGGTCGCCGCCGAGAGTGCGCAGAAGCTCGACGAGGGCATCGGCGCGCTCGACCCGCAGGCCGAGGACGCGACCATCCAGCTCGCCGGCGCGGTCGCCCGCTACCTCTGCTTCCGCCGCGACGAGGCGAGCGCCGAGGGCCACCGTCTGCTCGCTCTCGCCGTCCGCGCAGAGTACGGCGGGACGCCGCCGGAGCCGATGCGGGGCTGGCTCGAGGAGGCAGGGGTCGAGGTCTGACCGCCTAGAGCACGAGCCGTGCGTACAGCCGTCCGAGGACCGCCGCCGGGTCGGCGCAGCGCCCGGTGTGCACCGGCCCGGGCTGCACGAGCGTGCTCGCCGGGGCGACGAGCCAGCCGAAGCGCTCCGACGCCTCGAGGCGGCCGATCGCTCCCGCCGCGGGGTCGCCTGCCGCGATCGCGGCAAGCCCCGCGAGGTGGGCGCCGAGCGCCCGCGGGTCGAGTTGCGGCGCCAGCGCGGCGAGGCGGACGGCGTCCACGTGCACGAGGGCTTCGAGGAAGCGGTGGCGCCGGGCGTGCAGGATCACCCCGACGTTCAGCGTCTCCCCGCGCTGCAGATCCGGGACGGCCCGCCACAGCGCGTACTGGTAGGGCTCAGCCGCGGACACGATCCGCCTCCGTCGCCCAGTCGCGCGGCGCTTCGAGGCGCGTTAGGAGCGCCTCCAGGTAGGGGCGGTCGCCGTCGGGGCCGAACCAGGCGCTCGGCACGAGGTCGAGCACCGCCTGCAGCTCCGGCTCGCCGACCCGCCCCGCGAGCCGCTCGTCAGCGGCGGTGATCGCGCCGGCGAAGGGGAGCAGGACGTGCTGGGCGATGAGCGGGAACGGTGCCCGCGCGTGGGCGATCGGGTCCGAGCCGCCGTGGTGCCGGTAGAGCGCGGCGCCGTGATCGATGCACCACAGCGCGTCGTGCCAGACGAGCAGGTTCGGGTTCTGGGCGGTGCGGTCGACGTTCTCGACCAGCGCGTCGAACCAGATGATCTCGGCGGCGAGCTCTGGCTGGGGACGGAACGGGGCGGCCGGGGTGAAGGTCAGCGAGCCGGGCAGGAAGTCCATCGCGAGGTTCGTCCCGGGGCTCGCCTTCAGCAGGTCCTGGATCTCCTGATCGGGCTCGGCGGGGGCCAGCGCCGGGTCGAGCTCGCAGAGCGCGAGCTCCGGGACCGGCAGGCCGTAGGCGCGCGCGAGCTCTCCGCAGACGAGCTCCGCGACGAGCGCCTTCACGCCCTGGCCGGCGCCGCGGAACTTCAGGACGTAGAGGCCGTCGTCGTCGGCCTCGACGAGTCCGGGCATGGAGCCGCCCTCGCGCAGGGCGGTGACGTAGCGCGTCGCGGCGACGGTGCGCAGGGGCATCGCGCGCCAGCCTACGGACCCCGCACCCCCGGGCCCGTCAGGATGCGGACATCGCCCGCATCGGCCTCATTCCCGAGCGCGCCGTCGAGGTCGTCGGCGCCGCGCTCAACCTGATCCCAACGCCCGTCCCGCAGGCGCTCTTCGCGCCCCCGGTGGCGCGCGTGCTCCACGTCGGCGTCACGACCGGACTGTTCGCCCACCTCGCGCGGAACGGGGCGCGTCGTCCCGAGGAGCTTGCGCGTGAGCTCGAGCTCCAGCCCACGGGGACCCGGCTGCTGTGCGAGTGCCTCGTCGCGATGGGCCACCTCCGGCTCCGCCGCGACGGGCGCGTATCGCTCTCCCGGCGCTCCCGACGCTGGCTCGACCCCGACTCGCCGCGCTCGGTCGTCCGGTACGTCGAGCACACCGCGACCTACTGGCCGTGGTGGGAGCAGCTCGAGGAGCTCGTGCGCGAGGGCACCCACGTCGAGCTGCACGACGCGGCGGACGACGACGCGAGCTGGGACACCTACATCCGCGGGCAGCACGAGTTGGCCCGGCTCTCAGCGCCGGAGGTGGCCCGGGCGCTCAACCTCCCCGTGGACGCCCGCTCGGTGCTCGACCTGGGAGGTGCGCACGGTTGGTTCTCCGCCGTGCTCTGCGACCGCAACCCAGGCCTCCGGGCCACCGTGGTCGACCTCCCGGGGAGCGCCGCGGTGGGTCGCGAGATCCTGCGGGAGAGCGGGCACACGGGCCGCGTCGAGCACCGGGAGGGCTCGGTGTTCGAGGCGGAGCTGGGGGAGGGGCACGACCTCGCGCTCGTCTTCAACCTCGTGCACCACCTGAGACCGGAGGAGACGGTCGCGCTGCTCGAGCGCGTCCACGGCGCGCTGCGGCCGGGGGGACGGGTCGCGATCCTCGATCTCTTCGCGCGCGAGCCCGGCGTCAATCCCGGAGGCGAGGCGTTCCTCGGGCTGTTCTTCCACCTGACGAGCGGAGCCGACCTCCCGCGCGAGAGCGAGCTCCGCGCCCAACTCGCTGCGGCGGGGTTCGCTCCTCCCACGGCCCGCGGGATCACCCGGCTTCCGGCGCAGACGCTGTACATCGCGGTAAGAAGTTGACGCTGGTGTCATCTTCAGGTTAGGCTGGCCCCATGTCCCACGGTCTCGACTACGACTGGATGATCATCGGCTCCGGGTTCGGCGGCTCCACGAGCGCGCTGCGCCTCAGCGAGAAGGGCTACTCGGTGGGCGTGCTCGAGTCCGGCAAGCGCTTCGCCGACGAGGACTTCCCGAGCTCGACGTGGGACCTCAAGCGCTACTTCTTCATGCCGAAGCTCGGGCTGAAGGGCATCTTCCGGCTCTCGACCTTCAAGGACGTCGCGATCGCCAGCGGCGCCGGGGTCGGCGGAGGGTCGCTCGGTTACGCGAACACCCTCTACCGCCCGCTGCCCGCCTTCTACACCGACCCGCAGTGGGCCGGGCTCGATGGCGGTTGGGAGGAGACGCTGCGGCCCCACTACGACGAGGCCGAGCGGATGCTCGGGGTCACCGATGTCACGACCGCCGACCCCGCCGACGACGTCCTGCGTGCGTTCGGCGAGCACCTCGGCGTGGGGGACACGTACAAGAAGACCCGCGTCGGCGTGTACTTCGGCGAGGAGGGCGTGACCGTCCCCGACCCCTTCTTCGGCGGCGAGGGACCAGAGCGCACCGGCTGCATCCAGTGCGCGCGCTGCATGGTCGGCTGCCCGCACAACGCGAAGAACACGCTGGTCAAGAACTACCTCTACCTCGCCGAGAAGGCGGGCACCCAGGTCCACCCCGAGCGCGAGGTCATCGACATCACGCCGCTCGGCGACGGCACCGGGGCCGACGGTTACCGCATCACCACCCAGCGCAGCGGCGCGTGGACCCGGCGCGGACGCAAGAGCTTCACGGCACGTGGTGTCGTGGTCTCCGCCGGCGCGCTCGGAACGAACAGGCTTCTGCAGCGCTGCCGCCTGAACGGGTCGCTCGGCCGCATCTCCAGCCGGCTCGGCGAGCTCGTGCGGACGAACTCCGAGGCGATCCTCGCGGTGCGCCTGCCGAAGGCGCTGCCCGGCCAAGGCCGCCGCGTGGCGATCACCGGCTCGATCTACCCGGACCCGAACACCCACATCGAGACCTGCTCCTACGGGACGGCAGGTGACTCCATGAGCTTCCTGAACACGCTGCTCGTCGGCGACGGGACACGGGTCACCCGCCCGCTCAAGCTGATCGGACAGATCCTGCGCCACCCGGTGCGCTGGGCCAAGCTCTTCGACGTCCGGGGCTCGAGCCAGCGGACGATCATGCTGCTCGTCATGCAGTCCCTGCCCGGCGCCATCGCCCTGCGCCCGCACCGGCTCCCGAACGGGGCGATCCGCCTACAGACCGAGCAGTCGGTGGGGGAGCCGAGCAAGGCGTTCATCCCCGTCGCCAACCAGGCGGCGGAATGGATCGCGAAGGAGACCGGCGGCGTGGCCCAGAGCTCGATCTTCGAGGCGATGGCGAACATCGCGACGACGGCGCACATCCTCGGAGGCGCCGTCATCGCCAAGGGCCCGGAGAGCGGCGTGGTCGATCACCGCAACCGCGTCTTCGGCTACGAGAACCTCCTCGTCTGCGACGGGTCGGTCGTGCCCGCGAACGTGGGCGTGAACCCGTCGCTGACCATCACGGCGCTGACCGAGCACGCGATGAGCCACGTCCCCGCGAAGGGGATGGAGGCCTTCGGCGGGCTGGAGGTCCGCCCGCCGGTCGCCGCCCCCGCCGTGCCCGAGCCGGTGCTGCACCGGTCGACCGACGTGTAGCGGCGCGCCCTCCCGGCCTCAGCTCAGCTGCAGCACCAGCTTGCCCGTGTTCTCCCCGCGGAAGAGCCGCAGCAGCGTTTCGGGGAAGTCCTCGACGCCGCCCTCGACGACCTCCTCGCGGGAGACGAGCTTGCCCTCGCCGAGCCAGCCGGCCATCTCCTTCGCCGCCTCGCCGTAGCGGTCGGCGTAGTCGAAGACGACCATGCCCTGCATCGAGGCCCGGTTGACGAGCAGCGACAGGTAGTTCTTCGGGCCCGCGACGCCCTCGGTCGCGTTGTACTGGGAGATCGCACCGCAGATGACGACCCGGGCGCGGCGGCGGAGCTGGGCGAGGACGGTGTCGAGGATCTCGCCGCCGACGTTGTCGAAGTAGACGTCGACGCCCTTCGGCGCGGCGGCGCGCAGGGCCTTCCCGACGTCCTCGTTCTTGTAGTCGATCGCGGCGTCGAAGCCGAGCTCGTCGGTGAGCCACGCGCACTTCTCCGCGCCGCCGGCGATGCCGACCACCCGGCAGCCCTTGAGCTTCGCGATCTGCCCGACGACCGAGCCGACCGCGCCCGCGGCACCGGAGACGACGACGGTCTCGCCCTCCTTCGGCTTGCCCTCGTCGAGCAGACCGAAGTAGGCGGTCATGCCCGTCATGCCGAGTGCGCTGAGGTAGGTCGGCAACGGGGCCTTGTCGGGGTCGACCGTGTAGGCGCCCTCGCCGTCGCAGATCGCGTACTCCTGCACGCCGAACGCGTAGGAGACGTGGTCGCCGACCTTGAAGTCGTCGTGCTCGGAGGCGATGACCTCGCCGATCGCGCCCGCGCGCATCACCTCGCCGATGCCCACGGGCGGGATGTAGCTCTTGCCCTCGTTCATCCAGCCGCGCATCGCGGGGTCCAGGGAGAGGTGGGAGACCTTCACCTTGAACTGGCCCAGGCCGGGATCGCCGAGCTCCTCGGTGGTGTGCTCCCAGACCTCGTCGGTGGGGAGCCCCTGGGGGCGGGCGGCGAGACGGACCTGATGATTCGTGGTGGGCATCCATCCAACCTATCCCGACCGTAGGGTCCAGAACATGGCTAGACGACTGGCAGTGATCGGCGGGGATGCGGGCGGGATGAGCGCGGCGGCGGTCGCCAAGCGACGGGAGCCCGAGCTCGACGTCGTCGTCTTCGAGAAGGGCTCCTACACGAGCTTTTCCGCCTGCGGGATCCCGTTCCACGTCGGGGGCGAGGTCGATCCGCTCGACGAGCTCGTCGCCCGGACGCCGGAGAAGCACCGAGAGAACGGCCTTGACGTGCGTATGGGGGCCGAGGTCGTGGCCATCGATCTGGAGGCCCGTGAGGTGACGCTCGCCGACGACACCCGTGAAGGGTTCGATGAGCTGCTCGTCGCCACGGGCGCCGTCGCCGTCTCGCCGCCGATCGACGGGATCGAGGCCGCCGGAGCGGTGCGGACCCTCACCCAGGGCGGGCGCCTGCGCTCCGCGGTCGACGCCGACCCCGGCGGCGGTGCCGTCGTCCTCGGCTCCGGCTACATCGGGCTCGAACTCGCCGAGGCGCTCGTGCGCAAGGGAGTGGAGACCACGATCCTCGAACGCTCCGACCAGGTCTTCGGCATCCTCGATCCCGACATGGCCGCGCACGTCCAGCGCGCGGTCGAGGGGCTCGGGATCGACCTCCGGCTCGAGACCGAGGCCGCGGCCGTGCTGCTCGACGCGGAGGGGCGTCCGCGCGCCGTCCGCGCCGGCGGGGAGGAGATCGCGGCCCGGCACGTCATCGTGGCCACCGGGGTCAAGCCTGCGGTCGAGCTCGCCGAGGCGGCCGGCATGACGGTGGGGGAGTCCGGCGCGCTGGCCGTCGACGACCGTCAGCGGGCGCTCGGGCAGGACGGCGTGTGGGTGGCCGGAGACTGCTGCGAGTCCCACCACCGGATCCTCGATGCGCCGGTGAACATCCAGCTCGGCACCCACGCGAACAAGCAGGGCCGGGTGGTGGGGACGAACCTGACCGGCGGCGACCTCGTCTTCCCCGGCGTCCTCGGCACGGGGATCACCCGGATCTGCCACCTCGACATCGCGCTCACCGGGCTCACCGAGAGGCAGGCGGAGGAGGCCGGCTTCGACTACGTCACCGAGACGATCGAGACGGACACCCGTGCCCGCTACATGCCGGGCAGCGAGCGGATGTGGGTGAAGCTCGTCGCCGAGAAGGGAACAGGGCGCCTGCTCGGCGGCCAGATCGTCGGTGGGGCGACGGCGGGCAAGCGGATCGACTCGCTGGCCATGGCGCTTTGGGCGGGCATGGACGTCGAGACCCTGATGTGGGTCGACCTCTCCTACGCGCCGCCCGTGAGCGGCACGCTCGACCCGGTGCTCGTCGCCGCCCGGGCGATCACGAAGCTCGTCTAACCGGCGATCTCCTTCGCGGCGCGCTCACCGGAGCGGAGCGCGCCGTCCATGTAGCCGTTCCAAAAGGTCGCGGTCTCGGTCCCGGCCCAGTGGATGCGGCCGACGGGCTCGCGGATCGCCGGTCCGTAGCCCGTCAGCAGGCCGGGGGGCCCGTAGCCGCCGTAGCAGCCGCGCGTGAAGTCCTCCGCCGCCCAGCTCATCTCGACGTAGTCCTTCGGCTTGGCCGCCTGCGGACCGTAGAGGGAGACGAGGTTCTCGAGCACGCGCTTGCGCCGCTCCTCCGGCGAGCGCTGCCCCCAGATCCGCGCGTTCTGTCCCTCGATGAAGGCAAGCATGATCCCGGGGGAGCCGTCGGGCGGCGAGTTGTCGTAGGTGAGCCGGACGCAGTCGAAGTCGGTGTTGGAGTAGCCGGACAGGCCGTCCTTCCGCCAGAACGGGGTGTCGTAGACCACGAGTGTCTTGATCACCGTGCCCATCGGCAGACGCTGGGTGAGCTGGTCGCGGACGAACGGCAGGCCCGGCTCGTAGACGATGCGCCCGGCCAGCGTCGGCGGGACCGCGACGACCACGTTGCGCGCCGGGTAGCTCGATCGGTCGGTGTGGACGGTGAGCCCCTTGCCGACCTTCTCGATGCGGCGGACCGGCGCACCGGTGACGACGCGACGGCCGAGGGTTCGCGCCATCCGGATCGCGACCTCCTGCGAGCCGCCGACGAACCGCGAGTCCTGGGCCCCGTCCGTGGTGCCGATGAGGCGGGAGAACGTACCCGGGGTGCCCTCAGTGCCCGCTCCGGCCATGTAGGCGAGCGCCCAGAGCAGCGAGACGTCGCGCGGCTCGGTCGCGAAGACGCTCGCGAACCCGAGGTCGAGGAGGAAGCGGCCGCCTGCGGTGGTCGTGTTGGCGAGTTTCCAGGTCTCGAAGGTCTGCCCGTCGTACTCGTCCGCGTTCTGCGAGCGCCACGGGGTGGCGACGTCGATCTCGGCGGCCATGCTGTCGAGCTTCTGGATCGCGGCAGCGGCGTCGACGATCCCGTCCGCGACGGGGGGCACCGGACCGAACGGGCCGGTCGTGGCGAACGTCTGGTGCGAGCCCTGGTAGCTCAGGACGCCGTCGCCCTTGAAGTAGGTCTTGAACGTCTGCACGTCGAGCGTCTTGGCCAGCTTGAGCAGGTGGTCCTGCGTCGGCCCGACCCACTGCCCGCCGATCTCCACGACCTTTCCGTCTCCGAGGTCGTGGTTCAGCGTGCGCCCGCCGACCCGGCCCCGGGCCTCGAGGACGGTGACGGACTTCCCCTTCGCGACGAGCGAGCGCGCCGTCTGCAGGCCCGCGAGCCCGGCGCCCACCACGACGACGTCGACGCGCCTCCGTTGGCGCGCCGGCTTCTTCTTCGGCGCGCGCTTGGCTGCCAGGGCGTCGTCACCGGGCAGGAGGGCCGCGGCGCCGATGGCGCCCGCCCCGAGGACGGCATGCCGACGGGTCAGGATCGGCGGGGTCTGCGACGGCTTCTCGGGCATAGGGCGGGGTCCTCGGACGGGGTGTGGAGCGCTGGCACTATCCCATCCCGCGGGGACGGGATGCGACGGTCTACGGTCTCCGCCTGTCCGCGCTCAGCTCACGCCGCCGCGCCGGGGCCGGTGTCGTCGCGCTCGCCTTCGTCGCGTCGCTGGCCTCCTCGCCCGGCCAGTCCTACTGGCTGTCGCTCTTCGTCGACGACCTGATCGACGCGACCGGCCTGTCGCGAGCTGCGTTCTCCGCGCTGTACGCGGCGGCGACGGCCTGCTCGGCGCTGACCGTGCTCGCGATCGGGCGCCTGGTCGACCGACGCGGGGTGGGAACGGCCTGGGCCGCGGTCGCGATCGGCCTTGCCGCGGGCTGCGGCATCGCAAGCCTCGCCGCGGGAGCCGTGAGCGCGTTCGTGGCGCTGGCGCTGCTCCGCGCCTTCGGACAAGGCTCGTTCCCGCTGCTCGGGACCCTGATGGTGGCGGCGCGGTTCGACGGCTGGCGGGGCCGCGCGCTGGCGGTCGGCAACCTGGGCTCGACGCTCGCCGCAGCGGCCCTCCCGGCGGTCGCGGTGCTGCTCATCGCCGAGCTCGGCTTCCGGGACGCCTTCCGGGTGACGGGGCTCGCGGTGCTCGTCCTCGTCGCACCGCTCGCGCTCCTGGCCGCCCGGCTCGCCCCGCGTGTCGGTGCTCGCGCGGTCCTGGCGAGCACGGAGGGGGGCGGGCGGGCGCGCTTCCCGTGGCGGGAGGGGGGCGGCGTGCTGCTGCTGGTGCTCGCCGCGCCGCCACTCGTGGTGACCGGCGCGGTCTTTCACGCGACCTCGATCCTCGCCGAGCGCGGGCTCGGCGACGGCGCCGCGGCGGGCGCCTTGGCCGTCCTCGCGGTGACCACCGCGCTCGGGGCCGTGGTCGCCGGGATCCTCTCGGACCGCCTCGGGACCCGATCGGTGCTGGTCGCGAGCAGCCTGCTGCTCGGCGCGGGGATCGCGCTGCTGGTCGTCCCCGGGACGGTCGCGGCCTACAGCGCGTTCGCGGTCCTCGGCGTGGCCGGCGGGCTGAACGTGACCGCGAACGGGGTGGTGTGGGCGCAGCGCTATGGGATGGCGCGACTCGGCCGCCTGCAGAGCGCCGGCGACGCCTCACGGATCGGGGCCGCGGCGCTCGGGCCGCTTCCCCTCGCCGTCGCGTTCACGACGACGGGCCGCTACGACGGGGGCCTTCTCGTGCTCGCCGGCCTCTCGCTGGTCTGCGCCGTTCTCGCCGTGCGGACCGCTTGATCACGCAACCGTGTGGTCTCGATCTCGCAAGGGAAGACCTGAGAACGCACGGATCCGAAACGGCGGCGTAGGCTCGGCGCATGCTCACCAGCCCCAACGTCGCATGAAGGCCGTCGTCTGTCAGCAGGCGGAGCTCTCCGTCGAGGAGCGGCCGGAGCCCGTCCCCGGCCGCGGCCAGGTCCGGATCGAGGTGACGCGCTGCGGGATCTGCGGCTCGGACCTCCACGCCCGCCACGGGATGGACGACTGGGCCGACATGACGTCCCAGGCCGGCTACGACCGCTTCGGCCGCTCGTCCGAGCCCGTCGTCTTCGGCCACGAGTTCACCGGCGAGGTGGCCGAGTACGGGCCACAGACGAAGGCGGCCATCAAGCCCGGCGCCCCCGTGGTGGCGCTCCCGCTCCTGCGCGGGTCGACGGGCGTCGACACCACCGGGCTCTCGACCCACGCCCCGGGGGCCTACGCGGAGCAGCTCCTCGTCGAGGCCTCGCTCATGCTCGAGGTGCCGAACGGCCTCTCGCCCGACGTCGCCGCGCTCACCGAGCCGATGGCGGTCGCCTACCACGCGGTCCGCCGCGGCGAGGTCGGCAAGAAGGACACCGCCATCGTCATCGGCTGCGGGCCGGTCGGCCTCGGGGTGATCCTGATGCTGAAGGCGCAGGGCGTAAGGAACGTCGTCGCGAGCGACTACTCGGCGGGGCGCCGTGCGCTCGCGCAGCGCTGCGGTGCGGACGTCGTCGTCGACCCGGCCGTCACGTCCCCGTACACCGCGGTCCAGCGCAAGGGGGAGATCACGGGGATCCCCGACCTGCTCGAGCTCGCCGTCGGCGCCAGCGAGAAGCTCGGCCGCCTGCCCGGCGGACCCTGGCGGGCCTTCCGCCTGGCCGACGCGCTCGGCGTCGAGCCGAAGCGCCCGGTCATCTTCGAGTGCGTCGGGGTTCCCGGCGTCATCGACTCGATCATCGGCGCCGCCCCGTTCTACGGCCGCGTCGTCGTCGTCGGCGTCTGCGTGGGGAAGGACACGATCACCCCGGCGATGGCGATCAACAAGGAGATCGACCTGCGCTTCGTGATCGGCTACACGCCGCTCGAGTTCCGAGACACGCTGCACCTCCTCGCCGACGGGAAGGTCGACCCGAGCCCGCTCGTGACCGGGACGGTCGGCCTCGGCGGGGTGGAGGCCGCGTTCGACGCGCTCGCCGACCCCGAGGCGCACGCGAAGATCCTCGTCGACCCGAGAAGCACGGCCACCGCGCCCTGAGCGCAGCCACGCGGGCGAGTCGGTCGAGACGACCCGCGTATCCGGCGGGTCATCTCGACCACCTCGCGCTCAGCCCTCGCGCAGCAGCGCCCCGCCGACCGCGGCCCGTCCGCGGACCCCGAGCTTGCGGAAGACCGCGGCCAGATGGCTCTCCACGGTCCGATCGGAGAGCACGAGCCGCCCGGCGATCTCCCGATTGGTGAGCCCCTCCCCGACGAGCCCGGCGACCTCGTGCTCACGCCGGCTGAGCGCGGCGATCCCGGTCGTCCCGTGCCCGCGCGCGCCGCCCGCGCCGACCCGGCGCCCGAGGCGGCGGAGCTCACGCACCGTCTCCTCGCTGCGTCGTGCCGCCCCGCAGGCGTCGAACTCCGCTCGGGCCCGCTCGAGGAGTCCGATCGCCGCCTCCCGGTCCCGGCCGGCGACCGCACGCGCGAGCAGGAGCTGCGCGCGCGCAGCCAGCAACCGATCCTGCGCGGCTCGCGCCGCGCCCAGGCCTCTGGTGGCATGGGCCTCGGCCGCCTCGAGGCCGCCGTCGGCCAGGGCGACCGCGGCCTCGGCGAGCGCCGCCTCGCAGCACCGCCCGCCCAGCGGACTCCCTGCCGCGGCCGTGCTGGCCATGGCCGCCCAGCCCCGTGCTGCCTCGCCTCCGCCGAGCTGGAGGCAGGCGCGCGTGAGGATCTCGTAGTACCGCGGCCGGACGGGCCGCTCACAGATCCGGAGCCCCGGCCCGCCTGCGGCCTCCAGCAGCATGTCCCGACACTCGGCTGCGCGGCCCTGCTCCAGCCGGGTCTCGGCCAGGTGCAGGACCGAGTGGGCGACGAAGTAGGTGGCACGCTCCTGCGTGGCGGCCAGGGCGCAGGCCTCCTCACCGCAGTGGGCCGCGAAGTCGAGTTCCCCCGCCTGGGTGGCGATCCAGCCGCGCGCGGTGAGCGCCCAGGCAATCCACTGCTCCACGCCCGAGAGTCGCGCCAGGTCGATCAGTTCGTCGGCCTCGGTCGCCGCTTCGACCAGTCCGCCACGCCAGACGGTGACGATGATGCGCGTGATGGTGAGCGGCACGACCAGGTGTCCCTGACCCGTGGCCCGGGAGATCTCGAGGCCGCGCCCTGCGACCGCGACGCATTCGGCGTGCCGCTCGAGCCCCATCGCCGCCCACGCCACGCTGAGGACCGCCTCGAGGCGCCCGCTGAGGGCACGGTCGGAGAGCGTGTCGAGCGCGGCCGCCGCGCGGGCGCAGTCCGCGTGCGCGGCGTCCAGCCTGCCGACGTTGTACCGGGCCAGCGCGAGGACTCCGATCCCCGCCACGGCCAGCGGCGGGTCCCCGCTCGTCCGTGCGACCCGTTCTGCCGTCGTCGCGAACCGCAGCATCGCCACGTAATCGGGCTCGTAGAGGCAGTCGAGGGCCGCGGTGATCCCGAGCTCCGCGGCTTCGGCGGCCTCCGGGTCCGGCACCCCGCTGAGCGCGGCGCGCAGCAGCGCGGTCGCCTCACCGTGGTGGCCGAGCTGGTGTCCGATGAGTGCGAGGAACGGCAGAATCCGGCCGCGGAGCGGCTCCAGC
The DNA here is from genome assembly GCA_963815565.1 of uncultured Solirubrobacterales bacterium. Taxonomy (GTDB): domain Bacteria; phylum Actinomycetota; class Thermoleophilia; order Solirubrobacterales; family Solirubrobacteraceae; genus Paraconexibacter. Next base: position 103,224 of record CAWFHB010000004.1, on the reverse strand, counting down.
TCGGGCGGAAGCTCCTCGAGCACCGCGCGGAGCGTCCGGTGGCTCTCCTCCAGGCGCCCGGCCGAGCCTTGCGCGGTGGCCATCGCCACGAGCAGCCCGATGCGCTCGGTCGCGGCTGTCCCCGCGGGCAGCAGCCGCAGCGCGGCGCCGAACCAGTCGGCGGCGATGGCGGGAGCGTGAACCGCCGCGGCGCGCGCCGCGGTGACGAGCAGCTCCGCCGCCGCGCGATCGCCCGGCGTGGCCGAGGCGGCCACGTGCTGCGCGCGCTCGAGCGGCGAGGCCCCGGCGCTCGCGAGCTGTTCGGCGACGCGCCGGTGCGCGAGCAGGCGGTGCCCGGGGGAGGCGGATTCGTACGCCGCTCTCCGCACGATCGGGTGGCGGAAGCGGAAACGTCCCGGGAGCTCCGTGCTGCGAACGGTTCCCTCACCGACGAGCGCATCCACCGCTGCGAGCGCCTCGGCCTCGGTGCTCCCCGCCGCGGCGGCGGCCAGATGGAGCTCGAAGGTGTCGCCGATCACCGCGGCCCCCTGGCAGATCGCACGGTCGCGCGGATCCAACCGGGCGAGCTCGCCGGCCAGAGAGGCTGCGACGGCCGGGGGCAGCTCGCCCAGTCCGGCGAGCCGGGGCCACTTCTGCCCCAGCCTCGGATCCGTGGTAGCTAGCTCTTCGAGGTAGAACGGGTTGCCGCCGCTCTCTTCCACAAGCGTCTTCAGGCGCCCCGGAAGGACGCGACCTCCAAGCAGGGCGGCGGCTTCGGTCACGGAGAGCGGCCCCGGCGCGAGCGGCTCGTCGGCCTGCCCGACGAGAAAGGCAGCGCGGGCGGCGCCCACGGCGTGGACGAGGCCCTGGGGGCGGAAGGCGAGCGCGAGAAGGACCGGGGCGTGCGGCGGTCGGCGGGCGAGGTGGGTGACCAGCTCGAGCGTGTTCGCGTCCATCCACTGCAGGTCGTCGAGCGCGAGCACCAACGGCCGGCGAGCCGCGAGCAGCTCGAGCAGGCTGCGGAGCGCGCGGAGCGTGAGGTGGCGCTCGTCGCCCGTGGGTGGGGTTCGCAGGCTTCCGGCGGCGAGCGCCGGAAGCAGCGCTGCGAGCCGGTCGCGATCTGCGGCAGGAAGTGGACCCAGGCGGGCGGGATCCAAGCGTGAGAGGTGATCGTCGAGCGCCTCGGCGATCGCGCCGAACGGGACGCCGCGCTCGAACTCGGCTCCCTCCGCGCGCAGCACGGGCAGGGCGGTTTGCTCGGCGCAACGTACGAGCCGTTCGAGCAGCGTGGTCTTGCCGATGCCGGGCTCCCCGGCGATCGTCACCAGGGTCGGAGCGCCGCCGCGCACCCGCTCGAGCGCCCGGTCGAGGGCGGCGATCTCACCCGTCCTGCCGTGGAGTGCCTGGGAGCGCATGGGTTGGTTCCGGCGCAAGGCTACTCCGGGGGCGGGTCCGGTTCAGGGATTTCCCGGATGTTGCGCGCGCCACGATGGGCGAGCCTGCTGCCATGTCCAGCCTCTCCCGCGCCGGGCGCCTCACGGGGGCGCTCCTTCTGCTCGCGTTGGCCGGCGTGACCCCGGCCGCCGCCGCGCCCGGCGAGGTGACCGTCGACTTCGAGACTGGGCCGGCGATCGGCACCGCGATCACGACCGAGTACCAGAGCTCGGCGTTCGTCTTCTTCCAACGCTCCGACGCGCAGCGCCCCGCCCGGCGGCCGATCAGCAAGGCCGGCGGCATCGCGGCCGACATCGGCGCCGGACGCTGCGCACCCGAGGGCGGGATCGGCAACGACTGCGAGTTCCCGACCGGCGGGGCGGTCGGGCGCCTCACGCGGACCGCGTCCGCGGTTTCGCTGAGGGCCGGGCTCTTCAGCCCTGTCGCCGGCGCGGTCACCGTGCAGCTCCAAGGCCTGCGTGCCAACGGCACCGTGGCGGCGACCGGCACGGCGGCCACCATCAGCGGCGCCGCCTTCTCGACCCCGGTCTCGGTTACGAGCCCCGCCCCGGACATCGCGCAGTTCCGGGTCATCCTCGGCGGACCCGGCGCGCAGGGCGCGGCGGTGGGCATCGATGACCTCACGATGACCTACCCGGCGGGCACGCTTCCCGACGTCTCGCTGGGCGTCGACGCCGCCGCGACCGTGATCCCCCAGGGCGGGAGCGTGGACGTGCCCGTCTCGGTGACGCGACTGAACGGCTCGAACGGTCCGCTGGACATGAGCGCCTCCAGCCTGCCGCTCGGTGTCAGCGCCACCTTCATTCCCAATCCCCTGGCCGGGACCGGCGCCGCCGCCACACTGCGGCTCACCGCCGTCCCGGACGCGCCCCCGGCGGCGATGGGCGTCCCGACCGATCTGACCGTCACTGCGGATCCGCACGGGGACGCAGGGGTCGCGCCGGAGCCACGGAGCATCGCCAAGTCCGTCCGCGTGGCCAGCCAGTACGACCTGCGCGCGCCGGCGGGAACGAGCGTTTCGGTCCCGGCCTGCACGAGCACCGATCTCCCGTTGCGCCTTGAGCGCAGCAGCACGCTCGACAAGACCGTCCACCTGGCCGCGCTCGGCCTGCCGCCGGGGGTGACCGCGAGCTTCACGCCCGGTCCAGACATCGCGCCGGGCGGAAACTTCTTCCTCGACGTCACGCTCCGGCTGACCGGCTCGCCGACCCGTTTCGTCGCGACGCCGTTCACGGTCGAGGCCAGCGCCCCGGGGGCTCCCACCCGGCGGCTCACGCTGAACGCGCTGCCCGCCACGCCGACCGCGAGTCTCAAGACCCCGCAGCTCCGCGCCCCGCAGCGCCTCCAGCCGGGAACGGACGGCCGCATCGAGGGCAACGGCTTCTGCCCCGGCACGACGCTGCGCCTGGGCACGGCGGCGGGCACGGTGACCCCGACGGTGGCGACGGACGGCCTGTCGCTGAGCTTCCCCACGCCGCGGCTCGCGACCTCCGGGCCGATCGTCGTCGTCCCCCCGAGCGGGGCCATCTACCAGACCGCCGAGGCCGCAACCGTCGAGACCTTCCGCTCCACGAAGGGGCTCTCGTTCCCGAACTTCCCGTTCACGGGGCTCTCCCTCACCGAGGCTGCCGACGTCTTCGGCTACGACGAGCTCTTCTTCCAGGTGAACCTGTGCTGGCCGCTCGGCACCTGCCTGGTCCCGACCGGAATCCCCGACCCGACCGCGTTCATCGCCTACGCGATCCTCGACCGCGCCCTCCAGAGCACGGGCGGGCACTGCTTCGGGATCAGCCGCGCGGTGCAAGGCTGGACCAACAACCGGGCCACGCTGAACCCGTGGACCTCCGGCGACACGATCTTCAGCATCCCCGGCCGTAGCGGGGCGCTCGACAGCTACCTCGACGGGCAACACGCGCTCCAGGGCTCCTCCGAGTTCATCAACGCCTACTTCGACCGTCCGAAGACGCTCGCCGGAAACCTCTCGAAGATTCGTTCCGATCTCGGCTCCGGGAATTGGCCGCTCGTCTCCTTGGCGTTCGAGGACGGAGGCGGACACGCGGTGATCGCCTACGACCTCGTGGACCGGCCCGACGGCGGTGCGGACATCCTCGTCTACGACAACAACCAGGAGTTCCAGCCGCAGGAGCTGACGAGCGCGGACAGCCACACCACTCGAGAGGCCGACCGGAGCGTCATCCACGTCAACGCGGCCCGCTCGCAGTGGACGTTCAATCGCGGGAGCAAGGTCTCCACCGGTGGCGGCGACAAGCTCTTCGCGAGCTCCAGGAACGCCATCCCGTCGAACCCTGCGTTGCCCGGCGGCCCGGACCTGCTGGACGGTCTCGCCTACGTGATCTTCGGCTCCGGGGACGGCTCGGTGCGGACGACCGGTCCCGACGCCGGAGCCGAGTACCTGCCCGAGCTCGACGACACCGCCCAGCCGGGAGCAGCCGGCGTGGTGGGCCGCCGTGACGGCAAGCCGATCACCCACACGGTGCGCGGCGTGAAGTCAGGGCGCTACAGCCAGGCCGTGGTCGGTAAGGGCTCCGTCGCGTCGATCGAGACGACGACCGCCGACGGGGTACAGGACCAGACCAGCGGCGTCCCCGGTGGGGACGGGGTCCGCTTCGAGGGGCTCGGGAAGGCGCCGACCCGGCCCGTGAGCCTTGACGTGGGAACGAACGAGAAGGGCAGTGCGCGGCGCGCCACGGTGAGCACCCGCAGCGCGGCCGGTGGCTCGGAGACCGTGCGCCTCGCGGGCGGCCGCGCGCTGGAGTACACCCACGACGGGCCGGCCACGACGGTCCGGATCACGCTCCAGAGCGTGCAGACGAACGGCGGCCCCGCGAGCTTCAGCTCCGGCCCGCTGCGGGTTGGCCGGGGGGAGCGCCTCACGCTCACCCCGACGAACTGGCGGACGCTCAGCTCGGCCCGGCTCAAGGTTCGTGCTCGGAACCGACGGGTGCGAACGCTGACGCTCCGCAACCAGGCCGGGGCGCCCGCGCGGTTCACGCTCTCAGCGCCGAAGGTGAAGGGCCGCAAGGTCACGGTGCGCGCGCGCTTCGGCCGGCTGCCGGCCTTCGCCGCGGCCGGGGTGGTGCTGCGGGCCACCCGCGGGGGCAAGCGGGTCGCGTTCAAGACGTTCAAGCTCGCCACGGTGAAGGCGGGGAGCCGGAGCTTCTCGTGGACGCTCCCGTCGTCGGTGAAGGGCCGCGGCCTGCGGCTCGTGGCCGACGCGACGCTGGCCGTCGGCGGCGTCCGGTCGGGGAGCGTGCGCCGTAGCCGCAGCGTGCCGTTGCGGGTCAGATGAGTTTCACCACCAGCGAGGAGACAGAGATGACCGTGGAGAGCAGTACCGAGGACGCCGTGCTGAAGGCGAGGCACCGTGTGATGTGGGCGTCGGGCGATTACCCGACGATGGTCGAGACGTTCCTGCTGCCGCTCGGCCCGCGCCTGGTCGCGGCAGCCGGCATCGGGCCCGCGATGCGGGTGCTCGACGTGGCGGCGGGGACCGGAAACGCGTCGCTGCCGGCGGCCCAGGCCGGCGCGGTCGTGGTCGCCAGCGACCTCACGCCGGAACTCCTGGAGGCGGGCCGCGCTCGCGCCGCCGCGCTCGGCGTGCAGCTCGACTGGGTGACCGCCGACGCGGAGGCGCTGCCATTCGCCGACGCCTCCTTCGACGCTGCGATCTCCTCGATCGGCTGCATGTTCGCGCCGCACCACCAGCCTGTCGCCGACGAGCTCGTCCGGGTCTGCCGGCCGGGTGGCACGATCGGCCTGTTGAGCTGGACGCCCACGGGCATGGTCGGAGCGCTGCTGAAGGCGATCGGGCCGTTCGCTCCGCCGCCTCCGGCCGGCGCGACGCCACCGCCGCGGTGGGGCGACCCGGCCCATCTGGCTGAGCTCTTCGGCGAGCGGGTCGCCTTCACGACGACCGTCACGGAGGTCCTCCCGGTCACGGCGTTCACGCAGGCGCAGGGCTTCGCCGAGCACTTCAAGACGTTCTACGGGCCGACGATCGCCGCCCGGGCGAACGCTGCGCGGAACGGTCGCGAGGAGGAGTTCGACCGCACCCTCGCCGCGTTCTGCGAGGAGTGGTACGACGGTCAGCGCTTCGAGCTCGAGTACCTGGTCGCCGTGGGGACGCGGGTGGAGTGAGCCGGAGGTGGTCGATTTCATGCGCCTACAGGGCGCATCAGATCGACCGACCGGTGCTCAGGCCTCGCGCAGCAGCGCGCGCCGGACCTTCCCGCTCGTCGTCTTCGGCAGCTCCTCCGCGAAGTCGACGACGCGGGGGTACTTGTACGGCGCGGTGACCGCCTTGACGTGGTCCTGCAGCTCGCGCGCGAGCGCCGGCGTCCCGGCGTAGCCGTCGCGCAGCACGACGACCGCACGCACCACGCTGCCGCGCTCGGGGTCGGGCGTGGCGACGACCGCCGCCTCGGCCACCGCCTCGTGCTCGACGAGCGCGCTCTCCACCTCGAAGGGCCCGATCCGGTAGCCGGCGGAGATGATCACGTCGTCCGTGCGGCCCTCGAAGAAGAGGAAGCCGTCCTCGTCCATCCGGACCCGGTCGCCGGTCCGCCAGGGTCCGTCGGGTGCGTCCACCGAGCCGTCGGCCCGCAGGTACCCGAGGAAGAACGTGGGGACCGTCGCGGGATCGGCCACGAGCTCCCCGTCGTCGCTGACCGAGAGCGAGGTCCCCGGGAGCGCGCGGCCCATTGAGCCGGGCCGGATCTCCCCGCCCGCCGCCATGCCGGTCAGCTGGCCGGTCTCGGTCTGCCCGTAGCCGTCGCGGATCGCGAGGCCGGTCGCCTCCTGCCAGGCGCGGAGCACCTCCGGGTTGAGCGCCTCGCCGGCGGCGACGAGCCCCTTCAGCGCCGGGAACGCCCGCAGCTCCGTGCGCGCGGCGATGACCCGGTACTCCGTCGGCGCCATGCAGAGGACGGTGACCTGCTCGCGCTCGAGGATGTCGAGGCGTTCGGCCGGGTCGAAGCGGGCGTCGTGCAGGAGCGCGGGCGCGCTGCGCATCCACGGGGCGAGGAAGACGTTCCGGGCGCTCTTCGACCAGCCGCTCGCCGCCGTGCACCAGACGAGCTCACCCGGCTCCGCGGCCAGCCAGCTCGTCGCCTGGACCGCCTGCCCGGCCCAGTAGCGCTGCCCGTGCAGGACGGCCTTCGGCTCCCCGGCCGTCCCGCTCGTGAAGGTGATCAGGCAGGGGTCCTCGGGCGCGAGCTCCACGGCCTCGGCGCGGGGCGCGCCGTCGAAGAGGCCCGGCTCGTCGAGGTAGGTGACCGGGCAGGCGAGCTCCGCGGCCTCGAGGGCCTCGCGGTTCCGGGGGTCGGCCAGTACCCGCACGGGAGAGACGACGGCGCAGCGCGCGGCGAGGTCCTTCGGGCGCAGTTGCTCGGTGCACGGGAGCACGACGGCGCCGATCCGCAGGCAGGCGACCATGCTCATGACCCACTCGGGCCGGTTGCCCACGAGCGTCAGGACGACCTCGCCGCGGCGCACGCCCAGCGCCTGCAGCCGGCCGGCCAGCCGCGCGGACCCGTCGGCCACCTCGCCGAAGCTCCAGGTGCGCCGGCGTCCGTCCCGCGCGAGCTCCACGAGCGCGAGTGCGCCGGGGTCCGCAGCATCGACGATGTCCCGCGCGAAGTTCACGGCGCGCATGCAAGCAGGCGCAGGCGCCGCGGTGACCCGTGAGCTACCCCGGAGTATCCTCCGTAGCCCCCTTCAGAACGCCTTTTCCGACCCCGGCAGGAGACCCAGACATGGCCGTCAGCACCGCTCCGCAGAGCAGCGACATCACCGAGGACCAGCGCGAGATCGTCGCCATGGTCCGCCAGTTCACGGACGAGCAGATCCTGCCGAACGCCGAGCACTACGACCACGAGGACTCCTACCCGGAGCCGATCGTCGAGCAGATGAAGGAGCTCGGCCTCTTCGGGATCACGATCCCCGAGGAGTTCGGCGGCCTCGGGCTCGACCTCACGACCTACACGATGATCGTCGAGGAGCTCGCCCGCGGCTGGGTCTCGATCTCGGGCGTCATCAACACGCACTTCATCGGCATCTACCTCCTGCTGAAGTTCGGTACCGACGAGCAGAAGGCGAAGTACCTGCCGAAGATGGCCACGGGCGAGATGCGCGCCGCGTTCTCGATGAGCGAGCCCGAGCTCGGCTCCGACGTCCAGGCCATCAAGACGACCGCCACGAAGACGGCGGACGGCGACTACGAGATCAACGGCCAGAAGATGTGGGTCACGAACGGCCTCATGAGCTCGCTCGTCTTCGTCCTCGTCAAGAGCGACCCGAACGCCGAGAAGCGTCACCAGGGCATGACCTGCTTCATCGCCGAGAAGGAGTCCGGCGTCGGCGAGAACACCGGCGCCTACAAGGGCCTCAACGTCCCGCCGAAGCTCAAGAAGATGGGCTACAAGGGCGTCGAGTCCACCGAGCTCGTCTTCGACGGCTACCGCTGCCCGGCCGAGAACATCCTCGGCGGCGAGGCCGGCCTGCACAAGGGCTTCAGCCAGATGATGGACGCGCTCGAGGTCGGCCGCGTCAACGTCGCGGCCCGTGGCGTCGGCATCGCCCAGCGCGCCCTCGAGCTCGCCCTGCGCTACTCGCAGGAGCGCAAGACGTTCGGCAAGCCGATCGCCGAGCACCAGGCCATCCAGTTCAAGCTCGCCGACATGGCCACCCAGGTCGACGCGGCCCGTCTGCTCACCATGCGCGCGGCGCGCATGAAGGACGAGGGCATCCGCTCCGACCTCGAGGCCGGCATGGCGAAGCTCTTCGCCTCCGAGGCCGGGCGCTTCTGCGTCGAGGAGTCCTTCCGCATCCACGGCGGCTACGGCTACTCCAAGGAGTACGAGATCGAGCGCCTCTACCGCGACGCCCCGCTTCTGCTCATCGGCGAGGGCACGAGCGAGATCCAGCGCATGGTCATCGGGAAGAAGCTCCTGCAGCGTCACAAGATCTAGGGGCTCCTCGGAGTCACCAGCAGGACCCGGGGGCGTCGCGAGATCGGCGCCCTCGGCCGTTGTTAGGGTGAGCCGATGGCCGACGCGAAGCCCCTCATCCAGTCGGTGGTGGTCGATCTCCTCGAGGAGGTCCCGCAGCTGAAGCCCCTCAAGCTGGTGGTCGGCATCGACTTCCACGGGCGTAGCGACCTGCAGCAGTTCCGCCTCGTCATGCCGGACATCGAGGTCTCGAAGGACCCGGGCCTCGACGCCAAGGTCAGGGTCGAGATGCGCCGCGACTTCTTCAACCTGATGGTCGAGCACGGCGCGAAGCTCGCCGACTGGCACCAGGCGGTCGACGAGGGCCGGGTGCGGACGACCGGCGTGCAGCAGTACCTGCGGCTCATCGCTCAGGTGGTCTACAAGGAGGAGGAGCGCGTGCGCCTCCGCAAGCAGACCGCGAAAAAGCCCGCGGAGTGACGCCGTGAGCGCGGTGATGCCCGCGGAGTGGGCGCCGCACGAGCGCACGCTCATGGCGTGGCCGTGCCGCCGGGAGCTCTGGGGCAGCGAGCTCGCCGCCGCCAAGCAGCAGTACACCGGGGTCGCGAACGCCATCGCTGCGTTCGAGCCGGTGACCATGGTCGTGCCGGACGCGATCGCCGCCGAGGAGGCGCGGATCGTGCTGACCGAGGCGGTCGAGATCGTCCCGATGGCCATAGACGACTCCTGGCTGCGCGACAGCGGGCCGATCTTCACGCTCGACGAGGAGACCGGCGCCCGAGCCGCCGTGCAGTTCGGCTTCAACGCCTGGGGGGAGAAGTTCACGCCCTTCGATCAGGACGCGACGCTCGCCACCCGGCTCTGCGAGCGGATGGGCGAGCGGGTCGAGCGCTCGGACCTGATCCTCGAAGGGGGATCGATCGGCGTCGACGGGGCGGGAAAGCTCATCACCACCGAGCAGTGCCTGCTGCACCCCTCGCGGAACCCGGACTGGTCCCGTGACGAGATCGAGGCCGAGCTCCGCGCGCGGCTCGGCGTGCGCGAGATCGTCTGGCTCGGGCTCGGCCTGCTCGAGGACCGCGACACGGACGGCCACGTCGACCTGATCGCCGCCTTCACCGCGCCTGGCGAGGTGCTCCTGCAGTCGGTGGGCCCGGAGGACCCGAACCACGACGCCATGGAGGAGAACCGGCTCCGCGCGGAGTCGGGCGGCCTGTCGGTCACGGGCTTCCCGCTGCTGCCACGGCTGGTGGTGGCCGACGAGGAGATCGTCGCCTCCTACCTCAACTTCTACGTCGGGTCGCAGTTCGTCGTGGTGCCCACCGCCGGGCTTCCCGAGGACGCCGAGGCGCTCGAACGCATCGCGGCGGCCTACCCGAATCAGGAGATCGTCGGTGTCCGGGGCGAGGTCATCGCTTACGGCGGCGGTGGCCCGCACTGCATCACCCAGCAGGTGCCGAGGGCGCGGTGAGCGCCGGGGCGGGGGACTGACCCGGCCACCGAGCGGGTAGGCGTTCTCGATGGTCACGCAGCCCAGCCGCGAGACACCAGCCTTCGAGCTCACGAGTTTCCGCTGCACCTACGGCCGGATCGTCGTCGAAGGGCGTTGGAGCGGCGTCCGCGGGCTGCGGTTCGTGCGCCCGACGCTGATCCTCGGGGGCCGGGAGCTCCTGGCCACCCTGGACCACAAGCCGTGGGCGCCCGAGGCGCGCATCTGGCGAGCCGCCTTCCGCTGGGACGGGCCTGAGCCGCAGGCCCAGGACGCGGCGCTGGCAGTTACCCCGAGCCTGGTTCTTCCCTTGGTCGCGGGCGGCGAGGTGCCGCGGACGCTGCCGCGCGAGGTCTCGAGCTCGAGGATGCCCGAGGCCGCGGTCTCCGCGGTGCGCACCGCTGCGGCGACGCCGGCGGCCCCTCGGGACCCCGCGCTCGAGCCCGCACCGACCGCCCGCCCGGCTCCGGCTCTCGCGCCAGCATCGGCGGCCCGCCCGGCTCCGTTCCCCGTCGAGAGCGCACCACCTCCGCCTCAGCCCGGCGAGGACATGCAGCGGCTGCTGCGGCAGGAGCGTGACGACGCGGCGGCGCGAGAGCACGCGGCCCTCGCGACGGCCGAGCGCGATCACGAGCGCGCCCTTTCCGCGGTCCGTAGCGAGCACGCGGAAGCCCTCGAGGACCAGGGGGCGGAGCTCGAGCGGGCACGGACCGAGACGGAGACCGCCCGCCGAGAGCGCGACGACGCGCTCGTCGCCCACCGGGCGCTGCAGCGTCACGTCGACGGTCTGCGGGAGTCGCCCTGCGCCGCGGAGCCCGCTCTCGGGCTTCCCAGCGTGAAGCGCCCGGGCCGGGCGCCCCCGTCGCAGTTCGACCGCTGGGCGTTCCGCACGGTTGGGGTCATCACGGCCGGCAGCTTCCTGCTGCTGCTCTGGCTGCTCCTGCGCGTGTTCATCTGATCGCGGGCAGAACCGTGCCGCTGCGGTCGAGTTGACGGCACCGCGTGAGAGGTCGAGGATCGCCTCATGCGTCGCCGGGCCCCGGCTCTGCTCCTCGCCGTCATCGTGCTCGTGTTCCCCGCGGGCGCTGTCGCGCAGGACTCGGCGGCCCCGAAGGGCGCTCTGCCGCACTGGCTCCCGAACGAGCGCTGGGTCTACCAGCACTGGCTCCCGTTCGACGAGGCCCGGCTGTATGCGGTCCTGGGCGTGCAGCGCGCCTCGATCTGGCGCCATTTGCGCAACGACGCCGAGCACGATCTCGCCCAGCTCGGACGCCGCCGGGGGATCGGACCGCACGAGCTCGCCGGCCGCCTCGTCGCACCCCGCGCCGCGACGGCGACCCCGGCCCGCGCCGCCCTGCTGCGTTCCCGCGCCTACCGGGTCCTCACCCAGGGGCACCTCTCCCAGCACATCCTCTTCCACTCCCTCCACCAGACCGCCGTGCCGAACCGGGCGCAGTACATCTTCGGGACCTCGCGGCTGGACTTCCTGCGTCGTCGCCGCGCCGAGGCCGGACCCGCGCAGATCGGCCGGCTCTTCGGCCGCAGCGACCGGCAGATGCGGCGCCGCACCGAGCAGACGCTCCGCAGCATGGCCGCGCGCGGTGTGCGGGAGGGGCAGTTCAGTGCCCGGCAGGCACGGATCCTCCTGGACCGTCAGCTGCGTCAGGTGCCGCGCTGGCTCGGACAGCGCCGCTACAACGGCCCGCCGCAGACCAGCGCGGAAGGCAAGCCCCTCCTGCCGCAGGCGGACTTCGCGAACAACCCGTCGCTCTCGGCCGACGGCCGCTTCCTCGCGTGGGACGCCTACCGGGCGAAGATCCCTGAGGCGCGCGCGCTCGGGGAGATCCGTGTGATGCGGCAGGCGCTCGACGGCGGGGAGCCCGTCGAGGTGAGCGGGCGGCCGGCGGGCCAAGCCGAGAGCGGGCCGCGTTCGGCCTACAACGCGGCGCTCTCCGCCGACGGCGGCACGGTGGTCTTCGAGGCCGCCGAAGGGAACCTCAACTTCGCCAAGCGGTACAGCGCGATGCAAGTCCAGCTCGCCGGGGCCGCCGACACGACGTGGCGGACCTTCAAGATCAGCCACGCGTCCCGAGCCGCCGGCTCGGGCTCACGGACCGCCTACAACCCGAGCGTCTCGGCCGACGGGGGTCGGGTGGCCTACGAGGCGACGGACGCGGGCCGAGGCGGCGCGGCCTCCCGCAACGGGATGTTCGTCTACGACCGCGGCGCCGGGCGTGAGCAGCTGATCGGCCGTGGGAGCGGCGGTGGGGCAAGCTACGCGCCGCGGCTCTCGGCAGACGGTCGCTTCGTCGTCTTCGTCGCCGAGGACGCGGCGGCCGATGGCCACGCCCTGGTCTTCCGGCGCACGGTCCGCAGCGGCGCGACGGTGCTGGTGAGCCGCGCGAACGGACCGGCGGGAGCGGCCGCGGGCGCGGACGCGCACGAGCCCGCGATCTCACGGGACGGCGACGTCGTCGCCTTCACGAGCGGCGCCCGGAACCTGGGGGCGAGCGGTGGTTCGACGGTCTTCGTCCGGACGGTGTCGACAGGCCGGACGATCGCGATCGGCGGCGACGAGGGTGCCTACGCCTTCGACCCGGCGATCTCGCCTGACGGCCGCTTCGTCGCCTACGCGGTCCGTCGTGGCCCGCGGGCCCGCTCGGCCGTCATCCGTCTGCGCGATCTGCGCGGCGGCGCGGATAGCGCGCTCTCCCGGTACGACGGCTACGCCTCCGAGCCGACGGTGGCCGACGGCGGAACGCGGGTGGCGTGGTCCTCCACGGCGGGCGCGGACGGAAAGCCGGCCGGCCTCACGGGCGTGTTCGTCGAAGACGTCGGCTCCGGCACGAGGCGGCTGGTCTCGAGCCACACGCGTTTGACGGCTTCGGCGCGGGCGGTGCGGACACGTGGCGCGGCGCCGGCGCACCTCACGGGCGCGTTTCTCTGCCCGTTGGCCCCGTAGGACGTGCGGGCAGGGGCCTGTTCGCCCCGCCTCGGCGGTATTGCCGGAGCGGGGCGTCGGGTTGGCCTTTGGTGCCGCCTAGTTCGCGTGGTCTCGAAGAGCGCCGCCACAGTTCGGGCAACTGGCCCGATCGGTGACGCGCTCTGAGGCCCAGAGCTTGAGGCAGCGGAGGCAGAGGACTCGCATGGTCCCTCCTTCGTGTCAGGCGCGGTGCCACCGGGTGGTGGTCGCGCTCGCCACACCGTAGCGGCCGATCCGGCGGCACGCACCGGATCGATTGCCGTCCCGCGCCTAGACTCGCGAACCATGGAGCTCCTCACCGCGTACGCGCCGCCCTCGTCACCGGCCCGCGTGAGCGAGCCCGCGCGGGCGCCGTTCCGCATCGCGGCGGTCCAGGAGCGGTGGTACGAGAACCCCGAGGAGCATCGCGCGGCGCTGTCCGCGGGCGTGCGGCTCGCGGCATCGGAGGGCGCGCGCCTGGTCTGCCTGCAGGAGCTCACGCTCTCCCGCTACTTCGCGATCACCCCGGACGGGCCGCAGGCCGCGGGCTCGCAGCCCGAGGAGCTCGAGAGCGGGCCGACCGCGGCGTTCGCGCGCGAGCTCGCCGCCGAGACGGGCGTCCACGTCCACGCCTCGCTGTTCGAGCGGGCCGACGCGCCCGACGGGCTCGGCTTCAACACCGCGATCGTCGCCGCACCCGACGGCACGCTGGTCGCGCGGACGCGCAAGCTCCACATCCCGGTGACCGCCGGCTACTACGAGGACCGGTACTTCCGGGAGGGGCCCGCGGGCGCCGACGCCTTTCCGGTGGTGGAGCTCGAGCAGGCGCGGCTCGGCTTCCCCACCTGTTGGGATCAGTGGTTCGGCGAGCTCGCCCGTGCGTACGGCCTCGCCGGGGCCGAGGTGCTCGTCTATCCGACCGCGATCGGCTCCGAGCCGGACCACCCGGACTTCGACACCCAGCCGCTCTGGCAGCAGGTCATGGTCGGCAACGGCATCCAGAACGGCACGTTCATGATCGCCGTGAACCGGATCGGGACCGAGGCGAGCGAGACGAGTGAGATCACGTTCTACGGCAGCTCGTTCATCTCCGACCCGTATGGGCGCATCCTCGTGCAGGCGCCGCGCGACGCGCCGGCGGTGCTCGTCGCCGACCTCGATCTCGACCAGCGGGGGGACTGGCTCGCGCTCTTCCCGTTCCTCACGACCCGCCGGCCGGACGCCTACGGGAGCCTCGCCTAGCCTGGGGCGATGCTCGCCGCCGAGGCACCGCCGCGCCCGCCGATCGTCCAGGACCGCATCGTCTTCGATCAGCAGCGGATCCGGCAGACGCGGGCCTACGCGAAGCGCCACTACGGCTTCAGCCGCGCCCGCCTACTGGACCCGAAGGTCATCGTGGTCCACTTCACGGCCTCGACGTCCTACTCCTCGGTCTTCAACACGTTCAACGACAACCGTGCGGACGTCGAGCTGGGGGAGACCCCGCAGGTCTGCGCGCACTACGTCATCGACACGCAGGGGAAGATCCTCCAGCTGGTGTCGCTCAAGTGGATCTGCCGCCACACCGTCGGCCTCAACGACCGGGCGATCGGCATCGAGCACGTGGGCACGAGCGCCGCCGGCGTCCTCCGCAACCGGCGCATGATGCGGGCCTCGACGCGCCTCGTGCGTTGGCTCCAGTTCCGGGACGGCATCGCCTCCCGGGACGTGATCGGCCACGCGGAGTCGCTCTCGAGCCCCTATCACCATGAACGCGTGCGGCGCCTGCGCACCCAGACCCACGGGGACTGGACGCGGGGCGAGATGCGGCGCTACCGGGCGGTGCTCAGCCAGGGTTAGAGCGGCCAGGCCTGCTCGGCCGAGCACCACCAGGTGGTTCGGCCACCGACCGCGGCGCGGGTCATCGCGCCGCCGCACCGGGGGCAGAAGTGGTCTCGCTTGCGGAAGGGGATGACCTCGCCCGTGTGGACGCCGCCGTGCTTGATCGCGGCCCGGGTCGCCTTGCGCAGGGTGCGCCGGAGATGGTCGAGCTCCTCGTCGTCGAGATCCCCGGCGGGTCGCAGCGGCGGGAGCTTCGCCTGCCAGAGGGTCTCGTCGGCCAGGAGGTTCCCGACCCCGGCGAGCACTGACTGGTCCATGATCTTCGCCTTCAGCGGCGCCTCGCCCTTGCCGACTCGCTCCCGGAACGCCTTCGCACCGATCTCCATGGCGTCGGGGCCGACGCCGCTCAGGTTCGGGTCGAGCACGGCGCGCCCGAGGCGACGCTTGTCGAAGAGCACGAGCGTGCCGCCGTCCGCGAACTCGAGCGTGAAGCGTCGCCAGGCCGGGTTCCCGCTCAGGTGCTGATCGGGGTGGCCGCCGTCGCCGCCCTCGATCGGGTCGCCGCCCGACTCCTCGCCGATGACGATGCGGCCCGCCATGCCGAGGTGGAGGCCCAGCGCCGGACCCTCGCCGCCGTCGGTCTCGACCCACATCGCCTTGCCGCGTCGAAGCGCCTTGGTGAGCGTGCGTCCGGTGAGCGCCTCGGCGATCTCCCCGGGGGAGTGGGGCCGGCAGACGTAGGTGTCCTCGTCGTCGACCCGGACGATCTCCCGCCCGAGCGCGGCCCGCTCGATGAGCGCGCGGGCCCGCTCGACCTCGGGAAGCTCAGGCAAGCGCCGCTTCGTTGTCGTAGAGCTTCAGGATCTTGACCGCGCCGTCGGGTGCAGCGTCCAAGCACAGGCGGCAGAGCACGCACTCGTCGATGTTCTCCTCGCGCAGGGCGACGGTGCCGCCGGAGCTGTCGAAGATGTCGACCGGGCAGGCCTCGTCGAGCTTCTTGGCGAGCTCGGCGTCGCCGACGACCGAGTCGTCGACCTCGACGGCGATGAAGATGGCGTCGGACCTCATGCTGCGCTCCTTGCGTTCATGGCCTGCTTGACGAGCTCGGGGATCTCGGAGATCTCCTCGGCGACCTCGATGCCGGCCTCCTTGAGGCGGGCGATCTTCTCGGTCGCCGTGTCCTCCTTGCCCTCCACGATCGTGCCGGCGTGCCCGAAGGACATGCCCGGCATCTCGTCCATGAACTTGCCGGCCATGAACGCGACGATCGGCAGACGCGAGTTGTTCTCGCTCGTCCAGCGCGCGAGCTCGGCCTCCATGCGGCCGCCGGGCTCGGTGTAGATGACGATCGCCTGCGTCTCCTCGTCGGCCTCGAAGAGCGGCATCAGCTCGGCGTAGGACTGGCCGATGATCGCGTCACCGCCGATCGAGACGGCGGTGGAGATGCCGAGGCCCGCGGCGCTGAGCGTCGAGGACATCTCGGTCGTCATGCCGCCGGAGCGGGAGATGACGCCGATGTTGCCCTTGGAGTAGGACTTCGCCGCGTCCTTCGCCGGGCCTCCGATGCCGCCCATCTTGATGACGTCCGGGACGATGATGCCGAGGCAGTTCGGGCCGATGATGCGGGCGCCGCGCAGGTTCGCGAGCTCCACCATCTGGGCCACGTCGCGGCGCGGGATGCGCTCGGTGACGATGACGATGAGCTTGATGCCGTTCTCCAGCGCCTCGAAGACGGCGTCCTTCGTGAAGGCCGGCGGCACGGTGACCACGGAGCCGTCGATGGGGGAGCCGTGGTGCTCGACCGCCTGCTGCACGGTGTCGAAGACCGGGACGCCGTGGACGGTGCGGCCCTTGCGGCCGGGGGTGACCCCGCCGACGATCTTGGCGCCGGTGCCGTAGTCGAGGCACTCGCGGGTGAGGTTCACGGCCTCGCGGCCGGTGATGCCCTGGACGATGAACGTGGTGTCTGACGTGACGAGGATGCTCATGCCGCCGCGCCTCCGATCTTCTCGACGGCCCGCTTGGCCGCCTCGTGCATGGACATCGAACGGTCGGCGTACTCGACGCCGTACTTCTCGAGGATCTTGAAGCCCTCGTCCTCCCAGGCCCCGGGGATGCGGAAGATCGCGATCTTCTCCGCCGGGTCCATGTCCAGTTCGAGGCACGCCTTGATGACGCCGCGGGCGACGATGTCGACGCGGGTGTTGGAGACGATCGACATCATCACCGCGATCTTCTCGACGCCCGGCTTCTGCAGCACGAGTTTCGCGAGGCCGCAGGCCTTCTCGACCGACGGGTTGCCGCCGATCTCGCAGTAGTTGGCGGGCTCGCCGCCGTACTTGCGGACCGCGTCGAAGAGGGTCAGCGAGCCGCCGCCGGCGCCGATGACGAGGCCGATGTTGCCGTCGAACTCGGTGACGTTGCCGGCCACGCCGCGGTGGGAGGCGCTGTCGACGGCCTCGCCGGCGAGCTCGAACTCGGTGGGCTCGCGGGCCTCACGGGTCTCGTCGTCGCCGACGCCGAGGTCCTTCAGCAGCGCCTTGTGGCGGCCGCGGGCCTCGTTCTCCATGTCCATGTGCGCGTCCAGCGCGATGAACGAGCCGTCCTTCATGCGCCCGAGCGGGTTGATCTCGCAGAGCGTGAGGTCGTTGTCGACGAACATCTGCGCGAGGCGCTTGATGATCGGCACGAGCTTGTTCAGGGCCGGGCCGGTGACGCCGACCGAGGCGATGACCTGCTTGGCCTGGAAGTCCGACAGCGGCAGGATGTTCGAGAAGTGCTGACGGCCGACGTGGTCGGGGTGCTGCTCGGCGACCTCCTCGATGTCGATGCCGCCCATGTCGGAGAAGAGGATCACCGGCTGCTTGGCGGTGCCGTCCCAGACGACGCCGGCGTAGTACTCCTGCTCGACGTCGGCCTTGGTGTCGACGAGCACGCCGCGCGGCTCGTGGCCGTTGATCGTCAGCTCGAGGACGGGCCCGGCTTTCTCGGCGGCCTCGTCGGGCGTGTCGGCGAACTGCACGCCGCCCGCCTTCATCCGCCCGCCCGTGAGGACCTGGGACTTGATGACGCACGGGCCGCCGATCTCCTCGGCGGCCGCGCGGGCCTCCTCGGGGGTCGTGGCGAAGCCGAACTTCGTCACCGGGATACCAGCGCGCTTGACGATCTCGCGCGCCTCGTATTCGAAGAATCGCATGAGGCGGAAACCCTACTTGGGCCCCGTGCCGCGGTGCGCTGCGGCGCTACTCGGAGGTCGTGACCGCGCAGTCGGCGACGCGCCGGGTGGGGCCGAGGCGAGCGCCCGACACGGTCCGGACCATGACCTGCGTGCAGAGCGTGCCCCCGGCGGCGGGAACCGCGCGCAGCCAGGCCACGACGCTGAGTTCCTTCGAGACGACGACGAGCCGGCCGTGGCTGACCCTGTCGCCCCGGGCGATACGGCGGCCGTCGAGCAGGAGGTCCGTCCCGCGCCGGTAGAGCACCGAGCCCCCGCTCACGTCCTCGACCGAGCGCTCGGCCGCCCGCGTCCGCGTCACCGCCCGATCACGTCCGGCGCCCGTGAGGCGCCGGAGACGGACGTCGGGCCTGCCCGCCCTTCCGCGGGCCAGATAGGCGACGGTGCCGGACGCGACCGCGCCCGAGCGGGGAGTGCCGCCGGCGACGAGCGGGGTGGAACGGAGGGTGCCGTCCGCCGAGAGGCCGGAGAGTCCGAGCGTGGAGGGGGTGCTCACGAGCGCCCGGATGCCGCCGTGAGCGTCGCCGGCGGCGTCGAGGATGCGGCCGCGGACCGCTCTGTCGGTCCCGAGCGGCGCCTGGCCGAGCTCTTCGGTGCCTGCACCCGGCTTGGGCGGGGGAGAGAGCACCCGGAGCCTCGCGACGCCGTCGCGCGTCTGCCAGGCCAGCGCCGCGTCGGCGAGCCAGACGCGACGGACACCTGGGGCGATCTGGCCCCGTCGCCCGCCGGGAAGATCGACCTCCAGGCCGCCGGAGCGCAACCAGGCCGCGCCACCGTCGCCACTCACCGCGACGGTGCCGGGGTCGCCGGCTCCCCGCTCGGTGACCTCGCGGAGCTCGCTCCCGACCAGGGCGCCGCTGAGCACGCGCGAACCCGCGGTCCAGCCGACGCGCACTGCCTCTGCGCCCGTGGCGAGGGCCGGGGCGGGGACGTCGACCCCGTCCCCGGGCACCTCGAGACGTCGCGGAGGCTGGTCTCCGGTGAGCCTCAGCACGGCCCCGCTCCGCAGGCGCTCCCCGTCGGGCCGACGCTCACGGAGGCCAGCGAGAGGACGGCCGACCGCCCGTCCGGACCGGCGACGAGGTCGCCGATCTCGGGGGCGTAGGTCGTGCAGCAGTCCGCCGGCGCAGGGCCCGCGAGGGCCAGGGCGGCTGGGACGGCGAGCAGGCCGAGGCCGATGGTGCGCGGAGAGGGCCTGCCCGCCCGGGTCATGCGGCCGACCCTACGCCTCCCCGCCGCGGTTGGCTACAGGCCGTACTGCTCAGCGAGCTCCGGGTCCTTCTCGGCCAGCATCGTCGCGAGCTGCACCATGACCTGGCACTGCTTCCAGGTCGCGTCGTCCTGCATCTTGCCGTCGATCATGTGCACGCCGCGGCCGTCGGGGATCGCCTCGATGACCTTCTTGGCGAACTTCACCTCGTCGGGATCGGGCGAGTAGACCTTCTTCGCGATGTCGATCTGCACGGGGTGCAGGCTCCAGGCGCCGACGCAGCCGAGCAGGAAGCTCGCGCGGAACTGCGCCTCGCAGGCCGCGACGTCCTTGATGTCGCCGAACGGGCCGTAGAACGGGAGCAGGCCGTTGGTGGTGCAGGCGTCGACCATGCGGGCGATCGAGTAGTGCCACGGGTCCTGCTGGGCGGTGATGCGGGTCTGGCCCTCGGCGATCGCGCCTTCGGCGGTGAGCTCCGGGTCGCTCATCGAGACGTAGCCGGGGTGGCCGCCGCCGACGCGGGTCGTCTTCATCCGGCGGCTCGCGGCGAGGTCGGCCGGGCCGAAGCTCATGCCCTGCATGCGCGGGGAGGCGGCGGCGATCTCGTCGACGTGGGCGACGCCCTGAGCGGTCTCGAGGATCGCGTGGACGAGGATCGGCTTCTCGATGCCGGCCTTGGCCTCGAGCTGGGCCAGCAGGCGATCGATGTAGTGGATGTCCCACGGCCCCTCGACCTTGGGGACCATGACGACGTCGAGGTTGTTCCCGATCTCGGTGACGACCTGCGTGAGGTCGTCGAGGACCCAGGGGGAATCGAGCGCGTTCACACGCGTCCACAGCTGCGTGGCGCCGAGGTCGAGCTCCTTGCCCGCCTTGATGAGCCCGGCGCGCGCGGCCTCCTTGCGGTCGACCGGCACCGCGTCCTCGAGGTTGCCGAGCACGATGTCCGCCTTCGCCGCGATGGCGGGCAGCTTGGCGACCATCTTCTCGTTCGAACCGTCGAAGAAGTGGATCATCCGGCTCGGCGGGAACGGGATCTCGGTGATCGGGTCCGGCGCTCCGACGCAGAGCGGCTTGAAGAAGTCCTTGGGCGAACGCATGGCCCTGATCCTAAGCAGCCTCCTCTCCGCGCCGCCGCGCGGCCATGACGGCCGCGGGTGCCGTCGAGATGTCTTGAATCCCCCCTGACGGGGGAGTTGCGACATCTCGACGCATGACCGCCGGGGCGGTGGCGGCCTCTTCTGCGCTCACCCGGTCGACCCGCCACCCGAGCGATGCGAGCTTCGCGTCGCGTGCAGCGTCCCGCGCAGCCTGGATCTGGGTGCGGTGCGTCGCGCCGTCGATCTCGAGGGCCCGCTGCAGGTCCGGCCACGAGAAATCCATCGCCTCGCCGTGGACCTCGCGTCCCACGTCGGGCCACGGCCAGCCGTCGTCGAGCAGCGCCTGGAGCGCGACCCGTTCGGGGCGGGAGCGCGTCGGCGCCAGAAGCACCGGGTCGCCGAGGATGGCGCGCAGCCGCCGCACCCCGCGAGCGCGCGGGCACTCAAGCATGAGCCGGGCGAGCGCCTCGAGGTCGAGCACGCCCCGCACCTGCGCCTGCCGACATGCTCCCTCCAGGACGCCGTACGGCACGCAACCGGCGAGATCCAGCAGGGTCCGCGCGACGGTGCAGCACGGCAGCCCGTCGATCCAGACCGTGTCAGTCGCCGCGATGTGGTTGGCCATGCCGGGTCGCACGCGCTTTCCCGGGCAGACGACGTGAATGCGCGGGTAGGGCTCGATGAGGCGGTGCGCCGCGGCGGAGGTCCGCGCCGCCGTCTTCGCCCCGGCCCCGCAGGCCAGAACGCACCCCCACCAGCGCTCCTCGTGCGTCCGCGGCAGGTGTCCGACCGCGTAGACGCCGTGGTGGAGACGCAGCAGCCAGCCGCGGGCGATCCACCCGTCGATGACCCGGGAGGTGAAGCCGAGCCGGGTGAGCTGCGCACGCGTGATGCACCCGCCCTGCCGTCCTGCGACCTCGGCGACGCATCGAGATGTCGCAAGTCCCCCATGGAGGGGGAGAAGAGACATCTCGACGGGGTCACGGGGCGGCCGGCGGGAGACCACGACGGGGGCTTCGGGGATGACGTGCATACCTCCACAGGGGAGGAAGCGGCATCCTAGGTCGCATATGAGCTCAGAATTCACGACAGACCAGCGCGAGCGCGAGGCCTCCGGCGGACACGCCTACGGCCGCTACCTCGAGGAGTTCGAGGTCGGCGACGTCTACAAGCATTGGCCCGCGAAGACCGTCACCGAGTCGGATGACCACCTCTTCTGCCTGATCACCATGAACCACCACCCGCTGCACCTGAACGACGTGTACGCCGCGCAGTCGCAGCAGAAGCGCAACGTCGTCGTCGGTCCTCTCGTCTACTCGCTGGCCCTCGGCATGAGCGTCTCCGACGTCTCCGGCAAGGCGATCGCGAACCTCTCCACCAGCGAGCTCAGCCACCCGGCCCCCGTCTTCCACGGCGACACGCTCTTCGTCGAGACCGAGGTCCTCGAGAAGCGCGAGTCGAAGACCAAGCTCGATCGCGGCACCGTCACCGTGCACACGCGCGTCTTCAACCAGGACGGCGTCCTCGTCGCCGAGTTCAAGCGGCTCGTGCTCGTCCCCCGCAAGGAGAACGGAACCGCGGCCTGACCCCGCTCTCCGCATGTTGCCCGTGCGACCTTCGCGCACGGGTAGCGTGAGGACCGTGCATCCCATAGGCGCCACCACTGATCCTCAGGTCGAGATGGTGGTGATCGGCGCGTCCGCGGGAGGCGTCGAGGCGTTGAAGGCGCTGGCGGCGCTGCTGCCGGGCGACCTCGCCTGTCCCGTACTCGTCGTCCTGCACCTCTCGGCCACGAGCAAGAGCGTCCTCGCGGACATCCTCGGGCGCGCCGGCCCGCTCGCGGCTCACGCGGCTGTCCACGGCGAGCGGCCCGGCCCGGGCCTGCACGTGGCGCCGGTCGATCGTCATCTCCTCGTCACCGAGGGCGGCCTGATGCTCGACGACGGACCCCGTGAGCACAGCCTGCGCCCGGCGATCGACCCCACCATGCGCAGCGCGGCCGCCGTCCACGGCCCCGGCGTCGTGGGGCTCGTGCTGAGCGGCACCGGCCAGGATGGTGCGGAGGGGCTCCTGGCCATCCACACCGCCGGCGGGCGCACCCTCGTTCAGGAGCCGGAGGAGGCGCTCTATCCGGCGATGCCCGAACACGCGATCGCCACGCAGGCGCCCGACGCCGTGCTCTCGCTGCAGGGCATGAGCGAGCAGCTCTCGGCCTGGGCCCGCCGGTAGGTTTGCCTGCGATGGCCGAACCCCTTCCGATCGATTCCCTGCTCGACTACCTGAAGGTCGCCCGGGGGTTCGATTTCACGGGGTACAAGCGCACGACGCTCGAGCGGCGCATCGCCAAGCGGATGGACGAGGTCGGGATCGACGACCACCTCGCATACCGCGACCACCTGGAGATCGACGCCGACGAGTTCGCGCACCTCTTCAACACGATCCTCATCAACGTCACCGCGTTCTTCCGCGATCCCCCGGCGTGGGAGTACCTCCGCGACGAGATCATCCCCGAGCTGCTCGAGACCATGGGCTCGGAGGAGCCGATCCGGGTGTGGAGTGCCGGCTGCTCCTCTGGTCAGGAGCCGTACACGATCGCGATGCTCCTGGCCGAGGCGATCGGCATGGAGGCCTACCTGCAGCGCGTGAAGATCTACGCGACCGACGTCGACGACGAGGCGCTGGCCGAGGCGCGGATGGCGGTGTACACCGACGAGCAGGTCGAAGGGGTGCCGCCGGAGCTCCTCGAGCGCTATTTCGTGCAGCAGGCGCGCTCCCACGCGGTCCGCAAGGACCTGCGCCGCGCGGTGATCTTCGGGCGCAACGACCTCGTGCAGGACGCGCCGATCTCGCGGATCGACCTGCTCACCTGCCGGAACACCCTCATGTACTTCAACGCCGAGACGCAGTCGCGGATCCTGAAGCGCCTGCACTTCGGCCTCGCGCCCCGTGGAATCCTGCTGCTCGGGAAGTCGGAGATGCTCATCACGCACTCCGCCCTGTTCGCCACGAGCGACCTCAAGCGGCGCGTCTTCCGCCCGGTGCCGAACGGGAACGAGCGCGTCGGGCACGCCTACGTCACCGCGACCCCTGCCCTGCAGCTCGGGGAGGGAGCGGCGATCCGCGACCTCGCGTTCGACTCCGCCCCGGTCGCCCAGGTGGTCCTCGACGAGCACGACCGCGTCATCGCCGTCAACCGGCAGGCCCGCACGCTCTTCGGGCTCACCCCGGCGGACCTCGGTCGCGACCTCCGGGACCTCGAGCTCTCCTACCGCCCGGCCGACCTGCGCTCCAACCTCGAGCTCGCGGCCTCCGAGCGGCGGAGCGTCGGCCTCGGCCTCGTCACCCACGTCATGCCCTCCGGTGAGCGTCGCACGCTCGACGTCTCGGTCACGCCCGTCTCCCGCGAGGGCGACACCGTCGGCGCGGCGATCGCGTTCGCCGACGTCACCTTCCAGCAGCACCTCCGTTCCGAGCTCGAAAGCTCGAAGGCGGAGCTCGAGAACGCCTACGAGGAGCTGCAGTCGACGGTCGAGGAGCTCGAGACGACGAACGAGGAGCTCCAGTCGACCAACGAGGAGCTCGAGACGACGAACGAGGAGCTCCAGTCGACCAACGAGGAGCTCGAGACGATGAACGAGGAGCTCCAGTCGACCAACGAGGAGCTCGAGACGATCAACGACGAGCTCCGCGAGCGCTCGGACGAGCTCAACCGGGCCAACGCGTTCCTCGAGACGATCCTCACCGCGATGCAGACCGGCGTCATCGTCGTCGACGGCCAGCTCGTCGTGCAGATGTGGAACGGGGAGGCGGAGGAGCTCTTCGGCCTCCGGCTGGCCGACGTGAAGGCGAAGGCACTGCTCGGCCTGGACATCGGACTGCCGGTGGCCGAGCTCTCCGGACCCCTCGCCGAGATCCTGAAGGGACGGAGCGAGCGCGAGCTCGTCGAGCTCACGGCCACGAACCGCCGGGGCCGGGCGTTCCTGGCGCGGGTGACCGTCCTCCCGCTCCACAGCGGCCCCGCGGAGTCCTACGGAGCGGTGCTCCTCATCGAGGCTGCGGCAGAGGACCCAGACGCATCGACGCCCGACGCTCCCGCGCCAGCGATGAGCTGCTCGCGCGTCGCGGCGCAGCGGGCGAGGACCTCGCGCACGCGCCGCTTCCCGTTCGGCGTAGTCCCGGTCGAGCACGTTCAGCTGGCCCCGCATGACCGGCTGCCGGACCGGCCAGGGGTGGTCGGGGGCGGGAGCCGGGCTGGGCTCGCTCGACGGGATCAGCGTCGTCTCGGGCGGCTGCCACGCCTTGCCGTCCGGGCGCAGCCGCTCCAGGCCGTCCTGACGCAGGAGCCAGGCGCCGTCGCTGCGGCGGACGACCGTGCCGGTCCTGGCGAGCTCCTTGAGGGCGAGTGAGACCGTGGGCCGCCGGGCTCCGACCATCCGGCCGAGGGCCTCGTGGGTCAGCGCGATCCGCACGATGATGCCGTCCGAAGCCACGCGGCCCCACCGCTCGGCCATGTGCCAGAAGAGCGCGATCAGCCGGAGATCCACCCGCGGCAGCTGGGAGTAGGCGCGCTGGATCGCGAGCTCCGAGGTCTGCTGGGCCGCGCGGGCGAGCAGCCGTGCGGTGACGCCCTGCCACGACTCGAGCTGGGTGAGGAGCGATGCGTCGAGGACGGCGACGCGAGAGGGGACGCTCGCCGTCCAGCGGATCTCGGCCGGGAGCAGCGCGGTCGACGAGGCCCCGAAGGCCGAGACGTCGCCGGGGCCGACGAGGTCGGACGAGGTCGAGCCGGCCAGGAGGATGTCGCGGACGATCAGACCGTCGGCCACGAGCAGCCCGAGCGGCTCCTCCACGTGCGCGAACAGTTCGTTCGGCGACCAGGGGCCTCGCTGGAGGGTCACGGTCTGCACCGCCATGGACCCGGCGGCGGTCAGATCCCGCTCGTCGAGCCCCTCCGCGAGGTCCGGCGCGAGCTCCAGGAGCGGCGCGGTCGATGGTTCGTCCCGGGTATGTGCGAACGACGTTGGGGCTGCGAGGGCCACCCCTGAAGCCTACCTGGCCGGTCCTGAGGGCATGGCGGATGGTGAGGGAGCGCGCAACTCGACGCCCCGTGCGGCAGAATGCCGCCGATCCCCTTCCGATCACCCCCTGTGAGGTCGACTGCCCGCGATGCCTGAGACAACTGCCCCGACGAAGAACGAGAAGCTGCTGGCCTGGGTCGAGGAGATCGCCTCCCTGACCACCCCGGACGACGTCGTCTGGTGTGACGGCTCCGCCGAGGAGTACGACCGCCTCTGCCAGGGGCTCGTCGACGCCGGGACCTTCACGAAGCTCTCCGACGCGAAGCGGCCGAACTCGTACCTCGCCCTCACCGATCCCTCCGACGTCGCGCGCGTCGAGGACCGCACCTTCATCTGTTCGGCCGAGGAGAAGGACGCCGGCCCGACCAACAACTGGCGGGCGCCCGCGGAGATGCGCGTCGAGCTCGACGAGATCTTCACCGGCTGCATGAAGGGCCGCACCATGTACGTGGTGCCGTTCTCGATGGGCCCGCTCGGCTCGGACAAGAGCCACATCGGCATCGAGCTCACCGACTCCGCCTACGTCGCGACCTCGATGCGCATCATGACCCGCATGGGCAAGGGCGCCCTCGACGTGCTGGGCGACGACGGGACGTTCGTGCCCTGCGTCCACTCGATCGGTGCGCCGCTCGAGGAGGGCCAGGAGGACGTCACCTGGCCGACCAACGCCGAGACGAAGTACATCGTCCACTACCCGGAGACCCGCGAGATCTGGTCGTACGGCTCCGGCTACGGCGGCAACGCCCTGCTCGGCAAGAAGTGCTTCGCGCTGCGGATCGCCTCGATCATGGCCCGCGACGAGGGCTGGATGGCCGAGCACATGCTCATCCTCAAGCTCACCTCGCCCGAGGGCGTCACGAAGTTCATCACCGGCGCGTTCCCGAGCGCGACGGGCAAGACGAACCTCTCGATGCTCATCCCGAGCCTTCCCGGCTGGGAGGTCGAGACGGTCGGCGACGACATCGCCTGGATGAAGTTCGGCGAGGACGGCCGGCTCTACGCGATCAACCCGGAGAACGGCTTCTTCGGCGTCGCCCCGGGCACGTCCACCGAGACCAACCCGAACGCGATCGCCTCGATCGCGGAGAACACGATCTTCTCGAACGTGGCGCTCACCGACGACGGGGACGTCTGGTGGGAGGGGCTCACGAAGGAGAAGCCCGAGCACCTGATCGACTGGCACGGCAACGACTGGACGCCGGAGGCCGATCACCCCGCCGCGCACCCGAACTCGCGCTTCGCGGTTCCGGCCTCGCAGACCCCGACGATCGCCTCCGAGTGGGAGGACCCGGCCGGTGTGCCGATCGACGCCTTCCTCTTCGGCGGTCGCCGTGCCTCCGTGGTGCCGCTGGCCCGTGAGGCGTTCGACTGGGAGCACGGCGTGTTCCTCGGCGCGACGATGTCCTCCGAGCAGACGGCTGCGGCCTTCGGCACGGTCGGCCAGCTCCGGTTCGACCCGTTCGCGATGCTGCCGTTCTGCGGCTACAACATGGCCGAGTACTTCCAGCACTGGCTGGACATCGGGAAGGTCGAAGGCGCCCAGCTGCCGCGGATCTTCTTCGTCAACTGGTTCCGCAAGGACGAGGACGGCCAGTTCATCTGGCCCGGGTTCAGCGAGAACTCGCGGGTCCTCGAGTGGGTCTTCCGTCGCTGCGAGGGGACGGCCGACGCGGAGGAGACGCCCATCGGCCTCATCCCGCGTCGCGAGGACCTGAACCTCGACGGCCTCGGGCTCTCCGAGGAGGCGCTGACCGCGCTGCTGACCGTGGACGAGGAGGCGACGAAGGGCGAGCTTCCCCAGATGGAGGAGCACTTCGCCAAGTTCGGCGACGATCTGCCGCAGGAGCTGCGCGCGCAGCTCGACGCGCTGAAGGAGCGCCTCGGCGCGTAGTTCCTCGTCCTGGACCGTCGGTCGGGCCGGTTCCGGCCGCCGGTCCAGACCGAAGCGGGATCCCCGGCCGTTAGAGCTGAGGATGCCCATCTTCCTCCGTCCCGTCCTCCTGCTGCTCATCGGGGCGCTCCTCATGCCCGTCGGCGCGGTGGCCGCCGCTCCTGACCCGACCGATCCAGGCGCGCTCCCAGTCACGCGCGTCGAGTACGACGCCGGGACCGCGCTGATCGGTGGGACCACCGCCGGCGGCGACGCCTACCTCCAATCGATCTCCGGCTCGGTGCACATCCCGGCCGGGGGCCCGGCCAAGCTCCCCGTGCTGCTCTTCCTGCACGGCCGCCACGCGACCTGCGCGCTTCTCGGGGCCGAGACCGGCACGCCGCAGTGTCCGGAGATCCCCGGCCTGGCGGCGAGCGTCGACTCCTACAAGGGGTATGACTACCTGGCCGACAACCTCGCATCGCACGGCTACATCGTCGCGTCGATAGACGCGAATGAGATCAACGGCGCCGACGCCGGCGCGCAGGATGCGGGGGCCATGGCGCGCGCCCAGATCGTCGCGAAGAACCTCGACGTGCTGGCCGCCGCGAACACCGCGACCGGGCCCGGCGGAATCGGCGACAAGCTCATCGGGCGGGTGGACCTGAGCCGGCTCGGGCTGATGGGCCACTCCCGTGGCGGGGAGGGCGTGACGCAGTTCGTCGAGTACAACCGGCGGCGCCCGGCAAGCCTCGACCCGACGGTGGGCCCGGACTTCGGAGCCCGGTACCCGGGCCTGAAGGCGGTCGTCGCGTTGGCGCCCATCGACGCGGCCGACCAGGCGCCCACCGGCGTCCACCTCGCCGAGATCCTGCCGCTCTGCGACGGCGACGTGTCGACGCTCGCCGGCAACGAGGCCTACGAGCGCACGAAGGAGAGCGCCGCCAACGACGGCTTCTCGCGGACGCAGTTCAACGTCCAGGGGGCGAACCACAACTACTTCAACACCATCTGGACCGGCGACGACGAGTCGACCACGACGGACACCGCGTGCTCCCGCACGGGAGTGAACGCGGCGGCCGGACTCCGGCTCACCGCGGCTGACGAGCGGGACATCGGGAACACGCTGATGCCCGCCTACCTACGCCGCTTCGTCGGGCCCGAGCCGGCCTTCGACCCGTACGTCACCGGGGAGGCGCCGCTTCCGGCCGTCGCCTGCGAGGGCGTGCGGGTGCCCAGCTGCGACGACGAGGTCCAGGTCTCCTACCGCGCCCCGAAGGCGGAGCGGCGGGCACTCGTGACCCCGTCCGCGGTGAACCCGAGCACCGTCGCCGACACGGGCGGGGCGATCACGGCGACGGACTTCACCGCCTACGGGGCCTGCACCGGTCTCGAGAACGGCAGCGGCTGTCCCATCGCCGGGCAGGCCGTGACGATCAATCGCTCGATGACCCGACAGCTGAGCCTCGTCTGGGACGGGCCCGCTCGGCTGACGATCGCCCTCGACGCGGCGGCCGGGGACGCCTCGCCGTTCGCGACGCTCACCCTGCGGGCGGCGAGCAACTACGCCGACCTCGCCCGGAACCCGCGAGCGGTCTCGCAGGACTTCGACATCACCCTGATGGACGCGGCGGGCTCCCGGGCCACGGTGCACGCCATCGACTACGCCCGCGGCGCGCTCCGTCCCGACCAGGGCTCGACCGACGCGCGCGAGGTCATCCTCGGCGGGCTCCGAATCCCGCTAACGGCTTTCGCGGGCGTCGACCGTTCGGCGCTGCGGAGCGTCGAGCTCTCGATGGGCGGGCGCACGCCGAGGGGCTCCATCCAGATCGCCGACGTGGGCTTCCAGGAGCCGGTCCGGGCGGCGGACCCGGGGGCGGGCGGGACGGGGACGACCGGCTCGACCGGCACGACGGGGGCCACGGGGTCGGGCGGCGCGACTGGTCCGACCGGCGCGACGGGGGCGACGGGGGCGACGGGGGACACCGGCGCGACCGGCGCGACCGGTCCGACCGGCGCCGCGGGCGCGACAGGGGGTAACGGCGTGACCGGCGGCCAGGGACCAGCCGGGGCGCTGGGTCCGGCCGGGGCACAGGGGCAGTCGGGGCCGGGCGGGGCTGAGGGCCCGGCGGGGACTCCCGGCCCAACGGGGGCGAGCGGCAGCCCCGCAAGCACCCGGACGGAGCCCACCGCTGACGCCGGGGTCTGCACTTCGCGCCGGGTGATCACCCTGACGATCAAGCGCTCCATCCGAGCCCGCGGCGTGCGTCGCGTCTCGGTCTCGGTGACCGGGCGCAAGACCTACAAGCTCTCAGGAGCGGGACGGAGCGTCGTACGGATGTCGCTGCGCGGGCTTCCGAAGGGTGAGGTCCGCGTCAGGCTGCGGGTCCGCGGCCGCGACGGGAAGCTCCGAACCGACGCTCGCCGCTATCTGGCCTGTGTGAGCCGCGCTCGGGCCGCGGGGCGGTAGCGGCCCGCCCCTTCCGAACGATCACTCGCAGCCGAGCACGCAGGCGGGCGCGGGGGCGGTTGCCTCCGGCGTGGCCTGCGTGCTCGAAGCGGGCGGCGCCGGAGTGGGCTCCGGCGTGGGGGCCGGTGCGGGCTTCGCGTCGGGAGCAGGCTTCCCGGCCGGTGTGGTCGGTCGGGTCGGTGTGGGGGCGGCGGGCCGCTTCCCGTCGTTGGCCCGTCGTCTGCGCGTCTGCTCGGCGCGGGCGGTCGCGGCCTGCTTGCGCTCGCGCGCCGAACGGCGCTCCCGCCGCGCCTCCCGCTCGGCCTTCGCCTGCGCGTCGGCGGAACCGGCTCGGAGCTTCTGCCGCTCGAAGACCCCGTACGTGTCCTCCAGCCGCGCGATGAGGGCCGGGTCGTCCGGGCTGTTGACCGCGAAGCCATCCCGGCGCCACACGAGCGCACGGGCGAGCACCTGACTCGCGTAGCTGACCCCGAACTCGTCGCGACCGTAGTAGCCGTAGGCCGCGAGCCACGAGCCGCCGTCGAGCTGCCCCCGGGCGCCCCCGTCGCGCAGCAGAGCCCCCGCGGCCATCATCACGTCGAAGTCGTCGTAGACCGACGGATGGTTCCGGGTGGGGTGGGGGTAGGACGCAGGCCGGTTCCCCTGCCGGAAGGCGTCGCGGTAGGAGTCCCATGTGCTGACCGGGCCGTTCGTCACGTTGAACTGCATGGGGCCGGCGCAGCAGCCGAACGCGTTGAGGCCCTTGTAGGTGCTGGGCTCGGTCGAGAACGCCGTCTCCTGCCGGTGAACCGAGGCAATCAGCCGCCAGTCGACGCCGAAGACCCGGGCGGCCTCCTTGTAGAGCGGGATGAAGCCGGCCTCGGCGGAGGCGGAGACCCGGCGGCGGGCCGTCCGCCGGTAGTACTCGGCGGCGGCTCGTGGCGCGGCCACCCGGAGGCTTCCCGTGGCACCGGTGGCGGCGGTCGGCGCGACGGCGGGCGTCCCCGTCGTGCCGCTGGGGCCGGTCGGACCCGGAAGGACGAGGGCGGTCGTCGCGGGCAGGGGCTCGTCGGTTCCGGATCGCATCGCGAGCGCGCCCGCGGCCACCGCCGGGGTGAGGATCGCGAGCGACAGGGCGAGCGTGGGGGCGAGGCGCCGAAGCGGACCGAGCGGAAGGCGCATCGCCCTCCAGGGTCGCAAACCGGGCTCCCGCCTGCGCCGGGGAGCGACGCGTAGCCTTCCGCCGATGGGGGATGACGACCTGGGCGTGGAGCTGCCGCTGCGACGTGGGGTCGTCCGGAGCCTGCTCGCGATCGCCGGCGTGGGCGCCGCCTTCACGCTCTGGCTCCTGACGGACACCCTGGAGGGAGGCTCGCTCTCCCAGGCGCTGACGTACAGCGGCATCGCGGCCCTCGTCGCCGTCGTGCTCCCGCTCGCGGCGGCCCGGTTCTTCCGTCGCCTCGCGTACTTCGTCTCGGACGCCGCGGTGACGCAGGTGCTCGGGGGGCGGGTGTGGCGCCAGATCGAGTTCCACGAGCTCACCGAGATCCGTGTCACGCGGGACTACGGGCGTGTCGGGTTGAGCGGCCCTCGGACATCCTCCCCGGCGCTCAGGCTTCGCGGCGTCGACGACCGCGGCCGCTCGACGGGGCTCATCGTCTCCGAGCAGCTCTTGCGGTCGCTTCGACCGCTCCTCCAGCGTGTCGCCGGCGAGGCGGCCCGCCGGCCGGAGCTCATCCGGGATCCCCGGGAGAGCGCGCTCCTCCGGGAATTCCTGCAGGCCGGGTGACGCGCCGGAGCGCCCGTTAGGGTCGGCCGATGATCGACCAGTCGCCGTCCGTCGTCGCTCCGCTGGTGTCGGAGGGAGCCGAGTGGAACTCCGACCTGTACCGCCTGGCCACCCGGCAGTTCGAGCAGACGGCCGACGTGCTCGAGCTCGACGCGGAGTCACGGACGCGGCTGGTCGCCCCGCGCCGTTCGCTGACCGTGAACTTCCCGGTGCGGATGGACGACGGCAGCGTCCGCTCCTTCACGGGCTACCGCGTGCAGCACACGCTCACGATGGGCCCCACGAAGGGCGGCATGCGCTACTCGCCCGATGTGTCGCTCGGGGAGTGCGCCGCGCTCGCGATGTGGATGACCTGGAAGTGCGCGCTGCTCGGCCTGCCCTACGGCGGGGCGAAGGGCGGCGTGCGCTGCGAACCGCGCGAGATGAGCGTGGGGGAGCTCGAACGGCTGACCCGTCGCTACGCGGCGGAGCTCATCCCGATCATCGGGCCCGACCGGGACATCCCGGCCCCCGACATGGCCACCGGTGCACGCGAGATGGCCTGGTTCATGGACACCTACTCCCAGCAGGTGGGGCACTCCGTCCCGGAGATCGTCACCGGCAAGCCGCCCGCGCTCGGGGGCACCGAGGTGCGCCAGCCCGCGACCGGGCTCGGCGTCGTCTACGTGGCCGAGGGCGTGCTCGAGCGGCTCGGCTGGCCGGTGCGCGAGCAGACCTTCGTCGTGCAGGGCTTCGGCAACGTCGGCCGGGTGGCCGCCCGTGAGCTGCACGACATCGGCGCGCGCGTCGTCGGCGTCTCGGACGCCGACGGGGGTCTCCACCGTGCGGACGGACTCGACATCCCCGCCCTCGAGGCGTGGGCGGATGAGCGCGGCACCGTCGTCGGCTTCCCCGGCGGCACCCCCGTGAGCCGGACGGAGGTGCTCGAGCTCCAGTGCGACGTCCTCATCCCCGCGGCGACCGAACGTCAGCTCACCTCGGAGAACGCCGACCGCCTGCGGTGCCGCCTGGTCGTCGAGGCGGCGAACGGCCCCAGCACCGCGGATGCGGAGGCCATGCTCGATGCCCGTGGCATCCGCGTCGTGCCCGACGTCCTCGCCAACGCCGGCGGTGTCTGCGTCTCCTACTTCGAATGGGTGCAGGACATCCAGCGGTACTCCTGGGACGTCATCGAGCAGCAGGAGCGGCTCAAACGCCAGCTGCGAGCCGCGCTCGCGGAGGTCTGGGAGGTCGCCGAGCGCCTCGACGTGCCCTGGCGCACCGCTGCGCTCTCGGTGGCCGTGAGCCGGGTGGCGGAGGCGGGGCGCCTGCGTGGCATCTATCCGTGAGAGCTCTCTGAACGTCTCGCCGGAACCGGCGCTCAGGCCATGCGTCCGCACTACCGTGCTCCAGATGCTCACTTCACGACGCACTCTCCGCCGCGCCGCGACCGCTTTCGTCCTCGTGGGTGCCGTCGGCGCCGCCGGCGCACCCGCGCAGGCCTCCGACAGCTCGCTGAAGCGCACGATCACCAAGCAGGAGCGGTCCTTCGTGAAGCTGAACGACGAGTTCTCCGCCGCCATCGTCGCGTACAAGAACAACCCCAAGGGGCAGGTCCAGTACGACAACCTGAACGACACGCTCGCGCACCTGCAGACCGCGGAGCGCAAGTACGTCCGGGCGATCAAGCGGGACAGGGCGTCGTCCAGCCGCGGCCGGCGCGGCTACACGGCCTTCCTCGACGCCCGTAAGCGCGTCTCCGCCGCGTTCTCCACCTTCGACCGGGCCCTGGAGCTCTACGGCGCCGAGAAGACCTCAGCGTCGCTCGTGGCGGTGCGCAGGGGCCAGTCGCAGCTCGCCTCTGCCGACCGAAAGGCCGCGAGCGCGGCGAAGCTCCTCGGCGCGAGGACGCGCAAGCGCTAGGAGCAGGTCAGTGCCGGTCGTCGCCGGTCGCGGCCGGCGGCCGGGACTCCTCGGCGAGTGAGGTGATGGCGAGCTGACCGCGGGCGGCGGTCTCGAGCACCTCGCCCGCCTCCTCGCCGTTCCGCGCGTAGAGCTCCACGAGCAGGTGGACGACGATGTTGCCGTCCTCCTCGTGCTTGTGGAAGCGCACGTGCGTGAAGAACTCGCGGGTGCCGTGATCCCCGAACGCGGCGAAGCTGAGGGCGTCGCCGGCGTCGGGACCGGAGCAGCTCTCCACCTCGTCGCTCGGGACCGAGACGGTGCACGAGGCGACCCACGGGGTCCCGGCGACCATCCGCTCCCAGCGGTCCTCGACGGGCTCGACCCGGCCCTGGGTGAACTGGAGGTGCGGCTGGTCGTGCATGCAGTCGAGGCACTGGACCACGGCCTCCTGCAGCTCGTCGACCACGTCCGCGCGCTCCCCGGTGTCCGGGTCGATCTTGTGGATCCCCTCGTAGTGCACCTGCACCTCGAGGTCCTGTGACCAGCAGCGGTAGCACCGCAGCCAGGGACGTCCTTGCTCTTCGTCGTGCATCTGCGACGAGTCTAGGCTTACGGGCCTGTCGATTCCTTCTCGGACATGACGCCGGTCGGGGTGGTCCTCGCGGGAGGCGCCGGGAGGCGGCTCGGTGGGCAGAAGGCCGCGGCGCTTCTGGACGGTGTCCCGCTCGTGACCCGGACGCTCGCGATCCTCGCCGCGGTCACCGAGACCCAGGCGGTCGTCGCGAAGGCCGACACGCAGCTGCCCGCGACGGAGCACGAGGTGTGGATCGAGCCCGACCACCCACGGCACCCCGCGGCGGGCATCGCGCACGCGCTCGAACGGGCTGACGGCCGGGCGGTCCTCTGCATCGCCGTCGACCTCCCGCTGCTCGACGCGGCGACGCTCCGCCGCCTGCTCGCGGCGGACGACGGTCACAGTGCGTGCGTGGTGGCGTGCGTCGACGGGCGGCTGGAACCGTTGTGCGCACTCTGGCGACCCGCGGCGGCCGGCGTGCTCGCCGCCGCCGACGGCCGCTCGATGCGGGAGCTCCTCACGCTCCTGCGGCCGCAGGAGGTCGACGTCGGCGACCCCACCCGGTTCCTGAACGTCAACACGCCGCCGGAGCTCGCGCAGGCCGAGCAGCGGCTGCGCGACGGCCCGGGCCCGGCCTAGCCGCCGATGGCGCTCATCGAGCGGGCCGGCTGCTGAAAGCCCGGCTCACCGACGTGGTGCTTGAGCTCCTTGCGCCAGACCGCCTCGCGGAGGATGACCTCGAGCTCGTCGTCGCTGGCTCCCGCGCGCAGCGGCGTCGTGAGGTCGGTCTCGCCAAGGCTGAACAGGCAGGTCCGAAGCTTGCCGTCGGCGGTGAGGCGGATGCGGTTGCAGTCCGAGCAGAAGGGGTGGGAGACCGGGTCGATGAACCCGAGGCGGCCCGGCGCGCCGTCGGCGAACCGGTAGGTCCGTGCGGTCGCGCTGGGCTCACGCTCCTCCTCTACGAGCGCGAAGTGCTCCCCGATCAGCGTCCGGATCTCCTCGCCGCTGAGGACGCTCTCCGGGGTCCAGCCCTCGTCGGCGTCGAGGGGCATGAACTCGATGAAGCGGACCTCGAACGGGTGCTCCCGGGCGAAGCGGGCGAACGGCAGCAGCTCCTGCTCGGTGAAGCCGCGCAGCGCGACGGCGTTCACCTTGATGCGGCCGACCCCCGGCTGAGCTGCGAGCGCGTGCAGGCCGGCGAGGACGCGGGGGAGCGCATCGCGACGCGTCATCTCGAAGAAGCGGTCGCGCTGCAGGGAGTCGATCGAGACGTTGAAGCGCTTGACGCCCGCTGCGACGAGGGCGGCCGCGTCGCGCTCGAGGAGATAGCCGTTCGTGGTGATCGACAGATCGTCGAGACCGGGGATCCGGGCCAGCATCGCGGCGAGCTCGGGGAAGTTCCGGCGCACGAGCGGCTCACCGCCGGTGAGGCGCAGCGCGTTCACACCCATCTCCGCGAAGAGGCCGACCAGGCGCGTGATCTCCTCGAAGCTCAGGAGCTCGGAGCGCTCGAGCCACTCGAGCCCTTCCGCGGGCATGCAGTACTGACAGCGGAAGTTGCAGCGGTCGGTGACGGACACGCGGAGGTCGTCGATCGTGCGACCGTGACCGTCGATGAGCGGAGCGCGCGGCACGCGGTCGAGGGTAGCCTCAGGCCGATGTGGTTACGAGGGGCAGGCGCGGCGCTGACGATCCTCGTACTCGCGGGATGCGGTAAGAGCCCGCGCGACGAGGTCGCCGCGACCGTGCAGCGTTTCGCCGACGCGAGCGCGAAGAAGGACTACCAGTCGCTCTGCGACGAGCTGCTGGCCCCGGCGCTCGTGCAGAACGTGGAGCAGTACGGCCTGCCCTGCGAGCTGGCGCTCAAGCAGGGGCTCGGCGACGTGCGCGACCCGAAGCTCACCCTCGGTGACATCACCGTGAAGGGTGACCGTGCGACCGCGCAGGTGACCACGCAGGCCGCGGGGCAGAAGAGCTCGACCGACACGCTCGACCTGCGACGTGTTTCGGGCGAGTGGCGGATCGCGGCGCTCGGAGCCGCCGCGCCGCGCCGCTAGCCGAAGAGGCCGAGCGCTCCCGCGGCGATGAACGCCGGGATGCCCAGCACGAGGCTGACGAGGAAGGTGTCGACGGCCTTGCGACCGGCCGGGGAGGTGCTCTGGGTGGTCTCGATGGGCGACATGGTGTGTGTCTCGACAGCCCTCGCGGGCGGGGTGAGGTCCGTCGAACGAATGTCCAGGGAGATCACGGCCGGCGGACCATCACCACCACGGTCGTCACGGAGAACGCGATGACCCCGTAGGTCGCCGCCTGGGCGGTGTTCGGGGCCCCGAACAGCAGGGCGAGGAACGTGGCCGCGAAGAACGCGGAGAGCATGAGCAGCAGGTCAACGCGCACGGGCGTGATCCTCCAGGGTGGCGGTCAGGGACGGCACATCGGAGCCTTCGGGCTCGGCGTCGAGCAGCTTGCGGGCTCGGCGGGGGCCACCGAGGGCACGAAGTCCGCGCTCGCCGTGCTCGGCAACGAAATCCGCCAGGGCGCTGGCGCGCCGCTTGTCCTCGCGGACGGCCCGGAGGTCGAGCGTCTCGCGGTGAGCGTCGAGCGCGGCGACCAGGTCGTCCATGCCCTGGACGGGGGAGATGCTCGAGACCGCGACCACCCGCGTCGAGCGCTCGCCGATCGAGCGCAGCGCCGCGTTCAGGTCGCGGCGGGCCCGCAGCGCGACGGTCCCGAGATCGGCCTTGGTGACGACGAGCACGTCGGGCACCTCCATGATCCCGGACTTCAGGAACTGCAGGGCGTCGCCCGAGCCCGGTTGCACGATCACCGCGACCGTGTCGGCGACGTCGGCGACCTCCACCTCGCTCTGGCCGACGCCGACCGTCTCGATGACGACGACGTCGAAGGCGGCGGCGAGCGCGTGGGCCGCGGCCCGGGTCGCGGGAGCGAGCCCGCCGAGCCGGCCGCCCGCGGCGGTGGAGCGGATGAACGTGCCGGGATCCTCGGGGTCGAAGACGATCCGGGCGCGGTCGCCGAGCAGCGCGCCCCCGGTGCGGCGCGAGGACGGATCGACGGCCAGGACGGCGACGGTGCGCCCGGCCGCCCGCCAGGTGCGCACGAGCTCGGAGAGCAGGGAGGACTTCCCGACGCCCGGCGGCCCGGTCACGCCGACGACGTGGCCGGAGGCCTCGCCGCCGAGCTCGGCCGGCGCGACCCCCTTGAGCAGCGCGGCGATCTCCTCGCGGGCGGCGTCGGTGCGGTTCTCGACGAGGTTCAAGACCGCGGGGGCGGCCCGGAGGTCACCCGCGCGCAGCCGCCCGGCCAGCTCGCTCCCGGAGGAGGGTCCGCTCACGCGGGGGCCGCGACGCCGCCGGCCTCGGCGACCACCGCGACGATGTCGCCCATGATGCGCGTCAGGTCGAAGTCCTTCGGCGTGTAGACCCGGGAGACGCCCGCGGCCTTGAGCGGAGCGACGTCCGCGTCGGGGATGATGCCGCCGACGATCACGGGCGCGTCGACGCCCCGGGCGCGGAGCGCGTCCACGACGTCGGGGATCAGCGAGTTGTGGGAGCCCGAGAGGATCGACAGGCCGATCACGTGGACGCCCTCCTGCTCGGCGCTCGCGGCGATCTGCGACGGGGTGAGGCGAATGCCCTCGTAGACGACGTCCATGCCGACGTCACGGGCACGCACGGCGATCTGCTCGGCACCGTTGGAGTGCCCGTCGAGGCCCGGCTTGCCGACGAGGATCTTGATGCGGCGGCCGAGCAGCTCGGAGACGCGCTCGACCTCCTCGCGGATCTGCTGGACCTGCTCGCTCGCGCCCGGGAGCGAGGCGGAGGCCTCGCCGACGCCGGTCGGCGCGCGGAACTCGCCGAACGCGTCGCGGAGCGCCTGCGACCACTCGCCGGTCGTCGCCCCCGCGCGGGCGGCGGCGATCGTCGATTCCATGATGTTCTC
Organism: uncultured Solirubrobacterales bacterium; assembly: GCA_963815565.1. GTDB lineage: Bacteria > Actinomycetota > Thermoleophilia > Solirubrobacterales > Solirubrobacteraceae > Paraconexibacter. Next base: position 65,401 of record CAWFHB010000004.1, on the reverse strand, counting down.
GTCCCCGGCGGCCGCGGCCCGCAGCCCGTCGAGCGCGCTCTCGACCGCGTCCGCGTCACGCTGCTCGCGCCAGGCGCCGAGGGCGTCGATCGCCTGCTGCTCGACGGCCGGATCGACGGTCATGATGCCGCCGTCCTCGTCCATGAGCGGGCTCGGCTCGCTCTCGGTGTACTTGTTGATGCCGACGACGATCTGCTCGCCGCCCTCGATCCGTCCGATCCGCTCGCGGTGGCTCTCGACGAGCGAGGACTTCATGTAGTCGACCCCCGCGACGGCGCCACCGTGCTCGGCCACGACCGCCATCTCGGCGCGTGCACCTTCGAGCAGCTCGCCGACGAGCCCCTCCATGACCTTCGAGCCCTCGAAGATGTCCGGGTACTCGAGCAGGTCGGTCTCGAAGGCGAGGACCTGCTGCATCCGCAGCGCCCACTGCTGATCCCACGGGCGGGGCAGCCCGAGCGCCTCGTTCCAGGCCGGGAGCTGCACGGCGCGGGCGCGGGCGTCGCGGCCGAGGGTGACCGCGAGCATCTCGAGGACGATCCGCTGGACGTTGTTCTCCGGCTGCGGCTCGGTGAGCCCGAGCGAGTTGACCTGCACGCCGTAGCGCAGGCGCAGCGCCTTCGGGTCGGTGACGCCGTAGCGCTCGCGCCCGAGCTCCTCCCACAGGATCACCATCGCGCGGAGCTTCGCGTGCTCCTCGACGAAGCGGACCCCGGCGTTCACGAAGAACGAGATGCGCCCGAAGACCGCGCTCATGCGCTCCTCCGGGACCCGCTCGCGGACCGCGTCGAGCACGGCGATCGCGTTGCTCATCGCGTAGGCGATCTCCTGAACGGGCGTCGCGCCGGCCTCCTGCAGGTGGTAGCTGCAGATGTTGATCGGGTTCCAGCGCGGGACCTCCTCGACGGTGTAGGCGATCATGTCGGCGATCAGCCGCATGCTCGGGGCGGGCGGGAACGCGTAGGTCCCGCGGGCCAGGAACTCCTTGATGATGTCGTTCTGGGTGGTCCCGGAGAGCTGCTGCGGGGTGACGCCCTGCTCCTCCGCGGCGACGATGTAGAGCGCGAGCATCCAGGCAGCGGTCGCGTTGATCGTCATCGACGTGTTCATCTTGTCGAGCGGGATCCCGTCCATCAGCTGTGCCATGTCCCCACGGTGCGCGACGGGGACGCCGACCTTGCCGACCTCGCCCCGGGCCAGCTCGTGATCGGCGTCGTAGCCGGTCTGCGTGGGCAAGTCGAAGGCGACCGAGAGCCCCGTCTGGCCCTTGGCCAGGTTCGAGCGGTACAGGGCGTTCGAGGCCTTCGCCGTCGAGTGTCCCGCGTAGGTGCGCATCATCCAGGGGCGGTCACGCTCGGGCAGACGGTGGCTCATGGCCCGGATTCTACGGAGGCGTCGGCCCGCGGAGCGCCCGGGTAGCCTGCGCCGGGTGCCCCTTGCCCGCGCCCGCGCCCGGATGCGCCTCCGCCGCCTGGACGTGCGCGACCGCGTGCAGGGCCGCACGGACCGTCTGGTCGCGCCGCGGAGGCTCGACGCCGGGGGAGCCTCCGACCGCGCCGCGCGGGGCAGCTGGCTCGCCGAGGCGCTCGTGACCCACGCGGGCATCACCGGGGACTCGCACGTCCTCGAGGTCGGGAGCGGGGTGGGGGAGACCGCCCGTGCGCTCAGCTCCCTGCTCGGCCCGGACGGCCGCTACGACGGGCTGGAGGTCGACCGGGAGGCCGTCGGCTGGTGTCGCCGTGCGTACCGGAGGGACGCCCGGTTCCGCTTCGTCGTCGCCGACGTCCACGACGTCCGCCACAACCCTGGCGGCACGACCGCACCCGCCGACTACCGCCTGCCGTACGCCGATGCCAGCGTCGACGCCGTGCTCATGCCCCGCGCCCTCGCCCACGGGCTCCCGGCGGCCTGCGAGCGACATCTCGCCGAGGCCTCGCGCGTGCTCCGCAGCGGCGGCGCCCTGGTGGCCCCCTTCTTCGCGCTCAACGACGTCTCCCGGGCGCTCATCGCCCATGGGGAGGCCGGGCTGGCCTTCGCGGACCCGGAGGAGGACGTCGCCGTCCTCGACGACGGCGACCCCGAGGAGGCCGTCGCGTACGCGGAGGACTGGATCTTCGAACGATTGCGTGAGCATGGGCTGACGCTGGAAGGGCTGCACCCGGGATCGTGGTGCGGACGAGAGGAGCACATGGGCTTTCAGGACCTGTTGGTGGCGGTGCGGCATGGCTGACGTCCGCGAGATCGACGCCGTGCACTGCGGGGTGGAGCGGGCGATCTGCATCTACGCCGCGTTCGACGAGGGCTGGATCCTCGACCCCGGACCCGAATCCACGGCGGAGACGCTGCTGGCGGCGCTGCCCGACGGGTGGGTTCCCGAGCGGATCCTGCTCACGCACATCCACTTCGACCACGCGGGGGCGACCGGGCGGCTGCTCGAGCGCTTCCCCGACGCCGAGGTCTGGGTGCACGAGGTCGGGGCGCCGCACTTGATCGACCCGACCCGTCTCGTCAAGAGCGCGCGACGGCTGTACGGAGACCGCTTCGACGAGCTCTGGGGGGAGGTCATCCCCGTCCCCGAAGCCTCGGTGCGGGTGCTCGCCGGCGGCGAGTCCATCGACGGGTGGGAGGTCGCCTACACGCCCGGCCACGCCCGCCACCACGTCGCTTACCTGCACACGGGGGATCGCACCGCCTACTGCGGCGACGTGGCCGGGGTGCGGATCCTCGACGGCCCCGTCTTCCCGCCCACGCCGCCGCCGGACATCGACGTCGAGGCCTGGCACGCCTCGATCCGCAAGCTGGAGGCGTGGGCACCCGAGACCGTCGCGCTCACGCACTTCGGGCGCTTCCCCGACGTCGCCCGTCAGCTCGAGGACCTGCGCACGACGCTCGACCGCTTCGCCGGGCTCGCCCGCGACCTCGACGACGACGGCTTCCAGGAGGCCGTCCGCGACTGGGTGACCGAACGGACGAGCGGGAAGATCTCGCAGGCCGCCTACGAACAGGCCAACCCGCCCGCGACGTTGTACGGCGGGCTCCACCGGTACTGGTCCAAGCGGGCCGATAGCCTCGAGACCACGTGAGCCAGACGATCGACAAGCCCCGCGTCGGCGGCCCGGGAACCGGGATGGGCGGCGCCTGGAACGTCATCGTCAAGAACGACGATCACAACACCTTCGACGGTGTCGCGGGCGCGCTCTCACGGCACATCCCCGGGGTCAACCCCGACCGCGGCTACGCGATCGCCGAGCGGATCCACCGTTCCGGGCTCGCGATCGTGTGGACCGGCCACAAGGAGCTGGCCGAGCACTACTGGGAGCTGCTGCGCGACGAGGGGCTCACGATGGCCCCCCTCGAGCAGAGCTGACGGCGACGCGGGCCGGCCGGGCGCCCGCGGCGCCGGCCGACCGTGCGGGTGGCTAGGCGGCGGCGTCGCGCTCGGCGCCCGCCTTGTGAGCCGGCAGCTCGCCGTGCGCCGTGAGGTCTTGCATCGCGTAGAGCACCGGCACCTGGAACCAGCCGGAGTGAAGCGTCCGGAAGCGGGTGAACTCCGGCCCGTCCCAGTACGCGATCCAGTCGGCCTTCTTGTCGAAGTCCGCGATCTGGACGAACTTGTAGCGGTCCTCGTGCGAGCGGTAGACCGAGTAGGAGAACGCGCCGTAGCGCAGCGCGATCGGGGCGATCTCCCCGAGCGCGGCCTCAAGCTTGTCCGGGCGGAACGCCGTCGCGTACCAGGGGACGTGGACTGAGTAGTTCATGGGTTCAGGATCCGATCTCTGCGTGGATGGCACCGGGACCTTCGGCCGTGCGGCCCTGGCCCTCCTCCGTCGCGCCGACGAGGATGGCGATCTTCCCGGAGTGCTTGTTGTCGCGCATCAGCTGGTGCGCCTCGGCGACCCCGTCGAAGCCGAGCGTCTGGGAGAGGACCGGACGGACCAGGCCGCTCTCGATCAGCTCGTTGGCCTTGGTGCACTCGTAGGCGTTCGCGAAGTGCGAGCCGAGGATCTCCTTCTGCTTCATCCACAGGTAGCGGACGTCGAAATCCAGGTTGAAGCCGGTGGTGCCGGCGCAGATGACGACCTTGCCGAACGGCTTGACGACCAGCACCGAGGTCGGGAAGGTCTGCTGTCCCACGTGCTCGAAGACGACGTCGGGCGCGTCGCCGAGGATGTCACTGACCGCCTTGCCGAACGCGCGGGAGGCCTTGAAGCGGGTCTTCTCCTCGGCACCGGTCTGCGGCGGCGAGGTCCGGACCATGTCCGGGAACTCCTTGCGGTCGATGTAGCCCTTCGCACCGAGCTGCATGCAGAGCTCACCCTTTTCCTTGGACGAGACGACGGCGACGCATTCCGCGCCCGCGGCCTTACAGATCTGGATGGCGAAGACACCGAGACCACCGGCGCCGCCCCAGATGAGGACCTTGGACCCGGCGACGATCTTGGCGCGCGTGATCAGCATGCGCCAGGCGGTGAAGTAGACGAGGCCGTAGGAGGCGGCCTCCTCCCAGGAGAGTGCCTGGGGCTTGGGAAGCAGCTGCTGGGCCTGGACCTTCGTGAACTGCGCGAAGGAGCCCCAGGTGGTCTCGTAGCCCCAGATGCGCTGGGACGGAGCGGCCATCGGGTCGAGGCCGTGAACCTCGACGTCCTCGTAGGAGGCCTGGTTGCAGTGGACGACGACCTCGTCGCCGACCTTCCAGCGGGTGACGCCGGGGCCGACCTTCCAGACGATGCCGGAGGCGTCCGAGCCGCCGATGTGGTGCCCGTACTCCGGGTGGTCCCCGTACTTCATGACCGAGACGGGCTCGCCGAGGGCGGCCCAGACGTTGTTGTAGTTCACGCCGGCGGCCATGACGCGGACGATGACCTCGAAGGCGGCGGGTTCGGGAACCTCGACCTCCTCGAGCTGGAAGGCGTCCTTCGGCTCGCCGAGGCGCTCGGTGCGAATGACCCAGGCGGCCATCGTCTTCGGGAGCTCGCCGGGCTCCGTCTCGACCTGCGACACCTGTGTGAGATCAACTGCCATGAAGAACGACCCTCGCTACGTCGTGGTTTGCGACGGCGGATGCTACCGACGCAGCAGCCCGGAGCGTCGGAACGAGAGCAGCAGCAGCACGAGCGAGGCGGTCAGACCGCCGATCCCGTAGATCAGGAACGCGGCGGGGCCGGCGATCCCGTCGACCATCCAGCCGAAGTTCATCCCGAAGAATCCCGTGATGAACGTGAGCGGGAGGAAGATGGTGGCGATCAGCGTGAGGCGCTCGGTCACCTTGTTGGCCCGCTCGGAGACCGCGGAGGCGTGGAAGTCGAGCGCGGCGACGAGCTGCTCCCGACCGGCCTCGACGGTCTCGGCGATGCGGATGAGGTGGTCGTGGATGTCCCGGAAGTAGTCGTGGGCCTCGTCGCCGCTGAGGCCCGGCAGGCGGTCAAGGGTCCCGTGCGCCTGGGCGAACATGTCCCGCTGCGGGACCACGACCCGGCGGATCAGGCCCAGCGTGCGTCGCAGCTCGAGGATGCGCGCGCGGATGTCGCCGCCCACGTACTCGAGGGCCTCGTCCTGGAGCTCGTAGATCTCCTCGCCGACGGCGTGCAGCCGGGGGAGGAACGAATCGGTGAGCGCGTCGAGCACGCGGTAGATCGCCTCCTCCTCGGAGTGTGGGTCGACCTGTGCGAGGCGGTCGTGCGCGGCCTCGAGCGTGCTGCACCCTCGGCGGCGGAGCGTGACGATCGCCTCGCCGGTGACGTAGACGTGCACCTCGACGAGCTCGACGCCCTCCATGCCGTAGGCCACGAGCAGCAGGTGGTCGCCGTAGTCGTCGACCTTCGGCCGCTGTCCGAACTCCCGCGAATCCTCCATCGCCAGCTCGTCGAAGGCGAAGAGCTCCCCGAGCTCCCGCACGGTCTGCTCGCGCGTGTCGTGCAGGTCGAGCCAGAAGAACTCGCCGCGCTCACGGAGCTCGGCGATCGCGGGGGCGTCGAGGGCTCTGAGGGTGCGCACACCCGTGACGCTACGTCGCGCGGAGGACGGCGCCGCTCTTAGGGCTGGAGCAGCTCGTTCTGGGCGCTCGGACGCTCGGCCCCGACCTTGAGCTCGGCGGGATCGATGGCGTCGCTCTGCACCTTCACGGTGACCTTGCCGCGCGTCAGGACGGCCTTCAGCGTGGCGGTGTCGCCCGGGTTGATCGGACCGGTCTGCTGCTCGAAGCCGGCGCTGCCGTCGGCGGTGCCGAAGGTGATCTCCTGCGCGGCGCTCGTCTGGTTCGTGATGACGAGGCTGACCGGGCCGGCGCCGATGTTCGAGGGCGAGAGGGAGACCTTGTCCTTGTTGATCGACGCGGTCAGCACGATCGGCGACGGGGGCCGCGGATCGTTCGAGTAGCTGTCGTCCTCGCCGCAACCGGCGGCGCCCAGCACGACAGCTCCTGCGACCAGAACGGCGGAGATCCTTCTCATGTCTTGACCCTTGCTCTCCATTCCCACACGGCGAGGAGCCAGGGGCCCCCTCGCGGCAACCCTAACCGGAAAGGAGGACGTAGCGCCATTGGGCGCTCGGTGTCATGACGTCCGAACGGATGCGTAGAACACACGTTCGATGCCGATCGTGAATCTCCGCACCGCCGAATACCTCGTCGTGGACACCGAGACCAACGGCTGCTCGGGCGAAGCCTGCGAGGCCACCGAGATCGGCGCCGTCCTCGTGGGCGGGGGGGAGCTCCACGAGCGCTGGGAGACCTTGCTCGGGGTGCGCGCTCCGCTCGGCCGCGGCATCCAGCGCTTCACCGGGATCTCGCAGTCGATGGTCGACGAGGCTCCGCCCGCCGAGGCGATGCTCCCCGAGTTCGCGGCGCTGATGGAGGGCAGGGTGCTCGTGGCGCACTCGGCCTCGTTCGACGTGCGTGTCCTGCGGCAGGCGTTCGCCCGCGAGGGGATCGCCTGGCCGGAGCCGCCGACGCTCTGCACCGTCGCGCTCGCCCGGAAGCTCGCGCCGCTCGCCCGGCAGCGCAAGCTCGGCCCGCTCGCCGAGTTCCTCGGCATCGAGGTGGGCGTCACGCACCGGGCCCTCGCCGACGCGGAGACCTGCGCCCGCATCTTCTGCGCGCTGCTGCCGCGCCTGATCGCCCACGCGGCCACGCACGAGGAGGCGGTTCGCCTGCTCGGTCCGGCGCGGCCGCGCAAGGCGCGCCCCCGGGCGACCGACGGCGGTGGGCGCCTCGCGGGCGTCCGGCGGCGCGCGCTCGACACGTCGCACCTGCCGCGGGAGCCGGGGATCTACATCTTCCGGAACGCCGCGGGTCAGCCGCTCTACGTGGGGAAGTCGGTGGACGTGCGGGCGCGGGCCCGAGCCCACTTCGCGGCCAGCTCGCCCGACTCGGGCTGGGTGCTGCAGGCGGAGAGCGTCGAATGCGAGACGACGGCCTCTGAACTCGGGGCGCTGCTGCTCGAGCACCGCCGCGTCGGGGAGCTGAAGCCCCCGGGGAACGACCGGCTGCGGCCGGGGGAGGGCGGCGTCTGGCTCCGGTGCCGCCTCGACATCGCCTATCCGATCCTCGAAGTGGCCGCCGAGCCGGCTGCGGGGCGGGCGGTGAACGTCGGTCCGCTGCGGAGCCGGCACGCCGCGCTCGAGCTGGTCGAGCAGCTGAACTCGCTCTTCGGCCTGCGCCACTGCGGCCGCACGCTGCCCCGACGCAGTTGGCCGAGCGCGTACGGCCAGATGGGTCGGTGCCTCTCGCCCTGCCTGCAGGACCTGGACCCGAACGCCTACCGCGGGCGCCTCGACCAGGCGCTCGCCCTCATCGGGGGCGGCGGGGCGGGGCGCCCGCTGCTCGCGCACGTCGAGCGGGAGATGCGGGCCGCCGCGCACGCGCAGCAGTTCGAGCGCGCGACCTGGCTCCGGCGCCGGGGCGTCCGCCTGCGGGAGCTGCTCGAGCGCCTCGGTGCGGCGGTGGAGGCCACGCACGTCCGCCCGCGGCTCGTGCTGGCCGAGCATCCCGACGGCGGGCGGGCCGACGCCGCCTTCCTCGTGGGTGGTCGCGTGGTCGACTGGGGCGAGGTCGACGGGCCGCAGGAGCTGGTCGAGCGCACCGTCCGGGCGCTCGGGCGGCTGCCGCGACCGGGCGAGGTCCCGTCGCTGACGGCGGCCGAGGTCGCCTCCGCGCGGATCGCGACGGGCTGGATCCTGCGCGAGGACCCACGGGAGCTTCCGCTCGATCCGGCGCCCGACCCCGAGCGCATCGTCCGCTTCCACGACCGTGTGCTGCGCGGTTCGCGGGCCGCGGTGGCCTCCTCGGTGCGGTGAGGATGGATCCGGCCCCGCGTCGCGGGGCCGGATCCATGCTCGCGCTCAAATACCTGGTGAGCATGGATCGGACCCCGTCTGACGGGGCTCGATCCATGCTCAGCTACGAGCTCAGGCGAAGGGGAGCTCGACGACGGTCGCCGGCGGCGCCGTCGGAATGTCGCCGCTCGCTTCACCGAGCGTCACCGGCGCGCCGGGCTCGACCTCGCGACGGACGATCGCGAGCGCGATCCACCCGAGCTCGGGGTGCTCGACCACCGAGGAGAGTGCGCCGACGACCTTGCCGCTCTCGGCCACGAGCGTCGTGCCCTCCGCCGCCGGCCCGTCGAGCCGCACCCCCCGCAGATGACGGTTCGGCTTCCCGCGCCAGTGGAGCCGGGCGACCGTCTCCTGCCCGACGTAACAGCCCTTCGTGAAGCTGACGGCCCGCTCGTTGAGCCCGGCCTCCTGGGGGATGACGGAGTCGTCGAGGTCGACGCCGTAGCGGGGGCGTCCGCTCGCGACCCGCAGGACCTCGGCGGCCGCTTCGGGCACGGGCTCCGCACCCGCCTCGATGAGCGCGGCTTCGACGAGCTCGGCGTCCTCGGCGCGGCACAGCACGTCGACGCCGAGGTCGGTGGCGACGGCCCGGGCGGTCGCGCCCGCGAGCTCGACCGCCATGTGCGCGTGCTCCTCGTCCGGCAGCGACGGCACCCCGGCGACGCGGCGGGACGCCGGGCCCAGCAGTGAGAAGAGCCCCTCCTGCACGGTCCGCTTATGGAGCTCGGCCCGCCAGCCGATCCCGGCGCGTCGGAGCTGATCGAACAGGGCCTGCAACCCGGCGCGTTCGCAGTCGAGGTGGAGCTCGGGGCTCGGGCCGCCGACGCGCAGCACGCGCACGTCGCCGAGCATCTTCCCTTTGTTGGTGAGCAGCACCGCGTAGCAGCCGTGCCCTTCGGCCAGCGCCTCGATGTCGTTGCTGACCTGCCCGGTCAAGAGGCCCGCGGCCTCCTCCCCGGTCAAAGCGAGCTTGCCCCGCTCGGAGCGATCCACGAGGCCGCAGGCGGTGGTGAGCACGGCGTGGGCGGACGAGGGTCCCGGGGCCATGCCTCGACGGTAGCGGCGCGGCCGCGGCCTACCGAGGACCGCTCTTGCGAGGCACCGTGCGGCGTGCCGGGGCGGGTACGCTCCGCACATGGCCCTCGCCGACACCTACGCAGAGATCGTCGCCTCCCTGCCGGACGACTGGACCGACCTCGAGCTCGATCTCCGGATCTTCGACGAGGAGCGCTACATCGACGCCGCGACGTTCCTCGTCCAGGTCAACGCGCAGCCGTATTCGAAGCACGACTGGCACTGGCGGATCCTCATCGCCCACCGCTTCGGCCACGCGGCGAGCTCCCAGGCGACGCGGGGCACCTTCAACCTGCTGGACGACGCCGGCATCGAGGGCGAGATCGTCGTCCGCGAGGTGCGGGTCGGCCGCTTCGAGACGCAGTACATGCCGAACCGCCCCGAGTCGGTCCGGCAGGAGTACCTGAAGCTCCGCAACCAGTAGCGGGCGCTCCGGCTCAGCCGGAGATGCGGCCCTTCTTCGCGAAGGAGGGGTCGAACATGCGGGTCACGTCGGGCGGCTGCTTCGTGATGCCGAAGCGCTGCTCCCACCCGGCCCACTTCTCGAGCGACGGCAGGTCGAAGCGGCCGTACTCCAGGCCGCCGGCGACGAACGCGGGGGCGACGGCGTCGAGCTGGGCCTGCACCGTCTCGCGCTTGAGGCCGTCCACGCGGTCGACCATCACGCCCGCGGCCTCCTCGGGGCCGAGCATGACCTCCCGGTACCCGCGCCGCAGGGCGGTCACGGTGGCCTGCACGAGCTCGGGGGAGTCCTGGATCGTCTCCGGGCGGACCGCGAGCACGAGCTCCGGGTACCGCGGCGCCCCGAAGTCGTCGACCCGGAACTCCTGGATGCGCGGGCGCTCCTGCTTGAGCGCGACGCCCTCCACGTTCCAGAACGCGGTGGCCGCGTCGACCTTGCCGGAGAGCAGGGCACCGACGGCGTTGAAGCCGATCGTGGTGCGGCGGACCTTGGCCGGGTCGCCGCCGGCACCCTTCACGATCGACGCGAGCACGGCGTCGTCGGAGGGCAGGCCGGTGACCCCGACGCGGGTGCCGGTCAGCGCGCGGGGCGACCGGACCGACTCATCGGCCAGGACGGCGGCGAGGGGCCGCTGAACGAGCGCCAAGACCGCAACGAGGTTCCGTCCCTTCTCGCGTGCCAGCGCCAGGTCGTGGATGTCGAGGATCGCGAATTGGATGCGGTTGGAGAGCAGCAGCCCGATCGCGTCGGTCCCGTCCCCCGGGACCTCGACGTTCAAGTTGACGCCGAGCGCCTCGTCGAAGCCGCGGGCACTGGCCAGGTAGATCCCGGCGTGGACCGCGTTGGGCTGGAAGTCCAGCATCAGCCGGGCGTCGGCGTTCGGGCTGGCGCCGCCGCCCGTTGCCCCGCAGGCGCTGAGCGCGACCGCCGAGAACATCGCGGCCACCAGGGCTCCACAGCGCTTCATGTCGCTGCATTCTAGGACCACCGGCGCGTTGGAACTCCCTCTGGGCCGAACGAACAGGAGCGCCCGGCGGCCCGCGTAGGATGAGTCGATGCGGCGCCGTATCACCTTCTCGCGCAACCACACGTTGTCGTTGTCGCGGACGTGCCAGTGCTTCTGCAAGTACTGCGCGTTCAAGACCCACAAGGCGCACCTCTACGCGCCGGACGAGGTCGACGCCGTTCTCGAGCAGGCGGTGCGCCGGAACGCGAAGGAGCTGCTCATCCTCACGGGTGAGCGCCCCGAGGTGAACGCCGAGGTGCGGGACCGGCTCGCGGTCTACGGGCACGAGGACTTCACGAGCTACGTCGTGTGGGCGTGCGAGCGGGCGCTCGAGCGCGGGCTGCTGCCGCACACGAACCTCGGGGTGCTCTCGAAGGAGGATCTCCGCCGCCTCCGCGAGGTCACCGCCTCGCAGGGCCTCATGCTCGAGTCGGTCCGCGACGACCTCGTCGCGCACCAGGGCTCGCCGACCAAGGACCCGGCGCGCCGGCTGGAGACGATCCGCTGGGCGGGCGAGCTGAAGATCCCGTTCACGAGCGGCATCCTCGTCGGGATCGGGGAGGCCCCCGCCGACCGCGTCCGCGCCCTCGAGGCGCTCGCGGAGGTGCACCGCGAGCACGGTCACCTGCAGGAGGTCATCCTCCAGAACTTCGTCCCGCACGACTCCTACTACGGGCAGGAGCCGGCCGAGATCGCCGACGCGGCGGCGCAGGCCTACTGGCGCACCGGCATCGGCGAGCAGCCGGCCCGCGGGCTCCCCGCCTGGGCGACCCCGGTGTCGATCGAGGAGATGCGCGATCTCGTCGCGGTCACGGCCGAGCTGATGCCCGGGGTGGGGATCCAGATCCCGCCGAACCTCGCCGACTGGTGGCCGGAGCTGGTCGAGGCGGGCGCCACGGACCTCGGGGGCCTCTCCGCGAACGGCGACCACATCTCGCCGGAGCACCCCTTCCCCGGCCCGCACCAGGTCCGCAAGGTGCTCCAGCCGCTCGGGTTCGCGCTGACCGAGCGCCTGTGCGTCTACCCGCAGTACCTGGAGCCCGAGTGGGTCGCCCCAGCGGTGCTCGACACGGTGCGCCAGAAGTACTGGAGCTTCATCCCGCGCCGCGGCTCCGGCCGTCGGGAGGAGCGGACGATCCGCACCGATCTCGTCCCGGGGGCGATCGCCAAGGGCCGCGACGGCGTCGCGCTTTCCGAGGACGAGCTCACCGCGCTCTTCGCCGAACGCCGCCCCGAGGCCGTCGAGGACCTTCGGCAGGCCGCCGACGAGCTCCGTCGCGAGCTCGCCGGAGACACGGTGAGCTTCGTCGTCAACCGCAACATCAACGTCTCGAACGTCTGCGTGGTCGGCTGTGCGTTCTGCGGCTTCGGACAGGGCAAGCGCTCGCCGGAGGCTTACGAGCACTCGCAGGAGGACTTCGTCGCCCGCGTGCAGGACGCCGTCGCCTTCGGCGCGACCGAGCTGTGCCTCCAATCCGGCATCCACCCCGACTGGGGCCTCGACGACTACCTCGGCTGGCTGCGGGTGGCGAAGGAGACCGCGCCGCAGCTCCACCTGCACGCCTACTCGCCCATGGAGATCGATCACATGGCGACGGTCTCCGGGCTGCCGCTCTTCGAGGTGTTCGCGCGGCTGGCCGACGCGGGCCTCGGCTCGACACCGGGGACGGCCGCGGAGGTGCTCCACGACGGCGTCCGCGAGCGCATCTCGCCGAACAAGCTGCCGGCCGCCCGCTGGGTGGAGGTCATCGAGGCCTCGCACGCCGCCGGGCTCCGCTCGACCTCCACGGTCATGTTCGGCCACATCGAGGAGCCGTGGGAGCTCGCCGAGCACATGCGGGTCGTGCGGGCGCTCCAAGAGCGGACCGGGGGCATCACCGAGTTCGTCCCGCTGAGCTTCATCCCCTTCCACACGCTCCTCGGGCGGACCCACGGCGTGGAGGAGCTCTCCCGCGAGGAGAACCTCAAGCACACGGCGGTCTTCCGGCTCGCCCTCGGGCGATCGATTCGCAATCTGCAGGCCTCGTGGGTCAAGATGGGCCTCGAGGCAGCGACCGAGAGCCTACGCTGGGGCGTCAACGACCTGGGGGGGACGCTGATGGAGGAGAGCATCTCGCGCATGGCGGGCTCTCACCACGGCACCCGCCTGGAGCCCGAGGATCTCATCGCCGCCGCCCATCGGGCCGGCCGGCCCGCCGCGGAGCGCACGACGCTCTACGAACTCCGGCGCCATCACCCACTTCAGGAGACAGCAATCGCATGAGCACCCACGACAGCAGCATCGGCGAAGCCATCACCGCGCAGGGGCTCGAGGAGCTCCGGGCCGAGCTCGCCGAGCTCGAGGGCAGCGGCCGTGCCGCGATCGCCAAGCGCATCTCGGCGGCGCGCGAGATGGGCGACCTCAAGGAGAACGCGGAGTACCACATCGCCAAGGAGGATCAGGGCCACATGGAGACGAAGATCCTTCGCCTCCAGGCCCGGCTGCGCGCGGCGGTCGTCGTGGAGGCGCCGAACGGCTCCGACACCGTCGGGTTCGGGTCCACGGTAGAGCTCGTCGACGAGGACGGCGGTCCGGGCATGACCTGGACGATCGTCGGGCCGACCGAGGCCGACATCAAGCTGAAGAAGCTCTCCTCGGAGTCGCCGATCGCCCGGGCGGTCGTCGACAAGGCGGTGGGCGAGATCGCGGAGGTCTCGACGCCGAAGGGCGTCCGACGCCTGCGCGTCACCTCGATCACCTAGGGGCTCAGGCGAAGAGGTCTTCCGCGGGCGGCCGCAGCAGCGCCGCGGCCCCCGGACCGTGCTCGGGCGTGATGTGACGCTCGAGTCCGCGGACCATCGCGACCGGGGTCCGCGCGTCCTTCGTCCGGACGAGGTCCGCGGCCGCGGCGACCCCGTCGGCCAGCGCGACCCAGGAGGCGCGCATCGCCCGTCCGTCGGCGTCCGGGCGTCCGCGCCAGTCCTCGAGCGGCGCGAGGCCCGCCAGGCCGATGGCGACGTCGAGTTGTCCGTGGCGCCAGGCGCGCCCGAACGAGTCCGTGATGAGCACCGCGGGACGGCCGGGCAGGGCGTCCCGCAGGCGCCGGGCGCTCGCGTCGGGATCGACCGGCAGCAGGACGACCTGGTCCGGCGCGCCGCTGTTCGACGCGTCGACGCCCGCGTTCGCGCACACGAACCCGTGGTGGGTCCGGCAGATGAGCACGCCGCGCTCGGCGCGCAGCAGCTCTGCGCTCTCGCGCAGCACGACCTCCACCTGTCGCGGGTCCTTGCCCCACGGCTCGGCAAGCTCCCGGGCGCGGTCGGACGGCTCGACGTCGACGAGCAGCACGGTGCGTCCCTCGGCCTTCGAGACCACCTTGTGCGCGACGACCACGACGTCGTCCGGCCGCAGCGCGCACCGCACCGCGATGAGGGTGGCCAGGTCGTCCCCGGCCCCGACCTCGGGCAGCCCGACGAGCGCCTCGGCCGCGAGCCTCAAAGGCGACCGAGCCGGCTGAGCATCCCGCGGGTGTGGGCGGCGTTGCCGTGCCACTCGGCGAGCGCCAGCCGCAGCTCCTCCAGGTCCTGCACCGTGTCGACGTCGAGCCCCAGCGAGGGGACCTCCTCCACCTGCACCCGGACTCCTGCGCTCTGGCCGGCGTCGACGTGCCGTTGCCGCGAGCCGGGCCCGAACGACGGCGTGATCGCCCCCGGCGGCGAGAGGACGAGCGCGTTCGTGCCCTCCCCGTACCGGTTGGGGACCACCACGAGCCCGGCGTCGTCCACGGCGGTGCGCTTGAGCAACGCGTCGACCTGGACCGGGTTCAACGCGGGCGTGTCCCCGGGGACGAGCAGCACCCGGCGAGCACCGCGGGCCAGCGCCTCGGCGATGCCGATCTGGGCCGCGGCGGAGTGCGACTCCTCATGCGGATCGGGCACCACCTCGGCGTCGTACCCGTGGGCGATCGCCTCGACGGCGAGGTCCCCGGTGACGACGAGGACCTGATCGACCTCCTTCGACCGCCGGAGGGCGACGAGCACGTCGGTCAGCATCGCCTCGACGAGCGCGCGACGGGTCCCTGAGGAAACGTCCTCGGCGAGGCGCCGCTTCGCGACGGCGAAGCGCTTGGCCGGGACCACGGCGACGGTTCTGATGGCGGCGCTCATGCGAGTCCGAGCGCGAAGTCGAGGGTCTCGCGGGCCAGCCGCGCACGGTCGTCCGCGGTGTCCATGCGGGTCTGCGTCGCGTGCACCGGGATGCGGACCGCGGCATCGGGCTCGTCGCAGACCATGCCGTCGAGCAGCTCCCCGTAGTAGTCGGCGATCCCGGCCGCGTCGACCCGGACACCCGCGAACTCCAGGAAGGCGCGGGTCGGTCCCTTGAGGACCTCCCCGCCCACGATCGGGGAGACGGCCACCACGGGCGCCGCCGTGGCGGCGAGCGCCTCGGAGAGCCCGGGGAGATCGAGGATGGGGCGCACGGAGATCACGGGGTTTGAGGGTCCGAGGATGACGACGCGGGCGGTGGCAATCGCCTCGAGGACCTCGGGGGTCGGCGCGGCGCCCTCGATGCCGCCGAAGGCGACCCCCTCGACGGGGCCCTGCGCGCCGTGCCGGATCATGAACTCCTGAAAGGGCCACCAGCGGTGTGCGGCCTGAACGCGGGTCCGGACGCTGTCATCGCTCATCGGCAGGACACGGGCGGGAACGCCGAGCGCCCGCGTCATCGCGGCGATCGCCTCGGTGAGCGTCTCGCCCTCGGCGAGGCGTCGCGAGCGGTCGAGGCCGATGGCGAGGTCTCGGTCACCGAGGTTGAACCACACGTCCACGCCGAGCTCTCGCAGCCCCTCCATAGTCGAGAAGGTGTCTTCCGCGAGGCCCCAGCCGCGGCTGTCGATCCGGTCCGCGAGCCAGAAGGCGCAGAGGTCGGGATCCGGGCAGATGTAGCCCCCGTGCACTTCCACGTCGTCGCCGGTGTTGGCGACCACGACGAGGTCGTCGCCGACGACGTCGAGCATGCCCCGTGCGAGCTTGGCCCCGCCGGTGCCGCCGGCGAGGACCACGACGGTGCTCACGTGGGGGCGGGCAGGCCGGTGATGCGGATCCCGGCGTGGGTCTTGTAGCGGATGTTGATGCCGATCAGCAGGGGCGTCAGCTGCTCGGTCAGGCGCGCCATCTCGAGCTTCCCGCAGTCGACGCAGCGCAGGCCGTCGATGCGCTCGATGAGCTCGATGACCTCCTGCTTGTCGGCCTTCTTGTCGCCGCAGACCAGAACGTCCTCGTCGAGGGCGTGCTCGAGGTCGCCGAGCATCGCGGCGCTCACCGTGTGCAGGGCCGAGCAGACGCGGACGCCCTCCGGAACCATTTCGGCCACCTGCTGCGCGGCCGAGCCCTGCCACACGCCGATGGTGCGGGTCGCCTTGCCGGAGATCGCGGCGGCCAGCGGGACCGACGCGTCGACGACGAGCTGGCCAGGACGGAGGTGCTGCTTGAGGTTCGTGAGCGTCTCCGACTGGGAGCGGAAGGGGACCGACAGGATCAGGAGCTCGGCGCGGCCCGCCGCGGTCGCGTTGTCGACGCCCTCGAAGCTCGCCTCGGGGACCAGCTTGGCTGCCCGTTCGGCCGCTTCCACGGCCCGGGCGGCGTCTCGCGATCCGATGATCACGGGGACTCCGGCTCGACCCAGGCGCACCGCGAGGCCGAAGCCCAGGGCACCTGAGCCGCCGATGATCGAGACGGGTTGCGGCACGCCCCGAGTATATGGTCGAGGCCATGCCCGACCGCTCGCTCGAAGCCGACGTCGAGGCCCTCTGCCGCATCGTCCGTGACTCGGCCGGTCCGGGGGAGCGGGAGGCCGCGGAGCTCGTGGCCGCGAGGCTCCGGGAGGTCGGTGTGACTGAGGTCGGCGTGGCGCCGTACCGCTCACGGACGACCTACGCGTGGGTACACGGCGTTCACCTGGCAGCCGGTCTGCTGGGGCGGGCACCACTCTCACTGGCGGCGCTGATCTCGCTGGAGCTGGACGTCGGCGGACAGCTCCAGTGGCTCGGCCGGTTGCTGCCCCGCGGGGAGGGCGCGAACGTCGTCGCCCGCATCCCCGCCGCGGGGGAGCGCAGGACGACGCTCGTGCTCACCGCGCACCTCGACGCCGCGCACACCGGCCTCATCTGGCATCCGGCGCTCGCGGGGGCCGCGGCCGAGCGACGCCTGAGGACCCGCTCGATGGACCCGGTCATGGCCCCGCTCGCGCTGGCGCTCGTGCTCACCGCGCTCCCGTCGCGGGTCGCCAAACGGATCGGCCGGGCCCTTCTCGCGGTCGGGATCGCCACGAACCTCGACGTCGCGCGGTCGCCCACGGTCCCGGGCGCGAGCGACGACGCGAGCGGCATCGCCGCGCTCATCGCCCTCGCCGAGGGTTGGTCGGCGGAGCCGCTGCCCGGCGTCGAAGTCCTGATCGCCGCGGTGGGCAGCGAGGAGTCCGGGATGGGCGGCTTCGACGCCTTCCTCGCTTCCCAGGAGCTCGACCCTGAGCGCACCTTCGTCCTCGGGCTCGACACGCTGGGTGCGGGCACCCCGATCGTCGCTCACGCAGAGGGGGCGCTCCGCGCGCACCATTACCGGCCGGCCGACCTCGCGCTCGTCGACGAGGGGGCGCAGCGGGTGGGAGAGCCGGTGCCCGAGCGGTGGCGGATCGGCGGCTGGACCGACCCCGTGCTCGCGCTCCATCGGGGCCTGCCGGCGGCGGTCGTGCTCTCCGTCGGACCCGACGGTGGCTACACGGATTACCACCTGCCGACCGACACGCCTGACCGCGTCGACTACGCGTCCGTCCGCGCCTGCGTCCGGATCGCTCGCGGCGTGGGGGAGGCGCTCGGCGAACGGCTGCGCGGATAGGCTCGCGCCATGAGCGAGATCAAGCGCGTCGGCGTCGTCGGAGCAGGTCAGATGGGGCACGGCATCGCCCAGATGGTGGCCGCGGCCGGGTACGAGGTGGTCCTCAAGGAGCTCGACGAGGGCGCGCTTGCGAAGGGGCTCGGGAAGATCGAGAAGCAGCTCGCCCGCGCCGTCGAGAAGGGCCGCTCGAGCCAGGAGGACGCCGACGCCGTCCGGGGCCGGATCACCGACACCCTCGAGAACGCGGACCTCGCGGACTGCGATCTCGTGCTCGAGGCGATCACCGAGAACCTCGACCGCAAGCTCGAGCTGTGGGCCGAGCTCGACGCGCTCGTGAAGCCCGAGGCGATCTTCGCGACGAACACCTCGTCGCTGTCGGTCGTCGACCAGGCCGCTTCAACGAGCCGCCCCGCCCAGTTCGTCGGTGTCCACTACTTCAACCCGGCCCAGGTCATGAAGCTCGTCGAGGTCATCCGTGCGGTGACCACGAGTGACGAGACCTTCGCGGCCGCCCAGGAGTTCGCCACCAAGCAGGGCAAGCTCGCGATCGCGACCCGGGACGGCGCGGGCTTCATCGTCAATCGCCTGCTCGTCCCGTACATGATCGACGGCATCCGCGGCCTCGAGGAGGGCATCGGCGGGATCCAGGAGATCGACGACGCCATGAAGGCCGGGGCCGGACACCCGATGGGCCCGCTGACGCTGTGCGACTTCGTCGGCCTGGACGTTCTCGCCGCGATCTGCGACTCGCTGTGGAGCGAATTCCGCGAGGCCCGCTTTTCCCAGCCGCCGACGCTGCGCAAGATGGTCGCCGCGGGCTGGCTCGGGAACAAGACCGGCCTCGGCTTCTACGACTACTCCGGCGAGAAGCCCGTCGAGAACCCCGCCGCGGTGCGGTAGGGGGCCGTTGCTCCGCGTTCCCCCGTTCCGCGGCGACCAGGTCGCGGCCGGCGTCGTGGTCCTGGGCGTCCTCGTCCTGCTGCTTCAGGTGCGGATGGGGTGGCCGGCGGGGGGGCAGCTCGCCCTGGCGGCGAGCGCGACCGCGGGCGTCGGGTTCCTGCTCGCGGGGTGCCCGCGGGAGTCGCGGCCGTACGTCTCGGCGATCGTCGTGACGACACTCGTGCTCTTCGCCATGACGCTGGGCCGGCTCGGGCAGGTGCTCGGGGCGGACGGCCTGCTCGGCGGCACAGGGGGCATCGCCTGGAAGCTCGCGGCGCTCGGCGCGGTCGGAGCCGGGCTCGCGCACACCTTCGACGCCGCAGGCGCGACGCTCGTGGCGGCGCTGTCGCTCGCCTTCCTGCCACTCACGCTCCTCACCTGGGCCGCGGACCCCTCCGGCGGCCTGCAGCGGCTGCTCCTGCTCGCGATGGCGGTCGGCCTCGCGCTCGCCGCGGTGACGCGTCGAGACCGACGCCCCTCACACGCGGCACAGCTGGCCAACGCGGGCGGCGTGGCGCTCGTGGCGATCGCCGCCGGTCCGCTCGGAGCGGGGCTGCTGCGCGGGGCGATTGCGGTCGTCGGCGGGGACGGACCGACGCTGTTCGGAGCAGTGCCGGCGATCGGTTGGGGCTGGGATGTGCCGCTCCTCGTCGGCGGCTTCGGCCTGCTCGCCTACGGCGCCGTCGACCGGCAGCGCGGCCCGGTGCTCGTCGGCCTCGCGGTGCTCACGGGCTTCGTGGCGTCCGCCTCCGGTCCCGGGGGGGCGAGCCTGCTCGGCTGGCCGATCGTGCTCGCGCTCGCGGCGGGTCTGATGCTCGTGGTCGGCCTGCGCCCGACGACCCCCGCGCCGCCGGAGCCCTACGGCCCGGGCGAGCCGGGTGCACCGCTTCCGCTCAGCGGTCCGCGCCGAACGGATCCTCGCTGAGGCCGTAGTCGGCCGACGCGGCGGACGGCTCCTCGGGGAGGTCCGGAACGGCGTCGGCACGGACGACGAAGGTGGTGCCGATCTTGTCGTGGATGGCCTGACGGCGGGCGTCCGCGAACGGGAACAGGTAGTCCACGATCGCGAAGAACGGCACCAGCCCGAGGAGCCCCTTCCCGACGAACTCGCGCACGAGCGCCGAGCCCGGGCCCATCGGATGCGCGTCCTCGCGGACGACGCGGATGCCCAAAGCCTGCTTGCCCAGGGTCTGCCCGTTGCGGCGTCCGCTGCGGACGAGCAGTGGCACGGCGTAGACCAGGGGGAAGATCACGGTCGCCACGATCACGAGGTCCTGCGAGTCGCGCGGGTCGCGGCCGGCGGCGGTCACGATGACGGTGAGCATCACGACGAGCACGAGCAGGTCGAGGATCGCCGCGCCGATGCGGGGGAGGAAGCCCGCGAGGTCCTCTCCCCGCTGCACGACTTAACCCTCCAGCCCGCCGGGGCGCTCCGACGGGGGAGCGAAGCTGCCCTGGGTCGGCGGGGCGAAGACGCCGTCCGAGAGCAGCGACCCACCGGTCTCGGTGCCGCTCAGCGTCGCGTTCTCGTTCGAGAAGGGCGGATAGGTCTCGGTGAGCAGGAAGAGGTAGGCGTAGGTCTTGGCCTGGTAGGCGAGCCCGAGGTCGAGGCCGTCATGCAGCCCGCGTGGGAGCCGACCAGTGATGACCGCGACGAACCAGCTCGCGACCGCACACAGCTGGTAGACGATCGACAGTGCGTAGAGGACCACGATGACCGGGATGCCGATGATCAGGCGGAAGAACGCCTTGAGCCGGGAGTACTTCGGCAGGGGCCCGGCGAACTGCACGCGCACCGGGTAGGCGGGGTCGTCGTCGAAGCCGAACGGCGGGAACGCGTCGACCTGCAGGTAGCCGAAGGCGCTCAGGCGACTGACCCAGCGGACGAGCTTGGCGTTGAAGTCGTAGAGCCCGCTCGGGTACGTCCCGGTGACCGAGACGACCACCCACGCACCGAAGACCGTGAAGCACGCGGCGACGGCGAGCAGGTACCCCAGCAGCACGTGGGGGATGACGAGGAAGATGCGGAAGAACACCGACAGGCGCTGGCGCTTCTCGATGTACTCGGCTTGGTAGAGAACGGGGTACGCGGACATGGGATCTCTTCGACGTGGCTCGGAACGGGGCGGGACGAGCATAGGGTCGCCACCGGCGACGCGCCCGGTTCCTCAGCGCGGATCCGACTCGGCGATCCGCCCGGCCCGGCGGGCGGCCCGGGCGGACGTTGCGGGCGGAGCGAGCGCCTGCACCGGGGGTGCTGCGGGGGGTCGCTCACGCCACGCGGCGTCCGACGGCTGCTCGACCGGTCGGCGTCGCGGGAGGCCGGGTCGCTCGCGAGGCTGCGTCGTGGTCTCCGCCGGACGGCCCTCCAGCTCGCCGTCCAGCGCGCGGACCAGGCGGAGGCAGGCGTCCAGCATCGCCTCCATCGCCCCGGGGTCGAGCCGCGCGACGGTGTCGCTCTCCTCGCCGAGGCGGGGGGCGACGCCGTTCTCGTCCAGGCAGCCGACGACGAGCGCGGGCCAACGGACGGACCGGGCCGCGCGGGCGCCCGACGCTTCGCGGGCGTCGTACGGGGACAGCCCCGCCGCGGCGGCGAGCCGACGCAACTGCGGGTGGAAGCGGAGCGGCAGCAGAAGGCCGTCGCGTTCGCGGAAGCTCGGGCGGCCGGCGCCGCAGGCGGTCAGCTCGAGCACCGCGATCTCCTCGGGGCGGACCCCTGCGGCCCGCTCCGCGCGCACCCACCGCCGGAACCCGAGGCCTCCGGCGCCTGCGGCTCCGGCGAGGACGCAGTCGACCGCGAGCCGGGCGGGCGGATCGGCGTCGAGCGCCGCGACGAGGGCCACCGCGACCGCGGCGGCGCTGGCCTCTGCGTTCGCGCCCTCTCGGGGCACGTCCAGCGCGCTCTGGTCGAGCGCGACACCGACGGCCAGCAGGGCGAGGACCGACGGCACGAGCTGGAGCGCCCCGAGCGTGCCGCCGCCAGCGCCCAGCAGCCGTGCCAGCGCGCAGCCGACGAGCGCCGCCATGGCCACGACGAGCACCCCATAGGGCCCGGGGAGATGGCCGTGGAGGCGTCGACGCAGCCGTGACTGGGCGCGCAGGAGGCGGCCGCGGCCGAGCAGCCCGGGGGAGGGGGCGTCGAGCGCCGCGGTGATGACCAGGCGGACGGGAGCCCGGCGCGGATCGCGGGAGATGACGTTCTGCGTGGCGCGCTCGGCGGTGAGGCGCCGCAGGGGCCTGAGGCGGCCGACGAGGTCTTCCACGAGCAGGAGCAGGGCGCCGGCCGTCAGCCCGAGGCCCAGCGCTGGGTGGTCCACCGCGAGCACGCTCCCGAGCACGGCCAGCCCCGCGCACAGAGCGTGCACGAAGCCCCGGTGCGGACGGATCCAAAAGGTCTCGACCTCGGTCGTGCGGCGCCGTCGCCGGCTGGTCGCCCGGAGCGACTCGGCGAGCAGGAGGGCCGCGCGGCGTTCAGCGTCCGAACCGGCGCGACGTCGCTCGACGGCGGCCACGCGGGTGGCGAGTTCGAGCGCGTCCATCGCGACCGAGCGTAGATGATCGTCGATGGGCCCCGCCTCACCCGGGCAGGCGCTTCCCCGGCCGCGTGCTCGCGTAGCATCGGAGCAATGAGCACCACCCTCGACGCCGCCGACCTCGCCTTCGCCGGCGCGGCCCGCCAGGCCGACCTCATCGCCGCCGGAACCGTGAGCTCGCGTGAGCTCACCGAGCTGTACCTGGAACGGATCGAACGCCTGGACAAGCGCCTGAACGCGTACCGCGTCGTGATGGCCGAGCAGGCGCTCGCCGAGGCCGACGCCGCCGACGCCCGCCGGGGCGAGGGGGCCGGTCCACTGAACGGAGTGCCGATTGCGATCAAGGACGACGCGGACGTGGCGGGCCAGGCCACGACGTTCGGCACTGGCGCGAACCCGTCGGTCAAGCGGACCGACTCCGTGATGGTCGCGCGGCTGCGCGAGGCCGGCGCCGTCGTGCTCGGCAAGACGAACGTCCCCGAGCTCATGATTTGCTGCTTCACCGAGACGCTCTCGAACGGTGCCACGCGGAACCCCTGGAACCCGAACCACACCCCGGGCGGCTCCAGCGGGGGGACCGGAGCGGCCGTCGCCGCCGGGCTCTGCGGGGTCGGGCACGGCTCAGACGGCGCCGGCTCGATCCGTATCCCCGCCGCGTGGTGCGGGCTCTTCGGGATCAAGCCCCAGCGCGGGCGGGTCCCGCTGACCCCGTACGACGACGGCTGGAACGGCCTCTCCACCTACGGTCCGATCGCCCGCACGGTCGCGGACGCGGGCCGGTTCCTCGACGTGGCCGCCGGCACCGGCTCCCGCTACACGGAGGCCGCCGCCGCCCCCGCGGGCCGGCTGCGGATCGCGCTCGCGACGAACCTGCCCGCCGGGATCTTCGCCCGGCCGAGCGAGGATGCGCTGCGGGCGCTCGAGGAGACCGCGGAGCACCTGCGCGCGCTTGGGCATACGGTCGTCGAGACCAAGCTGGACTTCGGCCCCGCGGCGGGCCCGAGCGTCATCGCGCGCTACCTCGGTGGCGTCCGCGACGACTTCGACCGGCTCGAGCAGCCCGAGTACGCCGAGCGTCGCACCCGCGGGTTCGCCCGCATGGGGCGTGCGTTCCCGAGCGCGCTCGTCGACAAGGCGATCCGTGCCGGGGTGGGCGTCGCCGCCCGCGTTGGCGCGACCTTCGAGCAGGCCGATGTCATCCTCACGCCGGGCCCGGCCAAGCCGCCGTTTGAGATCGGCGCCCTTCAGGGCCAGGGGGCGCTCCGGACGATGAACGCGATGCTGGATCGCGTTCCGTACTACGCGACCTACAACGCGACGGGCCAGCCGGCGGCGAGCGTGCCGGCGGGCTTCGACGCCGACGGGCTCCCGCTCGCCGTGCAGCTGGTCGGCCGGACGGACGACGAGGCGACGCTCCTCTCGCTCGCGGCCGAGCTCGAGCAGGCGCGGCCGTGGGCGCACCGGCGTCCGCGCGTGTCGTGAACGAGAACGCCGCGCTGCTGGAGGTCGCGGTCGCCGCCGCGCGCGCCGCGGCGCCCGAGCTGCTCGACCGCTTCGATCGCGGAGCAGTCGGCGTGAGCAGCAAGTCGACGGCGACCGACCTCGTCTCCGAGGCCGACCTCGCCGCCGAGCGCACCATCCGCGAGCTGCTCGCCCGCGAACGCCCGGACGACGCGATCATGGGCGAGGAGGGCGAGGACACCCCGGGCACGAGCAGCCTGCGCTGGATAGTCGATCCGCTCGACGGCACCATCAACTACCTCTACGGCCACCCGCAGTGGTGCATCTCTGTCGCGTGCGAGGACCGCGTGGGCGTCGTCTTCGATCCGGTCGCAGGGGAGCTCTGGACCGTCGAGGTCGGAGAGCTCCCGGCCCTCAACGGCATCCCGCTGGCCGAGCGCGGCCCGGCCCCGGAGCTCGGCGCGACCCTCCTGGCCACCGGCTTCGGGTACGCCGCGGAGGTCCGGGCCGCCCAGTCGGAGATCGCGGTGAGGATGCTCCCTCGGGTCCGTGACGTCCGCCGGGCGGGCGCGGCTGCGCTCGATCTGGCCTGGACCGCCGCCGGCCGGCTGGACGCCTACTACGAGCACGGCGTCAAGCCGTGGGACATCGCCGCGGGCACGCTGCTCTGCGCGGGGGTCGGCCTGCACGTCGAGCCGCTCCCGGCGACCTCTGTGCTTCCGCCCGGCATCCTCGCCGCGCCGCCGGAGCTCGCGACGGATCTGCGCGCGCTCATCGACGGCTGACAGCACCATCCGTTGCGCTCTACCCGTCGCATATGAACGGCTACGGCGCAACGGATCTGCGGAGATACCCGGGGTCGGACTCGAACCGACAAGGCCTTGCGACCAGCGGCTTTTGAGGCCGCCGCGTTTACCATTTCGCCACCCGGGCGAGCTGCCGATCCTAGCCCGGCAGCGGCGTCGATCTCAGGTCGGCGCGGTGCGGGTGCTGCCGTCGGCCAGGCGCTCGACCTCGATGTTCCAGCCCTGGCGGAAGCCGAGCATCGCGAAGACGATGAGGGCGGCCTGGACGGGGACGACGATCACGGTGAGCGTGCCGAGGAGGTTCGCGGTCAGGTCCGGATCCGTGAAGCCCATCTTGTCCCGGCTGAACCATTCGGGCGCCGAGACGGCCGCGAAGATCAGCAGAATGATCGCGAGCGCGGCGGCCACGGGGAGCACGCCACGCTGCCAGCGTGCGACGAAGTAGGCCATCACGACGTAGAGGGCGATGTAGGCGATCTGCAGGATCTGGGCACCGGCCAACGCGTCCCATCCGCCCACGGTGATGACCGTGACAAGCACGGCCGACCCGAGCAGGAACAGCACCACGATCAGCTTCATCAGCTTGCTCGAGGCCTTGTCCCGATTGGGGTGTTCGATCACGATCTCGTCGTTTGCCGCGGCCATGGGTCGCGACCATACCGGGCCAGGGCGGACATTGCCGCAACCGCGCGCACGGACGCGCCGTGTCACCTACCCGCTTTTCGGGCATACGAAGGGCTCGGCACGCGGGCGTGGCGGAATCGGTAGACGCGCCAGGCTTAGGACCTGGTGGCCGGAAGGCCGTGGGGGTTCAAGTCCCTCCGCCCGCATCTCAGGCCTGCCCAACGCGGCCTTCAGGGGCGTCCGACCTTCGGCAGGCGCGCGTCGAGCCAGGTGTCGAGCGTCTTCGCGTAGGTGGCGCTCAGGTGGTCCGAGTCCCGGTAGACGAGGGCGTTGCCGATGACGGCGGGGCACCGCCGCTTCGAGCCCGTCCCGCGGCAGAGGATCTGGAGCGGATCGATGACTTTTATCCGCTTGCTGGTCTGCTTGGCGGCCCGGGAGTCGAACGAGAGCTTCGCGTTCCGGTTCGGCTTGAAGGCACAGCGCTCGAGGTTCTTCTGGTTCTTGAGCACGCACTCCGCCGGATCGAACGGCGTGGGGGACATGTCCCGGATGACCGCCACCCGGGCCCCGGTCCGGAGCAGGCGCCGGTAGGTGCGGCCGTAGCCGGCCTCGAGGAACGGCTCGCTAGCGGTACGCGAGAGCTTCGTGCCGCCCACCTTGACCCGGAAGCGCTTGTCGATCGAGTTCGTCGCGACGATCAGATCGGGCTTCTCCTTCTTCTCGATCCGGCGCAGCGTGTTCTCCCGCCAGGCGTTGCAGGTCGGCTGGTAGTCGACGTCACCGATGAGGCAGCTCGCTCGGGTGAGGCCGACCAGCCGCCAGTCGTGCTTCTTGGCCAGGCGGATCATCGCGGGGAAGTACTGGAGCGCGTGCGAGTCGCCGAGCATCACGACGGTGGTCTTGCTCTTCTTGTTGCCGTAGACGCAGGAGTTCGACTCGCGCTTCCTGCCCATGGTCAGGCACCCGTCGGCGAACAGCCGGCCCTTGTCGTCGTTCGCGTCCTGCGGGGCGGGTCGCAGGGCGGTCGCCTTCGTCTGGATCGGGGCGCTCACGCCCGTCCGCGCGCCGGCCACCGCCTCCACCGGGGCGAGGGGAAGCCCCGGCCGGACGACGAGGATCATCAGGGCAAGGGCGACAGCGGTCACGGTGCAGGCACCTCCGAGGGCGAGCGCCCTCCGCGGGCGACGGGCGAGCGAGCGGGAGCGCCGGAAGCGCTCCTCGATGAGATGGTGAGAGATCTGGCTGGGAAGCCAGGCCAACAGGGTTACGGCGACGCTGGCGGGCCAGCTGAGGGGGCCGAACTGGGCGGCGGCGAACACGAGCACGGGCCAGTGCCACAGGTACCAGGAGTACGAGATCCGGCCGAGGTACTGGAAGGCGGGGAGGCTCAGCAGTCGGGTCGGCGCGGGGCTCTTCACGGCCGTGCCGCCGACGATGATCGCCACCGTCGCCAGGATCGGGAAGAGCGCCTTCCACCCGGGGTAGGCGCCGCCGGACGAGTAGGTGAAGGTCGTGACGATGAGGACGGCGAGCCCGCCGGCCACGAGCGGCGTCGAGACCCGCTTGGTGAGCCGCAGCCCGGCTGGCAGCACGATCACGAGGATGGCGCCGGCCACGAGCTGCCACACACGGGTGAGGGTCGAGAGGTAGGCGGCCTTGGGGTTCTCGGCACTGAACTGGATCGAGTACGCGAGGGACGCGGCGCCGATGAGGACGAGGACGGCCAGCAGCGTCCGCCGGTGGGAGAGCCCGAGCCGCGCGGTCAGCGCCGCCACGCCCAGGACCAGCACCGGCCACACGAGGTAGAACTGCTCCTCGACCGAAAGCGACCAGTAGTGCTCGACCGGGCTGACCGTCGCCGACTTGAACGCGAAGTAGTCCACGTCCTGCGCGATGAAATGCCAGTTCGAGACGTAGAGCGCGGCGGCGATCACGTCGTCGGAGACGTTCTGCGCCCGCTGCGTGGCGAACATGACCGCCGAGACGACCGCCACGAAGGCGAGGACCGCCGCGGCGAGCGGCAGCAGGCGGCGGGCCCGCCGAGCGTAGAAGTCGCGGAGGGAGAGCCGTCCAGTCCGTTCCAGCTCGGCGAGGATGAGCCCCGTGATCAGGAACCCGGAGAGGACGAAGAACAGGTCGAGCGCAACGAAGCCGCCTTCGAAGCCCGGGACCTCTGCGTGCGCGGCGAGCACCAAGACGAGAGCGAAGCCTCGGACGCCCTGGATGTCGAGCCGGAAACCACGCGAGGTCTGGGCCCCCGAGACGGAAGGGGGGACACGAGACACCCCGAGACACCTAGCAGCCTGAACGTAAGAGTCGACTTAGAAACCGGGGTCCGACGCCCGTGCCGTCGCCGCCCGCTCCCTACAGGAGGTTCCGGCGGTCCAACCAGCCGAGGATCGCGCGGGAGATCACCCGGTGGCGAGCGATCAGCGCGCGATGGCCGAGCCCTGGGACCTCGACCAGTCGACACCGCTCGCCGTCGGCCCGCGCCGCCCGGCAGCTCTCGCGGGCGCGCAGGATCGGCGCCGCCCGGTCGGCGGTCCCGTGGAACATGAGCAGCGGCGGGCCTCCGGGGCTGAGGTCGGTGATCGGCCCGAACCCGGCGATGGAGATCGCGGCCTGCACGCGCGCCGTCCCGGTGGCGTGAGCGGCGACGTTGAGCGCGGTGATCGCCCCGGCCGACGCACCCCCGATCACGATCCGCTTCGGGTCGATGCCGAAGCGTCGAGCGTTGGTCCGCAGATACCGGACGGCCGACTCCGCATCCTCCTGGGCAGTCCCCGAGGCGGACTCGAGCCCGAGCCGCTGGACCTCGTCGTGCGGGAGCAGCCGGTAGTCGATCGTCGCCGAGACCATCCCGGCCGCTGCCGTCCGGCGCATGTACGCAGCCATTCGCGACCGGTCACCGGAGTGGAATCCACCCCCGTGCACCCAGAGCATGGCCGGGGCTCCGGCCGGACGTGTCCGGGGCGGATGGGCCAGGTCCATGCGAAGCGCGATGCCGTCCGGGGATGCGTAGACGAGGCCGCGCTCGACGACGGGGCGGGCCGCGCCGGCCCCCGGCTGCGGCGACGTCTCGGCCCGCGGCGCCGCCGACGATGCCGCCGGGGTGCAGGCGAGCAGCGCGACGAGAAGCGGAAGCACGCGGCGGACGGGCACGAGCGCAGTGTCGGCGCTCGGGACGGGTTTCGTGAGTGCTTCTCACGGGTCCTTCACAATCTCTCGCCTCCACGCCAGGCCCCGGGCGTGACGAGCGCGTCGAGCGCGGCGACGCTCTGACGGTTCGCGACGGACACGGTGCCCGTGCTGCTCTTCGTCCAATCGAGCCCGATCCGCTCGCAGCACGCGCAGAACAGCCGGCGGACGTCCGCGGACCCGTGCGAGAAGAAGTAGCGCGGATAGGCGTAGGCAGCGACGCGGCCGGACCGCAGGGTCGTCGTGAAGCGATTCATCACGCGCCGGCCGTCCGCGGCGATCAGCCCCCGCAGGAACGCTTCGGGTTCGCGGTCGACGATCGCCTGCTGCCACGGCTCGAGGGCGACCGCGTGCTCGTCACTACGCCCCGGACCGCTCTGCGGGAAGTGCTCGCCCCAGCGGACCCACCCGAACTCGAGGAGTCGGAGGGACACCGCGGCCTCCTCGGCGACCTGCGGCGGAACGGTCGCGCCCGCCGCGTCAGGGCGCCCCTCGGCGTCGGCGCGCCCGCGGGCAAGGGAGAACCCGAGGAGGTGGCTGTAGCTGTACTCGTCCGAGACGACCGGGGTCACGAACTCATGTTCGTGCGGCGGCCGGACGGAATCGCGCCGAAACGCCTATGCTCGCTCCCCCGGGGGGAATGAGTTAATGGCTATGCGCATGGTCTCCAAAACCGTGAATCCGGGTTCGAATCCCGGTTCCCCCGCCTGATGAGCTCGCAGATCTACGCGCCGGACCTTCTGGCCGGGCGGGTCGTCCTCGTCACCGGTGGCGGCACCAACCTCGGCCTGGAGGCCGCGCGCGAGCTGCTCGCCGCCGGGGCCGTCGTCGCCATCGCCGGGCGTCGGGCCGAGGTGCTCGAGGAGGCCCGCGTCGATCTCGGCGGGGAGGTCACGACGGTGGTCGGCGACATCCGCGAGGCCGCCGACCGGGAGCGCATCGTGCGCACCGTCGTCGAGCAACACGGTCGGCTCGACGTGCTCGTCAACAACGCGGGCGGCCAGTACTTCGTGCCTGCCGAGGCGATCACCGACAAGGGTTGGAACGCGGTGCAGCGCCTGAACGTGGGCGGCACGCTTGGGATGATGGAAGCCGCTGCGGCCCACGGGTTCGGCCCGGACGGCGGCGCGATCGTGAACGTCACGGTCTCCCCGCACGGCGGGATGCCCGCGATGGCCCACACGGGGACCGCGCGGGCGGGCGTCGAGGCGCTCGGGCGCGAGCTGGCCGCGGAGTGGGCCGAGCGCGACATCGCGGTCACGAGCCTGGCGATCGGCCGGTTCGACACCGCCTCGCTGCGCAAGTACCCGGACGTCCTCACCCGCTCCATCGCCCACACGGTGCCGTTGCAGCGGCTCGGGACCATGCAGGAGTTCGGCTGGACCGTCGTGCTGCTCGCCTCCCCGCTCGGACGGGCGTTCAGCGGCGGCACGCTGACACTCGACGGCGGGGTCGACAACTGGCACGGACCCTGGCCGACGAACGACCAGGCCGAGGACGGCGTCGTGCCGACCGAGGCGCGGCCGGCCGCCTGATCAGCCGCCGAGCCGGGCGCCCATCTCCTGGGCGAGCGCGGCGAGCCCCGAGGCGGGGCGGACCATCACGGTGAACTCGGTGATGCGGCCCTCGTCGTCGGTACGGATGAGGTCCATGCCCTGGAGCTCCCGGTCACCGACCCGGGCCTCGAAGATCAGCGCGTGGGCGTCCGGCCCGGCGAGCTCGTCCGTGTAGCGGAAGTCCTCGAACACGGTGAAGACGGTCGCGAGGATGTGCGCGACGGTCTGCGCGCCCGCATAGGGCTTGAAGACGGCCGGGGAACGGAAGACGACGTCCTCGTGGAGGAGCGCGGTGCCGGCCTCGATGTCCTGGGCTTCGACGGCGGCGCGGAAGGCGGTGGCGGTCATCGATCGAGCCTACGGGGGCCGGAATGCGACACGAACAGGCGTCACATAGGCTCCCCGGCATGGCTGCCCCCACCTCGCTCTCCGGCCGTACGGCCGTCATCACCGGTGCCGGCTCGGGGATCGGGCGCGCGCTCGCGCTCCGCCTGGCCGCGCACGGTTGTCCGGTCGCGCTCTGCGACTGGGACGAGGACGGCGTCCGCGAGACGGCGGAGCGCATCTCCGGCCCGGTCTTCACGCAGAAGCTCGACGTCCGCGACCGGCAGGGGCAGATGGCCTTCGCGGCCTCCGTGCGCGAGTGGTCGCCGGCGCCGATCGGCCTCGTCGTCAACAACGCCGGGGTCACCACGAGCCAGACCGTGCTCGACGCGAGCCCGGAGGACGACGCGTGGTGCTTCGACGTGAACTTCCACGGCGTCGTCCACGGCACGCGCGCCTGGCTGCCCGTCCTGCACGAGCAGGGCTCGGGCACGATCGCGAACGTCTCGAGCGTGTTCGGCCTGCTCGCCTTCCCGACCCAGAGCGCCTACTGCGCCTCGAAGTTCGCGGTCCGCGGCTTCACCGAGGCCCTCCGCCACGAATTGCGCGGCAGCCCCGTGAACGCGGTGGCGATCCACCCGGGCGGCATCAAGACGCACATCGTCGACAACGCGCGCTTCCACGTCGACGACCAGGGTGGGACCGACCACGCCGCCATGTCGCGCGACTTCCAGAAGCTCGCACGGACGAGCCCCGAGAAGGCGGCCGAGACGATCCACCGGGGGGTCGAGAAGGGCAAGGACCGGATCCTCATCGGCGGCGACGCCGTCTTCCTCTCGCTCCTGACCCGCGTGGCCCCCGTGCGCTACTACGACGTGATCGACAAGCTCTCGCCGATCATGCGCCGGTAACTCAGCTGCGGTATTCCGGGTTCGGGTGGTCGAAGTTCGCGCCGTCCGCCCAAGCGTTGCGGTCGTTGCCCTCGTTCGGGAAGCCGCCCGCGCGCTTCAGGATCGCCGCGAGGTGCATCATGTTCCAGGCCGCGAAGACGGTGTTCTTCTGCGTGAACTCGTTGTCGAGCCCCGCTCCGTCGTCGCCGTAGCTCGGGCCGGGGCCCGCCTCGCCGAGCCAGGTGGAGTCGGACTGCGGCGGGATCGAGTACCCGAGGTGCTGGAACGAGTAGAGGACGTTCATCGCGCAGTGCTTCGCGCCGTCCTCGTTCCCGGTGACGATGCAGCCGCCGACCCGCCCGTAGTAGACGGACTGCCCCTTGTCGTTGAGCTGGCCGGAGTTGCCGTAGAGGCGCTCGACGACCCGGGTGGCGACGCTCGACTTCTCGCCGAGCCAGATCGGCGTGCCGAGGACGAGGATGTCCGCGGCGACGACCTTTTCGAAGAGCGCGGGCCAGTCGTCCTCGGCCGCGCCCTGCTCCCGCATGTCGGGCTGGACGCCCGGCGCGAGCGCGAGGTCGACGGCGCGGACGGTCTCGGTCGTCACCCCCTGCTGCTCCATGACGCCGATGGCCACGTCCATGAGGGCCTGCGTGTGCGACGGCCCGGGGGACGGGGTGAGCGTGCAGTTCACGAAGAGGGCGGAGAGATCTGAATAGTCCATGTCAAAGACCCTAGGTCCGCGCGGTGAGGGCTGGGTGACATGCTTCGGCGGTGAGCCGCCGGAGACGACGCGACCGTCTGTTCGTCGGTGATCCGAAGATGTCGGGTGCGCGGGTCCGGCGTCGGGCGACCGTGCTCACGGTCGCGGCGATCACCGTCGCCAACACGGTCGGGATGGCCGTGGTCACCTGCTTCTCCCTGTTCGCGCTCCCGAAGCCGGAGACGAGTCAGGACACCGCGATCCTCGTCACGAACCTGTCGGTCGGCGTCGGCTACCTGCTGCTGGCCCTCGCCATCGGGGTGGTCTGGGGGATCCGGTGGCTCTCGGGTGGACCCGGCGGTCGGGGCCAGTGGCTGCTCGACGACCGCACGCCCACCGCCGAGGAGCGCCTCTTCATCCTCCGCGCGCCCCTCCGGCTGATGGTCATCGAGGGGGTGCTGTGGGGGACGGCGGTCCTCCTGTTCGTCGTCATCGATCTCGTCGCCTTCTCGGCGCTCCTCGCGCTCGGCGTCGGGCTCACCGTCCTGCTGGGGGGCATCACCACCGCCGCCGCCTGCTTCCTGCTGACCGAGCTCGCAATGCGTCCGGTCGCCGCCCGGGCGCTCGCCTCGGGCACCAGCAGCCGGCGTGGCGTCCCGGGGGTGGCGACCCGCCTCTCGCTGGCTTGGGCCCTCGGCACCGGCGTGCCGCTCGTCGGCCTGCTCATGATCGCGATCGTGGCGCTCACCCCGGTCGAGATCACCGAGGACACGCTCGCGATCACCATCCTCGCGCTCGGAGGGATCGTTCTCTTCTTCGGCGCCGTCGTCACGTTCCTGGCCTCCTACGCGACCGTCCACCCGATCGGCGCGCTCCGGCGGGGGCTGCAGAAGGTGCGCGAGGGCGATCTCGACGTCGAGGTCGGCGTGTGGGACTCGACCGAGATCGGGCTGCTCCAGGCGGGCTTCAACGACATGGTCACCGGGCTGCGGGAGCGGGAGCGCATCCGTGACGTGTTCGGCCGCCAGGTGGGGGAGGACGTCGCCGCCCGCGCCCTGGCCGACGAGATCCAGCTCGGCGGCGAGGTCCGCGAGGTGGCGATCCTCTTCTGCGACCTGGCGGGCTCGACCACCCTGGCCATGGAGCGGGAGCCGCAGGAGGTGGTCGAGCTGCTGAACCGCTTCTTCGCCGAGGTCGTCGAGGTCGTCGAGGCCAACGGCGGCTGGATCAACAAGTTCGAAGGGGACGCCGCGCTCGCGATCTTCGGCGCGCCGATCGAGGTCGAGGACGCCGCGGGCCGTGCGCTGGCCGCGGCGCGCGAGCTCGACGAGCGGCTGCGTGAGCGGGTCTCGGAGCTCGAGGCGGGCATCGGCGTCGCCTTCGGGGAGGCGGTCGCCGGCAACATCGGAGCCGAATCCCGCTTCGAGTACACGGTGATCGGCGATCCCGTCAACGAGGCCTCGCGCCTCACCGATCTGGCCAAGAGCACCGACGGACGGGTGCTCGCCTCCGCCGCGGCGCTCGAGGCGAGCGGCGCGGAGGAGCGAGAACTCTGGGAGCTCGGCGACGAGGTCACGCTCCGCGGTCGAACCCGCCCCACGCGACTGGCCTTCCCCCGCTGACCGACCCGCCCGGATCGAGATGTCACAACTCCCCCTCCGCGGGTGATGTGCCCACATCTCGACGCGAGGGCACGGCATGATGGCTCGGGTGAGCCGCTTTCCGGTCCTCGTCATCCTCGCGTGGCTCGCCCTCGGCGCCTCCGGCGCGTCCGCGGAGGAGCTCACCGGGACGATCCACGGCCACACGGCGTACTCGGACGGCTACCCGGGCTCCACGCCGCGCAGCGTCGCGGCCGACGTCAAGGCCGACGGCAACGACTTCCTCGCGCTCACCGATCACTCCGACACGCTCGACGTGCCGTTCAGCGCGAGCCAGTACTGCATCCCGCCCACCTTCGAGGTCGCCGCGACCTGCGCGGTGGCCGACGCCGAGCAGCCCGCCAACGCCCTGCGCAAATGGCCCTCCACGCTCGAGCAGCTCGACCTCGCGAGCAACACCACCTTCACGGGGATCCGCGGCTTCGAATGGACCTCGGACCGCTTCGGGCACATCAATGTCCTCTTCTCCAGCAACCAGACGAACGCCAAGGTCGACGGCGGCTACGTGGCGCTCGAGACCTTCTACGCCTGGCTGAAGCGGGCACCCGAGCTCGCGGGCGGGGCGGACGGCCTCGCCGTCTTCAACCACCCGGGTGCGAAGAGCCTCTCCGAGCAGGACCCTGGCTTCAACTGGAACGACTTCGCCTACGACCCGTCGCTCGAGGACAAGATCGTCGGGATGGAAGTCTTCAACACCACGACCGACTACGCGAGCCCGATGCGCGCGGGCGCCGGAGCCGACGGGTGGTACGTCCACGCGCTCGACCGTGGCTGGCACCTGGCGGCCATCGGCGCGGAGGATCTCGGACACTTCTACGGGGACGACTGGGGCGGCCCGGCCTTCGCGAAGACGGTGATCCTGTCCGCCGATCGCTCACGGGCTGCGATCAAGAGCGCGCTCGCGGCGCGCCGGACCTACGCCGTCCGGCAGCCCGGATACCGGATGAGCTACACGCTCGAGGACGCCCCGATGGGGTCGCGGCTCGAACGGCCGGTGGGAGCGCCGCTCCGCGTCGTGGCGACCACGGGTGGGAGCACGGACCGCGTCGCGCCCGGACACCACCTCGAGGCGGACCTCCTCACCTCCGGCGGCACGGTCGTGGCGAGCGCAGCCGACGGGCGGCTGGAGACGGACGTGCCCGCTGCCGCCGGGCAGGCCTACTACTTCGTGCGGATGCGAGACGTCCCCGACGCCGGGCGCGGGACGGACTACGGCGAGGCGGTCGGCTTCTCCTCGCCGATCTGGGTGCGGGCCACCCCCGGCGGTCCGACCGGCAGCACCGGCCCGACCGCCACCACGGGCTCGACCGGCAGCACCGGCTCGACCGGCGATGCGGCCGCCCCCGCCGGTGGTGCGACGACGCGCGACACCGATGCTTCGGTCGGCTCGCCGGGCGGCGGTGACGCGGCGGTCTCCGATCGGGGCACCTCCGGCCCGGCCGGCGTCGCGGGTCCGGCCGGCGTCAGCGCCGTCGATTCGGCGCGGGTCCGGGGCTTCCGAGCCGCGGTCCGGGTGCGGCGCGGGCAGACGCTTCGCAGCCTCCGACGGCGAGGGCTGCTCGTGCAGATCGGGTGCGATCTGCGCTGCCGCACCCGCGTGACCATCAGCCTTTCGGGTGGGCGGCAGGTCGCGCGGCGGACCGTCGCGCTCTCACGACCCGGCCGTCGCGAAGTCGCACTGCGACCCGGTGTCCGCGCGGGCAGGTTCGTCGTCCGGACGGTCGCTGCGAGCCACGACGGGCAGACGAAGCGGCAGCAGACGCAGGTTCGGATCCGCTAGCCGGTCGCGCGCGTCGGGCCGAGCGCTTGACACCACGTCGAGCTAGCTTGCATACTAGTCGGCAAGTGGCCCTCGAGCTCATCGAACGCACCCCGGGTCTCGCCACCCGCGACCGGATCTACCTGACCTTGCGTGAGGCGATCACCACGGCCGAGCTCGCCCCCGGGCGGCGGCTTTCGGAGAACGAGCTCGCCCGCCAGCTCGGTGTGAGCCGCACGCCGATCCGCGAGGCGCTCGCGCTGCTGCGCGAGGAGCGGCTCGTTGCCATCGTCCCGCAGCTCGGCACCTTCGTGACCCGCATCAGCCCGTCGGCGATCGCCGACGCGGCCTTCGTCCGGGAGGCGCTGGAGTGCGCGGCCGTGCGCCTCGCGGCCGAGCGCATCGAGAGCGCGACGCTCGTCGAGCTCCAGGCCAACCTCGCCGCCCAGGCCGTCGCCGAGCCGCACCGGTTCCACGCGCTCGACGACGACTTCCATCGGCTGCTGTGCGAGGCCTCCGGCCACCCCGTCGCCTGGGCGCTCGCGCACCGGGCCAACGGCCAGCTCGACCGGCTGCGGCGCCTCAGCCTCCCGGAGCCCGGCTACCGCGAGCAGATGGTCGAGGAGCACCACGCCGTGCTCGCCGCGACCGCCGAGCTCGACCCCGACCGGGCCGAACGGACGCTCCGCCATCACCTGCGCATGGTTCCCTCCCTGCTCGGCGCCCTGCGGGAGCGCCACCCCGACTCCTTCGAAGAGGACTAGTGCCGATGCCCGACGTTGACCCCGCCGAGACCGCCGAATGGCTCGAGTCCCTTGACGGCGTGCTGCGCGCCGCCGGGCCCGAGCGAGCGCAGGAGCTGCTCGAGACGCTGCTCGACCATGCCCGCCACCAGGGCGCGCCGGTGGTCTCCGGGCTCTCGACGCCGTACGTCAACACGCTCGACGCCGCCGACGACCCGCCCTCGGACGAGGTCACGGAGCTCGAACAGCGCGTCCGCGCCTACGTGCGCTGGAACGCGATCATGATCGTCCTGCGGGCCAACGCGGAAAGCTCCGAGCTCGGCGGGCACATCGCGAGCTTCCAGTCGGCCGCGACGCTCTACGAGGAGGGCTTCAACCACTTCTGGCACGGGCCGGGGGAGGATCAGGGCGGTGACCTCATCTACATACAGGGCCACTCCTCGCCGGGGATCTACAGCCGCGCGTTCCTGGAGGGCCGCCTGAGCGAGGAGCAGCTCTCCCGCTTCCGGACCGAGACCGCGGGCGGTGGCCTCTCGAGCTATCCGCACCCGTGGCTGATGCCCGACTTCTGGCAGTTCCCGACGGTGTCGATGGGGCTCGGGCCGCTCATGGCGATCTCGCACGCCCACTTCATGAAGTACCTCACCGGGCGCGGCATCAAGGACACCTCCGGGCGCAAGATCTGGGCGTTCATGGGTGACGGCGAGATGGACGAGCCCGAGTCGATGGGCGACATCTCGATGGCTGGCGCGGAGAAGCTCGACAACCTGATCTTCGTCGTCAACTGCAATCTGCAGCGCCTCGACGGCCCGGTGCGCGGCAACGGCAAGATCATCCAGGAGCTCGAGACGAACTTCCGCGGCGCGGGCTGGAACGTCATCAAGGTCATCTGGGGCTCGCGCTGGGACGAGCTGCTCGCCAGCGACCACGAGGGCCATCTGAAGCGCCGGATGGACGAGGCGCTCGACGGCGACTATCAGACCTACAAGTCCCGCAGCGGTGCGTTCGTGCGCGAGCACTTCTTCGGGGCCACCCCGGAGCTCGCCGCGATGGTCGCGGACTGGAGCGACGACGAGATCTGGCAGCTCAATCGCGGCGGTCACGATCCGCTGAAGGTTCGCGCCGCCTATCAGGCGGCGATCGACCACACCGGCGAGCCGACGGTGATCCTCGCGAAGACGATCAAGGGCTACGGGATGGGGGAGTCCGGCGAGGGCCAGAACATCACCCACCAGCAGAAGAAGATGAGCGAGGACGTGCTCAGGAGCTTCCGCGACCGCTTCGGCCTCCCGCTCACCGACGAGCAGGTGCACGAGCGGGCGTTCGTGAAGCTGCCGGAGGGCTCGCCCGAGGAGACCTACCTGCTCGAGCAGCGCAGGAAGCTCGGCGGGTTCCTGCCGCAGCGCATCGGCACGGCGCAGTCTCTCCCGGCGCCCGAGCTCTCCGCGTTCAAGGCCGTGACGGACGGAGCCGGCGACCGCGAGATCTCCACGACCATGGCCTTCGTGCGGGTCCTCGCCGCGGTCCTCCGCGACAAGGAGATCGGCAAGCGCGTGGTGCCGATCGTCGCCGACGAGTCGCGGACGTTCGGCATGGAGGGGATGTTCCGCCAGCTCGGCATCTTCTCCCAGGTGGGGCAGCTCTACGACCCCGAGGATGCCGGCTCGCTGATGTTCTACAAGGAGGCCAAGAGCGGGCAGATCCTGCAGGAGGGGATCAACGAGGCGGGCGCCATGAGCTCGTGGATCGCGGCGGCGACGAGTTACGCGAACCACGGCGAGCCGATGATTCCGTTTTACGTCTACTACTCGATGTTCGGCTTCCAGCGGGTCGGCGACCTGGCCTGGGCCGCCGGCGACTCGCGGGCACGCGGGTTCCTCATCGGGGGGACGAGCGGTCGCACGACGCTGAACGGCGAGGGCCTCCAGCACGAGGACGGTCACTCGCACCTGATCTCGGCAACGATCCCGAACTGCGTCTCCTACGACCCGAGCTTCGGCTACGAGGTCGCCGTCATCGTGCAGGAGGGCCTGCGGCGCATGCTCACCGAGCAGGAGGACGTCTTCTACTACCTCACCGTGCTGAATGAGAACCACGTGCAGCCGGCGCTTCCCGAGGGCGCCGAGGCGGGGATCCTGCGGGGGATGCACCAGGTGAGAGAGGGCGCTGATCTGCAGCTGCTCGGCTCCGGAGCGATCCTGCGTGAGGTGCTCCACGCCGCGGATCTCCTGGCCTCGGAGTGGGGGCTCGAAGCCGACGTGTGGAGCGTCACCTCGTTCACCGAGCTCGCTCGCGACGGGAACGCCTACGTGCGGGCGCAGCGGCTCGGGACCGGGGAGCAGGACGACGTGCCCTACGTCGCCTCCTGCCTCTCGCCCGAGCGCGGGCCCGTCGTGGCCGCCACCGACTATCAGCGGCTCTTCGCCGAGCAGATCCGGCCCTGGGTCCCTGGCCGCTACGAGGTGCTCGGCACCGACGGCTTCGGCCGCTCTGACTACCGGGCCGCGCTCCGGAGCTTCTTCGAGGTGGACCGCTTCCACGTCGTCGTCGCCGCACTGCACGCCCTGGGTCGCGACGAGGACGTGGCCGCGGCCCTTGCCAAGTACGAGATCGACACGGAAGGAGCGCCGCCGTGGCGACGCTGAAGGATGTGCTGGTGCCCGACATCGGGGACTTCTCCGACGTCCCGGTGACCGAGCTGCTCGTGGCGCCGGGGGACACGGTCGCGCTCGACGATCCGCTCGTGGTCGTGGAGTCCGACAAGGCGACCATGGAGATCCCGGCCCCGTTCGCGGGAACGGTCTCCTCGCTCGAGGTCACCGTGGGCGACAAGGTGAGCGAGGGCGCGAAGATCGCCGTGCTCTCCGTCGACGGCGACTCCGGCTCGGGTGAGCAGGCGAGCGCGCCGCCGGTCGAGGCGGGCGCCGCCTCCTCGGTCGCCTCCGCCGTCGTGGCCGAGGCGCAGGCCACTCCGCCAGCGGACGCCTCCTCGACGGTGAGCATGGATGCACCCCCGCCACGCGGGGGCGGATCCACTCTCAGCGAGGGCATGGCGGTGAGCATGGATGCAACCCCGCCCAGTGGGGGCGGATCCATGGTCAGCGTGCATGCGAGCCCGGTCGTGCGACGGCTCGCGCGGGAGAAGGGCATCGACCTCGCATCCGTCACCGGCTCCGGCCGCAACGGGCGCATCACGAAGGAGGACCTCACGTCCGCCCCCGCGCCCGCGTCGACGCCCGCTCCGAAGCTCCCCTCGGCCGGCCATGGCACGCGCGAGCCGCTCTCGCGCATCCAGCAGATCAGCGCCCGCAACCTCACCGCGGCCTGGCAGACGATCCCGCACGTCACCCACCACGACGACGCGGACATCACCGAGCTCGAGGCGTTCCGCAAGCAGCTCAACGGTGAGCAGAAGGAGGTCAAGGTGACGATGGTCGCCCTGCTCCTCAAGGCCTGCGCCGCGGCGCTCGACGAGTTCCCCCGGTTCGCGTCCTCGCTCGACGGCGAGGAGCTCGTCGTCAAGGCTGAGCGGCACATCGCCTTCGCGGCCGACACGCCGAAGGGGCTCATGGTCCCGGTGGTCCGCGACGTGAACGAGAAGGGACTGCTGCAGCTCGCGGCCGAGCTCACCGAGCTCTCCGGGAAGGCCCGCGACGGAAAGCTCGGGCCGAAGGAGCTGAGCGGCGCGGTCTTCACGATCTCCTCGCTCGGCGGCATCGGCGGGACCGGGTTCACCCCGATCGTCAACCCGCCCCAGGTGGCGATCCTGGGCGTGGTCCGCAGCGCGACCAAGCCCGTCTGGGACGGCGCGGCGTTCCAGCCCCGGCTGGTGCTCCCGCTCTCCCTCTCCTACGACCACCGGGTGATCGACGGGGCGGCCGCCGCGCGCTTCACCGCTCACCTGGCGCGACTCCTCACCGACCTGCGGAGGGTGCTGCTGTGATCGCCCGAGTGCCGGACATCGGGGACTTCACGGACGTCCCGGTCGTGGAGCTGCTCGTGAGCGTGGGGGACACGGTCGCGGTGGAGGATCCGCTCGTCGTGCTCGAGACCGACAAGGCGAGCTTCGAGGTCCCCGCGCCCGAGGCGGGAACCGTGACCGAGCTGCTCGTCGAGGTCGGCTCGCTCGTGCAGCAGGGTGCGCCGCTCGTGAAGCTCGAGCTCGCCGAGGCGGCCGAGAAGCCGAGCGAGCCCGCGGACACCCCGAACCCGGCGCCGGTGCCCGCCGCGCAGGACCCGAAGGCGGCCGCCGAGCCCGCGAGCGGAGCCCCTGAGGGCGCCGTCGACCTCGTCGTGATCGGGGCGGGGCCGGGCGGCTACGCGGCCGCCTTCCGTGCCGCTGATCTCGGCCTCGAGGTCGTGCTCGTCGAGCGGCACGAGCGGCTGGGCGGGGTCTGCCTCAACGTGGGCTGCATCCCCTCCAAGGCGCTGCTCCACGTCGCGAAGCTCATCACCGACGGGGAGGACGCGGAGGCCACCGGTGTCACCTTCGCCAAGCCCGAGATCGACCTCGACGGCGTGCGCGCCTTCAAGGACGGCGCGGTCGAGAAGCTCACCGGCGGCCTGGTCGGGCTCGCCAAGGGCCGCAAGGTGAAGGTCCTGCAGGGCGAGGCGCGCTTCACCGGCGCCCACACCCTGGACGTGGCGGGCGAGGAGCTCAGCTTCCGACACTGCATCGTCGCCGCCGGCTCCGAGCCGATCCGCCTGCCCGACCAGCCCGACGACCCGCGCGTCATGGACTCCACCGGTGCCCTCGAGCTCGCCGAGATCCCGGAGAAGCTGCTCGTCGTGGGCGGCGGGATCATCGGTCTCGAGATGGCGACCGTCTACGACGCGCTGGGCTCACAGGTCACCGTGGTCGAGCTCGCGGATCAGCTCATCCCGGGCTGCGACCCCGATCTGGTGAAGCCCTTGGCCAAGCGGATCGGGAAGCGGTACGCGGCGATCCACCTCAAGACCAAGGTCGAGGGCATGGAGGCACAGGAGGACGGCATCCATGTCTCGTTCGCGAGCGAGGAGCACGTCTTCGACCGGGTGCTCGTCGCCGTCGGTCGCACCCCGAACGGCGCGAAGCTCGCACTCGACGCCGCGGGCGTGGAGGTCGACGAGCGCGGGTGGGTGAGCGTCGACGATCAGCTCCGCACGAACGTCGGCCACATCCTCGCCATCGGCGACGTCTGCCGCGGGCCGATGCTCGCCCACAAGGCCACCCACGAGGGTCACCTCGCCGCCGAGATCGTCGCGGGGGAGGACCACGTCTGGGACGTGCAGGCGATCCCCTCGGTCGCCTACACCGATCCCGAGGTCGCCTGGGCCGGGCTCACCGAGCTCGAGGCGAAGCACCAGGGCACGAGCTACGAGAAGGCGCTCTTCCCCTGGGCCGCCTCCGGGCGCGCCATCGGCGTCGGGCGCACCGACGGCAGCACGAAGCTCCTCTTCGATCCGGAGACGCGCCGCCTGCTCGGGGCGGGCATCGTCGGCGTGGGGGCGGGTGAGCTCATCGCCGAGCTCGTCCTCGCCCTCGAGATGGGGGCGGACATCGAGGACATCGCGATGAGCGTCCATCCGCACCCGACGCTCTCCGAGACGGTCGGCCTCGCCTCAGAGGCGGGCGCCGGGACCATCACGGACCTGCCGAAGCGGCAGGTGCGCTGAGGCGGCCTACGGCTCGATGACGTTCCCCGGATCGGGCCGCAGCTCCGGCGGCGCCTGGCTGTAGTCACCGAACGGACCGTCCCGGCGCTCCACCACCGCGCGCACCCCGTCCCGCTCGGCCGTGTCGATGAAGTCGAGCGCGTCCGGTGTGTTCCGCATCAGCCCGTCGAGGATCGGCCCGAGGGTCTGGGTGGAGGCGAGGCCCATGTTCTCGTAGGCGTGGTTGACCACGAGCTTCATCGCCGCGAGCTGCGAGCTCGGGATCACCGCGAGCTCGGCGGCCAGCTCCGCCACCCTGGCCTCGAGCTGGGCGAAGGGCACGGCCTCGTTGATGAGCTCCACGTCCGCGGCCTGGCGCCCGGTGAGCGGCCGCCCGGTGAGCGCGTGGAACTTCGTGCGCGCGAGCCCGAGCCGGTAGATCCACATGCCGGACAGGTAGCTGCCCCACATGCGGCTGTACGGGGTTCCGATGACGGCGTCCTCGCTGGCGATGACGAGGTCGGCGCAGAGCGCGAAGTCGCTGCCGCCGCCGACGCACCAACCGTGCACCTGGGCGATCACCGGCTTGGGCGAGCGCCAGACCGCCATGAACTTCTGGGTCGGGGCGAGCTCCGGGGCGGTCGCCGCAGCGAAGTCCTTCCCCGGGTCCCAAGCGCCGTCGGTGGTGAGTGCCTCGCCCCAGTGCTCGAAGCCGCCACCGAAGTCGTAGCCCGCGCAGAACGCACGCCCGGCCCCGCGGAGCACGATCACCTTCACCGCCGTGTCACGGACCGCGCGTCCGACCGCGGCCTCGACCTCGTCCGGCATTGGCGGCACGATCGTGTTCAGCTGCTCAGGGCGGTGCAGCGTGATCGTCGCCACCGGCCCCTCCACCGCGTAGAGGATCGTCTCGTACGTCGCGCCGGTCATCCCCCGGTTGTAGTCGAACTGGCGCGGCCGCGCAGCCGTGCCCGCCATCTGGTCGAGTCCTTGTGTCCAAACGGGCCAGCCGCCTTTCTGGACAGGTGGCTAAACGGCAGCGCCAGACGGGCTGAGACGATCTTCGCCATGAAGCTCGTGACCGCGATCGTGCGCCCGGAACGGGTCAACGACGTCTTGGAAGCCCTCTACCGCGCGGACATCAGCGGGGTCTCCATCAGCCGCATCCAGGGGCACGGCGGTGAGCTCGAGCGGGTGGAGAACTACCGGGGCACGAGCGTCCAGATGGTCCTCGCCGACAAGGCGCGCTTCGAGGTCGCGGTCTCCGACGGCTTCCTCGAGACGACGATCGAGGCGCTGTGTGCCGGCGCCCGCACCGGGGCGGTCGGCGACGGCAAGATCTTCGTGACCGAGCTCGAACGCGTCGTTCGCATCCGCACCGGGGAGCGAGACGACGCCGCCGTCACGCCCGAG
Organism: uncultured Solirubrobacterales bacterium; assembly: GCA_963815565.1. Lineage (GTDB taxonomy): Bacteria > Actinomycetota > Thermoleophilia > Solirubrobacterales > Solirubrobacteraceae > Paraconexibacter. The sequence continues at coordinate 22,410 of CAWFHB010000004.1, read as the reverse complement.
CGTCGGGGATGACCGGCATCGACACGGGCGACACCGCCTGGATGCTCATGGCCACGGCGCTCGTGCTGCTGATGACGCCGGCGCTCGGGCTCTTCTACGCAGGGCTCGTCCGCGAGAAGAACACCCTCAACACCTTCATGATGTGCATCGCGGCCTTCGCGGTGGCGGGCGTCTCCTGGGCGGCCATCGGCTACTCGCTCGCCTTCGACGGTGACGGCGCCCTCGTCGGCGGCTTCGGCCACGCCTTCATGACCGGGGTCGACTTCGCGCCGCGCGAGGGCCAGACGATCCCGCACCTGCTCTTCTTCGCCTTCCAGGGGACCTTCTGCATCCTCACCGTCGCGCTCGTGGGCGGCGCGGTGGTGGAGCGCATGCGCTTCGTGCCGTTCCTGGCCTTCGCGGCGCTGTGGTCGATCCTCGTCTACCCGGTGCTCGCACACTGGGTGTTCGGTGGCGGCTGGCTCGCAGCCCGCGGCACGCTCGACTTCGCGGGCGGGGTCCCCGTCGAGATGGGCTCCGGGTTCTCCGCCCTGGCTGCGGCCCTGGTCGTGGGCGCGCGTAAGGACTACGGCCGCCAGGCGCTCATCGGGCACAACGCGATGTACGTGCTGCTCGGGGCCGGCCTGCTCTGGTTCGGCTGGCTCGGCTTCAACGGCGGCAGCGGGCTCGGCATCAACGAGGGCGGGATCCTCGCGTTCGTGAACACGATCCTCTGTCCGTGCGCCACGCTCGTCGTCTGGTTCGTCCTGGACTTCATCCGCGGCCGCCAGGCCACCGCGGTCGGGGCGGCCACCGCGATCGTCGTCGGGGCGGTGGCGATCACCCCGGCCGGCGGATACATCGGCCCCGGATGGGCGCTCGCGCTCGGCGCGGTCGCCGCCCTGCCGTGTTACTTCGCGATCCAGTGGCGTCCCCGCACCCGCGTGGACGAGACGCTCGACGTGCTCGCGGCCCACGGCGTGGCCGGCGTGACCGGGGTCCTCTTCATCGGGGTCTTCGCGAAGCTGTCCTGGAACGGCGTGGCCGACGGCCTGCTCTACGGCAACGCGGAGTTGCTCCTCGACCAGGCTCTCGCGGTCCTCGTGACCCCGGTCTACGCCTTCGTCATGACCTTCCTCCTGCTCCGCGGGATCGCCCTCGTCACGCCGCTCCGGGGAACCGAGACCGAGGAGGCGCAGGGGATGGACCTCGTCCATCACGGCGAGGAGGCCTACCCGACCGGGGAGGGCGCGCTGCTGTTCCGGACCGAGCCGACCCGACGCGACGAGGTGCTCAGCGGACACTGAGCTCAGCGCCCGACATCGGTCCATCTGCGTTTCGGCGCCACGTGCGCCGGTAAGGTCCACGCGTGTGAGCCGCCGATCATCGAGCGCCGCGGAACGCGAACAGGCGCCGGTCAGGGCGTCGCTTCCTCTGGCTCTGGCCGCAACGGTCCTAGTCGTCCTCGCACCGCTGCTGCTCGTGGTCTGGTTGCGTTCGAGCGGCACCGTGACCGCCACGGCCCCCGGCATGCTGATCGGGGTGACGCTCTCACTGGCCGCGTCCCTGCTGGGTGAGCGGCTCTGGAAGCGCTCGGCTCGCTCCGGGGACTTGCTCTTCTGTGAGCTCATGCTGTGGGGATGGGTACGGCGAGAGCGCGGGACCCGACGCATCCGTCGCGCCATGGGCGCGCGACGAGAGCGCGCCCCAGCAGCCGCCGCCGAATCAGGCGGGCGCCAGGCAGCGCTTCTGCGCACGCTCGCCGCCGACCTCGAGCACCGGGATCGCTACACGCACGGCCACTCGCGGCGGGTCGCCCGGCACGCGGCGAACATCGCGCGGCAGATGCGACTCGGTCGGGAGACCGTCGACCGCGTCCGCGCGGCGGGAGCCATCCACGACATCGGCAAGCTTCACACGCCGATCGCCGTGCTGCAGAAGCCGGGAAGCCTCAGCGAGGAAGAGTTCGCGCTCATGCGGCAGCACGCCGCTGACGGCGCGGACATGGTGGCCGTCCTCAGCGACCCCGAGCTCACCGCGATGGTCCGCCATCACCACGAGCGGCTCGACGGCCGCGGGTACCCCGACGGGCTGCGCGGGGAGGACATCCCGCTCGGCGCCCGGATCCTGGCCGTGGCCGACACGTTCGACGCGATCACCTCGACCCGCTCCTACCGCGCCTGTCACACGCACGAGGAGGCGCTTGCCATCCTCGACGAGCAGGCCGGGACACAGCTCGATCCGACGGTGGTTCGCGCGTTCCATCGGCTCTACGAGGGCCGACGGCCCCTCGCCGTGTGGGTCGGTGTCGCCAACGTCGTGCCGCGCGCGTCCTCCGCGCTGGGCATGGGGGTGGGGGCGGGCAAGACCGGGGCGGCGAGCGCTCTGATCGCCGCGGGCGCCGTCGCCGTCTCGGGCGGGGCGCTCGCCACGTCCGGCCAGTTGGACGCCGCCGAGGCCTCCGCGAACGACGCACCGGCCGCGACGCACAGCACTCGTGCGTCGACGGCAGGTTCGCCTTCCGCCGTCTCGCGGCCCGTAAGCGGACCCGCGGCGTTCAAAGCCGCGGCCGCCCGGGCGCAGGCGCCCCCGCCGACGCCGCGGGCCGAAGCCTTCCAGAGGGCGGCGGCAGTGGCGGCCGCCACCGCGTCGCCGGCCGTCCGCGCGCGGGCCGCGAACGCGAGCCCGGCCACGGGGACCGCGACGTCTCCCGTCCCGGCTAGCGCTTCGAAATCGGCCCCGGCACCGGCCACCTCTTCGACGTCGGCCCCGACCGCAGCCCCGCCTCCGGCGGCAGCCGGCAAGCGCGACGAGGCGAGCCCGAAGAAACGGGCCGGCCACGGTCAGGACAAGGCGCAGCGCAAGGCGGCCAAGGAACGGGCGAAGGCCGCCAAGCGTGCGGCGAAGGCCGCGAAGCGCGCGGCGAAGGCACGAGCGAAGGCCGAGAAGCGCACGGCGAAGGAGCGGGCGAAGGCCGCGAAGCGCGCGGCCAAGGCGGCGCGGACGGCTGAGCGAGCCGCGGCCCGGCAATCACGCAAGGCAGCGCAGGCGGCGGCTCAGCGGGAGAAGAAGGCCAAGCGGGCGGCCGTCCGCAAGGCCGAGGCCGAGGCCCGGCGCTCGAAGAAGGAAGCGCGGGAGTCCGAGCGACCGGCGAATGACGCCACCGGCCCCAAGGCGTCGAAGGGGCACGAGAAGGGTCACAAGGCGAAGGGCTGACCCTGGCCCCGGGCCGGTAGCGTGGCGGCCGTGCGCTTGCGTCTCCGCCTGGTCTCCACCTACTGCTGGGTGCTCATCGGGCTGACGTGTCCGATCTTCTTCGTCGGCGCCGCCGTGATCTGGCTGGTCACGCTCCCGTTCGACCGGCGGAAGGTCGTGCTGCACTTCTACTCCTCGTTGTGGGCGAGCTTCTACTTGGTCGCGAACCCGATGTGGCGTGTCCGGGTGCAGGGCCGCGAGCATCTGCCCTGGCGCGGCGGTGCGGTCCTCGTCGCGAACCACGCCTCGCTCATCGACATCCTCGTCCTGTTCGCGCTCATGCGGCCGTACAAGTGGGTGTCGAAGGCGGAGAACTTCAAGCTCCCGTTCGTCGGCTGGAACATGCACATGAACGGCTACGTGCCGCTCGTGCGGGGGGACAGGGAGTCGGTCATCACGATGCTCGCGCACTGCTCGCGCCATCTGCGCGCGGGGAGCCCGGTCCTCTTCTTTCCCGAGGGCACCCGCTCGAAGGACGGCCGCCTGAAGCCCTTCAAGGACGGTGCCTTCGAGCTCTCGGTGGAGCACGGCGTGCCGATCATCCCGATCGCGGTGCACGGCACGGGCCGGGCGCTGCCCAAGCACGGCATGGTGCTCGAGGAGCACGTCGACGCACGCGTCGAGATCCTCCCTCCGCTGGACCCCGCGGCCTACACGGACGTCGCGGAGCTTCGCGACGCGGCGCGGGCGCAGATCGCTTCGGCGCTCGGCGAACCCGCCGAGGCCCCGGCCTCCGTCGGCTGAGCACCTCGGTCACCCTCAGGTCCTCGCGCGCTCGAGCCACTCAGCGGTGGCCTGCCAGGCATCGCTGGCGGGGTCGAGATGTTCGAAGTGACCGAGGCCGCCGAAGACCTGCAGCTCGGCTTCGGACCCGGCCGCCTCGGCGTACGCGCTCACCATCGCCGGCGGCACGAGCTCGTCGAGCTCCCCCTGAGCGAGGAGCGTCGGCACACCGATCGGGGCGATGTGGGCGGGGGAGGCGGCCCGGTACTCGTCCGGGCGCTCCTCGGGGGTGCCGCCCATGAACTGGCCGACCACCTCGGCGACCTGGCCGCCGACGCCGTGGGCGAGCAGGAGGTCGGTGACGGGCGCCTGCCCCACCGCGGCCGTCACGGGGACGCGGGCGTCCGAGCGGGCGGCCGCGAGAAAGGTGAGATGGCCGCCGGCGGAGTGGCCGACGGAGACGACACGCGAGAGGTCGAGCGGCTCGTTCTCGAGCGTGGCGAGGTGGTCGGTCGCGGCGGCCACGTCCTCGGCGCTCTGCGGCCAACCGCCGCCCGAGTCGCCGCCCAGCCGCCTGTACTCAACGTTCCACGCCGCCCACCCGCGGGCGGCCAGGTCGTCGCAGAGGCCGACCATCCGGGTGAGGTCGCCGTTGGCGGTGAGCCACATCCCGCCGTGCACCACGATCGCCACCGGCCAGCCCGTCGCGGGTGGCTCGCCCGCCGGGAGCGTGAGCTCCGCGATCTGGTGGGGGTGGTCGCCGTACGCATACGTTGCCATTCCTTGACGCTAGATCGCGGGACCCAGCTCGGCGATGGCGTTCTCTCATAGTCCAGACTGCCCCGAATGGGGCTCCCCTGCAGCCTCAGGTGGGCTCGGGCAGCTCGATGCTGATGCCGAGCTGCGCGCCGACCCGCTCGGCGAGATGGTGGGCTCGACGCGGGTCCCCGTCGATGACAGGCTCGGTGACGATCGGCTCACCGAGCTGCTCGCCGTCAAGGAACTGGTCGAAGCTGAGGTCGACGTGTTCGCCGGAGGGCAGCACGTTCCACGCGTGGCCGTCCGGCGTGCGCTCGCCGTAGCGGTCGAGGACGGTCGCGATCACGAGGTCCCCGCCGTAGATCGCGCGCACGATGAGCGCGGAGACCGCGCACTGGCCGAGGGCGCGGTTCTCCTCGGTCCACTTGTCCGGGTCGTCGCTCGTCTCCCGCGTCCAGCTTGCGCGCAACGCGCGGTCGAGCTCGCCGATGGACGGGAGGGGGCCGGAGTCCATGTCGTGGACGCTAGCCATCGCAGGCGCGATTAGGAACCGCCGGCGGCCAGCCGCGCCGCGGCGCCCTCGCTGATGAGCAGCCAGAGCTCGACGACGTCCGCCACCAGCGCGTCACGGGAGCGCTCGATGCGCCCGTCGAGCCAGTCGAGCACGGCCTGGCTCGTGCCGCCGACGAGCATCGCGGCGGTCACCTCCACAAACGGATCAGGCGCGGCGGTGAGCAGGCTGCGGGCCTGGGCGTCGACCGTGCCGATCAGGCGCCTGAGCGCGGCGGCGCGGTGGCCTGCGGCGGCGTCCCCGGCCGGGACGGCCCCGAAGAGCACGCGGGCGCGGCGCGGATCATCGGTGAGGTGGACGACGAAGGCGGAGATGCCGTCCCGCACCGCGTCCGGGGGGGAGGCGTCGGGGGCGTAGGCGGTGAGGGTGGCGGCGATCGCCTCGTCGGCCAGCTGTGTGGTCAGCGCCGCGAAGAGGGTGTCGAGATCGCTGAAGCTCTCGTAGAAGTACCGCTTGTTCAGGCCGGCGGCGCGACACACCGACTCGATGCTGAGGGCCCGCCAACCGTCCGCCGCGACGCGGGCGAACGCGGCGTCCAGCAGGGCGGTCCGCCGCTCGGCGGCGCGCTCGTCCCCGCTGCGGCCGCCGTAGGAGCGGGTGTCCTTGACCGACGCCATCTGGCACAGTACCGTACCAGACAGTGACCGCCTCTCTGGCCCTCCGAACCCGCTCCGCTGCTGCCTCGGTGATCCGTCGCCTGCCCAACGCAGGCGCCCGTGTCCTGGCCGAGCCGCCGGCGGGGAGCGGCCTGCTCCCGGTCATGGGTGATCCGGGGCTGCCGCTCCTCGGGCACTCGCTCGGCTTCCTGCAGAACGCGCTCGACTCCGCGCGGCGCTTCCACGCGAGCTTCGGAACCGTGCACTGGGCCAACGCGTTCGGCACCCAGCTCGTGATCGTCGTCGGGCCGGAGGGCATCGGCACCGTGCTCGCCAACCGCGACAAGGCGTTCTCCAACAAGGAGGGCTGGGAGTACTTCATCGGCCCGTTCTTCGAGCGCGGCGTGATGCTCATGGACTTCGAGGAGCACCGCCACCACCGCCGCATCATGCAGCAGGCCTTCAAGCGCGAGCGGCTCGTCTCCTACCTGGGGACGATGAACACGACGATCGAGCGGGGGGTCGGCGCTTGGGAGCCGCGCGAGGGGTTCGGGCTCTACGAGGCGACGAAGCAGCTGACGCTCGACATCGCGACCGAGGTCTTCATGGGTGCGCGGGCGAGCGCCGAGGACGCGGAGCTCAACGACGCCTTCGTCGATGTCGTCGTCGGCGGTCAGGCGGTCGTCCGGAGCGACGTGCCGGGCGGCAAGTGGCACCGCGGCTTGCGTAGCCGCCGCCTGCTCGAGCAGCACCTCCGCGCACAGATCCCAGCCAAGCGCGCGGGGAAGGGGCAGGACCTCTTCAGCGTCCTCTGCCACGCCGAGAGCGAGGACGGCGGACGGTTCTCGGACGCCGACGTGGTCAACCACATGATCTTCACGATGATGGCCGCGCACGACACGAGCACGATCACGCTCACGATGATGGCCTACTACCTCGCTGCCCACCCGGAGTGGCAGGAGCGCCTGCGCGAGGAGTCCCGTGGGCTCGGCAAGGCCACGATCGGCTACGACGACGTCGACGCGCTGCCCCTGATGGACCTCGTCTTCAAGGAGACGCTCCGGATGAACGCGCCCGTGGGGATGCTCGCCCGCCAAGCGATCAAGGACACCGCGATCGACGGTCACTACATCCCGGCGGGCACGAAGCTCATGCTCGCCATCCATCCGACTCAGCGGATGGAGCCGTGGTGGAACGATCCAGACTCCTTCGACCCCGAGCGCTTCACCCCGGAGCGCGCCGAGGACAGCTCGCACCAGTACGCGTGGACGCCGTTCGGCGGCAACGTCCACAAGTGCATCGGGATGCACTTCGGCTCGATGGAGGTCAAGGCGATCCTGCACCAGATGCTCCTCGGCCACGAGTGGAGCGTGCCGCCCGGATACGAGCCGACAATGGACTTCGGCACCGGCCCCTTCCCGGGTGACGGGCTGCCGATCACGCTCCGGCGGCTGTGAGGCGGCGCCGCCGGCACGAGGGGCTCCTGGCCGGCTACGACGGCCCGGAGGCGGAGCGCGTACGCGAGGCGATCGTCGCCCTCGCCGACGACGAGAGCGAGCTGCCGGGGCTCCTCGCGGCGGCACGGAAGGACTATCGCGACGTTCTCTGGTGGGAGGAGCAGCGGCGCACCGGCCACCGCGAGCCGCCGATGAGCGAGAAGCGACACGCTGAGCTCCTCGCCTCGGCTGGGCGGCAGCCGCCGACGTCCGTCCCCGGACCGACGGCCGACGTCGTGCTCCTCGACGCGGGGGCGCGGTCACCTGAGCTCCTCAAGGCGATCCGCGCTGCGACCGGCCTCGGCCTGGCCGACGTCGCCTCGCTCGTCGATCGGTCGCCGCCGGTCCGGTTGGTCGCAGGGCTGGAGCGAGCGCAGGCGGAGCGGCTAGTGGCCGAGCTTCGGGCGGCCGGGGGTTCCGCGGAGCTGCGGTGAGCTTGAGCCGTCGCGGACGGTCCTCGACACCTTGCGATGGGGGCGACGAAACGGCGGTTGCAATCGAAGGAGCGGGCGCCGGCGAGGCGAAGTCCTTTCGCGTGCTCCTGACCGCGCTGCTGCTCATGCTCGTCGGCCTCGCCTACGCCTCGAAGGGCATCAGCTGGGTCTTCCGGGCGCTGGGCCTCGACCTCGACGAGGTGCTCGTGTATTTCGGCCTGGCCGAGGTCGTCGAGCCGGGCCTGCGCCCCGTGGGCTAGGCGCCGAGCCGCGCTTCGCCCGCCCACAGTTCGGGCAGAACTGCTTCGTGTCCGCCGCAACGAGGTTCGCCTTCACCTGGGATCCGCGCTACCAGCGCGCCGCACGACTGTTCGGCATCACCCCCGCGCGCGCCTGGGTGGAGCTCGACGACGACCAGTTCGTCGCCCGGTTCGGCCGGTGGACGGTGCGCACCCCGCGGACGAACATCGTCGACGCCGACATCACCGGCCCGTACGCGCTGCTCAAGACGGTGGGCCCGCCGCGCCTCGGCATCACGGACCGCAGCCTGAGCTTCGCCAGCAACGGTGACGGTGGCGTGTGCCTGACGTTCGCATCGCCGGTGGGCGGCATCGAACCGACGGGGCGCTTCTCGCACCCGTTGCTCACGGTGACCGTCGAGGACCTCGAAGGTCTTGCCGCCGCGCTCGGCCGGAACGCCTGAGAACGGTCCGCGCCGAGAGGTCGGCATGCGATTCCAAGTGGTCTACCGCGTTTTGGAGGCGACATATACTCCCGCGCCATGTCGCCCTCCCGTGCTCTGCTCTCGGTCCTGTTCGCCCTTCTCCTCGTGCCGGCCAGTGCCTTCGCACACGCGGAGCGCGCGACGTTCTACCCCGAGCACGACAAGGGCGCCCGACCAGCGATCGGCGCCTCGAAGGGCAACACGCTCATCGTCTGCAAGGCCGACTCGTCCAAGCGCGTCAGGCAGATCTTCAAGGGCCGTGGCCCGAAGACCACCCGGTTGCGGAAGGGCCGCCTCAAGCAGGTACGCAAGTGCAAGTTCGAGCACGTGCAGGCCGCCGTCGACGCCGCCAAGTCCGGTGACCGGATCCTGCTGCTGCCCGGGATCTACCGCGAGGAGCCGTCCCGTGCGCTCCCCGTCCGCGACCCGAAGTGCGAGACGCCAGCCCACTGGGAGTCCTCCGGCGACAACCACCAGGAGGACGGCCGCGTCCCGACCTACCTGCACCAGGTCGACTGCCCGAACTCCCGCAACCTCATCGCGGTCATCGGCGATTCCGTCAAGGACGACGACAAGGTCTGTGACCAGAAGTGCAACCTCACGATCGAGGGGCTCGGCCGCCAGGCGCGCGACGTCGTCCTCGAGGGCGACCGCAAGAAGCAGGACGTCCTGCGCGTCGACCGCGCCGACGGCTTTCAGCTGCGCAACGTCACCGTCGAGCAGGGCGCCTACAACAACGTGAACCTCGTCGAGGTCAACGGCTTCCGGCTCTCGAAGCTGGTCTCCCGCTGGGCGTCGCACTACGGCGTGCTCACCTTCACCTCGGACAACGGCCTCTACGAGAACATCGAGGCCTACGGCTCCGGGGACTCCGGCGTGTATCCGGGATCGGGCCCCGAGATGCACTGCAAGGGCTACGGGATCGAGATGCGCCGCATCAACTCCTACGGCAACACGCTCGGCTCCTCCGGCACGGCCGGCAACGGGACGTGGACGCACTCCTCGCGCTTCCACGACAACGCCGCGGGCATCGCGAACGACTCCTTCGCGCCGGGGCACCCCGGCATGCCGCAGGACTGCTCGAAGTGGACCGACAACGACATGTGGTCCAACAACCTGAATCTGTTCGAGGACTCGAACGAGCGGTACTGCATCGACACGCCGTTCGAGAAGCGCCGCAAGGAGGTCGTCTGCCCGGTCTTCCAGGTCGTCGTCGGCGTCGGCTTCATGCTCTACGGCGTCAACGAGAACATCTTCGAGGGCAACCGCATCTGGGATCAGCACCGCAGCGCCGTACGCCTCTTCGGCGTCCCGGCCGCAGCCCGCGGGGAGTACGACCCGACGAAGGCCTACGACACCTCCCACGGCAACCGCTTCGTCAACAACACGTTCGGCGTGCGGCCCGACGGCACCCCGGACCGCAACGGCATCGACGTGTTCTGGGACGAGCAGGGGCTCCGCAACTGCTGGGAGGAGAACAAGACCGCCAAGGGCACGCGGGTGACCTCCGATCCGTCGACGCTGCCGACGTGCAAGAGCGGCGGCTCGATCAACCCGGCCGGCAACTCGCTGAAGCTCGCCGCAGACCTGCCCTGCATCAACTGGCACCCGACGAAGAACCCGGACCCGCCGGGCTGCGACTGGTTCACAACGCCGAAGGACCCGGGCGACGGCCCGAGCACCCGCACGGCGTTCCGCGCCGCGACGCCGCTCGGCGCGCTGACCCCGGTGAGCGTCGCTCCGCGCACGATGGACATCGCCACGCCCGGCACCTCCGCCCAGGGCCCGCTGCGTTGGAAGGGCGTCCCGCAGGCCGCGCGCCCGTCGGCGCTGCCGAACGACCGGATCGTCACCGGCCAGCTCGAGAACACCTCCTCGATGGCGATCCCGCTGGATACGGTGCGCGCCCGGGTCCTCGACGACGCCGGCCGGCAGCTCCGCGGCACGGCGTCCTTCGCCACGGGCTTCTCCCATGGCCTCTACGGAGCCGGGGTCGCCCCGAAGGAGCCGATGCCGGACTTCCAGGCGCGCCGCCTGGGTGTCCGCACGATGATCGAGCCGGGGGCGAGCGTGCCGTTCACCGTCGCCTGGCGTGCGACCCCTGGAACCTCGAGCCCCTCGCGCGTGGACTTCGGCGAGGCCGTCGTCGCGCTGCCCGCGACGGACTAGGGCCGCCTCCCGCCGCGCCGAGCCCTGAGCTCTGCGCGGCGGGTCGCTCAGCCCCGCGCGAGCGCGACGAGCTTCGCCACGCGGGCCGGGGTCTTGGAGGCCGCGGCGGTCGCCACGCCCACCGCGACGATCCGCCGTCCGCGGACGCGGTAGACGAGGCGGGCGCCCTTGCGGGCCGGTCCCACGCGAACGCCGGACTTGCCGACGGGCCGGGTCGCCTTCAGCAGCTTCTTCGTCACCCGGTCGCCCGTGCCGACGCCCGCAGCAGTGTGCTCCGGCGCGGTGGAGAGGATGAACTCGGAGCGTCCGGCGGTCGAGATGACCATCGCGACGCGGCCGGCGGGGCGGCCGTCGCGCGCGGAGACCTCGTAGCGCCACGTGCGGCCGCCACGGACCGGCGGCTGCCCCGCGCGGCGGAGCATCGCCTCGGGCGTCGCGCCGAGCAGGACCCTGCCGAGCCCGGCCGCACCGAACCGCGCGCGGGCGGCGAGCGGACGCTTGAGCGGGACGCCGACCGCGCGCTCCCACATCTGCAGGTAGGCCTCCGAGCCGCGGAGCATGTCCTCGGCGAAGGCGGGATCGCCGCGCCGCCGGACCTCCTCGATCCAGTCGAGGTAGAGGCCGAACTGCGCGACGCCGTCCTTGTTGAAGTCCCAGGTCCGCTTGCCGGTCGTGGCCTGCTCGATCGTCTGCTTGCCGTCGAGCGACTTGAACGGGTAGGTGAGCGGTGCGTTGGTCGTCGCGTCCGCGCGCGGGATGGGCTGGCGCGCGACGCCGTTCATGTCCGAGCCGAAGCCGAAGCCGAAGACGAAGCGGGGGTCGCGCATCTCGCGGATCCGCTTGTGCTCGGAGACCATCCAGGAGGTGTCCGAGGACACCCCGATCGCCGAGGTCTTCGGGATGACGACGCCGCCGGCGCGCAGCACCCGCGATTCGTCGAGCGGCGTGCTCCAGCTGTGCGAGGAGATGACCCCGGAGTAGCGCCGCCCCTCGATGAGATCGAGCGTGCTCTCCCGCGCGGCCTGGCTCATGTGGTCGGGGTCGATGAGCATCCCCTTGTCCATCATGCGGTTGACGAGGTCGCGGCCGATCTCGCTCAGGCCGACGGAGTTGCAGTGCGGCGGGGCGGGGTAGACGGGCGTCTGGCCGCCCGGATCGAGCACGCGGGCGAACGAGGAGATCGGATCCGCGCCCGGCCCGAACGTGAGCTGGGTCTTGTCCGCGGAGCGCGGGTCGCCGGTGCAGGTGCGCATGTCGAAGTAGCGTCCGGTCTCGAGCTTGTTGCTCGCGTTGGTCACGAGGCCGTTGGTGCCCGGATCGCCTGCCGCACCGGAGATCGCCGTGTCGGTCTTCACCGCGAGCTCCATGCTGCGGACGCCCATGGCGTGCAGCGAGTCGAGGTCGCGGCGGACGCTGTCGCGCGTGCACTCGGGTACGCCGTTGTAGATCCGGCAGTCGAAGAGCCGGGAGATCTCGACGCCGGAGATGACCGCCATCTTTCCGGCGTTCACGACCTCGCGCGCCTCGAACGGCGTCGTGACGATCCGCATCCAGCCCTTGCCGGGCCCGCCGGACTGGGCGTCGATGTAGTCCTCGAGCGCTTCGAGCTGCTTGATCTCGAGGCGGACGGTGTCCATCTCGTTGCAGCTGTGGGTCTTCGTGGGCTGCAGGCCGCAGAGCCCGTTGCTCTCGAGCGTGAGGTTCACGAGGACTCGCAGACCCCCCTGGTAGGCGCGCTCGACCCAGCGGTAGTAGGTCCCCTCGTGGGTGAGCGAGCCCGGCGCGGGCCAGTCCTTGAACGTCGGCCAGCCGACGGTGTCGTGCGTGTCGGTCGCGTTCTTGCCGCTCAGCACGTTCTCGAAGGCGAGGCCGTAGCCGCCCGGCTTGTGGTCCGGGCAGTCGACCATGGCCGCCGCGACGCCGTAGGGGCTCCAGGGGCGCCCGCAGTGCGCGTTCCCGCCGAAGACCTCGAAGGCCATCCAGTGCGAATGCGACTCGACGAGCCCGCGGGTCTCCGCGAAGGGGCCTGCGCCGCGGGTCGGCTCGCCCACGACGTCCGTATCGGACTCCGGGAAGGTCGCGCAGCCCTCGGCCTTGGGGAACGTGAAGGGCCCCGGCGCGGTCGTGGCCTGGAGCTTCCCGGAGCTGTCCGTCGCGAGCGACCGGCCGTTGGGTCCGGCGAGGGTCAGCGTGAACGCATCGCCGCGCACGTCGACGCGAAAGTCCGCCTGTGGGCCGGGGGTGGCCGAGCCGGCGACCGCGCCGCTCGAGGGGTCCACCGAGAGGACCTGTCCGCTCTTGCCGTAGAGGAGGTACCGGCCGAGCGCGGTCGCCTGCATGCGGAAGGGGCCGACGTCGGTGGCCACCGCGCGGCCAAGCGCCTCGGAGCGGAGCTCGACGCAGCGGTTGACGAGCGCGTAACGGTCGTCCGGCTGGAGCGCGGAGGCGGTCGGAGCGGCGGCGGCCGTCAGCGCGACGGCGGCCAGGGCGGCGGAGAGGGCGGTACGGAAAGGGGTCATCGGGTCCGTCTCGGGTTCGGGGGAGGCGCACCATAGTTCCTGCGGACGACGGAGAGCGCCGGGTGAACGCTCACGCCCTGATGAGCAGCGGGACCCCACGGCCGACGCGGCGGGCCAGCCAGGTGATGGCGCCCGGACTCAGGCGGAGGCAACCGTGGGACGACGCGGTGCCCAGGCGTCCGGGCAGGTTGCCGGTGCCGTGGAGCGCGATCTGCCCGGGACCGCCGGCGAACTCCTGGAAGACCTGGGAGCGCGCGCTCGTCGCCAGCGCGTACGGAGCTCCGGCATCCGTTCCCGCGAGCGCGACCGACTCCTCGACGAAATAGGACCCGCGTGGCGTGGGCGTCGACGGGGCGCCGACGATGGCGCGGAAGCGCCGCACCGTCCGCCCGGCGAACGTGGCGGTCACCTCTCGGGCGGAGAGGTCGACCGTGAGCTGCCAGCCGGTGGTTCCGCGGCGGGTCTGCGTCGTCCGGATCCAGCCGGTGTGCTGGTTCGGGCGGCCCGGGAGGCGGACCTGGGCCCACGCTCGGCCTTCCCCGTCCCGGCGCTCGGCGAGCACGGGCAGCACGGTCCTCACGCCGGTCAGCGGGCGGCGGGCGGCCACGTTCTCGACCCGGGGGGCCGTGACGGTCGGTTCGGTCCGGGCCACGCGGGAGTGCAGCAGGATCACGTAGGGGTGGGCCCCCGTCGGCGCGGTGGCGGCCGGTGCGGCGAGGGCGTCGGCCGGGCCGAGCAGCGCGGCAGCAGCGGCGAGCCCCGCGATCCCCGGGCGCAGGCCGGGGAACCGCGCGGGGCGGCTCACCCCGTGAACTGCGACGGGCCGCGCTTCGGGCGCAGCGCGATGGTGGAGCAGACGCGATAGGTGAGCCGCAGCGTCCTGGCGCGCGTCCCATCCCGGAAGGTCACGAGCGCCCTCACGGTGTGGGCTCCGCTCGTCGCCTTCACGGTCGCGGTGAACGGGGCGCGGGTGCGCGTCGCCACGCGACGGCCGTCGAGCGTGAACACGACGCGCCGGATGAGCGCTCCGCGGACGCGGACGGTCAGTCCGTCGCGGCATGTGGCGGCGCGTCCGCCGGCCTTCGGGACGCGGCGCAACCGCGCGGTCCCCTGACCGGGGGCGGCCGCCGTGCCTTGCGTCGTGGGGGTGGTTCCCGGGCTGCTGCCGGCCGATGAGCCGGCGGGCGCTGCTCCGCCGCTCGCGTCGCCGCGGTCCGTGGTCGGTGTCGGGCTGCTCGGACCGGAACCGGGCGGTGTCGATCCCGGCGACGTGGTGGTGGTGGGGGAGGTCGTGCCGGCCGGCGGGGTCGCGGGCGATGCGCACATCGAGTTGTCGATCGTGTCGTTGATCAGGGTGATCTGGCCGTTGCGGGCGAGAAGCCGTCCGCGCACGGTCGCGCCGTCGTTGACGGAGATGTCGGAGAGGGCCATCAGGTTGCCCTGGAACGCCGTCGTCGTGCCGAGGGTCGCCGAGCTTCCGACCTTCCAGAACACGTTGCACGGTGAGGCGCCGTTGATGAGGTTCACCGAGCTGGCTCCGGCGGTCGTGAGCGTCGAGCCGATGACGAACACGAACTGCGCGTTGGGGTCACCCGCCGCGTCGAGGGTCAGCGCACCGGTCAACCCGGCGGAGGAGCTGTAGCCGTAGGCCCCGGGTTGGAGCGTGCGGTTCCCGAGGTTGGTGCCCGTGAGGTCGTTCGCCGGCGGGACGGGCTCGGCCGCCGCGACGGCGTAGGCGTTCGCAAGGTCGGCCTGCGCCTGCTGTGCGACGGCGTCGTTGGCGTGAGTGGTGCCGTTCACGGTCGCCGGCAGGCCGAAGCCGACGAGCGCGGTTCCCGGGGCGACGCCCAGGTCGCCGGTCAGCACCGAGGGGCCGGTGTTCGTGACGGCCTGCCCCCCGAGCACGGAAAAGGGGGCTGCGGTCGCGAGGTTCACCTGGGCGGCCTGGGCGGTCGCGGCGGGGACGGCGGCGAGGGCGAGGCCGAACGCCACGAGCCCACAGCGCAGCGTGCGATGAGAATGGGTCCAACGGGTCATGCGGTCCTCCTGGATGGGCGGGCGAGCGATCCTGCGTCGTTTCTGTCGGATCGCCACGGCCGCGGGAAGCGCGGTCGGTCGGGGACTGGCGAGCGCCTTGGATCCTCGTATCCAGCGGGCCGGGGCTATTTGTACCGACTCTTCACGAGATTCGCGAACGCTGCCGTTTCGACAGAGGGGACCGTGTCGCTCAGCGCGGCAGGCGGGCGACGGCCCGGACCCCGGTTCCGGGGCGGGGTTCGATGAGCAGGGACCCGCCCCGGGCGGTCACGCGCTCGTGCACGAGGGCCAGCCCGAAGTGACCTTCCCGGCGCGCCTGCTCGACGGCTCCGGCCGTCATGCCGATGCCGTCGTCGGTGACGGAGAGCTCGACGGCGTCGTCGATGAGCCTGACCGCGACGGACACGGTCCGCGGGCGGCCGTGCCGGCCGGCGTTCGTGACGAGCTCGCGGACCGCAGCGATCGTGTCCTCGTCTGCGACGCCACAGGCGGCGGGATCGACCTGGAGGTCAAGGGTGAAGCGCCAGCTCCGCGCGAGGTGGTCGCTCATGAGGCGCAGGGCGTCGTCCAGGGAGTCGCCGGCGAACAACGCGACGGGGGCGATGTCCGTCAGCGCGCTGCGCAGGTGCCTGATCGCGTGCTTCAGGTTGTCCTTCGCGTTGACCAAGGGTCCGCTGTCCGCTTCTGGGACCTCCAGCTCAGCAAGGTCCTGGCTCGCGGCCATGAGGTGCTGCAGCCCGTCGTCGTGCACGACCTGGAGGAGCCGCTTCCGTGCGAGCTCCTCGCCGGTGAGGGCGTGGTGCAGGAGCCGCCGGACCTCCGCCTGCGCGTCGTCGCGCTCCTGCTCGAGCCGGTGTCGGGCACTGACGAGGGCGGA
This sequence comes from uncultured Solirubrobacterales bacterium, assembly GCA_963815565.1. GTDB lineage: Bacteria > Actinomycetota > Thermoleophilia > Solirubrobacterales > Solirubrobacteraceae > Paraconexibacter. The sequence continues at coordinate 6,271 of CAWFHB010000004.1, read as the reverse complement.
CACATCGTTCTGCACGCCGAGTACGTGCATCGGCTCGCCTGAGCCGTCACGGATGATCGTCAGGCGCAATTCGTTGTAGAACCGCGAGCCGTCCTTGCGCTCGTTGAGCAACGTGCCGTGGAAATCGCGGCCTTCACTCAGCGACTCACCGATCGCTGCGACCACGGCCGGGTCGGTTTCGGGGGTCTGCAGGAACTTGCAGTTTCGCGCGAGGCACTCCTCCGAGGTATACCCCGTGAGTCGTTCGAAGGACTCGTTGACGTAGGTCAAGGGGTAGCCGTGAACGGTCGCGTCGGCCAGCGCGATGCCGGACGAAGCGGCGTTGAGGGCGCGTGCGAGTGCGTCGTCGATGCGTCGCAATTTAACGGCGTGTCGCTGGCAGTTGCTCCGCGCTCAGAAGCGTGTCGCGTGGGCGCTCAACTGCGGCGTTCCGCCGCCCCGGACCGCCGGCAGCGGGCCTCAGTCCGGCGTCGTCCCCCGCTGCTCTTCCTCGCGGGCGCCCGAGTCGCTGTCCGGCTCGCCGCGGACCTGCGCGAGTCGGGTCGAGAACACGAGCCCGACGCCACCGATCACGTTGCCGACGATGGCGAGCAAGACCGTGCGGAGCATGTCCCCCCAGTCCGACTCCGCGGTGCCGGCGAAGAGGCCGAAGACCTGCTCGCCGAATCCGACGATCGCATGGTTCAGGCTGGGGGCGGCGAGCACGAACCCGATGACCAGCGAGGCGAGGACGCGGGAGGTTGTGCTTTCCGCGGCGGCGATGACCCAGGTGAAGAGGGTCATGATCGTGCCAGCGGCGATCGCGCTGAGGAAGGCGGCCAGCGATCCCCGCTCGCCCAGGGTGTCCGCCATCGTGCCGGCTGCCTTGAGCGTGTCCGGCTCGAGGACTCCGGAGACGGAGAAGAGCGCGGCGAAGAGTGCGAGCCCAGCGAAGTTGGCGACGAGCGTGACCAGCCACATGCGCAGGAGCAGCGCGAACGGCTTGCGACCGGACCAGACGGCGCCGACGGGCAGGAGGAAGTTCTCCGTGAAGAGCTCGGCGCGCCCGAGCGTGATGAACACGAACCCCACGCCGAACACCAACGAGGCGAGCACGTGCGCGCTCGCTTCCGGCATCGCCGCGTGCAGGCCGCCGGAGACCACGGCGAGCACGAGCACGCTGAAGAACACGTCGACCCCGCCGGCGAAGGCCGTCGCCGCCGTGGCGAGGGGCGCCCGCGCGAGCCGCCGCTCGCCCTCGTCGAGGCCTTCCTCCCAGATCTCGTCCGGCGCTCTTCCGCTCACGGGCGGCGCCTACCCGTGAGGGGCGGACCGTAAGCGGGGCTCGTCCGTGCGAACGGTCACCCGCGGCTGACGTGGTCGTTGCGCCTGACGGTCAGCCGCAGCGGGCGCAAACGGTGTGACCCGGCCGGTGTCGGATCCGCTCGCCCGGTGTGATGTCGCCCCCGCAGCTTGTGCAGCGGCCGGGATAGCGCGCGTTCATCCACCGACCTGAACCCGTTGCGGTGACTGGGGGCGCGGGCGGCGCGAACGCCGGATTCGGGTGAAGTCTGCGATGGGCCGCCCGCAAGTATCGGAACAGGAGGATCCCGGCCAACACGACGACGAGACCGATCAGTGCGCCGGCGATCCCGCCGATGAGATAAGGCTTCGCGCCGGCAACGATCCCGTCGCTCATGCACCGACCGATCACTGCTTCCGGGGCCTCCGGCCGGTCCGGGCATTCGGGGAGGATTGCGGGATGGTCGAGGGCCCACATGATGCCGCCGAGCACGCCGAAGGCCATGCCCCCCTGGAGGAGGATGTCCGTCATCGATTCACCCCGAGCCATTCCCCGTGACTCGGCCGATCCCCGTGCCCGCTGTATCAGCGATGCGTCCAGAACGACGAAGCGTGCGAAGCCGGAGTCCGTCCCCACGCGCGTCGAGAGCAAGCCGCCCGTATCTGACACAAGCTGTGGGAGGCTCGAACCGTGAGTGACGTGACGCCCGGTCCGCGGGACCACCTGATCACCCGGCTCCTCGCCCGCCGGCTTGAGGCGGTTGCGCCGGACCTGCTGTTGGCCGAGAGCCTGGACAGTGCCGAGGCGGCAGAGCGGTTGGCCCGCCATGCGATGGATGAGATCCGTCGCGGGTTGGGTGCCGAGGACGAGGACGCGGTGCAGCAGACCGACCGGGTGAATCAGCTGTTGCGGGGGGTCAGCGATGCGGACGCTGCTGTGGAAAGCCCGCCCCGCATCCTCCACGGCGTTCTCGGCCGCTCCGCGCTGGGTGAGCCCGTCCCGCTCCCGCCCGCACCGGCCACGCCGTTCAGCCAGAGCGATCTGCTCGTCAACGCGGAGGGGCAGCCGAACGTCGGCTCCGAGCTGCGGGCCGAGCTCGCCACCGCCGATCGCGTCGACCTGATCTGCGCCTTCGTCATCTGGTCGGGGGTCCGGCACCTCAAGGAGGCGCTCGAGGGAGTCGTTGCGCGCGGCGGCGAGGTCCGCGTGATCACCACGACCTACATGGGCGCAACGGAGAAGGGCGCCGTCGATGCACTGCACGAGATCGGCGCGCGGGTCAAGGTCGCGCTCGACGCGCGGACCACGAAGCTGCACGCGAAGGCGTGGCTGCTCGAGCGCGAGGCGGGGCTCACCACGGCGTTCGTGGGCTCCTCGAACCTCTCGCACACGGCGCTCTTCGACGGCCTCGAGTGGAACGTCCGGCTCTCCTCCATGGACGCTGCGCACGTCGTCGACCGCGTCCGGATGACCTTCGAGAGCCACTGGAACTCCGAGCACTTCGAGGCCTACGACCCGGCGGTCAACGGCGACGCGCTCGAGGAGGCACTCCGCCAGCACGATCGCCGCTCGCTCGGCGAGGCCTCGACGATCTCCTTCGCGAACCTCGACGTGCGCCCCTACCCACACCAGCGGCGGATGCTCGAGGCGCTCACGAACGAGCGTGACCGCCACGATCGTCATCGCAACCTGGTGGTCGCCGCGACCGGTACCGGCAAGACCGTCGTTGCCGCGCTCGATTACGCGCAGCTGCTCGAGCGGCACGGCGGTGAGCTCTCGCTGCTGTTCGTCGCCCACCGGGAAGAGATCCTCCGGCAGTCCCTGGCAACCTACCGCGCCGTACTGCACGATGGCTCCTTCGGCCAGCTCCACGGTGGCGGCCGGATCGCCGGCGGGAAGCACGTCTTCGCGATGGTCCAGTCGATGGGGGAAGGGCGGCTCGAGCAGATCCCCCCGGACACCTTCGACGTCGTGGTCGTCGACGAGTTCCACCACGCCGCAGCCGCCTCCTACGACCGGCTGCTCACCCACCTGCAGCCGAGGGAGCTGCTTGGCCTGACCGCCACGCCGGAGCGCCTCGACGGTCGTGACGTCACCGAGTGGTTCGACCATCGGGTCGCGGTGGAGCTGCGCCTGTGGGAAGCGATCGATCAGGGCTTCCTCGTGCCCTTTCAGTATTTCGGCGTCGCCGACGGCGTCGACCTGAGCGGTGTGACCTGGCGGCGCGGCGGTTACGCGCTGGGGGAGCTCAGCGGCGTCTACACCGGGGACGACCTACGGGTCGGCAAGCTCCTGAAGGCGCTCCAGCGGATCGTGCTCGACCCCGGCCGTATGCGCGCGCTCGGTTTCTGCGTGTCGAAGGAGCACGCGCACTTCATGGCGCGGAGCTTCACCGCCGCTGGGCTGCCGAGCGTCGCCTTGACCGCGGACGATGCGCCGACAGACCGTGCTCATCAGCTCCGCGAGCTCCAGGCGGGACGCCTGCGCTGCATCTTCTCGGTCGAGGTGCTGGGGGAGGGCGTGGACGTCCCGGACGTCGACACGCTCTTGCTCCTGCGCCCGACCGCCTCGGCCACCCTGTTCGCCCAGCAGCTCGGGCGTGGGCTGCGGCGTGCGAAGGGCAAGAGCCACCTGACCGTCGTTGACCTCATCGGCCAGCACCGACGGGAGTTCCGCTTCGAGGACAAGCTCAAGGCGATCGTCGACCCTCGGCGCGGGAAGGTGCTCGACCAGGTCGAGCGCGGCTTCCCGTTCCTGCCCTCCGGGTGCACGATCGACCTCGACCGGCAGAGCCACGAGCTCGTCCTCGAGAACCTGCGGGCGGCCGCGCAGCGCTCGCGCTGGGTGACGCTCGTCAGCGATCTCCGGCGCGCCGACGCCCACGTGTCGCTTTCCGGCTTCCTGGAAGCGGCCGGCCACCGCGTCGAGGACGTCTACAAGAAATCGTGGACGCAGCTGCGGCGCGACGCCGGCCGGGCGGTGACAGGAGCAGCTGATCCCATCCTCGAGGAGCGCACTCTGAAGGCGCTGGGTCGCCTCACCCACGTCGATGATCCTGAGCGCGTCGCGTTCTACACCGAGACGCTCACGGCGCCGGCGCCGCCGGCCCTGGCTCGCTACGACGAGCGACACCAGCGCCTGCTCACGATGCTGGCCTGGGGACTCGCCTCCGGGCAAGGCGGGTTCGGGTCGGTTGACGCCTTCTACGCGGCGCTGTGGCGGGAGCCCGCGATCCGCGACGAGCTCTGCGAGCTGCTCGGTGTGCTCGACGAGCGCTCCCGGACCCGCACGAGCCCGTCGATGCTCGGTGCGGAGATCCCGCTCACGCTGCACGCTCGCTACTCGCGCGTCGAGATCGTGGCCGCGCTCGCCTCGGGCTACGGCCCGAAGCCGAAGATCACCCAGGGCGGAATCCTGTGGGTGCCGCAGTCGGCCAGCGACGTCTTCTTCATCGACCTGCACAAGGCCGAGCGCGACTACTCACCGACGACGATGTATCGCGACTACGCGATTAGTCCGGAGCTCTTCCACTGGGAGTCGCAGTCACGTCAGCACGAGGGTCAAGCGACCGTCCAGCGCTACATCGATCATGCCGCCCAGGGCACCCGAGTGCTCCTCTTCGTTCGCGAGCGGAAGACGTTCGAGCTTGGCACCTCGCCCTTCACCTTCCTCGGCCCGGCCACCTACGTCGCGCACCGCGGAGAGCGCCCGGTGGCCTTCACCTGGCGGCTCCCGGTCGCGATGCCGCAGGAGCTCTTCGAGGTGGCCCGGAGCGTGGCTGCGGCTTAAGACGGGGGCGGGCCAGCTTCCCCAGCACGCATCGCCTGAACTCACGTAGCGTCGCGCAATGCGGCTCGTCCTGCTCGTCTTGGTCCTCGGAGTCGCGCTGCCCTCTGATGCTCTTGCGAACGGGGTCGGGGTAAGCGCACCGGTGTACGAGTCCCCGGGCGGGACGGTCCCCGCGATCGTGACGGCGTACAACGTGCCCTCCGGCTATCAGGCGCAAATCACCGCCCGAGGCTCCGGCGGATCGATCGTCGCGTGTCGTGGGGCAGTGTGGGCAAACCGCGCACGCCGGACAGCTTCGAGGAAGTGTTACGTGCACTTACCGCGCCAACTGCGGAAATTTCGTCGTCTTTGCGAGCGCGCGGCTCACGCGGCCCGGTCGCCCGACGGTAACCCGCTCAGGTTCGGGCAGTCGCCCGATCGTCGCGAACGGTCAGGTGACCCGCCGAAGGTTGTCGATCAGCCGCATCGAGGAGATCGAGCGCTGCTTCAACGCGACGGACCGCGTCTGGCTCACCTTCGACGACGGCGGGACATCCGCCCAGGTCTCACGAATCCTCGACACCCTGCGCCGCAATCGGGTCCGGGCACGCTTCTTCTTCACCGGGGCCTGGGCCGCGGGCTACCCCGGGCTGCTGCGGCGCATCCGGAAGGAGGGCCACGTTGTCGGGAACCACTCCTACAGCCACGCAGCACTCAGCAAGGAATCAGCCGCCCGCGTCTTGAGCGAAATCGACCGCGGCACCCATCCGACCGCTCCGACCAAGCTTCTTCGCCCGCCGTTCGCGGCGGGAGCGTTCACTCACCGCCTCCAATCGCTCGCCGCGACACGCGGCTACAAGCTGTGCCGCTGGACGGTCGACACCTACGACTGGCAGGGCACGAGCACCGCGCAGATGGTCGAACGCGTCCGGCGCGGAGATGACCTCACGCCGCCCATCGAGCCCGGCGGCAACATACTCATGCACGGCACCGCACCCCACACATCCTTCGGGCTGCAGCAGATCATCGACGCGGTCAAGGCCGAGGGCCTCACGCTTGACCGGTTACGACCCGAACGTTGATCGAACGCTGACTATCACGATGCGACAAGGTTCATCGCATCGAGGAGTCAGAATCTCAACCTGCGACCGCCCGGCCCCCACGGGTTCGAAGACCGCCCAGGAACGAGAAAAAGCCCTGATTACCAGGGCTTTCTCGAGT
>CAWFHB010000003.1:0-585312 GCA_963815565.1 uncultured Solirubrobacterales bacterium | reverse complement strand
AGCCCGAGGTCCCGGAAGACGACCGCCCACGGGTACATGTACGCCATCTCCATGTCGAAGGCCAGGAAGAGCAGGGCGACGAGGTAGTAGCGCACGTGGAAGCGCGGCCAGGCGGGCGCTTCGCCGGCGTGGCGGACGACCGGGGACTGGCGGGCGAGGACGACGAGGTAGGTCGTCCCGAGCAACCCGAGCACGAGGGCGATGAGCACGAACAGCAGCGTCCGCAGGGGCCACGGGTCATCCTGGGCCGACGCTGGTGTCGATCGAACCGCCGGACGCGACGGGAAGCGGCGGCAAACGGCGGGGACCGGGACGGAGGCGGAGGGCGGACCGATGGCCCAACGCTATCACACATACCCCCGTGGGGTATGTAGTAGCTTCGGGCACCGCCCCCTCCCCGTCGACCCCGTCTAGCCTCTCCCGGGTGAGCATCGTCAAGGTCAACGCCATCACCGTCCCGCGCGACCGCTTCGAGGAGTTCGAGCGCCGCTTCGCCTCCCGGGCCGGACGCGTCGAGCAGGCCGAGGGCTTCGAGTCCTTCGAGCTGCTGCGCCCCAACGACGACCGTGAGCTCTGCCTCGTGGTCACCCGCTGGCGCACGGAGGAGGACTTCCGCGCGTGGGTGGCCTCACCGGATTTCGCCGCCGGGCACGCGCAGCACCGCGAGGACGGGCCCGTCGGGACGGCCAGTGAGATCTGGTCGTTCGACGTGCTCGAGGCCATCGCGGGCCCGCCGCCTCACGCCCGGCGCTTCCCCCGCGGCGGGCAGGACCGTCCGCTGAGCTCTTCGAGCAACGAGCCGAGCTCTGCTTCGATGTCCGCGTCGACCAGCCGGCCGTCGGCGTCGAACCTGCTTGATGCGCGGGGACCGGGAGCTCTCGGTCGAGCACCTGTGCGCCGATCGCTCCGAGGACCTTGCGCGCCTCCGCCTGGGCCCAGACGGCGCCGAACATGCCGGCGCTAGGCGCCGATGACGGCGACGGGCTTGCCCTGTAAGCGGGCTCTCGGCCAGCGGCCGCGAAGCCAGTCCAGCGCGTTCTTGAGCTGCCCGGGGATCGAGTTGTTGTACTCGGGGGTGGCGATCAGCGACCGCGTCGGCGGCACGGACGCGTCGCGCAGCGCGCTGCGACCGGCGGCGGGCTCGCCTGCCATCGACGTCCTCGTCGAACGGCGGGATCTCCCGCAGGCCGTCGTGGACGCCGAGCTCCACGCCGGGCGGCAGCAGCGCGGCCGCCGCCCGCAGCAGCGCGGCGTTGTGCGAGTCCCGGCGCAGCGAGCCCGAGATGGCGAGGATCCGCACGCCGGCTCAGGCCTGGCCGAGCTCGAGCTCGACGACGAGCTTGACGTCGTTGGAGAGCGCACGGCCGCCCTTGGGCAAGTCGGCGTTCCAGGAGACGCCGAAATCGGTGCGGTCGATCGTGGTCTCCAGCGTGAAGCCGAGCCGCGTGTTGCCCATGAAGTCCTCGGTCGGGCCTTTGACCGTGCCCGTGGCCTGGACCGGCTTGGTGACGCCCTTGATCGTCAGCTCGCCGTTGAGGCGTCAGCTCGTCGCCCTCGATGTCGAGGACCTGCTGAGCGGAACGTGATCTCCGGGTGCTGCTCGGCGTCGAAGAAGTCGGCGGTCATCAGGTGGCCCTCGAAGTTCTCGTCCTTGAGGTCGATCGAGGCGACCTTGACCGAGCCGGTCAGGACGCCGTCTTCGAGCTTGGCGTCGAGCTCCTCGAAGCGCGCGCGGAACTTCGCGACCAAGTACTTGATCGAGAAGTCGGCGGAGGAGTGGACGGGGGAGAAGTTCCAGGCGCCGGCGAGGCGGTCCTGGATGGCGGGGGTGCTCATGGCGAGAGGCTCCGATGCGTGTGGAAGAGGATAAACGGACCGTGGTCCGCTTGGCTTGGAGACGCCAAGGTAGCATAAGCGGACCGTGGTCCGGTAGTAGGATGGACCGAGGATGGACCTCCCCCTCGTGGCTCTTCCGTGACCGGCTCGCCCCCGATGCGCGCCGATGCGTGCCGGAACCGCGCCCGGGTTCTCGCGGCCGCAGAGCGGCTGTGCGCGAGCCGAGGCACGCGTTGCACGTCGATGGACGCCATCGCGGCCGAGGCCGGGGTCGGCAAGGGCACGCTGTTCCGTCGCTTCGGGGATCGGGCCTCGCTCGCTCTGGCGGTGCTCGATGAGCGCGAGCGCGCACTCCAGGACGCGACCCTTTCGGTCCGCCTCCGCTCGGCCCGGGCGCGCCGCCCGTCGAACGGCTCGTCGCCTTCGGCGATGCCGTCCTGGACTTCACCGCCGAACACGTCGACCTGCTCCTCGAGGCCGAGCGGCTCAGCGAAATCTGATGCGCTCCCCGCCGCAGGCCGTGCGACGCCTCCACGTGCAACTCCTGGTGGGCCAGGCCCGACCCGACTGCGACGTCGAGTACGTCACCGACGTCCTGGCCAGCGGCCTGTCAGCGCTGCTGTTCGAGCACCAGCACCGCGAGCGCGAAATGGAGTTGGACCGCCTCAAGGCCGGCTATCGCGACCTGGTCGTGCGGCTCGTGGGCGACCGGGAGCCACCCGCGTCCGCGCGGGCGGGCGCGGGCGACGACCGCTAGCGACGGCGCGCACCCCGCCCGGTGCCCACGCGGCGCCCGCGGCCCACGCCGCGCGGCGCCTGCGTCGCCTCGCTCCTCTTGCCTACCCGCAGCCGGTGTTGTTCCCGCAGCTGGGGCAGGTGTAGCAGGAGCCCGTGCGCTGCATCATGCCGCCGCACTGCCCGCAGGCCGGGCCGAGCTCGAGCGCACCGAAGTTGCTCTTGCCCGTCGCGGCCGGGACGACCGGCGGGGAGTCGGTCAGTCGGCTCGCCGCTGCTGCCGAGCTCGTGGGCTGAATGCGCGGCGTGGCGGGCGTGGCCGGGCCCGCGGTGTCCGACGACGTGTAGGAGAGCCCGAGATCCTGCGCCTCCTTGCGGCGGCGCACCTCCGGGGTGAGGATGCCGAGCTCCTCCTGGTCATCCGCGTCAAGGAAGCGGGAGGCCAGCCAGCGCATGATGTAGTCGGGCATCGACTTTGCGAACGGGATCTCCGGGTTCTGCGTGATCCCTTCCGGCTCGAAGCGCATGTAGGCGAACTTCTGCACGAGGGTCTCGAGCGGGACGCCGTACTGCAGCGAGATCGAGATCGCCGTCGCGAAGGAGTTCATCATCCCCCGCATCGTCGAGCCCTCCTTGCCGATGTCGGTCAGGAAGATCTCCCCGACGGTGCCGTCCTCGTACATGCCGCAGGTGATGTAGCCCTCGTGGCCGCCGATCGAGAACTTGTGCGTGATCGACTGACGCTCGCGCGGCATCCGGCGGCGCTCGGCCGGCTGGCCCATCGCGACGGCCGGCGGCACGGGAGCGGTCGGCTCGGCGGCCGCCGCCTGCGCGGTCGCCTCCGCCACGGCGGCGGCGATCTGCGCCTCCACCTCACGCGGGGTCAGCAGGCCCTCGCGGGCGGCCAGCTCGGCGACGTCGGCGATGACCTCGGCCTTGTCCTCGGCGGACTTGTTGCCGAGCACCTGCGTGTTCTTCGAGCCGTCGCGGTAGATCGCGAGCGCCTTGACGCCGAGGCGCCAGGCCTCGACGTAGGCGTCGGCGATGTCCTCCACCGTCGACTCCTCGGGCATGTTCACGGTCTTCGAGATCGCGCCCGAGAGGAACGGCTGGACCGCGCCCATCATCGTGATGTGGCCCATGTAGGAGATCGCGTTCTCGCCGACCGCCACGTCGAAGACGGGCATGTGCTCGGCCTTGAGGCCGGGCGCGCCGGTCATCGAGTTGTGCTCGGCGACGTGCGCCTCGATGAGGCCGACCTGCTCCGGCGTGTAGCCGAGGGTCTGCAGGGCCAGCGGAACTGTGCGGTTGGCGATCGTCATGTTGCCGCCGCCGACCAGGGTCTTGTACTTCACGAGCGAGAAGTCGGGCTCGACGCCGGTCGTGTCGCAGTCCATGAGGAACGAGATCGTCCCCGTCGGCGCGAGCACCGTGGCCTGCGCGTTGCGGTAGCCGTAGAGCTCGCCGTGCGAGACGGCCTCGTCCCAGACCGTGCGCGAGGCCTCGAGCAGCGCGGTGTCCGTGCAGGTCTCGTCCGCGATCGCGTAGGAAGCGTCACGATGCATCCGCATGACCCTGTTGTGGCCCTCGCGGTTCTCCGCGTAGCGCTCGTACGGGCCGATCGCGGCCGCGACCTTGGCCGACTGCAGGTAGCCGCGCCCGGTCATCAGCGAGGTGATCGCCGCAGCGGCGCCGCGGCCCTCGTCGGAGTCGTAGGGCAGGCCGTTGGCCATCAGGAAGGCGCCGAGGTTCGCGTAGCCGAGGCCGAGCTGGCGGAACGCGCGGGCGTTCACGCCGATCTCCTCGGTCGGGTAGCTCGAGGGCCCGACGACGATCTCCTGCGCGAGGAACATGATGTCGACCGCGTGCTCGAAGGTCCGCACGTCGAACGTGCCGTCCGGGCGGCGGAACTTCATGAGGTTCAGCGAGGAGAGGTTGCAGGCCGAGTCGTCGACGTGCATGTACTCCGAGCATGGGTTCGACGCGTTGATGCGCCCCGAGTTCGGGGAGGTGTGCCAGCGGTTGATCTCGGTGTCGTACTGGACGCCCGGATCGGCGCACTGCCAAGCGGCGTCGGCGATCTCGTGCATGAGCTCGCGGGCGTCGACGGGATCGCCGACCGGTTCACCCGTCGCGCGGGAGATGAGGTTCCAGGGCTCGCCGTTCTCGACGGCCTGCATGAACGCGTCGGTCAGGCGGACCGAGTTGTTGGCGTTCTGGTACTGGATGGACTTCATCCCGTCGCCGTCGAGCGACATGTCGAAGCCGGCCTTGGCCAGCGCGCGGGCCTTGTCCTCCTCCTTGGCCTTGCACCAGATGAACTCGCGGATGTCCGGGTGGTCGACGTTGAGGACGACCATCTTCGCGGCGCGGCGGGTCTTACCGCCCGACTTGATGGTGCCGGCCCACGCGTCGGCGCCGCGCATGAAGGAGACGGGGCCCGAGGCGGTGCCGCCCTTGGAGAGCGTCTCCATCGAGCCGCGGATGTTCGAGAGGTTGATGCCCGAGCCGGAGCCGCCACGGAAGATGCGGCCCTCACGGGTGTTCCAGTCGAGGATCGAGTCCATCGTGTCCTCGACCGAGAGGATGAAGCAGGCGCTGCACTGCGGCTGCTCCTCGAACCCGACGTTGAACCAGACGGGGCTGTTGAAGGCCGCCATCTGGTGCAGCAGGATGTAGGTGAGCTCGGCCTCGAAGGCGTCGCCGTCCTCGGCGGAGGCGAAGTAGCCGCGCTGACGGCCCCAGTCGGCGATCGTGCCCGAGACACGGCCGATCATCTGCTTGACCGAACGCTCGCGGGCGGGGGAGTCGAGCTTCCCGCGGAAGTACTTCTGGGCCACGATGTTCGTGGCGTTCTGCGACCAGGTCGTCGGGAACTCGACGTTCTCCTGTTCGAAGCTGATCGTGCCGCCGAAGCCGATGCGCGCGTCGCGCAGCTCCCACTCCACCGAGTCGAACGGGTGCACGCCGGGGGTAGTGAAGTACCGCGACACCGCGAGCGCCTCGCTGGTGCTCGTGTCGGGGGTGAGGGTCTGCGGTGCGCCTTCCATCGGGGCTCTCCTTTGTGCGCGGGACGTGTGCGCGGTGCGTGATCGGGCGGGGGTCGATCAACATCACAGACGGGGCGGATGGAACCGCGACCGTCCCCCGCATTTTAGGAGGGTCCGGGGGTTCCGGGGAAGAAGGAAGTTCCCGCTAGCTGCGGCGGAACGTCATGCGAACGCTGGTCCCGCCGCGGGGACCGGCGTCGAGCGCGATCTCGTCGCATGAGCGCGCGATCAGCCCGAGCCCGAGGCCCACACCGGGCGAGTCGCTGCGGGCCTGGAGGCCGACGCCGTCGTCAGAGACCGTGACGGTGCAGCCGGCGGAGCCAGCCTCCGCCAACAGGACGAAGTGGGGGGTCAGCGCATCCTCCGTGGCGGGGTGGGCGTGCAGCACCACGTTCGTGATGGCTTCGGAGACCGCGACCCGGACGCACCACTGGGTGGCGTCGTCCAGCGCGACCTCCTCCGCGAACTGAGCGGCGGCCCGCCGGCCGATGCCGACGCTGGACGGGTGCACGGGCAGGCGCAGCGAGAGCCGTTCCGAGCTGCAAGCAGCCGCCTGAACCGCTCCGCCGGGCTCGGGTGCGGCATCGCATGCGGAGCGGTCGGGCAGCGCGCGGATCGGCGGCCTCGGCTGCGCGGCGTCGCCCATCTCAGGCGCGCGGGTCCGTGTCGGTGGCGACCGCGGCGGCCGCGCTCTCCTTCTCGATGACCACGAAGCGCTCGTGACGTTCGACGATGTGCTCGGCCTCGGGGATCTCGTGGCCGTCGATCAGGAAGAACCGTGTCGCGTGGGCGCGGACGGCCTCGTATTCGGGAAGCGTGAGCTCGAGCAGTCGGTTGCAGCCGAGGACGCCGCACTCGCAGCGGAACGGGAACAGGCGGTCGGCCGCGACCAGTCCCTTGCCGGCCCGCAGCGACTCGTTCACCTTCCGGAACGCCGCCTCGTTCGTCCCGATACGGCGTTTGGTGTCATCGTCCATGCAGACTGGAGGCTAACGGCCGAAGCGGAGCCAGTCGCCGAATTCTGCCCAGGAGGCCGACGCGCGCCATCCGGCCTCGGCGGTCGCGTGGCGAGAGGAGACGAGCCAGGGCGGGTCGATCCCGAAGAAGCGGACGACCGCCCAGACCAGCGCGGCGAGCGCCGCGAGGATCGCGAGCGCGGCGAGGAGCACGAGGGGGAGCGGTGCGCCGTCGGCCTCCGTCGAGCCGGTGCGGCGGGCGGCGGCGGCGGCGATGCGGTCGTCGGTGGCCGCGGGGGCGGCGACCGCCTCGGGGGCGGGGGCGGGGGTGAGCCCCGCGGACCCGGTGGCACCGGCGGCGGCGTCCGGCGCGTCCGGCGCGGCAGGCGCGGCCGTGGCGCTGTCTGGGGCCGCGGTCCCGCTCGGCGCGCCACCGGCTCCGCCTGCGGCTGCCGCGGTGGCATCGGGGGTGGCGCTGCTCTTGGTGCCGGTCGAGCTCTTCTTGTCGCAGCCGCCGCCCGCGCGCTGGCGCAGCGCGGCGTCGAGCGCGTCCGGGAAGTCCGGGGCGTAGGTGTCGATGTCCGGCGGGACGCCCTTCTTGGCGGAGGCGAGCTTCTTGGCGCTGAACGAGCAGCCGTCGACCACCCCGGCCTTCTGGTAGCTCTTGTAGACCTCGAGGTAGTCCTCGCTCGCACCCGCGAGAGCGCCGGCGGGGACCAGGAGAAGGGTGAGCGCCGCCACGCAGACGGACACCAGGCAGCGGCGGAGCATCACGAGCGGATGCTAGCGTCGATCGTCCGGTCCCATGGCTGCTTCGACAACCGTACCGGCGGCCCTCGACGGACCGCCGGCCAGCGCCGACCTGCGGCCGGCCCCCGCGCGCAGGAGCGCCAGAGCGCTCCTGGCCGTCCTGCTGGCCGTGTGCGCCTACGCGGCCTTTGCGGCCGGGGCGACCCGATATCCGCAGCTGACCTGGATCCAGGTCGCGCTCGCCGGGGCAGCGCTCGCGACCACCGCCGGCTGGGCGGTCGGCGGCGGGATCCGCTGGCGCGCCTCGGGTGCCGCCGTCGCCGGGCTCGCGCTGCTCGCGGGGCTCGCGGCCTGGTCCTCGCTGAGCGTTCTGTGGAGCATCACCCCCGACCGCACCTGGCTCGAGGCGAACCGGACGCTTGCCTACGTCCTCGTCGTGGGGCTCGGCATCGCCTACGGATCGAGCGAGCCGCGCGCGATCGAACGTGCGGGCCTCGGGGTTCTCGCCGTGTCGCTGCTGGTCGCGCTCTACGCGTTTGCGACGAAGGCACTGCCCGGCGTCTCCGTGCCAGGGCTCTTCGACCTCGACCAGGCGGGGGGCATCGGCCGGCTGCGAGCCCCGCTCGGCTACTGGAACGCCAACGCGCTGCTCTGCGCGATCGGGCTCCCGTTCGCGCTCGCGGTCACCCGCGACCGGACGCGCGGGACGGCCATGCGGGCGGGCGCCCTCGTCGGCGCGCTGCTGCTCGTCTGCGTCATCGGCATGACGTACTCCCGGGGAGGCCTCGTCGCCGTGCTCGTCGGGATCGTCGTGCTGAGCACCCTCGGCGGAGCGCGATTGGGAGGGCTTCTGACGCTCGGCCTCGTCGGGGTCGCGTCCCTGCCCGTGCTCGGGGTCGCCTTCGCGCTCCCGGGCCTCGTCGACAACGAGCCTTCGATGAGCGCCCGGCAGGACGACGGCCTCATCCTGCTCGGGACCTTCATGGTGACCGCGGCACTGCTCGCGCTGCTCGCCCGGTTCCTGTGGCGACACGAGCGGCGGATCCGCTGGACGCCCGGGCGGAGCCGCGTGGTGCTCCGAGCCGCCGTGACCCTTGGCCTGCTGGCCGTGGTCGTCGCACTCGCCGGCGCGGCCACGTCGTCGCGGGGGCTACCCGGGACCGTCTCCGACCGGATCGCGACCTTCACCGAGCCGAGCACCGACACTGTGGACGACCCGGCGCGGCTCGTCACGACCACCTCGGGGAACCGCTCGGCGTGGTGGGGCGAGGCCGTCGGCTCCTGGAGCGACCGACCGCTCGGCGGCTGGGGCGCTGGTTCGTTCGCCGCCACCCACCTGCGCTACCGCGACGACGCGCTCGCCGTCACCCAAGCGCACTCCGTGCCGCTGCAGCTGCTCTCCGAGACCGGGATCATCGGCCTCGGGCTCTTCCTGGGTGCGCTCGCCGGCCTCGGGCTCGCGGCGCTGCGGCGGGTGAAGACGACGGCCCCCGGGCGTGAGCAGGGGCTCGGCGTTGCGGCCGTCGCCGCGGTGATGGCCTGGGGCGTGCACGGCCTCTACGACTGGGACTGGAACATCCCCGGGGTCACCCTCCCCGCGCTCCTGCTGCTCGGGGTGCTGGCCGGGGGCAGCGGGCAGGCGCGGCGACGGGTCGGCCCGCCCGGCGGGGTCCTCGTGGCCGCGGCGCTCGTGCTGAGCCTCGTGGCCGCCTCGGCGCTCCTGCCGGCCTGGGCCGAGGAGAAGAGCTCGCGTGCTCAGGTCGCGGTCCAGTCGAGCTCCGACACCGAGCAGCTCCGGGACGCGGCCGCCGAGGCCGATCTCGCCGCCCGCCTCGACCCCGTCTCGATCAAGCCGCTGCTGGCCTCGGCCGCGATCGCGCGGCGACGTGAACGGCCCCTGGAGGCGCGGGACTTCCTGCTCGAGGCGGTGGACCGGCAGCCCGAGTCGGTCTCCGCCTGGTTGAACCTCGCCGCCGCGTCCTTCGCCCTGGCCGACCGGGCCGGCTTCGAGCGAGCGGCGCTGCGGGCGCTCGCGCTCGATCCGCGCTCCCCGCGGACCCGACAGGTCGCGCAGGCCGCGGTCGCCTACCGGGCGCCGACGGGCGGATCGGCCACCGCCGTCGGGACGCCGCTGACCCCGGCGCCAGTCCAAGCACCGGCCACCCCCGCCGCGCCTGTCGCTCCCGCTGCTCCGGCAGCCCCGGCGCCCGATCCGGGTGCGGCGACCGGACCCACCGGGGCGGGCGGGGCGCCGGCCGGCTGACCTGGAGGGCTCACGCTAGGGCCCGAGGACGATGTCGAGCAGGCCCATGAGCAGGCCGACCCCGGCGCCGACGGCGACCAGGACGATCACGATCAGGAGCACCCCGTTGCGGGCCGAACCGGCGCCCCGGGTGGCCGGCCGACGCTGCGGAGCCGCCGGAGCCTCCTCGGGGGCGTGGTGCGAGGTCGGGGCGCGAACGAGGGGGGCCGGGTCCTCGCGTCGGACAGGGAGCAGATTGGTATCGGTGTCGCCGCGCGGTCGGTCGCGCTCCCGCTCGAGCTCCGCCCGGAGCTCGGCCTCGCGTGCCTCCCCCGCCTGCGCACGGAGTCGCTCCGCCTCGAGCTCCGCGGCCAGCTGGTCGGCCTCCTCGGTCGCCTTCGCTTCCGCGCGAGCATGCTGCGCAGCCTCTTGGTCGGCCTCGCGGGCCTCCCGGTCAGCAGCGGCCTGCTGCTCGGTGGCGGCTGCCGCGACGGCCTCGGCTTCACGTGCGGCCGCCTGTGCGAACTCGGCTCGCCGCTCGGCCGCCGCACCGCGCTCGGTCAGCTCGCGGACCTGCGCCTCCAGCACGGCGCGGGCCTCGGCCGCGGCCTGCTCGCCCTCCGTCGTCGCCTGCAGGAGGGCGGCCTCGAGCCGCGCCTCGACCTCCTCGCGCGCCTCGCGCTCGTCGACGGCGCGAGCCCTCGCGTGCTCCGCCTCCTGCCGGGCCTGCTCCGCGTCGAGACGTGCCTCGTCGGCGGCCTCGTTCGCACGCGACGCGTCGAGCTCGGCCGCACGACGGTTCCGCTCGGCGTGATCGGCCTCGGCCTCCGCGGCGTCGGCGTCCTCCGTCGCGGCCCGGTGATCGACTTCGAGCTCCTTCCGCAGCCGACGTTCCTCTGCCTGCCCGGCGCGAAGGGTCTCGATCTCGGCGCGCAACGTCTCGAGCTGCTCGTCGTGAGCGGGCAGGCGGGCGCGCAGCGCCTCGGCCTCCGTCTCGGCGACGGCGCGAGCGTGCTCGCTCTCCTGGGCCCGGCGGGCGACCGTCTGCAGCTCCTCCTCGAGCGCGGCGGCACGCGTCTCGGCCGTCTCGGCGACCTGCGCGTGCTCGTCGAGGGTTGCCATCAACGCCTCGAGGCGGGATTCGAGCGCGACGCGCGCCTCTTCCTCGGTGTTCGCGCGACGGGCCTCCGCGTCCGCGCCAGCGGCCACCGACCGGAGCGCCGCGAGCTCGGCGCCGGTGGTCTCGGCGTCGACACCGAGGCGGTCGAGCTGCCGGAGGGCCTCGTCGAGCTCGGCCGCGAGCGCATCGGCCCTGGCGTCGGCGGCGCGGGCGCGCTCCTCGCCGGCGACGGTTGCGGCCTCGGTCCGTTCGAGCGCGACGCGCAGCGCTTGCGCGTCCTCGCCGTGCTGGAGACGTTCGGCCTCGAGCTCGGCCTGTGTGCTCGTCGCCTGCTGCTCGGCGAGGCGTCGGGCCTCGCGTGCGGCAGAGGATTCGGCCTCCGCGGCTGCTCGCGCCTCGTGCGCGGTGAGGGCCTCGGCCTCTGCGGCGGCGCGGGCCTCGTTCGCGGTGTCGGTCTCGGCCAGAGCGGCGGCGAGTGCCTCGCGGGCGGTGACGGCTTCGGCTTCTGCAGCGGCGCGGGTCTCCTGAGCTGCGAGGGATTCGCTCTCTGAGGCCGCTCGCGACTCCTCAGCCGCTGCGAGCGCCGTGCGCGCTGCCTCCGCGGCGCCGAGGGACTCTTCGGCCAGCGTGTGCGCCTGCGTCGCGGCCGCCTGCGCTGCGAAGGCCGCTGCCTCGGAGGTGGCCCGCTCGCCGTGGGCCTGCTCCAATTGATCGCGCAGGAGCGCCGCTTCGTCGAGCAACTCGGCGGTCTGTCGTTCGGCGAGCTCCCTGGCCTCGGCCTCGGTCTCGGCGACCCGGGCGGCTTCGGTCGCCTCCCCGCGCGCATCGGCGAGCGTGCGCTCGAGCGCCGAGATGCGTTCGGCCGTGCTCTCCTGCAGCGCGGCCCGCTCGGTCTCCAGGCGATCGACTTCGTCGGCGAGCTGCGCCGCCTCGCCACCGGCCTGCGACCGCGCCTGCTCGAGCTCACCGACCCGAAGCTCGGTTGCCGCGAAGGCCTCGCCGACCCGGGCCAGTTCCTCGTGTGCGGCGGCCAGGGCGAGCGCCTGCTTCTCTGCGTGTGCAGCCGCGTCGGTGCGGTCGCTCTGCGCCTGGGCGGCTGCCGCGCGGAGCCGTTCCTCGGTGTCGGTGAGCTCGGCTGCGGCCTGCGTGCGCTGCGTCTCGAGCCGGGCCTCCGCGTCGGCCCGTGCCGCGGCCACGTCCTCGGCGGCCTGGGCGTGGGCGGCGGCGACCTCCGCTGCGGTCTGCACCCGGGCGGCCTCGACCTCCTCCGCGGCTCGTGTCTGAGCGGCGGTCAGGTCCTCCTCCGCCTGCTGCCGGGCGGCGGCAACCGCGGACTCGGCCTCCTCACGCGCGGCGGCGATTGCCTGCTCGGCCTCCTCGCGCGCGGCGGCGGCCGTGAGCTCGGCCTCCTCACGCGCGGCGGCGACCGCAGCTTCGGCCTGTTCCCGGGCAACTGCGGTCGCTGCGTCGTGCTCGTGACGGAGCGTCTCACGTGAACGCTCGGTCTCATCGAGCTGCTCCTGCGCGGTTGCGAGCTCGGCACGGGCCGCGGCCTCCGCCTCCCGGACGGACGCGAGCGCGGCCTGAAGGGCTGCGCGTTCGGTGCCCGCGCCAGCCAGGTCATCGACCAGCGCCTGCACCCGCTCCCGGGCTTCGGCGAGCTCAACCGTGGCCTGTGCGCGCTCGGTCTCGAGTCGCGCCTCGGCAGCAGCCCGGGCCGCCTCGATCTCCTCAGCGGCCTGCGCCTGGACGGCGGCGATCTCGGCCGCGGCCTGCACCTGGGCCGCGGTGGCTTCGTCCGCGATCTGCGCCTGAGCGGCGATCAGGTCCTCCTCGGCCTGCTGCCGTGCGGCGGCGATCGTGAGCTCGGCCTCGTCCCGTGCCGCGGCGACGGCCAACTCGGCCTCCCGCGCGACGGTGGCCGCGGCTTCGGCCTGCTCCTGCGCGGCGGCGATCGCCGATGCGTGCTCGCGACGGAGCGTCTCGCTCGCACGGGCTGCCTTCTCCAGACGCTCCTCGGCGGCCGCGAGCTCCGTGCGGGCGGCGGCCTCCGCGTCCTGCGCGGACGCCAACGTGGTCTGCAGCGCCGTGCGTTCCGCGCCCTCGCCGATGAGTTCGTCGACCAGCGCCTGCACCTGCTCCTGAGCCTCGGCGAGCTCGACCGCGACCTGGGTGCGTTCGGTCTCGAGCCGAGCCTCGACGGCCGCCTGGGCTGCCGCGACGTCCTCGGCGGCCTGCGCGTGAGCGCCGGCGACCTCCGCCGCGGCGTGCTCCTGTGCGGCGGCGATCTGCTCAGCGGTCTGCGCGAGGGCGGCGGCCAGGTCCGCTTCCGCCCGCTGGCGTGAGGTAGCGGCCGCGAGCTCGGCTTCGTCCTGCGCAGCGGCGACCGCATCCTCGGCCCGCTGCCGCGCGGCGGCGATCTCGGACTCGGCCTGGGCCCGAACGGCGGCGGCGGCTTCTTCGGCCTGCTGCCGCACGGCCGCGATGTCGGACTCGGCCTGCGTCTGGGCGGCGGCGACCACGGCCTCGGCTTGCTCGTGCGCAGCGGTCAGCGTCGACTCGTGCTCGAGGCGGAGCGTCTCGCGTGAACGCTCGGCCTCGTCGAGCCGCTGCAGCGCGGCCGCGAGCTCGTTGCGAGCCGCGGCCTCCGCCTCCCGCGTGCTGGCCAACGCGGCCTGCAGCGTCGTGCGTTCAGTGCCCTCGTCGGCCAGCTCGTCCACCAGCGCCTGCACCCGCTCGCGCGCCCCGGCGAGCTGGACCGCCGCCTGCGTGCGCTCCGCCTCGAGCCGGGCCTCCGCGTCGGTCTGTGCCGCTGCGACCTCCTCGGCCGCCTGCGCGCGGGCGACGGCCACCTGCTCGGCGGCGAGCGTCTGAGCGGCGACGACGTCCTGCGCGACCTGCGCCCGGGCGGCGGCGACGTCCTCAGCGGCTTGTGCGTGGGCGGCGGTCAGGTCCTCTTCCGCCTGCTGCCGTGCGGCGGCGACCGCGAGGTCCGCCTCCTCCCGGACGGTGACGACCGCGAGCTCAGCCCCTTCCTGCGCGGCAGCGGCGGCGAGCTCGGCCTGCTCGTATGCGGCGGCGATCGCTAGCTCTGCCTCCTGCCGTGCGGCGGCGACGGCGCGCTCTGCTTCTTCTTGCGCAGCAGTGGCTGCGAGCTCTGCGTCCTCGCGGGCGGCGGCAGCGAGTTCCGCTCCCTCCGCGGCGGTGGCAACCGCGAGCTCGGCCTCCTGGCGTGCGGCGGCCACAGCGAGCTCGGCCTGCTGGCGTGCGGCGGCCACGGCGAGCTCGGCCTGCGCTTGTGCGGCGGCGACGGCGCGCTCGGCCTGCTCCTGTGCGGCGGTGGCCGCGGCGTCGGCCTGCTCCTGCGCAGCCGCGATCGCGGAGGTGTGCTCGACGCGGAGCGCCTCATGGGAACGCTCAGCCTCCTCGAGCCGTTCCCGCGCGGCCGCGAGCTCGGCGCGGGCCGCGGCCTCCGCCTCGCGCGCCGAGACCGCCTCGGTCTCGAGCGTGGAGCGCTCCGCGCCCTCCCCGACCAGCTCGTCGACCAGCGCCCGCACGCGCTCCTGGGCCTCTTCGAGTTCCGAGCGGGCGGCGTCCCGCGCCGTGGCGGTCTCGTCGAGCGTTGCGCCGAGCTGCGCGACCTCGAGCGCGAGCGCCTCGCGCTGCTGCTCCAGGTCGGCCGCCAGGGTCGCCTGCTGCTCGGCCAGCGCGACCTGGCGCCGGACCTCCTCGGCGGCCTCGTCCTGTGCGACGCGCGCCTGCTCCTCCGCGACCGCCTGCGCCGCCTCCGCGGCGATCGTCCGGTCGACGGCCTGGTTGGCCTCGGCCTCGGCGGCGCCGGCGCGGTCGAGCGCCGCAGCGGTCTCCTCCTCGGCGGCTGCCGCGCGCTCGCGGGCCTCCGCAGCACGCTGCTCCAGCGCGGCGACCCGGCTCTCCGCTTCGGCGACCTGCGCGTCGAGCTTCGTCGCCCGCGTGGAATGGGTCGAGGAGAGCGACCGCAGCTCGGCCTGATCACCCTGGAGCCCGGCCAGCGCTCGGGAGGCCTCCTCGGCCTGGCGTTCGGCCGCGGCCGCGCGCTGCTCGGCGGCCCGCGAGGACTCCTCGAGCCGCTCCGCCCGCTCGCTCGCCTCGCGTGCCTCCTGCTGCGCGGCGGCGATCCGCGAGGCCGCCTCGGCCCGACGCGCTTCGGCCTCGGCCACCGCGTCCTCGAGCGCCTCGGCGCGGAGCTCGCCGTGCGCCTGGTCGTCCAGCAGCTCCGCCTCGGCGGCGCGGAGCCGTTCGGCCTCCGGCATGAGCGCCGCGAGCCGCTCGGCCAACGGCGCGAGCTCCTGCACCCGGAGGCGGAGGGACGGCAGCTCCTCGGCCAGCGGCTCGAGCTCGGCCAGATGGGAGCGGACGACGCCGAGCGTCTCCTCCCGGTCCCGGAGCTCGGCGTCGAGCCGCCCGGCCTGCTCACGCGCCGCGGTGAGCTGCTCGGCGGCGGCCGCGCTCGCCCGCTCGAAGGCCGCGGCCCGCTCGTTCGCCTCGGCGGCGGCCAGGACCGCCGCCTCCGTCTCCGCGGTCGCGGCGAGCAGGGCCTGTTCGCGGTCGGCCTCCGCCTCGGCCCGCGCGGCCTGCGCCGCTTGGGCGCGCTGCCCGGCCTCCTGCGCCGCCCGGTCGGCCGCCGTGACGCGGTCTTCGGCCGCCATCAGCCCCGCCTCGCGGGCCTCGCTCTGCCGACGCGCGGTCTCGGCCGCCTGCTCGGCCGCCGCCAGGGCCGCGTCGCGCTTGGCGAGCGCCTCGGCGTGGGCGCGCCGCTCCTGCTCGAGCGCCGCCTCTCCCGCGGCGGCGAGGATGTGGAGGCCGTCCTCGGCTTCGGCCTCGCGCCGGGCGAGCTCCAACGTCCTCCGCTCCTCGGCCTCCTCGAACGCGCTCCGTGCCTCAGCGGCGCGCTCTCGCTCGGCGAGCAGGGTCGCCTGGAGCGCATCGCGCTCCTCCTGCAGCAGCTCGGCGGCACTGCGGGTGCGCTCCACCTCGTCCTCGAGGGCCTGCGTCGCGGACTCCGCGGCGGCGCCGCGTGCGGCGAGCTCGTCGCTGAGCTGGGCCCGGAGGGCCGCCTCCGTCTCCTGGCGCGCGGCGACGGCGGCGTCCGCACGCTCCCGGGCCGCCTCGAGCTCGTCGAGCGCCGCCTGCTGGGAGTGGCCACGTTCCTCGGCGAGGGCGTGCAGTCGTTGGACACGGTCGGTCGCCTCACCGACGGCGACGCGCAGCTCCGCCAGCTCGGCTTGCTGAGCATGCGCACGCGATTCGGCCTCCAAGCGGCGACGGGACTGCTCCTCGGCCTGGGCACGGAGCTCGTCGAGCTCGCCGAGCCGGTCCTCGGCTTCGGCGCGGGCCGCGGCCTCCGCCAGGAGCGTGCTCTCGAGCTCGGCGGCGCGCTCGGCGCGGGCGGTCTCCGCCGCGAGGTCCTCCTCCAGTGCGGCGACGCGGGCGCGGGCCTGCTCGGCGTCCTCGGCGGCGATCCGCCCACGGGCTTGAGCCGCGTCGCGTTCGGCGACGGCGCGAGCCGCCTCGGCCCGGTCGGCATCGGCGCGCTCGGCGCGGAGATCGGCGGCGCGGCGTGCCTCGATCGCGGCGGTGAGGCGGCTCTCGGCGAGGCGCTGCCCCTCCTCGCGCTGCTTGGCCGTCTCCCGGGCGGCGTGCGCCGCCGCGCGGGCCTGCTCGAGCTCCTCGACGCTCGCCGTGATGCGTTCCCTACCCGTGGCTGCCGCCTGCTGCGCCGTCGCGAGCTCCTGCTCCAGGCGGGCGGCCTCCGCGCGCTGCTCCTCCAGCCGGGCCGCGTGCTCGGCGGCCGCGCGCCGTGCGCTCTCGCGCTCGCTCGCGAGCGAGCGCTCGAGCTCGGACCTCGCCGCGGCGAGCTCCGCACGGCCGAGATCGAGCAGTTTCTGCGCCTCGGCGGCCTCGGCGGCGTGCTGCTCGACGAGCTCGGCCAGCTGCTGCGCCTCGGACTGAGCCTCACCCCGGGCGCCCTCGGAGGCACTGGCTCGGGCGCGCTCCTGCTCGGCGGCGCTCGCGGCCTCGGCGAGCGCGGCCTCGAGCCGCTCCTGCTCGGCCCGAGCGGCCGCGTTCAGGGCTTCCTCGGCCGCGCGGACCCGCTCGGCCGCCTGCTCGCGTTCGGCGGCCAGCGCCGTCTCGGCCTGGGCGCGCGACTGCGCGAGCGCCCGTGCGGCCTGCTCGAGCGCGGCTCGCTGCCGCTCCTGATCTGCGGTGATCGCCGCGACGGCGGCGTCTCGCTCTTCGGTGAGCCGTTCGTGGTCGAGGCGAGCCCGCGCCTCCGCCTCGGAGAGGGCGGCCGCAGCCGCCTCGCGCTCCTCTTCCCGCGTGGCCTCGATGGCCCGCTCGGCCTGGGCGAGGGCGTCCTGACGGGCGGAGAGCTCGCCCTCGGCCCGGCCGCGTTCCTCCTCCCGGGCCGCCTCGACCGCCGCCCGCGCCGCGTCGACCTCCTCCCGGAGCGCGCCGACCCGCTCGGCCGCGCGGGTCCGCTCCTCCTCCCGGGCGGCCGCGACGGCGGCCTGCGCCTCCACGAGCTGCGCGTCGCGGGCGGCGAGCTGCTCGGCCGCCCGCCGGCGTTCCCCCTCGACGGCCTCGTCGAAGGCCCGGGCCGCCCGCTCGAGCTCCGCCTGGCCCCGAAGTCGTTCGGCCTCGACGTCGTCGGCCGCCGCCGTCCGCTCCTCCTCGAGGTCGGCGAGCGCACGCTCCCGCTCGGCCGCGACCTCTTCGCTCGCACGCGCCACGAGCCGCCGGGACTCGGCCTGGGCGCTCTCGCGCAGCCGGATGATCTCCGCCTCGGCGTCGGCGCGAAGCTCCTCCGCCGCCTCCTCGGCCCGGGTGCGCAGGACACGCTCGTCCGCCAGGCGAGCCTCGAGCTGGGCGCGGGCGTGCTGGGTCTGCTCCGCGGCGTCGCGGGCCGCCTGCTCAGCAGCGGCCCGCAGGGTCGTCTGCTCGACCACCCGGGCCTCGAGGGTCGCGAGCCGTTCCTCGAGCGCGGAATGCGTGCCCTCCTCGGCGTCCCGGATGCGGGCGCGGGCGTCGCGCTCGGCCTCGGCGCGCTGCTCGGCGACCACGCGTGCGGTCCGCTCGTCCTCGAGGCGCTCCTCCAGCTCGCGCATCGCGACCCGGCGCGCTTCGGCGGCCTCCTCGGCCTGCTCGCGGCGCCGGCGCTCGGCGGCGAGGGCGCTGCGGAGCTCCGGCTCGTCGTGGCGGATCGGTGCGACGGGGGCCGGCGGGCGGCGCTCGGTGCGGGCCTGTGGACGCGGCAGGTCGGCGAGCCCGCGCGGCCCGGCGTCCAGCGCGAAGGCCGTGCGACCGTCGCCCAGCAGCGCCGTCGGCGCGGAGAAGGCCGCTCGCCAGAGCGGGCCGTCGGGGGAGGCCAGCGGCGTGGTGTCGTCCGGCCCGGGGAGCGACGGGAGCCGATGGGTCTTGTGCCCGTCGTCGATGAGCAGCACGGGGCTCGAGAGCCGCTCCCGGCCCGGGGAGTACCAGCGGCCGACGACGCGCAGGAGGACCGTGCCCGGGGTCGCCGCAACGTGCTCGAACTGCTCGACCTCGAAGCTGACCGGACGCGTGCTCATGGTGGGGTGGGGCTCACGGAACCGGGATCCTAAGGAAGCCCGGCACCGACAGGGTCGAGCTACCGCAGGGCGGGCGCGATCCGGGCGACCGCGGCGGCCAGGACGTCGGCTGCAGGCTGCGCGGCGTCGAGCACGGCGATGCGCCCCGGCTCGGCGGCCGCCAGCGCGTCGTAGGCCGCGCCGACCTCCGCGAAGAACCGCTCGCCGGCCTGCTCGAGGCGGTCCGGGGCCTCCCCCCGGTCCGCCTGGCGCGCGCGCCCGACCGCCGGATCGAGACGGAGCAGCAGCGTGAGATCCGGCTCGAGCCCCTGGGTCCCGAAGGCGTTCACCTGGCGCACCTCCTCCACGCCGAGCCCCCGACCCGCACCCTGGTAGGCGAGGGAGGAATCGAGGAAGCGGTCCAGCAGCACGTCCCGTCCAGCGTCGAGGAGCGGGCGCAGCCGCTCGGCGACCAGCTGCGCGCGCGCCGCTGCGTAGAGGAGCGCCTCGGCGCGCGGGTCCACGGTGAGCGCGGGATCCATGACGAGCCCGCGGATCCGCTCGGCGAGCACGACCCCACCCGGCTCGCGCAGCAGCTCCAGGCCCGGGAAGGCGGCCACGAGGCCGGCGGCGAGCGTCGACTTGCCGGAGCCGTCGAGCCCTTCGAGCGTGATGAGCTTCCCGCGCGGCACGGCGGTAGCTTCCCAGGGGTGCCGGTCGCCCCGCTCCCCGCCGTGGCGGAACATCCCCACGCGCGTGCCGTCCTCGGCGCGGCGCTCCCGCCCGAGGGCTCGCCCTCGCACGCCTACCTCTTCCACGGTCCGGCGGGCGCGGGCAAGCGCGAGACCGCCCGGGCCTTCGCCGCGATCCTCCTGGCCGAAGGGGCCCCGGATCCGGAGGACGCCCGCCGGCGCGTGCTCTCCGGGGTGCATCCGGACCTCACCTGGGTGCGCCCCAGCGGCGCCGCCGAGATGCTCGTCGCCGACATCCAGGAGCCGGTCGTGGCCGCGGTCTCCCATACGCCGTTCGAATCCGCCCGCCGCGTCTTCGTGATCGAGCGCGTCGAGACGATGGGCGAGGCGACGGCCAACCGGATGCTCAAGACGATCGAGGAGCCCCCGCCGTTCGCGCACATCATCCTGCTCTCCGATCGGCTCGGCGAGGTCCTCCCGACGATTCGATCACGCTGCCAGCTCGTGCGCTTCGAGGCGCCCGGCGCGGACACCCTCGCCCAGCGGCTCCAGCGCCAGGGCGTCGCCCCGGAGGCCGCCCAGGCGTGCGGGCGGCTCGCGCTCGGGGACGGGGAGCGAGCCCTCCGGCTCGGGCTGGGTGACGGCCCGGCGCTCCGGCACGGCGCCGAGCTCTTCGCCCGCGCGTCGATCCACGGACGGACGGCGGAGCGCCCGTGGGCCGCGCTGCTCACCCGGGCCGGGGAGCGCGGACGCGTCGCCTCCGCCGAGGTCGAGGCGCGGCTCGTCGAGCAGCTCCCGTTCCTGCCGGCGAAGGAGCAGGGCCGCGCGAAGCGGGAGGCCACCGACGCCGCCAAGCGCACGGCACGGCGTGCCCGGACGGACGCGCTCGACGAGGCGCTCTTGCTCGTCGCCCTCTGGTTCCGCGACGTCGCGGTGGTCGCCGACGGCGCTGCGGAGCACGCGCACGCCAGCGATCGCCTCGTCCAGCTCGAGGAGGACGCCGCCGCGCTCGGGCGCTCCACCCGGGCCCGCGAGGCCGTCGACGCGGTGGAGGAGACGCGGGCCGCGCTCCGTCTGGTCAACGCGACCGAGGAGCTCGCCCTGGAGGCGCTCGCCTACCGCCTGGAGCGCGAGCTCAGCTGATCGCGCCGACGCTCACGAGGATGAGCACGAGCGCGCCGATGGCGATCCGGTAGCCGGCGAAGACCCCGATCGAGTTCCGGGCCAGGAACTTGAGCAGGAAGGCGATCGACGCGTAGCCGACGACGAACGCGAGCACGGTCGCGATCGCGGTCGAGCCGAAGCTCGCGCCGCCGCCCTCGCCGATCTTGCGCAGCTCGAAGAGCCCGGAGAGCACCACGGCGGGGATCGAGAGCAGGAACGAGTAACGGGCCGCGGCGGTGCGCTCCAGGCCGAGGATGAGGCCCGCGGAGATCGTCGCGCCGGAGCGGGAGACGCCGGGGCAGAGGGCGAGCGCCTGGGCGCAGCCGATGACGATGCCGTCCCGGCGGGTGAGGCCCTCAAGCGGACGCTTGCGCTGGCCGACGCGCTCCGCGTAGAGCATCACGAACGAGAACAGGATGAGCGCGGAGCCGATCAGGTAGAGGTCCCGCGCGCCGCTCTCGATCTGGTTCGAGAGGAGCAGGCCGACGACCGAGATCGGCGCGGTGCCGAGGATGATGTACCAGCCCATGCGGGCGTCGATGTCGGAACGGAGCGCCGGCTCGCGCAGGGATCGGAGCCAGGTCGTCCCGATCCGCCAGAGGTCCGCGCGGAAGTACACGAGCACCGCGAGCATCGTCCCGATCTGGACGACCGCGGTGAACGCGGTCCCCGGGTCCTCCCAGCCGAAGAAGGCGGGCACGATGCGGAGGTGACCGGAGCTCGAGATGGGCAGGAACTCGGTGAGTCCTTGAACGATCCCGAGGACGATGGCTTGGAGAGCGTCCATGAGCCGCGGGAGCGTATTCGCTCAAGCGTGACCGGAGCCTGAACGGCTTCAGGCGTCGGCGATCGGCCCGAGGCGCGGGGTGAGGTCGTACGTCTCGAAGGCCCGGAAGGTGCTGAAGAGCCGGTGTCCCGGGCCGTGGAAGTCCGCCGAGCCCGTCGTGAGCAGCCCGCGCGCCTCGCAGTGGCCCGCGACCAGGCGGGTCTGAGCCTCGCTGTGGGTCGTGTAGAAGCACTCGACCCCGTCGATCCCGATCGCGGCGAAGCGGTCGACGGTGTCGAGCACGTCCTCGTCGGAGTCGATGTCCCAGAACGGGTGGGCCCAGACCGCGAGGCCGCCCGCGGCGTGGATGGTGTCGATCGCCTCCTCGACCGTCGGGCTCGTGCGGCGCCGGTAGGCGGGGGTGCCGGGGATCAGGTAGGCGACGAGGACCTTGCCGACGTCGGTGAGCCCCTCGGCCTCCAGCCGCTCCCGGTTGTCGGGGTGGTCGTAGACCGCGCGCGCCAGGTGCGGGCGCCCGACCGGGGCGCCCTCCTTCGCCCGGGCGTCGACCGCGGTGCGCTCCAGCGCGAAGCCGCACTCCTCGAGCGCGTCGAGCATCCGGCCGCCGCGGACGTTGCGGTCCTCCCGGAACTCGCGCAGGCTCGCCAGGAACGCCTTGGACGTGTGGTCGACCCGGTAGGCGCAGATGTGCAGGTCCTCGTGCGGCCCGTCGAGCGCGGAGATCTCCGCGCCGGGGACGACCCGGAGGCCGTGCTGCCCCGCGGCCTCGAGCGCCTCCGCGATGCCGTCGACGGAGTCATGATCGGTGAGCGCCAGCAGCTCGACCCCGGCGGCCGCGGCGCTCGCCACCACCTCGCGCGGGGAGAGTTCGCCGTCGGACCAGAGGGAGTGGGATTGGAGATCGAAGGTGGGGCGCATCGGTGCTCGGGCTGATCGTATGCCCGGGGCAGGCGGACCCGGCGCTGTTCGAGGTCAGACCATGCTGAGTGGCCATCTCCCACCACTTCCGTCGGCAATCGGTTAGGGTGGCCTAACCATGAGCGAGCCCACTGCCGTCCGTGCTGTCTCCGAACCGCCCTGCGCCGAGAAGCGCGGCCTCCCCCGGAACGTCATCTGGGTCGCCGGCCTCGCGATCGTCGCGGGCCTGGTCTACCTGATGGCCACGGCCTCCACGGGGCCGATGGATCCGACGGAGACCCGCCAGAGCGACGGGACCGCGGTCTTCAACTCCTCCATCATCGTCTTCCGCGAGGGCCTCGAGGCGGTCCTCATCTTCGCCGCGGTCACCGCGAGCTTCGTCGGGGCGAACAAGTCCCGCCGCCGGCCGGTCGTCATGGGCGCGGCCGGCGCGTTCCTCGCCGCGATCGCGACCTGGTTCGTCGCCCAGGCGATCCTCGCGTCCGCGAGCTCCCTCGGGCCGAAGCTCGAGGCGATCACCGGCTTCCTCGCGATCGTCGTCCTGCTGATCGTCCTCAACTGGTTCGTTCACAAGGTCTACTGGAGCCAGTGGATCGGCAAGCATCATCGCCAGCGCCGCAAGCTCCTGGCCCAGTCGGGCGCGGCGGCGACCTTCGGCCTCATCGCGCTCGGCTTCACAAGCGTCTACCGCGAGGGCTTCGAGGTCGTGCTCTTCCTGCAGACGCTCGAGCTGCAGAACGGCTCCGCGGTCGTGCTCCAAGGCGTCGGCATCGGGCTGCTCGCGACCGCGATCGTCGGCGTGGCCGTCTTCTGGCTGCACCACAAGCTGCCCTACAAGAAGATGCTCATCCTCACGGGCGTGCTCGTCGGTTTCGTCCTCGTCGTCATGATCGGCGGCACCGCGCTCACCTTCTCCGAGCTCGGTTGGATCTCGCAGACGCCGCTGCCCTTCGACCTGCCTGGCTGGCTCGGCTCCTGGTTCGAGGTCTACGCCTACTACGAGACGATCGCCGCCCAGCTCCTGGCCGCCGCGTTCGTGATCGGCTCCTACTACCTGGCCGAGCACATGAAGGTCACGCGCCCGCTCAAGCGGGGGCAGCAGCCGGCGGTGCGGGCGAACGCGGCGCCGGTCGAGGAGCCGGCGGCGGTGCCGGTCGGCGTGGGGTTCGAGCCCGCGATCTGAGACGGGGGCGGCCGTCCGACGATCGTCCAACCGTGCGTGAAGCGTGACGGTTGAGGGAAGGCTTAAAAGCACACCCTTCGACGGAGGTATCGAATGCTCACCATCCTGCTCATCATCATCGTCATCCTGCTGCTGACCGGCGGTGGCTTCGGGCTTTCGCGCCGTCGTCGCCTGTAAGGCCGCGCTTCCTCGCTCCGGCCGCTCCGTTCTCCAACGGCAGCGGCCGGCGGGAGGGCCGTGCGGCGATCGCCGGCGGCCCGGATCCTTCCCCTAGCGGAAGATGTCCCGGTAGTCGCTCAGGGTGAGGTCCTTCAGCTGGTCCGCCGAGCTCTCCTGCTTGTCTTCGCGGTAGACCGCGACCTCGATGTACTTGATGTTCTTCGCGAACGACTGCGTGAACGAGAACGTGTTGCCCGAGCCGCCGCATCCACCGGTGTCGCTGCGCTCGATGGGGCTCGAGCGCTGCGTGCCGTCCATGAAGTTGACGAAGAACCGCAGGTAGGCACCGTGCCCATCGGCGGGGCAGACGTCGTTGACGGTGCCCGAGGTCTTCATCGTGTCGGCGCTCGGGAACGTGAGCGTGCCGTAGGCGTGAGCACCACCGGCCGCGTGCGAATCCGCGCGCACCGTCAGGTCAAAGCTGGCTGCGCCGGCCGCAGGGGCGCTGGCGGTGAAGAGTGCGCCGGCGCCGAGCGCGGCGATCATGGTTGTACGAATCGGTGTCTTGAACATCGCGCCAACCTAGTGGGCGCGCGAGCATGAGACCGTTTCGCGGCGCGTCGGCCCCACCCCTCAGAGAATCCTCACGTGCGACCGTGGGCCAGGTGGGTAGGCGTCATGCATGAACAGTGTGAAGAAGACAGCCCTCGCCGCCTCACTCGTGGTCGTTCCCCTCATCGCCCCGGGCGGTGCAGCGGCCGCGGCGAACCCCTACAACGGCAAGCGGGTGTGCGGCTCGAGCTACGAGCTCTCACGCAGCATGCCGGTGCGCTCCTTCAACCAGAAGGTCCTCATGGGGCGCCTGGAGGTCTGGTACAGCGGGCAGACCGGCCGGAGCTGCGGCGTGATGTTCAAGGTCCGTCAGGTCGGCCGGCCCACCTACACCTCGATGTCGTTCGTGCGTCGCGGCCAGGAGCCCGACTGGAAGCAGGACGCGGGCGCCTTCAGCTACTACGCGGGCCCGCGGAAGATCAAGGCGGTGCCGTCGAAGGTGCGCATCGGCGGCTACATGAACGTCCCCGACGGGCGTGAGGGCATCTTCGTCGAGCACTGAGCCGGCCGGCTTCCATCCGTTGCGCTCTAGGCGTCCAATATGGACGGCGAGAGCGCAACGGATTGCCGGCCAGCATCCGTGGGCAGCGTGGTCGATCCCCCGGCGCGCCCGCACGCTACGATCCGACGCCTTGCCGACGTAGCTCAGCTGGTAGAGCACTTCACTCGTAATGAAGGGGTCAGCGGTTCGAATCCGCTCGTCGGCTCCTCCTCCTCCTCCTCTGCTCCTCCGGAACCCGGACCGCACGGAAGTCAGGCCGCCCCTTACGCGGCTCCGGCTTCGACACCCTCCGCATTCGGCTGGGTGCCCCTTCCGCACCAGGGCTGCAACTTCTGCGCATTCGACCTCAGGCTCGGGAACAAGGGCGGCTGCTATGCGCCCGGGGGGTGTCGCGGGGGCGGAGCGCTCTGGCGCACCCGCGTCAACCCGGGGGTGAGCGGTGGCACGCCCGGGTCTCGGTCCGGGTGGTCGCGCTCGTTGAACCGGCGCAAGCCCTCCTGGATCTCCGGCGTGCCGAGAAGGCGGTCGAAGCACTCGGCTTCGATCCGCAGGCCCTCGTCGAGCGGTCGTCCGAACCCTCGGACGACGGCCTCGTGGTCGGTGTGGATCGCGGGTTGGGGGAGAGCGGCGACGCGGTGGGCGAGTTCCACGGCGCGCTGCACGCATGTCCCCGACGCCACCACCTCGCCGACCAAGCCGATGCGGAGCGCCTCGTCGGCGTCGATCACGCGGCCGGTGAGGATGAGCTCCATCGCCCGCCGGTAGCCAACGATCCGCGGCAGTCGCTGGGTGCCGCCGTCGGCGAGCCCGACGTTCCAACGCCGGCAGGTCACGCCGAAGGTCGCGTGGGCGTCGGCGATCGCCATGTCGGT
This sequence comes from uncultured Solirubrobacterales bacterium, assembly GCA_963815565.1. Lineage (GTDB taxonomy): Bacteria > Actinomycetota > Thermoleophilia > Solirubrobacterales > Solirubrobacteraceae > Paraconexibacter. The sequence goes on along the minus strand of CAWFHB010000003.1, from coordinate 560,145 downwards.
CCAGCACGCCCACTCCAGCCCGCCTGCGTAGGCGACGCCGTTGATCGCTGCGATCGTCGGCTTGTGCAGATCGGTCCAGCGGCTCGGGCCGAGCACGCCGGGACGCTCGCCCCGCGCGTGGGCCGCGCGCTCCTCCTCGTCCTGGGGGACGAGGGCCTCCCCGTCGAAGGCGGCCTTGAGATCGCCTCCGGCGCAGAACGCGTCGGGGCCGGATCCGGTGAGGACGGCGACGCGCTGATCGGGATCGTCGCGAAAGCACGTCCAGGCGGCCACGAGCTCGCGGTGGGTCGTGGGGCCGATCGCGTTCATGCGCTCGGGCCGGTTGATGGTGATGACGGTGACGGGACCGTCCTGTTCGTAGAGGAGTTCCGTGTAGCGATCCATGGCCGTACCGAACCACGTTTCCCCCTTCCGTAGGTTGTGGCCGTGCGCGTGCTGGCCATCGGAAACCTGTATCCGCCAGCGGCACACGGCGGATACGAGCGGATTTTCGTGGACGGTGTCGCGGCGCTGCGGCGGGCCGGTCACGAGGTGCGCGTGCTCACGACCGCTCCCGTCCCTGGGCGCGAGGTCACCGGACCTGAGCCCGAGGGCGCCGCGATCTTTCGCGAGCTCGACTGGTACTGGCGCGACGGGGGGTTCCCGCCCCGGACGCTCCGCGAGAGCCTTCGCATCGAGCGGAAGAACGCCCAGGTGCTCGACGCTCACCTGCGCTGGCGACCCGACGCGGTCAGCTGGTGGGCGATGGGCGGCATGTCGCTCTCGCTGATCGCGCAGGCGCACCGCCGGGGCGTGCCCGCGGTCGGCGTCGTCGGGGACGGGTGGATGGTCTACGGGCCTCAGGCCGACGGGTGGACCGCGTTCTGGCAGCGCCGGAGGCGGCTCGCGGCGCTCGGCGCGCGCCTCACCGGCGTGCCCACGACGCTCTCCCTCGGCGACGGCGTCCGTTGGCTGTTCATCTCCCGCGCCGTCGCCGAACGCAGTCGCCGGGAAGGCCACTCCCTCCCGCGTACGGGGCTCGCCCACCCCGGCGTCGACGCGTCGCGCTTCCGGGAACACACAGCGACCCCCTGGTCGTGGCGGCTCTCGTGCGTCGGGCGGGTCTCGCCGGAGAAGGGCATCCCGACCGCCGTCGAGGCGCTCGCGCACCTCCCCGCGGAGGCGACCCTGACGATCGACGGACCCGTCGAGCGGGAGCACAAGGCCCACATCGAAGCTGTGGCGGAGGGCTGCGGCGTCGCCGACCGCGTCACGTTCGCCCTGACCCCGAGCGAGGATGTCGCCCGCGCCTACGCCGCCGCCGACGCGGTGCTCTTCCCGGTCACCTGGCCGGAACCGTGGGGGCTCGTGCCGCTCGAGGCGATGAGCGTCGGCCGCCCGGTGATCGCCACCGGCACTGGCGGCTCCGGGGAATACCTCGAGCACGGGAAGAACTGCCTGCGCTTCGAGGTCGGCGACGCCGCCGGCCTGGCCGCCGCGGTCCGGCGCCTGGCCACCGACGACGACCTACGAGAACGGCTCCGCGCGGGCGGCCTGGCTACGGCCCGCGCCTACGCGCAGGAGGCCTTCGAGCGGGTCGTGGTCGCCGAGCACGAGGCGGCGGCGCGGCGCGGATAGCATCGCCGCATGCGTCGCACCGGACTCCGGCTTCTCGCCCTCGTGGCACTTTCGCTCGGGGTCGCGGCACCGGCCGCCGGCGCGGAATTGCGTCCGCTGCACGCCGAGCGGGGCGGCAAAGGCGCGATCGTCGACGACCGGGGCCGGCAAGTGATCCTGCGGGGCGTCAACGTCAATCAGCTCGGTGACTACCACCAGGTCGACCCGTCGATCGACACGGTCATCCCGCTGCGTGAGGAGGACTTCGCGCAGATCGCCGCCCTCGGCATGGACTCGGTGCGGCTGCTCGTCCACTGGAGCGCGCTCGAGCCGACACCCGGAGCCTTCGACGCCTCCTACGCGGCAAAGGTGCGCAGCGCGGTCGCGATGGCGGCCGCGCACGACATCCACGTCGTCATCGACATGCACCAGGACGCCTGGGGCAAGTTCGTGGACACCCCCGCCGGGACGTCCTGCCCGCCGCCGCTCAGCCCTGCCGTCGGCTGGGACGGGGCGCCGAAGTGGGCCACGCTCACCGACGGCCTGAGTACCTGCAAGGTCGGCCTCCGGGAGCTCTCGCCCGCCGTCGGGCAGGCCTGGCAGTCCTTCTGGCTCGACCGCGACGGCATCCAGCAGCACCTCGTGGACACCTGGGGCCGGCTCGTGACCGCCCTCGGTCCCACGCCGGCGATCGCCGGCTACGACCTGTTGAACGAACCGAGCCCCGGCTACGCGCCCGGCGTCACGAGCGCGACCGCCCTCGCCACCTACTACACGCGGACCCTGGCGGCGATCCGGGCGGCCGAGCGCGCCCTCCCCGGACTGTCCGGGCCGCGGATCGCCTTCTTCGAGCCCGGCGTGGAGTGGTCGGCGGCCGCCGCCGCCGCGATCCCGCCGCCGGGCTTCACCGACGACCCGTCCATCGTCTTCGCTCCCCACCTCTACGCCGGATCGATCACCGCCGACCGGACGGTCGGGTTGAGCGTGCTCACCCCGGAGCGCGGCTTCGCGATCGCCGAGGCGGCGGCGAGCACCTACGGGACGACGGTCTGGTCCGGCGAGTGGGGTTGGTTCGGCGACCCGGCCGCCGACGAGGCCTCGCTGAAGACCTACGCCCGGCTCGAGGACGCCTACCGGTGGGGCGGCGCGTACTGGGACTGGAAGCAGTCCTGCGGGGACCCGCACCAGTTCTCGGCCCCGGGCACGAAGCCCTACGACGTCTCCCCGTCGCTGAACCGGTACGCCTGCCCCGGCAACGTCGACCTCGGGATCCCCGCGACCACCCGCCGGATCCTGGAGCGCCCCTACCCGCGTGCCGCCCCCGGGCGCCTCACGCTCATCGAGAGCAACCCGACCACCCGCGCCGTCGACGTCCGCGGGGTCGCCGGGAGCGGCTCGTGCGAGATCGACCTCTGGACCCCGGGCGAGGAGGAGCCTGCCTTCGTGGGGACGAACGTCAGCGACATCGCGGTGCGTCCGAGCGCCGGCGGCTGGCGCGTGAGCGGCTGCGCCCGCGACAGCTACGAGCTGCGCTCGAACGGCCCCGCGCAGCGCACCGCGCCCGCGATCGCCGGCGGCCGCTGCCTGAGCCGCCGCACCGTGCGGCTCACCCCGCCCCGCACGCCTCGCGGCTCTCGTGCCCGGTCGACGACCGTGCAGATCGGGGAGGGCCGCGTACGCCGCGAGGCCGGCCGCCCGCGCCGGCTCACCGTCTCCCTCCGAGGCCTCCCGCGCGGCCGCCACCGCGTCAAGGTCGTCGTCCGCGCCGTGGACGGGCGCCGCTCGGTCAGCGTCCGGAGCTTCCGCACCTGCACGCGCCGTTCGTGAGCACGTGACGACCCCGCCCGCGGGGCCGCTTCTCTAGCCTGCCGCCGGTGAGCGCGCACCTCCCGACGACGGCTGCGCCCGGGACCCGCACCGGGCTCGCCTTCGCGGTCGCCTCCGCGACCTCCTTCGGGCTCGCCGGGCCGCTGGCCCGCGGGCTGCTCGACGCGGGCTGGAGCCCCGGCGCCGTCGTGCTCGCCCGCATCGGGATCGCCGCGCTCGCCGTCGCCCCGTTCACCGTCGCTGTCCTGCGGGGCCGGTGGGGGCTGCTGCGGCAGAACGTCCGGCTCGTGCTCTTCTACGGCGCGGTCCCGATCGCGCTCGCCCAGTTCGGGTACTTCTCCGCGGTCGCGCAGATGGACGTCGGGCCCGCGCTGCTCATCGAGTACACGGCACCGGCCGCGGTGGTCGCCTGGCTGTGGCTGCGACGCGGCGAGCGGCCGACCGTCCTGACCGCGGTCGGGGCCGGCGTCGCCGCGCTCGGGCTGGTTCTCGTGCTCGACCTCGTCTCGGGCGCGAACCTCGCCCTCGGCGGCGTCCTCTGGGCGCTCATGGCGATGGTCGGGGCGACCGCCTACTTCCTGCTCTCGGCCGACACCGAGACGGGGCTCCCGCCGCTCGGCCTCGGTGGCTGCGGGCTGGCGGTCGCGGCGCTCGGGCTCGCGCTGCTCGGCGCTGTGGGCATCCTGCCCATGCGCGCCACCACGCTCTCGCCCGAGTACGCCGGGACGGCGGTCGCGTGGTGGGTCCCGCTGCTCCTGCTCGGCGTCGTCACCGCGGGCGTCGCCTACTGCGCGGGGATCGTCGCGGCGCGCCTGCTCGGCTCCCGCCTGGCCTCCTTCGTCGCGTTGCTCGAGGTGCTCGCCGGGATCGGCTTCGCGCTCGTCCTGCTCGATCAGCTCCCGGGGACCTTCCAGCTCGTGGGTGGCGCGCTGGTGCTGGCGGGCGTCGTGATCGTGAAGCTCGGGGAGGCGGATCTCCCCGTCGACCCCGCGCCCCAGCCGGCCGAGCTCGCCGGCGCGACGCACGGCTGAGGCCCCGCGCGCCAACTCTCGCCCGTGCGTGGGCTCACGGGTGCGCTCATGCGCATCTGAAGAAATCCCAACCCCGCACGCCCGAGAGGAACCCGATGTCCGCACTGCTCTTCGGCTCGATCAGCACGATCGCCGACACCTCAGAACGCCAGCGCCTCGCCTTCAACGAAGCGTTCCAGGAGCACGGCCTCGACTGGACGTGGGACCGCGACGAGTACCTGACCCTGCTCACGCAGAACGGCGGCGCCGATCGCATCGCCGAGTACGCGAAGGCTCGCGGGGAGGAGGTCGACGCCGACGCCGTCCACGCGACGAAGTCGCAGCGCTTCCGTGACGGCCTCGAGAGCTCGCCGCCGTCCCCGCGGGAGGGTGTTGTGGAGACCATCACCGCCGCGCGGGAGGGCGGACGCAAGCTCGGGCTCGTGACCACCACCGCGAAGGAGAACGTCGACGCGCTGCTCGCCTCGCTCTCCCCCCAGATCACCGCCGAGAGCTTCGACCTCCTCGTGGACGTCACGAGCGTCGAGCAGTCGAAGCCCGAGCCGGACGCCTACCTCTACGCGCTCGAGCAGCTTGGTGAGCAGGCGCAGGACTGCGTCGCGATCGAAGACAACCCCGGCGGCGTCGAGGCGGCCAACGGAGCGGGCGTGCGCTGCGTCGCGTTCCCGAACCAGAACACGAGCGGCCAGGACTTCGGCGCCGCGGACAAGCAGGTCGACAAGCTCGACCTCACCGAGCTCGGCGCATGAGCGTCGAGGCGAAGTTCAGCGCCACCGACACCGCGTTCCGCGTCGAGGGCTACGAGAAGATCGAGTTCGAGCTGCTCGTCGTCGACGGTGCGTTCTCGGTCGAGAACCCCGAGATCGCCGACAGCTACCGCCCCTACGGCCGCTGCCTGATGGTGGTCGACGAGGCCGTGCTCGAGCACCACCGCGACCAGATCCAGGAGTACTTCACCCACCACGGCATCGCGCTCACGCTCCTGGCGGTCTCGATCGCGGAGAAGCAGAAGTCGCTGCGGACGCTCGAGGAGATCATCGACGCGTTCGACGCCTTCGGGCTGCTGCGCAAGGAGCCGGTGCTCGTCGTCGGTGGCGGCCTCACGACCGACGTCGCGGGTCTCGCGTGTGCGACCTACCGCCGCGCGACGCCGTACATCCGGGTCCCGACGACGCTGATCGGCCTCGTCGACGCGAGCGTCGCGATCAAGGTCGCCGTCAACCACGGGGACATGAAGAACCGCCTCGGCGCCTACCACGCCTCGCAGAAGGTCATCCTCGACTTCTCGTTCCTGCGGACGCTCCCCGAGGATCAGATCCGCAACGGCATGGCCGAGCTCGTGAAGATCGCGACCGTCGCGAACGCCGAGGTGTTCAGACTGCTCGAGGAGCACGGGGAGGAGCTGCTGCGCACGCGCTTCGGCTACCTCGACGGCACCCCGGAGCTGCGCGAGATCGGCCGCAAGGTCAACTACGACGCGATCGCCACGATGCTCGAGCTCGAGGTCCCGAACCTCCACGAGCTCGACCTCGACCGCGAGATCGCCTATGGCCACACGTGGAGCCCGACGCTCGAGCTGATGCCCGAGACGACGATGTTCCACGGCCACGCGGTGAGCGTCGACATGGCGTACTCCGCAACCCTGGCCGAGCGGCTCGGGACCATCGGTGTGGAGGATCGGGACCGCATCATCGGCCTGATGAGCGACCTCGGCCTCGCGATCGACTCGCCGTACTTCACGCCCGCGGTGGTCGCCGAGGGGACCGCCTCGATCACGAAGACCCGCGACGGGCTGCTGCGCGCCGCGGTGCCGAAGCCGATCGGGACCTGCTACTTCGTCAACGACGTGTCCGACGCGGAGCTCGAGGCCACCCTCACCGCCCACCGCGAGCTCTGCTCCGCCCTGCCGCGCGCCGGCGACGGTGAGGAGATGTTCCTCGCCGAGGCCGCGCCCGTCTCGTGAGCTCGCCCCGGCCGGTCACGCCGCTCGGCCTTCTCGCTGGGAAGCTCGAGCGCGTGCTCGCCGGGGTCGAGGCCGCGGGCACGGTGGAGGCCGGCCTCGTGCAGGAGCTGCGCGAGGCGACCGCGCTCGCCGTCGGGCTGGACCCGTACCTGGAGGCGTGCTCGACCCGTGAGTCCCCGGAGCTCACCGAGCTCGAGGCGCAGACCCGGAAGGCCGACTGGGGCGGGACGGGTGTCGAGCAGGAGATGCTCTCCGGCCACGTCGAAGGGCGCTTCCTCAACCTGCTCGTCCACGCCACGCGGGCAAAGCGGGTACTCGAGCTCGGGCTCTTCACCGGGTACTCCGCCCTCGCCATGGCGGAGGCGCTCCCGCACGACGGCGAGCTGGTGGGCTGCGAGCTCGACGCCGAGGTCGCGGCGTTCGCCGAGCGGTTCCTGAACGCGAGCGACGCGGGCCGGAAGGTCGAGGTGAAGGTCGGGCCCGCGGAGCGGACGCTAGAGGAGCTGGTCGCGCGCGCCGAGCCGTTCGATCTCGTGTTCCTCGACGCCGACAAGGGCGGCTACCTGGGGTACCTACGGACGGTGCTCGACGGAGGCCTGCTCGCACCCCACGGGTTGATCTGCGTCGACAACACGCTGCTGCAGGGCGAGCCGTACCTGGACGCGGAGCCGAGCGAGAACGGCGCGGCGATTCGGGCGTTCAACCTCGCCGTCGCCGAGGACCCCGCCCTCGAGCAGGTGCTCGTCCCGCTGCGCGACGGCGTCACCCTCATCCGCCGGGTGGCGTGAACGCGCGGCTGAAGAGCGCGGGCGCGCTCGGGCTGCTCACGGCCGCGCTCCCCGCGAACGCGGCGCTGACCGCGGTCGCCCTGCTCACCCGGGGCGGGCCCCGACGGGCGACGCCGGTGGCTTCGAAGACGATCCTCGTGAGCGGCGGCAAGATGAGCAAGGCGCTCGCGCTGGCCCGCGGCTTCCACCGGGCCGGACACCGCGTCGTGCTCTGCGAGACCGCGAAGTACCGGCTCACCGGGCACCGGTTCTCCCGCGCGGTCGACGCGTTCCACATCGTCCCCGGGCCCGAGGAGCCGGGCTACGCGGAGGCGCTCCTCGACATCGTGCGGCGGGAGGGCGTCGACGTGTATGTGCCGGTCTGCTCCCCGGCGGCCAGCGTGGCCGACGCGCAGGCACGCGCGCTCCTCGACCCGCACTGCGAGGTCGTCCACGTCGACGCGGCGACCATCGCGACGCTCGACGACAAGGCGTCCTTCTGCGCGAAGGCGGCCGAGCTCGGCCTGCCCGTTCCCGACGCCCACCGCATCACCGACCCGCAACAGGTGCTCGACTTCGCCTTCCCGGCGGGGACCGAGTACATCCTGAAGAGCATCCCGTACGACCCGGTGCGGCGGATGGACCTCACCCGGCTCCCGCGCCCGACCCCGGAGGAGACCGCCGCGTTCGTCGCCGAGCTCCCCATCTCCGAGGCGCACCCGTGGGTGCTGCAGGAGTTCATCGCCGGCGACGAATTCTGCACGCACTCGACGGTCCGTGACGGGGAGGTACGCCTGCACTGCACCTGCGCCTCCTCCGCCTTCCAGCTCAACTACGAGCACCTGGACCTCCCCGAGGCGGAGGCGTGGGCGCGGCGTTTCGTCGGCGCGCTCGGGCTCACCGGTCAGGTCTCCCTGGATCTCATCCGAGGGGCGGACGGACGGCTCCGGGCCATCGAGTGCAACCCGCGCACGCACTCGGCGATCACCATGCTCTACGACCATCCGGAGCTCGCGGCCGCCTACCTCGAGGACGGCGAGGCGACCGTTCACCCGACCGCGGCGAGCCGCCCGACGTACTGGCTCTACCACGAGCTCTGGCAGGCGCTGCGGGACCCGGCCTCGGCGCCCGGGCGGCTGCGGACGATCGTCGACGGCAAGGAGGCCGTCTTCGCCTGGGACGACCCGCTGCCGTTCCTGCTGCTGCACCACCTCCAGCTGCCGTCGCTGCTCCTCGGGGCGCTGCGCGAGGGGCGCGACTGGGTGAAGATCGACGTGAACATCGGCAAGCTCGTCGAGGCCGGCGGGGACTGAGGGTGCGGCTCCTCCACCTGACGGGCTCGCCGACGAGCGAGTTCCACGCCGAGCTCTCGCGCGTCTACGCACGCGACTGCCTGGAGGCGACGGGCGTGGGGCACGAGCCGGTGATCGCCTCGCTCTCCCCGGACGGCGCGTGGCGCTTCCCCGTCTCGCTTGCGCCCGAGGACATCGCAGCGGCACCGGCGATGCGTCTGCCCGAGGCGCTCGCGCACGTCGTTGCGCTCGCCCCTGACGCCATGCTCCCGCAGCTCTTCTGTCGGGCGGGCATGACCCACTTCCGGGCGCTCTTCGACGTGCTCGGCGTCCCGTATCCGGGGAACCGGCCGGAGGTCATGGCGCTCACGGCGGACAAGGCGCAGGCCCGGGCGGTCGTCGCCGCCGCGGGCGTGCGGGTCCCCGAGGCCGAGCGCCTGCGCCGGGGCGAGCAGCCGACGCTCGCGCCGCCCGTCGTCGTCAAGCCGCTCGACGCCGACAACTCGCTCGGGGTCACCCTCGTGCGCGCCCAGGACGAGTTCGACGCGGCGCTCACCGAGGCGTTCGCCCACGCCGGGGAGGTGCTCGTCGAGCGGTACGTCGAGCTCGGCCGCGAGGTCCGGGTGGGCTTGCTCGAACGCGGCGGCGAGCTCGTGCTCCTGCCCATCGAGGAGTACGCGGTCCCCGGCGGCGTGCGCGGTCCCGGGGACAAGCTCGGCCGCCCGGACGGGGAGCTCGCGCTCATGGCCAAGGACGCGGCGAGCAGCTGGCGCCTCGCCCCCGACGACCCGCTGGCCGGTCCCGTCGGCGAGCTCGCTCGACGCTGCCACCGCGCCCTCGGCTGCCGTCACTACTCGCTCTTCGACGTGCGGATCGACCCCGACGGCGAGCCCTGGTTTCTGGAGGCGAGCCTCTACTGCTCGTTCGCCCGCCAGAGCGTGCTCGCCGTCATGGCCCAGGCGGCCGGGATCGGGCCCACGGAGCTGCTGGAGACGACCCTTCGCCAGCTGGTCCCGCACCGCCGATGACCGACCGTCACAGGCCGCTGCCGAGCTCGAGAAACGCCCGGGTGATGAGGCCCGGGGCGCCGACGCCGTACCGCGAGGCGAGCGCGTGGCCGAGCCCGGCGACCTCGGGAGCGACCCCGAGCTTCCACTCGACCGTGTAGACCGCGCGATCGTTGGGTCGGCCGTTCGGCCCGCGCTTCTCGCCCTTCAGCGAGGCGATCCGGCGTCCGTCGAGGAGCAGCCGGGCGGACTTCCAGCGGCGGTGCTCGAGCGCGAGCACCCGCCCGCCGACGGTCGCCGCGACGTTGTCCGCGCGGCGCCGGCCGAACCCCTTCGGTGGATGGAGCGTCCCCTCGCGCGTGCCGGCCACGGTTCGCTCCGCCTCCCACAGCTCGATCCGTCCGCACGAGGGCCCCTCGACCACGAACGGACGACCGGTCGTGACCATGAGACCGGGGAAGGCCGCGTCCTCGAGCTGCTCGTGGACGGGCTCCCCGATGAGGGTCTTCTTGACGCGCGAGAAGAGACCCATGACGTCCCGCCTACCCCCGCACCGGGGTGGGCAACCCGGCTCAGCCGCGCCCCCGCTTCCGGCTCTTGCGCGCGTGCTCCATCCGGGCGCGCTTGGCCGCGAGCCGGGAGTCGACGCGGCTGTCGTCGCGGAGCTGCTCCAGGATCCCGACCTCCTCGAGGAGCTCGGTGCTCAGCACGGCGGGCGGCGCGGCGTGCATCGCGTCGACCGCGCCGGAGAGCGTCGCGCGGGCCCCGTCCAGGTCGCCGCGGGCCATCGCGTCGGCGGCCCGCCGCTTGGCCTGCTGGGTCTGCTGGAAGAGCAGCTCCTCGCGGACGACCGGGTCGGGGATGCGGCCGGCGGCCTGGTCCCCGGGCACGACGTTCACGTGCAGCTCGGTGCTGATCGTGTGCTCGACGAGCTCGGGGAGCGCCACGTAGCGCAGCTCGAGGCTCGCCACCCGGGCCAGCCCGAGGGCCGCCTTGGCGGGCACGGCGAGGCTCAGCACGAGCTTGCGCTGCTCCCCCGCCCAGAGGTCGCCGAGCTCGAGCATGAGCCCGTCCTCGATGGTGGTGCTCGGCAGGTCGTGCCACACCGTGACGGAGTCGACGCTCGTCTCGGGCCGCACGATCAGGCTCGCGGCCTGGACGCTCTTGGAGAGCAGCCCGGTCACCTCGCCCGCGACCGCGGCGCCCGCGGCGTCCCCGTCGAGCGCGAAGGCGTGACCGCCCTGGCCGCCCCCGGCGATGGCGGCGAGCAGCTGCTCGTCGTAGTCGAGGCCGATGCCGATCGTCGTGGTGGTGATCCCGGCGGCGCGCCCGCGGGCGGCGACCGCGGCGAGCTGCTCCGGGCCGCGCACCCCGTCGTTGGCGTGCCCGTCGCTGACGAGCAGGAGGGTCGCGCCGGCGGGGCCCGCGACGCGCTGGGCCTCCTGCAGCCCGCGCATCAGCCCCGCCGAGAGGTTCGTCATGCCGCGGGGGTGGACGCCGTGGATCGCGTGCTTGACCGCCTGCTTGTCGGTGAGCGGGCCCGCCGGGACGACGACCTCGACCTCCGAGTCGAAGGTGACGAGGCCGAAGCGATCGGTCGGCGCGAGCCGGTCGACGAGGGCGACGAGCGCGTCGAGCGCGGCGTCCAGGCGCTCGCCGCCCATCGAGCCGCTGCGGTCGAGGACGACCTGCACGGTGGCCGCGGGGCGGGGCTCCGACGCGGGCAGCTCCGGCGCGACGAGCTCGACGAGGACGGTGAGCTCGTCCTCGGCCTCGAGGGCGACGAGGTCGAGATCCAGGTGGGCGTTCAGGTGCATGGCGGTTCCTCTCGGCTGAGCGGGACCGCCCGGGCGACGCTCCCTGCATCAGGGGTCGCGCGGCGGTGGTGCGAGCTGACAGTCAGCCGGCGGCCGGGCGGCCGAGCCAGGTTCCGGCGCCGACCAGCACGGCGCAGATCCCGAGCCGCAGGGTCAGCTCCTCCCCGAGCAGCACGGCCGCGCCCGCTGCGGTGAGCACCGGGATGATGAGCTGGACCGCGCCCGCCGTGGTCCCGGACAGCGCGCGCTGGCAGGCGTACCAGGCGACGTAGGCGAAGGCGGTCGTCCCCGCACCCATGACGACCGCCCAGGCGAGGCCCGCCCCGGTGATCTGCAGCCCTGCGGCGGCACCGGCGGCGGCCGGGAGGGCGAGCACCACAGCGAGCACGACGAAGTGCCCGGTCGTCGCGACGCGAGGGTCGTCGCCGCCCCGGCCCGCCGCGGTGTAGAGCCCCCAGGCCGCACCGGTCGCCGCGAGGAGGACGACCCCGCTGACGGTGACCGTGGCGACCGAGCCGCTCGCCAGGACCGCGATCCCGGCGAGGGCGATCAGGGCTCCGGCCGCGCGGCGGGGAGGGAGCGCGACCCCGTGAATGCGGTCCCAGGCCACCAGGGTGAGCAGCACCACCGCATAGAAGACGAACGTGCCGGCGGCCGCGCCGATGAAGCGATAGCCGTAGGAGATGCAGAGGGCGTAGACGCCGAGCCACAGCGCGGGCACGAGGTTCGCCCGACCGACCACGACCCGCTCTCGCTTGACCACCACCAGCGCGAGGAGCGCGAGCGCGCCGGCGATGAAGCGGACCGCCGAGAGCAGCCCGGCGTCGAGGAGGTCCTCGTCGACGACGTGGCGGGTGATGAGCGAGTTCGCGGCGAAGGCGACGAGCGCGAAGGGGAGGAGGAGGCCGACCGGGGACGACGTGGGCTCAGGTCGCACGTCCCGGACTGTCGCAGCCGACCGTCGGCCGCCTTCAGCGCGGTGGCGCGACGGTCCCGTTCGCCTGACAAACTCCGGCGTTCATGTGCCGTCTACGCCTCGTCCTACTCATCGCTGCCGTCGCCCTGCTCGCTCCCGCGGCAGCTCAGGCCGCCCCGCTGAAGGCGGGTGCAGCGGTCGCGGACATCACGCCCGCCAACGGCGGCACGACGCTGGGGTTCGTGCGGCCGGACATCACGGTGAAGGGCGTCCACACGCGCCTGACGGGTCGGGCGCTCGTGCTCGACGACGGTGACACCAAGGTCGCCCTGCTCTCGACGGATCTCGGGTACGCGCTCGAGAAGGACGACTTGGTCGCCAAGCTCAAGGATCTGGGCTACACGCACGAGACGATCCTCTACTCCGGGACGCACACGCACTCCGGACCGGGGAGCCTTGCGCCGTGGCAGGTTGCGCAGCTCGCGAAGGCGATCCGCACCGCCGACGGCCGCCGCGAGCGCGTGAAGGCGGGCTGGGCGACCGGCCGCGTCCTCGACGCGAACCAGCAGCGCTCCATCGAGGCGCACAACGCGAACCATGGCCTCGACCAGACCTACGGGTCGGGGCAGAACACCGACGACCCGGACGGGGAGGAGCACACTCGCGACACCGTGCTGCGCACCCTCCGCGTCGAGCGCCTCGACGGCACGCCGCTTGCGGCCTGGACGGAGTTCCCGGTCCACCCGACGACCTCCACGCCGGCCGTCGACATCTGGGACGCAGATCTGGCGGGCGCGGCGAACTTCCACCTCGAGCGTGGGAAGTCGCAGATCCCGAAGCGGGACCGCGGCGACTTCGTCGCGCTGTGGAGCAACGGCGCCGCCGGCGACATGATGCCGCGCTTCGACGCCTACAACCCGACCGCGACGATGGACCTCCTCGGGCAGCGCATCGCCCGCGAGGCCAGGGCCGTCTGGAAGCGCGCCGGGAAGACCCTCACGAGCGACATGCCGATCGACGTGCGCTGGACCCGCACGTGCTACTGCGGGCAGCAGGTCGAGCCCGGCAAGTTCGTCTCGGCGAAGCCGTTCTTCGGCCTGCCGTTCCTTGGTGGCTCCGAGGACGGGGCGTCGATCTTCAAGGAACCCGTCCAGACCGAGGGCCGTCGCCTGCCCGCCGATGCGAGCGATCCGGTGCAAGGGCGCAAGCTGATCGTCCCCGCGCCGACCGACGCGGCCGGGATCCACGAGAGCACGCCGGAGTTCCAGGTCATCCGCGTCGGAAGCCGTCTGCTCGTCGCCGCGCCCGGCGAGCCGAGCGTCCAGATGGGGCGGCGCCTGGTCTCCGCCGTCGAGACGGAGCTGCCGAAGGGAGTCGAGGACGTCGTGATCGTCGGCCTCGCCAACGACTACCTGGGCTACCTGACTACGCCGGAGGAGTACCAGGCGCAGCACTACGAGGGGGGCCACACCGTCTTCGGCCTCTGGACCTCGCTCCTGGCCCGGAACACCCTGGTCGAGCTGACGAAGGCGATGGCGGTCGGGGCCCCGGCACCGACGCCCGACAAGCCCGCCGAGCTCGGGGACGCCGCGTCGGCCCCGCCGGCCGTCGGGGACGGCGGCGTGGCGGGGAAGCTCCTCGCGGCGCCGACCGGGACCGTCGAGCGCGGCGAGGTCGTCGACCTCCGGTGGAGCGGCGCGCCGGGCGGCGTCGACCGGCCCGCCGACGTCCCGTTCCTGAGCCTCGAGCGGCGCGACAAGGGCGGGGAGTTCCGCCGGGTCGACTCGGACCTCGGGCTGTCGTTCACCTGGCGGGAGACCTCCGAGGGCCAGTACGCGGCGCGGTACGACGTCGCCCCGGACCTTGCGCCGGGCACCCACCGCGTCCGCGTCACCTCCGGTGCCTACGACCTGAAGGGCGAGGCGTTCCAGATCGTCGCGAGCCGCGGCCTCATCGCGCGCGGCGTCCTGCAGAGCCGCCCGAAGCGGCGCACGAAGCTCGTGCTCCGGGCGCAGTTCCCGCCGCCGGACGCGGCCCGCGCGGTGACCTACCGCGCGCTCTCGCCGACGGGTGGCCGCGCGACGCTGCTGCTCGGCAAGCGCAAGCTCCGGGCCGTCTACGTCGAGCGTGAGGGCGGCTGGCGCGTCGTGCTCAAGCAGCGGGTCCGGGACGGTACGAAGATCACGCTCCCCGCCGGCGGTCTGCGCGACGGCGCCGGGAACCGCACCGGGAAGGCCCAAGTGCTCGTCGTCGGCCGGCTCGCCGAGGCGAAGTACCCGCGGACGATGGGCGTCGGCGGGGGCCGCACCCCCGGGGTCGGCGGATCCGGGACGTTCCCGCCGTGACGGTTCGGCCCGGAGGGCCCGACGCGACGCTGCGGCTCGTCGACCGGGGGCTCTCCCTCGCGTTCACGTTCGCCGAACTGATGGCCTTCCACGGCCCGGGTTCGCCGGGCGGCGTCGCCCACGCGTTCAAGGTGCTCGAGCGGGCGCTCCCGCTGCTCTCACCCGACGCGCCGGCCGAGCGGCGAGAGCTCACGGTGGCCACCGCCTTCGGCGGCCCCGGAGCGCGGGACGGCTTCGAGCTCGTCACCCGGGCGGTGAGCGACGGGCGCTTCGTGGTCGATCCGGGGCTCGCGCGCGCGGAGCTCAGCGTCACGAGGGAGCGCTTCGTCTTCGCTCTCGGCTACCGGGAGCGGGCGGTGACGCTGGCGCTGCGGGACGGCTACGTCACCAAGGAGTTCGTCGCGCTGCTGGCCGTCGAACGGGGTGCGGCGGAGGAGGCGCGGCTGACCGTCCTCAAAGGCGAGCTCTGCGACCGGCTCATGGCCCGGCCAGCTGAGCAGGTCTACGACATCGTCGGGTAGGGGAGGATGGGCACATGCCCTCCATCACCGTGCACGTCCTGCCGCCCTCCCACCCGTGCCTCGCGGTCGAGGCGGCCCTGAAGCTGAAGGGGCTCGAGTACGAGCGGGTCGCACTGCAGGCCGGGGCGCACGTCGAGGAGATGGCGGCGATCTACGGCGAGGGGAAGACGACCGTGCCCGGGATGGTCGTCGACGGTGAGCCCGTCCACGGCTCCCGCGCGATCTACGAGAAGCTCGACGCGCTCGCTGCCGATCCTGCGCTCCTCGCCGACGACGCCGTGCAGGAGGCCGAGGCGTGGGGCGACCGTGAGCTGCAGGACCTCGGACGCCGCCTGCCGTGGGGCTCGATGCACTTCCGGCCCGAGGCCATGGGCACCTTCGGCGGAGCGGAGCCGCTCGACCCGCCCGGCACCGACTTCGCGCTGAAGTTCATCCGCGCCTCCTGGAAGTACCACCGGATCTCCGCGGTGCAGCTCGCTGAGGACCTGACCGGCCTCCCGGAGAAGCTCGACCACGTCGACGCGCTCATCGCGGACGGCGTGATCGGCGGCGAGCAGCCGAACGCAGCGGACCTGCAGATCGCCTCGACGCTCCGGATCCTGCTCTGCCTCGACGACCTCGCCCCGCTCATGGCCGGCCGCCCGCTCGAGGAGCTCGCCCGCCGGCTCTTCCCCGACTACCCGGGCCGGGTCCCGGCCGGTGCGTTCCCGGCGGGTTGGGTGCCCGAGCCCGCCTGACCCGCTTCGGGCGCCTGATCGCTCCGCGGCAGTGCGATGCTGCGAGGCATGAAGCAGCCAGGGCAGGAGCAGGACGAGGCCGAGCACACGGGACCGCCCAAGGAGTGGGCCGCCGGGGTGCCCGGCGTCGCGGTCGCGATGGAGCTCTCGCTCAAGCGCATGGGCCCGACCCGGACCGCGCGGACGCTCCTGCGGCTGAACCAGGTCCACGGCTTCGACTGCCCGGGCTGCGCCTGGCCCGACCCGAAGGACCGCTCGGTCGCCGAGTTCTGTGAGAACGGGGCGAAGGCCGTCGCGGAGGAGGCGACCACCGCCCGCGTGGACCCGGAGTTCTTCGCCCGCCACAGCCGCGCGGAGCTCGCTGAGCAGACCGACTACTGGCTCGGCCGCCAGGGCCGCATCACCCACCCGATGCACCTCGCCCCGGGCGCGAGCCACTACGCGCCGATCAGCTGGGACGCCGCGTTCACCCTGATCGCCGACGAGCTGAAGGCGCTCGATTCCCCCGACGAGGCGATCTTCTACACGAGCGGCCGCACGAGCAACGAGGCCGCCTTCGCCTACCAGCTCTTCGTTCGCGCGCTCGGCACGAACAACCTCCCGGACTGCTCGAACATGTGCCACGAGGCGAGCGGCCACGCGCTCACCGAGGCGATCGGGATCGGGAAGGGCTCGGTCAGCCTCGAGGACGTCGAGCAGGCCGACACGATCCTCGTCGTCGGGCAGAACCCCGGGCACGAACCACCCCCGGATGCTCACCGCGCTGGAGACCGCCAAGAAGGGCGGCGCGCGCATCATCGCGGTGAACCCGCTGCCCGAGGCCGGGCTCATGCGCTTCAAGAACCCGCAGCGCCCCAACGGCGTGATCGGACAGGGGACTCCGCTCGCCGACCTCTTCCTCCAGGTCCGCGTCAACGGCGACCTCGCGCTCTTCAAGGCGCTGAACAAGCGGCTGCTCGACGCGGAGCGGATCGCCCCGGGGACCGTCTTCGACCGCGCGTTCCTCGACGAGCAGTGCGTCGGCCTGACGGAGCTCGAAGCCGAGCTCGACGCCCTCGACTGGCCCGCCGTCGAGGCCGCCAGTGGCCTCACGCGCGGCGAGATCGACCAGGCGCGGGACATGATCGCGGGGGGCGAGCGCGTGATCGTCTGCTGGGCCATGGGCCTCACCCAGCACAAGAACTCCGTGGCGACGATCCAGGAGATCGCCAACACGCTGCTGCTCACCGGGAACATCGGCAAGCCGGGCGCGGGGGTCTGCCCGGTCCGCGGCCACTCGAACGTCCAGGGCGACCGCACCATGGGGATCTGGGAGCAGATGGACGACGGGTTCCTCGACCGGCTCCGGGAGGTCTTCGGCTTCGAGCCGCCCCGCGCGCACGGTCACGACACCGTCGCCGCGATCCGCGCGATGCGAGACGGGAAGGCGCAGCTCTTCATGGGGATGGGCGGGAACTTCGCCACCGCCACGCCCGACACCGAGGCCGTCTTCGCCGCGCTCCGGAAGACCCGGCTCACTGTCCAGGTCTCCACGAAGCTCAACCGCTCCCACGTCGTGACCGGGGAGCAGGCGCTCATCCTCCCCTGCCTGGGCCGCACGGAACGGGACACGCAGAAGAGCGGGGACCAGGTCATCACGGTCGAGGACTCGATGATGGACGTGCACGCCTCACGCGGGCGCCTCGCCCCGGCCTCGGACGAGCTCAAGAGCGAGATGGCGGTCATCTGCGGTCTCGCCCGCGCCGCGCTCCCGCCCGTCGAGGGGCTCCCGTGGCAGGCGTGGGAGGACGACTACTCGGTCCTTCGCGACCGCATCGCCGAGGTCGTCGACGGCTTCGAGGACTTCAACGCGCGGATCGCCGAGCCCGGCGGCTTCACGCTTCCGCACCCGCCGCGGGACACCCGCACCTTCGCCACGCCGGACGCGAAGGCGCACCTCACCGTGAACCCGCTGACGAGCGTGGAGGTGCCGCCTGGGCGGCTGCTCCTGCAGACCCTGCGCTCGCACGATCAGTACAACACGACGGTCTACGCCCTGAACGACCGCTACCGCGGCATCAAGGCGGGGCGGCGGGTCGTCATGGTCGCGCCGGAGGATCTCGCGAGGCTCGGCCACGCGGACGGCGACATCGTCGACCTCGTCGGCGAGCACGAGGGGGTCGAGCGGCGCTGCGAGCGCTTCCGCGTCGTGAGCTACCCGACCGCGCGCGGCTGCGCGGCCGCCTACTACCCGGAGACCAACGCGCTCGTCCCGCTCGACGCGGTGGGCGTGATGAGCGGCACGCCGACCTCGAAGTCCGTCGTCATCCGGCTCGAGCCGCACGCGGCGTAGTCTCGGGGGCATGGTCTACAGCACCGCGCAGGCGCAGCAGGAGATGCTCGACGAGATCGCCATCGCGGGTGATGACGTCGCGGTCGCGCTCGCCGACCTGATGGAGGCCTACGAGCTGCTCGACGAGCCGACGGCCGACCGCCTGGAGGGCGAGCTCTTCAAGCCGCTGCAGCTGGCCAGCGGGCGCCTCAAGCGCACCGTCGCCGGCTTCGCCGAGCGGCACGGCCTGGTCGCGCGGCCGCCCGCCGAGGCGATCGCGGGCTCCCCCCACCACGGGGCCCGCGGGTTCCTCGACCGCGCCGAGGTCGCCTCGGTGAAGGCCGACTCGCGGCTGGCCGAGCTCCAGGACACGCTGCGCCCGGTGGAGATCGGTGACGGCGAGCTGCGCGACGGGCTCTCCGAGGTCCGCCGCCTGCTCGGCGAGGTCCCCGGCCGCGCCCGCGTGTTCCTGCGCACGCTCGGCCGCTGAGGCGTCCTCAGGGCTCCTGCGGCGCCTGTTCGGCGTCGCGGTGCCAGACCGTCTGCTGCGGGAACGGGATCTCGATGCCCTCCGCGTCGAAGGCGTCCTTGATCTTGCGCAGCAGCTGCCGGCTGATCACGTACTGGGCGGCCGGCGTCGTCTTGACCACCAGGCGGATGACCACGCTGTTCGGCCCGAGCGACTCGACGCCCCACACCTCCGGGCGGTCGAGCACCTTGCTGTTGCCCTGCGCGACCTCCTGGGCGACCCGGTCGATCACCTCGGTGGCCAGGTCGAGGTCGGTGTCGTAGGAGACCTCGATGTCGAGGAGGGCGCGTGACCAGCGCTGGCTCCGGTTTCCCACGCGCTTGATGTCGCCGTTCGGGACGTGCCAGACGGTGCCGTCCACCGAGCGCAGCCGCGTCGTGCGCAGCGAGACGGCCTCGACGGTCCCCTCGGTCTGCAGGTCCAGCGAGATGATGTCGCCGACGCCGAACTGATCCTCGATGAGGATGAAGATGCCGCTCAGGAAGTCCTTGACCAGGGACTGCGAGCCGAAGCCGAGCGCGACGCCGATGACCCCGGCACCCGCGAGTAGCGGCCCGAGGTCGGTGCCGAGCCGGCCGAGCACCATGAAGCCGGCGATCGTGAAGATCCCGAACGAGGCGACCGAACCGAGCACGCTGCCGAGCGCCTGCACCCGCTGCTCGGTGCGCATCGAGTGCTCCTGGGTCTCGAGGAGCGCGTCGGGGGTCGCGCGGCGCAGCGCCCCGAGCGACTCCTGCATGCCGCCGGTGTGCAGCCGCCGCAGGCCGCCCTTCATGCTCCGGCGCACGAGCTTGTTGATCACGAGCGCCCCGAGCAGGATCAGGAGGATCGCGAGGGGCTTCCCGAGGAAGTTGTCGGCGAGTTCGGCGGAGGTGCGGTCGCCGGTCCAATCGAGGACGAGGCGGCAGAAGGTTCCTGGCTCTTCGCCGCAGACGGACCGCAACCGCTCGGCCGGGACGGCGGCGAGGACGGAGATCACGCCGGAGACGCTAGCGGCGACCGCCCGGCCGCACTCAAGATCTCCTAAGGATGCAAGGGGTCGTTCAGGCCTTCTGGTCCACCGTGGGGAGGCCCTTGCGGATGTTCTTCTCGAGTCCCGCCTTGATGATCCGGTCGAGCCCCGGGACGACCGCGCCGAACTCGATGACGTAGCGCAGATGGGTGCCGGGGCCGCGTGAGGTGAAGCGCATCTCGCCGTGGTGGCCCTTCAGCGGCGAGCCCTTCGTGATGCGGTAGCGGATGAGCTCGTTCTCGATCGCCTCGGTGACGGTCTCCTCGAAGGCCGGCAGCGGTCCGATCTTCAGCTTGCGGACCGAGCCCGCGCCGTTGCGGCTCGTGTCGCCGTCGCGGACGCGGCTGATCTTCGCGCCGAAGAGCGGTCCGAGGTTCTCGTGCTCGGCGAGGAACGCGTACACGTCCTCGACGGGCTTGGCGAAGACGTGTTCGATCTCGACGCGTTGCATGCGGCGAGCCTATCCGGGGGCCTGGGCGCGACGGGCTGCGGCTGCGCGGAAGCCCCGGGGTAGGCAGGTGCGGGCGAAGTCCTCCCCGGCCTCCAGAGCGTGCGCCTGATCGCGCGCGTAGAGGACGATGCGGCGCGGGGACGCGTCCTCGGCGACGAGTCCCACCTCGTAGTCGTGGTCGGGTTGGCGCTCGCCCATGACCGGGGGGCGCCGCAGGTCGGCGACGAGCTCGGCCTGCTCCCAGGCGAAGGCGAGGGCGGCGGGGAGCTCGGCGGCCGCGCGGTCGAGCGCGTCGGCCAGGGTGTCGGCGCCGAGCACGTGCTCGCGGAGCGCGGCGCTCGCGGCCGGGAGTGCCGCGATCGCCTCCGGGGTGAGCGAGAGGACGACGAGGTGCTCGGCCATGCGGGCAGCCTAGGAGCCTGTCCCGGGCCGAGCTAGCCTCCGCTCCTCCATGAAGCTCGCACCCCGCACCACGCTGCGCCTCGGCGGCCCCGCCGGGCGCCTGGTCGTCGCGGACACCGAGCAGCAGGTCGTCGACGCGGTTCGGGCGGCAGACGCCGCGGGCGAGCCGCTCCTGGTCCTCGCGGGCGGCTCCAACGTCGTGATCGCCGACGCGGGCTTCCCGGGCGTCGTCGTGGCCGTCGAGACCACGGGGACCGAGCGGGTCGACGGCGGGGAGAAGGTCGTGCTCACCGTGCAGGCGGGGGAGCCGTGGGACGCCTTCGTGGCCCGGGCCGTGGCCGACGGGCTGGCGGGCGTCGAGTGCCTGAGCGGGATCCCGGGCTCGTGCGGCGCGACGCCGATCCAGAACGTCGGCGCCTACGGGCAGGACGTGGCCGAGACCGTCGTCGGCGTGCGCGCCTACGACCGTTCGACGGGCGAGATCGTCGAGCTCGACCGCGAGGCCTGCGCCTTCACCTACCGCTCCTCCGCCTTCAAGCGGGAGCCCGGACGCTGGGTCGTCCTGGCGGTCTCCTTCGCGCTCGAGCGCGGCGGCGCGTCTCGCCCGCTGCGCTACGTCGAGCTCGCTCGGCGCCTCGGCGTGAGCGTCGGCGGTCGTGCCCCGCTGGCCGACGTCCGGGAGGCGGTGCTCGAGCTGCGCCGCGGCAAGGGCATGGTTGTCGCGGCCGACGACCCGGACTCGGTCTCCGCCGGCTCGTTCTTCACGAACCCGATTCTCACGGGCCGCGAGTTCCGCGCCCTCGAGAAGCGGGTCGCCGAGCGGCTCGGGGAGGAGGCGCGGCTGCCGCGTTACCCCGAGGAGGACGGGCGCATCAAGACCTCGGCCGCGTGGCTCATCGAACGGGCGGGCTTCGCGAAGGGCCACGGCGACCCCGCGACGGTCGCGATCTCCTCGAAGCACACGCTCGCGCTCACGAACCGTGGGGCCGGGACGACTGCTGGCCTGGTCGCACTCGCCCGCGAGATCGCCGACGGGGTCGAGGCGGCCTTCGGCGTCCGGCTCGTCCCGGAGCCGGTCTTCGTCGGCCACGCCTGGGACTGACATCGCACCCGTCCGGGAAAACCCCGGGCATGCCCAAGGACGAGCCGGAGATCCCCAGCACCCTCGAGCGCTCCGAGGAGAAGGCGCAGCGCACCTACACGGAGACGCTCGCCTCGGCGGAGGAGCAATACGACTCCGAATCCCGCGCGCACCGCACCGCCTGGTCGGCGGTCAAGCACTCCTACGAGAAGGTCGGCGACCACTGGGAGCCGAAGGACGAGAAGGGCCCCTCCGACGAGCAGTCGAAGCTCACCGGCGAGGCCGCGCGCCGCGGGGACGGTGCGAGCCACGGCGGCGTCGACGCCGAGGGTCACACGAAGGACGAGCTCTACGAGCGCGCGCAGGAGGCGGACGTCGAGGGCCGCTCGAACATGACGAAGGAGGAGCTGGCCGACGCGCTCGACAAGGACAACGCGAAGGCCACCGCGGAGGCGCGCAAGCGCGACTAGGCGGCGAGGCTCCAGAGCGCGCCGTCGCCGACGCTCTCGCGCCGCGCCGCTCCGTCGGCCACGGCGGCGATGAGGGCGGACTCGGTAGCCGCATCGTCCGGCGCGGCCATCGGTGGCGTCATCACCGCTGCGATCTCCCGGGTCGTCAGCGCGTAGGGGAAGGCGGCGAGCACCGCGAGCGGCTCCTCCGCCGGGGCCTGCCGCTCCAGCGAGCGGTCAAGGTTCGCGACGCAGACGTCGATCGCCTCGATCGGCTGGAAGCCGCCGGCCTCGAGCGAACGGCC
The DNA here is from genome assembly GCA_963815565.1 of uncultured Solirubrobacterales bacterium. Lineage (GTDB taxonomy): Bacteria > Actinomycetota > Thermoleophilia > Solirubrobacterales > Solirubrobacteraceae > Paraconexibacter. Next base: position 537,786 of record CAWFHB010000003.1, on the reverse strand, counting down.
GTTCTCGGCGGTGAAGATCAGCGTCGGCGCGGTGTACCGCTCCGCCCCGTCGGAGTCGAACGACTTGCCCTGGAAGTGCGTGGCCCCGCCCTCGGCGGTGCGCGTCTCCGCGCGGTCGGCCTCGTAGGCCTCCCACACCGCCGGGGTCTCGATGGCGTCGACGACCTCGTCCGCGTCGAGCCCCGTCACGGTGGCCAGAGCGCGCTGCAGCGCCTCGACGTCGTCGAGCAGCGCGGGGGAGCAGAACTGCAGGAACTGGAGCGCGCGGAACGCCTCCTCCTCGAGCGTCGGCGCGGCCTGCCGCACCGCGACGAGCGCACGGCAGGCGGGCGAGGTCGCGCTCACCCGCGGCTTCGGGTCCGTCGCGAACGGCATCCCGTAGCGGCGGAAGCGCGCGTATCCCTGGGCCATCATCGTCGGCGTGTACCCGCGGTCCACGTAGAGCTGCGGATCCTCCGCCAGCCCGATCATCACGTGCCGCCAGCTCAGCTGGGAGCCGTAGCGCCAGCGGAGCACGGCGAGGTCGGGGGAGGCGCTGTAGGCCCACGGGCAACCCGGATCGGTGAAGTGCGTGACGGTAAGGCTCATCCCATGATGGTTGCACACGCAACCGTATAGACGTTGAACACCGTGTCAGTGGACGCGTCGACGGGCAGGAGAGCTGCGTGGCCATCCTGACGCGCAGCCGAGCCCGAACCATGACCCGGGGGATGATCGACGGCTTCGACCGCAACGAGCTGCTGCTGTTCGCGAGCGCGATCTCCTTCCAGGTGCTGACCGCGCTCGTCCCGCTGCTGCTCTTCGCGCTGGGGACGCTCGGCTTCCTCGGCCTCACGGAGCTCTGGACGCAGGACGTGCGGCCGACGGTCGAGGAGAACGTGAGCGCGGCGATGCTCACGGTGATCGACGACACCGTGCGGCAGGTGCTCGGCTCCGCCCGCCTGTTCTGGGTGACCGCCGGCGCGGCGATCGCGATCTGGCAGCTGTCCGGGGCGGTGCGCGCCGCCATGGCCGCACTCGATCGGGTCTACGGCGACGAGGACGACCGCAGTTTCTGGGCGCGGTACCTGCGCTCAGTGCTCATCGCGATCGCCCTCGCGGTCCTCGCCTTCAGCGCCGTGGCCGTCGTCACGCTCGTGCCGCTCGTCGACGGGGACCCCGCGCCCGCGCTCGGTGCCCTGCTGTTCGTCGGACGCTGGCTGCTCGCGGCGGCCCTGCTCGGGGCGGCGGTCGGTGTGCTGGTTCATCAGGGGCCGTGCCAGGAGCAGCCCCTCGGATGGATCTCCGGGGGCGCTCTGGCCATCGTCGGCGCGTGGGTGCTGATGAGCGCGGGCTTCGGCCTCTACCTCTCGCAGTTCGCCTCCTACGGGTCGATCTACGGAGCCCTCGCCAGCATCGTCGTCCTCATGGGCTACCTGTACGCCTCCACCGTCGTCTTCCTCGGGGGCATCCAGCTCGACGCGCTCGTGCGCGACCAGTAGTCAGGCGAGGTTCGACCGGCGCGGGTAGACGACGTCCGGGTCGGTCAGGACGTTCACGAGCGACGGCAGCCCGGACTCGAACGCACGGGCGAGCGCGGGCTTCAGCTCCTCCGGCGTACGGACGAGCTCGCCGTGGCCGCCGAGCGCCTCGACGACCTTGTCGTAGCGCGTCTCGGGCCGCAGCTCCGCGGCCACGGAGTAGCCGTAGAGGAACTCCATCGGGTGCTTCTCCAACGCCCAGATGCCGTTGTTGCCCATGACACTCACGACGTTGACCCCGTGGCGCGCGAGCGTGTCGAACTCCATGCCCGCGAAGCCGAACGCACCGTCGCCCTGCAGCAGGACGACCTGGCGGTCCGGGTGCGCGATCTTGGCGGCGAGCGCGTAGCCGGGGCCGGAGCCGAGGCAGCCGAACGGGCCCGGGTCCATCCAGCAGCCGGGCTCGTAGGTGTCGATGACCCGGCCGGCGTAGGAGACGAAGTCGCCGCCGTCGCCGATGACGATCGCGTTGCGGTCGAGCACCTCGCCGAGCTCCTTGTAGAGCCGCATCGGGTGGAGCGGGCTGCGCGGGTCGTTCAGCTCCTCGGCCTCCTTCGCGCGCTTCTCGGTCTCGGCCTCGCGCAGGTGCGCGATCCAGGCCGTCGTGTCGGTGCCGTCCTTCGTGCCGGTGCGGAGGCCGTCGAGGATCTTCGGCAGGCCGCCGTAGAGCTCGGCCTTCACCTCGCGCGGGTGGGCGCGGACGGGCTCGGCGCGGTCGATGACGACGAGCTCGGTCTCCTCGCCGAAGGAGGCGCCGAAGCCGAGGCGGAAGTCCATCGGGACGCCGATGATCAGCGCGACGTCCGCACCCTTCAGGCCGTCGCCGCGGGCGCGGGAGAAGCTCAGGCGGTGATCGGCGGGCACGCACCCGCGGCCCATGCCGTTGAGGAAGACGGGGATCCCGCGCTCCTCGGCGAGCTGCAGCAGCGCGACCTCACCGTGGCCCCAGTACAGGTTCGTGCCCGCCATGATCACGGGCCGCTCGGCCTCCTTGAGCAGCGCGATCGCGCGGTCCATCGCGCCGCCGTCGGGGTCCGGCCCCTCGCCCGCGGGCGGTGCGGTGCGGCCGCTCTCGGGCACCTCCGCCTCGGAGAAGACGAGGTCCATCGGGAAGTCGACGAAGGTCGGCCCGGAGTGCGGGGCCTGGGCGGCGAGGAACGCGTCGTCGACGAGGCCCGGAATCTCCGCGGTGGTCTCGGGCGTCGCGGCCAGCTTCGTGAGCGGCGCGACGAACGGGACGTGGTCGATCTCCTGCAGCGACCCCTGGCCCCAGCGCATCGCGGGCGCGCGGCCGGCGAGCACCACGATTGGCGAGTTGTTCATTTGCGCGGAGCCCATCGCGCTCATGCCGTTCGTCACCCCGGGGCCGGCGGTCAGCGCGGCGACGCCCGGCTCGCGCGTGGCCTTCGCCCAACCCTCCGCCGCGAACGTGGCGGTCTGCTCGTGGCGGACGTCGACGATGTCGATGCCCTCCTCCCGGCAGCCGTCGTAGATCGAGAAGATGTGGCCGCCGGAGAGCGTGAAGAGCTTCGTCACGCCGTGGGCCTTCAGCCGCTGGGCGATGAGGCGGCCGCCGTGGGCGCTCGTGATGTCGGTGGCGTCGTTGGAGGACATGGTGTCGACCCTAAACGGGAGCCGCCGATGGGGGTGCCCGGCCATGCGCCAGACCGGCGACTGGCGCGGCGCGCGATGATGGGGGCATGATCGTCACCATCGTCGGAGGCCACGGCCAGATCGCGCTCCTGCTCGCCGAGCGCCTGAGCGCCGCCGGGCACACCGTCCGCAGCACGATTCGCAAGGCGGAGCACGAGGACGACGTGCGCGCCGTGGGAGCGGAGCCGGTTCGCGCCGATCTCGAGGATCCGCTCAGCGATCTCGACGCGGCGGTCGAGGGTTCCGACGCCGTCGTCTTCGCCGCGGGCGCGGGGCCGGACTCCGGCCCGCAGCGCAAGCGGGACGTCGACCTCGGCGGCGCCGTCCGGCTCATCGGCGCGGCCCAGGCGGCCGGGGTGAGCCGCTACGTGATGGTCTCCACGGTGGGGACCGAGAAGGCGGGGAGCGCCGGTGAGATGGGTCCGTACCTCGAGGCCAAGCTGCAGGCCGACGTGGCGCTCAGCAAGTCCGGGCTCGACTTCACCATCGTGCGGCCAGGGCGGCTGACCGACGACGAGCCCTCCGGGACCGTCGCCTGCGCGGCGCACTTCGGCCGTCCGGGGGAGATCGCCCGTGCCGACGTCGCGGCCGTGCTGGCCGCGGTCCTCGAGACGCCGCAGACGATCGGGCAGACCTTCGAGGTCATGGACGGAGACACGCCGATCGCGCGGGCGGTCTCCACGCTGGCCTGAAGCGCGGGCGGCGGGTTCGCAGATCCACGCCATAGGTGGATTCGGGAACACGCCGGTCGAGGGCGCGGCCTGCCACAGTGCCGCGCGTGCCCGACGCTCTGCCCTCCCGCTGGCGTGCCTCCCCGGCGCGCCTGGCCCGCGTGGTCCTCGGCTGCGCGATCTTCGGGGTCGGGGAGGGCGTCCTCGTGCACTCCGCGCTCGGGAACTCCCCGTGGAGCGTCCTGGCCGGAGGCGTCACGCAGCAGACGGGCGTGGCGATCGGGACGGTCACCATCGCCATCTCGTTCCTGCTGCTGCTCATCTGGATCCCGCTGCGACAGCGGCCGGGGCTCGGGACGATCGTCAACGCGGTGGTCGTCGGCCTCGCCATCGACGTGACGCTCCTGGTCCTGGGTGACGGGACCGACCACCTCGTCCTCCGCGGCCTCGAGGTGCTGGCCGCGATCGCGATCGTGAGCGTCGGCTCGGGTATCTACCTCACGGCGCGTCTCGGGCCCGGCCCGCGCGACGGGCTCATGACCGGGCTGGCCCTGAAGACCGGCCACTCGATCCGGCTCACGCGCGGCAGCATCGAGGTGGCGGCCGCCGCCATCGGGGTCGCGCTCGGGGGGACGATCGGCATCGGCACGCTCGCCTTCGCCCTGCTCATCGGGCCGGGCGTGCAGCTTGCGCTCGGTCGGCTCGGCGCGTTCGGCGCCGCCGATCTCTGAGCGGCGCGGCGCCGTACCCGTCGCGATGAGCCTTCCCGTCGTCGTCGTAGGAGCCGGCCTGGCCGGCCTCGCCTGTGCGCGTGAGCTGAACGCGCGCGGCGCCGAGGTGCAGGTGATCGAGGCCTCCGACGGGGTCGGGGGGCGCGTGCGCACCGACCGCGTCGACGGGTTCCTCCTCGATCGCGGGTTCCAGGTGCTGCTGGCGGGTTACCCGGAGTGCAGGGCGCAGCTCGACTACGACGCGCTCGACCTGAAGGCGTTCTATCCGGGGGCGGTCGTTCAGCGTGGCGGCCGGGCGATCACGGTGGCCGACCCGCGCCGGCACCCGCTCGCCGCGCTCGGCGCCCTGAACGGACTCGCGCGACCCGGTGACGCGGTCGCGCTCCTCCGGCTCCTTGCCGCAAGCCGCCGCAGCGTGCGGCACGGCCTGGCCGCGGGTGACCCGGCGGGGGTCGACGAGCCGAGCACCCGCGCGGAGCTCCAGGCCGCCGGCCTGAGCGACTCCCTCATCGATGGCTTCTTCCGCCCGTTCCTCGCCGGGATCACGCTCGATCCCGAGCTCGCGGTCAGCGGTCGCTTCGCCCGCTTCGTCCTCGGCTCGCTCCTCGACGGGCCGACCGTCGTGCCCGCGCAGGGAATGGGTCAACTGCCGGAGCAGATCGCCGCTGCGCTCCCGTTCGGGAGCGTCCGGCTCGGCACCCGGGCCGTCGCGGTCGACGACGACGGCGTCACCCTCACCGGCGGGGTGCGCCTCGACGCCTCGGCCGTGGTGGTCGCGGTCGAGGGGCCGGAGGCGGCGCACCTCGTGACCGGCCTGCCGGATCCGGGCTCGGTCTCGACCACCTGCGTATGGTTCGATGCACCCGCTTCGCCCTGCCCGGGCGGCGCGCTCGTCCTCGACGGGCAGGGCACCGGCCCGGTGAACAACGTGGCGGTGCTCTCCGACGTGGCGCCCGCCTACGCGCCGGCCGGGCGCTCGCTCGTCAACGCGAGCATGTCCGGCCTCGCGCCGCAGGACGACGATGCGCTGGACGCCGCGGTGCGCGGCCAGCTGCGCGGCTGGTTCGGCCCGCAGGTCGACGCCTGGCGCCGCCTCCGGGTGGACCGCATCGAGCACGCTCAGCCCGCACAGCGGCCCGGAGCGCTGGAGCCGCCGCAGCGTCCGGTGCGGCGCGGACCCGGGCTCTGGGTCTGCGGTGATCACCGCGACACCGCCTCGCTCAACGGGGCGCTCGCCTCGGGTCGGCGCACCGCGGTCGAGGTCGCCACGACGCTGCGCGAGCGCGCGGCCGCCGCGTAGCCTGGCCGTCTTGCGCACGCTCGTCATCTCCGACCTCCATCTCGGCTCGCGCCTGCAGCGCGACGTGCTGCGCCGGCCCGCCGCGCTGGAGCGCCTCTGCGCGGAGCTCGAGGACGTCGACCGGCTCGTCCTTCTCGGGGACACGGTCGAGATGCTCGAGGGCCGCCCGCGCGGCGCGCTGGCCGACGCGGAGCCGGTGCTCCGGGCGATCGGCGACGCCATGGGGGAGGACACCGACGTCATCCTGCTGCCCGGCAACCACGACCACGCGCTCGTGCGCCCCTGGCTGCGCGAGCGGCGCGCGGACGGCGTGCAGATCGGCCTCTCCGACCGCGTCCCGCTCCGCTCCAACCCGGACCTGCAGGCGATCGCCGGCTGGCTGAAGCCCGCGCGGGTGCAGGTGCGCTACCCCGGCGTCCGCCTCGGCGAGCAGATCTGGGCCCACCACGGCCACTACCTCGACCGGCACCTCGTCCGCCAGCCCCAGGTCCCCGCACCGGCGACCCCGGAGGACTACGAGCGCGCGCTCGGGACCTCGATCGCCGCCCTCGGCGCGGCGATGGCCTCGGCGTTCCCGCCGCTCATCGGCGAGCCCATCGACCGGCTCGCGAGCATCATTCGCCTGGCCGGCGTCGCGGTGCTCCCGATCGCCGACGCACTCCCGGGCAGCGGACTGCTCGCACCGCTGAGCGCGGGCGTGCTCGGCTACCAGTTCCGCCGCGTCGGGCTGCCCGCCATGGCTTCCGTGAACGCGCGCCTGGGCGTCGCCGAGGAGCACGTGCTCTTCGGCCACCTGCACCGCTCCGGGCCCCGCTCTCGGGACGACCGCGACGAGTGGGAGGCCGACGGGCGCAAGCTCTGGAACAGCGGCTGCTGGGTCTACGAGCCGCTGCTCCTCGCGGGCGCCTCGCCGCCGCATCCGTACTGGCCGGGTGGGGCGCTCGTCATCGAGGACGGCGTCATCACCCCACTCGGGCTGCTCGACGACGTCGACCCGGCCGAGCTCCGCTAGCCCGTGCGCGTCGCGATCGTCGGAGCCGGGCTCGCCGGGCTCGCGGCGGCGCGCGACCTCACGGTCGCCGGGCACGAGGTCGTCGTCTTCGAGAAGTCCCGTGGGGCGGGCGGCCGGACCTCGACGCGGCGCAGCCCGCACGGCCGCTTCGACCACGGTGCGCCCTTCCTCCACGGCGGTGAGCATGCGTTGACGCTCGACGCCGCACCCGCGCTGGCCCAGCACGAGGGCGGCACCGTCGGGGCGCCCGCGGGCAACGCCCCCGCGAAGGCGCTGGCGGAGGGGCTCGACCTACGTTCCGGCGTCCGGGTGGGGGCGATCGTGCCCGTCGGCTCCGGCTTCTCGCTCGTCGAGGATGACGAAGCTGCGCTCGGGGACTTCGACGCGGTGGTCGTCACCGCGCCCGCGCCCCAGGCCGCGGAGCTGCTCCCCGATCCCGAACTCGCCGCGAGGGCCGGCGCCGTCGACTTCGCACCCGGCTGGGTCGCGATGGTGGCCTGGAACGAGGCGCTCGACCTTCCACGGACCGTCGCCCGGGGGATCGGCGGCCTCGCCTGGGCGGTGGCCGAAGCGTCCAAGCCCGGTCGTGAGCCGGGGGAGCGCTGGGTGCTCCAGGCGGACACCGAGCTCTCCACGGCACTGCTCGAGGAGGAGGCCGGGACGGTCGCCGCCGACCTGCTGGCCCGCTTCGCCACGGTGGTCGGCATGGAGCTTCCGCCGCCGGTCCACCTCGCGGCGCACCGCTGGCGCTACGCCCGCCCGCTCACCCCGCTCGCCGAGCCCTTCCTGCGCAGCGGGACCCTGCTCGCGGCGGGTGACTGGTGCGGCGGCACCGACGCCGGAGCGGCGCTGCGCAGCGGCCGCGCCGCGGCCGCTTCTTTCTAGTTCACGGAGGGGTCGTCCGGGATCCGGGCGAGGCGCGCGTACGCGCCGCCTTTCCGTTCGAGCGCCTCGCTCCAGAGCTCGTCGGGATCCGGCGCGAAGATGTCGTCGATGTGCGCCTCGACGACGAGCCAGGAGCCCTCGTCGAGCTCCGCGTCGAGCTGACCCGCGCCCCAGCCGGAATGGCCGGCGAACACGCGGGCACGACGGAGCCCGTCGGCGAGCAGATCCGAGGTGCCCTCGGAGGGGAGGAAGCCGACGTCCCCGAGCACGATCGCGGCCGAGGCGCGCGGATCGTTGAACTCCGCGAGCACCATCACCGCGGCGGGCTGCACGGGGCCGCCCTCGTAGACGAGATCCCCGGTCGCGACGACCTCGCCGAGCTCCTCCACCGACCCCGCGACCTCCTGGTCGGAGGGACGGTTCAGGACGAGCCCCATCGCGCCTCCGGACGTGTGCTCGGCGATGAGCACGACGCTCCGGGCGAAGTTCGGGTCGAGGAGCGCCGGGGAGGCGATCAGCAGCTTGCCGCGCAGCGAGCTCATGCCGCGCCATTGTGACAACGCACAGGTTCCGTCCTCATCCTGCGAGGACCTACCCGAGCAACGCGTCGAGGATGCCCTGGGTGGAGCGCGGATCCACGCCGTACCGCTCGGTGAACGCCGCCGCGGCGGCCGGGTCGGTGAGCGCGAGCACGTACTCCTCGCGGGTGGCCCCGATCTTGCAGGCTGACTTGTCGATCTGCGCGAGCGCCCTGTCCTGGAGGAAGCCCGTGATGCCGTCCGTCTCCGGGAGCGCCCGGCGCTCGCACGGATCCGCGATCACGACCTTCTCCGGCGCGACCTGCGTCCGCTCGATCCCGGTGAAGGCGACCGCGGCGCCGCCGACCGCGACGGCGACGGCCGCCCACCCGGGGCGCCGCGCCCCCGGCAGCAGCAGGAGCCCACCGACGATCGCGAGCCCGCCCGTGATGAGGAAGGCGAAGAGGAAGGACTCGCCGACGGCGGCCACGAGGGTGTCGTCGGCCCGTGCGCCCAGCTCCTCGAGCACCTGCCGCTCCTTCGTCCCCGCGTCGTAGCGGTCGGCCTGGGCGGCGAGCGCGTCCTGCAGCCCGGCCCGGGGCTGCTCGGCCTCCACGCCGCTCAGCAGGTCAGGGGCCAGGGAGAGCTTGTCGGTCGGCGGCAGCTGCGCGTCGAGCACGAGGGCGACGCCACGCTCCCGCGCCCGCTCGGTGGCGGCGTCGAGCCGGTCGGCCGTGATCGGCGCGAGCAGCACGAGCGCGACCGCGATCCCCGCGTGGCGCATGGTGAGCAGCCAGGCGGCGTCGGCCGCATCGCGCTCGGGCAGCAGCTCGCCGCCGAGGGCCGGGAGCGCGAGCCCCATCCCGAGGCCGGCGACCACCTGGGGGATGATCGTCCAGCCGAGGTTCGCGTCGGGGAGGAACGCGAGCGCGATCGTCCCGCCGCCGACGAGCAGACACCCCGACGCGGCGCGAATCCGGGCCGGGCCCTCGATGCGCGATCCGGCGAGCGCCCCGAGCGGGAGCACGGTGACCGCCACGGCCGCTCGGAGCGGCTCGACGCCCCAGCCCGCGACGAGCAGCAGGACGAGCAGGAAGAGCACCGCCGTCAGCGCGGCGGAGACGAGCGCCAGGGCGATCCCGGCCGTCCACGAGCGGCGCACGGCGGGGGCGAGGGAGCCGGGGCGGGGCTCGAGCGCTCCCCCCGCCGCGACCGCGGCGAGCCCGGCCAGCGGCACCTGCGCGAGGAAGATCGCCTCCCACGAGAAGAGCTGGGTGAGGGCGCCGCCGAGCGCCGGGCCGATCGCCGCCGAGAGCACCGCGACCCCGAGCCAGAGCGAGCGCGCGGAGAGCCCGTCGTGCCCCCTGCCGGTGAGCAGCGCGAACGCGGCGACGAGCCCGGCGGCGCCACCGACGGCCTGCGCGCCGCGGAAGACGAGCAGGGCGGTGAGCGAGCCGGCCAGGCCGCAGGCCAGAGACGCGGCCGCGAAGAGCGCGAACCCGGCGGCCCCCACCGTGCGCGGCCCGAAGCTCCGCATGAGGCGCTCCGCCGGGATGAGCGCCGCGGCGAGGACGACGGTGTAGACCCCGATGACCGCGGCCACCCCCTCGACCGTGGTGGAGAAGTCGGCGAGCAGCTCGGGGAGGGCGAGCGTGACGATCGAGGCGTCGGCCAGCGCGAGGCCTGCGGCGAGGGCGAGCGCGAGGCGGCGGGGCGTCATCGTCCCCAGTCTGCCCGCTCGGCAGGGTCGGCACGCCCGGCCGCGGCTACCCCAGCTCGATCTCGACCCCGGCCACGGCGTCGTCGAAGGCGAGATGGCCCTGCGCGCGGAGCACGTCGGGGAGCGGCGACTCGTAGCTCCACGCCGCGTCCTCGACCCCGCCGACGGTCCAGTACGTCGCCTCGCCCTTGTACGGGCAGACGCTCCGCTGACCGCTCCCCGCGCTGACCGCTCCGGGGCGCACGTCGGCCGGCGGGACGTAGGCGCGCACGGGCAGCCCGGTCTCGAAGACGAGGATCGGGCGGGCGCTCCGGGCGACCTCCTCGCCGTTCACGCGCACGACGACCGCGCGGGTGCTCGGGTGGGCGTCGACCCGGTGGTAGGGGTCCTTGAGGTGGCCCACGATGCGGTCCTCCTCGACGAACCAGGCGTCCACCTCGTCCTCGTACAGCGAGGCGAACCCCTTCAGGAACGGGTGCCTCCGCGGTCGGCTTCGCGTACCCCCAGAGGCCGTCGACGAGCTCACGGCCGTCCGCACGGACGGTCCAGTAGTTCGCGTCGCCCTTGAACGGGCAGTGCGTCGTCGTGTCGGTGGGGGTGAGCGCGCTCTGCCAGGTAGTCCTCGAGCGGGGCGTAGATCCGGGGGAGCATCTGGCTCTCGTGCAGCAGGTGCGCGCGGACGGTGTCGAGGACCACCGTGTCGCCGACGACCGCCCGCAGCCGTCGCGGGTCGGGCTGGAAGACGATGCGGTGCTTCGGGGCGTCCGCGAGCGAGAAGTTCAGCTCCGCGGTCGAGCCGCGGGCGGCGAGGGGTCCGGTTCCGAGCGTGAGGGTCATGCCTGCTCTCTAGCAGCGGGACCTCACGGCCGCCTCAGTGTTCGCGTGTGAGGCAGTGCGACCGGGCGCCGCAGGTACGCGCTCGCCAGGCGCACGAAGACACCTCCGTCGTCGGCCCTCCCGTCCCCGTCCTCGTCGCGGATCCCCGTGTTCCGGGCGATCGCGTTCCCGAAGAGCATCCCGATCACCCCGGCCCGCGCGTACCGCCGGCGCAGCGCCGTGGACCGCGAGCCCGTCCCGAGCAGCGTCTCGACGCGGTTGTCGCGGTAGTGGAACGGCGTGTCGTCCTGTCGCGAGTTGCCGAGGGGGATCTGCCAGAGCACGATCCGGCGCCGGGTCTGCGCGGCCATCCCGGCGAGATACCGGGCCTGGCGCACGAAGTCCCCGGCGTCCCATCGGGAGGCGCCACCGTCGCCGTCGACCTTCTCGCGGTAGCCGGCGTCACGGTCGGAGAGCTCGGCGAAGACGAGGTCGAAGTCCGTCCGGAGGCGCGTGAAGAAGCGGGCGGAGCTCGTGGCGAGCTCGTCGATCCGGGCGTCGGACGGGTTCGAGTAGGCCGGATCCTCGCCGGTGCCCCACACGCTCAGGTGGTAGCCGAGGACGACCTTCGGCGCGTAGCGGTCGCGCATCCGGTCGAACGCACGGGCGAACCCGCTCGCGTCGTCCGGCAGGCCTCGGAGCTCCGGCAGCCCGGTGCGCGCCACGGCGGCCGGGCTGCGGCGTGGGTCCCCGCCCGAGCTCCGCTGGAGGTAACCCCAGATGTCCGGCTCGACGTGGAGCACCGTCCGCTGCCCGGTCTCCCCGGCCTTCCGCATGAACAGTCGCACGTCCTCGAAGTAGGTCCGCATCGTCCCGCGGGAGCGCAGGTTCGTGAGGATCCCCCGCTCCTCCTCCATCGCGGCGCCCCGCCCGGTCTCCCGCAGCTGGTAGAGCGAGAAGACGGGCCGGAACCCGTGCCGCACCGAGTCGTCGATGAACTTCGAGACGAAGGAGCCGCCCCCGTCGGCCCACGTCTGCCAGCCCCGCCCGGGCTCGGCGCCGCCCGAGAGGTAGTGGTAGCGCAGCCCGAGCCGGGCGCGGGACTCCGAGCGCGGCCGCGCCGCCCTCCTCGTCCCGGACGCCGAGCTGGAGCGTGCGCGGCCAGCCGCCGGGGTCCCGCTCGCGGCCGCCGCCCGAGCCGCCGGGAGCAGCGCTCAGCAGCAGGAGGAGCGGCAGCAGACGGCGAACGGACCATGCGGGGTCGGGTCGGCGGGCCGGGCGAGCACGCTTGACGATCACGTCACCGCGCTGGACGAAGGACCGGCTCGCGCAAGAACGCCGCTGTGCCAGGCTTGGGAAACAGTCCGGTCCTGCCGATGTACTCCTAGACGATGCCCATTCCTGCGAACCGACCCCACGAGATCCGTGACCTCCGCCTCAGCGCGGGGCGCACGCTCCGGGTCCGGTCGTGGCCGGGACGCGGGCGGCCGCTCGTGCTGCTCCACGGACTCCTCGACGACTCCGAGGGCTGGATGCAGCTGGCGCGCGACACGCACCGCCCGTGCATCGCGATCGACCTTCCAGGGTTCGGCGGCTCGTCGCTCCCGACCCGACCGCGCATCTCCGCCTACGCCGAGGCCGTCGTGCGAAGGGCTCGAGCAGCTCGATCTCGGACCGTTCACGCTCGTCGGCCACTCGCTGGGCGGCGCCGTCGCCGCCGCGGTCTCCGAGCGCTCGCCCGACGTTCGCGCCCTCACGCTCATGGCCCCGGCGGGGTTCGGCCCGATCAAGCTCGCCGAGCTCATGATGCTCCCGGGGGTCCGGCAGGCCGCCGAGCTCGCGCTGCCGGTCGCGCTCGTGAACCCGCTCACGGTGACCGCCGCCTACACCACGTTCGTCGCCCACCACCGGCTGCCGAGCCGCGACCTCATGGGCCGCGTCGTCCGCCGCTCGTTCCGCTCCGGCCCCGGGGTCTCCGCGGCCGTGCAGGCGATCGCCGCCGCCGGCCGCTCGAAGCGCGCCTTCGCCGAGCGCGAGATCGACTTCACCGGCCCCGTCGCCGCGCTGTGGGGAGAGCACGACGCGCTCGTCCCGCCCGCGCACGTCGACGCGCTCCGGCGCGCGTTCCCGCAGGCCCACTGCGAGATCTGGGCGGGCATGGGGCACCACCCGCAGCGCGAGCGTCCGATGCAGCTCGCGCGCTTCATCGAGCGCCACGCCGCCCGCGCCCGCCGCGAGCGGCACTCCACGCGGCGCGCCGTGCTCCGCGCCGCCTAAGCGGCCGCCTCCGCGGCGTCGACCAGCGCGTCGAGCTCGTCCAGGGCCGTCCGGGCGGATTCGACGAGCTCCTGCAGGTCCGGCATCTGCTCGCGGTCGGCGACGATGCCGAAGTCCACGCGGTCCATGTACGAGAGCACGGTCACGTTCAGCCCCGCGCCGTCGGTGATCACCGAGATCGGGTAGTTCGCCACGAGCTTCGCGCCCGCCAGGTAGATCGGGATCGGCGGCCCCGGGACGTTCGAGATGACCATGTTGTAGAGCGGCCGCAGGGCCGGGCTCGAGGAGAGCTGGAGCGCCACGCGCGCGGCGCGCGCGTTGATCGCCGGGGGGATGAACGCGGTGATGTCCTGGAGCGCGCGGGCCGGCAGCGCCTTGTGGCGCACCTTCGCGGCCTTCAGCGAGTCGTGCGCGGCCTGCACCCGCTCGGCCGGGTCCGCGACGTCGGTCGGGACCGGGCACGATCATCACGCTGATCTTGTTGCCGAAGGTTCCCGCCTCCTCGTCGGTGCGGACCGAGACCGGGATCTGCGCGAGCAGAGGAACGTCCGGGAGGGCGTCGTGCTTGACGAGCCATTCGCGCGTGGCCGCGGCCGTGAGCGCGACGACGACGTCGTTGACGGTGACGCCGTAGTGGCTCTTGACCCGCTTGATCTTCGACAGCTCGAGGGTGCCGAAGGCGAACTTGCGGTGGGGGGAGATCCGCTTGGAGAACGGCACCTTCGGGGCGTGCATCTTCGGGCGCTCGACGACCTCGCCGTCACCGCCCGAGCTGATCATGCCGCGCATGCGGGAGAGCATCCGGCTCGTCGCCTCGACGCCGGGGACGCCGAGGACCGACGGGACGACGTCGATGTTCGGCAGCGTGTTCGGGAGCGCCTTGGCCACGCGGACCGGGGTGGCCGGCAGCGACGCGAGGCCGCGCGCGAGCATGTTCAGCGGCCCCGGCGGCTCGGGAACCTCGTGCGGGTCACGTCGCCTCGAGCTCGCGCCCGTCGGGCGAGAGGTCGTAGAGGACGCCCATGATCTCCGCGCCCGACATGCCGTCGACGAGGGCGTGGTGGACCTTCGTCATGAAGGCGACCCGGCCTTCGGGCAGCCCCTGGATCAGGTAGAGCTCCCACAGCGGGCGGTCCCGGTCGAGCGGTCGGGAGAAGATGCGCTCGACCTGCTCGGCGAGCTGCGCGTCGGAGCCCGGTGCGGGCAGGGCGAGCTCGCGGACGTGGTAGGTGATGTCGAAGCGCGGATCCTCCACCCAGTAGGGCCGGTCGAGCCCGAACGGCACCGTGTGGAGCTGGTTCTTCATGAGCGGCAGCAGGTACAGGCGCTCCTCGATCGCGGCCCGGAAGTCGTCGAGGGTCAGTTTGCCGCCGGGACGGTCGGACGGGTCGAGGATCGCGAGCCCGGAGACGTGCCCGTAGGTCGTCGGGCTCTCGATGGCCAGGAACTGCGTGTCCAGGCTGCTCAGCTGCTGCATGTATCGCTCTCCTCCGGGGACGGGCCGCCTCCCAGGCGGCCCCGTGTTTCGTCATAGAACAGGATTTCCGTCGCGCGTGCTCCGTCGACACGGTCAGGTTCCGGCGACGAGGGGCGGGGTAGGTCGCGGGTATGAGCATCACGCTGCCGGACTGGCCCGCGGGCACCGTCACGTTCCTGGCCACGGGCGGAGAGGGGGCTCCGCACGTGATCCCCGTCTCGGCCGCCCTGCGGGCTGGCGACGCCCGTGTCGTGCTCGCGTTGGCCCCGCGGCGGGAGTCGCTGGTGCGGCTGCGCGAGGTGCCGCGCGTGTCGCTGACCGTCCTGGCCGCAGGCGACGTCGCGCTCACCGCGGAGGGGCTCGCCCGGGTCGTCGCGGAGCCGCTCCCGGGAGCCGAGAACGTGGTCGGGGTCTCCCTGGAGGTCGACCGGGTGCAGGAGCACGGCAACCGCCATTTCGAGATCACCGACGGCGTGCAGTGGCACTGGAGCGACGAGGAGTCCGAGGAGCGGGACGCCGCGGTCCGTCGGGCTCTGATCGCGATAGCTTCCCCGCCGTGAAGCTCGCGACGTTCATGGCCCCCGACCGACCCGAGCCCCAGGCGGGCGAGGTCCGTGGCGAGGAGGTGCACGCGTTCACCGACGGGAGCACCGTGCTCTCCCGCCTGGCCGACGGGGACCGCACCCCCGCCGACGGTCTCTCCCGACCGCTCGCGGAGGTCGCCCTGCTCGCACCCGTCGCGCGGCCCGGCGCGATCTACGGCATCGGCCTCAACTACCTCGCGCACGCGCAGGAGCAGGGCAAGGAGCCGCCGTCCCAGCCGATCGTCTTCATGAAGCCGCCGACGAGCGTGACCGGACCGAGCGGGCCGATCCACTGCCCCGAGGTCGTCACCCGCCTCGACTACGAGGGGGAGCTCGTCGTCGTCATGGGGGCCGGCGGCGAGGTCGCCGGGTACGCGGTCGCCGACGACGTCTCGGCCCGCGACCTGCAGAAGCGCGAGCTCCAGTGGACGCGCGCGAAGGGCTTCGACACCTCCTGCCCCTACGGCCCGTGGATCACCACCGCCGACGAGGTGCCCCGCCCCGAGAACCTGCGGCTGCAGACCTGGGTCAACGGCCAGCCGCGCCAGGACGCCCGCACGAGCGACCTCGTCTTCTCCATCCCGGAGCTCGTCGCCTTCCTCGGCGAGGCGATCACGCTCGAGCCCGGGGACCTCATCCTCACCGGCACGCCGAGCGGGGTCGGCATGTCGATGGACCCGCGGACGTTCCTGAAGAGCGGGGACGTCATCCGGATCGAGATCGAGACGCTGGGGGCCATCGAGCATGCTGTCGCCTGAGCTCGCCGCCCGGCTCGGTGAGCTCAGCGACCTGGGCGCGGCCGGGGCGCTACTGGGCTGGGATCAGCAGACGCAGATGCCGCCCCACGGTGGGCCGGCGCGCGGGGAGGTCATGGCGACCATCGCGAGCATCGGCCACGAGCGGCTCGTCGCGCCCGAGCTCGGCGCGCTCCTCGACGCGGCCGAACCCGAGGACGAGACCGACGCGGCGATCGTCCGCGTGGTGCGCCGGGATCACCGGAAGGCGAGCCGCGTGCCCGCCGGGCTCGCGCGCGAGATGGAGCTCGCCGCCGCCCGCGCGCAGGAGCCCTGGGCCCGCGCCCGCGCGACGAACGACTTCGGGCTCTTCCGCCCCTTCCTCGAGCGGAACCTCGAGCTGCGCCGCCGGTACGTCGACTGCTTCGATGACGCCGAGCATCCCTACGACACGCTCATGGACAACTTCGAGCCCGGGCTCACGACCGCCCGCGTGGCCGAGGTCTTCGAGCAGCTGCGGGCGGGGCTCGTCCCGCTCGTGGCCGACATCGCAGCCGCAGAGCCCGCTCCGGTCCTTCCCGGTCCCTTTCCGGTCGCCGGCCAGCAGGCCTTGGGCCGTGACATCGCCCGGACGTTCGGCTTCGACGAGTCGGCGTGGCGGATCGACCGCGCCGTCCACCCGTTCGCTTCCTCGCTGAACCCGCAGGACGTGCGGGTCACCGCGCGGTACTCGGAGGCGAACCTGCAGGGGCTCTTCGCGGTGATGCACGAGGTCGGCCACGGCCTCTACGAGCATCAGATCGACCCGGGACTCGCACGCACGACGCTGCAGACCGGGGTCTCGCTCGGCATCCACGAGTCGCAGTCCCGGCTCTGGGAGAACCTCGTCGGTCGCTCCGAGCCGTTCTGGCGTCACTGGGGGCCACGGCTGCGGGAGACGTTCGGCGCGGGCGTCGGCGACTGCACCGACCGCGACCTCCTGCGGGCGATCAACGCGGTCGAGCCCGGCCTGATCCGGGTGGACGCGGACGAGGTCACCTACTCGCTCCACGTCCTGCTCCGCTTCCGACTCGAGGTCGCGATGATCGAGGGCTCGCTCGCCGTCCGCGATCTCCCGGAGGCCTGGAACGCGGGCATGCGGGAGCTGCTCGGCGTGGAGGTCCCGGACGACACGCGCGGCTGCCTCCAGGACATCCACTGGAGCTTCGGCGAGCTCGGCTACTTCCCCACCTACGCGATCGGCAACATCGTCTCGGCGCAGCTCTGGGAGGCGCTCACCGCGGCGGTCCCCGACCTCGACGACCAGATCGCCGCCGGGGAGTACGGCGCGATCGGGGCGTGGCTGCGCGAGCACGTCCACCGCCACGGCCGGACCGTCGAGCCGACCGAGCTGCTCGAGCGTGCGACCGGGCAGGCGCTCGACCCGGAGCCGCTCCTGCGGCAGCTGCGCACGAAGTACGCCGGGCTCTACGGACTCGACTAACGCGTCGTGGCGAAGTGCTGCTCGTCCCCGGTGACCGGGGGGAGCTCGTCGGGGAGATCGCCCGCCGGCCAGGACTGCCACTCGTGCCGCCGGCGGAGCTTCTTCAGGGTGTAGTCGAGCCGGCCCTGGGCGTTCATGACGTGCCAGGCCGCCTGGGTCGAGGCGGTCATGACCGGGATCCAGAAGCGGTCGCTGACCTCGTCGAGCGGGGCGACGGATCCTGGCTGGACCTCGGCGAAGATGTGGCCCTCGCCCTCCTCGAGCGAGCGTCGGGCGAGCACCGTGCCGTCGGCCGCGCAGATCTGCGTCTCGCCGAGCATCTGCGTCCGCCACGGGATCGCCGGTACCGCGGGGAACCGGGCGTCCACCGGGCCGACGTGGGCCGCGTGGACGACCGGCGCGCCCACGAGCCGCGCGAACTGCCCAGGGAGCTCGCGGCACTGGCGCCGCCAGATCGCGTGCTCGCGCCGGACCCACCAGGCGAGGCCCGGGGCCGTCCAGTTCAGCGGGAACGACGGCCAGCACATGCCGCCGAGCACGAGGTCGACCCCGCGGAGCCGCCGCGCGGTCCGGTGGCGGGCCCACTCCCAGCCCGACGCCATCCCGAGGTCGAGCCCGAGCGCGGTCAAGTGGGCGCGCCCGTCGTCGTCCCCGCCGCGGTAGTAGTGGTTCTCCCAGGCGGTCGGGATGTCCTTGTCGTGGAGGTGCGCGCGGCCGTCGGGCTCGGCCACGAGAAACGTGCCGTAGGTGTCCTTCCCGCGGCGCGAGAGCGCCCCGCCGGCCACGACGACGTCGAGCTCCCGGGCGAGCCGGGTGAGCAGCTGGAAGGCCGCACCGTCGACCGGACGCGCGACGCCGCGCAGCTCCGCGGCGAAGACGTTCGGCGAGGTGCACGCCTCGGGGACGACGATGAGCTGCGGGGCGTGCGCGCGGTGCGCGTCGCGGATCAGGTCCTCCAGGTGGACGAGGTTGCGCTCGACCTCGCCGAGCGCCAGGTGGGCCTGGACCGCGGCGACCCGGACGGGCGTACGCGAGCTCATGCGAGCACCGACAGCGCCGGCGCTTCGGTGCGGTGCTCCACGACCGGTGCCGCAGGGCGCTTCGGGGGCGCGGGCCAGCTCCAGCCCGGGTGCTCGGAGCCGGTCACCGTGCGGGTGCTGCGGAAGCGCTTGGCCCGGGTCTCGGCGCGGATCTGCAGATCCACCCGCAGGTCGTCGAGCCCTCCTCGCAGCGTCGCCGGGACCCGACGGGGCGTGTGGCGCGCGGCGTGGGCCAGGGCGCCGGCGAACCCGCCGGCCATCCGTGTGAGGGGCAGCACCTCCTGCTGGTCACGCACCCGCTGGAAGATGTCGCCCAGGTCCGGGTCGCCGACCCCGCCGGCCGCGCGCCGGGCGAGCTGCACGAGCACGGGGGACTGTGGCTGGATGCGCGTCTCCGAGTTCGCGAAGTGGTAGACCGACAAGCACTCCTCGTCGCGCTCCTGCTCCCAGCGCCGGAGCGCGGCGTCGAGGCTCTCCGGGTTCCCGATCGCCGCCGCGGCGCGGGCGCCGAGCGAGCGGCCCATCCACATCGCGTCTCGCTGCCCGTTGCCGATCACGGGGTCCTTGAAGTGCCCCGCGTCCCCGGCCAGCGCCCAGCCGGGGCCGCTGGAGGCCCGGAAGTACGCGGGGACGTCGGCGGTGGAACGGAGCTTCGACAGGTTCGTCCCGCCGGCGATGCGCTCCGCGAAGCCCGGGTGGCGCCGCAGGAACTCGTCCCACACCCCGTCGGGATCCTTGCGGGCGCGGGCCACGTCGCTGGCCGGCCCCATCACCAGGGCGATCATGCGCGGCCGCGGGGCGCTCGGGAACGTCATGCAGAAGGAGTCGCCGTCGCGCCACTGCGAGAGCGTCTCGTTGAGCGGCGTTCCCACGTGCGGGTCGTCGACGTACCGGAACACGAGCCCGCGCCCGTTCTTCGAAGCCCGGTACGGGTTCCAGGCGCCCACGCGCGCGGCGACCGTGGACCTGCGCCCGTCGGCGCCGATGACGAGCTTCGCACCGAGCTCGTGGAGCTCCCCGTCGGGGTCCTTGGCCCGCACCCCGCAGACGCGTCCGCCCCGCCACAGCACGTCCACGAACTCCCAGCCCTCGCGGACGTCGGCGCCGTGCTCACGCGCCGTCTCCACGAGGATCTCGTCCTGGATCGGCCGGGGGATGCACATGACGTAGTCCGTCTTGCCGGCGGCTCCCCACTTCTCGCTCACGTGCACCTCGTTGTCGAAGTGGATGTCGAGCGTGCGCATGAACGACGGGTCGTGCTCCAGGACCTTCTCGAACGCTCCCATGTGCTTGAGCTCCTCGATCCCGCCCCCGAAGAGCACGTGCGTGGAGAGCGTGTCCGAGGGGAAGCGCGCCCGGTCGAGGACGACGACGTCGAGCCCGGAGCGGGCGAGCTCGGCGGCTGCGGTGGCACCGGCACAGCGGGCACCGACGATCACGACATCATGGAGGGGCACGGTGCGAGCCTCCCACACCGGGCGTATACTTGCAACTGTCTTCTAACTATGGAGCCGCCGCCCACCGAATCCACCCCCGCCCGCGGCGCCCGCCGCGCCGCACGCACCCGCGCCGCGATCCTCGACGCCGCCGAGCAGGCGATCAGGGTCAACGGCTACCGGGCGACGCGGATGGAGGACATCGCGGCGAGCGCGGAGGTCTCCATCGGCTCGATCTACAACCACTTCGGCGACAAGGACGGCCTCTACCACGCGCTCGCCGAGCGGGCCGTCGAGCTCTTCGGCCGGTACATGGCCGCCGCCTACGAGGCGGGCGACACGCCGCTCGAGCAGGTCATGGCGGCCGGTGAGGGCTACCTGCGCTTCCACCTCGAGCACCCCGGCGCCTTCCGCTTCCTCGCCTTCGACGGCGTCGAGGTCGGATCCCCGATCGCCGACGACGCACTGGCCGCCGGGATCACCACCCGGCTCACGGCGATCATCGACGCCTTCTGCGCAACGATCCAGGCGGCGATCGACAACGGCGAGGTGCGGGCGGAGGTCGACGCGCACCAGCTCTCGCGCTTCCTGTGGGGCGGCTGGAACGGCGTGGTCGCCCTCGGGCTGCGCACCGATCGGCTCGCGCTCAGCGAGGAGGAGATCGACGCCACGATTCAGCTCGGGCGCCGGCTCGTCGTGGAGGGGCTCGTCGCGCCCGGAGCCCGGGACGCGGACGGCAACGCGCGGGCCCGCCTGGTGAGGATCACCCCGCCAGGCTGACCCCGGCGGTCAGTGGGAGGTGAGCACCCGGTCGATGAGGCCCCACTCCTTGGCCTCCTCGGACTTGAAGAAGCGGTCGCGCTCCATCGCCTTGTGGACCTCCTCCTCGGGGCGTCCCGTGTGCTTCGCGTAGATCTCGTCGACGACCTTGCGGGTCTTGAGGACCTCCCGCGCGTGGATCTGGATGTCGCTGGCCTGGCCCTCGAAGCCGGCCGAGGGCTGGTGGATGAGGATGCGCGAGTTCGGCAGCGCCATCCGCTTGCCGGGCGCGCCGCCCGCGAGCAGCAGCGACCCCATCGACATGGCGATGCCGCAGCAGATCGTCGCGACGTCGGGCTTGATGAAGTTCATCGTGTCGTACACCGCGAGTCCCGCGGTGATCGAGCCGCCGGGGGTGTTGATGTAGATCGAGATGTCCTTGTCCGGGTCCGAGCTCTCGAGGTGCAGGAGCTGCGCCACGATGAGGTTCGCGACCTGGTCGTCCACGGGCGAGCCGAGGAAGATGATCCGCTCGTTGAGCAGGCGGGAGAAGATGTCGAACTCGCGCTCTCCACGGGCGGAGCGCTCGATGACCATCGGAACGAGAGGCATGGGCGGAGCCTAGCCCGTGTGCCGCGCGGGCTCGCGCCCGAAGGGCTGGGCCGGACGCGGGAGATCCTCGACCTCCGGGGTGGCCAACGTCACCGGCTTGCTCTTGGTCACGTGCACCTCCTCGCCCCAGTGCAGGAGGTCGAGCGGCGACCCCTCCTCGACCTCGTATCGAGCCTCGTCCTGGTTGATCGTGACCCGCAGCAGGGAGCCGCGGATGCAGACCGCGAAGCAGACCTCCCCGACCCCGCGCGGCAGGCGGGGGCAGAAGCGGATCTGCCCGCCGGAGTCCCGCATCCCGCCGTACCCGTTCGTGACGGCGAGCACCGCGCCCGCCAACGAGGCGATGTGCAGCCCGTCGCCCGTGTTGTGGTGGAGGTTGTGGAGGTCGACGAAGGCGGCCTCGCGCAGGTAGTCGTGCGCGAGTTCCATGTGCCCGACCTCGGCGGCCATGATCGCCTGCGTGCAAGCCGAGAGCGACGAGTCGCGGACCGTGAGCCCCTCGTAGTAGTCGAAGTTCCGCCGCTTCTGCTCGGGCGTGAACGCGTCGCCGTAGAGGTGCATGGCGAGCACGAGGTCGGCCTGCTTGATGACCTGGGTGCGGTAGAGCTGGAAGTAGGGGAAGTGCAGGAGCAGCGGGTACTGCTCGAGCGGCTCGTGCCCTCGAAGTCCCACGGCTGGTGGAGCAGGAAGTCCTGATCCTGCGGGTGGATGCCGACGGCCTCGTCGTAGGGGATGTGCATCGCGTGCGCGGCGGCGCGCCACTGCTGGGCCTCCTCGGGGGTGACCCCGAGCCGCTCCGCGAGCTCGTCGTGCGCGTCGACGGCCTCGGCGGCCGCGCGCAGGTTCGCCTGGGCGCCGAGGTTCGTGAACGTGTTGTTGTCGACCAGCGCCGAGTACTCGTCCGGCCCGGTGACGCCGTCGATCCGGAAGACCTTGTCGCGGTCGTAGCTGCCGGCGCTCATCCACAGCCGGGCCGTCGAGGCGAGGAGCTCGCCGCCCTCGTTGGCCTCGAAGGTCGTGTCCCCCGTGGCCTCCACGTAGCGGCGCACCGCGTCGGCGATGTCCCCGTTGATGTGCAGCGCCGCCGAGCCCGCGGGCCAGTAGCCCGAGCACTCCTCGCCGTGGATCGTGCGCCAGGGCATGAGCGCACCCTCCATCCCGAAGAGCGCCGAGCGCGAGTCGGCCTGGGGGAGGATCGAGTGGCGCCAGACCAGCGCGTGTCGCACGACATCCGGCAGCAGGTAGGTGAGCACCGGAAGCACGAAGGTCTCGGTGTCCCAGAAGGCGTGCCCGTCGTACCCGGGGCCGGTGAGACCCTTGGCGGGAATCGCGCGGCCCTCGATCCGCGCGCCCGCCTGGAAGAGGTGGAACAGCGAGAAGCGCAGGGCCTGCTGCACCGCGGGATCGCCCTCGACGGTGATGTCGGCCCGCGACCAGAACCAGTCGAGCGCCTCCTCCTGGTCGGCGAGCAGGCCCTCCCAGCCCTCCGCGCAGGCGTTGGCGAGGCTGGCAGCGACCTGGTCGCGCAGGAACTCCGGGGACTGCCGGGAGCTCCAGTGGTAGGCCATGAACTTCACGAAGCGGAGCGGCTTGCCGGGCTCGATCTCGGCGGAGATCGTGACGCGCGCCTTGTCGTCCTCGTAGTAGATGTCGGTGTGGAGCTCGTGGCCGTTCTCGTCGATCACGTGCTCCATCCCGGAGGCGCACACGAGCCCGCTGGCCGACGTCGCGTGCACGAGGATCCCGCGGAGCTTGTGCCCGTTCGCGAAGCGGGACTCGAGCACGGTCCCGAGGTTCTTGCCCTTGCGCGGGTCACCACCCTCGGCCGTCGCGGGCATGTTCGCGATGAGGTTCGACTGCAGCGCGATGCGCATCGGCTGGCCCACCGCCTCGATCTCGTACTCGATCGCGGCCACCGAACGCTGGACGAAGGAGACCAGGCGCCGCGTGCGGATCTTCACCTCGCGCCCGTAGGTCGAGCGGTAGTGCATCCGGCGGTCGAGCGTGCCGGTCCGGAAGTCGAGCACCCGCTCGTGCTCGAGCACCTCGCCGCGCAGGACGTCCACCGGCTCGTCCTCGAGCATCAGGTGGATGACCTTGCCGTCCTGCACGTTGACCACGACCTGGCCGTCCTCCGCGAAGCCGTAACCGGACTCCCCGTACTCGAGCGGGTAGGACTCGTAGAAGCCGTTGACGTAGGTCCCGGAGACGCCGCGCGGCTCGCCCTCGTCGAGGTTGCCGCGCAGGCCGAGGTGGCCGTTGGAGAGCGCGAAGACGGACTCCGCGCGCGCGAGCTCCTCGAGGTCGAGCTCCGGCTCGCGCAGACACCACGGCTCGACGGGCCACTGGTCGTTGATCTCGCCGGCCGAGCCGTTCGCGCTCGTCCCGGCGTTGTCGTCCAGCGCCCCGTTGCTCACGCCATCAGCTCCCCGAGATCCTCGCTGACCACGACGTCCGCGCCGTGTTCGCGCAGTGCGTCCGCCTGCCCGGCCTGGTCGACGCCCACGACATAGCCGAACCCGCCGGCCCGACCGGCCTGCACGCCGCTGATCGCGTCCTCGAAGACTGCCGTGGCGCTCGCGGCGATCCCGAGGCGCTCGGCCGCCAGCAGGAACGCGTCGGGTGCGGGCTTCCCGCGGATGCCCTCGTCGTTGAGCGTGTTCCCGTCGACCTGCGCCTCGAAGAGGTCACGGATGCCCGCCGCCTCGAGCGCCGCCGTCGTGTTCTTGCTGGAGGACACCACCCCGGTCCGCAGCCCCTGCGCGCGTGCGGCGCGCACGAAGTCGATCGAAGGCTCGAACACGTCGACGCCGTCGCGCTCCAGAACCTCCAGCAGCTTGTCGTTCTTCGCGTTCCCGATCCCGGTGATCGAGTCCGCGTCGGCACCGTCGTCGTCCGAACCCTCGGGCAGCTCGATGTCGCGGGAGGCGAGGAAGTCGCGGACGCCGGCCTCGCGCGGCTTGCCGTCCACGTACGCGGTGTAGTCGCGCTCGATGTCGAAGGGCGTGTAGCCCTCGCCGTCCCGCCGCTCGAGGAACGCGTCGAAGGCCTCCTTCCACGCCTTGGCGTGCACGGAGGCGGTGCGCGTGAGCACCCCGTCCATGTCGAAGAGACACGCCTTGATGCCGTCGGGCAGCTTGAGCTCGGCCATCACGGGATCCTGTCAGGCGCGGCGGCAGCCCGCGCGGGGTGCTGCCGGCCCGGAGCCTCAGCCGTTGACCAGGCGCATCCCGGTCGCGTCGTAGCGGTCGCCCTCGGGCTGCGGGAGCGTGTCCGCGATGCGGGCGAGCTCGGCCGGGGTGAGCTCGACCTCGGCCGCCGCGGCGTTCTCCTCCAGGTACTTGACGCGCTTGGTCCCCGGGATCGGCACGACGTGCTCCCCCTGCGCCATGACCCAGGCGAGCGCGAGCTGGGAGGCGGTCACGCCCTTCTCGTCGGCCAGACTCCTGACCGCGTCCACGACCGCGAGGTTCTTCTCGAAGTTGTCGCCTTGGAAGCGGGGCGAGAAGCGCCGGTAGTCGTCCTCGTCGAGATCGTCGAGCGAGCGGATCTCCCCGCTCAGGAAGCCACGGCCGAGCGGCGAGTAGGGCACGAGCGCGATGCCGAGCTCGACGAGGGTCGGGATGACCTCGTCCTCGATGTCGCGCGACCAGAGCGAGTACTCGGACTGCACCGCGGTGATCGGGTGCACGGCGTGGGCACGGCGGATCGTCTCGGCGCCCGCCTCGCTCAGGCCGAGGTAGCGGACCTTCCCCTGTTCGACGAGCTCGGCCATCGCGCCGACCGTCTCCTCGATCGGCGTATCCGCGTCGACCCGGTGCTGGTAATAGAGATCGATGTGGTCGGTCCCGAGGCGCTCGAGCGAGGCCTCGCAGGCGGAGCGCACGTAGTCGGGGGTGCCGTCGATCGAGCGCTTCCGCGGATCCTCCGGATCGAGCTTGATCCCGAACTTCGTGGCCAGGAACACGTCGTCGCGTCGGCGCTCGAGCACGCGGGCGAGCAGCCGCTCGTTCGTGTGGGGGCCGTACATGTCCGAGGTGTCCCAGAAGCTCACGCCGAGCTCGAGGGCGCGGTCGAGGGTGCGGAGGGACTCCTCGTCGTCGCGTGCGCCGTAGAACGCGGACATCCCCATGCAGCCGAGGCCAAGGGCGGAGACGTCGGGCCCGTCGGGGCCGAGGGTGGTGCGCTTCATGAGGTTGCCTTTCGCGGGAAAGAGGAGCTGACGGTGTGATGATGCCCGCCGTGTCCGCTCCTGCCACCTCGATGACCGATCGCGTCCCGCCCGTCGCGCTGGTCGTCACGGGCATCGGCTCGCTCCAGTTCGGCGCCGCCCTCGGCACGACGCTCTTCGACGAGCTCGGCCCGAGCGGGGCGACGCTCCTGCGCCTGTTCTTCAGCGCGCTTCTGCTCACCGTGGTCTGGCGACCCGATCTGCGCGCCTACGACCGGGCGCAGCTGCGGCTCATCGCCGCTTTCGGCCTCGTGCTGGGGTGCATGAACTTCACGTTCTACCTGGCGCTGGACCGGCTCCCCCTCGGGGTGGCGGTCACCGTCGAGTTCATCGGGCCGCTCGGCGTGGCGGTGCTGACCTCCAAGCGGCGCAGCGACCTGCTCTGGGCCGCGCTCGCGCTGGTGGGCATCGTGCTGCTGACCGATCCGGGCGGGGCGCCGGTCGACCACCTCGGCCTCGGGCTCGCCGCGCTCACCGGTGTCTTCTGGGGCGCCTACATCCTGCTTGCCCAGGCCGCGGGGCCGAGCTTCGAGGGCGGGTCGGGGATCACGCTCGCGATGATCGTCGCGCTGCTCGTCCCGCTCGTGCCGGGCGTGATCGGCGGCGGCACCGCGCTCTTCGACCCGCGCCTGCTCGTGATCGGGTTCGGGGTGGCCCTGCTGAGCTCGGTCATCCCGTACTCGCTCGAGTTCGAGGCGCTGCGGCGGATCCCGGCGAACGTCTTCGGGGTACTGATGAGCCTCGAGCCGGGGGTGGCGGCCCTCGCCGGGCTCCTCGTGCTGGGCCAGTCGCTCGGCACGTCGCAGGTCGTCGCCATCGCGCTGGTGGTCGCCGCGAGCGTCGGCGTGACGCGGTCCGCGCGCCGAGCCGACGGCCTCGTGGTCAACTCTTGACACGATGTGGCCCCGGTGACCCAGCTCAACGCCCCGAACGTGCTCACCGTCCTGCGGATCCTGCTGGTCCCCGTGCTCGTCGTCGCGCTGCTCGAGGAGACCGCGAACGGGGACGTGATCGCCGCCTGCGTGTTCGCGCTCGCCTCCGTCACCGACTACGCGGACGGCTATCTCGCCCGCCGGGACGATCTCGTCACGACGTTCGGGAAGCTGATGGACCCGATCGCCGACAAGCTCCTGATCCTCGCGGCGCTGCTCGCCCTGGTCTCCCTCCAACGGGTCGAGGCCTGGGTCGCGACCGTCATCCTCGGCCGGGAGTTCCTCGTCACCGCCACGCGGATCGCCGCCTCCCAGCAGGGCGTCGTCGTCAGCGCGGCGATGTGGGGGAAGGTCAAGACCTCGGTGCAGGTCGCCTGCGTCTTCTTCCTGATCGCGATCGACTCGCGCCCGACCTGGCTCGACGTGCTCGTCTACCTCACGGTCGCGATCACCCTCGCCTCGGGCGTGGACTACTTCATCGGGCTCCGCCGCCAGCTGCGCGAGGCCGAGGAGGCGAAGGCGGAGGCCGAGGTGGCCGCGCCGTGAAGTGGGCGCTGGCCGGAGCGCTTTCCCTGCTCGTCGTCGTGGTCGTCGGGTTCGTCCTCGTGGTCGCGGCCAACCGCGACCCGGTTCCGGACGCCCTGCGCACGTGCGTGCTCGACGGGGGCGCGGGCGTGATCCTGAGCGAGGGCGACCTCGGCGCGCAGGTCCGCTCCGACCTCGAGGCCGGCGCCGTGGAGGAGCGCGAACGCTTCCCGGTCGGCGAGGACACGGCCGTGCTGCTCGAAGGCGCGAACTACCGGCTTCTGGTCCTTCTGGGGCGAGGAAGTCCTGCTCCGGACGGGAATCTGCCGCTGCAGGTCTACGACCGGGCGTCCGAGTTCGCGCTCGTCGCCCGGGAGATCGACCCGCAGAAGAACCTGCTCCGCGGGTGCGCGCGCCTCGTCGCGGAGGGCTAGCCAGGAGCGGAGGACACGGTGTCAGGTCAAGGCCGTCTTTAGCTCTCGTTGTGCTATCACTCAGACACCCGCAAGGGTTGGAGAGTGGGCCCGCCGGAAGGAGAGAGCCGGGGGCTGATCAAGGGATGAGGAGAGAGCCGGACATGAGCACGAAAGCGGAAGTGCTGTTGGCGGATGAGGCACCCATCGTCGAGATGGACGAGCTCAAATCGCTGATCGCGGAGGGGCAGGACAAGGGCGTCCTCACCTTCGAGCAGATCTCCGCCGCGCTCGAGGAGGTGGAGGTCAGCAAGGAGCAGATCACCGAGCTGCACGCCTACCTCGTCGAGCACGGCATCGACGTCGTCGGGGCGACCGGCAAGCTCGCCACGAGCGAGTCGGAGAAGGTCGAGAACGCGGCGCGCGCCCGCCGGCAGCCGACCGAGGACGGGCCGAAG
This sequence comes from uncultured Solirubrobacterales bacterium, assembly GCA_963815565.1. GTDB lineage: Bacteria > Actinomycetota > Thermoleophilia > Solirubrobacterales > Solirubrobacteraceae > Paraconexibacter. Next base: position 509,999 of record CAWFHB010000003.1, on the reverse strand, counting down.
AAGGCCTCCATCGATCTCACCGTCGAGCCGTCGCTCGACTCGCTGCGGCTGTACCTGCGCTCCATCGGACGCGTCTCGCTGCTCACCGCCCAGCAGGAGGTCTCGCTCGCGAAGCGGATCGAGCGCGGCGACATGGACGCCAAGCAGCAGATGGTCGAGGCCAACCTGCGCCTTGTCGTCTCGATCGCCAAGGGCTACCTCGGCCGCGGGCTGACCTTCCTCGACCTGATCCAGGAGGGCTCGCTCGGGCTCATCCGCGCGGTCGAGAAGTTCGACTACCGCCGCGGCTACAAGTTCTCCACCTACGCGACCTGGTGGATCCGCCAGGCCGTCACGCGCGCCATCGCCGACAAGGGCCGCACGATCCGCATCCCGGTCCACATGGTCGAGAAGCTCAACAAGGTCGTGCACGTCGAGCGCCAGCTCGTGCAGTCGCTCGGCCGCGAGCCCTGCCCGGCGGAGATCGCGCTCGAGCTCGACGTGACCGAGAAGGAGGTGCGCGACATCCTCCGGATGAGCCAGCAGCCGATCTCGCTCGAGAAGCCGATCGGCGAGGAGGAGGAGTCCGAGCTCGGCGACTTCGTCGAGGACGAGAACGCGGTCTCCCCGTTCGACATGGCCTCCGACAACCTGCGCAAGGAGAACGTGCACCGTGCGCTGGCGGCGCTGCCGCAGCGGGAGCGTGAGGTCATCGAGATGCGCTTCGGCCTCACCGGCCAGCGACCCCGCACCCTGGAGGAGGTCGGCCGTGCCTTCAACGTGACGCGCGAGCGCATCCGCCAGATCGAGAACCACACGCTGAAGAAGCTCGAGTCGCTGCCCGAGGCGCAGCGGCTGCGCGACGCCAGCTGACGCGGGCCTGCTTCGCCGCCGGATCCGTCCGGCGGCGAACGTATGTTCGTTCCATGAACCGTCAGCAGCAAGGGGACTTGGGCGAGGCCTCGGCGCGGGCGTGGTACGAACAGCGCGGCGCCTGCGTCTTCGTGCCGCTCGGGCGAAGCCCGGACTACGACTTCATTGCCGACGACGGAAGCGGGCCGGTCACGGTTCAGGTCAAGTCCAGCGGGCAACGCTCGCGGCACGGCAACTGGATCGTGTCCGTCTGCACACGCGGGGGCAACCAGTCGTGGAACAAGATCGTCAAGCATTTCTCTCCGGCACGATGCGATGTGCTGTTCGTGGTCACCGTCGACGGGCGACGGTGGCGGATCGCATCGCGCCACATCCAGGCCACCACCGCCATCTGCGTCGGCGGCTCGAAGTACGCCGAGTTCGAGGTCGAGGCCGGGCCGCCGCTCGACGCCGCGCTGGCGCGCGGTTTCGCTACCCTCACGCGCCCCGGCGGGTTAGCGAAGCGGTCAAACGCACAGCGCTGTAAACGCTGCCTCTCTGAGTTCCCAGGTTCGAATCCTGGACCCGCCACTTGTCGTCGAGAACCCCGCCCCCGTGCGGGGTTCTCGCGTTCTGGGACCATCCCCGCATGGGCCTCAACCGTGAACGCTTCCCCGGCCTGGCCGACGGCTGGGCCCGCTTCGACGCCCCTGGCGGCACCCAGCCCGTCGACGCCGCCATCGCCGCGACGACCGACTACCTGAGCAGCGGTGCGTTCGCGAACTACGGCGGCTCGTTCCCGGCCTCCCGCCGGACCCGTGAGGTCACCGACGACGGCGCGGGCGTCCGTAGCCACGCTGCTCGGCGCCGACCCGGAGGGCGTCGTCTTCGGTCCGTCGATGACCGCGCTCACCTTCCGCGTCGCAGGGGCGATCGAGCGCACGCTCGGCCCGGGCGACCAGCTCGTGGTCACCCGCCTGGACCACGACGCGAACGTCCGCCCGTGGGAGCTCGCCGCCGAGCGTTCCGGCGCGACGCTCCGCGTCGTCGACCCCGATCCCGTCACGCTCGAGCTCCACCCCGAGGCGGTCGCAGCCGAGCTCTGCGATCGCACCCGCTGGGTCGCGTTCCCCGCGGCCAGCAACGTCGCCGGTGCGATCACCGACGTACGCGCGATCACCGAGCTCGCACACGGCGTCGGTGCCCGGGTCTTCCTCGACGCCGTGCACGCTGCGCCGCACATCGAGCTCGACCTCGCCGCGCTCGGCTGCGACCTCGCGGTCTGCTCGGCCTACAAATGGTTCGGCCCGCACCTCGGCGTGCTGTGCGGCGCGCCCGGGCTGCTCGCGGAGCTGGCCGTCGACAAGCTGCGTGCGTCCTCGGACGTGGGCGCGGACCGCTTCGACCAGGGCACCCAGCCCTTCGAGCTCCTCGCCGCGGCGGGCGCGGCGGCCGACTACCTGGCCGCGACGTGGTGGCCGGCGATCACGCAGCACGAGGACGCGCTCACCGCGGCGCTCGTCGGCGGCCTCGGGGCGCTGCCCGGCGTCCGCCTCCTCGGCGCTCCCGCCCGGCGGACGCCGACCGCCTTCTTCACGGTGGAGGGGCATACGCCGGCCGCGGTGGCCGAGCGGCTCGCCGACGAGCAGATCGCCGTGGGCGCCGGCTCCTTCTACGCGCTCGGGCTCGCTGACCTCCTCGGCCTAAGCGCTGAGGGTGCCGTTCGCGCCGGGGCCGCGCACTACACGAGCCTCGACGAGGTCGACCGCCTCGTCGCCGCGGTCGCTCGGCTCGACGAGCGCTGAAGTCCGTCCCCGCCGGAGGGCTGCGAAGCTTCCCGGCGGTGCTCGCGATCGTCCTCGCCCTCGGTACGTCGCTCGCCTACGGCGTCGCGAACTTCCTCGCGCCGGTGCTCATGCGCCGCCACGCGATCGCCGCGGTTCTGCTGACGGGGCAGCTTGCGGCGCTCGTCGGCTCGGTGCTGCTGCTCGCGCTCTCCTCGGAGTCCACGCCGGATGCGGGCGCAGTCGGCCTCGCCGTCCTCGCCGGGGTCGGGAACGCCGCGGGCCTCGGCTTCTTCTACGAAGCGGTTCGCTACGGGCCGCTCAGCGTCGCCACGCCGGTCGGGGCGACGGCGGCGGCGCTGCCCGTCGTCGTCGGGATCGTCGGCGGAGACACCCTGCGGACGCTCCAGGTCGTGGGCATCGTGCTGGCCATCGGCGGGGCGGTCCTCGCTGCACGCCGGGAGAGCACCGACGCCGACCACGATCACTGGGATCTCCGCCGCTGCGTGCTCTTCGCCGCGTTCTCGGCGCTCGGGCTCGGCCTGCTGCTCACAGCGCTCCCCGGCGCCGCCGCGGACGGCGAGCTGTTCTGGGCGCTCACGATCCAACGCTCCACGATCGTCGTCTGCTTCGTCGCGCTCGTCCTCGTCCGCGGCCAGAGCCTGGCCCACCCGCCCGAGTTCCCGCGCGCGACCCTCGGCTCCCGCCTCGCCCTGATCTCGCCGGGCATCCTCCTGCTGGCCGGGACCCTGATGTACATCCTTGCCTCGGAGCGCGGTCAGCTGAGCGTCGTGGCGGTCTGCGGCTCGCTGTTTCCCCTGGTGACGGTCGGCCTGGCGATCCTGGTGCTGCACGAACGGGTCGCTCGCGTGCAGGCGATCGGCGTGATCGCGGCCGTGCTCGGCGTCGTGCTCATCGCGGTCTGAGGCGCCCAGGCGGCCTGGCGCGGGCGTTGCGTTCTGCCTTCCTGGCTCCGCCGAGCCCCGGTAGCGTGAGCGGATGCGCATCCTCGTGCTCGGAGCCGGCGGCGTGGGCGCCGCCGCAGCCGCCATCGCTCGTCATCGGGACTTCTTCGAGGAGATGGTGCTCGCCGATCTCGACGGGGACCGGGCGCGGCTGGCAGCCGAGCGCGCGGGTGACCCGCGGGTGCGCTCTGCCGCCTGCGACGCCTCCGACCCGGACGCGATCTGCGCGCTCATCGAGGCCGAGCGCATCGACGCGGTGCTGAACGCCTGCGACCCGCGGCTGAACCCGGCGATCTTCGCTGCGGCCGGGCGCGCGGATGTCACCTACCTGGACATGGCCATGACCCTCTCGACTCCGCACCCCGAGCGGCCGCACGAGCTGCCTGGCGTGAAGCTCGGCGACGCGCAGTTCGCTCAAGGTGAGGCGTGGGAGCAGGCGGGCCGCCTGGCCCTCGTGGGCATCGGCGTCGAGCCGGGGCTCTCCGACGTGTTCGCCCGCTATGCGGCCGACCATCTCTTCGAGAGCATCGACGAGGTCGCTGTCCGCGACGGCGCGGATCTGGTCGTCGCCGGGTACGACTTCGCGCCGACGTTCTCCATCTGGACCACCATCGAGGAGTGCCTGAACCCGCCGCTGATCTGGGAGCGCGACGGCGGCTTCAGGACGACGGCGCCGTTCTCCGAGCCCGAGACGTTCGTCTTTCCGGAGGGCATCGGCCCGATCGAGTGCGTGAACGTCGAGCACGAGGAGGTCGTGCTCGTCCCGCGCTGGGTGGACTGCAACCGCGTGAGCTTCAAGTACGGCCTCGGCGACGAGTTCATCGGCGTGCTGAAGACGCTGCACCTGCTCGGCCTCGACGCGACCGAACCGGTCGACGTCCGTGGCACCCCCGTCGCTCCGCGCGACCTCGTCGCCGCCGCGTTGCCCAACCCGGCCGAGCTCGGCGACCGGATGAGCGGCCGCACCTGCGCGGGCACGCTCGTCACCGGAACCGGCAAGGACGGCCGGCCGCGGGCGACCTACCTGCACCACGTGGTCGACAACGAGGAGACGATGGCCCGGGACGGCAGCCAAGCCGTCGTCTGGCAGACGGCGATCAACGCGGTCATCGCCCTCGAACTCCTCCAGACGCACGTCTGGGCGGGTGTTGGGGTGCTCGGACCGGAGGCCTTCGACGCGGTGCCGTTCCTCGAGCTGCTGGCCGACTACGGCGCACCGCACGGCGTGGTGGAGCACGACCCGGCTGATCCCACGCGGCCGCTCGCCTGAGCCGCTACGCGTCGGCGGCGGCCCGTCGAGCGGCCTCGCGGATCGCATCGGGCGCGCTGACCGCGTCCACCCCGAGCACGCCGAGCAGGTCCGCCGCGGTCGAACGAACCTGCCCGACGATGACGGAGACGGAGAGGTTGGTCGTCTGCTCGAGGCCGAGGGAGGCCTGCGCGGCGGCGCCGAGTGCCCGAGCCCGCACCGCGGGGACGTCCGCCGGGCGGTCGATCGCGGGGCCGAGCTCCCGCACCGTGACGGCGAGCTCGCGGACCGCGGCGACCGTCGGGGCGGGGACGTGCGCGTGGAGATCCGCCGCCCGGATCGCCCCGCGGGCCAGCACGCGGACGTTCCCGCAGGCGCGATCGAGCCCCACCGCCGCGGCCGCGTTGCGCCTGAGGACCGGGAGCGCCCGGCGCCGGAGCGGGGCGCCCCGAGCGATCTCCTGCCCGACCATCGCGGCCTCCGCGAAGGCGGCCACGTAGCCGTCGAGCTCTCGCGCACACGCGAGCGCGTCCGCAGCCCGGTCGTGGTCGCCGGCCCCGAGCGCGGCAGCGATGTCTTCCAGAGCTTCGGCCAGGTGCTCCAAGAGCATCGCGCGGTGGCCTGAGGCGAACTTCACGGGATCGATCGGGAGCAGCACGAAGGCGACCAGCAGCGCCACCGCGCCGCCGAGGAGGGCGTCCACCGCGCGAGAGAAGTTCACGACGTCGGCGTTCACCGTCGCGACGAGCGCCGCGGTCGTCGCCGCCTGGGTGACCACCGCGCGCCCGGCGCCGAGCAACACCGCGCCGACCGTGGCGACGAGCACGATCAGCCCGATCTGCAGGGCGCCCGTCCCGAAGACGAGCAACACGAGGTCGGCCACGACCACCCCGAGGACCACGCCGATGGCGAACTCCATCGCACGTCGGGTCCGCTGGCCGTAGGCCTGCGAGAGCACGATGATCGCCGCGATGACCGCGAGGAACGGCGCCGGGTGCCCGAGCAGCTCGGTGGCGGCAAGCCAGGTCAACCCCGCCGCCACCGACGTCTGCACCAGGGCCGGAAGGAGGATCACGAGCCGCGCACGCCGCTCACGCACGCCCATCCGTGAATGGCGGCCAGCCGCTCGGAGCAGTTCAGCGGAACGAGGCGCGGCCGGCACGCTCCCATCAAACCGCAGTTCGCGGTGGGGCATCGACGGCGCCTGCCTGCGACCATGCGCGCATGGATCCCCGTCACCTGACCCTGACCCTCCTTGCCGCCCTCTCGCTCGGCGCCGCCGGCTGCGGCAGCGACTTGAAGGATTCCGGCATCCCCGACGGCTCCGGGGACAGCCCCGCCGCCGCGCTCGCCGAGGAGACCCCGGACGCCGCGGCGGCGCCGGCCGAAGACGCCGCGAAGACGTTCGCCGAGGGCACCGTCGTCGAGCCGATCGCCAACGCGCAGGACCTCGACAAGAAGCCGGGCATCCCGAAGCCGAAGGGGGAGGCGCCGAAGACGCTCGTCGTCAAGGACCTGGTCGTCGGCGAGGGCGAGGCCGCGAAGTCCGGGGACGCGCTCTCGGTCCGCTACGTCGGGGCGTCGTTCTCCGACGGCCGCGAGTTCGACTCCTCCTGGAAGACCGACGAGAACCTGTTCCCGTTCACGCTGGGCCAGGGCCAGGTCATCCCCGGATGGGACGAGGGGATCGTCGGCATGAAGCCGGGCGGGCGTCGTGAGCTCGTCATCCCCGCGGAGAAGGCGTACGGCGAGGCGGGATCGCCGCCCAACATCAAGGGTGGGGAGACCCTGGTGTTCGTCGTCGACCTCAAGAAGATCGGCTAGCCCGCTCGATGCCCGCCGGCGTCGGCCATCGCAGGATCGCCCGCCTCTGATGGACCGACGGCCGGTGCGGATCCTGATCGCCGACGACAGCGACGCGTACCGGTCGGGGATGGCCCGTGCCATCCGCGCCCACGAGGAGCTCGAGCTCGTCGGCGAGGTCGACGGCGGCGTCGCGGCGCTGGCGGCCATCGTCGAGCTCCTGCCCGACGTGGCCGTCCTGGACGTCCGGATGCCCGGGCTCGACGGCCTCGAGGTCTGCCGGCGAATCCGCAGCGCGGATCCGTCGCTCACGACGAGGGTCATGCTGCTCAGCGCGTACATGGACGAGACCGTGGTCGAGCGGGCCCGGCAGGTGGGGGCGGACGCGTATCTCTCGAAGGCCGCGTCGCGACGTGAGATCTGCGCGGAAGCGGTCCGGGTGGGCCGCGGGGTAGAGTGGGCGGCGCCTCTGCCCGAACCACGGGACGTGGCACCCGAGCGGTAGGTCCCAGTCACATGAGCGAAGCCAAAGCACCCCGCGTCCGCGTTTTCGTCGCCGACGATCACCCGGTCTACCGAGAAGGCGTCGCCCGAGCGATCAAGGCACGCCCTGAGTTCGAGCTCGTCGGTGAGGCGGAGGACGGCCGTGAAGCGCTCGAAGCGATCAAGCAGATCACCCCGGACGTCGCGATCCTCGACGTCCAGATGCCGGGCCTGCAGGGTTCCGAGGTCCTCCACGCGATCAAGCGGGACGGTGTCCCGACCCGGGTCGTCCTGCTCTCCGCGCACGTCGACTCGGAGACCGTCTACCGCGCGGTCGCCTCGGGTGCGGGCGCGTACCTCTCGAAGGAGTCGAGCCGCGACCGGATCTGCGACGCCGTCGCGGCCGTCGCCCGCGGCGAGGTCGTCCTCTCCTCCGAGGTGCAGGCGGGCCTCGCCTCCGAGATCCAGATCCGCGAGCGTGACGAGCGCCCCGCGCTCACCCCGCGCGAGCACGAGATCCTGGTGCTGACCGCGAACGGCCATTCGGCCCCGGACATCGGCAAGCAGCTCCACCTGTCGCAGTCGACGGTCAAGACCCACCTGAAGTCCCTGTACGAGAAGCTCGGCGTCTCCGATCGTGCCGCTGCGGTGGCCGAGTCGATGCGCCGCGGCCTGCTCGAGTAGACGAGCGTCCAGAGCGTGTACTAGGACGAACGTCCACGCGATCGGCGGGGTGCGCGCGGCTCGGGCCTGACGGGCCGAGAGGGAGAAGGTGCGCTCCAAGATCTGTCTCTCCTTCATCGCGATCGCCCTGCTCGGCGCGGCACCCGCGTCCGCCGCGGACTGCCCCGGGGCGGACCTTCCCGCCGGCTCGTCGGACACGGTCGGCCTCCGAGCGGCCATCGTCTGCCTCACGAACGCCGAACGCGCCGACGCCGGGCTCCCGGCGCTCCGTCCCGGAGGGTCGCCTCGAGGCGGCCGCGCAGTCCTACAGCGGGCTGCTCGTGCGGGAGCAGTTCTTCGCGCACGTGAGCCCGGGGGGCAGCGTGCTGACCGACCGCCTCAAGGCCTACACGGGCTGGCGGCTCATCGGCGAGAACCTCGCGTGGGGCGAGGGCTCGCGCGGCACGCCGCGGGCGATCGTCGCGGCCTGGATGGCGAGCCCCGGGCACCGCAAGAACATCCTGAACGGCCGCTTCACCGAGACCGGCGTCGGCGTGGTCTCCGGCACGCCGCTGGGGTCCCGCCAGGCGTCGGCGACCTACACGGCGGAGTACGGCACGCGTGCCTCGGACGCAGCCTCGCGTCCCGGTCGAGGGCTCCGAGGGCGCCCCGAAGCCGTCCAAGGCCGCGAGCAAGCGGGCGTCGGTCGAAGCGGGCCCGGAAGGCCGCTCGGCGGTGCCGGAAGGGCAAGGTGAGCCGCAAGACGCGCCGGCACGGTCGCACCGTCATGCGCTGCGTGTCGCGCTCCTCCCGCCTCCGCGTCTGAGGCGAGGCGTCCCCGCCCGGGGTCAGCCGACCAGGTCGCGGAGTGCGGCCTCCGTGCTCCAGAAGGCCATCTCCTCGTAGGGGATGTCCTCCGGGGCGAAGCGGCGGACCTCCGTGGCCTCAGGCGTGGTCTGGGGCTCGCCGAGCGCACGCGCCTCGTAGACGATGAGGACGACCCGGTCGTCGGGCCGGGAGTAGACGCCCACGAGCGGACCGAGCTCGACCTCGATGCGGAGCTCCTCCATCGTCTCCCGCCGGGCCGCCTCCTCGGTGGACTCGCCGAGGTCGACGAACCCGCCGGGGAACGTCCACAGCCCCTTGCCGGGCGCGAAGCCGCGCCGCAGCAGGATGATCTCCCCGTCCGCGGTCCGTGGGATCGTGCAGGCCACGGGCTTCGGGTTGTAGTAGGCGCCGTAATCGCAGTGCGGGCACGAGATCGAACGGGGGAAGCGGACCTCCGCCTCACGCGCGCAGCGCGGACAGAAGCGAACGTCCTCGAGCGCGGGGTTGAGGCTCGGGCGGTGGCTGCCGGGGAGGTGCTCGCTCATCCACCTGAGCGTAGGCGGCCGACCGCCTCAGCGGGTGCCGTCGGTGCTCTCGCTGACGGTCGTCGAGCTGCCGGCCGGGCTCGTGGCGACGGCCTGCACCGTGAGGCTCAGGGCGGTGCGGCGGCCGAGGGCGCGGCGCAGCCGTGCGGCCTGTTCCGCGCTCACCCGCAGGCGGACGATCCGGGACGTCCCGGCGGGAACCGGCACCGCGGCGGCCTTCAGGGTCTCGACGACCGGCTTGGGCGGGGTCCGCTTTCCCTTTGCACGCTTCGACGCCTTGGTCGCGGGCCGGGTCGCGGTGAGCGTCGCGGTCGTGGAGACCGTGCAGGGTGTGTCGCAGCCGACGCGGACCGGAACGCCGCTGCGGCCGAGCAGCGCCCGGCTGCGCAGGACCTTCAGGGTGAGCAGCGGGCCATCGGGGGCGGGGAGGGTCGGGGACTTCGGCGTCGGCGGCACGGCGACCGGCGGCAGCGACCCGCAGCCCGCGGCGGGCGCGCCGGCCAGGACGAAGCGCTGGACGCGGTTCCCGTCGGTGTCGCTGACCGTGAGGCTGCCGTCGCAGGAGACGCTCACGCCGGTCGGCTGGATGAACTCGCCGGGGCCGGTGCCGCGGCGGCCGAACGCGCCGAGCCGCTCGCCGGCGGGGCCGAACTGCTGCACGCGGTTGTTGGCCCGGTCCGCGACCCAGAGGTTCCCGGCGGCGTCGAGTGCCATCTGGGCGGGACCGGCCGAGAGGCCGACCTTCCGCCCGCTCCCGCTGAACTCCCGCTGTTCGATCCCATCCGCGTTCCACACGGAGATCTTGTTGTTCGTTCGGCTGCCGTAGACGGAGCTGCCGTCGGGCGTGATCGCGACGCCCCGCAGCGGGCCCGTGTCGGCGATCGGGGGCAGTGCGCTGCCGTCGGTCCGGAAGCGGGCGATCCGCCCGTTCCCGCGATCGGCGACGACGATCGTCCCACCCTGTGAGATCGCGAGCGCCTCCGGGTCGAGCAGCTTGCCGGGACCCTTCCCCTGGGAGCCGATCGAGCGCACCGGCCGGCCGGTGGCCCGGCTGAAGACGACGATCCGGGCGCGGCGCTGATCGAGCACGTAGGCGTTGCCGCCGGTGTCGAAGGCGACGGCGATCGGCCGCGGCAGGACGGTCGGTCCGGGGTTCGGGGAGCCCCACACGGCCGCGACCGACCCGTCGGGGCGCAGCAGCTGGATCCGACCGTTGACCCCGTCGGTGACCGCGGTGATGCCCGAGCTGTCGCTGCCCACGCCGAGGGGGGTGTTGAACTGGCCCGGCGCACGCCCGGAGGTGCCCATCGACCGCAGCAGGGTCCCGCCTCGATCGAAGACGTCGACGCGGTCGTTGCCCGTGTTCGCGACGTAGACGTTTCCGGTCGCGTCCACCGCGAGGGCGCGGGGGTAGGCGAGCCGGCCGGGCGCGGTGCCGAAGCTGCCGAAGCGCGCCTTGTACCCGTAGGCCGGGGCGGTCGAGAAGCGGGAGACCCGGTGGTTGATGTTGTCGGAGACGAAGACGCGGCCGGCGGCGTCGGCGGCCACGCCGTAGGGGAAGCTCAGCTGTCCGGGGGCGGGACCCTCGCCCGTGCCGATCGTCGTGAGCTGGCGCCCACCGGTGTCGGTGACGACGACGCGGTGGTTCTGGTCATCAGCGATGAAGAGCCGGGTCTTCCGGACCGCGAGGCCCTTCGGGTAGGCGAGCAGGCCGGGCGGCACGAGCACCGTGGCGGCGGAGCCGTCGAGGGAGAAGCGCTGGATGCGATCGTTCCCGCTGTCGGCGACGAAGACCGTGTTGCCGGTGACCGCCAGCCCGCCGCCCGCGCCCGCGTCGTTGCCGCGGCCGCCGCCGAAGGCGAACTGGCCGACGCCGCGCCCGCGGGAGCCGAAGCTGCCGAGCAGCGAACCGCTCGGATCGAACCTGTCGACCCGGCCGCCACCGTCGGCGGCGAAGATCGAGCCGTCGCCGGCGCTGGCCAGGGCGCCGACGGCCGTGAGCTGTCCGGCCTTGCCGCCGGGTCCGCCGATGGCGCGCAGGAAGGTGCCGTTCGCGTCGAAGACCTGGATGACGTGTGAGCCCTGGTCGCCGACGTAGACCTCCTGGTTGGCGCCGACGGCGACCGCCTGCGGGAAGCGGAGCGTGCCGCCGGCCGGCTGCCCGACCTGCGTGACCGCGACGTACGGGCAGCTGTCGGCGCCGGGGCAGGGGTCCGCGACGGCCGAGGCAGGCGCGGTGAGGGCCGCGGCGGCGAGCGCGAAGAGGAGGGGGCGAGGCGAGATCACGGTAGGCAGAACACCGCATGATGCGGTGAGTCGCGGCCGGGGCCGAGCCTGGGCGAGGAGTTGCGACCGGCGGGGGTGGGCATCATCGGGTGATGAAGACACGCATGCTCGGCGACTCCGACCTCGAGGTCTCGGTGATCTCCCTCGGCTCCTGGCTCACCTACTCGGGCGGGGTGGAGAAGGAGCAGACGCTCGCCTGCACCAAGGCCGCCTTCGACGCGGGCATCACCCTCTTCGACACCGCCAACGGCTACGGCCAGGGGGCGGCCGAGAGCGCCTGGGGCGAGATCCTCAAGGGCTACGACCGGAGCTCCTACGTGCTGGCGACCAAGGTGTTCTTCCCCATGAGCGAGACCGACAAGGGGCTCTCGGCCGAGCAGATCGCCAAGCAGTGCGACGCCTCGCTCGAGCGGCTGCAGACGGATTACATCGACCTGTACCAGTGCCATCGGTTCGACGTGGACGTGCCGATCGAAGAGACGGTCGAGGCGCTCGCGAAGCTCGTCGAGCAGGGGAAGGTGCGCCACCTCGGCTTCAGCGAGTGGACGCCGGAGCAGATCCAGGCCGCCCTGGACGTCCCCGGAGCCCCGAAGTTCATCTCGAGCCAGCCGCAGTACTCGATGCTCTGGCGCGCACCGGAGGAGGAGGTGTTCCCGCTGACCGAGGAGAACGGCATCAGCCACATCGTCTGGTCGCCGCTCGCCGAAGGTGTGCTGACCGGCAAGTACAAGCCGGGTGAGCCGCTGCCCGAGGGCACGCGCGCCTCCTCTGCCGAGATGAGCACGTTCATCAAGCAGCGGTTGACGGACGAGACCCTCGAGGCGGTGCAGCGCCTCGTTCCCATCGCCGAGGAGGCGGGCCTGAGCATGGCCCAGCTCGCGCTGGCCTGGGTGCTCCGCCGCGGTGAGGTCGCCTCGGCGATCATCGGCGCCTCGCGTCCCGAGCAGGTCCACGACAACGCGCACGCCGCCGGTGTCTCGCTGCCGGACGGCATCGAGGCCGCGATCGACGAGGCGCTCGGTGACGTCCCGGTGACGGGCACGCAGCTCGCGCCGGGGGCCAGCGCGGGCGTGAAGCACCGCTGAACACGGCGGACGGACGGGGATGCAGCGGGTCCTCTACACTCCCGTCCCAGCGCCCTCCTAGCTCAGCTGGTAGAGCACTTCCATGGTAAGGAAGGGGTCATCGGTTCGAATCCGATGGAGGGCTCTCGTGAGACCGTCGGACAGGTCCCGGGTTCGCGTTTTACGGGTCGCCCGTGACGCGATGCTCGCCACCGGCTGCGGATCTTGGTGGCGCCGACGCCCGAGACATGCGAGGGAGGGCGTCGGGCCAGCGCCGCCGGCCGGTCTCCTCGTAGTGGCAGCGTTCAGTCGAGGAAGCGTGCGAGTGCGGTGTGGGTCTCGTGCGGGCGTTCGAGTTGGGGGACGTGACCGCAGTCGAGTTCTAGGTGGGAGGCGCTCGGGAGGGCGTTGCGTACGTGTTCGGCGAAGCGGGCGGGGACGAGCCGGTCGCGGCGTCCCCAGACGAAGAGTGCAGGAGCCGCGAGATCTGGCAAGCGCGTCCAGAGCCCGTTGGGTCCGTGCGGTTCCTCGAGGTAGATGTTGCGCGCGGCGGCGTAGAAGGCGGCGCGGCCGCGCGGGGTGAGATATGAGCGCAGGAACTCGTCGATCCCGGCTGCGGTCCATTCCTCTTGGGCGCCAGGAACAACACGCCGGACGATCGCTTCGACGACGGGGCGGGGTGTTGGTTGGATGAGGCCGAGTTGCGGCGCGACCCAGCGCAGATAGGGCGCCCAGGGTCGTGGCCTGAGCCAGGCCATCGACGGGGCCAGCAGCGTCAGCCGACGGACGCGGTCGGGATGACGGAGACCGAGCTCGAGTGCGACCCGGCCACCCATGCTGTTGCCCACCACGTCGACGCGGTCGAGGCCGAGCGCGTCGAGCAGCGCGGTCGTGGCCGACGCGAAGTAGCGGGCATCGTAGGCAGCGCGAATCGGCTTGACCGAGTCTCCGAAGCCTGGAAGGTCGAGCGCGATCACGCGGCGCGTCGGCGCGAGCGCGGCGAGGGTCGGGAGGAACGAGACCTTCGTCGCCCCTAGGCCGTGGATGAGGACGACGGGCGGGCCGCTGCCCGCCTCACTGATCGACAGCTTTCCTCGGGCGGTTTCGATGTGCCGGAAGCGCAGGCGGTGCTCGCCGGCGGTCGCGGCGGCGGCGGTGGCGGCGAGGAACCCCACGCCGAGGTGGAGGTCGTGGCGGACGCTGAGGCGCCCGGCCCGAAAGGCGTCCATGCCCCCGCCTAGGTCGTTCGCGATGCTTGCCCACGTCGCCCCGTCGGCCGTCAACAGGGCGTCCGCCCGCCGCGCCGTGTCGGCGCTCTCGAGCGTGGCGGTTTCGCCCTCGAGGATGACGTCGAACGGTCCTTCGGTCGCGCCGGCCAACCGCACGCGGACGCGACGTCGTCCGAGCTCGAGCGCGGTCGGATCGAAGCGATCGGTCAGCGTTGCCAAGGCCATCGGCAGTGTTGTCATCGTCATGAGGTTCGTCCGGTCGCGGGGAGCTCGAGTTCCGCGATGCCCATGAGCAGGTTGGCGACGTCGGCCTTGGCCACGTCGGGGTGCTCGAGCCACCAGTTGGCCAGCGACTCCCCCGCCCCGACGAAGGCGTGTGCGAACGCCTCGTTGTCGAACAGGCCGCTCAGCAGACCCGCGATCCGCAGCCGCAGTCCCGCGACCTCGGCAGCCAGGGGACCACCTTGCGTGCTCGCCTCCTTGTACAAAACCGTCCAGCCTGAGCGGTGCTCGTCGACGTAGGTCAGGAAGGCGAGCAACCCCACGCGTAAGCGGTCACCCGGGGCGTCTGTTCGCGTCGAGGCCTCGCGCATCGTCGCGAGCAGCGCCTCTCCGGAGCGCTCGATGTAGGCGACGTAGAGCCCGTGCTTGGAGCCGAAGTAGTTGTAGAGCATGGGCTTGGAGATCCCTGCCGTCTCGGCGATCGCGTCCATCGAGGCCGCGTGAAAGCCCTGGTCGGCGAAGGTCACGCCCGCCGCGTCGAGCATCGACTGCTCGCGCTCGGCGCGGGGGATGCGGCGTCGTTCGACCGCGCTGTGGCTCTCGGTCGTCGCCATAGGAGCATGATACTCTGCGGTAACGTTACTTGGGAGTAACGAAGACTGCCCGAGTGTCCACGAAAGGGAAATCCGCATGAGTCACGCGTTCGTCGAGGAGATGACGGAAGAGGGCAGAGGGGGTGCACCGCGGTCGTCAGAGTGGAAGACCCTCGCGGCGACGACGGCCTTCTTCGACGGGCCGGTCGAGGACGCAGCATGAGCTTCACGCTCGAGTTGACCGAGGAGCAGGAGGCGCTGCGCGAGAAGGCGCACATCTTCGCGAGGGACGTCATCCGACCGGCCGCCGCGGAGTACGACCGCGCGCAGGAGTTCCCCTGGCCGGTGATCGAGGAGGCCGCGCGGCAGGGGTGTACAAGTGGGAGCTCTACGCGGAGCTGTCGATGGATCCGACCGGCCTGTCACTGCCGATCCTGATGGAGGAGCTGTTCTGGGGCTGCGCAGGGATCGGCCTGTCGATCGTGATGCCCGCCCTCGCGCTCGCCGCCATCCGCCAGGCGGCCACCGACGAGCAGCTCGTGCGGTGGGCACCGCAGTGCTTCGGAACCCCGGGAGACCTCAAACTCGCGGCGCTGGCCGTGACCGAGCCCAGCGGCGGCAGTGACGTTCGCTCGATCCAGACGACGGCCCGCAAGGACGGCGACGACTGGGTCATCGACGGGCAGAAGGTCTTCATCGGCAACGGTGGCATCGCCGATGTTCACGTCGTGGTCGCGACCGTCGACCCGGAGGCCGGTCATCGCGGCCAGGGAGTGTTCATCGTCCCCAAGGGCACCCCCGGACTCACGCTATACTGCGCAAGCTCGACAAGCTCGGCTGCCGCGCCTCCCACACCGGCGAGATCGTCTTCGCGGATTGTCGTGTGCCCGCCGATCAGCTGCTCGGGGGCGAGGAGCGGCTGGCCGAGCGGATCGCCAAGGCGCAAGAACGCGGAGCAGGGCCACGCCGCCCCCCCCGTGCAGACAGCTGAGGAGGGCGGCCCCGCCGCGGCGGTGCAACGCCGCAGCTCTGCGGCACTCGGGGGCCTTCGAACGAACCCGGCCGATGGTCGCCGCACAGGCGCATCGGGATCGCCCGGGCGGCCCTCGAGTTCGCGCGCGACTACGCCGTCTCGCGTGAGGCCTTCGGGCAGCCCATCATCGAGAACCAGGGCGTCTCGCGCCCCTTGGCCGACCTCGCGGCCGACATCGATGCCGCACGGCTGCTCACTTGGGGGGCGGCGTGGATGGCCGCCCAGCGCAAGCCGTTCGAGCACGCCGAGGGTTCCATGTCCAAGCTCAAGGCCTCTGAGGTCGCGGTCCGCGCGTGCGAGCAGGCCATCCAGACGATGGGCGGCTGGGGCTACATCAAGGACTTCCCCGTGGAGAAGTGGTACCGCGACGCCAAGCTGTTCACGATCTTCGAAGGGACCTCGGAGATCCAGCGCCTGGTCATCGGCCGCGCACTCCGGGCCGCCGCCAACACCGACTCGCTCGACCAGCGACTGGCCGAACCACGATGACGGGCGCTTGTCGTTGCCGTCCGCGCGATCCGACGGCGCCGCGGCGATCCCGAGACGCGCACGGGCGCACGACCGATGACGTGAGTCGACGGGTGGCGCTCGGGTCCGGCGGCGCATAGGCTGCTCGACCGTGGGACGGGCATGGCGAGCAATGATGACCGGACTGGCGCTGGCGCTGACCGCCGCCGCACCGGCGCAGGCGCCCAGCAGGACGCCGGCGGCTTTCGCAACATCCTGCCGCCGGGCCAGAACGGGCTCGCGAACCCCGAGCTCGGCGCGTTCCTGGCCACCGGCGCGCGGCCGGCCCACAACGACGACCAGCTCGCGCCCTATCGCGACCTGCTCTACGCGACCGGGCCGCCGCGCGCGCTGGACTTCTTCAAGGACGCGAGCTTCGGCGTCAAGCCCGAGGACGTCGAGCGCACCGAGCACCCGCGCTCGACGTCACGATCGTGCGCGACCGCCGGGGCGTGCCGCACATCTACGGCGCGCACGCGCGCGGGCGCGATGTTCGGCACCGGCTACGCGACCGCCGAGGACCGGCTGTTCTTCCTCGACGTCTTCCGCCACGTCGGCCGCGCGCAGCTGTCCTCGTTCGCCGGCGGCGCGCCGGCCAACCGCGCCTTCGACCACCTGGTCTGGACCGTCGCGCCGTACACCGAGGCCGACCTGCAGCGCCAGATCGACGCCGAGCGCGCCCGGGCTTCGAGCGCGAGGCGGCGATGCTGCGCGAGGACCTCGGCGACTACGTGGCCGGGATCAACCAGCTACATCGCCGAGGCGCGGCTGGACCCGTCCAAGCTGCCCGGCGAGTACGCGGCGATCGGCCGGCCGCAGGGCCCCGAGGACTGGAAGGGCACCGACACGGTGGCGACGGCGCTGGTCGTCGGCGCGATCCTCGGCGTCGGCGGCGGCGGCGAGCTGGCCTCGGCGCGCGTGCTCGAGCGCGCGCAGGCGCGCTTCGGCGCGCGCGCGCGGGCTGGCGCGTCTGGCGCGACTTCCGCTTCGCCGACGACCCGGCGGCGCCGACGACCGTCCGCGGCAGGCGCTTCCCCTACCCGCGCCGCCGCGGCAAGGTCCGCGGCCGCGCGCTGCCCGACCGCCGGAGCGTCACCACCGCGACGTCCAGGTCGCCGGCACCGGCTCGGGCAGCCGACCACGTGCCGGCCGCGCCCGGCGCGCCGCCGTCGAAGGTCGCCTTCCCCGGCGCGATGTCCAACGCGATCCTGGTCTCCGCGCGCGAGTCGGCGAGCGGCCGGCCGCTCGCCGTCTTCGGCCCGCAGACCGGCTACTTCGCCCCGCAGGCGCTGATGGAGCAGGAGGTCCAGGCGCCGGGCATCTCGGCCCGCGGCGTCGCCTTCCCGGGCGTCAACCTGTACGTGCAGATCGGCCACGGGCGCGACTACGCGTGGAGCGCGACGACCTCGGCGCAGGACATCGTCGACACCTTCGCCGTCGACCTTGCACCCTGCGGCGGCCGACGACATCGCCACTACCGCTACCGCGGCGCCTGCGAGCCGATCGAGCGCTCGAGCGCCGCAACGCCTGGCAGCCCAACGCCGCCGACCCGACGCCGGCCGGGCAGCGAGACGCTGGTCACCGAGCGCACGAAGCTCGGCCTGGTCGTCGGCCGCGGCGACGATCCAGCGGCCGGCCGGTCGCCTACACGCGCCTGCGCGCGACCTACATGCACGAGCCCGACTCGGGGCTGGCGTTCGCCTACTTCAACGACCCCGACCGCATCAAGGGCCCGACGCGACTTCCAGCGCGCCGCGTCGCTGATCGGCTACACGTTCAACTGGTTCTACGTCGACGCGCACCACATCGCCTACCAGAACGCCGGCTACAACCCGCGCCGCGCGCGGGGCACCGACCCCGACCTGCCGATCCGCGGCCGCGCCGGCTACGAGTGGCGCGGCTACGACCCCGAGCGCGCTCTCGCTGAAGGCCTTCCAGCCGCGCTCGCAGCACCCGCAGTTCGTCGACCAGGCGTGGGCGACCGACTGGAACAACAAGCAGGCGCGCGGCTACGGCGCCGCCGACGACAACTGGGGCTACGGCCCGACCTACCGCTCGCAGCTGCTGTCCGACCGCGTCGCGCCGCTCGTGCGCGGCGCGCGCAAGGCGACGCTGCCGGAGCTCGTCGACGCGCGATGGAGGACGCCGCCACCGTCGACCTGCGCGCCGACAAGGTCCTGCCGCTGGCGCTGAGGCTGCTCGGCCGCCCGCGACGCCGCGCCGGCCGCGGTCGACGCCTGCGCGCCTGGCACGCCGACGGCGCGCACCGCATCGACCGCGACCGCGACGGCCGCTACGAGCACGCCGAGGCGATCGCGGCTCTTCGACGCCTGGTGGCCGCGCTGGATGCACGCGCAGTTCGAGCCCGCGCTCGGGACGCCGCTGTTCGAGGCGATCGAGAACATCAACGAGCTCGCCAACGACCCCAACAACCACGGCGACCACCTCGGCTCGGCCTGGCAGGACGGCTGGCACGGCTACGCGCTCGCCGACCTGCGCGGCTGCTGCGCACCGGCGACCGCCGCGGCTGGTCGCGCGTCTACTGCGGGGCGCTCGCGCGGCGCTGCCGCGCCGCGCTGCGCGACTCGCTGCGCGACGGCGCTCGGCCGACCCCGCGCACCTACGGCGATGACGCGGTCTGCGCCGCCGCCGGCCGCGACGGCGACCAGACCTGCTGCGACTCGATCTTCTTCCGCCCGATCGGCGGCGTCACCCAGCCGCTGATCCCGTGGCAGAACCGGCCGACGTTCCAGCAGGCCGTCGAGGTCGGCGCGCCCTGAGACGTCGGGGTGTTCCGTTCACGCGCTCAACCATGGAGGCGGCGAGCCATGTCTGAGTCCGAGACTCGCCCCGCCGATCTGTCCGCCGCCGCACGCGGCGCATTGCGCATGGTCGAGGCTGTCGCACGCGACACCGTCGCGGCGCTCGACCTGCTGAACGTCACGCCCGCCGCGGCGATGCCGGACGATCCGTTCGAGGCGCGCGACCCGGACTACATCCGCGCAACGCTGTCGACGCTGCGCACCATGAGCCAGGCCTACTTCCGCGCCGACGTGTCCGGCATGGAGCGCATCGCCGCGGAAGGGCCCGTGCTGCTCGTGGGCAACCACTCCGGCGGAACGATGATCGCCGACACGTTCGTCTTCGCCCAAGCGTTCTACGACCACTTCGGGGCCGACCGCCTCTTCCATCAGCTCGCCCACGACCTTGTCTTCAAGGGCCCAGGACGCTCGTGCAGAAGTACGGAACCGTGCCGGCGTCACCGGCGAACATGGCGACCGCGCTCGAGCGTGGTGCCGCGCTGCTGGTCTACCCCGGCGGTGACGAGGAGAGCTTCCGACCCTCATGGGAGACCGGTCGGATCGACTTCGCCGGCCGAACGGGCTTCGTGAAACTCGCGCTGGAACACGGCGTCCCGATCGTTCCGATCGTGGCGACCGGTGGCCAGGAGACCGCGCTCTTCCTCGGTCGAGGCCGGCGCGTCGCGAAGGCGCTGTCGCTCGACAAGATCGCCCGGCTGAAGGTGATCCCGCCGGTCCTCGGGCCGCCCTTCGGCGCGACGCTGCTCGACTTCCCCGGGCGTATTCCGCTGCCCGCGAAGATCTCGATCAGGGTGATGCCGCCGATCGACCTGCGCGCGAAGCTCGGGAAGAACGGCGACGTCGAAGAGGGCTACAAGATCGTCACCAGCCGCATGCAACGCACGCTCACCCGACTGTCGAACCAGCGCTCACTCCCGATCGTGGGGTAGACCCCAGGGGGGTAAAGCAGCGCTTTGCCGCTCAGGCGCCGCCCTTCATGGTGAACGTCACCCGACGTCCGCTGGAGCGAGCAACCCCGGTGTAGATCGGGGTGCAGCCCGCGCAAGGGCGTGTGACCGTCACCCGCATTCCCTTGATCGTCGTCGGGACCGCGGTGTCGTTCAGCAACGCGCGGGCAGTACGCATGGCCACGCTGCGGGCGGTGGCGCAGGACGTACCGCGCTGGCGCAGCTTGATGACCCTCACGCTCGACGTCACGCCGTCGGCGTGGTGGACGACTCGCGCACCGGCCACCGAACACGAGCGAAGGGCCTTCGCGGTTGAAGCGCTGGAGGGTGTCGGCAGAGCAGCGAAGAGCCCGGCGAGGGCGCAGGCGGAGAGTCCGAGGGGTTTCATGTGCGGACGTACACCCTCGCTCCGAGGGCCTACAACCGATATCGCGCGGTAATGCCGGATTCTGGAACGTCGAAGCGTCGGGCGCGTGATTCGAGGGTGCGGGCCTCCTCGAACCGGGAGCCGGCGCGCTCAGCGCCGGCAAGGGTTGAAGGTCTGCACCCGCTTCACCCGGCGTCCCTTCGCGGTGAGGCCGCTGGTCTTCACGACGGCGCGACCGGTGCCCCGGCCGCGGAGGTCGACGATCGCGCGACCGCGGCGGATCCGGACGCGCCGACCGGCGACGACGACGGTCGCGCGGCGCAACCCGCGGACGTGGATCACCACGCGGCGCCGGGAACGGCAGGCGTGTCCTGCTCGTGGAGTCGTTCGCAACCGCCGACCTACGTCACAACCGTGCCGAACTGCTCGGGGCCTTCGCAGCCCTCGGTGCCCGGCTGATGCGCGCTTTCCACCCGGCGCCCGAGCGAGCCGACGTCCGCTCGCTCGAGCTGAGCGCGGCGATGCTCTCGGGCGGGTTCGCGGAGCTCCTCATGGAGACCGGCGGGTGGCGCGACACGGTCGACCTCGAGGAGCTCGTGGGGCACACCGTCCTGCTCATTCGTACGGCGGCCGCGCTCGCCTGAGCACGAGTGCACCGGCATGCGTTCACCGGCGATATCCGCAAAGGCGAGCCAAGCGCGGACGCTGGGGCTCCGCGCCCACGCCGCCTCACCGAGGTGCTCAGCCCGTCGTCGGCCCGTCGCCCACAGGGACGGGAGGACGTTTCGGGGCGGCCTCGATGTTGCCCGGTGTCATGAGCACCATGCCGGCGATCACCATGGCGGTGACCAGGATGCCGATTACGGCGATCAGGATTTCCATCTCACTGCCTTTCGAGGGTCAGGAACCAGAACGAGCCGAGGGCGAGGATCGACGGGACCCAGATCCCGACGAAGATGCCCTCCTCGTGGTTGCCTGCGAACCACAGGCTGACGGAGAGGACGAAGCCGATGAAGGCTCCACCCAAGAAGAGGAGACGGCCGAGCTGGCGCTGCTGCATGGAGGGGTACTCACGTTTCTTATGTCGAGGAGGTGCAGGGGGTACGCGTTCGGCAGGCGGCGAGGTCACGCCCGCACCGGGCAGCCCCACGCGCCGCCAGCCCGGTGAGGTCGTCCCCAGGGCATGAGGAACGGCTTGGCGGTGCGCGGACGTCGCTTCGCGGGCATGCCCCAGGTTCGTCGCGGGGGACGGCCCGCGCCCGGGCGGCGGTCCAGCCATCCGCGTCGGGCATCAGCGCTCTACGAAGTAGCTGCCGCTGGCCTGCCCGTCGGAGAAGAACCGGCTCGTGATGGTCTTCTTCCGGGTGAAGAAGTCGACCGCGTCCGGCCCGTGGGCGTGCAGGTCGCCGAGGAACGAGTCCTTCCACCCGGAGAACGGGAAGAACGCCACGGGAGCGGCGACGCCGATGTTCACGCCGACCATCCCGGCCTCGACGTCGTGCCGGTAGCGGCGGACGGCGGCGCCGTTCTCGGTGAAGATGGAGGTGCCGTTGCCGAAGCGGCTGGCGTTCACGACCCCGATCGCCTCCTCGAGCGTCTCGGCGTGAACGACGGTCAGCACGGGCCCGAAGACCTCCTCCTGGACGACCTGCATCTCCGGGGCCGCGCCGCTCAGGATCGTGGGACCCACGAACGCGCCGTCGGCCTGATCACCGGCCCCGCGCCCGTCGAGCTCGAGGACGGCGCCCTCGGCCACGGCCCGCTCGATACAAGCGACGATCCGGTCGCGGGCCGCGAAGGTGACCACGGGACCCACGTCGGTGGACTCGTCGGCGCCGTCCCCGACGCTGAGCGCTGCGGCCGCGGCGATCAGGCCCGGCATGAGCCGCTCGCGCGCCGCGCCGACGGTGACGACCACCGAGCCGGCCATGCAGCGCTGGCCGGCCGCCCCGAAGGCGGAGCCGATGAGCCCCTCCACGGTCTTCTCCATGACCGCGTCCGGCATCACCACCATGTGGTTCTTCGCCCCGCCGAGGGCCTGGACACGCTTACCCGCGCGCGCGGCCCGCTCGTAGACGACCTTGGCGACCTCCGCCGAGCCGACGAACGAGATCGCGTTGATGCCGGGATGGTCGAGGAGCGCCTCGACGACGTCCCGGCCACCGTGGACGAGGTTGACCACGCCCGGGGGGAGCTCCAGCTCGTCCAGCAGCTCGAAGACGAGTCCCTGGGTCATCGGGACCTGCTCGGACGGCTTGAGGATGAACGTGTTGCCACAGGCGATCGCGAACGGGAGGAACCAGAACGGCACCATCGCCGGGAAGTTGAACGGGGCGATCGCCGCGCACACGCCGACGGGCTGGCGGATCGTCTCGGCGTCGATCCCGCGCGAGACGTCCTCGAGGATCCGGCCCTGCATGGTGGTCGGGACCGCGCAGGCCGCCTCGACCATCTCGATCGCGCGGCCGACCTCGGCGCGCGAGTCGGTGAGGGTCTTGCCCATCTCGGCGGTGACCGCCGCGGCGAGGACCTCCCGACGGGCGACGAGCCCTTCGCGCAGGGTGAACATGCGCCGTGCCCGCTCGATGACGCTGACCGCACGCCAGACGGGCAGCGCGGCGCGCGCGGCGATCACCGCCGCGTCGACGTCGGCGGCGCCGCCCATCGGCACGAGCGCGAGCGTCTGCCCGGTGGCCGGGTTGGTCACCTCTTGGCGTTCGTCGGCCAGCGACGGGACGAACTGCCCGCCGATGTAGTTTTCGAGAAGGCGGGGGGACGTGCTCATCGGGTGTGCTCCTGGGGGATGGGGAGGTCGGTGGTCGCCCCGGCGGCCCGGGGTCAGGTGAGCGACGGCATGGTCTCCAGGTGGTGGAGGGGTGCGGCCCGTCCTGCGGCGTGGGGAACGCACCGCCGT
This sequence comes from uncultured Solirubrobacterales bacterium, assembly GCA_963815565.1. GTDB lineage: Bacteria > Actinomycetota > Thermoleophilia > Solirubrobacterales > Solirubrobacteraceae > Paraconexibacter. The sequence continues at coordinate 486,864 of CAWFHB010000003.1, read as the reverse complement.
CGATGTCCTCGACGGTGAGCGCGATGTGGTTGTAGCCGTCGCCGAGGTCGTAGGCCTCTTCTCGGCCGACGTTCACGGTCAGCTCGAGCTGGTCGCCCTCGCCGGGCAGCCCCATGTACACGTTGTAGGCGGCGTCGAAGTTCAGCTGCCCGCGCAGCTCGAAGCCGAGCGCGGTGTAGAAGCGGACGGACGCCTGCGGGTCGCGGACGCGCACGCAGGTGTGGACGAGGGTGAGGCTCATGCATCGAGCTCGATGATGCGCGTCATCGACTCCAGCGAGACGACCAGGCAGCCGTCGACGGCGTTCGCGCCGCCGCTGAGCCCCGAGCTGGCACCGCGCGGGACGATCGGCATGCCACGCTCGGCCGCGAAGCGCACGGCGGCGGCGACCTCCGCCGTGGAGGTCGGCCGTGCGAGCGCCGCGGGGGTCCCGGCCGGGACGAGCCCCGCCGGCGCCTGGTCGTGCCGGTAGGACGCGAGGACGTCGGCGTCGGTGATGAGACCCTCGAGCCCGGCGATCATCGGTCGGCGCGCCGGTAGGAGCGGGCGATGTGCTCGCCGGGCATCCGGTGCGCGGCCGCGGCGTCATCGGGCGGCGCCAGCAGATCGGCAGCCTCCGGATGGGCGCGGCGCCTCGTCACCGGGCGAAGGAACACAGTGTCACGCTAACGATTGTCTGACCAGCATTCCGACGGAGGCCCGGAGGGAGCCCGCTCGGGCACCTGGCTCATCGCGTGCTCGGCCAGCGCCGTGATCGTCAGCGAGGGGTTGACGCCCGGGTTGGCCGGCATCGCCGCCCCGTCGCAGATCACGAGGTTCTCATAGCCGTAGGCGCGCTGTGCCGAGTCGACGACGCCGGTCGCGGCACTCTCCCCGATCACCGCGCCCCCTAGGAAGTGGGCGGTCGTGGGCACGCCGCGGCCGACGTCGAGGATGGTGCTCTGGGCGTAGCCGCCGATGCGCCGTGCCGCGAGCGCCGCAACCCGGTTGGCGACCGGCAGGAAGTCGCTCGGCGGGGTGCCCTCGCCGTGTGCGGTGTCCATCACCGTGCCCCGGCCGAGGCGCCGGCGGCGCAGGACGAGGCGCAGCGAGGAGTCGACGCTCTGCATCGTCGTGAAGATCACCGTGCGCCGGGACCAGCCGGACGGGTTCAGCGAGCGGGCCGCCGTCCGGGGGCGCCGCATGAGCGCTCCCGCCAGCTTCCGCAGCCGCGCCGGCCGCGAGCCGCCGCCGACCATCGGAACGAACAGTCCGGCGCTCGCGTCGCCGCCCGCGCCGTAGGTGTTGTTCGTGATGTGCGTGTGCTCGTCGGGGTAGATCGAGGCGGTGATCGTCACCTCGCTCGTGTAGTCGGCCTCCGGCGCGAGCGCGGTCGTCGCCGTGATGGTCTCGCTGTTGGTCCGTACGAGGTGACCGAGCCGCGGCGAGAGCCGGGGGAGCGAGCCGCGGGAGCGGCAGCGCAGCAGCAGCTCGTTGGTCCCGAGCGTCCCGCCGGCCACGACGACACCACCGGCACGGAGCACCTGGCGGTCGGAGCGGCGCGCGGGCGACGTCGCAACGTGCTCGACCAGGAAGCCGTCCGAGCCGTCCGTGGCCCCCGCGGGACGCACGTCGAGCACCCGCCGCCCGGCCTCGATGCGGACCCCGCGGCGCTCGGCGAGCCACAGGTAGTTCTTCTCGAGCGTGTTCTTCGCGTTGTGCCGACAGCCGAGCACGCACTGCCCGCACCCGATGCAGCCCGAGCGCCGTGGCCCCTCACCGCCGAAGAACGGGTCCTCGACCTCGACGCCGGGCTCGCCCATGAAGACCGCCACGGGCGCGGTGCGATAGGCGCCCGGCACACCGAGGTCGTCCGCGAGCGCGGCCATGAGCCGTTCGCTCGGACCGTCGAAGAAAGGCTCGACCACCCCGAGCATGCGCTGCGCGGTCGCGAAGTGCGGCGCGAGCACCGTTCGCCAGTCGCCCATCGCCGCCCATTGCGGGTGGCGGTAGAACGCCTCGGCGTGCGGGACGTAGGAGGTGTTCGCCCAGGTGAGCGAGCCACCGCCCACACCCACGCCGCTCAGCACGTTCACGTGCCGGAACGGGGTGATCTTCATGATCCCTCGCAGCCCGAGCCGCGGCAGCCACTGGGTCTTCGCGGTCTCCCACCCGTCCTTTGCAAAATCCTCGTCGCGCCAACGTCGCCCCTGCTCGAGCACGAGCACGGAGTAGCCCTTCTCGGCGAGCCGCAGGGCGCTGACGCTCCCGCCGAAGCCCGAGCCGATCACCACCCAGTCGACGTCAGGGGCGGTTCCGTCGGGGTGGGTGGTCACGCCGGAAGCTTCGCGCATCGGCAGCAACAGGGCGCAGGACCCGAATGTCAGAAGCCCCGGGGCGGCCCCGGTAGCCTTCTTTCATGAGCGCGATCCCCGGCGAGCCGCAGAAGCGCAAGCCACCGCTGCTGACGATGAAGGACGGGCGGCGCATCGCGCTGAAGGTGCCCGGGCTTCCCGAGGAGGTCAAGCCCCTCGCCACCGAGGAGCGCGGGGCGGCCGAGCCGCCGCGCGAGGACGTGCGAACCCTTCCGTTCAACCCGAACCACGCGGGCTGAGGCCCTACCGCGCGAGAACGGCGATCGGGACCGAGTAGGCCTTTCCGCTCTTCAACCGTGCGACGACCCGATAGAGGGCGACGGGATCGCTGCCGACCGGGTTGGGGAGGGTGATCGTCCCTCGTCCGGTCCGGTCCAAGTTCACGCGTCCGGCGCGGGTGCGCTTGGTGCAGGAGGTCTGGCGCAGCACGTCGGCCGTGAAGGCGCGTTGCCCGCTGCGCAGTGCCAGCCGGAAGGTCACCCGTGTCGTCTCGGGACCGGTGCGTCGGGCGAGCACGGTCAGGCGGCGCTCCACGCGGAAGGACGCCGAGCGCAGCGCACTGCCGAGCGAGGCTTGGAACGATCGAGCGCGCGGAGCGCGGACGCTCGCGCTGAACGCCCCGTCGGCGGCCACGCGAACGCGCGTCGACGGTCCCCGGTCGGGCCGGAGGGTCACCGTCCTGCCGGCGAAGCGCGCCTCGGCGATGCCGGCAACGCGGACGCGCCCGCCGCTTCTGGTCAGGTCCACCAGCGAGATGCGGACCCCGCCGCAGAGCGCGAGCGGCAACGCCGGGCCCGGCGCCGCGGGGGCGGGGGGGAGGGGCAGGGCGGCCGGCGGCCCCGACGGACCCGGGGGCGGGTCGGCGGCCGGTGGGGGGCCGACGACGTAGCGGCGCCTCACCGTCGCGGTTCGCCCGTCGGCGGTCCGTGCGGTCACCTCAAGTGTGCGCTCCCCGGGCGTGATGGTGTCCAGCGGCTGACCGGAGGACCGCCCGTCGGCGTCCGTGCACGTGGCGATGCCGGGTCCACCGCCGGGCTCGTCCGAGCAGGCGAACGCGGCGCTGGTCGCCGCCCCGAAGGCCACGACCTCCCCTTCGGTGGGTGTGGACACGCTCACGACCGGCGGCCCGGGGACATAGGTGATCGACACCGAGGCGGCCGTGTCTCTGCTCGCCGTAGTCACGGTCCCGCCTGACGCCAGCGACGAGCCCGCTCCACCGCCGCCGGCCCCGCTCCCGTCGTCCTCCTGCGGTGGAACGCTCCCCGCCCCGCCCGCGCCGCCGCCGTATAGGCCGCCACCGCCGCCGCCTCCGCGGCCGGCGGAGCCGCGGGTCGGGGTAGAAGGAACACCGCCGCGTCCGAGCGAACCGTTCGCGTCCGCGGGGACCCTTCCCCCGTTTCCGTCCGTTCCCCCGGTGCCGCCAGCGACGTCCGTGCCGGCCGATCCAGGGTTGCCGCCGAGACCGAGCCCGTTGCTTCCACGTTCGGCACCGGCTCCCACGGCGCTTCCGCCGGCGCCGCCGGAGGGACCTTCGGCCCCGCCCGGACCGGCCGCTCCGTTCCCGCCGCCGCCGCCACCACCACCGGCGATGACGAGCCGGTCCATGAGGTCGTAGGGCTCCGAGCGCGCGTCGGACGCGCCGCCGCCACCTCCGCCGATAGGAGCGATGTTCCCGAAGAGACCGACCCCGCCGCCGCCGTTGAAGCCCCCCGCCGAGGAGCCGCGCCGTCCGTCCTGGAAGCCGCCTCGACCTCCCACGCGAACTTGGAGCCGTGCGCCGGGGACGACGGTCGACACGGCGCGGCTCCGTGCCGGGGCCCCTCCGAGGGCGAATGGCGTGAAGGACGGCCCGGACCCGTCGCCGCCCCGCCCGCCGACGAGATCGAACGATGCGCTCGTGACGCCCTGCGGGACGACCCACTCCTGCGGTGCGCCCGTGAAGAGGTAGGTCACCGTCCGCGGCTCGGCCGCGTCGGCAGTCGCAGGCAGGATCGAACAGACGGCGAGGGCAACGGCAACGTGACTGCGCATCGCTCCGTTTTACCAGAAGGAAAAGTAAAAGCCGCGGTCGCGCTTGCCGATACCTATTGGTGGACTTTCGCGAGCGCGGCCGCGAGCAGGCGGAGCGCGGAAGCGGCGAAGGCCTCCATGTTCGCCGGGCGGTCCACAGCGGCCGTGAGGACGTGCTCGGTCGCCGGCGACGGCCCGCTCACCGCGACCCAGGCGTGGCCCGCCGGGTCGCCGTAGGGGTTGCCGCTCGGGCCGGCGGCGCCGGTCTCGCCGATGCCCCAGTCGGCGTCGAGCTTCGCGGCCGCCGCGCCCGCCAGCGCACGGGCGAACGGCTCGATCGAGCTGCGCCGACCGGGGTCCTCCGTGAAGGCGTCGCCGAGCATCGTGCGGACACCGTCGTGCGTGTAGAAGACGACGCCGCCCCGAAAGTAGGCGGACGCCCCGGGGACCGCGAGCAGCGCGGCGGCGATGAGCCCGCCGGCCGAGGACTCGGCGACCGCGACCGTCTCGCTGCGCGCGACCAGGCGCTCCGCGATCGTGAACGCGGGCTCGGTCAGCGCGGGAGGAAGCACGGGGTCCAGCCTAGGCGCGCTCGCGCGGCCGCCCGGTGGAAGCGTGGCGCGCCGCCGTCTAGCATCTCTCCATGACGTCCGCGATCGACCTGCACGGCCCCGAGCACGTGGAGCGGTACCTCGAGACCGACGGCGAGGACGGCTACCGCTGGCGAAACGACTCGACGGTGCTGCTGCTCATCACGACCGGCAGGAGGAGCGGCGAGGAGCGCATCAACGCCCTGATCTTCCGGCCCTACGGCGACGCCTACACCGTCGTGGCCTCCCGCGGTGGCGACGACCGGCCGCCCGCATGGTTCCTGAACCTCCGGGACGAGCCGGCGATCGAGGTCCAGATCAAGGGCGACCGGTTCCCCGTGCGGGCCCGCGTCGCGACGCCGGAGGAGAAGCCGACGCTCTGGGCCGAGATGGTCGAGGCCTGGCCCGACTACGACGCCTACCAGGAGAAGACCGACCGGGAGATCCCGGTCGTCGTCCTCGAACGCGCCTGACCGGGCGGCTACGGAGCCGCCGGGGCGGCCCGGACGTCCCGCGGGCCGAGGCGTTCTCCGCAGCGAGCGCAGATCCGATGGTCGTCCATCGCGCCGCCGCAGTCGCGGTGGGTGACGAGGATCGGAGAACCGCCGATGGGGTTGCGGCGGCGGCGGCCGGCCCGCCGCTCGGGGGCCTGCTCGTGGAGCTCGACTGGCGACTGGTCTTCTTCGTGAACGTCCCGGTCGGGCTGGCCGGGCTCGCGTACGGCGCGCGGCAGCTCGTGGAACGCGCGGAGACCGGCGCTCGGCGCCTCGACCTGCTCGCCGCGGTTGCCTTCACGGCGGTGTCGCCGCGACGATCCTCGACTCGTGCATGGGCTGCGCGGTCCACACCGTCCTGCCCGCGAGGAGCTGCGACACCACGAGCGACCTCCAGGTCCGCCACCTGCGGGCCGTGCCCCTCGCCACCGGACGCGTGCTCGCGGAGGGGACGGTGGTGCACGCCGGCCGTCGGCAGGCCACGGCCGAGGGGCGGCTCACGGTGGAGGCGACGGGGAAGCTGATCGCCACCGCGACCACCGGCCGCATCGTCCTCTGAGAGCACTCGGGGGCCGCTTCGCCTGGACGGTCGCCGACCTGGAGTTGGACGGCTACGTGGGCGACGGTGGCCGCGCGAGCGCCGGCGCTGCAGGTTCGTCCTGCGGTCGGCCTAGCCCGCGAAGGAGTGCACCCGGCCTAGGCTCTGCGCGTGATCACGCTCGACCTCGACACCCTCCGTCAGTCCTTCGGCTTCGGTGTGGCCGGGAACTTCGCCGGCCACCTCGAACAGGCGGGGGAGGCGGGCGACTTCACCGGGGTCGAAGCCGAGGCGCAGGCGCCGAAGGGCATCTTCCCGTTCTACGCGCCGGGCTCGGGCACGTTCCTCGAGACGTTCCCGATCGCGAGTGAGCGGCTCGAGAAGCCCGCCTCCGACGGCGCGGTGCACCTGCAGATCGAACCGGAGCTCGGCCTGCTCTGCGGCGTCGAGTACGACGCGGACGGCCAGGTCTCCGGGCTGCGTCCACGCGCGGTCGCCGCCTTCAACGACTGCTCCATCCGGCGGGAGGGCGCCGCGAAGATCAGCCACAAGAAGAACTGGGGAGCGGCCTCCAAGGGGCTCGCCACGCGGGCGTTCGCGGTCGAGGACCTCGAGGCGGACACCGCGACACTGCGCCTCGCCTGCTTCCTGCGGCGGGGCGCCGAGACGCACGCCTACGGGATCGACAGCCCGGTGCTCGGCTATTCCTATTACGGGATCCGGCTGCTCGACTGGATCGTCGAGCGGCTCCGCGAGCAGCGCGGCGCCGACGGGACGCCGCTCGAGGACGTCGGCGCGCTCCTGCGCGGGGCCGGAAGCCCAGCCGAGGCCATCGTCGGCATCGGGGCCACGCGGTACACCGACCTCGGCGCCTCGACCTACCTGCACCCCGGCGACACCTCGGTGGTGGTGCTCTACGACGAGGCCGCCGGGAGCCCGGACGTGGTGACCGCCGCCGTCGCCGACGGCAGAGAGGACGAGCTCGGCGCCTCCGTGCTCTGGCAGGACGTGGTCGCCGGGCCCGAGGCACCGCAGCTCTGAGCCCTAGTCGGGGCGCCCCCGGGGAGGGGCGAAGAAGGCTCGGGCGCGCTCGCCGGTGGCCAGCGTCGGGTGCTCCGCGACGATCGGGCGTAGCCGGGCACGCAGCGCAGGAAGGTCCGTCATCCACGGCGTCGCGACCTTGACCCCGAGACCGTCCGGGGTGAGCACCCGGATGCTCCACTCGGGACGCGGACCGAACGGGGCCGGGGCGCGGACCCGCAGCGAGTTCGGCGGGTGGAGCGGCGCCGAGTGCGAACGCCCGAGCCGGCGGTGCACGAGCCGGGCGGGGTCGGGCCCGGCCGCCGGCTCGACCCACACCCGCGTCGTCCACACCCGCAGGAGCACGTAGGTGGCGAGCAGGAACGGGACGTCCCGGACCACGCCCCGGGACGAGAACGGATCGACGCCGAGGAGCAGCAGCGCGAACACGGTCCAGATCCCGGACACCACGAGGCGAAAGGGGAGGTTCGGCCCCAGGCCCGTGGCCCGCGAGGAACCCGGCCCGGCCGCCGGCTCCGGCGCTGAGGACACGTCAGGTGGGTCCGGGGCGACCCGCGCCCCGGACCCGGCGCATCACCGGACGTCGAACCGATCGAGGTCCATGACCTTCGCCCACGCCGCGGCGAACTCGTGCACGAAGCGCTCCTTCATGTCGTCGCTCGCGTAGACCTCGGCGAGCGCGCGCAGCTCGGAGTTCGAGCCGAACACCAGGTCGACGCGCGTGCCCGTCCACTGCAGCTCGCCCGCGGCGTCCCGCGCCTCGAAGCGCCCCGCGTCCTCCTTCGTCGCCGACCAGGCGGTCTCCAGGTCGAGCAGGTTCACGAAGAAGTCGTTCGTGAGCGTTCCCGGGCGGTCGGTCAGCACGCCGTCCTTCGCGCCGTCGACGTTCGCCCCGAGCACCCGCAGCCCGCCGACGAGCACGGTCATCTCCGGCGCGCTCAGCGTGAGCAGGTTGGCCCGGTCGACGAGCAGGTACTCGGCCGTCAGCCGGTGGTCCCCGGACAGGTAGTTCCGGAACCCGTCGGCGCGCGGTTCCATCGCCGCGAACGACTCGACGTCCGTCTGCTCCTGCGTGGCGTCCGCGCGGCCCGGGGTGAACGGCACCTCGAGCTCCACGCCGCCCGCCTTCGCGGCCGTTTCGACCCCGACGTTGCCGGCGAGGACGATCAGGTCGGCGAGCGAGACCCGCTTGCCGCTTCCGTTCTGGGCGCCGTTGAAGGACTCCTGGATGCCCTCGAGCACCGGGAGCACGCGGGCGAGCTGCTCGGGCTGGTTGACCTCCCAGTCCTTCTGCGGCTCCAGGCGGATCCGGGCACCGTTCGCGCCGCCTCGCTTGTCGCTGCCGCGGAAGCTCGAGGCCGCCGCCCAGGCGGTCGAGACGAGCTCGGCCACGGTGAGCCCGCTGTCGGCGAGCTGGGCCTTCAGCGCGGTGATCTCCTCGGCACCGACCTGCGTGTACTCGATCTCCGGGAGCGGGTCCTGCCAGACGAGCACCTCGGACGGGACCTCGGGACCGAGGTAGCGGTCCCGAGGGCCCATGTCGCGGTGGGTGAGCTTGAACCAGGCGCGGGCGAACGCGTCGGCGAACTCCTCGGGGTTCTCGTGGAAGCGGCGCGAGATCTTCTCGTACTCCGGATCCACGCGCAGCGACAGGTCGGTCGTGAGCATGGTCGGGACGCGCGCCTCGCCGCCCGCGTCGGGGGCCGGAACCGTGCCCGCGCCGCCGCCGTCGACCGGCTGCCACTGGTGGGCGCCGGCGGGGCTCTTCGTGAGCTCCCACTCGTAGCCGAAGAGGTGGCCGAAGTAGTCGTTCGTCCACTCGGTCGGCTTCGTGGTCCAGGTGACCTCGAGCCCGCTCGTGATCGTGTCGGCGCCCTTGCCGGAGGCATAGGTGTTCCTCCAGCCGAGCCCCATCTCCTCGAGCGCCGCGCCCTCGGGCTCCGGGCCGATGTACTCGTTCGGGTCGGCGGCGCCGTGGGTCTTGCCGAAGGTGTGGCCGCCCGCGATGAGGGCGACGGTCTCCTCGTCGTTCATGGCCATGCGGCCGAACGTCTCGCGGATGTCGTGCGCGGCGAGGGCCGGGTCCGGGTTCCCGTGTGGGCCTTCCGGGTTCACGTAGATCAGACCCATCTGCACGGCGGCGAGCGGGTCCTCGAGGTCACGGTCGCCCGAGTAGCGGTGGTCGTCGCCGAGCCAGTCGCTCTCCGGACCCCAGTAGACGTCCTCGTCGGGCTCCCACACGTCGGCGCGGCCGCCGGCGAAGCCGAACGTCTCGAAGCCCATCGTCTCCAGGGCGACGTTCCCGGTGAGGACCATGAGGTCGGCCCAGGAGAGCTTCTGCCCGTACTTCTGCTTGATCGGCCAGAGCAGACGGCGGGCCTTGTCGAGGCTCGCGTTGTCGGGCCAGGAGTTCAGGGGGGCGAAGCGCTGCTGCCCGGCCCCGGCGCCGCCGCGGCCGTCGGAGATCCGGTAGGTGCCGGCGCTGTGCCAGGCCATGCGGATCATGAGCGGGCCGTAGTTCCCGTAGTCGGCCGGCCACCAGTCCTGGGAGGTCGTGAGCAGCTCGGCGATGTCCGCCTTGACCGCGGGGAGGTCGAGGGACTTGAACGCCTCGGCGTAGTCGAAGTCGTCTCCGAGCGGGTTGGCGACCGCAGGGTTCTTCGCGAGGACCTTCAGGTTCAGGCGGTCCGGCCACCAGCCGCGGTTGCCGCCGCCCTGGGTCGGATGGGGCGCGCGGGCGTGCGCGACGGGGCAGGCTCCCTCGCGCTCCTCATCGTTCATGTCTCCGACGACGGCATCGTGTTCTTGGGGCACAGGGACCTCTCTCTTGGTTCAGGCGGTGGGCGGTGAAGAAGGGGAGCACGCGGGGCAGAGGCCGCGGTAGACGACCTCGGCCTCGTCGATCGCGAAGCCGTGGTCCTCCGAGGCGTGCAAACACGGCGCGGCGCCGGTGGCGCACGCGACATCGGCGACCCGTCCGCAGGAGCGGCAGACCACGTGGTGGTGGTTGTCGCCGCGGAACGGCTCGTACAGCGCGACGGAGCCCGGGGGCTGGATGCGGCGCAGCAGGCGTGCGGTGGTGAGCGCAGCCAGCACGTCGTAGACGGCCTGGTGGGAGACCTCACCGAGTTCGGCGCGGACGCGCTCGAGGATCGAGCCGGTGTCGCCGTGCGGGTGGTCGTGCACGGCGGCGAGAACGGCGATCCGGGGGCGGGTCACGCGGAGGGAGGCTCCGCGCAGCTGCGCTTCAAGATCGTCGGTCACCGGCACTGCGTCCAGCCTACCGCTCAAGACTTGAATGAGTCAAGAATTCCTCGTGCGGCCCGTTCGCCGGCGAGGAGCGCTCCGTGCATCTGTCCGCCGCTCACGGGGGATGTCTCCGCCCCGGCGAGCCAGAGGCGCCCGTCGTGGAGGCCGGCGGCGAGGGCCGGGTGTCCGTACGGCGCGGCGTTCCCAGCCTCGAGCGGGGCGTTCCGCGGCTCGGTCCAGGCGTCCTCGTGGTACCAGTCCGGCGCCAGCGCGGCCCCGCCGTGAACGCGTGCGAGCTGCCTGAGGACCGCGTCCCGGCGGGCGGGCGCCGGGAGCTCCAGCAGCTCCCACGGGGCACCCGGGGTCATGCCCATGAGCACGGCGCTGCCGTCGGGGAGCACCGCGTCGTGGATCTCCCGGAGCGGTCCGACGTGGCTGAGCGCGAGCCCCGAGGCGCCGGCCACGCGCCAGAACGGCTCGGAGTACCCGGCGTGGACCTTGAAGGTCCCGTGCATCCAGGTCGGGGTCCGGGCGAGGAGCGCCTGGAGCTCGGGGGCGAGATCGAGCCCGAGGCGCGCACACGCGACGGGCGGCACGGCGAGGACGACCCGGCGGGCGAGCACGTCGGGTGCATCGGCCACCGTCAGCCGCGCGGTGGCCTGGTCGAAGTCGACGGCGGTGACGCCCTGGCCCAGGCGGACCGTGGCGTCCGTCGTGGCGGCGAGCTGCTCGGCCAGCGTCTGGCTGCCGCCGACCATGCGCAGGGAACCGGCCCCGTTCGGTCCGAGCGAGTGGGGCGGCAGGTGGGGGTCGTGGTCGAGCAACGCGTCGCCCTGCTCGTACTGCGCGTGCATGCCGATTCCCAGCTCGGCGAGCAGATCGAGGAGCTCGGCCTGCCCCGGCCAGAGCCAGCTCGCGCCGAGGTCGACACGGCCGGTGCCGCCGGGCGGCCGCAAGCTACGTGCCCGGCCGCCGACGGCCTCCGCTGCCTCGAGCACGACGACCTGCAGGCCGGCGGCCGCAAGCCGTCGGGCGGCCACGAGCCCGCTGATCCCGGCGCCGACGACCGCGACATCGCAGTCCATCGTGTCGCTCGGGGGCCGGGTGGAGGTCGCCTGGTCGCGCACCCGTCGAGTATCACCCCCGGTCCGGGTCGCTCCGCGTCAGCTTCCGGCGCCTGCCTCCAACGCCGTGTACAGCTCGCGCACCCGGTCGAAGATCGTGTGGGCGGCCGCGGTGGACTCCTCCCGGGTCGGCTCCTCGACCCGCTCCAGCGTGAGCGGGGTGCCGTAGCTCACCCGGATCTGCGGAAAACGACCACGGCGCCAACCGCGTACGGCGAGCGAGCCGTGGATCGCGGCGGGGACGACCGGGGCGCCGGACTGCAGCGCGAGGCGGCCGATGCCCGAGCGGGGCTCGCCGAGCCCGCCCGAGCGCGAACGCCCGCCCTCCGCGTACATGCCGACGCAGCCGCCGTCGGAGAGCAGCATCCGCGCGGTCGTGAACGCCTCCTCGTCCTGGTGCCCGCGGCGCACGGGAAAATGCCCGGCGTTCTGGAAGAGATACGAGAGCCCCGGGTTCTTCCCGAAGAAGTCGGACTTCGACATGAAGCGGATCTCGCGGCGGAGCCGGGCGCCGACGAAGAAGTGGTCCATGTTCGAGAAGTGATTCGGGGCGAGGATCACCGGGCCTTCGGCGGGGACGTGCTCGAGGCCGTCGGCGTGCATCCGGTAGAGCCCGAGCGCGACGGGGGTCGCGACGACGCGGACCGCCGTGTAGGTCCAGCCCGGGTCGTGCGTGCGCGCGTGCGCGTGGAACGGCGCCATCGCTTCGGCGGGGCGCTCGTCGCGGTAGACCTGGGGCCGGATGTCGGGCATCACGAGCGAGCCTCCCTGATGCGCGCTCGTGATGCCAGCGAGCGACGACTCAGGCGGGCTTCCCCTGGTTCCGGTTCCACTCCACCCAGCCGCAGCCCGTGCGGCCGTCCGCGGCCGTAATGCGGCACATGGCCCGCGGGAAGTGGGCGACGCGGCCGTCCGGCGCCTCGAGGCGGATCGCGCCGAAGGCGACGGGCTCGACCGTGAGCTCGAGCGGACCGGGCTCGCTGACGAGCTTCGCCGAGGTGATGAGCCCGTTCTCGGCCACCTCCTCGGTGGCGTGGAGGGAAGTGAGCTCGGTGACCTCGCCGTCCTTCTGGACGTAGCCGACGCCGTAGCCGGGCATCGCCGGGACCCCGACGGCGTGGGTGTGCGTGCCGTCCTCGAGGTGGAGGCCGCTCCACATCCAGTCGGTCGCGAACCAGTCGCGCGCGCCCCAGGAGTGGTCGCGCTGACCCGGGCCCGCGAAGGTGATCTCCTCGTCCCCGACGCGGAGCGTCCCGGTCACCCGGCAGGGGATCTCGTACCGGGTGGAGGCGCGCCACTGGTAGGGAACGCCCGTGGTCTCCCACACGAGATCGAGCGCGATCGCCACGGGCTCGCCGGCCTCGTCACGGAGCGGCGCGGAGCCGTCCTGGTGCGCCGCGGCGGTACCGCTCACGGTCACCCGGAAGCGCTCCAGCGGAACCTCGCAGTGCTGCTCCACCCGGAGGTCTCGGGCGGCGATCAGCTGGATGTCGTCGTCGGCCGCGGGAAGCGGTGCGGCGGCGTCGACGAGCATGATCGAGGGGCGGTCCGGCCCGGTGATGCAGGTGGAGAGCATCGCGGAGTCGCGGTTCGGCTGGCGGCCGAGGCGGTGGTAGACACCGATCGTGCCGTCGTCGCTGACGGCGTCGAAGTACCAGCTCTCGTTCCAGGTGTCCTCGGGACCCGGCTCGTGCCGCCCTTCATCCTGCGGATCGGGGCGCAGGGCGGTCGGCTTGGCCGAGGGATCGGGAAGCAGCGCGAGGGCGTCGAGATCGAGCGCCTGCTGGGCGTGTCGGGCGAGGACGACCATGAACATCTCATCGCCGCGCTCGGTGCGCTCGACGACCATCGAGGCCACGATCGCCATCAAGATCCCGCCGAAGCACTGGCGGCGGTACTCCTCCCAGGCGAGCTCGTAGGACACCGAGCGGACCCCGGCGGCGACGAGCTCGTCGTGCCACAGGCGGACGAGCTCCTCCTCGTGCGCGCGGCGATCCTCCGGGGAGAACGAGCTGCCCACGAAGTAGGAGAGGTCGTAGAGCGCCGGCCCCCAGGAGACGGTCTGCCAGTCGACGACGCGGCAGTCGTCCTTGCCCTCCTCGAAGAGCAGGTTGTCGAGCCGGTAGTCGCCGTGGACGAGGCCGAGCGGCGGGCGCCGGTCGGCCGCCCAGGCGTCGATGGACTGCACGAACGTGCGGCAGACCTCGGCGTGCTCGGGCGCGACCCGGTCGCCGTAACGCTCGAGGAAGCCGGGCAGCAGCGCGGTCGTGAGCGCCTGGTCCAACGGGTTCGGGAGGTTGAGGAACGACTCGGTTCCGACGTGCAGATCGCCGATCACGGGCGCCTGGATGCGGGCCAGCGAGCGGACGGCGGCGCGCGCCTGCTCGATCGTGGCGCCGGCGATCTGATCGCCCTGCGAGGCGCCGACGACGTCCTCGAGCACAAGCGTGAACCAGCCGTCGGCCTCGTCGTAGGCGGCGTGATGGCAGGCGGCGAGCGATGCCCCGATCCGCTCGGCCAGATGGTCGTAGAAGGCGACCTCGCGGCGGTAGGCGCCCATGCCGACGCCGGTCCCGCGGCTGTTCTCGTCGGTCGAGGCGACCTTGACGACGACGCTCTCCGGCTGGGCCCCGTCCGAGAAGCGGACGCGGTGGTTCTGGCTCATCTGCCCGGTGCCGATCGCCTCGATCGAGGCCACTTGCGCGCCCGGCCGGCCGAGCACCTCGGCGAACCACTCCGAGGTGAGGTCGTCGACGGTCGCGGCGACGGAAACAGGACGCGTGTTCGGCATGTGAGGAGTCTTCCACGGGCGGCGACTCAGTGCTCCGCACGCGCCTTCTCGAGCAGTGCGACCGATACGTCCCACAGGCGCCGCGCGGCCTCCGCATCCAAGGCGTGCGGCTTCACGCCGTGCATCCCCGTGAGCTCCTCGACGGTCTCGGCCTCGCCGCAGTCCTCGAAGTAGCGGCCGCCGATGCCCTCAACCTGCGGGGAGGCGGCGAGGAAGACGGAGGTCGCGGCGCCCTGCTCCACCGACTTCATCCGGAACGCGCCCCCCGCCTGCGCCTCGCGGGCCTGCTCCTCGGCGGCCGCGCGCCTCGCCGCGCTCCAGTGGCGCTGGAGCGGCGTCCAGATCCCCCCGGGCATGAGCGCGTTGGCGGTGATGCCGTCACCCGCCCAGCGCCGGGTGGCCTCGACCGCGAAGAGCACGTTCGCCGTCTTGGACTGCCCGTAGGCGAGGCCGGGCTCGTACGGGCGCCGCGCGAAGAACAGGTCGTCGAAGTCGATCGGGGCAGAGGCGTGCGCACTCGAGGAGACCGAAACGATCCGGGCGTCACCGGCGGCGGCCAGCGCGTCGTGGAGGCCGACGGCGAGCGCGAAGTGGCCGAGGTGGTTCGTCCCGAACTGCAGCTCGAACCCCTGCCGCGTCGTGCCCTGCGGCGTGTCCATCACGCCCGCGTTGTTCACGAGGATGTGCAGCGCTCCCGTCCATCCGGTCACGAAGGCGTCGACCGAGTCGAGGTCGGCCAGGTCGAGCTGCGCCACCGTGACGTCGTCCCGCCCGCTCGACGCGGTGATCTCGGCGGCGGTCCGCTCCCCGGCCTCGAGGTCGCGGACGGCGAGGGTCACCTGCGCGCCCGCGTGGGCGAGGGCGCGGGCGGTCTCGACGCCGATCCCCGACGCACCGCCGGTGACGATCGCGCGGCGGCCCGTCAGGTCCAGCCCGTCGACGACTTCGAGCGCCGGGGTCGTGTCGTCGAACGCGTTCGTGATCTTCGTCATGGGACCAGGCTACGTCCGCGATCAGCGCAGGACTTGCGCGATCGCGACGAGCCCGACGAGCACGACCACGGCACGCAGGACGGTCGGCGAGAGGCGCTGGCCGATGCGTGCGCCGATCCACCCCCCGCCCGTCGCGCCCACGGCGATGAGCAGCGCCGCGAGCGGACGCACGTCGGCGACGAGCAGGAAGACGATCGCGGCCGTCCCGTTCGCCGTGCCCGCCAGCAGGTTGCGCAGCGCGTTCACCCGTTGCAGGTCCTCGGGGAGCGCCGTCCCGAGGAGCGCGAAGAGCAGCACGCCCTGCGCGGCGCCGAAGTAGCCGCCGTAGACGCCGGTGAGGCCGATCCCGCCGCGGAGCACGCGCCCGTCGGGCGGCGCGCCCTCGGTCCGGCGGGCGAGGATCGCGCGCGCGATCCGCGGCTGGAAGACGACGAGCACGAGCGCCACCGCGATGAGCACCGGCACGATCACCCGGAACGCGCTCGCTGGGAGCGTCAGCAGCAGGATCGAGCCGACGAGCGCGCCGCCCGCGCTGAACACCGCAAAGCCGAGCGCCCAACGCCAGCGGCCCCGCAGCTGCGCGCGGTAGCCGTAGACGGCGGTGGCCGAGCCCGAGACGAGGCCGACGGTGTTCGTCACGTTCGCGACCACCGGCGGGTAGCCGATCGCAAGCAGCACCGGGAAGGTGATGAGCGTCCCCGAGCCGATGACGCCGTTGATCGTCCCGGCGGCGAGGCCCGCGGCGAGCACGGCGATGGCCTCAAGGGTCGTCATCTCCGCGTGAGTCGTAGCAGGCGTCCCCGCCGCGAGTAGCGTGGCGGGAGCGCATGAGCCTCCTCGCCGCCCTCCCGAAGACCCCCGGCGCCGATGCGCTCTACGAGGCCTTCCTCGGCTGGGCGGAGGAGCGCGGCACGACGCTCTACGCCCATCAGGAGGAAGCGGCGATCGAGCTCTTCAGCGGGAACAACCTCGTGCTCGCGACGCCCACCGGATCGGGGAAGTCGCTGGTCGCCGTGGCCGCGCACTTCGCCGCTCTGGCCGAGGACCGCACGACGTTCTACACCGCGCCGATCAAGGCGCTCGTCAGCGAGAAGTTCTTCGCCCTGTGCGCGGACTTCGGCGCCGAGAACGTCGGGATGCTCACGGGCGACGCCTCGGTGAACCCGGACGCGCCGATCATCTGCTGCACCGCCGAGGTGCTCGCCAACATCGCGCTGCGCGAGGGGCCGGGGGCGGACGTCGGGCAGGTCGTCATGGACGAGTTCCACTACTACGCCGACGGCCAGCGCGGGTGGGCCTGGCAGGTCCCGCTGCTGATGCTGCCGAACGCCCAGTTCCTGCTGATGTCCGCGACGCTCGGCGACGTCACGAGCATCGCCGAGGACCTCACCGAGCGCACCGGCCGCCAGACCGCGGTGATCGCCGGGACCGAACGGCCCGTGCCGCTCACCCACGCCTGGTCGCTGACGCCGCTGCACGAGCTGCTCGAGGAGCTCGTCGCGCAGGATCAGGCACCGATCTACGTCGTCCACTTCACCCAGGCCTCGGCGCTCGAGCGGGCGCAGTCCCTCCTGAGCGCGAAGCTCTGCACCCGCGAGGAGCGCGACGCGATCGCCGAGGAGATCGGCGCCTTCCGCTTCACCGCGGGCTTCGGGCGAGTGCTCTCGAAGCTCGTGCGCGGCGGCATCGGCGTCCACCACGCGGGGATGCTCCCCCGCTACCGGCGCCTGGTCGAGCAGCTCGCGCAGGCCGGGCTGCTCAAGGTGATCTGCGGGACCGACACGCTCGGGGTTGGCATCAACGTTCCGATCCGCACCGTCGTCTTCACCGCGCTCGCGAAGTTCGACGGCACTCGGATGCGACTCCTCAAGGTCCGCGAGTACCACCAGATCGCGGGCCGCGCCGGGCGTGCGGGGTTCGACACGAGCGGCCACGTCGTCGTGCAGGCGCCCGAGCACGCGATCGAGCGCGCGAAGGCGCTGGCCAAGGCGGGCGACGACGCGAAGAAGCGCCGCAAGGTGCAGACCAAGAAGGCGGCCGACGGGGAGATCGCCTGGACCGAGGAGACCTTCGACCGGCTCCGCGACGCGGTCCCCGAATCGCTCGTCTCGAAGATGCGTGTGAACCACGCGATGATCCTCAACGTCGTCAACCAGCCCGCCGACCCGGTGGAGACGATGCGGGCGTTGCTCGAGGAGAACCACGAGGACGAGCGGGGCCGTCGCCGCCTCATGGAGCAGGCGCAGGAGCTCGGCGACGAGCTCGTGCAGGCCGGGGTGCTCGAGTGGCTCGCCGAGCCCGACGCGGACGGGCGCACGCTGCAGCTCGCGCTCGACCTGCAGGACGACTTCGCGCTCAATCAGCCGCTCGCCGCCTTCGCGCTGGAGGCCTTCACGCTGCTCGACCCGCACGAGGAGAGCTACACGCTCGACGTCCTCTCCGTGGTCGAGGCGATCCTCGACGACCCCTCGCCCGTCCTCCGCGCGCAGGCCAATAAGGCCAAGGGCGAGGCCGTCGCCCAGATGAAGAGCGAGGGCATCGAGTACGACGAGCGGATGGAGCTCCTCGAGGAGGTCACCTACCCGAAGCCCCTGGCCGAGCCGCTCACCTACGCGCTCATCCGTTACCGGGAGACCCACCCGTGGGTGCGGGAGGACGACCTCTCCCCGAAGGCCGTCGTGCGCGATATGTACGAGGAGGGCCGCACGTTCTCCGAGCTCATCGCCTACTACGGCATCGCCCGCTCCGAGGGGCTCGTGCTCCGCTATCTGAGCGGCGCCTACCGGGCGCTGCGGCAGACCGTCCCGGAGGAGGTCCGCACCGAGGAGCTCGAGGACATCATCGACTGGCTCGGGGAGACCGTCCGGCAGACCGACTCGAGCCTGCTCGACGAGTGGGAGGCGCTCACCGACCCCGAGGCCGTCGCCCGGGTCGCGGCGGGCGAGCCGCTGCCCCCGCCGCGGCCGGTCACCGGGAACGTCCGAGCGTTCACCGTGATGGTCCGCAACGCGATGTTCCAGCGGGTCCGTGCGGCCGCCCGGAACCGCCCGGACGAGCTCGCGGCGCTGGAGGCGGCTGCCGCGGCACTCCACGATCCGCCCGCCAAGCCCGCGATGCTCCAGCGGGACTTCGAGGAGGGGCTCGCCGCCTACTGGGAGGAGTACCCCTCGATGGGCGACGGACCCGACGCGCGCTCCCCCGATCTGCTCATCGTCGACCGCGAGCCCGGAGCCTGGCGGGTCCGTCAGCTCCTCGACGACCCCGACGGCAACCGGGACTTCTCGATCCTCGTGACGGTCGACCTCGACGCCTCCGACGCGGCCGGGGAGGCCGTCATCCGCACGCTCTCGTTCGGCACCGACGCGCTCGGCGTCTGAGCCGGCCGGGACCGGAACTTCAGCTTCAAGGCCGGCCGCTCGACGAGCCACCAGCTCGCGGTGGCGAGCACCACGGTCATCGGGACCGAGAGGAGCACGTAGCCGAGGGTCGACTGCCCGACGAAGGCCCGGTAGGCGATCGGGTGGTAGAGGTAGAGCCCGTAGGAGATGACGCCGAGACTCACGAGGAGCCGGCGGTCGAGCAGCCGGCGGACCGCGCCCTGCCCGGGCGCGCCGAAGACGGCGGGCAGGACGACGAGGGCGGCGAAGAGGTCGGGCAGCAGGTTCCCGGCGAGGATGCGCCCGTCGATCCCGAGCCGCTCCCCGGGCGCGGCGGAGATCACCATGATCCCGACGTAGACGAGCGCGGCGAGCCCCCAGCAGGCGGTGCCGTTCCGCTCGACCCAGCGCACCCACGCGGGGGCGAACCCGCGCACCGCAGCGTGCGCGGAGACGACGGCCAGCGCCATCCCGACGGCGAACTCGTCGAGGAAGTTCGGGAGCGCGAACAGCGCCGTGGTCAGCTGGTCACCCGTGAGGGTCCGGGTCGCGAAGAGCGGCCAGGCGAGGCCCGCCGCCGCCAGCACCGCGAGCGAGAGCACCTGGCCGCGGAGCGTCCGGGCGAGGAAGAACGCGAGCACGGGCAGCACGGCGTAGAAGCTCATCTCCACGCAGAGGCTCCAGGCCTGGGAGAGGCCCTGGCTGCCCGTCGGGTCGTAGACCTGCAGGAACCCGAAGTACTTGACGACGCCGTCGGTGGTGAGCACGTCCGTGAGCCCGAGCACCGGGACCGCGATCAGCAGCGCGACCCAGTAGCCCGGCACGATCCGCAGCAGGCGTCCGACGGCGTAGCGGCGCAGGGGCGGCACCGGCTCACCCGAGAGCTTGCGGGCGACGAAGGGCCGGTAGAGCAGTGTCCCGGAGATGACGAAGAAGACGATGACGCCGACGTGCAGGCTCCCCGTGAGGTCCCCGAGCAGGCCGTCCGGCCGGCGCCCGACCCCCGAGGCGCCGTGGTAGACGACGATCGACAGCGCGGCGAGGGCGCGGACCGCGTCGAGCAGCGGGAGGCGCGGCAGGCCGCCGGTGTTCAGCGCGGCGACCGGCTCCGGCGTGATCGCTGCCCGTTCCTCCATGCGGCGCATCCTAGGTGCGGGGAAGCCCGGGTAGGCTCGTCCTGTGGCTGCTGACGCCGTGGAGATCGAGGTCGACGGGCGCGCGGTGCGGGTCTCGAGCCCGTCCCGCGTGATCTACCCCGCGACCGACCGGACGCCCGAGATCACGAAGGTGATGATCGCCGAGTACTACGCGGCGGTCGGGCCCGGGATCCTGCGCGCGCTGGACCGGCGGCCGACCACCCTCGAGCGCTGGACCAAGGGCGTGCGCGAGGGCGTCGTGCTCTCCCAGCGGGGGGAGCGCAGCGGCGACGCCTTCTACCAGAAGCGCATCCCCAAGGGCGCCCCCGACTGGGTCCAGACGGCGCGCATCGAGTTCCCCTCGGGCCGCTCCGCCGACGAGGTCTGCCCGACCGAGGCCGCGGTCGCGGTGTGGTGCGCGCACATGGGGACGATCACCTTCCACCCGTGGCCCGTGCGCTCGGACGACGTCGACCACCCGGACGAGCTCCGCATCGACCTCGACCCGCAGCCGGGCACCGACTTCGCCGACGCGGTACGGGTCGCCGGCGTGGCGCGCACGCTCTTCGAGGAGCTCGGGATCACCGCCTACCCGAAGACGAGCGGGAACCGCGGCGTGCACATGTACGCGCGCATCGAGCCGAAGTGGACCTTCACCGACATGCGCCACGCCGCGATCGCCTTCGGCCGCGAGCTCTCCCGCCGCACCGAGGGCGTGACGACGAAGTGGTGGAAGGAGGAGCGCGGGGAGCGGATCTTCGTCGACTACAACCAGAACGCCCGCGACCGCACGATCGCCTCCGCCTACTCCCTGCGCCCGAAGCCCGGCGCGCCCGTCTCCTGCCCCGTCGACTGGGACGAGCTGGCAAGCGTCGAGGACCCGGCGATGCTGAACCTCATGACCGTGCCGGACCGGCTCGCCGCGCAGGGCGACCCGATGGCGGGCATCGACGACGAGCACTTCGCACTCGACGAGCTGCTCGCGATGTACGCGCGCGACGAGGAGCAGGGGGAGGGCGACATGCCCTACCCGCCGGAGTACCCCAAGATGCCGGGGGAGCCCAAGCGCGTGCAGCCGAGCCGGGCGAAGGACGAGCCCGAAGCCTGAGCGTCCGGCGAGACTTCACGGCGTTAGCCTCCCGGTGATGGCGCTCTCCCTCCGACTCGTCGTCCTAGTGCTGATCGTTGCGTCCCTCTTCGCCGCGGAGGGGGCGGCGGCCCGCACCTCGGCGTCGGAGAGCACCGCCGCCGAGCTGCGGCGGGTCCTCCGGCCCGCCGGCGGCGGCGCGAGCGCGGTCGTCGAGGATGCCGGAGGCCGCCGCATCTTGGACCTGCGGGCGACGAAGCTCCGGCCGCTCGGTTCCACCACGAAGCTCTTCACCGCCGCGGCGGTGCTCGAGCGCTTCGTCCCCGCCTTGACGACCAGCGTGCTCGCGAGCGCCCCCATCGGCCCGGACGGCGTCCTCGCCGGGGACCTCTTTCTGTTCGGTGGCGGGGACCCGTCGCTTGGCTCGACCGGCTTCTCCCGGGAGCGCACGGGCGCGGCGGGAACCGACGGAGCGGCGTTGGCTCAGCGCCTCACGGACCTCGGGCTGCGCGAGATCCGTGGCGCCGTCGTCGGAGACGAACGCCTCTTCGACGCCCGCCGCGCCGGGCGGGCCGGCGTCGCCTTCGACGCAGAGCTCGACGGCGTCCTCGGCGGCCTCACCTGGAACCGCGGGCGCGCGGGTGCCGACGGCGCCCCGCTCTCGGATCCGGCCCGTGGCGCGGCCGCAGCCTTCGACGACGCGCTCGAGGCGCGGGGTGTGGTGATCCGCGACGTCGCGCGGGCGGGCGTCACGCCGGACGGCGCCCGAGAGCTCGCCCGGATCGAACGGCGTGCCGCGACGCTCGTCGGTCCGATGCTCAAGCTGTCCGACGACTTCTACGCCGAGACGCTCGCCAAGGGGCTCGCTGCCCGCCTCACCGGCGCCGCGGGGACGACTGCGGCGGGGGCGCGGGCAGTCCAGTCCGCCGTCCGTCGACTCGGGGCACGGCCCCGCCTGGCCGACGGCTCCGGCCTCTCCGCCCGCTCCCGTGGCACGGCCCGGGACCTCGTGCGGCTGCTTCGCGTCGGCGCGCGTCGCTCGTGGGGCCCGACGTTCACCCGCGCGCTCCCGGTCGCCGGGCGCGACGGCACCCTGCGTCGGCGGTTGCGCTCGGTGCAGGGTCGGTGCCGGGCCAAGACCGGAAGTCTCGGCACCCGCCTCTCGGCGCTCGCCGGGACCTGCCGGACGCAGCGGGGTCGCACGGTGCGCTTCGCGGTGCTCGTCGAGCGCATCTCGCCGGCCCGCGGTCGCGCCCTGGTGGACCGCGTTGCGACGACGCTCGCTCGCTCGCGCATCTGAGCGAGGACTAAACGCCTAGCTCCGCGCCGCGTAGTCGACGAACCAATCGAAGGCCGCGGGATCGGCGAGGGCGTCACGGGCGACGACCTCATCGGCCGGGCGGCCCATGAGCAGCTTCTTGATCGGTACCTCGAGCACCTTGCCGGTGAGGGTGCGCGGCACGGTCGGGATCGCCACCAGCTCGTCGGGCACGTGGCGTGGTGAGGCGTCGCGGCGGATGGCGCCGGCCACGGCCTTCGTGAGCGCGGGCGTGAGCTCGACCCCGTCGGCCAGCACGACGAACATGGTCATGCGGGAGTCGCCGCTGCCGTCCTCCGGCGGGACGTCCACGACGAGCGCGTCGGTGATCTCCTCGAGGGCGAGCACGGCCGCGTAGAGCTCTGCGGTCCCCATCCGGATGCCGCCGCGGTTGATCGTCGAGTCCGAGCGGCCGTAGATGATCGCCGAGCCGCGCGGCGTGAAGCGGATCCAGTCGCCGTGGCGCCACACCCCGGGGTACATCTCGAAGTAGGACTCGCGGTAGCGCTCGTCGCCCTCGTCCTTCCAGAAGCCGACCGGCATCGACGGCATGGGCTTCGTGACCACGAGCTCGCCGACCTCGTCGTGCACCTCCTCGCCCTGCTCGTCCCAGGCGGCGGCCGCGACGCCGAGGCACCGCGCCTGGAGCTCGCCCGCGTACACGGGGAGGATGTCGGCGCCGCCGACGAAGGCGCTCGCGATGTCCGTTCCCCCGGAGATCGAGAAGAGCCACGTGTCGGCGCCGACGTGGTCGTAGACCCAGCGGAAGCCGTCGGGCGAGAGCGGAGAGCCGGTGGAGCCGACGGCCCGCAGGCGGGAGAGGTCGCGGGTCTCCTCCGGCGCGAGGCCCGCCTTCAGGCAGCCGTGGAGGTAGGCGGCGCCCGTCCCGAACACGGTGACGTCGGCCTGCTCGATGACGTCCCACAGAGCGCCCATGTCCGGGTAGCCGAAGCTCCCGTCGTAGAGGACGATCGGGGCGTCGGTGAGGATCGCGCCGACGAGGATGTTCCACATCACCCAGCCGGTCGTCGTGGTCCAGAGGACGCGGTCCTCGGGGCCGACCGGCTGCGCCAGCTTCCACGCCTTGAGCATCTCGAGCAGCACGCCGCCGTGGCCGTGGACGATCGCCTTCGGCAGCCCGGTGGTGCCCGAGCTGTAGAGGATCCAGAGCGGGTGGTCGAACGGGAGGCGGACGAACGCGAGCGGCTCGTCGGTCGGGCCGAAGCGCTCCGCCCAGTCACCCTCCGCGCCGAGGCGCACGGTCGCCTTCAGCGAGGGCAGCGCGGCCGCGATCTCCTCGACCACCGCGGTGCGGTCGAACGCCTTGCCGTTGTAGCGGTAGCCGTCGCAGGCCAGCAGCACGGTCGGCTCGATCTGCGCGAAGCGGTCGATCACGGTGCGGGTGCCGAAGTCGGGCGAGCAGCAGGACCAGATGGCTCCGATCGAGCTCGTCGCGAGGAACGCGGCGACGGTCTCCGGACCGTTCGGCAGGTAGCCCGCGACGCGGTCGCCACGCTCGACGCCCAGGGCGAGCAGGCCGGCGCGGATCTGCGCGGTCTCGGTCTCGAGGCGGCCCCAGGTCCACTCCTGCGGGGCCCGCTCCTCGGCGGCGAAGACGATCGCGACCTGCTCCGGGTCGCGCCCGCGGAAGACGTGCTCGGGGAAGGAGAGCGCGACCCCCGGGAACCAGCGCGCGCCCGGCATGGTGTCCTCGGCGAGCGCGACGGACGGATCGCCGTCGGCCTGGATGTCGAAGCGCTCCCACATCGCGCCCCAGAAGCGGCCGACGTCCTCGGTCGACCAGCGCCAGAGCGCCTCGTAGTCCGTGGCCCCGACCTCGCGCATCAGCGCCGTGAGCGGGGAGGCCGCGATCTGCTCGTCGGTGGGCGTCCAGAGCGGCTCGGTCATGAAGGTCGACGCTATCCGAGCTCCGGGCGCCGAGGGGGTGCGGCCGCCTCGGCCGAGCGTCCCGGGCTCAGCGCCCGAAGCGCGCCCAGGCGGCACGACGCTCGAGCGCGTCGAAGGCCGCCGGGATCGCGTCCGCGGCGTTCAGCGACACCCCGGCCGCACCGCTCAGCTTGGCGAGCAGCGACTTCTTCGCCTGCACGGTCGTGAGCTCCGCGTCCGGGAAGCGGGCCTTGATCACGCCGTGCAGCGTGCCGAGCTCGTCGACGAGGCCGAGGCCGTGCGCGCGGCTGCCGGTCCAGACCTCGCCGGTGAAGACGTCGCCGGCGTCTTTCAGCCGGTCGCCGCGGCGCTCCTGCACCCAGGCGACGAAGAGGCGGTGAAGCTCCTCGAGCTCGCCGCGCAGCCACTCGACGTCCTCCGCCTTCTCCGGCTGGAACGGGTCGAGCCGCGCCTTGCTCTCGCCCGCGGTGTGCAGGCGGCGCTCGACGTCGAAACGGGCGATGAGGCCGTCGAGCCCGAAGCCGCCGCTGACCACGCCGATCGAGCCGACCAAGGAGGTCGGGTGGGCGATGATCTCGTCCGCCGCGCAGGCCAGCCAGTAGCCGCCGGAGGCCGCGAGGTCCTCGCAGAAGGCGAGCACCGGGACGCTCTTCTCGTCGGCGAGCTGGCGGATGCGATCGGCGATGAGGGCGGACTGGGTCGGGGAGCCGCCGGGGGAGTTGATGATGAGCGCGACCGCGTCCAGGCGGGGCAACGCGAAGGCGTCCTTCAGCGCGTCCTCGAGCGCGTGAAGGTTGATCGCGCCGCCGGAGAGCGGTGAGGCCTGCGCGGTGATGACGCCCTGCAGGCGGACGACGGCGACCTGCCGGGTCGGGGTCGGCAGCTTCTCCCGCAGGCCGGCGGGGAGCGGCAGGGCCGCGGAGAGCTGACGGGCGGCCTTCATGCCGATCACCGTAGTGGCCGCAGGACGCGGGCCGGGCTGCCGACGGCGAGCACCCCGGCGGGCAGATCGCTCAGCACGACGCTGCCCGCCCCGACCACGCGTGTCCTCCCCGATGCGCACGCCGGGGCCGACGATCACCCCGGCCCCGAGCCAGACGTTGTCCTCGAGCACGATCGGGTGGGCCGACTCCCAGCCGGCGCGGCGCGCGACCGGGTCGAGCGGATGGGTGGCGGTGACGAGTTGCACGTTCGGGGCGAGTTGGCAGGCCTCGCCGATCGCGATCGGAGCGCAGTCGAGCATCACGCAGCCGACGTTCACGAAGGTTCCCGCGCCGATCCGGACCCGGCCGAACTCGCAGACGAACGGCGGGCGGACCTCGACCCGCTCACCCACTTCGTCGAGCACCGCACGCAGGAGGGTGTGGCGCGCGGCGTCGTCGCCCGCGGTGAACGCCTCGAGCCTGCGCTGGCAGCGCGCGTAGTCGGCGCGGATCTCCTCGTCGTCGGCGAGGTAGGGCTCCCCCGCGAGCATCAGCTCCTTCATCGTGGCCATGGCGAGAGGCTCGCACGACGTGCTAGCCCTACGGGCATGCGCGTGCTCGTCACCGGAAGCTCGGGCCACCTCGGGGAGGCGCTCGTGCGGACGCTGCGGGCGGAAGGAGAGGACGTGATCGGGCTCGACCTGACCGCCTCCCCCTTCACGAGCGTCGTCGGGTCGGTGGCCGACCCGGCGCTCGTCCGCCGCTCCCTGGAGGGGGTCGACGTCGTCCTCCACACCGCGACCCTGCACAAGCCGCACGTCGGCTCGCACCCCCGCCAGGCGTTCGTCGAGACGAACATCACCGGGACCCTCACCCTGCTCGAGGAGGCGGTCCGCGCGGGTGTCGGATGCTTCGTCTTCACGAGCACGACGAGCGCGTTCGGTCGAGCGCTGACCCCCGCCGAGGGCGAGCCCGCCGCCTGGGTCACCGAGGCGGTCGTGCCCGTCCCGCGGAACGTCTACGGGGCGACCAAGGTGGCCGCCGAGGACCTCTGCGAGCTCGTCGCCCGGGACCACGGCCTGCCGGTGGTCGTGCTGCGGACCTCACGGTTCTTCCCCGAGGGGGACGACCGCGACGAGGTCCGCACGGTCTATGCGGACCTGAACCTGAAGGTGAACGAGCTGCTCTCCCGGCGGGTCGATCTGGAGGACGTCGTCAGTGCGCACCGCTGCGCCATTGCGCGGGCCCCGGCCGTCGGGTTCGCCCGCTACATCGTGAGCGCCACCACGCCGTTCGGGCCGGAGGACCTGGCCGGGCTGCGGCAGGAGGCCCCCGCGGTGCTGCGGCGTGTGGTCCCGGGCTACGAGGCCCTGTACGCCGAACGCGGATGGCGGATGTTCCCGAGCCTCGACCGCGTCTACGTCAACACGCGCGCTCGCACGGAGCTCGGCTGGGCACCGCGGTACGACTTCGCGAGCGCCCTGGAGCGGCTCGCCGCCGGGGAGGACCCGCGCAGCCCGCTCGCGCTGGCGGTCGGCGCGAAGGGCTACCACGCGCAGCCCACCGGGATCTACACGACCTCGTAGGCCTCAGGCGGAGGCCACGTCGGCGAGCGCCAGCAGGAGCGCAGCCAGGACGAACGCGCCGACCACGAGCAGGCCGTCCCGGAAGGCTCCCGCGAAGTCGCCGCCGCCGAGCGCCCCGTAGAAGACGCTGCCGGTGAGCGCGATCCCGGCCGCGGAGCCGATCCGCTGCCCGGTCTGCAGCACGCCGCCGGCGCTCCCCGCCCGGACCACCGGCACCTGGGAGAGCGTGAGCGTGACGTTCGGCGAGATGACCAGGCCGCCGCCGAGCCCGGCGAGCAGCAGCGGTCCGGCGGTCCACCAGGCCACCGCGGCCCCGGGCTCGTGGCCGACCGCGAGGTAGGCGCCGACGACGCCGACGAGCACGATCGCGAGGCCGCCCGCCACGAGCTTGCGGCCCACGCGCATCACCGCCCGGCTGCCGACCGATGCCATCACCGCGCTACCGAGGGCGAAGGGCGTGACGGCGAGGCCGGCCTTCCACGCCGGGTAGTCGAGGCCGCTCTGCAGGTACTGCGTGAAGGTGAAGAAGATCGCCGTGAAGCCCGCGAAGTAGAGCAGCCCGACCCCGGCGCCGAGCGAGAAGGAGCGCAGCGCGAAGAGGTCCAGGGAGACGACCGGCTCGTGCGTGCGGCCGTAGCGCCGCTCGTGCAGGACCCAGAGGCCGAGGATGAGTGCTGAGAACGGGAAGAGCGCGATCCGCAGCGGGCTCTGCCAGGTGTGCTGCTCGATGAACGCGACGAGCAGGCAGACGACCGCGAGGCCGAGGAGCACCACGCCGATCGGATCGAGCGCCGTCCGCTCGCGACCCTGTACGCGCGCGACCTCGGGGACCCAGCGGTGGGCGAGGACGAGCGCCAGCAAACCGACCGGGATGTTCACGAAGAAGACGTAGCGCCAGGCGTCCTCACCCCCGAAGGCCGCGATGATCGCGCCACCGAGCAGCGGGCCGATCGCGGTCGAGATCCCGATCGTCGTGCCGAAGAACCCGAACGCCTTCCCGCGCTCCTCGCCGCGGAAGAGGTTTTGGATGAGGCCGGAGATCTGGGGGGAGATGAGGCCGCCGCCGAAGCCCTGGACGAGCCGCGCGGCCACCAGGACGGTCGCGTTGGGGGCGACGCCACAGGCGGCGCTCGCCAGGACGAACAGCGCGATCCCGACCATCAGCACGGTGCGCCGGCCGAGCGCGTCGCCGACACGGCCCGCCGGTACGAGCAGCAGCCCGAGGGCGAGTGCATAGCCCGAGACGATCCACTGCAGCGCGTTCGTGCCCGCTCCGAGGCCCTGCTCGATGCTCGGCAGGGCGACGTTGACGATGGAGACGTCGAGCAGCGTCATGAAGCCTGCCACCAGGCAGACCGACAGCGCCTTCCACCGGTCCGGGTCGGGCTCGTACGCCGCGTCGCTGGCCGGGTCCCCGGACACGATCTCCACCGAACACCTCTGCCCGCCCCCGCGGTGCCCCGAACCGGACCTGGCCCCGGATGATCGTCACGGACGGAACCTGACCTAGGGACCTGGCACGCTGGCGTCCATGACCCTCATCAGCAGAACGGACTTCATCGGCGTGCCGAGCCGGGACGTGGACCGGGCGCGCGCCTTCTACGTCGACACCCTCGGGCTGCGCCCCGACACCGAGGCCACCTACGAGTGCTGGGCCGGGAGCACCTGCTTCGCCATCTGGCCGCCGGAGCAGATGGGTCGCGAGTTCGTGGCCCAGAAGGGCAACCCCTGGGCGCTCGGCGTCGACGACGTCGGCGCCGCGCGGGCCGCGCTCGAGGCCAAGGGCGTGACCTTCTTCGGCGACACCCTCGACACCGGGGTCTGTCACATGACGTTCTTCGCGGACCCCGACGGCAACGAGCTGATGCTCCACCACCGGTACGCGCCGCGGGAGTGAGGCCAGACATCTGAAGTTCCAGCGGTTCAGCAACTGCGAACGGGTTGCAGGTGGTGAGAACCGCTGGTTGGCTCGAAGGGCATGCCGGCCGCCTCGCTCGCCCCGATCCTCATCGCGCCCGACGTCGACAGCGCGCTCGCGGCGATCCGCGGGGCCGGGCTCCGTGCGACCGCCGCGCGCCGCGTGCTCGTGGAGGCGCTCTTCGCCGCCGGACGCCCGGTCACAGCGCCAGAGCTCGCCGACGGGCTCGGCGGGCGGGTCACCCGCGGGGACCTGGCGGCGGTCTACCGCAACCTCGAACTGCTCGAGCGCATCGGCCTGGTCCGGCACACCCACGCCGGCCACGGCCCCGCCCTGTACGGGCTCGCGGATCGCGCCGAGACCGAGTTCTTGCGCTGCGAGGGCTGCGGGGCGCTGCAGGCGGTCGCTCCAGCGGTCCTCACCGACGTTCGTGCAGCCATCCGGGCGGCGACGGGCTACGAGGCCCGCTTCACGCACTTCCCGATCGTCGGGCTCTGTCCGACCTGTGCGGGGCGGCAGGGGTGAGCGCGAGGAGGGAGGCGCTCCGGGCCGCGTTGTCCCCCGCCGAGTGGCGGCGGGCCGGTGCGCTCGCCGCCTGCGTTCTCGGGCTGCACGTCGTCGGCTTCGGGGTGCTGATCGCCTTCGTGATCCCGCACGAGTTCGCGCTCTCGACGGGCGGTGTCTTCGGCCTGAGCCTCGGGATCACGGCCTACACGCTCGGCATGCGTCACGCCTTCGACGCCGACCACATCGGCGCGATCGACAACGTGACGCGGAAGCTTATGAGCGAGGGCCAGCGGCCGCTCAGCGTCGGCTTCTTCTTCGCGCTCGGGCACTCCTCGATCGTCTTCGCGCTCGGTGCCCTCGTGGCGGTGGGGGTGCGCGGGCTCTCCGGCGCGGTGCAGGACGAGGGCTCGACGCTGCAACAGGCCACGGGCCTGATCGGGCCACTCGTCTCCGGGTCGTTCCTCTTCCTCATCGGGCTCTTGAACCTCGCCCTGCTCCTCTCGATCCTCGGGGTCTCCCGGCGAATGCGCCGCGGCGACTTCGACGAGGCCGAGCTCGATCACGAGCTCGCCACGCGCGGGGTCATGATGCGCTTCTACGCCCGGGCGACCCGGGCGGTCACGAAGCCCTGGCACATGTATCCGCTCGGCTGCCTCTTCGGGCTCGGCTTCGACACGGCGACCGAGATCGGGCTGCTCGTCATCGCCGGCGGGGCGGCCTCGGCGGGGCTGCCCTGGTACGCGATCCTCTGCCTGCCGGTGCTGTTCGCGGCGGGCATGGTGCTGCTCGACACGCTCGACGGCGCGTTCATGAGCGTCGCCTACGGCTGGGCGTTCTCCCGCCCGGTGCGCAAGCTCTATTACAACATCACGATCACCGGGCTCTCGGTCGCCGTGGCCCTGCTCGTCGGGTCGGTCGAGCTGCTCGGCGTCCTCGGGGAGCAGCTCGAGCTGCGCGGCGGGGTGTGGGACATCGTCATGGCGATCGATCTCGGGAGCGTCGGTTACCTCGTCGTCGCGCTCTTCGTGGGCACCTGGGCCGCGGCGCTCGCCTTCTGGCGGTGGGGCCACGTCGAGGAGCGCTGGGGGAGCACGCTCGAGGCGGGTGCCGAGGCGTCGGGCCGGGCCTGAGCGCTCGCGCCCGACGGCGGCGTCTCCCGGGCCGGGGTCCCGTGGGCGGCGCGACGGTTCGGCGCCCGCGCCAGACTCGTGCGATGCACGAGCGCGAGGAGGACGACGACGCTCGGCTGCGCTTCGGGCTCTTCGGGGCGCTCGTCGCCGTCGCGCTGATCCTTCACCAGCTCTGGTGGGACCGGTTCGAGGTCCCATCCCTGCACGCGCTCGTGATCCTCGCGGCGGCGGTCGTGCTGCTGCGGCCGACCTCCGTCCCGCGGGTCCTCACGATGCTCGGGCTCGAGGTGCTCGCGGTCGCGCGCGACATGCCCGGGGTGGGGAGCCACACACTGCTGCTCGCGGTCTGCGCCGGCGCGATCGTGGCCGACGCCGCCTGGCTCCTGCTCCGGAGCCGCCGGCTGCCGGACGCCGCGACGCTGATCTCCCGAGCCGCGCCCTTCCTGCGCGGAGCGGTCGTCGTGCTCTACCTCGCGGCGGGGCTCGCCAAGCTCAACACGGGCTACTTCGACGCCGCGGTCAGCTGCGGCGCCGCGCTCGCGCCTCGGATCGTGTGGTTCGATCCCGGCCTGCTCGCCGGCTCGGGCGCGCTGCGGCAGCTCGCCATCTACGGGAGTGTCGCGGTCGAGCTGTCGCTCCCTGTGCTGTTGCTCGCGCAGCGCACGCGCGTTGCCGGCGTCGTGCTCGGGGTCGGCTTCCACACGGTGCTCGCCCTGGCCGGGAACGTCCCCTTCACCGGCGTGATGTTCGCCCTCTACGTCGCGTTCCTGCCGTCGGGGGCGCTGCGGCGGGCCGGTGCCGGGCTCGCGCGGCGGGGGCTGCGCGCCCGGGCCTTGACCCGCCCGGTCCAGGCGGCGGCGCTGACCCTGCTCGTGGTGCTGTGGCTGCTCGGGGCGCGCGCCACCGAGGCCGATCCCGCCGCAGTACGCACCGCGATCGGGAACGGCACGCGGCTCGCCGTGCTCGCGCTGGCCGCGTGTGCCGCGCTCGTCACGCTCGCGGCAGCCCCCCGGGTGGTGGGAGGGGCCGCGCGGGCGAGGCGGCCCGCGCTCGCCGGCGCCTACCTGGCCGGGCTCGCGCTGCTCGTCGTCAACGCGCTCTCGCCCTACCTCGGGCTGAAGACCGAGAGCTCGCTGACGATGTTCTCCAACCTGCAGACCGAGGGTGAGGACTGGAACCATCTCCTCGTCCCCGAACGGGTCCGGCTCTTCTCCATGCAGGAGCAGCTCGTGACGGTCCGCGCGGCGAGCGATCCCGCGCTGCTCCGGCGCACGAGCGGGGGAACACGGATGGTTCGCTTCGAGCTCGAGCGCTACCTCCGCGCGCACCGAGGAAGCCGGGCGACGTACGCGCCGGGACCCGACGGCGGGGTGCGGACCATCACCGCTGAGCAGGCCGCGTTCCCGGCCGCAGCGCTCGTCGACCGCGTGGCGAAGTTCCGGGACGTCCGCGCCGCAAACCGCCGCGGCTGCTGAACGCCCGGCCTCATCCCGGCGCGGAGGCCGGCCGCCAGACCGCGGTGGCGGGGTGGAACTGCGCCCAGGCGAACCAGAACGATTCGTGGGAGGGGAGGTCCTTGCCCGCGCGCTGGATGCGCAGGCCGCCGCCGTCGTCCACGACGACCGTGTCGCCGACGCGGACCTCGCGCCCGGCCGCGAGCTCCTTGCGGGCGTCCTCGACGGGGAAGGCGAGCACCGTTCCGCCCTCGGCCACCCCGACCACACGGGCCTGCACCGGCAGTCGCGGGTCCACGTTCCCGATCGGGAAGATCGGCCCGTCGTCGTCGCGGCCCTTGAGCGGGTCTACGGCGTACTCGCGGCCGATGCCGCCGTCCTCGGCGACCGTCCTCGTCCCGGGGTGGGCGGCCTTCCAGGCGCCCCACGTCGAACGGACGACCGTCACCTGCTTCAGCGTGACCCCGGCCTTCCGGAGCGGCCCGCTGCGTGCCTCACCGGTGAACGTGTCGAACACCGAGGCGGTCGTCAGGTCGTACATCACCTTGTTCGAACGGGTGAGCAGGCCCGTGGTCCGGAGCACCACGTCGGTGTCCGGCAGCTTCGTCTCGTACGCCTGCGCCGAGCCGCAGAGGGTGCAGTAGGGGACGCCGATGCGCACGCCGCCGAGCGTCATGTTCACCATCTCGTGGATCTCCATGACGTTCTGCGGGAGGGCCACCGCCTCGTCGCCGATCACGATGCCGAAGACGTCGCGCCCGTCGTCCAGGTACGAGGCGTCGCGGGCGTCCACGAGCTCGGGGTCGTCGAGCGCCGGGATGCAGCCGTTCGCGCAGTCCTCGGTGGAGCCGAGCGGACGGTCGTCGATGCGGACCCCGCCCCAGCCGAGCAGCCGGTAGTCGAGCGTCGCGCCCGGATCGGTGAAGAACGGCTTCCACCCGGGCTCGACCTGCAGCAGGTTGGCGGCCTTCAGCGCCCGGTAATCGGGCGGGGCCGGCAGGTCCCAGGCGATGAGGTGGTCCTCGGCGGCCTGCCACGGGGAGCCGTCGGCGCCGGGGCGGGCGAGCGGGTCGACGCCGGTGAGCGTCTCGAAGCCTTCGACCAGCGTCGCGCTGCCGGGGCCGGAGGCGACGAGACGCATCGCGTCGGCGAGCACCCAGGCGAGGCGGGCATCACCGGAGCTCGCGACCTGTTCGACGGCCGCCGCGTCGAGGCTCCCGGTGCCGACCGAGCGGGTCATCGCGTCGATCGCCGCGCGGACGGGGGCGGGCGTCGGGCGGTCGCGAACCGACGGGGCGGGCGGGAAGTCGGCGCGGGCCGCAGCCGTCGTCGCTGGTGTGGACCCGGCGGGCTCGCCCGCGCCGCACCCCGCCAGGACGAGGAGCAGGGGGACGAGCAGCGCGAGGCGGAACACGTCGGTTCTGACCGCCGCCGGGGCAGGAACGGTTCGCCCGGAGCCCACGCGTCGGCGTCACGACGAGGAGAGCGCGGCGGCGACGGCCGCCTGGCCGAAGGCGATGCCGCCGTCGTTCGGCGGGACGCGCTGCGCGAGGAGGACCTCGAGCCCGCGGGCGCGCAGCAGCGTGGTCGTCGCCTCGCTCAACCGCCGGTTCTGGAAGACGCCC
The DNA here is from genome assembly GCA_963815565.1 of uncultured Solirubrobacterales bacterium. Classification (GTDB taxonomy): domain Bacteria; phylum Actinomycetota; class Thermoleophilia; order Solirubrobacterales; family Solirubrobacteraceae; genus Paraconexibacter. The sequence continues at coordinate 453,712 of CAWFHB010000003.1, read as the reverse complement.
CCGGAGAGGACGACGAGCCCGAGGCCCGCCTCGCGCGCGGCGCGCTCGCAGGCCTCCGCCGTCATCACCGCGATCGTCGCGTGGAAGCGCGAGGAGACGACCCCCGGCGTGACGCCCGCGGTGAGGTCGGCGGCGACCGCGAGCACCGTCGGCCGGGCGTCGAGCCAGCACCCCGGCGTCGTCCGGGCGTCGGTGACCACGAGCTCCAGCGGGTAGCGCCCGTGGTCTCCCGGCGTGGCGATCGCGTCGAGCGCGATGGCCGCCTGACCCTCGTAGGCGCTCACGGCGTGCAGGCCGCAGAGCGCGGCGACCGCGTCGAAGAGCCGGCCCATGCTGGTCGTCGGGCCGGCCTGGAAGCCGCTCGCACAGAGCCCGCGCACGGCTCGCCAGCGGGCGGCGCTCACCTGTGCGGCGAGCGCGGCGGGAACCTCGGGCGGCGCCCCGGCCGCGTGCAGCCAGGCACACGCCATGCGCCAGGGCTCGCGCGCGGCCCGGTCGCCGCCCGGGAGCGGGACCGGGAGGAGCGCCCCGGCCCGCCGGTACCCGCGCAGGCCGCCGACGAGCAGCTCGCCGCCCCACGCGGTCCCGTCGGCGCCGAGCCCGACGCCGTCGTAGATCGCGCCCACGGCCGGCTCGTCGCGGCCGTGCTCGGCGAGGACAGCGGCCAGGTGGGCCTGGTGGTGCTGCACGGCGATCACCGCGACCCCCTCGCGATCGAGCGCCTCGCGGGTGGAGAGCAGGTCGGGGTGCAGGTCGTGAGCGACGACCTCGGGCGCGACCGCGAAGAGCCGCTCGAAGTCCCGGACCCCCCGTCGGAAGGAGGTGAGGGTCTCGACGTTCTGCAGGTCCCCGATGTGGTGGCTCAGCCAGGCCCGGGCGCCACGGGCGACGCAGAAGGTGCTCTTGAGCTCGGCACCCACCGCGAGCAACGGCCGCTCGGCGGGGACGGGGAGCGCGAGCGCCTCCGGGACCCAGCCGCGCGAGCGCCGGAGCACCTGCGTCCGGCCGTCGAGCACCCGAGCGACAGAGTCGTCCGTGCGGGTGTGGATCGGTCGGTCGTGCAGCAGGAACGCGTCGGCGATCGGCGCGAGCCGGGTGAGCGCGTCCTCATCTTCGTAGGCGATGGGCTCGTCGGACACGTTCCCGCTCGTGAGCACGAGCGGCCCGCCGGCTTCGCGCGCGAGGAGGTGGTGCAGCGGCGTGTAGGGCAGGACGATCCCGAGCTGGGTCCGTCCCGGGGCGACCGCGTCGGCCACCCTGTGCCCCCCGGTGCGTCGCGTCGCGAGCACGATCGGCCGGGCGGGCGAGGCGAGCAGTGCGGCCTCCTCCAGGGAGAGCAGGACGAGCTCGCGGGCCGCGTCGAGGTCGGTGACCAGCAGGGCGAACGGCTTGTGCTCGCGGTGCTTGCGCGCCCGCAGCCGCGCGACCGCGGCGGGGTCGTCGGCGCGGCAGGCGAGGTGGTAGCCGCCGATGCCCTTCACCGCCACGATCGCCCCGTCGCGCAGCATCGCGGACGCTTGGCCCACGGCATCGGCGCTGAGCATGGATCCCGCCCCGCCCTGCGGGGGCGGATCCATGCTCACCACGAGGCGGGCCTGTGGGCCGCAGTCGGGGCACGCGTTCGGCTGCGCGTGGAAGCGACGGTCCCGCGGGTCGTCGTACTCGGCCTGGCAGGCGGCGCACATCGTGAAGCCGGCCATCGTCGTGCGCGGCCGGTCGTAGGGGACGCCCTGCACGATGGTGAATCGGGGTCCGCAGTTCGTGCAGTTGACGAACGGGTAGCGGTGGCGACGGTCGGTCGGGTCGAGGAGCTCGCGCAGGCAATCCGCGCAGGTCGCGGTGTCCGGCGCGACGAGCGCGTCGGCGCGTTCACCGACCGGGCTCGCCCGGATGTCGAAGCCTCCGGGCTCCCCGGCGGGCGCGAGCTCGGCCTGCTCGATCGCGTCGATCCGCGCGAGCGGCGGTGCCCGCTGCGGGAGCTCGTCCACGAACCGCGTGAGTTGCGCGTCCGGGCCCTCCACCTCGATCAGCACGCCGCGCGCGTCGTTCAGCACCCACCCGGAGAGCCCGAGCTCCTCGGCGAGCACGAACACGCTCGGCCGGAAGCCGACCCCTTGTACGACCCCGTCCACCCGGAGCCGCACCCGCCGCACGCCGCCCCGCGACCGCATCGAGATGTCGTATTTCCCCCGTAGAGGGGGAGAAGAGACATCTCGACGTGGTGGTCACGCCCGCTCCAGCGCCCCGCGGAGCACGTGCCAGGCGCTCGCGTGCGCCTCCTGGATACGCGGGATGTGCTCGGAGCGGGCGACCACGACATGATCGGCGAGCCCCTCGGCGAGGATCGCGCCACCGTCGTAGCCGACGAACGCGACCGTGAGCAGGCCGCGTCGCCGCGCCTCTGCCAGCGCGGCCACCACGCTGCGCGACGTCCCCGAGGTGGAGAACGCGAGCAGCGCGTCGCCCGGGCCTCCGTAGGCGATGACCTGCCGCGAGAACATCGCCTCGGTCCCGATGTCGTTGGCGATCGCGGTGAGGATCGACGGGTCGGCGGCCAGGTCGATGCCGCGCCGGGCCGGCCAGCCGTGGGGCGGGTCAAGGAGATCGGCGACCGCGTCGGCGCTGTCGGTCGCCGAGCCGCCGTTGCCGAGGCACAGGAGCGTGCCCCCCGCCGCGAGCCGCACCCGGATCGCCGCCGCCGCGTCGACGAGCGCGGGCCCCGCTTCGAGGACGGCGCACCGCAGCTCAGCCGCCTCACTGGCCTTGGCGAGGACGGAGGCCTCCACGTCGGCGAGCACGGCGCCGAGGTCGTCCTGGGTCTCGGCCAGAAACGGGTAGAGGAAGCTCGAGGCGCCGGAGTCGTGGCGGGTGCGCTCGTCCCGGCCGCCGAGGAGCCCCCGGTGGTCGAAGAAGACGTGCACGAGCTCCCACATCACGTGGTAGAGCGTCTCGGTGAGCTCTTGCGCGACGAACGGGTCGGGGCTCGGCGCGGGGAAGTCCCACTCGGCGGCGCAGGACCCGAACCCGACGGTGAGGGAGCCCGTCTCCCGGAGCGCGGTGGCGTCCGTCCCGAAGGCCATGACGACGTCATCCGGCGCGGCGAGCAGCGCGGCGTGCGCGGGTGAGCAGGCGAGCGCCGGGAGCGCCCGCTTCCCCACGATCACCGGGTGGACGAACTCGACCGCGACGTGCGCGGCGTCGGAGCGGTCCGCGGGCGTGGTGCCGTAGGCGAGAAGCCGGCCGCCGCGGGCGAAACGCTCGGCCATCGCGTGGCAGAGCCTCGCGACCCGCGGCGCCTGCTCCGCGAAGTACCTGGCGCTCGCCCTCGCGCGGACGGCGCCCGGCGTCGCGCCGCCGTGGTCGGGCGGCGGGCCTTCGTCCGCGTTGACGCCGTCGGCCGCCGCGGCCGCGTGGGTGAGCTCCACGGCCTCGCAGAGCCCGGCGTCGGCGCGTCGGGGCGAGTCCGGACTGCTCACACGGCGGCTCCCGCCGTGCGCCGCTCTCGGCTCGGCACCGCGGCCAGCCAGGTGCGCAGCTCGTCCACACCCTCGCCCGTGTAGGCGCTGGTCGCGATCACGTGCACGCCCGGGTGGACCTGGTCGAGGTAGTAGCGGAACTTCTCGAGGTCGAAGCGGACGTGCTCGAGGAGGTCGATCTTGTTGACCACGACGAGTTCGCAGGCCCGGAACATGAGCGGGTACTTGAGCGGCTTGTCCTGCCCCTCGGCGACGCTCGCGACCATGATCCGCGCGTCCTCGCCGATGCGGAACTCCGCCGGGCAGACGAGGTTGCCGACGTTCTCGACGATCAGCAGGTCGAGCGCGTCCAGGTCGAGCGCCGGGAGCGCGCTGCGCACCATGTTCGCGTCGAGATGACACTCCCCGCCGAAGCCGCCGTCGGTGTTCAGCTGCACGACCGGGATGTGGAGGTGGGCGAGCCGGTCCGCGTCGAGCGAGCCCGCCACGTCGCCCTCGAGCACCCCGGCGCGCACGCCGTCGATCCCGGGCCCGAGCACCGCCTCGAGCAGCGTCGTCTTCCCCGCACCCGGCGCGCTCATGAGGTTCACGACCGCCACCTCCGCACGGTCGAAGTCCGCCCGGTTGGCCTCGGCGATGGTGGTGTTGGCGTCCAGGGCGTCCTCGACGACCCGGACCTTCACGCGGTGCATGCAGCCTCCTCGACCTCGATGGACTCGACTTCCAGCTCTTCGCCCGAGACGACCTCCACGTCGGCGCCGGCGCACGTGGGGCAACGGAACGCGGGCGCCTCCACCCGCCAGGACGCTCCGCAGCCCCGGCAGCGCAGCCACGCCTCGACGGCGAGCTGCTCGAACGCTGCGCCCTCGCAGACCGTCTCGCGGGAGACGATCTCGAGGTAGAACGCGAGCGAGCCCGGGACCACCTGACGCAGGTGGCCGATCCGCAGGGTGACCGCGCTCACGGGCCGCCCCGCGGCGGCCCGCACGACGGTGTCGACGATCGCGCCGGCGACGGACAGCTCGTGCATCAGGTGAGCGCCTTATCGCTGCCGAGCTCAGCGAGCTGCTCGCGGACCAGCGCGATCGCGGGCCCGACGGCGGCGGCGACCGCGTCGGTCATCGTCAGCCCGATCTCCTCGACCTCGCCGGGCTCGCAGCCGACGATCACGACCTTGCCGTGCCAGCCGCCGACCGCGCGCACGAAGCGCAGCACCGTCGAGGCGTCCATGCCGTGCGGGTCGATCTTCTCGTTGTCCTCGATCGGCTCCTCGAGATCGGCCGTGTCGGGCTCGATGACGTAGAGCGTGCCCGGCTCCCCGCCCTGGGGCGCGGCGTCGACGAGCACGAGGGCGTGATAGCCGCGCATCACCTCGTAGGCGAGGTCGAGCCCGGAGGTCCCGGCGTCCATGAGGTTCACCCCGGAGGGCAGCTCGCCGTCGAGCTCCAGCCGGCGGATGACCGCTCCGCCGAACCCGTCGTCGCGCAGCCACGCGTTGCCCAGCCCGGCCACCAGAATCTGCTTCTCGAACTCGGGGGTCATACGACCTCCACCTCCGTCGGCTTGAAGTAGTGGTACCGGCCGATGTCGCGCATGATGTCCTGGCCGGGGTCGTCGTCGATCGTCACGCCCAGGTGGACGTTGTGCTCGAGGTCGACGTACACGCGCTCGACCGTCGCGCGCCGTCCGTCGACCAGGTGGTCCTGCCCGCCACGCCCGGGCGTGGGCCGGAGCACGACCGTCAGCCCCTTGGCGTAGAGCTGACCGTCGACGACAGCGTGCTCCTCGCCGCCCTCGGGATCCTGCCGGGGTGCCCCGAAGACGGCGGCGCGGTCGGCATCGACGGGCAGCGGCGTGGTCTCGGGTTGTGCCGGCCCCAATGGGATGGGCCGGAGCGCCCCGTACGGTCCCGCGGTGTCGCCGGCCACCGAGCCCATGGGCCCGACCGTGGTCCGGCCGTGCAACCGCACGATGTCCTCCGGCGCCGAACGGATCGCCTTGTCGAGCATCGCCCGCACCGCGGGGTCCTGCGCGCCTAGCTCCTCGACCTCCCCGTCGGAGAGCGCGAGCAGGTGGAGCCGCAGCGCCTCCTCGATCTCGGTGGCGTCGAACAGGTCGCCGCTCGACTCCGGGGCGAGCTGCGGATGGTCGGGCAGCACGATCGCCGCGCCGAGCATGGCGGTGTCGTCGTCGGCCGCGAGCACCGGGTACGTGTTCACCTGCGCGGAGGTCATGACCGCGGCGGCGTGCTCCTCCTCGGGCGCGGCCGGAGAGGCGAAGCGGGCGCCGCCCCGCAGGCGGGCGACGACGTGGGTCGACATGAGCGAGGAGCGCAGCCCCTCCTGCCGGGTGAGCCCCGGGCCGACCTCGGTCTGGTTCTCCACCCCTAGGCGCACCCGGACCGCGCCCGCGTAGGGCAGCGCCTCGGCGTGCATCCAGACCCGGCCCTGCACCGCGGTGAAGGAGAACGGCAGGCTGATCTCCTCGGAGAGCAGGGCACTGAGGGACGTGGCCGGGAGCTCCAGTCGCTGCTCGACCCCCTCGTGCCGCTCGCCGGCGGGCTCGAGGAAGACGATCGAGGCGCGGAGCTCGGCCTCCTCCCATTCCCCGATGACCACGCACGACATCTGCAGCCGGTCGTAGGTGGTGGGCCCCTCGGCCGCGTAGACGGGCGGGTAGACGATCCCGAACGGGGTCGGCGTCGCGTTCTTGGTCGCCCCCGGCGTGTACGGGTACAGGGCGTAGCCCTCCATCAGGAGCGTCTGCAGCAGCTCCTCGAGATCGGTCGCGTCAGCCATCCTCGGCCTCCAGCAGGGCGCGGACGGTGTCGTCGAAGGCGTGGTCGCCCCGTGCGGCCTTCACCGCGGCGAGCGCCTCGAGCGTCGCGTCGTCGAGCCGGACCCAGCCCCCCTGCGGGTAGTGCGCGCGGATCGCCTCACGCCACGCGGCGACCGGCATCTTCCAAGCGGCGATGCAGCTCCAGGGCACACGTTCGACGCGCAGGTGATCCTGCTCGTTGCGGTAGAGGACGGTGCCGCTGAAGACGAACGAGAGCGGGACGTGCCCGTCGGGCATCGCGTAGAAGTACTTGGTCGCGGCGAGCTCCATGTCGAAGCTCAGCGGCACGTCGAGCTCGAACGAGGTCGCCCCGATGAAGCTCGGGGTGAGCAGCTCGACCTTCGTCCAGTGGAAGGCGTGCGTGGTCGCCGCCCAACGCTCCTCGGGTCCGAAGAGCTCCACGAGCCGTTCGTGCGTCCCGGCCGCGTAGGCGCGCTTGGCCGGCTCGATCCGGATCTCGGTCGTGAGCGCGACGGTGTGGACGTCGCGGCCCTGCGGGTCGGAGACGTGGAGCGAGAACCGCAGGGCGGGGGTGGCCGCCCACGGCAGCGCCTCGACGCCGAGCACGGTGAAGAGCGGGTCCTCGGCGTGGACGGGCGCGACCGGCTGCCCGGCGCCGCCGCCCATCACGATCTGCAGCGGGCTCACCCGGTGGCCTTCGCGCGCAGGCGCGTGAAGAAGGCGGCGACGGCCGTCTCGAGCTCGCTGCCGCCGGAGATGCCCTCCCAGCTCGCCTTCACCATCCCGACCAGCCGGTAGCACTCGTCGATCGGCACGATCACGACCTGCGTGGGCGTGGCCATCCGGTTGATGATCAGCCCTTCGGCGTCGGGCTCGAGCCGATCGAGGATCGGGTTGGCCGCGCGCAGCTCGTCCCAGGCCGAGAGGTCGAGCTCCGACTCCGTCGCCCCGGCGGGCGAGGGGTAGAGCGCGTGCACGCCGCCGCTCGCCCCGCTGCGCATGAGGAACGCGAGCCCGATCGGCATCTGCAGGCTCGACCACACGTCCTCGGAGAGCACGAAGTCCTCGAGCCACAGCGTGCGGTCCCCGGCGGGCCGGTACTCGGGGTCACCGGAGCGCAGTGACCAGCAGGTCTGGCAGACGCAGACGATCCGCCGCTCGTCGAGCTGGAGCAGGTGCGCGTGCTCCTCGCCGAGGCCGATGGGGCAGAGCTCACAGGTCGCTCCGGCGGCCTTCGGCTCCGGCGGAGCGGGCGGGGGCGCCGCGGCCCACGCGGCCATGCGCCCGAGGGTGAAGGTGGCGCTCATGCCGCGAGCGCGACCTTGACCGAGGAGCCCCGGCGCAGCAGCGGGATCGGCTCGAGCTGCAGCGTCTTCTCGTCGCTCTCCCGGCAGCGGCCGGCCCGCGGGAGGTCCCACCCGCGCGAGCACGCCACGCAGGTGAGCGTGCCGCCCATCAGCAGGCCGTCGCGGAGCCGGGCACCGCACCCGGTGCAGTGGTCGCGGTAGGCGAGCAGGGTGCCCGCGACGTTGGCGACGATGAGGTCCTCGCCCGCGGTCACGAGCATCCCCCGCTCGATCGCGTCCGTGCCCTCGAGCTCCACCCAGGCGGCGGAGTCCGGCGGCGGGGCGGGGGGCCGCCGGGCCGCGTCCGAGGCGACGACACCTTCGACGTCGAGCCCTGCGAGGTCCGGGGCGGCCTGCTGGAGCGCCTCCTCGATCGCGAGCTCCATCGTCGCGGCCGAGGACGGACAGGAGTCGCAGGAGCCAACCAGCCGCAGCCGCGCGATCCCGTCCTCCACCCCGAGCAGCTCGATGTTCCCGCCGTGGGACTCCATGTACGGGCGGACCTCCTCGAGCGCGTCGTGGACACGCTGCTCGAGCGACACGGGGTAGAGCCCGTGGATGAGCATGAGGCTCGCCACCACGCCGTCGTCGACGAGGCGCTCGCGTACCTCGCCCACCGACGCCTCCTCCTCGAGCGCGGCGAAGATCCGCTCGAGCCCCTCGCCGTACAGCTGCACGACCGCGGCCGCCAGGTCCTCGCCCACCCCGCGCGCGAGCGGGTCGGAGACCTGCTCGAGCGTCGCGGTGAGCTCCTGCACCCGCGCGACGAGCGCGGACTCAGGGCTGGCGACCGTGGCCATCTAGGCCATCCCGGTCGGGGTGTGGACGACCTTGCGGACCGTTCCCTTGCCGTACATGTGCACGCCGCAGGGCAGGCACGGGTCGAACGAGTGCACGGCGCGCATGATGTCCACGCCCTTGAACTCGTCGGGCCCGTTCTGCTCGAAGATCGGCGTGTTCTGCACCGCGTCCTCGTAGGGCCCCGGGGTCCCGTAGCTGTCCCGCGGGTTCGCGTTCCACGGGGTCGGCGGATACGGCTGGTAGTTCGCGATCTTGCCGTCGCGGATCACCATGTGGTGGGAGAGCACCCCGCGCGCCGCCTCGTGGAAGCCGACGCTCACCGCCTCGTCCGGAACCGTGAAGTCGTTCCACGACTTCGTCCGGCCGGCGCGCACCTCGACGAACGCCTTCTCGAGGTTGTGGAGCGCGACGAGGGCGGAGTACGCCTGGTGGTAGGTGCGCGCCCGCTGCCGCTCGATCGCGTTGCTCCACGGCGGGATCTTCCACTCGAGCTCCATCTCGGGCATGAACCCCGTCTTGGGGAGCACCATCTGGATCGAGTGGCCGGTCGCCTTCAGGTACCCGAGGTCGACCTTGCCGGCCTTCGCGGTCACCCACTGGCGGGCGAACGGGCCGCCGCCGGTATCGCAGGCCACGAACGAGCCGTCGCGCTTGTCGAACATGCGCGGCGAGGCCACCCACGAGTACTTGTCCGCGAAGTCCCGGCCCTGGGGCTTCGGCAGCGTCACCTTGTTCCACGGGTGGCGCTTGTCGACGTCGTTGCCGAGCGGGTCCTTCGTGACGAAGGTCTCCTCGTTGGTCCAGTCGTCGAAGTACGAGGACCCGAGCATGATCCGCATCGCCAGGTTGATCTCGACGAGGTCGGTCGTGATGAGCTCGCCCTTGATGACCAGGCCCGGCGTGACGAAGCGCCGATTGCCCCACTCGTTCATGTTCTTGTACGAGTAGTCGACGTAGTCGGGGTCGTCGAAGCAGCCCCAGCAGACGAGGTCCGTCTCCCGGAAACCGACCTTCTCGTAGCCCGGGAGGGCCTCGTAGAAGAAGTCGTACAGGTCGTCGTGCATCGGAACCGTGCGCTTGCAGTAGTCCATGTACCGCATCAGACGCACGTAGTAATCCGTGAGCGTCTGGTGGGTGATGTCCGCGCTGCAGCCGCCCGGCAGGATCGTCGAGGGGTGCGTGTGCCGCCCCCCGAACAGGCAGTACATCTCCCGCGTGTACCGGGCCACCTGGAGGGTCTCCAGGTAGAAGCTCCCGGTGAACGCGTTCAGCGCCCGCATGATGTCCGCGATCGTCTTGAAGCCGTGGATCGCCGAGTGCGGCGCCGCGGTGTTCTCCGCCTTCGCGAGCACCTCCGGGTTGGTCTCCTTGACCATCTGCTCGGAGTAGTCGACGTTGGCCATGCAGTCGTTGTAGATCGCATGGTCGAACATGAAGTCCGCCGACTCCGCGAGGTTGAACGCGTAGTCGCCGAGCTTCGGCGGCTTCACCCCGTAGGCCATGTTCTGGTTCAGGCAGCTGCAGGTGCAGTGGTTGTCACCGCAGATGCCGCAGATGCGGCTCGTGATGAAGTGCGCGTCGCGCGGATCGATCCCCTTCATGAAGATGTCGAAGCCCCGGAAGATCATCGACGTCGAGTAGCACTTGAGGACCTCCTGGTTCGCGAAGTCGATCTCCGTGTGGATGCCCAGCGACCCGACGATGCGGGTGATGGGATCCCAGGACATCGAGCGGACGTCCACCTTCTTCTTGGTCTGGGGTGCGTCTGTCGTAGCCATGTCAGTTCTCCCTTACCAGCGCTTCGAGTAACCGGTGGTGAGCTCCGGGCGGTTGTGCCGCCACGCGGGCTCCTTGTCGAACTTGCGCTTGATCGACTGCCCTCGGCCCCAGCGCAGGAGGGGTCCGTAGGTGAACTTCGCGAGGTTCGAGGAGAGCTTCGCGTTGGGGTCCTCGTCCATGAACGGCATGTACTTGTCGGGGAAGCCCGGCATCGTGCAGGCCATGCAGATGCCGCCCACGTTCGGGCAGCCGCCGATCCCCGACTGCCAGCCGCGCAGCGGGACGTTGCACTTCACGACCGGTCCTTTGCAGCCGAGCTTCACGAGGCAGCGGTGGTCCGAGCCGTACTCCGTGGCGAAGTTGCCCTGCTCGTAGAAGGCCGCGCGGTTGCAGCTCTCGTGCGCGGTCCGGCCGAACAGCCAAGTGGGCCGACCGGCCTCGTCGAGCTCGGGCAGCGGCGCCATGCCGGCCAGCGCGAAGACGAGGTACATGAGCGTCTCGGTCATGTTGTCCGGCTGCGCGGGGCAGCCCGGAATGTTCACGATCGGGATGCCCGCCCCGGACTTCCAGCCCCACCCGAGGTAGTCCCGCACGCCCATGGCGCCCGTCGGATTGTTCTTCATCGCGGGGATGCCGCCGTAGGTGGCGCAGGTGCCGACCGCGACGACCGCGGCGGCCTTCGGGGCAAGCCGGTCGATCCACTCGTTGAGCGTGATCGGCTGCCCGTTGGACGGGTTCACGCCGAACCCGGTCCAATGGCCGTCGCCGTTGATCTTCTCGTTGCCGATCGAGCCCTCGATGACGAGCACGAACGGGTCGAGCTTGCCGGCCTCGGCGTCGTACCAGGCCTGCACGAACTCCTCGCCGTACTCGTAGGCGATCACCTGGTTGTGGATGACGGTCTTCGGCATGCCGGGGATCGCCCCGGTGATGATGTCCTCGAGCGACGGGTTGGTCGCCGAGGTCATCGCGACCGAATCCCCCTCGCAGGAGAGCCCGATCGTCATCCACAGCACGTGGGCCGTGATCGCCTCGGTCTTCGCCTGATTTGGAACGAACTCCACTGCCGACATCGGTGCTCCTTCGCTCAACAGATGCGCGGCAGCGGGTCGCCGACCAGTTGGTCGCAGACCCTTCTGCCGCCGAATCCCGTCTCCACGAGCACCATGCCGGTGGGGTCGGTCCTGACGTCTCCGATGAGGACGGCGCGCTCGCCGCCCGGAAGCTGTTGCATCGCCGCGAGCGCGGCCTCGGCGCCCTCCGGCGCGACCGCGGCCACGAGGACGCCCTCGTTGGCGATCTGCATGGGGTCGAGCCCGAGGAGCTCGGCTGCGCCGGCCACGTCCGGGTCGACGGGAACCGCCGCCTCGCGCACGACCATCGCCACGCCGGAGGCGCGCGCGAGCTCGTTGAGCACGGAGGCCACGCCGCCGCGCGTGGCGTCGCGCAGGCAGCGCAGGTGCGGGCCGGCGGCCTCGAGCAGCGCGTCGACCATCGGCCACAGGCAGCGGGTGTCCGAACGGATCTCGGACTCGAGCTCGAACTCCCCGCGGGCGAGCATGATCGCCATGCCGTGCGCACCGATGGGACCCGACAGCAGCAGCTGGTCGCCGGGGCGCAGGGCGGCGGGGGAGAGCTCGGCGCGCGGGTCGCGGAGGCCGACGCCCGCCGTGTTGAGGTACATGCCGTCGGCGCTCCCGCGCTCGACGACCTTCGTGTCCCCGGTGACGATCTGCACGCCCGCGGCCTGTGCGGCGGCGGCCATCGCAGCGACCTGCTCGCGCAGCACGGTGCTCTCGAGCCCCTCCTCGAGGATCATCCCGAGCGTGAGCGCGAGCGGCCGGGCGCCCGCGCAGGCGAGATCGTTGGCGGTGCCGTTGATCGCGAGCTCCCCGATGCAGCCGCCGGGGAAGGTGAGCGGCCGCACCACGTAGGAGTCGGTGCTCAGGGCGAGGGTGCCGGCCCGGGTCGGGACGTAGCCCGCGTCGCCGAGCTCGTCGAGCGCCGCGTTCGCGAAGGCGGGGAGCAGCAGCCCCTCGATGAGCGAGGCGGTCGCCTTGCCCCCGGCGCCGTGGGCCATCGTGATCCGTGCGTCGCGGAACTTCTGCTTCTTGCCGCGCGCGGTCTCGATGATCGCGAGGACCTTGTCCTCGCGCCGATCCTGCTCGGCTCGGCGGTCGTCGAGATGTCGCTTCTCCCCCTCCACAGGGGATTCGCGACAACTCGACGTTGTCGGAACGCTCATACGACCACCCGATCTCGCGCGAACCGGCCGTAGTTGTAGTACGCCGCGCACGCGCCCTCGCTCGAAACCATGCAGGTCCCGATGGGGCGCTCCGGGGTGCAGGCGGAGCCGAAGACCTTGCACTCGAACGGCTTGATGACCCCTTTGAGGACTTCGCCGCACTGGCACGCCTTCGGGTCGGCCACGCGGACCCCGGGGACCGGGAAGCGAAGCTCCGCGTCGAGCTCGGCGAACTCGTCGGAGATCCGCAGGCCGGACTGCGAGATGAAGCCGAGCCCGCGCCACTCGAAGTGCGGGCGCAGCGCGAAGACCTGGCCCATCGCGCGGAGCGCCGCGACGTTCCCCTCCCACGGGACGACGCGCTTGTACTGGTTCTCCACCGAGCTCCTGCCCTCGCGCAGCTGCCGCAGGATCATGAGGACCGACTGGAGGATGTCGACCGGCTCGAAGCCCGAGACGACGACGGGCTTGCCGTAGTCGGCGGGGATGAACTCGAAGGGCCGCGCGCCGACGATCGTGGCCACGTGCCCGGGGCCGACGAAGCCGTCGAGGCGCAGGTCGGGCGACTCCAGCAGCGCGCGGAGCGGCGGCACGATCGTCACGTGGTTGCAGAAGCAGGAGAAGTTCTCCACGCCCTCGGCGCGCGCCCGCAGCAGCGTGAGCGCCGTCGACGGCGCCGTCGTCTCGAAGCCGATCGCGAAGAAGATCACCTCGCGCTCCGGGTTCGCCTTGGCGATGCGCAGCGCGTCGAGCGGTGAGTAGACGATGCGGATGTCCGCGCCCTCCGCCTTCGCCTCCAGCAGCGAGCCGTTCGAGCCCGGCACCCGCAGCATGTCGCCGAAACAGGTGAGGATCACGCCGTCGGTGTGGGCCAGGGCGATCGCGTCGTCGACGCGGCCCATCGGGATCACGCAGACCGGGCAGCCCGGGCCGTGGACGAGCTCCACGTTCTCGGGCAGGAGGTCGTCGACGCCGTACTTGTAGATCGAGTGCGTGTGGCCACCGCAGACCTCCATCAGCTTTATGTGGCGGTCGGGGTCGGCCGTCTCGGCGATCTCGGCGGCCAGCACGCGGCCGAGGCCGGGGTCGCGGAACTCGTCGACGAACCTCATGCGGCCTCCTCCAGCAGGACGAGCGCGGTCCCCGCGTGAACGAGCAGGACGGCCCCGGGGACGGCCCCGTCCACCAGGGCGATCTCCACGGTGGAGCGCGCCCCGTCGGGGGCCTCACAGAGGGCGAGCCCTCGGTCGGTGTCGACCTGCACGACGGTGAGCGGGCAGCCCTCGTCGGAGCAGGTGATGCAATGAAAGAGGGTTTCGCTCTCCGGTCCTCTCAAGTTCGGACCTACGACCGACGTCACTCGATCACGCTCGCCTTCAGCTCCTCGAGCTCCTGCTCGAAGTCGTCACCCATGCCCTGCAGCAACGAGAGCGTCGCCTCGGCCTCCGCCTCGTCGATCTTCGAGAGCGCGAAGCCCACGTGGATCAGCACCCAGTCACCGACCTGGGCCGGCGTCCCGTCCGCGTCGAGGAGGCCGACGTTGATGCGGCGGCGCACCCCGGCGACATCGACGAGCGCGAGCCTCAGCTCCTCGTCGACCAACTCGATGATGCGTCCTGGGATCGCCAGACACACGCTGCCACGCCCTCTCCTCGGGGTCCGATGCGCTGCCTTCCGGCTGCGCACAAGTAGGAGTAATCGAGTGGTGTTAACCAACACAAGAGCTGGCACGTATGTGGTCTACTGGCACTTCAGATGCCTGTGCCCCACGAACACGGCGCCGTCTCCCGTCACCTCCTCCGCGACGACGCGTACGACGCGCTGCGCGACGCCATCGTCTCCGGCGAGCTCGAGCCGGGCGAGCAGCTGCACGACGGCGAGCTCTGCTCGTGGCTCGGCCTCAGCCGGACACCGGTCCGCGAGGCGCTCTCGCGGCTCAACGATGAATGCCTCGTCGAGGTCGCCCCGCAGCGGCACACCCGCGTCGCTCCGCTCATCGCCCAGGACGCGCGCGACACGTTCCCCGTCCTCGCCTCCGTCCACGCGCTCGCCACCGAGCTCGCGGTGCCGCTCCTGCAGCGCGCGCACCTCGACGAGCTGCGCGTGCTGAACCGCCGCTTCATCGTCGCGCTGACCGACGGGCGCGCGGCCGACGCCTACGACGCCGACGACGCCTTCCACGGACTCTTCGTCACGGCCGGCGCGAACGCCGAGGTGACCCGCATCCTCGACCGCATCGCGCCCCGGCTCCGCCGCCTCGAGATGCTGCGTGAAGGCGTGCTCCCCGGGCGGCGCTCCGTGGCCCAGCACGAGGCCATCATCATGCGCGCCGAACAGGGCGACGCCGCGCAAGCCGCCTCCGCGGTCCGTGAGAACTGGCTCGAGTTCGGCGGCCTGGTCCTGCGCTCGATGGCCTGAGCACGACCCGCTCGGCGACGTCCCCGCCACGCCCCGGGTGGACGCCAGCCCGTAGCCTCGCGACGATGGGACCCCTCGCCCGCCGGCTGGCCGCCACGATCAACCGCACCGACGCGGTCAACGGCGTGCCCTTCGCGTCCCCGGTCGCGATGACGCCCCGGGTCAGCGAGCGCCGGTACTCGTGGGTGCACTACGGGGTGATGGCCCCGGGGCTCCCCGAGCCGCACCGCCAGTTCGGGGTGATGGCGATCCTCGGCACCTCGGGGGCCCGCTGCTTCGACAACGACCACGCGATCACGACCACACCGCGCGACACCGCCTACGTGGTCTCGGGGACCGCGGCCGAGAACGAGTTCCGTACCTATTCGATGCGTGGGGACTGCGATCTCGCGGAGGACGGCTCGCGGCTCGCCTTCGGCGGGGAGGAGCTCGTCTTCGAGGGGCGCGTCCCGTCGGTGCGGGTCCGCCGGGCGGGCGCGGCCCCGGTCGATCTGGAGCTCGCGGTCACCGACAAGGTCGCGTACTTCAGCCGTGTGCCCGGGGTCTACGACCACTGGAGCCTGCTCGCGTCCTTCCGCGGGACCATCGGGTCCGACGCGGTCGAGGGGCTCTGCACGTACGAGTACGCGCGCGGCATGGGCCCCTACTCGCTGGCCCGGCGCGTCGTGCCCGAGGCGGTGAAGACCCCGATCGCCGCCTTCACCTACCAGGTGCTGAACCTCTCCGAGCGCGAGCAGCTGCTGCTCACCGTGGCCGGCCCGAGCTGGAACCGCCCGCTGCACGAGGGCGCCTGGGAGCGCAGCCTCGACGACTACGGGGGCATGCACCGCGACGTGCGCTTCACGGTCGAGACCCACCGCGACGAGCCGCTGCGGACCCCGGACGGCCGCTCCATGCGGATGCCCGCGACCTGGTCCTGGACGGTGGAGGACGACGCACGGCTCCCGGCTGGCCGAGCTCCGCTTCCGCGCCCGCGACGACTGGGCCTACGGGCTCGGTGCGGGCTACGTGGGGAGCGCCGACTTCACCGGGACGGTCCGTGGCCGCCGCGTCGAGGCGGCGCCTACGTCGAATGGGTCGAGCTGTGAGCACGGCGCCGCCGCGTCGCTCGGACGTCGTGCACGCGCGCCTGCGGGCACAGGTGCTGGGTGGCGAGCTCCGACCGGGCGACCCCGTGCCCTCCGAACGGGGGCTGGCCGAGGAGCTCGGGGTGAACCGCCACGCCGTCCGCGAGGCGCTCAAGCGGCTCGAGCAGGCCGGGCTCGTGGCGATCACCCAGGGCGGCGCCACCCGGGTGCGCGACTGGCGGGAGAGCGCGGGCCTCGAGGTGCTGCTGGACCTCGCGACGGGTGCGGACGGGCCGCCGCCGGAGCTCGCCCGGGCGATCCTCGAGATGCGGGCGAGCATCGGCGTCGACGCGGCGCGGCGCTGCGCGGTGCGGGCCGCGCCCGAGCTGCGCGAGCGGATCGCGGCGCTGGCCGAGCGCACCGCGGGGCTCATCTCGGGCGGCGCCGCGCCCGGCGAGCTCGACGAGGCCTACGCCGAGCTCTGGGGGCTCGTCGTGCTCGGCGCGGAGAACATCGCCTACCGGCTCGCGCTGACCTCGCTCGTGCAGGCGCTCGACGCCCACCCGGAGGTCGCCGAGCTCACCCGGGCGAGCGACGCGGACGGGCGTCCGGCCGCTCGGTGCGGCGATCCTCGGCGGCGAGGCCGAGCCGGCCGGGGTGGTGGCCCGGCGGCTGCTCGAGCCGGACGCCCGCGCCTTCCCTTGACGCCGAGTGCGGTCAACTGGTACAACCAGTTGACCATGGACAAGCTCCTCCTCTCCGCGATCCCGTTCTTCCTCCTCTTCATCGCGATCGAGTCCGTCGCGCTGCGCCACGCGGCGAAGGAGGCGCAGGAGGAGCAGGCGGCCATCGGCTACGAGCTGAAGGACAGCGCCACGAGCATCACCATGGGCCTCGGCCACCTCGCGATCGGCGCGGGCTGGAAGGTCGTCATGGTCGCGCTCTACGCGGGCATCTACGCGCTCAGCCCGCTGAAGCTCCCGGTCGAGGCGTGGTGGACGTGGGTCGCGCTCTTCTTCGCCGACGACCTCGCCTACTACTGCTACCACCGCGGCCACCACCGGATCCGGCTCTTCTGGGCCACCCACGTGGTGCACCATTCCTCCCAGCACTACAACCTCTCCACGGCGCTCCGCCAGGACTGGACGCCGTTCTCGGCGACCCTCTTCTACGCGCCCTCCGCGCTCTTCTTCCCGCCCTGGATGATCCTGCTGGCGCTGGCCTGGAGCCTGCTCTACCAGTTCACCCTGCACACCGAGGCGATCGACAAGTACCCGCGGCCGATCGAGTGGCTCTTCAACACGCCGAGCCACCACCGGGTCCACCACGGCTCGCAGGAGCAGTACCTCGACAAGAACTACGCGGGGATCCTCATCGTCTGGGACCGCCTGTTCGGGAGCTTCGAGCCGGAGGCCGAGCGCGTGCGCTACGGCCTGACGACGAACATCGAGACCTACCATCCGGCGCGCGTCGCCTTCGGTGAGTTCGGGGCGCTCTGGCGCGACGTGCGCGGCGCGGAGCGCTGGCGCGACCGGCTCGGCTACCTCGCGAACGGACCGGGCTGGGCGCCGGACCCCGTGGCCTCGGCGTCGGCCGATCCCGCTCGTCGAGATGAGGAACGGAACCGGCCGCGGCGAGTGCTCGTCCCTCAGTCCACCGGGTCCGGTCGCCCCGGGATGGACGCCTCGCGCGGATCAGGGATCGGCTCGCCCTTGTAGTTCTCGGGGTCGTCGACCTTCTCGCCGCCCACGCTCACGCTGCCGTCCTCGTGATGCTGCACCGAGGCCGGGCCGAGCTTGGCCGTGGCGCCCTCGCCGTAGGGCTCGTCACCGTCGCTGCCGAACGTGAGGTTCTTGGCCCGCCCGTCGGGCCACTCGGACAGATCCGACGGCACCTCGTCGGCCTCCTCGAGGCGCTTCATCTCCTCGCGCGCCTCCTTGTTCTCCTTTGCGAACTCCTCGTTGTCCTTCGTCATGCGCTCTCCTCCATGGTCGATTGGTTCCCTTTGCCCTCGCGGGCGCCTGCTGACGCGTGCGGTTACCGTGGCGACCATGCCCCACCGCGAGATGCGCGTCGACCTCGAGCTGCGGTGGAGCGACTTCGACATGCTCGGCCACCTCAACCAGGCCGTCTACCACCAGCTGCTCGAGGAGGCACGGGCGCGGCTCACCGTCGACGCGGGACCTGACTTCCCCTGGGTGCTCGCGCGGGTCGAGCTCGACTACCTCGCCGAGGTCCGCCCCGAGCACGGGCCGGTTTCCGTGCGCTCGGTGGTCGAGGAGATCGGCCGCTCGAAGTTCACGCTCACCCACGAGATCAGTCGGGCGAGCGGCGAGCTCGCCGCGCGGGGCACCTCGGTCATCGTGGCCTGGGACGTCGAGGCTCGCTCCTCCCGTCCGCTCACCCCGGACGAGCGGCGCGCGTTCGGCGCCGACGAGCAGCCTTAGAACCCTCACAACAAGTCACGTCACCGTTCTCCCCATGAACAGCATCCTCTCCACACCCAAGCTGCTGGCCGTCGGCGGCGCCGCCATCGTGGCTTCCGGCGCTTACGCGATCGGCACCCAGGCCGGCGGCGGGACCGCCGATGCGGCGAGCAAGGGCAGCACGGCCCGGACCGCCTCGGGCAGCACCGGGACCACGGGCGCAGCCGGTCGCGGCCACCGCGGCGAGCGGCTGGACGCCGCCGCCTCCGCGCTCGGCGTGAGCGTCGAGAAGCTGCGCACGGCGCTCGGGGAGCTCCGTCCCGAGAAGGGCGATCGCGGCGAGAAGCGCACCGAGTTCGCCGCCGCCCTCGCGAAGGGCCTCGGCGTCGACGAGGCGAAGGTCACCGCGGCGCTGAAGGCGCAGAAGGACACGAAGAAGGCGAACCGCGGTGAGCGCTCCGAGCGCCGGGGCGGGCCGCGCTTCGACCCCGCGGCGTTCGCGAAGGCCGTCGGCGTGAGCGAGGCGAAGCTCGAGAGCACGCTCAAGGCGCTGCGGAGCGACCGGCAGAAGGAGCACGAGGCCAAGCGCGCCGCGTTCGTGAAGGCGCTGGCCGACAAGCTCGGGGTCTCCGAGGCCA
The DNA here is from genome assembly GCA_963815565.1 of uncultured Solirubrobacterales bacterium. Taxonomy (GTDB): domain Bacteria; phylum Actinomycetota; class Thermoleophilia; order Solirubrobacterales; family Solirubrobacteraceae; genus Paraconexibacter. The sequence goes on along the minus strand of CAWFHB010000003.1, from coordinate 434,717 downwards.
AGGTCACCGAGGTCTTCGGCAAGGACGGACGCGGACCGTTCGGCGGTCCCGGGCGCGGCGGCCCCGGCCACCACGGCGGTCGCGGTCACCGCCGCGCGGGTGCACCCTTCGAGTCCCGTCCGTAGGGAGGACGACGCGGGGCATGCGCGAAAGCGACCTCCGCGTGCTCGTCGTCGACGACGAGCCCTCGATCCGTGATTCCCTCGAGCGCGCGCTGCGCCTCGAGGGCTTCGCCGTGGAGACGGCCGACGGCGGCCACGCTGCGTTGGCTGCCGTCGCCCGGCAGCCGCCCGCGCTGATCGTCCTCGACGTGACGATGCCCGACCTGGACGGGGTCGCGGTGCTCAAGCGCCTGCGCGGGGACGGCGTCGAGATCCCCGTCTGCGTCCTGTCCGCGCGGGACGACGTGGAGGACCGGGTGGCCGGGCTCCAGGCCGGGGCCGACGACTACCTCGTCAAGCCCTTCGCGCTCGAGGAGCTCTTTGCCCGGATCCACGCCCTGCTGCGCCGGCGTGGCGCGGACCCGTCGAGCACCGTGTCGCTCGGGGAGCTCGTCGTCGACGCCCCGCGCCGCCTGGCCACCCGTTCCGGCCGCGACCTCGCCCTCACCCGTCGCGAGTTCGACCTGCTCTTCGTCTTCGCCCGCCACCCGGGCAAGGTGCTCTCGCGCGACCAGCTGCTCCAGCAGGTCTGGGGCTACACGACCGACGTCGAGACGAACGTCGTCGACGTCTTCGTGGGGTACCTCCGCCGCAAGCTCGAGCTCGGCGGTGAGCCGCGCATGCTGCACACCGAGCGCGGGGTCGGCTGGGTGCTGCGGCCGTGAGCCCGCGGCTGCCCGGCAGCCTGCGCGCCCGGGTCACCCTCGGCGCGGTCGTCGCGCTCGCCGGCGCGCTCGTGGTGCTGACGGTCCTGTTGCTCGCCGCGGTCGCAGCGCGACGGCCGTGGCGCCGTGGACGACGCGCTCCGAGAGCGCGCGGGGACGCTCGTGGGCGGCGGTCCGTCCCGCCCGGGCTTCGGGCCTCGTCGTGGACTCGGTCCGCGGTTCGGGCCGCGCCGCCCCGGCGCGAACGGCCCCGAGGCGCTCCTCGCGGGGTCCGGCACCTTCGTCCAGGTCGCGGTCGGCGCGGAGACCGTGCAGCAGGGCGGCGACCTCCCGGCGCAGCCGCCCCCGGTGCCCGCCCGGCCGGGCCTCGCGACCATCGACATCGGCGGTGCCCCTTGGCGTTCGCTCACCGTGGCCGGCGCGGCCGAGGACGGCCTGCGTCTGCAGCTCGTGCAGAGCCTCGCGACGGTGGACGCGCGGGTCGACGAGACGCGCCGCACCGTGCTCCTCCTCGGCGCGGTCGCCCTCCTCTTCTGCGCGGGAGCGGTGTACGCCCTCACCGGGGTCGCGACCCGCCCGCTGGCGCGGTTGCGCGACGCCGCGGCCGCGGTCGAGTCGACGGACGACCTCTCGACCCCGCTCGGCGTGCGGGACGGCCCGGACGAGGTCCGCGAGCTGGGCGCCTCGCTCGACGCGATGCTCAGTCGCCTGGACGGATCCGCCGTCGCGCTGCAGCAGGCGCTCACCTCGACCAAGCGCTTCGCCGCCGACGCCGGCCACGAGCTGCGCACGCCGCTCACCTCCCTCCGCGCGAACGTCGACGTGCTGCGGCGCAACCCCGACCTCCCGCAGGCCGAGCGCGACGAGGTGCTCGCGGAGATCGCCACCGAGCAGGAGCGCAGCGTGCACCTGCTCGACGGGCTCACCGCCCTCGCCCGCGGGGAGGCCGCCGACGCCCTGCCGCGGGAGCCGGTGGAGATCGCCGACCTCATCGACACGTCGCTCGAGGCCGCGCGCCGCCGCCACCCCGGCATCTCCTGGAGCTTCCGCGAGGACGTCGGCGAGGCGACCGTCCACGGCTGGCCGGAGGGACTGCGGCTCATGGTCGACAACCTGCTCGCGAACGCCGCGCTGCACGGCCGCGAGGACGGGCGCGTGGAGGTGCGGCTCGAGGCGGGTGAGGACACGCTCGTGCTGGAGGTCGACGACGACGGCCCGGGCATCCCGGTCGGGGAGCGCCTCGCCGTGCTCGAGCCGTTCCACCGCGGCTGGAGCCCTCGCTCGGAGGGCACGGGGCTGGGCCTCGCGATCGTGGCCCAGCAGGCCGCGCTGCACGGCGGGACGATCGCGCTCGAGAGCTCGCCGCTGGGCGGGCTGCGCGTGAGCTGCACGCTCGCGCGCTGAACCCTCCGGGGCTCAGATGGCGACGGCGCCGCCGGTGACGCGCACGCCCCCATCACCCGCGTCGAGGCCGACGAGCAACCGGCTCGGTCGCCCCATGTCCACGCCCTGGACGACGGTGAGCTCCACTGGCGGATCGACCAGGTCGAGCGCTCGCAGATACCCGCCGAAGGCGGCGGCAGCCGCCCCCGTCGCCGGGTCCTCGACCACGCCGCCGAACGGGAACGGGTTGCGCGCGTGGAAGGTGGAGGCGTCCTCGCGCCACACGAGCGCGACCGTCACGAGCGCGTGCGAGCGGCAGAGCGCGCCGAGCTCCTCGAAGTCGTAGTCGAGCGCGGCGAGCCGCTCCCGGGTAGCGACCGCGAGGACGAGATGCCGCGCCCCCGCGAAGGCGACCCGTGGGGGAAGGGCGGGGTCAAGCTCCTCCGCCCGCCAGCGCAGCGCGGCGAGCACGTCTGCGACCAGTCCGTCCGGCGGCTCCTCGACGACGGGCGGGACGCTCTCGAGCGTCGCGCGGAGCGCCGAACCCTCACCCGAGGTGTCGATCCCGACCCGCCCCGGCGCGCAGTGGAAGGCGAGCGGCCCGACGCCGTCGCGCTCGGCGAGGGCGACCGCGGCGGCGATCGTCGCGTGGCCGCAGAACGGGACCTCGGCGGTCGGGGCGTAGAACCGCACGTCGAAGCTCCGCGGCTCCGGGCGGGGAGTCAGGAACGCGGTCTCCGAGAAGCCGACCTCCGCGGCGACCCTGAGCATCGCGGCCGCGTCCAGGCCGCGGGCGTCGAGGAGCACCCCAGCCGGATTGCCCCCGCCGGGACCGTCACCGAACGCGGCGAGCCGCAGGACCCCGGAGGCAGGCCCGCTCACACGACCTGCGCCTGCAGCCTCCGCATCCCCGCGAGCCAACGGTCGGGGTCCTCCGCCCGGCGCAGCGCGAAGGTCGCGACCTCGGGGTGGGGCAGCACGAGAAAGCGCTCGTCCGCCAACGCGTCGACGACGCACTCCGCCACCGCGGCGGGGCTGAGCACGACCCCGGCGGCGGTGACCACCCGCGCCGCGCGGGCGTCGATCCCGCCCGCGGACCGGCCGTCCTGCAGCAGCCGGGTCTCGACCCCCATGGGACAGAGGCAGCTGACGCCGATGCCCCGGTCGCCGTAGGTCACCGAGAGCCACTCGGCGAAGGCGACCGCCGCGTGCTTGGAGACCGCGTAGGGCGCCGAGCCGATCTGGGTCAGCAGCCCGGCGGCGGACGCCGTGGAGAGGAACCAGCCCGTTCCCCGCTCGAGCCACTCCGGGACGAGCAGCTGGGCGGCGTGCACGTGGGCGCGCACGTTCACGTCGAAGGCGCGGTCCCACAGCGCGGCGGGGGTCTGCTCGTCGGTCCCGACCGCGACCCCCGCGTTCGCGCAGAAGACATCGACCGGGCCGAAGTGCGCGGTCGCCCGGTCGACCAGTTCACGGTTGTCCTCGAGGCTCGCGACGTCGCACGCCATGCCGCAGGCCCGCCCGAAGTGACGGGCGTTGATCTCCGCCGCGACGCGCAGCGCGCCGACCTCGTCGAGATCGGCGATCACCACGCCCGCGGCGCCCTCGTCCGCGAACCGCTCGGCGAGCGCCCGCCCGATCCCGGAGGCACCCCCGGTGATCACGCAGACCTTCGCCTCGATCCTCATGGGCCGACGCTACAGCGCCCCACGCGCCCGGGTGAGATCGGGTCGCCTTCCAACCGTGCGGCGTTGGGTGACTCGCGCCACACAGCCGCCTCCAGACAACCGGAATGGGCTGTGCCACGTAGGAGGAGGTGAACCCCAACTAAGGACACAAGAGAGCCATGAACCTTCGTACACCCGCAGTCCTCTTCGCCACCGCTGCACTCGCCTTCGGCGCCACCGCCTGCGGGAGCGACGACTCGTCCGACACCGGTAGCACGACCGCCGCCGCCGATCCGGTCGCCCAGGTGGACAACCTCACCGGCGTGAGCACCGACGTCACCCTCGACGCCGGCTTCGTCCAGGCCCTCACCGATCTCAAGGTCACGCCCGGCCCGGTCGGCGACGCCGAGATCTCGGCCGAAGGTGTCGCGAGCTTCCCGATCACCGGCGGCAACGTGAAGTACTACACCCCGGACGGCGACGTCCAGCCGTTCGTCCAGGGCATCATCAACCACGACGGTTCCGGGCTCTCGCTCGAGGCCGGCGGCAAGAAGGTCGAGCTGACCAACTTCAACGTCGATCCGGGTAAGTCGATCCTGACCGGTGACGTGTCGGTCGACGGCACCGAGGCCGCTGCGGACGCTCCGCTGTTCTTCCTCGACGGCCGCACGCTGAACCCGCTCGAGAGCGCGGACGACGGCACCGCGGTGCTCGAGGGCACGACCGTCGTGCTCACGAAGACCGCTGCCGACCTGCTGAACGAGACCTTCGGCGTGGACGCGCTGAGCAACAAGGTCGTCATCGGCGTCGCGAAGATCACGATCAACACCAAGTAGTCCCCGCAGCACCTTGCAGGACCCGAGCGGCGCGCCCCACGGTGCGCCGCTCGGTCGTCGTGGCCGTACCCCGGGCGTGGACGACCACGGCACCTACCTGGGCATCGTCGATGCGGACACCGGCCGACGCCGCGTCGAGGCCCGCCCCGCGGGCTCGGACGCCTACGCGATCGACGGGGTCGCCTGGGGCTGGGAGGGCGACACGCCCCGCGCGCTCGCACATGCCCTGCTCCTCGACCTCACCGGCCACGCACCGATCCCCGAGATGGCCTGGGACCTCACGCGCGAGCTGCTCGCTGACGACGTCCGCTTCGCCTCCACCTGCGCGTGGGAGCTCCCGGCGGTCGAGCTCGCGGCCTGGCGCCGGGATTGGCTGCGCCGCCCCGCCCGTCGCGGGCTGCTGGAACGCGCCCTCGCGGGGGCACTGCTCCGGGCCCCGGCCCGGATCGACGGGGGCCTGCTGCGCGGCCGGCGGGAGCAGGTGATCGCCGAGCACGCCGCGCGTGCGGCGGACGCCGACGAACCGCTCGATCTCGAGGGCGTCGGCATCGCGATCGCCGCGCTGCGCCTGGGCGACGACACGGGGATCGCGGCGCGCTGGCACGCGGCCGCGCCCGCGGGCCCGGGGCCCTGGTACTGGGCCGCGCAGCTCGCCGCCGTCGGCGCCCCGTCACCCGTCGCCGGCCCCGGGACCCCGAGCACCGCGTGAGGGCTCGCGTCCACTAGCGTCCGGGGCGTGGATCCCGATCTTCTCCTGTCCGATCTCGCCCTCGACGCCGCGGTCGGCGCCCTGGCCGAGCGCAACCGCCACCACTTCGAGTCGATGAGCGAGGACGAGCGCGGTCAGGCCGTCGCCACCTGGCGCGAGCTCGCGACCGACGTGCTCGTCGCCGTGCGCGCCACGCTCGCCTCCGAGGGCGGGGAGGCGCCGGCCCCCACCGCCGCCGGGGGCCGCGCCGTCATCGTCTTCGAGGACGCGGGCGGCGAGGACGTCTCGGTCCACGCCGCGTTCCATCCTGAGCTCGAGGAGATCGGGCCGCAGGAGATCGCGGGCACCCCCGCCCAGCTCACCGCGCTCTCGCTGCTCGAGCAGCTCGCCCCCGAGGGCGAAGAAGAGTCCTAAGCGGCCACGCGCTCTCCGCCCTGGTCGATCGCCGCGGCGCTCGGGCGGTCGCGGAGAGCCTGGAGCCATGCGTCGACCCGCGGGTACTCGTCCGCGGAGGGGAGCAGGTGCGGCGTCCACTCCTGCAGTCGAACCGCGAGCGGGAGCGCCGAGAGCTCCGCGTAGCTGAAGTGCTCGCCGCAGAGCCACGGGCCGTCGTGCGCGCCGAGGGCCTTCTCGAGCGCCGGCCAGTGCTTGGCGAGCTGACGGTGGAGCCGCTCGACGACATCCTCGGGATCGGAGTCGGACTTCCCGAAGGCCTGCTTGCGCATCCCCAGGAAGAAGTTCCCGACGAGCAGATCGTCGATGAACTTCGCCCAGCCGCGGGCCCAGGCGCGCTGCGTCGGATCGGCCGGCCACAGCGCCGGCTCGGGGTGGGTCTCCTCGAGCCACTCGCAGATGATGCTGCTCTCCCGGAGCGCGGGTGCGCCGTCGCCGGGTTCGAGCACCGGGACGCGTCCGGGCGCCGTCAGATCGAGGAAGCGCGCGGGCCGCTTGATCGGATGGATCTCCGCGAGCTCGACCGGCACGCCCTTCTCGGAGAAGGCCGCACGGACCTTCCCGGCGAACGGCGAGGCTTTGAAGGTCCACAGGACGGGGGTGGCGCTCATCCGGGCATCTTCGCGCACCGTGCGAGGGCTTGACTGTCCGGTATGAGCTCCGATCCCGATCCCGGCCGTGCCGCCCTCCTGGAGCTCGCCCACGCCACCCCCGCGGAGGAGGGCGTCGGCGGCGGGGAGGCCGAGGAGTCGGCGGCTGCCGTCCGCAGCACGGCGCAGGCGGCGCTGCTGCTGCACGGGCCGCACCACACCCGGGCGCAGCTGCTCGAGCGGGCCGCCGAGGAGCGCGACCCCGGCCAGGCGGCCGCGCACGCGCTGGCGGCGGCGCTCACCGGAATCCCGGCGGCCGACGCGGCGGACGCCATCGCCACCTTCGTCGGGGTCGTGACGGGTGCGCTCGGCGGGGTCGCGAACGTCGCCCTCGCCGATCCCGGCACCGGGGCGGTCCGGCACCTGCTCGAACAGAGCTCGCGCGCCCCGGACGCCACGCGGGAGGAGCGCATGGGGGAGCTCTTCGTGGCGGGGACGCTCACCCGCGTCGGTGCCCACCCGGTGACCTTGGAGGAAGGCCTCGACGCGCTCGACCTGGTCGCCACGACGGCGATCGTGATCGACGAGCTCGACCTCGACGCCCTGCTCGTCCACGTCTTCGGAGCGCTCGGCGATGCGGAGCTCGAGGAGCCCGCGGCCCGCGCGGCGCTGCTCGGCGGTGCGGTCACCCTGGCCGCGGTGCCGCGGATCACCGGTGGCCTCCTTTCCGGGGACCGGGCGATCCAACGGAAGGGTTGGACGCGCGCCGCGGCGCTGCTGATCGCCCTCGGCACGCTCGCCGGGGCGCCGATGCGTGCCGCGGACGCTCAGGCCGGCGCGGCGCGCATGGTCGCCGACCCGCGCCTGCTCGGTGATCCGGCGACGACGATCACCGACCTCCTCACCACGGTCGTCGGGCTCCAGGCGGCCCGTGTCCTCGGCGGGGTCGGCAGCGCGGAGCCGGTCGCGCACCTCGCGGCGCGCCTGGTCGCTCAGGCCGCGCTGGTGGGGTGAGGGCCCGCCCTGGCCGCGGGCTCAGCCGCTCTTGCGGCGCGAGCCGCGCTTCGGCTCCGCGTTCTCGGCCAGGATCTTCCCGAACGAGGTCTCGACCGCCTCGCCCATCGCGATCTGGAACATCGCGAGTACCGCGTCGGCGGCCAGCGGGCGCAGCCGCTCCATCGCGGCGTAGACCTCGCCCCACCGCTCCTCGGGCCGACCGTCACGGTCGAAGGGCTGCCAGATCTCCTCGAGGTAGAGCTCGACGAACATCCGCGTGGAGGCGTCGAGCTGGCGACGCAGCTTCCCGACGACCTCGAGGGCCTTCTCGCCGCTGATCCCGAGCTCCCCGAGCGCCCGCCCGGACTCGATCAGCCGGGGGGAGAGCACCTCGTAGCGCGCGTCGCCGAGCGGACGCAGAAGGCCGAGCTTCTCGGCCTTCGCGAGCAGCGCGGGGTCCTCGCCGCCGAAGATCCCGGTGAGCTCCTCGAGCGAGAGGATCGCCGGCTGCTCGTCGCCGAAGGGCTCGTGCGCGGCGCGGATGAAGCGCAGCAGCTCCGGGGCCGAGCGGGCGTTCTGCTCGATCATCCGCCTGATGAGCTCGAGCGGGAGCCCGTCGGCCTGCAGCTCCTTGATGAGCTCGACGCGCGCCACGTGCTCCTCCCCGTAGAAGCCGGTACGCGAGCGGACCTCCGGGGGCGGGAGCAGCCGCCGTGACTGATGAGCGCGCAGGTTGCGCACGGTCATGCCCGTGCGCTGTGCGAGCTGGTCGATCGTGAGGTCGGCCTTCTTGGAATCCATCGTTCGGAGACCCTACGCCCGAGTTATGGCCCGGTATGAGGCGCGTTTGATCCGCCGCCTTCGCGTTTGGCGCGCCGCCGTTGTGGTCCACACTGTTCCCCAGGGAGTCCGAGAGGCCTGGGAAGGCACCTCATCTCCGCATCTACATCGCCGGCGCCGGGGGGTGCCGGACCCAGAGAAAAGGACGGAACCAATGTCATCGAGAACTCGGATGGTCGGCGCGGCACTCGCCGCGACCACCGCCGCACTGAGCGCCGCCGCGACCGCGGCCGCCGCACCCACCGCAACTTGGAGCTGCCGCGGCTCGGCCGTGGAGGTTCAGATCGCCACGAACGACCGCATCACCCCGATCGTCGCGAACCGCACGCCGTGCTCCGACAGCGCGAACGGACTGCCGAAGACCGCCGAGGCGGTCGGGCTCGCGCCGGCGATCACCGCGCAGACCGCCTACGCGCGTACCTCGGCCGTCGACCCGATGGCGTTTCCGAAGGATCAACGCACCGCCTCCGACGCCGGGGTGGAGGGCCTCGAGGTCAAGCTGCTCGACGGTGCCCTGACCATCGGCGTCGACGCCGCCCGGTCCGCCGCCGGCGGAAGCTGCGTCGCGGGCGTCCCACAGTTCGCCGGGGCCTCGACGGTCGTCGGGCTGAAGATCAACGGCCAGGCGGTCGTCCTCGACGGCCTGCTCTCCTCGATCGTCGACCCGATCTCCGCCTCGCCGCTGGGCGCGGTCGTGCAGGTCAAGCTGAACGAGCAGGTCAAGAACGCCGAGGGCATCATCCAGCGTGCCGCGCACGTGATCGTCCTGGCCGGAACCGGCGGAGGCGCGCCGCTGGCCGACGTGGTCATCGCGGAGTCCCTCGTGGGCTCGAGCTTTGCCTGTGACCCGACGGCGACGAACAACAACCCTCCGGCCGGCTCGCCGGTGAGCGGGAGCGGGGGCGGGAACGAGAGCTTCCCGCAAGTCTGTCCCTCCGGGTCGACGCTGGACCGCGACCGCGGCCTCTGCGTCATCACCGCCGCCGCTTCCGCGGGACAGGGCGTCGTGATCGTCGGGCGGCCGTTCGCCGGTCCGTCCGGGGGCCGCGTCTTCTCGCTCAACCGGGCCCGCAAGCTGTTCAAGAGCGTGTGCCTGAAGGGCAGCGGTCCCAAGTACGCGATCGTCGGGACGAACAAGCGCGATCGCATCACCGGCACGAACAAGTCCGACCGGATCCTGTCCCGGGGCGGGAACGACGAGGTCAGCGGCGGTCGTGGTAACGACTGCATGGACGGCGGCACCGGCGGGGACAGCCTTTCGGGCAGCATCGGCAAGGACCGCATTTACGGCATGTCGGGCAAGGATCACCTGAACGGCGGCCCGGGCGCCGATCGCCTCTCCGGAGGCAGCGGCGACGACACGATCAACGCCGCGTTCGGCCAGGACCTCATCTTCGGGGGTGCCGGTCGCGACTTCATCAACGTCGCGACGGCGGGCCGCCCGGCGAAGGTCAGCTGCGGCTCCGGTGCGGACAAGGTGCGGGTCAACAGCAACGAACGGCGCCGCGTGCGGGGCTGCGAGACGATGTACGTGCTGCGGGACTAGCGAGCCGCTCCCTAGAAGAGGATGAGTGCGTAGGCGAGGCAGCCGACCAGGGTCGCGAGACCGATGGCGGCCGCCTCGTCGAGGCGCTCCTCCGTGAGCTTCGTGAGGGCGAGCACGAGCCCCACGAGCGGCAGCACGATGGCCAGCGCGTAGGGGAAGAGCAGAGCGGCGCGTTCCTTCATGCGGTGGAGCCTCCCAGGTCTACGCGCCGAGGTCCGGGTGCGACGGAGAGGTCGTAGCCTGCGCGCGCATGGACCGCCTGCCGCCCGAGACCTTCCGGCTGCCCGTCGACAAGCTCCGGGCCGGGTACTACTCCGACGCGTACTTCACCTCGACCCGGACCGTGCTCGAGGGCGAGGGGCGGCGGCCCGAGGTCCTCATGCAGCTCTTCCAGAAGCAGGACGCCGTGCTCGGCGGGATCGACGAGGCGATCGCGATCCTGCGCACCTGCAGCGGGCGCGCGGGCGCGGAGGGCTGGGAGCCCGGCTGGGATGCGCTCACCGTCGACGCGCTCTTCGAGGGCGACGAGATCGCGCCCCGCGAGCCCGTGCTGCAGATCGCCGGCGACTACTCGCTCTTCTGTCACCTCGAGACGGTGCTGCTCGGTCCGATGGCGCGCCGCACGCTCGTCATGCGCAACGTGCGCGAGGTCGTCGCTGCCGCCGCAGGCAAGCAGGTCCTCTACTTCCCCGCGCGCCACGACCACTGGCTCGTGCAGACCGGGGACGGCTGGGCCGCACACGTGGCCGGGGCGATCGGCGTCTCGACCGACGCGCAGGCCTCCTGGTGGGGAGGGCGGGGCATCGGCACGGTGCCGCACGGGCTCATCGCGGCCTACGCGGGGGACACCGTCGCGGCCGCCCGGGCGTTCGCCGCCCGCTTCGCCGCGGAGATGAACCTGACCGTCCTCGTCGACTGGGAGAACGATTCGGTCGGCACCGCGTTGGCGGTGGCGGACGCACTGGGCGACGACCTGTGGGGCGTGCGCCTGGACACCTCCGAGACCCTCGTCGACCAGGCCCTCGAGCACGTCGACGCGCAAGAGGGCGAGCGGCTGAGCGGCGTCAGTGCGCGGCTCGTCCACGCTGTCCGCGACGCGCTCGACGCGGCGGGGCACGAGCGGGTGCGGATCGTCGTGAGCGGCGGATTCACCGCCGAACGCATCCGCGCGTTCGAGGCGGCCGGCGTCCCGGTCGACGCCTACGGCGTGGGCTCTTCGCTCATCCGCGGGCAGAACGACTTCACCGCCGACATCGTTCGCGTCGACGGGCGTCCGTGCGCGAAGGTCGGCCGGGGGGAGCGCCCGGCGAGTCGGCTCACGCGGGTCACCTGAGGCGACCCGGCCGTTCGACACGGCGGACAACGATGGTCCAGACGGCTTGGACGAGGGTAAGGGTGCCGGGGAGCTCGCCCCTGAAAGGATCGTTGCCCTCTCCGATGACCGAACCCATGACCGCTCAAGACCCCTCCGACTACCGGCCGACGCCGGGTTACCACGACGAGGTCTTCCTTCCGGACGGCAGTCCGCGGGAGTACGCCCGGCCGATGGCCGAGGAGCTCGCGCGCATGGGCCCCGAGCAGCTCGCCGCCGCCGGGCGCCGCCGCGACGCGATCTTCATGCAGCAGGGCATCACCTTCGACGCGACGGGGGAGGACGGCCCGGTCAAGGACCGCCCGTTCCCGCTCGATCTCGTCCCGCGGATCATGCCGGGGGCGGAGTGGACGCACATCAAACGCGGGCTCGCCCAGCGCATTCGGGCGCTCAACCACTTCGTCGACGACGTCTACCACGGCCGCGAGATCGTCCACGCGGGGATCATCCCGTGGAACCTCATCGTCTCCCGCTCGCACTTCGCCCGTGCCGTCCACGGCATCCGGCCGCCCGGCGGCGTCTACACCCACGTCGCCGGCTGCGACCTGGTCCGTGACGAAGAGGGCTGGAAGGTCCTCGAGGACAACGTCCGCACCCCGTCCGGCATCTCCTACGTGCTCGAGAACCGGGTCGCGATGACGCGCCTCGTGCCCTCGCTCTTCCAGACCTACCGCGTCCGCCCGGTCGACCACTACCCACAGCTGCTGCTCGCTGCCCTGCGCGCCGTCGCGCCCTCCACCGACGACGAGGCCACCGTCGTCGTGTGGACGCCGGGGCCGCTGAACTCCGCCTACTTCGAGCACGCCTTCCTCGCCCGCCAGATGGGCGTCGAGCTCGTCGAGGCCTCCGACCTGGTCGTCCGCGACGACGTGCTCTACATGCGCACGACGAGCGGGCTGCGGCGCGTGCACTCGGTCTACCGGCGCCTCGACGACGACTTCGTCGACCCGCTCGAGTTCAAGGCCGAATCGCTGCTCGGCGTTCCCGGCCTCGTCCGCGCCTACCGCGCCGGCACCGTGGCGGTCGCCAACGCGTTCGGCACCGGGGTCGCCGACGACAAGGCGATCTACCACTACGTCCCGGACATGATCCGCTTCTACCTGAACGAGGAGCCGATCCTCGCCAACGTGAAGACCTACCTGCTCTCCGATCCGGAGCAGCTCGAGCACGTCCTGCCGCGGCTCGACCAGCTCGTCATCAAGCCGACCAGCGAGTCCGGCGGCAAGGGCGTCTTCATCGGGCCGAGCACGCCCGCCGACGAGCTCGAAGCACTCGCCGAGGTCTTGAAGCAGCAGCCCCAGAAGTGGATCGCCCAGGAGGTCGTGAAGCTCTCGACCGTCCCCACCTCGGACCTCGACGGGACGATCGCCGCCCGCCACGTCGACCTGCGGCCGTTCGCCGTCTTCGGTGAGACGATCAAGATCGTGCCCGGCGGGCTCACCCGCGTGGCCATGCGAGAAGGCTCGATGATCGTGAACTCCTCCCAGGGCGGCGGCTCGAAGGACACCTGGGTGCTCGAGGACGGCGAGGACACCGACCGCGCCGAGCCAGCCGACGTCATCCGCCAGGAGCTCCCCGCCCTGCCGGACATGCGCTACGGCGGCTGGAGCGATCAGGAGCAGCAGCAGCAGCAGACCTCCACCGAAAGGGGCTGAGCCATGCTCGCCCGCATTGCTCACGAGCTCTTCTGGCTCGGGCGCAACCTCGTCCGCGCCGAGCACACCGCCCGGATGCTCGACGGCGTCTTCCAGGCCGACCTGCAGGGGCGTCCCGACGACCCGTACGGCGTCACGCTCTCGTGGCCTTCGATCCTCGCGATCATGGGCAGCGACCAGCCGGAGGAAGGGCCGGTCCGCCGCGACGACGTGCTCTCGACGCTCACGCTCGACCTCGACAACCCGGCCTCGGTCATCGCCTGCACCGCCCGTGCCCGCGAGGGCGCGAGGACCGTGCGCGACGTTTTGTCCGCCGAGATGTGGGAGGCGATCAACACCACGAACATGGGTCTGCTCGAAGGCGACCTGAGCGCGCGGCTGCGCACCGGGCCCTACTCGGTCTACCAGTACGTGAAGGAGCGCTCGGCGCTCTTCTGGGGTCTCACGAGTCGGACCATGCTGCGCGACGACGCGAGCGCGTTCCTGCGGGCCGGCGGGCGCCTCGAGTCGGCCGACATGATCCTGCGGATGCTCCGCGTCGCGCTCCCGCCGGACACCGCCCTCGGGGCGGAAGAGGCCGGCTCGCACGGCGACGTCGAGGGCGCGCTCGAGTCACCGGCCGGCGGCGCCGCGGTCCGCGACGGCCAGGCGCTCGCGCTGCTCCAGGCGGTCGGGGGCTTCCAGGCCTTCCGTCGCGCGGTGCAGGGCCCGCCGGACGCCCTACCGGTCGGACGCTTCCTGCTCTACGAGCAGAACTACCCGGACTCCGTGGCCGCCTCGGTCAGCTACGCGCTCGACGTGCTCCAGCGGGCCGACGACTCACCCCGGACCTCCGAGCCGATCCTCCGGCTGAGCCGGCTCGGCGCCGACCTGGAGTTCCGCGCCCGTGGAGGCGAGGCGGGGGCCGGGGCGCTCAACGCGACCTGCGAGACGGTCCAGCGCGAGCTCGCGCTCGTCGACGGCGACATCGCGCAGCGCTACTTCGCCGGGGCCGGCGACTACCAGGGATCGGTGCACGCATGAACTTCCAGATCACCTTCACGACCGGCTACGAGTACGACTCGGTCGTCACCGACAACCTGAACGCCCTCCGCGTCCGTCCAGCGACGACGAGCTCCCAACGGGTCGACGACTTCCACGTCCGGATCGACCCGGAGACGCGGCTGCACCGGCACACCGACTACTTCGGCACCGAGGTCATCGAGTTCGGCATTCCGAAGCCGCACGAGAGCATGACCATCGAGGTGCGGGCCCGGGTCGTGACGACCCAGACGCCGTACCCGGAGGAGGCGAGCTGGGAAGCCGTCTCGGCACCCGCGTACGCCGAGGCGGCGGGCGAGTTCCTGATGCCGACCGGCACCGAGCCGCCCGACGAGCTGCTCGCCGAGTTCGATCAGATCGGGCGGGCGACGTCGCCCCTCGCCTACGTGCTCCTGCTCTGCGAGCTCATCCCGGACCGCTTCGAGTACAAGCCCGGGACCACCTACGTCGGCTCCACCGTCGAGGACCTCATCGAGGGGGGCGCGGGCGTCTGCCAGGACTTCGTCCACCTCGCGCTCATCCTCCTGCGTCGCCGAGGCATCGCCGCCCGCTACGTGAGCGGCTACCTGTGGGCCGCGCCGCAGGACGGCGGCAAGGACTCCGTGGAGGTCGACACCCACGCCTGGCTCGAGGCCCTGCTGCCCGCCTCGGGCGGCCGGGGCGAGCCCGTCTGGGTCGGGGCGGACCCGACGAACCGGATCCTCGCGACCGAGTCCCACGTGAAGATCGGCCACGGCCGCCTCTACTCCGACGTGCCGCCGATCAAGGGCGTCTACCGGGGCGGGGCGGACGCGAAGCTCGACGCCGCGGTCTCCATGGTCCGGCTCGACCCGACCACGAGCGCACGCGCCTGAGGGCCCGCCGGAGCGACAGGACCCGCCGGAGCGACAGGCGCTACCATCCCTCCTCGGTTCGCCCCCGGCCGCTCGATGAGAGCTGCCTACCAGCGCGAACCGACCGTCCTCATCCCTCGCCGACCGGGAGCCCATCATGGCCCGCGGAGACGTGCGTATTGCAGTGACCCTCGCGTGCGAGGACTGCAAGCGCCGCAACTACCAGACCAACAAGTCCAAGCGGAACAACCCGGATCGCATCGCGATGCGGAAGTTCTGCAAGTGGTGTCGCAGCCACACGAGCCACCGGGAGACCCGGTAGTTCACGATGGCCCGTAAGCGCGGCCAGGACGACGATCAGGACCCGATTCACCGTGAAGGTGTTCCGGGTGATCTCGACCATGCCTCCGGCAACGTCGACGCCTTCGGGGCGGAGATCGTGCGTGGAGGCGAGGGCGAGCAGATCGATCCCGCCTCCGAGGCCGAGCTGGCCCGGCAGGCTGCCGCAGCGGCACCGGCCGGCGTCGCGCTGAAGGACACCAACGCCAAGCCCA
The DNA here is from genome assembly GCA_963815565.1 of uncultured Solirubrobacterales bacterium. Lineage (GTDB taxonomy): Bacteria > Actinomycetota > Thermoleophilia > Solirubrobacterales > Solirubrobacteraceae > Paraconexibacter. Next base: position 419,416 of record CAWFHB010000003.1, on the reverse strand, counting down.
GCCGCGGCATCGGACGCTTTCCGGCCTTCCTGCGCGCCTCGTGGGCGGAGCTTCAGCGCGTTCAGTGGCCCGATCGTCGGCAGGTCGCCCAGGCGACCGCCGTCGTCCTCGGCTTCGTCGTCATCGCCGGCGCCTATCTCGGACTGGCCGACGTCGCGGCGTCGAAGTTCGTCGACCTCATCCTCTAAGGGCTCTTCATGTTTCGCTGGTACGTCGTCAACACCTATTCCGGGCACGAGAACAAGGTCAAGAACAACATCGAGCACCGGGTGACCTCGCTCGGGCAGAAGCGCCACCTCCGCCAGATCCACGTCCCGACCGAGACCGTGACCGAGATCAAGGACGGCGAGAAGAAGGACAAGGAGAAGCGCACCATGCCGGGCTACGTGCTCGTGAACATGGAGCTCAACGAGGAGTCCTGGTCGCTCGTCAAGAACACCCCGGGGGTGACCGGCTTCGTCGGCGCCTCCAACGAGCCCGTACCGCTCACCCAGGCCGAGGTCGACCGTCTGCTCAACCCCAAGGGCGGGCCCGGCGCGACCGCGAAGGTCCCCACGAAGGCGCAGTTCACCATCGGCGAGTCCGTCAAGGTCGTCTCGGGTCCTCTCTCGGACTTCTCCGGCGAGATCTCCGAGATCAACCAGGACGCCGCCAAGCTCAAGGTCCTTGTGTCAATCTTCGGCCGCGAGACACCGGTCGAGGTCGGCTTCGACCAAGTCAAGAAGATCTAGGAAGACCCCATGGCCAAGAAAGTCCTCACCACCATCAAGCTGCAGTCGCTCGGCGGCCAGGCCACCCCGGCCCCGCCGGTCGGCCCTGCGCTCGGTCAGCACGGCATCAACATCATGGAGTTCTGCAAGGCGTTCAACGCGCAGACCCAGGGCGACGCCGGCACCATCATCCCCGTCGTGATCACCGTGTACGAGGATCGCTCGTTCACGTTCGTCACGAAGACCCCGCCGGCCTCGGTGCTCATCAAGCAGGCCATCGGCCTCGAGAAGGGCTCCCCGGTGCCGCACACCCAGAAGGTCGGCACGATCACCCAGGCGCAGATCCGGGCGATCGCCGAGAAGAAGCTCAACGACCTCAACGCCAACGACGTCGACCAGGCCGCGAAGACCATCGCCGGCACCGCCCGTTCCATGGGCGTCACGGTCGAGGGCTAGGAAGAACACCATGGCTAAGCACGGCAAGGCATTTCTGAGCGCGCGGGAGCGCGTCGACCGCGAGCGCGAATACGAGCCCGCCGAGGCGCTGGCACTCGTCAAGCAGCTCAAGACCGCGAAGTTCAACGAGTCGGTGGAGATCCACGTCCGCACCGGCCTGAACGTCCGTCACGCGGACGAGCAGCTCCGCGGCACCATCGCGCTGCCGAACGGCCTGGGCAAGGACGTCACCGTCGCCGTCTTCGCGCAGGGTGCGAAGGCCGCCGAGGCAGAGGCCGCCGGAGCCGACATCGTCGGTGCCGAGGACCTCGCCAAGCGGGTCGAGGAGGGCTTCACCGACTTCGACATCGCGATCGCCACGCCCGACCTCATGCCGCTCGTCGGTCGCCTGGGCCGCGTGCTCGGCCCGCAGGGCAAGATGCCGAACCCGAAGGTCGGCACCGTGACCATGGACGTGACCAAGGCGGTCACCGAGTCGAAGGCCGGCAAGGTCGAGTACCGCACCGACCGCACCGCCATCGTCCATCTGACGATCGGCAAGACAGATTTCGACGAACGCGCGCTGCTCGAGAACTACGCAGCCGTGATCGACGAGCTGGTGAAGGCGAAGCCGTCCGCAGCGAAGGGCAAGTACCTGCGCACGATCACCATCGCCTCGACCATGGGCCCCGGCATCAAGGTCGACCCCAGCCGCATCAAGGATCTCCTCGGGGAGGTTGCAGCGCCCACCGCGGCGTAACGCAACCACCTACGAGGCCACCGCAGACCTCGGGCTGCGGCGCACCTGCGCCGCGGAAGTCCCGATAAGGAGGCCAGTTGAACAGAGAAGAGAAAGCCGCGGTGATCGACGAGATCGCCGGCCAGATCAAGGAGTCCGAAGCCGTCATCGCGGTGGACTACCGCGGGATCAGCGTGCCCCAGGCCGCCGCCCTGCGTGAGTCGCTGCGCGGATCGGACTCGACCTTCCGGGTCACCAAGAACACGCTGACCGTCCGCGCCGCGGACCAGGCCCAGCAGGAGGCCCTCAAGGACTTCCTCACGGGCCCGACCGCGCTGACGTTCGTGAAGGGCGACGTGGCCGCGGCCGCGAAGTCGCTCGCGGACTTTCAGAAGACCGCGCCCGACCTGCTGCCGTTCAAGGGCGGCACGCTGAACGGCGTCGCCATCGACGCCGACCAGATCAAGGCGCTCTCCAAGCTGCCGACGCGCGAGGTCCTGTACCAGCAGCTCGTCAGCATGGTGGCCCAGCCGATCACTGGTCTGGCCCGCACCCTGAACGCGCTGATCGGCGGGCTGGCCATCCAGCTCGGACAGATCAACGAGAAGAAGCAGTCGGGCGAGATCCCGGCGGCCTCTGCCCCGGAGGCCGCGGCTCCCGCCGCGACCGACGAGGCACCCGCAGCCGAGGCGGCCCCGGCCGCCGAGGACACGACCGATGACGCGGCTGCGACCGCTGAGGCCCCCACCGACCCGGACGCCGAGGCCACCGTGGCCCCGACGACCAGCGACGACCCGGCCGAAGGCGCCGACGACGCATCCGCAACCCCCACCGACTCCCAGGAGAACTAGAACATGGCTACCACCACTGAAGACTGGATCGAAGAGCTCAAGAGCATCTCCGTGCTCGAGCTCTCCGAGCGCATCAAGGCGCTCGAGGAGACCTTCGGCGTCTCGGCCGCGGCTGTGGCCGCGCCGGCCGCCGGTGGCGGCGGAGGCGGCGACGCGCCGGCCGAGGAGCAGTCGACCACCGCCGACGTCATCCTCACCGCTGCAGGCGACAAGAAGATCCAGGTCATCAAGGTCGTCCGTGCGGCGACCGGCCTCGGACTGAAGGAGGCGAAGGCCCTGGTCGACGCCGCTCCGGGTCCGATCAAGGAGGGCATCGAGCGCGACGAGGCCGAGAAGCTCCTCGCCGAGCTCAAGGAAGCTGGTGGTGAGGCGGAGCTCAAGTAGCTCGCTTCGGCATCCGTGTCCGTGAACGGGGCGTCCTTCGGGGCGCCCCTTTGCGTTGTCGGGTGCGGGGGACCGGGCGCCCCGACGCATCGCCCTCGCTCCGCATCCGCGACATCGTCTCCGGCCTGCCGAAGACCTCGCGGCGCGGCTACGAAGCCGCTCGGGAGACGCATCGGTGCGCCCTTTCCCCCGACGCCCGCCGCGTTCGGGCGCCCCGCGGCGCCCGCACCGGCGCGGCGCGCTGCGCTCGCGAGGGGACGACGACCGATGAGTCTGCGGGCTGCGCGTCGTCTCTCAGGTACAACCCGGAACCACCCAGGGCACACCGAGCCGAAAGGACCCAGATGCGCTTCATCATGTTCATGCACCCCAACACCCAGGAGATCGGGGACGAGTGGGGGACGCCCGACGTCGAGGCCGTCGAGGCCATGGGGGCCTACAACGAGCAGCTGACCCAGGCAGGGATCCTGCTCGCGGCCGACGGCCTGCACCCGCCCGTGGAAGGCGCGCGCGTCCGCCGCACGGAGGGCGAGACGGTGACCACGGACGGACCGTTCGCCGAGGCGACGGAGATCGTCGGGGGCTACTGGACGATCGACGTGAAGGACAAGGCCGAGGCGGTCGGCTGGGCGGAGCGCTGCCCGCTCGGTGAGGGCGACATGATCGAGCTGCGCCGGGTGTACGAGATGTCCGACTTCCCGGAGGACGTGCAGGCCGCGGCGACGCTTTCCGAGGAGCCCCCGGAGCAGACCGCCGCCCGCTGAGCGCCCTCCCCGGCGCGTCGAGATGTCTTGGATCACCCGTGCGGGGGGAGTTGCGAGATCTCGACGTCCGCGGGGCGGCGCGTAGGGTCGACGGATGGCCCCCGTGATCCACCATCTCGACTGCGGCACGATGTGCCCCCACGCCGGCACCGCCCTCGGGCTCGTCCCGAAGGAGCCGGGGCACCTCGTCGCCCACTGCCTGCTGATCGAGGCGCCCGACGGGCTCGTGCTCGTCGACACGGGCTACGGCACGGGCGACATCGCGGATCCGAAGCGCCTCGGCCCCGCCCGGTTTCTGCTGAACGCGAAGCTCGACCCGTCCCAGACCGCCGTGACCCGGGTGCGGGCGCTGGGCCATGACCCCGCGGACGTCAAGCACATCCTCGTCACCCACCTGGATCTCGATCACGCCGGGGGCCTCGGGGACTTCCCGAACGCGCAGGTTCACGTCCACGCCGACGAGCTCGCGGCCGCCCGCGCCCGCACGTTCGACACGAAGCTCCGCTACCGCCCCGCCCACTGGGCCCACGGCCCGCGCTGGAGCGAGCACCGCCCGGCCGACGGGGACGCCTGGCACGGCTTTCCCCGGGCGCGGCTGCTCGAGGGCACCGGCGTCGAGATCGCGATGATCCCGCTCCACGGCCACACCTCGGGCCACGCGGGCTTCGCGGTCGACACCGGGGACGGCTGGCTGGTGCACGCCGGGGACGCGTACCTGGAGCACGGGGAGATCGCGACACCGCCGCGCCGCAGCCGCTCGCTCACCGCCTACCACCGGTTCAACAGCGTCGACGAGGCGCTCCGGCGCACGAACGTCGACCGCCTCGTCGAGCTCTCCCGCGATCCGTCCGTCGACGTGTTCTGCGCCCACGACCCGCTCGAGCTGCCCGCCTCGCCTAGACCTGTCCGCATGGCGCTGCTCCGCGACCGACGCCGCCTCGGCCCGGGCCCCGTACCTGCTGGGGCTGCGGCGCGCCGAGGCGCAGTGCCGGCCCGGGCTTCCCCTTCGCCGTGCCGGCCGTCGCGGCGGTCGAGAAGCTCCACCTCGACGCGCCCGTCACGCTGCTCGCGGGCGACAACGGCACGGGCAAGTCGACGCTCGTCGAGGCCATCGCGCGAGGCGATGGGCTTCGCCGCCGGAGGGCGGCGAGCTCGAGCGCGCCGGCGAGCTGCCGCCGCGTCCCGCCGCGCGGTGCTCGGCGGCGCGCTCCAGCCGGTGCTCGACCGCTGGCGAAGCCCCGCAACGGCTACTTCCTGCGCGCCGAGAGCTTCTTCAACGTCGCGCCCTTCGTCGACGGCGAGCCGACGTTCGCCCCCGACCTCTCGCTCTACGGCGGCGTCGCGCCTGCACCAGCAGTCCCACGGCGAGTCCTTCCTCGCGCTCGCCGCCAACCGCTTCGGCGGCGACGGCCTCTACGTCCTCGACGAGCCCGAGGCCGCCCTCTCGGTCACCGGCGCCCTCGCGCGTCCTGGCCATCGATCGCCGCGCGGCGCCGAGCGGCGCGCAGTTCATCATCGCGACCCACTCGCCGATCCTGCTCGCCTTCCCCGGCGCGCGGATCTACGAGCTCGACGAGGGCGGTGCGACGCGACGCGACTACGACGAGCTCGACGCCGTCCGCCTCACGCGCGGCTTCCTCGCCGACCCCGAGCGCTACCTCGACGCGGCCACGCTTAAGCGCCCGTCAGAACACGCCGTACTGCCGGACGAGACGGCGCAGCGGCTCGCGCTCGAACAGCAGCGCGGTCAGCCCCTGCTGGATCTCCCGGCCGAGGCGCCGGCACTGCTGGAAGGTCTCGTCCTCGCGGGCCCGGGCCCGGTCGAGCCCCTCGAGGCGGCCCGCCGCTCCGGGTCGTCGAGCAGCGCCAGGAAGCGGTCGTAGGCGCCGAGCGTGCGGACGCCGGCGTCGACGGCCTCGTAGCGCAGGAACGCGGCCGCGATCCGATCGGTCGGCGGCTGCAGCAGCTCGCCGAGCAGGAGCGCCGGGGCCTCGTCGGCGACGACGTGATGGCACTCCAGCAGCGGCAGCAGCCCGCCCGCGAAGAGCATCGTGCGCGAGGTCCGCAGCTTCGCGTGCCGCAGCGCCCACTTGCCGTCCTCGCCGGAGCGGGCCTTCGCCTCGAAGTCGACCGCGACCGTCCGCCAGTACCGGATCACGTCGTTGAGCAGGAACCGCGGCGGTCGCCGGTCGCGTCGCTCGCCGCTGCCCAGGTAGGCGTCGAGCAGCGTCGCGAGCACGGCTCGGTGCACGTCCGCGCCGAGCAGCGGCGCGCTCTCGAGCAGGACGAGCATCCGCCGCGTGAGCACGCGGTTCGAGTCCGCCTCGAGGCCGATCGTCGCGAGCTCCCGCACGCTCACGACCTCGTCGAAGGTCCCCTGGGCTCCGCTGGCCCCGCCGAAGGCCGGCTGCAGCTCCTCGAGCCGCGGGCGCAGCTCCGCGCGCCGGTCCCCCGTCGTCACGATGAGCACGTCGTCGTCCGAGCCGCTCGTGAGCTCCCGCCGCCCCCAGGAGCCGAGCAGCACGACCGCGACGTCGGGGTCGCGGGGCACGCCGGCCAGCGCAGCCCGCGCGGCGTCGCAGCGGGCGTCCGTGAGCGCCCGCGCAGCGTCCAGGGCCGGGAAGGCCACGCCGCCCGCGGCGGCCAGTGCGTTCAGCGGCGCGGGGGTGGGGCTTCCAGGATCCACGGGACGTCAGGGCAGCGGGCGAGCACCCGCGCGTAGCGGGCCTCGTCGCGGCGGTAGAGGGAGACGTGCGAGGCGCGGCCCGCACGGAGGGAGGAGACGTGAAGCTGACGCAGCCGGTGGCCGAACGCGTCGAGCAGGCGGTGGGCGACGCCCATGTCCTCCTCGACCGCCCCCGCGTGGGCGACGTCGAGGCAGAACCCGGCCTCGGGGAGCGCGCGAAGAGCGGCGCGAGGTGCTCCGGGAGCTGGCCGAGCGTCTTGCGCGGGTCCATGTTCTCGATCACGAGGCGGTGGCCGAGCGGCGCCCAGGCCGCCGGGTCGCTGAGTTGGTCGGGATGGACGACGATCCCGTCGACGATCGGCGGCAGGCGGCCGAGCAGTGCGACGAGCTCGGGCTCCGGCAGCCGCCGCCGCTTGGTCGGTGCGTGCACGGAGAGGTAGTGGAAGGGCAGCCGCGGCGAGCCCTCCAAGAAGGCGACGAGCCCGGGCAGCTCGTCCTCCCCGAGCGCCGAGAGCTCGGCCGCGAACGTCGAGACCGCCACCGCCTGGCGGACCATCCCGGTCCAGTCACCGCGGGAGAAGTCCATGTAGCCGGTGGAGGCCCCGATCGGATGGTGCATCGCCAGCAGCGCCGAGCGGAGCGGGCGCGTCGGGGTCTGCAGCCGGCCGCCGAGCGCCAGCAGCGGGAACGCGGGCTGGAGGGCGGAGGGGCGACGCGACACGCGCCCGGACCCTACCGGCGGGAGCGGTCGACAGACCGCCCTTACCCGCACTTCAGCCCGCGCGGCTTGGCTTGACCCATGTCCGCTTCGTCCCGCTTCATCCCGGCCGCCGCCGGCGGCGTGGTCGGCGCCGCCCTCCTCTCCGGCGCGCTGGCCGTCGGCGGCGCCTTCGACGACCCGCCGGCGCCGGTCATCAGCGCCGCCCCGCCCGCCGCCTCCTCGCCCGCCGTCCGGTCCGAGCCCGCCACGCCGGGTCGCTCGCCGCGCTCTACGAGCAGGTCAGCCCCTCGGTCGTCGAGATCCGCGCCGTGCAGGGCGGCTCGACCGACAGCGCCTCCCCGTTCCCGACCCGCGTGACCAACGCGGGGTCGCCACCGGCTCCGGCTTCGTGGTCGACGCCGACGGCACGATCATCACGAACGCCCATGTCGTCGGCAGCTCGAAGGACGTCTCGGTGCGCTTCGACGAGGACGACGATCCCGTCCCCGCGCAGGTGCTCGGCGTCGACGGCTCCACCGACATCGCCGTGCTCAAGATCGACCCCGAGGCCGCCGGCGGCCGGTCGAGCCGCTCACCCTCGCCAAGGCGGGCGCCGCCAACGTCGGGCGACCCGGCGCTGGCCATCGGCAACCCCTTCGGCCTCGAGCGCACCGCGACGGCCGGCATCGTCTCCGCGGTCGGACGCCAGATCGAGGCGCCCAACGGGTTCTCGATCTCCGACGCGATCCAGACCGACGCCCCGATCAACCCGGGCAACTCCGGCGGGCCGCTGCTCGACGCACAGGGCGAGGTGCTCGGCGTGAACTCGCAGATCCTCACCGGCGGCGCCCAGGGCAACGTCGGCATCGGCTTCGCGGTCCCGTCGATGACGGTCGCGAAGGTGCTCCCCGACCTGAAGGCCGGGCGCAAGATCCGCCGGCCGTACCTGGGCGTGCAGAGCGCCCCGCCGATGAAGGGCGACGGCGCCGAGATCGCGGACGTGGTCGCGGGTGGGCCCGCGGCGAAGGCCGGGCTGCGGCGCGGCGACGTCATCCGGAAGATCGCGGGCACCGTGATCGAGGACCCGGAGGCGGTCGGCGCCGCGATCGAGGAGCGGAAGCCCGGCGAGGCGGTGACGCTCACCGTCGACCGCGGGGGCAAGCAGACCGCCATCAAGGTGACGCTGGGCACCCGACCCTCCGCCGTACGATGAGCCTCGTGGACGACCATCCGACCGAGGAGACGCCCGCGGGCGCCCGGCAGCAGCTCGAGGAGGCGCTCTTCGAGGTGAAGCGGGTCATCGTCGGCCAGGACGCGATGCTCGAGCGGCTCATCGTCGCGCTGCTCACCGGCGGCCACGTGCTGCTCGAGGGCGTCCCCGGCCTGGCCAAGACGCTGACCGTCAGGACCGTCGCCGAGGTGCTCGGCGGCTCGTTCCGCCGCGTCCAGTTCACCCCCGACCTCGTGCCCGTCGGACCTCGTCGGCACCCGCGTCTACCGCCCCGACACCGGCCGCTTCGACGTCGAGCTCGGCCCGGTCTTCGGCAACGTCCTGCTGGCCGACGAGATCAACCGCGCGCCCGCGAAGGTGCAGGCCGCGCTGCTCGAGGTCATGCAGGAGCACCAGGTGACGATCGGCGGGGAGACCTTCAAGGTCCCCGAGCCGTACCTCGTCCTCGCGACGCAGAACCCGATCGAGTCCGAGGGCACCTACCCGCTGCCCGAGGCGCAGACCGACCGCTTCCTCTTCAAGCTCGTCGTCGGCTACCCGAGCCCGGCCGACGAGGCCTCCGTCGTCGCCCGCTCGCTCGAGGGCGACGGCGCCGTCCGCGAGCTGCTCCAGCCCGCCGACCTCCTGCGCCACCGCGAGGCCGGCCGCGCAGGTCTTCGTCGACGGGGCGATCATCCGCTACGCGGTCGCGCTCGCCGACGCGACGCGCAACCCGGCCGAACACGGGCTGCCCGAGCTCGCGCGGCTACATCGAGTTCGGCGCCTCCCCGCGCGGGCCGATCGGCCTCGTCCAGGCCGCCCGCGCGCTCGCGCTGCTGCGCGGCCGCGGCCACGTCGTCCCGCAGGACGTCCACGACCTCGCGCTCGACGTGCTGCGCCACCGCATCGTGCTGCGCTACGAGGCGCTCGCCGAGAACGTCACCGCCGACGACGTCGTCACCCGCGTGCTCGAGGCCGTGCCGATGCCGAGCCAGCCGCATGCGCGACCGCATCCCGACGTGAGCAGCGACCGCCGCGTCGCTGCACGTCCCGCCCGGCCGCCAGGGCCCGGGTCCCGTCCCGCTCGGGCGGATCGCGGCGCTCGAGCTGCGGCTGCGCCGACGCACCGCCGCGCCCCTTCCCGGGGAGCACCTTGCCGTCGGCGCTGGCGCCGGCGTGGAGCTCGCCCAGCTGCGGCCCTACGTGCCCGGCGACGACGTCCGCGCCCTCGACCCCGCCGCCACCGCCCGGACCGGCATGCCGCACGTCCGCGTCCACGTGCCCGAGCGCGCGCTCACCACCTGGGTCGTGCTCGACGTCTCCGCCTCCATGGCCTTCGGGACGGCGGACCGGCTGAAGGCCGACGTGGCCGAGGGCGTCGCCACCGTCGCGGCGCGCCTCGCCACCCGCCGCGGCAACCGCATGGGCCTGCTCACCTGCGGCGCGGCCGTGGAGCGCGTGCTCCCGCCGCGCGGCGGCCGCGGCGCGATCACCCACCTGCGCCGCGTGCTCGCCGAGGGCGTCGCGACGGACGCCGCCGACGCCGGGGGGCTCGGGGACGGCCTGCGCCGGGCCGACGCGCTGGCCCGCGGCCACGGCCTCGTCGTCGTGATCTCCGACTTCCTCGAGGCCCCCGGAGGCGTGGGAGCGCCCGCTCGGGGCGCTGCGCCACCGCCACGACGTGATCGCCGTCGAGGTCCGCGACCAGCGCGACGAGGAGCTCCCCGACGTCGGCACCGTCTGGCTGCGCGACCCGGTGAGCGGGCGCGAGCTGCAGGTCGACACCGGCCGCGCGCGACCCGCGCGAGCGCTTCGGCGCCGCCGCCGCCGAGCGCCAGGCGCGCACGCGCGAAGGCGTTCTCACGCCGCGACGTGCGCCACGCGATCTGCCGCACCGACGGCGACTGGCTCGGCGCGCTCGGAACGGTGCTGCGATGAGCCCCGCGATCGCGCTTCCCGACGTTCGAGCCCGCCCTCCTTCGGCAGCCCGCTGGTGGCTCTTCGCGCTCGTCCTCGCGCCCGCTGGCCGTCGTCGGCTACCTGAGCCTTCCAGCAGCGCCGGCGCGAGGCCGCGCTGCGCTTCTCGAGCCTCGCCACGCTCGCCTCGGTCGCGCCCGCCCTCGCCGGGCTGGCGCCGCCACGTCCCGCCCGCGCTGCTGCTGCTCTCGCTGCTCGTGCTGGCGCTCGCGCTGGCCCGGCCCGAGGCCACCTTCTCGGTCCCGCGCGAGCGGGCCTCGATCATGCTCGTCACCGACACCTCGGGCTCGATGGCCGCGCGCGACGTCGACCCCGACCGCATCAGCGCGGCCCGGGGGGCGGCCGAGCCAGTTCCTCGACGCGGTGCCGGAGAAGATCCGGGTCGGCCTCGTGGCGTTCTCCTCGACCGCCTCGGTGCTCCAGACCCCGACCACCGACCGTGTCGCCGTCCGCGACGGCCTCGACACGATCCAGGCCGGCGGTGGTACCGCCACGGGCGACGGAATCGACGCGGGCCTGCGGGCACTCAACGCGCAGAACCAGGGCCTCTCCGAGGCGGAGCGCATCCCCGGGGCGATCGTCCTGCTCTCCGACGGCAAGGCCAGCTCGGGCTCGGACCCGGCGGCCGTGGCCGAGCAGGCCAAGCAGTCCGGCGTCCCGATCTTCACGGTCGCCCTCGGCACCCAGGACGGCACGATCACGACGCCCGACGGCCAGGAGATCCGGGTCCCGCCGGACCTCGATGCCCTCCAGCAGATCGCGCGACATCTCGGGCGGCCGCTTCTTCGACGCGCCCTCCGCGGACGCGCTCGAGAGTGCCTACGCCGATCTCGGCTCCCGGCTCGGGACCGAGGACGAGCAGCGCGAGATCACGAGCCTGTTCGCCGGCGCGGGGCTGCTGCTCCTGCTTGCGGGCGCGGGGCTCGGGCTCGCCTGGTTCGGCCGCCTTCCGTAGGCGGAAATCGGAGACAGCGGCGTCGGGTCTCCTTGCTAGCGTCCGCAGCGTGACCGTCGTCCTCATCCTGCTGGTCCTCGTCGGCGTGGGGATCGGGCTCGCGCTCTACCGCCGCAACCAGGTCGCCGCCGGCTCCGCCGGTCGCAGCCTGGGGCAGGCCGAGCCGCCCACGGCGCGCCGCACGTCGGTCCGCGGGCTCCGCCTGGCCGACGTCGTTTCCTACGAGGGACACGACTGCATCGTCGAGCGCGTCTACCGCTTCCGCGAGGGCGGCTCGCGCTGGGAGGAGCACCTCCTCGTCGACGGCGACTACACCCGCTGGCTCTCCGTCGAGGACGACGAGGGGCTCGAGTGCGTGGTCTGGGAGCGCCGGCCCGAGCCCGGCCTCGAACCCGGCCGGAAGACCATCGAGCTCGACGGCACGAGCTACCGCTTCGACGAGCAGGGCACCGCCGACTACACGCTCGAGGAGGCCGCGGGCCCGGGCGGCTCGGGCCGGGCCGAGTACGCCGACTACGTGAGCGGCGCCGCGCGCCTGAGCTTCGAGCGCTACGACGGTTCAGGGTGGGAGATCAGCGTCGGGACGGTCGTCTCCGAGCACGCCTTCGACATCTTCCCCGGTAGCGGCGAGGTCCCGGTCTGATGTCCGCCCCCGACGCTCTCACCGACGCCGAGGCGACCGAGGACGCGCTGCGCGCGCAGCTCGCTGAGCTCGTCTCCGCCAAGGTGCGGGCCGAGAAGGAGAGTGCGCGGCTCGCCGACCGCGCCGGGATCACCGGCGCCGACCCGTCGCTGGCGGGGCTCGCCGAGCGGTACGCGGCCCAGGGCGCGCGGCTGGCCTCGGAGGTCGAGGAGGTCCGCGCCGGGCTCCGGACACAAGAGGCCGCCACCGAGGCGCTCCGGGCTCGCGACGCCGGCGCCTGATGCGCGCCGAGCTCACCGCGCCCTACGCCGACGTGTGCGCCGCCGACCTCGTCCTCGAGCTCGACGCGACGCCCGCGGTCGCGCTCGAGGTCCTCACGCTCGAGCTCGCCGGTTTCACGCTGGAGCTCAGGCTTCTCGGCCATAGCCACCAGGCCGTGGTCACCGCCCCGGGCGGCTTCGCGCTGAGCGAGACCGTGAGCTGCCGGCCCGCCGAACCTGGGCACCTTCCCGCGGCGCGGGCCCTCCGCCGGGACGGACACGCCTACGCCTTCTCGGCGGAGATCGTTCCGATCGAGGAGGTCGACGGCGACGGGCTGGCCACCGCGGTGGCTATCGATCCCCACGGGCTCGTGGGCGACTTCGCGGGCCTGCCCGGCGCGTTTACGGCCCTCCGGGCTGCCGCGATCGAGGAGCCCGACGCGACCGGCGTCCGCTGGGAGACCTGGCACGCCTACCCGCAGAACGGCGAGCTCGTGCGCACCTCCGGAGAGGTCCGGCGCGCGTGAGGATCGCGGCGATCGTCCTCATCGTGCTCGGCCTCGTCGGCTTCGGCGCCACCGCATTCGGCTCGGGCTCGGTTCGGGGCTTCGTGAAGGAGAACTACGAACGCGCGGGCTCTGAGAACGGCGCCGACCGCTACCGCTCGAAGAAGCCGCCTCTGGAGGTTGCCAAGCGGATCGTCGACGCTCACAAGCCCGCGGACCGCCGCGTCGTGCCCGAGGGCGTCTTCCTCCGCTACCGCTCCGACTACGTCGCCGTCCAGCCCGAGGGCGCCGGCTCGAAGATCCTCGTCGCCGACGAGAAGCGCGGTTACGGGCTCTTCTTCCCCGTCGTCGGTGGGTTCTGGGGTCGAGCCTCCGGGCGTGGCGAGGGCTTCCGCGGCGGCGGCCCTGGCGGAGGCGGCAAATGAGCCGCGCGCTGCTCGCCGCGCTCGTCATGCTGCTGCTCGCCGCGACCCCCGCCCGGGCGGTCCCGCTCCTCTCTGCCGAGGACGCCACCGAGCTCGCCGACACCCTGCGCGAGGCCACCGCCAAGCAGGGGGTCTGCTACGCGTGGAACGTCAGCGTCCTCGACGGGTCGGGCGGTCCGAGCGGCATCGACGCGGGCTCGAGCGCGGGCGTCGGCCAGGGCCTCGCCCCGAGCTGCACCAAGTCCGTGGAGCTTCAGGGGACCGTCCGGTACACGTGCGACTCCTGCGAGGCCGAGGACAGCTCGAACTTCTCGGTGGCCTCGGACTTCGAGGGTGCCCCGACCACGGGCGACCTCGAGGCGCTCGGCCTGTCCTCCGGGAACCTCAAGGACGAGAACGGCGACGTCACGCTCATCAACCTCGTCGGGGCCCTGCCGCTCGCGGTCGCCTCCAAGGGGCAGGCCGCGGCGATCACCTCCACCGACGACACCGCCCCCGCGCCCGGCGACGGGCCGACGGGCTCCCCGGTCGTCCCCGATGTCATCCGTGCGCACTGGCCCGCGCTCGTCTTCTTCCTCCTGCTCACCGTCGGCGGCATCGGCTGGCTCATCAGCCAGACGCTCACCGAGAACGTGCGGCGGGTTCACACCCGAACAAAGGCGTAGGTCCATGGACGATTTCGTGAGAGAGTTGGCCGGCGGCTTCCTGTACGGGGCGGTCGGCATCGTGCTGCTCGTCGTCGGGTTCGTGGTGATCGACCTCCTGACCCCCGGCAAGCTCGGCCACCTGATCATCCACGACCGCAACCGCTCCGCAGGGATCATCGCCTCGGCGGGACTCATCGCCGTGGGCGCCGTCGTCACCACGGCGATCGCCTCGGCCGACGGCTCGCTCGGCGAGGGCCTCGCGGAGACCGCGGGCTACGGCGGCGTGGGCGTGCTGATGCTGGGCCTCGCGTTCTTCGTGATCGACCTCATCACGCCCGGGAAGCTCGGCGACTTCGTGGTGGGGGAGGGCGAGCAGCCCGCCGCCTGGATGACCGCGGCGGCGCTGCTGTCGGTCGGCGCGATCGTCGCCGCCTCGATCGCCTAGCCGACCCGCCGCCGTGGCCCTCTCCGCTCCGGCCCCGGCGGCGCGCTCCTCCCGCCTCACCGCCCGGCCCGCCCGGGTGCTGCTGCTCGGCCTGGTCCTGCTCGTGGCGGTGTGCGGGTTCGTCTACGAGCTCGTCATCGTCGCGATGGGCACGTACCTGATCGGGAACTCGGTCCTCCAGGTCTCACTCGTCCTCGCCGCGTTCGTCTCGAGCATGGGGCTCGGGTCGCTCGCCGCCAAGCCCCTCCTGCACGTGCCGGTGGTGGCCTTCGTGATCGTCGAGGCGGTCGTCGCGCTCATCGGCGGCTTCAGCGCGCTGCTGCTCTACGCCGCGTTCGCTTATCTCGACCTCTACCAGCCAGCCATGCTCGCGGTCGCGGCGCTGATCGGCCTGCTTGTCGGCTGCGAGATCCCGCTGCTGATGGCCCTGCTCCAGCGGGTGCGCCGGCAGGAGGCGGGGGCCTCGGTCGCCGATCTCCTCGCCGCGGACTACCTCGGGGCCGTCCTCGCCGGGGTCGGCTTCCCGCTCCTGCTGCTGCCGCTGCTGGGGCAGATCGACACGGCGCTCGCGATCGGCGCGCTCAACCTCGTGGCCGGTGCCGCCGTGCTCTGGCTATTGGGCGGGGAGCTCGCGCGCAGCGTCCGGGCCGCACTCGTCGCGGGGATCCTCGGCGTGCTCGCCCTGCTCGGCGGCGGCGCGCTCGTCGCCGACCGCTTCGAGCTCTCCGCTCGGCAGGCGCTCTACGACGACCCGATCGTCTTGGCCGAGCGCACGGACTACCAGGAGATCGTGCTGACGCAGTCGTTCACCGGGAACGACCTCCGCCTCTTCTTGAACGGCGACCTCCAGTTCTCCTCGAAGGACGAGTACCGCTACCACGAGGCGCTCGTGCACCCCGCGATGGCCGGACCGTCACGCGCGGGTACTCGTGCTCGGCGGCGGCGACGGCCTGGCGATGCGGGAGGTGCTCCGCTACCCGGGGGTGCAGCAGGCCGAGGAGGTCGAACTCGATCCGGCGATGGTCCGGCTCGCCCGCACCGACCCGCGGCTCGTGGAGCTCAACGCCGGCTCGCTCTCGGACCCACGCGTCGATGTGGTGACGCGGGACGCGTTCAGCTGGCTGCGCTCCGCCCCCGCCGGCCGCTTCGACGTCGTGATCGCGGACTTCCCCGACCCGGACGACGCAGCGCTCGCGAAGCTCTACTCCGTCGAGGCTTACGGGCTGATGCGCCGCGTGCTGGCGCCGGGCGGGCGGCTCGTCGTCCAGTCCGGCTCGCCCTACTTCGCGCGGCGCGCGTACTGGTCGGTCGCAGCGAGCCTCGAGGAGGCGGGGCTCGCGGTCTCGAGCTACCACGTCGACGTCCCGAGCTTCGGCGACTGGGGCTTCCACCTGGCCGGCCGGGGTGGAGCGCCGCCGCTCGGCGTCGAGGCCCCGGCGCCGTTGCGCTTCCTCGACCCCCCGACCCTCGCGGCCGCCGCGAGCTTCCCGCCCGATCGCCGCCGCCCGGCGGGCCAGCTCGCCTCGACGCTCGTCACCCCCCGCATCCTCGACTTCACCCGCGAGGGCTACAAGGACTACTGACCCCGGCTCAGCTCGAACTGCCCAGCCTTTTCCGGTCCCTGACCGGAGAACGCTGGGCAGTTCGCCCACCCCGGCGGCCTCGCTACACTTTCCGCCGTCGGCCGATAGTCGCAGTCGCCCCACTTGGGTCCCCCGCCACATACGGGACGGCCCCGGGCGAGGTCCGTGAGCGCCGACACGCCCCGAACGGGGTAGCACTTTGTCGTGCTATCTTCACTGGTCGCGCATTTTCTCTGCGGAGACGATCGCGCGCTCGCTGGATCCTCTCGCCCGCCCTTCCCGACCCTCCCCAAGGAGTCGCCCGCTGTGCCTCGTGCTGACGCCCCCCGCACGCGCCGAACGTTCGCGCGCCTGCCGAAGTCCCTCGACGTCCCCAACCTGATCGACATCCAGCGGAAGTCGTTCGCCTGGCTCGTCAACCCCGACGGTGGCGGTCTCCGGGAGACGATCGACGACATCTCGCCGATCGAGGACTACACGGGGCACCTCGCCGTCAACTTCGGCGAATTCAACTTCGACGAGCCGGCCAACACGATCGCCGAGTGCCGTGAGAAGGACCTCACGTACTCGCGCCCGCTGACCGTCACGGTCGCCTTCATCAACCACGAGACGGGCGAGATCCGTGAGCAGTCCGTCTTCATGGGCGACTTCCCGTGGATGACCGAGCGCGGCACGTTCATCATCAACGGCACCGAGCGCGTCGTCGTCACGCAGCTCGTCCGCTCCCCCGGCGCCTACCTGATGGAGCCGAAGGACCGCGAGAAGCAGGTCTTCACCGCGAACCTGATGCCGGCCCGCGGCTCCTGGCTCGAGCTCGAGATCGACAAGAAGGGCAAGGTCTTCGTCCGTATCGACCGCAAGCGCAAGCTGCCGGTCACCGTGCTCCTGCGGGCCATGACCTACGACCCGGAGACCGACGGCGCCAAGGAGGAGTCCGAGGACGACATCCTCAAGCTCGACGGCGAGATCGCGGAGCTGTTCGGCAACTCGCTGTACATCCGCAACACGATCGAGGCCGACCCCGAGGCCACGAAGACGAAGAAGGGCGCGCTCATCGAGCTCTTCAAGAAGCAGCGCCCGGGCGAGCCGCCGTCGGTCGACGCGGCCTACGCGCTCATGAACCAGCTGTTCTTCGACCCGAAGCGCTACGACCTCACGCGCGTCGGCCGCTACAAGCTGAACGCGCGCCTCGGCCTCGAGATCGACCTCGAGACCCGCACGCTCACGCACGACGACATCCACCAGCTCATCCGTGAGCTCGTCGCGCTCCCGAAGTACCTCGGCATCCCCGAGGACGGCGAGGTCGAGATCAAGGACTACGCCGCCGAGGCCGCCTCGATGGCCCGCGAGCCCGTCGCCGATCACCTCGACGAGTATGAGCACTTCGGGAACCGGCGCCTGCGCACGGTCGGCGAGCTCATCCAGGAGGCCTTCCGCATCGGCCTCTACCGGATGGAGCGCGTCGTCCGCGAGCGCCTGACGACCGAGGACGAGGACACGATCACGCCGCAGACGATCGTGAACATCCGCCCGGTCGTGGCCGCCCAGAAGGAGTTCTTCGGGTCGAGCCAGCTCTCGCAGTTCATGGACCAGACGAACTCGCTGAGCGGGCTCACCCATCGCCGGCGGCTCTCCGCCCTCGGCGCGGGCGGCCTGACCCGCGAACGCGCACCGATCGAGGTCCGCGACGTCCACCCGACCCACTACGGCCGCATGTGCCCGATCGAGACCCCGGAGGGCCCGAACATCGGCCTCATCGGCTCGCTCTCGAGCCACGCGCAGGTCTCCGAGCACGGCTTCATCACGACGCCGTACCGCGTCGTCAAGGACGGCAAGGTCACGGGCGAGATCGTGCGGTACGACGCCACGCAGGAGGAGTCGCTGCTCATCGCGCAGGCCAGCGTGCCGCTCGACGACGACGGCAACCTGCTCGTTCCCGACACCACCGTGTGCCGGACCCAGGCCGGTTCCTACGTCAACGCGACGGCGGACCAGGTCAACCTGATGGACATCTCGCCCGAGCAGATCTGGTCGGTCGCCACGGCGATGATCCCGTTCCTCGAACACGACGATGCCAACCGGGCGCTCATGGGCTCGAACATGCAGCGCCAGGCCGTCCCGCTCCTCATCCCGGACGCGCCGGTGGTCGGCACCGGCATGGAGCGCCGGGCCGCCCTCGACACCGGGGACGTGCTGCTCTCCAAGCAGGCCGGCACCGTCACCTACGTCGACTCGACCAAGATCACGGTCGAGGGCAAGGACGGCAAGGAGGAGTACGAGCTCTCCAAGTTCGATCGCTCGAACCAGGGAACGCTCATCCACCAGAAGCCGCGCGTGACGACGGGCGAGGAGATCCCGGAGGGCCACGTGCTCGCCGACGGCTCCTCCACCGACCACGGTGAGATGGCGCTCGGCAAGAACATGATGGTCGCCTTCATGTCCTGGGAGGGCTACAACTTCGAGGACGCGATCATCCTCAACAAGCGCCTGGTGAAGGACGACGAGCTCACCTCGATCCACATCGAGGAGTACGAGATCGACGCCCGCACCACGAAGCTCGGCGACGAGGAGATCACCCGCGACATCCCGAACCGCTCCGAGGAGTCGCTCCGGAACCTCGACGACCGCGGCATCGTCCGCATCGGCGCCGAGGTCAAGTCCGGCGACCTGCTGGTCGGCAAGGTCACGCCCAAGGGCGAGACCGAGCTCACCGCCGAGGAGAAGCTGATCCGCGCGATCTTCAAGGAGAAGGCGCGCGAGGTCCGTGACACCTCGCTCAAGGTGCCCCACGGCGAGGAGGGCGTCGTCATCGACGTCATGACCTTCTCCCGCGAGGGCGGCGACGACCTGCCCCCGGGCGTCAACGACCTGGTCCGCGTCTTCGTGGCCAAGAAGCGCAAGATCTCCGAGGGCGACAAGCTCGCCGGCCGCCACGGCAACAAGGGCGTCATCTCGAAGATCGTCGACTCGGAGGACATGCCGTTCCTCGAGGACGGCACCCCCGTCGACGTGATCCTGAACCCGCTGGGCGTGCCCTCGCGCATGAACGTCGGGCAGATCCTCGAGACGCACCTCGGCTGGGCCGCGGCGCAGGGCTGGTACCCGGACGGCACCGAGGCGTGGGAGGTCAACAAGGACATTCCGCACCGCCTCACCGGCCGGCCCAAGATCTACACCGCGACGCCCGTCTTCGACGGCGCCTCGGTGGCCGACGTGGACAACGCCCTGGTGAAGTGGCAGGAGCACTACACCGAGCACCACAAGGACCGGCTGCACATCAAGATGGACATCGACATGAGCCGCCGCGAGGGCACGAAGGCCTCGGGCAAGTTCACGCTCTTCAACGGCCGCACCGGTGAGCCGTTCGAGGAGCAGGTGACCGTCGGCTACATGTACATCCTGAAGCTGCACCACCTCGTCGACGACAAGATCCACGCGCGTTCGACGGGCCCGTACTCGCTCGTCACCCAGCAGCCGTTGGGCGGCAAGGCGCAGTTCGGCGGCCAGCGCTTCGGCGAGATGGAGGTCTGGGCCCTTGAGGCCTACGGCGCCGCGTACACGCTGCAGGAGATGCTCACGATCAAGTCCGACGACACCGTCGGGCGCGTGAAGGCCTACGAGGCCATCGTCAAGGGCGAGAACATCGCCGAGCCGAGCATCCCGGAGTCCTTCAAGGTGCTCCTGAAGGAGATGCAGTCGCTCGGGCTGGACGTCAACGTCATCTCCGACGAGGGCGCCCACGCCGAGATGCGTGACGAGGACGACGACCTCCTGCGGGCGGCCGAGGAGCTCGGCATCGACCTCTCGGGGGTGCGTGCCGCACAGGGCGACGCCGCCGACGAGGACGTCGAGGGCAAGGACGACACCGACGCCGCGGACACCCCCGCGGCGGAGGGCGACGACGACGCACCGGTCGACGTCGACGCAGGCATCGACATGGACGCAGTGACGACGGAAACCGAGGCCTAGAGCATGATCGACATCAACAACTTCGACGCGATCGAGATCGCGCTCGCATCGTCCAAGCAGATCCGCGGGTGGTCCTCGGGCGAGGTCACCAAGCCGGAGACGATCAACTACCGCACGCTGAAGCCGGAGAAGGACGGCCTCTTCTGCGAGCGCATCTTCGGTCCGACCAAGGACTGGGAGTGCTACTGCGGCAAGTACAAGCGCGTCCGCTACAAGGGCATCGTCTGCGAGCGCTGTGGCGTCGAGGTCACCCGGTCCAAGGTCCGCCGTGAGCGAATGGGCCACATCGACCTGGCCGCCCCCGTGAGCCACATCTGGTTCTTCAAGGGCGTCCCGTCGCGCATCGGCTACCTGCTCGACATGGCGCCGAAGGAGCTCGAGAAGATCCTGTACTTCGCGGCCTCCATCGTGGTCTCCGTCGACCAGGAGGCGCGCTGGCGCGACGTCCCGAAGCTCCGCGAGGAGATGCAGACCGAGCTCGACCGCCTGCGGGCCGAGCAGACCGAGCGGGTCGACGAGCTGCGCACCTCCCGCGAGGCGCGCCTGACCTACCTCGACGGCAAGGGCGAGAAGGACTTCATCACCGAGGACCACCTCTGGGCCGAGTCGCTCGACATCAACGTCAAGAAGCTCTCCGAGGACGAGAAGAAGAAGCTCGAGAACGAGACGAAGAAGACCTTCGCCACGGATATCGACGACACCGAGGCCTACTACGAGGACGCCCGCGAGCGCCTCAAGGACGTCTGGAAGCTCTTCTCGAACGCCGACGAGCCGGCCGCCGAGCCGCCCGCCGAGGGCGAGGACTGGCCGCTCTCCGAGTACGTCGAGAAGTCCATCGAGAAGGACCAGTTCAAGCCCAAGCTGATCATCGCGGACGAGACGTTCTTCCGTGAGCTCAAGCACCGCTTCGGCTCGCCCTACGGGTTCGGCGAGTACTTCCAGGGCGGCATGGGCGCGGAGTTCATCCGCGAGCTGCTGCGCGACAACCCGGAGTACGACCGCGAGGCCACCCCGCGCGACGTCGACCCGGACCGCGTGCCCGGGGAGGACATGCGCCCGCAGGACCTGCCCGGCATCTGCATGGAGCACGAGCGGGTCGACCTCGAGGACATCGTCAAGAACGGCAAGGGGCAGAAGCAGGCCCGCTCGGTCAAGCGCCTCAAGGTGCTCTCCGCGTTCCTCAACTCGACGAACAAGCCCGAGATGATGGTCCTCGAGGCCGTGCCGGTCATCCCGCCGGAACTGCGCCCGATGGTGCAGCTCGACGGTGGCCGCTTCGCGACCTCCGACCTGAACGACCTGTACCGCCGCGTCATCAACCGGAACAACCGCCTCAAGCGGCTGCTCGACCTCGGCGCGCCGGAGATCATCGTCAACAACGAGAAGCGGATGCTGCAGGAGGCCGTCGACGCGCTGTTCGACAACGGCCGCCGTGGGCGTCCGGTCACCGGCCCGGGCAACCGGCCGCTCAAGTCCCTGAGCGACATGCTCAAGGGCAAGCAGGGTCGCTTCCGCCAGAACCTGCTCGGCAAGCGCGTGGACTACTCGGGTCGTTCGGTCATCGTGGCCGGCCCGTCCCTGCGCCTGCACCAGTGCGGGCTGCCGAAGCTCATGGCCCTCGAGCTGTTCAAGCCGTTCATCATGGCCCAGCTCGTCGACCGCAAGGACGCGCAGAACATCAAGGCGGCCAAGAAGATGGTCGACTCGATGATCCCGCAGGTCTGGGACGTCCTCGAGCAGGTCATCCACGAGCACCCGGTGCTGCTGAACCGCGCACCGACGCTCCACCGCCTGGGCATCCAGGCGTTCGAGCCGGTGCTCGTCGAGGGCAAGGCCATCCAGGTCCACCCGCTCGTCTGCTCGGCCTTCAACGCCGACTTCGACGGCGACCAGATGGCCGTCCACCTCCCGCTCTCCGCGGAGGCGCAGGCCGAGGCGCGCATCCTGATGCTCTCCTCGAACAACATCCTGTCCCCGGCCCACGGTGCCCCGCTGGCCGTGCCGTCGCAGGACATGGTGCTCGGCGCGTACTACCTGACCTACGGGCCGGACGCGCAGGAGCTCTCCGACCTCCAGGCCAAACTCGTCGCGAACGAGTGGCCGAAGGAGAACGGCAAGCGCCCGAGCGTCTTCCGCACCGCGCAGGAGGCCGAGCTCAGGTACGAGCTCAAGGGCATCGGGCTCCACGACCTGGCCGAGTACCGGCCGGCGGGCGCCGACGGGGGGCACATGCTCACCACGGTCGGCCGGATCATCTACAACGACACGATCCAGCGGTCGATCAAGGAGGCGATGGGGGACGACTACGACCCGTCGAAGTACTCCTTCGTCAACCAGGCGATGAAGAAGCGGGACACGGTCAAGCTGGTCGACGCGCTCGTGCAGGCCTATGGCGCCTCCGCGATCTCGCAGGTCCTCGACGCGTTCAAGGACCTCGGCTTCAAGTACTCGACCAAGGCCGGCATCACGATCTCGAAGAACGACGTCGTGATCCCGCCGGAGAAGGGCGAGATCCTGAAGGGCTACGAGGACAACGTCGCCGAGATCACCGGCAACTACGACATGGGCCTCATCACCCAGGAGGAGCGCCACGAGGCGATCGTGGATCAGTGGAACGAGTGCACCGACGTCGTCGCCCAGGCGATGGAGAAGCACTTCGACGAGCTGAACCCGATCTTCATGATGGCCGACTCGGGTGCTCGTGGCTCGTTCAAGCAGATCCGCCAGCTGGCGGGCATGCGTGGCCTGATGGCCAACCCGAAGGGCGAGATCATCGAGCGGCCCGTGAAGGCGAACTTCATGGAGGGCCTCGACGTGATCGAGTACTTCACCTCGACCCACGGTGCCCGCAAGGGGCTCGCCGACACCGCCCTGCGTACGGCCGACTCCGGGTACCTGACCCGGCGCCTGGTCGACGTCGCGCAGGACGTCATCATCCGTGAGCCCGACTGCAAGACGGACGAGCTCATCCAGATGGAGGTCTTCAAGCCGCAGGCCGGCCGGGCGACCGACGAGCCGAACGACAACCTGATCGGTCGCATCGCGGCCAAGGAGATCAAGGGGCCGGACGGCGGCAAGCGTCTGGTCGCCAAGGGTGGGGAGATCGACAAGCCCGAGCTCGAGGCGATCTCGAACGCGTACCTCGGCCAGGTCGGTGCGGTCAACGAGGACGGGACCCACGTGGCCCCGCCGCGCGTGCCGGTCCGCTCCACGCTGAAGTGCAAGGCCGTCACCGGTGTCTGCCAGGCCTGTTACGGCCGGGCGATGGCGACGGGCAAGACCGCCCAGATCGGCGACGCGGTGGGCATCGTGGCCGCGCAGTCGATCGGCGAGCCCGGCACCCAGCTGACCATGCGGACGTTCCACACCGGCGGCGTCGCCGGCGCGGACATCACGCACGGCCTGCCGCGTGTCGTCGAGCTGTTCGAGGCTCGCAAGCCGAAGGGCCTTGCGAAGATCGCCGAGCAGGACGGCGTCGCGACGATCGAGGAGACCGACAAGGCGCTCACGATCTGCGTCACCGATGACGCCGGCGAGGAGCACCGCTACCCGTTCCCGCGCCGTACGCGCCTGTTCGTCGAGAACGGCCAGAAGCTCGAGGCGGGGCACCAGCTCAACGAGGGCTCGCTCTACCCGCACGAGCTGCTGGCGCTGCGCGGCCGGACCGAGACCGAGCGCTACCTCGTCCGCGAGGTGCAGGAGGTCTACAAGTCCCAGGGCGTGGACATCAACGACAAGCACATCGAGCTGATCGTCCGGCAGATGCTGAAGAAGGTCCGTGTCGACCAGAAGGGCGACACGACCTACCTGCCCGGCCAGTTCGTCGACCGCTACGACTTCGCGGTCGTGAACGCGGGCGTCAAGAAGGCCAAGGGTGAGCAGGCGCAGTTCGAGGAGATCATCCTCGGGATCACCAAGGCGTCGCTGAACACGGACTCGTTCCTGTCGGCGGCCTCCTTCCAGGAGACCACCAAGGTGCTCACCGACGCGGCGCTCGAGGGCAAGAAGGACACGCTCAACGGCCTCAAGGAGAACGTGATCATCGGCAAGCTGATCCCGGCCGCGACGGGGCTCAAGCGCTACCGCCGCATCGAGATCGAGCCGACCGATCCGCTTCCGCGGATGGCCGACGAGATGGGTCTCCTCGACTCCGACGAGATCGCCTCCGAGCTCGGTCTGAGCCAGGGCGAGGGCTTCAGCGGGGGCTTCGGCTCCACGCTGACCTCGGACCTGAACGAGCTCGAGTCGATCGGGGCCGGTGGGACCGACCCCGGCTTCGCCGAGGAGCTCGCGGACCTGGATGTGCCGGAGGACAAGAAGTAGGTGGGCTCGGAGGACACGACGCCCGCCCTGCGTTCCGCGCCCGGGCTCGGGCGTCGTGTCCTTCCGTCGACGTCCTGCCCGGGCACGAAGCCACTCCGGGCAGGCGTCGCGTCCTCCTTGCATCGAGCGAGGCGGGCACGAAGCCACTCCGGCGGGCATCGCGCCCGCCTCGCATCCGCGAGCTGTTCGGGTGTGGCTAGGGCCGGCGGGCGCGACGCCCGCCTGCGTTCCGCGCCCGGGTTCCGGAGCTGGCGTTCTTGCGTCAGCGTCCCGGCCCGGGCACGAAGCCACTCCGGCGGGCATCGCGCCCGCCTCCCGTCCATGGGCGCGCTCCTCGCGGGGGTGGGGCCTGTGGCGCGGGCTTCAGCGCGTCCGTGCGAGGCTCGCGGCATGGGTGACGCACGGTGGCGGTGGGAGTGGGCCGGTACGCCGGCGGCGGCGAACGTCCCGCCGTGGATGCGAACGGGGCACGGGCTCGACGGCTCGCGGCACGCTGTGGTGCTCTTCCTCGCACGGATGCGGGAGTCCGTCGCTTCCGGCGACCCCGACTGGGCGTTCCGGCCCCTTGACGAGATCATGGAGTTTCTCGGCGACAGGCCGCTGCCGGCCGACGGGCTCGGGGCCCTGCTGGGCGAGCTCGCCGGGTGCGGGGTAGCTGAGCCCGACGCCCACGGTGGTCGCTGGCGGGCAACGCCCACAGCCGTCGAGGCGATCGCGCAGTCCTATGCGGACCGCGACCCCCTCACAGACGACGAGGCTGCCCCGCGACGCGTCTGAGCCCACGACGCCGCACCCGACACCGCCTCAGGCGCCGGGCAGCGCTGCCCGGACCCCGGCCCGGCCCGCGGCGACCCGCTTCCGAACCTCGTCGTCGTCCTCGGGCAGGCGGGTCCTTTCGGCGGAGAACTCAGCCCCGAAGACCACCACGTTCGCCGCGATGAAGGCGAGGACTCCCATGGCGATCAGCGCGCCGAGCGACCCGTAGACCGCACCCAGGTCGCCGAGTCGCTCGAGGTAACGCCCGAGCCCCTCCTTGGCGAGCAGCAGCCCTAACGCGCCGACCGCCGCCCCCGGCCAGATCTCGCGGACGGTGGCACCGTGCAGAGGCGAGATCCGGTAGACGACGAGCAGGACGGCGACCACGGCCAAAAACCGAAGCACCTCGCTCAGGGCGTTCAGTACGACCCCGAGGACCGCACCCGTTCGGCTCGTCGTCGGCCCGGTCGGCGGCGGCGCGCGTCGCGGTAAGTGAGAGCGACAGGAGCATGAGAACGGTCGCGCCGCTCACGAGGGCGACGTCGAGCAGCTTGCGCCGTACCAGAGCCCGGCGCTCCTCGATACCCCAGGCGACGTTCCGTGCGTGCCGGAGCCCGGCCATGACCCTTGAGGCGAAGACGAGCAGCAGCACGATCGTGAACGGGCCGAGACGGCCGACGTTCTCGAGCGCGTCGAGCACCGAGTCCTCGAGACGCTCGCGGTCGTCCGCCTTGGCCACCGGGATCGCGTCGAACGCGGTGCCACGACCCGCTGCCGTACCTCAGCGTCGTCGAAGACGAGCCCGAACGCGGTCACGAGCAGCATGGCCGGAGGGACGGCCGAGAGCACCGCGAGGAAGCTCATCTGGGCCGCGGCCCGGTGGCCTCGGTCCTCCACGAAGTCGGGGACCGCACGGACGCTCGTCAGAAGCACGCGGTCCCGCAGCGCGGCGACCCGGCGCGTGGGGAGGGACGGCCTGAGGGGGTCAATGCGCCGCCGCGGCCCGGCGGTGCATCACGGCCACGACGATGGCGCCGACGACGATCCCCAGCACCGCGGAGAGCAGCGTGTTGGTCAGCCAGCCGCCCACGCCCCCCAGCGCGCCGAGCGCCTCGTGCACGCTCTCCTCGACATGGTGGACCGCGTCGTACGGCGCGGAGAACCCGAGCTCGTCGAGCCCGACGAGCAGGATGTGGCCCCCGACCCAGAGCATCGCCACGATGCCGATCTTCGAGAGCGTCGAGAGCAGGACCGGCATCGCCCGGACCAGGCGCCGACCGAACGAGGCCACGGAGCCCTCGCCCTCCTCCGCGAGCCGCAGCCCGACGTCGTCCATCTTCACGATCAAGCCGACCACGCCGTAGACCATCGCGGTGATGACGATCGCGACGCCGATCAGGATGATCGTGCGCGAGAGCAGCGGCTCGTCGGCCACCTCGTTGAGCGAGATCACCATGATCTCGGCCGAGAGGATGAAGTCGGTGCGCACCGCCCCCTTCACCATCGCGTCCTCGTGCTCCTTGCCCTGCGCCGCCGCCGTGGCGTCCGGCAGCTCGGCGTGCGGGTGGAGGTACTCCCAGAGCTTCTCCGCCCCCTCGAAGCAGAGGTACACGCCGCCGACCATGAGGATCGGCGTGAGCAGCCAGGGGAGCAGCTCGCTCAGCAGGAGCGCGGCGGGCAGGATGAGGAGCAGCTTGTTCCGCAGTGAGCCGGTGGCGATCCTCCGGATCATCGGGAGCTCCCGCTCGGCCGCGAAGCCTTGGACGTACTGCGGGGTGACGGCCGTGTCGTCGACGACCACGCCTGCCGCCTTCACGCTCGCCCGGCCGGCGCCGGCCGCGACGTCGTCGACCGAGGCCGCGGCCGCCCGCGCGAGCACGGCGATGTCATCGAGCAGCGCGGCCAGCCCGGCGCTCATCGCGGGAACTCCGCGGCACGAGGACGGATCGGACGCCGCGCGTTCATCAGCCGAACGGTACCCGGGCGGCTTGACAGTCGAGCGGGACCGCTCGTAGTTTCGTCGGATGACCCGCCTCCGCCTCGCCGGTGCAGTCCTCGTCCTCGCGCTCATCCCCGCCACTGCGGTCGCCGCCGCGCCGCGCCCCGGCACGTACAAAGCCGCGAAGGTCCAGCGCGGCTACGACCTCAAGTTCCGGGTCAGCGGCGGGAAGGTGAAGAGCCTCGTCGCCCACGTCCTCGAGACGTGCGACGGGTCCTCGACCTCCTCCACCACCACCGTCGGACCCGGGCCTCAGCTGGAAGATCCGCGGGAGCCGGGTCAGCGGCCGCCTCAAGGAGAGCTCCGGCGGTGTGACGCTCTACACGACGCTCGAGGGGAGCTTCTCCGGCTCGAGCTTCAAGGGGACCATCAGGCAGGAGTCGATCGTTGCGGGATCCATCTGCGACACCTACAAGCTGAAGTTCACCGCGAAGCGCGGCTGAGGCGGCTACTCCCGCTCGAACCGCCGCGCGGCGCGCTGACGGGCCTCAGGGCTCACGGAGAGGCCGTCCCCGAACGCCGGTGAGGAGACGACGCCCGTCGGCTTCAGGATCCGGGTCTTCGGCGTGCTCGAGGCGGTGAGCCCCGCGAAGAGCCCCATCAGGGTCGGGCCGCCCATGTCCGAGCGGATCGACTTCGGAACCGCCCAGGAGATGAACGGCAGCCGGACGAACGCCCCTGGGGAGATGAGCCGCTTCTTCATCGACGAGAACAGCTTCTGCTGGCGACGGGCCCGGGTCAGGTCGGACTCCTTGGGCGCGCAGTCGTTCTTGCGCGTCCGTGCCAGGGCGAGCGCCTGCTTGCCGTCGATCCGGCTCTTGCCGCTCTTCAGCCGCAGCGTGTAGCCGCCGTTCTTGAAGCCGCCGTTGATCTTCGAGACGACGCAGCCCCCCTGGTAGTCGATGCCGCCCATGGCGTCGATGAGGTCCGGGAAGTTCGAGAAGCTGACCTCGACGACGTGATCGACCTTGATGCCGATGCTCGCCTCGATGGTCTGCGCCATGAGCGCGGCGCCGCCGAAGGCGAACGCCGCGTTGATCTTGTTCGGTCCCCGTCCGGGAATGTCGACGACCGTGTCGCGCGGGATCGAGAGCCGCGCGTTGTGGCCCCCGCCGATGCGCATGAGCAGGATCGAGTCGGCGCGGGGAGGCCCCGTCGCTCCTGGCCCCCGGCTCCTTCGAGCTCGTCGGCCGCTGGTCCGAGCCGAGCACCATCACCGTGGTCGCGCT
Source organism: uncultured Solirubrobacterales bacterium (assembly GCA_963815565.1). Taxonomy (GTDB): domain Bacteria; phylum Actinomycetota; class Thermoleophilia; order Solirubrobacterales; family Solirubrobacteraceae; genus Paraconexibacter. Next base: position 391,220 of record CAWFHB010000003.1, on the reverse strand, counting down.
CACGGGCGGGAAGCCGCGGGAGCTGAGCCCGGCGCCGACGTCGTCGCGGTGGACGAAGGCGCTCACGAGGAAGACGACGCCGCTCAGGAGCACCCAGCCGACGAGGCCGAGCGCAATCCGCAGCGCCAGCCGCCCCCTGCGGATCGGACCGCCGCCCCGGCGGGGGAGCCGAGGAAGGCGGCGAGGGGAACCTGCGGCGCCGCTGCCGCTGCGGTGCACCGTGTACGGACGGTCCTCGCCCGGGGGCGGGACGGAGCCACGCGGACGGGCCAGGGCCGGGTCGTCGCGCTCGCGCCGGAACGGGTTCCGACCTGCGCGGTACTTCGTGTAGGGCGGCGGGCTGCTGCCGCGCACGGGCTCGGGGGGATCGGGCGCCACCGGGGGAAGTATGGTGCTCGCCGTGGCCGACGGCTGTGTCATCGGCGTCGACCTCGGGGGCACCAAGCTCCTTGCCGGTGCCGTCGACGCCGACCTCGTGGTCCATCATCGGGCGCACCGCCTTGCCCCCAAGGGCTCCCAGGAGGCCGTGCTCGACGCGGTCGTCGACGCCGTCGAGGAGACCCGACGGGCGGTTGGAGAGGTGCGCGCCGTGGGCTTCGGCCTCCCGTCGCTCTTCGATCACGAGCGCGGCGTCGCGGTCACCACCGTGCACCTGCCGGTCCGCGACCTCCCGTTCCGCGCGCTCATGGCCGAGCGGCTCGAGCTGCCCGTCTTCGTCGACAACGACGCGAACGTCGCGATGCTCGCCGAGCACCGCTTCGGCGCGGCCCGGGACCACGATCACGCGCTCCTGCTGACCCTGGGGACCGGCATCGGCGGGGGCATCGTCGTCGCCGGGAAGCTCGTGCGCGGCGCGCTCGGCTCCGCGGGGGAGCTCGGCCACATGGTCATCGACCTCGACGGCCCGCGCTGCCAGGGCAACTGCCCGAGCCGCGGCTGTCTCGAGGCGCTCGCCAGCGGGAGCGCCCTCGGCCGGGACGCGCTGGACGCGGCGCTGGCGCATCCCGAGAGCGGCCTCGGCCGCGCGTTCGCGGCCGGTCAGCCGGTCGGCGGCGCGCTCTGCACCGCGCTTGCCCTCCAGGGGGACGCGGTGGCGATCGAGGTCGTCGGACGGGTCGGACGGTTCCTCGGCGTCGGCGTCGCCTCGCTCGTGAACATCTTCAACCCCTCGGTGGTCGTGATCGGCGGCGGGGTGATCGCCGCGGGCGAGCTGCTCCTCGCGCCGGCCCGTGAGGAGCTCGCCGCCCGCGCGCTCTCCCCGTCCCGTGACGTCGCCAAGATCGTCGCGGCCCGCTTCGGCGCCGAGAGCGGGATGCTCGGCGCCGCGACCCTCGCGCTCGACGGGCTCGGCGCATGACTGCGAGGACCGACGATGACGAGAGAGCGTCGGGCGGGGAGGAGTTGCGGCGCGCTGCCGACGGCCGCCTCGTGATCTGCGCGACCCCGATCGGCAACCTGGAGGACGTCACGCTACGGCTGCTCACGACGCTCCGCGAGGCCGACGTCGTCGCCTGCGAGGACACCCGGCACACCATCGGCCTTTTGAAGCGACACGACATCACCGCCCCGCTCGTGAGCTACCACGAGCACAACGAGGAGCAGCGGACGCCGCAGCTGCTCGCGCGGGTCGCGGCGGGGGAGACCGTCGCGCTCGTCACCGACGCCGGGATGCCGCTCGTCTCCGATCCCGGCCACGTCCTCGTCCGCGAGGCCGCCGCCGCCGGGCTCCGCGTCGAGGTCCTCCCGGGGCCGAGCGCCGCGATCACCGCCCTCGTGGCCAGCGCGCTGCCCGCCGACACCTGGCGCTTCGTCGGCTTCCTCCCGCGGAAGGCGGGGGAGCTGCGCAACGTGCTGCAGGAGGCCCGCGAGACGCTCGTCGCCTTCGAGTCCCCGCACCGCGCCGCCGCCTCGCTCGCCGTGCTCGCCGAGCTCGACCCCACACGCCCGGTCGCCCTCTGCCGAGAGCTCACGAAGCTGCACGAGGAGATCGTCCGGGGCACCGCCGCGGAGCTCGCCGCGCGGTACGCCGAGGCCGAGCCGCGCGGTGAGGTCGTCCTCGTCATCGGCGCGCCGCCCGAGGCGGAGCCCGAGCTCGAGCCCGCCGTCGAGGCGGTCGCCCGCCTGGTCGAGGCGGGCGCCAAGCCGCGCAAGGCCGCCCAGGTGGTCGCCGAGCTCACCGGCGTGCACGCCAACGCGCTCTACGACGCGCTGCTGGCCCGCAAGCGCGGCTGACTAGCCTGCTCTGGGCGCATGTCCTTCTTCGTCACCACCCCGATCTACTACGTCAACGGCGCCCCGCACCTGGGGCACGCCTACACGACGATCGCGGCCGACGTGCTCGCGCGGCACCACCGTCAGCGGGGGGAGGACGTCTTCTTCCTCACCGGGACCGACGAGCACGGCGAACCCGTCGCGCTCGCGGCCGAGGCCCAGGGCAAGACGCCGCAGGCGCTCGCCGACGAGAACGCCGAGCGCTTCAAGGCGCTCGCGCCCGCAGCTCGACGCCACGAACGACTTCTTCATCCGCACCACGGACGCGGAGCACAAGGCGGCGGTGCAGGAGATCCTCACCCGGGTGAAGGAGAACGGCTTCGTCGAGCTCGGCCACTGGGAGGGCCTCTACTGCCCGCGCTGCGCGGACTTCAAGGGCGCCGACGAGATCGAGGAGGGCGACCGCTGCGCCATCCACCACATCGAGCTCACGCGCGAGAGCGAGGAGAACTGGTTCTTCAAGCTCTCCGCCTTCCAGGAGAAGCTCGAGGCGCTCTACGCGGAGCAGCCGGACTTCGTCCTGCCGAAGGAGCGGCGCAACGAGGCGCTCGCCTTCATCGAGAGCGGGCTGCGCGACATCTCGCTCTCACGCGGGGCGAAGCTCCAGTGGGGCGTGCAGGTCCCGTGGGATCCCGAGCACGTCTTCTACGTCTGGTTCGACGCGCTGCTCAACTACGTCACCGCGCTCACCTACGCGAAGCCCGGAGAGGACCTCACGCCCGAGTTCTGGCCGGCGAGCGTCCACATCGTCGGCAAGGACATCCTGAAGTTCCATTGCGTCTACTGGCCCGCGATCCTGATGGCCGCCGGGATGGAGGTGCCGCGTCACGTCCTGGTGCACGGCTACCTGCTGATGAACGCGGAGAAGATGAGCAAGTCGCTCGGGAACGTGCTCGATCCGTTCACGATCATCGAGCGCTTCGGGGTCGACGCGCTGCGTTTCTACCTCCTGCGCGACGTCCAGTTCGGCGGCGACGGTGAGGTCAGTGCCGAGGCGTTCGAGAAGCGCTACGAGAGCGAGCTCGCCAACGACTTCGGGAACCTCGCGAGCCGCGTGACCGCCATGGTCGTCAAGTACCGCGACGGTGCCGTGCCGGCGACGGACACGCTCGGTCTGCGCGAGGACTTCGCGGGGCTGCCGGAGGCCGTCGCCGGGCACCTTGATCGCGGCGAGCTCACGCAGGGCCTCGAGCTGATCTGGCAGCGCGTGCGCCGGCTCAACCGATACGTCGAGGAGCAGGCCCCGTGGAAGCTCGCCAAGGACGAGGCCCTCGCTGCGGAGCTCGACACCGCGCTGGCGACCCTCATCGAAGGGCTCCGTGCCGTGACCGTGCTGCTCGCCGCGTACCTACCGCAGACGAGCGCGAAGCTGCTCGGCGCCCTCGGGACGCCCGCGGACGGCTGGGACGCCGCGGCCTTCGGGGCCGGGTCGCGGGTGACGCAGGTGGAGAAGCTCGCCCCGCTCTTCCCCAAGCACGACCCGGCGTGATCGACTCCCACACGCACCTCGACTCCTGTGCGCCGCCGAACGCGGAGCTCGTCGATGCCGCGCTGCGGGCCGGGGTGACGCGGATGCTCACGGTCGGGACCGAGGAGGCCTCGAACCGCACCGCGCTCGCCGCGGCCGAGGCGTTCGGCTCCGTGTGGGCCGCCGTCGGCCGCCACCCGAACCACGCGCAGGGCTTCGACGACGCGGCCCTCGCCGACCTCACCGAGCTGGCGAGGCACCCGCGGTGCGCCGCGATCGGGGAGACCGGGCTCGACGACTTCCGCGACTACTGCCCGCGGGCGGAGCAGGAGCACGCGTTCTCCGCGCAGATCGCGCTCGCCCGCGAGGTCGACAAGCCGCTCATCATCCACACGCGTGCCGCGGACGACGACACGATCGCCACGCTCAAGGCCGACGCCGACGGCGTTCGCGTCCTCATGCACTGCTTCTCGATGCCCGACCGCGTCGACGAGTGCGTCGAGGCGGGTTGGTGGATCTCCTTCGCCGGGAACGTCACCTACAAGAAGAACGCCGCGCTGGCCGACGCCGCCCGCCGCGTCCCCGCCGGCCGGCTGCTCGTGGAGACCGACGCGCCGTACCTGACGCCGCAGGCGGTCCGCAAGCACAGGAACGAGCCGGCGTTCGTCGCCCACACCGCGGCGTTCCTGGCCGAGGTCCGGGGCGAGGAGCCGGAGACGTTCGCCGCCCACGTCGAGGCGACCGCCGCGGAGCTCTACGGCTGGTGACTGGCCTCCCGGAGAGCGCGGGCTCCGAGCTCCCGACCCAGCCGAGCCTGCGCCGGCTCAAGCAGTTCGGGATCCGGCCGAAGCGGGACCTGGGCCAGAACTTCCTGATCGACTCGAACATCCTCGGGGTGATCGCTCGCGCGAGCGCCCTCGGCCCGGACGAGGTCGTGCTGGAGATCGGCGGCGGCCTCGGCGTGCTGAGCGAGCATCTGATCCCCCTGGCCGCCCACGTGCACGTCATCGAGCTCGACCGCTCGCTGGAGCCCCCGCTACGGGACGCGCTCGACTCGTTCGGCCCCGAGCGCTCGACGCTGCACCTCTCCGACGCGATGCAGCTCGACCTCCGTGCGCTGGATCCCGCCCCGACCCGCGTCGTGGCGAACCTCCCCTACGGCATCGCCGCCGGGGCGATCCTCCGGACCGTCGAGGAGCTCCCGCTCGTGACCCGGTGGGTGGCGATGGTGCAGAAGGAGGTGGGGCAGCGCTTCGCCGCCAGCGCCGGCAGCTCCGCCTACGGGGTCCCGTCCGTCCTCGCCCAGCTCGCCTGTGACGTCTCGGTCCACCGGAAGGTCGCGCGCACCGTCTTCCACCCGGTCCCGAACGTCGACTCCGTGCTCGTCCAGCTCGAGCGGCACGGTCCCGCCGCCCCGAAGGAGCTGCGCGCGCTCGTGCGCCAGGGCTTCGCGCACCGGCGCAAGGCGCTGGCCCGCTCGCTCCAGCTCGGTCCGCAGGCCACGCCGGACTTGCGCGACCGGGTCCGTGCCGCGCTGGTCGAGCTCGGCCACCCCGCGGACGAGCGGGCCGAGCGCCTCGAGCCCGAGGAGTTCCGCGCGCTTCACGGCCTTCTGCAGGCCTCGGCGTGAGGGCGCCCGCCAAGATCAACGCCTGCCTGTTCGTCGGCGAGACCCGCTCCGAGGACGACCGCCACGAGCTCGTCTCGGTCATGCAGGCCGTCGACCTCGCCGACGAGCTCCGGCTCAGGCCGGCCACCGGGGATGCGGACGAGGTGCACTGCCCCGGCGTCGAGGGACCGAACCTCGTCAGCAGCGCGATCGAGGCGTTTCGCGCGCGCACCGGGTGGGACGGTGCCCCGGTCCGCATCGACATCGTGAAGCGGATTCCGGTCGCGGCCGGGATGGCGGGCGGGAGCGCCGACGCGGCCGCCACGCTGCGGCTCATGGCCGGCGTGGCCGGCCTCGAGGATCCGTCGCTGCTGCACGAGATCGCCGCGGGCCTCGGCGCCGACGTGCCCGCGCAGATTCGGCCGGGCCGCTATCTCGCCACCGGGGCGGGGGAGCGCGTCGAGCCGCTCGCGCCCGTCTGGCCCGGGTACACGGTGCTCGTGCTCCCGAGCGACGGCGCCCTCTCGACCCCGGCGGTCTACGCCGAGTTCGACCGGCTCGGGCTGCAGCGTCCGGCCGACGACCTCGCCGCGCGGGAGCGCGAGGTGCGCGCGGCGCTCACCGGCCGCGGCGGGCTCCCCCCTGAGCTGGTCGTCAACGACCTCGCAGCGGCGGCCGTCAGCCTGCTGCCCGCCGTCGGCGAGGCGCTCGCGCAGGTCGCGGACGCCGGCGCCGACCACGCGCTCGTCTCCGGCTCCGGGCCCACCGTGCTGGGCCTCTTCCGTGATCCCGGCCGCGCTCGCAGCGCAGCCCAGGCGCTCCGGCGGTCGCACCCCGGCCTCGTGCTCACCGAGCCCGTCGCCGCGGCCACCGGGCGCCTCGCGTGAAGCCGCTCTGGCTCGTCGGCGCGGTCCTCCTGGCCGCCTTCCTCCTCGTCCGGCGCCGGAAGCTCGAGACGACGTTCCTCGTCGGCGGGGCGATCGCGGTCCTCGGCTCGCTGCTCTACGGGTTCGGGCTCTTCGAGATGCCCGACATCGAGAAGACGCTCGAGGACGTCGGCCGTAGGCTCGGCCCCTGGACCTACCTGCTCGTCGGCGGGCTCGCGTTCCTCGAGACCGGTGCGTTCGTCGGCCTGATCGCGCCGGGTGAGACGGCGATCATCGTCGGCGGCGTGGTCGCCGGCCAAGGCGAGATCGACATCGTCGTCCTCATCGCCCTGGTCTGGTTCGCGGCCGTCGCCGGGGACCTCACGAGCTTCCTGCTCGGCCGCTACCTCGGCCGCGAGTTCATGGAGCAGCACGGTCGCAAGGTCTCCATCACCCCCGAGCGGCTCGAGAAGGTCGAGGACTTCTTCGAAAAGCATGGCGGCAAGGCGATCCTCATCGGTCGCTTCGTCGGGCTCGTCCGGGCGATCGCCCCGTTCCTGGCCGGGTCGGGCGGCATGCCGCTGAAGCGCTTCCTGCCTTACGACGTCATCGGCGCCGGGCTCTGGGGAACGACGTTCTGCCTGCTCGGCTACGCGTTCTCACGTAGCCTCGGGACCGTCGTCTCCTACGCCAAGACGGGGACGCTCGCGCTCGGCACGACGATCGTCGTCGTGACCGCGATCGTGGTCGCCGTCCGTTACCTGCGGCAGGCCGAGAACCGAGCGAAGGTCCGGGCGTTCGTCGACGCGCAGTGCGACAAGCCCGTGATCGGGCCCGTCGTGCGCTTCGTCGTCCGTCGCGGGGAGCGGCCCGCCCGCTTCGCGTTCGATCGCGTGACCCCCGGCAACCTCGGACTGGAGCTCACCACGCTGGTCGCGATCTTCGCGGTCGGCGCCTTCGTGGTGGTCGCGTACACGATCACGCTGTCGAACCATGCCGTCGCGCCCGGGGACCTGCGCACCATCGCGATCGTCGGCGATCTCCGTACGGGGGCGCTCACGAGCGTGGCGAAGGTCGTCACGAACCTCGGGCTGCTCGGGGTCACGCTCCCGGTGGTCGTGCTGGCGGTCATCGTGCTCGCGGTCAAGCGCGAGGTCCTCGAGGCGGCTGCCATCGGGGGCGGCTACCTGCTCATGCTGCTCGCGGAGCAGGTGCTCCGGGCCTCCGTCGACCGGGCGCGCATGCCCGGCGGGCTCGTCGAGACCAGCACCGCGAGCTTCCCGAGTGCCCACACCGCGCACAGCGTCGCGTGGGTCGCGATCGCGGTGGCCGCTCGCCGGGTCCTCCCGGGATGGGGCTCGCGCACGACGATTGTCGTGGTCGCCGTCCTCGTGGTCGTCGCGGTCGCCCTGACCCGCCTCGAGCTCGGCGTCCACTACCTCTCCGACGTGGCCGCGGGCGCCGGTCTGGGCGCCGCGGCCTTCGCCCTCGCGGCGGTCGTGGCGCTCTTCGCCGCCCATGTTCGCCACACTCCCAGACAGCGATGAGCAACGAGACCATCACCATCGTCGTGGCCGCCGCCTGCGGGCTCCTCGCCCTGGCGGCGTACGTCGGCCTCATCCTGGTGCCCGCGCTGACCTCCTACTCGCGCTGGTACGAGCGCATCGGAGCGGGCTTCCTGAGCCTGTACGTCCTGGCCGCGTTCGTGATCGCAGGGCTCGGCGGCGGGGCGGCCGTCGTGTGGCTCTGGACGCGCATCTAGTGCGGGACCCAGCCGGGCCGGAGCACTAGGTCCGTGCCGCGGCGCCGCCCGCCGGGAGCACCTGCCGCCGTACACTTTCCCGCGTCATGACCTCCACGGCCAAGCGCGGCGGGGCCGGTTCCGACCTCGGCGTCCTGGATGCGATCACGGACGCGGTCGAGTCCGGCGCGGGCCTCCCGGACGTCGTCCGCGCCGCGGCGAAGGCCCTGGACGCGTCGCTCGTCCTCGTGGACCGCTCCGGTGCGGTGCTGGCGGTGGCCGCACGCTCGCCCGCCGACGAGCGGTCGCTCGGTCCGGACGGCGTCGACGTCGACTCCATCGAGCTGCGGGTGGCCGACGAGTCCGTCGGCACGCTGCGGATGCGCCTGCGGGATCCGGAGGCCGCTGGCAGCGCGATGATCAAGCTCGTCACGACGCTCGTCGCCTCCGAGGTCGAACGGGTCCGTGCGCCGGAGCGGGCGTCTCGTGAGGCCGCCGCCACCTTCGTGCACGCCGTGCTCGAGCGCGCGCTGACCGAGCCGGGGGAGATCCGGCGCCAGGGCGCGGAGGTGGGGCTCGAGCTGGAGGAAGGCGCCTCGGTGCTGGTCGCCCGCGCCCACCCCCGCGTCACCGTGGAGGACGGCTGGCGCGCTCGCGTGCTCGCGGTCGTGGAGCGCGGCGCACGCGCGATCAGCACCGCGGCGATCGCCGTCCCGGCCGGGCCGGACCGCGTCGAGCGGGGGGCGGCGGAGATCGTCGTCGTGCTCCCGGGCAGCGGGGAGGAGGAGGCCGAGCGGGCTGCCGAAGGGGTCCTGCGCGAGCTCCGCGCCGGCCTGCAGGGCTACACGTTCGCGATCGGCCGTTCCCGCGTGGCCACCGACCCCGGTGATCTGGCCCGCGCGGGCAACGAGGCGCTCCTGGCCGCCAACGTGGCCGAGGGCAACGACGACGAGCAGCGGCTGCTGGCCTTCGACGCCACGGGCGCCTATCGGCTGCTGCTGCCCGCGATGATGGAGGACCCGGCCGAGCTCCAGCGTTTCTACGCGGAGACCGTCGAGTCCCTGGTCGCCTACGACGAGCAGTACGAGACCGATCTCGTGCAGACCGTCGTCGCCTTCCTCGAGGCGGACGGCAACGTCGCCGGCACCGCCCAACGGCTCTTCACCCATCGCCACACGATCCGGTACCGGCTCGAACGCGTGCGCGACCTGTCCGGGCTCGACGTCGGCTCCACCGACGGGCGCGAGAAGCTCTCCCTCGGCCTGAAGGCCATGCGCGTCCTCGGCATCGCCAAGCGCGGCGGGCCCGCCACCGAGCGCGGCGCGGGCGGCGGCCGCGTCCCGCGACGCTAGGCGGCGGTACCGTGCCGCCCATGCGCATCGGCATCATCACGGGCTCGGGCACCTACGCCCTGCCGGGCCTCGAGGCGGGGGACCCGACCCCCGTGGAGACGCGCTTCGGCACGGTCCCGCTCACCCACGGGACCCTCGCGGGATGCGACGTGGTCCACGTCTCGCGGCACCGGGAGGGGCACCCGCTGCTCTCCTCCGCGGTCACCCATCAGGCGAACATCACCGCGCTCGCCGAAGCCGGCGTCGACGCCGTCATCGCGGCCACCGTCTGCGGTGCGAGCGACGCCGGCGTCCCGCTCGGCTCCCTGATCGTCTTCGACGACCTCTTCTTCCTGCAGAACCGGCTCCCCGACGGCTCGATCTGCACGCTGCACACCGAGCCGGGCGCCCCGGGCCGCGGGCACTGGGTCTTCGACGACCCGTTCTCGACGCCGCTGCGGCAGGCGCTGCTCGACGGTGCGCGGGAGTTCGGGCACGAGGTCCGCGACGGTGGGACCTACGGACACGTCGACGGGCCCCGGTTCAACACGAAGGCGGAGATCCGGATGCTGATGAGCGCGGGGGTCACCGCCGTCTCGCAGACCGCAGGCCCCGAGACCGTTCTCGCGGGCGAGGCGAAGCTTCCGTTCGCGCTGCTCGGGTACGCCACCGACTACGCGAACGGCGTGCAGCAGGAGGCCACGGAGATGTCCGAGCTCGTCCGCCTCATCGAGGCGAGCACCGCGACGTTCGCAGGAACGCTCGCGGCCACGCTCCCCCGGCTTGCCGGGCTCGAGCTTCCCCCGACCGGTGGGCACTTCTCCTGGGACTGAACCGCCCCACGCCGGCCGCGGTTGTGCTCGCGAGCCTCGCCGCGCCCGTCGATCCGGAGCTCGACGCGCTGCTGGGCCCGGCCGCCGCGATGCTGCGTGAGGAGCTGGCCGCGCGTGCTCGCCGGTGGGCGGCCGCGGTGTCGCCGCAGGTCGCCTTCGAAGCGACCTCCCCGTTCATGGCCGCGGCCGCGCTCACCGAGCACGAGGGGCCGGTGCTGCTCGTGTCGGCCGACGTGCCCGGCCTGCGGCTCGAGCACGCCGAGGCGGCGCTCGGCGATCTCGAGGACGGCGCCGAGGTCGTCTTCGCCCCGACGGCCGACGGCAGCCCGTTCCTGCTGGCCCTCCCGCGGGTGGACTCCACGCTGCTCGGCCGGCTCGCCGAGGGCTTCGGGGCGCTCGCCCAGGCCGCCGGGGACCGCGGCGGCGGGATCGGGATGCTCGGCTCCGAGCGGCGCCTGGTCAGCGTGGCGGACGCCTTCGCGCTCGCGGCCGACCCGGCTGCGCCCGAGGCGATCGTCCGTCACCTGCGTCACGCGGTCCCGGTGCGCCGCACCGGGGGGTGAGAGGATCGCCGGATGGACCTCGGCGAGGCAGCCACTGCACGCTCCCCCGGTGGCGCCGCCTTCTCCCAAGGGCCCGAGGAGGCGATGGCCGCCTACCGGGAGCGGCAGCTCGCGGAGCAATGGTCGGCTGCCCTCCGGCGCGTGCTGGCCGACCCGCGGCGGATCGGCGTCGAGTACCAGCCGATCGTCGACCTGGAACGGGGGATCGTCCGCGGCTACGAGGCCCTGGCGCGCTTCCCGGAGGCGCCGTCGGTTCCGCCGCGGGACTGGTTCTCGGCCGCCGCCCAGCTCGGCTCCAGCGGCGCGTTCGAGGCCGAGGTGACCCAGGCCGCCTTGGTGAGCCGGAGCCTGCAGCACCGTCAGCGCTTCATCGCGATCAACCTCTCGTGCGCGGCGCTCGTCTCCCAGGAAGTCGGGAGGGTGCTCGCCCGCGAGCAGAGCCTCTCCGGCATCGTTCTCGAGATCCCGACGGACGATGAGGGCGTCGACCGCGGCGAGGTGAGCGCCAAGCTCGGGTCGCTGCGCCAACGCGGCGCGCTGCTCGCCCTGGACGGCTTGGGGCCCGGACGCGCCGACCTCGCAGGGCTCGCCACGCTGCGCCCGGACATGATCAAGCTGGACGCCCACGCGCTGGTCGGCCTGGACGCGAACCCTGCCGGTGCCGACCTGCTCGACACCTATGCGCTCGTCGCCCGGAAGGTCGGGGCCTGGCTGATCGTCAAGGGCGTCGAGACCGAGACGATGCTCGACGCACTGCTGCGCCGAGGTGTCCCGTTCGCGCAGGGCTTCACGCTCGGGCGCCCCCGGACGGCGTTCACGGATGTGCCCCGCGAGCTCGCAGCGCACATCCGCCAGGTCACTGCCGCCCACGTCGAGGTCGGCTCCCTGGCCGGACTGCTCGAGCGGGTGCCCGCGGTCCGGGCGACCCGCGTGGGCATCGCGGCCGCCTTCGCCGCCGACCCGGACCTCGAGTACGTGCTCTGCGTCGACCCCGCGGGGCGGCCGAACGGAATCGTCGACCGGGCGGGCCACGATCGGGGAGCACCTCCTCGGGGCGTGCTGCTCGTCCCGGGCGGCGTCGCGCTCTCGGAGGCGGCCCGCCGCGTCATCGGCCGACCGCTCGCGACCCGCTTCGATCCGCTGGTCTGCGTCGACCAGCGGGGGATCGCCGAGGGCATCGTCCCGGTCGATCGGCTCCTCGGCGCGCTCGCGTCCTGAGCGCGGGAACGGCTCAGGCGGGCGCCTCCTGGATGTTCGCCTTGACGGCCTGGACGACGTCGTCGGGAACGTCGCTCATGCCGTGATCCTCCTTGGCGTGGGTGGCGACCTGGCCGAGGATCTCGTCCTCGTCGGCGCCGGTGAAGGTGGCGGTGCAACCGGGGACGACGGCACCGCAGGAGAACTGCTTCATTGGGACTCCGCTTCGCGCTTGGGAATGGGTTTCGAGCCTACCTTTCCAACTCGGCGGCGGGCGTGGGTACCCTTGGCGAGCGCGTCGTTGGGGAGTGGTGTAATTGGCAGCACTCGAGGTTTTGGTCCTCGCAGTTCCGGTTCAAGTCCGGGCTCCCCAGTTCCGTCCGGTTGCGAACGTATGTTCGTGGCATGCCCCGATGGACCGAATCCGATCTACGCGACACCATCGCGGTCTCCGATTCGCTGGGTGACGTCCTTCGCGCGTACGGCCTGCGCGCCGCCGGCGGCAACTACCGCCAGCTCGGCCTCGCGATCGAGCGGTGGCAGATCCCTGTCGCGCATTTCACCTACCGCACGCGTCGACGCCCTTCCTCGGGCGCGGTGGGTATCCCCCTCCTCGAGGTGCTGACCGAGCACAGCACCTATCACCGTGGCTCGTTGAAGCGGCGTCTCTACCGCGAGGGCCTGAAGGAGCGGCGGTGTGAGCTCTGCGGGTTGGGGGAGGAGTGGAACGGGGCGCCGATCTCCCTCGTCCTCGACCACGTCAACGGGGTCCACGACGACAACCGCCTCGAGAACCTCCGCATCGTCTGCCCGAACTGCAACGCCACGCTCCCGACGCACTGCGGGCGCAACCTCCCACGGTCGCGTCCGTCGCGACCCTGCGCCGGGTGCGGGCTGGACTTCCACCCGGGGAGGCCGGAGACGCGCTTCTGCTCGCGTGTCTGCTGGCACCGAACACGTCGGGCCGTCCCCCGACCCACGACGCGCCGCGTGCCGCGCCCACCCCTCGAGCAGCTGCTCGCCGAGATCGCCGCCACGAGTTGGGCGGCCGTGGGGCGGAAGTACGGGGTCTCCGACAACGCGATCCGCAAGTGGGTCCGGGTCGAGGAGCGCGCCCGCGCCGCGGCGCTCGACACGGTCCCGGAGGCATCGCACGCTCCGCCGCGGGAGGAGGCCGCATAGGATCACGAGCCGTGTCGTTCACCGCCGTCGTGATGGCCGCCGGGCAGGGCACCCGGATGCGCTCAAAGCTGCCGAAGGTCCTGCACCCGGTGTGCGGCCGTCCAATGCTGCACTGGCCCGTCCTCGCCGCCCGCGAGGCCGGTGCGGATCGTGTCGTCGTGGTCGCCGGGCCCGAGGGCAAGCTGGACGGGCGACTCCCGGAGGGCGTCATTCTGGCCGTGCAGCCGGTGGCCGACGGGACCGGGGGCGCGGTCCGGGCCGCCATGGAGCACATCGAGGGCGACGAGCCGGTCGTCGTCCTCTCCGGCGACGTCCCGCTCGTGTCCGCCGAGGTCATCCGTGCTCTGGTCGACGAGCAGGTGGCCAACGGCAGCGCGGCGACCATGGTGACCACACGGCTCGACGAGCCGACGGGCTACGGCCGCGTCGTCCGCGACACGACGGGCGGCGTGCTTCGCGTGGTGGAGACCAAGACGCCGGGTGACGCGACCAAGCGCGAGCTCGCCATCCGCGAGGTGAACGTCGGCATCTTCTGCTTCGAGCCGAACGCGCTGCGTCGCGCGCTCGGGAACCTCCAGGACGACAACTCCCAGAACGAGTACTACCTCCCGGACACGCTCCCGCTGCTGCGGGACGCGGGGCTGCACGTCGCCGCGCACCCGATCGACGATCCGGGCCTCGTCCTCGGCGTCAACGATCGCGTGCAACTCGCGCGCGTCACCGCCGTGGCCCAGCACCGCATCCTCCTCGATCTGATGCGGACCGGGGTCACCGTCATCGATCCCTCGAGCACGTCGGTCGACGCGGACGTCGTCATCGGCCCCGACACCATCCTCGAGCCCGGCTGCGCGCTGCGCGGTGCGACCCAGGTGGGGGAGGGCTGTCACGTCGGCCCGCAGACCACGCTGATCGACACGGTCCTCGGTGACGACGTGAACGTCGCCCATTCCTACGCGAGCGGGGCGCGGGCCGAGGACGGCGTGAGCATCGGGCCCTTCGCCTACCTGCGTCCCGGGGCGGTCCTGCGTTCGGGCTCGAAGGTGGGGACCTTCGTCGAGATCAAGAACTCCGATATCGGTGAGGGCGCGAAGGTGCCGCACCTCTCCTACATCGGTGACGCGGACGTGGGCGCGCGCTCCAACCTGGGCGCCGGCACGATCACCGCGAACTACGACGGCCGTGACAAGCACCGGACCACCATCGGCGAGGGCGTGCGCGGCGGGGTGGACACCTCGTTCGTGGCCCCGGTCCGGGTCGGGGACGGCGCCTGGACGGCGGCGGGCTCGATCGTCACCGAGGACGTCCCCGCCGGGGCGCTCGCGGTGGCCCGAGCGCGCCAGACGCAACATCGCTGACTATGCTCCGCCTTCGGAGCGCTCCGGCACCGTCGATCCGCCGGATTCCCCCTCGTGACGACCTCCCTCGACCTGCCGATCGCCCGCGACCAGACCGGAGCTTCCGTGGCGTTGCCGACCAGCCTGCCGTTCGAGTCCGACAAGCGCCTGATGCTCTTCTCCGGGCGCGCGAACCCCGAGCTGGCCCACCGGATCGCCGCGAAGCTGGGCGTCGAGCTCGGGCCCGTCACGCTCAAGACGTTCTCCTCCGGCGAGGTCTACTGCCGCTACGACGAGTCGATCCGCGGTGCCGACGTCTTCCTCGTGCAGCCCACCTGCGCGAACCCGGCGACGGGCCTCACCGCGAACGACGCGCTCATGGAGCTGCTCGTGATGATCGACGCCGCGGTCGGCGCCTCCGCCCACCGCGTCATCGCCGTGATGCCCTGGTACGGCTACTCGCGCCAGGACAAGAAGTCCGCGCCCCGGGAGCCCATCAGCGCCCGTCTGGTCGCCCGGATGCTCGAGTCCGCCGGGGCCGACCGCGTGCTCACGATGGACCTGCACGCCGGCCAGGTCCAGGGGTTCTTCCAGGTCCCGCTGGACCACATGACCGCGACGATGATGCTCACGCAGTACTTCAATGACATGGCGCTCGACGACCTCGTCGTGGTCTCGCCCGACGCGGGCCGCGTGAAGCTCAACAAGATGTTCGCCGCGAAGGTCGGTGCCGGCCTCGCGATCCTCAACAAGGAGCGACCCGCCCAGCAGGTCGCGGAGATCACGAACGTGATCGGCGACGTCGAGGGCAAGACGGCGGTGATCGTCGACGACATCATCGACACGGCCGGAACCCTGGCCGCCTCCGGGCAGGCCGTGCTTGGGGCGGGGGCCAAGCGCGTCTTCGCCGCCGCCACCCACGCCGTCTTCTCGGGCGGCGCCTACGAGACGCTCGCCGCTTCGCCGTTCGAGCAGATCGTCGTCACCGACACGATCCCGCTGCGTCCCGGGGCGCCGGACACCGTCCGGGTTCTCTCCTGCGCCGACCTGCTCACGGACTCGATCAGGCGGATCTTCACCGACGACTCGGTCTCCGAGGTCTTCGGCGGCGAGAACCAGCTCTTCTGAGTACGGGGGGAGCGGCGCCCACGCCGCTACCGTCCAGCGCCGTGACCGGGACCGCCGCCGCCGTGCTCATGCAGCGTCTCGGCCTCGAGGAGGACGAGCTGCTCACCGTGCTCGACGCCGACCCGCTCTCGGTGGTCTCCGGTGCGCTCGACGACAAGCCGCAGCTTCCGATCCTGCTGGCGCTGACCGAGGAGGCCGCGGGACGCGTCCACGCGGACGCGCTCCGTCGCTGGGTGCGCACCTCCGGCCCGTCCGGGCGGCCGCTGGACCACCTGCTCGCCCGGGACTACGGCGCGTTCGAGGACGCCATCTCGGCGCTCGAGGCGCGCGGCTTCGTCGTGCGCGCGAACCGCTGAGGCGAGCTTCGCCCCGCGCTTACCTGACGGCCTTGGCCGCCTGGCTCTGGTCGGGCGCCTTCTCGCCGGGCCACGCCCCGGTCAGGTGCTCGAAGCCCTTGGCCCCGCCGCGGTTCACGACGGCGCGGACGGTGGAGAAGACCATCCCGGAGACGGCGGCCGATCCGACCACTTTGCCCCACGAGGTGTCGCGGGTGGTCGCGGTGGGCGGCTCCTCCTCGTCGAAGATGCCCCAGACGGCCTCGAAGACCTTCGAGGAAAGGAACCCCGCGAGCATCCCGACAGCGATTCCGAACGGCTTGTAGATGAGCTTCATCATGTCGGCGGACCCTATACCCGGGCTTCCGCGATCGGACGCCCCGGGACGCGAACGCAACTTCTCGGGGCCCCCTGAGTTCCGGCTGCCGGTGCGCCGTCGGGTCATCATCGCCTTCGGCGTCCTCGCCTTTCTTCTCATCGCCTTCGAGGGCGCTCGCTTCCTGACGGCCGAGAACGTCGAGCGTTCGGCCGTCTTCGCGCTGCTGGAGGACCAGGCGCGCGGCGACGCCGCCGCCGTCATCGCGGCGCTCGACGGCTGCACCCGGCAGTGCGCCGACCGGGTCACGCGGATCGTCGACGAGACCCGGCGTCGCGGCGAGGTCAAGATCCTCCGCTTCGACGCGGCCGGCCGCTTCACCCTCGGCACCTCCACGGGGCGCTCGCGCGTCGCCTGGGGGGCGGCCGTGGAGAGCGGTTCGGAGGCCGTCGTGCAGTGCGTCACCGTCCGCCGTGACTGGAGCTTCCTCTCTGGAGCCTCGGTTACCCTCCTGCGCCTCAGCGCGCCTCTGCCCCCCGAACAAGGCTGCTGACCCACCCCATGAGCCTCATCCGCCGCCTCGCCGTCCTGTCCACGCTCGTCTGCGCCGCGCTCGCGGGCACCGGGGGCACCGCGCTGGCCGCCGCGACCACGGCGCCCGACGAGCAGGCGCTCTACAAGTCCGGCCCGACCGGTCGCTACCTGCTCGACGGCGAGTGGCTCTTCCGGCTCGACCCGGCGGGCGTCGGGATCAAGCAGCGCTTTCAGCGGCAGACCAGCCGGACCGGCTGGAGCACCACGACCGTCCCGAACGCGTGGAACGCCACCGATGAGAGCACCGAGTCCTTCATGGGCAGCGTCGGCTGGTACCGCAAGGACTTCAAGCTCCCCTCCTCGGAGGAGGCGCTGGAGTGGGTCGCCCGCTTCGAGTCGGTGAACTACCGCTCGCAGGCGTGGCTGAACGGCCGACCGATCGGCACCAACAAGGGCGCCTACCTGCCCTTCGAGCTCCGCCTCGACCGGTCGGCGCTCAAGCGCAAGGGGACGAACCGGCTCGTGATCCGGGTCGAGAACCGGCGGCTGACAACGGACTTCCCGCCCTCCGGCCTGTCGACGGCCGGGGTGCCGACCGGCGGCTGGTGGAACTACGGCGGGATCCTCCGCGAGGTCTACCTGCGCAAGGTCGACGGGGTCGACTTCGCCGACGTCCAGGTGCGCCCCGACCTGCCCTGCCGCACCTGCTCGGCCACCGTCGACGTGCGCTTCAAGCTCCGCAACCCGAGTCGCAGCGCGACGAAGACGAAGGTGACCGGCAGCTTCGGGGGCAAGAAGCTTTCGTTCGGCACCGTCGCCGTGGGGCCGAAGAGCTCGACGACCCTCGTCCAGAAGGTCAAGGTCGCGAGGCCGAAGCTCTGGTCACCGAACAGCCCGAACCTCTACAGCGTGGCCATGGAGGCCCGGAGCGTCGGCAAGGGCAAGAGCCGTCGTCTGCAGGCCTACCGGCTCAAGACGGGCATCCGCTCGGTGAAGGTAGTGAACGGTCAGTGGCTGCTCAACGGAAAGCCGATGAACTTCCGCGGGGTCGGCCTGCACGAGGACGACCCGAAGCTCGGCTTCGCGATCACGAACCGCATCCGGGAGCGCGAGGTCGCCGAGACCAAAGAGCTCGGCGGCACCGTGATGCGCTCGCACTACCCGCTGCATCCCTACACGCACGAGCTCGCCGACGAGCAGGGGATCATGATTTGGAGCGAGGTCCCGGTGTACGCGCTGAAGACCGAGGCGCTCGCGAAGCTCACGGTGCGCAAGCTCGCCGCCAAGGAGCTCGAGACCAACATCCGCACGAACCAGAACCACCCGTCGGTGATCGTGTGGTCCATCGGGAACGAGCTCTCGGCCCGGCCCGGCCCCGTCCAGGGCTTCTACATCGCCCGGGCGGCGCGCTCGGCCAAGCGCCTCGACCCCACCCGTCCCGTTGGGTACGCGGTCGCCGGCTACCGCGACGCAGGGTGCCAAGCCGCCTACGGCCCGCTCGACGTCCTCGGCGTGAACGAGTACTTCGGCTGGTACCCCGGCCCCAACGGACAGATCGCCGACCGCGACCTCCTCTCGGAGTACCTCGACGGCGTCCACGCCTGCTACCCCAAGAAGGCCGTGCTCGTCTCCGAGTTCGGCGCGGAGGCGAACCGCAACGGACCGGTGGAGGAGAAGGGAACCTTCGAGTTCCAGGCCGACTTCGTGAACTACCACCTCGGCGTGTACGCGACGAAGCCGTGGCTCACGGGCGCGATCTACTGGGCGCTCGAGGAGTTCCGGGTCCGGCCCGGCTGGAACGGCGGCAATCCGTACCCGAACTCGCCGATCCACCAGAAGGGGCTCATCGGCTTCGGCGGCGAGCGCAAGCCGGCCTTCGGCGAGGTGCAGCGGAACTTCAAGGCGACCGACCAGTTCGGGGACCGGTAGGAAGGTCCCGAGGGACAACTCCGCTACCCTTCTGCGTCGCTCATGGCCACCAAGACCGACTCCACCACCCTCAAGATCTCCTCCCGTGAGGTCGGCCACTCGCGCTCGACGCGTCGTCTGCGCCGCGAAGGCCAGGTGCCCGGGGTCCTTTACGGTCTTGACCGGGACAACCTGAGCTTCGCCGTCGACGCGCACGCGCTCCGCGGCGCGCTGGCCGCCTCGGGTGCCGTCCTCGCCCTCGACCTCGACGGGCAGACCGCGAACGCGGTGCTCAAGGAGGCGCAGGTCCACCCGGTCCGCGGCGAGATCACGCACATCGACCTGGTCCGGGTTGACATGAACAAGAAGATCGAGGCGCAGGTCGCGATCGAGCTTCTTGACGCCGAGGAGTCCCCCGGTGTCAAGGAGGGCGGCGTGCTCGAGCAGCCGACGCGTGAGGTCACCGTGGAAGCGCTTCCGAACGACATCCCGGAGGCCATCACCTACGACGCCTCCACCGTCGAGATGGGCGACACCGTCTTCCTGAGCGCGCTCGTCGCGCCGGAGAACGTCACGCTCGTCCTCGACGAGACCGCCGACGAGACCCCGCTGCTCACCGTCACCGCACCGCGCTCGCAGGCCGAGCTCGATGAGCTCGAGACCGAGACCGAGGTCGTCGGCGAGGAGTCGGCCACCGAGGGCGAGGCCGACGCCGACGGCGAGTCCGAGGCGCCCGCCGAGGGCGACGCCGAGTAACGAGCAGCACGGTGCGCTTCGGGGGCGGGGCCGCCCCCGTCGACTGGCTGGTCGTCGGCCTCGGGAACCCCGGGGCCGCCTACGCGGGCACGCCGCACAGCGTCGGCTTCGAGGTCGCCCACGCGCTCATAGAGCGTTGGGCACTCGGGGCGCCGAAGAAGAAATGGGCGGGCCTCTACGCCGAAGGCAGGACGGAGCCCGGTGGCCCCCGGGTCGGTGTTCTGCTCCCTCAGACCTTCATGAACGAGTCGGGCAAGGCCGCAGGACCCGCGCGCGGCGCCCTGAAGGTGCCGCTGGACCGGGTGGTCGCCGTCCACGACGAGATCGACCTCAAGTTCGGTGACGTTCGCACCCGCCTAGGCGGCGGGCTGGCCGGCCATAACGGGCTCAAGTCGCTGAAGGCCGGCTTCGCCTCCCCCGACTTCCAGCGGGTCCGCATCGGCGTGGGCCGCCCGGACTCGACCGACCCGGAGATCGTGGCCGGCTACGTGCTCGGTCGCTGGCGCCAGCCGCGCGCGGAGGTCGACGAGCTGGTCGCCGACGCCGCCCGTGCGGTCGAGCGCCTGCTCGAAGCCGGGCCCTGACACGGAGAAGGGCCGCACGCAGGCGGCCCTTCCCTCCGAGCTACCTGCTGTGGGTTGTCCGGTTCAGGAGATGCCGATGGTGTTGACGCCGACGACGTTCTGCGGCGTCCGCGCCGAAACCGCGTCGTACTCGTAGGCGGTACCGGCGACCGAGCCGGGCTTGCCGAAGCCGAAGCCGACGGATTCGAGGGCCGCGACGTGCTCGGCCGCGGTGTAGTAGCCGGGCTGCCCCGTGGTCGGGAGACCGGGGACGGCCTCGCGCTGCGCGAACTTGGCGTAGACGCGGTCGTTGCCGAGCTTGCCGAGCGACTGGAGGGCCAGCGCGCGGTGGACCGACTCGACGGCCATGATCTCCGCCGCGTACCGGGCGAACTTCGAGCCCGAGAGCGTGCCCTGACGTGCGAACACCGTGGTCGCGAGGAGGTAGGCGTTGACGAAGACCTGATCGCCCACCACGAGGGCGGTGAGCAGCTGCTCCGGCGAGGAGAAGATCACGTCGGGGACGTAGATCGTCTTCGTGACGGCCTTTGCGCCGACGGCGGCCGAGGTCAGCAGCTCGTAATGGTTCTTCTCCTGCTGCGCCGCAGCGGCGACGTTGCGGCGGGTGACCTTGTCCATCTTGGCGCCGAGCTTCTCGACGCCGACGGTGTTGACGATCGTGGCCAGGACCTCAGCGGTCGCGGCGACGGCGGTCAGCGTCTCGACCGAGTTGGCCGGGTCGGTGTCCACGGCGGCGGCAGCATCGCTGGTCGCGTAGCCGAGGAGGCCGATGGAGCCCATCGCCGCAGCGGTGGTCTTGATCAGCGTGCGACGCGTCGCGGCCGAGGAGCCCTTCTCGCGCTCCTGCCGGTCGATCGTGTTGAAGATGTGGTTGTTGACTTCGGACATGCTTGATCTCCATTCGCGGCGCAGGGCGCCGCTTCGCTTGTCGGGGGGCTAGCACCCCCTTCTCGAGGTCTCTAACGCAGGGGCCCGGCCCCCGGACTACTATTCGTCATAACGTATCTGAAGTTTAGGGAGCACCGAAAGCCGTGAGGCGTGAGTACAGTTCCCGACGCCTCCGGCCCTCTCCGCGCCGCACGGCCTCCCTGCCTCATGTCGCTGCGCCCCCTCCTCTCCCTGCTCGATCACGACCCCGCGGGGGTTGCGCTCGCCGCCGACGGCGGGCGGGCTTTCGTCTCATTGTCGATGCGCCCCTACCTCGTAGCCGCGCTGCTCGACGGGGTTGATGGCGCCGCTGCGCTCGGACGACCCGCCGTCGTGGTGGCGGGCGACGACCGCCAGGCACGTGACCTCGCCGCCGACCTGAAGGCCTGGCTGCACCCGCGGCCCGTGCGCTTCTACCCGAGCCGGGGCGTCGCCTACGAGTCCCACCTGAACCCGCCGCCGCACCTCGTCGGCCTCCGGGTCGCCGCCCTCGACGCGCTCCTGGCCGAGCCGGGCCAGACGAGGAGCCGCCGGTGGTCGTCGTCAGCGCGGTCGCGCTCAGCGAGAAGGTGCCCGACCCGGCGCTGCGCCCGAGCTCCCACACCCTGCGGGTCGGGGACGTGCTCGACCTCGAGGAGGAGGCGGCGGAGCTCGTCGCCATGGGGTACGAGCGGGTCGACCAGGTGGAGGACCGCGGCCAGTTCGCGATCCGCGGCGGCATCCTCGACGTCTACCCGGCCACCGAGGACCGGGCCCTCCGCGTCGACCTGTTCGACATCGAGATCGAGTCGCTGCGGTTCTTCTCCACCTTCACGCAGCGTTCGCTGGGCGAGACCCAGGCGGTCCTGCTCGCCCCGGCGGCCGAGCTCGCGGCGGAGCATCGTCAGCGCGCCGAGGAGGCCGGCGTCGCGCAAGAGGACGAACGACCGGACATCTCCGAGGTCCTCCCGGTCGACCGCTTCCACTCCTTCCTCGAGCTCGCCCCGGCCGACGCCGTCGTGGTCATCGCCGCCGAGGAGGAGATCGAGCCCGCGCTGGCCGACCACTGGCAGGACGTCTGCGCCGCCTTCCACGACGCGGAGGCGCACAACCTCTACGTCCCGCCGAAGGAGATCTCCGCCCGCCTGGCCGAAGCGCACGTCCACCTCTCGAGCATCTCGGGCGACCAGGAGGTCCAGTTCCGCGCGCAGGCCGCCGACGTGGCCGCCCGGTCGCTGAAGGACGCCGAGCCCGAGCTCGAGAAGCTCGTCCGCGGCGGCTACCGCACCGTGGTCGCCTGGCCGCGTCGCGGCGAGGGCGAGCGCGCCGCCTACAACCTGGCCCGGCTGAAGACCCGCTGGCTCGGCGAGAGCGAGGCCGGCGGCAACAACCTGACCGAGCCCGAACTCGTCTTCACGACCGCGAACCTCCGCGACGGGTTCATCGCCGCCGGCATCAAGGTCGCGATCATTCCGGAGCACCGGCTCTTCCGCCGCAAACGCGCCGAACGGACTGCCGGCCGCAGCGCCTCCTCACGCAAGCGCGGGGCCCTGCGCTCCTTCGCCGATCTGCGGACGGGCGACATCGTCGTCCACGAGGATCACGGCCTCGCCCGCTTCGCCGGCTTCGAGACCAAGACCGTCGCAGGTATCACCCGTGACTATCTGCAGCTCGAGTTCGCGGGCACCGACCGCGTCTTCCAGCCGGTCGAGCAGCTCGCGAAGATCTCGCGCTACGTCGGCGCCGGCGGGGCGCACCCGCCCCTCTCCAAGCTCGGGGGCAAGAGCTGGGAGACGATGAAGACCCGCGCGCGCAAGGCCGCGCAGGAGCTCGCCGGGGAGCTCATCACCCTCTACGCGGAGCGTCGCCGCCGCAGCGGCCACGCCTTCGAGGAGGACTCGGACTGGCTGCGCGAGTTCGAGGCGAAGTGGCCGTACACCGAGACGGCCGACCAGCGCGAGGCGATCGAGACCGTCAAGGCCGACATGGAGCGCGCCCAGCCCATGGACCGCCTCATCTGCGGCGACGTCGGCTACGGCAAGACCGAGGTCGCGCTCCGGGCCGCCTTCAAGGCGGCGGGCGACGGGAAGCAGGTGCTCGTCCTCGCTCCGACCACGATCCTCGCCCAGCAGCACTTCGGCACATTCTCCGAGCGGATGGCCGACTACCCGTTCACGATCGGACAGATCTCCCGCTTCCGGACGCCGAAGGAGCAGAAGGCGGCGATCGCCGACTTCAACGCGGGGAAGACCGACATCCTCATCGGCACCCACCGGGTGCTCGGGCGGGACATGCGCCCGAAGGACCTCGGCCTGCTCATCGTCGACGAGGAGCAGCGATTCGGCGTGAAGCAGAAGGAGCTGCTGCGCCAGCTGAAGCTCCGGGTCGACGTCATCGCCATGAGCGCCACGCCGATCCCGCGGACGCTTCAGATGTCCCTGGCCGGCCTGCGCGACATCTCGGTCATCGAGACCCCGCCTGAGGGCCGCCGCCCGGTGAAGACCTACATCGGGGAGTACGACGAGGAGCTCGTCAAGCAGGCGCTCCGGCGCGAGAAGGACCGTGGGGGACAGGCGTTCTTCCTGCACAACCGCGTCGAAAGCATCGAGGAGACGACCGAACGGCTGCGCGGTCTCTGCCCCGACATGAGCTTCGTCGTCGCGCACGGCCAGCTCGATGAGACCCAGCTCGAGGAGCGGATGCTGTCCTTCCTCCGCGGGGAGGCTGACGTCCTGGTGGCCACGAGCATCATCGAGTCCGGCATCGACATCCCGCAGGCCAACACGCTGATCGTCGAGCGCGCCGACATGTTCGGGCTCAGCCAGCTCTACCAGATCCGCGGGCGGGTCGGCCGGAGCCGCGAACGGGCCTTCGCGTACCTGCTCTACCCGAGCGCCGCGGCCCTGACCGAGGACGCGCAGAAGCGCCTCTCCGCGCTCTCCGATTACACCGAGCTGGGCGCCGGCTTCAAGATCGCGATGCGCGACCTCGAGCTCCGGGGGGCGGGCTCGCTGCTCGGCGACGAGCAGTCCGGCCACGTCGCCGCGCTCGGCTTCGAGCTCTACATGCAGATGCTCGACGAGGCGGTCATCGCCGCAGGACCCGAAGACGGCGAGGACGAGAGCGAACCCGTGCGCCTCGACGTGTCGGTCGACGCCTACATCCCCGCCGACTACGTGCCTTACGAGCAGGCGAAGATCGAGGTGCACCGGAACATCGCCACGGCCCGCGAGGTCGCCGACGTCGGCGCGCTGCGCGAGGAGCTCGAGGACCGCTTCGGGCCGATCCCGGAGCCGCTCGAGAACCTCCTGACCCTCCAGCAAGCCCGCATCAAGCTCGGCCAGGCGGGGGCGCGGGCGGTCTCCTTCCGCCAGGGTCGCCTCACGGTCACGCCCGTCGATCTCGAGCCCGCCCAGGCGGCCGAGCTCAAGGCGCAGATCCCCGACTCGACCTACGAACCGGGACGCTCCCAGTGGAGCGTGAAGGTTCCCGACGACGCCGTCGGACGCTTCCCCGCGGTCGTCCGCGCAGCCGACGTGCTGTTGGCGCTTACGCGCGCTTGAGACCTTTTTGTCTACCCTGCGCGACGTGCTGACGAACTTCCGCCGTTCCGCCGTCGCGTTTGGCGCGACCTCACTCACCGTTGTCGGGCTCGCCGCCTGTGGAGGGGACTCGATCCCCGGAAACGCCGTCGTGCGCGTGGGGGACACTTCGATCAAGAAGGACGCCTACGAGCACTGGCTCGACGTGGCGGCCCTCTCGCAAGCCTCCCAGCTCGATCCCGAGGCGGCGCAGAGCGGCAAGAAGCCGACGGTCACGATCCCGGAGCCGCCTGACTTCAAGGCCTGTATCGCCGCGAAGAAGAAGACGGCCCCGAAGCCGGCCAAGGGCCAGCCGAACCAGACCGACGCGCAGTTCGAGACCCAGTGCAAGCAGGAGTACGAGGGGCTCCGGGACCAGGTCCTGCAGTTCCTCATCTCCTCGCAGTGGATCCAGGGCGAGGCCGACGACCGCAACGTGAAGGTCACCGACGCCGAGGTCAAGAAGCAGTTCGAGACGACGAAGAAGCAGTCGTTCCCGAAGGACGCGGACTTCAAGAAGTTCCTCGCCTCCTCGGGCATGACCGAGGCCGACCTGCTCTTCCGCGTACGCCTCGACACGCTCTCCAACAAGCTCCGTGAAGCCGTCGTCAAGGGCAAGGACAAGGTCACCGACGCGCAGATCAAGGCCTACTACGACAAGAACAAGGCGCGCTTCGCCCAGCCCGAGCGGCGTGATCTCCGCATCGTCCTGACGAAGACCAAGGCCCAGGCCGAGGCCGCCAAGGCGCAGCTCGCCGGTGGTGCCTCGTTCTCCAAGGTCGCGAAGAAGCTCTCGACCGACCAGGCCTCCAAGGATCAGGGCGGCGTGCTGCTCGCGGTCGCCAAGGGGCAGCAGGAGAAGGCGCTCGACGAAGCGGTCTTCGCCGCCAAGAAGGGCACGCTCTCCGGTCCGGTCAAGACCCAGTTCGGCTACTACGTCTTCAAGGTCCAGAAGATCACGAAGGCGTCGCAGCAGACGGTCAAGCAGTCCTCGGACACGATCAAGCAGCTGCTCGCCTCGCAGAACCAGCAGAAGGCGCTGGACGACTTCGTGAAGGACTTCCGCGACAAGTGGAAGAGCGAGACGCAGTGCAAGGACGACTTCGTCACCTCCGACTGCGACAACGCGCCGAAGGAGAAGGACGGCGCCACGGGCCAGGGCGGCGCCGACGGCGGTCAGCCGGTGGACCCGAACCAGCAGCAGCAGGTTCCGGTCGACCCGAACGGTGGGGCTCCGGCCACGCCGTAGCGCCTGTCCGGGCGGCATGGCGGCGATACCCTCGCCGCCATGCCCGCTCAGGATGCCGCCGCCCCGCTCGTCGCCCTCGACGAGCTCACGCGGCGCCTGCGGGACGAGTGCCCGTGGGACCGCCAGCAGGATGCGCGGTCGATCGTGCCGCACACTGTGGAGGAGGCCTACGAGCTGGCCGACGCGGCCAACTCGGGCGACGACGCGAAGCTCCTCGACGAGCTCGGGGACGTCCTCTTCCAGGTCCACTTCCTGAGCCTGCTGCTCGAGGAGCGCGGGGTCGGTTCCCTCGGCGAGGTGGCCGAGCACGTCCACCGCAAGCTCGTCTCCCGACACCCGCACGTCTTCGGTGCGGTCGAGGTGGCCGACGCCACCGAAGTGCTGGCGAATTGGGACGACATCAAGAAGGGCGAGGCGGGGCGGGAGCCGGGCATCTTCGGTGAAGTCCCCGAGAACCTCCCGGGGCCGCTCTACGCACGGAAGGTGCAGCGCCGGGCCAAGACCGCCGGGCTGCGGCTCGACCCGGAGCCGGTCGCGACCGCCGCCGGTGCGCTGGAGGCGGCCGGCATGGAGGACCGGAAGGCGGCGTTCGCGGCCGTCGGCGACGCGCTCTTCGCCGGGGTCGACGCCGCGCGCCGCCTCGACGTCGACCCTGAGCTCGCCCTGCGCGCGGCAGCCGATAGGTTCCGGGCGCGGGTCGAACGCGCCGAGCAGCTGGGCCAACAGGCCGGCACGGCGTGGGAGACCCTCTCCGAGAACCAACGCCGCGACCTCTACGCCCAAGCGAGCCAGCCATGAGCCAGATCAAGCACGTCCACGCCCGGCAGATCCTCGACTCCCGGGGGAACCCGACCGTCGAGGTCGAGCTCACCCTCGACTCCGACGCGCACGGCCGCGCCGCGGTCCCGTCGGGGGCCTCCACGGGCGAGTTCGAGGCCACAGAGCTGCGGGACGGCGGCAGCGCCTGGCTGGGGAAGGGCGTCACGCAGGCCGTCGCGAACGTCAACGGCGAAGTGCGCGAGGCGATCATCGGCCTCGACGCCGGCGACCAGGCCGGGCTCGACCGCGCGCTGATCTCGCTCGACGGGACGCCGAACAAGTCCCGCCTGGGCGCCAACGCCATCCTCGGCGTCTCGCTCGCGAACGCCCACGCCGCGGCCGACGAGGCCGGGCAGCCGCTGTACCGCTACCTCGGCGGGGAGGGCGCCGTCGTCCTGCCCGTCCCGATGATGAACGTCCTGAACGGCGGCTCGCACGCCGACAACTCGGTCGACTTCCAGGAGTTCATGGTCGTCCCGGTCGGCGCCCCGAGCTTCTCCGAGGCGCTGCGCATGGGCACCGAGGTCTTCCACTCGCTGAAGAAGACGCTCCACGACAAGGGGCTCGGCGGCGGTGTGGGCGACGAGGGCGGCTTCGCGCCGAACCTCGGCTCCAACGAGGAGGCGCTCCAGTTCCTCGTCTCGGCGATCGAGGCGGCCGGGTACGCACCCGGCGACGACATCGCGATCGCCCTCGACCCGGCCACGAGCGAGATCTACTCAGGCGGCGTCTACGACCTGAAGCACGAGGGCCGCAAGCTTTCCTCCGACGAGATGGCCGCCTACTGGGCCGAGCTCGCCGGGAAGTACCCGATCCTGTCGATCGAGGACGGCATGGACGAGGAGGACTGGGCCGGCTGGAAGACGCTGACCGACAAGCTCGGTGACCGGGTCCAGCTCGTCGGCGACGATCTGTTCGTGACGAACACCGAGCGGCTGAAGCGGGGCATCGACAGTCGCACGGCGAACTCGATCCTCGTGAAGGTCAACCAGATCGGCACGCTGACCGAGACCCTCGAGGCCGTCGCCATGGCGACCGAGGCCGGCTACTCGGCGGTCATGTCGCACCGGTCAGGCGAGACCGAGGACGTCACGATCGCCGACCTCGCCGTGGCCACGAGCTGCGGCCAGATCAAGACGGGCGCCCCGTCCCGTTCCGATCGCGTTGCGAAGTACAACCAGCTGCTGCGCATCGAGGAGGCCCTCGGCGACGCCGCGAGCTACCCGGGGCGCTCCGTCTTCCGCTCCTGACGGACCCAGGGCCCGACGTTCGTTCGCGGGTCTCCGTGCAGCGAACGTCCGTGCACCGGCAGGAGCGGGGACGGGCGCGCCGAACACGCCCTCATGGCTCCCGCTCCGCGCCGCACCGACCCGTACGCGGTCACCGGCCCGACGCGCGCCCCCCGGCCGCGGCCGCAGGTGCTCCCGGGCGGCGGCTCGCGCATCCGCTGGGACCGTGTCGGCCGCACCGCGATCCTCATGGTCCTCGTCGGGATGGCCCTGCTGTACGTCCGGCCCCTGTCGGGCTTCTGGGCGGCCCGAGGCGAGGCGCAGACCCGCCGCGGCGAGGTCCAGCAGCTGCGGCAGGAGAACACGGAGCTGCGCCTGCGCCGCGACGCCCTGAAGCACGGGGGGGCGCTGGAGGCCGAGGCACGCCGCCTCGGGCTCATCCGTCCGGGTGAGCGCCCCTTTGTCGTCGAGGGCCTGCCCAAGGATCCCTGAGCCGGTCCTGCGGGGCAGGGAGGCGCCGGTCCAGGGCTACCCTGCGGCCGTGGCCTCGTTCGAACTCGTCGTCCAGACCTGGCGGGAGGGGGAGCGCCGCGCCTCGAGGCTCACGCCCGAGGAGACGGTCGCCGTCGACCGGGTCGTGGCCGAGCTCGTCGCCGAGCTGCGCCGCCGCCTCGGATCGACGTTCACCGTGGACGAGCTCGTCGCGTTGTACGACCGCGATACGAGCTGGTGCTTGGGGCTCGCCTACGCGATCGCCCCGGGAGCCCCCTGGGCCTGGGATCCGCGCGTGAGCACGGACGCGGCGTTCGCGCGCTACGTCCGCGAAGCCCAGGACTTCGCGGGCGGGCGGCGCCTCGACCCCGAGGGGTGAGGCTCAGTCGTCGTCCTCGCCGGCGCGACGGATGATGATCTGGTCCTCCTCGACGGTGACCACGACGGGCCGGTGGCCGGCCCAGTGCTCGGCGTAGACGGCGTCGTCGGCGACCGCCGGGTCCAGCCAGAGGCCGTAGCCCTCGTCGCCGTGATCGAAGGTGCCCTCGATCGGACCGGCGCTTCCGCGGCGGGCGCGGCCACGGCCGCCGCGACGGCCCCGGCGGCGCGGAGCGGGCCCGTCCTCGTCCTCGGGCTCCTCGCCGGCCTCCTCACGGCGCTTGGCCTCGGCGGCCTTGGCGGCTGCCTTCTCCTCACGCTCCTTCTCCTCCTCGGCCTCGCGCACCTTGCGCTCCTCCTCGGCCTTCTCGAGCTCCGCCGCGATCCGCTCGTCGTCCTGGGCGCGCAGGTCGATGTCGTCATCGAGGCTCGCGGCGTCCGCGGCGCCGTCGGTAGCGGCGGGCGCGAGCTCGTTCTCCTTCTTGAAGGTGTCGATCTGCTGGACCGTGACCTCGAGCTGGTGCGCGATCCACGCATCCGTTCGACCTTGCTGGACCCAGGTGCGGATCTGGTTGAGTTGCGGGCGCAAAGAGCGGCGAGCCATGGTCGCCCGGACCCTAACGCACCGGGCGGACCGTTCCTCCGCTTCCCCCGCCCGGTTGCACCCGGGCGGCGCCGCTGGAAGAGTGCGCAGCACGCCGTGCCCCCGCACGGAGCTCCGACCAGCAGGGAAAGAGGAGGCGGTTCCACGTGCTCGTGCTGACACGCAAGGCGACCCAGAGCATCATGATCGGCGACGACATCGAGGTGCGGGTCCTCTCGGTCGTCGGTGACAAGGTCCGGCTGGGCGTCACCGCTCCACGCTCGGTCCCCGTTCACCGGGACGAGGTCTATGAGGAGATCGTCGCCGAGCGCTCCGGGGGGGAGCCTGCCGATCCGGCCCTCACACCGGACGTCGACGCCGCGCTGGCGGCGCTCGCCCGACCCTGAGGCCTAGCCCATCACGTAGTACAGCGTCTCGAACATCGCGACCGTCACGAGGGCGGCGGTCGCGATCAGCACGAGGACGAGCATCACGAAGCGCACCCGTCCGCGACGGTGCACCTTCTTGCGGCGTCGCTGGTCGGCGCGGGCGGCGACCTGACGCTCGACGGCCTCGCGACGCTCGCGATCGGCGTAGGTCTCCTCGACGAAGGCCTGCTCGAACTGCGCGAGGCTTTCCCGTACGGCCATCACTCGAGGGTACCTAAAAACGCCCCGGGCGTCGGCTCAGCAGGTCCCCCAGAGCCCCGTACGAGAGGCGCGCGCACCGGCCTCCAGCGAGGCGAACCGCAGGGCGTAGCGGTCGTTCGGTTTGATCGTGAGCGTCTTCGCGAACCCTCCCCGGACGAGGGCCTCGTTCACGAAGAGCCCGTCGCGCTCGCGACGAACGTAGGCGAGCAGCCGTCCGTAGCGGTCGCGCGGCTCGACGCCAGGGGTCAGCAGGACGCGTTCGCCGTCCAGCAGCCGCTCGTTCTCGTGCGAGGCCTTCTTCCCGTAGCACTGGACGGGGGTGCCCGGCTTCTTCGTCTCGGGGGTGTCGACGCCGATGTAGCGGACGGTCTCGGTGGCCCCGTCCAGGCGGACCTTGATGGTGTCGCCGTCGACGATCCGCTCGACGAGGGCGCCCTGCCCGGCGGGAAGCTGGCCGCCCTCCCCCAGAACGCCCAACTGGCCGCCGAAGCCGGCGGCGACGGCGGCGAGGCCGAGGAGGGCGAGAGCTGTGCGCAGCGACATCGTGCGGCGACGCTACGGGCGGCCTCGGTCGGCGTGCACCCGGTGTTGCAACGGCTGCGCAGAGCCGCGTGTCCTCCGCGCGAAAGAGCGCGGAGGACTGCGCAGATCGCTAGGCGATCGTGACCTCGGGGGAGAGGTAGACGTCCTGGATCGCGTTCAGCAGCGCGATGCCTTCGGGCATCGGGCGCTGGAAGGACTTGCGGCCGGAGATCAGGCCCATGCCGCCGGCCCGCTTGTTGATCACGGCGGTCTTCACGGCCTCGGCCAGATCGGTCTCGCCGGCGGAGGCGCCACCCGAGTTGATGAGCCCGGAGCGACCCATGTAGCAGTTGGCCAACTGGTAGCGGGTGAGGTCGATCGGGTTGTCGGTCGTGAGCTCGGAGTAGACGAGCTTGTTCGTCTTGCCGAAGCCCTTGAGCGCGTTGAAGCCGCCGTTGTTCTCCGGGAGCTTCTGCTTGATGATGTCCGCCTGGATCGTGACGCCGAGGTGGTTGGCCTGGCCCGAGAGGTCCGCCGCGAGCGAGTAGTCGACGCCGTCGACCTTGAACGCGTCGTTGCGCAGGTAGCACCAGAGCACGGTGAACATGCCGAGGCGATGGGCCTCCTCGAAGGCCGCGGCGATCTCCTGGATCTGGCGATCAGACTCCTCGGAGCCGAAATAGATCGTCGCGCCGACGCCCGCCGCGCCGAGGTCCCACGCCCGCTGCACGGAGGAGAACGTGATCTGGTCGAACGAGTTGGGGTGGGTCAGCAGCTCGTTGTGGTTGAGCTTCACGATGAACGGAAACCGGTGCGCGTACTTGCGCGAGACCGCACCGAGGACGCCGACGGTGGAGGCCACGGCGTTGCAGCCGCCCTCGATCGCGAGCTCGACGATGTTCGCCGGATCGAAGTACTTCGGGTTGGGCGCGAACGAGGCGCCGGCCGAATGCTCGATGCCTTGGTCGACGGGCAGGATCGAGACGTACCCGGTGCCCGCGAGGCGACCCGAGTTCGCGAGCCAGCTCAGGCGGCTGAGCGTCTGCGGGTTGCGGTCGGACTCCATCCAGACACGATCGACGAAGTCCGGGCCCGGAAGATGAAGATCCTCCGAGGCGATCGTGCGGCACTCGTGGGTCAGCAGATCGGCGTCGGCGCCGAGGAGCTCCTCGAGGCGCGTTGAGGACATCTCGGCGGTGGTCATGCCCACGAGCCTACCCGGGAGCGGAGCCCGACGGCTGCTCGTCGGATGCTTCATCGCGGTGCGCCGGGTAGGGTCACGGCCGATGGAGCACGCCTTCTCCGGTTCCGCCCACGGGCCGTACTCGATCGGCATCGAGGAGGAGCACATGATCGTCGACGTCGAGCGGTTCGAGCTCGTCTCGGCGATCGAACGGCTGCTCGCGGCCGCGCCGCACGACGAGATCAAGCCGGAGCTCATGGAGAGCGTGCTCGAGATCGCCACGAAGCCGTGCCGTGACCTCGGCGAAGCAGGACGCGAGCTCCGCGGGCTCCGCGCCCAGGTCCGGTCGGTCGCCGAGGCGCACGGGCTCACGATCGGCTCGGCCGGTACCCACCCGTTCGCGATGTGGGAGGACCAGCGGATCGTCCAGCGCCCGCGGTACCGCGACCTCATCAACGCACTCCGCTTCGTGGCCCGCCAGGAGCTCATCTTCGGTCTCCACGTGCACGTCGGGGTCGACGATCCCGAGAAGGCGATCCACGTCGCCAACGGGATGCGCGTCCACGTCCCGATCCTGCAGGCGCTCTCCGCGAACTCCCCGTTCTGGCGCGGCCAGCGCTCGGGCCTGATGAGCACGCGCACCCCGATCTTCCGTGCGTTCCCGCGCGTGGGCATCCCGCCCGCCTACCGGGACTGGGCGCACTACGAGCAGGAGATCGCCTTCATGGTCGAGTCCGGGGTCATGGAGGACTACACGTACCTCTGGTACGACGTCCGGCCGCACCCGCGCTTCGGCACCGTGGAGATCCGCGCCTGCGACGCGCAGACCCGGGTGGAGCACACGCTCGGCCTGGCCGCGCTCATCCAGGCGATGGTCAAGGAGCTCTGCGAGCACTACGAGGCGGGGGAGCAGCTCGCCGAGTACCCGTGGCAGATGCTCGACGAGAACAAGTGGCTCGCGGCCCGGCACGGCCTGGACGGCGAGCTCGTGGACCTGCCCTCCACCGAGCGGGTCACCGCGAAGGCGCTCGCGAACCGGCTACTCACGCGGTTGCGCCCGCACGCCGAGGACCTGGGCTCGGCCGACGAGCTCGACGGCGTCCGCGACCTGATCGAACGGGGGACGGGCGCCCACCGCCAGATCGTGGTCTACGAGGCCAACTCGGATCTCCGCGAGGTCATGCGGGAGATCGTGGAGGCCACGGCGCCGTAGCGCGCCGTTGCCCCCGGCGAACTGCCCAGCTTTTTCCGGCTGGAGGCCGGAAAAGACTGGGCGGTTCGCCGCGCCGAGGGCGCCGCGCCGGGGGCGCCGAGGCTTAGACCGAGCCGGGGCGGCGCTTGGCGCGCGCGCGGCCCTTGCCGCCCGGAGCGCCGGAGGACGTGCCGCGGAAGGAGCCGCTGCTCGAGCCCGAGCCGCTGCGCGCGCCGCCGGAGCGGCCACCGCCCGAACCGCTGCCGGCTCCGCGGGAGCCGCCGCCGCCACCGCCGCCGCCCGACCGCGGGCCGCCGCCGCTGCGCGCCGGCTTCTGGGCCTGGTGACCCGGCTGGCCCCGGTGCGCCTTGGAACGCACGCCGAACGGGTGCTCGATCCCGAGGTCGTCGGCGATGCCGGCCACGTCGTGGATCTCGTCCGGCCGGGCGAACGTCGTGCCGACGCCGGTGGCGCCCGCGCGACCCGTGCGGCCGATGCGGTGCACGTAGACGTCGCGGTCCTCCGGCGGATCGAAGTTGATGACGTGCGCGATGCCGGCCACGTCGATGCCGCGCGCGGCGACGTCGGTGGCGACGAGCACGCGGACCTCGTAGTTCTCGAACTTCGCGAGGGCCTTCTCGCGCTGGTTCTGGCTCTTGTCGCCGTGCATGGCGACGGACACGACGCCCTGGCCGGAGAGGCGCTTGACGAGCCGGTCGGCGCCGCGCTTGGTCCGGACGAAGACGAGCGCGAGCTGCTCGTCACGCGAGAGCTCCTCGACGAGCACCTTGAGCTTGTGCTCGTGGGCGACGG
The DNA here is from genome assembly GCA_963815565.1 of uncultured Solirubrobacterales bacterium. Lineage (GTDB taxonomy): Bacteria > Actinomycetota > Thermoleophilia > Solirubrobacterales > Solirubrobacteraceae > Paraconexibacter. Next base: position 357,667 of record CAWFHB010000003.1, on the reverse strand, counting down.
TCAGGAACCGGTGCTCGACCTTCGCGATGTGCGAGACCGTCGCGACCTGCTCGTGCGTCTTTGCGTTGTTCGTGAACTGCTGGGCGACGCGGCCGGCCTCACCGTCGAGGGTGGCCGAGAAGAACAGGGTCTGTCGCTGCTCCGGGCACTGCTTGACGATCCGGTCGACGGCGGGCTTGAAGCCCATGTCGAGCATGCGGTCGGCCTCGTCCAGCACGAGGCACTTGACGTCGCGGAGGGTGAAGGCGCGGCGCTGGAGGAGGTCCTCGAGGCGGCCGGGGGTCGCGACGATGATGTGGGACTTGGCCGCGGCACGGGCCTGGCGCTCGAGGCCGACCCCGCCGTAGACGGCGGTGATGCCGAGGGCGCGGGCGTGGGCCAGGGGCCGCAGGTCCTCCACGATCTGGGAGGCGAGCTCCCGGGTGGGGGCCAGCACCAGGGCGCAGGGGCGCTTGGCGATCGGCACGTTGGCCTCGACGCGGTCGACCATCGGCACGCCGAAGGCCAGGGTCTTGCCGGAGCCGGTCGGGCTCTTGACGAGCGTGTCGCGGCCGGCGAGCACGTCGCCGATCACGAGCTTCTGGATGGCGAACGGTTCGGAGATGCCGCTGTCGGCGAGCGCCTTGGCGACGACCTCGGACACGCCGAGATCGGAGAACGTCTGGGACATGGGGGTTCCTTCTGTATGGGTTCGGGAGGGCTTCGTCGGACCCGAACCTGCACAGGGAACGCAACAAGACCTCACAGACATCGGACGACATCTGTGCGAAAGACGGTAGCAACCAGGGAGTTCGGCGTTCCGGCCTATCATCGACGGAGATGGCCGGCGCCCCCGATCTCTTCGTGGTCTGCAAGCACTGCGGGGCCGAGGTGAGCCCGTACGTCACCGAGTGCCCGTACTGCGGCAACCGCGTGCGCAAGCGCGCGCCGAAGATCGAGCGCGGGGCCGACGGTGAAGGACGTCCGAAGGAGAAGCGCAAGGCGCCCCGGCCGCCCAAGCTCGGGAAGCTCATGCCGGGGGAGATCCCCGGGATCCGGGCCGACGAGGACCGCCGCCCCTACGTGACGATCGCCTTGGTCGTGCTCGGCGCGGTCGGATTCCTGATCCTCGCCTTCATCGGGCGCGGCGACATCGCGCTCATCGGTCCGCCCGGCGAGGACGTCTGGCGGATCTTCACGACCCCCTTCGTCAACGTCGGGACGTGGGGCATGGTCGCCTGCGTCGGCTGCGTCGCGCTCTTCGGCACCTTGCTGGAACGTCGTCACGGCCCGCTCGTCGTCCTGCTGCTCTGGCTGGCTGCGGCCTCCGGGGGCGCGGCGCTCGTCGCGAGCGTCGACAGCGTCTTCCCGATCGCGGTCGGCGGGAACGCGGGCGCGCTCGGCCTGCTGACCGCGTGGGTCGTCCCCGTGCTGCTGGCCCGGCGCCGGCGACCCGGTGAGGACGACGACGCCGACCTCTACGGGGTGCTCGCGTTCGCCGCGGTCGTCGCGCTCCTGCCGATCGGGTTCGGCTACTCGGCGCTCGCCGGTGCCTGGGGCGCCCTCGTCGGCGCCCTCGCGGGGCTTCTGCTCTCGCGCGTGAAGCCGCGCTGAGCCGGCCGCGTCGCTCCGACGCGCCGAGCCGTCGGCCGGGCACCCGCCCGTTCGTACACTCGCGGGGTGCCCGCCGAGGAGTTCACCGCCGAGCAGGTCGACGCCGCCGTGGAGCTGCTCTCCGACCCTGAGCGCCTCAAGCACGCGCAGCAGGTCGTCACCCATGCCGCGCCCGCCCTCCAGCGCATCCTCAACGAGGCGCTCGACGACGGCGGCTACCTCACCGCGTCCGGTGCCGCCGTCGCCCAAGCGGCGGGCAGCGAGCCGCTCGAGGACCGCATCCTCGCCGTACGGACCCTGCTGGCCGAGGAGACCCGCCTCGGCATGCTCGTCGGCGCCACCGTCGGCTTCGAGCTCGCGCGAGTCCTCACGAGCGGTCCGCTCGACACCACCCCCACCGATCCCCAGGAGTCCTGAACGCCATGAAGATCCGCTTCCTCGGCCACGCCGCCTTCGAGCTCACCCACGACGGGGTCACCGTCCTCATCGACCCCTTCATCACCGGGAACCCGGTGGCGACCGTGACGGCCGACGAGCTCGAGGCCGACGCCATCCTGCTGACGCACGGCCACGAGGATCACTACGGCGACACCGTCGCGATCGCCAAGCGCACCGGCGCCACGGTCCAGGCGATCACCGAGATCGCGGGCGAGATCGGCGAGGAGGGCGTCGAGACGATCGACACCAACATCGGCGGCACCGCCACCTACGCCTGGGGCTCGGCCCGCCTCACGCAGGCGTTCCACACCTCCACGACCCCGAAGGGCACCGTGACCCCGCCCGGCGGCCTCGTCGTCGAGATGGGCGGCAAGGTCATCTACCACCTGGGCGACACCGCGCTCTTCTCCGACCTCGCGCTCCCGGGCCAGCGCAAGAAGGTCGACATCGCGCTGATCCCGATCGGCGGCCACTACACGATGGATCGTCATGACGCGGTCGTCGCGGCGAAGCTCGTCGGCGCCGATCGTCGTCATCCCGCAGCACTACGACACGTTCCCGCCGATCGCCACCGACGCGCAGGCGTACAAGGCCGAGGTCGAGGCCGCCGGGCACGCCCGCGTCGAGCTCCTCGCCCCGGGCGAGAGCTACGAGGCTTAGAGGACCGCGAGCGGCGGGCGCGAAGGACGCACGGTGAGACTCCGCCGCGCCCCGCTCGTCCTGCTCGCCGCCTGCCTGTTCGGCCTCTCCGCCTGCGGCGGGGATGACGACCCGCGCGAGACCACCGCGGCCCCGGCCTCCACCGGGGCGACCGGTCCCACCGCGGAGGCGAGCACCGGCGCCGCCGAGGTGCCGTCCGAACCCGCGCCGCCGCCGACGACGACGCAACCCGCGGAGCCGACCGAGCCGGGTGCCCCCGGCCCCGGCGACGAGGAACCGATCCGCCAGCCCGTCTTCTTCAAGGTGGGCGGCGAGGACGTCGAGCCGGGCTCGGTTTCGGTCTCGCCGTTCCTCACGATCGAGCTGAAGCTCCAGAACGTCGGCTCGACGTCGCTCATCGTCCGCCTGGTCGGGACGGACACCACGATCGAGCTGCCCGCCGGCGAGACGAGGACCAAGCGGCTCGAGGGGCTGAAGGCCGGCCTCTACACGCTGAGCGTGAACGACGGCGCCCAGGTCGCGACCGTCGTCGTCGGCGACGACGTCGGACCCTGAGCCCGGACCTCCGGGCTCCTACACTCCGCGCCTGCGATGGCGTCCCTACGTCCCGAATACGGCCCCGAGCTGCCCGTGCTCGTCGCCCAGCGGTTCCGTTGGCCCGTGCGCCGCACGCGGATCGTCATCCTCGGCCTCTTCGCGGCCCTCGTCCTGCTGCAGGGCGCCCGCTCGCTCGCCTCGAACCGCTCAGGGCTCACCGACGTCCTCGTCACCGAGCCGTTCGCCTTCACGCTCGGCTACCGCGACGGCATGGAACGGGTCACCCCCGAGCCGGGCGAGGCGCTGCGGTTGGTGACCCGGCCCGGCAGCTCGACCGACGAGACCTTCACCGTCTCCGAGCTGAAGCTTCCGCCGTACCCCGGGGATCCGGCCGGGGCGCTTCCCGTGCTCGCAGCGCAAGAGGTCCAAGCGCTCGAGAAGGAGTTCCCGGACGGCTTCCGCTTCCGGGGCGACTCCCGCGCACGCATCAACGAGTTCCCGGGCCACCAGATCCTCTTTCAGACCCGCTTGAAGGGTCGCCTCTACTACGGACGGCGCTACCTGCTGCTTCCCGAGTACGAGGCGCCCGACCCCGCGCCCCGCGAGGGTGCGCAGCTGACGCTCCTCTCGCGGTACTCGAAGGCGACCCCCTCCGTGAGCGCGGTCGGCTCCTTCGGCCTGATGAAGAGCGCGCTGCGGAGCTTCCGCCTGGGGACCGAACGGCCGTGACGGACGCCCCGCTGACCTGGGACGAGTTCGCTCGCGTGGACATGCGCGTCGGACGGATCCTCGAGGTGATCGACTTCCCCGAGGCGCGCCGCCCCGCCTGGCGCCTGCGGATCGACTTCGGCGAGGAGATCGGCGAACGCCGCTCCTCCGCGCAGATCACGAACTACCCGCGGGAGGCGCTCACCGGGCGGCTCGTCATCGCGGTGGTGAACTTCCCGCCGAAGCAGATCGGCCCGGTCATGAGCGAGTGCCTCGTGCTCGGGACCTACTCGGACGGCCTCGTGCTGCTGCTGGACCCGGCGCCGGGTGCGGCGCTCGGCGACCGCGTCGGCTGAAGGCGCTCAGGGACCGGTGGTGCCGCTGGCGGGATCCGCCGGGGCCGGCGTGGGCTTCGCGGCGGGCGGGGCCGGCTCGGCGGGGGCCGTGCGCGGACCGGCAGCCGGTGCCGTCGTCCCGGTCGCCGGGGCGGGCTTGGCGGGCGGCGTCGCGGGCTCCGTGCGCGGTTCGACGCTCGCCGCGCCGCTCGAGCCGGTGGCTCCGGTGGAGCCGCTCTCGGGCGCCAAGACGTCCTGGTTCTTCTCGCCCGTGGCGGCGTCCGCGGACGCGACCTTCGGCTCGGTCGTGCGCGGCTTGACCGCCGCGTCGGAGCGGTGCTCGTCGACGGCGGGGGCGAGCGCCGCCGGCTCGGGCTTCGCCGGCTGCGGGGCGGTGGCGAGCACGGTGGGCTCGCCGGCGCGCGGGACGGGCACCACGACGGCAGGGGCCACCGTGGCTGCGCGGGCTGGCGGTCGCGGCCCGCGTCTGCTTCCGGGAGTGATCGACCTCGACCGCGCCGGCGGTCACGATCGCCGCGCCCGCCATCACGGCGGCGGTCTTCGTGGCCAAGGCGGTGACACCGGCGGAGAGGGCGCCGCCGGCCGCACCCGCCCCGGCACCGGCAGCGGCGGTACCGCCCGCGGCGCCGGCGGCGGCGCCTGCGGCGGAGCTCGCCCCCTGGGCCAGCACGAACTTCTTCAGCAGGAGCAGCGGCCCGACGGGGAAGACGGCGGCGAGCGCCCGGTTGGTCTGCCCGAGCTGCTTGTCGAAGGCGCCGCACCGCTCGCAGCCGCGGACGTGGCGACGCACCGGCGGGGACTTGCGGCGCAGACCCTCGGAGACCTCGCCGAGCTCCTCCCGGACCTCCTCACAGGAGAGCGCGCGGGCCTCGGACGCCTCCGCGAGGCCGACCCGTGCCCGGACCAGCAGCGACTTGACCGCCGGGACGGTCGTCTCCATCGCCTGGGAGATCTGCTCGTAGCTGAGCGCGTCCATCTCCCGGAGCAGCAGCGCGGTCCGCTGGGTCTCCGGCAGCAGCTGGACGTCGCCGACGAGCTCGCGGAACTTCTCGCGGTCGTGGACGCGGTCCGCCGTCGAGGCGCCGTGGTCGGCCAGGTGGACGTCCATCGAATCGACGCCGATCGACGTCGTCTTGCGCAGGTGGTTCAGCGACCGGTTCCGGGCGATGCGGTACAGCCACGGGCGCACGTTGATCGGCCGGTCGTCGGCCATCATCGCGTTGAAGGCGGCGGCGAAGACCTCCTGCAGGACATCCTCGGCGTCCTCACGGGAGGAGAGCATGTGCCGGCAGAACGAGAGCAGGCGGGCCTGGTAGCGGGCGACCAGCACCTCGTAGGCGGACTGGTTCCCGCGCCGGGTCAGTGCGACCAGGCGCTCGTCCCCCTGCAGGCGGAGGAAGGGAGTGGGCCCGCGCAGCGCGGGGCGTTGCTTGAGGGAGGCGACTTCCATGACGTGACGTGCGGCCGTCCGGTGCTTCCAGAACGGCTGCGGCGCGGCGGAGTTCCGCTGCGCTCTCCTCAACGGTAGCGAGATCGTTCCGGCGGGCCGCAGGGCGCCGTGCGCCCTCACCGAACTCTCACGCGGCATACCCGGGACCGGATTCGAACCGGCACGCTCGTAAGAGCCGCGGTTTTTAAGACCGCTGCCTCGACCAGTTGGGCTACCCGGGCCCAGCCGGGAACGCTACTCCAGCGCGTGGCGGGCGATCGCGAAGGCCTCGTCGTGCAGGCCGTGCTCCGGGTGGTCGACCGACCACTGCACCGCCTGGCGGGCGACGCCCTTCGGCTGCGCGGTGACCCAGGCCAGGCCCGCCCCGGTGCCGGCCCCGGGGTCCTCGGAGGCGGGGAGCGCCCCGCCGGTGACCAGGCGCTCGAGGGCGCCGAGCGCCTCGGGCTCGAGCTCGGCCGCGCGGGCCATGAACGCCGCGACGTTGTGGGCCGTGACCGTGGGTCGCTCGCCACCGCTCACCGCGACGAGCGGCAGGTCGTGCGGGGCCGCGGCGACGAGGTCCCGGCTGGTCGCCGGTGCGTCCTGGCGTCCGCCGAGCCGGTTCAGGGCATCGAGGAGGACGGTCTGCGAGGCGTGCACGCCCGGCATCGTAGGGGGGTCCGGAACCGGCTCGCGCGCCCGGTTCGGGGCGCGCGAGGATCCGGCGGAGGTGCGGGTCAGGCGCTCAGCGCTTGAACTTCCGACCTTCCTTGAGGAAGACGTCGTAGGCGGGGCGGGTCGAGCCGTCCAGGCGCACGAGGCCGGCGTCGAAGCTGCCCTCGGTGCAGTCGGTGCCCTGCCAGTTGTAGGTGTAGAGGCGCTTGATGTCGCGGCGGTAGCGCTTGATCAGGCTGAACATCGACTTGGTCCGGCTGGCCGCGCGCTTCTCGCTGCACTTGAAGCTGCGTCCGAAGGAGACCAGGCCGCCCGTCTCGGTCAGCCAGAACTGCGTCTTGACGTTGTCGCGCTTCTTGACCTCCTTGATGATCTTCCGGGTGCCCGTGGTGCGCTTGCGGTTGATGTCGGAGTAGTTGTGGATGCCGACGACCTTCACGTACTTCCGCTGCGAGCGCGGGACGTAGCGGTAGAAGGAGCGGATGTACTTCTCGACGCCCTTCTGATCGAGCACGTCGAGGCCGACGATCGTGCAGCCCTTGCACAGGCGGCGCATCTCGACGAAGAACTGCGCGGCCCGCTTGGGGCTGCGGTAGGTCGGCTGGGTCTTGTGGTTGGCCTCGTTCCACACGCCCCAGTCCTTGACGCCCTTGCGCTTGTAGCGGCGCACGATCTTGCCGACGTCCTTGCGGTACTGCTTGACCGACGGGAGCTTCGCCTTCTTGGCCTCGAAGTTGTCGGTCGAGATGTGCATGAGCACGCGGACCTTCGCCTTGCGTGCGGCGTTCACGAAGTCGTCGGCACGCTGGCGCTGCTCCTTGTCGGAGTAGGCGTTCCACGGGATGAAGTACCGGGTCTTCTTGATCTTCAGCTTCTTGAAGGCGGCGGTGGAGAACATCGCCGGGCTCTGGTCGCCGATCCCGACGGCGACGGCCGTCTTCTTCGAGGCGGCGGAGGCGTTCGGCGCGAGCGAGGTGAGGCAGGCGAGGACGAGCGCCGCGAGGACGAGGCGGAAGCGGAGGGGCATGGTGATCGCAACCGTGACGCCGGGCGAAGGTTGCGGACGACGGTGGGAAAGAACGGGCGGGAACGTGCCAGAACGGTTCGCCATTGACATTGCTCTGAACGCCGGGGTACGTTCGACCGGCTTTGCGTCATTCGCAGCAAATCGGGCGGGTGGCGGCAGCGGTTGCACTCTTGGGTGCAGCGGCCGTCGTCGCCATCGTGCTCCTGGGAAGCGGTGGGACCGACGTCATGGTCAAGGCCCGTTTCCAGTCCGCTTCGCAGCTCGTGAAGGGAAACTTCGTGCAGGTCGCCGGGCGGCCCGTCGGTGAGGTCCGCGCCATCCGGCTGACCCGCGACGGCCAGGCCGAGATCGAGATGCACATCACCGATCCGGACTACGCGCCGCTGCGGCAGGGCACGCAGGCGACGATCCGGCAGGCGTCGCTCTCCGGGGTGGCCAACCGCTACGTCGAGCTCCGCCTCCCCCCGGGAGACCCGCCGGTGCTCGCGGACGGGGCGACGCTCCAGCAGGGCGACACGACCACCGCGGTGGACCTCGATCAGCTCTTCAGCATCTTCGACCCCGAGGCCCGCAAGGCACTGCAGGGCTTCATCCAGGGGCAGGCGACCTCCTACGGCGGCAGCTCGAAGGACGCCAACGAGGGCTTCCTCTACCTGAACCCGAGCCTCGCGGCCACCTCCCGCCTCTTCGCCGAGATCAACCGGGACACGCCGCTGCTGCGTCGCTTCATCGACGCGAGCTCGCAGCTCGTCACCGACGTGGCCGAGCGCCGCGACGACCTCGCGGGTGTCGTGACGAACCTCGCCGACACCACGGGGGCGATCGCGGACCGGAGCACCGCTCTGGACGACGCGCTCACGCAGCTGCCCCCGTTCATGCGGCGGTCCAACACGACCTTCGTCAACCTGCGGGCCACGCTGGACGACGTCGCGCCGCTCGTCGAGGACTCGAAGCCCGTCGCGCGGAAGCTGCGCCCGTTCTTCGCGGAGCTGCGCCCGCTCGCCCGCGACGCCCGGCCCACGCTCCGCGACCTCGCGCAGCTCACCCGGAAGGCCGGCCCCGGCAACGACCTGATCGACCTCGTCACCTCGGCCTCCACGGTGCGCGACGCGGCGCTCGACCAGGTCGAGGTCGACGGGAAGAAGCGTGAGGCGTCGTTCCCCGCGACGATCCGCGCCCTCGACGGCGCCGCCCCGCAGCTCGGCTTCGTGCGGCCCTACTCCGCGGACCTGACCGGCTGGTTCGACGACTTCGGCCACTCCGGCCTGGTCGACGCCCTCGGCGGGGCGAGCCGGGCCGCCGCGCACGTCAACGCCTTCGCGACCGTGCAGAGCGCGGCCGGCGGGCTGCTCAGCATGACCCCGCTGCTCACCCCCGAGGCCCAGCAGGAGAACCTCAAGAAGGTCGCCTCGCTCGGCCAGCGCAACCGCTGCCCGGGCGCGGTCGAGCGCGGCGCCGCCTACAAGCCGACCCCCGACTACAACTGCGACATCACCCAGGTGCCGCTCGGTCCATGAGGCGCCTCGCGACGATCACGCTGCTGCTGCTCGGCCTCGGCACGTTCGCGTGGATGGCCGGCGGCGCCTCCGAGTCCGATCCGGGCAACGAGTACTTCGTCGAGCTCGACAACGCGTTCGGGCTGGTCGACGGGGCCGACATGAAGATCGCCGGTGTGCGTGCCGGCGTGCTCACGCGCATCACGCTCGATCGCAAGACCAGGCGGGCGATCGTCGGGTTCCGCATCACCCGGGACGGCTTCGGCTCGATCCGGACCGACGCCACCTGCGCGACGCGCCCGCAGTCGCTGATCGGCGAGTACTACATCGACTGCCAGCCCGGGAACGCGCGGCAGAAGCTGCCCGAGAACGGGCGCATCCCGGTCACCCAAACCTCAACCACGGTCGGCGCGGACCTCGTGAACACGGTCCTGCGGCGGCCCTACGCGGAGCGCCTCAGCATCATCTTGAACGAGCTCGGCGCAGGCGTGGCCGGGAACGGGCAGAACCTCGACGACGCGATCCGGCGGGCCAGCCCGGCGCTCCGCGAGACCGACAAGGTCCTCGCCAAGCTCGCCCGGCAGAACGCGACCCTCGTCCAGCTCACCGAGAACGCCGACACCGTCATCGGCGACCTGAACGCGAACCGGAAGGACGTCGGGCGCTGGGTGGTCGAAGCCCGCGACACCGCCCGCATCTCGGCCACGCGCAAGGAGCAGCTCGCCGAGGGGTTCCGCCGCCTGCCGGCGTTCCTCGACGAGCTCGGGCCCACGATGCGGGTGCTGGGGGAGACCGCGGACGCGCAGACCCCGGCGCTCCGCGACCTGCAGGCCTCGGCCGGACCGCTGCGTGAGTTCCTCGATCGCCTGGGGCCGTTCGCGAAGGCTTCCGATCCGGCCATCGACGCGCTCGGAACGGCATCGAAGACCGGGACGGAGGCCGTGCAGGCGGCCGCACCGGTGATCACCCAGCTGCGCCGGACCGCCCGACCCGCGCCCGAGGCGTTCAAGAACCTCGCCATCGTGCTGGAGCACCTGAACGACCCGGCGAACGCGCTCGAGGACGACCCGCGCGCGGCAAAGGCGACCGGTCGCCCCGCTCCCACCGGCTACACGGGCCTCGAGTCGTTCCTGACCTACGCGTTCGACCAGACGATGTCGACGAACATCTACGACCAGAACAACCACCTGCTGAAGATCGGTCTGCTCGCCGGGGGCGAATGCGCCGACTACGCGGACGTCCCGCGGGCCAAGGAGGTCGGCGAGGAGTGCTCGGCGGCGCTCGGCCCGAACCAGCCCGGCATCAACTTCGTCGATCCGACCGACCCCGGTCCCGAGGCCGGGCAGGCCGCCCGCTCGACCGTTCCGGGGCCCGCCGGGCCCGCGGGGATCGTGCCGCCCGCGCGCGCCGGATCCGCCGCTCCGGAGTCGGGCGGCGACGGGCCCGGGGCCGGCGGCAACGGCTCGAACCCCGGATCCGGTGGCGGCCGTCCGCCGGCGGACGCTGGCCCGCTCACCATCCCGGGGCTGCCCGCACTTCCCCTCCCGGCGACGCCGCAGCTCCCTGAGGCAGGAGCCGCCACGTCGCTCAAGGCGCTCGGTCTCCGGGCCCGCCCGGGCTCCACCGCCGGTCACGCCGCCCTCCTCGACTACCTCCTCGCGCCATGAACCGACGCAACTCCGGCTCCATCGCCTCGAACCCCGTCCTCGTCGGGGCGGTCACGGTCCTCGTGGTCACCGTCGCCGTCTTCCTGGCCTACAACGCGAACGACGGCCTTCCCTTCGTGCCCACCCGCCAGGTGAGCGTCCAGGTCGCGAACGGAACGAATCTCGTCAAGGGCAACGAGATCCGCTCCGGCGGGTACCGCGTCGGCATCGTCACCGACATGGCGCCGGTGCGGAAGCCCGACGGGCGCGTGGTCGCCGAGATCACGATGAAGCTCGACGACAGCTTCGGCGAGGTCCCGACCGACTCGAGCATCCGCGTCCGCGCCCGCTCGGCGCTCGGCCTCAAGTACGTGGAGCTCACGCGCGGGAAGGCGAGCACCATGGTCGAATCGGGCGGCAGCCTTCCAGACGGACAGGCAACGGCCTCGACCGACATCGACACGGTCTACGACACCTTCGACGAGCCCACCCGGACCGCGTCGCAGGAGAACCTCCAGGAGTTCGGCAACGCGCTCACCGGACGCGGAGGCGACCTGAACCGCACGATCCGCGAGCTCCCCGAGCTCTTCGGCCACCTCTCGCCGGTGGCGCGCAACCTGAGCGCGGAGCCCACCCAGCTCTCCCGCTTCTTCGACGAGCTGGCGGACGCCGCGCGCATCGTCGCGCCGGTCTCCAAGACGCAGGCCCGAGTCTTCACGACGATGGCCACGACGTTCGACGCGATCGGGCGCAACCCGAAGGCGCTGCAGGACACGATCGCCAAGGGCCCGGACACCTTGAAGGTCGCGACGAGCTCGCTCATCACCCAGCGGCCCTTCCTGCGCAACACGGCCGCGTTCTCCCGTGACCTGAAGGGCGCCACGGCCGAGCTGCGCGGCGCACTGCCGGTCCTCAATCGGGCGCTCGCGGTCGGCACGCCGGTGACCCGCCGTTCGCCGCAGCTCTCGCGTGAGCTCGGCCCCACCTTCGCGTCGGTCCGGGACCTCTCCCGGACGCCCACGACGACCGGAGCGCTGCGCGGGCTGGACGCGACGGTCACCACCCTGCAGCCGCAGCTCCGCTTCCTCGGCCCCTACATCACGGTCTGCAACTCGTTCACCTCGCTGTGGACCTTCGCCGCCGAGCACCTCACCGCGCCCGACGCGACGGGCACCCAGCAGCGCGCGCTCGTGAACTCGGGCGCCCAGGCGATCCCCGGGGTCGACGGCAACGACGGCGTCACCGGCGACACCGCCAACGAGTTCGCCCACGGAAAGACCAGCTCAGAGCCCGGCGCCGTTCAGCAGCAGCTGCACGCGACGTTCCACGGCGACGCCGTCGACGAGCAGGGCAACGCGAACTGCGAGGTCGGCCAGCAGGGCTACCTCGGCTCGGCGAACCCGTTCCGGGACCGTTCCAACGGCGATCCCTACCGGCGCGTCGCGGTGGACCATCCGGGCAAGCCAGGGCCCAAGGTCGGCCCGAGCTTCTCCAAGTTCGATATCAAGGGACGCGGCATCGCCATAGGTCCGAAGCGGGTCCCCGACGGCCAGACGTTCACCGTCCGCCCGGGCGGCACCGGCGCCGACACGCCCGACCCGACCACGTACTCGACGGACGGTGGCAAGTGAGGCGCGTGGGCCAGAGGACGCTGCCGAACCCGCTGATCGGCGTGCTGCTGATCGTCGTCGTCACGGTCGCCGTCGGCCTCGCCTTCCACGGGGAGATCCCGTTCCGAGACCGATACAACGTCAGCGCGATGGTCAAGAACGCGAACGACCTGCGGCCGAACTCAGTCGTGCGGATCGCGGGTGTGAACGTCGGCAAGGTCGTAAAGGTCGAGGGCGTCGGCGACGGCTCCCAGGCCGCCAAGATCACGATGCGCATCGACAAGGGCGGGTTGCCGCTGCACGAGGACGCGACGATGAAGATCCGGCCGCGGATCTTCCTGGAGGGGAACTTCTTCGTCGATCTCGAGCCCGGCTCCCCGAGCGCCCCGGTGGTCGACGAGGGGCACGTGTTCCCGATCAACCAGGCCTCCTCGCCCGTCCAGATCGATCAGCTCGTCACGACGCTGCAGACCGACACGCGCGAGGATCTCAAGCGGCTGCTCGGGTCGCTGTCGACCGCCTACAAGGGGGGTGGCGCGGCGGGGTTCAACCGATCCCAGCGGTTCTGGAAGGAGGCGTACCGCGACTCGGCGATCGTCAACGATGCGACGCTCGGCCAGGCCGACGGCGACCTCTCCGGTTACATCAAGGGGGCCGGGGCGACAGCGGCGGCGCTCGACGCGAACGCGCCGCAGCTGAAGGCCCTCATCACCGATCTGAACACGACCGCTCGCGCGTTCGCCGTGAAGGACGATCAGCTGCGGGCGACGCTCACCGAGCTCCCGCGCACCCTGCGGGCCGGGCTCCCGGCGCTCAAGGAGCTCAACCGCGCCTTCCCGCCCGTCCGCCGCCTGGTCGTCGCGCTGCGGCCCGGCACCCGCTCGACCGGGCCGGCGATCGACGCTTCGCTGCCCTTCCTCCGCCAGGCGCGTGCGCTCGTCTCCACCCCGGAGCTGCGCGGCCTCACCTCCGACCTCGGCCCGACCGTGGTGTCACTCGCCGACCTGAACCGCGTCACCCCGCCGCTCCTGCTGCAGGGCCGGTCGCTGGCCGCCTGCCAGAACGAGGTCGTTCTGCCCTTCACCTCGGACACGATCCCGGACGAGCAGTTCCCCTCCTCCGGCCCTGTCTTCCAGGATGCGGTGAAGACGCTGCCGGGCCTCGCCGGCGAGAGCCGCTCGGGCGACGCGAACGGGCAGTGGTTCCGCGTGCTCGCGAACGCCGGCAACTACGCCTCGCCCGGACCGGCCGGCCAGATCATGACCTCGAGCCAGCCGCTCGCGGGCTTCAACCCGAAGCCCCCTGCCCGGGGACGCTCCCTGCTGCGCCCGGACGTGCCCTGTGAGACGCAGGAGCCGCCGGACCTGCGCTCCACCCCCGGCACCGTCGCCGGCCAGAAGCGTGCGCGGGTCCCTGCTGCGAAGCAGAGCGACTACCTGAAGTACCAGGGCGACGCGATGACCTGGCTGAAGCTGCGGCTCGACGCCAACCCGAAGACTCGCGACGTGAAGGTCGGCTCGCCACAGATCCCCGCCGCCACGATCGAGAAGCAGGCCGCGGAGCTCCGGGGCAAGGCCCGCCGACGGCTCGCCCGGGCGGAGGCGGACCGCTGATGCGCGCCATCCGCAAGAACGGGAAGAACTTCGCCGCCGTCGTCGGCCTGATGCTCATCGCCGCGGTCGTCGGCGCCTACATCCTCGACAACCAGCGGCTGCGCTTCCCGTGGGAGAGCAGCCCGTTCCGGCTGAACGCGGAGTTCTCGACCGCGCAGGCCGTGACGCCCGGCCAGGGGCAGACGGTTCGGGTCTCGGGCGTGCGGATCGGCGACATCGCCGGGGTCAAGCTCAAGGACGGACGGGCGATCGTCCAGATGGATCTCGACCCCGAGTTCGGGGACCTCATCCACACGGACGCCACCGCGCTCCTCCGTCCGAAGACCGGCCTCAAGGACATGTTCGTCGAGGTCGTCCCGGGCTCGGACAGCGCGCCGGTCGCGGAGCAGAACTGGACGATGCCGGTCGGCAACACGCTGCCCGACATCAACCCGGACGAGATCCTGGCCGCGCTCGACGGCGACACCCGTGACTACTTGAAGCTCCTGATCGCCGACGCCGGCTCGGGGCTCGAGAAGCGGGGCCCGAGCCTGCGTGACGTGTTCCGCCGCTTCGAGCCGACCCATCGCGACCTCGCCCGCGTGAGCTCCGCCGTTGCGACCCGGCGCAAGAACCTGCGGCGGCTCATCAGCTCGCTGAACGGCCTGAACGGCGAGCTCGCGAGCAAGGATGAGGACCTCACGCAGCTCGTCGACACCTCCGCCACGGTCTTCCGCTCCTTCGCCTCCGTCGACACCGACATCTCCCGTTCGATCGACAAGCTGCCCGGCGCGCTGCAGGAGACCACGGCCACCCTCGGCAAGGTCGAGCAGTTCGCGAAGGTCCTGCGCCCCGCCGCCGACGCCCTCGTGCCCGTGGGCCCGGCCCTGGACCGGGCGAACAAGGCCGTCATCCCCTTCGTCAAGAGCGCGACCCCGGTGGTCCGCGACGAGATCCGGCCGTTCGTCCGCGGCTCGCGCCCCGTGGTCAGGAGCCTGCGCCCCGCCGCCGCCGACGTCACGGCCGCCACCCCGGACCTCACCCGCTCGGTGACCGTGCTCAACGACCTGTTCAACATGCTCGGCTACAACCGCGACGGGCGCGAGGGGCCGGACGACCCCGACCGCGACGAGGGCTACCTGTTCTGGCTCGGCTGGCTCCAGCACAACGGCTCCGCGGTGTTCTCGACCTCCGACGCGAACGGCCCGTTCCGGGCGCTGACGGTCGGCGGCACCTGCAACACGTTGAAGAACACAGCTGCGCAGAACCCGCCGCTCGGGATGATCCTCGCGCCCGCCCTGCTCGATCCGACCATCTGCAACCTCGAGAACGGCGGATAAGCCGTGGTCAAGCAGGCTCCCACCTTCGGCCGCATCCTGACCATGGCGGTCTTCGCCGTCTCCTGCTTCGGGCTCCTGCTCTTCCTGTGGCTGAGCTTCGGCGGCAGCGTCCCGCTGAAGCCGCAGGGCTACCGGGTCGCCGTCGCCGTCCCGGAGGCCACGCAGCTCGGCCTCGAGGCGGACGTCCGGGTTGCCGGCGTGACCGTCGGCAGCGTCCGCAAGAAGGAGTACGACCGGCGCTATCCGAACCGCACGCTCGCCACGCTCGAGCTGGACTCGAAGTACGCGCCGATCGCCGCCGACAGCCGCGCCACCCTGCGCCAGAAGACGCTGCTCGGAGAGACCTACATCGAGCTCACACCGGGCACGGCGAAGGCACCGCGGATCAAGGAGGGCGGGATCCTCGGCGTCGCGCAGGTCAAGGACAGCGTCGAGCTCGACGAGATCTTCGACGCCCTGGACCCGACGACCCGGGAGGCGTTCCGCACCTGGCAGAAGGACCTGGCCGGAGCCACGCGGGGCCGGGGGAAGGACATCTCGGACGCGCTCGGCAACCTGCCCCAGTTCGCTGCCGACGCCGACGACGTGCTCACGGTGCTCGACCTGCAGGCGGGAGCCGTGCGGCGCCTGGTCTCGAACACCGGCGTCGTGTTCGGGGCGCTCACCGAGAACGAGGCTCAGCTCCGGAACCTCGTCGTGAACTCCGGCAAGACGTTCGAGACGACCGCGCGACGTGAGCAGGCGCTCGCCGAGATCTTCACGATCTTCCCGACGTTCCTCGACGAGTCCAAGGTGACGTTCACCCGGCTCGACCGCTTCGCGAAGGACACCGACCCGCTGCTCCGTGACCTCAGGCCCGCGGTGCGGGATCTGAAGCCGACGCTGCGCGACGCGCGAGCCTTGGCGCCGGACCTCGAGATCTTCTTCCGGAACCTCGACCCGCTCATCACCGCGTCCAAGAAGGGGCTGCCCGCCACCCGCGAGACGCTCGACGCGCTGAGCCCGGTCCTCGGCAAGGTGCAGCCGTTCCTCGAGCAGCTCAACCCGATCCTCGAGTGGCTCGAGTACCACCAGCGCACCACCGCGGACTTCATCGCCAACGGGGCCGGGGCGCTCTCCGACACGATCCCGACCACGGGCGAGGACGCCGCGAGTGGCGGGCGTGGTCATTACCTGCGCCAGTTCGGTCCGGTCGGCCAAGAGTCCGCCGCGATCTACTCGAATCGGACCCAGGTGCCGAGCGCTCGCGGCAACGCCTACATGAACCCGGCGTCCCTGTCCGGGCCCGAGCGCGCGCGGAACATGATGTTCCCGAACTTCGACTGCGTGAACACCGGCGGCCCGAAGGGACCGGGTGCCCCGGACTCGAGCAGCACGCCCGCCTGCTTCACGCAGGCGCCGCCGAAGGTCCCCGCGGGCAACACGCGGGCGTTCCCGCAGATCGTCGCCGCGGACTACACGAAGTAGGCGGCGGCGCCGCGCGGACGCTGATGCGTCCACGCGGGACCAGGGGGCTGCGGCTCAGGCGACGGCGGCGTCGCGCACGGCGACGGGCGCCAGTGCTTCGAGCAGTGCGTCGGCGAGCTTGCCCTTGCCGGTGACATCGAGGGAGCTCGTGTCGGCGTCCGGACCGAGGGCGGCGATCCACGCGTCCTCGTTGCCGGCGATGCGCGCGTCGGCCTCCGGGTGGGAGCGCTCCTGCACGATCATCACGCCGGCGGGGGCGGAGAGCACGTACCGCTTCTGCTGCCCGTCGCCACGGTGGACGGTCAGCTCGGCTTCCCCGGCGAACCCGTCGGGAACGGCGAGGCCGGGCAGCGAGCGGAAGACGGCGCCGATGTCGAGGAGCTCGTCCTGTCGCGGCTGGCCCCAGGCCCACTGGTAGCCCCAGCGGGAGAGGGCGCCGATCACCGGCAGGAGGTCCTGGGCGCGCTCGGTCAGCTCGTAGTCGACGCGCGGCGGGACCTCGCGGTACCGCTGCCGGGTGAGCAGGCCGTCGGCGACCATGCGGTTCAGCCGGGAGCGCAGCTGCTCGGTCGAGATGCCGGGCAGCGTCCGCTGGAGCTCGACGAACCGGCGCGGGCCGCCGACGAGGTCACGGACGATGAGAAGCGTCCATTTGTCGCCGACGAGATCGAGGGCGCGGGCGTCGGGCGCCCACTGGTTGTAGGGGTGTCGCTTGGGGGGAGGCGGGGTGGGCATGGCGCTGCTCCTGGACTAGGGGGTGGGTGGGGTGGGATGGCGCAACGGCCTTCCACTTTATCCCAGAAAATAAGGCAACGATGTGGGTTTTAGGCCGATGGACCAACGTACGACGGCCTCTGGGAAGTTGGCGAAAGTTTTCGCGGCGGGGGTCGTTGACGCCTTTGGGACAGGAGGGGCGGGACACCGAGGGCAAACGCGACGAGTGGGGAGTGCGTGCACATGGGACAGGTCATCTCATTGGATCAGCGGAGGCGGGACCGTCTGGTGAGGCCGGCGGAGCCGGTCGCGTCCGAGTCCGCGACCTTCTTCTTCGACCTGGGGGCGCCGAGCACGTACTTCGTCGCCGAGCGGGCCGACCGGCTCTTCAGCGGCCTCACGTGGCGGCCCGCCCTGATGCCCGAAGGCAAGGTCGTCTCCGTCGACGAGGCGGATGCGCGCGCCCGTGCGCTCCGCATGCCGCTCGTCTGGCCGGAGGGCAAGCCCGAACTGTGGCGCTCGGCGATGCGGGTGGCCGCCTACGCCGCCGAACGCGGGCAGGCCTCAGCGTTCGTGCTCGCCGCCTGTCGGCTCGCGTACTGCGGCGGCTTCGACCTCGACGATCCGGAGATCCTCGCCGAGGCCGCGGCGGCGGCGGCGCTCCCCCTCGAGGACTGTCTGATCGCTGCGGGTGACCGTTCGCGCGACGAGGGGCTCGAGGCGGCGGGCCGGGGCCTCCTGGCCGCCGGCGCGGACCGGCTGCCGGTGCTGGCGGTCGGCGGGCGGATCTTCGCCGGCGAGGAGCGGCTCGCCGAAGCGGCGGCCGCGGCGAAGCGGCCGTGCGGCGAGCGCCGTCGCCGTCCTGTTTGATGGCCTGATGCGCTTCTTCCGCCGGTTTCGCGTGGCCGTCGCCGCGACCGTCGTGCTGCTCGCAGGGGTCGCCGCGATCGCGGTGGGGCAGGCGCTGCAGGACACCGGACGCATCGGCCCCGAGCGCAAGCTCACCGGCAACGGGCGGCGGCTCGAGCCGTTCGGGCGCCTGGTCACCGTCGGGAACTTCCCGACGGGCGGTGCGGTCAGCCCCAACGGACGCTGGTACTGGACCGTCTCCACCGGGCGCGGCGAGAACGACATCCGGATCGTCTCCGTGCGCAGCGGCCGGGTCACCCAGACCATTCGCCTGCCCGGAGCTTCGGGCGGCATCGTCATGGACCCGACCGCGAACAAGGCGTACGTGTCGGGCGTGCGGGACTCGACCGGCCGCACGCTCCAGGAGACCAAGCCCGACGTCCCCGGTCACAAGGGCGACGTCATCCACGTCTACGACTACAACCCCGGCACCGGCAGCGCCCGGTTCGACCGGGTCATCGCGGTGCCGCCGCCTTCGAGCGCCACCGCGCCCCAGAACTTCCCGCCGACGAACGTGAACGAGCGGACCTCCTGGCCGGACCGGCTGGCGATCGCGCCCGACGGCAAGCGCCTGCTCGTCCCCCTGAACCTCGCCGACGCGGCCGCGATCGTCGACCTCGGTGCCACCGACAAGGTGCGCTACGTCCCGACCGGCAACTACCCCTACGGCGCGGCGATCCTCAAGGACGGCAGGACGGGGCTGGTCTCCAACGAGACGCCCGGGACCGTGTCGGTCATCGACCTCGAGCGTGGGGTGAAGATCAAAGACATCCAGGTCGGCGCGCACCTCTCCCACCCGGAAGCGATCGCCGTCGACCCGAAGGCCGATCGGGCCTACGTCGCGATCGCGAACTCCGACCAGGTCTCGGTGATCGACACCGAGCGCATGGCGGTCCAGGAGACCCTCTTCGCCGGACGGCCCGAGGGGCTGGGCGCGAGCCCGGTCGCCCTCGCGGTGCAGCCCGACGGGTCACGGCTCTTCGTCGCCCAGGAGGGCACCGACTCGATCGCCGTCTTCGGGCTGCCGAACGGCTCCGCCCGCGCGCGCAGCCGGGCCCGGCGCGACGGTGAGCGCGTGCTCGCCGCCGAGGCCGAGCGTGCCGCCGCACGCACGGTGGCCGAGGAGGAGGACGAGGACGTCCGCCCCGGCGGCGCGCGGATCCGCCAGGCCGGCGGCGACTTCCCGCTCCTGGCCCGCATTCCCACCGCCGCCTTCACGACCGACGTCCAGGTCGTCAGCGCGAGCACGCGCAACCCGTGCGGGATCCGCGGCGCGGGCCAGAAGCGCCGCGGCAAGAAGAGCAAGCGCTGCGCGAAGCTGCTGTGGCTGAGCGGCAAAGGGCTCGGGACGGGCCCGAACCCGAACGGCCCCCAGCCGACCTCGCCGGACGACACCGACGGGCTCATCAACCGCACGGAGTACCTGCCGCTCATCAACATCGGTGCGGCCGGGATCGCGGACTACCCCAGTGAGAAGCGGCTGCCGCGCCTGACGCGGGCCGCGGACCGCGCGCTCGTGCCGCAGAACGCCCAGACGGCGCCGGCCGACACGGTGCTGCGGCCCGGCGGCCCGATCAAGCACGTCTTCTACCTGGTACGTGAGAACCGCACGTATGACCAGATCCTTGGGGACGAGCCGCGCGGCGACGGGGACCCCAAGCTCGCCCTCTTCGGCGGGGACACCACGGCGAACGCGCACGCGCTCGCGGGACGCTTCCCGCTGCTCGACCACGTGTACGCGAACTCCGAGGCCTCGATCGACGGGCACTTCTGGACGAGCGCGGCGAAGGTCTCCGACTACGTCAACAAGAACTGGTTCCAGAATTACGGCAACCGCGGACGCCCCTACGACTTCGGCGTCTACTCCGTGACCTGGCCCGGCAACGGCTTCCTCTTCGACCAGGCCGAGCGTCAGGGGATCTCCTACTTCAACTACGGCGAGGCGATCGCCGGGACGATCCCGCTGACCGACAAGGACCGCACCGGCGAGGAGACCCAGGAGGTCGCCGCGAAGTTCGCGAAGAGCGACCTCGGCGCCGGCCCGGGCTGCTACCCGAACGACGCGTCGATCGGCTACGACGTCATCACGATGAACCAGATCTGGGACACCGCCGTGCCCCCGGGGGCCCAGCCGGGAGCCGTGTCGCGCTTCTCCTGCTTCCAGACACGGTTCCGTGCACAGCTGGCCAGCGGGACGGTGCCCGCGTTCAACTACCTGATCGCCACGAACGACCACACGAACACGCTCGATCCGGGCTCCGCCTCCAAGCCGAACCGGACGCCGCGGGCGATGATCGCCGACAACGACGAGATGCTCGGGCGGCTCGTCGACGAGATCTCGCACTCCTCGATCTGGGAGAGCTCGGCGATCTTCGTGATCGAGGACGACTCGCAGGACGGCGCCGACCACGTGGACGCCCACCGGATCCCGGCGTTCGTGATCTCGCCCTACGCGAAGGCCGGGGCGGTCGTCCACACCCGGTACGACTTCCTCTCGGTCATCAAGTCGATGCAGCTCATCCTCGGGATGAAGCCGCTCGGGCTCTTCGACGAGCTCGCCACTCCGATGTACGACGCCTTCGAGTCGAAGCCGGTGAACGCCGAGCCGTTCAACTACGTCCCGGCGAAGATCCCCTTGCTCGAGTACAACCCGCGCGGGACGGCGTCGGCGCGGGCGGCCGCCCGGTTGCCTACGTGCCTGGACTGCGCCTCCCAGCGCGATCTCGACGCGCTGCTGTGGAAGTCCGTCCACGGGGAGGGTGCCGCGCCGCCGCCGCCCGGTCCCAACGCGGAGGGCATCGACCGCGACCGCCTGGAGCACGACGAAGGCTGAGAGATGGGCGAAGCTGAAGTCGATTCAGCTACGCTCGCCGGGATGTCCACCGCCCCCTCCCTGACCCGCCGCGGCGCCGCCACCCGCGAACGCCTACTGGAGGCGGCGGAGCTGGAGCTCGGCGCGCGTGACGGAGCGCTCGAGGTCGCCGCGGTCGCGGCGCGCGCGGAGGTCTCCGTCGGGCTGCTCTACCGCTACTTCGGCTCGAAGGCCGGGCTCGTGGCCGCGGTGGTCGACGGCTTCTACGACCGGCTCCACACCCAGGTCGCCGACTTCGACCCGGCGCCGCAGGCCGACTGGGCGGCGCGGGAGCGCAAGCGGCTCGAGCTCTCGGTCGAGTTCCACTACGCCGAGCCGCTCGCCGCCGTCATCCTCACGCGGCTCTTCCGTGAGCCCGAGGTCGCCGCGGTCGAGGTGCGGCGCATGGGCCGGCTGGTCGAGGACGCGGCGCGGAACGTGACGGCGGGGCAGCGCCGAGGGGAGCTGCCGGCCGACCTCGATCCGCGGACCGCGGGCGCGCTCATGATCGGCAGCTTCCGCGTGGCGATGGGCGAGGCGCTCTCCCGGCCGCAGCGTCCCGCGGCCGAGCAGCTCGTGGAACAGGTGTGGCGGTTCGTGGTCGGCGGCGTGCGCTTCAGCTCCTCGGCCTGACCCGCCCGTTCCCCACTTGTCCGGCCCGCGGTGGACGGACGTCGGATTGTGGCCCGGAGGGTCGCCCTTCATGATGGCCAGACCGCTTCGGGTCTCCCATCTCGACGGTTCATAGGCCGGGCGTTTGCCGTTTCGGATCGGCGCCTCCCGCCGTCCGGCCACCTAAGCAGCACCTGTCTGACGTGACGAGCTTCCCTGCCCCGTCCCGTCGGATCCATCGGAAGCCGTCCCTCGGGGCGGCTTTCGTTCGTCGTGGGCCGTCCCGGCGGCGCGGCCCGAGGCTCAGGCCACGCCCGCGCGCCGAAGGGCGGCGCCGCGGAGGATGTCGTGCTCGGAGACCTCGACGGTCTCGAGGCCGAACGCGCGCATGGCCTCGAGCATGAGCAGGGTCCCGACGATGATGGTGGGCGCCCGGGCGGGGTCGAGCCCCGGAACCTCCCCGCGTTCGGCTGCGGACAGCTGTGCGAGCTGCGCGAGGATCCGTTCGCACGCGCCCTCATCCAGGCGGTACCCGTGGACGCGCTCCGGGTCATAGGGCTCGAGGCCCTGGTCGATCGCGGCGAGCTGGGTGGCGGTGCCGGCCACGGCCACGCCCGCGACGACCGTGCCTCGCTGCTCGGCCGGGACGGCGCCGCGGAAGATCCCGCGGACCTCCTCGGCGAGCGACGCGAGCTCCTCGCGCTCGGGCGGGTCGTGGTGGACGAACCGCTCGCCCTGCCGGACCGAGCCCGCCTGGGTGGAGACGTGGAAGGCGACGCGGCCGCGCTCGCCGACGACGAACTCGGTGGAGCCGCCGCCGATGTCGATGACGACGATCGGGGTGGGCGCCTCCTCGTCGCGGGAGCTCGTGGCGCCGAGGAAGGTCAGCTGCGCCTCCTCATCGCCGGTGAGGGTCTGCGCGTCGAGGCCGAACTCGTCCCGCACCCGGGCGGCGAACTCGCTCCCGTTCGTGGCGTCCCGGACGGCGCTCGTGAGCACCGCCATGGTCTCGGTGGCCTCGTGCTCGTCGATGCTCCGGCGGTAGACCGAGAGGGTGTCGAGGACGCGGTCGATCGCGGCGGGGTCGAGGGAGCCGGAGGCGTCGACGCCGTGACCGAGGCGGGTGACGGTGGTGCGGCGGTCGAGCTCGGTGAACCCGCCGTCCGGCGTGACGTCGGCGACGAGCAGCCGGGTCGAGTTGGTCCCGATGTCGACGACGGCCACGCGCATGCCCGGAACCCTATGCGGCGGGGTGGGGGAGCGGCTCGCCTGCGAGCCCCGCCTCGATGTTGTCGGCGGCGATCTCGGCCATCTTCGCGCGGGCGCTGTGCGTGGCCGAGCCGACGTGGGGGAGCACGAGCAGGTTCGGCGCCGCGAACAGCGGGTGCTCAGGCGGCAGCGGCTCCGGATCGGTGACGTCGAGCCCGGCGGCTCCCAGGCGCCCCTCGGTGAGCGCGGCCCGGAGCGCCTCCTGGTCGATGACCTTTCCGCGGGCGGTGTTCACGAGGATCGCGGTCGGCTTGCAGACGGCGAGCGCCGCCGCGTCGATGAGGCCCTCGGTCTGCTCGGTCAGCGGGCAGTGGAGCGAGATGACGTCGGCGCGGGCGAGCGCGGCGTGCAGGTCGTCGTGGCGGCCGACGCGGATGATCTCCATGTCGAAGCCCGCGGCGCGTCGCGCGACCGCTTCGCCGATGCGGCCGGGACCGATCAAGGCGAGCGTCGCGCCGTGAACGCTGTGGCCGAGCCAGCCGGCGGGCTCCCAGGTGCGCCACTCTCCGGCCCGGACCGCGTCGTGCCCGGCGATGAGATTGCGGGCGGCGGCCAGGATGAGCGCGAAGGTCAGGTCGGCGGTGGCGTCGGTGAGCGCGTCCGGCGTGACCCCGGTGGCGACGCCGCGTTCGGCGCAGGCAGCGAGATCGATGTTGTCCGAGCCCACCGCGTAGTTCGCGACGACCTTCAGCCCGGGCGCCGCGTCGAGCAGCTCGGCGTCGACGCGGTCGCTCAGCATGGTGAGAAGCGCCTCGCAGCCTGCGGCCCGTTCGCGCAGCACGGCGGGCTCGGGGGGCAGCGCCCCGTCCCACACGTCGACGGCGTGACGGGCGGCCAGCCGCTCGACCGCAGCGCCGGGAATCCTTCGGGTCACGAAGATGCGGGCCATGGTTCGACCCTACGGCCGACGGGCAGGCACCTGAGCATGCGGCACCGTCTTCGAACGCTCGCCGGGAGCGTCGTCGCGGCCCTGGCCGTCCTCGCCCCGGTGGCCGGGGCCGACGAGCGGACCGAGATCATGGTGGAGGCGCTCCGGCAGGATCCCGTCTTCGTGAGCACGGCGCTCAGTCGCGCTGTCCCACGGGCCGACCTCGACGACCTCCGGCGAGCGGTGAAGGACGCGCCCTTCCCGGTGTTCGTGGTCATCGCCCCGAGCTTCTCGCAGGAGGCCGGGCTCGAGACCCTCGACGCGCTCCCGGACCTGCTCCACGACGGGCTCGACCGCGACGGGCTGTACATCGCCATGCCCGGGGACTACGCCGCGGGCATCGCGGTCCAGGCGTTCGGGGTCCAGACCAAAACGGACCTGCGCACGCTCCCGAACGACATCTTCGACGACCGGAGGGGCAGCCGCGCGGCCGAGCTCGCGACCTACGCGCTCTCGGTCGCCGTCACGGGTCGGCGCGAGCCGAAGCCGATCCCGAGCGAGCAGGGCGGCCCGGGCGGGTTTCAGACGCTCGCCGCCATCGGGCTCGGTCTCGGCGTCGGCGGGTGCGCGTTCGCCTACTCCGGGTGGCCGTGGCTGGTCGGGCGCCGGCGGCGGCGGCGGACGGCGACGGACGAGCCCGTGCCGCCGTCCCGGACGACACCGATCGATGTCGATCAGGAGCGCGAACGCGCGCAGGCGGGCGTCCTTCGGCTCTCCGGGAAGCTCGCCTCGGCCGGTTCCCCTCCCGCTGCGGCCTTCGACGCCTACGCTGCCGCCTCGAAGCTCCTGGCCGAGGGCGGGGAGCCGATCGCGCTCGTGGCCGCTGCCACCCTCGTCGACACGGGCGAGTGGCTGCTCGAGGGGTCGGATGCGCGCAGCTGCTTCTTCGATCCCCGCCACGGTGAAGGCGGCAGCCAGACGCGCTGGCGCCTCGGGGGTGAGGAGGTGCCGCTCCCGGCCTGCGCAGCCTGCGCCCGGCTGGTCGCGCGCGAGCTGGCCCCGGCCGCGGTGGAGGATCGCGGGCGGCCGTACTTCGAACGCGACACCCTGTGGGCGCGGACGGGCCTCGGCGCCCTCGACGACGGGCTCGCGGGGCGCGTGCTGGCGGGGGAGGGTCGGCGATGAGGCGTCCGTCGAGGGTGCTGCTCGTACTCGTCGCCCTCGCCCTCACGGGTCCGACGGTCGGCATGGCGGTGGCCGCCGACCGGCTCGACGCGCTCGCGGACACGCTGCGCTCCCGGCCGCTGGCCGTCGATCCGGAGCTCAGCTGGCTGCTCGACGCCAAGCAGGAGCGGCGCATCCTGCGTGCCCTGGAGCGCAGCTCGGTCCCGATCTACGCCGCCGTCCTGCCGCAGCTCGAGACCGACGAGTCCGGCGGTGACGTGGCGCGGATCGCGACCGCGCTCCACCGACGGCTCGGGCGCCCCGGTCTGTACGTCCTCATCGACGAGCGCGGGACCCTCGAGACGATGGCCTTCGACGTGCCCCGGGAGGACGCGGACAGCTATGACCTTGCGCCGTACCCGCCGGAAGGTGAGCGCTCGCCCGCGTTCACCGCGGTCCGGATGGAGCGGCTCGTCGACGCCGTGGCGGCGCTCCCGCCCGGCACGACGAACGACGCCCGCGAGCCCCGGGAGCTCGACCCGTACGAGCCGACGTTCAGCCGGAACTACGACGAGCAAGCCTCCTTCGGGGACATGGTGCTCGGCTCGGGGTTCGTCTTCGGCCTGCTGGGCCTGGTGGCGGGCGGCTTGGTGCGGTTTCGCGAGGGTCGGCGCCGGCGTCGCGAGGAGGAGGCGGCGAGGGCCGAGGCGGCGCGAGGCAAGCGCCGGGCCGAAAAGCATCAGCGCCGGAAGGAGCGGGAGCGGCGGGCGAGCGTCCGCCGTCCGTGGTGGAGGAGACTGCGCTGATGCCCCGCCGTCCCCGGGTGGTCCTCGCGGCCCTGCTCGCTCTCCTGCTCTGGACACCGACGGGAGCCCAGGCCGCCACGGCGGCCGAGGTCACCGCCGGGCTCAAGCGCTCGCCCCTCTTCGTCGACCCGGCTCTGGCCGACGCGGTCCCCGCCGCCAAGCGACGCGCGGTCCTGAAGGCCATCGAGGCGGCGCCGGTCCCGGTGTTCGTCGCGCTCGTGCCGCTGACCCGAGGTGACCGGTACGGCGGCGACGGGCGGCGCTTCCTCGACGTCATCCACGGCCGCCTCGGGGAGGACGGGGTCTATCTCACCGCCGAGGAGGGCCTGCTCAACCAGAACGGCTACGGCGTGAGCGAGCAGATCCAGGAGCGGCTCTACAAAGCGTCCACCGTTGGGAACTTCGAGTCCGAGGATCGGGACGAGCCGGACGTCGACAAGGCCAGGCGCTTCGTCCAAGCCCTCGGGGATCCGCAGCTCGCGACGCGCGTCACGCGCGTCGAGGACCGGCTCGAGGAGCGCAGTCGTGAGCTCACGAGCAAAGGGAACAGGGGCGTCACCGCCCGGCCCGGAGACGACCCGGACGGGACGGGCTCCGTCGGGATCATCGTCCTGCTCGTCGTCGTCCTCCTCATCACCGGGCTCCTGGTCCGTCGTCGTCGCCGGTCGGCCCGTCCGTCCGCGCCCGAGCCGCTCCTGCCTCGCCGCGTCTTCGAGCACGCGCGCACGGCGCACGCCGAAGCGCTCCGCGAGGACGTGGAGGCGCAGCTCGTGGCGTTCTCCGAGGAGATCGATGGGCGGCCTACCCCGGCGACCCCGGGCGGGATCGCAGCGCAGCAACGAGGGCTCGACGCCTACACGGCCGCTCGCCGGGTGCTGCATTCGGACCCCGGGATGGTCGACCTCGTGGGTGCCCTCGTCCTCACGCACGACGGGGCGCGTGCGCTGACCGAAGCCGAGGCGCTGGAAGCGGGGAAGAAGGCGCCGCGGCCCGTGCGGCTCTGCTTCTTCGATCCGCGTCACGGCGCAGCCACCGGGGAGGTGAAGCGCGGCTTCGCGGTCGCGGTTCCCGCCTGCGCCGAGTGCCGGCGCGCCCTCCGGGCCGGCGACGCTCCGAGCCCGCTGCTCGACGACGGCGAGCCGTGGTTCGAGCGCGATTCGCTGTGGGCGAAGACGGGCTTCGGGGTGTTTTCGGACAAGCTCGCGACCCGGGTGCTGCGCGGCGACCTGCGCCGGTGAGGTCCGGGGCGTCCCGGGTACGCGACGGTCATGAGTGATTCCGAGCACGACCCCGCCCACGACCCCGACCCGTCGCCCCAGGAGGAGGCCCCGCCGGCCCTCCCGGACGGCCCGCTGACGCCGGCCGAAGTGGAGGAGGAGCCCGCCTACGAACCGGACGACGAGGAGCTCAAGCGCGTCAAGGGCGGCTGATCGGCAGCGCCGTCGGACGCTCGCCACGTTTGTGAGCGGAGACGCGGCGAACGTGGCAGACATGGCCGCCCTGCGAGGGTCGGCCCGGCGCGAGGAACTTGCTACGTTGTCTGTCCGCCGCGGGGTGGAGCAGTCTGGTAGCTCGTCGGGCTCATAACCCGAAGGTCGCAGGTTCGAATCCTGCCCCCGCTATACGGAAGCCCGCCTCTCGCCAGGCGGGTTTTCGTGCTTCTGGGGCGATGGCTCGAAGCGACTCTGCGACAGGGTGGCAACAGGACGACGGTTTGAGGCCGGTTCGTACTCCCCACCCATTTCCTCTTCGGGGGTCTCTTCGTGCTCTCGGACGCGGTCGTTACCGCGCTCGCGTGGGCTAGGTCGGTCGGTAGCTACAGACCACCTATGCCTTGTTCGGCCAGGGATTGCCGAGGGAGGCACGACGCCGATTTTCACTCGCGCCGGACAAACACCAGATGACCCTCATGGTCCTCAGGCGGCCCAGTCATCCGAACGCGGTACCGGCCGCCCGGCTCCGGAACGCCGAACCAGACGACCGCCTTCTCGGACCAGCCGTCTCGACGCAGCTCGAGATGCACCCACTCGCGCTTGTGCTCGCCCCCGACCGCCATCAAGCGCGGAGTGCCCTCGCTCGCAGGTTCGAGCTCGAGAGTGATCTGCGGGTCCCAGCTCATGATGCCGTTCGTGCTGCGGTACGCCTTGGCCGGTCGCCCGGCCACGCGGAAGATGCCCTGAACGACGATGCCCGGTTGGAGATCCATGACGATCTCGCCGTTGATCGGGACAACGCCGTAGGCGCCTTCCGGCTCGGCCTCGCCTGCGTAGGGTCGCGGAGCCGCCACGGCCTTCCGACTTCGAGAGAAGGGATTCCGAAACATGCGGCGATGCTCGCTGACCGGGTCGGGTCTGGTCAAGCGGCGCTTTGGCCTCCGTCGGCTACTGCATTGCGCGACGAGCGACAGCCACGGTGCGATCCTAGGGCGCAACCGGGCGATCATTAGCCGAACGGCCTTCCGCCCTCTTCGGCCTCTACGGCCACCGCCACGAGATGTGCTTTCGGTTTGAAACCGACTCGGAGGACGCGCGAAATGACGGCGGGTCTCCGAGAAGCGCCAGGCGGGTTTTCGTGCTTCTGGGGACGCCCACCGGGGCAGAGGGCCGGCCCAGGCCCTCACCGGGGCCGCAGGTACCCGGCCCGGTAGCGGCCGAGGACGGGGACGCTCAGGACGATGAGCCCGATCCCGCCGAACATCCCGACCCAGGACCGCCAGCCGACCCCCGGCCTCCGGGCGGCGACGAAGTAGGTCCGTTCCGCGGCCAGGGCTCGCTGTCGTCCACGTCGGCCGAACGGCCGCTGCGAGCAGCGCACGGCGATGTCGCCCGCGGGAGCGGTGAACGTGCCGAGCGTCGAGCGGTCGCCGACGGTGACGCTCGCACCCTGACGGGCGCCGCGTAAGCGAGCCGGGCTGGCCCCATCCGCGAACGTCGCGACGCAGTCCGTCGCCGCGATGATCAGCTCGCGGGTGTCGGAGAGCGTCACGCCGCTGGTCTCGAGCCACACGGTGTAGTCCCCCTGCCCGGAGAACCGGACGGCCGGGGTGGGCGGACCGCCGAGCGCGGCGAGACGACCGGTCGCGACGGCGCTCTCGCGGGCCGGCGCGTTGCCGAGCTGCGCCGCGACGAACCAGACGATTCCCGCGCCCCCGATGCCGACGAGCAGGATGCCGAGCACGAGCCACCCCGGGCTCCGGCGCCGACGCACCAGCGCGCCGGGCGCGTCTGTCGCCGCGAAGCCGATCGGCGTGACGTCGGGACCGCTCGTCACTCGGCCGGCGGCCAGCAGTAGCGGTAAGGCGGAATCTTCGCGAAGGGGTCGTCGTCGCTCGTGCCCTCGACGAAGTCGGCCACGTGCCCGGCACCGCGCACGAGCCGCCCGACCGTGCCGCGATCGAGGAAGTCCGG
The DNA here is from genome assembly GCA_963815565.1 of uncultured Solirubrobacterales bacterium. Taxonomy (GTDB): domain Bacteria; phylum Actinomycetota; class Thermoleophilia; order Solirubrobacterales; family Solirubrobacteraceae; genus Paraconexibacter. Next base: position 328,493 of record CAWFHB010000003.1, on the reverse strand, counting down.
TCGCTCGACCAGCGGGCGCGGACGGATCCCGTGGGAGAGTGCAGTCAGCAGGACGTCGCGCTCGTAGGCCGACCAGCGCGCGCGACCCTCGGCGTAGTCCGGGTGGTCGCGGTAGACGAGCACCGCGCATGAGCCCGCCGTCAGGCGCCGGCGCGGCTTGCCGTCGGCGCAGGGTTGCTCGTCGCCGCGGTTGGTCGAGATCGTCACGAACCCCTTCTGGGAGACACCCTGGATGTTGCGTGCCTCGTCCTCGGTCACCTCCACGGCGTAGCAGTCGACCGGCCGGACGCCGACGATCTCCAGGTAGGCCCGCAGCAGCTCCTGCGGGGTGCTCGGCAGGTTCGGGAACGGCGAGGGCACCGGACACCGGCGATGGGTCTCCGGCTGCACCGCCATGGCGACGGCGCGCCAGTTGAGCACCTCGACGTGGACGTCAGCCCGCGCCTCGGCCGCCAGAGGCCGCTCGCCGCGCAGCTGCTCGAAGACCCCGGCACCGAGCCCCTGGGGATGGAAGGCGTGCACCCCGGTCACCTGGCTGACGGTGGAGCTCACGCTGTCCTCGCCCCCGCCGTGATCCTGGATCTTCAGCATGCGCGCGATCCCGAGGCACTCCTCCGACCCGATCCCGGCCCGGCTGAGGTAGGCGAGCGCGAGGTCCTCGTCGAGCGGCGCGCGCTCTCCGTGACGCCGCGCGACCCAGCGCTCCCCCGCGTCGAAGAACGGTGTCGCCGCCGGGGCCGCCGCGGGCAACCCCGGCGTCGCGGCGTGCACGACGTCCCATTCGACGACGCGGCCGCCCCGGAGCACCCCGCCCCCGATGTGGTCGGGGACCCGGTAGACGCCGAAGACGAGATCCGGGCGTGCCGAGAGCCCGCTGGAGCCCAGGTACGCCGCCACCTCCTCGACCTGCGTCTTGCTGTGGGTGGCCATGCGCGCGAACGTCAGCTTCGGCCGATCCGGCGCCAGGTACGGCGCGCGCGCGGCGTCGCGCGCGGCGCGTTCGGCCGCGGCCTGCATCTCACGGTCGACCGGGTCGCCCGGCGCCCCGGGAGGCGGCGCCGGCTTGCGCGACCCGAAGGGGTTGCGCAGCACGTCTTTGAACTGCTCCTTGGTCTGCGCCATCGCGTCCTCGATGGTCACCGCCTGCGGCGTCGCCGAGGGCAGCGGGCCGTACACGTGCTCGCCGGCGGGACCGAAGAGCGCACGCCGGGCGATCTCGCGGTCGCGGAGCTCCTGGTGGGCGTCGCTGGCCGCGGACCGGCGTTCGACGACCTGTGCCATCGCCGCCTCGTAGGCGGCGCGCTGTTCGGGCGCCATCGCCGCGAGCTGGTCGTCCGACGGAGCTGCCGAGAGGCCCGAGAGCTCCGCGCGACCTGCCTCGAGCCCCTGCTTGATCGCGGCCGGACTCATCGCTTGCCTGGCCTGCTTCAACGTCTTGAGAAACGCCATCCCGCGAGTCTTCCACCAGAGCGCCAACGCGACAAGATGCGCACCGTCGCCCTGGCCGTCCTGGCGCTGCTCGGAGCTCGGCGGAGACGAGCGGGATCACACCTCGCCGCCCGCGGAGCGCCTGCTGATCGACCGCCGCACCCTGTTGGGACGTCAGGGACGCCGCGAGACTGCCAGCGTTCGTGGACGGGAAACCGGTGCGTCATGGTGAACGCAGGCCTGGATAAGGTGCGCCGGTGCCACGCCGACTGCTCCCGTTCCTCGCCGTCACCCTCGCGCTCGGAGCGGCCTCCCCGGCCGACGCGGCGAAACGCAGAGTGCCCCCGCGCTGGCGGGGCACTGCCTGACGCTCTCGACGAAGACGACGAGCACGAAGGTGTTCCTGAAGGCGACCGCGCCGGGCCTGTTCATGCTGCAGCGGCCGGACGGAAGCCTCGCCGGAGCCGACGGTCCGGGGCCGAAGGCCGAGTGGCGGATCTCCCGCACACCGCGCGGCCTGCTCTCGGTCCGCTCCGTGGCCTCGGGCGCGCCCCTCTCGGGCAGCGGCTTCTTCCGCGTCCGCCGGGCGACCGGATGCCGGCGCTTCCCCGAGGCGCAGATCGGTGGGCGCGGGGCGCCCGCGAAGGGGAGCCTCAGCGGCTGGGCCGACGTGCACATGCACATCACCGCCGACGGGCGCGGCGGTGGCCTCGTCATCTCGGGCGAGCCCTTCAACCGCTTCGGCATCACCGAGGCGCTGGGCCGAGACGCGGACGTGCACGGGCCCCAGGGTTCGCTGGACGTCACCGGCAACCTCCTGCGCTCGGGCAACCCCGTGGGCACCCACGACACGGGCGGGTGGCCGGCGTTCGGCGGCTGGCCGAGCGCGGGCACGCTCACCCACCAGCAGCTCTACTGGCGCTGGCTGCAGCGTGCCTGGCTGAGCGGAATGCGCCTGATCGTCGCGCAGACCGTCGAGGACGCGACGCTCTGCCGCATCGAGCCCCGGCGCTCGCACGACTGCGACGAGACAGCGGCGATCGAGGCCCAGATCCGCCAGCTCCGCGAGCTCGAGGAGTACGTCGACGCCCAGTACGGCGGCGCCGGACGCGGCTGGTTCCGCATCGTCACCGGGCCCGCCGAGGCCGCGCGAGTCGTCCGCGCCGGGAAGCTCGCGGTCCTGATCGGGATCGAGTCCTCGGACCTCTTCGGGTGCAGCCAGCGGCTCGGCCAGGCGGCCTGCACCCGAGCGGACATCGACGCGTCCATCGCGCGGTACAAGAAGCTCGGTGTGCGCACCGCCTTCCTCGCCCACTGGGTCGACAACGCCCTCAGCGGCGCGGCGCTCGAGGACGGTGCGAAGGGCCAGTTCATCAGCGCGATGCAGGTCGAGCAGAACGGCACCCCTTTCCGCACCGGACCCTGCCCGTCCCCCGAGCAGGGGGAGGAGGAGGTCCCGGGCGCGGGCCGCTCCTGCAACCAGCAAGGGCTGAACGAGCTCGGCGTCTACGCGGTCCACCAGCTCATGGACGCCCAGATCCTGATCGAGGCCGACCACATGTCCGAAGGCGCGCGCGTCGCCCTCCTCGACATCGCCGAGCAGCGCCGCATCCCGATCGTCTCGAGTCACACGAACACCGGCGGCCTGTGGACCCGCGCCGAGCTCAAGCGCCTCTACGCGCTCGGCGGGTTCGCGACGGCGCGGGCGGCGGGTGGAGCGGCCGAGCTCCCCGAGCGGCTGCTCTCCTTCGCTCAGGATCAGGTCCGCGGGCCGGTGGGCGTGGCGCTCGGAACGGACACCGGGGGCTTTGCGAACCTCCCGGGCCCGGCCGGGGGCGGGCGGCGGTTGACCTACCCGTTCCGCTCCTTCGACGGCAAGGTGCAGTTCACGCGTCAGCGGACGGGAACCCGGACGTTCGACCTCAACGCCGACGGGGTCGCGCACTACGGGCTCATGCCGGACCTGCTCGCGCTGATCGGGGAGCAGCCGCGCGGGCAGGAGGCGCTCGCCGTCTTGTTTCGCTCGACCGCTTCGTTTCTCGACACCTGGCGGCGCACCGGCGCGCGCTAGTCCGAGAAAGGCGCTTCAGCTCCTGGGTTCGAGGAGCGCGCGGACGCGATCGTGGAGCTCCTCCGGGCGGCTCTTGTCGATCGCGGTGAGCTCCAGTGCGTCCGCCACGGCCCGGGCGTCCGCATCGAGGTAGCCGGAGTAGATGATGATCGGCGTCGTGCCGGTGGCCCGGAGCTCCGCCGCGAGCTCCAGGCCGGTGCCGTCAGGCATCCGGTTGTCGAGGACGATGACCGACCATTCCTCCGCAAGCGCTCGGGCCCGACCCTCGGTGACCGAATCCGCTTCGCAGAGGTCGGCCCCGAGGTCGTCGAGGACGGTCCGGATCAGGAACCGCATCCCGGGTTCGTCGTCGACGATCAGAACCCGGGAGGACACCTCACTCAGCCGGTCCGCCACGGATCGATGTAGGCGTCGTCGATCTGCCAGGTCCCGGCGCCCTGCGGCACGAACGAGAACCGCACCGGGGTGTGGTCCCCGGGCAGGAGCGGCAGGAGGTTGGCGACGACGAGGAACGTCGGCGATGGCGTCCAGCTGCCGCCCGTGCCGGACACGACGCCGATGGGCACCCGCATGTCGTTGCCGAGCGGGCCGACGAACGAGACGTCGACACGGAGCGAGGAGAACACATTCGTGTTCGTCGAGCGTACGAAGAACCGCAGCGTCGGATGCTCGATGCCGACGCAGGCGACGTCGGTCGTGGCCGCGCTGCCCGAGGGAAGGCGGAGGGAGTTCGCGTCGGACTCGTCACCGACGAAGAACGGCTCGTTGCCGGCGACCAGCCCGGCGCCGCCACTCAGCGACCAGCCGGCGGTGGACTCGAGCGACCCGCCGGGGGCGGGGACGTACCGGGCGGGGTCGAGCCACGGACGGAAGACGGTGCTGCCGTCGCTGCTCGTGCACGCCGGGGCCTCGGCGGCGAGGAGGCCGGCCTGCGCGGAGGGGGCCATCACCCCGGCGAGGACGGCGGAACAGAGGGCGATCTTCGTTCTTGTTCGGCGCATGGACGTTCCTTCGATGTCGGGGGGACCTTGCAGGAGAGTCTCGGCGTTTCGGCACGCCAGCCGTATCGCACATTCGTCGGCACGGACTGCACGGTTCTGGGGATGGCCGGTGGGGACGTAGGATCGACGTGTGGCCACGGTGCTCGACGAGCAGGTCGAAGTGGCGGTGCGCCGCGGGCGCGCCCACCGTGCTGCCCCGACGCCGCCACGAGAGCGTCGAGCCGAGTTCGCCGCGGCAGCGGTGTTCCTCGCCGGGGCCGTCCCGCTCGAGCTCGCCGCACCGTCACCGGTGGACTTCGACCCGGTGCTCGCCCTCGTGCTCGTGCTCACCTACGCGGTGGCGATCCGGGTCCGGTTCGCGTTCGCCCTGGGACAGACGGATCCGTCGCTCCTCGTGCTCGTGCCGATGCTCTTTCTGCTCCCGGCTCACGTCGTCCCGCTGCTCGTCGTCTGTGGCTTCCTGACCGGCCGGACGCCGGACTACGTCTCCGGCCGCATCCATCCGGACCGGGCGGTGAACGCGTTCGGCGACGGCATCCACGTGCTCGGCCCGGCGCTCGTCCTCGGCCTGGCCACGACCGGGGGACCGCACGCCGCGGACTGGCCGTGGTTCATCCTGGCCTTCCTTGCGTTCGTCGCCGGGGACGTCGGCGCCGGATACGGCCGCACCTGGGCTGCCCAGGGCGAGCGCCCCCCGATGACCCGCCGGGACGTCCTCGGGATCTACGCGCTCGACGGCCTGCTCGCCCCCATCGGGCTGCTCGCCGCGTTCGCCTCCGCCTCCTTCCATTACGGGTTCCTGCTCGGGGCACCGTTGGTGGTTTTGCTCAGCGGCTACGCCCGCGAGCGGGAGGGACGTCTCAGCAACGCGCTCGATCTGAGCGTCGAGCGGACACGCGCGCTCGAGGCCGAGCTCGCGGTGAACCGGGTGCGGTACGAGGTCATCGGCGCCGTGTCGCACGCGCTGCAGTCACCGCTGGCCGGGGTGATCGGCCTGACCCAGGTGCTCGAGCAGCGGGGGGACCAGATGCCCGAGCCGCAGCGCGCGGAGCTCGTCCAGGCGCTGGGCGCGAACGCGCACAAGCTGCGGCATCTCGTCCGGCAGACACTCGACCTCACGGCGATGCACGCAGGGCGTGAGCTCTACGCGAGCCCGGTCTCCTTCCCGCTCGACCCCCTGCTCAGCCAGCTCGCGGCCCGCGTTCCCGAGGGCCGGGCGAGCGTGCAGCTCTCCTTGGCAGCGGATGCGACGCACGTGCTCGCCGACCCGGCGCGCATCGAGCAGATCCTCACGACGCTCATCGACAACGCCTGCCGATGGGGGCCGCCGGGCGGCCCGATCCGGGTCACCTCGGCACGTGTGGGCGATCACGTCGAGCTGCGGGTCGCGGACGCAGGAGGGGGCATCGCGCCCGCGGCGGCCGCCACGCTCTTCGATCCGCCCGGCGCCGGGCGCGAAGCCGACGAATCCCAGGGGGTCGGCTTCGGCCTGCACATCGCCGCCGCAGCCGCCGCGAGCATGGCGGGCGACCTCATCTACGACGCCGACGGGCCCGGAACGACCTTCGCGCTCCTGCTTCCGGGTCTCGGGGAACGCGCCGACGAGCGTTAGCGGCGCACGGCCCGCAGGGTCACCCGGTCCTGCGTGATGTCGTCCGCGGCGCGCACCACGACGGCGTAGGAGCCGCGCGCCATCCGGGCCGGCAAGCGCCACCGGCGGGTCGGGCCGCCCGCCTGGCGCCCGGAGGCCAGTCGGCGAACCACGCGGCCGCGGCGCTCCACGGTCACGTCGAGGCGAGCCGTCCGGTTCAGCTTCACCGCGACGCCGAGCCCACGGCGCGCCGCCCCGCCGAAGACCGGGCTCGACAGCTTCGCCGACCGCACGAGCGCGCAGTCGTCGCGGCGGTAGTACGGCGCACCGACGCGCCGACTGCCGTCTGCGCGCGTGCTCATCACGATGCGGCGGACGTCCCGCCGGCCCCCGGGCAGGCGCATCGTCAGGCGGACGACGTCGATCGCTCCGGGGTGGGAACGGGGCAGGGTGAACGAGCCGGTGCGGCGCGCGGTGCGGACGCGGCGGATGCCCCCGACCCGGCGCCCGTCGGCCACCCGCAGCACGTCGACCGTGAAGCTCCGTCGCAGTCGCCGTGCGACCCGGACCCGGGCGCCGCCGCTCGGCGTGGTCACCGCGCGAACCGAGCGGAAGCCCGCTCGTACGGGGCAGCTGTTCGCGGTGGCGGCGCCGCCCGTGGCCGGTGGCTGTGCCTGTGCGCACCCGGTGGCCTCGTAGGCCGCCCGGTCGGCGAAGTACCGGGAGACGGGGGTGTAGGCGCCCATGGTCTGCGCCTCCTTGCCGAGCGCGGCCTTCTGGATCGACTCGCCGAAGGTCGGTTCGGAGAGCATGTGGCGGTAGATCAGCACGCCCTCCTGCACCGGTCCCCACGGGATCCAGGTGACGCCACACTCGGCCCGGGCGTTCGCCGGCCGGTCCTGCGGCGTCGAGACGACGTAGGTCATGCTGCGATCCGCGCGCACGGTGGACTGATCGTCAGTGGCGCAGGCGATGTAGCGCTGGCTGAAGAACTCGTTCTCGCAGAAGGAGAAGTACCGGGTCTGCCCGCTGCCCATGACGGGCTCGCCGGCCCGCGTGCGTGGCGCCTCGGGGGCGCGCATGGTGGTGACCACGACGCGCCCGCGGGCGCGGTTGATCGCCGTCGTCAAGTACGCGTTGTGGATGTTCGACAGGAAGCCGCCGTTGCCGGGGCGCCCTTCGGCGAGATCGGAGAACGGCTTGCGGAACGCATCGCCGTAGGGGTTGCTCAGGAGGAACGCGACGAATGAGGTCGGCAGATCCTTGAACTTCTGCCACACCGGCGGGTCCTTCCCGGGGAACTCCCCTGCCTCGGGGACGGGCAACCCGTTCGACTGGGCGACGGTGTCGTTCAGCGAGCCGACCGTCGGCTTGTTCACCTCCGCGCAGGCCGAGGGCGCCCCACCGGCCGTCGCCCCCTGCGGCTCGAGGCTCACGGTCGGCAGGCCGACGCCGCCGGTCTCGTCGCGCTTCCCGTCGGGCACGTAGATCCGATAGAGGAAGAGGCCCGCGGCCTGTCCGCCGGTGTAGAGCGTGTTCGGCGCCCGACGCGCCGGCGGCGCCCCGAACTCCACGAACGCCGTGTAGCTGCGCTCGTCCTTCGTGCGGTCGGCGCCCGCGACGAACGGGTTGGCGGAGCCCGGGTCGGGCGTCAGCTCCACGTCGGCCAGCGCGTCGAACGGTGCGCCCTGCTCGTTGTAGAGGTTGAAGGACATGTAGCGGGCGTGCGGGAAGCGGCCGGTGATGCGCATCCGCGTGCCGGGGGTGGCCGCGAAGCCGGAGCCCCAGTAGACGGCACCCTCGTCGGGGAAGGCGACGTTCACGCTCGCCGGGTCCGTTCGCGTGAGCGCGAGCGTGCAGGTCAGCGCGTCCCCGCCGACGGCCTGGGCGGAGGCGGCCGCAGGCGCGCCCATCAGGAGGATGAGCGCAAGCAGCAGTCGGCGCATCAGCGGACGCTCAGGCTGACGACGCGCTGCTTGGCCACGGGCTCGACGTTCCCGGCCTGATCGGTGGCCCGGACCTGGACGCGGTAGCGTCCGGCGGGGAGGCGGCGCACGGTACGCAACGCGAACCGGCGCTTCCCGGAGAGGAGCTTCGCGCGGAGCCAGCGCGGCGTAGCGCAGCTGACCGCGCGGCGGGCGAGCCGCCCCCGCGCGTCGAGCGGTCGGCAGCCCTCGCCGCTCCGGCGGGCGACGGCGACCTCGACCCGATCGAGGTTCGACCGGGCCAGGAGCCCGCAGGCCCGATCTCGCGCCGGCCCACTGACGAGGGCGCCGCGACGGGTGAGGCGGGTCACCCGGAGGCTCCGACTGCCGGCGGTGCGGACCCGGGCCGCGGGCGGCGTCAAGTCCTTGCAGGCGTAGTCCGGGCCGGCCTTCGGCGGCGGGCGGAAGATGGTGTACCCGGTGAACGTCCCGGTCCACACCGCCCCGTCGGGCGCGACGGTCGTCGCCGCGTAGAACGAGTTGTCGTCCTGCCGGGCCGAGGAGGGCGCGAAGAGCCGCTGCTGCCCGGTCGTGAAGTCGAGGCCGGCCAGGCCGAAGCTGCCGTTCACCTGGGCGATCCCGTAGATCAGGTTCGTCGCCGTGGACATCGACGGGATGCCGTTCGGGATCGAGATCTCGCGGTTGGCCCAGCGGGTCCCGCAGGTCCGGGTCTTCGGGTCCCAGTCGAACCGCTCGAGGCCGTAGGGCGCGTTGGCGGGATCCTGCCCGGCGAGCGGCGCCGCGATGATCCGGGCCTGCGGCGGCAGCGCGTTCAGCTGCTCCTCGTTCTTCAGCTTGTTGTTCACGACGACGGCCGCGTTCCCGCGGACGAGCACGGACTGCTCGGAGGACGAGCTCTTCGCGGCGGGGTCACCAAAGGTGACGGGGGTCTCGCAGGCGATGCGCCGGTCGCGGCCGGGGAGCCCCTTCCAGTCGGCCGGGATCTCGTCGCGCCACATGAGGACGAGGTGCATCAGCTCGCGCCCGTCGGTGATGACGACGAACCGGTCGTCGCGCGCGTCCGTTCCCATCAGGGAGGGGGTCGAGCCGGAGCCGTCGCCGAGCCGCACGCCGCCGCCCGCGCCCGTCTCGTAGGCCGAGCGCCACTCCTGGCGCAACCGGTCTCCGGAGGCGACGAACTTGTACTGGGCCTTCGAGGTCACGACGTAGATGCCGCCGTCCTCGTCGGCGGCGATCGAGTTGGAGACCTGATCGAGCGAGCTGTCGGTCTCCTTCGCCCCGGCGCACCGCGCGCCGTTGATCGACAGGGTGCGGACCTCCTCGGCGTTCATGCGGGAGGGCTGCCGCGGCACGGTGCCGACGATGCCGAGCTGGGTGGCGAAGGCGACCCGCCCGTCCCAGAGCATCGCCGCCCCCACGAGCTTGTCCTCGGGTCCGCAGAGCGCAGAAGCGGGGAGGGTGAAGCGGCGCAGCAGGGCGATCTTCGAGAAGCGGTCGCCCTCCACGCTGTCGCCGTAGATGTCGAAGCCGGTGCCGCGGCCGACGATCAGGTGATTGTCCGCGTCGAGGATGTTGTACGCGCCCGAGACGCCGCCCGCGAGCCCGGGGGCGGAAGCCTCTTCGATGGAACCGCGGCGGTCGATGACTTGGCCCGTGGTGAAGTCGGCCTTATAGACGTTGCGGCCGTCGGGGGCGGCGACCGTGCTGAACCACACGGCGCGGCCGCCGTCGGCGTAGGGCTCGGTGAAGTCGGTGACGATCGGCGCGCCGAGGATCCCCGCGGTGTGCTCGTAGCGGATCGGGTCGCCTGGGGCCGGTCCGGAGAACGGGGAGGAGGCCTGCGCGTAGGAGGAGCGGTGGGACCCCGCCCAGACCGATCCGGCGAGCTGCGGGTTGCACGGCGGTTCGTGGCCGTCGACGGCGACCGGCGTCAGGCAGGCGCCAGCCGCGTTGACCGGTCCTGCAGCCGAGGCGGCGCGGGGTCCCGCGGCGAGGCCGGCGAGGACCGCGACCAGCGTTGCGACGATGGCGGTTCCGTGACTCTTCGTGCGATGCATTGCGCTCCCGACACTTGTTGACCCTGCGGTCAGTTGACCCGCACCGGAAAATAGCTCATACTGACCCGGTGGTCAACAACCTGCTGTCCGCGACCGCACGGCTGCCGCCGGACCGCCGCCGCGAGCAGCTCCTCGTCCATGCGGTCCGGGTCTTCTCCGTCCACGCCTACGACGACGTGACGATGGCCTCGCTCGCGCTCGAGGCCGGGGTCTCGAAGGGCCTCGCCTTCCGTTACTTCGGCGGGAAGCGCGAGCTCTACCTCGAGGCGTCCGCGCGCATGGCGGACGAGGTCCTCGCGGCGTCCGATCCCGACGCCGACCTCAGTGCTCCGGCACGGTTCCGTTCCGGGCTCGAGGCCTACCTGGCCACCATCGAGGCCCGGCCCCACGCGTTGCCCTCGCTCGCTCCCGGTGCCTCGAGCGATCCGGACGTCCTCGCGCTCGCCCAGCGCGTGGACGAGGCGATCGTCGCCCGGATGCTCGAACGCATGGGGGCGCCGGCCGGGGACCGGCTGCTCGTCGCGACGGTCGGAGCCTGGCTCGTGTACGTCCGCGCCAGCACGCACGCCTGGATACAGCACGGTCGCGTGCTCGGGCGTGAGGAGCTCGTCGGCCTGCAGATCGGGGCCTTCCGCGGGAGCGTCGGCGCAGCGCTCGCACTCGGGGCCGCGCCCGGCGTGGAGCTCGCGCTCCCGTAGCGCACCGTCCGGGGGCAGGGCGCGGGTTGCCGAGCCTGTCCGCTCCCGGGGCTGCAGTACGATCGCCGGATGAGCGCGCCTCTCTCGCGACGTGCCCAGGAGATCATGGCCGCCATCGAACGCGGCGAGCAGACGCCCCGCCCGTGCGGCCCGGAGGTGGTCCGTGCGCCTAGCCGAAAACCGGCCCCCGACCCGGCGCAGGTGCAGGACCTCGTCGAGACTGTCGCACGGCATCTATCGCGGACCCACGAGCGCCTCTCGATCCTGGCCGAGGCCATCGATGAGATCGCAGGTTGGCTCGGCGTCGATCTCGCCGATACCGAGCCGCCGGCCGCGCCGTCGGCGCAGCACCCGCCGTCCGTCTCCGTCGCCGACACCCAGCCAGAACGCCTCGACCGTGTCGAGGAGCTCGAATCGGAAGACGAGCCGGTCGGAAGCTCCGCCGCCGTGGCCGACGTCCCTGGGCCGACGCCATCTGAGCTCCGTGAGCCCGCGGCCCCGTCGGCGTCAGAACAGGGCGGCGTCCCCGCCGGACCGCCACCGTCGTCGGCCCGCGCGCTCCGCCGGGCGCGCGCCGCGCAGCTTGCCGCCGCCTTGCCCCCCGCGCCCCCTGCGCGGAGAGCCCTGACGCTCCCCGCGACGACTCGGGCCGTCCCGCCTGCTCGAGCTCCGTCGGCGGAGACCGAGGCCGCCGCGGAGCCCCTGCCGTGGCGGGCACGGCGAGCGCTGCGGCAGACCGCGCGCGAGAGCGACGCGTAGGCAACATCTCGCGCGGACGTGACCGTCCGCGTCGCGGTCGGAGCGCGGCCCCGGTCAGGCTTCGACGCGGAGCGCCGCCAGCCCGGCGGCGCGTCCGTCGGAGCTCGCGAACAGCCCACGACCGAAGACGAGGTCGAAGAGCGCCCGAGGCGGTGAGCCGGGGACGGTGGCGACGCCCAGCCGCTTGCCGTCGCGCTTGGCCTGCTGGGACGCGCGGAGCACGGCCGAGAGCCCGACCGAGTCGATGAAGGTGCAGGCGCAGAGGTCGACGAGGACCGTGTCCGAACCGCGGAGCGCGGTGTCGAGGGCCCGCGTGAGGCGAGCGGCCACGGCCAGGTCGGTCTCACCCGAGACGACGACGACGCACGCCTCCTCCTCGGTCTCGAGCCCGACCTCGAACCGCACGTCGGTGGTGGGGGGCACCGGCTTCACAAGAGTCCAACGTAGGGCGCGGGCAGTGCTATGGCAAGCGGACGGACGAACGGCGGCCTTCGAGTTGAGAAGCAACCCGGAACGGCCCCACCCCGGCTACCCGAAGTACTGCGGGGCCACCGCCCGCAGACGCCGCGCGATGGCGTCATGACCGAGGGTGTTCGGGTGGAAGGAACGGTCTGCGTCGCCGCCGACCACGCCGTTGATCCAGTCGGTCGAGTTCTTGTTGCAGGCCGGGTGATCCTTGAAGGTCGTCACCAACCCGACGAAGCGGAAGCCGCGACGGTTGCCGATGGCCTTGCGGATCGTGCCGTTCACCCGGGTGGCGGTCCGGTGCAGCAGGGGGCCGTCCTCGGCGCTGAGGGAGCCGCAGCCGTCGATGACCTTGCGGTCGACGATCTCGGGGTAGCCCATGACGTAGACCTTCGCGTAGGGCGCCTCGCGGCGGACATTGGTGTAGAGGCGCTTGAGGTCGCGACGGACCCGCTTGACGTCGTCGGCGCCGACGTACTCCGCCACGGCGTCATCACATCCGTCACCGCCGGGGGTCACGCACTTCTTGACGATGAGCGGAAAGTGGAAGTCGTTCCCGCCCGCCGAGAGCGTCACGACCCGCGTCGTGGGATCCAGCGCGTCCATCTGACCCGCGCGGACGTCCTTCGACGTGTCCCCCGCGCAGGCCTGGAAGCGGTCGTCGGCGGTCGTGATGCCGTTCTTCAGCGAGCCGCGCAGCAGCCCGAAGTAGGAGTCGGGGGAACGCCGGCACCCGCCACCGATGTTGTCCCCGGGCGTACCGAGACCGGAGGCGTACGAGTCGCCGATGGCCGCGTAGGTGCGAATCGGTGGCTGCGTCTGCCTCGCGCAGCGCGGCATCTTGGCGGGGGCGCCGTTCTGCCAGAGCGCGACCCCGTCGGCAGGGATGTAGCCCGAGGTCGGGCCGGACGGGTCGACGAGGAACCAACCCTTGCCGCCGGAGACCGTGAAGCAGTTCAGCGCTGTCCACGACTTGGCCGGCAGCGTCTTCGCGATCGGGGCCCCGTCCGGCCGGTCGGAGAGCTGGACGTCCCGGTTCAGCCGGTACTGCTTGCGTCCACTCCAGTCCTGCTTGAACCAGACGTGGTTCGGGGCCGGGTTCGCGCAGGTCGGCGAACCTTCGAGACGGCCGTCACGGAAGGTCTGCATGGCGCTGTCGGCGACCCAGCCCACGCCGGGGATGCGGTTCCAGAGGACCGGCCCGTTCTGCGTCTGGCTGACGAGCTGGCAGTCGATCGGCCACCACTGGTCCTTGAGGACGCCCGCGATCGTGTCGGCGCGGCCGTTGAGCTCGTCGTGCACGTTGGCGTTCCGGCTCATGCGGTACTCGAAGCGTGCCTTCCACGGCTTCAGCTTGTGCACCCGGTTCGGGTGCGTGCCGTCGTCAGAGGGCGCGGGGCCGTCGTCGTCCGGGATGGCCGCCCCGGCGGCGGCCGCGAAGGCGAATCCAGTGACCAGCAGCAGAAGAAGGGTGGCGAGGGAGCGGCGCATGGGCCACACCCTGCCCGTTCGGGCGCTCCGGTGCCTGCCCGCTCTCACGGAGGTCTCACGAGCCCGTGTGACCCGGATCGCCCCGGCGCTGGAGGCCCGCCCAGGCCACGGGGTACGCTGAAGGCGATGGCCCTCGCCGGGAAGCTCGAGAACTCCGCGCCGTTCTTGGATCAGCTCGCTCGTGAGCGGCAGGAGTACTCACTCCCGCCCCGGCTGCACGAGCTCGCCGAGCTGCTGATCCATCGCGCGCTCGAGCTGCTCTTCCCGCACTTCGCGGCCGAGGTCGGGGGGCGCGCCGGCGACATCGCCGAGGAGGTCGCGGCGCTGCAGACGCTGCTCACCGACGCGCTCTGTCTCCCGGGGACGGACTGCGGGGAGCCCGCGGCCGTCGTCACCGGCTTCCTCGCCGAGCTGCCGGAGCTTCGTGCGGCGCTGCTGCTCGATGCGCAGGCGATCTACGACGGCGACCCCGCCGCCGACTCGGTGGACGAGGTGGTCCTCGCCTACCCCGGCTTCCTGGCGACCGCCGTCTACCGGATCGCTCACCGGCTGCGGCAGTCCGACGTCGCCCTCGTGCCGCGCGTCCTGACCGAGATCGCCCACCGGAACACGGGCGTCGACATCCATCCCGGCGCGACCATCGGGGAACGCTTCGCCATCGATCACGGCACCGGCATCGTCATCGGCGAGACGGCCGTGCTCGGCGATCGCGTGAAGCTCTACCAGGGCGTCACCCTCGGGGCCCTGAGCGTCGACAAGCGGATGGCGCGCTCCAAGCGGCACCCGACGATCGGCGACGACGTCGTCATCTACGCGAACGCGACGATCCTCGGCGGCGACACCGTCATCGGCGACGGCAGCCGCATCGGGGGCAACGTCTGGCTCACCCAGAGCGTCCCCGCCCACTCCGTCGTCACCCCCACCGCACGCGTCGAGCGCCACACGACCCAGACCGACGACGACATGCTCGATTTCCACTTGTAGTCACCCAGATCGGAGACCGCCGTGAAGGCATCCAACATCCTCGAGACCATCGGGGACACCCCTCATATCCGCATCAACCGCCTCTACGCGGAGCGGCAGGTGGACGTCTGGATGAAGGCCGAGCGGGCCAACCCGGGCGGCTCCATCAAGGATCGCATCGGCCTCGCGATGATCGACGACGCCGAGCGGCGTGGGGTCATCGGGCCCGACAGCACGATCGTGGAGCCGACCTCGGGGAACACCGGCATCGGCCTGGCGATCGTGGCGGCCGTCCGCGGCTACAAGCTCATCCTCGTGATGCCCGAGTCGATGTCGCTGGAGCGGCGGCGCCTGCTCGCGGCCTACGGCGCGCAGCTCGAGCTCACGCCGCGCGAGGGCGGGATGAAGGCCGCGATCGCCCGTGCCGCCGAGCTCGTGGAGGAGATCGACGGCGCCTGGATGCCGCAGCAGTTCGAGAACCCGGCGAATGTCCAGGTCCACCGTGACACGACCGCGCAGGAGATCCTGCGCGACTTCCCGGACGGGGTCGACTACCTCATCACCGGCGTCGGCACCGGCGGCCACATCTCCGGGGTCAGCGAAGCGCTCAAGGAGCAGTTCCCGCAGCTGCAGACCTTCGCGGTGGAGCCGGCGAAGTCACCGGTCATCAGCGGCGGCGATCCGAGCCCGCACCGCCTGCAGGGCATCGGCGCCGGCTTCCTGCCGGGGAACCTGCACACCGCGACGCTCGACGGGACGATCCAGGTCTCCGAGGAGGACGCGTACGCCTACACGGTGCGCGTCGCCCGCGAGGAGGGCATCTTCGTCGGTCCGTCGTCGGGCGCCACGCTCGCGGCGGTCGCGCAGAAGCTTCCGGAGATCCCGGACGGGAGCACGGTCCTCGTCTTCTGTTACGACACCGGCGAGCGCTACTTCTCCGTCGAGGGGCTCTTCAGCGCGGACGGCACCGCGGTGCAGGTGGGCCCGCGGCCGTAGCGGCGCGCGACGTTCGCGTGCCGGACGCCATGGTTTCTTGACTTCCCCGCTGGTGTGCTGTAGGGCATGATCCGCCATGTCGCCGCGCACTCTTCCCGCCGCCCGCGGCTCGTGCCGGATGTTCCTGCTTGCCGTCTGTGCCACGCTGGCCGGGGCGTCGTCGGCCGGCGCAGCGAGCCCGTCGGTGCTCAGCCCGACCGCCGACAGCGCGCCCGGGATCGCCATCGACGCGGCCGGAACGGCCCACGTCGCCTTCGGCACCAAGACGGGAGCGAGCTATCCCTACAGCTACAAGATCACCTACTGCCAGGTGCCGCGCGGCGGCACTGCGTGCACCAACACCAGGGTGCTGAACAACCCGGGCAACCTGAACAACTTCGGCGCGACCCAGGTCCTGGTCAAGGGTTCGCAGGTCGTGATCCTCCAGAGCATGTGCTGCGGGGGCGGGGAGGGCACGATCATGTGGAAGTCGACCAACGGCGGCGCGACCTTCCCGCCACCGGCCTTCAAGGTCTTCAACGAACCCGCCGGCTTCTCGCTGTTCCGCTCCGCCCAGAACCAGGCCGGCACCGGAGCGCTCGTCAACGACTCCGCCGGCACCAGGGTCGGTTTCGTCGGGTTCGACGGATCCTCCTCGGCACAGTCCCCGCCGCAGCTCGGTGGCAGCGACGTGCTGGGCAGGAGTGGCGTCGGCTGGCTCAACTCGACGACGCCGTTCACCACGCAGATGGGCTACCTGACCAACCATCTCTTCACCCGCGTCTTCAACAGCGCGACGACGGGCTACAACACCGCCGCGAACTGGCTTCCGGCGACGAAGATCGACACCAAGCTCACCGAGTCCGCGGTCGCGACCGGGCCCGCCGGTGCGTTCATCGCTGCCACGACGACGGTCGATCACCCGTTCGGCATGAACGAGATCGCCGTCTACAAGGTCAGCGACTCCGGCGTTGCCTCCGCGCCCGCGCCGGTGATCCAGACGACGCCGGGCCATTCGCCGACCAACATCGACCTCGTCGAGGACGACGGCGGTCGGGTGCACCTCGCCTGGACCGACACGGGCTTCGACGGCAAGCTCTTCTACGAGTGGACGAAGGACGGCGTCACCTGGTCGCCGCCGATCCTGATCCAGCTCGATCCGGCGTCGGGCGGCTACGACAACAGGATCGCGGTCGCCGCCGACGGTGGCGGCTGGATCCTCACCCGCGCGCTGGACGGCGGGCCGATCACCATCGCGCCGCTCGAACCCAAGGGCGCCGCCGATCCTCCGACGCGTCCTCCCCCGCCGGCCCCCCCGTCGACCACGCCGCCGCCGGGTTCGCCGCCACCGGTCCCGGGCCCGGCTCCGGCCCCGGCGTGCCCGCAGCAGATCAAGGTCACGGCGGACGCTCCGGCGGTGGTCCGCAGCGGCGCCTGCTTCGTCAACGAGCCCAAGGGCTCGGGCACGTTCACCACGACGGGTGCAATCCGCGTGGCGGGCGTCGACCTCGTCCCACTGGGGGCCGGCAAGCTCACGCTCGACACGAAAGCCGGCACGATCCGCGCCGCGGGGGCGAAGTACGAGGTGCGAGGCGGAGCCACCGTCCTGGCCCGCTCGACCATCGACTGGGACCTGACCAAGCCGATCACCATCAGCGGCGTCGGCGCGTTCGGCGTCAAGCTGTTCGGGCTCGGTGTGGCCGGCAAGGCCGACATCTGGTTCACGAAGGGCGAGGGCCGGATCCAGGTCAACCTCGAGCTTCCCTCGCCGATGGACGCCGTCAACGCCAACACGGTCCTGACGACGACGATGACCGGCGGGCTGATCGTCGACGGGTTCACGGTCAACGGTCACGACGTCCCGATCGGGCCCGTCAACCTCAGCTCGTTTCATCTGGCGTACTCGTCCGGCGCTGATGCGCTCGAGGGTGCGTTCGCGATGCGGCTTCCCCCGGGAGCCAGCGACAACGTCACGGGTGGCATCGGCCTGGCCAACGGCTCGTTCAAGCACGCGGAGCTCGAGATCGGTCCCGGCGTGCCCCCGCTGCCGCTGCCTCTGTTCGCCGCGCCGCCCATCACCCTGCAGCGGATCGGCGCGGCCGCGTCCAACGACGCCAAGGGCTTCTCGCTGGCCGGCAAGATCGGGCTGGTCGCGGGGGGCGAGATCGCCGGCACCGCGCTGGTCGGCGTCGACGGCACGCTCACCCTCTTCGTGCCGGCCAGCCGTGCGTACGCGCAGATCAGGGCCGAAGGCCTCGTCAAGATCGTCGGCGTGCCGCTCGGCGGCGGGTTCGTGCAGATCCGGACCGATGGCCCGTTGACGTTCGGCGGCTCCATGAACATCGACTTCGCGATCATCGACGCGAGCTTCAGCACCGCCGGCGGGATCAACCTCGCGAACGGTGACTTCTACGCGTCGGGCACGGCGCACGTCGGCGTCAACCTGGTGGCCATCCGAGGCAGCGCCGACGCCAGTTCGATCGTCTCGTCGGTCGGTCTCGCGGCCTGCGGGGCGATTAAGGGTGAGGTCCCGGGGACGGGGCTGAGCGCCACGATCGAGCTGGGTTTCCAGAAGCCGTGGGGGAAGTCCTCGGAGCTCGGCGCGTGCGAGATCGACAAATACATCCCGGCTTCCCTGAAGGGCGGGGGGGCGTCCCGGGCGTTCGGCCCGCTCACCAGCGCGGCGCAGGTCAGCGGGCGGAGCCTCCGGCTGAAGCCGGGCAAGCTCGCGGGCGTCAAGATCAGTGGAGCGGGTGGCCGGCCCGGATTCACGTTCAGCGGCGCGAACGGTCGTTCGATCACTGTTCCGCCGAACATGACCGAGCCGGTTGTCTCGTCGTCCATCGCCGCAGTTCCGGTCAACGCCGACAGCGTCGAGCTGCAGGTCCGGAACCCGGGCAGCGGCATCTGGACGGTGACGCCGGACGGTTCGGCGCCGGCGACCCGGCAGGTGTTCTCGGCCGGCGTCCTTCCGAAGCCGGCCACGAAGGCGACGGTGCGGCGGGGGAGGGGAGCGGAGCGTGTGCTGAGCGTCTCCACCGCGAACCTGGGACCGCAGTCCCTCCTGCTCCGCGAGCGCCTCCCCGGCGGCGCTGCGCACGAGATCGGGCGGATCACGGCCAACGGACGTCAGCGGGTCACCTTCATCCCGGCGATGGCAGCAGCCGGCCGCAGGACGATCGAAGCGGTCGTCCTCAACGGCAACCGGGTCGTCGGCACCAGAAAGGTCGCGCGCTACACCGCGCCGCGCGCAACGCGCCTGCCGCCGCCGCGAAGGGTGACGTTCTCGCGCAAGCGGTCCGGGCGGACCACCGTGACGGTGGCCTGGAAACCGGTCACGGGCGCCGCGAGCTACCGCATCAACGTGCGCGCCAGCGACGGTCGGCGCGAATCCTTCACTGCGAAACGGCGCGCCCGCAGCTTGAAGATCCCGAACGTGACGTTCGCGGACAAGCTGACCGTCAACGTCCAGGCGATCCCGAAGCTCGGGCCGGCGGGCCGGACCCGGACAGCGGTGAGCAAGGCGGTCAAGCTGAAGAAGCCGGCACGGAAGAAGGCGCCGGCGCGGCGCTAGTCCGCCGGGGGTCACGCGGTACCGTGCGCCCGATGAACGACGACGTGGAGCGCCGCATCGGCCCGGGCCCGTTCGCAGCGCTGCTCGGGTTCTGCGTGCTGCAGGCGGACGCGGACGGCGCGGTCGTCCAGGCCGACCCGGCACCCGAGCACCTCAACGGCGGCGGCATCGTGCACGGCGGATACCTCACCGCTCTGCTGGACAGCGCGACCGGCTGGGCCGTGCACGCTCAGGTCCCGGTGGGCGTCGCTGCGCCCCACGTCCAGCTCAGCGTGCAGTACGTTCGCGCGGCGCTACCGGGCACGCCGCTCGTCTGTCACGGGCGCTGCATCACGGCTGGGCGCCGGATCGCGTCCGCCGAGGCGGAGATCACCCAGGGAGACCGCGTCATCGCTCGGGCGGTGACGAGCCACGCGGTGCTCTCGGCCGCCGTCGGCGAGCCGCTCGCCCCGCGCTGAGACCGGCGCGGCTCGACCTCTCAGCAGCTTGGTGTCCAGCCGTCCTTCTGCGCTTCGGTCTGGCGGCCGACGACCGCGCCCGCGTCGGGCGGCACGCGCGGTACATCGGTCCGGGCCGGGCGTCCTCCGAGCGTGAGCTCTGAGCACTGACGCAGGAATCGCATGCGGGTCGTCGTCGCCGCGACGGGTGAGACGGTGAAGCGCTTGCCGCCGAGGGCGCGCTCGATCCAGAGGCGGCGAGGATCGCCGGACGGGAGCTCGGCGAACGTCTTGGCCGGGACCTCGATCGCCCCGTTGTACTCGCGCGGGGTGTCGTCGAGGCCGTTCGCCCGCGTCTCCTGGCGCAGTCCGTCGCCGGTGTGGAACAGGAGCTCGAGCGGCGGTTGCCCGGGCAAGGTCACCCGCAGGTGCGCGGGTGAGCAGGCGAGGTTGAAGTCGCGCAGCTCGGCCGGGGCACCGCCGAACGTGCCGGCGTAGCTCCGGTCGTCCGGGGTGAACGCGCGGGAGTTGCCGCGAGAGGCCAGCCACCGGCCACCGAGGACGCCGGAGGCGCGGACGAAGGTCCAGGCGCGCCGGCCGGGCTCGTCGATCGACTTCTCCCAGTACCCGGCCCGGCCCCGGCGGTCTCGACCCGCGAGCCGCAGCAGCCGGTCACGCGAGTGCAGCCCGGTACTCAGCAGCGTGATGCGGTCGGTGAACCGACCCGGCGGGCGCCAGTGGCGGACCCACCCGGGGCCGGGGAGCTGCCACCGCGGGTCCGACGCGGGCCGGTCGGTCTCCCAGGAGAAGTCCCCGAACACGGTGTTTGCGCCGGAGATGTCGAAGTCGTGCAAGCGCGTCCACAGCTCACCGGCGCGGGAGACGACGAAGACCGTGGAGCCGCTCCCCGAGAGACCGGCCAACGCTGTCGTCCCGCGGCGGGGGCCGCAGACCTGGCGACTGTCGTCGTTCGGCAGCCACGGGTCGATCAGCGTGATCTCCCGCGCATTGCCCCGCAGGAGATAGACGCTGGCGACGCCGATGGGGTGTCGTTCGACACCGCTGCTGTCGGTGAACCAGCGGTCCGTCCCGAAGTCCGAGGTCGCGAAGGCCTTGGTGTCGGGCCAGATCCGAAGCCCGGCTCCGGTCCAGAAGTACGGCCCCCACCTCCACGTCCAGCGATCCGCGGAGAGGTCACCGCCGGGCATGTCGTGCGAGTAGAGCTGGCGTCCTTCGCCCAAGGCGAGCAGCAGGCGGCCATCCGCGGAGATCTCGGTGACGTGCCCGGACAGGCACGCAGGCAACGCCAGCACGTGCCACGGCTCGCCGGGGAGCCCTCGGCCGAGCTCGGCACGCCGCACGTAGATACCGCCGTCGCGCACCACGAACGCGTACTCGGCGCTGAAGGTCTGCGTCGGGGTCTTGAGGGAGACTGCGTCAGGGAGCGATGCCGTGGCCTCGGGCCCGAAGCCACCCGGGGCACCGGTCAGCGCCCCCAGCGACGGGATCGACTGTCCGACCCCGATGAGCCCTGTGCTCGTCGCGGCGAGCGGCAGGCACGCGGGCTGGGTCGGCGGCCCGGCCTGTGCACGAGCGGTCGCCGGCGCGCAACCGCACAGCACGCACAGCAGGAGGGCGGGTCTGCGCAGCATCTCGTCGACGCTACCCCAGGCCCGGCGGAGGGGCCTCAGTCGACGGAGAGGAGGTCAGCTCCTGCGGCCGAACCCGGATGTCGTCCTCGATGCACCGTGGGATGCTGGGCACATGTCTGCTGAACACGATCGCCAGGAGGTCGGCCGCGGCGCCGCCGACGACGAGGAGCGCCACGCTCCCAGGGAGGAGACGTTCATGGAGGCGCGCCGGCCGTCACGGGCGAAAGACGACGGTGGTCGCGGCCTCCCGTCACCCCCGGCTGACGAGTTCGCCCGGCCGGCGAGCGCGATCGAGCCGCCGTCGGTGCCCGACGGGACCTTCGTCAAGGTCGCGCCCGGCGGGCATCCGCTCGACCGCGCCTGCGAAGTCGCCGTGTACCTCCAGGACTACCACCGCTCGAGCTCCAAGAGCGGCCGGTTCGGCAAGATCGTCGGCATCGACGAGGCGGGCGACGAGTACCTCGTCATGCTCGACGACTTCGAATGCCTCGCGGTCCCGATGCGGCGGGTCGAGTGGCGGAAGGTGGCCAACTGACCGCCCGGCGGGAAATGTATAGCTGAGCAATACAATGGGGCGACGTGCCCGCTGTCAAGACCGCACGCGACGAGGCCATCGATCTCGTCGCCACCACCTTCGTCGCCCGCGCCTCCCAGCTGACCCGGGTGCTGCTCCGGTCGGGCGACCGGGCGCTCTCCCGTACCGAGGCGGGGCTGTTGAAGACGCTGCTCGACGGTCCCCGCCGCGTCAGCGAGCTGGCCGAGACGGAGGCGCTCGCCCAGCCGACGGTCACGCAGGTCGTCGAGCGGCTCGAGCGACGCGGGCACGTCGGCAAGGCGCGAAGCCCCGAGGACGGACGGGTCGTCCTGGTCTCCGTGACCGACGCCGGGCGGGCCCAACTCGCCGCCACCCAGCGGCAGTACCGCGCGCAGCTGCGCACCGCGATCGGCACGCTCTCCGACGGCGAACTCGCCGAGCTCGCGGGCGCCACCCGGACGCTAGAGCGGCTCGTCGAGGAGCTCCAGGGGCCGTGAGCGCCGAGCGTCGGTTCGCCGCCCTCCCCGCCGTCCTCGTGCTGACCACGATGGTCGCGGCGATCATCAGCTCGCTCGGCGCACCGCTCATCCCGAGCATCGCCAGCGACCTCGACGTGTCGCTCAGCGCCGCGCAGTGGTCGCTCACCGTCGCGCTGCTGTCCGGCGCGCTCAGCGCACCCATCATGGGCCGCCTCGGCGACGGACCCCACCGGCGCCTCGTCCTCATCGTCGGGTTGGCCGCCGTGACGCTCGGCGGGGCGCTCTCGGCGCTCGCCCCGAGCCTCGGCCTGCTCGTCGCGGGCCGGGCCCTCCAGGGCATCGGGCTCGGGCTCGTCCCGCTGACCATGGCCGCCGCGCGTGACCACCTCCCTGCCGAGCGGGTGCCCGCGACGATTGCCCTGCTCTCGGTCTGCGCCGCAGCCGGAGTCGGCGCCGGCTACCCGGTGAGCGGGCTGATCGCCGACGGGCTCGGCCTCTCCGCCGCGTTCTGGTTCGGGGCGCTCATGAGCGCCCTCGCGCTCGCGGCGGTCGTGCTGATCGTCCCGTCGAGCAGCGTCTCGAGCGCGCCCCGCCTCGACTGGGCCGGGGTGGGGCTCCTCAGCGTGGGCCTCGGCGCGCTGCTGCTCGCGATCGCTGAGGGCGGGACGCTCGGCTGGGGCTCACCGGCGATCGTCGGCCTCGCCCTGGTGGCCGCCGTCGTGCTCACGACCTGGGTCCGCCAGCAGCTCCGGACCACCGCGCCGCTGGTCGAACTGCGGCTCCTGCGGCACCCCGCCGTACTGACCGGGGACGGCTGTGCGCTCGTGCTCGGGGTCGCGATGTACATGTACCTCTCGGGTGTCACCACGTTCGTGCAGAGCCCCTCCGAGAACGGCTACGGCTTCGGGGCGAGCGTCGTGATCGCCGGGCTCTGCCTCGTGCCATTCTCGATCACGAGCCTCGCGGCCAGCCGTGCGCTTCCCTGGCTCGGCCGGACGGTCGGGGTCCGGGCGGTCCTGCCGGTGGGATGCCTCGTGGTCGCGGCCGCCGGGGCGTTCTTCGCGATGTTCCACACCGCGCTGTGGCAGGCCTTCGTGATGCTCGGCATCGTCGGGCTCGGCCTCGGCACGACCTTCGCGGCCATCCCCGGGCTCGTCGTCGGAGCGGTGCCCGAGCGGGAGACGGGCAGCGCGATGGGCTTCTACCAGGTGGTCCGGTACATCGGCTTCTCGATCGGCAGCGCGCTGGCCGCAGCGCTGCTCGCCGGGCACACCGCTCCCGGGAACGCGCTACCCGACGAGGGCGGGTACACGTTGCTCCTCTGGGTCGCGGCGACGATCTGCGTGCTCGCCGCCGCGCTCGCCTGGGTGCTGCCCGGACGCCGGGCCGCGGCGGGAGCCGAGCCGGCGGCGCCGGTGCTCGAGCGCGGGCTCGCCCGCGTCTGATCCACGCCTACCGGCGAGGCCGCGGGTCCTAGCCGGCGTCAGGGTCCAGGTGGGGCTTCGACGCCGCCGGCGCCTCCATCCCGGGGTCCGACTGGAGCTCCGCGTCCACCGGGCTCGGCGGGGGCGGCGTCGGCGTGACGTACGGAGCGGGCTTCGCGGCCTTCTCGCCCGCAGCACGGCCCGCGAGGTAGCCGGTGGCCGCACCGAGCACGGCGCCCAGGCCGATCAGCCGGGAGGAGCGCATCGGCTGCCGCCGGGCCTTCGAGACCGTCCCGTGGGCGGTGTGCTTGACGACGGAGGTGGCGGCCTTGCGGCCGAGCTTCGACTTGACGGACATCCGGGATGGATGCCCGGTGGGAGAGAGGTTCATGCGACCCCGGCGTAGGGCTGCGCGCCTAGACCGGTCAACGAACGCGGTTGCTTTACATCAGCGTGAGCGCGTGTGGGAAGGTCGCGGAATGGAGAGCGCCACCACCACGAGGCCCTCGCCGCCCGCCCTGACCGTGATCCTCGCCCAGGCCCGCACGCCCACCGAGCAGGCGCAGATCCGTGCTTGGGCGTCGTCGGAGCACCCGGACGCAGAGCTGCTCGAGCACGACCCCGGCGGCCTCGCGGAGCGCCTCTGCCGCGGGGACGACCCGCTCGTGCTGCCCGTCCGTGTCACCTGGCTCCCGCGAGAACGCGACGGCGGCCGCCAGGCCCGGGCCGCGGACCTGCTCGCGCTCACGAACCCCCACCGGCCCTGGTCGCCGCTCCAGGGCCTCATCGCCCGGCGCGAGCCGGACCGCGTCCGGGTCACGCCCGGCGAACCGGCGCTCGTCTCCGAGCTCCGCGGTCGCTTCCGCAAGGAGTCGGGCGGTGGCGGCGGACAGGAGGCGTTCGGTGCCTTCGTCGACCGCCAGGCCCAGCTGGCCTGCGAGCGGGCGGAGCGCGGCATCATCGGCGACCGCTACAAGGTCCCCCGCCTGGTGGCCGAGCAGATCACGGCCTCCGGTCGCTTCCGCGACGAGATCGCGACGCTCGCCGAGAAGCTCGGGCGCCCCGCCGAGGACGTCCTCCAAGACGCCACGAGCTGCCTCAGCGAGCTCGTCGCAGTTCAGAGCCGGCTCGCGATCGACACGTTCCGCACGGTGATGGGCCCGCTACACGAACGGGCCTGGAACGTCGAGGTCGACGTCGAGTCGCTCGAACGCCTGCGCGAGCGGAACAAGGAGCACGCGCTCGTCTTCCTGCCCTCACACCGCTCCTACTCGGACCCGCTCGTGCTGGCGAGCGTGCTGCACGACAACGACTTCCCGCGCAACCACCTGATCGCCGGCGGCAACCTTTCGTTCTGGCCCATCGGCCCGCTCGGCAAGCGCGCCGGCCTCATCTTCATCCGGCGTACGTTCGGCGAGGACCAGGTCTACAAGCTCGCCGTCCGCGAGTACTTCGGCCACCTGGTCGGCAAGCGCTTCAACATCGAGTGGTATCTGGAGGGCGGCCGCACCCGGACGGGCAAGCTGCGCCCGCCGAAGTTCGGCCTGCTGCGCTACCTGGTCCGGGCGCTCGAGGACGAGCGGGCGAAGGACGTCGTGCTCGTGCCGGTGTCGATCGTCTACGACCAGCTCGCCGAGGTCGGTGCGATGGCCGCAGAGCAGCGCGGGGCGACCAAGAGCGGGGAGGGGCTCAAGTGGCTCGCGGACTACATCCGCGCCCAGCGCCGGAACGTCGGCCGCGCCCAGGTCGTCTTCGGGGACGGGATCTCGCTGCGCGAGGCGATGGACGAGGGCGGGGAAGACAAGCTCGGCCTCGAGAAGGTCGCCTTCCGGGTCTGCGACGAGATCAACCGGATCTCACCCGCGACAACGACCTCCCTCGTGACCTTCGCACTCCTCGGCACCCGGGACCGGGCCTTCACCTTCCGCCAGGTGCAGCTGGTGGTCGCCCGGGTGCTCGACCTGATGGAGGAGCGCGAGGTCGCCGGGCCGATCGCCGAGCTGCGGCGGGACGGGACACTCCGCGCGACGCTCGCCCAGCTCTGCGCCGCCGACGTGGTCAGCTGCTACGACGGCGGCAGCGAGCCCGTGTGGTCGATCCTCCCGGAGCGCCACCACGTCGCGGCCTTCTACCGCAACGGCGTGCTGCACCACATCCTCAACCGGGCGATCGTGGAGCTCGCGGTGCTGAAGCTGAGCCAGGAGGGGCCGGGTGAGGATCCGGTCGAGACCGCCTGGGAGGACTGCCTGGCGATCCGCGATCTCTTGAAGTTCGAGTTCTTCTTCGCCGACAAGGAGGGCTTCCGCGCCGAGCTCGCGGTCGAGCTCGCCCGCTTCGCCCCGAACTGGCGCGAGCGGGCGCTGAGCGCCGAGGGGGCGCGGGAGCTGCTCGAGAGCACCCCGACGCTCGTCGCCCACCGGGCGCTGCGCTCGTTCGTCGACGCGCAGCTCGTCGTCGCCCGGGTGCTCGCAGCCCGGGATCCGCGCGAGGCCTTCGACCGTGCGCAGTTCCTCGACGAGTGCCTCGGTGTCGGCCGCCAGCTGCTGCTCCAGGGTGAGCTTCACGGGCCCGAGTCGATCTCGCAGGAGCTCTACGGCAGCGCGCTGCAGCTCGCGGCCAACCGCGACGTGGTCGACCCGGGCCGTGACGAGGTGCGGACCGCGCGTCAGGCGTTCCTGGCCGAGATCGAGGAGCTGCTCGAACGGGTCGCGCACATCGGACGGATGGACGCCGAACGGCTCCAGACGGTGCTCCATGACGAGCGTTGACGAGCTGGTCGCCGCGATCGAGGCGGCGCCGGAGGGGCCGGAGGTCGCGGCGTTCTTCGACTACGACGGCACGCTGATCAGCGGCTACTCGGCCACCGCCTTCTATCGCCATCGGATCCTCTCGCTGCAGCTCGGCCCCTGGGAATTCGTGCGCACGATGCTCGCCACCGCCCGTGGCATCTCGAGCGAGGAGGAGTTCGCGGACTTCCTCGAGCTGTCCCTCGGCGCCTGGAAGGGCAAGACGACGGAGGAGATGGAGAAGCTCAGCGCCGACCTCTTCCTCCACGGGATCGCCGGCGCGCTGCATCCCGAGGCCTGGGCGCTCGTGCAGGCCCACCACCGGCAGGGACACACGGTGGTCCTCGCCTCCTCCGCGACGCGCTTCCAGGTCGCTCCGATGGCAGCGGAGATCGGGGCCGCGCACGTGCTCTGCACGGAGATCGAGACCGAGGACGGGAAGCTCACCGGCCGTGCGACCGGGCACGCGATGTGGGCGGGCGGCAAGGAGGCGGCGATGCGCCGGCTCGCGAAGGCCGAGAAGCTCGATCTCGACCGCTGCTTCGCCTACTCGAACGGCCACGAGGACACCGGGTTCCTGGCCGCCGCCGGCCACCCGGTCTGCGTGGAGCCCGACGGGAAGCTCACGCGGACGGCGGCCGAGCGCGACTGGCCGGTGCTCCGCTGCGCCGACCGGGGCGGGACCCCGGGTCCGGTCGAGGTCGCACGAACGCTCGCCTTCTACGGCGGGCTGGCCGGAGGGGCCTACGCGGGCGTCGGGGTCGGACTGCTGCGGCGCTCACGGCAGACGCTCGTCGACCTGACCGGCGGGATCGGCGCGGACGTCAGCCTGGCGATCGCGGGCATCGACGTCGACATCCACGGCGCGGAGCACCTCTGGTCGGCGCGGCCGTGCGTCTTCGCGTTCAACCACCAGTCGAAGATCGACACGATCCTGATGGCCAAGCTGCTGCGCGGCGGCTTCACCGGGGTGGCCAAGCAGGAGGTCGCGAACGTCCCCGGCTTCGGCCAGTTCTTCCGCCTGGCGGGCGTCGCGTTCATCGACCGCTCCGACGGTCGCAAGGCGCAGGAGGCGATGGCGCCCGCGGTGGAGAAGCTCCGCAGCGGGACCTCCCTGGTCATCGCCCCGGAGGGCACGCGCTCACCGACCCCGCGCCTCGGCCCGTTCAAGAAGGGCGCCTTCCACCTCGCGATGCAGGCGGAGGTCCCGCTGGTCCCGATCGTCATCCGCAACGCCGGCGAGGTGATGTGGCGCGGCGCGCAGACCGTCCGGCCCGGCCGCGTGCAGGTCGCCGTGCTGCCGCCGGTCGACACGAGCGCGTGGACGGCGGAGACCGTCGCCGAGCACGTGGACGAGGTCCGCGAGCAGTTCGTCCACACCCTGAACCACTGGCCGCAAGCGCCCTCCAAGGAGCTCCCCGCATGACCCCACCGATCCGCGTCGCCGTGCTCGGAGGCGGATCGTGGGGGACCACGGTCGCCTCGCTCGCGGCCGCCAACACCCCCACCGTCCTCTGGGCGCGCAGCGAGGAGACCGCGCGGGAGGTCCACGAGCAGCACACGAACTCCCGGTTCCTCGACGACCGGCAGCTCGAGGAGTCGCTCGAGGCGACCAGTGACCTGGCCGAGGCGGTGAGCTCCGCCGACGTCCTGGTGGTCGGTGTCCCGTCCCAGGCGATCCGGGAGACGCTCGAACAGGTCGCGCCCGCACCTGCGGCCGTGGGTGCCGGTGCTCTCGCTGGCCAAGGGCCTCGAGCAGGGAACGCGGATGCGGCCGACCGAGATCGTCGGCGAAGTCCTCCCGGGCCACCCGGTGGGTCTGATGGCCGGACCGAACCTCGCCAAGGAGGTCCTCGACGGGATGGCCGCGGCGGCGGTCGTCGCGATGGCCGACGCGCGCGTGGCCGAATCCCTTCAGGCGCTCTTCCACTCGCCGCGCTTCCGCGTCTACCGCAACGAGGACCTGCTCGGCTCCGAGCTCGGCGGCGTCCTCAAGAACGTCATCGCGATCGCCGCAGGAATGGCCGAGGGGCTCGGGGTCGGCGACAATACGCGAGCGATGGTGCTGACCCGAGGGCTCGAGGAGATGACCCGCCTGGGCGAGGCGATGGGCGGGCAGAGCCGCACCTTCGCCGGGCTCACCGGCCTCGGTGACCTGATGGCGACCTGCATGAGCCCGCAGTCGCGGAACCGGCGCGTGGGGGAGGAGCTCGCGCGCGACAAGAGCCTCGAGCAGATCGCGGAGGAGATGAACCAGGTGGCCGAGGGCGTGAAGACCGCACGGACCGTGATGGAGCTCGCGGAGGAGCACGACGTGAAGCTCCCGATCTGCTGCGAGGTCGACCTCGTGGTCAACGAGGGGCGCCACCCGCGTGAGGCCTACCGCGGGCTGCAGCACGAGCGGGCCAAGAGCGAACGACACCAGGTGGCGTGATGAGCGACGCACAGCCGGGCGCGTGGGGGCAGGCGCGCGAGATGAACGGGACCGAGGCGCTCATGTGGCGGGCCGAGGGGGATCCGCGGCTCCGCTCCACGATCACCTCGCTCGAGCTGCTCGACACGACGCCCGACTGGGAGCGCTTCCTGGCCGCGCACGACTGGGCCACGCGCCTGGTCCCGCGCTTCCGCCAGCGCGTCGTCGAGCCCGCGCTCGGGCTCGGCACGCCGACCTGGGTGGTCGATCCCGACTTCGACCTGCACTACCACGTCAAGCGCGTCCGCCTGCCGGGGGACGGCTCGCAGCAGGAGCTCCTGGCCCTGGCCGAGCAGCTCGCGATGGTGCCCTTCGACAAGGCCCGCTCGCCGTGGGAGGTCGTGCTCATCGAGGGCCTCGCCGGCGGGCAGGCCGCCTACCTGCTGAAGCTCCACCACGCGACCACGGACGGGCTCGGCGCCGTGCAGCTGCTCGGGATGCTGCACTCGAGCACCCGGGAGCCGACGACCGACAAGCCGCAGGTCCCGCCGCCGGATCCGGAGGCGACGACGCCGATGGACCTGATGCGCGGCCAGCTGCTCCGGGACGTGGTCGGCGCCCCGGGGCGCGCGGTCCGGGGCGCGGGCGCGGTGGCGCGCGGGCTCATCGGCGGGCCCGCCGCGGTCGGAGGCGCCTTGCGGTTCGGCGGCTCGCTGCGGCGCATGCTCGCTGACCCCGAGGCGACCGGCTCGCCCCTGCTCGCCGAACGCAGCCTCTCGTGGCGCTTCCTCGCCTTCGACGTGGGCTTCGCCCCGCTGCGCGCTGCGTCCAAGACGGTCGACAGCTCGCTGAACGACGCCTTCGTCGCGGCACTGCTGGGCGGCTTCCGGCGCTATCACGAGGAGCTCGGCTCGCCGATCGACACGATGCCGATGGCGATCCCCATCTCGATCCGGAAGGAGGGCGACGAGGATGGCGGCAACCAGATCGCCGCCGCCCGGCTCGCGGCCCCGGTCGGGATCGTGGACCCCGGGGAGCGGATGCGGGCGATCGGCGCGCAAGTGCGGGCCGCGCGGGGCGAGCCGGCGATGGCCGCGCTCGGGCTGGTCGCACCCGCGCTGGCCCGGCTGCCCGCGCCGCTCATCTCGCAGCTGGCCGGGGACCTCACGAAGGCCAACGACCTGCAGGCCTCGAACGTGCCCGGCATCCGCGACGACCGCTTCATCGCGGGCGCCCGGATCGAGCGGGCCTACGGCTTCGGGCCGCTCCCGGGTTGCGCGACCATGATCACGCTCGTCTCCCACGGGGACCTGTGCTGCATCGGGGTAAACGTGGACCCGGCCGCCGTGACCGACGTGCCGCGGTTCGAGCGCTGCCTGAAGGAGGGCTTCGACGAGGTGCTCGCCCTGGCTCCCAAGACGACGAAGAAGAAGGAGAAGACCACCGGATGATCGACGACACGCTGAGCTTCGACGGGGCGCGCGAGCGCATCGCCGTCCATCGCTGGAGCACCGGGGAGCCGACCCACGTCGTGCTCCTCGCGCACGGCTACGGCGAGCACGCCGGACGCTACGAGCACGTCGCGGCGGCACTCGTGCAGGCGGGCGCCGCGGTGTACGCCCCGGACCACGCGGGCCACGGGCGGTCCGGCGGCGAGCGCGCGCTCGTCGACGATGTGGAGGTCCTCGTGCGCGACCTGCGCACGGTCGAGGCTGCTGCCCGCGAGGCGCATCCCGAGCTGCCCGTGGTCCTCGTCGGCCACTCGATGGGCGGCCTGGTCGCGGCGCGGTACGCCCAGCAGCACGGCGACGGGCTGGCCGGGCTCGTCCTCTCCGGTCCCGCGGTCGGTGACAACCCGGACCTCATGGCGCTCGTCGGCATGGATCCGATCCCCGAGATCCCGATCGACCCGGCCGCCCTCTCCCGCGATCCCGCCGTCGGGGAGGCCTACGCGGCCGACGAGCTCGTCTACCACGGCGGCTTCGCCCGGGAGAGCCTGCTGGGCCTCGGAGCGGGGGCGCAGGCCGTGGCCGACGGGCCGTCGCTCGGGGCGCTGCCGGTGCTCTGGATCCACGGGGAGGAGGACCCGATCGTCCCGCTCGTCCACACCCGCACGGCGATGGAGCATCTGGGCGGGAGCGAGCTGACCGAGAAGATCTACCCCGGCGCCCGCCACGAGCTCTTCAACGAGACGAACCAGCAGGAGGTCATCGCCGACGTGGTGGGGTTCATCGCCGGGCTGACGTAGGACCCGCTTGGTTTCGCGGGCCGCGGATCCGTTGCGCCGTGGGCGTTCATATTGAACGGATAGAGCACAACGGATGCGGGCCGCGGCGGGTAACAACGGCCGCCCGGGGCATAGCTCAGAGTATGTGCGGAATCGTCGCCCAGTACGGCACCACGGATGCGGCCGGGCTGGAGGCGATGCTCGCCCGGCTCGTCCACCGTGGCCCGGACGACAAGGGGTCGGTCGGCGTCGGGCAGGCGTGGCTCGGCCACCGGCGCCTCTCGATCGTCGACCTCGACGGGGGCAGGCAGCCGCTCGTCAACGACGGGGAGAACGCGTGGATGGTCGGCAACGGCGAGATCTACAACCACGACGAGGTCCGCGACCGGCTGCAGGCCCTCGGCCATACCTTCGTCACCGACTCCGACAACGAGGTCGCGCTGCACCTCATCGAGGAGGACGGCCCCGAGGGCCTCGCCGAGCTGAACGGCATGTTCGCGCTCGCCATGGCCGGGGCCGACGGTCGCTTCGTCGTCGCCCGGGATCCGGTCGGGATCAAGCCGCTCTACTGGGCCCAGCAGGACGGCCTCGTCCGCTTCGGCTCCGAGATGGCGGCCTTCGAGGAGTCCTGGCAACCGCAGGTGGTCCCGTTCCCGCCCGGCCACGCCTGGACCCCGGAGGAGGGGCTCGTGCGCTTCGCGAACGCGGTCCCGGACGACGTCGGCGTCATCCCGGGGCCGACCGAGCCGGGAGCCGCCGCGCCCACCGAGATCCTGCACGAGACCCGCGACGTCCTCGTCGAGGCGGTCGAGCGCCAGCTGATGGGCGACGTCCCGGTCGGCGTGTTCCTCTCCGGCGGGCTCGACTCGAGCCTCGTCGCCGCGATCGCCGTGAAGGTTCTCGCCCGGCGCGGCGAGCGGCTGCAGACGTTCGCCGTCGGGACCGCGGAGTCGCCCGACCTCGCGGCGGCGCGGGGGGTCGCCGCCTTCCTCGACACCGACCATCACGAGATGACCTACACCGCGGCGGACGCCCTCGCGGTCATGCCGACCGCCGTGCGCTCGATCGAGTCCTTCGACCCCGCGCTCGTCCGCAGCGCCGTCCCGAACTTCCTGCTCGCGCGGTTCACCGCCGAGCACGTGAAGGTCGTCCTCACCGGGGAGGGGGCCGACGAGCTCTTCGCCGGCTACGAGTACCTCCAGGAGATCAAGGACGCGAAGGAGCTCCACGCCGAGCTCGTGCGGACCGTCGAGAGCCTGCACAACCTGAACCTGCAGCGCTGCGACCGGGTCACGATGGCCCACGGCCTCGAGGCGCGCGTGCCGTTCCTCGACCGCGAGGTCATCAACTGGGCGCTTCGGCTGCCGCCGGGCTTCAAGCTCGCCTCCGAGGGCCAGCCGGAGAAGCGCCTGCTGCGTTCCGCCTTCGCGGGCTGGCTGCCGGAGGAGTTCCTCTGGCGCGTGAAGGCCGAGTTCGGGGACGGCAGCGGCGCGGCCGACGTGCTCACTTCGGCGATCGAGGCCGAGATCACCGACGCCCAGTTCGCCCGCGAGCGCGGCGAGGTGACCCCGCCCCTGCGGACCAAGGAGGAGCTCGCGTACTACCGGATCTTCCGTGAGCACCTGGCCGGCGTGAGCGCGGAGAAGACGCTCAGCCGCTTCGCCAAGGCGTAGGCGGCCGGCGCTCAATCCTCGGGGGCGAAGACCTCGCGCAGGGCGTGGGTGTCGACGTCGTAGACGAAGCCGCGGACTGCGTCCGTGTGCAGAAGGAAGTCCGAGCGGCGCACCCGCAGCAACGACTGGCGGACGTCGGCGTCCACGTCGACGAAGGACTCGATCGCGAAGGCGGGCGCGACCCCCGTGGCCTCCCGCAGCTCGTCGCGGAACCCATCGTCGGTGAGCGTCTGCATCCCGCAGTCGGTGTGGTGGACGAGCATGACCTCGCGCGTGCCCAGCTTCCGCTGCGAGATCGACAGCGAGCGGATCACGTCGTCGGTGATCACGCCGCCGGCGTTGCGCAGCACGTGCGCTTCGCCGCCGTTCAGGCCAAGGGCGGCGAAGACGTCCAGCCGCGAATCCATGCAGGTGACGATGGCCAGCTGTCGGTTCGGCCGGACGTCCTGGTGCTGGGGCGTGAGCCCCGCCGCGAAGGTCTGGTTGTTGGCGAAGAGATCGTCGATCACGCCCATAGGGGCGTGAATCCTACCTCCCGATCCGCTTCAGGAACGGCGTGACCGTCTTCACGAACGCGTTCTTCCTCGGATCGGCGCTGAGTGGATCGATGTGGGCGTAGGTCGAGCTGCGGTTCACGAGCGTCACGTCGCGGCGCCGGACCTTCGAGCGCCGCGCGAGCGCCTGCGCGCCCTTCAGGACCCGCCCCTTGCCGAGCGAGGTCTCGAACGCGTAGATCGGGATCTTCACGTCCTTGCCGTGGGTGGCGCGCACGCCGAGGACCTTCTGGGCGGGGTTGCCCACGCCCCCGTTGACGACCGAGCTGTCGAGGCTGAGGCGGCGCGGGTGGTACCAGGACGAGCCGTCCATGCCGACCGGGCCCGAGAAGACCGCAGCAGCGAGCGCGACGCCGCCGAGCTCGCCGTCCACCCAGCCGCGCGGGTCACCCGAGGCGGCCAGGCGGCCGACGTGCTGCTGCACGAGCGCGAGGCTCTTCGGCCCGGTCTGCGTGTCGATCGCGTAGCCGTAGGCGGCCTTGTTCGTGACCGGGAACGGTGCCTTCAGCTCCTTGGGCAGCAAGGGCCAGGCGGCGAGCAGCGAGGGCGCATCGGGCGCCTTCAGCGCGAGGGTCGAACCGATCGCGTTGAAGACGCCGGCGCTCCACGGCAGGCCGAGGCCCGTGAGGTCGAGAAAGGGACTGGCCTTGTCCAGATCGGCGAGCGAGGTCTTGGCCGCCTCCGCCGTCGGGGGCTTCTGCGCGCTGCTGCCGCCGTCGATCAGCACGAGCCCGTCGAGGTCCTTCGCGCCGGCGCGGCCCTGGAAGTCCCAGGTCGCGTAGGCGACGGCCATCGAGCCGCCGAGGGAGTGGCCGCCGAGCACGACCCGGCGTCCCTTGCCGCCGGCCGAGCGGACGACCCGCCGGAGGTCCTCCATCGCGACGTTCATGCCCCAGTCGCGGGCGAACGCCGTCTCCGCGGTGCTCTTCGGCTCGAAGTGGGTGGCGGGGGCGTCGGCGTTGCCGATCCAGCCGAGGTAGTAGTCGAAGAGCTCCTGCGGGGAGGCGGACCCGCGCTTGGCGCTGTCGAACCGGGACTGGTCCTCGAGGCCGTTCTCCCGCCGTTCGAGCGACCAGACCTGCCAGCCCGGCAGGCGCTTCAGCAGCGCGGCGGCGACGGGCTGGAAGTTCGGGGCGCCCGCGGAGGTCCCGGGCTCGAGCACGAGGATGTTCTTCGCCTTCGACGGGCCCTGCTTGAGCACCTTGACCTTGTTCAGGCTGCTCGGTGTCCCAGGCGCCTTGAACCCGGGAAGTGTTGTGACGGTGTCCTTGCCGCTCGCCGCGGTGGGGGCGGCGAGCAGCGTGATGGTGGCCAGCGCGGCGAGGGAGCCGCGGCGGCACAAGGGGGTGGGCATGGTGCGTACGCTACGCAGATGTGACGTCGTTGTCACCGTTCGTTCGTCGAGTCCGCTCGCGGTCGTAGGCGACCCGGGCGACGAACGAGGCGCGCATCTCCTCGGTCAGCTCGGTCAAGAACTCCTCGCGGTAGGTCGCGTCGGTGAGGGTCGCGATGGCGTAGTACAGGCCAGAGAGGGCGGCGATGGCGAGCGCCACCTGCAGCAGCTCCTGGGTGATCGTGATCCCGGCGAGGGAGAGCACGACCCGGGGTGCCTCGCCGGTCCAGGTCTCGACGAGCGACTCGGGGATCACGAGCAGGCCGAAGGCGACGTAGAAGGCGCCGACGGCAGCGCTCACCACGAGCACCTGCAGGAGTTGGGAGACCAGGAGCACGAGGCCGACGTTCACCCGTTCCCTTCGATCGAGCGGGCTTCCTCCGGCCCCCGCCCGCACGTCGCGTTCCAGCGCGTCGACCTCCCGCGGCACCCGGGAGAGCAGGAAGCTCGCACCGACCGCGGCCAGCAGGCCGATCCCGCCGGCCAGACGCAGCCCGCCGAGCCGCGCGAAGGCCTGCCACATCTCCGTGTTGATGAACAGCACGACGCTGAAGAGCAGCAGCAGCGGGATCGCCCGGACGAGCAGGGCGAGCGCGGCGGCGAGCTGGGAGACGAGCCGACGGGCCGCCCAGAGAACGATCGACACGAGGCCGTAGCCGATCGTCGCGTAGAGCAGCAGCAGCAGCGCGAGGTTCCCCGCCGCGGTGACGAGGGCGCTCACCCACTGCCCGTTCAGCGCGAGCGGCAGCAGCGCGGGCACGAGGACGAACGCGACGAGCTCGGGGGTGTCCACATCCTCCGGGCGGGCGAGCGCGGGACGGCCGCGCAGCCGGTTGACGAGCATCAGCGCAGCGAGCAGGATCCCGACCGCTGCGAGGACGAGCAGCGCGTTGATCGCGAAGGAGAGCTGCAGGTCGACCGCGCCGGAGAGCTCGGCCAGGAAGACGAGCGACAGCAGCGGCACCGCGCGCGTCCAGATGTCGCGGCCAGCCGTCCGCTCGGCGATGAACGCGGGGAGGCCGGCGCGACGGAAGCCCTGCTCGTAGGCCTCCAGGTCGTGCATCGCGCGCAGGCTACCCGCCAGGGGGGTAGGGAGGTCGGATGAAGATCATCGTCGTCGGTGCCGGCCATAACGGACTGACCTGCGCTTGTTACCTCGTGCAGGCCGGCCATGAGGTGCTGGTGCTCGAGCAGTCCGACAAGCCCGGGGGCGGCTCGCGGACCGACGAGACCGTCCCCGGCTACCGCTTCGACACGCACTCGGCGGCGCACAACATCCCACCGGGTGCCCGGGGTGGCCGGGCTCTACCTGAGCGGGGCGGGGACGGCCCCGGTCGGCGGGATCGCCGGTGCCCCGGGCCGGGCCGCGGCCCGCGCCCTGCTCGGCGACGGCTGAGCTGAGCGCGTGGGCTCACTCACACAGCGCCGGACCGCAACCTTCCCGGGAGCTTGGAGTTCTGTCCCCCTGAAGGGCCGAACCGCTCCCCGTTCAGGCGGGAGTGGCCGGGGGACCCAACCGCATCGCCGTGACGGCGAGGCATGGGGCGAATCGCCTGTGTTCCAGGCGTAGCGCACGTTCCAGCGCGAGCCCGTCAGCTCACCCCGGAGGCCAGGGAGCGAAGGAGTACCGACATCACCATCAAGCACGTCCCACTGGGGCTCGTGACCGCGTTCGCGCTCACCGCCGGCCTCGCAGCACCGACCTCTGCGCAGGCCCGCTTCGGCGACGCCTCGCTCACCCGCGGCGACCACGGCCGCAACGTCAAGGTCCTTCAACGCTGGATGACCCGCATCGGCGTCGAGACGCCGATCGACGGCGCGTTCGGTCCGAAGACCTACCGCTCGGTCCGGAAGTACGAGAAGCAGTTCGACATGCGCGTCGACGGACGCGTCTCCCGTGCCCAGGCCCGGGGTCTGCGCAAGCGGGCCTACGCCGCCGCCGACATCGCGGCCAAGTCCGCCTCGAGCCCCCGCGGCGGTGGCGCCGAGGCAGGCGTCGAGACGAAGGGGCAGACCCTTCAGTTCACGGACGGTCCCAAGGCGGTCCTCTCCGACGACGGCAAGACCGCGCTCGCGCCCGCGTCCGCCCCCCAGGCGGTCAAGGACGCGATCGAGGCCGCCAACCGCCTCGTCGACAAGCCGTACATCTACGGGGGCGGCCACGCCCGCGTCGAGGACAAGGGCTACGACTGCTCCGGCACGATCTCCTACGCGCTCATCCACGCCGACCTGCTGAAGGCGCCGTTGGCCAGTGGCGGCTTCTACGACTACGGCAAGGCCGGCAAGGGCGAGTGGATCACGATCTACACGAACGACGGCCACATGTACGCGATCATCGCCGGCCTCCGTCTGGACACTTCCGGACCCGGGGAGAAGGGGCCACGCTGGCGTCCGCAGAGCCGCTCGAGCAGCGGCTTCACGGTGCGGCACCCTCGCGGGCTCTGACCTGGGAACCGTCACGCGGGCCGGGCGGCTGCGGCAGACTGAAGAGCATGAGTAGCCGCCCGCGCCCGATCACCGTCCTCGTCGTCGATGACCACCCAGCGGTCCGCGCCGGGGTGAAGGCGCTCATCGATGCCGAGCCGGGGATGGACGCCGTGGAGGCCGTCGGCGACGCGTTCGCCGTCGGCCCCGCCGTCCACAAACTTCGCCCCGACGTCGTCGTCCTCGACTACCAGCTCCCGGGGCTCGACGGACTCTCCGTCTGCCGCCAGCTCCGGCGCGGGCCCGTGCCGCCTCAGGTGCTCGTCTACTCGGCCTTCGCCGGGCGCGACATGGAGGTGCCCGGCTGGCTGGCCGGTGCCGGCGCCATCGCCGACAAGAACATCGAACCGCGGGAGCTCACGCTGCTGGTCCGGCGCCTCTCCGACGGCGAGCGGGTCATGGAGACGCCGGCGGATGAGCTCGTGGAGGCGGCCGTCCACCGCCTCGACGCGACGGACGTGCCGATCCTGCGGGGCCTCGTGGCGGGAACCGTCCCGGCCGCGCTGGCCGAGGAACTCGGGCTCGAGCCTGCCGACCTCGACGAGGCGCTCGACCGCATCCTCGGCCGCCTCGTCGTCTCCCGCGACCAGGGCTGATGCGCGCCCGCGCGGTCGCCGAACCCGGGGGGAGCCGCTAGCCATGCCCGTCCAGGGCGCGGCGTTCCCCGCCGAGGCCGGCGACGCGGCCCGCGGCCGGCGGCCCCGCTGGTCGCTGCTGTGGCTGATCGTCGCCGCCAACGCGGCCGTCCTCGCGCTCTCCCTGGTGGCGCTGGCCTCGACGCCGTTCACGGTCAGCTGGCCGAGCAGCGTGCGCGAGGGAGTCGTCCTCGCCCTCGCCGTGGGGGCGACGATCGTCGTGCAGACCCTGCTCATCCGCCGCATTCTCGGACCGCTCAGCGCGCTCGGGCGCAGCATGCGGACGGTCGATCCGCTGCGTCCCGGCCAGCGGCTCGACATCGAGACCCGCTCGGTGGAGGTGGCGACGCTGCTCTTCGCGTTCAACGCGATGCTCGACCGCCTCGAGGAGGAGCGCCGCGAGAGCGCCCGCCGCACCCAGGCCGCCCAGGACGCCGAGCGCCGCTGGCTCTCGCTCGAGCTCCACGACCAGATCGGGCAGGACCTCACGGCGCTGCGCTTGCGGATCGACATCGCCTCCCGCGTGGACGGGCGCGGCGCGGGCCGAGGCGCTCGACGTCGCCAGCACGACCGCGCAGGAGTGCCTCGAGCGTGTCCGTGGCCTGGTGCACCGGCTGCGGCCCGCCGCGCTCGACGAGCTCGGCCTCGTCAGCGCGCTCGTCGCCCTCTGCGACCGGATGGCGGAGTCGAGCGGCCTCGAGATCGACCGGCGCTTCGCTCCCGACCTGCCGCGCCTCTCGCCCGACGCACAGCTCGGGCTCTTCCGCGTGGCCCAGGAGAGCCTCACGAACGTCGTCCGGCACGCCGGGGCCGAGCGGGCGGCGCTCGACGTGCGGCCGTTCGGCGGTGGGGTGCGCCTCACGGTGGTCGACGACGGGATCGGGATCAGCGCGGACCGCGACGGCGCCGCCGGCTCCGGTGTCCGCGGGATGCGCGAGCGGGCGCTCCTGCTCGGCGCCGAGCTCCTGGTGCGACCGCGTGCACCGCAGGGGACCGAGGTCCTGCTCGACCTGCCGGCAACCGAGGTGCTCACGGAGGGCGACGAGGCGACCGTGGCGATCGGCCCGGCGATCCCGGCCATCCCCGGCGGTCCGGCGGCCGTGCGGCCCTGAGCTGTGTGACGGCGATCACGCGGATTTCACCGTGATGCTGCGACGCTCCGCAACCGCGTCGGTCTCGCGGTGTTCCTCACCGAGACCGACCTCGATGCCGCGACGGTGTGCCGAGGAAGCCGAAGGACTGGCCGCCCGCGCTCCGGCATCACCCCCGCCCCCGTCACGTTCGGCGTGACCTCGGCGGATGCCCGCAGTCGATCCCACCCGTGCGCCCCGGTCAGCCGGCGCCCTCCTATGCCCAAGATGCGATCCGCCCTCCTGCTCCCGATCCTCGTGGCCCTGCTCGTGCCCGCCGGTGCGCAGGCCAAGAGCAAGAAGATCCCCATCCGCGTCGGCATCTCCGACCAGAACGTCGAGATGTTCGACAACCCCGCCTACGCGGAGGGCGGCTTCAAGCGCGTCCGGTACTTCATCCCGTGGAACGCGATGTCGAACAAGGACCAGCGGCTGAAGGCCCGCGCCTTCGTCAAGAAGGCCCGCGCAGAGAAGCAGCAGGTGCTGCTCCACCTCTCGACCGACGACTTCCGGATCAAGAAGGGCAAGCTGCCGTCGACGCGCGAGTACAAGACGAACGCGTCACGGATGGTCCGCTACTTCCGCAAGCTCGGCGTGAAGGACTTCGGCGTCTGGAACGAGGCCAACCACGCGAGCCAGCCGACCTACCGCTCGCCCAAACGGGCCGCCCAGTACTTCCGGATCATGTACCGCGAGGTGAAGAAGCGCTGTAAGAGCTGCGGCGTCGTGGCGCTCGACGTGCTCGATCAGCGTGGTGTCGAGGCGTACATGCGCTCCTTCTACCGCAACCTGTCGCCGACCTACCGGCGCCGAGCGACCGTCATCGGCCTGCACAACTACGGCGACGTCAACCGCAAGCGCACGAAGTACACGCGCGCCATGATCAAGACGGCCAAGCGGTACAACAAGCGCAGCAAGATCTGGCTGACCGAGACCGGCGGCATCGTGAACTTCGGCAAGAGCTTCCCGTACTCCGAGTCGCGGGCCAAGAGCCGCCTGTCGACGATGTTCTCGCTGGCTAACAAGTTCCGCCGCAGCGGTGTCGAGCGACTGTACATCTACAACTGGAAGGGCGCCGAGCGCGACGCGCGCTTCGACGCCGGCCTCACGAACCCGGACGGCTCACCTCGCGCCGGCCTGACGTACGTGATCAAGAAGGTCAAGGGCTACCTGAAGTAGCCCGCGGTGTCCGGGTGGGTCGCGGTTCGCCCGCGCCCACCACGGGCACCCCCGTTGGATGCCCATCACCCTTCTTCCCCGCCAGGCCGCCCCTGAGCTCGAGCTCGAAACGGTCGCCCACGGGACCTGGAAGCTGTCCGAGCGCTCGCCGAAGGCGTTCACGCTGCTCATCTTCTATCGCGGGCTCCACTGCCCGATCTGCTCGAAGTACGTCCCCGAGTTCGCCTCGCGCCTTGCTGAATTCTCCGAGCGCGGCGTCGAGGTGCTGGCGGTGAGCGCCGACGATCAGGAACGCGCGGAGAAGGCGGCCTCGGAGTGGGAGCTCTCCGCGATCCCCGTCGCCTACGGCCTCACGCAGGCGCAGATGGCCGCCTGGGGGCTGTACGTCTCCGCGGCGATCAAGGAGACCGAGACGCCCATCTTCGCGGAGCCCGCGGCCTTCCTCATCTCCCCCGAGGGCACGGTCAACCTGGCCGCCGTCCTCTCCGCCCCGTTCGTGCGCCCCGCGCTCGACGACCTGCTCCAGGCGGTCGACATGGCGGAGAAGGGCTACCCCGCCCGCGGCGAGCTCGACGCGGCCTCTCGCGCCTGACAGGAGCGCGTTGCGCGATCGGCGTGGGCGCTCTACCGTGTCCAGGTATATGACACCAGTTCATGTCAACGTCCTGATCGTCGGCGCCGGGCTCTCCGGGATCGGCGCGGCGCACCACCTGCAGGAGGCCTTTCCGCAGCGGAGCTACGCCATCCTCGAGGCGCGGGACGCGATCGGCGGAACCTGGGATCTCTTCCGCTACCCCGGCATCCGCTCGGACTCCGACATGCACACGCTCGGCTACCGGTTCAAGCCGTGGGTGGCCGAGAAGGCGATCGCCGACGCGCCGGCGATCCTCGACTACGTCCGGGAGGCGGCCCGGGAGGGCGGCATCGAAGAGCACATCCGCTTCGGTCATAAGGTCGTCCGCGCGGCGTTCTCCACCGCCCGCGGCCGGTGGGAGGTCGACGCTGAGGTGGACGGCGAGCGCGTGGCCTACACCGCGGACTTCCTCTCCATCTGCTCCGGCTACTACCGCTACGACGAGGGCTTCACCCCCGAGTTCCCCGGTCGCGAGCGCTTCACCGGCGAGTTCATCCATCCGCAGCACTGGCCCGAGGAGCTCGACTACGCGGGCAAGAACGTGGTCGTCATCGGCAGCGGGGCGACCGCGATGACGCTCGTCCCCGCCCTCGCCCGGACCGCCGGACGCGTGACGATGCTGCAGCGCTCGCCCACCTACGTCTTCTCGCTTCCGGACGTCGACCCGGTCGCCAAGAAGCTCGAGAAGTGGCTGCCCGCCAAGGCCGCCTACGCGCTCACCCGGTGGAAGAACATCGCGTTCCAGACGCTCAGCTACCAGGCCTGCCGGGCCTTCCCGGGCGCTTCGAGGCGGTTCGTCCGTGCGTTCACGAAGCGCCAGCTTCCCGAGGGCGTCGACGTCGACGAGCACTTCAAGCCGAAGTACAACCCGTGGGACCAGCGCTTCTGCCTCGTCCCGAACGCGGACCTCTTCAAGGCGCTGCGGAGGGGGAACGCGGCGATCGAGACCGATCACATCGAGACGTTCACCGAGCGCGGCGTCACGCTTCAGAGCGGCAAGACGCTCGACGCCGACATCGTGGTCTCCGCCACCGGACTGAACCTGCTGCTCATGGGCGGGGTCGAGCTGTCGGTCGACGGGGAGCCGGTCGAGCTGCAGACGAAAATGGCCTACAAGGGCATGATGCTCGAGGGGCTGCCGAACTGCATCTTCACGATCGGCTACACGAACGCCTCGTGGACGCTGAAGGCGGACCTGACGAGTGAGTACATGGTCCGGGTGCTCCGCCACATGGACCAGACAGGTCAGACGATCTGTGTGCCGGAGAACACGGACGGCTCGATCGAGACCGTGCCGTTCATGGACTTCCAGGCCAACTACGTGCTGCGGGCGCTGGATTCCTTCCCCCAGCAGGGCTCGAAGGCGCCGTGGCGCCTGGCGCAGAACTACGTGAAGGACGCGATCGCGCTGCGGCGCGGGCGCATCGACGACGGGGCCCTGCGGTTCTCGAGCCCGACCGGGGTCGACGAGCGGGAGCCCGTCGCCGCCTGAACCGTCGTCGCCTCAGCCTCCGGCCCCACCGGGTGCGAACCGCGTAGGGTGGCGCTCTCGTTACCAAAAAGGGGTAAAACATGCGTAGGCAACGGCGAACAAGACGGATGTTCGCAATCGGGGGAGTGCTCGTGTGGGCCGCGTCGGCCGGAACGGCCCACGCTGATCAGGTGGTCGTTGGGGATCAGATCGTGCAGGGCAGCCAGTGCGTTGGCGTCGATTGCGTCGAGGACGAGGACTTCGGCTTCGACACGGCCCGGCTCAAGGAGAACAACCTCCGGATGCACTTCGACGACACCAGCTCGGCACAGGCGGCGTTCCCGGGGAACGACTGGCGGTTCTCCTTCAACGACGTCGCATCGGGGGGCCAGAACTACTTCTCCGTGGATGACGCGACCGCCGACCGCTCGCTCCTCAAGGTCATGGCCGGGGCGCCTGCGAACTCCCTCGTCGTCGCCGCCGACGGGAACGTGGGCCTGGGGACCGCGACCCCGGGCAAGGACCTCGAGCTCCAATCCGCCGATACGCCCACGCTCCGGTTCGACCAGACCGCAGGCGGCGTGTTCACACCGCAGGTCTGGGATATCGGAGCCAACGAGGCCAACTGGTTCGTCCGCGATCAGACCACGGGTCGCCTCCCCTTCCGGATCCGGCCGGGAGCCCCGGCCAACACGATCTACGCAGCCACCGACGGCAACGTCGGCCTGGGGACCCAGAACCCGTCGGCGTCGCTCGATGTCGCCGGCGGGGACGGGACCACAGCCCTTCGGGTCGGCGAGGCGAACTCGACAACCGCCCCCCGGAGCCTGGCCGAGCTCAGCAACAACGGGCCGGCCCGACTGAGCTTCGCGAACTCGGCCGCAGACACCACGAGCTGGCTGGCCGGGGGAGGAGACGACGGGGACACGTTTGCCCTGACCGCCATCGGGGTCGACGCACCGGCCCTCACGCTCAGCCCACAGGGCAGCTTGACGACGACGAGCGTGGTCAGCCACGGCACGGACGGGAACGACCCGCAGGACGCCGACCCCGACGCGATCCTCGCCTCGCTGCGCACGCTCGTGCTGCAGACCCGCATCGCGGGCGGCGACCGGCATCTCTGGCCCACCGCCGCCGCGTTCGCGTCGACCTTCGGGCTCGGTTCCGACAAGGCCCTCGCCCCGTCCGACGTGGCGACCGTCGCTTTGGCCGCTGTCCAGGCCCTCGACGAGGAAACCACCGATCTCAAGAGCAGGGTCGCTGCCCTGGAGGCCTCCGGGACCACGGGAGCAGCCGGCCCCCCGGGGCCGAAGGGTGATGCGGGTCCGGCGGGTGCGGCCGGCCCGAAGGGTGATCCCGGATCGGCGGCAGCGGCCGGAACCGACAAGCAGATCGGGACGAGCACGGGCACGGAGCTGACGTTCG
This sequence comes from uncultured Solirubrobacterales bacterium, assembly GCA_963815565.1. GTDB lineage: Bacteria > Actinomycetota > Thermoleophilia > Solirubrobacterales > Solirubrobacteraceae > Paraconexibacter. The sequence continues at coordinate 284,943 of CAWFHB010000003.1, read as the reverse complement.
ACGCCCAACGGCGGTCGCTCGACAGCCAGAAGCGGTCGATCAAGCGGCTGGAGAGGAGCAACTCCCGACTCGTCCGGCAGAACCGGAAGCTTGCTGAGCGTCTCGACACGATCGAGCGGCTCATCAAGCGCCGAGGCTGAGGAGCTGCGCCTCTCCGCCACCCGGCGGGGAGGCACCCCGTGCTGCGCTGCGATGGCCGGGACGAGGTGGGGCGCGGGGACAGTGTCAGAGCCGGCGGGGTGACCGCGACCCCACCGAGTGCGGTACGACTCTCCCCGAGTGCTCCATGTTCACCGGGCCGATCGCGCGGACGCGCTCGTGGCCGCTCTCGGCGGGCTGCTCGCCGTGCCCGCGGCGGACCCGTTCACCCCCGAGGTGGTCGCGGTCCCGACCCGGGGGATGGAGCGGTGGCTCACGCAGTCGCTGTCGAGCGTGCTCGGGACGAGCGGCGGCCGCGGCGACGGGGTGCTCGCGAACGTGGCGTTCGGTTCACCGCGGGCGCTCGTGGACGAGGCGGTCCACGTGGCGTGCGGGATCGACCCGGTCCACGACGGATGGGGCCAGGGCAGGACGCTCTGGCCGCTGCTCGACGTCGCCGACGCGGCGCTCGGAGAGCCGTGGCTCGCGACGCTCGCCGGTCACCTCCGCGACAGCGGCGGGCCCGACGGTGCCCCGCGCCTGATCGCGCTCCAGCATCTCGCGACGCTCTACGACCGCTACGCGCTCCACCGGCCGCGGATGCTCGCCCGCTGGGCCGCCGGGGAGGACGTGGACGGGGCGGACAGCCCGCTCACCTCCGGGACCGCCTGGCAGGCCGAGCTCTGGCGGCGGCTGCGCGAGCGGATCGCGACGCCCGATCCGGCGGCGCGGCTGGCGCTCGCCGCTGAACGCATCGCGGAGGAGCCGTCGCTCTTGGAGCTGCCGGAGCGGCTCGCGCTCTTCGGCCTCACCCGCCTGCCGGCGTCCCACCTCGCGGTGCTGCGCGCGATCGCGCGCGGCCGCGACGTCCACCTCTTCGCGCTCCACCCCTCCCCGGCGCTGTGGCGGAACGTCGAATCGTCGATCGGTTCCCGCGGAGCGGGAAGGAACGACAACTCGACGCAGCCAGGACACCACCGGCGCGCTTCCCGCCAACCGGCTGCTCGCCTCCTGGGGGCGGGACGCGCGGGAGCTCCAGCTCGTCCTCGGCGGAGCCGACCACGACCACCTCGTCGCAGAGGAGGCGCCCGCGCCCGCCACGCTGCTCGCGCACCTCCAGGCCGACGTGCGCGAAGACCGCCGCGCGCCCGGGCCACCGCCCGACGGGGAGCCCGACGAGCGCCCGCTCCTCGACGGCGGCGATCGCTCGGTCGAGGTACACGCCTGCCACGGGCGGGCCCGCCAGGTCGAGGTCCTGCGCGACGTCATCCTTCACGCGCTCTCCGCCGACCCCACGCTGGAGCCGCGCGACGTCATCGTCCTCTGCCCCGACATCGAGGCGTTCGCACCGCTGGTGCAGGCGAGCTTCGGCGCGGGCGAGCTCGTGGAGGGGGAGGCGAGCGGCCCCGACCTCCGCGTCCGGCTGGCCGACCGCGCCCTCCGGCAGACCAACCCCGTCCTCGGCACGCTCGCCCGGCTGCTCGAGCTGGCGGACGCCCGCCTCACCTCCGCGCAGGTGCTCGACCTCGCCGACCGGGAGCCCGTCCGGCGCCGCTTCGGCCTCGACGACGACGATCTCGCCCGGCTCGAGGACTGGACGCGCGGGGCCCAGATCCGCTGGGGGCTCGACGCCGCCCACCGCGAGCCGTTCAAGCTCGCCGACCTCGCGGCGAACACCTGGCGGGCGGGCCTCGACCGGGTGCTGCTCGGCGTCAGCATGAGCGAGGACGCACAGCCGCTCGTCGGTGGGGTGCTCCCGCTGGACGACGTCGAGAGCGGCGCCGTGGAGCTCGCCGGACGCCTCGCGGAGCTCGTCGAGCGGCTCGCGACCGTCGTCGACCGGTTCGCGCAGCCGCGGCCGATGGGGGAGTGGGCGTCGGAGCTTGCGAGCGCGGCCGACCTGCTCTGCGCGGTCGGGCCGCGGGACGGCTGGCAGCGCGCGGGGCTCGACCGGCTGCTCGCAGGGCTCCGCGAGGCCGCGGCCGGCAGCACGGCGCCGCTGGAGCTCGCCGAGGTCCGCGCGCTGCTCGCCGGAGCGCTCGCCGGGCGCCCCACCCGCGCGAACTTCCGCACCGGCCATCTCACGTTCTGCACCCTGTCCCCGATGCGCTCGGTCCCGCACCGGGTGGTCTGCCTGCTCGGGCTCGACGACGACGTCTTCCCGCGCAAGGCGCCCCGCGACGGCGACGACCTCATCCTGGCCGACCCGTGCGTCGGCGACCACGACGGTCGCACCGAGGACCGGCAGATGCTCCTCGACGCGCTCATGGCGGCGGAGGACCGGCTCGTGATCACCTACACCGGGAACGACGAGCGGACGAACGTCGCGCTCCCGCCCGCCGTCCCGGTCGGCGAGCTGCTCGATGTCGTCGATCGCACGGTCCGCACGACGGAGGCCACCGCCCGCATGACGATCACGACCCGGCACCCCCTCCAGCCGTTCGACCCTCGCGTCTTCACCCCGGGCGCGCTCGCGGTCGACGGGCCGTTCGGGCACGACGCCGCCGATCTCGAGGGTGCTCGCGCGCTCGTCGGCCCGCGGGAGGAGGCGCCGCCGTTCCTGCCCGCGCCGCTGGCCGCTCCGGAGGGCCGGACGATCGAGCTCGAGGCGCTCGTGCGGTTCGTCCAACACCCCGCACGCGCCTTTCTCCAGCAGCGCCTCGGCGTCCGGCTCTCCGCCGACGAGGACGACCTGCTCGAAGCGCTCCCGATCGAGCTCGACCATCTCGAGCGCTGGGCCGTCGGCGACCGGATGCTCCGCGCCCGCCGCGCCGGCCACGGCCTGGCCGAGACGCTCGCAGCCGAGCGCGCCCGGGGCGGCCTGCCGCCGGGCGCCCTTGCCGCCACGGACCTCGCGGAGCTCGAGGAGCAGGTCGAGGCGGTCGCCGCCGCGGCGGAGCAGGCGCTCGGTGCCGGCGGGGCGCTCGGCTCCCTCGACGTCCGGGTGACGCTCGCGGACGGACGGACGCTCGGTGGGACCGTGGCCGGGATCGACCGCGACCGGCTCCAGGTCGTCGCCTACTCTCGGGTCGGGCCGAAGCACCGGCTGGCCGCCTGGGTGCGGCTGCTCGCGCTCACCGCGGCCCGGCCGGAGCGTCCGTTCAGCGCCGTGACCGTGGGGCGGCGGCGCAGCGACGGGTCGCGTCGGGCGAGCGTCAGCCTCGCGACCATCCCGCCGCTCGGTGCCGACCGGGCGACCCGCGAGCGCGTCGCCCGGGAGGAGCTCGCCGTGCTCCTCGACCTCTTCGAACGCGGCCTGCGGGAGCCGCCGCCGCTGGCCTGTGCGACCTCCGCCGCCTACGCCCGGGCGACGGACGATGGGCGCCCGAACCTGTACCCCGTCCGCAAGGCCTGGGAGTCCGAGTGGCGCTTCGACCGCGAGGACAAAGAGCTCGAGCACGTGCAGCTGCTCGGCGGCGTCCTGCGCCTCGAGGAGCTTCTCGCGCAGCCTCCGAACGCCGAGGAGACGGCCTGGGGCACCGGGCAGCCGTCGCGCTTCGGGGCGTGGGCGCTGCGCCTGTGGAGCGGGCTGCTCGCCCACGAGGAGCTCGAGGACCGGTGAAGAGCGAAGCCTTCGACCTCTTCGGGGAGCTGCCGCGTGGCGTCGCCGTCCTCGAGGCCAGCGCCGGCACGGGAAAGACGTACGCGCTCGCGGCGCTCGCGGCCCGTTACGTCGCCGACGGGCTTCCGCTCGAGCAGCTGCTGATGGTCACCTTCACCCGGATGGCGACCGGCGAGCTGCGCGAGCGGGTTCGCGACCGCCTCGTCCGGGCCGAGCGCGTGCTCGACGACGCGCTGCTCGGCCGGCCGCTCCCGCCCGAGGACGAGGTCGGTCAGTTCCTCGCCGCGGGGACGCCGGAGGAGGTCCGGCTCCGCCGCGATCGGCTCGCCCGTGCGGTCGCGGACTTCGACGCCGCGACCATCACGACGACGCACGGCTTCTGCCTGGAGGCGCTCGGCTCACTCGGCTTCGCGGGCGACGTCGCCTCTGACTGCCGGTTCGTCGAGGACGTCTCCGAGCTGACGGGCGAGGTCGTCGACGACCTCTTCGTCCGTCGCTTCCGGCGGCAGGCACCGATCATCGGGCGGGAGGAGGCGGGGATGATCGCCCGCGCCGCGATCGCCCACCCGAGTGCGCGGATCGTGCCCGACGACGCGCCGCCCGACGCGACCGCGACGATGCGCGTGCGGCTCGCCCACGCCGTCCGCGAGGAGCTCGAACGACGCAAGCGCGCCGCCGGCGTCATGACCTTCGACGACCTGCTCACCCGGCTCGACGCGACGCTCCGGGGCGAGGACGGCGAGGAGGTCGCCGCCCGTCTGCGGGCGCGCTACCGCGTCGTGCTCGTCGACGAGTTCCAGGACACCGACCCGACCCAGTGGTCGATCATGGCCCGCGCCTTCGACCACCCGGGCGGGACGCTCGTGCTCATCGGCGACCCGAAGCAGGCGATCTACGCGTTCCGCGGCGCCGACGTCTACGCCTACCTCGACGCCGCCGCGGCCGCCCGCACCCAGCGCACGCTGAGCCGGAACTGGCGCTCGGACCAGGGGCTGCTCGACGCCTACGACCAGCTCTTCGGCGAGGCCGAGCTCGGCGCGGCCGGGATCCGGTACCGGAAGGTCCGGGCCACCCCGGACCACCAGGCTTCCCGCCTGTTCGGTGCACCCCGACCCGAGCCCCTGCGCATCCGGGTGCTCGACCGCTCGGCGCCGAACGTCGTGCGCACGCGGGGCGGGTCGGTCCAGGTCGGCAGCGCCCGGGAGCTCGTCGCCCAGGACGTCGCCGACGAGGCGGTCGCGCTGCTGGCCTCCGGTGCGCGGATCGCCGCCGGCGGCGAGGAGCGGCTCGTGCGCCCCGGGGACCTCGCCGTGCTCGTCCGCCGCAACCGGGACGCGACCGATATCCGCGACCGACTGCACGCCGCCGGTGTCCCCGCCGTGGTCGGCGGAGCCGGAAGCGTCTTCGGCGGGCCGCCCGCGCGCGCCTGGCTGGCGCTGCTCGAAGCGCTCGAGCGCCCGACCTCGGCCCCCCGCGCCCGGGCCGTGGCGCTCACCGTCTTCCTCGGCTGGAGCGCCACGCGGATCGCCGAGGCCGACGAGGCCGCGTGGGAGTCCGTCCACCGCCGTCTGCACGCGTGGGCGCAGGTCCTCCGGGAGCGGGGTCTCGCGGCGCTGCAGGAGGTCGTCACGCGCGCCGAGGCGCTCCCCCGCCGCGTGCTCACGCTCGTCGACGGGGAGCGCGAGCTCACCGATCTGCGCCACGTCGGCCAGCTCCTGCACCGGGCCGCGCGGGACGAGCACCTCGGGGTCAGTGCGCTCACCGCGTGGCTGCGCCGCCGGATCGCGGAGGCGGGGCAGGAGACCGACGAGGAGCGCAGCCGGCGCCTTGAGTCCGACGCCGCCGCCGTGCAGGTCCTCACCATCCACCGCGCCAAGGGGCTCGAGTTCCCGATCGTGTTCTGCCCGTCCTTATGGGACCCGATCTGGATCACCGACACGCCCGAGCCCGTCTTCTTCCACGACCCCTCCGAGGGCGGCGCCCGCACGCTGGACGTGGGCCTCGACGGGCCGCGGTTCGGGCCGCACCGGGCCCGCCACCGCGAGGAGCTGCGCGGCGAGGAGCTCCGCCTGGCCTACGTCGCGCTCACCCGGGCCCAGCACCAGGCGATCGTCTGGTGGGCCGGTAGCTACGCGAGCGGCGGCTCCCCGCTGAGCCGGCTCGCCTTCGCGCGGCAGCCGGACGGCACGGTCCCGCTCGGCACCGACGGGCCGCTCGAGGACGAGGAGGCGATCGCCGCGCTTCGAGGCGCTGGCCGCCGCCGCCCCGGGCTGCATCGGCGTCGAGCTGGCCAAGCCCGCCCGCCTGCCCGCGGTGTGGAGCGAGCCGATCGGCGCCCCGCCAGCGCTCGCGGTCGCACGCTTCGACCGTTCGCTCGACGAGGCCTGGCGACGCACCTCGTACTCCGACATCACGGCCGCCGCGCACGATGCGTCCGTGGCCAGCGAACCCGAGGTGAGCGAGCAGGACGACGAGGCTGCGGTGACCCTCACGGAGAAGGCGGGTGACGATCCGCTCGGGCTGCGCGAGCTGCCCTCGCCGATGGCGGAGCTCCCGGGCGGTACGGGCTTCGGCACGCTCGTCCACGACCTCCTGGAGGCGGCCGACTTCGCGGCGGAGGATCTGACGGAAGAGCTCGCCACCCGCTTGGCGGAGGGCCGCCACCGCCTGCCGGCCCCGGAGGCGAAGCTCCTCACGGCCACCCTCGCGGAGACCTTACGCACCTCGCTTGGACCCATCGCCGGAGAGCTGCGCCTGGCCGACCTCGCCCGGGCCGACCGGCTCGACGAGCTCACCTTCGAGCTTCCGCTCGTCGGCGGTGAGCGCCCCACGGGCGTCCTCACCCCGGCCGCGCTCGCCGCGACGCTCCGCGAGCACCTCCCGGCCGACGACCCGCTGGCCGACTACGCCGAGCGACTCGGCGACTCGTCCCTGCGCGCCGCCCTGCGCGGGTTCCTCACCGGGAGCATCGACCTCGCCTTCCGGGTCCGGGACGAGGACGGTCGCGCGCGGTACGGGATCGTCGACTACAAGACGAACCGCCTGGCGCCCTTCGGCGAGCCGCTCACCGCCTGGGAGTACCGGCCCGAGGCGCTCCGGTCGGCGATGTTCTCCTCCCATTACGCCCTTCAAGGCCTGCTCTACACGGTCGCGCTGCACCGCTACCTGCGCTGGCGGGTCCCGGACCACGACCCCGAGCGAGATCTCGCGGGCGTCTTCTACCTCTTCCTGCGCGGCATGTCGGGGGCGCAGACCCCACGGGTGGACGGCACGCCGTGCGGTGTGTTCGCCTGGCGCCCGCCGGGGGCGCTCGTCGTCGCCCTCAGCGACCGACTGAACGAGGGGGTTGCGTGAGTTGACCCCGCCTGACGCAGTCGATCCGCACAACGTCTTTGTGCCCTCTGCGTCGGCCGAGGCCGAGCGGGACCCGTTCGACCCCCGGCTCGCGCTCGGAGCGAGCGGGCTGCTCGCCGCCTTCAACCTCGCGGGCGTGCTGGACGCCGCGGACCTCCACGTCGCCCGGCGCCTCGGCGAGCTCACGGGGGAGGAGGACGAGCGGGCGCTCCTGGCCCTCGCGTTCGCCGTCCGCGCCCCCCGCCTGGGCCACGTCTACGTCGACCTCGCGACGATCGTCGACACCGCCACCGTGGAGTCCGAGGTCCCGGTGGATCTCACGGCGCTCCCCTGGCCCGAGGCCGACGGGTGGCCGGACGCCGTCGGCGCGAGCCGCCTTGCCGCCGTCGGCGAGGAGCCGGGAGGCACCCACCTTCCGCTGCGCCTGCTCGGCACGCGCCTCTACCTCGATCGCTCCTGGCGGGAGGAGCGCCAGCTCGCAGCGGACCTCATCGCCTTCGGCGCGGCCGACCGCGACGCAACGGCCCCGCGCGTCGACGAGGCCGTCCTCGGGGAGGGCCTCGTCCGCCTCTTCCCCGGGGACGAGGCCGACGGCGACCAGGCCCGCGCCGCGGCGAGTGCGGTCCGGCGGCGGCTGACCGTGGTCGCCGGCGGGCCGGGCACGGGGAAGACCACGACCGTCGCCCAGGTGGTCGCGCTGCTGGTCGAGCAGGCCGCAGCCCTCGGCCACCCAACGCCCGCTCGTCGCCCTGGCCGCGCCGACCGGCAAGGCCGCGGCCCGGCTCGAGGAGGCGCTCCACGCCCGCGCCGCCGGGCTCCCGGTCACGGCCAACACCGCCACCGCGCTCCTCCAGCTGCGCGCCTCAACGCTTCACCGACTGCTCGGCTGGCGGCCGGACAGCCACGGGCGCTTCCGCCATCACCGCGGGAACCGGCTTCCGCACGACGTCGTCATCGTGGACGAGAGCTCGATGGTCTCGCTCTCGCTCATGGGGCGGCTGATCGAGGCGGTCCGCCCGGACGCGCGCCTGGTCCTGGTCGGGGATCCCGACCAGCTCACCTCGATCGAGGCCGGCGCCGTCCTCGGGGACATCGTCGGGCGGGAGGCGCGGGATGCGCTCCCGAGCGTCGTCGTCCTCGAACGGCCGTATCGGTACGACGAGCGCGGGCCGATCGACACCCTGGCCCGCGCGGTCCGCGACGGCGACGCCGACGCCGCGCTGGAGGTGCTCCGAAGCTGCGACGACGGATCCGTCGTGCGGTGGCTCGCGCATGACGCCGCTGCGGCTTCCTCCGAGGCCCTCGCCCCCGTCCGCGAGGCGGCGGTCGCCGCGGGCGGAGCGGTGCTCACCGCCGCTCGGGCCGGGGACGCCTCCGGCGCGCTGCGAGCGCTCGCGGGCTTCCGGCTCCTCTGCGCGCATCGTCGCGGCCCCTACGGCGCGCAGCACTGGCTCGTCGCGATCGAGCGCTGGCTCGCCGCCGCGCTGCCGCACTTCGACCCGCGGGAGCCCTGGTACGTCGGCCGTCCGCTCCTCGTGACCGAGAACGATCACGCGCTCGGCCTCTATAACGGAGACACGGGGGTCGTGGTGGCGGGCGGACCGGACGGCGAGCTCCACGCGGCGTTCGAACGGCGGGGTGAGCCCGTCGCGTTCAGCCCCAGCCGGCTGCGCGCGATCGACACGGTCTCCGCGATGACCGTTCACAAGAGCCAGGGCTCCCAGTTCGCGACCGCGGTCGTGCTGCTGCCTCCCGAGGCCTCGCCGCTGCTGACCCGCGAGCTGCTCTACACCGCAGTGACGCGGGCGAGCGACCACCTGCTGATCGTCGGCACCGAGGCGGCGCTGCGGCGCGCGATCGCCCGCCCCGTGGCCCGGGCCTCCGGCCTCGCCGAGCGGCTCACGGCCGGCTGAGGCTCGCCTCAGGCGCCGCCGTGGCGCGTGATGCTCAGCGCGTCCTGCGGCGTGAGGAGCGCCGGACCGCGGTGGCCCCGCAGCCGCTCCTAGAAGGCGCGGGCGACGCGCTCAGCGTGCCGCTTCGCGAGCTCTGCGCGCTCACCGGCGAACAGCTCGTCGACGGTCGCTCGCCAGAGGACGAGCCAACGCTCGAAGTGCCCAGAGCGGAGCTCCACCTTCATGTCGAGCGCGGCATGGACGGCGAATGCCCCGCCCCCGTAGGAGCGGGCGTCGAGCAGCATCGTCTCCCAGAACGAGGCGATGACAGGAAGGTGCGCCTCGAGATCCAGGTGGGCGACGTCGGTGAAGATGAAGCCGATCACCGGATCGGTGAGCGCGCGCCCGTAGAACGCGCGGACGAGCACCTCGCAGTCCGCCCGTGTCTCGATGTCCTCCCGCACGGTCCGAACGGTAGATGGTCGTCCGGCCACGGAGAAAATTGAGATAGGTGGCGCCTCGCCGCTCACAGTGTGAAGGTCGACGCCCCGAAACCGCGCTCCGCTCCTACCCGAAATCATTCATAACGCCTCTCTACTGAATTCAGAAGAGGCGACAAGCCTGTCGCTTGACGCAAAGAGGGGCTTCCGGCATCCGAACGTGCGGACTCCCCGTCCATCCGCTGACTTCACTACCCGACAAGGGGACTCACGCATGACCACGCACAAGAAGCGCAACTCCATCGTCGTCTTCGCGATCATCGGCGCCATCGCCATGGCCGGCGCCGCCTACGCCTACTGGACCGCCGGCGGTTCCGGGACCGGCTCCGCCACGACCGGAACAAACGCGGCGCTCACGGCCAACCAGACGAGCGTCATCGACAACCTCTACCCGGACGGTCCGGTGAAGCCCATCAGCGGCAACTTCGACGAACACCAACTGCCGGGCCCGCCGTACGTCGAGTCCGTCACGGTGACGGTGGCGTCGGTGCAGAAGTCGCGGGGCGAACGTCGTCGGCTGCGACGCGACGGACTACGAGATCGCTAACGGCACGTCATGACCGTCGGAAATGACGTCGCTACCGGCACCGGCGCGCGAGTTCAAGGGAGCCTCGATCAGACTCATCAACAAGACGCACGAACCAGGATGGCTGCAAGAACGCCACGGTCAACCTGGCCTACACGATCAAGTAGGAAGCCTCGACCATCTCCCGGGGATGACGCCGCCGCGCGCCGTCCCCGGGGAGTCGGGTTCGTCTCCCATGCTCACGCCCCTGCGCGCGGTCACCGTCACGAAGGCGGCGATCCTCATCGCCGTCCTCGTCGTCACCGCGTCGTTCGGGGCGGAGCGTGTCGCCAAGCGGCACACCGCCCGCGGGAAGCCCGCCCCGGCGAGCTTCAAGATGTACGGCGCGATCCGCACCCCGTTCGTCCCGGGGCGCACGCTCCCGCTCGACCTGCTGCTGGTCAATCCCCACAGCTGGTCGATCCGCATCCGCCGCATCGCCGTCTCGATCACCGTGGACCGGGCGCACGATCGCGCCGGCTGCGCCCGCCTCGTGCACTACCGCCAGCGGGCGATGCCACGATCGAGCTACCCCATCGTCATGCGCCCGCGCACGCGCGGCACCCTCCGTCAGCTCGGCGTGAAGGCCCTCCCGAGCATCACCATGCTGAACCTTCCCATCAACCAGGACGTCTGCCAGGGAGCCGAGCTCAGCCTGCGCTTCAGGGGCGAGTCGCAGCGCAACGGAGCCGCGCTCGCCCGATGAGCAGACCGCTCCTCGCACTCGTCTGCCTCGTCGCCGTGCTCCTCGCCGGAGCCGCTCCCGCCGGTGCCTACTGGCGGACGACCGGAGGGACCGGCGTCGGCGTCGCGCTGACCGCGGACATGCCGACCGGAGCGACCCCGACGGTCTCGGTGAGTGGACGCAACGTCACGGTGACTTGGGCGCAGAACGCGTTCGCGGGCGGCACGATCGGTTCTCGCGGCGGGAGCTACACGATCACGCGGTACGCCGAGGGGAGCAGCACCGCAGTCACCCCGGGTGCCGGCTGCGCCGGTGAGCGGACCGGTACGGCCGACCCGCTCACCTGCACCGAGACCAGCGTGCCCTACGGGCGCTGGGTCTACCGGGCGACCCCGGTCATGCGGACGTTCACCGGTACCCAAGGGCCACCGAGCGCGGTCGCCGTCGTCCTCTTCGCCGCCCCGGTGCTGCAGAGCGTCACGCCGCAGAACCCCGCCGCCGGCGCGACGAACGGGCCCATCGCCGTGGCCTGGCAGTCCGTCCCGGACGCGGCCGGCTACAACGTCTTCCGCCGCCTCTCCGGCGGAAGCTACGACTTCAACACCCCGCTGAACGGCGCGACGGCGCTCACCGGGACCACGTTCTCCGACACCACCGCTTCGAGCAGCCAGACCTACGACTACGTGGTCCGCGCGGTCAGCTCGGCCCCGGCCACGGTGTCGGCCTCCTCCAACCAGCTCAGCGGCAAGGTGATCACGCGCCCGCCGGCACCCGCGGGTGCGGTCACCGCCGTCAGGGGGACCGGCGGTGCCATCGACGTGAGCTGGTCAGCCGTCACCGTTGCCGAGGGCTACAACGTCTACCGCCGGACCCTGACGGGCACCTTCGACTACACGCAGCCGCTCAACGGCACGACCCCTGTCACTGCGACGACCTTCCGTGACGTCACCGCTACGGCGAACACGACCTACGTGTACGTGATCCGCTCGTTCATCACCGGGGCGAGCGCTGTGAAGATCGAGAGCATCGACAGCGCGGCCAGCGGGCAGATCTCCTGCGCCTCGACCTACAACGCCGCCGTCACCGCCGCCGTCCCGACCGACTACTTCCGGCTGGGCGACACGGCCGCGGTGCTCGTGCCCACCGTCGCGCTCAACGAGACCAGCACCCGCGACGCCGGGGTCTACGGCGGCGGGGTCAGCTTCGGCGTGGCCGGAGCGATCGCCTGCGACACGAACACAGCGGTCACCTTCAACGGCTCGACAGGCTATGTCGGAGCCGGGGCCACCGCGAAGACGGACAAGAACCCGAACGTCCTCACCCTCGAGATCTGGTTCAAGACCACGACCACGCGAGGGGGCAAGCTCGTCGGCCTCGGCAACGCGAGGACCGGCGCGAGCGCGAAGGCGGATCGCCACCTCTACCTCACCGACGCCGGCCGCGTGGTCTTCGGGGTGTATCCCGGGGCGTACAAGACGATCACGAGCCCGACGGCCCTGAACGACGGCAACTGGCACCTGGCCGTGGCGACGCTCGGGGCCAACGGGCAACGGCTGTACATCGACGGAAGCCCGGTAGCCGCGGATCCTGCCACCACCAAGGGCGACAACTTCAGCGGGTACTGGCGGATCGGCTACGACAGCCTCGCCGGGTGGCCGACGCAGCCGACGAGCTCCTTCCTCGCAGGAACCGTCGACGAAGCCGCCATGTACGACACGGAGCTCACCGCCGGCGTGATCGCCGCGCACTACGCCGCCGGGCGGCCTTAATCCTCAGGCGGCGCGCGGCTCGCCGCTGCGGTACAGGTGCACGAGGCTCGAGGCGGTGACGATCGCCCAGCACGTCTCGAGCAGGAGGAAGCCGAGTTGCGCCTCCAGCCCGGCGAGGACCGCGAGCACCGCCGAGCCGACCAGGTTCAGCCAGAGGTAGCACGGCGAGTCCATGGAGAGGCGGCCCCGCTGGGCGCCGGCGAACGCGAGCAGGATGAGGAGGGAGCCGGCGACCTGGATGAGCTGAGCCATCTGTGCAGAGTAGTTTTCGGTCCCATGGAACTGCCTGATCTCCCGCAGCTGGGACTGCGCGCCGCCGCCGAGGCGCACGGCTTCGCCTACGTCCTGCGCTCCGGACTGCTCGGCCCGGTCACCCCGGCCGGCGGACTCCGGGTGGTGCGGGCGCTGAACGACTACGGGAGCATCGGTGCCGCACCGGTCATCGCGGCGGCCCGGCACGGGAAGCGCACCGGGCTCGTCGACGATCTCGGCCGGCTCACCTTCGCCGAGCTCGACGCCCGCGCGGACGCGCTGGCGGGTGCACTCGCCGCGCGCGGCCTGAAGGCAGGCGATGGGGTCGGCGTCCTCTGCCGCAACCACCGCGGCTTCTTCGACATCACCTTCGCGGGCGCGAAGCTCGGGGTGAAGCTGCTCTACCTGAACACGGACTTCTCCGGGCCGCAGATGCGCGAGGTCTGCGGGCGCGAGGGGATCGACCTGCTCGTCCACGACGAGGAGTTCGCCGCCGTCGCCGAGAGCGTCGAGGCCCGGCTCGGGCATCTCCGCGCCTGGACCGACGAACCGGCGGAGGAGTCGCTCGAGGCGCTCATCGCCGCGGGCGAGCCGCGTCGGGTCCCGGCCCCCGAGCGTTCGGCCAAGATCATCATCCTCACGAGCGGCACGACCGGCACGCCCAAGGGCGCTGAGCGCAGCGAGCCGACCTCGCTCACTCCGTTCGGCGCGCTGCTCTCCAAGGCGCCGTTCCGCGCGGCCCAAGCGACCTACGTGGCCCCGCCGCTCTTCCACGGGCTCGGCCTCGCGCAGGCGCTCCTCGCGGTCGCGCTCGGCTCGACCGTCGTCGTCTCCCGCCGCTTCAAGGCGCCGGAGGTGCTCGCGGCCGTCGAGCGGGAGCGGTGCACGGCGATCATCGCGGTGCCGGTGATGCTCTCGCGGCTGACCGCCGAGGTGGAGGCCCACCCGGGCCGTCACGACGTCTCGAAGCTCCGCATCGTCTTCGTGGCGGGGAGCCAGCTCGACGCGAGCCTCGCCACCCGCTCGCTCGACGCGCTCGGCGAGACGATCTACAACCTCTACGGCTCGACGGAGGTCGCCTACGCGACCATCGCGACCCCCGCGGACCTGCGGGCCGCCCCGGGCTGCGCCGGCAAGCCCCCGATGGCGACCACGGTCCGGCTCTACGACGAGCACGACATCGAGGTCCGCGGACCGGGGAAGACCGGGCGCATCTTCGTCGGCAACGCCTTCCCGTTCGAGGGCTACACGGACGGCCGGACCAAGGCGGTCATCGACGGCCTCATGTCCTCCGGCGACGTCGGCCACTTCGACGGGGAGGGGCGCCTCTTCATCGACGGGCGCGACGACGACATGATCGTCTCCGGGGGCGAGAACCTCTACCCCGGCGAGGTCGAGGACCTCCTCTCCGGCCACCCGGACATCGTGGAGTGCGCGGTGCTCGGCGTCGACGACGCGGACTGGGGCAAGCGCCTCGCCGCCTTCGTGGTGCGCCGGGACGGGGCCGGCCTCGACGAGCAGCAGGTCAAGGACCACGTGCGCGACAACCTCGCTCGCTTCAAGTCCCCCCGGGACGTCACCTTCATGGACGAGCTCCCCCGCAACCCGACCGGCAAGGTCCTGAAGCGTGAGCTCCTGAAGCTCGGGTCCGACGCATGAGGCTCCTACCCGGCCCGGTCTCGAACGCCGTCGGCCGCGTCGGAGCCGCCGCGCAGAACGCGCTCGAGGTCGCCCGCTTCGGCGGCCTGGAGACGGGGGAGGAGCCTTCCCCGTTCGAGGTCGTCGCCCGCCGCCGCAGCTACCGCCTGCGCCGCTACTTCCCCGACACCGCCGTCGACGACGCGGGCCCCGCCGTCCTGCTCGTCCCGCCGCTCATGCTCTCGGCCGACGTCTACGACGTCTCCCCGGCCTCGAGCGCCGTCACGAACCTCCGCGACGCCGGGGTCGCCCCCTGGGTCGTCGACTTCGGCGCCCCCGAGCGCGAGGAGGGCGGGCTCGAGCGCACCCTCGCCGACCACGTCCTCGCCGTCTCCGACGCCGTCGACCGGGTCCGCCGCGCGACCGGCCGCGACGTTCACCTCGCGGGCTACTCGCAGGGCGGCATGTTCGCCTACCAGTGCGCCGCCTACCGCCGCAGCGAGGGCATCGCGAGCCTCGTCACCTTCGGCAGCCCCGTCGACACGCGGGGCTCGCTGCCGCTCGGCCTGCCGCCCGCAGCCGTCGACCTGATCATCGGACCGCTGGCCGACATCCTCGCCGGGCACGCGCTGCCCGCCTGGGCGAGCCGCACGGGCTTCCGCCTGCTCGACCCGGTGAAGTCGCTGCGCCAGCGCGTCGAGTTCGTCCTCGCCCTGCACGACCGCGAGGGCCTCCTCGCCCGCGAGGGGCAGCGCCGCTTCCTGATGTCCGAGGGCTGGGTGGCCTGGCCGGGGCCGGCGCTCGCCGATCTCCTCCGCCAGTTCTTCGTCCACAACCGGATGCTCACGGGCGGCTTCATCATCGGGGACCGCATGGCGACGCTCGCGGACGTCACCTGCCCGGTGCTGACCGTCGTCGGCGAGATGGACGAGATCGCCCCGACGAAGATGGTGCGCGCGATCGCCCAGGCGGCGCCGCGGGCCGAGATCCGCGAGCTGCCGCTCCCCGCGGGTCACTTCGGCCTCGTCGTCGGTGGCGCCGCGACGCGCATCACCTGGCCGACCGTCGCCGAGTGGGTGCGCTGGAAGGAGGGCGAGGGCGAGGAGCCCACCAACCTCGTGGATCCGAGCACGCTCACCGACGAGCCCGAGCCGGAGGTGCCCGGCCTGGGCCCGCTGGCGATGCACATGCTCGAGCTCACCGCCGTGGCCGGCATGGGTGCCGCCCGGAGCGCCGTCGGCGTGGCCAGCGGCACCGCGACCGCGATGAAGGCCCTCGGCGACGAGGCCGCCACGCAGCTGCCCCGGCTCGCCCGCCTCGATCAGGTGCGCCCGCACACGCGGATCTCGCTTGGGCTGCTGCTCGACGAGCAGGCGCACCGCGCTCCCGGAGACATCTTCTTCCTGTTCGAGGATCGCGGCCACACGCACGCCGCGGCCAAGTACCGGATCGACAGCGTCGTCCGCGGCCTCATCTCGCTCGGGGTACGGCAGGGGGAGTCGGTCGGCGTGCTGATGGACACGCGGCCGAGCGCGATGACGGTCGTCGCCGCGATCAACCGCCTCGGCGCGGTCGCCGTCCTCCTGCGCCCGGACGGCCCGACGGAGATCGAGGCCGAGATGGGCCGCATCACCCGCATCGTCAGCGCTCCCGAACTCGTCGACGTCGCCGCCGGGCCCGGGCTGCCGGTGCTCGTCCTGGGCGGGGGCGGCGAAGAGCGCGACCTCGGCGACGCGGTCATCGACATGGAGCGCATCGACCCCGCGGCCGTCACCCTTCCCGCCTGGTACGCACCGAACCCGGGCCGCGCAGGCGACGAGGCCTTCGTGGTCTTCACCGGGCAGGGCAGCCGGACGCGCGCCAACCGCATCACGAACGGGCGCTGGGCGCTCTCCGCCTTCGGGACCGCGGCCGCGGCCTCGCTCTCCGACGGCGACACCGTCTACAGCGTCACCCCGATCTCCCACCCCTCCGGCCTCATGACCTCGATCGGCGGCGCGGTCGCCGGCGGGTCACGGATCGCGATGGCCTCCGAGGCCTTCACGCCGGAGCGCTTCTGGAACGACGTCCGCCGTTACGGCGTCACCGTCGTCTCCTACACCTGGACGATGATGCACGACATCGTCCAGGCGCCGGCCGACCCGGCCGAGCGGCACCACCCGATCCGCATGTTCATCGGGGCCGGCATGCCGAGCGGCCTCTGGCGGCGGCTGACCGAGCGGCTGCCTCCGGCGCGCGTGCTCGAGTTCTACGCCTCCACCCAGGGCGACGCGGTGCTGGTGCACGTATCGGGCGCGAAGCCCGGCTGCAAGGGTCGCCGCCTGCCCGGCAGCGCCCAGGTGCGGTTGGCCGCCTACGACGCCGACACGGGCGAGATGGTGCTCGGGGAGGATGGCCTCGCGGAGGAGTGCGCGCCCGGCCACGTCGGGCTGCTGCTCTCGCGTGTTCGCGGGGATGAGCTCGCGGCCACGAGCGGAACACTGCTGCGCGGCGTCTTCGGGCGCGGCGACGCGTGGCTCTCCACCGGGGACCTGTTCCGGCAGGACGAGGACGGCGACCTGTGGCTCGTCGACCACGCCGCCGCGCTCGTCCACACGGCCACCGGCACCGTGGCCTCGGGGCCGGTGCAGGACGCGCTCGGCGAGGTCGAGGCCGTCGACCTGGTCGTCTCCTACGGCGTCCCGGCGAAGGACGGGCGCGAGATCGCCGTCGCCGCGGTGAGCCTTCGGGCAGCCGCGCCACCGCTCGGCCCCGAGGAGCTCGAGCTGGCGTTCGCGGACCTCGACCCCGAGCACCGACCGACCGTGGTCCGGGTCGTGGACGAGCTGCCGCTCACCACCTGGTACCGGCCGCTCACCGCACCGCTGCGCGAGGAGGGGCTCAAGGCGGCGACCAGGGCGCGCCCAGCCTGGGTGCGGCGTCCGGCGGGGGAGAGCTGGCAACGGCTCACCAAGGCGCAGCTGACGAAGCTCACGACGGGCTGAGCCGCCATGACGCCGACGACGCTCACCGAGCCCACCTCCGGCCTGCCCGGGGTCGGCCACCTCGACCCGGGAGCCCGCCTGCTCTACGAGGGCGTGGTCGCAGGCGACTACGCGCTCCGGACGGGCCTCGCCTCGGTGGTGGCGGCCGCCGCACTCCCTGGCGCGCTGCGCTCGAAGCCGGGGGCCGAGCGGCGGCGGCTGGAGTTCTACGCGGAGCTGGCGAGCCGGGGCGACGCCGCGGAGGTGTTCCCGGCACCGCCGCCGGTGACCGTCCGCGCTCTGCCCGGCACCGGCCCCGGCGTGGCGGGCGGCAGGGTCGAGCTGCTCCGCTTCGAGAGCCCGTACGTCGCCGTGAACCCGGAGCTCCGCGAGCGCTACGCGGCCCACGAGAACAATCGCACCGCCCGCGCCCAGCACTGGCGACACGAGGACGGACCCCGCCCGACGCTCTGCGTCATCCACGGCTTCGGGGCATCGCCGGCGTGGTTCAACACGGCCTTCTTCTCCCTGCGCGAGTTCTTCGCCGGCGGCTGGGACATCCTGCTCTACACGCTGCCGTTCCACGGCTCGCGCCGGACGAGCGCATTCGGCGTCAACGGCGTCGACCTCTTCTCGCACGGGATGGGCACGCTGTGCGAGGCGATGCTCCACGCGGTGCACGACTTCCGGGTGTTCTTCGATCACCTCGAGGCGACGGGTGCGCCACGGATCGGCGTCACCGGCCTCTCCCTCGGCGGCTACACCAGCGCGCTGCTCGCGGCCGCCGAACCCCGCCTGGCCTTCTCGGTGCCGAACGCGGCGCTCAGCTGGATGCCCACGCTGATCGATCGCTGGTGCCCGGCGAACCTGAGCCTTGCCGCGATCCGCCGGCTGACGGGAGTCCAGCAGGAGCTCTTCGCGCAAGCGCTCTCCGTGCACAGCGCCTTGAACTACCCCTCCGCGCTGCCCAAGGACCGGCTCATGGTCGTCGGCGGCCTCGGGGACCGCATGGCGCCGCCGGAGCAGAGCCTGCTGCTGTGGGAGCACTGGGAGCATCCGCAGCTCAGGTGGTTCCCGGGGAGCCACATCATCCACTTCGGCCGCGCGGAGTACCTCGCGGCGATGCGCGAGCTGATGGACGGGGTGTGAGCCGGCCGTTCGTCGTTCCCGAGGCGATCCGCGAGCTCGGGCCCGAGGCGGTCGAGCGCCTCGAGACGCTCGTGGCCGCGGCCGAGCTGGCACAGGTGCGTGAGTCCGAACGCTCGCTGGAAGCGACGCTGCGGATCGTTCCCCGTCCGCTCCGCGGCCTCGTGCGCAAGGTGCTCGGCGCGTGAGCGACCACCCGCTCCGTCACTACGCAGAACGCCTGCGCCTGGCGCGCGTGCTCGGGGTCGAGCCGGAGGAGCTCGCGTTCCTCGAAGGGGCTCCGGTGGCCGCGCTCGCCGAGGTCCGTGGGGCGGTGCTCGACCGGCTGCTCGAGCGCAGCCGCCAGGAGTTCGAGCGCGCGGTGGCACTCGCCGACCGCATTCCCCACAGCCTCGCGGCGACCCTCGCCCAGCGGGCGATGGGGCCGGTGCTCGGGGGCCGGGCCGCGGCGCTGCTCGACCCGGACACCGCCGCCGCCCTCGCTCGACGGCTCCCCGCGGAGTTCCTCGCGGACGTCGCCACCCACGTCGACCTGCGGCACGTCGGCCCGCTCATCGCGAACATCCCGACGGACACGATGGGGGGCGCAGGCCGGGTGCTGCGGGCCCGCGAGGAGTGGATCGTGCTGTCGGCCTTCGTCGGTTTCGTGCCCCGGGCGAAGCTCGAGGAGCTCCTCGAGCTCTTCGACGGTGAGGCGCTCCTGCGGGCCGGGTTCGTCATCGAGGACACCTCCCGGCTCGAGACGGTCGTCGGGCTGCTCCCGGACGCGCGGCTGGACGAGCTGCTCGACGCCGCGCACGAGCACACGCTCTGGCCGGCGGCGATCGCCCTGATCGGCAACCTCGATCAGGAGCAGCGCGCGCGGGTCATCGCTGCGATCGGGCGTCAGCCCGCCGCGCGGCTCGACGAGCTGCGGGTCGCGGGCGCCGACTTCCTGGCCGGCGCGCCCGCGGAGCTCCGCGCGCTGCTCGACGCGTAGCTCCCGGGAGGCGTCCTGCCCGCGCGGATACGCTGCGCTGATGGCCGGTTCCGCCCGATGAGCAGCCCCGCAACGACCCGGCGCACCCAGGAGCAGCGTCGCGAGGAGACCCGCGGCAAGCTGCTCGACGCGACGATCACGAGCCTCGTCGAGGTCGGATACGCCGCGACCACGACACGCAGGGTGGCCGAGCTCGCCGGGGTGTCGGTCGGGGCGCAGAGCCACCACTTCCCGCACCGTGTGGACCTCGTCGCCGCGGCCATCGAGCAGCTCACCGAGCGCCGCCTGCGGGAGATGGGTGAGCTCGCTGCGGACCTGCCGACGGAGCTGGGGGAGCGAACGACGGTCTGCCTCGACATGCTCTGGCGTGACTTCTCGAGTCCGCTCTTCAGCGCGTTCGTGAAGCTCTGGGTGGCCGCTGCCGACGACGACGAGCTCTACGCCCGCCTGGCCCCGAGCGAGATCGCCATGGTGCGGGCGATTCGCGAGCTCGCCGTCGAGATCGTGGGGGAGACCGCACGCACGGCGGGGTTCGAGGCCCGCCTCTCGGTCGTGCTCTCCACGGTGCGTGGGCTCGCCCTCGCGCAGGCGTTCGAGCCCACGGGCCGGCGCCGGAGCAAGGATCCGTGGCCGGTTCACCGCGCCGCGCTCGAACGGATCCTCCTCACCCCCTGAAGGAAGAAACCGAGCAGACGTCTGGTATCTTCTGCGCCCCATGAGCGCACCCGCCATCCCCGCCCCTGCCCGTCGCGAGCTCTTCGAGGACGAGCACGAGGCCTACCGCGAGAGCTTCCGCAGCTTCCTGAACGCCGAGGTCGTCCCGCACTACGCGCAGTGGACGAAGGACTGCCTCGTCCCGCGGGAGCTCTACACGAAGGCCGCGGAGCACGGCTTCCTCGCCTTCGACGTCCCCGAGCAGTACGGCGGCGTCGGCATCGAGGACTGGCGCTTCAACGTCGTCCTCGCCGAGGAGGGCGCCCGGGCCAACGTGGCCGACGCGCTCGCCGGGATGATGATCCACTCGGACATCGTCCTGCCCTACATCATGGAGTCGGCCGACGAGGCGCAGAAGGAGCGCTGGCTGCCCGGCATCGCCTCGGGCGAGCGACTCCTGGCCGTCGCGATGACCGAGCCGGGAACGGGCTCGGACCTCGCCGGCATCAAGGCTCGGGCCGTCCGCGACGGCGACCACTACGTGCTGAACGGCTCCAAGACGTTCATCACCGGCGGCATCAACGCAGACCTCGTCGTCGTCGCGGCGCGGACGAGCGACGACAAGCACGGGGGCCTCTCGATGCTCGTGGTCGAACGCGAGATGGAGGGCTTCACCCGCGGCCCGCAGATCGACAAGCTGGGTCAGCACGCTTCGGACACCTGCGAGCTCTTCTTCGACGACGTCCGCGTGCCGGTCGAGAACCTGCTGGGTGCGGAGGGCTCGGGCTTCATGCAGCTCGTCTCCCGCCTCGTGCCCGAGCGGCTCATCCTCGGTGTCGCCTCGATCGCCGCCTGTGAGGTGTGCCTGGACATGACGCTCGACTACGTGAAGAGCCGCAAGGCGTTCGGCAAGCCGATCGGCTCCTTCCAGAACACCCGCTTCACGATGGCCGAGCTGAAGACGAAGGTCGACATGGCCCGCTGCTTCGTCGACCGCAGCGTGCAGCGCTACCTCGACGGGACCTGCACGGTCGAGGAGGCCGCCATGTGCAAGTTCGTCACGACCGACCTGCTCTGCGAGGTCACGGATACCGGCGTGCAGATGCACGGCGGCTACGGCTACACGACCGAGTACCCGATCGGCAAGGCCTGGGTCGACGCCCGCGTCGGCAAGATCTACGCCGGCACGAACGAGATCATGAAGGAGCTCATCGGGCGCACGATGGGGCTCTGAGCACGGGTGCGGCGGGGGCCGGGCGCCCCCGCCCGGACGGGCGTGCGAGGCTTGCGGCCGTGGAGGTCGAACCGACGGGCGAGGTGACGATCCGCGAGGTCCAGCACCTCGCGGCGGCCTGGGCCCGCGACCTGGACTCCCTGGCCCAGGAGATGTACGCCTTCCTCACGGCCCGGATCCCGGAGGCCTCGGCCGACCCCGAGATCGCCGGGCTGACGCTCGCCTCCTGCGCGTCGAACGTCGAGGCGGTGCTCTCCATGATCCGTCACGGCATCCCGGCCTCGGCGACCGAGGCGCCGGTGACCGCGCTCGAGCACGCGAGGAAGATGGCCGCGCGGGGCGGGGGGATCGACGCGACGCTGCGCTTCTACCGGCTCGGCCACGCGTTCTTCTGGGAGCGGTGGAGCGCGGCCCTGGTGGAAGCCGTCCCGGAGCCCGAGCGGCTCGTGGTGGCGATGCGCGAGACCGCCGCGTTCGTCTTCGACTACATCGACACGGTCTCGACCCGGGTCGGGGCCGAGCACGTCGCGGAGGGTGAGCGGCGCCAGCGCCGGGCGGCGATCGTGCGGGCCGACAGCGTGCGCGCCGTCCTCGCCGGCGAGGCGGTGGACCGGGACGCGGCGGAGCTCGCGCTCGGGCATGCCCTGCGCGGGGGGCAGCTGGCCTTCTTGTGCTGGAGCGCCGGGGAGCCCGCGGCCCTCGAGCGCGCCGCGCTCGCCGTCGCCCAGGCGGTCGGGGTCGGCCGGCCCCTGCTGCACGCCGAGGGCCCGGATGCGCTCGGCGTGTGGGTGCACCCCGCCCCGGGAGCAGCCCCCTCGCCCGCGGAGCTGCTCGCGACGCTCGCCGGCGCGGCGCCCGAGGTGCACGTCGCCCTCGGCAGCCCGGCCGAGGGCATCGCGGGCTTCCGCGCGAGCCGCCTCGAGGCGGAGCGCGCCCGCCGGGTCGCCGAGCTCGCGGGCCAGCGGGCGCCGTCGCTGACGCGGTACGCCGACGTCGCGCTCGTCGAGCTCATCACGCAGGACGTCGACGCGGCACGCGCCTTCGTCGCCGCCGAGCTCGGCGGGCTCGCCGCCGTGGACGAGGGCGCCGCACGGGCACGGGCGGCGCTGCTCGAGGTGGTCGCCCCGCACGGGGGCCTCGCGGCCGCGGCACGGACGCTCGGCCTGCACCGCAACACCGTCCTGCAGCGGGTGCGCCGGGCCGAGGAGCTGCGGGGCCGGCCGGCCACCGAGCGCGCGGCCGAGCTGCACGCGGCGCTGCTGCTGGTGCAGACCCTCGGCGCCGCGGTGCTCGCCGACTAGAACCTGTGCGGAGTGCACATATGCGTGGGCGGACGGGATGTATCCCGGTGCCGCATATCGCCGTACGGTCGGTTTCCGTCCACGACCCGAGGTCCTCTGCCGTGTCGATCAGCCCCGCCGCCCCCGTCAGCGTGAAGCGCATCCCGAACCCCGCGGAGCCCGTCCCCCGCGTGGCGCTCCCGACGCTTTCGCTCCTGATCGGCGGCTTCGCCCTCTGGGGCGTCACGGTCGCCCTGTACCTGAACGGCAGCCTGCCCGGGTGGGTTGCCGTACCGCTGCTGGGCGTCGCCGGCTATCTGCATTTCACGGTCGCCCACGATGCCGGCCACAACTCGGCCTCGAACGTGCGCTGGCTGAACGACGCGATGGGCCGGCTCTCGACGCCGATCTTCGCCCTCCACGCCGCCTTCCCCGTGTGGCGCTTCATCCACATGCAGCACCACCGGTTCACGAACCACGACGACGGCAGCGACCCGGATGCGTACACGATGCGCGGGCCCGCCTGGCAGCGTCCGCTGCGCTGGCTGACCATCGACTACCACTACATCCTCTTCTACCTGCGCCTGGTCGGGAAGCGGAAGCGGAACGAGCAGGTGGAGGCGGTGACCTTCGCCCTAGTCGCCGTCGCGCTGCCGATCGCCCTCATCGCGAGCGGCAACCTCGCGGTCTGGCTCGTCGTGTTCTTCCTCCCCTCACGGCTGGCCGTCCTCTGGCTCGCCTACGCCTTCGACTACCTGCCTCACCACGGGCTGCACCACACCCCGAAGGAGGACAAGCTCAAGGGCACGCGCAACCGCATCGGCGGCGAGCGGTGGGCCTCCGTCGTCATGCTCTACCAGAACTACCACCTGGTCCATCACCTCCACCCGGTGGTCCCGTTCTACCGCTACATCGCGGTCTGGCGGCGGAACGAGGAGCGCTATCTCGAGGGCGATCCCGCGCTCTCGACCCTCGGAGGACGCGCGATCACGACCGACGAGTACCGCCGGCTGCGGGAGCTCGCCGCGCACGACCACTGACGCTCAGGGGCGCACGCGCTTGGCCAGCTGCTCCCCGCGGAGGTTGCGTCGCTCGAAGCCCGTGTACTGGATCGAGAGCTGCACCTCCGAGCGGGCCGCCGCGGGCAGCCGGGTGCGGAGCCTCCAGCTGTTCTGCCGGACCCCCGGCTCGATCGGGGCCTTGATCGTGGTGAAGCGGACCCTCCCGCTCGGCTCCACGTAGCCCATCCGCACCCGGACGACGCCAGCGGCCCGGAGCGCGACGGTGCCGGCGGCCACCAGATCGCCGGACCGCTCGATCCTCGAGCTCGTGCGCCGGAGGCGGGACTTCCCCGCTGCGGCGCGCAGCCGCACCTCGTCGGGGCGGACCCGGGCGTTGCCCGCGTAGCGGAAGGTGACGATGCCCGAGGTCGCCGCGGTCGAGAGCCCGGGCAGACGCCGGTCGAGCCGGATGCGGGTGAGCGCGCCGCGGCGGCGGGTGCCGTCCCGTGCGAGATCGATGGTGAACGGGACCGTGCGCCCGCGCGAGCGGACGCTCCCCGCGACCGTGCCCGTCGCACGGCCGGTGATCTCGGCCAGGAGGTCGAGGCGGCCACCGGAGATCCCGAGCCGACGGACCGTGAGCTTGGCCGGGTTGCGGGCGAGCGCGGTCGCCGCCGGGGTGGCGGGGGTGAGCGGGGTGGCACCGCCGCCACCGGGCTCAGGCGCGAGCCCGACCTTCGGCGGGCTCGGGGTCCCGAGCGGCGTGACCACCGTGCACTGCGCGGGCAGCGCCTGCGCGGGGGCGAGCGCGTTCAGGATGAGCTGGGCCACCGTCGGTGAGTAAGCGACCGCGAGGTGCTCGGAGAAGTCGGTCGGGCAGACGTCCTGCAGCAGGATGTTCTTGACGTTCGGCGCCTGCAGGAACCCGCTCGTGTACGGGATGACGAGCTCGTCGTACTGCGTGGCGATCCCCGTGTAGGTGATCGTCGGGAGCGCCGGACCCGGCGGGGCATCGACCTTCGCGAGGTACTCCGAGCCCTTGGCGAACTGCGGGCAGGAGCCGCAGCCGACCCCGGCAAAGGTGCTGTTGATGGTCCCTTCCAGGCCCAGGGTCTTGCCGACGGCGGCGAGCGTGTCGATGCCGCCGAGCTGCGTTCCCTCCCAGAGCGGGGTCATCTGCACGTACTTGTCGACCTTCGCGGCGCCGCCCAGGAAGGAGAGGTACCAGCGGGGCATGATCGTCCCCTCGGAGTGCCCGAGCAGATCGACCTTCCGCGTGCCGGTGGCCGCGAGCACCCGGTCGACGAACACCCGGAGCTCCTCCGCGCTCTGCTCCATCGGCGTGAGGCCGCCGAACATGGAGAGCCCAGGCTGGCGGCCGTAGGTGAGCCCGAAGACGCAGAAGCCGTTGTTCTTAAGGAGCGGCGCCATCGTGCCCCAGTTAGTGCCGAGCGTGGCAAACAATCCGTGGACGAGGACCACCGGCCGCGGGTGCGCGGCCGACGGCTTGCAGGCGAAGTCGTTGGCCCCGGCCGCCGCGTCCGGGTTCGATCCGCCGGCCAGGAAGCCCGGGGCGTCGAAGGGCACGGGCAGCTCCTCGGCGACGGCCACGGCAGGGATCGTCAGCGTCGCCGCGGTCACTGCGAGCAGCAGGAGGGAACGAAGGGGGCGGAGGACCATGGCTTGACCGTACCGGTGGGCGTCGTCCCGGACGCCGGGCATGACGTAGCTTCGAGGGATGCTCGAGGCTCGCCGGGTTCCCCCTCCACCGCCGGAGGCGCCGACCATGCGTGTCGGCACGCTGCCTCGCCAACACGCGGCGCTTGACTGCGGGGAGATCTCCTACCTGCGACACGGCTCCGGGCCCCCGCTGCTGCTCGTGCACGGCATCCCGACCTCGGCGCGGCTGTGGGAGCCGCTGCTCGGTGCCCTCGGTGAGCACCACGACTGCATCGCGGTCGACCTCAACGGCATGGGCCGTTCCCGTCCCGCGGCCGGCGCGGACCTGTCGAGCCCCGGTCAGGCGGACATGCTCGCGGCGCTGCTCGATCACCTGGAGATCGCCGGCACGCGGCTGGTTCTCCACGACCAGGGCGGTGCGCACGGCCAGCAGTTCATGGTCCGTCACCCCGAACGCATCGACGCGGTCGCCTTCTGCGACGTCGTCTGCTTCGACAACTGGGAGGTTCCCGCGGTGGCGCTGCTCGCGCGGATCGCACGTCGGCCGGCGCTGGCGCGCCTCCTCGGGCGCACCCGCGGGCTGAAGACCCCGATGCGGGCGGCCTGGCCGCTTCCGCAGACGGTGCGGCGCGGGCGCATCGAGGCCGCGCTCATCGACGACTGGTTCCACGCCCTGGACACCGGAGAGGGGCTCGAGGCCTGGTGCGAGTACGTCCGCTCCCAGGACGCCCGCTGGACGCGCGAAGCCGTGGCGACCCTCGCCGCCTGGACGAAGCCGGCCACCGTGCTCTGGGCCACCGACGACAGCTTCTTGCCGGTGCGCTGGGCCGCACGGCTGGCGGCGACCCTGCCCACGGCACCGTCCACCCCGACACTGCTCCCCGACGCCGGGCACTTCTGGCAGGCCGAGATCCCGCAGACCGGGGCGCGCGAGCTCCTCGCGTTCCTCGCCGAGCTCGACTGACGCCCGGCCTGCGGCAGCAGGTCAGCCCTTCTTGCGCGCCGCCTTCTCGGCGGTGGCCGCGTCCTTCAGGCGCTGCGCCTCGTCGGCCGCCGTGAGGGCCTCGGCCTGCTCGTCCCGGGCCTGCGCCTCACGGTCGAGCTGCTGAAGCCGCTCGCGCTTGGCCTTCTCGTCGAGCTTCTCCTGCTTGGCGGCGGCGTCCTTCTTTGCCGCTTCCTGTCGCGTGGCTTCGCTCTTGGCCGCGGCGGCCTTCTCGCGCTTGCGCTTGGCGGCTGCCTCCTTGCGCCGCTTGTCAGCCTGCTCCTTCGCCTTCTGCTTCTTGCGCTCCGCGGCGGCCTCCTGCTCGGCGGCGTCGGCCTCGGCGGAGGCGGTCGCCTGGGTTGCGGCGTCGCGGAGCGTCTCCGCCTTCTTGCGCTCGTCGACGGCCTGCGTGCGGCGGCGAGCCGTGGTCTTGAGCTCCTGATCACCGGTCAGGTCGGCGGTGACGCCCTCCACCGTGGCCTGCACGGTGTCGGCGGTGGCCGAACGCCCGCGGCCCGCGAGCTTCATGGTGGTGTCGAGCGGCAGCCGGGCGAGCTTCAACGACGTGCCGACGACAACACGGGGAACGGTCTTGAACAGGCTCATGCGGTCTCCTCCGGATCGATGGCGGCGGCTCGTTCCTCGGCACGCCGTGCTTCCTCTTCGAGGCGCGCAGCGTCCTGCTCGCGCCCCGTGCGCTCGTCGTCGGCGGCCTGCTCCTCGCGGGCGGCGACGGTGCGGCCGGCCTGCTCCTGGCGGGCCGCGTCCGTCTGCTCGGCTGCGGCGCGCTGATCGGCGGCCGCCTCCTGCGCCTTGCGGTCGGCCTCGGCCTGCCGCTCGCGGTCCGCGGTCTCGAGCTCGGTGCGGAGCTCGGCCCGCTCCTGCTCGGCCTCACCGCGCTCGGCCTCGAGCTCGCTGGCCGCCTTCGCGCGCTCCGCCTCCTCGGCCTCGCGGGCCGCGTCCTGCTCGGCGTCCACGGAGGCCTGCTGCAGCCGCCCTTCCCGCGCGAGGCCGTCGTTGCCGGCCACCTCGCCGAACTTCTCCTTGGCCTTGCCGGCCACCTTGCCGAGCAGGCCGCCGGCCGGCTCCTCGATGTTCTCTGACGACATGAAGCGCACCTACCCGGTCACGAGCTGCTGCCAACCGGTCCGTGCTCGTTCGCACGCAAGGCGCGGGCCCGGCGGTGGTGCCCTGACCGCACAGCGTGTCGAGCGGCTCGTAGGATCCCCCGGACGTGCCGCTCGATCCTCGCTCCCGCCATCTGCGCCCCGAGCGCGTCTATGTCTCGGGACACCGCAACCCGGACACCGACTCGATCAGCTCGGCCCTCGCCTACGCAGAGCTGAAGGGCGCCCTCGACAGCACGCGGGAGTACATGCCCGTCCGCCTCGGGGAGCTGAACGCGCAGACGAGCTGGGTGCTCGAGCGCGCCGGCGCGAAGGAGCCGCTGTCGCTGCCCCACATCAGCTTGCGCGCGGGGGACGTGATGCGCGAGGAGTTCCCCGTCGCCGAGATCGGGACGACGCTGCGGCGTGCCGGCCAGCTCATGGTGTCCACCGGGCTCGATCTGCTGCCCGTCGTCGACGAGGAGGGACACCTCGCAGGCGTGCTCACCGAGCGCGCCTTCGCCCGACGGTACGTCCGGGACTCGAACGAGGTCCCGCGCCTGCTGGGCCGCACGTCGGTCGCGGCT
Source organism: uncultured Solirubrobacterales bacterium (assembly GCA_963815565.1). Lineage (GTDB taxonomy): Bacteria > Actinomycetota > Thermoleophilia > Solirubrobacterales > Solirubrobacteraceae > Paraconexibacter. The sequence goes on along the minus strand of CAWFHB010000003.1, from coordinate 256,976 downwards.
ATGGCCGAGGTGCTCGAGGGCGAGCTCTGCGCCGGGGAGCCGGAGCTCTGCGTCGACGGCCGCGTCTGGGTTCTGGCGCGCGGGCTCGGCGTGATGCTCGCAGGCATCGGGGAGGGCGACGTCGCCGTGGTCGGCGACCGCCACGACGCGCAGCTCGAGGCGCTCGAACTGGGCATCGCCGTGCTCGTGGTCAGCCACGTGAACGACGCCGCGCGCGTCCCGGAGGCCACGCTGGAACGCGCTCGCACGAAGGGGATCCCCGTCATCGCCACCCCGTTGGACTCCTATGTGGCGGGCCGCATGATCACGCTCTCGAGCCCCTGCCTGGCGCTCGCCGAGAGCGATCCGCTCACCGTGCAGGCGGGTGATCTTGTCGACGAGATCTCCGACGACGTCAAGGACGTGAGCTACCGCGCCGCCGTCGTGCTCGATGGCGACAGCCGGCCGATCGGCCTGGTCACCCGGGCCGACCTCCTCGACCCGGCGCCGCGCAAGGTGATCCTCGTCGACCACGCCGAGAGCGCCCAGAGCGTGCCCGGTCTGGAGGAGGCCGAGATCGTCGAGATCCTCGACCACCACCACATCGGCTCGATCGAGACCACCAAGCCGATCCGCGCGACCTTCGATCCCGTCGGCTGCACGTGCACCCTGGTGGCGGAGCGCTTCGCCGAGGCGGGCATCGCGCCCACGCGATCTACGAGCGTGATGCTCCTGGCCGCGATCCTCTCGGACACGGTCATCATGAGCTCGCCGACGACGACCGATCGCGATATCGCCGCCGCCCGCACGCTGGCCGCGTCGCTGGGCGTGAGCGCCGAGGAGTTCGGCCGCGAGATGTTCGAGGCCTCGAGCGACGTCTCCGGCCTCGACGCCGGGGTGCTCCTCGGCCGCGACCTGAAGGGGTACGACCTGGGGAGCGGGCAGACCATCTGCATCGGCCAGGTCGAGATCGTCGGCGGCGCGCTCCTGGAGCGGGCCGAGGAGCTCCGCGGCGCGGCCGAGACGCTGCGCGAGGAGCAGGGCGACCGGCTCGTCGCGCTGATGATCACCGACGTGTCCCGCGGCGACACGCACCTGCTCGTCGCCGGTGATGTCGCGCTCGCCGAGCGCGCCTTCGGGGTCAACGCCGTGGACGGACTCCTGCCGCTGCCGGGCGTGATGAGCCGGAAGAAGCAGGTCGCTCCGCCGCTGCTGCGCGCGGCCTGAGCCTCACCGCGCCGCTGCGACCCGCTCGCGGAGCGTGGCGGCCATGTCCCGCAGCCCGATCGCCACGGCCCGTTCGCGACGCTCCGTGAGCCGGCCCGTCCCGCAGGAGGGCGTGAGCAGGCTGCGCCCGGCCGCCTCCGGGACCCGGGCCAACGCACCGCGGAGGCGATGGAGCCCCACGATCGGAGGCTCGCTGCGGTGCGCGGCCACGACGCCCCAGGCGATCCACGCGTCCCGCCGGATCAGGCCGGACAGCGCCGCGACGGCCTCAGGGTCGATCCGGGTGCAGGCCAGATCGAACGAGAGCAGGTCCGGCCGGGCACGGTCGATCGTCGTCCAAGGCACGGTGCAGCAGAGGTGCAGGCCCCAGGCGCCCGCGACGTCGCGCAGCGGCTCCCACGCCTGCTCCGGCGAGGCGAGCGACGACATGGCGAGCGCGGGCTCGTCGACGACGAGCACCGTGTCGAAGCCCCGGGCGGCGAGCTCGACCACCTGCTCCCGTGCGTTCGCGGCGAGCCAGAGGGCGAGCTCGGTCGCTAGCGAAGCGGTCTCCCGGCCGCCCGAGGCGCGCTCGAGTGCGCATCCGAGCGTGACGGGCCCGGTGACCTGGAGCTTCACCAAGCGGTGTGCAGGCGGATGGACGCGCAGCTCCGCGAGCAGGGCCTCCCAGGCGTGCGGCCTGGCCCGGTCACGCTCGGGCGACCAGCCGCAGCGCCCGTGCTGCGCGCCGAGGAACTGGGCGATCATGTCGCCGTCGAGCGACGGCAGCTGGGGGCAGAACGGAAGCCCGTAGGCCATCGTCAGATACGCGAGGGCGTCGGGGGCGTCGCGGTGGGGGAGACTCCCGACACCGGTCGTCGTCCACGGCTCCAGCCGCTCCAGGATGCTCGTCATCGGTCCTGCTCCTCGCTCCGGGCGGCCCGGTCGCGGGGCCGTGATTGTCGGTACCGCACACGGTGTGCGCGGTGGAGGCGACAGGTCTTCGGGCTCGGGCCCGGTCGGGTCGACGGCCTTCCCGGGAGGATCCCAGTGGCGTTTCGTCGGCCCGCGAGCCCCTACCGCTGCGCGTCAGCTCCGGTTTCTGACCGGATTCCCTGACCCAAGCTGCTGGGTGCGATCGTCTCTGCCCGCCACCCTACCGCCGGGCTCAGCGCACCCGGCGATAGAGGCTCTTCGCGGTCTTCCGCACGAGCCGGTCGTTCCCGAGGAACCGCACCGTGAACTTCAGCGAGGACCGGCCGGCGAACCGGCGGCTGTTCGAGAAGGTCACCGACCGGCGGAAGCCGCACTTCCGGGTCAGCTTCGCCCGGCGCAGCGAGATGGTCCGCTTCCCGGCCTTGACCTGGATCGAGATCCGGCCGGAGCAGCTGTCCTTGCGCTTGAAGCCCTTGGGCAGGAGCACCGTCCCGGTCGTGGTGAAGCGGTACGGCGCGCGGCGGTCGCCCTTCCGGGGGGAGATCCGCACGACGACTCGGCGAGCGCGCTGGCGCTTGGTCAAGGCGACGGTCGTGGCCGAGCGACCGGGGGTCAGGACCGTTCCGTTCGCCCCCTGCGTGGCGGCCTCGCCGGGCTTCTCGACGGTCGGCACGAAGAGCTTCAGGTCGGAGACCGCGACCGAGAACTGGCCGTTCGTGGCGCGGTAGGTCGGCGCGCTGGAGCCGACGAGCTCGAGCTTCGCGACGTGCCCCGGCTCGAAGCGGTAGCCGTTGCCGTTGAGTTGGAAGGTGATCGTGCCGTCGTCGGCGGAGTTCAGCCGGTAGACGCCGCGGGTCACGAGCAGCTGCTTGCCGTCTGCGCCGACGTCCCAGAGGCGGCCCACCAGCTGCCCCGTGACCCCGGTGAGCGCGACCTTCGCGGTGATGGTCGGGCGCCCGACCATCGTGAAGCCGAGGCTCTTCGGCATCCGGTAGTTCGCCGTCCCGGGGTCGTCGCTGCCTGAGAACGTCGCGCAGGCGCTCCCGCCCGCGCCGATCGGGTCGGTGCCCGTCGCCTTCTGCGGGTCGCCACCGGCCGAGGTCACGGTCTGAGCGGTGGGGGAGGCGAGCGTGAGGACGCCCGGATGGCTGGCGTCCCAGCTCGGGGCCACGAGCGGCCCGGCGGCCGACTTGTCCTTCGGGCAGGTCTGCGTGAAGACGGTGACGCTCCCGCGATCGGGCACGGTGGAGGAGGCGGTCCCCTTCAGGTGCGAGGCGAAGAACGCCGCCCCCTGCGTGTTGAAGGTGACGTCGGGATCGCGCTTGTTCTGCCCGCGGGCGTGGCCGAGGTCGCCGAACTGCAGCGCCACGTCCGCGTCCGTGCCCTGCATCTGGCGCACGCGGTTGTAGTACTTGAGCGCCTCGCCGATCGGGAAGAGGTCGTCCGTGAAGCCGTTCTCGATGAGGAGCGGCGCCGGGGACGGGGCGGGGGTCGGCCCGTTCGTCCCGTCGATCAGCGAGTAGGCGCCGTGGCGGAGGTAGATCTCGTCGGCGAGCGCCTTGATCTGCGGGTTGCCCTCGTAGGGTTCGCCGGCGTTGATCTCGGCGAACCACGACGTGAGGTCGGAGGCCGGATCGGCGCCGGGCGGGGAATAGAAGCCACTCGCGGCGCCGGCGGCGAAGAGGCCGGAGATGTAGGACTGGATGGCCACGCCGTAGGGGGCTCGGCTCTGGGTCGGCGCGGCGACCTGGTCGTCGCGGTGACGCCCGTTCGGCACCAGCGAGGTCACGAGATCGCTCCACGGCCAGCGCGGCCAGGCCGCGGCGATCTTCAGCGGCACGCCCTTCGGGCTCGTCCACGGCTTGTAGCTGCCGTCGACGTTCCGGACCCGGTCCTTCAGCGTCGCGAGCATCAGCGACTGGCCGCCGCCGTAGGAGATGCCGGTGACGCCGATCGCGTCCGGCTTCGTGACTCCCTGATCGGTGAGCGCGCCGAGGATCTCCTGCGTGTCGCGGATCTCGTACCGCTGGTCGATCAGGTGGATCCAGCCCATCGCGCACCCGGTCGGGTCGGCCATGCGCGAGGCGGGGGAGCCGCAGGAGGCGCCGAAGCCGCGGGCCGTCGTGTTCACGACGGCGTAGCCCTGCTTGGCGAAATAGTTGTTGTTCCAGTTCGTGAGCGTGCCGGTCGTGGTGCTCGGGTCCTCGGTCGTCGTCTCGAACGCCGTCTTGTTCCCGCCGTAGCCGTGGAGCATCACGATCGTCGGGAACGGGCCGTCGCCGGTGGCCGGCAGCGTGACGTCGACGTCCAGCGGGACGCCGTCGAAGCTCTTGAAGCGCTGCGTCGTCCCGTTGCCGGGGCAGAAGCGCACGCCGTTCTGCGCCGTGCAGCTGAGGCCGAGCGGCGGGTCGGCGGCCTGTGCGGCGGCGGGGAGCCCGAGCGCTCCGATCAGTGCTGCCGTGACGAACCCGATGCGACTGCGACCCATGACTGTGCTCCTCTGCGTCCGTGCCTCCGGGGGACCCCGGCGTGCGCGGGCGAGCGTACCGCGGGGACCCGCGCCTCCGCGCCGCCTCGCTCTCACGAAGCCCACATACCTGATGAGAAGAGGCTGAGAAGTGCTGTTCGGGGGGTGCCCCAGCGGGGAGGGTCAACGGTGTTCACCGCCCCGACCGAGGAGTCCCGATCACCGTGCAGACCGTCCGTCCCCGTCACCTTCTGAGCACCGCCGTCCTCGCGACGGTCGCCGCCTCGCTCCTCGGCGCCGCACCCGCCTCGGCGGAGCGCGTCAACGGACCCGGCCCGTGGAAGGCGACGAACACCTATCGCGCCACCGCCGACCTCGACGGCCGCTCGCAGCCGCGGCTCAAGCCGGTGGCGAGGGTCAACCACGTCCGCGCCGGCCAGTGGATCCGCATCCAGTGCCAGGCGATCGGGCAGGAGGCCTACGGCTCGAAGGTCTGGATCAAGACGGGCGGGCTCTTCGTGCCCGACAAGTACGTGAAGACCTACACGGACTCCTTCCTGGCGGGTGTGCCGACCTGCGGCTCGAACGACCCGGCGCCCAGCACGCCTCCGCCGCCCTCGGGGCCCACCCGCACGCAGCTCGCCTTCGCGGTCGGAGCGGTCGCCTTCGAGGACGTCTACGGCTCGAACTACCGGATCTACAAGGCGCGCTACCCCCAGGGGGCCCTCCCGAACACGATCATCTGGGACAACAACGGCTGCAGCGTCCCCAAGCAGCTCATCGGGGACGGCACGGTCCACCTCCCGCGCGGCCTGAAGGTGACGAACCCGCTCTCCTACTACTCGGGTTTGTTCGAGAAGTCCTGCGACCGGCACGACTTCGGGTACCGCAACTACGGCGGGAAGACGAACGGCCTGCGGCTCGACGGCAGCGTCACCAAGCGTGCGCAGATCGATTCCAAGCTGCACAAGAACATGGACATCCAGTGCCGTCACTACTTCGGCCGCAAGGTCGCCGAGTACGTGCAGCGACGCACCTGTTACAAGGTCGCCGACGTCTTCTACTCCGCCGTGCGCATCGGGGGCGGGAAGAACTTCTACGGTTAGCCCGTGATCACAGCCGCCGCCGAGCCCGTCGTGCAGGATCAGTGGACGGGCTCGCCGGCGGGGCCGCTCGAGGCGGATGCGGTCGGCGCGCTCCCTCCGGCGCTGCCGCTCCCCCGCGCGGCGCAGACCGCCCGCTTCCTCCGGCGTCCGCTCGCCTACCTGTTCGGTGCACAGCGGGAGCTCGGGCAGACGTTCGCGTTCGAGGTGGTCCACCGGGAGGAGCCGATCATCCTCACGGCCCACCCGGACCACGTCCGTTCGCTGTTCACGGCACCCGCGGCGCTCGTCCCGTCGATGGGCGCCGAGTCGCCGCTGCGCCCGATCCTCGGTGCGAACTCGGTCCTCACCGCGAACGGTCCCCGCCACCTGCGGCAGCGCAAGCTGCTGCTCCCGCCCTTCCACGGCGACGCGATCGCGACCTACGCGGCGGCCATCCGCCGGGTGGTCGAACGAGAGGTCGACCGCTGGCAGCCGGGCGACACGTTCCGCATGGCCGAGCGGATGCAGGCCGTAACGCTCGAGGTGATCATGGCGGGCATCTTCGGCGTCGAGGGCGAGCCCCGGCCCGGGACGCCGGAGCGGGGCCTGCGCGACGCGACGCGCCGGATGCTCAAGGTCTCCGAGGGCCGGGCCTGGCAGGTGCTCGAGGTGCTGAGCGCGGCGCACACCGAGCCCCGGGGCATCATGAAGGTGCTCTTCGACCGGCTCGACGTCCACTACTACCGCACGATCAGCGCACGACGGGGGACCCCGGCGGGGACCGACGTCCTCTCCCTGCTGCTCGCCACGCGTGACGAGGAGGGCCGGGCGCTCGACGACCGCGAGATCCGCGACGAGCTCATGACGCTCGTGCTCGCCGGCCACGAGACGACCGCCAACCAGCTCGCGTGGGCGTTCGAACGGCTCCTGCGGGTTCCCGAGGCGCACGACGCGCTGCGCGACGCCGTCCGGGGCGGGGACGGGAGCGCCTACGTCGAGGCGACGCTTCACGAGACGATGCGCGTGCGGCCGGTCATCCCGATCATCGGCCGCCGCGTCCAGGCCCCGTGGCAGCTCGGGGAGTACGTCATCCCGGCGGGGACGCCGGTCTCCGTGGCCATCCCGCTCCTCCACCACCGCGAGGACATCTACCCCCAGCCCTTCCGCTTCGCGCCGGAGCGCTTCCTCGGCGCGAAGCCCGGCACCTACACGTGGCTGCCGTTCGGCGGCGGCACGCGGCGCTGCCTCGGAGCCGCGCTGGCGATGACCGAGCAGCGCATCGTGCTCGAGACGATCGCGCGCCGCGTGGACCTCGAGGCGGTCGACGAGCGGCCGGAGCGGGAGCAGCACCGCAACGTCACGATGATCCCGCGCGAGGGCGGGACCGTGCGGGTGCGGCGCCTCACCGACGCTTCGTAGGAAGCAGCGTCACGACGGGCCCGGGGCTCGCCCTGGTCTCCGCCCCGCGGCACCTGCGAACTGCCCGCGCTTCACCCCGGAAAAGAGGGGTGAACCTCGGGCGGTTCGCCGCCGCACGGGCTCGTGCGACACCATGCGGTCGTGCGCACGGTGAGCGACGAGGAGCGGCGCGCGCGCCTGGCCCGCCGGCACGCGCTCGCCCCGGAGCACCGTGCGGCGAGCGTCGAGGCCGCGGTCGAGGCCATGACCTGCCTTCACGCGACGGAGCCGGCGAACGTCTACCTCTCCGCGTTCGCGCGCACCGGGTCCTCCCGTGACCAGATCGACCGCGCGCTCTACGTGGACCGGACGGTCGTCCGCCAGCTCGCGATGCGCCGCACCGTGTTCGCCTTCCCGCGTGCCGTGCTCCCCTCCGTCCTCGGCAGCGCCGCCGCCAGAGTCGCCGCGCAGCTCGCCGCCCGGCTGGCCAAGGAGGTGAGCGAGGCGGGCCTCGCCGCGGACGGACCGGCCTGGGTCACCGAGACGCGCGCCGCGGTGCTCGAGCGGCTGGCGGCGGGCCCCGCGACGACCGCGGAGCTCCGGGCCGCGCTCCCCGCCCTCGACGCCCGCCTCGTCCTCGCGCCCGGGAAGCCGTACGAGACCGAGGTGGCGATCGCGTCGCGGATGCTCGGCGTGGTGGCGGCCGACGGGAGCGTCGTGCGGGGTGAGAACGACGGCGGGTGGAAGCTCTCGCGCCCTCGCTGGACCCGCGTGGAGGACTGGCTCGGGGCCGAGCCGGAGCTGCCGGACGCGAGGACGGGGTACGCAGAGCTCGTCGGGTGCTGGCTCGGGAGCTTCGGCCCGGGCACGGAGGCCGACCTCGCCTGGTGGCTCGGGGCGACGAAGGCCGCAGTCCGCACCGCGCTCGGCGACGTCGCCGCGACCGAGGTCCGCCTCGAGGACGGCACGCCCGCATGGCTCCACCCCGAGGACACGGACGTGTTGGCCGCGCCCGAGCCGTGGGCCGCGCTGCTGCCGGCGCTCGACCCGACGACGATGGGCTGGAAGGAGCGCGGCTTCTACCTCGGCGGGCTCGCCCCGCAGCTCTTCGACCGCAACGGCAACGGCGGGCCGAGCGCCTGGTGGAACGGGCGGATCGTCGGCGGCTGGCGGCAACGCGAGGACGGCACCGTGGTCGTCGTCCCGGCCGCCGGGCTGCCGCGCGGCTCGCACCGTTCGCTCCGGGAGCAGGCCGAGCGGCTCACCGCGTGGCTCGACGGCGACGTGGTCCGCTCGGTCTACCAGTCGCCGCTCGCCCGCGCCGACGCCGACGACTGAGCTGGCCCCGGATCGTCCGGGCGCGGCCGGCGTCGTCGCCGGCGAGCTCCCGCGGGCTCGGCCCACCGAGCGGCCCCGGCCGCCTCGTGCGATCGTGGCGCGCGTCTGACCCGCAGGGGCGCAACCTCGGGGAGGGCCGGGACGTTCTTCACGCATGCGTCCTTCGTTCGCCGCCCTCCTCGTGCTCGGCGTCGCCCTCCTCGCACCGCCGGCAGGCACGGCGGCGCCCTTCACCGAGCCCGTCCCCGTGGTGGGGGCAGACGCCCCGGCGGGGGGCGCCGCCGTCGATGACGCTGGGAGCTCGGTGCTCGCCGTGACGGTGTCGGACGGCGACCGCGCTCGTGCGGCGCTCGTCTTCGGCTCCCCTGGGAAGCCCCCCACCCGGGTGCGACGCTTCGGGCCCCCCGGCGCCTACGACCTGGAGCTCGCGACCAACCGCGAGGGGGTGAGCGCACTGACCTTCTCGGTCGACAACCGGGCCTACCTGACCATCTGCGACGGTGACGCCTGCGGGCGCACCCGTCGCATCGCGAGGACGCCGCTGAAGCCGGAGTCGACGGTCGCCGTCGAGCCGCAGACGGGACGCACCACCGTGATGTGGCGCGGCTCGTCGGGCGCGGGGGGGCGCCTGCAGTGGCGGATCACGACCGGCGGGCGGCTCGGTCGCCCCCACACCCTGGGCGAGTTCGGGGATCGTCCCCGCCTGGCGACCGACCGATCCGGCAAGTCCGTCGCCATCTGGCGCGACGCGGCGGACCGCACGCTGCGCACGGCCGCCCGCCGGAAGGGGGAGTTCACCCGTCCGACCTCGCTGACGCGCGCGCCCGTCGCCGAGCAGCAGCTCGCCGTGGCCGACAACCGGTTCGTGGCGGCCTGGCTGACGGCCGCCGGAGGAATCGACGCGCAGGATCCGGCGGGGACGGTGCAGGCCTCGACCCGGTACGACGACTCCGCGTTCCTCGCGCCGCAGTCGCTCGGTGAGGGCTCGACGGTGGACATCGACGCCGCACCGGGCGGGCGCGCGCTCCTGACCGTGCTGCAGGTCTCGGCGGAGTCCCGGGTGGTCGCCTCGACCGCGGGGCCGTCCTCACGCTTCACGCCGCTGCGTGCGGTGGACACGGCCGGCTTCGCCAGCACGGCGAGGCCCCCGCGCGGTGCCCTCGACGACGCAGGGCATCTCGCCGTCGCGTACAGCAGGCAGCGGTCGCTCGGGCAGCCGGCGGAAGTCCTCGTCGTGCGCGGGGACGACGCCGGCTTCGGCGAGCCCGAGCGCGTCTCGGATCCAGGAGCGGGGACCGGCGTGGCGACGGTCGACGTGGCCGCCGGCGCCGGGGTGCTGCAGGTCGCGTTCTCCGATCGTGGCGGCGTCCGGGTCCGCCGGGCGCCACTGGGGTAGCCGCCGCTTGCGACCCTGAGCGCCGCCGCGCGGGGGGCCGCTCAGGGCCTCCCCTTGATGAGCTGGAGGTAGCCGTCGGCGATCTCCGTCGGGGCTGAGGCGCCCCGCGGGGCCGGTACCACTGCGCGGTGTGGTTCACCATGCCGAGCAGCGCCGAGAGCAGCGAGGCGGCGGTCGACCGCCGTCGCCCGAGCGGCCTCGGCGAGCACGTCGCTCGACGAGCCGCTCGAACGCCTTGCGGCTCTCACGGACCGCCTGCCACTGCGCGCCATGCTCGATCACGTGGCGCTGCTGCTGGAAGACGAGCATGTGATCGCGGTGCGCGACGACGTGCGCGACCCACGAGCGCGACGAGCGCCCGCAGCCGCTCGGCCGCCGTGCCCTCGGCGCTCGTGAGAGCCTCGCGGGCGCGTGGCCAGCAGCGGGTCCATGAGCTCGTCGCAGATCGCCGATCAGCAGCGCCTCCTTGCCCGCGAAGTAGTGGTAGAGCGCGCCGGAGGCGAGGCCGAGCTCGTCGGCGAGCTCGGCGATCGAGGTCTGGTCGTAGCCGCTGCGGGCGAACACCCGCGCGGCCCCGTCGCACGAGCTCGTCGCGGCGGCGGTCGTAGCTCGCGCGCAGAGTGGGGCTGGCGGGCGGGGCGGCCACGCGCGGGATGCGTACCGAACCGAACGCTCATTCGAACTTCGAACGCTCGATTCGGTATTGTCGTGCGCATGTTCTTCGAGCTCCCCGACGAGACCCGCGCCCTGCGCGACACGGTCCGTGACTTCGCCGTCCAGGAGGTCGCGCCCGTGGCCGAGCACCTCGACGAGACGAAGACGTTCCCCACCGACCTCGTGCGCAAGATGGGCGAGCTCGGCTGGATGGGCATCCCGTTCCCGGAGGAGTACGGCGGCGCCGGCGGCACCTCGCTGCAGTACGCGATCGCCGTCGAGGAGCTCACGCGCGTCGACTCGAGCGTCGCGATCACGATGTGCGCGCACACCTCGCTCGGCACCCAGCCGGTGTACCTCTTCGGCAGCGACGAGCAGAAGGAGCGCCTGCTGCCCGACCTCTGCGCCGGGCGCAAGCTCGGGGCCTTCGGGCTGACCGAGCCGGAGGCGGGCTCGGACGCCGGGAACGTCAAGACCCGCGCGGAGCTCGACGGCGGGACGTGGCGCATCAACGGCGCCAAGCAGTTCATCACCAACGCGGGCACCGAGCTCTCCGGCCACGTCGCGATCACCGCGCGGACCGGCGAGAAGGAGATCTCGAACATCATCATCGAGAACGGCACCGCCGGCTACGAGCAGGGCACGCCGTACCGCAAGATGGGCTGGAACGCCTCGGACACGCGGCCGCTCACGTTCACCGACTGCGAGGTCCCCGAGGAGAACCTGCTCGGGCCCCGCGGCCAGGGCTTCAAGCAGTTCCTGCACATCCTCGACATCGGCCGGATCGGCGTCGCGGCCATGGGCGTCGGCCTCGCCCAGGGCGCGCTCGACGAGGCGCTCAAGTACGCGAAGGAGCGGCAGGCCTTCGGCCAGTCGATCTCGAAGTTCCAGTCCATCCAGGCGAAGCTCGCCGACATGGCCACCGAGATCGAGGCCGCCCGCCTGCTCACCTACAAGGCCGCCTGGGAGAAGGACGAGGGCCGCAACTTCACGCTGACCGCCGCGCAGGCCAAGCTCAAGACGGGGCGCCTCGCGGTCCGCTGCGCCGAGGAGGCCGTGCAGATCCACGGCGGCTACGGCTACATCGAGGAGTACCCGGTCTGCCGCATGTACCGCGACGCGAAGATCCTCACGATCGGCGAGGGCACCGACGAGGTCCAGCAGATGGTCATCGCCCGGGCGCTCGGGGCCTAGAGCATGCCGGGGCTCTCCGCGCTCCCCGAGGCGGTCCGGATCCGGGAGGTCGGTCCGCGGGACGGCTTCCAGAACGAGCCGGAGACGATCGCGACCGCGGACAAGGTCCGGCTCATCGACGCGCTGGCCCGCACGGGGCTCACCCGGCTCGAGCTCACCTCGTTCGTCCGCGCCGACGTGATCCCGCAGCTCGCCGACGCCCGCGAGGTCCTCGCGGCGGTCGACGTCCCCGACGGGCGTCGAGCGCTCGGTGCTCGTCCCGAACGAGCGCGGGATGGAGGCGGCGCTCGAGCACCGCGAGCACCTCGACGCCGTCAGCGTGTTCCTCTCCGCGAGCGAGACGCACAACAAGAAGAACGTGAACCGCAGCGTGGTCGAGTCGCTCGACGCGCTCGGCCGCGTCATCCCGGCGGCGGTCGGCGCGGGGCTCGGCTGCACCGCGGTGATCGCGACCTCGTTCGGCTGCCCCTACGAGGGGGTCGTCCCCGAGGACCGGGTCTTCGAGCTCGCCGCCGCGCTGGCCGCCTCGGGTGCGCAGGAGATCGGCTTCGGCGACACGACCGGGATGGCGAACCCCGCCCAGGTCGCCCGGTTCTTCGCGCGGGCCGCCGTCGACCTGCCGGGCGTGGAGCTCACCGCCCACTTCCACAACACCCGCGGACAGGGCCTCGCCAACGCGGTCGCCGCGCTGCAGGCCGGGTGCACGTCGTTCGAGTCGAGCTTCGGCGAGCTCGGCGGCTGCCCGGTGCCGAAGGGCGCGACCGGGAACATCGCCACCGAGGACCTCGTGTCGATGTTCGAGGAGATGGGCGTCGCCACCGGCGTCCGCCTCACCGAGCTGCTCGCCGCCGCCCGTGACGTCGCGAGCGTGCTCGGGCGGGCGCTCGGCTCCCACACGCTCGTCGCCGGCCCGATCGACTGGCACACCTCGTGACGCCGTCGTCGCGCCGCGGCTTCGCCCCGCTGCTTCACGAGAAGGCGGATCCGGGTGCCACGTCCCCACTTCCGCCTTCTCGCGACGGAGGCTCACGCCCGTCGAAGATCGAGAAGGCGGATCCGGGTGCCATGTCCCCGCTTCCGCCTTCTCGCCCACGGGCGGCCCGCTCGTGATCGTCCTGATCGCCAACCGCGGCGAGATCGCCGTGCGCATCGCCCGGAGCGTGCACGCGCTCGGCCTGCGGAGCGTCGCCGTCGTCACCGAGGCCGACGCGGGAGCCGTCCACGCCACCGCCTGCGACGTCGCCGTGCGCATCGGCTCCTACCTCTCGGCCGAGGACGTCCTGGACGCCGCGGCCCGCTCCGGCGCCACCGCGATCCACCCCGGCTACGGCTTCCTCAGCGAGAACGCGTCCTTCGCCCGCGCGGTGACGGGCGCCGGGCTCACCTGGATCGGCCCGCCGGTCGCGGCGATCGAGCTCATGGGGGACAAGGGGCGCGCCAAGGAGGCGGCCGAGGCCGCGGGCGTCCCGGTCGTTCCCGCCGGCGATGCCGGCGGGTACCCCGTGATCGTGAAGGCGGTCGCGGGCGGCGGCGGGAAGGGCATGCGCGTCGTGCGCTCGGCCGACGAGCTCGAGGAGGCCACGGCGGCCGCCAAGCGCGAGGCGCAGTCTTCCTTCGGCGACGACCGCGTCATCGTCGAGCAGTACCTGGAGCGGCCGCGCCACCTGGAGATCCAGGTCATCGCCGACGCCCACGGCAACGTCGGGCACCTCGGCGAGCGTGAGTGCTCGCTCCAGCGCCGCCACCAGAAGGTCGTCGAGGAGGCGCCTTCGCCGGTCGTGGGGCCGGAGCTCCGCGCCGAGATGGGCGCGGCCGCCGTCGCGCTCGCACAGGCCTGCGGCTACGTCGGGGCAGGGACCGTCGAGTTCGTCGCGCCCGCCGACGGCTCCGCCTTCTTCTTCCTCGAGATGAACACCCGGCTGCAGGTCGAGCACCCGGTCACCGAGCTCGTCTACGGCGTCGACCTCGTCGAGCTGCAGCTGCGGATCGCCCGGGGGGAGGAGCTGCCGCCGCTGCCGAGCGAGCCCGTCGGGCACGCCGTCGAGGCGCGCCTCTACGCCGAGGATCCCGCCGCCGGTTTCCTTCCGGCGACCGGCACGGTTCGGCACTACGTCGAGCCCGCGGGCGTCCGGACGGACAGCGGCATCGGCGCCGGCTCCGAGGTCGGCACCGCCTACGACCCGATGCTCGCGAAGCTCATCGCCTACGGGCCCGACCGGGCCACGGCGCTCGGCCGCCTCGACCGCGGCCTCGCCGACCTCGAGCTGCTCGGGGTGACGACGAACGCCGCGTTCACGCGTGCGCTCCTGCAGCGGGAGGACGTGCGCACGGGGGAGATGGACACCGGCCTGCTCGAGCGGGTGCTCGCGGAGCGCGAGCCCGCGGACTGGCTCGCCCCGCCGGAGGACCTCCTGCCGGCCGCGGCGCTCGCGGCCGCCGGGAGCGCCCATCCGGCCGGGCCCTGGCGCCGGACGGTCGAGGAGCACGGCGAGCTCCGGGTCGCCGACGGCACCGTGAGCGCGGCCGGCCGCACCTGGGCCGCCGCCGAGCCGGTCCCCTCGCCGAGCATGGATCAGACCCCGCCGCACGGGGTCGCATCCATGCTCACCCACCCGTCAGCGCTGACCATGGATCTGACCCCGCCGCACGGGGGTCGATCCATGCTCACCGGGAGCGGAGGCGCGTGGCGGATCACGCTCGACGGCATCGAACGCCGGTACGCGGTCGCCGTCACCGAGGACGCGATCTGGATCGCCCGCGACGGCCACCACCTGGAGCTCCGCACCCACCGCGCCGCGCGCGACGGCGCGGGCGCCCTCGCCGGCTCCCTCGAGGCGCCGATGCCCGGCACCGTCCTGCTCGTCCACGTCAGCGACGGCGACACCGTCGAGGAAGGCCAGGTCCTCATGGTCCTCGAGTCGATGAAGATGGAGCTGCAGATCACGGCCCCGCACGCAGGAACCGTCGCGGGTCTCGCGCTCGTTCCCGGGGACCGGGTGGCCCTGCGCCAGCCGCTCCTCGCCGTCACGGAGGAGGAGGCATGAGCCGCGAGCATCACCTCGAGCTGGTCGCCGACCTCGACGAGCGGCTCGCCCGCGTGCGCGCCGGCGGCGGCGAGAAGTCCCGCGCCCGCCACGAGTCCCGGGGCAAGCTCCTCCCGCGCGACCGCGTCGAGCGCCTCCTCGACCCCGGGAGCCCGTTCCTCGAGCTCTCCGCGCTCGCCGCCGAGGAGCTCTACGACGGCGCCGCCCCCGGCGCCGGGATCATCACGGGCGTCGGCGTCGTGCACGGCCGCCACGTCCTCGTGATCGCCAACGACGCCACGGTGAAGGGCGGCACCTACTACCCCCTGACCGTGAAGAAGCACCTGCGTGCGCAGGAGGTCGCCCTCACGAACCGGCTCCCGTGCGTCTACCTCGTCGACTCCGGCGGGGCCTTCCTGCCGATGCAGGACGACGTCTTCCCCGACCGCGAGCACTTCGGCCGGATCTTCTTCAACCAGGCGACGATGAGCGCGCAGGGGATCCCGCAGATCGCCTGCGTCATGGGCTCCTGCACGGCCGGCGGCGCCTACGTCCCCGCAATGAGCGACGAGACCGTCATCGTCCGCGATCAGGGCACGATCTTCCTCGGCGGCCCGCCGCTCGTGAAGGCGGCCACGGGGGAGGAGGTCACCGCGGAGGAGCTCGGCGGCGGCGAGCTGCACGCCACCCGCAGCGGGGTCGTCGACCATCTCGCGGAGGACGACGAGCACGCGCTCGAGATCGTCCGCGGCATCGTCGACACGCTCCCGGAGACCCCGCCCGCGCCCTGGGCCCGCCGCGCCGCGCGGCCGCCGGCGCTCACGCCGGACTCGCTGCTCGACGTCGTCCCCACCGACTCCCGCACCCCGTACGACGCCCGGGAGCTGCTCACCCGGCTGCTGGACGGCGGCGACTACCAGGAGTTCAAGGCGCTCTACGGCACCACCGTGCTCTGCGCCTTCGGCCACCTCGACGGCCACCCCGTGGGCGTCATCGCCAACAACGGCATCCTCTTCAGCGAGAGCTCGCTGAAGGCCGCCCACTTCGTCGAGCTCTGCGACCGGCGGGGCATCCCGCTCGTCTTCCTGCAGAACATCTCAGGCTTCATGGTCGGGAAGGACTACGAGGCCGGCGGCATCGCGAAGGACGGCGCGAAGCTCGTCACCGCGGTCTCCTGCGCCCGGGTCCCGAAGCTCACGGTGATCGTCGGCGGCTCGTTCGGCGCGGGCAACTACGGGATGTGCGGCCGCGCCTACTCCCCGCGCTTCCTGTTCATGTGGCCGAACGCGCGGATCAGCGTGATGGGCGGCGAGCAGGCGGGGGTCGTGATGACCGAGGTCGGCCAGCCCGAGGTCGGCGCGCAACTGCGGGAGCAGTACGAGCGCCAGGGGCGGCCCGTCTACTCGACCGCCCGCGTGTGGGACGACGGGATCATCGACCCGCGTGACACCCGCACCGTGCTCGCAAAGGCGCTCGCCGCCTGCGCGAACGCACCGCTCGCGCCCGTGAGCAACGGCATCTTCCGCATGTGAGGCTCAGGCGTCGGCCTCGCCCGCGCGCCGGCCGTGCTCCCGCTCGCTCGGGGCCCGGAACCGGATCGTCGTGTGGCTGCCGTCGCAGAACGGCCGGATGCGGGACTTGCCGCAGCGGCAGAGGGCGATAGGGCTACGGCCGGCGTCGATCTCGTTGCCCTCCTGGTCACGCAGCACCACCGGCCCGCGGACGATCAGCGGCCCGTCGCGGTACGGCGTGATGCTCACCTCCTCGTCGCTCACGCGACCCCCTCACGCTCGGCGCGGACGACGACGATCTCCTCGTGGTCCTCGCCGGGCGCGATGAGGCCCCGGCGCGTGAGGTAGGCCGCCCGGGAGCGCATCACCGGGCCGAACGGGATCCGGCGGCTCGCGCTCACGGTCGCCGTCAGGCCGGCGGCTTCGAGGTCGGTGACGGTGCGCTCGACGCCGGCGACGTGGCTGTGGACCAGCAGCAGCCGCCCACCGGGGCTCAGCAGCGCCGGGGCCTCCGCGCAGATCCGATCGAGGACTGCGCGTCCGTCGTTGCCCGCGTCCCAGGCCCGGTCCGGTCCTTCCCGCGGCAGCTCGTCGCGTTCGGCCGGGACGTACGGCGGGTTGCTCACGATCACGTCGAACCCGCCTTCCGGGACCGCCGCGGTGAGATCTCCGCAGCGGACCTCGCCTTCGAGCCCGTTGCGTTCGAAGTTCGCCCTCGCGGCCTCGGCGGCGTGCAGGCAGAGATCGACCGCGGTCACCTCGGCGCCTGCGCTCGCCGCGGTCAGGGCCAAGTAGCCGCTGCCGGTGCAGAGATCGAGGACGCGGGCACCGTCCAGTGGCTCGGCGAGAAGCGCCTGCGCGATCAGCCGGGAGTCCGCGGCCGGGGCGTAGACGCCGTCCGGGGCCAGCACGTCGAGGTCGGCGAGGGGGGTGAGTTCGAGCGGGGGGCCGGGCAAGGTGCACCTTCGGTCGGAGGGGGCGACGTGAGGGGCTCTACCCGGGGCGCCGCGGCGGACACGGCCTCTTGGCGCGGCGGGCTGCGTCGTGCCCCGGAGCCCTGGGTAGACGCCGGTTCATGCACCACGACTCGCTGCCCGACGCCCGCGGACCCCTGAGCGACCACCTGCTCGAGGCGCTGCGTGGTGCCCCCGGGACGTTCGGCGAGCCGCCCGTCCCGGCCACCGACCTCGACGGGCTCGGGGACGACGACCTCCACCTCGCGCTGTACCTCTGTTACGAGCTGCACTACCGGGGCCTCCCCGGCGTCGACGACCGCTGGGAGTGGGACCCCGGCCTGCTGGCATTCCGCGGCACGCTCGAGGCCGCGTTCGAGCAGGCGGTCCGTGCCGCGTCGGGCACGGTGCCGACCCCCGCGCCCGACCGCGTCGACGACGCGCTGCGCGAGATCGTCCGCGCCGACGACGGCCCTTCGGTCTCCTCCTTCGTCGAGAGGGAGGCGGACGCCGACCAGCTCCGGGAGCTGCTCGTCCACCGCTCCGCCTACCAGCTGAAGGAGGCCGATCCGCACTCCTTCGCGCTCCCGCGCCTCTGGGGCCGGCCGAAGGCGGCGATGGTCGAGATCCAGCTCGACGAATACGGGGCCGGGAAGCCGGACCGCATCCACGCCGATCTGTTCGCGCAGACGATGCGCGCGGTCGGCCTCGACGGCGCCTACGGCGCATACCTGCCGGTGCTGCCGGGCGTGACGCTCGCCACCGTCAACCTGGCCTCCCTCTTCGGGCTCCACCGTCGCCTGCGCGGCGCCTGCGCGGGGCACCTCGCGCTCACCGAGATGACCTCCTCGGTGCCCAGTCGGCGCTACGCGGCGGGCCTGCGGCGGCTCGGCTTCGACAGCTTTGAGGCCACGGACTTCTTCGACGAGCACGTCGAGGCCGACGCCGTGCACGAGAGCCTCGCCGCCGTGGACCTGGCCGGCGGGCTCGCGCACCAGGATGCACGGCTCGGCCGCGACGTGCTCTTCGGGGCGAGCGCCGCTCGCGGTCGTCGAGGGCCGCTTCGCCCAGGCGCTCACGGGCGCCTGGGCGGAGGGTCGCTCCTCGCTGCGCGAGGCGGTCCCGGCCGCGGCCTAGCGGTCAGCCGCGGGCGCTGACGTACCGCCGCGCCTGCGTGCGGACGAGCTCTTGCGTTTGGCCGAGCGCGATGTTCGCGTCGGTGAGGTGGAGGCCCCAGCCCGCGTCCGGGACCGCCTTCAGCATGTCGGCGCCCGAGAGCCGCAGGACGTTCGCGCCGCCGGCACGTGAGCACCGGGCCGAGAACACCTTCGTCGCCTGGACCCAGGCGGTGGGGGCCTTCGGCATCGGGAAGCCCGTGATCGAGATCCCCGCGGCGAGGGTCGACCCCGGGAAGAACGGTGCGGTCGGGAAGATCGCCGTGATGCGACCCGAGCCGCCGCCGAGCGCCGCCGGGTTCGTGCACAGGACCTCGAGGCCCTTGGGGGCCGGCCGGCCGTCACCGAGCGTGCTCGCGGGGCGCCCGAAGCGCGACGGGTTCGGAGGCGTGGCGTTGAACGTCGAGAACGCCACGACGCACCCGAGCTGCTTGGTCGAGCGGCAGGCGCGGATGTTCTTGAAGTCCCCGCCGCGGTCGCTGTTCTTCTTCACGAGGACGTTGCCGCCGAAGAGCAGTGCCGAGACGAGGCGGGCGCGCTCCTTCTTCTTCGGGTCGATCTCCTCGGCGATCAGGCGGCGCAGCACGAAGGTGCCTTGCGAGTGGCCGACGATGACGACGCCGCGGCCCTTGTTGTCCTTGCGCAGGTACTCACGCCAGGCGTCGCGCACGTCGCGGTAGGAGCTCTCACGGGCCGCCACGGGGACCTCGGCTCCGGGCTGGATGCCCTTCAGCGTGATCTGGCGATAGACGGGCGCGAAGACCCGGCAGGTCTGCGAGTAGCGGGAGGCCTGGTAGAGCGCGATCGAGCGGAGCTCCGGGTCGATCGACTTGTCGGCCTGGATGCCCTTCTGGTCGGAGACGGTCGGGTAGACGTAGAAGCAGTCCACCTTCGGCTTCTTGTCCTTGCGGACACCGACCTCGCCTAGCAGCTTGCCGCTCAGGGAGATCCGCGTGGTCGTGAGCTTGGGCGTGCAAGGGTTTTTGGCGATCCCCGGCTTGCAGAGCCAGACCGTCTTGGCCGCGGCACCCGAGGGGGCGACGGCCGCCGGGAGGGCTGCGGCGACGAGGGTGGAGGCGAGGACGGTGAGGCGGGAACGGGTCAGCAAGGGAGCTCCGGTGGGTGGGGGTCGGCGCGCAGTGTGCCACCCCCCGCGGCATTTCACGTGTCGCCGTTCCCGCCCTCCATCACCCCGCTATCCGGATCATCTTCTTGTTCACGAACTCGTCCATGCCGAAGCGGCCGAGCTCGCGGCCGAAGCCCGAGCGCTTGACGCCGCCGAAGGGGAGCTCCGCGCCCTCGGCGCCTGCGGCATTGACGAAGACCATCCCGGCCTCGATCGCGTCCGCGACGCGGAGCGCCTGCTCGGCGTCGGTCGTGTAGACGTACGAGCCGAGGCCGAACGGGGTGTCGTTGGCCAGCGTGATCGCCTCCTCTTCGGAGGCGACCCGGTGGATCTGGGCGACCGGTCCGAAGAACTCCTCCGCGTAGGCGGGGTTCTCCTTCGTCAGCCCGGCGAGGATCGTCGTCTCGAAGAAGTTTCCGTCGCGGCCACCGCCGAGCACGAGCTCCGCGCCGCCGTCGACGGCCTGCTTGACCTGCTCCTCGAGGCGGTCCGCCGCGCCCTTGGAGGAGAGCGGACCGACCGTCGTCTCGGACGACGTCGGGTCCCCCGGGGACACGGCCTTGATCGCCGCGGTGACCTTCTCGACGAACGGCTCATAGAGGTCGTCCAGCACGATGAACCGCTTGGCCGCGTTGCACGCCTGCCCCGAGTTCTCGAGGCGCGCACCGACCGCGGCCTCGACGGTCGCGTCCAGGTCGTCGGTGCTGAGGACGATGAACGGGTCCGAGCCGCCGAGCTCGAGCACGACCTTCTTCAGGTTGCGCCCCGCGATCTCCGCGACGGCGGCGCCCGCCCGCTCCGAGCCCGTCAGGGAGACGGCCTGGACGCGCGGGTCGGCGATGACCTCCGCGATCTGGTCGTTCGTCGCGTAGATGTTGATGTAGGCGTCCTTCGGGACGCCCGCCTCGTGGAAGAGCTCCTCCATCGCGGCCGCCGACTCCGGGCACTGCGGCGCGTGCTTGAGCAGGATGGTGTTCCCGGCTGCGAGGTTCGGGCCCGCGAACCGGGCCACCTGGTAGTAGGGGTAGTTCCAGGGCATGATCCCCAGCAGCACGCCGATGGAGCTGCGCCGCACGAGCGCGGATCCCTCGCCTTCCTCGAGCGCGATCGGCTCGTCGGCCATGAGCTTCGCCGCGTCGCGGGCGTAGTAGTTGTAGATCGCGGAGGCGAAGTCGATCTCGCCGAGGGCCTGCTCGATCGGCTTGCCCATCTCGCGCACGATGATCTCCGCGAGCTTCTGCCGGTCGCGCGCGTAGAGCTCGACGAGCCGGTCAAGCGTGGCGGCGCGCTCCTCGATCGGCGTGCGGCTCCACGGACGGTGCGCGTCGTCGGCACGCCCGATGGCGGCGGAGAGCTCCGCGTCCGTGATCTCGGGGTAGGTGGCGACGGTCTCGCCGGTGGCGGGGTTGACGACTGCGTAGCTGCTCATGTCGGGCTCACGTACTCCGTGGTCGGAAGGGAACATCGACGGTACCCGGAGTGCGCCCGCCGCGCTGGACCATGGGCGCTCGGCGCCTACGCCCCGCCGTCGATGGCGGTCACTGCTCCTCGCGCCAGTGCACGAGCGCCCCGCCGACGTGCTCGCGCATCAGCCGCTCCGCAGCGTCGGGGTCGCGGGCCGCGACCGCGTCGAGGATCGCCCGGTGCTCGGCCACGTCGGTGAGCAGCCAGTCGGGCTCGGCCAGGCGGCGGGCGAGCAGCCGGCGCCCGACCTCGACGATCCACAGGCCCTCGAGCGTCCCGACGAGCTCGGCGTTGCCGGTGGACCGGGCGAGCAGGATGTGGAAGGCGCGGCTCGCGTCGTGGGCCTCGTCCGGGTGGCGGGTGGAGGAGTCGGCGTGGGCCTCCGTCTCGAGCAGTGCCTCGAGTGCCGCGAGGTCTCCGGGGTGGCCCGTTCGGCGGCGAGCCGCGCGATCCCGGGCTCGAGCAGCACGCGCACCTCGAGGCGGCCCATGACCGCTTCGAGGCCCGAGATCCGCGACCCGGAAGCCGCGGTTCGTGAGTTCGACGACCAGGCCTTCGCCGGTGAGCCGCCGCAGCGCCTCGCGGATCGGCGTGCGGGAGACCCCGAGGGTCTCGGCCAGCTCGACCTGTCCGAGCCGGGCCCCCGCCTCGACGTCCCCGCTAGGATGAGCGCCCGCAGCCGGGCGTAGGTCAGCTCGGCGACCGACGCGGGCTCGAGGCGCTCCACAGTCATTCGGACCAGCTTAGGCTTGACATGGCGTCAACAAAGAATGTATACATTTCCTCATGGACGCAACGAGCGAGCGGCGGGTTCGGGTCGAGGTCGGCGGAACTCCCCGCTGGGGCCGTCGCACCGGCGAGAGCATCCAGCTCGACGACGGCAGCGAGATCGCCGAGGCCGAGGCGACCTACCTCGCACCGGTGACGCCGAGCAAGATCCTCGCCGTCCATCTGACCTACCGCTCCCGGATCGAGGAGTACGCGGCCAAGACCCCGCCCGCTCCCTCCTACTTCATGAAGCCGCCCTCGACCCTGAACGGCCACCGGGGGGTCGTTCGCCGGCCGCGCGGGACGCAGTTCCTCAACTACGAGGGGGAGCTCGCCGTGGTGATCGGCAAGCGGATGAAGGGGGTGAGCATCGAGGACGCCCTCGACCACGTCGACGCCTACACCGTGGCCAACGACGTCGGCCTGCACGACTTCCGCCACGCCGACCGCGGGGCGATGCTCCGGGTCAAGGGCCAGGACGGCTTCCTGCCCATCGGGCCGGAGCTCGTGCCCGCCGCCGAGTTCGACCCCACCGCTTCACCCTGCGCACGCTGCTCGACGGCGAGGTCGTCCAGGAGGCCACGGCCGACGACCTCATCTGGGGCGTCGCCTACCAGTTGGCCGACCTCTCGCGCCTGATCACCCTCGAGCCCGGCGACGTGCTGCTCACCGGGACACCCGCGCATTCCCGTCCGATGGAGCCGGGGACAGGTCGTCGCCGTCGAGATCGACGGGCTCTGCCGGGTCGAGAGCACCGTCGTCGACTGGGACGTCGACCTGAGCGCGGCGGGCGACCAGCCCGAGACCTCCGCCAACACGCTGCACGTCGCCCTGGCCATCTCCGAGGAGGAGGCCGAACGCACCGTCAACGAGCAAGGGAGCACCCCGCGATGAAGGTCCACGTCGACATGAACCTCTGCCAGTCCCACGGCGACTGCGTCTTCGCCGCCCCCGACGTCTTCGACCTGGGCGAGGACGACGTCCTGTCCTGGAAGGAAGAGGTCGGAGAGGACCAGCGCGCCGCCGTCGAGGAGGCCGTGCAGGCCTGCCCGATGGCCGCGATCCGGATCGAGGGATGAGCGCCGAGGCCCCCATCGTGATCGTCGGCGCCTCGCTCGCCGGACTCCGCGCGGCGCAGGCGGTGCGCAAGGCCGATCCGCAGCGCGAGGTCGTCGTCATCGGCGCCGAGGAGCACGCGCCCTACACGCGGCCGCCGCTCTCCAAGCAGCTGCTCGCCGGGGAGCAGGAGGCCGAGCAGGTCGCGCTCCCCGGGGGCGATCTCGACGTCGCGTGGCGGCTCGGCGTCCGCGCGACGGGCCTCGACCTGTCGGCGCACGAAGTGGCCCTGGCCGAGGGGCCGCCCCAGCCCTACGAGCGCCTCATCCTGGCCACGGGCTGCCGTGCGCGGGCCTGGAACGGACCGGGCGCGGAGCTCGCCGGGGTGCACGTGCTGCGCGACCTGCCGCACGCCCTGGCCCTCCGCGACGAGCTGCGCCCCGGCGCCCGGCTCGTGGTGCTGGGGGCCGGCTTCGTGGGCTGCGAGGTCGCCGCCACCGCCCGGCGCGCGGGGCTCGAGGTCACGGTCGTGGACCTGGCCGCGCACCCCATGCTCCCGCTCGGGGCCGAGCTCGGCGCGCGCATGGCCGCCCTCCACGAGGAGGAAGGCGTGACGCTGCGCCTCGGGGTCGGCGTCGCCGCGCTCCACGGGGACGACCGGGTCCGGAGGTCGAGCTCGCCGACGGCTCCCGGCTGCCCGCCGACGTCGTGCTGGTCGCGTTCGGCGCCGCGCCCAACGTGGAATGGCTCGAGGCGAGCGGGCTGAGCCTCGACGGCGGCGTGGTCTGCGACGCCACCCTCACGAGCGTCGACGATCCCGACGTCCTGGCGGCGGGGGACCTCTGCGCCTGGCCGCACCCGCTGGCCGACGGCGCGCGCATCCGCGTCGAGCACTGGACGAACGCCGTCGAGCAGGGCACGCTGGCCGGCGCCAACGCGCTGCTCGAACCCGCCGACCGGACCGCGCACGTGGGGGTCCCGACGTTCTGGAGCGACCAGTACGCGCGCAAGGTCCAGGCCGCCGGCCTGCCCGGCCTGGCCGACGAGATCGCCATCGTGCGCGAGGGGGACGGCAAGCTGCTGGCCGCCGCGCGCCTGAAGGGCCGCCTGATCGGTGCCGTGGCCTTCAACGACGTCCGCGGGTTGATGCCGTACCGCAAGGCGCTCGCGAGCGGAGGCGACGTGCCGCTCCCGGACGTCGTGGCGAACGGAGCCCGATGAGCCACGCGCTCGTCGTCCAGCATGCGCCGACCGGCCCGCCCGCGCTCCTCGGGGAGTGGCTCGACGCGCGCGGCATCGCCTGGGAGCTCTGCGACACCTCGGGCGGCGAGCCGCTGCCGGAGCTCGAGGACGTCCGCTTCCTCGCCTCGCTCGGCGCCGCGCCTCCGCCGCCGACACGCACCTGCCCGCGGTGGCCGCGGAGACGGCGCTCGTCGAGCGGGCCGTCGCCGAGGACGTGCCGGTGCTCGGGCTCTGCTTCGGCGGCCAACTCCTCGCCCGCGTCCTCGGCGGCACGGTCGGAGCCGATGGACGGCCCGGAGGTCGGCTGGATGAGCGTCGAGACGGACGATCCCGCCCTCGTCCCCGCCGGCCCCTGGCTGGCCTGGCACTACGACCGCTACACGGTCCCGCCCGCCGCCACCGAGATCGCGCGCAGCGCGTACTGCCTCGCACGCCTTCGTCCTGGGGCCGCACCTCGGTGTGCAGTTCCACCCGGAGTCGACGCAGGAGCTCGTCCGCGGTCTGGGCGGCGAAGGACGCTGAGCGCCTCGCCTCCTTCGGCATCACCGACGGCCTCGCGCCCTGCAGGCCGGACCCCGACACCGAGCAGGCCGCGCGCGACGCCGCCTTCGCCCTCTTCGACGCCTTCCTGTCCCGCATCCCCGATCCCACCTCCCAGGAGGTTCGTCCCGATGGCCGTCCAGTCCTCCGAAGTCCTCGCCGCCGCCGCCGCGGACCCGACCGTGCCGATCACGAGCGTGCGCGTCCTCTACGCCGACCTCCACGGGGTGGCGCGCGGGCAAGGACATCCCGGTCCAGGAGTTCGACCGCATCGCGGAGTGCGGGCTCGCGTTCTGCTCGGCGGTCATGGGGACCGACCTGCGGCACACGCCGGTCGTCGGCGGCGAGGAGGGCTACCCGGACCTCGACGCCCAGCCCGACGTCTCCACGCTGCGCGCGCTCCCCTGGGAGCCCGGGGTCGCCTGCTGCCTCAGCGAGCTCTCGAGCGCGCACGCCGGAGGTCCCGGTCGTCGACCCGCGCGGCGCGCTGAAGGCGGTGACCGCCGACCTGGAGAGCCTCGGCCTCGCGCCGATCGTCGGCCCCGAGCTCGAGTTCTTCCTGCTGGTCCCGGACCCGTCCGCGCCCGGCGGCGTGCGCCGGCTAGTCGACCGGCTGAGCATGGTCTACACGGTCGGGCCGCAGGTCGACCCGGGCGGGACCGTCCGGCGGATGAGCGAGTGCCTGGCCGAGGTCGGCCTCGGCGCCTTCGCGATGAACCACGAGTTCATGAACTCGCAGTACGAGATCAACCTAGCTCCACTGCGGGGCGCTCGACGCCGCGGACCGCGCGTTCCGCCTCAAGGCCGCACGTGAAGGACATGGCCGCGCAGGCCGGCCTGCTCGCGACGTTCATGGGCAAGCCGTTCAACGACCAGGGCGGCTCCGGCTTCCACCTGCACCTCTCGCTCGAGCGCGACGGGGCCAACGCCCTCGGCGACCCGGACGGCCCGGACGGCGTGGCGCGACGAGCTCGCGGCACTTCGTCGCGCGGCATCCTCGCCCACGCGCCCGCGGCGATGGCGCTCCTGAACCCGACCGTCAACGCCTACCGCCGCCTCGTCCCGACTCGCCTCGCGCCCGACCCAGGCCAACTGGGGCTGGGACAACCGCTCGACGTTCGTGCGGATCCCGCCGGAGCGCGGCGCCGGCGACCCGCATCGAGGTCCGGGTCGGGGACGGCGGCGCCAACCCCTACCTCGCGATCGCCGCGCTGCTCGCCGCCGGCGCCCACGGCCTGCGCGAGAAGACCGAGCCGCCCGCGCCCGTCGGCGGCGACGCCTACCGCGCCGAGCCGAGCCGAGGCGACCCGTCTGCCCCACTGCCTCGAGGACGCGCTCGACGCGCTCGACGGCGACACCGTCCTGCGGGAGGCGCTCGGCGCGCCGCTCGTGGACACGTTCCTGGCCATGAAGCGGTTCGAGGTCGAGCGCCACCGCGCGTGGACCTCGGACTGGGAGCTCGAGGAGTACCTGCATTCCTCTATGACCGTCACCGAGCAGTTCATCGACCTCTCCGATCACGACGCGTTCCTGGACGCGGTGCCGCACGCGGCGCTGGCCCGCCTGCGCGAGGAGGACCCCGTCCACTGGAACCCGGAGCCCGACGGCGGCCGCGGCTTCTGGGCGGTCACCCGCTACCACGACATCCGCACCGTCCACCGCGACCCGCAGACGTTCTCCTCGGAGGTCGGCGGCACCTCGCTGGAGGACCTCGAGCCCGAGCACATCGAATCGCGCAAGTCGATGATCGACACCGACCCGCCGCGCCACGACGAGCTGCGCGGCATGGTCAACCGGCGCTTCACGCCGCGGGCGGTCACGGTCTGGGAGGAGAAGATCCGCTCGGTCGTCTCGCGAGGTGCTCGACCGCGCGCTCCCGATGGGCGAGTTCGACTTCGTCGCGGAGCTCTCCTCCGAGATCCCGATGACGGTCTTCGCCGAGATCCTCGGCATCCCCTACGAGGAGCGGCGCGTCATCATCGACCTCGGGGACCGGCTGCTCGGCAACGCCGACCCGGAGTACGCGGTCGAGCCGCGACGACGCGCACCGGCACCTGCCGTTCTCGAGCCCGGCGGCGCTCGAGATGTTCGACTTCGGGCGCCGGCTGGCCGCTCAGCGCGCAAGCACCCGGGCGACGACCTGCTCACCCAGCTGGCGTTCGAGCCGCTGACCCAGCAGGAGTTCGACGTCTACTTCATCCTGCTGGCCACCGCGGGCAACGAGACGACGCGGCACACGATCACCCACGGGCTGCTCGCGCTGCTCGAGCACCCGGAGGAGCTGGAGCGCCTGCGGGCCGACCCGTCGCTCGGGAAGTCCGCGGCCGACGAGATGCTCCGCTGGGCCACGCCGGTCCACCACTTCCGGCGGACCGCGACGGTCGACACCGTGCTCGCGGAGACGGAGATCAAGGCGGGCGACAAGGTCACGACCTGGTTCATCGTCCGGCAACCGCGACGAGAGATGTTCGAGGAGCCCGACCGCTTCGACGTCGGCCGCACGCCGAACAAGCACATGGCCTTCGGCCCCGGCGGCGTCCACCACTGCCTCGGCGCCCACCTGGCGAACCTGGAGACCCGGATCTGCTTCGAGGAGCTGCTCTCGCGGACGACCGACATCGAGCTCACGGGCCCGCCGGAGCGGCTGCGCTCGAACTTCTTCAACGGCATCAAGCGCCTGCCGGTGAAGGTGACGCTGCCGTGATCGCCTCGCCCCTCGACCACGTCGCGCTGCGGGTCATGCGACCTCGACGAGGCGAGCGCCCGCTGGTGCGCGCAGTTCGGCCTGCACGAGGGGGCCGTGCGGACGGCCGGGTGAGCCTGGCCTGTGACGACGAGCCGTGCGCGATCGAGCTGATCGGCGCCGACGGGCGGGAGCCCGGGCATCGACCACATCGGCCTGGCGCCTGCGGGCGGGCGTGCGCCTCGAGGACGCCGCCGCCCGGCTCGAGGGCGCGGGCGTCGTGGCCTGTCGCGACGGAGACGCGGTCTGGTGCGAGCGACCCCGAGGGCAACGCGTCAAGCTCATCCCCGCCCGCACGGGGCCGACGGCCCTGACCTCCTTCGCCCGCGCCCCCTCCGGCGCGCCCCTCGGCCACCCCCGCCGGCTCGGCCACGTGAACTTCCTCACCGGCCGCCTCGGAGGAGCAGCTCGCCTTCTCACGTCGACGTGCTCGGGCTTCGCCGCTGACCGACCACCTGGGGGAGGACGGCGCCTGGCTGCGCGTCGGCGGGGTCCACCACGAGCTCGCCTTCGTCGCCCGCGCGCCGGCCAGGAGCCCGCCTGCACCACCTCGCGCTCGACGTCGTCGACATCGGGCAGATGCGCATGGCGCTCGACCACCTCGGCCGCCACGGCCGCTGGCTCAGCTGGGGCCCGACGCGCCACGGGGTCGGCGGCAACATCGCCTCCTACGTGCGGATCGTCGAGGAGCCGCTCCTTCGTCGAGCTGTACTGCGACATGGAGCTGCATCGAGGCCGACCACGCGCCGCGCGTCTGGCCCGACGACCGCTTCTCGTCGAACACCTGGGGCCCGCTGCCGCCCCGCTCCTACTTCCGCTTCGACGCCGCGGCCGTCGCCTCCGAGCGCGACGAGCCTCGAGATGCGCGGCGTCGTCCTCCCGACCCGCAGGAGACCACTCGTGATGCCCGTCTCCAGGGCTTCACGTCCCCCGCACCCCGCCCGGCGCCGCGTCGCTCGTCCCGCGCCCGCCGTGGCACTACGTCGGCGACTTCCTCGTCATCGAGTACTGGGCCGATCCCGACGCGGTGCGCGCGTCCTGCTGCCCGGGGCCTCGAGCCGCACCCGGACGCCGGCCGCTGCGCCGCCGTCTTCGCCGACTGGCAGTCCTGCTCGCGACGGCGGCGCCGAGCTGCGTCGACCCGTCGCGCACCCAGTACAAGGAGTTCTTCCTCGTCGTCAACGCGATGCTCGACGGCGAGGAGGTCACGACCTGCCCGTTCATCTGGGTCGACCGCGACTTCGCGCTGATGCGCGGCTGGTTCCAGGGCTTCCCGAAGAAGCTCGGCTCGGTCTGGATGACGCGCACCTTCGGGCTCGACGGCCCGGCCGACCGGGGCTGCGGTCGGGCGCGACGCTTCGGCGGCACCTGCGCCGCCAACGACCGCCGCTCGCGCAGGCGACGCGTCACGCTCGAGCGCGACTCGCCGACGAGCGGCCCGACGCACAACGACCCGCCGCTCGTCAACGTGCGCCACTTCCCGCGCCTCGCCGCCGGCCGCCACGACGAGCCCGCCGTGCACGAGCTCGCCCGCTCGTCTCAGCCGCGACCGCTCGCCTCGCCGATCTGGGAGGGCGAGGCGACGCTCGAGCTCTTCGGCGCGCCCAACGAGGAGCACGACCTGCTCGCGCCGGTGCGTGTCGGCAAGGGCTTCCGCTTCACGTTCGCCTACACGGTCGACGACCTCGAGACCGTCAACGAGCTGACGACCGCCGAGGCGACGGCGTGAGCGGCGCGAGCGCGACGGTCGCCGGCGTCGAGGTCTCGACCGACCACTACATCGGCGGCGCGCGCGTGGCTCAGCGCGAGCGCTTCGAGGACCTCTCGCCGCTCGACTAGTCGCTGCTCGCCGAGGTCGCGCGCGGCGACGCCGCAGACGGCCGACGCCGCGCGTCGCGCGCGGCGGCCGACGCGTTCCCGGCGTGGGCCGCGCTCGGCGCCGCCGGGCCGCGCCGTGCACCTGCACCGCCTCGCCGACCTGATCGACGCCAACGTCGAGCGACTCGCGCCGGTCGAGTGCGTCGACATGGCGATGCTGCTGCGAGTCGCTGCGGCTGCGCGTGATCGCCCGCGGCGCGCGCAACTTCCGCGCCTACGCCGACCTCGCCGTCGCCTACGAGGAGCGCGTCTGGGAGTCGAACGGCACCCGCAACCGCGTCGTGCGCATGCCCGCCGGGCCCGCGGTCGTGATCACGCCGTGGAACGCGCCGTTCATGCTCTCCACCTGGAAGATCGCCCCGGCGCTCGCGGCCGGCAGCACCGTCGTCCTCAAGCCGGCCGAGTGGTCGCCGCTCTCGTGCTCGCTGCTCGCCGACCTCGCCGACGAGGCCGGGCTGCCCGCCGGGCGTCTTCAACGTCGTGCAGGGCATCGGCGAGGAGGTCGGCGCCGCGCTCGTCGCCGACCCGCGCGTCGCGCCGCGATCTCCTTCACCGGCTCGCCGGAGACCGCGCGCCACATCGGCGTCGCGGCGGCGCGCAACATCGTCCCGTTCACCGCCGAGCTCGGCGGCAAGGGCCCGCTGTCGTGTTCGCCGACGCCGACCTCGACGCCGCCGCCGCGAAGGCGGCCGGCCAGTACGACGACGCCGGCCAGGTCTGCCTCGCCGGCACGCGGCTGCTCGTCGAGGAGTCGGTGCGCGACGCGTTCCTCGAGCGCTTCCACGCCGACGCCGACGCGCACGTGCTCGGCGACCCGCGCGACCCGGCGACGACGATCACGCCGCTGATCCACCCCGACCACCTCGCGCGCGTCGACGGGCTTCGTCGAGCGGGCGCGCGCCGAGCGGGCGACGAGCTCGTGCGCGGCGGCGACGCCGGCGGCGACGGGCTGCTTCGTACGAGCCGACGCTGATCGAGCCGCGCTCGCAACGACAGCGAGATCGTGCAGCACGAGGTGTTCGGGCCGGTGCTGACGCTGCAGACGTTCGCCGACGAGGCCGAGGCGGTCGCGCTCGCCAACTCGACCGACGTACGGGCTCTCGGCGCATCGTCTACACGGGCTCGCAGAGCGCGCCGAGCGCGTCGGCCGCGCCGTCCGCGCCGGCACGGTGTGGGTCAACACGTTCCTCGTCCGCGACCTCACCGCGCCGTTCGGCGGCATCGGCATCTCCGGCATCGGCCGCGAGGGCGGCGACTACGCGCTCGACTTCTACTCCGACCTGAAGACGCTCCAGATCCTCGACGGCAGCGTCCGCTGACCGCCTCCTCCGCTCGCGAAAGGCACATCCCATGTCCGTCAGCACCAGCCGCAGATGCCCCCGCGAACACCGGGGGCGCACTCAGCCGCAGGCGCCTCGGCGTCTCCGACATCGTCTTCTTCATCGTCGCCGCCTCGGCGCCGCTGACCGTCGTCGCGGGCGGGGTCGCCTCGACCTACCTCGTCACCGGCAACGCCGGGTCCCGCTGATGTTCATCCTGCTCGGCGCGATCCTCGCCCTGTTCGTCTCGGGCTACGCGGCGATGAGCCATCACATCACCAACGCTGGTGCCTTCTACGCCTACGTCGCCCAGGGCCTCGGCAAGGTCGGAGGGGTCGGCGACCGCCTTCATCGCGCTCGTCTCCTACAACTCGATGCAGATCGGCATCACCGGTCTATTCGGAGCCGTCTTCAGCGGCTTCATGCTCGACAAGACCGGCATCGACTTCGCCTGGTACACCTGGATCTTCATCGCGATCGTCGTCATCGGCGTCCTCGGCTGGTTGCGGATCGACCTCAACGCCAAGGTGCTGGCGATCTTCCTCACCGCGGAGATCATCGTCGTCGCCTTCTTCGACCTCGTCGTCCTCGGCAACCCGGGGCCGCAGGGCATCTCGCTCACCGGCTTCGACCCCAGTGATCACCTTCGGCGCCGCCTTCGGCGCCGGCGCTCGTCTTCACGATGGCCGCCTTCACCGGCTTCGAGTCGGCGGCGATCTATTCAGAGGAGTGCAAGGAGCCGCGCAAGACGGTGGCCAAGGCGACCTACATCGCGCTCGGTATCACCTCGCTGTTCTACGCCTTCTCGGCCCTGATGCTGGGCGACGCGATCGGGCCGAACACGATCATCAACCCCGACGCTCTGGTCAAAGGCGGTTTCGTCGGCGCCGGCGGGGCGGCCCCGACCCCACCACCGTCCTCTTCATCACGCTCGACTCGCAGGTCTCGACGACGATCGCCGATATCGCGACGCTTCTGTTTTGCACCAGCCTGTTCGCGGCGATGCTCTCCTTCCACAACGCGGTCGCCCGCTACGGCTTCGCGCTGGGACGGGCGGGCGTGATCCCTCGGGTCTTCGGCAAGACCCGGCGCGGCACCGGGCTCCGTTCGTCAGCTCATTCGCGCAGTCGATCCTCGCCATTGTCATCGTCTCCATCTTCGCGCTCAGCAATTCCGACCCGGTGCTCCAGCTGTTCACCTGGCTGACCAACCTGGGTGCGCTAGGAGTGCTGAGCGCTGCTGGCGCTCTCCTCGTTCGCCGTGATCGGCTATTTCTCGAAGAACGCGCACACCGAGACAGCGTGGGCGAGCCGGATCGCGCCCGCCCTCGCCGGCGTACTGCTGAGCGACGGTATTCGTCATCGCCCTGTTCAACTTCAACATCCTGATCACGGGCCTGCAGGGCGCGCCGCTCGACGACCGCTCGGTGATCCTGCCGGCGCTGCTGTTCGCCGCGGCGCGGTCGGCACCATCGTCGGTCGGCTTCTGGCTGAAGTCGAGCCGGCCGGAGATCTACGCGCCGATCGGGGCGCACTACGAGGAGTCCGAGTGAATCCGGAGGAGAGCACCCTCGCGCTCCCGGAGCGCGAGGCGGTGCTCGAGCACGCGGCGGGGCTCATCTCGGAAGCGTGGGAGTCCTTTGAGCACCCGCGCCGCGAGTAGCAGCCGACGCTCGACGCCGACCGGCACGAGCGGCTGCTCCAGGAGCCGCTGCCCAGCCTTCCGTCAGACGCCGCGCGCGGCGCTCGACGCGGCGGCCGATGTGCTCGACGGCTCGCTCGCGCCAGCTCGCGCCCCCTCTTCTTCGCGTACATCGGCCTCGACCGGGCTCGAGGTCGGCGTTCTCGCCGAGGCGCTCCGGCCTCGCCTACGACATCAACCTCGCCGTCACCGCGGGCGCCGCCGACCTGATCGAGCGCGCAGTCGTTCGAGTGGGTGGGCCCGTTCGTCGGCTTCCCGGCGCGGCCGACGGCGTCATCGCCGCCGGCGGCAAGATCTCCAACCTGACGGCGCTTGGCCGCCGCGCGCGAGCGAGCCCTCCCGGGCTCCCGTCGCCGGGCGCCGACGGCCGGCGGGGCGCGCTCTACGCCTCCGACCGAGGCGCACCACTCCGTGATGCGCGCCGGCCGAGGTGCTCGGGATCGGCTCGGAGCACGTGCGCGCGGATCCCGATCGACGACGGACGGCGCATGCGCGTCGACGCCTGCGCGCGCGGCGATCGACGCCGACCTCGCCGACCGGCATCGACGCCTGTCGCCGTGGTGGCCACCGCCGGGACGACGCTGACCGGAACGGTCGACCGATCTCGCGAGCTCGCCGACGTCTGCGCGGCGCGCGGCGTCTGGCTGCACGTCGACGGCGCCTACGGCCTGCCCGCGGCGCTCGACCGAGACGGCCGCGCCGCTCTTCGCCGGGCTCGAGCGGGCCGATTCGGCCACGGTCGACGCGCACAAGTGGCTGTTCGTGCCCAAGGCCTGCAGCGTGCTCCTGGTGCGCGAGGCGGGTGCCGCTGGAGGCGCCCTTCACGCACCACGAGACCTACATGCCGCACGAGCCCGGCGAGGTCACGACGCCGTCGACCGCACGCTCGAGTACTCGCGGCCGCTCCGCTCGCTGAAGCTCTGGCTGGCCTTGCGCGTGCACGGCCTCGCCGCGTTCCGCGCCGCGATCGAGCGCAACCTCGCGCAGGCCGCGCACTGCTCGCCGAGCTCGTCGACGAGCAGGACGAGCTGGAGCTGCTGGGGGAGCCCGCAGCTCTCGGCCGTCGTGCTTCCGGCATCCGGCCACCGAGGACGCCGCTCCGTTCGCGCACAACGCGCACATCGCCGCCGCACTCAACGCCGACGGTCGGCTGCTCATCGCGGGCGCCGTCCTCGACGGATGTCCCGTGTCTACGCGCCTGCTTCGTCAACCACCGCACGACAGACGCCGACGTGCGCGCGATCGTGGAGGTGGTGGGCGAAGTCGCCGCGGGGCCTGCCCTCTCGACCTGAGCGGCGCTCGCTGCGCAGGTGCAGATCGCCTCGCGACGTGCGTCGCACCGGGCCCGACGCCGGTCGAAGCAGATCCGCCTCCCGAGGCCGGGTCGTCGAGCGCCGCGCGTACTCCTCACGCGCGGGGCTCAGCGGATGACGCCCGAGGTCCGGCCACCGAAGTCGCCGAAGGGCTCGTCGCGCTCGTGCACGGCCTGCTTGAAGCCGGCCTCCGCCGCGCGCTGCTGGAACGCGTAGCCCTCGGGCGTGTGGCGGGCGATGCCGTCGAAGACGGTGCCGAGGATCTGGGTGGCGTGCAGGCCCTGGCGCATCGTCTGCTGGTTGACGAGCAGCTTCATCATCAGCAGCTGGTTGACGGGCATCCGCGCGATGCGCGCGACGAGCGCCTCGATGCGCTCGTCGAGCTCGTCCGCGCGGCGGCGCCTCGATCGCGAGCCCCCACTCGAGCGCCTCGCTGCCGGAGAGGCAGTCGCCGGTGAAGAGCAGCCGCTTGGCCCGCTGCGGGCCGAGGCGGTGCGCCCACATGCGCGGTCGTCGGGACGCCCCACACGCGCGCCGGCGGGTAGCCGATCTTCGCGGTGTCCTCGATCACGAGCAGGTCGGAGCAGAGCGCCAGGTCGGTGCCGCCGGCGACGCAGAAGCCGTGGACCTTGCAGACGACGGGCTTGTCGCAGTGGAACAGCGTCATGAAGCCGCGGACGTTGCGGCTCATCATCTGGTAGTCGACCATCGGGTCCCAGGTGCCGGACGGGTCGTGGTTGGCGCCCTGCACCGCCGGGTCGAGCGGCGAGCCCGCCGTGACGCCGTCGCCGAAGCTGCCCGTCGATCCTGCCTTCGGCGCTGGCGACGAGGTCGTAGCCGCCGCAGAAGCCCTTGCCGTTGCCGGACAGCGCGATGACGTGGACGTCCGGGTCGAGGTCGGCGCGCTCGACGCAGGCGGCCAGCTCGGCGTGCAGCTCGAGCGGTGATGCCCGTTGCCCGCGGCTCGGGCCGGTCGAGCGTGATGCGGGCGACCCGGTCGGCCACCTCGTAGGTCATGGTCTTGGGCAACGGGGCTCCTCGGCTCAGGCGGTGGCGGCGGACGGTTCGGCGGTCCGGCGGTAGCGGATGTGGGTGGAGAGCGGCGAGGACAGCACCTCGACGGGCTCCATCCCGAACGTCCGGGCGCCGTCGAAGATCCGCTCGCCGGAGCCCAGGAGGACAGGGGCGATGTCGAGCGTCAGCTCGTCGAGCACCCCGGCGTGCAGCGCCTGGCGCACGGTCGCGGCGCCGCCCGCGATGTCGACGCCCGCGTCCCCGGCCGTCTCGCACGCCTGGGCGTAGGCGGCGTCGAACCCCTCGGTGACGAAGTGGAACGTCGTCCCGCCCTCCATCTCGACCGACGCGCGCGGGTGGTGGGTCAGCACGTACACCGGCGCGTGGTAGGGAGGCTCCGGCCCCCACCATCCGCGCCAGTCCTCGTCCACTCGCCCCGGATGGGTCCGAACATGTTGCGGCCCATGACGTAGGCGCCGCGCGGACGCATCAGCCAGGCGGCGGCGGTCTCGTCGGCCGCGGTGGCGCGCTCGTCGCCGATGTGCCAGAGGTGGAGCTCTCTTCCGCCCGTCCCGAGTGGGTTGTCGGGCCCTGATCGGGGCCGGCGACGAAGCCGTCGAGCGAGATCGACATGTGGCAGGTGGTGTCGGACATGACGGTCGCTCCGAACTCGGGACGGACGGTCGGGCCACGCTATTTCAGGCGGCTGCACTGCGTCCTCCGGGGCGGAGCCCCGCCCGCGACGAGCACAGGGTGTGCCGCGCCGCCCGGGGGCACGGTCATAATCCGGTGCATGACGCAGGCAAAGGCCGCAGGCAAGATTCCCGACGATCTCTCGAAGCTCGAGGCCCAGGCCGCCAAGGTGCTCGACCCGGAGGCCCTGGCCTACATCCTCGCCGGGGCCGGGGACGCGGACACCACGCGTGCCAACGCGGCGGCGTTCCGGCGCTGGAAGGTGAAGCGGCGTAAGGGCCGCAAGACGGCGAAGGTCGACCTCTCCACCACGATCCTGGGGACGCGCATGCCGGCGCCGGTCCTCTTCGCGCCCGTCGGGGTGCAGACGCTCGCCCACCCGGAGGGTGACCTCGCCAGCGCCCGCGCGGCGGCCGAGCTCGGGCTGACGTACGTGCACTCGACCCAGGGCGCCTACAAGATGGAGGACGTGGCGGCGGCCAACGGCGACGGCTCCCGCTGGTACCAGCTGTACTGGCCGACCGACGCCGAGCTCGTGGCGTCCTTCCTCCGCCGCGCGAAGGCGGCCGGCTACAGCCACCTGGTCATCACGCTGGACACGACGCTGCTCGGTTGGCGGCCGCTCGACCTGGACCGCGGGTACTCGCCCTTCCTCGAGAACAAGGGCATCGCGAACTACACGAGCGACCCGGCCTTCCAGAAGCGGATGCCCGTGCCGGCGGAGGCCGCCCCGCTTGCGGCCGGCATCACGTTCGCGGGCATCTTCCAGAACCCCGGCCTGAGCTGGGACCAGCTGCCGCTCATCCGTGCGAACTGGGACGGGCCGATCCTGCTGAAGGGCATCCAGAGCCCCCGCGACGCCAGGCTTGCGGTCGAGCACAAGATCGACGGGATCGTCGTCTCCAACCACGGCGGCCGCCAGGTCGACGGGGCGATCGCCTCGCTTGACGCGCTGGTGCCGATCGTCAAGGAGGTCGGCGACGAGATGACCGTGCTCTTCGACTCCGGGATCCGCACGGGTCGCGACGCGTTCAAGGCCCTGGCGCTGGGGGCGGACGCGGTGCTCATCGGACGGCCGTACCTGTACGGCCTCGCGCTCGACGGGCAGGCGGGAACCCGCACCGTGATGCGGCGCCTCGTCGACGATCTCGAGGAGGAGGTCCGGAGGGCCGGCCGCCGCTCGCACCGCACCCTGTCCCGTTCCTCCCTGACCCGCGCACGCTGAAGCGGAGCCGTGACCATGTCTGAAAGCACCCGTCGTCAATTCCTCGAAGCCGCCGGCTCGATCGCCGCCGTGACCTTCCTCGCGCCGACCGCGCTCGCCTCCGGCCAGGCGCCCGTCGCCGCGCCCAAGCTCCCCGTGAAGTCGCCGGCCCCGGTCGGCCCGGGTGCCCCGTTCGGGGCATATCAGTCCGAGATCTACATCGCCGGGATGGGCGCGGACACCGATCCGATCTTCACGACGAACCTGTCAGCCCTCGAGGAGGCGGCGGCGAAGGTGCTGTCCGAACCTGCGCAGAAGTACCTGCTCTCCTGGGCGGGCGGGACCCTCGCCGTGCGCGCGAACGCGCGGGCGATGTCGGCCTGGCGGATCGTCCCGCGGATGTTCATCGACCGCGCGGGGCGCGACCTCTCGACGACGGTGCTCGGCGTCCCGATGGCGGCCCCGGTCATCCTCGGGCCCGTCGGGCAGCAGACCAAGGCGCACCCCGACGGCGAGGCGGCCACGGCACGGGCGGCTGCGGGCCTCGGGCTCACCTACGTCCACTCCTCGCAGGCGAGGACGTCCGTCGAGGGCGTCGCCGCGGCCGCGCCCAACGCTTCCCGGTGGTTCGGCCTCGTCTGGCCGGGCACCGTAGGCCCGGACGCCGCGATGCTCAGGCGCGCGCAGGCCGCGGGGTGCACCCACATGGTGCTCTCGCCCCCGCAGCCCGGGGAGGGTTGGGAGCCGCTCGCGGCGATCCGCGCGGCGTGGGACGGGCCGATCGTGCTCGGCGGCATCCAGTCCGTGACAGACGCGCGGATGGCGGTCCGTCGCGGCTTCGAGGGCATCGTCGTGTCGAACGAGCGCGGTCGCCGCGCGCCCGGCTGGGCCGGGACGATCGACGCCCTGCCGCGGATCGCGGACGCGGTCGGCAGCAAGGTCCCCGTCCTGTTCGGTTCCGGCGTGCGCACGGGGACCGACGCCTACCGGGCGCTGGCGCTGGGCGCCGAGGCCGTGCTCGTCGGCCGGCCGTACGTGCACGGCCTGGCCCTGCGAGGCGAAGAGGGCGTCCGTCACATGCTCCGCACGCTCCTCGCCGAGCTCGAGATCACCTTCTCGATCGCCGGGGCCGGGAAGCTCGACGATCTCGACCGACGGGCGCTTGTGCGGGCGTGAGGCCCTGAACGCCTTCAAGTTGCGGCGCCGTCGGCCGATCACCCGGTCGAAAGGAGCATCGAGATCCCACCGCCCCCCACAGCCGCCGTTCCTCCTCCCGACACCGAACGGGCCCGCTTGGCCGCGCTCGAGCGGACGGCCTCGGTCGGGGCGCCGCCCGTGGCAGCACTCGACGGCCTCGTCCGCCTCGCCGCGCACGTCTGCTCGACGGCCTCCGCCGAGATCAACCTCGTGGGTCAGGACCACCTCTGGTTCCGAGCAGCCCGCGGGCTGGGGACGCCGGGCGAAGCGGTCAACCGGGAGCTCACGTTCTGCACCTGGACCATCAAGGACCCCGATCGCCCGCTCATCGTCCCGGACGCCCTGGACGACGAGCGCTTCGCCCACAACCCGTTCGTCGAGGACGGCACGATCCGCTCCTACAGCGGCTTCCCCCTCATCTCCGACGGCCAGGCGATCGGCACACTCTGCGTCCATGACCCGGAGCCGCGGGTGCTCGACGGTCCACAGCTCGACGCTCTTGGTGTGCTCGCGACCGCGGCCCAGACCCAGCTCTCGCTCGGCCGTCACGTCGCCGAGCTCGACGCCCTCGCTCGGACCGATGCCCTCACCGGCGCCGCGAACCGCCGCGCGATGGACGAGGCGCTGGCCCGGGAGCTCGCCCGGGCCGCCCGCACGGGCTCCCCGGTGTCGCTGCTGATACTCGACATGGATCGCTTCAAGGCCTACAACGACTCTTTCGGCCACCCGGCAGGCGATGTGCTGCTCCAGCGCAGCGCCCAGGCCTGGCGCGAGCAGCTGCGAACGGGGGACCTGCTCGGCCGCTGGGGCGGGGAGGAGTTCTGCGTCATGCTCCCGGACTGCCCGCTCGAGGCGGCCGTGGAGGTCGCGGAGCGCCTGCGCGCCGTCGTCCCCAGCGGACGGACGTGCTCGATCGGCGTCGCCTGTCGGGAGGGGGTGGAGGACACGGAGCTGCTCTTCGACCGCGCCGACGCGGCGCTCTACGAGGCGAAGGCCGGCGGGCGTGACCGCGTCGCGGTGGCACGCTCCAGGCTCATCGGCGCCGCACGCTGAGTTATCGACACGAGGGGACGTTCCCGCCTCGGATCGGGTCAGCTGATCTCCGTTCGGCGACCGCTTGCACGCTCGCACCTGCCGCCAGGCCCGGCCGAGCCCCGCCCGCATGCTCCCGATCTGGGATCGTCACGGGTCAGGCCGTGCCGCGCTGACGCACCGCGCGCTCATGCCCCTCACGTCTAGGGGACCGTCATGCTTCTTCCCTCCCTGGCAGCAGCGCTGCTGCTGCTCGTTCCCGCGACCGCTCTGGCTCACGGCCTCGGCGGCGAGACCGCCGACACCTCGGCGAACGGCTTCATCCCGTTGGGGATCGAGCACATGCTGCTCGGCTGAGACCACCTGGCGTTCGTCGCCGGGATCGTGCTGCTGGCCGGCCAACATCGACCTTGCCGTCAAGCTCGTCTCGACCTTCGTGGTCGGGCACAGCCTCACGCTGCTCATCGCGAGCCTCGCCGACCTCCGCCTCAGCCCGACCGCCGTCGACGTCGTCATCGCCCTGAGCGTCGTGACCGTCGGTGTTCTCGGTCTTCGCGGCCGCCCTCAGAACTGGACGCCCGTTTGGCCAAGTCCTCGCGATCTCGGTCATCGTCGGCATTGCCTTCCTTGGAGCGCGCGTCCTCGAAAGCCGCTGGGACGGGCTGCGGCACGTTGCCTACGGCACGCTGGCCGCCGCTGGTCTGGTCGCCGCCGTGGTGCTCTCGTTCCCGGGGGCGACGCGCCGGCAGCCGAGTCCGTGGTGGCCGACACCCCCGGTACCCCCAGCGGCTGCGGCTGCCTGCACGCAGGTCGCCACCAACCTCCCGGCGGCTTCGCCGGGCAGCATCCCGCGACGCAGTTCTACGATCGCGGGGAGCCGGCCCCCGCCGAGGATTTCGATCACGTCATCGGCGACGGGTACGTGATCGTCCGCTACACCCCCGACCTGCCCGATGAGCAGGTCGGCGTACTGCGAACGCTCGTCGAAGGCGGGAACGAGACGGTCGTCGCTGGTGAGGACCCCGGGCAGGCGCAGCCGCTGAAGGCCTACACCGCCGTCCGCGAGCTCATTTGCGAGCGCTTCGACGCCGACGCACTGCAGAAGTTCACGAGCACCTTGCAGGCTGACCTCGCCGCCGGGGAGTTCGGATGAGCCTGTGATCGAAAAGGTGGGACCGACCGTCGGCGCCCGCCCTGCCTTGTGGGTTGCACGCCGACCCCACGGGGTCCTCTGGCGAGCGCGCTGAACTCGCCAGGGATGACGCGTTCAGGAGGAATACCGCCGGTAGGGTGAGACCGTGGCGAAAGACAGAAATCTGAGTAGAGCGATCCTGTGGGCTGTCCTCGTCCTCGCTGTCATGACCGCGGCTCCGGCCTCAAGCCACGCACAAGCACCGGATTGCCTTGGGCCCATCGGGACGGGTCCGCCGCCGGCCGCTGCTTCCTCCCCGTTGCGCTTCGGGATCTACCCCGGTGGGGGCGCAGGCCAGCTCGTGTTGCCGGCGGCGTCCCGGCCGGAGGATTCCGCAGCGATCGAGGGCGCGCTCGCCGAGCTCCGCGGAGCCGCTGCGCGTCCGTTCAACGTGCACCTCTACTTGTCTTTCACCGGGAAGGAGTCACAGGAGTCGAGGGTGCGCTCGGCGCTCGCTCAGATCACGCGCTACAGCCAGCTCGGGTACTCCGTCGAGTACGTCCTGACGTATCGCCCGGAAGCGCGCCGTGGGGCCGCCGACGTGGCCGACTGGGTCGTTTTCGTTCGCTCGATGGTGCGCCGCATGGGCGCCGCCGGGCTGGCGAGCCTCCAGGTCACCAACGAGGTCAACAACATCACCTCGCCCGACTCCTCCGACGGCGCGTTCCCGGGTGCGCGCGACGCCCTCGTCCAGGGCGTGATTGCCGCCGACGCGGAGACGCGCAGCGCGGGATTCGAAGCGCTCGAGATCGGATTCAACTGGTTCTACCGGCTCGACCCCGATCGCGAACGGGACTTCTGGACCGAGATCGGACGCAAGGGCGGGCGCCCCTTCGTCGAAGCGGTCGACTGGATCGGCCTCGACGCCTATCCCGGGACCTTCTTCCCTCCAGCGAACGCGTTCACGCCCCGCGACGCGATGATCAACGCCATGTCGGTGCTTCGGACCTGTTACGCGCCCATGGCTGGGATCGGCGCGGACACCCCGATGCACATCATCGAGAACGGCTACCCGACCGGCGCGGGTCGGTCGACCGCGACGCAGGCGGCCGTCATGGACGAGATGATCCGCGCCGTCCACGACTACCGCGGGAACTACAACGTCACGAGCTACAACTGGTTCGACCTGCGCGACGGCGACTCGAGCAATCCCGACTTCGGCCAGCAGTACGGGATCATGACCGACACCTACGCGCCGAAGCCCGCCTTCGCGCTCTACCGTGGCCTGATCGAGCAGCTCGCTGAACGCCCGGGAACGGCGGTGCCCGCGGTGGCGCGACAGCGGCCACGGCTCCGCCGGACCATCCGCTCACGCGCCGGTCGCGCGGGTTGGTTCGCAGTCCGCACCAATGGGCGTCTGCTTCGCCCCGCCGGGGTAAGCGCGGCCACCGGCTGCGCCGGACGGGTGAGCGTCCGCGTACGCGCGGGGCGCCGCACCATCTCCTCCCGAGTGGCGCCGGTCCGCCGCGACTGCACGTTCTCCTCTCGCGTGATCTTCCGGGACGTCCGCCGGTCGCGGCGCTCTGGCCGCCTGAGGGTTGACGTGCGCTTCCAGGGCAACGCCCGGCTCTTGCCGGTGTCGGCGCCACGACGGGCGGTGCGCGGCGGGGCATGACGCAGCCAAGCGGCTCCGCCCGCAGCGTTTCTGTCCGATGGGCACGGCTGGTTTCGAACCAGCGACCTCTCGCGTGTGAAGCGTTCTACCACTCCCATTCCTGCTCAGGAAATCCCTGCAAATGACCATGTTCGGATTCGGGCGCTGTCTAGAACGTGGACGTTCTACGCCAGAGTTTGTGCCCGATTTGTGCCCAAGGAGCGGCGCCCGGGAGTGGTCCTGTCCGGCTGGTGAAGGAGCCTTCCCGGCGTGGAGGTCGTGCTGCGAACCGAGACGCCAGACGGGGTGGATGTGGTCCTCCCGGCGATCGTCTACGCCAAGGTGCTCGAGGAGCATCCGACCGTGGCGGACCTCGGGATGATCGACCGCACCGTGCGGTCTCCCGACGAACGTCTCCCGGACCCGCGCCCTGGGCGGGAGCGCTTCTTCCGCCGTGAGGGCGGGCTCTGGGTCCTCGCGGTGTTGGACTTCGAGGGCGTGCCTGCGATCATCGTCACTGTCTTCTCCGCCGAACACCCGCCCGCCTGATGCCGTCCGCCACCGTCCACATCGCCGCCGCCGACCTCGAACTCACCGGGTCTTACGAGGCTACCGGGGACGTCCTCTATCTCTCCGCTCCGGCCGACGACAAGCACGCATCGGCCCAGCAGACTCCGGAGGGCCACGCCGTCCGCCTCGACGCCGACGGCCGCATCACGCACCTCACCGCGATCAACGCCCGCTGGCTCCTCGACCGCGACGGCGAGCTCATCGCGACCCTGCGCGACGGACGCCGGCTGCGGATCGGACCCGACGACGCCGCCGACCTGCTCGCGTAGGGCACCCGACACCGCACATGTAGAAGGACCGGGTGGACCGCTGGGCGCGCGCGCTCAGCCCACCGGATCCGGCCTCCGTCCGAACCAGCCCGGCTCACTCAGTGAGGTCAGGAGGGCGGCGCGGGCAGTGGTGAGGGGGCGAGCGCGCGGGCGAGGTGGAGGAGGTTGCTCGCGCACGCTCGGCCGGTCGTCTTGGACCACTCCTGCTCGTCGGAGGTGCGGTACTCCTCCTCTGAGGGGCCGGGTCCCTTGTTCCAGTAGGTCCAGTTCTGGCCGGGCTGGGCGTAGCCGATGTCGTTGAGGCACTGGCCGACGTTGGCAACGATGTGGTGGGCACCGTCCTCGTTGCCGGTCACCACGATCCCCGCGACCTTGTTGTATGCGAGCGGCCGGCCCTCATCGTCGGTGGCAGCCATCAGCCCCTGCATCCGCTCAAGCGCACGCTGGCAGAGCGAGCTCGGCTGACCGAGCCAGGTCGGCGTGCACATCACGAGGATCTCTGCATCGCGAAGTTGCTGGTCGATGAGCGGCCACTCGTCCCCGTCGGTGACGGCCGCGGAGTCGACGCCGGGGTCGATTCGGTGGTCTGCCAAGCGAACGAAGGAGCACTCGACGCCCTCCGCCGTCAGGGCATCAGAAACGACCTGCGCCAGGGCTGCGGTGTTCGACGGCTCGGCTGAGGGCTTGAGGGTGGCGTTGAGGAAGAGAGCGTTCATGCTCTCGGCCTGCCCGGAGCACGGGCGGCATACCCGAGCGACGCCCGGCGGCGGCGCTCAGTCGGGCCGATCGTTCGCGAAGCGGACAACCCGCCCGACCATGATCAGGGTGCCCTCGATCTCCGGGTCGGCGCTGACCCCGCCGTCGCATGCCGCCGGCCGCCCGTGAGGGCGCCGCGGGCCGCGGCCCTTTGAACGGAGGTCCGAGGCGCCCTGGGGTAGGGGTGCTCGTCCGCCGGCTGTGCGTCGCGGTCCGAAGAGGTTCATGGCGGCAGACCATCCCCGGGCTCCCCGACGCCAATCCGCGTCGGATGACCGCTCACCGTCGCGAGGCCCGGGTAGACGCCGGACCATCCATCCGAGAGGAGCATCATGAAGGCAGTCGTGTACCACGGCGTCGGCGACATCCGCGTCGATGACGTGCCCGAGCCCGAGCTGCAGGATCCCACCGACGCGATCGTGCGCATCACGCGCTCGGCTATCTGCGGAACCGACCTGCACTTCGTCCGCGGAACGATGGCAGGCACCTCCGAAGGACGGATCCTCGGCCACGAGGCCGTCGGCATCGTCGAGCAGCTCGGGCAGGACGTTCGCAACCTCGAGATCGGCGATCGGGTCGTCGTGCCCTCGACGATCGCGTGCGGGACTTGCTCTTACTGCCGCGCCGGCTACTTCGCGCAGTGCGACACCGCCAATCCGAACGCGACGACCACGGCATTCTTCGGTGGGCCCGACGCAGCCGGCGGCTTCGACGGGCTGCAGGCCGAGAAGGCCCGCATCCCGTACGCGAACGTCGGGCTCGTGAAGCTCCCCGACGAGGTCAGCGACGACCAGGCGATCCTGCTCTCCGACATCTACCCGACCGGCTGGTTCGGCGCCAAACTCGCCGAGGTCTCCACCGGAGATGTCGTGGCCGTGTTCGGCTGCGGGATCGTCGGCCTGTTCGCGATCCTCTCCGCCTTCCAGCAGGGCGCCGGCCGGGTGATCGCCGTCGACCAGATTCCCGATCGCCTTGCTGCCGCCCGCAAGCTCGGTGCGGAGACCGTCGACTTCTCCGCCGAGGACCCGGTCGAGACGATCACCCGCCTGACCGGCGGTATCGGTGCCGACCGGGTGATCGACGCGGTCGGCGTCGACGCCGAGCCCGCCTCCCCCGACGAGGCGACCCCCGAAGAGGTCGACGCCGTCGCCCCCGAGCAGAACCCGGGCCCGGACGGTGAGTTCACCCCCGGACAGGCCCCGACGCAGGCCGCGAAGTGGGCGGTGCAGGCCGTCGCCAAGGCCGGCACCATCGGCATCATCGGGGTCTACTCACCTGAAGTCACCACGTATCCGATCGGTGAGGCGATGAACAAGAACCTCACGATCAAGATGGGCAACTGCAACCACCGGAAGTACATCCCTGAGCTCATCGAGATGGTCCGCTCCGGATCGGTCGACCCGACCGAGCTGATCACCGAGCACGAACCGATGAGCGACGCGATCGCCGCCTACGAGGCCTTCGACGCCCGCCGCCCCGGCTGGCTCAAGGTCGAGCTCACCCCGGCCTGAGCGCCCCCGTGCTGAACGGGAGCCCACCCCCTCCAGGCGGGCTCTCGTGCTTGGGCTCCTCCGGGGTGCTTCGCTCAGTGGTTACGGAGCGCGTCGATCAGCTCGTCCTTGGTCATGTCCGAACGGCCGTCGATGTCGAGTTCGGCCGCACGGTCTCG
This sequence comes from uncultured Solirubrobacterales bacterium, assembly GCA_963815565.1. Lineage (GTDB taxonomy): Bacteria > Actinomycetota > Thermoleophilia > Solirubrobacterales > Solirubrobacteraceae > Paraconexibacter. The sequence continues at coordinate 212,321 of CAWFHB010000003.1, read as the reverse complement.
GAGTTCGTTGACGGTCCGGTCCTCGTAGTCCTGGGCGTGGCCGCCTTTCTCGGAAGGGTGCTGGCCGCCGGCCTTGGCGTTGGCGATCCGAGCTGCCTTCTCCTTGCTCGCCCCCTCCTCGCGGAGGGCTTCGTAGGTCTCGTCGTCCTTCACGGAAGGTCCTGGGTCTTTGCCGGGCACGATGGTCTCCATTCGAGTCGCTCTCGCGCAGGACATTGCCCGCAGCGACTACAGAGCAAGCGCGAACCGGCCCACCCGTCGATCTCTGACAACGGGGGTCCTCTCGGCCGCGCGTGGCGGGTTGCCGCTCTTCGCTCTGGGTAGCCGCGCGTCATGCCGACAGCGATCGATGAGCCGTGGGGTGAGCGAACCCCCTACCCGCGCGGTGGCCAGTGGCCGGTCCGGGTCGATGAGCAGTACGCGGAAGGTGCGGACGCTGCGGACGTGGAGAGCTGGGCGCAGTCCGCGGCGATCCTTCATTCCAACGGCGATGGGCTCGACATCGGCGTGCGCGACGGTCGCGTCGTCGGGGTCCGCGGCCGCGCGGAGGACCGGGTCAACCACGGCCGTCTCGACGTCAAGGACCGCTACGGCTGGCAGGCAGTAGGCGCAGAGGATCGACTCACGGTGCCGCTCGTACGGGAGGGCGGGGAGCTCGTCGAGAGCGACTGGGAGACGGCGATGGGCCGGATCGTCGGGCGCTCGCGGGAGCTGCTCGCCGGGCCCGGGGGCTGGGGGCGCTTTGGCTTCTACACCTCCGGTCAGCTCTTCCTCGAGGAGTACTACACGCTCGGCGTCATCGGCAAGGCCGGCCTGGGCACCCCGCACATGGACGGCAACACGCGCCTGTGCACCGCGACCGCCGCGGCGGCGCTGAAGGCCTCCTTCGGGACCGACGGACAGCCGGGCTCCTACACCGACATCGATCACTGCGACGCGCTCGCGCTCTTCGGCCACAACGTCGCCGAGACCCAGTCGGTCCTGTGGATGCGCATGCTCGACCGGCGCGCAGGCGCGGACCCACCGCGCCTGCTCTGCGTCGACCCGCGGCTGACGCCGGTCGCGCGCGAGGCCGACGTCCACCTCGCCCCGCGCAGCGGGACGAACCTCCCGCTGATGAACGCGCTGCTCCACGTCGTGTTCGCGCGCGGCTGGGTGGACCACGACTACATCACCGCCCATACCCGCGGCTACGACGCACTCGAGGCGATGGCGGCGGACTGGCCGCCATCGCGCGCGGCAGAGATCTGCGATGTCCCCGCCCGCGACATCGAGGCGGCAGCCGAACTCGTCGGCACCTGCGAGGCGCTCGTCTCCACGGCGCTGCAGGGGTTCTTCCAGTCCCACCAGGCCACCGCGTCGGTCTGCCAGATCAACAACCTGCACCTGTTGCGCGGCATGCTCGGACGCCCCGGCGCCGGGGTCTACCTGATGAACGGGCAGCCCACCGCGCAGAACACGAGGGAGACCGGTGCCGACGGGGACCTGCCTGGGATGCGCAACTGGGACAACGACGAGCACATCGCCGAGCTCGCCAAGATGTGGAACGTCGAGCCGGACACGATCCCGCACTGGGCGCCGCCGACCCACGCGATGCAGCTGTGGCGATACGCCGAGCAGGGCTCGATCGAGCTCATGTGGATCTCGGCGACCAACCCCGCCGTCTCGCTGCCGGACGCCTCCCGCATCCGCGCCATCCTCGAGCGGCCCGAGCTCATGGTCGTCGTGCAGGACCTCTACCTGACCGAGACCGCCGCCCTCGCCGACGTCGTCCTTCCGGCGGCCGGCTGGGCGGAGAAGACCGGCACGATGACCAACGTCGACCGCACCGTGCACCTTTCCGAGAAAGCGGTCGACCCACCAGGCCAAGCGCGTTCGGATCTCGACATCCTCCTCGACTACGCGCGGCGGATGGACCTGCGCGACCGGGACGGCGGACCGCTGATCACCTGGGAGGACCCGGAGTCCGCCTTCGAGGCGTGGAAGCGCTGCTCGGCCGGGCGCCCGTGCGACTACACCGGCCTCTCGTACGCGCGCCTGCGGGAGCGCAACGGTATCCAGTGGCCCTGCACCGAAGAGGCGCCGGAGGGCACCGAGCGGCTCTACGTCGACGGCGTGTTCAACACCCGCCCGGACTACAGCGAGAGCTACGGGCACGACCTGGTCACCGGGGCCGCATTCACCCGCTCGGAGTACGAGGCCAAGCGGCCGCAGGGGCGGGCGTTTCTGCACGCGGTCGACTACGCACCGGCCCCGGAGGGGCCGAGCGATGAGTACCCGCTCCTGCTGACCACGGGCCGCACGATCTACCAGTTCCACACCCGCACCAAGACCGGGCGCACCCCCGAGCTGCAGGCCGCCGCACCTGACGTCTGGGTCGAGCTCAGCGCCACCGACGCGCACCGGCTGGGCGCCTCGGAGGGTGACCCGATCCGGCTCGACTCACCGCGCGGGGCGATCGAAGCGCGCCTGCGGATCTCGGGCATCCGCGACGGCGTCGCGTTCGTCCCGTTCCATTACGGATGGTGGGACTCAGACGGGGAGGGCCCCAAGCGCTCGGCCAACGAGCTGACCATCACCGCCTGGGATCCGGTCAGCAAACAGCCGATCTACAAGGTCGCCGCCGTCCGGGCCACCCGCCTCGACGGCAACTCCGACGGCGAGCCCGCCCCTGCCCCGACAATCGGCGCACCCGCGCCGGTGGAGGACTGAAAGCCATGCACGTCGCCCACTACCTCGGCCTGCTCCACCGTGCCCAGACCGAGCTCGCCGCCGCCTTCCGCGAGGTCTCCACAGCCCACGACGCCGAGGTCGACGTCCACCACCTGAGCAAGACCCTGGCCGCTCAGTGCGACACGCACGCCGAGAAGCTCCGTCCGTTCGTCGAGCGGTACGGCGAGGACGCCCCCGACGAGCCCGAGCGACTGCACTCCGACCTCTTCGACGGCGCGCGCTCCGGCGGCCTCGGCCTGCTCCGCGACCTCCAGGACCTGTACCTCATGGCCGCCGAATGCGACATCGCCTGGACCCTGCTCGGCCAAGCGGCCCGCGGACTCCGCGACGAAGAGCTGCTCGACGTGGTGGAAGGCTGCGAGGGGGAGACGGCGATCCAGCTCAAGTGGCTTCGCACCCGCCTGAAGTCCGCCGCGCCCCAGGCACTGGTCGTCGCATGACCAGCGTCGACCAGGCGACGCGGATCGTCCTGCGCCCCATCGGCAACCCGCTTCCGCTCGGCTTCCTCGCGCTGGCCGGCGGCACCCTGCTCATCAGCGGCCTGCAGCTCGGCTGGCTGCGCGCCGCCGACGGCGATCAGGTCGGGCTGATGATCCTGGCCTTCGTGGTCCCGCTTCAGCTGCTCTCCTCGATCTTCGGGTTCCTGGCCCGCGACGTCGTGGCCGGCACCGGCATGGGCATCCTCAGCGGGACCTGGCTCTCGATCGGCGCGATCACCCTCGTCGGAGAGCCCGGCGCGACCAGCTCGCCCCTCGGCCTGCTTCTGCTGCTCTCCGCGACGGCGCTGCTCGCACCCGCGGCCGCCGCCGCCACCGGCAAGCTGGTTCCCGCCGGCGTCCTGACCACCACCGCGGTGCGTTTCGCCACCACCGGCCTCTACGAGCTGACCGACTCCCCTACGTGGAAAGAGGTCACCGGCCTGGTCGGCCTCGCCCTCTGCGCACTGGCGCTGTACGCCGCGCTCGCGCTCGTACTCGAAGACGCCCGCCGCGCCACCGTCCTTTCGCTCGGGCGCCGCGGTTTCGGCGCTGAGTCGGTCGGCGGCAACCTCGACAAACAGCTCACAAGGCTCGAACGTGAAGCCGGGGTGCGCGAGCAGCTCTGACGTGGGTGAGGGCGACACCGCGGAACAACTGCTGCCGCCTCCGTGACGCCGGCACCCCGCGAGAACCGAGCCGAGAGGGCACCTGAGCCCCTCGAAGGCCGATCGCTTCTCACATGGCGACTAGCCCAAAACGATCAAGCCACCTCGAGTGAGACCCCAAACAGTTCCCACGTGCACCCGCACTCGCAGGCCAAGCCGTCGAGGGCCTCAAGGTCCTCGACGGATTCGAGAACCACCTCGGCACACTCGACGTCGGAACAGATCACCCGCGTCAGAAACCGCATGGCTCGAGGCTGGCAGTCCCGGCGGACGTCACCATCGTGGCGGGGCCTGCTGTTTCGGGTACTCAGTCGGGCGATGAGCGATGAGCAGGCCCATGCCCGTGAGGCGGAAAGCGAGGACGAGCGGCTCGATCGTGAGCTCTTGGAGATGCTCGGCGAGGTCCGGGTCGCGATGCCAGGCGTACAGGTCCTCTTCGGATTTCTGCTCGCCGTCCCCTTTCAACAGCGCTTCGAGACCACGACCCCGTTTCAACGCACGGTCTTCCTGGCCACCCTGCTCTCCGCGGCGCTGGCCAGCGCATTCCTGATCGCGCCCGTCGCCTACCACCGCATCATGTTCCGCGAGGGCGACAAGCCGGCGGTCATCGCCGTCGGCCACGCGACCCTTCTCACCGGGCTCGGCTTTCTCGCGCTCTCCATGACCGGAGCGGTGCTGTTGGCCACCGACCTGCTCTACCAAACGGCCACCGTCGTCATCGTCGCGGCCAGCATCGGCAGCGTGTTCCTGCTGCTCTGGTTCGTTCTCGCGAGCGTCCGGCGCGCGAGCGGTCGACGCTCTCGCACCGTCTCCGATAGCGCCTAACGCGCGCGGCCCAGTCCGTGTCCGTCGTTGAGAACCGACGAGCGGCTCTGGCGACGCGTCACCCCGGGTAGAGGCCGGTGGTGGGCAGGCTTTCCTGGCTCGCGCTGTTCATACCGGGTCGTCCCGACAACGGAAGCGCTTGACCGAGAGGACTGCCCGAGGTCTGCCGAGCATCAGACACCGACGCCGCTGCGCTGCGCCCCCGCCGTTACCGACCGCTCAAGCGGGTGGGAGTGGGACCGGAGCGCGAAGACGAGCTCCCGCGCGGCCTGGGGCGGGCTGCGTCTGACGGAGTCCGCGGGCCCGCAGCCTGGGGAAGTCGTGGGGACCCCGGTGTCGCGAGCGGCGCCGGGCCACTCGTCGTCCGTCCAGACCCGGCCAGCCGCTCGAGCGACTTCCCGCCAGCGACGCGAGGGGGCACTGCCCGAAAAACCCAGGCGGACTCGTGCATTTCGGCTCCGGCTTCTGCCTCGCCAGGACCCTTGGACACAAATGGGCACAAGAAGAGGGACCCCTCGCGTGCATCTTCCCGCCACGCAAACCGGTTGTTTACAGGGGTTTTCGATGGGCACGGCTGGTTTCGAACCAGCGACCTCTCGCGTGTGAAGCGAGCGCTCTCCCGCTGAGCTACGCGCCCCAGGGGTTCGCGCAGTGTAGAACGCTCGGTCGCACCGCGTCGTCAGGGCTCGGCAGGCGCCGTCGGGGCTCCCGGTCGATATTTCGCGACAGGACGACGGGAAATATCGACCGCGAGCCCACCTGTCCCATCGGGGGCGGGACAGGTGGAACTCCTAGCGTTCAGACCATGGCGACTCCTCCGGCTCAGCCCCTCCAGCGGGTCTGCCCGCACTGCGCGACGATCTCCGTCACCGCGGAGCGGAGCTGTCCGTGGTGCCGCCGCTCGTACCGGCGTCGCCTCCTGCCGTGTCTCGCGTTCTTCGCGATCCTGCAGACCGCGATCACGATCGGGGCGGTCGCGCTGCTGCTCACCACCTTCGGGAACACGCTCGACACCGAGCTCGACCGGCAGGTCACCACGGTTCAGCGGGACATCGAGGAGCAGTTCGACGGCTTGGATACGAGGGTCCGTCGGGAGCTGCGCGAGGAGTTCGATCGACGCCTACCGGCGCCGGCGACGACCGCACCCTGAGCCGCAGTCAGCGCGGCGCCCGGACGTAGAGCACCGTCGAGACGTTCCCGGCCGCGTCGGTCGCCCGCAGGCGGGCTCGCACCCCGCGCGCGCCGAGCCGCTTCGCGAGAGCCTTGGAGAGCTTGAAGCTCTTCGACCCGCGTGTCGTGAACCGGAAGCTCGCCCGCGCGGTCGTTCGTTCGCGACAGGTGGTCGAGACCTTGCGGCAGCGCTTGGGGAGCGCCCGCACCTCGAGCCGCAGGGTCGCGGGCTCGCTGCTCGTCAGGGTCAGCCGGGGGAGCTTCCCGAGGCGCAGTCGTGCGCGGCTCATCTTCGGGCGCACCCGGTCCTTCGGTGGTGGAACGACCGCGACGGGCGGGGTGATGCCGATGGGCCGGCCGGACACCGGTGGCGCAGCCGGGCCGGGCGGGGTAGGGGCGGGGACCGGCGGCACGGGGGGTGGTGGCGGCGGCGCGGGGGCCTCGTAAGCGCCGAGATCGCGGCGGGGCGTCCCGTCCCCGTCGCCGTCGGTCAACCGGCCGAGGCCTCCCAGGTCGAACGCAGACTCGTCAGCCCCGAGCGCCCCGCCGGAGCCCGCGTCGATCAGCGGCGAGGCCGGGGCCGGACGCAGATCGCCTCCGGCGAGATCGACGAGCTGGGGGTCACCCGCAAGATGACCGCCGAGGTCGGCGAGCACGACGCTTCCGGCGCCCCCGAACGTCCGCCTGCCCGGCTCCTCGGCGAGCGTCCCGAGCGTGATCGTCGAGGTGCGGCCGGCCAGGGGCGTCGCGGTCACCGAACTGTCGAGCCCCCGGAGCACGCTTTCGCGGATGTCCGCGACCGGGTTCGAGTTGTTCGCGCTGGCGGCGACGCCCGTTCCCTGACGGGCACCGCCTGCTCCGACGATCGTCACCTGGCGGGCCACGAGCTGAGATGAGGCGGCTCCGCAGCGCTGCGCTCCCTCGACCTCGATACCGGTGGCGAACGCCCCTGCCACCTCGAACGACGAACTCTCGACCGTCACCCGCGCGTTGCACACGTCGACGCCGGACCGCGTGGCCACGACCGCCACGCGGCGGACGACCGAAGGCGCGCCCACGGTCAGGATGCCGATCTTGCCGGTGAGCTGAGCGTCCTCCAGCGTTCCCCCGTTCAAGCCAACCCCGACCGCGAACGGTCCCTCCGAGACGGTCACGAGCCGCCGCGCCGTGCTCCCGGGGCTCAGCTGGATCGCCGTAGTTGCGTGGTTGTCGTCGCCGTCGATCGACGCCTCGATCCCCTCCAGCATCCCGCTCACCCGCACCGCGGCGCCGCCGTTGGCGAGGGACCGGCCGAGGACGGTCAGACCGCCCACCACCACCGCACTTGGCGGCGCGGCGTTCGGATGGACGGAGAGCACCGCGGTGGGGGCCGTGGCGGTACTTCTCAGGATCGTCCTGCTGACGCCGGCGCCGCGGATCTCGATGGGATCGGTGCCGCCCGAGGTGAAGCCGTTGGGGCTCGCGGTGACGAAGGTGCCGGGCCCGATGCGCACGGTGTCGGCTCCGGCGGCGGCGTCGGCCCGGGTGAGCGCTGTCTGCAGGTTCGTCTCGACGGGCGGGGCGCATTCGGGCCGGTCCAATCCGACGCAGATGGTGGCGGCCCGGGCGGTGGCCGGGAGCACCGCTACCGCGACTAGCAGCGGACCGAGGACGCGGAGTTGGCGCATAGGCGCGACCCTACTCCCAGGCTGGTCCTTTCTCCAGCCCTCCGAGTCCCCGCCGAACCCGCTAGCCTCGGCGGCGGATCGTGCTAGGTGGGGGAGTAGCGGCGCCCTGTCGCTCGCAGTTCCGCTCTAGCGAGGCTGAATCCCCGGTTGAGGGGTTCCGTCTCGGGGTCAGCGCGCCGATGGCGGTGTCGATGGCCCGGGTCTCACGCAACGTCGGTCTGTGAACCAGGTCAGGTCCGGAAGGAAGCAGCCTTAAGCGGCCCCCGGCGTGTGCAGTGAGGTAGCCCGGACCGGAATCGTCACTTGACGAGAGCGTCACCGAGGCAGGACAACAGGACCGGGTGCACGATCCACTTCTTTCGCGTCAGGCGCCGGGCTCCATCTGAGCCTGGCGCCCGGCGTCGAGGACGAGGTCGCGGAGCAGGTGGTCCCAGTTCTCCCCGAGGGAGACGGCGCCGGTGACCGCACCGCTGTGCGAATCGGTGGTCAAGACGACGAGCTCCGGGAAGCCGTGGCCGGAGAGGATGTGATCGAGCGGTCCGCGCATGCCGCTCAATCTCACGCGCGGGGGCATGAAATCGGCATGAGGCGCATAGGAACCCCGGCTCAGCAGCCTGCGGTGTAGAGCACCCAGCTGTCGTTGGCCGCGGCGCGTCGGAACCCGGCCGGCGGGGGCGGGACCGTCTTGTCGAGGTCGCGGGGATCGAGGATGTAGTCCTCGGCGACCTTCGGCGTGGCGGGCTGGAGCAGGACCCCGCGTGTCGGCGGAGTCTCCTGCGCGGTCGCGAAGGCCTGTGGGCGCTCGTCGAGCCACAGGGCCAGCAGCGGGATCGGCCTGCGGTTGGGGACGGTGACGGGGGTGCACCCGGACGGAAGACGATCGTTCCCGACGAGCCGCGCGAGATCGCCCTGGATCTGCTCCTGCCGCTCGAGCGCTCGACGCAGGCTCGTGATGCGGTCGAGCTGGGCGGGCGTGAAGGCGAGCAGCACCACGACCGTGAGCGCCCCGAACGCCTGCCACACACGGCGGCGGGGATCTCCTGCCGGGAGCGCGAGCCAGCCGAGAACGCCGGCGGCGGCGAAGAGCACGAGGATCGTGGCGGGGAGCAGCAGGTAGCGCCCGAGGATCGGTAGCCCCGCGGCGGCGAGGACGGAGAACGCCAGGAGCGAGGCCACACCGATCGCCGCCCCGAGCCGGGTGCGCTCCCGCAACCAGAGCAGCGCGAGCACTCCGCCTCCCGCGGCACCCAGCAGGACCGGTTCCCGCAGGATCTCCCCGAGCCGGCGCGGCACGGTCCCGGGCAGGTTCGAGAGGCCGGTGACCCGCGCGAGCGCCTCGGCGTTGTCTTGCGTGTCGGTGAGCGAGTGCAGCGGGTTCCCGGTCAGGACGAGGTCGTAGAGCGCCCAGCCCACCGGCCCGATCGCCGCGTAGCCGATCAGCCTCCATTCGCGCACGTAGAGCAGGTAGAGCCCGGCGAAGAGCCACGCCTCCGGCCGGATCAGTCCCGCCACGCCGAGCAGCAGCAGCACGTCTCGTCCCGCCTTCGGCCGGCGGGTCTCCACGAGCGCCGCCCCGAGCACGAGCACGAGGTACGGGAGGTCGATGTAGGCGCGGGCGCCGAAGTCGAGGATCGGGCGCCGGGTCAGCAGCAGGACCGCAGCGAGCACTCCGACTGCTGGGTGGAACCACTCCGCGCCGAGCCGGTAGACGACCCAGCCCAGCAGCGCGAGGGCGATGAAGGCCAGCGCGATGGTCCCGGTCGCGGCGAGCTCCCCGGCGACGCCGCCGGAGCGCAGCTCGGTGAGCGGCGTGGCCACGAGCGCCAGCAGCGTGGCGAGCGGGTGGGGGGTGGGGGCGAGCGGAACGTCGTAGTCCGGCAGCCGCCCGTGCGCCAGATCACGACCCCACACGAGCGTGTAGAGGGTGTCGTAGTTGACGAGGCCGTGGCCGACGAGCGCCCAGAGGAGCGCCGCGAGGGCTCCGATCCCTGCAGCGAAGCGGGCGCGTGCCATGCGCGCAGCAGGCTACGCGAGCGGGCCGGGAGGCTCCGCGCCCGTGTGCGAGACTGGCCGGGCCCGATGTCGACCGCCCCCTCGCTGTACCGCCGCCACCGCCCACGCACGTTCGACGACGTCGTGGGTCAAGAGCACGTCGTCCGCACCCTCCGCAACGCGGTCGAGCAGGACAAGCTCCACCACGCGTACCTGTTTGTCGGCTCCCGGGGAACGGGCAAGACGTCGATGGCGAAGATCCTCGCCGCCTGCCTGAACTGCTCGGGCACGGCGGAGGACCCGCGGCCGGCCGGTCCGACGACCGATCCCTGCGGGAAGTGCGAGTCCTGCCGTTCGATCCAGACCGCGCACTCGCTCGACGTCATCGAGATGGACGCCGCCTCGAACAACTCGGTCGAGGACATCCGCGAGCTCCGCGACGCCGTCCAGTTCGCGCCGGTCTCCGGCCGGTACAAGGTCTACATCCTCGACGAGGCGCACATGCTGACCACGCAGGCGTGGAACGCGTTCCTCAAGACCCTCGAGGAGCCGCCGCCGTCGACGATCTTCGTGCTCGCGACGACCGAGGCGAACAAGGTGCTGCCGACGGTCGTCGACCGCTGCCACCGCTTCGACTTCACGCGGCCGAGCGTCGAGCAGCTCGCCCGCGTCGTGCAGCGGGTCGCCGACCGCGAGTCGATCGAGATCCCCGCCGAGGCCGTCGCCGTCCTCGCGCGCCACGCCACCGGCTCGTTCCGGGATGCGCTCGGCACGCTGGAGCAGCTCGTCACCTACTCGGGGACCGACATCGCGGTGGAGGACGTCCTCGCGGTGCTCGGCGTGGCCGACGCGGAGCTCCTCTTCGGCGCGCTCGACGCCGTCGCCTCCCACGACGCCCCGACGGCGATCGGCGCCGCCGCCCGGCTGGTCGACACGGGGCGTGACGTCTCCCAGTTCGTCCGCGACCTGGAGGCCCACGCCCGTGAGCTGCTCATCACGCAGACGCTCGGGAGCGTCCCGCCCGAGCTCGCGGTCACCCCCGACCGGGACGCCCGCCTGGCCGAGCAGGCCAAGCGCGTCCCGACCACCGACGTCGTGCGGCTGATCGATCTGCTCGCCGCCTCGCTGCGGGCGACCAAGGACGGCGCCGACGGCCGGACGCAGCTCGAGATGGCCCTCGTCAAGGCCGCGACGCCGGAGGTGGACGCCTCCACGCAGGCGCTGCTGGCCCGGCTCGAGCGCCTGGAACGGGCGCTCTCCGCGGCCGCCGCGGTCGCCCCGCCCCCGGAGCCCGCCCGCTCGATCGCGGAGCCCCCGCCGCACCCGGCGCCCGCGAGCCCGGCCTCCCCGGCCGCCGAGCCGGCGCCGCCGGCACCCGAGATCGAGCAGGCCGTCGAGGCAGCACCCACCGCGTCGGCCACGGAACCCCTTCCCGCTCCGGCACCCGACCCGCCCCGTTCCCCGCTGGCTGCCGTCTTCGGAACGGAGACGACCGCCGCGGCGCCCGCGGAGAACGCCGACCACGTTCGTCACGCAGGGGAGGGCAAACGTGGCGAGCGTTCTCCTGTCGCCGTCGCGATCGCACCCGACCCCGTCGCCGCGAGCCCTGCCCAGGCGCCGGTCGCCATGGATCTCGCGGCGCTCAAGGAGCTCTGGCCGGCCGTCCTCTCCACCCTCCGGGAGCAGCACCAGCTCCTGCACGGCGTCATCGCCCCGGCCGTGCCGGTCGCGCTCGAGGACCACGACCTCACGCTCGCCTACGCGCCGGACCAGGCGTTCTTCCGGCGCCGGGCCGAGACCGCCGACCACCGCGCTGCGCTCGCCGAGATCGTCCGCACGCTCGCGGGCTTCCAGCCCCGCCTGCGCTTCGAGCTCGTCGATCCCGCGACGCTCGGTGCCGACCTTCCCCCTGAGCCCGTCATCAGCGAGACGGAGTGGATCGAACGCTTCAAGACCGAGTTCGACGCCCAGGAAATCGACCAAGACCCCACGGAGACCACCTAGATGCCCCAGCCGAACATGCAGCAGATGATGAAGCAGGTCCAGAAGATGCAGGCCGACATGGCCAAGGCGCAGGAGGAGCTCAAGACCGCGACGGTCACGGCGACCGCCGGCGGCGAGATGGTTACGGTCACCGTCACGGGCGACCAGCAGGTCACCGGCCTCGAGATCAAGCCCGAGGCGATCGACCCGGACGATCCCGAGCTGCTCCAGGACCTCGTGCTCGCCGCGGTCAACGAGGGGCTGCGCTCCTCACAGGAGATGGCGGCCAAGCGCATGGACGGCCTGACCGGCGGCATGGACCTCGGCAGCCTCGGCCTCCCCGGCTTCTAGAAGGACCGTGTACGCCCCGCCCGTCCAGCGGCTGATCTCCGAGCTCGGCAAGCTGCCGGGCGTCGGGCAGCGGACCGCGCAGCGCCTCGCCTTTCACCTCCTGCGGGCGGAGGAGGACGACGCGCTCGGCCTCGCGGACGCGATCCGCGAGGTCAAGGCGAAGATGGGCCTCTGCGAGATCTGCTTCAACCTCGCCGACCAGGCCCGCTGCCCGATCTGCCTGGACGAGCGGCGCGAGCTCACCTCCATCTGCGTGGTCGAGGAGCCGGGGGACATCGTCCCCATGGAGCGGACCCACGAGTACCGGGGGCGCTACCACGTGCTCGGCGGCGCCCTGTCGCCGATCGACGGCATCGACCCGGAGGACCTGAAGCTCGGCGAGCTTTACGCCCGGGTCGAGGAGGGCGGCGTGAGCGAGGTCATCCTCGCCACGAACCCGACCACCACGGGCGAGGCGACCGCGCTGCACATCGCCTCGGTCCTCCGCGAGCGGACCCCGAACGTCTCGGTGACCCGCCTGGCCTCCGGCCTCCCGGTCGGCGGCGACCTCGAGTACGCCGACGAGGTCACCCTCGGCAAGGCCTTCTCGGGCCGCCGCGCCCTGTAGCTACCGAGACGCCGTCCGCGCCCGGAGCCCGTCGATCCGGCCGAGCGCCTCGCGCACCCGGGAGGTCGGGATGCGGCCGTCGCGGACCGCCTTGACGACGGCCCGGTAGGCCTCCTCCTGGTCGTTCAGGTCCCCGGGGACGTAGAGCAGATCGCAGCCCGCTCGTAACGCGGCGACCGCGGCGGCGCCGACGCTCTCGCCGGTGGCGAGCGTCACGGCCGTCAGGTTCGCGGAGACGACGACACCCCGGAAGCCCGTCTGCCGCAGCGTCCGCACCACCGCCGGGTCGAGCGTCGCGGGCGTGATGCCGTCGTAGGCGGCGTAGAGCGCGCCGGACATCTGGATCGCGGGGGCGGTGCGTGCGTTCTCCTCGAAGGGCACCTGGTCGGCGGTCCGCAGCTCCTCCCGGGAGCGACCCACCGTCGCCACCCCGAGCTCCGGATCCTGCGAGGCGCTGCCCTCACCGGGGAAGTGGCCGAGCACCGGGGCGATCCGCGCCCGCTTCCACCCGTCGATCGAGGCGCGGACGAACCGAGCCGTCGCGGCGGGCTCCTCGCGGTAGCCCCGGTCCTCCCAGGGGCCGCCCACGAGCGCCAGGTCACCCGCGGGGGCGAGCACGAGGTCGAACCCACGCATGCGGAGCGAGCGGCCGGTGCGCTGGGCCTCGCGGCGGGCCGCCGCCGCGTCCGCGATCTCCGGCTGGGCGGGCGGGCCGATGCGCGAGACCGCGACCTCCTCGCCGCCGAGTTGTACGGTGGCCACGAGCGGCGCCTGGTGACCGGCGTTCTTCGCCACCACCGGGAGCTCTCCGGTGAGCGCCGCGAGCTGTGCCTGGTCGACCACGTTCGCTCCGTCGAGGAGGACCGCACCCCACTCGCGGTCCTGGAGTCGCTCGAAGAACGGGGCGCTCGGCGTGGTCCCGGCGAACCCGACGAGGAACAGCCGCGCCGCGGCCCGGGCGAGGGGGACGGGGAGCTTCGCGTCGGCCTTGCGCTCCTGGTCACGCTCGCTCGCCGATCGCGGCCCTTCCGGGAGCGGCTGCTTCCCGGTCGTCCCGCTGCGGAAGCCGGAGCCCCCCGCAGGGACGGACGCGCCGTCGGTGGCCGGGCCCGAGCCGCTGGTCGCCAGGGCGAGGCCTCCGCCGGTCAGCGCTCCCACGGTCGCGAGGGCCACGAGCCTCCGTCGCCAGGGACTCACTCCCTATCCTCCCCGCAGATGCCGGGCACCGTCGTGATGAAGTTCGGGGGCACCTCCGTCGCTGACGCGGGGCGCATCAAGCGCGCTGCGGCGCGGATCGTCGCCAAGCGCGAGGAGGGCGCCCGGGTGGTCGTCGTGCTCTCGGCGCGAGGCAAGGAGACCGACCGCCTGATCGCCGACGCGCTCGAGGTCTCCGAGAACTCCCACCCACGCGAGATGGACATGCTCCTCTCGACCGGGGAGCGCGTCTCCTGCGCCCTGTGCGCGATGGCGATCAACGACCTCGGGCACCGGGCGATCTCGCTCACGGGGTCACAGGCGGGGATCGTCACGGATACATCACACACGAAAGCCAGGATCCTCGACGTCCGGGCGGACAGGATCCGGGCGGGGCTCGACGAGGACAGCATTGTGCTGGTCGCGGGCTTCCAAGGCGTCAGTACCACCAAGGACGTCACCACGCTCGGGCGCGGCGGCTCGGATACGACCGCGGTCGCCCTGGCCGCCGCAGTCGGCGCGGACGTCTGCGAGATCTACACGGACGTCGCCGGCGTCTTCAGCGCCGACCCCCGGATCGTCCCGGACGCTCGCAAGCTCGACGTCGTCTCGTTCGACGAGATGCTCGAGATGAGCGCCTCCGGCGCCGGCGTCCTGCAGCTGCGGAGCGTCGAGTACGCGCGCAACCACGGCGTCCGCATCCACTGCCGCTCGAGCTTCGAGGACGCTCCGGGCACCGTCGTCGTCCCCCCGGAGGAAATCGTGGAACACCCGCTCATCACCGCCGTCACCCACTCGACCGGCGAGGCCCGGGTCACGCTCCAGGGCGTCCCCGACACGCCGGGCATCGCGGGCCGGGTGACCACCGCCCTGGCCGAGGCCGGCGTCAACATCGACATGATCATCCAGAACGATCCGGTCGCCGCCGACCAGCTCGCGGACATGTCGTTCACCGTCCCGAAGGACGAGGTCGCCGCCGCGCGGACTGCGCTCTCCGCGATCGCCGAGGAGTACGGGATCAAGGTGCTCACCGACGACGGCATGGGGAAGGTCTCGATCGTCGGCGCCGGGATGAAGTCGCACCCGGGCGTGGCCGCGAAGGTGTTCACGACCCTCGGGGAGCAGGGCATCAACATCGAGATGATCTCCACCTCGCCGATCCGCATCTCCTGCGTCGTCCCGGTCGAGAAGGTCCCGGAGGCCGTGCGGGCGCTCCACAGCGCCTTCGAGCTCTCCGGTCCGGACACCATCCGGCCCGAGCAGCCGTTCGGGGAGTTCGCGTGAGTCGCGTTGCGGTCGTCGGCGCCACCGGCGCGGTGGGCACCCAGATGCTCGCGCTGCTCGACGCCCGGAAGTTCCCGGCGTCGGAGATCGTCCCCTTCGCCTCCTCGCGCTCCGCGGGACGGGTCCTTCCGGACGGCCGCACCGTCGTCGGATTGGCCGACGACACCATCGGGGGCTTCGACGTCGCGATCTTCTCCGCGGGCGGCTCGATCTCCCGCGAGTGGGGGCCGAAGTTCGCCGCTGCCGGCGCCACCGTGGTCGACAACTCGAGCGCGTTCCGGATGGAGGACGACGTGCCGCTCGTCGTCTCCGAGGTGAACCCTGGCGAGCTCGCCGACATCCCGCGGGGCATCGTCGCGAACCCCAACTGCACGACGATGACGATCATGCTGCCGCTGAAGGCGCTGCACGACGCGTTCGGCCTGACGGCGATCGTCGCCACGAGCTACCAGGCCGCCGGCGGCGCCGGGCAGAAGGGGATGGACGAGCTCGCCGCCCAGATCCCCGGTCTGCTCGCCGACCGTGAGCGCTTGGTCTCCGACGGTGCCGCCGCGCTCGAGGGGATCGCGACCGAGATCCACGCCCGCCCGCTCGCCTTCAACGTCGTGCCCTGGCTCGGCACCGAGAAGCAGGACGGCTACACGGACGAGGAGCTGAAGCTCCGCGACGAGTCCCGCAAGATCCTCGGCCTGCCTGAGCTCGCGGTCTCCCCGACCTGCGTCCGCGTGCCGGTCATGGTCGGCCACGCCGTCCAGGTCCGGGCGACGTTCGAGCGCGAGCCGAGCGTCGAGGAGGCGCGGCGGGTGCTCGAGGCCTTCCCGGGCATCGTCCTTGACGACGTCCCGACCCCGGTCGCCTACGCGGGCCGTGACGAGGTCGCCGTGGGACGCCTGCGCCCCGACCTCTCCGACCCGATGTCGCTGAACCTCTTCGTGGTCGGCGACAACCTGCTGAAGGGCGCCGCGCTCAACACGGTCCAGATCGCCGAGCTGCTCGTCGCGGGCTGACCGCGGGCGGGCTCGCTCAGCGCGTGGGCTGGGAGACCAGCTCGAGCCAGAACCGCTCCTGCGCGGTCACCACCCGGATGAACTCGGCGAGGTCGATCGGCTTCTCGAGGTAGCCGTCGGCGTGGAGCTTTTCGTCCTTGATCATGTCCCGCTGGGTGGGGCTCGAGGTCAGGATGAAGACGGCGAGGTGGGCGAGGCCGGGGGTGCTGCGGATCGTCTCGAGGACCTCACGGCCACCGGCGCCTGGGAGGTCGAGGTCGAGCAGGACGAGGTCCGGGAGGACGTCGCCGCTCGCGGCGGTCGCCTGCAGGGACGCGATGGCCTCGCTGCCGTTCGAGATCACCTTGAGCCGGTTGGCGAGCTTCGCCTCCCGCAGCAGCTCCACGGTGAGCCGGACGTCGAGGAGGTTGTCCTCCACGAGGAGGATGGAGCTCGAGTGGAAGGCGCTCATCGGCTGCCCAACCTACCGGCGGCCACGGCGGAGCCCTCAGCGACCGCGGCGACCGGCGCGTGCGGAACGCAGGCGCCGCTGAGCGGCGTCGAACTGCCCTGGGTCGACCGCGGGGGACGGGGAGACGGGAACCGCCGGTGTCGCCGCTGCTCGCAGGCGCGCGTGGGCCGCGTCGAGCCGCGCCGCATCGAGCGGCTCGCCGTGCGGCGCGGGGCGGCCCAACCGCGACAGCGCCTCGGCCCGCTCGGCCGGCGTCAGCACCGGGGCGATGGAGGCCGGGGAACCACTCGCGGACGACGAGCGGCGGCGCGCATCGCGCACCGCCGCCGGACCTGCAGGTGGAGCGGAGCGCTCCACGAGACGTGCTACCAGCCGCCGGCGGTGGCAGCGGCGACGCTGCCCCCGGACACGGTCTCGCCGTGCTTGGAGCCGACGCCGGCCACGACCGTGGTCGACCAGTCGATCACCGAGGTCGGCTTGACCACGTGCTTGCCGAGGCCGAGCTCCTTCGGCGAGAGACCGAGGGCCAGGCCGACGAGCTGGGGGAGGTGGAGGACCGGCATGTCGAGCGCCCGGCCGATCTGCCGCTCGGCCAGCGGCTGCTGCAGATCGAGGTTCAGGTGGCACAGGGGACACGGCGTGACGAGGCAGTCCGCGTCGGCGTCGGCCGCGTCGGCGAGGTGCATGCCGGCCTGCGCCAGCGAGGCCTCCTTGTTCATCGTGATGATCGGGAAGCCGCAGCACTTGTGCGATCCCGCGTACTCGATGACCGTGCCGCCAAGCGCCTCGATCACGAGCGACAGGTAGGTGTCGCGCGGGTTCTCGTCGGTGATACCGATGCGATCCGCGGGGCGGACGATGTAGCAGCCGTAGAACGGACCGACCTTGAGGTTCGTCAGCGGCCGTGTCACCAGCGAGCGGAGCTTCTCGAGCCCGATCTCCTCGACGAGGAGCCAGAGGAAGTTCTTGTTCGAGATCCCCTTCTCGTAGGTGAGCCCCTCGGGCGCCAGGTTCGCGTTGATGCGCTCGCGGTACTCGGCGTTGTTGTCCAGGCGCTCTTGCGCCTCGCTCTGCGCGCCCTGGCAGGTGGAGCAGATGTTCATCATGAGATCCGCGCCGTTCGCGATCTCGTTCTGCGCGAGCGCGAACGTCCGCCCGTTCAGGGTGTCGGCGAGCTCCTGCGAGTGCTCGGCGATCACGCCGGCACCCGTGCAGCACGCACGGTCGAGCTGCACGAGCTCGATGCCGAGCAGCGGGGCGACCGCCTCGACGGAGCCGTGGAGCTCCGGGGTGAAGCCGCGCGAGACGCAGCCGGGCCAGTAAGCGACCTTCATGTCAGTTGGCTCCCTTCGCGCTGGCACCGGGCGCCGAAGGCGACCCCTGGCCGTCGCTTGCCTCGACGGCAGCCGCGACCGGCTCCTCGTCGTAGCCGGTGATGTACAGGTTGAGTTCGTCGCGCTCGGGGCGGCCTTCGATCGTCTCGAAGATGCGTTCGATGTTCTGCATGTCCGGCTTGTCGAGCTTGTGCGGGAAGAGCGCCGCCTTCGGCGTGACCTTGCGCCGCAGGATCGCCTTGGTGATGGCGGGCAGCGACGCGAGCAGTTCCTTGCCGGCGGGCGGCGCGAACTTGCCGAACCACGAGTCTCCGCCGTAGGAGCGCGGCAGGAGCTCGGCCTCGTGCAGCAGACCGCCTTCCCGGACCAGCGTGACGAAGGCGCGCTCGTGGCGGTTGCCGTTGTTGCGGTCGTTGATGTGGTGGTCGTCCCCGGCCCGGCGACGCAGCCGCATGATCTGGTTCATCGGGGCGACGCCCTTCGGGCAGGCCTCGATGCACTTGAAGCAGTGGGTGCAGTCGTACATGCCGTGCGGATCCTCGGCGAGGTCCTTCAGGCGTTCGAACTGCTGGACGTCGCGCGGGTCACCGACGAAGCGGTAGGCCTTCGCCAGGGCGGCCGGGCCGATGAACTCCGGGTCGACCTCCATGGAGAGGCAGTCCGAGACGCAGGCGCCGCACTGGATGCAGGCCATCGACTGGGTCACGTCCACCATCGCCTCGCGGTCGACGATGTGCTCCCGCTCCGGGAGCGGATCCTGGGCGAGCAGCCACGGGGTGACGCGCTGGATCTTCTTCCAGTGGACCGCGTCCATGTCGACGATCAGGTCCTTGATGATCGGCATGTTGCCCATCGGCTCGACCTCGATCACGCCGTCCTCACCGGCGCTCTTGAGCGCGGCCGAGAGGTGGGTGTGGCAGGCGAGGCCCGCCTTGCCGTTGACCCGCACGCCGCACGAGCCGCAGATCGCGGCCTTGCACGAGCAGCGGATGCCGATCGAGCCGTCGAACTTGCCCTTGGCCTGGAGGATGCCCTCCAGGACCGAGCGGTGCGGCTCGAGGTTGATCGTGTGCTCGTCCCAGAACGGCGCCTCGCCGGACTCCGGGTCGTAGCGGCGGATGCGCAGGGTGAAGTCCTGCGAGGGCTTGCGGGTATCGGCCATGGGAGTCGGTTCCTTGCTCTAGTACTTGCGCACTTCGGGCTGCCACTGCGTGACGGTGACGGGCGTGTAGCTGGTGTGCGGCACGTCCCCGCCGTTCTTGGTCAGGTTGATGTGCTGCATGAAGTCCTCGTCGTTGCGGTCCGGGAAGTCGACGCGGTACTGCGCACCGCGGGACTCCTTGCGCTCGATGGCGCCGATGACCGTGCACTCCGCGGCGTCGAGCATGTAGCCGAGCTCGATCGCCCCGAGGACGTCCTGGTTGAAGACGGTGCCGCGATCGTCGACGTAGGCGGTCTTGGCCTCCTCCTTGAGGCGGCGGACGACCTCGTGCGCCTTCTGCAGCCCGTCCTCCTCGCGGTAGACGGCGACGTAGCGGTTCATGACGGTGCCGAGCTCGTCCTTGATCTCGGAGATCCGGCGGCCTTCGCGGGGGCGGGCGATGATCGCGGCGATCTTCTGCTCGTCCTCGCGGGCCTGGGCCTCGCCGACCGCCGGCATCGCCATGCCCTTGGCGCGCTGCGCGGCGTGCTCGCCGGCGCGGCGGCCGAAGATCAGCGTGTCGAGCAGGGAGTTCGCGCCGAGGCGGTTGCCGCCGTGGACCGAGACGCAGGCGACCTCGCCGGCGGCGTAGAGCCCGTCGATCGGCGTCGCGCCGTTCACGTCGGTCTTCACGCCGCCCATGATGTAGTGCTGTCCGGGCCGGATGAGAATCGGCTCCTTCGTGATGTCCACGCCGGCGAAGTCCTTGCCGATGTTCACGATCTCGCGCAGCGCTTCGTGGACACGCTTCTTCGGGACGACGGTGATGTCGAGGTAGATGCCCGACCCGTCCTCGCCGACGCCACGGCCCTCGTTGATCTCGGTCTGCTCGGCGCGGGAGACGACGTCGCGGGAGGCGAGCTCCATCTTGTTCGGCGCGTACTTCTCCATGAAGCGGTCGCCGTCGGCGTTCAGCAGGTGGGCGCCCTCGCCACGAGCACCCTCGGTGATGAGGAAGCCGTTCTCGACCAGCGTGGTCGGGTGGTACTGGATCATCTCCATGTCCATGAGCGGAGCGCCGACGTCGTAGGCCTGCGCGATGCCGTCCGCGGTGCAGATGAGCGCGTTGGTGGTCGGCTTGAAGCACTGGCCAGCGCCGCCGGAGGCGAGGATCACGTTCTTCGCGGTGAAGGTCTCCATCGCGCCGGTCCGGATGTTCCGTGCCACGCAGCCGACGCAGGCGCCGTCCTCGTCGATGATGAGCGAGGTGGTGAACCACTCCTCGTAGCGGTCGACCGTCTCGTGGTACTTCATGAGCTGCTCGTAGAGCACGTGAAGAATGGCCTGACCGGTGATGTCGGCCACGTAGGCGGTGCGCTTGACCGAGGCGCCGCCGAAGGCGCGCAGGTCGAGCTCGCCGGAGTCGTTCCGGTGGAAGGTGACGCCAATGTGCTCGAGGTGCATGACCTCGGCGGGCGCCTCCGAACACATGACCTCGATCGCGTCCTGGTCGCCGAGGAAATCGGCGCCCTTGACGGTGTCGTAGGCGTGCGAGCGCCAGTCGTCGGTGACCGACACGGCGGCGTTGATGCCGCCGGCGGCCGCGACGGAGTGCGAACGGACCGGGTGGACCTTGGAGAGGATCGCGACGGAGACTCCGGCGTCGGCGGCCGCGACGGCGGCGCGCTGGCCGGCCAGTCCGGCACCGATGATCAGGACGTCATGTGAAGGCATAGGGGTTCTCGCGCTCGGGAGGGGGAACGGTTCGGACTGTATACGTCAATCGGTCCCACCCGGCTTGCGCCCGGGGGCTGCTCCCGACGACTCGGCGCGTCCGCGGCAGGGCGCTCACCGCGTGGTCGCGGTCTCGGTCGCAGCGGCGCTCAGCGCGCGCTGCACCTGCTCGGCGCTGACGACGCCCACGAGCCGGCCGTCGTCGTCGACGACCACGAGGGCGCCGAGGCTCCGCAGCTTGGGTGAGCGCACGAGCTGCTCGAGCCCGGTCGAGGCCGGGACGGCGAACTCGTCGCGGTCTGCGGCCGGGACGGCCTCGCCGGCGGTCGCGGCGTCCGCGTCGGAGGATGCGTCGAGGATCCCGAGGAAGCGGCCGTCGGCGGCGATCACGGCCGACCACGCCCAGCCCATGCGTTCGAGCTCGGCGAGCGCCTCAGGCGCCGGGGTCGCCGCGTCGATCGTCGACGGGTGGGACCCCATGAGGGATTCGGCGGTGACGCCCTCGATCGACTCGGAGAAGTCCGCACCGAGGACGGCGGCCTTGGCGCCCTGGCCGAGGAAGAAGCCGAGCACCATGAACCAGACCCCGTTGAACGGGTCGGTGGTGAAGGCGAGGTAGGCGCCGAGACCGATCAGCAGGTAGGAGAACGCCGTGCCCATCCGGCCGGCGATGCGGGTGCCGCGGTTCCTGTCCCCGGTCAGGCGCCAGGCGATGGCACGCGCGATGCGGCCGCCGTCGAGCGGGAAGGCCGGCACCAGGTTGAAGACGAGCAGGAAGAGGTTGATCGTCGAGAGCCAGCTGAGCAGGGCGAGCGTGGGGGAGGTCGCTGCGTCCGAGAAGCGGGCGGCGTCGAGGGTCTCGTCGGGCGAGCTCACGAGGATCGCGGTAAGGGTGGCGAGGACCACGATCACGGCGGTTACGGCCGGGCCGGCGGCGGAGATCCGGAACTCCTCGCCGGGGCTGTCGGTGTCGCGCCCGAGCTTCGCGACCCCACCGAAGAACCAGAGGTCCACGCCCTGGACCTCGATCCCGTTCCGCCGCGCGACGAGGGCGTGGCCGAACTCGTGGAGCAGGATCGAGAGGAAGAAGAGCGCGGCGGCGCTCACGGCGACGACGTAGGCCTGCACGTCCGAGCCGCCCAGCACGTCCCGGAAGTAGCCCGAGAGGGCGTAGACCATCACGAAGAGGACGATGAACCAGCTCGGGCTCGCGCCGACGCGGATGCCGAAGAGGCGCGCGAGCTGGATGGATCCGCCGGTGGCCATCACCCCATGGTGGCAGCGCCGGCCGCACGGCCCAGGAACGCGACCACGGCGGACGCGTACTTCTCCGGTTCGTCCTCCACGACGAAGTGGCCCGCGCCGGGAAGCACCTCGAGCTCGGCGTGCGGGATCTCGGCGAGCAGGCGGTGGGCGCCCGCGACCGGCGCGAACCGGTCGTCCTCCCCCCAGAGCAGGAGGGTCGGAACACCGAGTGCAGCAAGGCGGCCGTCGTAAGGCTCGAGCTCGGCGAAGTCGCCGGAGCGGTACAGGTCGAGCTGCGCGGCCCGGCGCTCCTCGGTCGAGAAGGCTTCCCAGTAGCTCGCGATCGCCGCGTCGGTCATGCCCGCGGAGGTGGAGCGCATGAGCCCCGCGAAGCCGTCCTCGTCGAGCTGGGCGAGGAGCTTCTCGCCCTCGCCGGGCGTCCGCATGAGCTCGGCCATGCCGTGCCACTTCCCGTCGGCGAAGAAGCCGGTGTCGCTGATGACGAGCCCGGCGACCGCCTCGGGGTGGTCGCAGGCCCAGCGCAGGCCGATGAGCCCGCCCCAGTCGTGGACGACGAGGACGAAGCGCTCGAGCCCCTGCGCCAGGCGCCAATGCTCGAAGGCGTCCATGTGCATCGCCCAGGTCGCGGGCCGCACCACGGGGGAGGCCCCGTAGCCCGGGAGATCGGGGGCGAGTGCGCGCCGGCCGGCCCGCGCCACGTGGTCGAGCGTCGTGTCCCACATGCGCGCGCTCTCCGGCCAGCCGTGCAGGCAGACGACCGGCGGGGCGTCGACCGGCGCCTCCGGCCTCGCCTCGCGATGGATCAGCACGGCAGCGCCCGCTCGATGATCGCGGTGAAGTCCGTCCCGGCCGGGAGGGTCCCGTAGTTCAGCCCCGCCCCACCGCCCAGCCGGGCGGCGACGAACGCGTCGGCGACGGGCGCCGGGGCGTGCCGCAGGAGGAGCCCCGCCTGCCAGGCGGTCGCCATGTCCTCGACGACCCGACGGGCCCGCACCTCCAAGGTCTCCGGTTCGGCGAAGACCGCCTTCAGCTCGGCGACCCGCGCGTCGTAGCGGGCGTCGGCGCCGCTCGCCTGCTCGAGCTCCGCGAAGAAGACGTCGAACGCGCCGGGCTCCTTGGCCAGCGTGCGGAGCACGTCGAGCGCGTTCACGTTCCCGGAGCCCTCCCACACCGAGTTGAGCGGGGCCTCGCGGTA
The DNA here is from genome assembly GCA_963815565.1 of uncultured Solirubrobacterales bacterium. Lineage (GTDB taxonomy): Bacteria > Actinomycetota > Thermoleophilia > Solirubrobacterales > Solirubrobacteraceae > Paraconexibacter. The sequence goes on along the minus strand of CAWFHB010000003.1, from coordinate 189,243 downwards.
GAGCCGGGGCATGCCGGACTCCTCCACGTAGCCGTTGCCGCCCAGACACTCGAGCGCTTCGGCGGCGAGGCCCGGGGCGCGCTTGCACACGTGGTACTTCGCGACGGCGGTACCCAGGCGACGCAGGGCCTTGTCGCCCTCGTCGTAGGCGCGTGCGAGCCGCATGGCCAGCACGGTCGCGGCCTCGCTCTCGAGCGCGAGGTCGGCCAGCACGTTCTGCATGAGCGGCTGATCGGCCAGGGTCCGCCCGAACGCAGCTCGGTGGCGGGTGTGGTGGATCGCCTGCGTCACGGCCATCCGCATGCCGGCGGCCGAGCCGATCGTGCAGTCCAGGCGGGTGTGGCCCACCATCTCGATGATGGTCCGCACGCCGCGGCCGGGCTCGCCGACCATCCGACCCCAGGTGCCGTCGAACTCCACCTCCGAGCTTGCGTTGCTCTTGTTGCCGAGCTTGTCCTTCAGGCGCTGGAGGAAGAACGGGTTGCGGGTCCCGTCGGGCAGCAGGCGGGGCACGGCGAAGCAGCCCACGCCCTCCTCGGTCTGGGCGAGCACGAGGAACAGGTCGCACATCGGCGCGCTCGTGAACCATTTGTGGCCGCGCAGCAGGTACTCCTCGCCGGGGCCGCCGCTCCCGATCGCCGTCGCTGTCGTCGTGTTCGCCCGCACGTCCGAGCCGCCCTGCTTCTCGGTCATCGACATGCCGCACTTCGCCGAGCCCTTCTCCGCGGCGGGCACCAGGCGCCCGTCGTAGGCGGCGGCGGTGAGCAGCGGCTCCCACTCGGCGGCGAGCTCCGGCTGCGTGCGCAGGGCGGGGACGGCCGCAAAGGTCATCGTCATCGGGCAGCCATGCCCGGCCTCGACCTGCCCCCCGATGAGCGAGAGGGCGGTGCGGACGGCGTGGGCGCCCGGACGGGGCTCCGTCCAGGGAAGCGAATGCACGCCGGACTCGCTCGAGAGCCGCATCAGCTCGTGCCAGGCCGGGTGGAAGTCGACCTCGTCGATCCGGTGTCCGTAGCGGTCGTGGGTGCGCAGGACGGGAGGGTGCTCGTTGGCCTGCACGGCCCAGGTGGCGACCTCCTCCGAGCCCCAGCGGGCCCCGGCCGCGGCTGCCCGCGAAGCGCCCCAGCCGCCACCCTCACGCTCGAGCGCGCCGGCGAGCGGCGGGTTGGTGGTGAAGAGGTTCGTCGGGGTGAGCGGCGGCGCCTGGTTCGTGACCGCGTGGGTCGCGCGCGTGGAACCCGGCCGAGGAGGGGAGATGGCCATGGAGCAAGCGTACGCGACTCCGCCGATGGCTTTGTCACCCTCACCGCATGGTCACGAGCTTCCGAACCACCCTTGCGCTCACGGTCGCGACGCTGCTCGCGGCCGGTGCCGTCGGCTGCGGAGGCGGCGAGGACGCCAGCGGACCTCGACCCGGTCCGGACGACGACCTCGACGCAAGACCACGGGGCCGACGGGCGTCACCGGGCACGAGCGGCGCCGCCGGGCTCCCCTCCGGCACCACCGTCGTCGAGCCGGCCCCGCCGGTCCAGCCCTCGGGCGGCGCGCCCGGCCCCGGCGACCGAGACCGAGCACGCCGACGACGACCACCCCGGCGCCCAACACCGGCGGGGCCTCGGCGGACGCCCCGGCGACGACGACCACGCAGAAGCCCACGCCGCTGCCGAAGCAGAACCCGGCCTGCAAGCCGGGCACGGGGGCTGGCTTCCCCGACCGCCCGCAGTGCGAACCCGTCGACGGACCGGACGCGAACGAGGACGAGGGCCCGTGAGCCCGGAGGCCGTTAGGTTCCGAGGCTCCTCATGAAGATCATCTACACGAACACGGACGAGGCGCCGGCCCTCGCCACCCACTCCCTTCTGCCCATCGTCGAGGCCTTCGCGGGCGCAGCGGGGGTCGAGGTCGAGACCCGCGACATCTCCCTGGCCGGTCGGATCCTCGCCCAGTTCGCCGACCGCCTGCCCGGGGACCAGCAGGTGGACGACGCGCTCGCCGAGCTCGGGGAGCTGGCGAAGACGGACGCGGCGAACATCATCAAGCTGCCGAACATCTCGGCCTCGGTGCCGCAGCTGAAGGCCGCGATCAAGGAGCTGCAGGCGCAGGGCGCCGCGCTCCCGGACTACCCGGACAGCCCGGCCGACGACGAGCAGCGAGAAGTCCGCGCGCGCTACGACCGCGTGAAGGGCAGCGCCGTGAACCCGGTCCTGCGCGAGGGCAACTCCGACCGTCGGGCGCCCGCCTCGGTGAAGGCGTTCGCGCAGGCCCACCCGCACTCGATGGGGGCGTGGTCGAAGGACTCGCGCTCGCACGTCTCGACGATGTCCGAGGGGGACTTCCGGGACACCGAGCGCTCGGTCACCGTCCCGGCCGCCACGAAGGTCTCGATCGAGCACGTCGCCGCCGACGGCACGGTCACGGAGCTGAAGGCGCCGATGGACGTGCTCGAGGGCGAGGTGCTCGACGGCAGCGTCATGCGGCGTGCCGCGCTCGATGCGTTCCTGAAGGAGCAGGTCGCCGAGGCCAAGGAGCAGGGCGTGCTCTTCTCGGTCCACCTGAAGGCGACGATGATGAAGGTCTCCGACCCGATCCTCTTCGGCCACGCCGTCCGCGCCGTCGTCGGGGACCTGTTCGACGACGTGCCCGACGTCGACCCGGACAACGGCCTGGCCGGGCTGCTCAGCGCGCACCCGGAGAAGCAGGAGGCGGTCGACGCCGCGCATCGCCGCTGGGCCCGACATCGCGATGGTCGACTCCTCACGCGGCATCACGAACCTGCACGTGCCGAGCGACGTGATCATCGACGCGTCGATGCCCGCCGCGATCCGTACCTCCGGTCAGATGTGGAACAAGGACGACGCGCTCCAGGACACGAAGTTCGTCATCCCGGACTCACTCCTACGCCGCGCTCTACGCCGAGACGCTCGACCACTGCCGCGAGCACGGCGCCTTCGACCCCGCCACCATGGGCACGACGCCGAACGTCGGCCTGATGGCGCAGAAGGCCGAGGAGTACGGCTCGCACGACAAGACCTTCGAGATCGCCGACGCCGGGACGGTGCGGGTGGTCGACGCGGACGGCACGACGCTCATCGAGCACGAGGTCGCCGCGGGCGACGTCTGGCGCATGTGCCAGGCCAAGGACGCCCCGATCCAGGACTGGATCCGCCTCGCCGTCGAGCGCGCGCGGGCCACCGGTTCCCCGGCGGTCTTCTGGCTCGACGAGACCCGCGCCCACGACGCGGAGCTCCTGAAGAAGGTGCGCCCGGCGCTCGAGGCGCTCGACACCGACGGACTGCAGCTCGAGGTCATGGACGTCGCGGCGGCCACGCGCTTCACGCTCGAACGTGCGCGCCGCGGCGAGGACACCATCTCGGTCACCGGCAACGTCCTGCGTGACTACCTCACCGATCTCTTCCCGATCCTCGAGCTCGGCACGAGCGCGAAGATGCTCTCGATCGTCCCGCTCATGCAGGGCGGCGGGCTCTTCGAGACCGGCGCCGGCGGCTCGGCGCCCAAGCACGTCCAGCAGTTCGAGAAGGAGGGGCACCTGCGCTGGGACTCGCTCGGCGAGTTCCTGGCCCTGGCCGTCTCGCTCGAGTTCCTGGCCGACAAGACCGACAACCCGCGGGCGCGGCTGCTCGGGCAGACGCTCGACCGGGCGACCGGCACGCTGCTCGAGGAGGGCCGCTCCCCCTCGCGGAAGGTCGGCGAGCTCGACAACCGCGGCAGCCACTTCTACCTCGCGCTCTACTGGGCGCAGGAGCTCGCCGGGCAGTCCGAGGACGCCGAGCTGGCGGAGCGCTTCGGCCCGGTGGCCGAGCAGCTCGCGGAGGACGGAGGAGACGATCGTGGAGGAGCTCGCCGCCGCGCAGGGCTCGCCGGTGGATCTCGGGGGCTACTTCCGCCCCGACCCCGAGAAGGCCGCCGCGGCGATGCGCCCGAGCGCGACGCTCAACGCGCTCGTCGCGGCGATCTGACGGGCCTCGCGGCGAACCGCGGCCCTCGGCGCGAACTGCCCAGCTTTTCCGGTTCCCGACCGGAGAAGACTGGGCGGTTCGCTGAAGTCGGGGCGAGTGGGTAGGTTCCGGCGCATGTCCAAAACCGTCACTGTCACCGGCGCCGCGGGCGCCATCGGGTACGCCGTCCTCTTCCGCATCGCGTCCGGGCAGCTGCTCGGCCCGGACGAGAAGATCAAGCTCAACCTCCTCGAGATCGAGCCGGCGCTCAAGGCCGCCGAAGGCACCGCGATGGAGCTCTTCGACTGCGCCTTCCCGCTGCTCGAGTCGATCGAGATCACCTCGGACGCCAACGAAGGCGTTCGACGGCTGCAACGTCGGCCTCCTGATCGGCGCCCGACCGCGCACCAAGGGCATGGAGCGTGCTGACCTCCTCGAGGCCAACGGCGCGATCTTCAAGCCGCAGGGCGAGGCGATCAACGCCGGCGCCGCAGACGACATCAAGGTGCTCGTCGTCGGCAACCCGGCCAACACGAACGCGCTCATCACGGCCGCCAACGCGCCGGACGTTCCGCGGGAGCGCTTCACCGCGATGACGCGCCTGGACCAGAACCGCGCCTACGCGCAGCTCGCGACCAAGCTCGGTGTGAGTGTCACCGAGATCGAGGACCTCGCGATCTGGGGCAACCACTCCCCGACGATGTTCCCCGACCTCTTCAACGCCAAGGTCGGCGGCAAGTCCGCGGCCGAGGCCGTCGACGACATGGATTGGTACGAGAACGAGTACCTCCCGAAGGTCGGCAAGCGCGGCGCCGCGATCATCGAGGCGCGCGGCGCCTCCAGCGCGGCCAGCGCGGCCTCCGCGGCTGTCGACCATATCCACGACTGGGCGCTCGGCGCCGAGGGCCTCGTCTCCATGGCGGTCCCGTCGGACGGCTCCTACGGCGTCGCCGAGGGCATCGTCTCCTCGTTCCCGGTCCGCGTGAGCGGCGACGGCACCTACAAGATCGAGCAGGGCCTCGAGATCGGTGAGTTCGCGCAGTCGAAGATCGACATCACCGTCGCCGAGCTCGAAGGTGAGCGCGACGCGGTGAAGGGGCTCGGCCTCATCGGCTGAGCACGTTCGGTAGCATGGATCCAGCCCCGAGGCGGGGCGGATCTGCTGACCCCGACCTCGGTGCGAGACGGGATCGACCCCGCGTGGCGGGGTCGGATCCATGCTCAGCGGGCGGGGGTGAAGCTCAGGCCGCCTCGAGGGCGTGCCAGCCCGCGGCCCTCCTTGCGGACCAGACCTTCTTTTTGCAGGTCGGGCATCACGCGGTAGAGGTAGTTCTGCTTGATGTCCATCGCCTCGGCGAGCTCGGGGATCGTGATGCCCGGCCGTTCGGTCACGAGGCGCAGCGCCTCCTTCGACGCGCGTACCCGAACCCTTGGGGCGGCCGCGGCGGCCGTTGCCGTCGAGCCGGCGCCGGAGGAGCGCTTGGCGGCCGAGGAGCGGCGCGGCGCGCGCGGGGCGGGGGCGGCCTCGCGCCATGAGCGCGTCGTAGGCGGCCTGCAGCCGCGCGTGCTCCTCGATCAGCGGCGCGAGCTCGTCGAGCCGTGATTTGATCTCGTGCTTCTTCTCATCCAGAAAATCAGTCATACGCTCTGACTGTAATGGAAAAGCGTTCTTTACGCAGTTTTCTACCAGCGACTTCAGTGCTTTCAGTGACGCGATTGCCTCTTTTTCCGGCACTCCGCCGACGAGGGCGTTCCCGGCCACCGCGCCGAGGGGGCCGAGCGGGGCCGTGAAGGCGTTGCGGTAGGAGAACCGCGTCCCGCCGTCGGGGAGCGCCTCGAGCGAGTACTCGGTCTCCGCCTTCGAACGCGCGGGACCCGAGCCCTTCCACTCGGCGTGGCTCGGCCGCGTGCAGGCGGCGAGCTCCCACTTGACCTTGAACGGAGCGCCCCGCAGCACGAGCCGCTGCTCCATCTTCATGCCCTGCTGCGGCGGGCCGTCGTCGGCGCTCAGAAGCTCCTTGTGGATAGTGACCCAGTCACCCAGACGCTTCGCGTCGAGCGCGATGTCGAAGATCTCCTCCGGGGTCGCGTCGATGTCGATGCTGGTGCGGACCTCACTCATGCGTTGCCTTTCTCGACGAGCTGCTTGAGCGCCTGCGAGCGACGCGGTGGCCTCCCGCTCCGGGAGCCCGCCCATCACCGCACCGGCCGCGACTTTCCCCAGCGGACCGAAGGGTGTCTTGAATTCATTCGTATAGGTGAACAGTGTTCTCTCACCCTGCGCCTCGAGCCGATTCTCGGTGATCGCCTTCGAGCGGGCGGGCCCCTTGCCCTCCCAGCGCGCGAAGTGCGGGGCGTCGTATTCGGTGAGCTCCCACTCCACGGTGAAGGGGACCCCGCGCAGGCACAGGCGCTGGCGCATCTTGTAGCCCTTCCGGAGCTCCCCGCCGTCTCGGCCCTCGACCCGCAGCACGATCGTCACCCACTCGGGTGTCCGCTCGGGCGCCATGGCGGCGGCGAACACCTCCTCCGGCGGGGCGTCGATCTCGATGGTGGCGCGGACTTCACTCATGGGGTCAGCCCTACCCGCGAGCGCGTCGCGCGTCACCGTGCCGGCCAGCGCTTCCGTGCGCTCCCACACGCCGAGCGCGTGCTCGACCGCCGCGTCGAAGGAGTGCATGCGCACCCCGAAGAACCCGGGCGCCGACTCGTCGCGCGGCAGCAGATCGGACTCGAGGCTCTCCATGAGCGGCTCGATGAGCCCGACGTCCTCGCCGGCGATCGCGGCGGCGACCTTCGCGGCGATCGGCGTCATCGTCAGCGGCATGCGGATCGCAGGGCGCCCGAGCAGCAGGTGGTCGCGGATCGCCTCGACCATCTCGCCGTAGGTGACGACGTCCGGGCCCGCCGACGTCGAGCGAGAGCGGGCCGGTGACCTTCCCCGAGCTCGCCGCCGCCAGCAGGAGCGCGACGACGTCGCGCTCGTCGATCGGCTGCGTGCGGTTGCCCGCCCAGCGCGGGCAGCGGGAGCAGCGGCGCGCGCTCGACCAGGCGCACGAGGAAGCGGAAGGAGCGCGAGCGGGCGCCGACCACCAGCGAGGCGCGGAACGCGACGGCCTCCGGCGTGGCGCCGCCGAGCAGCGTCTCCTCGACGGCCAGGCGCGAGCCGAGGTGGCGGGAGGCGACCTTGTCGGTCGGGCACGAGCCCGCCGAGGTAGACCGTGCGCCGCACGCCGGCCCGCTGCGCGGCGGCGGCGAAGTTCTCGACCGAGCGCAGCTCGAGCGTGTCGAAGCTCTTCGACGACCCCGCGCCCTCCATGGAGTGGATGAGGTAGTAGGCGACGTCGATGCCGTCCAGCGCCTCGTCGAGCCCGGTGCCCGCACGGCGTCCCCCTGCGACGACGGGCACGCCCGCCGGCCACGGCCTCGGGACGCCGGGCGTAGGCCCGTACCGTGTGGCCCTCCTGCTGGAGGCGGGGCAGGAGCGCGGCGCCGAGGAAGCCGGTCGCGCCGGTGACGAGAACGTCGGTCATCAGGACAAGGAAGCGCGGAGGGCATCTGCAGCACCCTACGAACGGAGCAGGCCCGCCGATCGCTCCCGTACGCTCGCTGGCCATGGAGCTCTTGCGCCGCCAGCACGATGAGGCCCGCGGCCGCCTGCCCGCCGCGGCCTACGACTACTTCGCCGGTGGGGCCGGAGACGAGCAGACCCTCTCGGAGAACGTCGAGGCCTGGCGCACGTCTGGCTGCGCCCGCGCCAGCTGCTCGGGCTCGCATCCGCGGACGCCTCGATCGAACTGCTCGGGACGCCGTCGGCGGCCCCGATCGTGCTCGCCCCCGCCGCCGCGCAGGGGCTGCTGCACCCCGACGGCGAGCTGGCCGCCGCCCGCGCCGCCGCGGCGGCCGGCCTCGACGCTCTGCCTCTCGACCCGGGCCACCGCCGACCTGGCCGAGGTCGCCGCCGCGGCCGCCGCGGCCGCGCTGGTTTCAGCTCTACATGGACCACGACCGCGAGCAGACCCGCGCGATGCTGAGCGGGCCGCCGCGCACGGCTACGCGCAGATGGTGATGACGATCGACCTCCCGGTCGACCGGCCGCCGCGAGCGGGAGCGTGCGCCACGGCGCCGTTCCCGTTCCCGCCCGGCGTCACCCTGACCGACCACCTCGGGGCGACGGCGGGCGCGCGGACGCCAAGCCGCACGATCGGCGGCTGGGCGCGCCGACCTGGGAGGACGTCGCCTGGGTCGGCGAGGCCAGCGGGCTGCCCGTGATCGCTCAAGGGCGTGCTGTACCGCCGAAGACGCGCTCTAGCCGAGCAGGCCGGGGCGCGAGCGCCGTGGTCGTCTCCAACCACGGCGCGCGCCAGCTCGACGGCGTCGTCCCGACCGCGGTCGCGCTGCCGCGAGGTGGCCGATGCGCTCGGCGGGCCGCGCACCGGTCCTCGTCGACGGCGGGATCCGCTCCGGCTCGGACGTCGTCCGCGCGCTCGCGCTCGGCGCCGACGCGGTGCTCGATCGGCCGGCCCTACCTGTGGGCGCTGGCCGCCGGCGGCCGAGGCGGGCGTCGTCGCAGGCGCTCGCCGCGCTCGTCGAGGACACCGAACGCACGCTGGCGCTGGTCGGCGCAGCGCGGGCCGCGCGACGTGGAGCCCGCCCACGTCCGGCTACGGGGCTGGTGAGCTCCCGCTCAGAGCGTGAAAAGCCTTTTCCCCGAAGCCCTTGACTTCTCGCTCTGAGCAGGGAAAAGACACAAAATGTCGGCATTTGCGACAGACGGTCAACCGAACCGCCCGCTTTGCGGGATTCGACCCTTCGCGGCGTCCTGATCTGTGGTTTGGTTCCCGCTTCGAGAGCAGAACCGACAGCAGCGGAAGGCGGACAGGGCAGCACATGAGCAAGGGTCGTACGGCACCGAAGAAGAAGGTCAGTTGCGCGGACTGTTACTTCCACTGCAACACGCTCTGCGCGTTGGCGCTGGACGCGCCGTGCCCGACCTTCCGACCCGACACGCCGGAAGGCCTGCGGCCGCCCACCCAGCTCCGCTTCCTCTTCCGCACCGAGCGCCGTACCCAGGCCGCCTGGGCGTTCCCCACCGCGGACGAGCAGGCGGCGCTGCACGCGCCTGAGGCCGGTTCAGGCCCGCGGGAGGCCTCCAGGGCGGCGGCCAGGCTGTCGGCGTCGTGGAGGCCGCTGAACCGCTCGCCCGCGACGAAGAACGTCGGCGTGCCGCTCACGCCGCTGGCCTCGGCACTCTCGATGTCCTGCTGAACGCGGTGCACCCCCTCGCCGCTTCTCGAGGAGATCGTGGACGAAGCGCTCGATGTCCAGGCCGAGCTCCCCGGCGTAGCCCTCCACGTCGGCGAGCTCGAGCTGATCCTGGTGGGCGAAGAGGAGGTCGTGCATCTCCCAGAACGCCGCCTGGTGCCCGGCGGCCTCCGCCGCCTGGGCGGCGAGCGCGGCGTGGGGGTGCACGTCGCGAAGCGGCAGGTGGCGAAACACGTAGCGCAGCTCGTCGCCGTACCGCTCGCGCAGCTCGCGCGACCGCGCCGGTGGCCTCCCCGCAGAACGGGCACTCGAAGTCGCCGTACTCGACGAGGGTCAGCGGCGCGGAGAACGAGCCGCGGATGTGGTCGCGGGCCTCGTCGACGGGCGGGGTGAGCACCGTGGCCGCCGGGGTCGCCGTCTCGGCCGCGGCCGGCCCAGCGGAAGAACGCGTAGCCGACGGCGGCGGCCAGGGCGGAGGCGGCGAGCACGCCGACCTTCGCCTCCTCCTGCACGGCGGGGTCGTCGAACGCGAGGTCGGCGACGAACAGCGAGACCGTGAAGCCGATCCCGGCGAGCGCGGCGCCGCCCATCAGCTGCCGGGTGCCGACGCCGCGGGGCAGGGTGCCGAGCCCGCTGCGCACGCCGATCAGCGAGGCGGCGTGATGCCGACGAGCTTGCCGACGACGAGGCCGGCGATGATCCCGAGGGTCACCGCGGAGCCGAACGCGGCGCTCAGCGCGTTCGCCGGAGAGGCCACTCCGGCGTTGGCCAGCGCGAAGAGCGGGATGATCACGTAGCTCGTCCACGGGTGGATCGCCTCCTGGAGCCGCTCGTTCGGTGAGAGCGCCCCGCCGACCTCGAGCAGCGCCGAGCGGCCCGAGGATGCGCTCGGGGACTGCCGGAAGGAGCGGGTCGCGCGCGCGGCGCGCTCGACGGCCTCCGCGTTCGGGCGGATGCACGGCGGTGAGCATCCCGAGCAGCACGCCGGCGATCGTCGGGTGCACGCCCGACTTCAGCATCGCGACCCACAGCGCGAGCCCGGCGACGAAGTACGCGGGGCCGCGCCAGACCCGGACCGGGCGCAGCAGCAGGATCGCGACGAGGATCGCCGGCCGCGGCGAGCAGCGCGACGACTCGATCGACTCCGGTAGAAGACCGCGATGACGGTGATCGCGCCGATGTCGTCGACGATCGCGAGCGTGAGCAGGAACACCCGCAGCTCCGGCGGGCAGCGGGGCCCGAGCAGCGCGAGCGCGCCGAGCACGAAGGCGATGTCGGTGGCCATCGACGATGCCCCAGCCCGCACCGCGTCGGTCCCGAGCGTTGAACGCGACGTAGACGAGCGCGGGCACGACCATGCCGGCGAGCGCGGCGAGGGCGGGGATCGGCGGCCTCGCGCTTGTCCGTCAGCTCGCCCATCGAGAGCTCGCGCCGGATCTCGAGGCCGACGACGTAGAAGAAGAAGACCATCAGGCCGTCGTTGACCCAGTGGCGCAGGTCCTCGGAGATCTCGCCGCCGCCGATCGAGATCGTGAGCTTCGTGCGCCACAGGTCCTCGTAGCGCCCGAGAGCGGCGAGTTCGCCCAGACCAGCGCGACGAGGGTGGCGGCGAGCAGCAGGATCGCCCCGCCGGCCTCGGTGTGGAGGAACTCCTGGAGCTGCCGGGTGCCGCCGGGGCTCCACGGCGACGCGCGCTCGAGCTTCGCTGCGGTCTGCGCGGGGGCGCTCACTGCGGCGCTCGAGCATGCGCTGCGCGAGCGCCCGGAAGAACGCGGAGCGGCGGACGATGCCGACGGGCTCACCGTCCTTGACCACGGGGACGATGAGGACGCGGTGGTGGAGGAACGTCTCGGCGAGCTGGAGTCCGAGACGTCCGCGGGCGCTCGACGTGCTCGGTGTTCATGTGCTTGGCGACGGGCTCTGGCCGCAGCCGCCGCGGCTTCTCGAGCGCCTCGTCGAGCGAGTGGCGGACGAACGCGGCCGACTACAGCTGCCCCAGGTACTTCGGGAACAGGGCGGCGATGAACTCGCGCTCACCGAAGATCCCCATGAGCTGCCCGGCTCGTCGACGACCGGCAGCGCCGGCAGCTCCTGACCGGCCAGCGAACGACGGCATCGCCGACCGTCTGGTCGTCCGCAGCACCGGCGCGATGAGCATGGCTGCCGGTGTTCGAGCTGCATCAGATGTACCTCACGAGGATGTAGACGTGGCGATCAGCATGGACATCAGCGTGGCAGGGATACCGACCTTGAGGAACGTCATGAACCCGATCGGCTGTCCGGCCCGCTCGGCCATGCCGGCGGCGGCGACGTTGGCCGCGGCGGCCACGAGGGTCGCGTTGCCGCCGAAGCAGGCGCCGAGCGCCAGCGCCCACCAGTAGGCGTCGTCCCCGCTCGTTGCAGCTGCTCGACGACGGGGATCATCGTGGCGGTGAACGGGATGTTGTCCACGATCCCCGGACCCGATCGCCGAGACCCACGTGATGCCGAGCAGCTCGGCGGTGCGGTTGCCGTCGGTCACCGACGCGATGCCGTCGGCGATCTCCTGGACCGCGCCGGTCTCCTCCAGCGCGCCGACCATCACGAAGAGCCCGATGAAGAAGAACAGCGTCGGCCACTCGATACCGGCCAGCGATCCTCCACCGACTGGCGGCTGATGAGCAGCATGAGCGTCGCACCGGCCAGCGCGACGGTGGCGGGCTCGATGTGGAGCATCTGGTGAAGAAGAAGCCCACGATCGTCCGCCCGAGGACGGGCAGCAGGGCCGCAGCTCGTCCGGGTCCTCGATCGAGCGGCCGGCGTCGAGCTCCATGACGCGTTCCCGGGCTTCGGGCGCGATCTGCAGCCGCGTGCGGAAGAGGAAGTACAGCCCGGTGTGACCACCACGAAGGCGACGATCGCCACGGGCGCGAGGTTGACCAGGAACTCCACGAACCTCAGGTCGGTGCGCCCGGCGATGAGGATGTTCGGCGGATCGCCGATCAGCGTCGAGGTCCCGCCGATGTTCGAGGCGATGATCTCGATGAGCACGAGCGGGATCGGGTCGATGTCCAGCGCGTCGGCCAGCAGGAAGGTGATCGGCACCATCAGCAGCATGGTGGTGAGGTTGTCCAGAAAGGCGGAGAGCAGGGCGGTGGCGATCGCCAAGGACACGACGACCGCCAGCGGGCGGCCCTTGGACAGCTGTCCGGCCCGGATCGCGACCTACGTGTAGGCGCCGGTCGGCTCGGTGATCTTGACGATGAGCATCATGCCGACGAGCAGGCCGATCGTGTTGAAGTCGATCGCCTCGATCGCCCGCTCCTGCTCGATCGTCTGGGTGAGCAGGATGAGGATCGCGCCGGCCAGCGCGACCTTCGTGCGGTCGACCCTCTCCGAGGCGATGAGCGCGAGGGCCCCGACGAAGATCACGATCGCGAGCGCCATCAGGCGCCCCGGGTGGGGCGGGAGGTCGGGCATACGGCGGTTCTCCTGTCGTTCGGGCAGGGGCTGTCGAAATGCCGACCAGTCTTCCCGGCGCTCCTCGGAGTCGCAGCCCCTGCGCGCCAGGGTATAGCGTCACCCGGGTCGCTGAGAGCGAGGAGGGGTCGCGGTGCGGATCACGGTGCTGGGAAGTCGCCCGCCTGGCAGGACGCCGGCGGGGCGTGCAGCGGGTATCTCGTCCAGGAGGACGACACGTCGCTGCTGATCGACTGCGGCAACGGCGTCTTCGGCAAGCTGCGCGAGCGCATCGACTACGTCGACGTCGACGCCGTCGTGATCAGCCACCTGCACGCGGACCACTTCTTCGACCTCGTCCCGTTCGCCTACGCGCTCACCTACGCGCCGCGCCAGCAGCCCGTGCCGGTCGACCGCTGGCCGGGCACCGACGCACCCCGCGCGGCCCGCGCTGCACGCGCCGCCCGGGCGCGCGCGAGGCGTTCCGCCAGGTCTGCGCGGGCGGGGGCATTCCCCGAGCACGTCGAGAACGCCTTCACGCTGCGCGAGTACGCGGTCGACGACGAGCTCGAGGTCGGGCCGCTGCAGCTTGCGCTTCTGCGCCGGTGCCGCACTTCATCCCGACCTTCGCGGTCGAGAGCTCACGGCGCCGGCGGGCGGCTTCACCTTCGGCGCCGACCACGCGCCCAGCGACGAGATCGTCGACGTTCGCGCGAGGCACCGACCTGCTCCTGATCGAGGCGACGCTGCCGCGCCCCGAGCGCGGCGGCGTCCGCGGCCACCTGACCCCGGCCGAGGCCGGCGAGCACGCCGCGCGCGCGGGCGCCAAGCGGCTCGTGCTCACCCACATCTCCGACGAGCTCGACGCGCTGGGCGCGCGACCAGGCCGCGGGGCCTTCGGCGGGCCGGTCGAGGTCGCCGACGGCGGGGCGCGTCTACGAGGTCTGAGCCTGGGGCGCCGGCGGCCCCGAAGTAGCATCGCTCGGGTATGCGACCCGAGCGCGACCTCTTCGCCAACTTCGAGCGCATGCGCCGCGAGATGGACGAGCTGTTCGGCGACGTCTTCGGCCCGCGGCCTGCACCCGCGGCGGCGGCGGCTTCTCCCCGGCCGTCGACGTCTTCTACGAGAGCCCGACCGGCGCCGAGCCGCCGCGCGCGGTCGTGCACGCCGAGCTCGCCGGCATCGACCCGACGAGATCAGCCTGGAGATCGAGGGCCGCGAGCTCGTGCTCGCCGGCCACCGCCGCGCCGCCGAGGCCGACGGCCGCGTCTACCAGCAGCTCGAGATCGACTTCGGCCCGTTCCGCCGCGTGATCCCGCTCGGGCCGACGTCGTCGCCGACGAGGCGCGCGCGACCTACCGCGACGGCATCCTGCGCATCGAGCTGCCGCTCGCCCAGCCCGAGCGGCGCTCCCGGCAGGTCCCGATCGACGTCGACGCGACGCCGGGCGCGGCCGTGATCGAGATCGCGCAGGACTCCGGCGAGCAGGACGTCGAGGTCGGCGCCCCGCGCGGGCTGCCCGCGACGCTCCCGGTCCTGCCGCTGCGCGAGACCGTCCCGCTCCCGGACACGCTGATGCCGCTCGCCGTCGGCCAGGAGCGCTCGGTGCAGCTCGTCAACGACGTCCTCGCCGGCAACCGCATGCTCGTGATGGTCGCCTCGCGCGAGCCCGAGCACGAGACCCCCGGCCCCGACCAGCTCTACGACGTCGGCGTCGTCGGCTCGGTCGCGCGCATGCTGAAGGTCCCCGACGGCACGCTGCGGATCCTCGTCCAGGGCGCGCAGCGCGTCCGCCTGGACCGCTGGGAGCAGGAGGAGCCCTACCTCGTCGCGGCGATCACCGAGCTGCCCGACGTCGTCGAGGAGTCCGCCGAGCTCGACGGCGCTGCAGCGCAACGTGCTGCCACCTTCTCCGAGATCGTCGAGGAGGTCCCCTACCTGCCCGAGGAGCTGCAGATCGCCGTCGCCAACGTCGAGGACCCGGCGCGCTCTCCCACCTGATCGCCGGCTCGCTGCGGCTGAAGACCGAGGAGAAGCAGGAGCTGCTGGAGGAGGCCGACGTCGGCGAGCGCCTGCGCAAGCTCTCCGAGGCGCTCGCCCGCGAGCTCGAGGTCGTCTCGATCGGGTCGAAGATCCAGTCGCAGGTCCAGTCGGAGATCGACAAGGGCCAGCGCGAGTACGTGCTGCGCCAGCAGCTCAAGGCGATCCAGGAGGAGCTCGGCGAGGCTCGGAGTCGGCCGAGGAGGCCGCCGAGCTGCGCGAGCAGCTCGCCGCGATCGACCTGCCCGCCGACGCGCGCAAGCAGGCCGACCGCGAGCTCGAGCGCCTGGAGCACCTGCCGCCGGCGGCGGCCGAGCACGGCGTGATCCGCACCTACCTCGAGTGGATCGCCTCGCTGCCGTGGGACCGCTCGACCCGACGATCACCTCGACCTCGAGCACGCCGCGCGAGGTGCTCGACGAGGACCACTACGGCCTCGACGCAGGTCAAGGACCGCATCCTCGAGTTCCTCGCCGTGCGCAAGCTCGAAGCGGCCGGACGCCGACGCCGCGGCTCGATCCTCTGCTTCGTCGGCCCGCCCGGCGTCGGCAAGACCTCGCTCGGCCGCTCGATCGCCGAGGCGCTCGGGCGGCGAGTTCGAGCGCATCTCCGCGGGCGGCGTGCGCGACGAGGCGGAGATCCGCGGCCACCGGCGCACCTACATCGGCGCGATGCCCGGCACGATCATCCGGGCGCTGCGCGACGCCGGCTCGAACAACCCGGTGTTCATGATCGACGAGATCGACAAGATGGGCACCGACTTCCGCGGCGACCCGGCCAGCGCGATGCTCGAGGTGCTCGACCCGGAGCAGAACGGCAGCTTCCGCGACCACTACCTCGACGTGCCGTTCGACCTCTCGAACGTCATGTTCATCACGACGGCGAACACGCTGGACACCATCCCCGGCGCCGCTGCGCGACCGCATGGAGGTCATCCAGCTCGCCGGCTACACGGACGACGAGAAGCTCCAGATCGCCAAGCGCTACCTGGTCCCGCGCCAGCTCGAGCGCAACGGGCCTCAAGAAGTCGCTGGCTCGCGATCTCCGACGCCGCGCTCGAGGACGTCATCCCCGACTACACGCGGGAGGCCGGGGTCCGCGACCTGGAGCGCGAGATCGGCGGCGCTCTGCCGCAAGGTCGCCTTCGAGATCGCGCGCCGAGGACGGCGACCGAAGCCGAAGCGCGCGACGATCGGCGCAGGCGCGGGCCCGCGAGCTGCTCGGCCGCCGAAGTCTTCGACGAGAGCGCGGCGGCGCACCCGGCCAGCCCGGCGTGGCCACCGGCCTGGCCTGGACCCCGGTCGGCGGCGACGTGCTCTTCATCGAGGCGACCGCGATGCCGACGGGCGCCCGGAGCCGCGGCTGATCATCACCGGCCAGCTCGGCGACGTGATGAAGGAGAGCGCGCAGGCGGCGCTCTCCTACGTGCGCGGCCACGTCGCGAGCTCGCCCCCGAGCTCGACGACGGTTAGCTCGCAAGCCACGACCTCCACATCCACGTGCCCGCCGGGGCGATCCCGAAGGACGGCCCGTCCGCCGGCGTCACGATGGCCACCGCGCTGGTGTCGCTGCTGACCGGGCCGCTGCGTCCGCGACGGCGTGGCGATGACCGGCGAGATCACCCTGACCGGGCAGGTGCTGCCGATCGGCGGGCTCAAGGAGAAGGTGCTCGCCGCCCAGCGCCACGGCATCACGACGATCGTCGCCCCGGCCCGCAACGAGGGCGACGTCGACGAGATCCCCGAGGCGCTCCGCGCCAGGCTCGAGTTCCACTGGGTCCAGGAGATCGGCGACGTGCTCGCGGTCGCGCTCGAAGGCTAGGAATCATCGGGCCCGGGCGCTCGGGTATAGGCTCCACAGCACTGCCATCGACCCCCTCCCGAGAGGTGACTGAACACCACATGAGCAAGAAGAAGAAGGCGGCCGCCGCCGGCGCCACCGCCGTCGAAGCGGTCGACGCGGTGAAGTCGAACCCGTACCTGCAGACCATCACGAACGACTCCGACCTGCACGACAACGTGCGGGTCGCCTACGAGTCCGCGCGCGACGCCTACGAGCGGCTCGCCTCCGGCAAGTCGCTCGTCGAAGTCCGTCCTCGAGGACAAGAAGCTGCACGCCAACCTGGCGACCGCCGCCGCGGCGCTCAAGACGTGGGCACGACGCTGGCCGATCCGCCGGCCAAGAAGAAGGCCAAGAAGAAGAAGGGCGGCCTCGGGCGCAAGCTGCTCGTGCTCGTCGTCGGTGCGGGGGTCGCGGTCGCGGTCTCCTCCGACGTGCGCAACAAGCTGCTCGACCTGCTCTTCGGCGCGGAGGAGGAGTTCGACTACACCTCCACCACCGCTCCGTCGACGCCCGCTCCCACCAGCTGAGCGGAGCCCGGTCGATCTGATCTTCGGGGGGCGCCGGAAGGCGCCCCTCGTCGTTCCCGGTCGATGTCCGAGCTCCGGGTCGCCATCCGGGACGTCGAAGTGCCGCATTACGGACCAGCGACCGCTACCTTCCGCCGGCGGTGGTGGTCGCCACCGTTCACCCGAGACAGGGAGTCGTTCAGATGGGTCACGCACGGAAGCTGCGCCGCACGGCGCTCCTCACGACGCTTGCGCTCGGGGCAGGTGCCGTCCCGGCGCTCGCCGCCGACGAGACCTTCACGGTCACGCCGCTCACGGTGCCGACGGTGGTCGGGCCGGCGAACGACCTGTCGTGTGACGTTTCGGTCGACGTCTACAAGCCCACGGGGGCCTCGGTGAGTGACCGGCGCCCCGCGCTCCTGGCCTCGAACGGCTTCGGCGGCAGCAAGGGTGACCTGAAGGGCCTCGGCGAGGCCTACGCCAGGCGTGGCTACGTCGTGCTCGCCTACTCGGGGCTCGGCTTCGGGACCTCGGGCTGCAAGATCACCCTCGACGACCCGGACTACGACGGGAAGGCCGGCTCACAGCTCGTCTCGTTCCTCGGCGGCAGCAAGGCCGCCTCGAACGGCAGCAAGATCGACTACGTCAAGCTCGACGCGGTCGACCACGACGGCGTCGCCCGGCCGGACGACCCGCGCGTCGGCATGTACGGCGGCTCCTACGGCGGCGAGAACCAGTTCGCGGTGGCCGGGGTGGACCCCCGCGTCGACACGCTCATCCCGAGCATCACCTGGAACGACCTGGCCTACTCGCTGGCGCCGAACAACACGAGCTTCATCCGCGGGGTCAGCTATCAGACGCCCGGCATCGAGAAGGTCGGCTGGACGTCGCTGTTCTTCGCGGTCGGCATCGCCAACGCGAGCACGCCGGGGGCGGTCGGTCCGTGCCCGAACTTCGACGACCGCGCCTGCGGGGCCAAGGCCCAGATGGACGTCGAGGGCAGCCCGAACGCCGCGACGGTCGCCTTCGCGCGGCATGCCTCGGTCTCGAACTACATCGATCAGATCAAGATCCCGGTGCTGCTCGCCCAGGGCCAGGCGGACTCCCTGTTCAACCTGCAGGAGGCGATCACGACCTTTCGTGCGCTCAAGGAGCGCAACGTGCCCGTCAAGATGATCTGGCAGTCGCACGGCCACTCGAACTCGACGCCGAAGCCGGGGGAGCTGCGCCTCGGCGACACCGACAACTACCAGGGCCGTCAGTACCTGGCCTGGTTCGATCACTACCTGAAGGATGCGCCGGCCAAGCCGTCGCTGGACATCACCTACTTCCGCGACTGGGTCGACTACGTCAAGACGGGGGCGACGCCTGACGCGACGCCCGCCTTCGCCCGCTCGCCCGGCTACCCGGCGGCACCGTCCAAGAAGCTCTACCTCTCGGGGACGGACGCGCTGGTCGCCGACCCGGCCACCGTCGCCGCCGGGACGGCGAACTTCGCGGCGTCCGCCGGCGGCGCGACCAGCTACAGCGAGATCCCGGTCGCCAACCAGAACATGCCGGTCACCGACACCGCCGGGACGTTCGTCAAATACGCGACGCCGCCGCTCGCCGAGGACACCGACGTCGTCGGTGTGCCGACCGCGGAGTTCCGCATCTCGGCGCCCGCCTCCGCCACCGTCGGGAGCGGAAACGACTCGCAGCTGCTCGCGGTCTTCGTGAAGCTGTACGACGTCGCGCCGGACGGCACCATCACCCTGAAGAACAAGCTCGTCTCTCCGACGCGCATCGCGAACCAGACGGTGCCGGTGAAGGTCGAGCTGCCCGGCATCGTGCACCGCTTCGCCAAGGGTCACAAGATGGTGCTGACGATCGCGACGGGCGATCAGGCCTACCGCACGAACAACGTCCCGGGCCCGGTCTCGATCAGCACCGATCCGAGCCGCCCCGGGGTCCTGACCGTCCCGGTCGCCTCCGCCGCCGACCAGGGGCCGGTCGTCGAGGCCAAGGCCGGCGGTGAGGGCTCGGGAACCTCGGGGACGTCCGGCGCCTCCGGCACGACGGGCACGCCCGGCGCAACGGGTCCGACGGGCGCGTCCGGTGACCAGGGGCCCGCGGGTCCGCAAGGTCCCGTCGGCGAGCAGGGCGCGACCGGTCAGCAGGGGACGCAGGGCGCCACGGGTCAGCAGGGAACGCAGGGTGCGGCCGGTCAGCAGGGAACGCAGGGCGTCGCCGGCCGGCCGGGCGCCGCGGGCGCCTCCGGCCCGGCGGGCCCCGCGGGACCCGCGGGTCCGAGCGGCTCGGCGGGAAGCACGTCCGGCGCGGGCTCGCGGGCGCTCCGCATCTCCCGCCCGGCGTTCTCGGCCAAGCGCACCCGTCGCGTCGGCTCCGTCCAGGTCCGTCTGCGCCCGCTGGGCGACAGCCGACCGACCGACGTGGAGGTGCGGATCTACGACGCCCGCAACCGGGTGCTCTTCTCCCGGTCGGTGTCCCGCCTGACCCGCTCGACCAACGTTCGCGTGCAGCCCCGGAAGGGCGCCCTCGGGCGGACCAAGCCGGGCCCCGTGCTCGTCGAGGTCACCGCGCAGGACGCCGGCCGCAGCGTGAGCGTCCGCAAGGCGACGAGGATCGTGCGGTAGGTGCTCCCTCAGCTCAGCTTGGGGGAGTGCCAGGGCGCGGCGAGCCGGGCGGCCAGGTAGCCGACCAGCTCGTCGCGATGGACGCGCTCCTGGGTGAGCGAGTCGCGCTCGCGGACCGTGACGGTGCCGTCCTCGAGCGACTGGTGGTCGACGGTGACGCAGAACGGGGTGCCGATCTCGTCCTGGCGGCGGTAGCGCTTGCCGATCGCGCCGCCGTCGTCGTACTCGGCCTGCATCGTCCCGCGCAGCGCGGTGAACAGCTCGCGCGCGAGCTCGGGGTGGCCGTCCTTCCGCAGGAGCGGGAACACAGCCACCTTCACGGGTGCGAGGCGCGGGTGCAGCTTGAGCACCGTGCGCTTCTCGCCGCCGATCTCGTCCTCGTCGTAGGCGTCGGCCAGGAACGCAAGCATCGCGCGGTCGGCGCCGGCGGCCGGCTCGATGACGTGCGGGACGTACCGCTCGCCCGTCGGCTGGTCGAAGTACTCGAGCTTCTCGCCGGAGTGGGTGGCGTGCTGGGTCAGGTCGAAGTTCCCGCGGTTGGCGACGCCCTCGAGCTCGGACCAGCCCATGGGGAAGAGGTACTCCACGTCGGCGGTGCCGCTCGAGTAGTGGGAGAGCTCGTCCGCGTCGTGCTCGCGCAGGCGGAGGTGGTCGGGGCGGATGCCGAGGCGCTGATACCAGTCGAACCGCTCGGCCTTCCAGCTCTCGTACCACTGCTCCGCCTCGGCGGGGGGCACGAAGAACTCCATCTCCATCTGCTCGAACTCGCGCATGCGGAAGACGAAGTTCTTCGTCGTGATCTCGTTGCGAAACGACTTGCCGACCTGGGCGATGCCGAACGGCGGCTTCACCCGCAGGGACTGCAAGGCGTTCTTGAAGTTGATGAAGATGCCCTGGGCCGTCTCCGGCCGGAGGTAGGCGACCGAGCCCGTCTCCTCGACGGCGCCGATCGTCGTCTTCAGCATCAGGTTGAAGTCGCGCGCGGGGGTGAGCTCGCAGTCGGGGCCCTCACCGGGGAGCTTGCTCGGCTTGCGCGGGCACTCGAGGCCGACGGCACGCTCCTCGAGGTGGTCGGCGCGGAAGCGGGCGTTGCAGGTCTTGCAGTCGACGAGCGGATCGGTGAACCCCTCGAGGTGGCCGGAGGCCTCCCACACCCGCGGGTGCTGGATGATCGCGGAGTCGATCGCCACGACGTCGTCGCGCTCGGAGAGCATCGCGCGCCACCACTCGTTCTTCACGTTGGTCTTCAGCAGCACGCCGTAGTGGCCGTAGTCGTAGGCCGCGCTCATGCCGCCGTAGATGTCGCTGGAGGCGAAGATGAAGCCGCGGCGCTTGCAGAGCGCGACGATCTTGTCCATGGTCACTACGTCTTCGGCCATGCCCCGAGCCTACCGACCGACCCTGTCGTTGGCACTCTCCGGGTGAGAGTGCCAGAGCGGCTCGGCTAGACTCTCCCGCGTATGCCGATCTACGAGTACCGACGTCCCGACGGCACCACGTTCGACGTGCTGCAGAGCTTTTCCGACGACACGCTCACGCACGACCCCGAGACCGGCGTGCCGGTCACGAAGGTGTTCCACGCCCCCGCGATCCACTTCAAGGGCAAGGGCTTCCACAACACCGACTACGGCACGCGGACCCGCAACCGCGAGCTGGAGCGCTCCGCCGAGAGCGGGTCCGCCGACCACTCGGACAAGATGAAGGAGAAGCGCGAGAAGAAGGAGGCCGCCGGGTCGTCCGACAGCTCCGGCTCGTCCTCCTCCTCGAGCTCCTCCGATTCGTCGTCGAAGGAGAGCAAGCCGAAGGCGGAGAAGCCCGCGGCCAAGAAGAAGGACGCCGCGGCCTGATGGCCGGCGCCGTCGGCGCCATCGATCTGGCGGCCGCTCTCGCGGAGCTCCCCGGTCCCTACCAGCCCTCGCGGGTGGGGACCTACAACGACAACAAGCTCCTCGTCGCACGGATCCACGGGGAGTTTCCCTGGCACCGGCACGCGGACACCGACGACTTCTTCCTCGTCATCGACGGGCGGATGACGCTCCGGCTCCGGGACGCCCCCGACGTCGAGCTCGGACCGGGGGAGCTCTACGTCGTCCCGGCCGGGGTCGAGCACTGCCCGTACGCCGCCGAGCCCTGCCACGTGCTGCTGATCGAGCGCGTCGGCACGGCCAACACCGGTGACGCGGGCGGCCCGCTCACGGTTGCCGAACCCAGCGCCTGAGCGCGGCCTACCGCTCAGCGTGGCGTTCGGCTCCACGCACGGAGCCGGGTCGCCTGCTCCGGGGTGACGCCGATGGCCGGGTCCGTCTCCACGAGGAGCGTCGGCCCGGGGCGGGCGGCGGCCCAGGCGTGGCAGGCCGCGGGGAGGTCGTCGTCGATCCACGCCAGCGCGCGGTACGGCCCGGCGTGGGCGTCGATCGCCGCGAGCTTCCAGTGCGCGTGGTCGCTCGGGGGGCCGAAGCTCAGATGCGGGAGCGGGCCGAGTCCGACGAGGCGGGGCAGGTAGTCGTTCGCGCGGTCCTCCCAGCCGCTGCACCAGACGAGCTCGAAGGCGTCCGCCAGCCCCGCAAGCCGCTCCGCGGCCGGTTTCGAGAGTGCGTGCGGGACGCCGTCGACGAGCGTCAACGCGCCTAAAGGTGACGTCAACGCAGGGGTCCCCCACAGGGAGATGACCCCGTCGATGTCGATCAACAGGAGCGGAAGACGCACGTTCTGTGCAGGCGTTGCGGACACGGAGCCCCACGATCGTGCCATCTCGCGACGACCGGCGAGGTGCTCGCGGATTCTCGCTACCGTTCGAGGCACGACGTGACCGGTCAAGCCCCTTGGGGTTGTCTGCCGATACGGAGGGAGACGCGCAACGGTGCGCACTCCGCTCCCGCTCCCGTCGCTTCTCATCTATGACTCTCGAACTCGGCATCCTGCTCGCGCTCCTGTGCGCCGTCGTCACGAACGTCGGCTTCTTCCTGAAGCACAAGGGAGCGTGCGAAGCCCACCCCGTCGACGCGCGGCACCCGCTGCGGAGCGGCAAGTCGCTCTTCTCGCAGAAGTGGTTCGCGATCGGCATGCTGGTGGCGCTGAGCGCCTTCATCTTCCACGTCGCCGCGCTGGCGCTCGCGCCGATGAGCACCGTGCAGGTCGTCCTGGCCGGCGGGGTCGTCCTCATCGCGGTGATGGCCGATCGGCTCTTCGGCATCGCCGTCGGTCGCCGGCAGGCGGTGGGTCTCGTCCTCACGGCGGTCGGCCTCATGACCCTCGTGATCACGCTGCCGCAGGCCGGCGGCTCGCACTCCTCCTTCAGCGTCTCGGCGATGGTCGCCTTCGAGGCGGGGCTCTTCGGGCTCGGCGGCCTGCTGATCCTCGGGCCGCGGACCGGCATCGGCGGCAGCGAGCACCACGGCGTCATGCTCGGCGCAGCGGCCGGCGTCCTCTTCGGCGTCTCGGACGTCGCGATCAAGGCCATGACCGGCATCGTCGGAGACGGCCTGCTTGCGGTCCTGCTCTCGCCGTGGCTGTGGGTCTGCCTCGCAGCGTCGGTCGTCGCCTTCTACTCGTCGGCCAAGGGCCTGCAGGACGGTGAGGCCGTCTCGGTCATCGCCGTGACCGGGACCGCCGCCAACATCTCCGGCATCGCCGGCGGCATCGTCGTCTTCGGTGACCCGATGGCGGGCGACGCGCTCGGCATCGTCATCCAGGCCGCCGCGTTCGTGATGGTCATCGTCGCCTCCGCGCTCATGCCCGCGCCGCTCTCCTCGGCCAAGCGGGCCGACGCGCCCGCCGGCTCCGCCGCGCTCGCCGCCGCCACCTGAGCGTCGACGCCCAACCTCAGCGGCTGAGCGGCTCCGAACGCGCACCCGCGAGCAGTACCGTCGCGAGCAGCTCCGGATCGTCGGCGAAGGGCACGTGGCCGCAGCCCGGCAGCTCGACGTGGCGCGCCCAGGGCAGCACGCGGCGCGCGCGCTCACGCTGACGGGTGAGCAGCAGATAGTCGTGGTCGCCCCAGGCGATCGTGACCGGGACGCCGCGCAGCTCGTCCGCGTCGCGGAACGTGTAGCTCCGGAACTCCGCGAGCGCCCCCTCCCAGGAGGCCGAGCCCATCAGCGCGTCGACCGTGTCGACCGACTCCTGGGCGCCGAGCTTCCAGGGCTTGCGGAAGAGCTGCTCGAAGAGCAGGGTCCGCCCGAGCCCCGTGGCCACGAGCATCGGCAGCACGGGGCGCAGGAGGGGCAACAGCGTGGCGGTGGCCTTGAGGGTGCGAATGGCCCATTCGCGCTCCTGCCGCGTCCAGAAGCCGGCGGGGGAGACGCCCGTGGCGCTGCTCACGCTGCCCCGTCGCGCGAGCTCGAGGGCGATCGCCCCGCCCATCGAGTTGCCCGCGACGTGCGGTCGCTCGAGCCCGAGCTCGGCGAAGAACGCCTCGAGGCGCTCGGCCTGCGCCACGACCGACGGCACCGTGCCGTCCGGGGGGCTCGCGCCGAACCCCGGGAGATCCACGGCGATCACGTCATGGCGTGCGGCGAGGGCGGGCAGCACGGACTGCCACACCTGCCAGCGACTGCCGACGCCGTGGACGAGGACGAGGGGCTCCCCGGAGCCCTGACGATGATGCATGAGACCCATCCGGCGAATCTACAGGCCGTCCAGTTGGCCGATCCGGCAGGCACCTGGACCGTACGGTCCCCCGCAGGTAGCGTTGTCCAGAACGACCGACCGGACGACGGAACGGACAAACCCGAGGAACACGCAGATGGCCACTCCCGCCGCACCCCCCGAGACAGACCTCCAGACCCTCGCCAAGCGCCACCTCTGGCTCCACTTCTCCCGCATGGGCGCCTATCAAGCGGGCGCGGAGATCCCGATCATCGTGCGTGGCGAGGGCTGCCACGTCTGGGACGAGCACGGCAAGAAGTACTTCGACGGCCTCTCCTCGCTCTTCTGCGTGAACATCGGCCACGGACGTCAGGACGTCGCCCAGGCCGGCGCCGACCAGGCGGCCGAGCTCGGCTTCTTCACGAACTGGTCCTACGCCCACCCGCGCGCCATCGAGCTCGCAGCGCGGATCGCGGGCCTCGCCCCGGGGGACCTCAACCGGGTCTTCTTCACGAGCGGCGGCGGGGAGTCGGTGGAGTCGGCGATCAAGCTCGCCCGCCAGTTCCACAAGCTGAACGGCAAGCCGAACAAGACGAAGATCGTCGCCCGCGAGGTCGCCTACCACGGCACCACGATGGGCGCCCTGGCTGCGACCGGCATCACGAACCTGCGCCAGCCGTACGAGCCGCTCATGCCCGGCGGCTGCCACGTGCCGAACACGAACCTCTACCGGCTGCCCCCGGGCTACGGCGCCGAGAACCTCGCCGAGGCGGTCGAGCAGCGGATCCTCTTCGAGGGCCCGGACACCGTCGCCGCGGTGATCATGGAGCCGGTCCAGAACGCCGGTGGCTGCTTCACCCCGCCCGAGGGCTACTTCCAGCGGATCCGCGAGATCTGCGACGAGCACGACGTGCTCTTCATCAGCGACGAGGTCATCTGCTCGTGGGGGCGCCTCGGCACCTACTTCGGCGCCGAGCGCTACGGCTACCAGCCGGACATCATCACCACCGCGAAGGGGCTCACGTCCTCCTACGCCCCGATGGGCGCGGTCATCGCCTCCGACCGGCTCATGGAGCCGTTCCTCGACGGCAACAACTCGTTCACACACGGCTTCACCTGGGGCGGCCACCCGATGTGCGCGGCGGTCGCCATGGCCAACCTCGACGTCTTCGAGAACGAGGGGATCCTCGAGAACGTCCAGGCCCACGAGGCCGACTTCCGGGGCATGCTCGACTCGCTCCGGGACATCCCGATCGTCGGCGACGTCCGCGGCGCCGGCTACTTCCAGGCGATCGAGCTCGTGAAGGATCGCGATACGCGCCAGAGCTTCAACGACGCGGAGTCCGAGTCGCTGCTGCGGGGGTTCCTCTCCGGCGAGCTCTTCGAGAAGGGCCTCATCTGCCGCGCCGACGATCGCGGCGACCCGGTCATCCAGCTCTCCCCGCCGCTCATCTCGGGGCCCGAGGAGTTCGCCGAGATCGAGGGCATCCTGCGGCCGGTCCTCGAGGCGGCGACGAAGCGGATGCTCGCGTAGTGACGTGCTGAACCTGAACGACCTCCTGCGGGACCTCGACGTGCGCGTGCTCTGTGGTGACGACGCGTTGAGCGCACCGGTCCGCTGGGTGCACATCTCGGAGCTCGCCGACCCCACGCCGTTCCTCTCGGGCGGCGAGCTCCTGCTCACGACCGGCCTCGGCCTGGGGTCGGAGGCCGAGCAGCGCGCCTACGTACGCCGGCTCGCCGACCACGGGCTGGCCGGGCTCGGCGTCGGCGTCGGCTTCGGCCTCGACACGATCCCGGTCCCCATGATCGAGGAGGCGGAGGCCTGTGGCTTCACGCTCATCGAGATCCCGTACGAGCTCCCGTTCATCGCGATCACCGAGAAGGCGTTCGTCCGCCTGGTCAACGAGCAGTACGCGCTCCTCCAGCGTTCGATCGCGGCGCAGGAGCGGCTCCAGCGGATTGCGCTCACGGGCGGCGGACTCGATCCGATCGCCCAGGCGAGCGCCGGGTTGATCGCCGGAAGCGTCCTCGTCTTCGACGCCCGGGGCGAGCTCACCGCCCGACACGGGTTCCAGCGTGGGCTCGAGGAGGCCGTGATCGCGGAGATCACCGAGGAGGTGCAGGAGCGGGCGCGGCGGGGCGCCCCCCGCGGCTTCGTCCCGGCGGCGGGCGAGCTCGCCTCACGCGGCCTCGCGCTCCCGGTGGCGACGGCTGACGGCCCCGCGGACGTCCGCCCCCAAGCCTGGATCGTCGGCATCAAGGACGGCGAGGGCCTCAGCGAGTTCGACCGGCTCGTGCTCCACCAGGCGGTCACGGCGATCGCCATCGAGCTGCTGCGGCGCCGGGTCGCGGACACCACCGAACGACGGCTGGCCGGGGACGTGCTGGCGGCGGTGGTCTCGGGGGAGCTCGAGGGCGAGGAGCTCGCACGCCGGCTCGCTCCCTTCGGGCTCGGCGGCAACCTGACCGCGCTCGTGCTGCGCGCCGAGGGACGGCGCGAGCAGGATCGGCTCGAGGGGGTGCTCGTCACCGCGCTGGAGGACGAGGCGGTCTCTGCGGTCGTCGCGGGGGTCGAGGGCCTCGCCGTCGCGCTCATGCCGGGCTTCCTCGACGAGGAGCTGCTCGAGCTCGCCGAGCGGCTGCACGCACGGGTGACCCGCGCCCTCGGCGTAGCGCCCGCAGCGGGCGTCGGCCGTGCGACCGCGCTGGGCCGGGCCCGGGAGGCCTACCACGAGGCCCGCTGTGCGCTCGAGGCGCGCGCCCTCGGCGGGGGGACCGGGACGGGTCCCGTCGCCACCCACCGCGAGCTCGGCTCCTTCGCCCTGCTGCTCTCCCTGCAGGATTCCGACGCGCTCGCCATGTTCTGCGAGGCGCTGCTGGGTCCGATCGAGGCGGGGGAGGGCCACTACGGCGGCGAGCTCATGCGCTCCCTCGAGGCGTTCATCGAGGCCAACGGCCAGTGGGAGGCCGCGGCGCGGACCCTCTTCTGCCACCGGCACACGCTCCGCTACCGCATCCGCAAGGTCGAGGAGCTCACCGGCCGCGACCTCGCCTCCGCGCGCGACCGCATCGAGTTCTGGCTCGCCCTGCGCGGCCGTGACATCGCCGGCGCGGGAACGCGCGCCGCCCTCTTCGAGCGTCGCATCGAGGCGCCCACACCCACCACCACGAGGTCCTGACATGAAGGTCGGAGTCCCCAGCGAGATCAAGGTCGACGAGTACCGGGTGGGCATGACGCCCGCCGGCGTACGTGAACTCATCGAACACGGCCACGAGGTGGTCGTTCAGGCGGGCGCCGGCCTGGGCTCGGCGATCGAGGACGAGCAGTACGTCGCCCAGGGCGCCGAGATCCTGCCGGACGCGGACGCGGTCTGGGGGGCGGCCGAGATGATCGTGAAGGTGAAGGAGCCGCAGGCCGTGGAGGTCGCGCGGCTGCGGCCCGAGCACGTGCTCTTCACCTACCTGCACCTCGCGCCCGATCCCGAGCTCACCCGCGGCCTGATGGAGAGCGGGGCGACGTGCATCGCCTACGAGACGGTCACCGACGCGCGCGGCCGCCTACCGCTGCTGGCCCCGATGAGCGAGGTCGCCGGCAAGATCGCCACGCAGGCCGGCGCGTTCATGCTCGAGAAGCCGCTCGGCGGACGCGGGCTCCTGCTCGGCGGCGTGCCGGGCGTGGCCGCGGGCAAGGTCATGGTCATCGGGGGCGGCGTCGTCGGCCAGAACGCGGCGGAGATCGCGATCGGGATGGGGGCGGAGACCTACGTCTTCGACCGCAACATCGACCGGCTCCGCGAGCTGGCCCACGTCCTGAACGATCGGGCCTCCACCGTGTTCGCCTCGACGCTCGCGATCGAGGAGCTGCTGCCCGAGGTCGATCTCGTCATCGGTGCGGTGCTCGTCCACGGGGCGAAGGCCCCGCACGTCATCACCCGGGCGCAGCTCGGGCTGATGAAGCAGAACGCGGTCCTCGTCGACGTGTCGATCGATCAGGGCGGCTGCTTCGAGACCTCGCGAGCCACCACGCACACCGACCCGACCTATGAGGTCGACGGCATCACCCACTACTGCGTGGCGAACATGCCGGGGGCCGTCCCGATCACGAGCACCTACGCGCTCACGAACGCGACGATGCCGTTCGTCGTCAAGCTCGCGGATCAGGGGGTCGCCGGGGCCCTCGGGGCCGACGCCGGCTTCCTGGCGGGCCTGAACGTCGCGGGCGGCGAGCTCACCTACGCGCCGGTCGCGCGTGACCAGGGGCTTGCGTGCACGGAACCGAAGGAGGCGCTCGCGCGGCTCGGCTGAACGCTGACGCAAGCGACGGGTGCGCCGGATAGCGTGCCGGGCGTGGCGTACAAGCGGACAGTGGTCGCAGCCCTCGCGTTCGGCGCGGCGGTGGTCGGGGTGGCGTCCCCCGTCGCCGCGCAGAAGCCCTCGGTCGGCGACGATCCGGCCACGCCGCTCGTCTACGTCTTCTCCCTCGACGCGCAGGACGGCGCGAAGGCGATCGACGACCGCGAGGCCCCGTTCCTCGCCTCGCTGATACGCGGGGAGCAGGGCGGCCGGGCCACGTACTACCGGCAGTCCCGCGGAATCATGGTCTCGGAGACGAACCCGAACCACTCCGCGATGGCGACGGGCGCCTACGGGAAGAGCTCCGGCATCTCCGGGAACGAGTTCGCGGTCTACGACGCGCAAGCCAAGCGCGACTGCCCGAACGCCGGTGGTTCGCTGGAGCCCGGCCGCCCCATGATCACGACGGGACAGTCAGGCACCTGCCTCCAGGCCGAGACGTTCTTCGCCGCGATGAAGCGGCTCTCCCCGGACACGGTCACCGCAGGCATCTTCGGGAAGCCCAAGCTCGGCCGGATCTTCGCCACCAAGCGGATCGACCCGGCCGCCTACGACGCCGACCACCTCTGGGCCCCCTGTGAGCAGGCGAGCGACGACCCGCCCTACTGCCGCGACGTCGTGATCGACCCGGTGCAGCGGTACACGGACGACAACGTCGTCATGGACGAGGTGATCCGCACCGTCGACGAGGGCGTGCCGGCCGACGGGGCGCTCCGGCGGCCGAACCTCACCTTCGTGAACTTCCCGGACATCGACCAGGCCGGCCACGTCACCGGGGCAGGGGCCGCTTACACCGCGCAGATCGGCCGCACCGACCAGGAGCTGCAGCGGTTCGTCGCGCACCAGAAGGAGAAGGGGCTCTGGGGCCGCACGGTGATCTTCTTCACCTCCGACCACTCGATGGACTCCACGTCCCCGACGCCGGGGCGCGGGCTCGAGTCGGCGTTTGGCGACGATGCAGACGCGGTGGAGGTCGTGCTGAACGGGAGCGTCGACATGGTCTACCTGAAGGACCGGAACCGTCCCGACCGGGACGCGCTGCTGAAGCGCCTGCGGGAGAAGGCGCTCGCCACCGGCTTCGCCGACGAGGCGCTCTACCGCCTGCCCAACGCCGCCGACGGCGGGATGCAGCACACACTCGACGGCGTCCACCCGGGGTGGAACATCGCGGGTGAGCGCACAGGCGACCTGCTCGTCACCTCCCGGCCCGGGACCGCGTTCGGGGACGGGATCCCCGGGGGGCTCAATCCGCTACCCGGCAACCACGGTGCGCCGACGACCCTCGACAACACGATGGCGATCGTCTCCGGCGGTGATCAGGTGGTCCAGCAGACGATCGACGGGGCCGTCGGGCCGCGGTTCGACGACACGCTCCTGAACCCGACCTCCTCCGAGCAGGTGGACATCGCGCCGACGGCGATGGCCCTCTTCGGTCGTCGTCCGCCCTCCGGCAGCCAGGGGCGTGTGCTCGTGGAGGCCTTCGCCCCCGGTGCGCTGCCCCCGGTCGTCGATCCGCCGGGCTCGCTGCCGACGCCCACCGGACCCGGGACGGGCGCGCCGTCGAGCTGCTCGGCCGCCGTCGCCTTCGGCTCGCTCAGCGTGCAACCGAGCGGAGGGGGCCTGCGGTTCGCCTTCTCCCGCGGGGGGAGCGCGAAGGCGCGCTTCGACGTCTTCCGCCAGTCCGACGGGAGCAGGGTCGTGGGGAACCGCCTCGTCGCCCGCTTCTCGCGGGCGCGCAGCTTCACGTGGTCGGGCGCCGGGACCCGCGCGCGGGTGGGGGAGGGGTACTACTTCGTCCGGGCTCGGATGCGGACCCCGAGCGGCCGCATCGACGAGCGCCGCGTGGCGCTCCGGCGAACGGCGGGCCGGTTCCGCCTCCGTCAGGCGTTCGACCGCACGCCGTCCTGCCGCTTGCTCTCGAGCTTCAAGCTCGAGCGAACCGTGTTCGGCGGTCGCGGGAACCGGGCCCTGGGCATCGCCTTCCGTCTGGAGAGCGACGCGCTCGCTCGGGTCGACGTGCTGCGCGGGAGCCGGGTCGTCAAGCGCTACCGCGGCCAGAGCCGGCGCGCGGGGATCACGCACCGTCTGCGCCTCGCCTCCGAGGCCCTCGGCCGTGGGGACTACGCGGTGCGGCTCACGGTCGTGACCGCCGACGGTCGCCGCGCCGTCGCCCGGTTGACGGCGCGGCGGCTGTAGGACGCGGCGCTTAGGGCGCCGCGGTCCCGGCGGTGACCTGCTCGACGGCGACGTCGGTGCTGCCGCGGGCAACCGTGAAGCGCGCGATGGTCTGGACATCGGTGACCCCGTTGTCCTTGACCGTCGGGGGCGAGCGGAAGCTGACCTCGAGGCGGTCCGTGCGGGCCTCGATGACGCCGTAGCCGCGCCGGGACGCGTCGATGTACTGCAGGTGCGGGTTGCTGACCAGGAGGCCCGCCTCGGAGAAGGCCCCCACCCCCGCGTTGAGCTGCTGCTGCGGGGAGATGAGATCGGCGACGCCCTCGGAGGTCACCGCCCCGCAGACGAACTCGGTCGCCACCGCCTTCTCCCCGGCGCTCTGGCGGCCGCTGGCCGTGACCCGCCCTGCGAAGAACGTGTGGATGTCGCCGGTGACGAAGCTCACGTCGTGTATCGGCTGCCCGGTCGGGTTGGCCCCGCCGATGAACTCGGCGATCTCCCGCCGTTCGGCGCCGTACCCGTCCCAAGAGTCCACGGTGACCGGGTTCTGGGCGGGGGTCACGTCGAAGGACATGATCATCACCTGGTTGCCGACGAGCTTCCAGGTGGCGTCCGAGCGGACCAGCGCGTCCTTGAACCACGCCTTCTGGGCGTCCCCGAGGAAGGCGCGCGGGTCGTTCGCCTCGGCGCAGGGCTGCAGCTCGGCGTCGCCACAGGGCTGATCACCCTTGTACTGGCGCTCGTCGAGGAGCAGGAGCTCGGCGTTGCGCCCCAGCCGCATCGAGCCGTAGATCCGGTTCGGGTCGCCGGGCACCCGGATGCGCGGCATGTGCTCGAAGAAGGCCCCGTAGGCGTTGGCCTGTCGCTGCGCGAACGGGATCCGGCGGTTCCGCGTGGCGTCGCCCGGCAGGCCCCCGGCGTAGTTGTCCTCGACTTCGTGGTCGTCCCAGATCGCCATCATCGGGTAGCGCTGGCGCACGTCGATCAGGCGCGAGTCGGTGTGGTAGAGCGCGTACTTGTCGCGGTACTCCTCGAGCGTCTGGACTTCGCCGTCCTTGTTCGCGCCCGTCGTGTCCGCCCGGACGCCCTCGGCGCCGTAGAACGGACGCTCGTAGATGTAGTCCCCGAGGCAGACGACCAGATCCAGGTCTCGCTCCCGGGCGAGGCCGGAGTGGGGCGTGTAGAAGCCCGCCTCGAACGCCTGGCAGGAGAAGAAGCCGATGCGGACCGGGTCGTTGGAGTCGGCCTTCGTCGTGGTGAAGCGACCGGCGGCGGAGCTCGTGTCGCAGCTGAAGCAGCGGTAGTGGTACTCGGTGCCCGGGGCCAGGCCCTCGACCCGTTGCAGCGCGGTGAAGCCGGCCTCGGCGCTCGCGAGGGCGTCCTGGCGGTGCACGACGTTCGCGAAGCCCGCATCGCTCGCAACCTCGAACTGCACCCGGCTCGTCCGGTCGAGCCCGCCGACCCGGGACCAGAGCGTGATGCCGGTGTCGGTCTGCTGTCCGCTGGAGACCCCTTGCGCGAAGGTCCCGCCCTTGGCGACCGGCACGCGGGACTGGGCGAGTGCGAACGGATCCCGCCAGGCCAGCAGTGCGGCGCTGCCCGCGACGGCCCCGCCGAGGAACGAACGGCGGCTGTACGCAGGCGAGGCCATGAGGCTGCCGACGCTACCGGCTTCTCGGGAACCGGAAGCGACGATGTCGTGAACGGGCGGTGAAGCCGTGAGACGCGACCCGTGCGCTTGCGGCAGACTGCTCGCCGTGCCCCGCCTCGTCCCGTTCGCCGGTGGACTGCTTCTGGCCCTTGCGGTCGGCGTGGCCGTCCTCGCCGGGTTCGGCACCGGGGCGGCGTGCGCGCAGTCCGGCGTGGCGCCGCGGCTCGACTGCGGGACCGACCCCGCGGCCCCCGCGGCGGGCGATCCCACGGACGGCTGCAAGGTCGCGACCCTGCTCAGCGCCGTCCGCGTCCGTAGCGCCGGTGACGGCCTGCGGGTGAGCTACGGCCGCCGCACGCCCGGCCCCGTCCGCGTCGACGTCTTCCAGAGCGCCGCCGGCCCCCGGGTGGTCGGGGAGCGCCTCGTCTTCCGCCGCACGTCCGCGACGGCCACCGCGGTGCGCTGGGCCGGGACACGGCAGCCTCGCCGCGCCCCTGCGTCCGCCGACGGCGTGTTCTTCGCGCGGATCTCGCTCACCGCCGCCGGGCGGAAGGACGTCCGCCGGGTCGCACTCGTCCGCCGGTCGGGCCGCTTCAGCCCCCGCCCGAGCTTCCAGCGTCGCGCCACCTGCCGGGGTGCCCTCAGGAACTTCAAGCTCGAGCGGCCGGCGTTCGGGGGCTCCGCGAACCGGGCGCTCGACGTCTCCTTCCGCCTGGCCGGGGACGGACGGGTCACCGTGGACCTGCTGCGCGGCACCCGCCGGGTGCAGCGTCTCTCGAGCGCCGCCCGCGCCGGCGGGACCCTCCATCGCCTGCGCCTCTCCTCCGAGGGACTTGCCCCCGGCGTCTACCGGGTGCGGCTCCGTGCGAGCGCCGGCGGCCGCACCACCACCGCGACGCTCACCACGCAGCGGGTCTAGTCGGCGCGCGTCGCCCAGACCGCCCAAAGGGGATCGCGCCGCGCCTCGGGCCGGCGCGACGTCTCGGCCCGCAGGAAGGCGCCGGAGGCGGCGAAGTACCGCGCGACGATGGCGGGTCGCTCCTCCTCCTCGGCCGCCAGCCAGCCGCGGACGGCCTTGGTCGGGAAGCAGCGGTTCGAGAACGTGCAGACCAGGCGTCCGCCGGGGCGCAACACGCGTGCGACCTCACCCATCACCTCGACCGGACAGGTGAGGTAGTCGACCGACACGCAGCAGACCGCGTCGTCGAAGCTGCCGTCGGGGAAGGGGAGCACCGGGTCGGCGTTCAGGTCGTGCACGAGCGTCGCGGTCGCCAGGTCGTTGGCGTCGAGCTCGGCGGCGTTCATGCCCTGGACCGTGAGCGAGCGCGGAGCGCTCGGGAAATGGGAAACCCAGGAGGACATGAGGTCGAGCACGTCCCCGTCGATCCCGAGCTCCGTATAGAGCGCACCGACGGCTCGGGTGGCGTCTGCGTCGATGTGGGTCACCAGGCGCGGCGGCACGTAGAACAGGGCGTCCGGCGTGGGGTCGAGACGCTCGAAGAAGCCGGGTGGGAAGTCGCTCATCGCCGTAGTTCCTGCCCGGCGGCGGCGCTACCGACGCCGGGGGAGGGCGACCTGGCGCAGCACGAAGGCCCGCGAGGCCACCGCGCCGCGGCCGCCGCGCACGTCGCGCTGCGCGGCGCGGACCTCGAGGGCGAGCCGTCGCGTACGCCCTAACTCACGTCGGGCCGCGCGAGGCAGCGTGAAGCCGATGCGCTGCGTCTTCAGGGGGGCGATCCGGTAGGAGCGGGCGCCGAGCTTCCGCGACCGCGGCCC
The DNA here is from genome assembly GCA_963815565.1 of uncultured Solirubrobacterales bacterium. Taxonomy (GTDB): domain Bacteria; phylum Actinomycetota; class Thermoleophilia; order Solirubrobacterales; family Solirubrobacteraceae; genus Paraconexibacter. Next base: position 155,014 of record CAWFHB010000003.1, on the reverse strand, counting down.
GCGGGGCGCGTACAGCCGCAGCGTGCCCGAGCAGGCGTCCGGACCCAGGCAGCTCACGAGCACCCGCACCATCCGGCCTTGGCCCCGCGTGCGCTGAAGGGAGCGGATCGCGACGACGGAGGTCGCCGGCAGCCCGAGCGCCCCGTCCTCGCCGGCGGGCGGTCGGATCTGCTGCGGAGAGGCGACCACGGCCGGGTCGGTGCTCGGGCCCTGCATGGTGGTCGTCCCGCCCGAGCCGGGTCCCGCGGCGGGTGCCTCGTTGAGGCCGCCGCCCCCGGCGGGGCCGGGCTCGAGCTTCGGATCCGGGTCGGGTTCGGTGAGGACGGCCGGGCAGGGCTCCCCGTCGGAGGACCGCGTCGTGAACGACCAGGCGTAGGGCACCCTCAGGCCGGCTCCCGCGTAGTCCTTGACCCCGGGGCGCAGCTCGGCCGTGTAGCGGGTGCACGGCTCGAGATCGTCCTTCGGCCAGAGCATGAGGGTGTGGGTCCCGTCGCCCGCGCCGTAAGGGCCGGGCCGCGGGAAGTCCTGCTCTTGGGCCAGCTGCTCTCCGTCGGGGCCGTAGAGCCGGAAGTCCTCGGCTGTGATCGTGGTGACGTCGAGCGACTGCGAGATCGAGGCCATGATGCGGTTCTCGCTGCCGCCGCCGGTCGGGCCCGGGCTCGACTTCACCGGATGCCACAGGAACGGCACTCCGGTCTGGTCGGGCGCGGGGTTCACGGCGGTGACCACCGGCGCGGGGTGGGCGGAGGACTGCAGCTTCTGCCAAATGGCCAGGTAGTAGCCGGCGGCGGCCTGCGCGACGTCGAGCACGCCACCCGTCCCCGTGTAGTAGAGCGCAGAGACGCGCGGCGCGGTCAGCTTGACCCGGGGATACTCCGCGCCGACGCCGGCGCGCTCCCCGGCGGCGGCGGCGAGGATCGCTCCCTGTCCCTCCGAGATGCCTGCGGCGGAGACGTCCTCGCGTCCGAGATCCTTGTACACCTCAACGAGGTCACTGGTCGGCGGCACGTAGCTCGGCACGCTCCGCAGCCGGTCGAACTCGACCAGCGCGATGTTGTCGAGCGCGAACTCGGGCGTGTTGATAAGCGATCCGGGCGGCAGTCCCATGAGCTCCGCGGCGCCCGGGAGTCCCGCCTGTGAGTACGTCGAGTAGGCGGGGTGCACCGGCGACTCGCCGAGGTCGGCGAGCTTCGGCTCGAAGAGCCAGTCCCAGCGCTCGTCGCCGATCCCGTGGGCGGCGATGCCCATCAGGAACGCCACCTGCTGCGCGCAGGGCCCGTCCGGCGCGGTGATCGGGGCGCAATCCGTGCGTGCGCGCAGATGGTCCGTGTAGGCGTTGACGAAGCGCTCCCAATGGGTGACCTCGCCGTAACCGCCGGCCGCGTAGCCACCGTCCGGGAAGTGCCCTCCGGTGATCACTTCGTTGGGATGGGCCTCCAGGAGCGTCCGCAGGCCGGGGTCCGTGACGAACGGGATCGCGGCCTCGGCCATGAAGGCGTGCGTCGTCACCCCGGAGGCGTGCGCGGGGGCGGCCGGGGCGGCGAGGGCGAGCGCCGCAGCGGCGCCGAGGGACAGACGGCGAAGGAGCATCGGGAGCACCAACGTCGCCCGGGTGCGACCCTTGCGGTTGTTTCCACGGTCCCCCGGGGTCCCTACGGAGGGTTGCGTGACCTCGCGGAGCGGGAACGCGAGAGCCGCTGCTACATCGGTTCGAGAACGTGCACACCAGCGGCCCGCCGGGCCGCAGCACCCGGCCGACCTCGCGCGATCACCTCGACCGGCCGGGTCGAGGTAGTCGACCGAGACGCAGCAGACCGCGTCGTCGAAGCTCTCGTCGGCGAACGGCAGCTCCGGGTCGGCGTTCAGGTCGTGCACGACCCGCTCGGCCGCGGCCTGCGGTTGGCCGTCGAGCTCGGCGCGCGTTCATGCCCTGCACCGTCAGGCTCCTCGGCGGCGTCGCGGAAGTGCGAGACCCACGAGGACATGAGGTCGAGCACGTCCCCGTCGATCCCGAGCTCGCGCGTAGAGCGCCCCCACCGCGGCGATGGCGCCCGTCGTCGATGTGGGTGACCAGGCGGGGCGGCCCGTAGAAGACCGGGTCCGGCGTCGGGATCGAGACGTCGAAGAAGCCGGGCGGGAACGGCGCGGGATCGGGCACGGTCGTGAGCCTGCCCGCCACGGCTCGCGACGACCCGGCGCACCTCGGCCCGGCACGCGGCAGGCCGCTGCTACATTCCCCGCCGCATGCCTACGACCTCACAGCTCATCCGCAAGGGCCGCAAGCCCAAGGGGAAGAAGCTCCTCACGCCCGGTCTGAAGTCCGGCCAGGGCCGCAAGAAGAAGACCGCTGCTCCGCAGCGCCGTGGAGTGTGCACTCGCGTGTACACCACGACGCCGAAGAAGCCGAACTCCGCGCTGCGCAAGGTCTGCCGCGTGCGGATCTCCGGCGGCATCGAGGTCACGGCCTACATCCCGGGCGAGGGGCACAACCTGCAGGAGCACTCCGTCGTGCTCGTGCGTGGTGGCCGCGTCAAGGATCTTCCGGGCGTGCGCTACAAGGTCGTCCGTGGGACGCTCGACGCCGCCGGCGTGAGCGACCGCAAGAAGGCCCGTTCCCAGTACGGCGTCAAGAAGAAGTAGAGGACCCATGCCCCGTCGCGCAGCCGCCACCATCCGGGTCGTCGAACCCGATTCCGTCCACCGCTCCCGCATGGTGCAGCAGCTCATCAACAAGGTGATGTTGCACGGGAAGAAGTCGACGGCCGAGCAGATCGTCTACGACGCCCTCGCGATCATCGCCGAGAAGACCGGCAAGGATCCGATCGAGCAGCTCGACCTCGCGATCAAGGCGCTCACGCCGTCGCTCGAGGTTCGTTCCCGCCGTGTCGGTGGCGCCACCTACCAGGTGCCCGTCGAGGTCCCCGCACGTCGGTCCAAGACCCTCGCGGTCCGCTGGCTCGTCGAGTTCGCCCGTCAGCGTCGTGAGAAGACGATGGCCCAGCGCCTCGCCAACGAGCTCATGGACGCCATCAACTCGCAGGGCGGCGCCTACAAGCGCAAGGACGACATCTACCGCATGGCGCAGGCCAACAAGGCCTTCGCGCACTACCGCTGGTAGTCGCACCCGCCGTCTGATCTTCCCGAGGGCCGCCGTCGTGCGGCCCTCGGTCGTTCCTGGGCCTCAGCCCGGGGGCCGCAGCCGGGAGAACAGCCCGCGCCGCGTGGCCGCGTCGGCCGGCGTGCCGGCCTCGTCCTGCGCGCCCGGCTGCACGGCACGCCGTCCGGGCACGCCGGTGACCCCCGAGACGCGTCCCAGGTCGTCGAAGGAGACGCGGACGTGCCCGTCGAGCTCCGGCGAGCTGAGCAGGAAGGTCTCCTCGCGTCGCTTCAGGCCGAGCCCCCGCTGGCTCGCGTAGCGCCCGAGGGCGACCGGCCAGTCCTCGACCTCGCCGTCGTCGAGCGCGGCGGTGAGGGCGGCGACGAGCCGGGCGACGTCGGGGTCCGGAAGCGCGAGGTCCGGGTCCGTCAGCAGCAGGTAAGCCCGTCCTCCGCCCTCCAGCGGCGCGGCGTAGTGGGCGTCGGCGCCGGCCTGGCCGACGCCGACGATCGCCAGCCGCGGCCCGGTGACGTCGCCGTCGAGGGGCACCTCGCCGGCGGTGAAGGCCGCAACGCCCTGCTCCCGGCCCATGGCGCGCAGGGCGCGGGCGGTCCGGGTCACCTCCTCGCCGGAGCCGGCGGGGTTCGCCCAGCCCCACATCCAGGTGCCCGGGCCAGGGGCCTCGGAGCCGAGGAGCTCGGCGGCGTAGGTGAGCTCGCCGCCGAAGCGGATCCGTCCCGTCGCCAGGTCGACCGCGAAGGCCCGCTCTCCGATCACGTCGGCCAGATGCAGTTGCTGCTCGGCCGCGAGGAGCGCGTGGGCGTCGACGAGCGGCTGAAGGATCATGCGCGCATCGTGGCAACCGGGCCCTTCGGGCGGAGTCCGCCCTCGACGTGCGCTCAGTCGGCCGTCCGCGGCGCGCCGGCGGGCTCGACCTCGCCGCCGCTCGCGGACTTCCTTGAGCGGACGCGATCCCGGACGCCGCGCGCCCCCGCGACGGCCACGCCCTCGACGCGGTCACCGAGCGCGGTCAGCGTGCGACCGACCCGGTCGGCGCCCAGGATCAGCATCAGGCCCCCGGAGACCAGCAGGAGCACCGCGCCGAGCGTCTCGAGGTAGAACCCCCTCGCCGCCCCGGCGCTCACGTCCTCGTAGAAGCGGGAGAGCTGCCCCGTGCTGTCGAGCTCGGGAACGTCGAGCCCGACGATGAGCCCGAGGGCGAGCAGCCCGCTGGCCGCCAGCGCGGTCATCGCGGGGCGGGCGCCGCGGATCGCCCCGACCAGCATCAGGACGGCGAAGAGGGCGACCACGATCAGCGCGACGCTGTGCAGGTCCGCGCCCGAGACGGTGAGGTCCTTGCCGTCCACCTCGGTGGCCGTGAGCACCTTGATCTGCACGACGGTGCTGAAGGTGGAGACGACGAGGAGGAGGGCGCCGAGAAGCGCCACCGCACCCAGGACCGCGCGCAGGATCACGAGACCGCGTCGGGCGTCCGCAGGTGACCGCTGCGCGCCCGGGACCACCGCAGATCGGTTGCTATAGTCGGGCGTCGCTCCAGGGGCATCTGCGGTCATCCGCGCGAACTCTAGAGCGAAGTGCGCACGGCAGGATGCAGTTCACGAGCACGGAGCGCGAACACCGGGATCCAGGTCCCATGTGTTCGGGCAAACCCTCCGGGGTCCGTTATCGCTCGCAAGCGTCTTGCCGAAGAGTCATTGCGCCGCCGGACGCCGGACCGCAGGAACCCAGGAACATTCGATAGCTTTCGCTGGTTCGCCAACTCGGCGACCCACCCCGATCACCAAGAGGAGCAACCCAAGTGGGCAAGGAGAAGTTCGAGCGGGACAAGCCGCACGTCAACGTCGGCACCATCGGTCACATCGACCATGGCAAGACGACCCTCACCGCAGCCATCACCACGGTCCTCGCGGAGAAGATGGGCGGGTCGGCCAAGTCGTTCGCCGAGATCGACAACGCCCCGGAGGAGAAGGAGCGCGGCATCACGATCGCGACCTCTCACGTCGAGTACCAGACCGAGGCGCGTCACTACGCGCACGTCGACTGCCCCGGGCACGCCGACTACGTCAAGAACATGATCACGGGTGCGGCCCAGATGGACGGCGCGATCCTCGTGGTCTCCGCCGCCGACGGTCCGATGCCGCAGACGCGTGAGCACATCCTGCTCGCCCGTCAGGTCGGCGTGCCGTACATCGTCGTGTTCCTCAACAAGGCCGACATGGTCGACGACGAGGAGCTCATGGAGCTTGTCGAGGTCGAGGTCCGCGATCTGCTCTCCGAGTACGACTACCCGGGCGACGACATCCCGTTCATCACGGGGTCGGCCACCGGCGCCCTGAACGGTGACGAGAAGTACAAGCAGGCGATCTTCGACCTCGCCGACGCGCTCGACACCTACATCCCGGAGCCGGTCCGCGAGCTGGACAAGCCCTTCCTGATGCCGGTCGAGGATGTCTTCTCGATCACCGGCCGCGGCACCGTCGCGACCGGCCGCATCGAGCAGGGTGTCGTCAACACCGGCGACAACGTCGAGATCGTCGGCGTCACCGACACGACCACCACGGTCGTCACCGGCGTCGAGATGTTCCGCAAGATCCTCGACTCCGGCCAGGCCGGCGACAACGTCGGTTGTCTCCTCCGTGGCACGAAGCGTGAGGACATCCAGCGCGGGCAGGTTCTCTGCAAGCCGGGATCGATCACGCCGCACACGAAGTACAAGGCCGAGGTCTACGTCCTCAAGAAGGAGGAGGGTGGCCGTCACACGCCGTTCTTCACCGGCTACCGCCCGCAGTTCTACTTCCGCACGACCGACGTGACCGGTGTCGCCAACCTGCCCGAGGGCACGGAGATGGTCATGCCGGGCGACAACGTGCAGATGGAGATCGAGCTCATCCAGCCGATCGCCATGGATCAGGGCCTGCGTTTCGCCATCCGTGAGGGTGGCCGCACCGTCGGCTCCGGCGTCGTGACCGAGGTCATCGCCTAGTCTGATAGTTCAGGCAGCACGAAGTACCCGTCGAAAGGCGGTGTCGGGGTGGGTCGCTTCACGGCGATCCACCCCGGTGCGCGGGAGGGAGTGGGCCCGGGAGGGCCGCCCCGTCGAACACGCACCGCAGGATCGGGAGCCGCCGCCGGCTCGCTCCCAGCAGGACCAACACACCAGTCCCCGGACGGAAAGCAGCGCCCCATGGCCACGGCCACCCAGAACAAGATTCGCATCCGCCTGAAGGCGTACGACCACTCGGCCATCGAGGCGGCCGCCAAGGAGATCGTCGAGACCGCGACCCGTACGGGCGCCACGGTCGCCGGTCCCGTGCCGCTGCCGACCGAGAAGAACATCTACTGCGTGATCCGCGGTCCGTTCAAGGACAAGGACTCCCGCGAGCACTTCGAGATCCGCACCCACAAGCGGCTCATCGACATCCTGCAGCCCACCCCGAAGACGGTCGACTCGCTCCAGCGCCTCGACCATCTCCCGGCGGGCGTCGACATCGAGATCAAGCTGGTCGGCTGATGCCCGGGATCCTCGCCAAGAAGCTGGGCATGACCCAGGTGTTCGCCGAAGACGGCCGCGTCGAGCGCGTCACCGTCCTCGAGGCCGGACCCTGCCCGGTCACCGCCGTCCGTACCCAAGAGACCGACGGCTACACCGCCGTGCAGCTCGCCTTCGGCGCCTCCAAGGAGAAGCACCTCTCCAAGGCCGAGCTCGGTCACCTGCGCAAGGCGGACTCCGCCCCGATGCGCCACCTCGTGGAGTTCCGCGACGAGTCCGGGCTCTCGATCGGTGACACCGTCACCGTCGCCGCCTTCTCACCGGGTGAGAAGGTCAAGGTCGCCGGAACGTCCAAGGGCAAGGGTTTCCAGGGCACGATCAAGCGCCACGGCTTCGCCTCCGGGCCGAAGTCGCACGGTTCGCACAACGTGCGCGCCCCCGGCTCCATCGGTGCCTCCGCCTGGCCCGCCCGCGTGATGAAGGGCATCCGCGGCCCCGGCCAGATGGGCAACAAGCGCATCACCCAGAAGGGACTCACCATCGTGCAGATCGACGCCGAGCAGAACCTGCTTCTCGTCCGCGGGGCCGTTCCCGGCTCCCGCAACGGCATGGTGGAGGTGCGCACTGATGCCTAGCGTCAAGAACATCTCCACCTCCGCGAGCGTCGAGCTCGACGAGACCGCCTTCGGGGCGGCCTTCCACGGCCCGCTCGTCCACGAGTCGGTCCGGGCCGAGCTGAACGCTCGTCGTCAGGGCACGCACGCCACCAAGACCCGCGGCAACGTCCGCGGCGGTGGCGCGAAGCCGTGGCGTCAGAAGGGCACGGGCCGCGCCCGCGCCGGCTCCTCCCGCTCACCCATCTGGACGGGCGGCGGCACGGTCTTCGGGCCGCAGCCGCGCAGCTACACGTTCAAGGTCAACCGCAAGGAGAAGCGCGTCGCCTTCCGCTCCGCGCTCTCCGTGCACGCCGAGCGCGGCACCATCGCCGTCTTCGACGCGGCCTCCTTCGAGAACCCGGCGACGAAGGTCGCCGCCAAGCTCATCGGCGACTGGGGGGTCAGGGGCTCCGTCCTCGTCATCCTCACGGACGCGGACATGAACGCGGCGCTCTCCTTCCGGAACCTCGCGCAGGTGCGCGGGGTCATCCCGGCCGAGGGCACCGGCGTCGCCGACCTCATCGGTGCGGCGAACGTCCTCGCTTCGCAGGCTGCGATCGACGAGCTCACGGCTCGTGCGCAGGGCGCGTCTACCCATCGGTCGGCGACGCCGACGCAGGGCACAGGGAAGAAGACCACCACCCCCGCTACCCAGCCGTCGTCTTCGTCGACGGCGGGCACAGGCAAGGAGGCCTAGGTCATGGACGCCAGCCAGATCATCATCCGCCCGGTCGTCAGCGAGAAGTCCTACGTCCTCGCCTCGGCCGACAAGTACACGTTCCGCGTCCACCCGGACGCGCACAAGACCCAGATCCGCCAGGCCGTCGAGGAGCTCTTCGAGGTCAAGGTGGTCGCGGTCCGCACGATCTCCGTCAAGTCCAAGCCGAAGCGGCGCGGGCTCTACCAGGGGCGCACGCGCACCTGGAAGAAGGCGATCGTGCAGGTGCGCCCGGGCGACTCCATCCCGATCTTCCAGAGCCTTCAGGGCCTCGAGGGATAAGCCATGGCCATTCGTAAGCCCAAGCCGACCAGCGCAGGAATGCGCTTCGTCAGCTACCCCGACTTCGCCGAGATCACGAAGACGACGCCGGAGAAGTCCCTCACCGAGGGGCTCAAGAAGTCCGGCGGTCGCAACGCGCACGGTCGCAAGACCTCGCGGCATCGCGGTGGCGGCGCCAAGCGCCTCTACCGGACGATCGACTTCAAGCGTCGGCGTGACGGCATCCCGGCCAAGGTGGCCGCGATCGAGTACGACCCCAACCGGACCTCGTACATCGCGCTGCTGCACTACGTCGACGGCGTGAAGGCCTACATCCTGGCTCCGGCCCGGCTGCAGGTCGGCGCGATGGTCTCCTCGGGACCCGACGCGGACATCCGCACGGGCAACTGCCTTCCGCTGGTCAACATGCCGATCGGCACCGTGGTCCACAACGTCGAGCTCCAGCCCGGCCGTGGTGGCCAGATGGGGCGTTCGGCGGGGACCTCGATCCAGCTGATGGCGAAGGACGGCGACATGGCCACCCTGCGCCTGCCGTCCGGCGAGATGCGCCTCGTGCGCAGCGAATGCCGGGCGACGGTCGGGGCCATCGGCAACGCGGAGCACCAGAACGTCAAGATCGGTAAGGCCGGACGCAAGCGCCACATGGGCGTCCGCCCGCAGACGCGTGGCGTCGCCATGAACCCGGTCGACCACCCGCACGGTGGTGGTGAGGGATCGACGACCGCTGGTCGTCACCCCGTCACTCCGTGGGGCGTTCCGACGCTGGGATACAGAACTCGTAAGAAGAACAAGGCCTCCGACCGCTACATCGTGCGCGGTCGCCGGCGTGGGAAGGGCAAGCGCTGATGAGCCGCTCGAGCAAGAAGGGCCCGTGGGTCGAGGAGCGTCTGATGGCGCGCATCGACAAGCAGAACACGGACAACACCAAGCAGATGGTCAAGACCTGGTCGCGTGCGTCCACGATCTTCCCCGAGATGGTCGGTCACACCATCGCCGTTCACGACGGGCGCAAGCATGTGCCGGTCTTCGTGAGCGAGTCGATGGTCGGCCACAAGCTCGGCGAGTTCGCGCCCACCCGCACCTACCGTGGCCACGCCGACACCGGGAAGCGTCGCTGATGTCCGACGACCCCAAGGATCCCGAGGTCGAGGCCGACGTGGCCGAGCCCACCGAGACGCCCGAGGCCCCGGCAGCCGACGTCGAGCGCACTGAGACGACTGATACCGAGGTCGTCGAGGCGACCGACGCGGTCGATGAGGCCGACGACGCCGCGGGCGCCACGCCCGCCGTGACGGACGAGGACGTCGTCGCCGAGACCGAGGTGGACGCGGCCCCCGAGGCCGAGGCGCCCGCCGCGGCCAAGCCCGCCAAGGCGACGCCGCCGGTCCGCAAGCGCGATCAGCCCGCCGGCCAGAAGAAGGGCCCGAACGGCAAGGTGCTGCGCGACAAGCACGGGCGCCCGATCGTCGACGGCCCGGTCGTCTCCGCCCACGCCAAGTACGTGCGCACCTCCGCCCGCAAGGCGCGGCTGGTCTGCGACCACATCCGCGGCAAGTCCGTCGAGGACGCTGTCGCGATCCTCGCCCACACGCCGCGCGCCGTCGCCGAGGACTGGGAGAAGCTCCTGAAGTCCGCGGTCGCCAACGCGGAGCACAACCACGAGCTGCTCGGTGACGATCTCAAGATCCACGCCGTGTTCGCCGACGAGGGGCCGACGCTCAAGCGTTTCCGCCCGCGGGCCATGGGCCGCGCGACGCCGATCCGCAAGCGGACGAGCCACCTGACGATTCAGCTCACCCCGAAGGAGCAGTAGACATGGGCCAGAAAGTCCATCCCGAGTCGATGCGCGTGGGGTACATCCACGACTGGAAGTCCAACTGGTTCAACGAGAAGAACTTCTCGGACTACCTGTACGAGGACGTCAAGATCCGTGAGTACATCCACGGTCGCCTCGCGCACGCCGGCCTCTCGGACATCACGATCCGTAAGGACGCCAACGAGGTCGAGGTGAACATCCACACCGCGCGCCCCGGCATCGTCATCGGCAAGTCCGGCTCCGAGGTCGACCAGGTCCGTAAGGACCTGCACAAGCTCACCGACAAGTCGGTGAAGGTCAACATCCTCGAGATCAAGCGCCCGGAGCTCGACGCCAAGCTCGTCGCGCAGTCGATCGCCGAGCAGCTCGTCAACCGGGTCGCCTTCCGGCGCGCGATGAAGCGGGCGCTCACGAGCGCCATGCGCTCGGGCGCCAAGGGCTGCAAGGTCCAGGTCGGCGGTCGCCTCGGCGGCGCCGAGATGGCCCGCACCGAGTCCTACTCCGACGGTCGCGTGCCGCTGCACACCATGCGTGCCGACATCGACTACGGCTTCTTCGAGGCCAAGACGACCTTCGGCCGCATCGGCGTGAAGTGCTGGATCAACAAGGGTGAGATCATGCCCGAGGGCTTCAGCGGCGCCGACCTCACCGAGCTCGACGCTCCCGCGCCCCAGCGCGCCGACGACCGTGGTGGCCGTGGTGGCCGCGACGGGCGTGACGGCGGCGGCCGTGGCCGCGGTGGCCAGGGCGGCGGCCCGGGCGGACGCGGTGGCCAGGGCGGCGGCCGCGGTGCAGGCGGCCCCGGTGGTCCCGGCGGACGTGGCGGCCAGGGCGGCGGCGGCGGTCGCGGCGGGTACCAGGGGGGTGGGCGCTAGATGCTGTCCCCCAAGCGCGTCAAGCACCGCAAGCAGCACCGTGGCCGTCGGGCCGGGTTCTCGCGCGGCCAGACGACCGTGCAGTTCGGTGAGTACGGCCTGAAGTCCATGGACGCCGGCTGGCTCACGAACCGCCAGATCGAGGCCGCTCGTATCGCCATGACCCGCAAGATGAAGCGTGGCGGCAAGGTGTGGATCAACGTCTACCCCGACAAGCCCGTCACGAAGAAGCCGGCCGAGACCCGCATGGGTTCCGGTAAGGGCAACCCCGAGGGCTGGGTCGCCGTCGTCAAGCCGGGCCGCGTGATGTTCGAGGTCGCAGGCGTCGACGAGGCGCTCGCCCGCGAGGCCATCCGCCTGGCTGCCCACAAGCTTCCCGTCCGTACGAAGTTCGTCCGCCGAGAGGACCAGGTGAACGGCTGATGAAGTCCCAAGACGTCCACGAGCTCGATGACGCCGCGCTCGCCACCCACATCAAGGACACGCGCCGCGAGCTGTTCGGCCAGCGCTTCCAGCACGCCACCGGCGAGCTCGAGAACACGGCCGGACTCGGCACCATCAAGAAGGACCTCGCTCGGGCCCTGACGATCGCCAGGCAGCGCGGCCTGGACACCACGAAGGCATAGGAACACCGATGGCTGACGAGACCCCCACCCCCGAGACCGAGCAGGCTGCCGACGTCGCAGAGGCCACCGAGGCCCCTGCCGTCGACGTCGCGCCCGCCGAGGCCCCCGCCCCGGCGGAGCCCGAGGTCCAGCTGACCCCCAAGGAGCGCAAGGCCGTCACGCGTGCCAAGCGCGGCGCACGGCGCCCCTCCACGCCGGAGGCCCGGGCCGAGGCCCGCAAGGCCAAGGCTGTCGCGCGCACCCGCCGTCGCGGCCAGGAGCGGGAGAAGGCGAAGGCCAACCGCCCCGCCGAGCCCGTGCCGGACCAGGCGCCGCGTGAGCGCGTCGCCGGGTCGGCCAAGATCCGCCTCGGCATCGTCACCTCGGCCAAGGCCGACAAGACGATCACCGTGCGGATTGACACCGCCCGCCGGCACCGCAAGTACGAGAAGATCGTGCGCTCATCCACGACGCTTCACGCGCACGACGAGGCCAACACGGCCGGCGCGGGCGACCTCGTGAAGATCATCGAGTGCCGGCCCCTCAGCCGCCTGAAGCGCTGGCGCCTGGTCGAAGTCATGGAGCGTGCGAAGTGATTCAGAACGAGACCCGCCTCAAGGTCGCCGACAACACCGGCGCCCGCGAGATCCTCTGCATCCGCGTGAAGGGTGGCTCGCGCCGCCGCTACGCGTTCGTGGGGGACGTCATCACCGCCACCGTCAAGTCGGCGAACCCGCAGGGCACCGTCAAGAAGGGCGAGGTCGTCACCGCGGTCATCGTCCGGACGAAGAAGTCCTTCGGCCGCGACGACGGCACGTACATCGGCTTCGACGAGAACGCAGCGGTCATCATCGACGCCGCGAACAACCCGCGTGGGACGCGCATCTTCGGGCCCGTGGCCCGCGAGCTGCGCGACCGGAACTTCATGAAGATCGTCTCGCTCGCACCGGAGGTGCTGTAATGGCCCGGAAGATCCGTCGTGATGACGACGTCATGATCATGAGCGGCAAGGACCGTGGCAAGACCGGGAAGGTCCTGCGCGTCGACCCCAAGAAGGACAGGGTCTACGTCGAGGGCCAGAACATCGTCAAGCGTCACCAGCGTCCGACCCAGTCGTCCGATCCGGTGAAGGCCGCCGGCGGCGTGGTGGAATCGGAGGGTCCGATCCACATCTCGAACGTCATGCTCGTGGACCCGAAGGACAACAAGCCGACCCGCGTCGGCGTCACCCGTGAGGACGGGATGCGTCAGCGGGTCACCAAGCGCTCCGACTCGAAGATCGACTGACCATGGCCCGACTCAAGACCCGATACAACGACGAGATCAAGCCGGCGCTCATCGAGCGCTTCGGCTACTCCTCCTCGATGCAGGCGCCCAAGCTCGAGAAGGTCGTGCTGAACATGGGCCTCGGCGAGGCGAAGACGGACTCCAAGGTCCTCGATCACGCGACCGAGCAGCTCGCCGCGATCGCCGGACAGAAGCCGAACATCCGCATGGCGCGGAAGTCGATCGCGCAGTTCAAGGTCCGCGAGGGCATGCCCGTCGGCGCCGCGGTGACGCTGCGCGACGAGCGCGCCTACGAGTTCATCGACCGGCTCGTCTCGGTCGCGATCCCGCGCATCCGCGACTTCCGGGGCCTCAAGCCCACCTCGTTCGACGGCCGCGGCAACTACGCCATGGGCGTCAAGGAACAGACGATGTTCCCCGAGATCGACTACGACGCCATCGACGCCGTGCGCGGGCTCGACATCATCATCACCACCACCGCGCCGACCGATCCGGAGGCCTACGCGCTCCTGGAGGCGTTCGGCTTCCCGTTCTCCAAGGACGGCAACCCCTTCATCGAGAAGCAGGAGGCCTGATATGGCCAAGACCTCACAGCGCGTCAAGCAGGCGCGACCCCAGAAGTTCTCGACCCGCGAGTACACGCGATGCCGCAAGTGCGGCCGGGCCCGTTCGGTCTACCGCAAGTTCGGTGTCTGCCGGATCTGCCTCCGCGAGCTCGCCCACGAGGGCTACATCCCCGGTATGACGAAGTCGAGCTGGTAGCCCCATGACGATGACCGACCCCATCGCGGACTTCCTGACCCGCATCCGCAACGGCATTCGCGCCGCACACGAGACCGTCGAGATCCCCTCGTCGAAGCTCAAGCGCGACATGGCCCGCATCCTCCAGGAGCAGGGCTACATCCAGTCCTTCAAGCTGATGAGCGCCGACGCCGAGCATCCCGGCGAGCGGATCGAGATCACGCTGAAGTACACCGACGACCGCCGCTCGGCGATCCAGGGCCTCAAGCGCATCTCGCGCCCCGGCCAGCGTCGGTACCGGCCGCACGACAACCTTCCCAAGGTCCAGGGCGGCATGGGCACCATCATCATGTCCACGTCGCACGGCGTCATGACCGGGCACGACGCCCGGCGTGAAGGCGTCGGCGGCGAAGTCGTCGCGGAGGTCTGGTAGCCATGTCGCGTATCGGTCGCAAACCGATCGACGTCCCGAGCGGCGTCGAGGTCACCGTCAAGCCCGAGTCCGTCACGGTCAAGGGCCCGAAGGGCGAGCTCTCCGAGCGCGTCCACCGGGACATCACCGTGTCGGTCGAGGACAGCACCGTCTCCGTCAGCCGCCCGACCGACCGCGGCGAGCACCGGGCCCTCCACGGCCTGACCCGCTCGCTCGTGGCGAACATGGTCGAGGGCGTCACCAACGGCTACGAGAAGTCGCTCGAGATCCAGGGCGTCGGCTACAGGGCCACGCTCAAGGGGAAGAACCTCGAGATGGCGCTCGGCTACTCACACCCCGTGAACATCGATGCCCCCGAGGGCATCGAGTTCGAGGTGCCGCAGCCCACCCGTGTCATCGTGCGGGGCATCTCCAAGCAGGCGGTCGGAGAGACCGCCGCCATCATTCGTAAGCAGCGGCCGCCGGAGCCCTACAAGGGCAAGGGCATCCGCTACGAGGGCGAGTACGTCGCCCGGAAGGTCGGAAAGCGCGCATGACCGTCACGCACAAGCCCGCCAAGCGTCTGCGGCGTCGCCGCCGCGTCCGGGCGAAGATCACCGGCACCGAGCAGCGTCCGCGCATCTCGGTGTTCCGCTCCAACAAGGGCATCGCCGCCCAGCTCATCGACGACAGCACCGGCCGGACCCTGGCCGCCGTCTCCTGGTACGAGGCCGAGCTCCGCTCGCTCAAGCCGATGGAGCAGGCGGACAAGGGCGGCAAGCTGCTCGCCGAGCGCGCGAAGGCCGCGGGCGTCGAGTCCGCCGTCTTCGATCGCGGCGGCTACCAGTACCACGGGCGGGTCAAGGCCTTCGCCGAGGGCATTCGCGAGGGAGGCATCACCGTATGACCAGCACCATCATCGACCGCACCGTCAGCCCGCAGGGCCTGGACCTCCAGGAGCGGGTCGTCGAGATCAACCGCGTCGCCAAGGTCGTCAAGGGCGGTCGCCGCTTCTCCTTCACCGCGCTCGTCGTGGTCGGGGACGAGCGCGACGTCGTCGGCGTCGGCTACGGCAAGGCCAACGAGGTCCCGCTCGCCATCCAGAAGGGGGTCGAGCAGGCCAAGAAGAACCTCTTCCGCGTGCCCAAGCACAACGCCACGATCACGCACGAGTCGCTCGGCGTCTTCGGTGCGGGTCGCGTCTTCCTGAAGCCGGCTTCGCCGGGTACCGGCGTCATCGCGGGCGGTGGCGTCCGCGCCGTGCTCGAGCTGGCCGGCATCCACGACATCCTCTCGAAGTCGCTCGGGTCGCAGAACCCGATCAACCTCGTCAAGGCGACGACGACGGCGCTGAAGCAGCTCCGCAAGCCCGAGGAGGTCGCCGAGCTGCGTGGCCTCTCCATCAACGCGGTCCTCGGCCTGGCCGAGAAGCAGTCCGCGGTGGACCCGAACGCCGAGACCATCAGCGCGGGCGACGCCTCCGTTACGAGCGAGGAAGCGGCTGAGAACGCGGCGACCGAACCCGAGAAGGTGACGTGATGGCGATCAAGGCGACCCAGATCAAGTCCAAGAACGGCTCCGACAAGGCCCAGCTGGCTACGCTCGAGTCCCTCGGCCTGCGCCGCATCGGCCACACCGTCGAGGTCAAGGACACCCCCCAGACCCGAGGGATGCTGCACCGCGTGCGGCATCTCGTCACCGTTTCCGAGGACTAGCGCCATGGCGTCAGAAGACCGCAAGGATCAGGCCGAGGAGACCATCGGCCTTCACAACCTGAAGCCCGCTCCGGGCTCCCGCAAGCCGCGCAAGCGCGTCGGCCGCGGGCACGGCTCCGGGATGGGCAAGACGTCCGGCCGTGGCCACAAGGGCGCCGGCTCGCGTTCCGGCGCGAAGGATCGCACCCGCTTCGAGGGCGGTCAGATGCCGATCCACATGCGGATGCGCAAGCAGCGCGGCCCGAACAAGAAGATGTCGATGCCGTTCGAGATGTTCCGGACGCACACCCAGCCGGTGAACGTGTCCGACCTCGACGCCCGCTTCGAGTCCGGTGACACCGTCGACGTCGCGGCGATGGTCGCCAAGGGCCTCGGCACCCGCAGGGACATCAAGATCAAGATCCTGAACAAGGGCGAGATCACGAAGCCCCTCACCGTTCACGCGCACGCCTTCTCGGCGTCGGCTGTCGCTGCCATCGAGGCGGCAGGCGGCTCGGCGACCGTGATCGCTCCCTAAGCTCCGAACCACATGCTGTCCACGATCCTCAGCGCCTTCACCGTTGCGGAGATCCGCAAGAAGCTCATCTTCACCGCGGTGATCCTCGCGCTCTACCGCGTCGGTTCCTACATCCCGGTGCCGGGGATCGACATCCAGGCGGTGAAGGCCTCGGAGCAGTTTTCAGGGGACAACATCCTCGGGCTGCTCAACCGGTTCTCCGGGGGTGGCCTGAGCCGCATCGCCCTCTTCGCGCTGGGCATCATGCCGTACATCACGGCGTCGATCATCCTGCAGCTCCTGCAGGTCGTCGTGCCGTCGATCGAGAAGCTCTCCAAGGAGGGCGAGGTCGGGCAGCAGAAGATCACGCAGTACACGCGCTACCTCACCGTCGGCCTCGCCTTCGGTCAGTCGATCGGCTACGTCTTCCTCTTCCGCGGGAACCAGTCCGGGGGCGCGCCGATCATCCCGAACTTCGACGCCGCCCACGTCTTCATCATCGTCACGTCGCTGACGGCGGGCACGATCCTCCTGATGTGGATGGGTGAGCTCATCACCCAGCGAGGCATCGGCAACGGGATCTCGCTCATGATCTTCGCCTCGATCGTCTCGGGGCTCCCGAACGGCGTCCAGGCCTGGTACACGAACTCGGACCAGGTCTTCAAGGTGATGATGCCGTTCATCGCCCTCGCCGTCATCGCCTCGATCGTGTTCATCCAGGAGGGTCAGCGGCGGATCCCGGTGCAGTACGCCAAGCGGGTCATCGGCCGACGTATGAGCGCCGGCGGGCAGACCTACCTGCCGCTGCGCGTGAACATGGCGGGCGTCATCCCGGTCATCTTCGCCGCGTCGATCATGGCCTTCCCGCCCACCGTCGGGCAGCTCATCAACACCCCGGGCGCCCGGTCCTTTGCGACGTTCCTGAACCCGGGCGGCGTGCCGTACATCATCGGCGAGTCGCTGATGATCATCCTCTTCACCTACTTCTACACCGCGGTCACCTTCAACCCGGTCGACCAGGCGGAGAACCTGAAGAAGTACGGCGGCTTCATTCCCGGCGTCCGGCCAGGGCGGCCCACGGCCGAGTTCCTCGACCGCATCCTGGCCCGGCTCACCTTCCCCGGCGCGCTGTACCTCGCCGCCGTGGCCGCGCTGCCGACCATCCTGATCGCGCAGACGAGCGCCAACTTCTTCTTCGGCGGCACCTCGATCCTGATCGTGGTCGGCGTGGCGCTCGACACGATGAAGCAGCTCGAGGCGCAGCTGATGATGCGCAACTACGAGGGCTTCCTGAAGTAGATAGGGTCAGGCGCCCGTCCAGTGCTCAAGGCCGTCCTCCGGGGCGGCTTTCCGCTTCTAGAAGGCCCCACCTCTCATGTCCACCGAGCTCAACCTCATCCTCCTCGGCCCTCCGGGCGCCGGCAAGGGAACTCAGGCCGACCGCCTGCGTGACGACTTCCCGCTGGCCTACATCGCCACGGGCGACATGCTCCGCGAGGCGCGGACCGAGGGCACCGAGCTCGGCACAAAGGCCCAGGAGTACATGGACCGCGGCGACCTCGTCCCCGATGAGCTCGTGATCGGCATCGCGGTCGAGCGCATCCAGGCGGACGACGCCCGCGACGGTTTCCTGCTCGACGGGTTCCCGCGGACCGTGCCGCAGGCGGATGCGCTGGCCGCCGAGATGGCCGAGCTCGGGCGCAAGATCACCGCCGTCCTCCTCGTGGAGGTCGCCGACGAGGAGATCATCAAGCGGATCTCCGGCCGTCGCGTCTCCAAGGCCGGCCGGACGTACCACGTCGACTACGACCCGCCCAAGCACGCCGGGCGTTGCGACGTCGACGGCACCCAGCTCCAGCAGCGTGAGGACGACAAGCCGGAGGTCGTCAAGGATCGCCTGGCCGTCTACCACGCGCAGACGAGCCCGCTCATCGACTACTACGAGAAGCAGGGGCTCTTGCGCCGCTTCGACGGGTCACGCTCGCCGGTGGAGGTCCACGACCACATCCGTGCGACGCTCGCCACGCTTCGCCTCGAAGAAGAGCTCTAGAAGCCGCGAGTCGTCGTGATCATCCGCAAGTCACCCGCCGAGATCGAGAAGATGGCGGCGGCGGGGGCCGTGCACACGAAGGCCATGAAGCTCGCGGAGAGCAAGATCCGCGAAGGCGTCACGACGCTCGAGATCGACCAGGCGGTGGAGAAGCTCATCCGGGCGCACGGGGGGGAGCCCTCGTTCAAGGGCTACCACGGCTTCACCGGGTCGATCTGCGCTTCCCCGAACTCGATGGTCGTCCACGGGATCCCCGGCCCCTACCGGCTCGAGCGCGGCGACATCCTCTCGGTGGACATCGGGGTGACGCTCGACGGGTGGGTCGCGGACGGCGCGGTCACCTTCCCCGTCGGCCCGGTCACCCCCATCGCCCGCAAACTGCTCGAGGTGACCCGGCAGTCGCTCTTCGACGCCGTGGAGCAGTGTCGGCCCGGGAATCGGCTCGGGGACGTCTCCCACGCCGTACAACGGTGCGCTGAGGGGGCGGGGATGAGCGTGGTCCGCTCACTCGTCGGCCACGGCATCGGGCGCGACATGCACGAGGCACCGCAGATCCCGAACTACGGGCAGCCGGGGCGCGGGCCGAAGCTGGAGGTGGGCATGGTGCTCGCTGTCGAGCCCATGGTCAACGCGGGCGCGCACCCGGTGCGGCTCGCCTCCGACGAGTGGTCGATCTACTCGAAGGACGGGTCGCTCGCGGCCCATTTCGAGTTCACGATCGCCGTCACGGCGGACGGCCCGCGCATCCTCACTCCGTGGCACGAAGTCGTCGACGCGGGCGCCGTGCCCGCCGCGGGCTCCTGAGCAGGGATTTTCCCCGCGGCCGCTCACGCTCGGCCGTCGGCTGCCGGCTGTTGCTATCGTGGCCCGTCCGCGTGCCGGAGGGCCTTCCTCCTGCGTGCGCGGTTCCCACACTGGTAGCGGCGACCAGCAGCGGTCGCCAGAGCCAGTCGTTGAGGACTCACAGCTCGAAAGGGATCATGAAAGTCAGACCTTCGGTCAAACCGATGTGCGAGAAGTGCAAGATCATCCGTCGCCACGGTGCGGTACTCGTGATCTGCTCGAATCCGCGCCACAAGCAGCGACAGGGGTAGAGAAGAACACATGGCTCGCATCGCCGGGATCAACATCCCGCTCAACAAGCGCATCGAGATCGGCCTGACGTACGTCTACGGCATCGGGCGCCAGACCTCCAACGACCTCCTGCAGAAGTGCGGAGTGGCGCCGGACACCTACGTCCGCGACTTGACCGACCAGGAGGTCGGCAAGCTCCGTGACGCCATCGACGACATCACCGTCGAGGGTGACCTCCGTCGTGAGCGCTCGCAGAACGTCAAGCGCCTCATCGAGATCCAGTGCTACCGCGGCCGCCGCCACCAGCGCGGCCTCCCGGTGCACGGCCAGAACACGAAGAACAACGCGCGAACGCGCAAGGGGCCCAAGCGCATGTCCGTCGCCGGCAAGAAGAAGGTCAAGAAGTAGATGCCCGCTCCCAAGCGCCCCGCGCGCGGCCGTCGCAAGGCCAAGAAGAAC
The DNA here is from genome assembly GCA_963815565.1 of uncultured Solirubrobacterales bacterium. Taxonomy (GTDB): domain Bacteria; phylum Actinomycetota; class Thermoleophilia; order Solirubrobacterales; family Solirubrobacteraceae; genus Paraconexibacter. The sequence goes on along the minus strand of CAWFHB010000003.1, from coordinate 135,220 downwards.
ATCCCGATCGGGCAGGCCCACATCAAGACCTCGTTCAACAACACGATCGTCTCCCTGACCGACCGGTCCGGGAACGTCATCGCGTGGGAGTCCGCCGGCGGAGCCGGCTTCAAGGGCTCGCGCAAGTCGACGCCGTTCGCCGCTCAGGTGACCGCCGACGCCGCCGCGCGGAAGGGCATCGATCAGGGTCTCCAGAAGGTGGAGGTCTTCGTGAAGGGCCCCGGCTCCGGTCGTGAGACCGCGATCCGCTCCCTCCAGGCCGCCGGCCTCGAGGTCACGGGCGTCAAGGACGTCACCCCGCAGGCCCACAACGGCTGCCGCCCCCGCAAGCGTCGCCGCGTCTAAGGAACTTCGTATGGCTCGAGATACTTCCCCCCAGTGCAAGCAGTGCCGTCGAGAGGGCATCAAGCTCTTTCTGAAGGGCGAGCGCTGCCTGACCGACAAGTGCGGCGTCGAGCGCCGTGCGTACCCGCCGGGCGACCACGGACGTGGCCGCCAGAAGCAGAGCGAGTACCGCGTGCAGCTTCGCGAGAAGCAGAAGGCGCGTCGCTACTACGGCGTGCTGGAAAAGCAGTTCCGCCTCTACTACGACAAGGCCTCTCGCACCGACGGCATCACGGGTGAGAACCTGCTGACGCTGCTCGAGCGTCGTTTCGACAACGTGCTCGTGCGCCTCGGCTTCGCCGCCTCGCGTCGCCAGGCTCGCCAGCTGATCCGTCACGGCCACTGGACGATCAACGGCCGTCGGGTCGACATCCCGAGCTACCAGGTCCGTGAGGACGACGTCATCGCCGTCAAGGCGGAGACCGCCGCCGAGCAGATCATCCGTGACGCGACCGAGCTGACGGCCGCCGTGCCGGCCTGGCTGCAGGCCGATCACGACGCGCTGACCGCCAAGGTCTTGCGCAAGCCCGAGCGCCGGGAGATCACGGCGCCGGTGCAGGAGCAGCTCATCGTCGAGCTGTACTCCAAGTAGCGCCTCCGGCAGCACCCTGAACGACCCCGCCGCCAGACGAGAGAGACCGCGCGGCGGGGGCCCGAACCCCCCGCGCCACCCCTCCCCGCGGGCCACCACGAAGAACTGAGAACCCCACATGCTCGACTTTCAGATTCCCCGGATCACCAGCGAATCCGTCGAGGAAAACCGCGGAACCTTCACGATCGAGCCGCTCGATCGTGGCTTCGGCTACACGTTCGGCAACTCCCTCCGTCGCGTGCTGCTGAGCTCGCTGCAGGGTGCCGCCGTCACCAGCGTCCGCATCGAGGGCGTCGCGCACGAGTTCTCGACGATCACCGGGGTCACGGAGGACGTCACCGACATCGTCCTGAACCTCAAGGACATCGTCTGCAAGATGCACTCGGACGCGACCGAGGTCGAGGCCCCGCTCGTCGTCACCGGGCCCGGGAACATCACCGCGAAGGACATCGACCTGCCCGCGGGCGTCGAGATCCTGAACCCCGACGTGCACATCGCGACGCTCGAGAAGAAGACGAAGCTCGAGCTGTACCTGACCATCGGCCAGGGCCGCGGCTACCGCCCGGCCGAGGACAACAAGTCTGCCGACCAGCCGATCGGCGTCATCCCGATCGACTCCATCTTCTCGCCGGTCCGCCGCGTCGCCTACGCGGTCGAGCAGGCCCGCGTCGGCCAGCGCACCGACTACGACAAGCTCACCCTCGACGTCGAGACCGATTCGTCGGTCGACCCGCAGGCCGCCCTCCGCGAAGCTGCCGAGATCCTGATCCAGCAGCTCGCGATCTTCACCGATCCCGACCGGGTCGAGGAGCTGCGCGCCGGTGTCGGCGGCGGCAACACCCTCGACCAGGCCGGCCCCGGCGGGGCGAGCGCCACCAACGGCGGCGCGGTTGCCGGCGGTCCGATGCACGACATCCTCATCGAGGAGCTCGAGCTCGGCGTGCGGTCCTACAACTGCCTCAAGCGGGCCGGCATCCAGACGGTCGGCGACCTCATCACCAAGTCCGAGGGGGAGCTCAACGCGATCCCGAACTTCGGCAAGAAGTCCATCGACGAGGTCATCGAAACCCTCCACGGCCGCGGCCTGAACCTCCGGGACGACTAGGAAGACATGCGCCACCAGAAGACCCGTCACAAGCTCTCCCGCTCCAGCGCGCACCGCAAGGCGCTGCTGGCCAACCTCTGCAAGGAGGTCATCCAGCACGAGCGCATCAAGACCTCCGAGGCGAAGGCCAAGGCGGTCAAGCCCGAGCTCGAGCAGCTCATCACGCTGGCCAAGCGCGGGGATCTCCACGCGCGTCGCCAGGCGCTGAGCGCGCTCGGGCAGGACAAGTTCACCGTGCACAAGCTGTTCGAGGAGGTCGCCCCGCGCTACGCGGAACGGCCCGGCGGCTACACGCGCATCCTGAAGCTCGGGCCGCGGCGGTCGGACTCGACCGAGATGGTCTTCCTCGAGCTGGTCTGAGCCTCTCTGGGCGCGGGCCGGGCCGGCGGGACATCCCGCCTCGCTCCGCGCCCGGCGCGGGCGCAGCGATCTTGCGTCGACGTAGTGGGCCGGGCACGAAGCCGCTCGGTCGGGACATCCCGCCCGCCCGGCCTCCGGCTGCTGGACGCCAGCCCCGCTCTGCGAGAGGCTGAGCGAAGCCGCTTCGCCGGGACATCTCGCCCGGCCTTCCGGCCGTCGGCGGCCAGCCCCGCTCTGCGGGAGCCTGAGCGGCAGGCGGGTCCGCCGCGCACGCAGTAGCGTGACGCGGCGTGTGCGGGATCGGGGGGTGCGTCGTACGGCCGGGACGAGAGGTCGAGCGCGACCGGCTCGATGCGATGGTCGCCGCCCTGGCCCATCGTGGGCCGGACGGGCACGGAGTCGAGGTCGTCGGGAACGTCGGGCTCGTCCACACGCGGCTCGCGATCCTCGAGCTGTCGGAGGCCGGGCGTGCGCCGATGGCGGACGCCACGGGGGCGGTCTGGCTCACCTTCAACGGCGAGATCCTGAACCACGCCTCGCTGCGCGATGGTCTGCGCGAGCCGCCGGGTGGGTGGCGGGGGCACTCGGATACCGAGACGCTCGTCGAAGGGTTGAGCAGCCGCGGTCGCCGGTTCGTCGAAGACTGCGAGGGGTTCTGGGCATGGGGCGCGCTCGACACGGCCGCGCGCGAGCTCGAGCTCTGCCGCGACCGCTTCGGGGTGAAGCCGCTCCACGTGTGGGCCGGCGCCGACGAGCTCTGGTTCTCGAGCGAGCTCGGCGCGCTCCGGGCCGCCGGCGTCCCGATGGTGGCCGATGCAGAGGTGCTTGCCCATGCGGCCGGCACCGGCTGGGCCAACGGCACGCGCGGCCTCGTCGACGGGGTCCGGAAGGTCGCTGCAGGGACACGGCTCGTGGTGGACACCCAGACGCTCACGGTCCGCGAGGAGCGCTGGTTCGCGCCGGCGGAGCTCGTGACCCGGCGGCCCCGGCCCGTGCCGCGTCCGCGCGCCGCTGCCCGGGCGGAGCTCGAGGCGGCGCTCAAGGACGCGGTTCGGAGCAGGCTCACGTCGGACGTCCCCGTGGGCACGATGTGCTCGGGCGGGATCGATTCCGGCCTCGTGACCGCCTACGCCGCGCAGGAGGCGCCGGGGACCGTCGCATATCACGCCGCCATCGCCGACCAGCCCGAGCACGACGAGCGGATCTGGGCCGAGGCGGTGGCCGCTCACCTCGGGGTCGAGCTGCGACGCGTCGACGTGACCGCCGCGAGCTGGCGTCGCGACTTCGTGCGCGCCTGCGTCCACGTCGAGGCCCCGATGCTGCACCCGAGCTCGGTGGCGATGCTGCAGATCTCCGAGCGCGCCCGGGCTGACGGCATCGTCGTGCTGCTCTCCGGCGAGGGGGCCGACGAGCTGTTCGGCGGCTACTCGTTCCTCCACCGCCCCGAGCGCCGGGACGTGGAGCGCGGTGAGCGACGGCTGGAATCGGTGATCCGCCGGCTCTACCGCTGGGCCGGGCGCCACGGGCTCGAGCGGGCCGTGACCGGGACGCCCGCCGGGCTCGGGCCGAGCGAGGTCGTGAACGCCGAGGAGCGGGCGATCGTCGCCCGGGGCCTCGCCGCCTACGACGGACGCCTCGGCGGCGCGGACCGGCGGCTGGCCGGGCGGCTGCTCGGAGACCTGGAGGCCTACCTTCCGCACCTTTTGAACCGGCAGGACGGGGCGGCCATGGCGGTCGGGGTCGAGATGCGTGAGCCGTTCCTCGACACGGACCTTGCGGCCTTCTGCCTCGCCTTGCCGCTCGACCAGCGTGTCGGGCCCGCGCAAAAGGGGCTTCTGCGCGAGCTCGGCCTGGAACAGCTCCCGCGAGCCGCCGTCGAACGGCCGAAACTCGGGTTCGGCATGGACGCCTCCGCGTATCTGCGCGGTGCGGTGCGGCCGGAGGCGCTGGCCGACGGAGCGCTCCGGGAGGCGCTCGAGGTTCCGGCGGACCGTTGGCGGGGTGAGCTGGCGGCCGACGGCGCGGCCCACGGGCTCCTGCTCTGGAGCGCAGAGGTCGTGTGCCGTCGGCTCTTTCGTGGCGAGTCGGTCGCCGCCATCGAGCAGGCCGTGTGGCGCTGATGGCCACGAACGCGTGCATCTTCGTCAGCCGGGGGGTCTCCGCGGAACTCCTGGCGCAACGGGTCGCGCAGCTCGTGGACTACTACCGCCCGCTCGGCGCGGTGGACGCCACGGTCCGCGTCGTCGGGGAGGCGACGGTCGGCGTCATCACGCTCGAAGGGGCGGACGGGGAGCGCTCGCGGGCCTACGCCGACGACGCGCTGCTCGCCTTCGGACGCCCGCCCGAGCGGTGGCGTGCCGACCCGCGCCGCGTCCTGGACGCCGACGACGCCGAGCTCGCCCGGTGGGGGGAGTTCGGCGCGCTCGTGGCCACCGACGGCGTCCGGCTGCGCCTGGTGACCTCGACGGCGGAGTCGGCGATGCTCCACCGGGCCGACGGCGTCTACGCGACCCACGCGGTGGCGGCGGCGTTCCTCGCGCGCGGGACCGCGCGGTTGGACCCGGGCGGGATCCCGGAGCTGCTGACCCTCGGGTGCGTCGGCGGAACGCGGACGCTCGTCGACGGGGCCCGGACGGTCGACCCCGGGCAGGTGATCGATCTCCTACCCGACGAGCGGTCCCGGAGCTACCGCCCCGTTGCGCAGCGCTACGCGCCGCTTCCCGAGGTGGAAGCGGCGGAGGCGGGGCAGGCGGCGCTCGCCGCCGCGGCCGGGGCGCTCCGCGACCGCACAGGGCTCCGGCTCGGGCTGACCGACGGGCTCGACAGCCTCGTCGTCGCGGTCGTGCTCCTGGCCGCCGAGGTCGACGTGTCCGCCTTCACCTGGGGAGAAGGCGGGTTCGGCGAGCCCGGCGGCGCGGGACGGGCGCGAACGCTCGGGCTCGCGCACCAGGCCCTGGGCTACGGCCTCGGCCTCGGCGAGACGGAGGGCTTCGTGCGGCTCGATGCGCAGGCCCGGTGGACCGAGGGAGCGGCACGGCTGAGCGCCCGCGGCGCGCCCGGGTGGCCGACCGCGACAGGATCGATCGTGACCGGGGCGGGCGGGGAGACCGGACGAGCCTTCTTCTACCGGTGGGAGGCGGCGCTGAGGCGCGACTCGTCCCCGGCCGCGCTTGCCCGGCTGCTCTCCGGGGGTGACGAGCGGGTGGGCGCCGCGGCTGACGGCTGGCTCGCCGAGGCGGCCAGCACCGGGCACACCGGCTGGCGGCTGCTCGACGTCGTCTACGCCCGGCAGCGGCTGCGGCGCTGGGGGCGAGGCATGCTGCCCTGCGCGGGAGCCGATCTGCTCGCGCCGCTGACGGCCCCGGAGGTGCAGCGGGCGCTCGTCTCGCTCCCGTTGGTCCACCGGCTGAGCGACGGCTTCGGGCGGGCCGTCGTCGCCGCGCACCGTCCGGACCTCGTGCCGCCGGCTCCGTTGCTTCCCCGCCGCGGGGTTCCCCCGTCGGTACGGCAGGCGGCCGGGTGGGTCCGGGCGCGTCGCGCCGCCCCCGACCGGGCCTTCAGCGCGTACTGGGCGGAGCGCCCGCGCGAACGCGCTTGGCTCCTCGAGGAGGTGCTCGCGGAGCCGTTCCTCGTCGAGGCGATGGGTACGCGGTGGGTGGGGGAGACGCGCGCCGGGCTGGAGGCCGGGGAGGACGCGGCGCTGCTGCGCGCGACGACGGCAGCCGGACCGGTCGCGTTCGCCCGGACGCTCCGCGAGCTCGCCTGAGAAGAAGGTCGGCGGTCGCGGCCTCAGCGGGGGAGCCGCTCGACCTCGACCTCGCTCCCGGCCGGAAGCTCGCCGTCTCCGCGGGGCACGATCGCGAGCGCGTCGGCGCCCAGCATGCTCGTGAGGACGTGCGAGGCCTGAGGCCCCGTCGGCGTGGCGTGGTCGGCTCCGTCGAGCCGGACCCGTACGCACTCGTCGCGTCCCGCGTGCCGGGGCAGCGGCGCGGTGATGATGCGCCGCTCGCGCGGGGTGCCCGGATCGGCCCCGCCGAGCGCGAGGAGCGCAGGCCGGGCGAAGAGCAGGAACGTCACCATCGCCGAGACCGGGTTGCCCGGGAGGCCGAACGCGAGCTGCGGGCCCCGGGTACCGAACCAGGTCGGCTTGCCCGGCCGCAGCGCCACGCGCCAGAAGCGCTCCTCGACCCCCGCGGCCGCGAGCGCGGGCTTCACGTGGTCGTGCGGACCCACCGACACGCCGCCGGAGCAGAGGAGCACGTCGGCGATCGTCAGCGCCGCGCGGACCGCGGCCTCGGTCGCCTGCGCGGTGTCCGGGACCTCGCCCGCGTGGACCACGTCGGCGCCCGCGCGGCGGGCGAGCGCGGCGAGCGTCAACGCGTTCGAGTCGTGGATCTGGCCGGGGCCGAGCGGCGCGCCCGGCTGGACGAGCTCGTCTCCGGTGGCGAGGACGACCACCCGCGGGCGGCGGACGCAGCGCAAGGACGCGACCCCGGCGTTGGCGGCCACGCCGAGCTCGGCCGGGCCGATGCGCGTGCCCGCCGGAAGGACCTCGGTCCCGGCGTGCATGTCCTCGCCGGGATGGCGCAGGTTCTGGCCGGGCACCGTCTCGGCCTCGAGCGTCACGGTGTCGTCCTGCTCGCGGGTGCGCTCCACCATGATCACGGCGTCCGCTCCGCCGGGCACCTCGGCGCCGGTGGAGATGCGGATCGCCTCCTCCGGACCCAGGGTGCGGGTGGACGGTCGGCCGGCGCGCGACTCGCCGATCACCCGGAGCGTCCGCCCGGCCGGTCCCGCCCGGAGCGCGAAGCCGTCCATCGCGGAGTTGACGAACCGGGGAACGTCGTGGGCGGCGGTGACCGGAACGGCAAGGATCCGGTCGAGGGCGCCGGGGAGCTCCACGCGTTCAGCCGGGAGGGGACGGAGCGAGGAGAGGACGGCGTCGCGGGCCTCGTCGATGGAGAGCACGCGGGGATCATCCCGGAGCGCGGCCGAGCCCGTTCCACGCCCAGCCTCACGGGTTCGCTCTGCGCTCGGTCGGGTCGCTGCAGCGGGTGTGGAGACGACCGTCGAGCGGTCGCTCCTACACCGGGAGCCGGCGCGGGCACGGAGGTTGCAGGCGCCGAGGACGCGGAGAGCACCTGCCGCACGGGTCTTCGAGCGCGGATCCGCCGGAGCGACCGGCAGGATGCACGGCGATGGCCTTCCCGAGACCTCTCGCCGGGCTCCCCGCGGCGGACCCGCGGACCCTCGCCCGCGCCTGGCTGGTGCGGCGGGTCGCGGCGGCGCCGATCGAGGAGGCAGCAGAGCTCGCCGGACCCGGCTTCGTCGCCGGCGCCCCGAGCCTCTGCGGCTCGCTGCTGGTCGCGCTCGGGGACGACGCGGCGCTCGCGGCACTCTCCGAGGCGGGCGGCGGACTGATCTCGGTCGCGGGCCCCCGGACCCCGGGCGCGGTCGCGGAGGCGGGCGAGCAGCTGCGCGCGGCCACCCTCGAGGTCCTCCTGCCGGGGCTCGATCCGGCACTCGCCGCTCCCCTCCACGATCGGCTGGCGCACGCGTGCTCGCTGCTCGTCGTGCACGCCCTCGGCGAGGCGGGCTCGGCGCCCGCCGACATCACCGTGCAGGACGTCCGCTCGTCGACGCCGCGCGACCCGCGCGAGCGGCTGACGGCCGAGGCGGAGCGGCTCGTCGTCGCGCGCCTGCCGTTCACCCTGCTGGCCGTCGAGGTGGAGGACGCCGGCGTCCTGCCCGCGGGCGTGCTCGCCGGCGCCGAGGCCGCGGTGCGGGCGGCGCTGCCGCCGGGAGCGCTGCAGGCGCCCGACGGGCCGGGGTCGCTGCTCGTGCTGGCTCGCGGCGAGGACGGACGCGAGCTCGCCCATCAGCTGCTCCGGGCGGCCGCGGGGTCGGGCAGCCATCGCGGAGCGCCGCTACGTGCCGCGGCCGGGGTCGCCGTGCACCCGCGGGACGGCGACACGCCCGAGGCGCTGCTGGCCCACGCGGACGGGCAGCTCTTCGCCGCCCGCGCCGATGGCCTACCGCTGGCCTGAGGGCGGCGCCTACGGCTTGGGGAGCCGCGAGAGCAGCCCGCGCACGGCGGCCTGCCCGAGGCGCCCGACCTCGCCGGCCGCCTGCAGGGCGGTGGCGACGAGCTCGCTCCCGGACGGGGAGCCGTCCCGCTCCGGCGTCGCGAAGCCCGCGGGCGGGAGGTCGTCCGCGCGCGGGGCGGTCTGCCCCGGGCGAGCGGTGGGCTCGACCGGCGTGGCCTCGGCCTTCGTGGCCTCGGGCTTCGGCTTGGCGGCGGCGGGCTTGGCCTTGGCGGCCGGCGACTTCGGCTTGGCGGCGGCGGCGGGCTTGGGCTTGGCGGCGGCCTTCGGCGTGGCCGCGGCGGGCTTGGGCGTGCTGGCGGCCGGCTTCGGCTTGGCGGCGGTCTTGGCCTTGGCGGTCTTCGATTTTGCTGCCGCGGGCTTGGCTTTCGCGGCCTTCGGCTTGGCTGCGGTCTCGGCCTTCGCCGACGCTCCACCGGGCGCGGCCTTCGCCGCTGCGTCCGCCCGCTCGGCGGGGGTCTGCGCGGCGACGCCGGTCGCCTCGGCGGACTCCTCGCCCTCCCGCGGCGAGCGCCGCGTGCTGCGACGCTGCGGACGGGTTCGCGGCAGGCCACCGAGGACCCCGGGATCGACGGGCTTGGGCTCCTTGGGTGGGCTCACGCCGCCCATCATCGCGCCTCGCGGCCCCGGAGGCGAGCGCCGTGGGTACCGGGGCTCCTCGGCGAGCCCGCCCCGGCCGGTCGCAGACGGTGAGCGGACTCCGCACGGCGGCGCGCCCGAACGGGTCGGAGACGGGCCTCGAACGTTTCGGACACGGCAGGTCGGAGCGCTAGGATCGGGGTCCGTTCGAGGGTTGCGGCCCAGGGCCGAGAAGGCCCGCCGGACGCGCAATCCTCTTGTCGGTACGAGCACATGCGGGCCATTGGGCCGGCGGACGAAACGGACGCAGATGTCAGTAGCGGAGCTGCAGGAACTCGAAGAGATCAAGGGCCTCATGGCGAAGGGCACGCAGGTCGGCGTGCTCACCTACGCCGAGATCGCCAAAGCGGTCTCCGAGCTCGATCTGGACGAGTCCGACGTCGAGGAGCTCCAGGGCTTCCTCGAGAAGTCCGAGATCGAGCTCGTCGAGGAGATCGACCCGGCCAACGTCGCCGCTAACGCGGTGGACCGTGCACCCGACAAGCGTCGCGGTCGGAACACGAAGAAGGCCGGCCTGGACCTGCGGGCTGACATGACCACCGACAGCCTCCAGCTGTTCCTCAAGGACATCGGCAAGGTCCGCCTGCTCACCGCCCAAGAAGAGGTCGACCTCGCCAAGCGCATCGAGCGCGGTGACCTCGACGCGAAGCAGAAGATGGTGGAGTCGAACCTCCGCCTCGTCGTCTCGATCGCGAAGAACTACCGCAACCAGGGCCTGCCCTTCCTCGATCTCATCCAGGAGGGCACGCTCGGTCTCGTCCGTGCCGCCGAGAAGTTCGACTACCGCAAGGGCTTCAAGTTCTCCACGTACGCGACCTGGTGGATCCGCCAGGCGATCGCGCGCGCCCTCGCCGACAAGGCGCGGACCATCCGCATCCCGGTTCACGTCGTCGAGAAGCTCAACAAGATTGGTCGCGCCGAGCGCAAGCTCGTCACGGAGCTCGGCCGCGAGCCCACGCCCGAGGAGATTGCCGAGGTCACCGGCATCGACCCCGAGGAGGTCGAGTCGATCAAGCGCTCCGCGCAGGCTCCGGTCTCGCTCGAGAAGCCGGTCGGCGACGAGGAGGAGTCCGAGTTCGGCCAGTTCATCGCGGACGAGCGCGCCGAGTCCCCGTACGAGCGCGCCGCGGAGATCCTCACCAAGGAGGCCCTCCGCGAGGCCCTCGAGAACCTCTCCTACCGCGAGCGTCGCGTCCTCGAGCTGCGCTACGGCCTCGGCGGCGAACACCCCCGCACGCTGGACGAGGTCGGCCGCACGTTCAACGTCACGCGCGAGCGCATCCGCCAGATCGAGAACCAGTCGCTGAAGAAACTGCAGTCGCTCGCGGAGGCCCAGAAGCTCCGCGACGTCGCCTGAGGCACGAGGTCCCGTGGCGGCTGCCGCCTCCACCCGCCGCCGCCAGGGCGCCGTCTTGTTGGGCGGGGCCGCCGTCTTCTACGCGCTCCTCGGGATCGCCGACGTCGGCTTCCACTGGACCCCGCTCGTCCTCGGCGTGGTCTACCTGTCCGCCGCGGCCGTCGGCGGCCCGGACGGCTCGTACTGGTCCACCGCCGTCGTGCTCAGCGTGTTCGGGCTTGGTCCGGTCGCCCGCTTCGCCTGGAACGTGGACGCGTCCGCTGCCTCGCTCTACGTCATCGCGCTCGGCCTTGCCGTCCTGATCGCCGCGCAGCTCGCCGAGCGACAGGTGGCGATCACCACGACGGCCGTCGGCGTGACGATGCTCGCGCTCGGGGTGGTCTTCGCGCTCCAGACGCACCTCGGGATCATCGAGGAGCCGGGGCTCTACACCGGGCTTCTGGTGCTCGTCGGGGCCGCCAGGGTGGCGCGCCCCGCCCCCTGAACCGGCCGCAGCCAGCGTTCGCCCTAGTAGTCGTAGTACTCCGGCGGCAGGTCGTCCTCCGGGGGGCGCCGCCGGGCGCCGCGCTCGCCGACGAGCCCGGAAGCGCTCGCGAGGAACCCGCTGGCCAGGACGCCTGACGATCACCAGCAGCACCACGCCGACCGTCCCGAGACCCAGGACGAGCCCCAGCGCCAGGCCGATGACGCCGCCGATGACGACCGCGAAGACCGAGAGGCTGGCGGTCGGGTCGTAGTCGCGCATCCGGCGACGCTACCGCGGCAGCGGCAGCTCGTACCCGGAGACCTTCACGCTGTCGGCGGCGACGCCCTTCTTCTCACGCCAGGCCAGCGTGACCGGCTGGGTCTCGCCGCTCGGAAGCGTGACGCGCTCGCCGAGGCGGGCCTGGTCGTAGCGCGAGGCCTCGAGGGGCGCAGGGGGACCGCCGGGACCGTAGAGCGCGTGGCCGAAGGCCCGGGCGAACCGCACGGAGATCCGCAGCGGCTTCCCGTCGCCGTCGCGGACGTCGACCTGGTCGACGCGAAGATCCACCGGCTTGCCGGTGTCGTTGCGCAGCTCCCCCTGGACGACGCGGTCGCCCGGGAGCTCCTCGATGTCGTAGGCCTCCGGCAGCTCGACCCAGGTCAAGCCGCCGTTGGCGCCGGCCCCAGCGCCTCCCGTCTCCGGCGACCCGGCGACGGCTGCCTCGCCGCCGCCGCACCCCGTCAGCACCGCGAGCGCCGCGGCGCAGAGCCCCGTCAGCGCCGCGCGCCTCACTTCGGCTTCGCGGGCGTGGTGAACCAGGTGCACCCGACGGGCATCTGGTTCGTGTCCGGGTTCCAGGTCGCGCACGGAACCTCACGCGCGAGCTTGGAGCCGTTGCCCGGCAGCTTGACCGGCGAGCCGGGGCAGCTCGGGAGGGACGCCGGGTCCGACGTCGGCTCCTTGCCGCCGAAGGCCTTGTTCGCCGACCAGCAGTTGCGCTCGCCCTGCTCGTCCCAGAAGAAGTCGATGCCGTTGGGCTTGCGCTCTCCGCTCATCGTCACGCCCATGAGGTTCCCGGCGAACTTGTTGCCGTTGGAGGTGTCGGTCTGCTTGTCCGGATCGTCGTCGCCGCGGATCGTCGCCGGGACCCAGAAGAGCCGAGCACCCGAGCGCCAGTTGTCGGTGATCTCGTTGTTCAGGAACAGGTTCTCGTTGACCCCGTAGAGGATGAACCCGGAGCCGACCGGGACCTGGAACTGGGGGCAGACGCGATCCCGCGGGCGCTTCTCGAACGGGGTCTTGGCGCAGTACTCCTGGTTGTCGAGCTCGAAGTAGTTGACGTTGTTCGAGTTGACCTTGTTGCCTTCCCACTTCGAGCAGTCCTGGGGCATGCCCGGGTGCCCGGAGGCGAACGAGTCGTCGGAGATGCCGGCCGAGTTGTTCGAGAAGTTCGAGTCGTGCACGAAGGTGCCGTTCCCCGCCGTCCCTGAGTACCCCAGGATGTTGTTGTGCGAGTTCACGCGGCGGATCTCGATGCCGTAGCCCTTGCAGTGCGTCTCGGGTCCGGAGCCGGGGTAGATGCCGGAGTCGCCGTTGCCGTAGGCCTCGATGTCCTCGTAGAGCCCGTTGTCGGACGTGAAGGAGAGGACGCCGTAGTTCTGGTTGTAGGTCGACTCGAGGTCGGCCAGGCGGAAGCCGTTGGTCTCGACGACGTCGATGCCGTTGAAGGAGCCGGAGTCCGTCGCCAGGTTCTTGATGTAGACACCGTCGGCACGGTCGGCGCGGATGATGTCCTCCTTCAGCCGGTCGCCCTGGATGTACACGTCGGTGGGCTTGCGACCGAGGCCTTCGAGCTGGATGTCGCACTTCTCGTCGCACTTGCCGTCGTCGTTCTGGTCGCCGCCGATGAAGATGAGGTTGCGCGAGTTCGGGCACTTGAGCTGCTGCGGGTAGGTCGCGTAGCTGCCGTGGCCGTCGCCCGGATCCTTGAGCTCCCCGCACTTCGGGTCGTTGTGCGGCACCTCGCGAGAAGGCTCCTCGCGGTAGACGCCGGGCATGACGATGATCCGGTCACCGCTCTTGGCGGCGTTCACCGCGGCCTGGATGTGTTTGAACTTGCACCGCTTGAGGACGCGGTAGCGCATCTTGCGGCTGCGGGTGTTCTTCGGCCCCTTGCCCTTGAAGGCCTTCGCGATCCGCTTCTTCGAGTCCGTCTTGCAGACGACCTGCGACGGTCCCTTCGAGCGGTACTTGGGCACGTTCGCGTCGCCCTTGGGGAACGCGGTCGGGCGTTCGGGGTGAGCGGAGGCCGACGCCACGAGGACGAGGCAGGCGGCGATGACGAGCAAGAGGAGACGGCGCATGTGAGGCAGAGCTTTCTTCTTTTCCGGGTTGAAGCGCGCAGCTTACTCCGCCGTCATGGGTTCAGCGAATCTGAACCGTCGCGTTCAGTGAGCCCTCCGGAGCAGGCGGCGGCGAGCAAGAACGCCGCGGTGCCAGGATCGGTGACGAGCTGGCGGAAATACCCCGCCCGCGCCCCGGCGAGGACCCCGGGGACCTTCTCCTCGCCGGCGGCGACCGCGATCGTCGAGGGGATCGCGCGGAGCGCATCGAGGCCGGTGGCGAACAGCCGCTCGACGCCCGGGAAGGGGACCGGCTCGCCCTCCGCGTCGTAGAACCGGGAGCAGACGTCCCCGACGGAGTCGGCGAGCACGCTCACGTCGGTGCCCATGAAGCGCGGCAGCGAGGTCCGTTCCGCGGGCGGCCCGCCAACGCCCATGATCGCGCAGCGCGCCGAGGCCCAACGTTCGAGGACGGCCTGCGCGGCCGGGTCGCCGCGGAGCGTCTCGTAGAGCTCGGCGCTCGGAAGGGCGGGCGCGTAGAGGAACAGCGGATCGCCGCCGACCTTCGCCGCGATCTTGCGCGTGATCTCGTTCGTCGCGTACCAGGCCTCCGGCTCGTCCTGCCCGCCGATCATGGGCGTGAGCCGGACGCCGGGCAGCGGCGGCAGCTCGGCCTGCGCCGCCTCGAAGATCGTGCGGCCGGAGGAGACCAGCAGGTCCTCGCCGGAGCGCAGCCCGACGGCCGCGAGGGCGCGCGAGAGGGCGGGGGCCAGCGCCGCGCCGACGGTCGTCCCGTGGCTTGGCAGCTCAGTGAGCCAGACCGCCTCGAGCCCGACCGCGGCTTCGACCTCGGCGGCCAGCCCGACGAGGTCGGTCTCGACGGGAGCGACGACCTCGATGCGGACGATGCCGGCGCGGCGGGCCTCGGAAAGGAGCCGGCTCACGGTCGCGCGGCTCGTGCCAAGGCGCGCGGCGATGTCGGCCTGCGTGGCGTCCTCGAGGTAGTAGAGGCGGGCGGCGCTCAGCATGAGCGAGGGCGAGAAGCGGGAAGCGACGGCGGCGGGTGGGTCGGATTCGTGGCGCGCCATGCGGGCCAGTCTGACGCACCGTCGGGCCCTTGGGAAGGGCAGATGAACAAATGTGCTGGACATCTGTTCTCGTTGACACTATGTTCGCTCCAGCAGATGGGGTCACCGTCCGGTGGCCGGGCCGAACAACAGGAGCGGTATGGCGGAGACGATGGAAGCCGTGGTGTGCCACGGACCGCGGGACTACCGCCTCGAGGAGGTGGCGCGACCCGAACCGGGCCCGGGAGAGGTGCTCGTGCGCGTCGAGGCCTGCGGCATCTGCGCGAGCGACGTGAAGTGCTTCCACGGGGCGGCGAAGTTCTGGGGCGACGGCTCCCGCGCGGCCTGGGCGGAGACCGGCGTCATTCCAGGGCACGAGTTCGTGGGCATCGTCGAAGAGCTCGACGAGGCCGCCGCCGAACGCTCGGGCGTCGCCGTCGGCGACCGGGTGACCTCCGAGCAGATCGTCCCGTGCTGGCAGTGCCGGTACTGCCGGCGGGGTCAGTACTGGATGTGCGCCCCGCACGACATCTACGGTTTCAAGCGCAGCGCGCACGGCGCGATGGCCAGCCACATGATCTTCCCCGCCGCCTCGCTCATCCACCGGATGTCCGCCGAGCTCCCGGCGGCGCACGCCGCGTTCGTCGAGCCGCTCTCGTGCGCGCTGCACGCGGTCGAACGCGCCGGCATCCTCGCCGAGGACGTGGTGGTCGTCGCGGGCTGTGGGCCCATCGGTCTCGGCATGATCGCCGGGGCGAAGGCCAAGGGCCCCGGCCACGTGGTCGCGCTCGACTTGGAGCCGCACAAGCTCGACCTCGCGTTGGCCTGTGGCGCTGACGTCGTCGTCAACGTCGCCGAGCAGGACGCCGGGGCGATCGTCCGCGGGCTGACCGAGGGATACGGAGCCGACGTCTACCTCGAGGGGACCGGGCATCCGTCCGCGGTCATCCAGGGGCTCGACCTGCTCCGCAAGCTCGGCACCTTCGTCGAGTACTCCGTGTTCAAGGACGACGTCACCGTCGACTGGAGCATCATCTCCGACGACAAGGAGCTCGACGTGCTCGGCGCACACCTGGGGCCGCACTGCTGGCCCGCCGCCGTCGCCCTCATCGAGTCCGGCGCGCTCCCCATGGAGCGCATCTGCACCCACCAGCTTCCCCTCGCCGAGTTCGCGGAAGGCCTCGGCCTCGTCGAGGACGGCGCCAGCTCGATCAAGGTCTCGCTCATCCCCTCATGACCTCATCTCACAAGGAGAACCCCGTGTCCCACGTACGTCGCAGGACCCCAGTCGCCGCCGCCGCGGCCGTCGCCCTCTCGGTCGCCGTCGCGGCCTGCGGCTCGGACGGCGGCTCGAGCAGCTCGTCCACCTCGAGCGACGGCGGGGGCGGCGACGCGTCCAACGCCAAGATCGCGTTCCTCATGCCGGACACGGCCTCGACGCGGTACGAGCTGCAGGACCGTCCCGAGTTCGAGAAGCGCCTCAAGGAGCTCTGCGCGGGCTGCTCGGTGCTCTACCAGAACGCCGATTCGGACGCTGCCAAGCAGCAGCAGCAGGCCGACTCGGCCATGGCCCAGGGCGTCAAGGCGATCGTCCTCGACCCGGTCGACTCCGCGGCCGCCGCGACCACCGTCCAGAAGGCGAAGTCCCGCGGCATCCCGCTCATCGCCTACGACCGCCCGATCCCGAAGGCCGCCGCGGACTTCTACGTCTCCTTCGACAACCAGAAGCTCGGCAAGATGTTCGCGCAGTCGCTCGTCGACAAGGTGAAGGAGGACAACCCGGACGGCGGGCTCCTCCAGGTCAACGGCTCCCCGACCGACGCGGCCGCCGGGCTGATCAAGAAGGGCATGCACGAGGCGATCGACCCGAGCGGCCTCAAGCTGCTGGCCGAATTCGACACCCCGGACTGGGTGCCCGCCAACGCGCAGGACTGGGTCAGCGGCCAGATCTCGAAGTTCGGCGCCGCGAAGATCAACGGCGTCGTGGCCGCCAACGACGGCACCGGCGGCGGCGCGATCTCCGCGTTCAAGGCCTCCGGCAACGAGGTTCCGCCGGTCTCCGGTAACGACGCCGAGATGGCCGCCCTTCAGCGGATCCTGACCGGCGACCAGTACAACACCATCTCCAAGCCGATCAAGATCGTGGCCGGCGCGGCCGCCGAGGTCGCCTACGGGCTCGCGAAGGGTGAGGCGCCGAAGGCGGACGCCACCTTGTTCGACACGCCCTCGAAGCTCTTCGTCCCGACCGTGGTGACGAAGGAGAACCTCAAGGAGCAGATGATCGACTCAGGGCTGGTCAAGGCGGCCGACCTGTGCAAGGGCCGTTACGCGGCGCCCTGCAAGGACCTCGGGATCTCCTAGGCCATGACGACCTTGGCCCCCAGCGCGCCGACGAGGGACGGGACCCAGGTCCTGACCCTCCGCGGCATCACGAAGACGTTCGGCGCCGTGGCTGCGCTGACCGACGTCGACCTCGACGTGGCTGCGGGGCAGGTCGTCGCGATCGTCGGCGACAACGGCGCCGGCAAGTCGACGCTCGTGAAGATCCTCTCCGGTGTCCACCAGGCCACCGCCGGGACCATCGCCTTCGAAGGCGAGGAGGTGAGCATCGCCGACCCGAGCGCTGCGCAGGCGCTCGGGATCGCCACCGTCTACCAGGACCTCGCGCTGTGCGAGAACCTGAACGTGGTGGAGAACCTGTTCCTCGGACAGGAGCTGCGGCGCGGGCGGCTCGACGAGGTCGCAATGGAGGTGAAGTCGTGGGAGCTGCTGCGCGAGCTCTCCGCCAAGATCCCGACCGTCAACATCCCCGTGGCCTCCCTCTCGGGGGGCCAGCGGCAGACGGTGGCGATCGCACGCTCGCTGCTCGGTGATCCCAAGCTCATCATCCTGGACGAGCCGACCGCCGCGCTCGGCGTGGCACAGACCGCCGAGGTGCTCAACCTCATCGAGCGGCTGCGCGAGCGCGGCCACGGCGTGGTGATGATCAGCCACAACATGGCCGACGTGAAGGCGGTGGCGGACACGGTGGTCGTGCTGCGCCTCGGCCGCAACAACGGGGTCTTCGCCGTGGACGACGTGAGCTCGGAGGACATCGTCTCGGCGATCACGGGCGCCAGCGATAACGTGGTCTCGCAGCGGTCGGCGCGCCGTGCGGGCTCCGCTTCCGGCCGCGCCTCCGAGGGCCCCACCCATGACTGACACCCAGGCTCCGCCGCCCGCGGCCCGGAAGGCAAGCGATCTCCAGGACGAGCGACTGACGCAGGAGGCGGGCCTCAAGGGCGCGCTGACCGCCTTCGGGCAGCGCGTGCGCGGAGGCGACCTCGGGGTGCTCCCCGTCGTCGCCGGGCTGATCGTCATCGCGATCGTCTTCAACTCGCTGAACTCGGTCTTCCTCTCGGCCGCGAACCTCTCCGACCTCCTCCTGCAGAGCGTGCCGGTCGGCGTGATCGCCCTCGGCATCGTGTGCGTCCTGCTCGTGGCCGAGATCGACCTGTCCGTCGGGTCGGTGAGCGGGTTGTCCTCAGCGATGCTCGCGGTGTTCTGGATCGACAAGGACCTCTCGCCGATCCTGGCCGTGCTCATCGCCGTCGGGGCCGGCTGCGCGATCGGGTTCCTCTACGCGCAGCTCTTCAACCGCGTCGGCGTGCCGAGCTTCGTCATCACGCTCGCGGGGCTGCTCGCCTTCCAGGGCCTCCAGCTGTACGCGCTCGGGTCGAAGGGCGCGATCAACCTCCCGTTCGACTCCGGCCTCGTGAAGTTCGCGCAGCTCGACTTCGTCCCCAAGTGGCTGTCGTACGTGTTCGTGCTGATCGGGGCGGGCGGGGTCTTCCTCGCCGGATTCCTGCGCGCCCGCGAGCGACGCCGGGCCGACCTCTCCCATCAAAGCCTCACGGCCCTCGCGATCCGCAGCGCGGTGCTCCTCGTGGTCGCGGGCCTGTTCGTCCGCTACATCAACCAGGACCGCGGCGTGGGCTGGATGTTCGTCTTCTTCCTCGTGCTCGTGGTGCTCATGCACTACATGCTCACGCGGACGGGCTTCGGCCGCTCGATGTTCGCGGTCGGTGGGAACCCGGAGGCCGCTCGCCGGGCGGGCATCAACGTGCGCGGCGTCTACACGCGGGTGTTCGTGCTCTGCTCCGCGCTCGCCGCGGTCGGCGGTGTGCTGGCCGCCTCGCGCCTGGCGGCGGCCAACCAGGCCTCCGGCGGCGGGGACGTGAACCTGAACGCGATCGCGGCTGCGGTCATCGGCGGGACGAGCCTCTTCGGCGGGCGCGGCTCGGCGTGGGCGGCGCTCCTGGGGATCCTCGTCATCCAGTCGATCTCGAACGGGCTGACGCTGCTGTCCCTGGACTCCTCCTACCGGTTCATGATCACCGGCGGGGTGCTGCTGCTCGCGGTGAGCCTCGACGCGGTGGCCAGGCGCTCGCGCGCCTCGAGCGGGAGGGCCTGACACCGACCGCTCCCGCGCGTACGGTAGGACGCGTGAGCGAGCTCCTGATCGGCCTCGACATGGGTACGGGCAGCACGAAGGGCGTGCTGACCCGGCCCGACGGCACGATCGTCGCGACGGCCTCGCGCGCGCACGCGATGTCGCTGCCCCGCCCGGGCTGGGCGGAGATGGACGCCGAGCGGGACTGGTGGGGCGACCTCGTCGCCGTCTGCCGCGAGCTCGTCGAGGCGGCGCAGGGCGCGGGGATCGCGGGCGTATGCGTCTCCGGGCTCGGCCCCTGCCTGCTCGTGTGCGACGCGCACGACCGGCCGCTGCGGCCCGGGATCCTCTACGGGGTCGACATGCGGGCCACGGCGGAGATCGAGGAGCTGACGGGCCGCTTCGGCGCCGAGGCGATCCTCGCGCGCTGCGGCAAGGAGCTCTCCACCCAGGCGGTCGGGCCGAAGCTGCTCTGGCTGCAGCGCAACGAGCCCGACGTGTGGGCGCGCACCGAGCGCTGGTACAGCGCGCACTCCTACGTGGTCGCGCGGCTCACCGGAGAGTACGTGCTCGATCACCACACCGCCTCGCAGTGCGATCCGCTCTACGACCTCGGGGAAGGCGACTGGGCCCACGACTGGGCCGCCGAGGTCGCCCCGGGCCTCGCGCTGCCGCGCCTGGCCTGGTCGGGGGAGACCGTCGGGGCCGTCACCGCCGAGGCGGCCGGGCTCACCGGCCTGCCCGCCGGAACCCCCGTCAGCGCCGGCACCGTCGACGCCTGGGCGGAGGCCGTGAGCGCCGGCGTGCGCCGCAGCGGGGATCTGATGCTGATGTACGGCTCCACGGTCTTCTTCGTGCAGGTGCTCGATGAGCTCTCCGCGCACGCGGGGCTGTGGACGACCGCGGGGGTCGATCCGGGCTCCCTCACGCTGGCCGCCGGGATGGCGACCTCGGGCAGCCTCACCGGCTGGCTGCAGGAGCTGACCGGCGGGGCGCCGTTCGCGACGCTCGTGGAGGAGGCCGCCGCCACGCCGCCGGGGGCCGACGGGCTCGTGATCCTCCCCTACTTCGCAGGCGAGCGCTCGCCGATCTTCGACCCGCACGCCCGCGGCGTGGTCGCCGGGCTCACGCTGCGCCACCACCGCGGCCACCTGTTCCGCGCGGTCTACGAGGGCATCGCGTTCGGCATCCGCCAGATCCTCGAGTTCCTCGACGAGGCGGTCGGCGCGCCCTCGCGGATCGTCGCGGTCGGCGGCGGCACCCAGGGCGGGCTGTGGACCCAGATCGTCACCGACGTCACCGGGCGCGCGCAGCTCCTGCCCGCCCAGACCATCGGCGCCAGCTACGGCGACGCCCTCCTGGCGGCGATCGGCGCGGGCCTCGTGCCGCCGGACACGGACTGGTCCCGAATGGCCTCCGAGCTCGAGCCTGACGAGCGCAACCGCGAGCGCTACGACGAGCTCTACGCGGTCTACGGCGAGCTCTACCCGGCGACCCGCGGCCAGGTGCACCGCCTCGCCGCCCTGCAGGCCGCGGAGGGGCCCGCAGGACCGAGCCCCTCCGCGGCCGCCTGACCCGGCCGATGCGGCCGGCCGGCCCGCCGCGCTCAAGGGCACGCCCGCCGACGCCGATGCACGCCAGGTGTTCGACGTCGACGCCGCCCTCCGCCACCTCGTCACCTCCGGGGGCTCCGACCTCCACCTGAAGGTCCCGAACCGCCCGCTCATCCGGGTCGACGGCGCCCTGCAGCCGGTCGAGCAGTTCGACGTGCTCGAGGCGCAGGACACCGAGGACACCGTCCGGCACCTCGTCGGGACCGACGCGAAAAAGCTCGAGGAGTGGCTCGACGTGGGGGAGGTCGACCTCTCCTACGCGATCGAGGGGCTCGCCCGCTTCCGCGTGAACGCCTTCCGCCAGCGCGGCTGGGCCTCGCTCGTCATCCGTGCCATCCCGGTCTCGATCCGGACGATCGAGCAGCTGGAGCTGCCGCCCGTGATCAAGGAGCTCGCCGAGGAGGAGCGCGGGATCGTGCTGCTCACCGGCACCACCGGGTCGGGCAAGTCGACGACGCTCGCCGCGATGATCGACCACATCAACACGACGATGCGCAAGCACGTGATGACGATCGAGGACCCGATCGAGTTCCTCCACCACGACAAGCAGTCGGCCATCAACCAGCGCGAGGTCGGCCAGGACACCGCGAGCTTCAAGGCGTCTCTGCGCCGGGTGCTCCGGCAGGACCCCGACGTGATCCTCATCGGGGAGATGCGCGACGAGGAGACCGTCCACACCGCGCTCAGCGCGGCGGAGACCGGGCATCTCGTCTTCTCGACCGTGCACACCGTGGACGCCGCCGAGACCGTCAACCGGCTCATCGACTTCTTCCCCCCGCACATGCATCAGCAGGTCCGGGCGATGCTCGCGGGGACGCTCAAGGGCGCGGTGTCCCAGCGGTTGGTCCCGGCCGCCGCGGGGCGCGGGCGCGTCGCGGTCTGCGAGGTCCTGCGGATGACCGGCCGGGTGCGCGACATGATCATGGACCCGGCGCAGACCGGGCAGCTGAACGAGGTCATCTCCGAGGGCGGCTACTACGGGATGCAGACCTTCGACCAGGCGCTCTTTCACCACGTCAAGAACGGACTGGTCTCGGTCGAGGAGGCGATGCTCGCCGCGAGCTCCCCGCACGACTTCAAGCTGCTGCTCGCCGCCGACGGGCGGCGGGGTACCACGATGGACGACCTGAAGCAGGCCGAGGACGGCCGCACGGTGCCGGTCAGCGCCGCCTCGACGCTCCGGTGACGCAGCGCTTCACTTGGTAAAGTCTTAGGTCGTATGGCCGTCGACGAGACCTGTCCCGTGTGCCTCACCGCCGAGGTCGTCTGCCAGAAGTGGACGCTCCTGCTGGTCCGCGACCTGTCCGAGGGGACCTCGCGCTTCTGCGAGCTCGAACGCTCCCTGGCGGGCATCTCGCCGCGCACCCTCTCGCTGCGCCTCCGGGCCCTCGAGGAGGAGGGCATCGTCGAGCGGCAGAGCTACGGCGAGGTGCCGCCGCGGGTCGAGTACGCACTCACCGAAAAGGGCCTCGCCCTGCTGCCGATCATCGACGGCATGCGCGATTACGGCCGGGTCTGGCTCGGAGCCGACGAGGTCTGCCCGACACGGGCGGACACGGTCGGCGTCGCCGCCTGAACCCTCCCGCCGCGCCGGGCGCGGCATGAGAGCGCCGCAACCCGCCGCGCCCCACCGGGTTGGAACGCGCATGGGAGCACGAGACGATGCAGGGGTTGCGCCCGGGCTGACGTCGCCTACCCTCGACGTGGTGTCCGGTCCGCAGTCCACGATCACGCGTCGGCGCGCGCTCGCGCTCGGCGCGGCCGCGGGCGCTGGTTCCCTGCTCCGCTCCCCGTCCGCGAGCTGGGGGGCCACCGCGCAGGCGGAGACGACCTCGTTCGGGCTCGACGTCCCCGCGTCCGTCTGGGCCCGTGGCGGCGGCCGCGCGACCGGCACGCTGCGGGCACCGCGGCGCTTCTCCCTGCTCGGCCTGCGCGGCCGGGGCCTCGCCGAAGCCGGGGTCGAGGTCCGCGTGCGACCGCGGGGTGGTGCTTGGAGCCCGTGGACCCGCCTCGGCGTGGGGGTCGACCACGCGCCCGACCGCCCGCGGGTCGACGGCGCCAGCGACCCCGTCTGGGCGGGTGCGGCCGACGAGCTCCAGCTGCGCGCCCGCCGCACGCCGCGTGGCGTGCGCGTCCACTTCGTCGCCGTCCCGCCGGCCCCGTCCCGGCGCCGTGCCTTCGCGCGCGTCGCGCCGTCCGGCGGCTCGACGGGGCCGCCGCCGATCATCACCCGTGCCCAGTGGGGAGCGGGCAAGGTGCCGCCGCGGGGCCAGCCCGGCTACGGCGAGGTCCGGATGGCCTTCGTCCACCACACGGTCTCCGCGAACGGCTACCGGCCGGAGGATTCCGCGTCGATCGTCCTCGCGATCACGAAGTACCACCGGGATACGAACGGCTGGAACGACATCGGCTACAACCTGCTCGTCGACCAGTTCGGGCAGGTCTTCGAAGGGCGCGCCGGAGGCGTCGACCAGGCCGTCGTCGGGGCCCAGGCCGGGGGCTGGAACTCGATCTCCACCGGCATCGCGACCATCGGCACCTTCTCCGACGTGGCTTTCCCCGAGGCCGGGGTCGCCGCGCTCGCCCGCGTCCTCGCCTGGAAGCTCTCGCTCCACGGGGTTCCGGTCACCGGGACGTTCGAGACGAAGTCGGTCGGCGGCGACGTCAACCGCTATCCGAAGGGCGCCGCCGTCACCTTCCACCGGGTCTCGGGACATCGCGACGGCTGCACGACGAGCTGCCCCGGCGAGTCGCTCTACGCCCAGTTGCCCGACCTCCGCTCCCGCGCTCAGAAGCTCGCCGGCACCTTCCAGGACGACGCGCGGCTCACCGTCGTCCCCGCGGCCGTCGCGGTCGAGTACGGGCGTGACGCCTCGTTCTCCGGAGAGCTGCGCCGGGCCGACGGCGCGGCGATCGGCGGCGTGCCGGTCACGGTCCAGAAGCAGGGGAGCAGCCGCTGGGTCACGGTCGGCGCCGGGCGCACCGTCTCCGACGGCACCTGGTTCTCGGACGTGACGTGGCGCCGCGGCGCCGCCGTCCGGGCGGTGGCCGTGCTGCCCGGGACGAACGAGGAGGTCCGCTCCGCGCCGGTGAGCGTCTCGGTCGGGTACGTCGTCGACGTCGACCCGACGGCTCGGCGGGTGCGGGCCGGCCGCTCCGCCGTGCTCACCGGGCGACTGCGACCCGGCGGACCGGTGTCCGTTCGCGTGGACCGGCAGGTCGGCGGGAAGTGGATCCAGGTGGGCGTCGTGCGTGCCCGGGTCGGGGCCAGCGGCCGCTTCCGGGCCGCCGCGCCGTTGCGGCGTCCGGGGATCTACCGCCTGCGGGTGGTCGGCGGGGAGCAGGCCAAGCTCGTCCGTGCTCCGGCGATCTACGTGCGGGCGGTGCGCAGCCAGGCCGACGTGGCCCGCACCGCCGACGGGCCGAACCCCCGCACCGAGGCCGTCAGCTCGGCGGGCCGCTCCGGCCTGACGACCAGCGGGCCCGAGGCCGGGGGAGTCTCCGCGCGATAGACGGCGGGGCGCCCGACGCGTCCCACCGCTTGGCGAGATCCAGTCTCATTACTGATACCGTGGTGCGCGTGCTCGAGCCGTTCACCATCCCCGGCTTCCAGCGCGGCTTCCTCGAGGTCATCGTGCTCGCCGCCGGGGCCGGCGTCATCGGGACGTGGATCGTGCTTCGCGGCCTCACCTTCTTCGCGCACGCCGTCGGGACCGCGACCTTCCCGGGGCTTGTGCTCGCCGCGGGGCTCGGCCTGCCCGCGGCGGTGGGAGCGGGCGTGACCGGTGGCCTGGTGGCGCTGCTGGTCGGCCTGCTCGCACGGCGGGACCGCGGAGACTACGACGCGGTCACCGCGCTCGTCCTCGTCGGCGCGCTCGCCGCCGGGATCGTCCTGGCCTCCGACGTCTTCGACAGCGCCGGGAACGTCGAGTCGCTGCTCTTCGGAAGCCTGCTGCTCGTCGACCGCGCCGACGTGCTCCTCGCGGCCGTGGCTAGTGTCGTGGCCGTCGGGCTGGGGCGGCTGCTCGGGCAGCGTTGGCTCGTGACGGGATTCGACCCGCTCGCCGCGCCGGCCATGGGGGTCCGTTCGGCCCTGCCAGACGTCGCGCTGCTCGGGGTGATCGCCCTGCTGGCGGTGAGCGCGCTCAGCGCCGTCGGCTCGCTGCTCGCCACGGCCCTGCTCGTCGTCCCCGCGGCGACCACCCGCCTGCTCTGCGTCCGGCTGCGTACCTGGCAGCTCGCCACCGTCGCCCTCGTCCTTGTCGAAGGGACGGCCGGGCTCTGGCTCTCGGTGCAGCTGAACTCCCCGCCCGGCGCGGCGATCGCCGTCCTCACGAGCGGGATCTTCGCCGTCGTCGCCCTCGCCCGGCCCGTCTGGCTCCGGCACGGCGTGGGTCCCGCGCCCGCCGGCCTCACGGTGGCCCGATGAGCGACGCGCTCTTCCGGGCCCGGGACGTCTCGCTCGGCTACACGCCCGGTGTCCCGGTGCTCACCGGGCTCGAGCTCACCGTCCACCCGGGTGAGCGGATCGCCGTGCTCGGGCCGAACGGCGGGGGCAAGACGACGCTCTTCCGCGGCCTGCTCGGCGAGCTGCGGCCGCTCACCGGCGAACTCCAGGTCGACGCAGCGCTCGCGGTCGTCCCCCAGACCGAGCGCTCGCGACTCGACTTCCCGGTGAGCGCGCGCGACGTCGCGCTCATGGGGAGCATCGCGCGGCTGCCCTGGTGGCGACGCCCTGGGCAGGCGGAGCGGGCCGCGGCGGAGGCGGCGCTCGGTCGTGTCGGGCTCGGCGCGCGCGCCCGTGACACGTTCGGTGACCTCTCCGGCGGACAGCGCCAGCGCGTGCTCGTCGCCCGGGCGCTCGTGCAGGACGCGCCGCTCATGCTGCTCGACGAGCCGTTCACCGGCCTCGACGTGGCGAGCACAGAGCAGCTCGAGCAGCTCCTCGACGAGCTCGCGCGCGAGGGGCGGGCGCTCCTCATCGCGACGCACGACGTCGACCAGGCGCGACGGTGGGACCGGGTGCTCTGCCTCAACGGCCGGCAGGTCGCCTACGGCCCACCGTCCGAGACGCTGGTGCGGCCGGTGCTCGAAGCGACCTACGGCGGGGACATCGTGGACCTCGACTGCCCCGAGCACGGGCGCGAGCGGGCCATCATGCCCGCGCACCACCATCACCACTGATGGTGGCCACGATCGGCAGCTGGTTCACCGACCCGTTCCTCGACGCGCTGGGACGGCGGGCGCTGCTCGAGGTCACGCTCCTCGGGCTCGCGGGCGGGGCGCTCGGCGTGTGGGTGCTCTTCTACGAGCTCGCCTACCCGGCCGAGTCGCTCGCCCACGCGCTCCTGCCGGGCCTCGTGCTCGCCTCGCTCGTCGGCTTCCCGCTGCTGCTCGGCGGCGCGGCCGGGCTCATCGTGGCCGCGCTCGCAGTTGCGCTCGCGGGCCGGATCGAAGGAGTGGGCCGTGACACGGCGGTCGCCGTGGTCGTCACGGGCCTCTTCGGCCTCGGCGTCCTGCTCGCCCTCTCGCCGGACACCCCGGCCGGGCTCCAAGGGCTGCTCTTCGGCGAGGTCCTCGGGGTGAGCGACACCGACCTCGCCCTGGCCGGCGGGCTCGTGCTGCTGCTGCTCGTCTCGCTCCGCCTGCTCCACACCCGGCTGCTGGTGGTCGGCTTCGACCGCTCAGGGGCGGGCGCCCTGGGGGTCCGGGCCCCGCTCGTCGACGCGGCGCTCCTGGTGCTGCTCGCGCTCACGATCCTCGTGGCGGTCCAGGGGCTCGGGAACCTGCTCGTCGTCGCCGTGCTGATCGGGCCGGCCTCGGCCGCGCGGCTGCTCACGCGGCGAATGGGCCTGCTGCTCCTCGTCTCGGCGGCCGTGGCGGTGCTGGCGGGCGTCGCGGGGATCTTCGCGAGCTACCACGCGCAGACGGCGGCCGGCGCCTCGATCGCGCTCGCGCTCGTCGCGGCCTACGGCGTGGCGGCTTTGGTGCGGCCGCTCGTCCGCTCCGCCTGAGCGCAGGCCGCGCAGGAGCCGTGCAGGACGATGTCGTGCTCGGCGACGTCGAAGTCGACCCGGCGGGCGACGCGGGCGATCGTGCGCTCGAGCTCGTCGTCCTCGAACGGGATCACCTTGTCGCAGACGTCGCAGACGAGATGGTGGTGGTGGTGCTCGCCGTGGGGGTGGGCCGCCTCGTAGCGGGTGATCCCCTGGCCGACCTCGATGCGCGCGACGAGCTTCAGTTGCTCGAGCTCGTCGAGCACGCGGTAGACGCTCGCTCGCGCGACCGTCCGCGCCGAGCCCTTGAGCGCCTCCTCGATCTCGAGTGCCGAGAGTGCGCACGGCTGCGCGGCTAGGAGCTCGACGACCGCGGAGCGGGCACCGCCACGCCGGTAGCCGGCCTCTGCCAGCCGGTCCCCGGCGCGGGTCGCCCAGTCCTGAGCGGGCTCGGCGTGCTGAGGTGAGCTGCTCACACCCGGCGTCCTAGCTCGCGGGGAGCTCCTCCGGGGAGGCGGTGGGCTCGTCGGGCTCTTGGTCTAGGCGCTTCGTACGCGTGTTCACGCCCGCGATCGCGAGTCCGACGAGCAGCACGGGGGCCGCGTAGAGCAGCCAGGACGGGAGCCCGCCGCCCTCGCCTGAAGCCGCGGCGGCCTCCGGCAGCTCGGGCATGGCGATCGGTTTGCCGTCGGCCGCGGCGAGTTTGCCGACCGCGATGGCCGCCGTCCGCGCCAGCTCGTCCGCGGTGGACTGCGCCGGCACCACGCCGTCGAGCGCGTCGCCCGCGTTCGCACCGAGGTTGTTGCCGCCCAGCCCGACCGGCTGCACGATCAGCACCCGGGCCTGCTCGACGCCGGTGCCGTGCGACACGTTCAGGGAGAGCTCCTGGGTGAGGAGGTTCGCGTACTCCTGCGGCTTGTTGAACAGCTGCCCAACGGAGCCGAGGTCCCGCCGGTCGGCGATGAGCGCGAGCTTCACCTCGTACCCCGCCTTCTTGGCTCGCGCGACGGTCGCCGCCAGCGCCTCCTTCACCGGGGGCGAGACCGTGTTCGGTGCGTAGGGGAGGAAGATGTCCTCGCCGAGCAGGACGTCGGAGGCGGGGTCGCCGTCGGCCAGAGCGGGGGCGGGGCTCGCGAGCAGGGCGAGCGTCAGCAGGAGGAGGTAGCGGCGCATGAGCTGGGCCCAGCCTAGGGACGCCGCGCGTCTCACAACCCCGCTCGGAACGCGAAGGCGGAGTGGACCGGAACGTCCGCGCCGATCGCCAGCACGATCTGGGTGTGGTGACGGAGCGGGATCGCTCGTGGATCGCTTTTGACACGGCGGCCGTTCACGTACGCGCGGACCCGGCCGCGGAAGCTCGCGATCCGGCGCGGCGAGAGCGGCCGGCCCCAGACGTCGAAGAGGTCGCCGAGCGTCGCCCGCGTCCCGTGAACGACCTCGACGACCCCGGTGGGCTCCGTCGTGGCGAGCGCGTGGAGGCAGCGCCCGCCGCGGACCCGTGCTCCGTCGCGGCGGCCGCCCGCGACCCCGATCCCGGCGGGGACGACGATGACCCGCCCGGCCGCGAAGAGCTCCAGGTGCACCCCGAAGCGGTCGGCCTCGGGCGGGCCGCACGGGAGTCCCGCGACGGGCTCGCCGCCGTAGGGGACCGCTGCGGGCTTGAAGCGCGGGTGGCGACCGATGGGGACGGCGCGCACGTCCTGCTCGGCGATGGCCGCGACGGCGGGATCGTTCGTCGCGCGCGAGGAGGGCTCGGCTGCGCCGCAGCCGACGGCGAGGAGCGCCAGGAGGACGAGGATCGAGCGGCGCACTCCCCTCAGTGTCGCGTGCAAGGCCGGCTGCGTGCGAAGGACCCGGGGGTCGCGCCGCGAACGCCCCTTGCATGCGCAACCGCCAGCTCCACCAAGCGCTCTCCACGTTCGCGGAGGAGGCGGCTTGGCAGCTCGCCTCCGACGTCGCCGACGGGCACGAGCTCGGGTTCGAGGTCGACGAGGCCCCGCCGCCGCACGGTGGCCGCACCCGCAAGCAGCGCGAGGCGGGGGCCTTCTACTGCTACCGGCCGCTCACCGCGGAGTTCATCGACGCGCGGGGGAGCGTCGTCGCGCGCCTCCCGAGCTACCTGCCGGCGGTCCACGCGCTCGCCCAGACGGGGAATCTCGAGGCCTACCTCGACGTGCACGTCGCCCACGGCGGCATCCCGATGGCCCCGCGCGAGCGCGCCGAGCTCGCGCTCCGCGCCTTCCTCGGCCGCGTCTTCTCGGACTCCGCCGACTTCGTGCTGGAGGAGCCCGCGTTTCGCGGCGCCTACGCGGAGCTCGAGGCCGTCGTGACCGAGGGCCGCAGCGAGACCGTCCTCGTGACCCCGGTGCTCGGGCTCGAGCTCGAGTCGGCCGAGGTCGCCATGGGCGACGGGCTGGTCCTCATCCGGGGCGAGGTTCTCGAGGACGCTCCCGCCGACGCGGTCTGGCCCCGAACCGAGGGCATGCCCGCCCGGGCCGCCGTGCTCGCGGTGCTCCGCGCCGAGACCGAGGCGGGGGAGCCCGCCCCGATCGAGGCGTCCCGGCGCAAGCTCGCCCGGCTGCTCACCGCGCTGCGGCTTTTCGACGAGGCCGCCGTGTGCATCGGCCCGGCCGCCTGGGTGCGGACCGCGGGCGGCCCGTGGACGACGCTCCAGCTCGGACTCGACGGCGTCGCCCCCGGCCCCGAGGACGTGACCTGCCCGATCGCCGCCGCGGAGGAGGACGAGCTGCGCGCGTTCTGCTCGCTCGTCGCCCGCCGGCTCCCGAAGTCGGGGGAGCTCGCCTGGGCGCTCCGTCGCTTCGAGCTGGCCTGCGCCCGCCGGGACCCGGCCGAGGCGCTCACCGATCATCTGCTCGCGCTCCGCGCGCTGCTCGGCTCCCCGGAGGACGAGGAGCCCGGACGGCTCGGGACGCGCGTGGCGGCGCTCTGCTCCGAGCCGGTCGAACGGGTCGCGCACACCTCCCGCCTGCTCCATACGGTCGGCTTGGAGCGTGCACTCGTGGGCGGCTTCGGGCTGCCCGAGCCCGAGGTGCTCGCCGACCTCGTCGAGGAGCTCGCCGGCGACCTGCGGGCGATCCTCCGAGACGTCCTCTGTGGCCACCTCGACGCCGACCTGCGGGGAACCGCCGACCGGCTCATCGAGGCGCTTGGGCCGACCGGGGAGCAGCCGGCGGTCTGGTGAGCGGCTACTCGCCGCCGGCCTCCGCGAGCAGGCGCTCGCGGTCCGCGGCGGGGGCGAAGAGGTGGCGCTGGACCGCGACGAGACCCGCGACGTCGTGGACGTCGGCGTCGAGGCGGGGCACCAGGATCGGCTCGCGCTCGTCGAGCTCGGCCCGCAGGTGGGCGATCGCGGCGGTGTCGCGCTCGGCCAGCACCTGCGCGTCCTCGACCGTGCGAGCGACCTTCTTCGCCAGCGACGCGCCGAGCGGCTCGGTCAGCTCCGCCAGCACGGCACCCGGCTCGAGCGGCTCGGCCTCGCCGACGCCCGGGTCGACCCGGTTGACGATCAGTCCGCCGAACGGCATGCCCGCCTCGCGAAGCTTGCCGCGGAAGAAGATCGCCTCCTCGACCGGCTCGTTCTGCGGTGAGGTGACGATCAGGAACGTCGTGGCGGGATCGCCGAGCAGCGCCTTTACGCCCGCGGCCCGTTCGGTGAACCCGTCGATGATGCCGCCGAGCGAGCGGAAGAAGACGCTGAGATCGTCCAGCAGGTCGACGCCCGTGACCCGCTTCATCACGGAGAAGACGACGCTCGTCCCGCGGCCGACCACGCGGGCGGCGAAGTTCGTGGGGGCGAGGAAGACCTTGATCGCGCGGCCCTGGAAGAACTGCGAGATCCGGTCGGGCGCGTCGAGGAAGTCGAGCGCGTTCCGGGACGGGGGCGTGTCGAGGATCAGCACGTCGAAGCCGCCCTCCCGGTGGAGGTCATACACGCGGGCGACAGCGGTGAACTCCTGCGAGCCCGCGACGGCGCCGCTGAGCTCCTTGTAGATCCGGTTCTCGAGGATCTCGTCGCGCGTCTTCTCGTCGGGGGCGAGGCGCGCGATGAGGCCGTCGAAGGTGGCCTTCGCGTCGAGCATCATCGCCCACAGCTCGCCCTGGATCTCGAGCCCCTCCTCGGCGAAGACGGCGGGGTCGACGAGCTTCGGCTCGTTGCCGAGCTCCTCCATGCCGAGCGCGTTGGCCAGGCGCTTGGCCGGGTCGATCGTGATGACGCAGGCCTTCTGTCCGGCTGCGGCCAGGCCGAGGGCGAGGGCGGCGGAGCTCGTCGTCTTCCCGACGCCGCCCGAGCCCGCGACGATGCAGATCTGCTTCCCGGCCAGACGCTCGGCGACGCTCATGCGAGGCGCCCCGCCAGCAGGGTGAGCTCGTCGCGCCCGAGGGCGGGGGAGAAGAGGTAGGGCAGCGTCGTGAGCGGAACCTCGCCGGCGAGGCCGCGCTTGAGGCGGGCGGCCTGTGTGCGCTGGCCGCGGACCCGGCGCTGCTGGCGGCGGGCGAGGCCCAGGGCGCGCTCGGCCCCGTCGCTCCCGTTGCCGGTCGCGGGCTCGAGGGCCGCCGCCTCGGCGCCGGAGAAGCGGTCGGGCAGCATCCCGTTCAGGACGACGAGGTCGAGGTCGAGGCCGAGGCGCCGGCGAAGCTCGTCCCGCAGGACGAGCGTCTCGGAGACCGGCAGCTCCTCCGGCGCGGCGACCGCGACGACGCCGGTCCGGGTGGGGTCAGCGAGCATCCGGTGGATCGTACGGCCCTGGCGCGCGAGCGGGCCGACCTTCGCCGCGTCCGAGAGCGTGCGGGGCGTCTCGAGCAGCGCCAGGCCGTGGCCGGTCGCGGGTGCGTCGAGGACGACGAGGTCGTAGGCAGCCGCGCCGGGCGTGCGGCGCGTGGGCTGCGCGAGCTCCCAGACCTTTCCGACGGTCAGCAGCTCGCGGAGGCCCGGTGCCGCCGCGGCCAGGTAGGTGAACAGGCGCGAGCGCACGAGCACCTCCGCCAGGGCCCGGGCCGGGAGCTGATCGGCGAGGTACTCCTCCATCGCGTGCTGCGGATCGACGCTCACGTGGTGCAGGCCGGGGGCGAGCTCACGCTCAACGAACGGGCCGGCGGGCGGCGCCCCGAGGGCGCGGGCGAGCTCGTCCCGCGCCGCGACCTCGGCGACGACGACCCGCTGCCCGCGCGCGGCGGCGACGAGGCCGAGTGTGGCGGCGACCGTCGTCTTGCCGACCCCGCCCTTGCCGGTCACGACGAGCAGGTCCTTGGCCAGCAGGTCGTGCAACTACTCCTCGCCGTCCCAGTAGTCGACGGCCTCGACCCGCACGACCACCCCGCCGCCGAGGTTGAGCTTTCCGGTGCGCGGATAGTGGCAGAGGTCGCCGGGCACCCGGGTGCCGTAGGCGAGGAAGGTCAGCCCGTCGGGGCCCGCGTGCAGCGCGTGCTCGACCCCGCTCGTGGGCGGGCGCGCGACGATGCTGCCGGCGCCGATCGGGAAACGGTCGCTCCCGAGCTCCACCTCGCCGGCGCCGGCGAGGACGACGAAGAGCTCCTCCTCCGCCGTGTGCCAGTGCGGCGGACAGGAGACCGCGCCGGGCGGCAGGATGTTGTGCCGCAGCCCGCTCAGCACCGAGCCGGCGGCGCGCGCGAGATCCGTCTCGAGGGTCGCGTACCGGCCGCGCCGAACGTCCTCGGGCTCGACGTCGGCCAGCGAGACGATGGTGGGCGGCCGATGGGACATCGGCGCCGGCACCGGGAGCTCGAGTGGCCCGGCGGCCAGCTCGGCCTTGAAGGGGTTCGGCCCGTCGGCGGGCATCCACCGCGGCCCCACCCACCAGGAGTTCGCGCGGGGAAGCCAGGTGATGTGGGTAGGCGAGCCGGACGCGAACGCGATGGCCTCGATGCCGTGCTCCCCGGCGATCAGCGTGTGCGCCTCCGCGCCTGCGCGGTGCACGATGAGATCGCCGATCCGCACCCGATGCGCGTCGCCGCCCTGGTAGGAGAGGCCCGAGCCGGAGGTGACGTAGAAGAGCTCCTCCTCGTCGGCGTGCACGTGCACCGGCATCGCCCGCTCGTGCGGCCCCTGCCGGTACCAGGAGCAGCCGACGCCGGCCAGGCCGACCGCGGGCCCGATGCGCTGGCGCTCGCCGCAGAGCTCGCCGTGATCGATCCGCTCCTTGCGGATGTCGTCGCGGCGGGCGATGTTCGGGTGGGCGGCCATCCGGCGCCGATGCTACTCGCGAGCAGGAGAACGCCAGCGGCGGGCGAACATCGCGTCCGACCGGTCCCAAACCCGTCTCGACCTCACCGGAGACTCCGTGCAGCCGCTGCCACTCAAGCCCAAGGTCATCGCGTTCGCCAATCAGAAGGGCGGCGTCGCGAAGACCACCACCGCACTCAACCTCGCCGTCGCGTTCGCCGAGAAGGGCTTCCGCGTGCTGTGCGTGGACATGGATCCCCAGGGCAACCTGACCATGTCCCAGGGCATCGACCCCGACACGGTCGAGCTCTCGATGTTCGACGTGCTCGTCCACGACGTGCCGATCCGCAACGTCATCCGTCGCCGGGAGATCGACGTGGCCTGCGCCTCGATCGACCTCGCAGGCGCCGAGATCGCGATGAGCACGAAGATCGGTCGTGAGCGCTGCCTCGAGAAGTCCTTCCGGGCGATCAGCGAGGACTACGACTTCATCTGCATCGATACGCCGCCCTCACTCGGGCTGCTCACGATCAACGCGCTGACCGCCGCGCACAAGGTGATCATCCCCGTGCAGTGCGAGTATCTGTCGATGCGCGGCCTCATCCAGCTGCAGAACACGCTGGCGATGATCCGGGAGAACCTCAACCCGGACATCCAGATCGAGGGCATCCTGCCCACGCTCATGGACACGCGCACGACCCACGCGAAGGAGGCGATCGAGATCCTGGAGGAGAACTTCGGGGACACCGTCTTCGCCTCCCGCATCCGCAAGACGGTCCGCTTCGCGGAGGCACCCGTGAAGGGCATGTCCGTTCTCAAGTACGATCCGGACGGGGTCGCCGCCCAGTCCTATCGCGATCTCGCCAAGGAGGTGCTCACCCATGGCAAACGGTAAGAAGGACCGCGCTTCCATGCGGGAAGGCCCGCTGGCCGCGCTGTTCCGCAAGACCGACGAGGTCGCCGGGCAGGAGCCCGGGACCGAACCCAACGCACCAGGAGCCCCCGTGGCCGAGCCGACCCAGCGCACGCCGTCCGACGAACGGCTCCCCCGCACGAGCAGCGGCCCCGACGGGCTGCCTGAGCGGCTTGCCGGCCAGAGCACGCCCCCGGTCCCGTCCGGTGAGGTGCGCGCCGACCCGCCGACGCCGGCGCCGCCGGTCGTGACGCCCCGTCCCGCGACCGCCGCCGGCGGCCGTGAGTACCCGCACCCGTCCCTCGGCGCGCCGCCGGCGCCGGAGAGCTCGGCGCCCGTGGCCCCGAGCGCGGCCGACCGGCTCCGTGGGGCGTTCGCGCCGTCCGAGGCGACGGCCGGCACCCCCGAGCCCGCCCGGGTCGCCCCGCGGTCGGCTCCCGTCACCCCGCCGCAGCGCGCCTACGCGGACGACCCGTTCGTCCGGCACGAGACCCCGTCCGGCTTCGGCCAGGCCCGCGAGGTCGGCCAGCCGGTGATCCGCGTGATCGGCGTCGGCGGCGCCGGCGTCAACGCGGTCAATCGCATGGTCGAGGCCGAGGTGACCGGCGTCGAGTTCATCGCGATCAACACGGACGTGCAGTCGCTGCAGCAGTCCACCGCGGACATCACGCTGCACATCGGCCCGGGCATCACCCGCGGGCTCGGTGCCGGGGCGGACCCGGAGCTCGGACGGCAGGCCGCGATGGAGGAGTACGACAAGATCAAGTCGCTGCTGAAGGGCGCCGACATGGTCTTCATCGCGGCCGGCGCGGGCGGCGGCACCGGCACGGGTGCGGCGCCCGTCGTCGCCCGGATCGCCCGCGAGATCGGCGCGCTCACCGTCGGCATCATGACCCGCCCGTTCGGCTTCGAGGGCACCAAGCGCGCCCAGCAGGCGGCCGTCGGCATCGAGGGCTTCGGCGAGGAGGTCGACACGCTCATCGTGGTGCCGAACAACCGCCTGCTGAGCGTCCTCGACAAGAGCACCTCGATGGTCGACGCGTTCCGCGTGGCCGACGACGTGCTCCGCCAGGGCGTCCAGGGGATCTCCGACCTGGTCACGCTCCCCGGCCTCATCAACCTCGACTTCGCGGACGTCCGGACGATCATGTCCGAGGCGGGCGACGCGCTGCTCGGCATCGGCATGGGGACCGGCGAGGACCGGGCCGTCGATGCCGCCAAGCACGCGGTCGAGTCGCCGCTGCTCGAGACCTCGATGGAGGGTGCACGGAAGATCCTGCTCTCGATCACCTCGGGGGAGGACCTGTCGCTGTTCGAGGTCAACGAGGCCGCCAAGGCGGTCGCCGAGGCTGCGCACCCGGACGCCAACATCATCTTCGGCGCCATGGTCGACGAGCGGCTCCACGACCAGGTCTGGGTCACCGTGGTGGCCACCGGGTTCGGCGACAAGGACGGCACGGTGGCGCGCCCCCGTCAGCGGGACGCCCCGGCGCGGGAGCAGCGTCCGGCCCCGTCAGCGCCCGCGTCGAACCCGCCCGCCCGGCGCGGCGGGAAGCTCGGGGTCACCGAGCTCGACGTCCCCGAGTTCATTCCCCGCGGCGGGTGAGCGGAGCCGGCCGCCCGGCGCGTCCTGCGCCGGGGCCGGCCCGGGCCGGACGATGAGCGCCCGGGGCGGCATGGTCGCCGCCGGGCACCCGGTCACGGCCGCGGCCGGAGCGCAGGTACTCCGCGCGGGCGGCAACGCGGTCGACGCGGCGGTCGGAGCGATGCTCATGTCGTTCGTCGCGGAGCCGCTGCTGACCGGGCTCGGAGCGGGCGGCTACCTCCTGGTCGAAGGGTTCGACGCGGCGCCGACGCTGCTCGACTTCTTCGTGGCCGCCCCCGGGTACGGGCGGGACGCGGAGGCCGAGCGTTCACCGATGCTGCCCGTCGAGGTCGACTTCGGGGACGCCAAGCAGACCTTCAACTGCGGGCCCGCCTCGGTCGGGACCTGGGGCATGGTCGCGGGCATCGACGCTGCGCTCTCGCGCTGGGGGACGGTGGGGCTCGACACGCTCGTACGCCGGCCGGTCGCGCTCGCCCGCGAAGGCGTGACGATGAACCCGACCCAGGGCCACATCGCGGAGATCCTCACCGGCATCCTCACCTCGACGCCCGAGGCGGCCGCGCTCTTCGCACCCCGCGGGCGCGTGCTCGGCGTGGGGGAGCGCTTCCGCTGGCCGGACCTTGCCGAGGCGCTCGAGCGGCTGGGGAGCGACGGGCCGGAGCCGTTCGTCCGCGGCGAGATCGCCCAGCGGGTGCAGACGTGGGTCGAGGAGCGCGGCGGCGTGCTCACCCGGCAGGACCTCGAGGCCTACACGCCGGTGGAGCGGGAGCCGCTGCGGATCGACTACCACGGGCGGGAGGTGCTCGTGAACCCGCCGCCGAACGCGGGCGGAATCCTCATGGGCCACGCCCTCGCGCTGCTCCAGCGGGGCGGGGGGACGGGCGCGGTGCGGCTCGCCGAGGTGATGGAGGAGGTGCAGGCCGCCCGGACCCGCGAGTTCGTCTCCGGGCTCGCCGAGCCCGACTTCCACGAGCGCTACTTCGCCTCGCGGCTCGGCTCGACCACGCACATCTCCGTCGTCGACGGGGAGGGCCGCGCCTGCGCGGTGACTTGCACGAACGGGGAGGGCTCCGGCATCGTCGTGCCCGGCACGGGGATGCACCCGAACAACATCATGGGTGAGGAGGACCTGAACCCGTTCGGCTTCCACGCCTTCCCGGCCGGTCGCCGGATGCCGTCGATGATGGCGCCGACGGTCGTGATCGGGGAGCACGGCGTCGAGCTCGTGCTCGGCTCGGCAGGCTCCAACCGGATCCGCTCGGCGATCCTGCAGACGATCGTCGGCGTGGTCGACCACGGTCGTGCGGCGGCGCCCGCCGTCGACGCGCCGCGCCTGCACGTCGAGGACGGCACCGTGTTCGCCGAGCCGGGGATCGCCGTCGACGACCTGCGCGCGTCCGGCCGGGCCGTGCAGGCCTTCCGGGCCCGCAACCTCTTCTTCGGGGGCGTCGGTGCGGTGCAGCGCTCCCCCGACGGGAGCCTCACGGGTGCGGGCGATCCCCGGCGCGGCGGCGCGGCGGTGGCGGCGTGAGGCGCGTCGTTGCCGTCATCTGCGCGTGCGGTGCGCTGCTCGCCGGCTGCGGGGGCGGCCCGCCCGCGGATCTCTTCACGGTCGCGCGCTCGGGGGAGATCCCCGGGGCGCGGCTCGAGCTGCGGATCACCGACGACGGACGCGTCTCCTGCAACGGCGGCGAGCTCGTGCAAATCCCCTCCGCGGACACGATTGACGCCCGTCAGGCCCGGCGGGACCTCGAAGGGGAGGAGCCCGAGGACGTGGGACCCGCCGACGAGAACACGAGCCTCCCGCCCGGCCCCGGCGCGATCCTGCGCTACGTCGTCCGCGCCGAGGCGGGCACGGTCTCCTTCTCGGACACGTCTCGCGATCAGCCGCAGGTCTTCCGTGATCTCGCGGCGCTCACCCGGCGGGTCGCGAAGGGGCCGTGCGGACTCGATCGGTGAGGCCGTTTCGGTACAGATGTACCGAAAGCAGTACAGTTGTATCGATGAACGCTTGGATCGCCCTCACCCTCGCCATCCTCACCGAGGTCGCCGCCACCGTCGCGTTGAAGTCCGCCGGAGCGGGGAGCGCGCCCGCGATGGGCGTCGTGGTCACCGGGTACCTCACCTCGTTCGTGCTGCTCGCCATCGTCCTGAAGTCGATCGAGGTCGGCACGACGTACGCGATCTGGGCCGGGGCCGGAACCGCGCTCGTCGCGGCGATCGGAATGGTCGCCCTCGGCGAGGCCGTAACCCTCGCGAAGCTCAGCTCCCTCGCGCTCATCATCGCCGGCGTCATCGGACTCAACCTCGCGGGCGCCCACTGAGCCCGCCGCGTCCACCGCGGGGAGAGGCGCGCCGCGCGCACATCCTGGAGGCCGCGCTCCGCGTGATCGCCGAGATGGGGCCCGAGGCCATGACCCACCGGCGGGTGGCCCAGGAGGCCGGGCTGCCGCTCGCGGCCACCACGTACTGGTTCGCCTCCAAGGAGGAGCTCGTCGCCGAGGCCTACCGCCTGGCCGCCGACCGCGACGTCACGCGCGCGGAACGGTTCGTCGAGGCACACGAGGCAGGACCGCACGACGCCGCGCGCCTGTCGGAACGGCTGGCGGAGCTCGTCGGGGGTGAGCTCGCCGGTGACCGAGCAGGCCTGCTCGCCGGGTACGCGCTCTGCCTGGAGGCCGCACGACGTCCGGAGCTCCGGGAGATCGCCATCGGCTGGACGACGAGCTACCGCGCCCTCGCCGCACGGCTGCTGAAGCAGGCCGGGAGCGCGGACCCCGTCGCCGACGCCGAGCTGCTGGTCGCGGTGCTCGACGGCCTGCTGCTCGAGCAGCTCGCCCGGGGGGCCGCCGACTTCGAGCTCGCCGTCCTGCGCCCCGCGCTGACACGGCTGGTCACAGCGCTCGTGGCTCCTGCGCCCGCATAAGCGCCGCTGTCGGCTCGGCGTAGTCGATTTCATTGGTGCTGATGGGCTGCTGGGCGTACCCTCCGCGCCGTGACCCGTCGCTCCTGGATCCTCATGGCCGTCCTCGCCGCCACCTGGGGCGCGAGCTACCTCTTCATCAAGATCGGCCTCCGGGACTTCTCCGCGCCGTTCATCGTGTTCGCCCGCACGGCGCTCGCCGCGCTCGTCCTGCTGCCCGTGGCGCTGCACCGTGACGCGCTCGGAGCGCTGCGCGGACGCGGCGTCGCGATCTTCCTGCTCGCGATCGTGCAGGTGGTCGTGCCGTTCCTGCTCATCACCGTGGGCGAGCGCTGGATCCCGAGCGCG
Source organism: uncultured Solirubrobacterales bacterium (assembly GCA_963815565.1). Taxonomy (GTDB): domain Bacteria; phylum Actinomycetota; class Thermoleophilia; order Solirubrobacterales; family Solirubrobacteraceae; genus Paraconexibacter. The sequence continues at coordinate 96,771 of CAWFHB010000003.1, read as the reverse complement.
CTCGCGGGCATCCTCGTGGCGAGCGCGCCGATCTGGACCGCTGCGCTCGCCTTCACCGCCTACGCACCCACCGAGCGGCCGGGGCGCATAGCGACGATCGGCCTCCTCGTCGGAATGGCGGGGGTCGCGCTCCTCTTCGGCGTGGACCTCGGCGGCGACGGGCTCGCGCTGGTCGGCGGCGGCATGGTGCTCGTCGCCGGGCTGCTCTACGCGATGGGGGCGATCGAGGTGAAGCGCCGGATGAGCGGCGTGGACCCCGCCGCGACCGTGGCCGCGACGATGGGCGTCAGCGCCGTGCTGACCCTGCCCGCCGCGCTTCTCACCCTCCCGGACAGCGCGGGTGCGGACGCGATCGGCGCCACGCTCGCTCTCGGCGTCGTCGGGACCGGGCTGGCCTTCCTCATCTTCTACGGGCTGATCGTCGACCTCGGGGCTCAACGCGCCTCCGTCGTCGCCTACCTGGCGCCGGGCTTCGCCGTGCTCTACGGGGTGCTCGCGCTCGACGAGGCGGTCACCCCCGGGACCTTCGCCGGGCTCGCGCTCATCCTCGGCGGCTCGTGGCTGGCCGCCAGCGGCCGGGCGCCCGGCGGGCCCCGTACCCCCGTCACCGAGGACGAGGATTCGCTCGCGGCCGTCACCCGGCCGGTGCCGCTGGCCCCGGCGCTCCGCTAGTCAGCGGCCGGGGCCGGCGGAGGCCGGGCTGTCGGGCAGCGCGAAGTGCGGGTTCTCGATGAGGCCGATGACGCTGCCCTCCGGGTCGAGGACGCTGGCGACGCGGATGCCGCCGCCGACGTCCTGCACGGCGTGCCGGGGTCGCGCGCCCTGCTCGAGCAGGCGGGCGAGGGCGGCGTCGCAGTCGGGGACGCCCCAGTAGGTGCGGGGCCCGTCCTCCAGCGGTGCGTTCGGATCGAGGGCGAGCTCGTAGCCGCCCACCGAGAAGCCGACGTAGAACTCCTCGTCGAAGTACGGCGGGAACCCGAGCAGTTCCGTGTACCAGGCTTTACTCGCCGCGAGATCGGCGGTCGGGTAGATGACGGTGCGCAGGCCGAGGAGCATCGGCCGAAGCTACCCGAAGCGGACCTTGCCGTTCGAGCTGGCCCGCACCTGCGCGCGCTCAACGAAATCGAGGCGCTTGGTGGCCGCCCGGAACAGCCGGGCGACCAGGCGCAGTCGTGCGTTCTCGGAACGGAGCTCTAAGAGGTTCTGCTTGGCCTCGAGGCCGAAGTCGACGGTCGCGGCCATTGCGTAGGCGGTCATGGCCGAGAGTTCGGCCTCGTCGGGTTCCTTGTCGGTCGCCTGCTCGACCAGCTCGGCGTAGGCACCCTGCGCGGTGTCGGCCGCGTCGTCGTCGAGCGGCTCCGGCTCGTCCTGCGTCCAGCTGATCATCGCCGCCGGGTAGGGGAGGCCCTCGACGGTCTCGAGCACCTGGAAGGGCCGGGTGCCGCGGGTGACGATGTTGATCCGGCCGTCCTCCATCCGCTCGAGGACGCGGGTGATCTCGACCGCGCAGCCGACCTCGCGCAACCCGTCATCGTCGTTCCAGACGATCCCGAACTCGGTCTCGTTCTCGAGCGCCTCCGCCACCATGGTGCGGTAACGGGGCTCGAAGATGTGCAGCGGGACGTACTCGCGCGGGAGCGCGACGAGGCCGAGCGGGAAGATCGGGAAGTCGGGCACGACGGCGTCGGGCATTCCCTCATCGTACGGGCGCCCCGGTCGGTCCCGACGCCACGATCTACGGCAGGCGCCAGTCGACCGGCTCGGCGCCCTGCTCGGCCAGGAGCGCGTTCGCGCGGCTGAACGGACGGGACCCGAAGAAGCCGTTGCGGGCCGAGAGCGGGCTTGGGTGCGCGGACTCGACGGTGGGAACGGTGCCGAGGAGGGGCTTGAGCTGGCGGGCGTTCCGGCCCCAGAGGATCGCGACGAGCGGGCCGCCGCGCTCGGCCAGGGCACGGATCGCCTGCTCGGTGACCGCCTCCCAGCCCTTTCCCTGGTGGGAGTTCGCGTCGCCGGGGCGGACGGTCAGCGAGCGGTTGAGCAGGCAGACGCCGGCAGCGGCCCAGGGGCAGAGATCGCCGTTCTGCGGCACCGGGTGGCCGAGGTCCTCGGCGTACTCGGTGAAGATGTTCCGCAGGCTCGGCGGGAGCGGCCGGGTCTCGGGGGCGACCGAGAAGGAGAGGCCGACCGCGTGGCCGGGCGTGGGGTAGGGGTCCTGGCCGACGATGAGGACCCTGATCTCGGCGAACGGCAGGGTGAAGGCGCGCAGCACGTGCTCCCCCGGCGGGAGGTAGGGGCGCCCGGCGGCGACCTCGGCGCGGAGGAAGTCACCCATCGCCGCGACCTGCGGGGCGACCGGCGCCAGAGCTTGCGCCCAGCCGGCTTCCACGATCTCGCTGAGCGGCTTCGCAGGCACGGCGGCGAGGCTACCCGCAGCGGCGCAGCCGTAGCCTCGGGCCACCGCCGGACGGCACGTTGTGCGGATCGACCCCGCCTGAGGACGTCGATCCGCACAACGTCTCGGGGCGAGATGCTCCGGAGCGTGGACCGGAGGGGGGCCGGGCACGTAGAGACACCGATGGGACACACCGCGCTGATCCTCGGCGACCAGCTCATGCGCGACAACCCCGCGCTCGAGGGGGCCGACCGGGTGCTCTTCGTCGAGTCGACGGGCGGGATGCGGCGCATCCGGACCCACCGGCGGCGCGTGCATCTCGTGCTGAGCGGGATGCGGCACTTCGCGCAGGAGCTCCGTCAGGCGGGTGAGGTCGAGGTGGTCGAGCGCCGGGGCGCGGCGAGCCTGAAGGCCGGGATCGAGGGGCTCGACGACGTCGTCTGCGCCGCCCCGAACTCCGCCCCGGCCCGGCGCGGGATGGAGCGGCTCGGCGTCCGGCAGGTCGCCTCGAACCAGTTCCTCACCGCGCCCGAGGCGTTCGCGGACTGGGCGGACGGTCGCAAGCGCCTCGTCATGGAGGACTTCTACCGCGAGCAGCGCCGCCGCTTCGGGCTGCTCCTGGACGCCGAGGGCGAGCCCGAGGGCGGGCGCTGGAACTTCGACGCCGAGAATCGCAAGCCGCCGAAGGCCGGGCTGCAGGCCCCGACGCCGTACCGGCCCCGGGAGGGGGCGATCGACGAGGAGGTCCGCGCCGACATCGACGCGCTCGAGCTCGACCTGTTCGGCGCCGACGGCCCACGCCAGTTCGCGGTCACGCCCGCGGAGGCGAAGCGCGCGCTGAAGAGCTTCGTCGCGGACCGGCTGCCCGAGTTCGGTCCGTGGCAGGACGCGATGATCGAAGGCGAGCGCTTCCTCTTCCACGCGCTCCTCAGCGTGCCGCTCAACCTGGGGGTCCTCGATCCGCTCACCACGGCTCGTGCCGCGCAGCGCGCCTACGACGAGGGCGAGGCCCCGCTGCAGAGCGTCGAGGGGTTCGTCCGGCAGATCATCGGCTGGCGCGAGTGGGTGTGGGGCATGTACTGGCTGCGCGCCGAGCAGTGGCCGGAGCGGAACGCGCTCGAGGCCCACGCGCCGCTCGGCGAGGCCTACTGGGGCGGCGAGACGGGTTGGAACTGCCTCGATCGGGTCGTGGAAGGCGTCGCGGAGACCGGGTACGCGCACCACATCGAGCGACTCATGGTGCTCGGGACGATCGGCCTGACGAGCGGGACCGAGCCGTGGGAGCTCGTGCGGTGGTTCCAGGGCGCGTTCGTCGACGGCGCCGAGTGGGTCATGGCGCCCAACGCGGCCGGCATGGCGCTCTTCGCCGACGGCGGCGAGATGATGACCAAGCCCTACGCGGCCGGCGGCAACTACATCAACACGATGAGCGACCACTGCAGGGGCTGCCGCTTCTCCCCGAGCGAGAAGCACGGGCCGAAGGCGTGCCCGGTCACAGCGCTCTACTGGAACTTCGTCGATCGTCACCAGGGGCGCCTCGCCGCGAACCGTCGGACGCAGCGCGCCGTGTCCGGCTGGCGTCGGTTCGACGAGGAGACGCGGGCGGCGGTGCATCAGCGCGCGGCGGTCGCCCGGGAGGAGCTCTCGGCCGGCGAGCCCCGCTGGGACCGATGAGGTTGCGTCCCGCCCCTCGTCTGTACCACCATGACGAGCATGAGCACCCTTCCGGCACCGGGGCGACCCGCGCCGGCGAAGACCCTCTCGCCGGCCATCGAGGCCCATGGGCTCGTCAAGCGATTCGGCGACACCACGGCGGTCGGCGGCGTGGACCTCCACGTCCCCCGCGGCACCGTCTACGGAGTCCTCGGTCCCAACGGCGCCGGAAAGACCACCACCATCCGCATGCTCGCCACCCTGCTGCGGCCGGACGGCGGGAGCGCCCGCATCCTCGGCCACGACATCGTCGAGGAGGCCGACGCGGTCCGCGCGCGGATCAGTCTCACCGGCCAGCTCGCGTCGGTGGACGAGGAGCTCACCGGGAGCGAGAACCTCATCCTGCTGGCCCGCCTGCTCGGCTTCGACCGCCGCCGCTCCGCCGGGCGCGCCGCCGAGCTGCTCGGCGCCTTCGGCCTGGGCGAGGCCGCGGGCCGGCTCGTGAAGCACTACTCGGGCGGGATGCGGCGCCGGCTCGATCTGGCCGCGAGCATCGTCGTGACCCCGGAGCTGATGTTCCTCGACGAGCCCACCACCGGCCTCGATCCCCGTTCGCGCGGACAGGTCTGGGACATCATCCGTGCGCTCGTCGCCCAAGGGACCACGGTGCTGCTCTGCACCCAGTACCTCGAGGAGGCCGACCAACTCGCGAACCGGATCGCGGTCATCGACCACGGCCGGGTCATTGCGGAGGGGACACCGCGGGAGCTCAAGGCCTCCGTCGGCCGGAGCGCCCTCCAGGTCCAGCTCGCCGATCCCGACGACCGGCCCGCCGCCGAGCGCCTGCTCGCCGGTCGGCTCGGCGCCCCGGTGCAGCTCGGCGGCGAGCCGGACGCGCTCTCGGTCGCCCTGGCCGATCCCGATCGGGCCGGGGAGGCGCTCGCCGCCCTGGCGCAGGCCGGCCTCTCGGTCGCGGGCTTCGGCCTCGGCCAGCCGAGCCTCGACGAGGTCTTCCTCGCCCTCACCGGCCACGCCCCCGCCGACGCGGAGGACCGCGCATGAGCACGCTGCAGGACGCACCCGTCGCCCCGGTCGACGACGCCGCGCTGCACGCCGCGCTCGTCTCCGGGGAGCGGCCGCCGCGTCCCTCCACCCTCACGGTCTGCCTGGCCTTCGGCTGGCGCGGGATGCTGAAGATCAAGCACGTCCCCGAGCAGCTGATCGACGTGACGATCACGCCGGTCCTGTTCCTCGTCATGTTCACCTACCTGTTCGGCGGCGCGGTCGAGGGCTCCACCCAGGACTACCTGCAGTTCCTCCTACCCGGCATGCTCGTCCAGTCGGTGCTCTTCACCTCGGTCTACTCCGGCGTCGCGCTCAACACGGACATGACCAAGGGCGTGGTCGACCGCTTCCGCTCCCTGCCGGTCTGGCGGCCCGCACCGCTGGTCGGAGCGGTGCTCGGCGACACCCTCCGCTTCGTCCTCGCGGCGACGGTGGTCGTCGTGCTCGGGATCATCATGGGCTACGACGTCGGGGGAGGGATCGCCGGGCTGGTGGCCGGCATGGCGCTCGTGGTGCTCTTCGCGTTCGCGCTCTCGTGGGTCTTCACGCTGCTGGGGCTCGTCCTGCGCTCCCCGAGCGCGGTCATGAACTCGGGCTTCATGGCGCTCTTCCCGCTCGTCTTCCTGTCGAACATCTTCGTGCGCCCGGCCACGCTTCCTCGGGCGCTCGAGGTATTCGTGGGGCTGAACCCCGTCTCGCACCTGACGACCGCGGTCCGCGGGCTCATGGGCGGCGCGGGCGCGGCCGGCGACGTGCTGCTCGTCCTGGCCGAGGTCGCCATGCTCGTCGCCGTCTTCGCGCCGCTCACCGCGCGCCGGTACGGGACGAAGGCCTGAGCCGCCGTCGGCTCAGGCGTGGCCGACGAGGATCCCGACCCCGCTGACGATCAGGCCGCCCGCGGTGACCTGCATCAGCGACGAGGCCATCGAGACGTGCAGGTAACGCTTGCGGACGAAGGCGATGACCACGAGCTCGAAGGAGACGACGACGTAGGCGACGAGCAGCGCCGTCGACACGTCGGAGATGAGGAAGGGGAGGGCGTGCAGCGTGCCGCCGAGGAACGTCGCGATGCCCGTGATGAGCCCGCGCCCGAGCGACCCGCCGCGGCCGGTGATCTCACCGTCGTCGGAGAGCCCTTCGCTCATGCCCATCGAGATCGCGGCGCCGAGGGCGGCGGCGAGGCCGACGAGCAGCGCGGCCCGCGAGCCGGCCACGAAGGCCGCGGCGAAGATCGGGGCGAGCGTCGAAATCGTTCCGTCGATCAGGCCGATGAGGCTTGGCTGGATGTAGCGGAGGAGCCGCTCGCGATCGTCAGCGGCGCGGAAGCTCGTGAGGGCGTCGGTGAACACACGGCGAGCCTACAAGCTAATACAAGAAAATCAAATTAGGTTACCCTCACACTTGTTCTTGCGAGCGATGTAAGTTAGGGTTCCCTCATGGCCTCGACGCTCGCCGATCAGCTCCGCGCCGCCGGGCTCCGCGTGACCTCCCAGCGGTTGCTGCTCCACGAGGCGCTGCTCGAGCTCGACCGCCACGTGACGGCCGACGAGGTGATGCAGGCGGCGGCGCCCAAGCTGCCGGGGCTCTCGCTCCCCACCGTCTACGCCACCCTGGAGACCTTCGCCGGGCTCGGCCTCGTTCGCCGCGTGGCGGCCGGAGGTCCCGTCCGCTGGGATCCCGCGGCCGAGCCACACGCGCACCTCGCCTGCACCGTCTGCGGCGGGCTCGAGGATCTGCCCGAGTCCCCCGGCTCGGGCGCGCTCGAAGCCGCCGCCGGGCACGTCGGGTTCACCGTCGAGGCGGTCGACACCGTCCTCCACGGTCGCTGCGCCGCCTGTGCGTGACGCTGAACGCGCCCGCTCTGATCGGGCGAGGCTTCAGGCGCGGTGGTCTGCGGGAGGATCACCGGCGTGATCACCCCCCGGAACCCCGCCGCGCCTGCGGCCGTCGCCGCCCACTACGACGACCTCGACGCCTACTACCGGTCCCTGTGGGGTGAGCACGTGCACCACGGGCTCTGGCTCGGGCCCATGGACGACGCCTCCGTCGAGGTCGCGACCCGCGGCCTCGCCGAGTACGTGATCGCCCTCGCCCGCCTCGAGCCGGACGCCCGGGTGATCGACGTGGGCTGCGGCTACGGCGCCACGGCGAGGCTCCTCGCCCGCGAGCACGGTGCGCGGGTGACGGGGCTGACGCTCTCTGCGGCACAGGCCGCGCACGCCGCCACGGTCGGGGGCCGGCCGGGCGACCCCGAGATCTTCGTGCGCGACTGGCGCGAGAACGGGCTGCCGGACGGCGAGGCCGACGGCGTCCTCGCGATCGAGTGCCTGTCCCACATGCCGGACAAGCCGCGCGTCTTCGCCGAGCTCGCCCGGGTCGTTCGCCCCGGAGGGCGCGTCGTCATCACCGACTGGCTCGCCTGCACCGAGCGCCGGGCCTGGCGGGACCGGCTGCTGCTCGAGCCGATCTGCGAGGAGGGGCGGCTTCCGAGCATGCACACGATCGCGGAGTACGGCGAGCTGTTCCGCGGCGCTGGCCTCGAGGTCGTGCGCTTCGAGGATCTCTCCCGGCGGGTGAGCCGGACCTGGCCGGTGATCGCCCGCCGGGCGCTCGTCACGGCGCTCCGAGATCCGGAGGCGCGACGGTTCCTCGCCGATCGCCGCAACCCCGACCGGGTCTTCGCGCTGACCGTCCCCCGGCTCATCGCCGCCTACGCCACGCGCGCGATGGTGCAGGGCCTGTTCGTGGCGCGAAAACCCCTCTGAGGTGATCGGTTCGAGGCGTAGCGCCCGCCCTCCAGCGGGTAGGCAACGGCCATGAACATCGCGTTCCTCGGCACCGGCATCATGGGTCTTCCCATGGCGCGCAACATCGCGGGGGAGGACGATCACAGCGTCCGCGCCTGGAACCGGACCCGCGCGAAGGCGGAGCCGCTCGCCGAGGCCGGGGTCGAGATCGCCGAGGACCCGGGCACCGCCGTCCAGGAGGCCGAGGTGATCGTCACCATGCTGGCCGACGGACCGGCGACGCTCGAGGTCGCGGCGGCGATGCTCCCGCACGCTGCCGACGGCGCGGTGTGGTGGCAGGCGGGCACCGTCGGGCTCGAGGCGGACCGCGAGCTCGCCGCCATGGCCCGTGAGGCGGATCTGGACTACGTCGACGGCCCGGTGCTCGGGACCCGGCAGCCGGCCGAGAAGGGCGAGCTCACCGTCCTCTCCGCCGGACCACCGGCGGCCCGTCACCGCTGCGCCCCGCTGTTCGACGCGGTGGGGGCACGGACCGTCTTCCTCGGAGAGGAGGCCGGCGCCGGCACCCGCCTGAAGCTCGTCCTCAACCACTGGATCGTGGCCCTGACCGCCGCGACGGCCGACACGATCCTGCTCGCACGGGCGCTCGGGGTCGATCCGCAGACCTTCCTCGACACGATCGCGGGCGGCCCGCTCGACGCCGGCTACGCACAGCTGAAGGGCGAGGCGATGATCGCGGGCGCGTTCAGCCCTCCGAGCTTTCCGCTCTCCCTGGCGGCCAAGGACGTCCGCCTGGTCCTTGAGGCCGCGCGGGCCGGCGGTCTCGAGCTCGCGCTCGCCCCGGGTGCGCTCGCCCGCTTCGAGGCGGCGGAGGAGCGCGGCCACGGCGACGAGGACATGGCGGCGGTCATCCTCGGAGCCTGAGTACCGTCAGCGCGATGAGCGCATGGGGGCCCGGAAGCTTCGACAACGAGATCGCCTCGGACTGGGCGGCCGACCTGGCCGACGGCGGCGGCCTCGACATGGTGCGCGAGAGCCTCGAGATCGCGGCGCTCTGTCCCCCCGACGAATACCTGGAATCCGACGAGGGCTCCCAGGCCTTGGCGGCGGCGGAGGTCGTGGCCGCGGCCGGCGGCAAGCCGGTGAAGTCCGTCGGCATGGGGACCTCCGGCCCGCACGCCCTCTCGTGGGCCAAGGGCCACAAGGGCGCGGGCTCCGACGACATGACGGAGCTCGCGCAGAACGCCGTGGCGCGGGTCAGCGGGCCTGAGTCCGAGCTCGCGGAGCTCTGGGCGGCCGCGTCGAGCACCGAGTCCCGCGAGTGGTTCGCTGAGGTCGAGGACCTCCGCGCTCGGCTCGGGGCCTAGCCCGCCTTCCGGGCGCTCACCATCAGGTTGTAGAAGATCGCCGGGGGCAGTCGGCCCTCGAGCAGCTTCCCGTCGACCTGCTGGAGGGCGAGGTAGCCGCGGAACGCGTACTGGCGCCAGAGCCACGGCACGTCCTCCTGCTCGGCGGTCGCCTCGAGCGCGCGGTTCGCCCACCCGAACCAGTTCGCGAGCAGCTCCTCACCGCGGACGTTCACGTCCTCGAGGCCCGCCTCGGCCGCGAACCGGCGGAGATCCTCCGGGACGAACGCGTGGACGTCGACCGAGCCCTCGAGCTGGTGGTTCTGCTCGCCGCCGTCGGAGTGCCCCTCCGCCGCCTTGCGCGCCCGCAGCGCCTTCCGCCACAGCGGGGCGACACGGTTCGCCGCCCGCTTCGGCACGTTGGCGATCCGGTCGCCGGTGCGAGACGGCTCGCCCGCGAAGAAGAGCCGGCCTCCGGGCGTGAGCACGCGCTCGAACTCCCGGAACGCCTGCGCGAGATCGGGGAGGTGGTGCAGGACGGCGTGGCCGAGGACGAGCTCGAAGGAGTCGTCCGCGAAGGGCAGCCGCTCGGCGTCGCAGGCGACGGTCTCGACCGTGAGCCCGAGCCGGTCCGCGTTGGCCTGCAGGGTCTCGAGCATCCCGGGGGAGATGTCGGTGCAGGTCGCCTCGCCGACGATCCCGGCCTTCAGGAGGTGGAGGGAGAAGTAGCCGGTCCCCGCCCCGATCTCGAGCGAGCGGCGGAAGGTGGTCGGCCGCGATCCGAGCGCCTTCGTGGTCTTCAGCAGGACCTGGTGGGAGCCGATCTCGCCCCAGTCGATGCCCCACTTGGCGTCGTACTGCGCGGCGGCGCCGTCGTGGTAGCGGGTGTTGACGTCGCGGATCTCCTCCGCGGTGGACGGGGCGGTCATGGCGCCGGAGGGTATCCGTGAACGGCGGTCAATAGCCTCTGCCGCCGCATGCCGACCGACGCGGAACCCAAGATCTACCTGCAGCGCGACCAGCCGCCGGGGGTGCCGCCGCTCGCGCTCACGGGTGAGCGGACGCTGCCCGACGTGCCCGAGGAGAACTACTGGTACCGGCGTCATCTGGTCGTCTACGAGTGGATCCGGGCACGGGTCGGCGGGCGCAAGGTCGTCGACATGGCCTGCGGCGAGGGGTACGGCTCCTCGGTCCTCGGCCGGACCGCCCGTGAGGTCGTGGGGGTCGACGCGAACCCGGAGGCGCACGAGCACGCGAAGGCCCGCTACACGACCGAGCACGTCCGCTTCGCGCGCGATCTCGTCGAGACGTTCGCCGAGCCGTGTGACGCCGTCGTCTTCCTGCAGACCATCGAGCACGTCCGCAACCCGGACGAGGTGCTCGAGCACTTCAAGTCGCTGCTCGCCCCGGACGGCCTCGTCGTGCTCTCCACGCCGAACCTGCTGACGCTCGCGCCGGAAGGGGCCGAGAAGTCCGAGAACCCCTGGCACATCAAGGAGTACCGGCCCGAGGAGTTCCGAGCGCTCTGCGAGGCGCACTTCGGCCACGTCGAGCTGTACGGGCTCTTCCACGCGCGCAAGCTCGCCGCGCACGCCTTCGCGATCGAGCGGCTCGGCTGGGACGCGGTCCACAAGGGGCTCGGCTTCTCGAAGCCGTTCTACGACCGCTTCACCCCCGCGATCTCCGAGCGCGATTTCGCCCTACGGACCGATCGTCCGCTCGAGGGCGCGCTGGACTTCGTGGCGCTCTGCCGGTCGTGAGCGCCGGCCGCCTCTCCATCGTCCTGCACTCCCACATGCCCTACGTGGAGGGCTTCGGGACGTGGCCCTTCGGGGAGGAGTGGCTCTTCGAGGCGATGGCGAGCTCCTATCTGCCGCTGCTCGACGTGCTGCCGGGCAGCGGTATCACGGTGAGCGTGACGCCCGTGCTCGCCGACCAGCTGACGGCGCCCGGGCTGGGCGAGCGTTTCGCAGCCTTCCTGCGGGACGTGCGCCCCGCCTCGCACGCGCTCGACGCCGAGGCGTTCCGGGCCGACGGGCTCCTGGCCGAGGCCGCCGAGCTCGAGCGCGCCGCGGGCGACTACGCGGCGGCGCTCCGGCGGTTCGAGGGGCTGGGGGAGGGCGGGCTGCTCGGCGCGCTGGCTCCCGCATGGACCTCGAGCGCGACCCACGCGGTGCTCCCGCTCGTGGCCACCGAGACCGGCGTGCGGCTGCAGCTCGACGTCGGCGTCGGAGCGCACCGCGTCCGGGCGGGCGGGCACTGGGACGGCGGGCTCTGGCTGCCCGAGTGCGCCTACGCACCCTGGCTCGACCCGCTGCTCGAGGAGGCCGGGGTGCGCACGGTCTGCGTCGATCTCACCGACGTGCTCGGCCGGGGCGCTCCCGAGCAGCTGCGCCCGATCCGCACCCAGGACGGTCCGCTCCTCGTGCCGATCGACCGCGAGATCATCGAGCTCGTCTGGAGCCCCGACGGCTATCCCGCCGGTGGGTCCTACCGCGAGTACCACTCGCGCTCCCCGCGCGATCACCATCCGTGGTCGGTCGACGGCACCGTGTACGACCCGGATCGGGCGGAGCAGCAGCTGCAGGCGGACGCTGCGGACTTCGTCGCGAGGATCGAGCGTCGCCTGGCCGACGGGGGTCTCTGCGTGATCGCGATCGACACCGAGCTGCTCGGCCACTGGTGGTACGAGGGGCCGCGCTGGCTCGGGGCCGTCGTGGCGGAGTGTGCGCGCCGAGGTGTCGAGATCGTCCCGCTCGACGAGGCGGCGCACGCGCTCGAGCCCGCCGCGCCGCTTCCCGCGGACCGGCTCGGGACCACGAGCTGGGGCACGCCGCGGGATCTCTCCACCTGGGATCACCCGGGCGTCGCGGACCTGGCCTGGCAGGCGCGGGCCGCGGAGCTCGAGCTGCTCGCCGCCGGGCCGCACCCGCCGCCGCGGGCGGTGCGGGAGCTCCTCGCGCTGCAGTCCTCCGACTGGGCGTTCCTGGACACCCGGGCACTGGCGGGCGACTACCCGCGGGAGCGTGCCACGGGCCACCTCGCGGGGCTCCGCACCACGCTCGCGGTCACCCGCGCGGACCCGGATGCGGCGGTACCCTCGGCCCTCCGGAACCTCGCCCCGCTCGCCACCGCCACCACGCTCTCGCTCACGTGACCCGCGTCCTCGTCCTCTCCTGGGAGTACCCGCCGATCGTGGAAGGCGGCCTCGCCCGCCACGTCGCGAAGCTGTCCGAGCAGCTCGTCGCGCAGGGCGATGAGGTGCACGTCATCACCCGTGGTGTCCGGACCGCGGACGAGCTCCGCCGGGGTGTGCACGTCCACCGGGTCGCCGAGCCCGGCAAACCGCGGGACATGGACGAGTTCCTGAGCTGGATCGATCACATGAACAGCGACATGGTCGAGGCGGCGCAGGGGCTGCCGGGCTCCTTCGACCTCGTGCACGGCCACGACTGGCTCGTGGCCACGAGCGCCGACCGCCTCGCCCGCGCCCACGACTGCCCCCTGGTCATGACGATCCACGCGACCGAGCACGGCCGCCACCAGGGCTGGGTCGACAAGCACCCACAGACCTACATCCACGCGGCCGAGCGCTGGATCGCCCGCCGGGCCGACCGGGTCATCACCTGCTCGCACTACATGCGCGGGCACGTCGCCGAGATCTACGGGCTGCTCGAGGAAGAGGTCGCGGTGATCCCGAACGGGATCGATCCGGACGACCTCGTTCCCGTCGACGACCTCACGACGCTCCGCGCGAAGTTCGCGGCCCCCGACGAGCAGCTCCTGCTGCTGAGCGGACGCCTTGTCCACGAGAAGGGCTTCCAGCATGCGCTCGAGGCGCTCGCCGGCCCCGACGGCGCGATCGCGGCGGTCGACAAGCTGCGCTTCGTCATCGCGGGCTCCGGCACGCACGAGGCGGAGCTGAAGGCCCTCGCGAAGCAGCTCGGGCTGCTCGAGCACGGGACGTTCCTCGGCTGGATCGGCGACGACGCCCTCCACTCGCTCTACCGGATCTGCGACCTCTGCGTGATCCCGTCGCTGTACGAGCCGTTCGGGCTCGTCGCGCTGGAGGCGATGGCCAGCGGCTGTCCCTGCATCGTGGCCGACACCGGGGGCCTGCGGGAGGTCGTCCCGCATGACGTCGGCCTGCGCTTCAAGGGCGGCGACGCCAAGCACCTCGGCGTGATGATCGAGCGGATGCTCACCGACACGCCGCTCCGTGATCGCCTCGTCGCCGAGGCCTCCGAGCACGTCCTGCGCTTCGACTGGGCCGAGATCGCACGCGAGACGCGCGGGCTGTACACCGGCGTACTGGCCGCCGCGACGCGCCCCGTCGCCTGAGCACGGCGCTCCGCGCGTCCCGCGTGGCGAAGCCGCGTGCGTTCCGTGACGATCGGGCGTAGACGCGGCACGCGGGCCGGCCGGATGCTCTCGTCGTGCTCGACCGCCTGCCCGCCACCTGCCCGCGATTGACCCCGGCGACCAGGGGTCGATCGCGGGCAGAAGGCTCCGCTGCGGTCGTCACGTGGCTCGCGGAGCGCCAGCACGGGGTGCTGGCCCGCCGCCAGCTCCTCGACGCGGGGCTGCACGCGCGGTGGATCGACCGGCGCGTCGCCGCGGGGCGCCTCGTGCTCGTCCACCGCGGGGTGTACGCCGTCGGGAGCGCCCGGCTGACCCGGCAGGGCACGCTCGCCGCCGGGGTCCTGGGCGGCGGACCCGGGGCCGTGGTCGGCCTCCGGAGCGCCGGGGAGCTCCTGCGCGTGCGCGACGGGGGCGGGGCGTCGGTGGACATCCTCGTCCCGGCCAAGCGCCGGGGTCCGCGCGGCCTGCGGCTCCTGACCACGCGCGAACTCCGGCCCGAGGACGTCACGAGTGTCCGCGGCCTCCCGTGCACGACGTTCGCCCGCACCGCGCTCGACCTCGCCGCCCTCGAGCCCGCCGCGGAGCTGCGGAGGCTGATCGCGAACGCCCGGCGCCGGGGGCTCCTCGACGAGAACGCGCTGCGCGCCCAGCTCCCGCGCCACCGGGGCCACCCCGGCGCTGCAGCCCTCACGCGGATCGTAGGGCTGCTCGCGGATCGGACCGAGAGCGAGCTCGAGGACGCGTTCCTCGCGCTCGTGCGTCGCAGCGGACTGCCCCTGCCGGAGGTCAACCAGCGCTGGGACGCGAGCGGCCGGTGGGTCAGGACGGACTTCCGATGGCCGGCAGCGCGGCTCGTGGTGGAGGTCGACGGGTGGGGCACCCACGGCGGACGTGCCGCCTTCGAGGACGACGCCGAGCGTGCGCTCGCGCTCTGGCGCTCAGGGTTCGAGCTGCTGCGCTTCACCCACCGCCAGGTCCACGAGAGCCCCGCTGCTGTGGTCGAGGCGCTCTCCATCGCGCTCGAGCGCGCTTCTGCCCGTCGTTGACCCCGGGGTTCCGTGGGCAAGCTCGGGCACGTCGCAGCAGGTGCGCCAAGATGACGGGCGTGTCCCACGTCAGTGCCTCCAACCTCGCCTACGCCCACCCGGGCGGGAGCCTGCTCTTCGAGGGGGTCTCCTTCAAGATCTCGCCGGGCGCCCACGTGGGCGTCGTCGGGGTCAACGGCGTCGGGAAGAGCACCCTCTTCGGGGTGATGACGGGCCAGCTCCCCGCCGACGACGGAGCGACGAGCGCGGGCGGGCGCATCGCGCACATGCCGCAGGACGTCGGCGTGGCGGGGGATCCCCGCACGGTGCGCGAGCTGCTGCTCGGGCTCACGAGCGGCGCCCTGCACGACGCGGGGGAGCGGATGAACGCCGCCGAGAAGGCACTCGCCGGGGGCGACGACGCGGCGGGCATGGCGCTCGGCACCGCGATCGGCGACTGGTCCGAGCTCGGCGGCTACGAGCTGGAGGCCCAGTGGGACGCCGCCTGCCGCCGATTGGTCCGAAGGGGCTTCTCCGAGCTGGCCGACCGGCCCGCGATCACGCTCTCCGGCGGGGAGCGCAAGCGCCTCGTGCTCGACGTGCTGCTGCGCTCCGACGCCGAGATCCTCCTGCTCGACGAGCCCGACAACTTCCTCGACATCCCGGCCAAGCGGGAGCTCGAGCAGCAGCTGCGGGCCTCCCGCAAGACCGTGCTCGTGATCTCCCACGACCGCGATCTGCTGAGCGCGGGCGTGAACGTGATCCTCACCCTCGAGGGCAACGGCGCCTGGCTGCACCACGGCTCCTACGCGACCTACCCGGCCGCCCGGGAGGAGCGCCAGCGCTCGCTCGGCGACGCGGTCGAGCGGTGGAACGAGGAGGAGAAGCGCTTGCGCGAGCTCACCCGCACCTTCAAGGAACGCGCCCGCTACTCCCCCGATCTCGCCAAGCGGGCTAATGCGTTCGAGACGCGCTGGAAGCGCTTCCGCGACGCGGGCCCGCCGCCGCCTCCGGTCACCGAGCAGCAGATCAAGGTGCGCCTGCGCGGCGCGGACTCCGCGCGCCGCGTGCTCGATCTGCGCAAGGTGGGGGTGGAGGGTCTCGTGCGGCCGTTCTCCGACGAGATTCACTTCGGTGAGCGCGTCGGGATCGTCGGCCCGAACGGGGGTGGGAAGACCCACCTCATGCGCCTGCTGAGCGGGGACGAGGCGCCCGGGGTGGGCGAGCTCGTCACGGGGCCGCGCGTGAGCGCCGGGCTCTTCACGCAGCTGAACGCTCGCTCGGATTTCAGCGGCAAAGGGGTGCTCGAGGTCGTGGAGGAGCGGCTCGGGGCGACCCAGCCGAGCATGTCCGCGCTCGCGCGCTACGGGCTCCAGGACGCCTCGCGGCGCACCTACGACACGCTGAGCGGCGGCCAGAAGGCGCGCCTCGAGATCCTCTGCCTCGAGCTCGAGGGGCACAACCTGCTGCTGCTCGACGAGCCGACCGACAACCTCGACATCGACTCCTGCGAGGCGCTCGAGCAGGCCCTGGAGGGCTTCGAGGGGACGGTGGTCGCTGTCTCGCACGACCGCGCGTTCCTGCGCCGGCTGGATCGCTTCCTCATGGTGCTGCACGACGGGACCGTGCTCGGGCTTCCGGATCAGGGTTCGGCGCTGGAGGCGCTCGAGGCGCCGGAGCAGGCCCGCGAGGTCACGCTGGCCAAGGTGCTCTGAGCGCCCGGCGCGCGTGGGTCCGAGCGCGCCTCAGCCCGCAACGCCCGCGGGCTCTTCCGCCGCCGCAGGCAGCGGCGCAACGGCTTGGCCGGGATCCCGCCGATGACCCAGCCCGCCGGGTACTCCTTGCCGGTGAGACGGCCCCGGCGCCGACGACCGCCCCCGCGCCGACGCGCCAGCCCGCCGTGACGACGACGTTCGCCGCCAGGAAGACGTTGCGCCCGAAGTGGATCGGCCGGCTCACCGTCGGGGCGTCAGCGAAGTCCGTCTCGCCCCCGTCGAGGACCTTGTCGGAGTCGACGATGGTCACGCGCTCGGCGGTCCCCGCGAAGTCCTCGAACTCGATGCGCTCGTCGCAGTGGACGATCCCGTAGGGCGAGATGCCGGCACGGCGTCCGAGGATCAGCTCCCCGTGAACCTTCACGATGCAGCCGATCCGCAGGCTCGCGTGGGGCGCCATCCGGACCGTCCCGCCGTGGAGCCAGAGCCGGACGTCGTCCATCAGGAACGCGCGGTCGTCCATCTCCAGCACGTTGTCTACCTTCGCCCAGAGCGAGAGCTCGACGTCGCGGCCGATCCGCACGCCGTCGCCGAACACCAACCGCGTCGTCCCGCCGCCGTTGCCGTCGAAGCTCACCCGCAGGCGCGGGAGGCCCTCGAGGATCACCTCGCCGCGGGTCTCGACCTCGAGGCTGCCGCCACGCATGGCGAGCTCCGCGCGGAGCCGGGCGATCGCAGAGCCTCGAAGCGCGCACGGTGCACGACACGCCGGGCGGAGAGGGCAGTCGTCTTCAGCATCGGGTTCATCGGGGTGCTCCTTGTCGGGTGGTGAGCGCGGTGTAGAGCGCAGCACAGGCGGACGGATCGGCGACGGCGTCGAGGACGGTGGCCGGGAGGCCGAGCCAGCGCTCGAGCGCGTATGCCGCCTCCTCGTGCTCGGCGAGGACGACGACGCCGTGGCCGAGCACGTCCTGCGTGATGCAAGCCGCCTGCGGCGGGGCCTGGTCCGCGCGTCGTGGGCGTGCCGGGCCAGCTGAGGACGACTGGTCGCGCCGTCCGCCGCCGCCAGCCGACGGCGAGTGCGGCGTCGGCGAGGCCGAACGCGTGGACGAGCCCGGGGTCCGCGCGCCGCAGCGCGAGGGCCCGGCCCGGGAGGTGCCCGAGCCCGGGCTCGAAGCCGCGGGCGCGCAGCATCCGTTCCACGGGGGCCGGCACCGTGTGCCCCAGGGCGAGCGTCGGCTGCGGGCGCGCGGCGGCGATCGCGGCCGCCACCGCCGGCAGAGCGCCGAGCAGGGCGACCGTCGCGCCGCTCACAGCACGAGGGTCCGGTAGCGGACGCTGCCCCGGGTCACGGCGGCGATCTCCACGAGATCCATCGCCGTGCGGCTCGGCAGCTCGCAGAGCGCGCGCGCCACCCGATCGGGGCGGCGGCCGTGGATCAGCAGGGCGTGACGCAGGTAGGGCAGCACGAGCACGCGGGCGGGGCCCACGCGGTGCGCGGCCAGCAGGCCGGCGAGCGCGAGGAGCAGCCGCCAGTGGCTGTGCTTCCAGAAGATCCGCAGCGGCGCGGACTCCCGCAGGGTCGGGTGCCGCTTGGTGACGTAGGGCAGGTGCCGCCACTTCCACGTCACCTTCGCCATGCCTCTCACGCTGTAGGCCTCCACCGCATGGAAGACGACGGCGTGCTCGGCGGCGCGGAGGACGGCGCCGTGCGCGCGGGCGCGCTCGGCCAGGTCGGTGTCCTCGCCGGCGGGGGCGGGCAGCTCTTCGTCGAACCCGCCGGTGGCCTCGAGCACCGCGCGGGGATAGAGCACATTGCAGGTCTGGCAGTCCCGCACCGGGGGTGTCACGTCGAGCGTGCGCACGCGCGGCGCTAGGCCGACCGCGGCCTCGAGCGGATCGGGCCGGGTGGTCCCCTGGATCACGCCGCCCGGCGCGCCGGTTGCCGCCTCGAGCAGCGCGGCCAGCCAGCCCGGGTCAGGCCGGCAGTCGTCGTCGGTGAAGGCGATCAGCGGGCGCCGCAGCCAGGCGCCACCCGTGTTGCGCTGCCGCGAGGGGGTGCCGGTTCTGGGCGCCAGGCGGTGGTGGCGGAGCGTGCCGGCGGCGGCCAGCGTGCCCCCGGAGGAGCTCCTCGGTGATCTCGTCCCGGCGTTGTCGTGCACGACGATGACCTCCCAGCCGGCCCGCGGGAGCGTCTGCTCCTCGAGCGCGTTGAGCAGCCAGCGCAGCCGCAGGTCGCGGCCGTGGGAGGATGACGACGGAGATCGCGGGATGGGTCATGTCGCCGCGACCACGGGCGCGGGGGAGGGGCTGGGGCGGGGGCGGCGGACGTGCCCGCGACCTCCGCCAGGAGGCGGCGCTCCAGCAGGAACGCCAGAAGGAGGACGGCGGCGGCGAACAGGCCGAACTCCGCAAGGACGTGCAGGAGCGGTCGCTCCTCGCCTGCGGCCAGCCGGCCGAGCGCCACCAGCCCCGTCGCCAGGACGCCCGGGGCGAGGGCGCGGCAGGCGGCACGGGCCAGGCGCAGCCCGGGGAAGAGTAACGCAGGTACAGGCGCCGGACTGCGACGTTCAGCGTGGTCGAGACGACCGTCCCCCAGCCGTAGGCCGCCAGCCCGCTGCCCAGCAGCAGCGGGAAGGGCACGAGCAGGAAGGCCGCCAGCGAGCACCACGACGCGATTGCGAGCGGGCGCTGCGGGCGATGCTGCGGAAGTACGCGGTCCAGTTGAAGCCGATCTGGTTACGACCGCCGCCAGCCCCGTGAGCTGCAGCAGCAGAGTGGCACCCCGCCACTCCTCGCCGAGGACGAGGCGCACGAGGTCGGGGCTGTAGAGCACGAAGCCCAAGCCGAAGGCGCCGAGCAGAGCAGGGCCAGGCGGTTCGAGGTCAGGAACGACTCGCGCATGAGCTCCGGGCGGTCGATCACTTTGGCCACGACGGGGAACATGGTCTGGGTGATCGCCTCGTCCACGCGCTGGGCGTAGCGCCACACCGTGCTCGCGAGCGTGATCGCCGCGACCCCCGCCAGCCCTGCGGCCACGTTCCCGCCGAGGATCGCCAGCTGGGTGATGATCAGTCCGTTGAGCCCGCCGACGAACAGCGGCCATGAGAAGCTCCAGTAGTCGCGCAGCACCGCCCGGCTCATCACCCAGCGCACGCGGTAAGGGCAGCGGCGCAGCGCCGCGAGCGCCGTGACCCAGGTTCCCACGACCGTCGCCGCCACGAGGCTCCAGTACCCCGCGCCAAGCAGCGCGAGGCCGATCGTCAGGCCGAAGGACAGCAGCGGGTCGATGGCCTGGAGGGAGCGTTGCGGACGAAGCGCAGCTCGCGGTAGTGCAGCCAGATCGGCGCCTGGAAGGCCAGCCCCGGCAGGAGCAGGGCCAGGACGAGGCCCGGGGCGACGAGCTGGGGCGCCCGTAGGCGAACGCGAGCAGCGACATCCAACGCCCTCACGCTCAGCAGCGCGCCGGGAGGAGGAGCTCCACGCTGAAGGCCTGCTGGAAGGCGCGCTCCTGGTCGTCCTCGCGCTGGGCGACGAAGCGGTCGCTGACGCCCATGTCCTTCAGCCAGAGCATCGCGATGAGCGTCACGCTGAGGATGCCCCAGATGCCGAAGTCGCCCTGTGAGAGGATCCCCGCGGTGGCGAACGCCTTGACGAGCGTCAGCAGGTTGAGGCCGAAGAGGTAGCCGCCGTTGATCAGCACACCACGGGCCGCGGTGGTCCGCAAGCTCATCGCGCAGCCTCCATGAGGCCGACGAGGCGCTCGGTCTCGGCCTGCACGTCGCAGCGCTCGAGCACGCGTTTCCTCCCGGCGGCGCCGAGCGCGGCGCGCCGACCGGGCTCGAGGGCCAGCACCTCGGCCAGGGCGAATGACAGCGCCGCCGGATCCCCGGGCGGGGCCAGCCGCCCGCAGCTCGCGTCGACGAGCTCCGGCAGCCCGACCTCGTCGGTGGCCACGACCGGGCACCTCCATCGCCATCGCCTCCTTGACCACGACGGGCATCGAGTCGCGGTCCCCGTCGGCCGCCACGACGCAGGGCATGGCGAACACGGTCGCTTGCCTCCAGCAGCCCGCGGATCTCCCCGGCGTGCGGGCGCCCGCGAACACGACGATGTCCTCGAGGCCGAGCGCCGCGACCTGCGCGCGCAGCGCGCCCTCGCAGCGGGCCATGCCCGGCGATCGTCAGCCCGATCCAGCGTGCCCCGCAGGGCCGGCTCGGCGCATGCTGCGACGAGGTCAGCGAAGCCCTTCTTCTCCACCAGCCGCCCGACCGCCACGACGCTGCGGTCGTGAACAGGGCCGGTGGTGCGGGAGAACGCCTCCGGGTCAACGCCCATGACGATCTCGTGCACGTCGGCTCCTGGCCCCGCGAGGGCGCGCAGGTGCGCGGCGTTGTACGCGCAGCCCGTCGTCGTGAAGGCGGCCGCATGCAGCTTCTCCGGGAGCGCGGTGGGCGAGAGGAAGATGTCGTACGCGTGCGCCGTGATGCTCACCGGGACACCGAGCATGGCCCCGACGCGGAGCGTCTCGACCGAGGCATGGGCGGCGAAGTGGACGTGCACGATGCTCCAGCCGGCGCCGGCGCGCCTCGGCCACCAGGAGCGCGATGGCGCGCAGCGACCACGGCCGCTCGCCCGCAGCGCGCCAGCGGCGACGCGCTGCGGCGTCACGGGCACACGCCGCCGGGTTCCCGGCGAGGTCGGCGGCGAGCGCCTGAAGCTTCGCGGCGCGGGAGGCGCGGGAGAGCACGAGCTCTGGGCGGGCAGTCGGCGGGGAGGTGGCGGTGACCGGGCTCGTCGAACGCGAGCACGGTGACCTCGTGGCCTGCGCGGCGCAGCGCACGCACCTCGTTGTCACGAAGCTCTCGGAGAGCTCGCCGAAGGCGGCGCAGACCACTCCTATCCTCATCGCCGGGCCCGCCTGACGCGGTTCGGGAGCCGCATGCCGAGCTGAAAGGCGACATCGGTCGCGCCCTCCATGGTGAGCAGCAGCGCACGGTCGCGATCGCCCCGGGCGCGGGCCAGCGCGCCGCGTAGCGCTAGCCGGGTGCCGGCAACGAACACGCGCGGCAGCGGCCGCGCCGGCGAGACCCCGGGTGCCGTGTATCGAGCCAGCGCGCTCCCGCCCCGACGCGGACCCGCTCGCGTAGAAGAGCCTGCAAGCTCTCGCGGCTGACGTGGACGACCTCCGCATGCGGCCACGGGTGCAGGCTCCAGCCCGCGTCGCGCAGGCGGAAGCAGAGATCGGCGTCGCCGCCGCTGCGGGCCTCCTCGACGAAGCCGTCGATGAGCGAGAACGCGGATCGCCGCACGGCGCGTTCGCCGTCTGTGCGTAGCGCCAGCGCGGCCGCAGGGTCGTGCGCTGCTGGCTCATCAGCCCCCAGAGGTGCGCATAACGCACCGCGGGTCCGCTCGCGCCTCCCGGGGGCTCGTCGCAGATCTGCCCGACGAGCACGGCCGCGCAATCAGGGGGTGCGGTGGCGAAGTAGCGTCGAGGAGGTCGGGCGGGGGATCAAGCGCCGTGTCAACGGAGGGTTCCGTGCACCACATGGGCTGTCCCGACGTCTGGGCCGCTCGGAGCCCGGCCGCGCGCCCGCGGCCACCACGCGGACCGCCCGACCGTCCGCTCGCCTCGCGCCTGTCAGCGGTTGTCGGCCACCACGACGGTGTCACCCGCAGCGAGCCGCAGCTCGTGGAGCCGCAGGACGAGCGCGTCGAGTGCCGTCTCCGAGCCTGCGAAGGGCACGACCACGTCGGCCGCGAGCCGCGGGGTCCCGGGTGCCTCGTATGCATCAGCGATGAGCGACAATGCGTCTAACCTAAAGGCCATGGGGGGGTATCCGAGCGTCATCGTCAGGGTGCGCGACGAGCGCGAGCCGCTGGAGCGGGCACTCCGCTCGGTCCGCGCGCAGAGTCTGGAGGCCGAGATCATCGTGGTGGATTCGGGCTCGCGCGACGGAAGCCTCGAGGTGGCTCGCGCACACGCCGATCAGGTGCTGCAGCTCGTGCCCGAGGCCTTCACCTTCGGTGGTGCCCTGAACCGCAGCGCGGCAGCCGCGAGTGGCGCGGCCCTCGTCGCGCTCTCCGCGCACTGTCACCTCCCACGCCCGGACTGGCTCGCGCGGGCGCTCGCGCACCTCGACGCGCGGAGGTCGCCGCGGCCTACGGCTGCCTGCACGGCCCCGATCGCGCCCCGCTGGGCGGCCCCTTCGCGCAGGACGCCGAGCACGCCCACCGCACGCGTATGGGCTCTCGAACGAGCGTTGCCTCCGCGCGGTTCTGGCGAGCTCCCCTTCGACGAAACCTCACACTACAGGACAAGGCCTGGGCCTGGACGGTGATGGCCCGGGCTTCCGCGTGATCCTCGACCGGCCCTCGAGGTCGCCAGCCGCACCGGCAGGCGGCGACCCGCTCCCTCTACGCTCCTCCTCGCGCGAGGCCGAAGCCCTGCTGCGCCCCATGTCCGCCGCCCCATCAACGTGCGCCGCGCCGCGCGCGCATGGTGGTCCGAGCTGCCGCAGGACGGCCGCCGGCCTGCTTCGGCCCACCGCATCAACCCCCATCGGATCGCCGAGTGCGCGGTCGCTGGGCCGGTGAGCGCCGTGGCGCGCGCTGACGTCTCGGTCCTCATCCCGGTGCTCGACGAGAGCGCCACCTCCCGCTTGTTCGCCGGCTCCTGGCCAGAGTCACTTCCGAGGTCGAGTTCTTTTTCATCGACGGCGGCTCGCAAACGCCACGTGTCCGTGGTCGAGCGCCTGGCCGCCGCCGACCCGCGCTTCGGCTGCTCGGAACCCGCCGGGCACACCCCCGCGGCCCTGAACGTCGGCTCGCTGCAGCCGGGGCCGCTACGTGGTCCACATGGACACCCACACCACTACCCGCCTGCTACATCGAGGCGGGTCTCGTTCTGGCCGGCGGTTCGCGCCCTGCGGTCCGCACACCTACGCTGACGCGGGGCGCCCACGGTGCATGGCTCTCGGGACCTCTCGGCCACCGTGGCGCCGCTTTCGGCGCGCGGACCGGGAGCGTGAGGTCGACTCCGGGTTCCTCGGGGTGTGGGAGCGGGAGCGCTCGTCGCGCTCGCTGGATGGACGAGCGGTGGGTCATCAACCAGGACGCCGAGCTCGCCGCGCGCATCCGGCAGAGGGCGGCCGCATCGTTTGCGTCCCGGAGTTGGCGGCCGAGTACATCCCCCGCGGGAACCTCAAGCAACTCGGCCTTCAGTCTGGCGCTTCGGCCGCCTGCGGTCCGCACACCTACGCTGCGGGGGCCCTCACGGTGCTGGCTCTCGGACCTTCGGCCACCCGGTGGTCGGCGTCGCCGCCGGGCGCTCGTGCTGCCGGCCCGGCCCGTCGGCTCGCCCGGCTCGGCGTGCTCGGTTACCTCGTGATGCTGCTCGTGGAGGGCGTGCGGCTGGCCCGGGGCGAAGGCGGCGACTGCGAAGGCTCACCTCGCGCGAGGTCGCGGCCGCACCGCCGTCGGGACCCGTTTCGGTCGCTTGGCGCGCTCGCCCGAGACTGCCGGGCGTCGGCCGACGGCCTCGAGTCGGCGGCCGTGGTCGTTCACCCGGGCGTTCGACGAGGCGGTGAGTCAAGGTCGCCAGCAGCACGGTAGCCGCGACCGTGCCGCCTCGAACGCGAGCAGGCCAACGATGGTGGGGGCGGGCGAGAGCTCGGAGGCCAGGACGACCGCCACCGGGAAGTGCCAAAGGAAGACGCCATAGGAGATCTCGCCCAGAAAGCGGGCCGGACGGCTGTCGAACGTCCGGTGCAGCACGCCCGTCCGGCCGTCCCGGTCGAGACGACCAGGGCTGGAGCGCAGTCGCGGCCAGGCCGAGTAACGGCTCCTGCACGTACCCGGCCGGGCGGGCCAACGTGACCGTCCACAGCA
Organism: uncultured Solirubrobacterales bacterium; assembly: GCA_963815565.1. Classification (GTDB taxonomy): domain Bacteria; phylum Actinomycetota; class Thermoleophilia; order Solirubrobacterales; family Solirubrobacteraceae; genus Paraconexibacter. Next base: position 72,576 of record CAWFHB010000003.1, on the reverse strand, counting down.
GATACGCGGCCACCGCCGACCACAGCGTGGCGCGCACCGTCCGGTCGAGCGCCGACAGCCGCAGGTGCACGACCGCGAGGGCGAGGCCCCCGGCGAAGAGGTCCGCGTTGGCGGAGGCTGCGTTCGAGGACGAGTGCCAGTCGGGAAGGACGATCGAGCACCTCCCGGGGCGACCACGTCGACCGCGAGCTTGGCCAGTATCCCGGTCACGAGCAGGGCGAGCGCGGGCAGCAGCGCGGCTGCCGTCCTCGTCCTCGGTGTGCGGCAGCGCCGCCCGACCAGCAGCGCGGCCCCGGTCAGCCCGGCAGCAACACGTAGAAGGCCACCTCCACGGTGAGCGACCAGGCCGGCACGATGCCGGTCGGCAATCCCCGCGGCGTGTAGGTCTGCAGCAGCCCGAGCTGGAGCACGAAGAGCCCGGCGTCTGGCCGCCCCTGCTGCACCGTCCCCTGAGCGATGGTCGCCGCGGTCCCGGTCAGGCTCACGGCGAGCAGGATGACCCAGTAGGCCGGCAGCACACGCAGGCCACGCCGGAGCGCGTAGCGGCCGAGGGCCGGGCCGGGCGTGCCGTCGAGCACCGCGCGCGCGAAGGGGCGGTAGAGCAAGAAGCGGAGAGCACGAAGAACAGCTGGACCCCGGCGTAGCCATGCTCGAACGCACCGGTGAGCCCCCCGACGTCGACGACCTCGCCGGGGCGCCCGGTGCTCAGCAGCCAGCCGTGGTAGACGACGATGCTCATCGCGGCAAGGGCCCGAAGCCCCTCGATGCCCGCAAGCCGCGTCGCGCTCATCCCCGTGCCTCCAGGATCGCGGCCATGTCTCGGCCGAGGCGACGAGCGTCGTAGTCGCGCTCGACGAGGTCCAACTGCGGCGGGGGATCCCGGTGTCTCGGTCGCCCCGGGGTCGTGGAGGATGTGCGCATGGCCGAGGCCAGGCTCACCGGATCGCCCGGCGTGGCCAGCGGCAGGTCGCCTCCTCTCGCAGGAGCTCGGGCAGGCCGGAAAGCGCGGTGCCCACGGCCGGCCGCCCGCAGCCAGCGCCTCGAGAAGGGCGACCGGCAGGCCTTCCATGTCCCCGGAGGCGGCGAGCAGGCTCGGCAGGACGAAGAGATCGGCGGCGGCCATCCGCGCGACCACCTCGGGCTCGCTCACGCTGCCGTGGAAGCGCACCCGCTCACCCAGCCCGAGCTGGCGGACCTGCGCCTCCAGTCGAGCCCGCAGCGGCTCGTCACCGACGGTCGAGTTCCAGGCGCCCGAGCTCCCCGCCGGTCGCGAGCGCATCGAGCAGCACGCGATGACCCTTGTACTCGGTGAGGCTCGCGACGCAGAGCGTGCGCACCGGGCCCGTGGTGGGGGGGCGGCGGATGCGGTGGACGTGCCGTTCGAGCACGAGGCCGGTCCGGACCACCTGGACCGGCGTCCCGCCGGCCAGCGGGCGCAGCAGGGCGCGGTTGTAGTCCGAGATCGTCACCACCCGCTGGGCGTCGCGCAGCAGCCGTTCGAGCCCGGTGCGATCCAGGTAGATGTCGTGCGGTGCGCGGCCTCTGGACCACGGAACGGCAGACGGCCGCAGGAGCCGCGATCGTCGGAGTCGCCCGCACGAGCAGGCCTCGATCCCCTCGCCTTGAGACGGGCGGGGCCACGCGGAGGGCACGGTCGCCAGGCAGCGCAGAAGGCGTCGGGGGCTGCCTCGACGGTCGGCGGCGAGCGCCCCTACGGCCGCCAGCAGGGCCCGTGGCCGCGTCCTCAGCGCCCAGGCCATCGCGCCTGCACGCTCGGCTCGATCCGGCCGGTGCTGGCCGCCGAGCCCACGCTACGCGGGGCTGACGGACGTTCGGGCGAACGAGCCGAGGAGGCGTTCCTACGGCTGCTGCCCCCTCGCGGCATCGAGCTCCCGCGGTGAACGTCTCGGTCGGAACCGGGACCCGCGAGACCAGGTAGGCGATCCTCATCCGTGAGCTCCCAGACGCGCATCACAGTGGTCGTGGCCTGCTTCGATGACGGCGACACGCTCTTGGACGCCCTGGCCGACCTCGATGGACAGGAGCCGTGCGAGGTCGTTGTCGTGGTCGACGGGTCGCACGATCCCGACACACTGGCCGTTCTGGACGGGCTCCGTGCGCGGGGCGTCCACGTCGACCGGCAGCAGAACCTGGGCCTGCCGGCCGCGAGGATGGCCGGGGTGGCGGCGACCGCCTCGCGCTACGTGTACCCCCTCGACGCCGACGACGGCATCGTGCCCGGAGCTCTGGCGCGGCTGGCTGACGCTCTCGACGCCGACCCCGACCTGACGCTCGCCTGGGGAGACCAGCAGCTCTTCGGTGAGCTGGACCTGGTGAGCCCGCGGGCAGCGCGGCTCGACCCCTGGGCGATCACGCACGTCAACGGCCTGCCCGTCGGCACGATGGTCCGGCGCGACGCGCTCCTCGCGGCGGGCGGCTGGCAGGTCCGGGGCGGATACGAGGACTGGGACCTGTGGATGGCGCTCGCGGCCCGGGGCGCACGGGGGCGTCACGTCGGCGGAGCGGTCCAGCGGTACCGCCTCCACGGCACACGCATGCTGCTGGCCACTCGGGCACGCCACGCCGAGCAGTTCGCCCTGCTGCGAGACCGGCATCCGGGGCTCTTCGCCGCGCGTGGCCACGCGTGGCGTCGTTCCCGGTCCCCCTGGCGCCTGCGGCTGCTTCTGCCGCTTGTCGCCCGGGTCCCCGTTCTGGCCCCCGCCCGACGGCAACGGCTGGCGCTGCTGGTCAGCTGGCCGCGCCACGGGCTACGGGTCCGGCGTGCGCGTCGGCGCGCGAGGCGACGGTGAGCAGGGCGGGCCCGAGCGCGAGGAACGCCCAGGTGCGATAGCCGAACGGCATCGAGATGAACGCCGCGGAAACCATGAAGCCGAGGAGCGCCACCCCGACCGTCCGCGCCATGATTGCGTGGCGGGGTTCGTGCATCCGGTCGAAGCGACGGGCGGCCGCGAGCGCGGAGGCCAGCGAGCCGACGACCACCCCGAGGAACAGGGCGAGGCCGATCCAACCGGTCTCCGCGAGCAGCTCGAGGAAGGTGTTGTGCGCGACCACCGGGCGATCGACGATCAGCTGGATGTTCTCGACGAGACCGGGTTGGTGCACGTAGGCGGCGGCCTCGGCGCGGAAGCCGCCGAGCCCCACGCCGAACGGGTTGGCCTGCGCCATCGACCACGCGATGTTCCACAGGTCCATGCGTCCGGTCCCGTTCGCGTCGACGGCGCGGAGGCGCTCGAGTGCTTGAGGCGTCGTTCCGAGATACGCCGCGCCGGCTACCAAGGCCACCCCGGCCGTCGCCAACGCGAGCCCGCGGGCGCCCCGAACGAGTGCGACCATGAGAACCAGGACGACCAGCAGCGCCAGAGCACCGCCCCGGGACTGTGTGGCGGCCAGGCCGATCACGGTGATCGGGATCGTGCCCGCGGCGAGCGCGCGGATCCAGGTCGGCCGGGCGCAGACGAGGATCCCGACCGCCAGCGGCAGCGAGGAGACGAGCCCGGCCGCGAGCTGGTTGGCGTCGCCGGTCCCGCCGGCCAGCCGACCGAAGGTCACGTTGGCGGCGGCGTAGGCGGCGATCTCCGGCCCGCCGAGCAATCCGAGCAGCGCGCTGAGGACCGGACCGGCGAGCAGGCCGCCCGAAACGAGCAGGAGGTGGGAGGGCTCACGGACGATCCAGAGCACGACGACCCCGACGAGCAGGCCGAGTCCGGTCTGCCAGATCTCGTCGAGCGCCACCTCGGGCCGGTCGCCCAGAAGAGCCCGATGAGCAGCCAGCCGGCCAGGAGCGCGGAGCAGGCCACGATCGCCCGGTGTCGCCAGACCGGCGAGAGCTCGTCGGCCCGCTGGAGCGTCACGGCTACCGCGATCAGTGCGATCGGGAAGCCGCCCCGCAGCAGGAGGTTGCCCGTCGGGAAGAACGAGAGCGAGAAGGCCGGAAGCCAGAGGGCGACGGCCAGGACCGGCGAGCGCAGCGCGACCAGGCCGTAGGCGAGCGCGATCACGCCGCCGAGGCCGACGAGTGGCGCAATCGCCGTCCCCGCCCCCACCAGGAGCGCGGCCGCGAGCGCCGCGGCGAGGACCAGCCGGGAGCCACGCCCGAGCCCTGGCCTCGCCGTCTGCGCTGTCGTGAAGGTCGACACGTGGGGCTCAGACCACGCGCTGCGGCGTGCGGCGATCCAGGCTCGTGGTCGAGAGGGCGGCCACCAGGCCGAGCAGCAGACCGGCACCGGCCCCGGCGGCGATGAGGACGCCGGCCGAGACGCCGTCACGTGTGACCGGCACGGCCGCGGCCGCGGTCAGCGAGAGCGAGGGGTCGCGCACGGCGCGGGCGGTCCGCAGCCGGTCGATCGCGGCCTGCAGCTCGCTCGCGTAGGCCGAGCGGGTCGCCGGGAACCGCAGGGCGGTGAAGCGGGCCTCGCTCGTCGCGATGGCGGTGTCGAGCTGGTCGGCGAGAGCGCGTCGACGGATCGTCAGCCCACTCTTCGCGAAGCTCGTGGCCAGCCGGGCGGCGACGGCCGGATCGGCGTCGCGACCGGTGACCAAGACGAGGTTGCTCGCCCCTTCGGCTCGGACGTCGATGTGCGAGCGCAGCCGCCGCTCGGTCCAGCCCGGGCCGAAGGTCGCGGCCGTCTCGCGGTAGGCCTTGTCGGAGTCGATGAGGCCCACGGCGGTCTGTACGGTGCGGGCAAGGTCTCCGCTGTCGCGGAGGATCTGGACCCCGGAGAACGCCGCGTCCTCACCGTCGAGTGGGGTGACGAGGATCTGTGCGGAGGCCGAGTAGTCGCGCGTTTGGGTGAGCGCGGCGTAGGTCGCGCCGGCCGTCGTCACGACGAAGATCGCCAACACGATCCACCAGCGGTGCCGCAGGCGCGTCGCGGTCGAGGGGCTCGCGGGTGCTGAGAAGTCGAACTCGGGCTCGGTGGCGTGGGGGGCGGTCGTGCTCATGGGCATGTGATGTCAGTCCTAGACGGCGGAGGGGATAAGGGAGGAAGTGGGGGTGGACGGCGGTGGCTCCGCGTCCTCGGGGGCGGCCTGGGTGACGACCGCGAAGGGAGAGAGCGCCACCGGCGAAGGGGCGAACTGGCGGTCGGCGAAGAAGGTCCGGACGGTCTCCGCGAGAATGACGAGGTCGAGCCCGAGGCTGCGGTGCTTGACGTAGAACAGGTCGTGGCAGACCTTCCAGGCCGAGCCCTCGACCGATCCGGCGTAGCCGCACCGCACCTGCGCCCACCCGGTGATCCCGGGGCGGATGAGGTGCCGCCGCGAGTAGAAGGGGATGGAGAGCTCGAGGCGGGCGACGTAGGCGGGCTGCTCTGGGCGGGGCCCGACGATGCTCATCTCTCCACGCAGGACGTTCAGCACCTGCGGGATCTCGTCGAGGTGAGTGCGGCGCAGGAGCGCGCCGGTCCGCGTGATCCGCGCATCCTCCTGACTCGTCCAGACGTCCGGGCCGTGGTGCACCGTCATCGTGCGGAGCTTCAGGATCGTGAACGGCACCCCGCCCTCGCCTACACGGGTCTGGAGGTAGAAGAGCGGACCGCCGTCCCGGCGGATGAGCGGCCACAGAACCGCCAGCACGGGAAGGAACAGCAGTCCGACCGTCCCGGCGATGGAGACGTCTAACGCACGCTTGGCGGCCGAGGGCCGGTGGCGGAAGGTCGGATGCATGAGCGACTGGAACCATGCGGCGTTGATCTCGGCGACCGGCACGTGGCCGAAGGTGCGCTCGCAGAACTCGCCGACGTCGACGGTGCGGACCGGCAGGTGCAGGCAACTGCGGGAGATTTCGTCGAACGCGGCCATGCGCAGGTCGGGCCCCACGACGAGGAGGTCGACGTCGTGCTCGCTCACGAGCCGGGAGAGCTCGGCGAGCGACCCGAGCACCGCCACCGAGCCCGCGTGCGCACCCGGTGCCACACTCACGCGGCCGACGATCAGACATTCGCGGACACCCTGCAGGCTGAGCTCGTCGGTCAAATCCCGCGCGGTGCGCTCGGAACCCAGGACGAGGATGCGCTGGACGTCCCGCCGCGGCAGCATGGCGCGGTGTCCCCGCCGCAGCTCGCCCGAGAGCGCGGCAAGCCCCACGATCAGAAGTGCGGCGACCGTCGCGACGGGAACGGGTTCGGCCGCGAGCGTGCTGCCGATCAGCACGAGGACCGCGGCCAGCATCGGGCCGACCAGTCGCATCACGTTGCGCATGAGCGGCAGCTGGCCGGCGAAGGCCTCGAGCGGACGAAGAACCAGGTGAGCGACCACGACCGCCATCACGGCGTTGGCCAGCCCCGAGGTGGGAGCCTCGACGAACAGGCTCACGAGGACGACGGCGCTCAGGCTGCATGCGGCGGAGTTCATCGCGGAGCGACGCCGACTTGCCCCGCCGGTCACCCGGCGGCCGGCTCCTGGCGCTGCACCAGCGGTGCCCATCGATTCACTCCCCCTCATGTCGAACTCACTCTTGATTCCGGACTCGTGCCCCGGTCCGCGGAGCATGGAGAAGTCGTAGGAGTCGGCTCGCATGTCAGTAAGGCGCGTTGCAAAGTTGGCGCGTTTGATGTCATGCTGCTTACCGATGCGGCTGAGAGCGGGGTTCGGAGCTAAGAGCGCGCGTACCTCAGCCATCCGGTCCGGGGTCCATTGCTTCGTCGTGCTCGCCGTCCTGCACCCGCCGTCCTCTGGGGTGCGTCCGTGAGAACGCTTGTGCGGATCCTCGAGGAGGATCCGCAGCTGGCGCCTGGCTTGAGCGCGGAGCGGCTGCTAGCCGCGGCGCGGCTCGCGGTGGGCCCGGTGCTGCGGATGAGCAGCGGCCGGCTCGAGCGCGACCCGCTGGCCGGTTCGGGCGCCACGGCGGCGCTCGTGGTTGAGGGGCTCGCCACCTGCACCTCGCGCCTGGAGGGGGCTCGGAACGCGGAGCTACTGGCCCCGGGGGACATCGTCGGTCGTCCTGAGCTCGAGGACAGCAGCGTCGGGTCGATGGTCGGCCTGGAGTGGAGAGTGCTCTCGTCGGGCTGGACGCTCGTGCTGCTCGGTCCCGAGGTTGGCCAGGCCACCGCGCGCTTCCCGGAGCTTGCTCGAGGGCTCGTCGCCCGAACGGCCCGGCGCACGGAGCTGATGCGGACTCAGACGCTCATCGCGCAGGTGCGCCGGCTCGATCGGGGCATCGAGCTGCTGCTGTGGCTGCTGGCCGATCGTCACGGCAAGGTCGGCGCGGAGGGGATCAGGCTGGAGCTTCCGCTCACCCATCAGCTGATCGCAGAGCTACTGGGGGCTCAGCGCCCGTCGGTGAGCGTGGCGATGCGAAGGCTGACCGAGGCCGGGCGTCTCAGCCGCAACTGCGACGGACGCTACGTGCTTCACGGCTCGGCGCCGGAGCTGCGGCAGTCCACGGGTGCCGCGAGCGCTGTCACCGAGCTGATCGGGGGTCCGATCGCGATCCCGCCCGCGGGCCTGCGGTCGCTGCGTGCGGGCCCCGTCGGCCGCTCCTAGCGTCGCGCGCGGCGAGGGACCTAGGGCGATCACACGTCGCACCGGGGTGTGGAGCGCGCGGCGCCTGCGCCTTACGCCCGCCGGAGGCGGATCGGGCCGCGGGCGCTGCGCCCGTCGACGACCTCGCCGCCCTGGGTGACCTCGAGCTCACCGTCGTCGGCCAGGGCGAAGGCGACCTCTCGCACGTCGTCCATCCGCTCCCGCCAGCCCGCCTCCGGCCAGAGCGCGCGGGCGACCTCCGAAGGGCAGATGGTCGCGTCGGCGGCACGCGCGTCGAGCAGGGCATTGATGGTCTCGGTGATCTTCGCGGCCGGCACGCTCATCCCCAACGCAGCGTCTGCGGCGTCTCGCGCATGCGGAGCACCCGCGCCGGCACCCCGCCGACCACGGCGTTCGCGGGAACGTCCTTCGTGACGACGGAGCTGGTGCCGACGATGGCGTTGTCGCCGACGGTGACCCCCCGCAGGAAGCAGGCGCCGTAGCCGATCCACACGTTGTGGCCGACCGTGACGTCGCGCTTGTAGATCCCCTGGAAGCGGATCGGACGCTCGACCTCGACGACCCCATGATCGAAGTCGATGAGCATCACCCGGTCGGCGACGATGCACTCGCGCCCGATCGAGACGTGCTGGAAGCAGGTGAACGTGCACTCCTGGCCGATGACCGTCTTGGCCCCGATGTGCACCTCCCCCTCGTGGGCGCGGATCTTCGTCCCGTGCCCGAGCCAGCTCCAGCGGCCGAGGTGCACGACGGCGTTCTTCCCGATCTCGAAGGTGACCCCGGGGCAGACGAACGCGAGGCCGTCGAGCTTCAGCCGCCCGCGCCAGCGGAGCTTCAGCCAGGCCAGCCGGACGATGAGGCCCGCGTAGTCGCGGGTGAGCATCCCGTTCGCCCGCAGGAAGCGCCAGAGCACGAGGGGACCGCCGCGACGCGGGGGCGGGGCGGACCGCACCACGGGTTCGGGGAGCGGGCCGGAGGCCATCGGGGACAGGACGGGCTCCACCGGGGCAAGGGTAATGTCCCGAGGCCGATGACGACTGCTCAGGAACCCCTCGCCCAGCGCCTGCTCGCCGGCGACAAGCGCGCGCTCGCTCGTGCCATCTCGCTCGTGGAGAACGACGACCCCGCGGGCTGGGAGCTCGTCCGGGAAGTCTTCCCGCACACCGGCAAGGCCGCGATCGTCGGCCTCACGGGTGCGCCCGGGGCCGGCAAATCGACGCTCATCAGTGCGCTCACGAAGCTCCGCCGCCAGGCCGACCGGCAGGTCGCCGTGCTCTCGATCGACCCGTCGAGCCCGTTCACCCACGGCGCGCTGCTCGGCGACCGCATCCGCCTCACCGAGCACTTCCTCGACAAGGGCGTCTTCATCCGCTCGATGGCCAACCGCGGCGCGCTCGGCGGGCTCTCCGAGGCGGCGCTCCAGGCCGCGCTGCTCATGGACGCGAGCGGCAAGGACGACGTGCTCCTCGAGACGGTCGGCGTCGGGCAGGCCGAGATCGACGTCATCGACCACGCCGACACCGTCGTACTCGTGCTCATGCCGGGCTCGGGCGACTCGATCCAGGCGCTGAAAGCCGGGGTCATGGAGATCCCGGACATCATCGTCGTCAACAAGGCCGACCACCCGCTGACCGACACCATGGTCCGTGAGATCCGCGGCGTGCTCTCGCTTGCTCCCGCGGTGAAGGGCGCGTGGCGTGTGCCGATCCTGAAGACCGAGGCCTCGCGCGGCGAGGGGGTGGAGGCCCTCGTCGAGAAGCTCGACGAGCACCGTGCCTTCATCGAGGAGGAGGGCACCCTCAGCGAGCGCCGCCAGCGCAATCTTCGCAACGAGGTGCTCTCCATCTGCACGTTCCGGATGCGCCGCGACCTGGCTGCCCGCATGGAGGGCGACGACGAGCTGAACCGGCTGCTCGCCGAGGTCGTCGCCCGGCGCCTCGACCCCGCCAGCGCCGCAACCCAGATCCTCGAGCACTTCGAGGCCTGAGCGTCGAGGCTCAGAGGCCGGGGATCCCGCACCCCCGGCGGCCGCCGGTGAACCCCCGCATCAGGGCGTTCGCGTTGGCCTGCTCCATCCCGAGGTAGGTCGCCCCGGGTGAGCCCTCCTCGCCGAGCGAGTCGCCGTAGAGCGTGTAGGCCGCGCTTGCCCCGGTCTGCCCGGCGATCGCCCGGGCGAGCTTCGGGCTGACCGAGCTCTCGGGGAAGACCGCCTTGACGTCCTCCCGCTCGATCGTCCTCACGAGCGCCGCGACCTCGCCCGCCGACGGCTGGGCCTGCGTGGTCTGGGAGGGGATGACGGCGCCCACCACGGTGATGTCGTAGCGGTCGGCGAAGTAGCCGAACGCGTCGTGATCGGTGACGAGCTTGCGCTCCCCTGCGGGGATGCTCGCGAAGCAGGCGGCGATCCCCGCGTCGAGCGCCTCCACCTTCGCGAGGTAGGCGGCCGCGCTGCGTTCGTAGACAGCGCGGGAGTTCGGGTCGGCCTGCACCAGCGCGTCGCGGATCTCGACGACCGCGGTCTCCGTGTTGCGGGGGTCATGCCACCAGTGCGGGTCGTACCGCGAGGCGTCGTCCTCGCCCGATCCCGGCCGCCGGACCTTCAGCCGATCGGAGACGTCGAGCGTCGCGGCGTCGGTCCCGCTCTGCTCGACGACGTCGCGCGCCCACGGGTCGAGGTCGTCACCGGAGAGGACGACGAGCTCGGCACGCGCGGTCTCCCGCACGTCGTTCGGCCGGGGCTCGTACGCGTGGGCGTCGGAGTTCGGCCGGAGAATCTGGGTGACGTCGATCGCGTCGCCGCCGACCTCTCGGACCAGGTCGCCGAGCACGGTCGTGGTCGCGACGACGCGGGTGCGGTCCGGGGAGGAGGCGAGACCACCCGTTCCGCAGCCGCCAACGAGGAGCCCGAGCACGACAAGGAGGAGGACGGACGACCGGGCAGCGAACATGAACCCTGAGCCTACCGTTGATGAGACAGAATCTCGTGAACGTCAGAGGCGGGGCAGGAACCCCTGCAGGCCACCCCAAGGGTGGGAGCCCGACGGCGGCGCGAGCCCTTCAGGGCCGTCGAGGTGGACGCCGAGGACGAGCCAGAGCGAGCCCGCGAGCGTGAGGACGGCGAGCGCGGCTCCCGTCCGGGGGTACCGGCGCCAGCCCCACGCGCTGAGCGCGCCAACCGCTGGCAGGATCACGAGGACGTCGCCGGGCACGATCCAAGGTCCGCGGATCGAGGGGGCGGCCAGTGCGGCCGCGGCCAGACCGGCCAGGACGATGACCGCCAGGAACCCCGCGGTAATCTCGATATCGAGTCGCGCGGGGAGCGCACGGGCGATGTGGTCGCGACGCGAGCGCCACAGGAGCCACAACGTCGCTCCGGCCAGCGCGGTGATCGGCGCCCACCGCAGCAGCCCCACCTCAGGGCCGATGAGCGTGCCGAGCAGGGCGGGCACCCGCTCGAGGAACTCGCCGACGTCGGCCACCCCGGCCGCGCCGCCCGGGGTCTCGCTCGGTTCGATCGCGCTCGGCACGAGGCCGCCGAACAGCCTGAGGTTCACCGTGATGAGGACGACTGCGCTCATCAGGAGCACTTCCATCGCCACGAGCCCCGAGACGCCGCCGCGCCTCCGGCGCAGCCAGCGGGCGAGCGCGAGCAGGACGACGATGCCCGGCGCGAGGAAGCGCACCCCGAGCCAGGGGAGCAGCGCGACGGCACCCGCCGTGCGCCCGGCCCGGGCCAGCCGCGGCTGCTCGCGGAAACGCAGCGCACCGAGCACCGCCGCGCTCAAGAGCGCCGCACCGGCAGCCGCGGGGGCGACGGTCGTCGCGCCGGCCAGCGCCGGCGGGCTGAGGCCGGTGACCAGGACCGCGCGCGTCGCCCACGGGTCGGGAACCATCCGTGCTGCGACCGCACCGGCCAGCGCGAAGGCGAGCGCGAGCAGCCCCGCGCAGAGCAGTTCGACCGCGCGGGGCCCGCCGAGCGCGTAGGCGGGGGCACTCAGCAGGGCGAAGCCGAGGCCCTGGGGTTCGACGAGCCGCCCCTCCCGGCGGGGCGCGGTCGGCTCTAACGGCCGGTCGGAGAGGTCCGCCCAGTCGCGCTGTGCGTACTCGTCGCTCAGCTCGAGGCTCCGGTCCTCCGCGAGCGACTTCGCGGTCAGCAACCGATGTGACTCCGCGACCGTGTAGCGGTCCGTCGGGCTCGCGCGGACGCCGAGCGTCGAGGAGTACGCGGCCAAGAGCACGAGCCAGATCACGAGGCCCCGTCGCATCACCGCACCCCGCTTGATCGCGGATCTCGCATCACGCAGGCGGCCGGAGCCCGGTTCAGGGCGCGCCGTGGGCTGCGGCGAGCTCGACGAGCAGCCGCACACCCCAGCCGGAGCCGCCCTTCTTCGCGTACGCCTTGTCGAGGTTGTTGGAGGCGGTCAGGTCGATGTGGGCCCACGGGGTCTCGCCCGCGAAGCGATGGAGGAACTCGGCGGCGAGCACGGGCTGCGCCTTGCCGCCCCCGGGGGAGTTGTCGAGGTCCGCGTAGGTGCCCTTGACCTGCACCGCGTAGTCCGGGTGCAGCGGCATGCGCCAGAGCAGCTCCCCGCTCGTGGCCGAGGCGGCGGCGAGCGCGGCGGCCCACGGCTCGTCGTTGGCGAAGAGCGCGCAGTGCACCGTGCCGAGCGCGGTGATCGCCCCGCCGGTGAGCGTCGCCAGATCGACCAGCCGCTCGGCCCCCTGCTCCCGCGCGTGGAGCAGGCAGTCCGCGAGCACGAGGCGGCCCTCCGCGTCGGGGTTGTTGATCTCGATGCTCAGCCCGTTGGCGGCACGGACGACGTCTCCGGGGTGCACCGCGTGCGCGTCGATGGAGTTGTCGGTCGCCCCGATCACGGCGACCACCTCGACCGGGAGGTGGAGCTCGGCGATCGCGGCGACCGCCTCGAGCACGGCGGAGGCGCCCGACATGTCGAACTTCATCCCCGCGATCGAGGCCTTCGTCTTGAGCGCGTAGCCCCCGGTGTCGTGGGTGACGCCCTTGCCGACCAGGCCGAGCACGGGTCCGCGCGCCTCGGGCCCGCGCCAGCGCAGCGTGATGAGCGCGGGCTCCTCCGCGGAGCCCTGGAAGACGGCGCCGAACGCCCCCATCCGCCGGGCGAGGATCTTCGCGCGCCCTTCGACCTCCACCTCGACGCCCAGCGCGGTGAGCTCCCGTGCCCGCTCGGCGAGCGCCGTGGGGGTGAGGTCGTTCGGGGCCCGGTCCTGCAGGTCTCGGGCGCGGTTCTGGGCCCGGGCGACCACCGCGGCCCGGGCGACGACGGCGGAACGGTCGCCGTGGTCGGAGACGATGAGCGCCTCGATCGCTGCTCGCTCGTCCTCGCCGCCGCTGCGGTACCGATCGAACCGGCGGGCGGCCAGGAGGGTCCCCTCGACGAAGGCGGCGACCTCGCCGTCCTCGAGCCGGTGCGGGAGCTCCCAGCAGAGCGTCGTGGCCCCGAGTTCCCGCGCTCGTGCGTGCACGCGGGCCGCGGCGATCCGTGCGCGTTCGGGCGTGAAGTCGTCCCGCTCGCCGAGCCCGACGACGATCCAGCGCTTGCCCTCGGCGTGCGTGTGGGCGAGGTGCTCGAGGCTCGCGCGCGCCTCCCCTCGGTCGAGCAGCGCCTGCAGGGGCGCGCCGTCGAGGTCGTGCGGAATCCGCTTGCCCGCGAAGACACCGAGGGCCACGGTGTCCGCCGCTGTCTTGGACGGGGCGGCGGTCGTGGCGGTGACGTCCATGCCCCTGAACCTAACCGGCGACTACGCTTCCCGGATGCCCAAGACCGTCATCCTCGGGACCGCCCGCACCCCCATCGGCAAGATGGGCGGCGGCCTCTCCACCCTGAAGGCCACCGAGCTCGGCGGCATCGCCATCGCCGCGGCCCTCGAGCGCGCGGACGTCGCGCCCGAGCAGGTCGATCACGTCGTCATGGGCCAGGTCCTCCAGGCCGGCCAGGGCCAGATCCCCTCGCGGCAGGCCCAGCTCAACGCCGGCATCCCGAAGGAGGTCACCTCCGAGACGGTCAACAAGGTCTGTGCGTCGGGGCTGCGCGCCGTCGTGATCCTCGACCAGGCCATCCGCGGCGGGGACGTCGAGGTCGGCGTCGGCGGCGGCATGGAGTCCATGTCCGGCGCGCCGTACCTGCTTCCCAACGCCCGTTTCGGCTACCGCATGGGCGACGCCAAGACGCTCGACGCGATGGTGCACGACGGGCTCACCAACGCCTTCACCGGCAAGCAGATGTTCGTCGAGGCCACCGAGTGGACCGAGTCCGCGGAGATGACCCGAGCGGATCTCGACAAGTGGGCGCTGCGCTCGCACGAGCGTGCCCTGGCCGCGATCGACGACGGCACGATGAGCGACGAGATCGCGCCCGTCACCGTGAAGGGCCGCAAGGGCGACACGGTCGTCGAGGTCGACGAGGGTCCGCGCCGCGGCTCCACGCTCGAGGCGCTCGCGAAGCTCCCCGGCCTCACCGGCAAGGACGGCTCGCACACCGCGGGCAACTCGCCCGGGGTCAACGACGGCGGCGGCGCGCTCGTGCTCGCCTCCGACGAGTGGGCCGAGGCGAACGGCAAGACCGTGCTGGCCGAGATCGTCGCCCACGCGCAGACCGCCGGCGACGTCGCCGTGCTGCAGACCACCCCGGCGCTCTCCGCGATGAAGGCGCTCGAGAAGGCGGGCCTCCAGCCCTCCGACATCGATCTCTGGGAGATCAACGAGGCGTTCGCCTCCGTGACCCTCCAGTCGCTGCGCATGCTCGGCATCGACGAGGACCGCGTGAACGTCAACGGCGGCGCGGTCGCCCTCGGCCACCCGATCGGTGCCTCCGGCGCCCGCATCCTCGGCGCGCTCGTGCAGCAGCTCAAGCGCCAGGGCGGCGGCTACGGCTGCGCGGCGATCTGCTCCGGCGGCGGGCAGGGCGACGCCGTCATCCTGAAGGTGCACGGCTAGACCCCGAACACGCTGAGCATGGAACCGACCCCGCTCCGCGGGGGTTGTTCCATGCTCACCCTGAAACCCGTCATGAACGCACCGCGCGCTGCCGCCTTCTTCGACCTCGACAAGACGCTCATGGCGGGGTCGTCCGGGTTGCACTGGGCGCGGGCGGCCCGGAGCGCCGGGCTGCTCACCCGTCGCCAGATGGCCCGCTACGCCCGGGAGAACGTCAAGTTCCGCCTCCAGGGCTCGACGGACGCGGCGACCGACAAGATCACCGCCGAGGTCGCGGCGATGATCAAGGGCCGGCGGGTCATCGACTTCGAGCGCATGTACCCGAAGGTCCTCGCGGGCGTCCTCCCGCAGGTCTACGAGCAGATGCTCGAGACCGCCTACGCGCATCAGGACGCCGGGCGCCCCGTGTACATCGTCACCGCCTCCTCGCAGGAGATGGCGGAGATGATGGCCCACGTCCTCGGCTTCGACGGCGCCATCGGCGCGCGTTCGGAGATCGTCGACGGCGTCTACACGGGCCGTCCCGGTGGGGTCTTCACCTACCGGGAGGGCAAGGCGATCGAGATCCGGCGCCTCGCCGAGGAGAAGCGCTTCGACCTCGCCGCCTCCTACGCCTACTCGGACTCCGAGTCCGACCTGCCGATGCTCCGCGTCGTCGGGAACCCGGTGGCCGTGAACCCCGACGCGGCGTTGCTGAAGGTCGCCAAGGAAGAGGGCTGGAGCATCATGCGCTTCGACCGCCTCGCCCGGCGGCTCAAGGGCGCCGCCGCGCTGCTCACCGCCGCGCTCGTCGGCACCGCGGGCCGCGTCGTGGCGGCCAAGCGCATCCGCTGACCGCGGGTTCGGCGGAACACGGCCCCGCGCTCAAGTATCGGGTCCGCCTGCCGAATGCACAGGCGTGTGGATCGTCAGCGCCATGGCCAGTCTGGGGATCGCGGGGCTGTACTTCGCCATCTCGTTCTTCGTCTTGCGCGGACTGCTCCGTGGAGGGCAGCTGCGGACCAACCAGCTCGCATTGGCCACGGCCATGATCTTCTTCTCCTGCGGCGCAGGCCACCTCCTGCACGCGGAGCACGTGCTCATCGGCGGCGAGCGCTTCCGCGGCGCGGCGGATCTGCACATGACGTTGTGGGACCTCTCGACCGCGGGGATCGCGGGCTGGTACCTCTCGTTGCGGGCGCGGTACGGCCAGCTCATGCTCGGCCCGGTCATGTTCGAGGACCAGGAGCGCCTCGCCGCCGAGGCCGTGGCCCGGCACGAGGCCAATCACGACACGCTGACGGGCCTGCCGAACCGCCAGGCGCTCATGGACGCCCTGGCGACCGGGACGCAGGAGGGTGGAGAGAATCGGGAACGGGTGCTGCTCTTCCTCGACCTCGACGGCTTCAAGGAGGTCAACGACCGCTTCGGCCATCAGGTCGGCGATGAGCTGCTCGTCGCGGCCGCAGAGCGGCTGCGCCACGCCCTCCGCTCGCATGACGTGCTGGCCCGCCTGGGCGGCGATGAGTTCGTGACGCTCCTGGGTGACGAGGGGGTCGGGGAGGCCGAGGGGATCGCGCGGCGCCAGGCGGAGCTCATGAGCGCGCCGTTCCACGTCGGTGACCACGAGGTCCGGCTCACGAGCAGCATCGGCATCGCGCTGGGCCCCGCGGAAGGCCGTGCGGGGACGGAGCTCCTCCACAACGCGGACCTCGCGATGTACGCGGCCAAACGCGCAGGCGGGGATGGCTTCCGCGTCCATACGTTGGCCTCGACCCCCGTCTGAACGCGCCGCGGGCCGCCCTCAGAGGGCATCCCCACTTCTTGGTGGGAGTCCTCCAACATCCGTCCGATGCATTGGGTGAATGCGCCATAGGGGCCCGTGGAGCCGCGCCCGTAGTGTCACGCCATGCCGGAGGCGTCCACGTCAACGAACGCTCCTGTCACGTGGAGTCATCCCGCGCCCCCGGCCTCCGAGAGCGAGCTCCTCCGCGGTGTCGCCACCCTCCTGACGGACACTCTCCACCCGCTGGGTGAGGCGGCGGCGAACCATCTCCACGCGGAGGAGCCGCGCCTCGGCGCCGGTGGGGAGAAGGAGTCGCACGAGGCGACCCGCCGCTCGTTCGAGGCGAGCTACCGGGAGCTCCTCGGCATGCTCCGCGCCGGCATCCCCGCGCAGGCCGCCGCCGTCCCCGCCGCCGTGCTCGAGCACGCCGAGTTCCTCCGGGTCCGCGGGGTCCCCTTCGAGGCGACGGTGGCCGCCCACCGCCACGGGCTCTCGCTCGTGCGCGCCGTCCTCGAGCTCGAGCTGACCGAGCGGGCGGTCGACGCCGACCTTCCCGCGCTGCTCGAAGCAGCGGACGAGGTCAGCTGCGGCTACGTGCGGACCGTCCTGGACCGTCTCGCCGCCGAGCAGAACCGGCATGGCGAGGGCTGGCGTCCCGCGGCCGGCGACTCACAGCTCACCGACGACGCCGGCCGTCGGGCGGCTCGCGAGCTGCGCGAGGAGCAGTGTGCCGAGGGCGCCTGGACCTCCGACACCCCCGAGGCCTCGCTCGCCTACGCGGAGTCGGCGCGGCGCCTCGAGCGCTTCGCCGAGACAATGGAGACGGCCGCCGAGGACGAAGAGCTCTCGCGCCGGTTCTCCCTCGCGGACACGAGCGTCGAGATCGTCCTGGCCGAGCGGCCCGACCTCGCGATCACGCTCCGGCTTGACCGCGACCCCATCGAGATCATGGACGGCGGCGGCGAGGCCGAGATCCGCCTCGAGATAGCGAGCTACGACCTCGACCAGCTGTGGGCGGAGGGTTTCCAGCTCCCGATGGCGATCGCGCGCGGCCGGGTCGAAGCATCGGGTCCGGTCCGAAAGTTCCTCCGCGTCGTCCCGATCCTTCCCCGCCTGGCCGCCCGGCACCGTGACGGGGAGCAGGACGAGGTCGCGGTCGTCGACCCGGATCTCGAGCGCGAGGCGGACGGCGCGAAGAGCTTCGGCCCCGAGCAGCGTGCGCTGCTCGATCAGGCGGCCGACTACTCCCACCACTCGGGTGCGATGAAGGTCCGCGAGCGCGCGCCCGGTGACTTCTGGTCGGTTGAGTGCATCGACGTGCACAAGGCCTTCGGTCGCAACCGCGTGCTGAACGGGCTCAACGTCGGCATCCCCGACGGGATGATCACCGTGATCCTCGGTCCGTCCGGCACCGGCAAGAGCGTGCTCATCAAGCACCTCATCGGCCTGATGTTCCCCGACCAGGGCGACATCCTCGTGCACGGCCGGTCGGTCCCGGACCGTCGTCGCTCGGAGCTCTTCGAGATGCGCCGCGAGTTCGGGATCCTCTTCCAGGACGGGGCCCTGTTCGGCTCGATGGATCTCTACGACAACGTCGCCTTCCCGCTCCGTGAGCAGACGAACAAGTCGGAGAAGGAGATCCGCGAGATCGTGCTGCGGCGCATCGAGGAGGTCGGCCTCACGCCGGCGATGCACCGGATGCCGAGCGAGCTCTCCGGGGGCATGAAGAAGCGTGCGGGCTTCGCACGGGCACTGGTGATGGAGCCGAAGATCGTCATGTTCGACGAGCCCGACTCGGGCCTCGATCCGGTCCGCACGGCGCTGCTCTGCGACCTGATCCTCAAGGTCCACCGCGAGCACGGCGGCACCTACATCGTCATCACCCACGACATCGCCTCCGCCCGGCGGCTCGGCCAGTACATCGCAGTCCTCTGGAAGGGCCGCATCGTCGAGTCGGGCGACGCGGAACAGATGTTCAACTCCGAGAACCCGTTCGTCCGCCAGTTCCTGGCGGGCGAGGCCAGCGGCCCGCTGGGGATGGAGTAGCCGGTGGCGCTGCTGGACCGCCCCTCCCCGTCGGAGGAGCCCGCCGAGCTGGAACAGCGGCGCGAGCTGGACGAGCTCCCGCCGCTGCCGAAGCAGGACCCGGCGTTCATCAAGGGCGCCTCGCTCGCGTGGTCGCTGCTCGTCTTCACCGCCGCGACGCTGCGCGCGATGCTCACCCCGCCCTACATCTGGCGCGGGGAGTTCGTGGAGCAGTCCTGGCTGCTCTTCAAGCGCGGCTCGATCCCGGCCGCGGTCTCCGCCGCCGGCTTCGGGTACGGCGCTCCCGGCCTGCAGGGGACCGCGCTCGTCGAGCCGTTCGGCGACGTCAACCGGGTCGCGGCGATCCTCGGGGCGGCGACCATCCGCGAGCAGGCCGTCTGGGTGACGGGCATGGTCGTGGCGGGCGTCGTCGGGACGGCCATCACCGCCGACCTCGGGGCCCGTCGCATCCGTGACGAGCTGAGCGCGCTCGAGGTCATGGGCGTCGACGCCATCCGGCGGATGGTCGTCCCGCGCGTCCTCGCCATCACGCTCCTGATGCCGGCCCTCGGCCTCGTGGTCATCGTCGCCGAGTACTACGCCGTGCAGGTCGCCTACCTCCAGTACGACGGCAAGGAGGGCGCCTTCCGCGAGGCGGCGGCCTACAGCTTCGCCTCGATCGACGTCTTCATCTTCTTCGTGAAGACGCTGACCGTCGGCTTCATCGTCGGCATCGTCTGCTGCTTCAAGGGGATGAATGCATCGGGTGGCTCGCTCGGCGTCGGCCGCGCGGTCAACCAGGCCGTCGTCCTCTCCTTCGTCCTGGTGTGGGTCCTGAACTTCGCCTTCAACTCGACCTACCTGAGCATCTTCCCCGAAGCGCAGACGCTCCGCTGATGGCCACTCGGACCACCAAGGAGAAGCGCGAGCGCGAGGTCCCGAAGCTGCTCGAGCCGATCGCCGAGGCGGGCCGCATCGCGGCCTTCGCCGCCAAGGCGTTCCTCTACGCGCCCGGTGCGCTGCGCTACACGGCCGAGGTGCTCCGGCAGACGGCGCTCCTGATCACCGGCACCACGCTCATCCTGCTCGGCCTCGTGATGATCATCGGCGGGGAGTGCGCGCTCTTCTTCGTCTACCTCACGCGCCCGCTCGGCGGCACCGACTTCACGGGGTTCTTCGAGGTGCCGTGCGGCATCCGCGAGCTGTACCCGTACATGTTCGGCTACATCTTCGCGGCGAAGGTCGGCTGCGGCCTGGTCGCCGAGATCGGGTCGATGCGGATCAGCGACGAGATCGACGCGCTCGAGTCGGTCGGGATGGATCCGATGCGCCACGTCGTCGGGACGCGGCTGCTCGCGGTGCTCATCTACGTCCCGTTCGTCTACATCATCTGCATCCTCGCCGGCCTCATCGGCGGCTGGCTGGTCTCGGTCGTGCAGATCGGCGAGCTGACGGGCTCCCGGTACTTCAACGGCTTCTGGAGCAGCCAGGGGCTCATCGACAACGCGATCTCGATGATCAAGACGATGTCGATCGGCGTCTCGATCGCCTGCGTCGGCATGTACTACGGGTGGACGACCCGAGGCGGCCCCGTCGGGGTCGGCAACGCGGTGGCGCGGTCGATGATCGTCAACCTGATCCTGATCCACCTGATCGGCGCGTTCTGGAGCCTCGTGTTCTTCAGCGAGGGCGCCAACTACCCCTTCGGCGGATGAGTCGTCGCGCCCCCAGAGTCGCCCTCGCGGTCACGGCCGCGGCCATCGCCGCGGTGCTCGTGGTCGTCCTCGGGCTCTTCGACCGCGACGAGGACCACGTGCTGCGTGCGAGCTTCGACGACGCGATCCAGATGATCTCCGGCCAGGAGGTCCGCGTCGCCGGGCGGGCGGTGGGGGAGATCCGCTCGATCGACTTGAAGGCCGGTCGGCCGATCGTCGAGCTGGCGATCACGGACGACGACGTGTGGCCGCTGCCCCGCGGCACCGTCGCGCGCAGCCGGTGGGGCAGCACGAGTGCCTACCTCGGCCGCTACACGGAGCTCATCCCCGGCCCTGCCGGCGGCGGCGTGCTCCCGGAGAACGGGCTGCTGGGCCCCGACCGCACCGAGACCGCCTTCGAGCTCGACGAGGCCTACCGGATCTTCCGCGGCCGCACCAAGGATGATGCGGGTGACGTCGTCGACGAGCTGGGCGAGACGTTCGACGGACGCGAGAAGGACCTGAAGGCGGGCCTGAAGGCGGCGCCCGGCGGGCTCGACGAGACCGGCGCCCTCGCCCGTGAGCTCAGCGCGGACGAGGAGCGGCTGCGCACCCTCGCCGTGGCCGGCGACCGGACGGTGTCCGCGCTGGCCGACCGTGAAGGCGAGCTGCGGGCGCTCATCACCGGCGCCGCCTCCACCTTCGAGGAGCTCGCCGAGCACACCCGCGCACAGCAGGTCGCGCTCGCCAAGGCACCCGACACCTTCCGGGCCACGAACACCACGCTGGCCCGGCTCGACACGTCGCTCGACGGGCTCGACGGGCTCGTCTCCGACCTGAAGGTCGGCGCCCCCGCCCTGCGCCGGATCGCCCGGCCCACCCGGACGGCGCTCGCGAGCCTCCGCGAGGTCACCCCGCTCGCGGTCGAGACCCTCGACGCCGGGATCGCCTCGACCCCCCGCATCCGGCGGCTGCTCGACACGGCCACCCCGGTGATGCCGCGACTCGGCCGTGCCCTCGGCACCGCTGCCCCGATGCTCTCCTGCCTGCGGCCCTACGCCCCGGAGATCGCGGGCTTCCTCTCCACCTGGAGCGGGATGACGAAGAACTTCGACAACCTCGGCCACTACGCCAGAAGCTTCCCTCTGACCGCCATCGCCGCCATCGCGCCGGGCACGATGAACACCTCGCAGCAGGCCGTCGCGATGTCCGGTCTCAAGTACGCGTTCCCGCGCCCCCCGGGTCTGAACGCCGGCAAGCCCCAGTTCCTGCCCGAGTGCGGCGCCGGTCCGGATTCGCTCGACCCCTCGAAGGATCCCGAGGGGGTGGGCAAGTGACCGCGCGACGCATCGCCGTCGGTGTGCTGCTGGCCGCCGGGGTGGCGATCTTCCTCGTCTTCCGCGGCGGCGACGACCGCTACATGACGCAGGTCGTCCTCGAGGACACCGGCGGCCTGCGCAAGGGCTCCAACGTGCGGGTGGACGGTGCGCCCGCCGGCACCGTCGCGAAGCTCGAGCTCGACGACCAGGATCGCGCGGTCGCCGAGATCCGGCTCGACCCGGGGGCGGCCCCGGTCGGGCAGGACGCGAAGGCGCTCGTCCAGGCCGACGGCTTCTTCGGTGAGCGCTACGTGGAGCTGACCCGCGGGAACGTGGACAAGCCGGCCCGGGACGGAGCCACGATCCCGATGAGCCGCACGGCGGTCTCGGTGCGGGTCGACGACGTCATCGACACGCTCGACGTGGACACCCGCTCCGCCCTCCAGGCGTTCCTGGCCGAGCAGGGGTCGGCGCTCGTCGGCCGCGGCAAGGACGTCCGCGAGGTCCTCGACGCCCTGCCGCCGGGGCTGGCGCAGACCGGCGAGCTGCTCGACGCGTTCTCGCGGGACAACGAGGCCCTCGGCCGCCTGGTCGAGCGAAGCGATCGCGTCGTGGCGAGCGTCGCCCGCGAGCGCAAGCAGCTCGGACGGCTCATCGCCGCGGCCGGCGACACGCTCGACGTGCTGGCCTCCCGACGCGAAGGGCTCCGCGAGACCGTGCAGCGCGCCCCGGCGACGCTCCGCTCCGCCCGGAGCACCCTCGTCTCGCTGGACCGGGCCGCGGATCCGCTCATCCCCGCCGCCCGCGGACTCCGCCGCACCGCGCCCGCCCTGCGGCGGACGCTGGAGGAGCTGCCGAGCTTCACCGCCGACGCCGTGCCCGCCCTGAAGTCCGTGGCCACGGTGGCCCCCAAGCTGCAGACGCTCGCCGACGAGGGCACCGCGCCGGTGCAGCGGATCCGTCCGCTCGCGCTCGAGCTCGCCTCCTACTCGAACGCCGCGCTCGGCCCGTTCACCGACACCCTCGCGAAGGCGACGCCGGACCTCTTCGGCGTCATGGAGGGCTGGGCGCGATCGACGCAGGGCCGGGACGCCTCGAGCCGGATCTTCCGCTTCGGCGCGACGACCGGCAGCGACATCTTCGGGCTGCTCCTCCAGTCGCCGGCCGACCGCAAGCGCCGTGCCCGGCGCGGCGCGGGGTCCGGGTCGACCCCGCCCGCGCTGCGCCCGGAGCCGGCGGCGGCTCCCTCGTCGAAGGCGCCCTCGGCGTCCGAACCGTCCCGCGGTCTCGTTCCGCAGGTCACCGACCTCCTGCCCGGGGCGCTGGGCAAGACGGCCGGCGAGCTGCTCCCGAAGACCACGCAGCGTCCCGCCTCGCCGTCGGCGACCGGCAACCTCCTCGACTACCTCCTGGGGCCCTAGCGACATGGCCGGCTTCGATCGTCGCGCCCGGCATGTCGCCTCGCGCCCGACCATCCTCATCGCGGCCTTCGCGGCGGTCCTCGCCATGGCCGCGCTCTCCTACCTCGCCGCGGTCGCCCCCCGCGGGGTCCCGGGGGTCGGCTACCTCACCGTGAAGGCCGAGTTCGCGGACTCCGCCGATCTCCGGCTGCTCTCCTCCGTCGCCGTCTCGGGTCGCCGCGTCGGGCAGGTCGTGAAGATCACGAGCCGTGACGGCATCGCCGAGCTCGAGCTGCAGCTCGACCCCGACACGGTCATCCGGTCCGACAGCACCGCGCGGATCCGGCTGAAGAACCCGGTCGGCGCGAAGTACGTCGCCATCACCCCGGGAGCGACGGGCCGCGCGCTCGAGAACGGCGAGATCCTGCCCGCGCGGCAGACCTCCGCCGCGGTCGACACCCCCGAGCTGCTCTCCGGCTTCCCGGCCGCCACGCGTGCCGACCTCCAGGACACGGTCTCGGGGCTGGGTCGCGGCTTCCTCGGCCGTGGTCAAGACCTCAACGGCGCGATCCCGAAGGCGCCGCCGCTGCTTCGGGACGCGGCGTCCGTCTCGAACGCGATCCTCGCGCGGCGGGGCGCGGCCGAACGGCTCTTCCCGTCGCTGGAAAAGCTCGCCGAGGCGTACGAGCCGGTGCGGGAGCAGGTCGCCGCGGGCTTCCGTCCCCAGGCCCGGGCCCTCGAGGCCTTCGCCGACCGGCGCGAGAGCGTGCAGGACCTCCTCGACGTGGCGCCCCCGGCGCTCTCCGCGCTGCGCGCCGGGCTCGATCGCACGCGGCCGCTGCTCGACGAGACGGCCGCGCTGGCTCGCGCCACGAGCCGCCTGACCGTGCCGGCGCCGGCCGCACTCCGGGAGACCACGGCGCTGCTCCGTGAGGGCGCACCCGCGCTCGAGCGGACCCGCCCGCTGCTCGACGCGGTCGGCGACGCGGTCCCGCCGACGCTGAAGCTCCTCGACACCGTGAATCCCGTCATCGCCCCCAGCCGGAAGTTCCTCGCCAACCAGATCCGCCCGCTCCGGGAGTTCGGGACCCGAGGCTGCGACGTCCTCTCCTGGGCCGCGAACTGGCGCTCCGCGCTGGCCTTCGGCGTCCCCGCCGGGGCCGACCCGCTCTCCGATCTGGACACGTCGCTCGAGGGCCTGGGACCCAACCAGAACTCCTTCCGGGTCCTGGCCGTGCCGCCGACGGACAGCCAAGCACTGTCGCCGGATTCGCCGAACCCGGATCTCGCCGTGGGGCGGAACGCGTACCCGGCCGCCTGCACCGCCCGCGGGGAGCGCTTCCCGTGAGCCGGTTCACCGAACGCCTGCGCGACCTCACCGACCCCGCACCCTCGCGTGTGCAGGAGCATCCGCTGCGGACCGGCGCGATCCTGGTCGCCGTCGCGCTGCTGGTCGTCTTCAGCGCGGTGACCCACAACATCCCGCTCATCAACGGGAAGCCCGGGTACCCGGCCGCGTTCGAGTTCGCGGCCGCGAACCAGGTCAACGACCGCACCCCGGTGCGGGTGCACGGTGTGGAGGTGGGGCGGGTCGACACGATCGAGGGGGGGACCGATCCGCGACGCAGCTCCCGCGTCACGGTCCGCATCACGGACGAGACCGTGAGCGTCCGTCGCGACGCGCGAGCCGCGATCCGGTGGCGGACGGTGCTCGGCGGCAGCATGTACGTCGACCTCGATCCGGGCTCGGCCAAGGAGCCCGAGCTCGGCGACGGGACGGTGCCGATGCGCCGCACCACGAACCAGGCCGAGCTCGACGACGTCCTGCGCATCTACGACGGGGACACCGAGGCGGCCCAACGTGACGCGCTGCGCGGGCTCGCAGAGGGCTTCAGCGATCCGGCGTCCGCGGCCCGGGCCGTCCGTGCGCTTCCCAAGCTCGACACCGTTCGGCGCGGTCTCGCCCCCGTCCGGGGCACGGAACCCGGCGACCTCCGCAAGGTCGTCGCCGCCACCGCCACCACGGTGGAAGCGCTCGGCAGCGACGTCGGCGCACTGCAGGGGCTCGTCACCGGAGCCCGCCGCACGCTCGGTGCCACCGCCGACCGGCGCGCTGCGCTCGGCGACTTCCTCGAGCTCTCACCCGGAACCCTAGATGAGACGCGGACGACGATGCGTCGCCTTCGCACCACGCTCGACCGCCTCGATCCGCTCGTGCAGGACCTGCGGCCCGGAGTCAGGCGCATCAAGGCCGCAAGCGACGCGACGCGGCCCGCGCTCCGCGAAGCGGGCCTGCTGCTCCGGCAGGTGCGCCCCGTGTTGCGGAGCGCGCAGCCGACGTTCCGAGACCTCACCGCCGTGAGCGACGCCGGCATCCCGATCGTCAAGGGCCTCGAGCCGACCATCGACCGGCTCAACCGCGAGACCCTCCCGTTCCTCGCCGAACGGGACGACAGCACCCGCCTGCAGAACTTCGCGTCGATCGGGCCGGCCTTCTCGGTCCTCAACATGGCCGCCGCCGAGTACGACGCCGAGGGCTACCGCCTCCACCTGTCGACGCTCCTCGGTTCGAGCAGCGTCATCACCCTCGCTCAGCAGAACATGGCCCGGAGCTGTCGCATCACCGCGACCCCCGCCCAGGACGGGCAGTGCACGCGCATCGCGTCCGTCCTCACCCAGGGCCTCGTCGGAGGAGGGAAGCGATGAGCCCGATCGAGACCAGCCGCGGCATCGATCGCGAGCGCCTGATGCTCGAGCTGCGCCGCGCGGCCAGGCCGTCGGTCTGGCTCGTCCTGCTGATCATCGGGTCGATGACGGCCGCAGGCATCATCCTGTCGAACATCGGGGTGGGGCTTCCCTGGAGCGACACCTACAAGGTTCGCGTCGAGGTCGATGACGCGGCGGGCGTGGTCGGCAAGAAGCAGTCGGTCCGCCTGGCCGGCATCGACGTCGGACGGGTCGACGCCGTCGCCCTCGAGAACGGCAAGGCGATCATCACGCTCGCGATCGACGGCGACCGCGCTCCGCTCTACCGCGACGCTCGTCTGCGCCTGCGCCCCGAGACCCCGCTGAACGACCTCTTCATCAACATCGAGAAGCGCGGGACCCCCGCCGCCGGCAAGCTCGAGGAGGACGAGATCCTCCCGGCCGAGCGAACCCAGGTCGCCGTCAACGTCGGCAAGGTGCTGGACGTCTTCAACGCGGACACCCGCAGCCGCCTCGAGCAGGCGATCGACGAGGCGGGCGCCGGGCTCGGCGATCGCGGGCCGCAGTTCCGTCAGTCGCTCGTCGAGCTCACCCCGTTCCTGCGGGCCGCGCGCCGCATCACGCAGGAGACCGCGGAACGGCGGACCCAGACCGCTCGCCTCGTCCACAACTTCCGGCTGATGACCGAGGAGCTCGGCCGCCGTGATCGCGAGCTGCGGCAGGTCGTCGCCGGTGGCGCGGCGTCGCTCGGCGAGCTCGGCGCTTCCGAGGCGGCGATCCGCTCGCTCCTCGACGAGCTCCCACCGACGATGCGCCAGCTCGACACGACCTTCAAGAAGGTCCGCCTGACCGCGGACGAGCTCGATCCGGCCTTCGACGAGTTCCGGCCGGTGGCCGCCGCGCTTCCGGAGGGGCTCGACGAGCTCCGGCGCTTCAGCCTCGCCGCGCAGCCGTCCCTCGCGAAGCTGCGCAAGCCGCTCCCGCAGCTCGAACGGCTCCTCGCCGCGCTGCGCCCGACCGCCCGCGGGCTGCGCTCCTCCTTCCAGGCGCTCACGCCGGTCCCCGAGCGGCTCGACCGCATCACGCAGCTCGTCGGGCCGTGCGAGCGGGCGCTCAACAAGTTCTTCGCCAACACGCTCTCGCTCGGGAAGTTCGCCGATGAGAACTCGGTGATCCTCCGCGGGCAGACCGTGGTGGGCTCGAACTCGGCCGGCGGTGCCGTCAACGACCCCAACCAGACCGCGGCGCAGAGCTGCACGCCGGGAGGCCCGGGATGATCAAGCCTGTCCAGATGAGGGCGCTCGGCCTGCTCGTGTTCGCGATCACCTGCCTCGGTGCCGCCGTGTTCCTGCTCAGCCGGGTCGGCACCGACGTGGTGCCCCAGGGCGAGCGCTACGTCGTCGAGGCCGACGTGCGTGACGCCATCGCGCTGGCGACGGCCGCCGATGTGCGGCAGGCCGGGGTGAAGATCGGCCGGGTCACCGACGTCCGGGAGAAGGGCCGCGTCACCGCCCTGAAGCTCGAGATCGATCCGAAGTACGGGCCGGTCTACCGCAACGCGACCGTGCTGGTGCGGGCCAAGAGCGTGGCGGAGGAGAACTACGTCGATCTCGAGCCGGGGGATCCGAAGAGCGGCAAGGTCGACAGCGGCGGCGTGCTGCCGAGCTCACGCGAGCTCGAGGCGACGCAGAACGACGACGTCTTCTCGATTCTCGACCGTGACCGCCGGCGCAACCTGCAGCGTGCGCTGAAGGGCATCGGAGGGGGGCTCGAGGGCCGAGGTGGGGGCGATCTCAACCGGACCCTGGAGTCTTCGGTGGGCGTCGTCGAGGACGCGAGCGATCTCGCCAGCACCTTGGCCGAGCAGCGCAACCACGTCGCACGCCTCGTCGATTCCCTGGGGACCGTCTCGCGCGCGCTCGGCGAACGGAAGGAGGCGATCCGCGTGCTCACGATCTCCTCGAAGGCCGAGGCCGAGGCGATCGCGGCGCGCGACGCCGACCTCAAGGAGACGCTCGACACGCTGCCCCAGTTCCTGCGGCAGGCGCAGTCGTCGGCCAACCGGCTCAACCGGTTCTCGAGTTCGGCGACGCCGGTTCTCCGGGACGTGCGGTTGGCCGCGGACGATCTCGTCCCCGCGGTCGAGGATCTGCTGCCGGGCGCGCGCGCTGGCCGCACCGCGCTCGCCAAGCTGCGGCGCTTCTCCGAGGTCTCCGAGCCGACCTTCCGGCGGCTCGTCCCGTTCAGCAAGGCCACCGGCGCCGCGATCGGCCCTTACGGGGAGGCGCTGCGCCAGCTGAACCCGGCCGTCGCCTATCTCGAGCCGTACTGGCGCGAGCTCCCCGGCTGGTTCGCCAACGTCGGCGCCGCCACCGACTTCGAGGACAGCGTCGGGAAGGTCGCACGCATCCTGCTGCCGATCTCCCGGTCGAGCTTCGCCGGCAACCTCCCGCCGGAGGTCAACCGGCTCGTGGAGCAGCTCTCCGGAGGGCTGGACACGCGCGGCAGCAACGCGCTGCCCGCGCCGGGCAGCGTGGCCAAGGGGACGCCGCTGTCGGGCGATCGCCTGCCTCCGCTGGCCGACAAGCCATACGGCGACTAGCAGCGGCGAGCCCACGACGGGCCCTCAGCGCGCGCGCAGGCCCAGCAGGTTCGAGCCGATGATCGACTGGCGGATCTCGTTCGTGCCCGCGCCGATCTCGTAGAGCTTGGCGGTGCGGTAGAGCCGGTTGATCTCGGTCTCCCAGATGTAGCCGCCCCCGCCGTGGATCTGCACGCCCCGGTCGGTGATGCGGTTGAGCGTCCGGCCGGCGAGCAGGATCACCGCGGCCGAGCGGGTGGCGACCTGCTGGGCCGACTGGCCGTGCGCGGTCTCCTGGACCTCGAAGGCGACGTCGAGGGCCAGCGAACGCAGTGCCTCGAGCTCGACGTACATGTCCGCGATCTGGCCCGCGATGAGCTGGTTCGTGCCGATCGGCCGGTCGAACTGGTGACGGTCCTGCGCGAAGGCGACGGAGATCTCGAGCGCCCGCTCGGCGATCCCGAGCGCGTTGAACGCGATGACGACGCGCTCGCGGTCGAGTCCGTTCATGACGACCGCCGTGCCGCGGTCGACCTCACCGATGAGGTTCGCCGCGGGAACGCGAACCTCGTCGTAGACCAGTTCGGCGGTCTGGCTGCCGCGCAGCCCCATCTTCGCGAGCTTCTGGGCCACACGGAAGCCAGGGCTGCTGGTCTCGACCAGGAAGGCGCTGATGCCGCGGGGCCCGGCGTCGGGCGTCGTCTTGGCGTAGGTGAGGACGACGTCGGCGATCGTGCCGTTCGTGATGTAGAGCTTGTTGCCGCTGAGGACGAAGTCGTCGCCGTCGCGGACCGCGGTGGTGCGCATGCCGCCGAGCGCGTCGGAGCCCGCACCGGGCTCGGTCAGGCCGAGCGCACCCACCAGGGTTCCGTCGCAGAGCCCGGGGACGTAGCGCTCTGAGAGCTCGACGCTTCCGTTCGCGACGACGTTGTCGAGGCAGAGGTTCTCGTGCGCGGCGTAGGAGAGCCCGATCGCCGGGTTCCAGCGGGAGATGGCCTGGACGACGAGGCACTCGCTCACGAAGTCGGCGCCCGCGCCGCCGAGCGCGGTCGGGACGTTCACCCCGAGGAAGCCCTGCCGGCCGAGGTCCGGGAAGACCTCCGGGGGCCACCACTCCTCGTCGTCCATCCGTTGCTGAAGCGGGTGGAACGTGTTCCGCGCGTAGGCGTCGACGGTCGCGAGGATCTCGCGATGGTCCGCCGACAGACCGCGGCCGGGTGGTGCCTGGAGGGTGCTCACCACACGAACGCTAGCTCAGCCGTGGAGGCGTACCGGCAGGTGCCGGAGCTGACTCGAGAACTGCGAGACGACCCACGAGGGTTCGCCGGCGAGCGTCATCTGCGGGAAGCGCTTGACGGTCTCGCCGACGAGGATCTGCAGCTCGAGGCGCGCGAGCGCGGTCCCGAGGCAGAAGTGACGTCCGCCGGCGCCGAAGGCCTGATGCTCGGGGTTGCGCGTGACGTCGAAGCGGTGCGGCTCCTCGTAGACGTCCTCGTCGCGGTTGGAGGACGGGTACCACATGGCGACCTTGTCGCCCTTCTTGATCGGGCAGCCGCCGAGCTCGGTGTCCTTGGTGGCCGTCCGGCGGAAATGGGCGAAGGCCGGGAACATCCGAAGCGCCTCCTCGACCGCGCTCGGGGCCAGCGACGGGTCGGCGACGAGCTGCTCCATCTGGTCGGGGTTCTCCATGAGCGCGCGCATCGTGCTCGAGTAGGTCGCCTTCGTCGAGTCGTTTCCGGCGGCCATGAGCAGGATGAAGCCGGCGAAGATCTCGTAGTCGGAGAGCGTGTCGCCCTCGATCTCGGCGTGGACGAGGATGCTCAGCATGTCGCCGGAGGGATTCGCCCGGCGGTCGGCGACGAGCTCCATGCAGCGCTCGTACATCGGCGGCAGGTCCTCGCTGACGAGCTGCTCGAGCCCCTTCGGGTTGCTCACGGGGTCGCCGAAGCCGAGCAGCTGGTTGATCGAGTCCGCCCACGGCTTGTCGTCCTCGGGCGCGAGGCCCATGAAGCTCCCGATCACGCGGGCGACGACCGGCTGGGCGACGTCGAGCACAAGGTCGCACTCCTCGCGCCCCTCGAGCTCGTCGAGGACCCGCGCCGTGATCTCGCGGATGGACGGCTCGTGCTGCGCGATCGCCTTCGGGGTGAAGGCGCGCTGGAAGAGCGCCTTGATGCGGTCGTGCATCGGGGGGTCCATGCCGATGAACATCCCCCGGACGAGCTCGAGCGGGACGCCGTGGTCGGTGAGCAGGAAGTTCTCGGCCGAGGAGTACGTCTGCCAGTCGCGGCTGACGCTCAGCACGTCCGCGGCCTTCGTGACCGACCAGAATCCGGCGTCCTCAGGCGTTTGCGAGATCCCCCCGCTCCAGTGGACGGGGCAGCGCTCGCGCAACTCCGTGAAGACCTCATGGGGCGGGCCCTCCTCCCACAGTTCGTTGTCGGCGACGCGGAGGGCGTCGAGATCGAGGGCGGCCCGGGTTGACATGGTGTCAGTGATAGCAGAAAACCTACCGATCGGGCAAAAAGATAGTGTTGGTCCATGGAGGGTCGTCCGCGCACCGCCAAAGGAGAGAGGACGGCGGCGCGCGTGCTCCTCGCGGCCACGACGGTGCTCGCGCGCGACGGCTACGGGGGCGCGACCATCGGCCGCATCGCCGAGGAGGCGGGAGTCGACAAGCCGAACGTCCTCTACTACTACGCGAGCCGCGACGTGCTCCTTGTCTCCGCGGTCGAGACGATCGGCGAGCAGATCGCCGCGAACATCGGCGAGGCGGCGGCCCCGGGACGCGACCCCCAGGAGCTCGCGAGCTCCGCGGTGGCCGCGATGTGGTCCGGGGTCACCTCGGTCCCGGAGCCGGCCCGGGCCTACTTCGCGCTCATCGGCGGGGGCGCTGGGACGCCGAACGTGGAGGCGGCGCTCCTGCGCCTGAAGGCGGCGTTCTCCGCAGCGATCGTCCATCAGCTCCGCGGCATCGACGGGGCGCGCTGGCAGCTGCGCGGGACCGAGAGCGACGCGGCCGCGTTCGCTCTCGCGATGCTCCGGGGCCTGCTGCTCGAGTGGACGGAGTCCGGCGACGGTCCGCTCGTCGAGGCCGGCCTCGCGCGCTTCCGAGATGCGCTGGAGCGCGAGTTCGTCCCGGTCGGCTGACCGTTGGACCGGGGCCGGCCGCGCGCTACCCGCCGGCGTTGGCGCTCGGGAGGGCGGGGGACGGGCCCGGAGGAATGACGAGGTTCTTGTAGTCCATGCGGAAGGTCAGCTTCCGCGCCGGGGCGGACCGCTTGCAGGTGATGCTGTACGGTCCCGAACCCTTGTAGGCGCAGACGTAGTGCCGTGCTTGCCCAACCATCCGCGGCGGTCATCGAGACGTCGATCGTTCCCGCCCACCGGGAAGGATCGACGAGTCGACGAGTCGACGGGCCGCCGCGCAGCGACGTACAGGTCCCGGGCGTGTCCGCCTCGGCCGGGTGGTGGCTTCCCACAGCCGCCTCCGGCCCCGGCGGAGGAACCCGCCATCGGCGAGGCCGGGGGCACGGGCGTAGCGTCGGCCCATGAGCGAGAGCAAGCAGGTCGTCATCTACGGAGCCAGCGGCTACACGGGGCGCCTGGTCGCGGAGTACCTCCGCGAGCACGGGCTGTCCTTCGTCGCCGCGGGGCGCAACGCCGACCGCGTCCAGGAGATCATGGAGCACGTCCCCGGCATCGAGACCGCGGACTACGAGGTGGCGGCCGTCGAGCACGACGTCGAGGCGCTCACCGAGCTGTGCTCCGGCGCGAAGGTCCTCTGCAACATGGTCGGCCCGTTCGCCCGGTACGGCCACGAGGCGGTGCAGGCCGCGCTCGCAGCGGGCTGTCACTACCTGGACACCACCGGCGAGCAGAGCTGGATGATCGAGTGCGAGGAGCAGTACGGCGCGGCCTTCGCCGAAGCTGGCCTCCTGCTGGCTCCGGGAATCGCCCAGATGTACACGACCGGCGAGATCGCCGCGAACGTGTGCCTCGAGACCCCGGGCCTCGACACGCTCGACATGCTCGTGCTGTGGAAGGGCTTCCCGACCACCGCCTCGACGCAGACGATCTTCACCACGCTGGCCTCCGACCACTTCTACCTCGAGAACAAGGAGTACGTGAAGTGGGCGTCGGACACGAGCTTCTCGGTCTCGGTGCCGGGGCAGCACACCCCGGCCATCGTGCTCCCGTGGGGCGGCACCGCGCATCCGGTCTGGTTCAAGCGCGACCCCCGGGTGGCGAGCTGCCGGGCGCTCGGCGGCGTCTCCGACCAGGGCCTCATGGCGGGCGTCGTCCAGATGACCGAGGCGATCGCGGCGATGCCCGAGGAGGAGCAGGGTCCAGCCCTCGAGGCGCAGGCCGCCCAGACCCAGGGCGGGATGCCGCCCCGGGAGAACCAGCGGACGAACACCTCGCTCGACTCGGTCTACGCGACCGGTCCGGCCGGCAGCGTCCACTGCATCCTCCGCGGCGCCTGCAACTACAAGCAGACCGGCCTCCTGCAGGCCTTCGCCGCCTACCACCTCGTGCACGGCGCGCCCCGGCGGGTCGGCTTCGCCTCGGGCTGCCAGGCCTTCGGCCACCGTGAGCTGCTCGGCGTCCTGCAGGCCTTCGGGCTGAGTGGCGAGGCCCGGGTCACCGGCGACGTCAGCTCCCGCCCCCTGGTCCCGGCCCCCGGAGCCATCGGCTCTATCGGCTCCGTCCGATCGGCGGTGACCGCATGAGCGTCACCGATCCCGCCGCCCCGGTGAGCGACGGGCTCTCCTACGACCTGGAGGGCAAGCGCGTCCTCGTGACCGGCGCCGCCCGCGGCCTCGGGCTCGCCGTGGCCACGCTCTTCATCCAACGGGGCGCACGCGTCGCCCTCTCCGACCTCGACGAGCCCGCGGTCGACGCCGCCGCGGACGCACTCGGCGACGAGGCGATCGCGCTCCACTGCGACGTCACCTCGGCGGAGAGCGTCCAGGCGGCCATCGACGCCACCGTGGCGGCCTTCGGCGGCCTCGATGTGCTCGTCAACAACGCGGGCATCGAGATCGGCAAGCCGCTGCACGAGATCTCCGAGGAGGAGTACGACGCGCTCATGGACATCAACGTCAAGGGGGTCTGGCTCGGCATGAAGCACGCGGTTCCGGCCCTCGCGGCGACGAAGGGGGCGATCGTCAACATGAGCTCGGTCGCGGGTCTCGGCGGCGTGCCGCTGCTCGGCATCTACTGCGCCTCGAAGGCCGCCGTCCTGCGAATGACCCAGACCGCGGCGGCCGAGCTGCGTGAGGCGGGGATCCGCGTCAACGCGGTCTGTCCCGCGTTCATCGACACCGCGATGGTGGAGCGGCTGGTCGACCCCTTCGAGGCGGCGACCCAGTCGGAGTTCGGCGATGTCGTCGCGCTCAAGCAAGGCCGCCTCGGCACCGGCGAGGAGGTCGCCGAGACCGTCGCCTTCCTCGCCTCCGACGCGAGCCGCTTCGTCACGGGCTCGCACTATGTCCTCGACAACGCCCTGACTGCGAGCGTGCTCTAACCATGTCCTCCATCCTGGATCAGAAGGTCGCCATCGTCACCGGGGCCGCGCGCGGCATCGGCGCCGCCATCGCCGTCGCCTACGCCGAGCAGGGGGCGCGCGTGATCGTCTCCGACATCGACGGCCCGGGCGCGGAGGCCGTCGCGGCGGGCATCGACGGGGCCGAGGCCGTCACCTGCGACGTCACCGACGAGGCGCAGGTCGAGGCGCTCGTCGCGGGCGCCGTCGAGCGCCACGGGAAGCTCGACATCATGGTCGCCAACGCCGGCATCGCGACGGTCAGCCCGATCGTCTCGATGCCCTTCGAAGACTGGCGGAAGGTGCTCGCGGTCGATCTCGACGGCGTCTTCCTGTGCAACAAGCACGCGGCCGGGGCGATGGCCGCGGGCGGCGGCGGCTCGATCGTCAACATCGCCTCGATCAAGGCCTTCGGCGGCGCGCCCGCGACCGGGAACTACGGCGCGGCCAAGGCCGGTGTCGTCTCCCTGACCAAGACGCTCGCCATGGAGATGCGCGACCACGGCGTGCGGGTCAACGCGGTCTGCCCCGGGTGGGCCGGCACGGATCTCGTCAACGACCGTCGCGAGGAGCTCGAGGCGGTGCTGGGGCTCTCGTTCGACGAGTACATCGGTCACGTCCAGGGGGGCCGGCTCGGGACACCGGAGGAGATCGCGACGATCGCGGTCTTCCTCGCCTCCGACCGGTCCCGCTTCACCTCCGGCTCGACGATGAACGTCGACATGGGCGCCACGGCGTCGCTGGTCTGAGTGCTGCTCCGCCCGCGTAGCACCTGCATGGACCACCACCCGTCGGAGGACCGATGAGCACCGCCGTCGTCGTCGGGAGTGGCCCGAACGGCCTCGCCGCCGCCCTGACCCTGGCCGCGGCCGGGGTCGAGGTCACCGTGCTCGAGGCGGCCGATCGTCTCGGCGGGGGAACCCGGAGCAGCGAGCTGACGCTGCCCGGGCTCATCCACGACGAGTGCTCGGCCGCGCATCCGCTCGCCCTCGACACGCCGTTCTCGCGGCAGTTCGACCTCGAGGCCCACGGGCTGCGCTGGCGTTGGCCCGAGGTGCAGTACTCCCATCCGCTCGACGGTGGGGGAGGAGCGGCCGCGTGGCGCTCGGTCGCCGAGACCGCGCGGCACCTCGGGACCGACGGCACCCGGTGGCGGCGGCTCTTCGGTCCGCTCACCAAGCACTTCGACGACTTCGCCGTCGATTTCCTGCAGCCGCTGCTGCGGGTTCCCACCCACCCGCTGGCCCTCGCCCGCTTCGCCCCGGCCGGGCTTCCTGCCGCTGTGCTCGCGCGCACCTTCCGGACCCCCGAGGGGCAGGCGCTCTTCGCGGGGGTGGCGGCGCACGCGTTCCGGCCCTTCACCTCTCCGGTCTCCTCCGCGATCGGCCTCACCCTCGGCACCGCGGCCCACCGGTTCGGCTGGCCGGTGGCCGAGGGCGGGTCGGGGGCGATCAGCGGAGCGGTCATCCGGCTCCTCGAGGAGCACGGGGCCACGCTCGAGACCGGCGTGAACGTCCAGACCCTCCGCGAGCTCGGCGACCCCGACATCGTGATGCTGGACCTGGCTCCGGGCGCCGCCGCGCGCCTCGCCGGCGACGCGATGCCGCGGCGGGTGCGCAAGGCCTACGAGCACTACCGGCACGGCCCCGGCTCCTTCAAGGTCGAGTTCGCGGTCGAGGGTGGTGTGCCCTGGTCCCACGAGCCCTCCCGCCGGGCGGGCACCGTCCACGTCGGCGGCAGCCTCGCCGAGGTGGCCGCCGCCGAACGCGACACCTGCGCCGGACGGATGCCCGAGCGGCCCTACGTGCTGGTCTGTCAGCAGTCGCTCGCGGACCCGACCAGGGCGGTCGGGAACGTCCACCCGGTCTACAGCTACGCGCACGTCCCGGCCGGATGGACGGGGGACGCCACCGCGCACATCGAAGCGCAGATCGAGCGCTTCGCCCCGGGGTTCCGCGACCGGATCCTCGCCCGGCACATCCGCTCCGTCCCGGAGATGGAGCTCCACAACGAGAACTACGTCGGCGGTGACGTGGTCACGGGCGCCAACGACATGCTGCAGCTGGTCTTCCGGCCTCGGCCGGCGCTCGACCCCTACACCACCGGCATCCCGGGGGTCTACCTGTGCTCCGCCGCGACGCCCCCCGGCGCCGGCGCCCACGGGATGTGCGGCTGGAACGCCGCGCAGTCGGCCCTCGGCCGCATCGACCCGTCCGCCATCACCCCAACCGCAGGAGCGATCCGATGAGCACCGACACCCTGGTCCGAGCCCTCCCCGACCGGCGCGCGGAGGCGGCGCCGGAGAACCCCTGCCTGGCCGACCCCGGGCAGGAGCTCGACCTCGACAACGCCGCGTTCCTCGAGCGCGTCCAGCGGGCCGCGGGGCTCATGCGCAGCCACGGGGTGGGGGAGGGCGACGTCGTGGCGATCGTCCTGCCGAACCGGGCCGAGCTCATCATCAGCATCTTCGCCGCCTGGCGTCTCGGGGCCGTGGTCACGCCGGTCAACCCCGCGCTCACGACCTCCGAGACCCAGTTCCAGCTCGACGACTCGCAGGCCAAGCTGGTCGTCGGGGGCGGTGAGGGGCTCGAGGGCACCCTGGTCGCCCCGGAGGCGCTGGCCGACGCGCCGGTCGACGAGACCCCGGCGGCCGAGGTGGCGGGGGACACGCTCGGCTTGCTCATCTACACGAGCGGCACCACCGGCAAGCCGAAGGGGGTGATGCTCACCCACGACAACCTCGACGCGATGTGCCACAGCGCGGCCGACAGCATCGGCATCACCGGTGAGGATCACAGCCTCCTCGTGCTCCCGCTCTTCCACGCCAACGGGATCGTCGCCGGCACGATGACGCCCCTCCTGGCCGGGGGCCGCGTCACGATCAGCCCGCGCTTCGAGCCGCAGTCGTTCCTCGACACCATCGAGCGGCTCCGCCCGACCTACTTCTCGGCCGTCCCGGCGATCTACGCGATGCTGAGTGCGCTGCCCGAGGCCGCCTCGGCGGACACCTCCTCGCTGCGGGTCGTCATCTGCGGGGCCGCGCCGATGCCGGCCGAGCTGATCAAGCGCGTGGAGGAGCGCTTCGGCGTCGTGCTCGTCGAGGGCTACGGCCTCTCGGAGGGCACCTGCGCCTCGACGATCAACCCTCACGACGGCGTCCGCAAGCCGGGCACGGTCGGCCTGCCGATGGCCGACCAGGAGGTTCGCTGCGTCGACGAGAACGGCGAACCGGTCCCCACCGGGGAGCGGGGCGAGGTCGTGATCTCCGGCCCCGTGGTGATGCGCGGCTACCTGAACCGCCCGGAGGAGACCGAGAAGACGATCAAGGACGGGTGGTTGCACACCGGGGACGTCGGGATCTTCGACGAGGACGGCTACCTCTCCATCGTCGACCGCATCAAGGACATGATCATCCGGGGCGGCGAGAACATCTACCCCAAGGAGATCGAGACCGTCCTCTACGGCGCCGACGGGGTGCTCGAGGCCGCGGTGATCGGGCGCCCCGACGAGCGGCTCGGGGAGGTCGTGGTCGCCTACGTCGTGCTGCGCGACGGCAGCGAGCTCACCGCCGACGATCTCGCCGAGCGCTGCTCCGAGCATCTCGCCCGGTACAAGCAGCCGGTCGCGATCGAGCTGGTCGACGAGCTGCCGAAGAACCCGGTCGGCAAGATCGACAAGCCGACGATCCGCAAGCAGGACGCCGCCGCGCTCGCGGCGGGGTAGCGCCTAGACGGCCCGCTCGCCCTCGGCCCGGAGCACCCGCTCCAGGCGGAGGGCGACCTGCAGCTCGGTGCGGCGCGTGGCCAGCGGCGCCTCGAGCAGCTCCTCGGCCTGGCGGATCCGGTTGCGGATGGTGTTCTCGTGCACGCCGAGGGTCGCCGCGGCGCTGACGTGGGAGCTCGTCGAAAGCCAGGCGAGGAGGGTCTCGCGGAGCCGGCAGGCCAGCGTGTCCTGCTCGGCGAGCCGGCCGAGCTCCTCGGTCACGAAGCGGGCCGCGCGCTCCTCGTCGGCGAGCAGCAACGCCTCGAGGCGCACCTCCGGCGCCCACACACACCGGTGCTCGGCGAAGCCCAGCGCCATCTGCACCCGGGCGGTGTCGACCGCCTGGCGGTGGGTGGACCGCATGCCGTCCAGCCCCGCGGAGGGCTCGCTCAGGCTGACGGCGTCGGGTTCCTGGGCCAGGGCGCGTCGCAGCCGCTGCAGGAGCTGGCGGTCGTAGCCGCCGGGGCGCCCGAGCCACACGATCCACGACCCGGGGCCGTGCTGGTGGACGAGCGCGGCACGCGCGTCGGCGGCCCCGCGCAGGCGCAGCACGGTGCTCTCCGGGAGCGCCCCGCCGCCCTTCGGATGCACGAGGAGCGCCAGGTGCGCGTCGGCCAGGCAGTAGGCGAGGCGCTCGTCGAGATCCGCGATGTTCCGGTCGATGGAGCCGTCCAGCAGCTCGGAGACGAGCAGCCGCCGGACCTGACGGTTCGTCTGCTGGAGCTGGCCGGCCCGCTCCTCGTACCGCGAGGTGACCGAGACCAGGATGTGGTCGACGTAGGTCATGATCGTCATCGACGGGCCGTCGATGAAGTCGCCCAAGGCGATCCCCTCCGCCATGGCGTGCGCCGTGGACAGCGCGAGCCACTGCGACCACACCGAGGCCATGCCGACCCGGTAGGCCCGCACGAGGTCGGTGACGGGGACGCCCAGCTGTGCGGCGGTGTCCGCGAACTCGAGGGCTTGGAGGGGCTGGCTCGAGGCGATCCCGACGCGCCCGCGCAGGATGTCGAAGATCGCCGCGATGTTGCCTTCGACGCTCGCGCCCATCGCGACGCGGAACTCGGGGTCCTCCTGCTCCGGCCAGACCTGGAGCATGATGTCCTCGGTGACGCGGTCCGCGGTCGCCAACACGTCGACCGTCTCGGCGAGGGCCCGGGCTGCCGCCGAGATCTTCCCTGCGCGTAGGCGGGTCGCCTCCATGCCCTTGACGCTACCGCGACGGCGCCGGGGCGCCAACCCGGAACCGTTGGGCGCTTCCCACACCCGCCGACCGCACACTTGGCGGGGTCGGCCATCCCACCGCCCGGACCGTGCGGAGAGGATCGGGGTCGCAGGTCAGTCCCGTGGTTCCCAGTCATCTCAGAGGAGAGCTCCTGATGGGCTTCATCAACCCCGCACCGGTCCCGTTCGACGTCGAGGAATGGAAGAAGAAGCCGCACCTCGAACGC
Organism: uncultured Solirubrobacterales bacterium; assembly: GCA_963815565.1. GTDB lineage: Bacteria > Actinomycetota > Thermoleophilia > Solirubrobacterales > Solirubrobacteraceae > Paraconexibacter. Next base: position 33,849 of record CAWFHB010000003.1, on the reverse strand, counting down.
GTGAAGCCACTCGCCCAGGAATGGGGGATCAACGGCTTCGGCACGCCGTACGCGATCTACGTGCTCTACATCGTGAAGCTCATCGGCTTCAGCCTCGGGGCGATCGCGGTGATCGGCGGGACGACGACCGGTCTCGGCGGCATCTCGGACTTCAACGAGTGGTGGACGAACCCGATCGTCTGGCAGAAGTTCGTCGTCTGGACGATCCTGTGGGAGATCCTCGGGCTCGGCTCGAGCTCGATGGCCCTGTCGTTCCGCTTCCTTCCGCCGATCGGCTCGGTGATCGCCTGGCTGCGGCCCGGCACGATCCGCCTGCCGCCGTGGCCGAGCAAGGTCCCCGGCACCGCCGGGAGCCGTCGCACGATCCTCGACGTGGCCCTGTACGCGGGCGTCCTCGTCCTCGGCTTCGTCCTGCTGCTCGGCGACGGCACCGAGTACAAGGACACGGGCGTGCTGCGCCTCGACACGACGCTGATCGCGATCATGCTCGGCGTCTGGGTGCTGCTCGGGCTGCGGGACAAGGTCTCCTACCTCTCGGGTCGCCCTGAGCTGTACGGCCTGCTGATGATCGCCTTCCTGTTCCCGCTCGAGAACCTGGTCGTCGCCTCCCAGATCGTGCTGGTCTGCATCTGGTTCGGGGCCGCGAGCTCGAAGCTCAACCACCACTTCCCGTCGGTGGTCGCGGTGATGATCGCCAACACGCCGTGGAACCGCTCGAAGGCCATGAAGCGCAAGCTCTGGAAGAACCACCCGGAGGATCAGCGGGCCTCGGGGTTCGCCGCCATGGCGGCCCACACCGGCACCATCATGGAGTTCAGCCTCCCGGCGCTGCTGTTCATCACCCAGGGCGGGGTCGTCGGGACGATCGCGGTCGTCGGCATGGTGATCTTCCACATCCACATCACCTCGACCTTCCCGCTCGCGGTGCCGCTCGAGTGGAACCTCTTCATGATCTTCGGCACGCTGCTGATGTTCGGCCACTACGGCGACGTCCCGCTCGACACCCTGAGCTCGACGCCGCTGCTCCTGATCCTCCTGGCCAGCGGCGTGGCCGTCCCGATCCTCGGGAACATGCGCCCCGACCTGATCTCGTTCCTCCCGTCGATGCGGTACTACGCCGGCAACTGGGCGACCAGCCAGTGGCTGTTCCGCAAGGACACCGGGGCCGAGGAGAAGCTCGACACCACCGTCAAGAAGTCGGCGCCGATCGTCGTCAAGCAGCTCACGAAGCTGTACGACGAGGACCAGGCCGAGATCTTCCTGACCAAGGCGCTCGCGTTCCGGGCGATGCACCCGCACGGCCGGGCCATCAACGGCCTGCTGCCGCACGCGGCGGTCGGCGGGCAGGTCGAGGACTACACGGTCCGCGAGGGCGAGTTCCTCTGCGGGGCGATGGTGGGCTGGAACTTCGGTGACGGCCACTTCCACGGCAAGCAGCTGCTGGACGCGGTGCAGGAGCAGTGTCACTTCGAGCCGGGCGAGCTGCGGATCATCACGCTCGAGTCCCAGCCGATCCAGGTCCAGCGGCAGCAGTACAAGATCTACGACGCGGCGACCGGTCTCGTCGAGGAAGGCTACGTCGAGGTCAAGGACATGCTGGAGCGCCAGCCGTGGCTCGACCTCGACTACGGCTTCCCGGTGCACGTGACCGGGGGCGGCGGCCAGGACGAACCGACGCTCGGCTCCCAGCGTCGGCCGGCGCCGCCGAAGGCCACGACGCCCGTCTGAATTCTACCTCGGAGGCGTCGAGGACGGACGCGTGCCCGCTCGGGGCACGGGTCCGTCCTCACGGTCCGACCTAGACTCCGCGCCGTGCCGGGCCCGCTGCGGATCGACCCCATCGCCGAGGCCCGGCGCCACTGGGAGGAGCGCTGGGGCGCGGAGCCCGCGCAGGCGATGGCGGCGATCACCTCGATCGTCCGCGCGCAGCAGTTGCTGCTCGGCCGCTACGAGGAGCTGCTGAAGCCGTTCGCGATCACCTTCGCGCGGTACGAGCTCCTGCAGCTGCTGTCGTTCACCCGCGCGGGTGAGCTCCCGGTCGGGAAGCTCGGCGAGCGGCTTCAGGTGCACCGCAGCTCGGTGACGAACGCGGTGGACAAGCTGGCCGCCGACGGGCTGGTGGAGCGTCGTCCGCACCCTGGCGACGGCCGGGCGAGCCTCGTGGCGATCACCGAGGCCGGTCGCGACCGGGCGTCCGCGGCCACGGAGGCCCTGAACGCGGCGGACTTCACGATCGCCGCGCTCACCCCGGAGGACCGGGAGGCGCTGACCGCGGTCCTCGCGCGCCTACGCCTCGACGCGGGGGACTTCGACGAGTACGATAGGCGGACGTCCACCTAGTTCGCGAGGTCTTGATGTCCACCGCCGCCGTCCCCACCACCCACGAGCAGTGGGCAACCGCCTACGGGCTGAGCCCCGAGCGGGACGTCCCCTTCACGACGCTCTCCGGCGAGGACGTCGCGCCGCTCTACACCGCGGCCGACCTGGGCTCCGAGGACCGTATCGGGCTGCCCGGCCAGTACCCCTACACGCGCGGCGTCTACCCGTCGATGTACCGCGGCCGCATGTTCACCATGCGCCAGTTCGCGGGCTTCGGCACCGCCGAGGAGACGAACGAGCGCTTCCGCTACCTGCTCGCCCACGGACAGACGGGGCTCTCCACCGCGTTCGACATGCCCTCGCTCATGGGCCACGACTCGGACTCGCCGCTCTCCCTCGGCGAGGTCGGCCGCGAGGGGGTCGCGATCGACACCGTCGACGACATGGAGACCCTCTTCAAGGGCATCAAGCTCGACGAGGTCTCGGTCTCCATGACGATCAACGCGCCGGCCGCGATCATGCTCGCGTTCTACGTCGTGGCCGCCGAGCGCCAGGGCATCGGGCCCGAGAAGCTCAACGGCACGATCCAGGCGGACATCCTCAAGGAGTACATCGCCCAGAAGGAGTGGTGCTTCCCGATCGACGAGGCGATGCGCCTGCTCGGCGACATGATCGAGTACTCGACGAACGAGATGCCGCGCTTCAACTCGGTGAGCATCTCCGGGTACCACATCCGTGAGGCCGGCTCGACCGCCGCGCAGGAGCTCGCCTTCACGCTCAAGAACGGCCTGACCTACGTCGAGGAGGCGATCGAGCGCGGGCTCGACGTCGACACCTTCGCCCCTCGGCTCTCGTTCTTCTTCAACGCGCAGATCGACTTCTTCGAGGAGATCGCCAAGTACCGCGCCGCCCGCCGCATCTGGGCCCGCGAGCTCCGCGAGACCTACGGGGCCAAGAACGAGAAGTCGTGGCTCATGCGCTTCCACACGCAGACCGCCGGCGTCTCGCTGACCGCGCAGCAGCCGCTCAACAACATCGTCCGCACGGCCATCGAGGCGCTCGCGGGCGTGCTCGGCGGCACCCAGTCGCTGCACACGAACTCCTACGACGAGGCGCTCGCGCTCCCGACCGAGGAGGCCGTCCGCATCGCGCTGCGCACCCAGCAGATCATCGCGCACGAGACGGGCGTGACGAACACGATCGACCCGCTGGGCGGCTCCTACGCGGTCGAGGCGATGACCGACGCGATCGAGGCCAAGGCGTACGAGTACTTCGCGAAGATCGACGAGCTCGGCGGCATGGTCCAGGCCGTGAAGCTGAACTACCCCCAGCGGGAGATCGCCGACGCGAGCTACGAGCTGCAGACCGAGATCGACGCGGGTGACCGGGTCGTCGTCGGCGTGAACAAGTTCACCGAGGGCGACGACGGCCAGCACCCGATCCTGAAGATCGACCCGGCGCTCGAGGGTAAGCAGGTCGCGCGCGTGCGTGAGGTGAAGGCGGCACGTGACCAGGGCCGGGTGGACGCCTGTCTGGCCGCCCTCAAGGAGGCGGCCGCGACTCCGCGCATGAACCTCATGTACCCGCTCATCGAAGCCGCTCGCGCCCACGTCTCCGAGGGGGAGATGGTGCACGCGCTCCAAGACGTCTGGGGCTCCTTCACCGAGTCGCCGGTCTTCTAGATGGCGGCCCGCCCCTGTTTCTGCGGCTGCGGCGGCGAGGTCCCGAGCAAGCTCCGGCGCTTCAACCGTCAGGGAGCCGACGCGACGAAGGTCCAGCTGCGCCTCGTGGAGGAGGCGCTCCCGGTCCTCGAGCCGCAGCGCACCGATCACCGGCTCCTGCGCTTCGTCGAGGAGACCGACGCGCTCGTGCGCGACGGCGCCCGCCACGTCGACGACCTGCGGGCGATCGTGCACGAGGAGTCGCCGGCTCGGACGGTGCCCGGATTCGCCGACTGGCGCCGCGCCGCCCGCGAACGCGGGGACACGATCGTCATCGGCGCCGAGCAGGCTCAGCGCGACTAACTCCCACGCGGGGGTGTGCCGTGTACGCTGGTCGAATGCTGTCTTTGACATCGCGTCAACGCGCCACGACGTTGCTGCTCGCTCTCACCCTCGCCCTCTCCGCCTGCGGGGGTGACGACGCCTCCTCGGACAAGCTTCCGAGCGGCACCGACATCGAGAAACTCAAGGACTCGAGCTCGGACCTCGAGAAGTCGAGCGGGGAGCTCAAGCAGCAGGGCGTTGAGCTGCAGAAGCAGGCTCGCGAGCTCCAGACGTTCATCACCGAGAAGCAGCAGGAGGTGAAGGACGGCACGCTCAGCCAGGAGGACGCGGACCAGGCCATCCAGGAGCGCACCGACAAGCTCAAGGAGGACGCCAACAACACCGCCTCGGACGCCATCGACAGCCTCAAGGACGTCGACGGGCTGCCGGACGAGGCGAAGAAGGCGCTCGAGGACGCCAGGAAGCAGATCCCCACGCCGTAGCGGCTGCGAGGGGGCAAGCGCCAGAGGGCGCGCCCGAATAAGCTTGCCGACGCTATGCCTGCCACCGCACGGAAGATCCGCGTCGTCGTCGCCAAACCCGGCCTGGACGGCCACGACCGAGGCGCCAAGATCATCGCGCGCGCCCTCCGGGACGCCGGCATGGAGGTCATCTACACGGGCCTCCACCAGACGCCCGAGCAGATCGTCGAGACCGTGATCCAGGAGGACGCCGACGCCGTCGGGCTCTCGATCCTCTCGGGCGCGCACATGACGCTCGTGCCGCGGATCGTCGAGCTCCTGAAGGAGCAGGAGATCGAGGACGTCGTCATCACCGTCGGCGGCACGATCCCCTCCGACGACATTCCGGAGCTCAAGAAGCTCGGCGTGTCCGAGGTGTTCACCCCCGGCGCGCCGACCCAGGCGATCATCGACTTCATCGAGGGCGCCGTACACCGTCAGTAGGGACGACCCACCGTCGCCCCCGAACGATCCGCAGTCCGCCGTCGCGCCCGATTGACTCGTCAGTCAACCCGCTAGCTACACTCCCGAACGTCCGTTTGCCAAGGAGGCCGAAGTGAAGATCTGTGTTCTGGTCAAAGAGGTTCCCGATGCTGCTGTCACCAAGCGCATCGACCCGTCCACCGGTCGTATGGACCGTTCAGGGGAGAAGAACCTGAACCCGTACGACACCCACGCCATCGAGGCGGCCATGCAGCTCAAGGAGGGCGGCGAGGTCGAGGTCGAGGAGATCATCGCGGTCTCCATGGGCCCCGAGTCCGCCGTGCGCGCGCTCCACAAGGCCGTGTCCCTGGGCGCGGACCGCTCCGTCCACCTCACCGACGCCGCCCTCGCGGGCTCCGACGTCGCCGCCACCGGGTACGCCCTGGCCAGCGCGATCAAGGCGGAGAGCCCCGACCTCGTCCTGCTCGGTCAGCAGTCCGACGACGGCGAGTGCTACACGATCGGCGCCGTCGTCGCCGAGCACCTCGGCATGCCGTCGCTCACGCAGGTCGTGAAGATGGACGTCGAGGGCTCCGGCGTGAAGTGCGAGCGCCAGGCCGAGTACGGCTACGACACGGTGCAGGTCACCTTCCCCGCCGTCATCTCCGTCGGCGACGCGATCAACGAGCCGCGCTACCCGTCGCTCAAGGCGATCATGGGCGCGAAGAAGAAGCCGCTCGAGACGAAGTCGGCCGGCGACGCGGGCATCGACACCTCGATGGTCGGCGCGGACGGCTCGCAGGTGCAGTGCGGTGAGTTCAAGGCCCCGCCGCAGAAGGCCGCGGGCCAGATCATCGAGGACGAGGACACGAACGAGACGGTCGAGAAGATCGTCGCCTGGCTCGACGAGAGGAAGCTGATTTAACTTATGGCCGACATCCTGGTCTACGCCCTTCACTACGAAGGCGCGTTCAACAAGAACTCCCTCGGAGCCATCTCCGAGGCGTCCAAGCTCGCCGGTGAGGCCGGCGGCTCCGCGCACGCCGTCGTGGTTGGCGAGGGCATCAGCGACGAGCTCGCCGCCACCCTCGGTGAGTACGGCGCCAAGAAGGTCTTCAAGGCCGAGGGCCCCGAAGGCCTCGCGCAGCCCGTCGTCGACGTCATGGCCAAGGTCATGGGCGACGAGGGCATCGACTACGCCATCTTCGGTGGCGGCCTGCTCGGCTTCGAGGTCGGCGCCGGCCTCGCCGCGCGCCTGCAGGCGGGCGTGACCATGGAGGTCACGAACGTCCTCGTCGAGGACGGCAAGCTCGTCGCCGAGCGCCCGATCCTGGGTGACTCGTCGATCTCGCAGTCCCGGTACAAGACCAAGGGCATCATCATCGGGCGCCTGAACGCGTTCGAGGTCAAGGCTGGCGGCAGCGCGGCCGAGGTCGTCGCCGTGACGGCCGAGCCGTCCGCCCAGGCCGCTCAGGCGAGCATCGTCTCGCGCGGCGAGCAGCGCGGCGCGGACGTCGACATCGAGGGCGCCGGCACGCTGGTCGCCGGTGGCCGTGGCCTCGGCAACGCCGAGGGCTTCGACCTCCTCCAGACGCTGGCCCAGGCCTTCGGCGGCAACACCGCCGTGGCCGCGACCCGCGCGGTCGTCGACGCCGGCTGGTACCCCTACGCGGGCCAGATCGGGCAGACGGGCAAGACCGTGGCGCCAAAGCTCTACCTGGCCGCCGGCATCTCCGGCGCGATCCAGCACAAGGTCGGCATGCAGTCCTCGGAGAACATCGTCGCGATCAACAAGGACGCGAACGCTCCGATCTTCGAGTTCTCCGACCTCGGCATCGTCGGGGACCTGAACAAGATCGTCCCGAAGCTCGCCGAGGCCATCGCGGCCAAGCGCGGCTAGTACAAGACCCGCAAGGAAAGGCTCGTCCTCATGGCTTCAAACGGCAACCACGCAACGGTTCCCGCCGCGTTCCCGCCCCCGGTGGACTCGCAGCAGGAGTTCATCAAGCGGGAGCTCGACGCTGAGGACGAGCGCATCGAGGTCGGCGTGGCGATCGTCGGCGGCGGCACCGCCGGCCTCGCCTGCGCCACCCGGCTGCTCCAGCTGCTCGGGGACGACCCCGAGATGATGGAGCGGCTGGGCGAGGTGCCCGTCGCGGTCATCGAGAAGGCCAAGACCTGCGGCGGGCATAACCTCTCCGGTGCCGTCATGCGGCCGGACTCTCTCGTCGAGCTCTACCCGGACATGAGCCGGGAGGACTGGCGCAAGGAGGGCTTCGCCTTCGGCGAGGTCGAGAAGGAGGGCGTCTACATGCTGCCCAACGGCAAGACGTCGATCCGCATTCCGACGCCGCCGCCGTTCAAGAACCACGGCGCCGAGGTCATCTCGGTCGCCGCGCTCTGCCGCTTCATGGCCGCGAAGGCCGAGGAGGCGGGCGCCTACATCCTCACGGAGACGGCCGCCAGCGAGCTGCTCGTCACCGACGGGCGTGTCCAGGGCGTGCGCTCCGGCGACAAGGGGCGCGGCAAGGACGGCAAGGAGCAGGGCAACTTCGAGCCCGGCGCCGACATCACCGCACAGGCCACCGTGCTGGCCGAGGGCTGTTGGGGGCACCTGACGGGTGCCGCCATCAAGGAGTTCGACCTGGCCGAGGGCCGCGAGCCGCAGAACTGGGAGCTCGGGGTCAAGGAGGTCTGGAAGGTCGCCAAGCCGCTCGACCGCGTCATCCACACGATCGGGCCGTGGCCGCTCAAGCTCAACACGAAGTACCACCACACCGGTGGCTCGTGGATCTATCCGATGAAGAACGAGAAGACCGGCGAGGACATGGTCTCCATCGGCTTCGTCGTCGACCTCGACTACGCGGACGCCACGACCTCCGCACACGACCTGCTGCAGCAGTTCAAGCTCCACCCGCTCGTCAAGAAGATCCTCGAGGGCGGCGAGCGCGTCGGCTGGGGCGCCAAGGCGCTCCCCGGCGGCGGCTACTGGTCGATGCCGAAGCTCTCCATGCCGGGTGCGGTGCTCGTCGGCGACGCCGGCGGCATGGTCAACACGACCGCGCTGAAGGGCCTGCACTACGCCATCAAGGCGGGCATCATCGCCGCGGAGAACATCTACGAGGCGCTCAAGCGCGGCGAGACGAGCTTCGCGAAGTACGAGGACGCGATCGAAGAGTCCTCGGTCGGCAAGGAGCTGTGGGAGGTCCGCAACACGCGCCAGCCGCTCGCGCAGAAGGGCCTCATCAAGGGTGGCCCGAAGACCAACATCCTGATCGCGACCAAGGGCAAGTTCCCGGCCGGCCGCATCTCGATGAAGGCCTCCGACGAGACGCCGATGTTCATCGGCAAGTCGAAGGACAGCTACCCGAAGCCGGACGGCAAGTACACGTTCGACAAGCTCTCCTCGGTCTTCATCACCGGCAACGCGACGCGCGACGACGCGCCGAACCACATCCGCGTGCAGAAGAACGTCCCGCGCGTCATCGCCGAGTCGTGGACCTGGATGTGCCCGGCGGGCGTGTACGAGGTCTCCGACGAGCAGCTCGAGGCCACCGAGGGCAAGCCCGAGGAGCACGTCGACGTCATCGTCAACTACACGAACTGCGTGCAGTGCGGCGCGATCACCGCCAAGGGCGGTCGCCTGACGACCCCCGAGGGTGGCGACGGGCCGCTGTACCAGCTGACCTAGTCGGCTGAAGGACCTTGTGGTGTGCGAGGGGCGTCCTGCGGGGCGCCCCTCGTGCGTGGCGGGCGGCCTAGTCTCACCGGCGATGGCTGATCTCGCGCTCTCCCTCCGTGGCGTCCGGAAGTCCTTCGGCTCCGTGCACGCCGTCCGCGGCCTCGATCTCGACGTGCCCGAGGGCACCTGCGTGGGCCTGCTCGGACCGAACGGTGCCGGCAAGTCCACCACGATGAAGCTGCTGACCGGGCAGGCGCTCGCCGACGAGGGCACGATTACCGTCCTCGGGTGGGAGCTGCCGGGGGAGAGCAAGCAGGCCCGCGCCGAGATGGGCGTCGTGCCGCAGCTCGACAACCTCGACACGACCCTCTCCGTCCGGGACAACCTGCGGATCTTCGCGCGGCTGTACCGGGTCCCGGCCGCGGAGCGGGCCGCGGCGATCGACCGCGGGCTCGAGATCGCCCGGCTCACCGATCGGGCCACCGAGCGGGTCGACAAGCTGAGCGGCGGGATGCGGCGGCGGCTGCTCATCGCCCGTGCGCTGATGCACGCCCCGCGGCTTCTGCTGCTCGACGAGCCGACCGTCGGCCTCGACCCCCAGGTCCGGCAGGAGCTGTGGGCGCTCATCGACGCGCTGCGGGAGCAGGGGACCTCGATCCTCATGACCACGCACTACATCGAGGAGGCCGCGCGGCTCGCGGACACCGTCACGATCATGGCCGAGGGCGAGGCGGTCGCTGCGGGCCGGCCCGCCGACCTCGTGGCCGAGCACGCCGGGACCGAGGTCCGCGAGGTCTACGGACCCGCGGCCCGCCTGGAGGAGGTCGAGCGCGAGGCGCGCGCCGCCGGGTACGCCACCCGCCGGACCGGGACGTCGGTCGCGATCCTCGACGCGGCGGGGGCCGACGGTGCGCTGCCGGACGGGGAGCGGCGGCCCGCGGCGCTCGAGGACGTCTTCGTGAAGCTCACCGGGGAGGAGGTGGCCTGATGGCGACCCCGAACGCGATCCGCCCGCCGCGTCGCCGGCTCCGCCGCATCGAGCGTGCCGCGGTGGCCGGCGTGATGACGCGGGAGATCATCAACTTCCGCTCGTTCTGGCGCTCGGCGACCTTCAGCTCGACGATGGAGCCGACCGTCTACCTGCTCGCCTTCGGGCTGGGGCTCGGCGCCGTGCTCAAGCAGGTCGACGGCTACGACTACATCGACTTCGTCTCCACGGGCGTCGTGGCCACCGCCGTGCTCTTCTCGAGCGCGTTCTCCGCCATGTTCGGCACCTTCGTCAAGCGGGAGTTCCAACGCACCTACGACGCGATCCTGGCGGCGCCCGTCGATGTGGAGGAGCTCGTCACCGCCGAGACCCTCTGGCTGGCGCTCCGCGCGGGTGTCTTCGGCTGCGCACCGCTGCTCGTGGGGGTCTTCTTCGGCCTGGATCCGTCGATCACCGTGGTGCTCGTGCCGTTCATCGCCTTCCTGACCGGGTTCGGCTTCGCCGCGCTCGGGATCCTGCTCGCCGCGATCGTCAAGTCGATCGACTCCTTCAGCTACGTCACGAGCGGCCTGCTCACCCCGATGCTGCTCGTCGCCGGGACGTTCTTCCCGATCTCCCAGCTGCCGGGCTGGGCCCGGGTGCTCTCAGAGTTCAACCCGCTGCACCACTGCGTCGAGCTTGTCCGCGGGGCGACCTTCGGCACCCTGGACGGCACGAGCCTGCTCCGGGTCGTGGTGCTGCTCGTGTTCGCCGCTGTGTGCTGGACGCTCGCGGTGAAGCGGACCCGCGCGCGGGTCGTCCAGTAGCCCCGGCTATCGTGTGCGGAGCCATGAAGACCGAGATCCATCCCAAGTACGAAGAAGCCCAGGTCACTTGCACCTGTGGCAACCAGTTCACCACGCGGTCGACGCAGGACACGATCAACGTCGAGATCTGCTCCAACTGCCACCCGTTCTACACGGGCAAGCAGAAGCTGGTCGACACCGGTGGTCGCGTCGAGCGCTTCAAGCGCCGCGCCAGCCGTCAGGCGAAGTAACCCTCGAACACCTCGTGTCAGACGTCCCCGTCGGCGGCCAGGCCGTCCTCGAGGGCGTCATGATGCGCCGGGGGGAGCACTGGGCCGTCGCGGTCCGGGCACCGACCCGCGAGCAACTCGACGCCTGCGGGCCCGAGGGGCTTCCGCGCGGTCAGGCCGCGCTCGGGGAGGTCGAGGTCACGACGGAACGCGTCGAGTCCGCGCTCACCCGGCACCCGGTGCTGCGGCTGCCCGTGATCCGTGGCGTCGTCGGCCTCGCCGAATCGATGCGGATCGGCTTCCGCGCGCTCAACGTCTCGGTCAACACGACCATGGGCGAGGAGGGCCAGGAGATGTCGACCGGAACCTGGCTGTTCGCGCTGGTGGCCGGGGTCGGCCTCGCCGTCTTCCTCTTCTTCATCGTCCCGGTCACGCTCACCTCGCGGGTCAAGGACCAGCTCGGCTCGGCCGTGCTCTTCTGGCTCGTGGAGGGGGCGCTCCGCACGGCGATCTTCGTCGGGTACCTCGTCGTCCTCACCCGGCTCGGCCACCTCCGACGACTCTTCGAGTATCACGGGGCCGAGCACAAGACGATCGCCTGTCACGAGGCGGGGCTCCCGCTCACGCCGGCCAACGCCCAGGCGTTCTCCCGGCTGCATCCGCGCTGCGGCACGAGCTTCATGCTCATCGTGATGATCGTGGCCATCTTCGTGCTGGCGCCGATCGGCCTGCCCGCGTGGTATTGGCTCGTGCTCTCCCGGGTGCTCGGCGTCCCGCTCGTGGCCGGCCTCTCCTTCGAGCTCATCAAGGCGATCGGCCGCCACCAGGGCTCGCTCTGGGCGCAGGTCGTCGCGTGGCCCGGCATGCAGCTGCAGCGGCTGACGACCAAGGAGCCGGACGAGGATCAGCTCCGGGTCGCGATCACCGCGCTCGAGGCCGTGCTCGCACCCGGGATGGTCGAGCCGGCGGCTGCGAGGATCTCGGCATGAGCGTACGTCGCGTCGTCCCGGACCTCCACGCGCCCGACCCGGCGGCGGGCGCGGACTTCTACGCCGACGTGCTCGGCCTCGAGCAGGTCATGGATCTCGGCTGGATCGCCACGTACGCCGATCCCGCCAACCCGGGGGCGCAGCTGAGTGTGATGTCACACGACGCGAGCGCCCCGGTCACCCCGGACGTGTCGATCGAGGTCGACGACGTCGACGCCGCTCACGCCGCCGCGGTCGCGCGCGGCGCCGAGATCGTGCACCCGCTCACCGACGAGCCCTGGGGCGTGCGGCGCTTCTTCGTCCGTGCGCCGGGCGGACATGTGCTGAACGTGCTCGCGCACCGATGAGCTGATGCTCGACACCCGGGTCCGCGCCGCCTACGCCCCGGCGATGGAGCGCACCGCGGCCGTCTGCACGGCCCGGGGCATCACGCCGCTCGCGGTCACCGGCGTGGGGCTCGCCGTCGGGGTCGGTGCCTGCGTGGCCGCGGCGCTGGCCGTGTGGCCGCTGGCGCTCGTGCTGTGGCTGGCCAATCGGACGCTCGACGGGCTCGACGGTGCGATCGCCCGCCAGGGGGAGCCGACAGACCTCGGCGGGCTGCTCGACTTCGTGGCGGACTTCGTCGTCTACGGCGGCTTCGTCCTCGCGGTGGCCGTCGCCGTGCCCGACGCGCGGATTGCCTGCTGCGCGCTGCTGGTCGCCTACCTGCTCAACAACGTCGCGCTGCTCTCCTTCGCCTCGCTGGTGGAGAAGCGGCAGCTCGCCTTCGGGGACGAGCGCTCGCTCCGCTTCACGCAAGCGCTCACCGAGGGCACGGAGACCGTCCTGGCCTACACGGCCTTCTGCCTACTCCCCGGAAGCGCCGAGCTCATCGCCTGGGTCTTCACCGCGATGGTCCTCGTGAGCGTGGGGCAGCGGCTCGCGCAGGCCCGCGCCGTTCTCACCTGAGCCGCCGGGAGCGGGCGGGCGTCAGTCCTCGGGGAGGCGCCAGAGCTGCTCGGGGGGAAACTCGACGCCGACCTCCTGACCGGCGGCCGGCGCGTCGGCGGGGGAGACGAGCGCTTCGATCCGCTGCCCGCCCGCATCGAGGACGAGGCGGACGTGGCTGCCCGAATAGACCGACTCGACGACGACCGCGCGCCGCGCCCCGGCCGCCGAGACGCGCACGTGCTCGGGCCGGATGGCGAGCGTCCCGGAGCCGTCAGCGATCAGGTTCGCGACGCCGAAGAACCGCGCCACCGCGGCGGAGACCGGGCGTTCGAACAACGCGCGCGGCTCGTCGTGCTGCACGATCCGGCCCTCGAGCATGAGCGCGACGCGGTGGCCGAGCTCGGCCGCCTCGGCCCGGTCGTGGGTGACGATGAGGGTCGTCAGCTGCCGCTCCTCCTGCAACCGGACGATGAGCCCCCGGAGCTCCTCGCGACGATTCGGGTCGAGGGCGGCGAGGGGCTCGTCGAGCAGCAGGAGCTCCGGCTCGGCGCAGAGCGCCCGGGCCAGCGCCACGCGCTGCTGCTCGCCACCGGAGAGCCCGGCGACCCGACGGTCCTGGAAGCCGCCGAGCCCGACCTCGCCGAGCCGCTCGCGCGCCTGCTCGCGCCGCGTGCGCCGGCCCACCCCGGCCGCGCGAAGGGGCAGCGCGACGTTGTCCTGCACGTCGAGGTGGGGGAGGAGCCGCGGCTCCTGGAAGACGACCGCGATCCGGCGACGGTGGGGCAGGACCCCGGCGAGCGGCCGGGCCCCGAGGGCGATCGTGCCCTCCTCGAGCGGGTCGAGGCCGGCGATCGCGCGAAGGAGCGTCGTCTTGCCGGCGCCGGACGGACCGACCAGGGCGGTCCGCGTCCCCGCCGCGATAGCGAACGAGAGCCCGTCGAGCACGGCGTTGCCGCCCGGGCAGACGGTGAGCCTCTCGCACGCGAGCCCGGAGCCCGTCGTCGTCGGTGCCGCGGGGCGCGACCCGTCGGTCACGGTGGTTCGAAGGTCGCTCACAGGGGGCTCCGCGCAGCGCGGGTGGTGGCGACCAGGGCAAGTACGGCGGGGGCGAGGAACAGGAGCGCGAGCGCGGCGGCCACCTGAGGATCATTCCGCACGAAGGGCAGCAGGACGACCGGCAGCATCGGCGTCCCGCCGCCCACCGCCAGCGAGGAGCCGTACTCGCTCCACGAGACGAGAAAACCGAGGAAGGTCGCCGCGGCGAGGGTGGGGGCCACCGCCGGCAGCGTCACCAGGCGCCAGCGGGCGAGCGGCGCGAGGCCCATGCTGCGCCCCATCTCCTCGAGCTCGGTGACCCGCGGCCCGAAGCCGCTCAGCAGCACCACGATCACGTAGGGCAGCACGACGACGAGGTGCGCGAGCCCGAGCCCGGGCAGCGTGTCGGCCAGGTCGAGCCGGAGGAACCACTCGGTCAGCCCGGTGCCGGTCGCGTAGCTCGGGACGAGCAGCGGCATCGCGAGCAGCAGGAAGACGAGGCCGGGGCGCTTCAGCCGCCGCTCGCCGAGGACGCGGGCCGCCGGCCACCCGAGCAGCAGCGCAAGCGACGTCACGCCGGCGCCGACGAGCAGGGAGTTCCCGAACGCCTCGAGCGCCTTTCCCGAGAACGCGACCTCGAGGCCGCGTGTGCCGAAGCGCTGCGGGACGAGCGCCGGGAACCGCCACGCGTCGGCGAAGGCACGGACCACGAGCGCGAGCAGGGGCAGCGCGAACAGCGCGGCGAGCGCGACGGCGGCGAGCCCGGCCCACGTCGGCGGTCGCCGAACCCTCCACAGTGCACCATCGTGGCCTCGGCGGGTGAGCTCAGCCACCGGCCTGGTCCCTCCCCAGCCGCACGGCGAGCACGGCCAGGCCGATGCTCGCCACCGCGGTCAGCAGCAGCGCCGCCGCCGCGGTTCCCTCACCGGCCAGCAGGTCGTTCTGTGTGGCCTGGAAGGCGAACTCGGAAAGGGTGGGCGGGTAGTTCGGGCCGACGGTCAACGGGACTTCGAAGGCGCCGAGCGTGAAGGCGGCCACGACGATCGAGCCGGTCACGAGCGGGGTCCGGATCGCGGGCCAGAGCACCCAGCGCACCCGCTGCCCGAAGGACGCACCGAGGACGGCGGCGGCCTCCTCCCGCTCCCGCAGGCCCCGACCCATCGCGGCGAGGACGAGCAGCACGAGGAACGGCGTCTCCTTGTAGACGTAGACGAGCACGATCCCGAGCCCGTGCTCGTCGCGGATGACCGAGCCCCCGATCGTCGTTCCGAGGAGCCGATCGGCGAGTCCGCCGGGGGCCAGCCAGAGCACCGCGAGCACCGCGATGAGCAGATGCGGGACCGGGACGGGAAGCGCGACGAGCGCGCGGAGCGTCGTCCCCCGCGAGCGGATGAGCGAGGCGACCGCGACCGCCGCCGCGGCCGAGAGCAGCGTCGCGGTCAGCGAGATCCGCAGGCTGAAGCGGACCGCATCGCCGAACGTCGGGTCGGCGAAGAGGGCGCGCCAGGAGTCCAGCGAGGCGCTGCCGTCGAGTGGGACGAGGCTCGTCCGCACCGCCCCCGCCAGTCCGCCGCCGAAGAGCAGCGCGAGCACCAGGAGGGCGGGCGCGAGCGCGCCCGCCGTTCGCAGACGCTCCCGCCGGTTCATCACCCCGGTCGTCATGGGCTAGCGCAGGACCTCGCGCATCCAGCGCTGCTCGAGCGGGGCGACCTGGTCGGCGGCGATCTCGAGCGAGGACCCGGCGGCGTTGACGGGGAGCACGTACGTGCTCTTCTCGTCGGGGAACAGGCTGACGAGCGGGCCGAGCTTGGCCGGGGCGAGCACGGTCGGGTTCCCGAGGACGCCCGGCTTGGCCTTCTCCGCCTGGATCTTCGGATCGAGCAGCACGTCGGCGACGACCTTCGCGCCCGCCTGATGCGCCGCATTGGCGGGGATCGTGACGTACGACGTGTTCGTCAGCGGCAGCGGCGCGAGGAGGAACGGCCGGGCCGTCTTGGGGAAGCCGCCCTTCCGGACCCCGGCGTTCACGAAGTTCGCGTCGTAGGCCATGGCGAAGTCCACCTGCCCGTTGGCGAAGAGCTCGTCGAGCTCGGCCTGCGACTTCGGGAAGCTCTCGCCCTTGCGATACATGAACGGCTTGAGCTCCTCGAGGTAGGCGAACGCGCCCTCCTCGCCGCGGTCGCGCACGACCTGTCGCACGAACGCCGAGCCGACGAAGTCCGGCGGGGCCGGGTAGGTGAAGCGACCCGGGTTGGCCTTCGCGTAGGCGAGCAGCGCGTCCAGGTCCTCCGGCGGCGGATCGACCTTCGCGCTGTCGTAGGCGAAGGTGAACACGGCGCTCTGCCACGGGGACTCCTGCCCGTCCACGGCGACCTTGAAGTCCTCGTTGATGACCTTGCTCTCCCAGTCGACGTACTCGACCGCGTTCGGGAGCTCGCGCGCCCAGTCGGCGAGCCACAGCTTGTTCTGCTTTCCGGCGGCGAAGTTCTCGCCGTTGATCCAGATGAGGTCGACGCCCCCACCGTCGGTCTTGCCGGCCCGACGCTCGGAGACGACCCGCTTCACCGCGTCGGCGGTGTCCGTGATCGGCACCCGCTCGATCGTGACCCCGCGCCGTTTGGCGGCGGGAGCGACGACGTCGTCGACGTAGGCGTTGATCTTCTCGTCGCCGCCGTACATCCACCACCGAACGGTCTGCCCCTTCGCCTCGGCCTCCACGGCGGCGAACCCGTCGGTGGCGGGCGCGGCCGGGTCCACAGCGGCAGTGGTCGCGGGCGTGTCCTCGCTCCCGCAGGCGGCGAGCAGCAGGGACAGCAGGATCAGGACCAGAACGACGGGGGAACGCTTCACGTGGGGTGTCCTCCTCGGACGACAGGGGCTACAGAATGAGTTCTGGTCGAGCCGGCTCGCGGATCACCGCGACGCCTGCGCCCATGTGACCGCATCGACAACCGCTTCGGTTCGGGTCAGCCGCTCGAGCGCCGCTGCGAGGTCCGCTCGGAGCACCCGTCGGCCGAGCGCGTGCTCGCCGCGGACGCCGACGCACCAGGCGAGCGCCCGGAAGACGACCGGGCCGAGCAGGGAGGGCAGCTCGGCGACCACCGCGGGGGAGCCACCTGCGGCCTCGTAGGCGGCGAGGAAGTCGCGCACCTGCGCCGCGTCGAGCGTGCAGGCGCTCGCGTGGTCCCAGCGGGTGGTGGTGGGGGAGAGCGCGTGGGCGAGATCCCAGGCCGCGGGGCCGCGACGGGCCGCCTCCCAGTCGAGCAGCCGCACCGCGCCGTCGTCCTCCACCATGAGGTTCCCCGCGTTGAGGTCGGTGTGGACGAGGACGGAGGCCGCGGTCAGGCGGGGCCCGGCCGCCGCGTCCGACGCCAGCGCCTCGAGGTGCGCGACCGCTACGGCGTCGGTGCCCGCCTCGCGGGCGAGGGCGAGCCAGCGCCCGCCGTCGGCGAGGAGCTCGGGCGTCGGATCGACGGCCGGTAGGTGCCCGGGGGAGAGCGCGTGCACAGGCACGAGGGCGCGGGCCAGGGCCGGGAGGTCTGTCGCGTAGGAGAACGGGCGGCCGCGGACGAGCTCCTCGAGGAGGATCGGCGGCTCGGCCACGAGCCCCAGGGGCCGGGGGGCCACGCCCGTGGGCTCCAGCGCGTGCAGGGTCGCGTGCTCCCGGGCCAGCTGCGCGGCGGGCGCGAGCCCCCATTGCGACCCGGTGCAGCGCCGCAGGACCACCTCGTGCCCCTCGACCGTGAGCACATGGTGGTCGTGGTAGGCGCCGGCGGCGAGGTGCCGCAGCGTGACGGGCTCCTCGCGCATCTCCCGCCCGACCCTACGCGAGCCTCCGGCGTGGTCGCCGCGGCTAGGCTCGGGGCGGATGATCGAGCAGCTCGTCGAACAGATCGAGGTCCGCTTCGCGGAGGTCGGTCGCCTCATGACCGACCCCGAGGTGATCAACGACCGGCGGCGCTACGCCGACGTCGGCCGCGAGTACGCGCACCTCGAGCCGGCGGCCAAGCTCGGCGAGCAGTGGCGGCGCACCCGCGGCGACATCGACGGCGCCCAGGAGATGCTCGCCGAGGAGGAGGACGCCTCGGTGCGCGAGATGCTCGCCGAGGCTCGCACCCAGCTCGATGTCGTCGAGGAGGAGTTGCGCCTCGCCATGGTCGAGCGCGACCCCAACGACGACAAGAACGTCATCGTCGAAGTGCAGGGCGGCGCCGGCGGCGACGAGGCGAGCCTGTGGGCCGCCGACGTCCAGCGCATGCTCATGAAGTACGCGGAGCGCCGTCGCTTCTCCATCGAGGCGATGGACGAGGGCACCTTCGCGGTCAAGGGCGACGGCGCCTACTCGGTGTTCAAGTTCGAGGGCGGCACCCACCGCGTCCAGCGCGTCCCGGCCACCGAGTCGCAAGGCCGCATCCACACCTCCACCTGCACGGTCGCGGTGCTCCCCGAGGTCGAGGACGTCGAGGTCGACGTGCAGCAGTCGGACCTCCAGATCGACGTCTACCGCTCCGGCGGCCCCGGCGGCCAGTCCGTCAACACCACCGATTCCGCGGTGCGTATCACGCACAAGCCGACCGGCATCGTCGTCGCGATGCAGGACGAGAAGAGCCAGCTGCAGAACCGCGAGAAGGCCATGCGGGTCCTGCGCGCCCGCATCTACGAAGCGGCGCTGGCCGAGCAGCAGGCCGCCGTCGGCGCCGAGCGCAAGGCCCAGGTCGGCACCGGTGACCGCGCCGAGAAGATCCGGACCTACAACTACGGCGAGCGCCGGGTCACCGACCACCGCATCAAGTTCACCGCACACAACCTGGACGCCGTCCTCGACGGCGAGCTGGACGAGTTCACGAACGCCCTGCAGAACGACGAGAAGCGCCGCGCCCTCGAGGAGCAGGCGGCAGCGCCGATCTGATGGTCGGCCCCTTCGCCGGGGTCCCGGTGCGCGAGGCGCTCGCCTCCGCCCGGATCGCGCTCGAGGCGGCCCAGGTGGACTCCCCGCGGCTCGACGCGGAGCTGCTGCTCGCCCACGTGCTCGGGATCGACCGCACGCGCCTTGTGATGGAGCGCGACACGCCGGTGGAGGGTGCGGCGGTCCAGGCGTTCCAGACGGCGGTGCGGCGGCGCACCGTCGACCGGGTGCCGACCGCGTACCTGCTGGGGGAGAAGGGCTTCCGTCGGCTCGATCTGCACGTGGACCCTCGGGTCCTCATCCCCCGCCCGGACACCGAGGCGCTCGTGGAGTGGGCCGTGGCGGGGCTGCCCCGCGGTGCCCGCGTGCTCGACGTCGGCACCGGCAGCGGCGCCATCGCGCTGGCGGTGAAGGACGAGCGGCCCGACCTCGAGGTGACGGGCACCGACATCTCCGCGGACGCACTCGTGGTGGCCCGTCGGAACGCGGAGCGGCTCGGGCTCGACGTGCGTCTCGTCGAGGGCGACCTGCTCGCGGGCGAGCGCCCGGACGTGGTGCTCTCCAACCCGCCCTACGTCGAGAGCGCAGCGGTGCTCGCGCCCGAGATCACGCTGCACGAGCCGGCCGGGGCGCTCTTCGCCGGCGCCGACGGCATGGACGTCTACCGCCGCCTCGTGCCGGCGCTCGTCGAAGTTGGCGCGCGTTTCGCGGGGCTCGAGGTCGGTGCCGGGCAGGCTTCTTCCGTGCGCGCACTCTTCCCGCCGGCCTGGGAGACCGACGTCGGTCGCGACCTCGGCGGCGTCGAGCGGGTGGTGAGCGCGTGGCGCCCCTGAGCTCCTCCGACGCCGAGACCTTCGCGCGGTGCATGAACGTGGAGGGTGTCGCCGTCTTCCCGGCCGACACCGTCTACGGGCTGGCCTGCGAGCCGGAGTCGAAGGAGGGGGTCCGGCGGCTCTACGCGCTGAAGCGGCGCGATCGGGATCAACCCGCGGCGGTCATGTTCTTCCAGCCGTCGCTGGCCCTCGCCGCGCTCCCCGAGCTCGGCCTGCGCACCCGAGACGCGATGCTCGCCCTGTTGCCCGGCCCGGTGACCCTGCTGCTCCCGAACCCCGCTCGCCGTTATCCGCTGGCCTGCGGCAACCGTCCTGAGGTCCTCGGCCTCCGCGTGCCGGCGCTCCCGCCGGCGCTCGCGGCCCTCGAGGCGGTCGCCTGGCCGATCCTGCAGTCGAGCGCGAACCCGGCAGGGGCGCCCGCCCCCCGCCGGATCGCGGACCTCGACCCGGGCATCGGGGAAGCCGTCGATCTCGTCCTCGACGGCGGCGAGCTCCCGGGGGTGAGCTCGACGATCGTCGACCTCACCGACTACGAGGGCGCGGGAGTCTGGACCATCGCCCGCGAAGGCGCGTTCACGGCCGACGAGGTCGCCGCCGCGCTGTAGCCGCGGAGACGTTGTGCGGATCGACTGCGTCCGGGGCAGTCAATCCGCACACCGTGCGACCTCGGCTACGTTTGCGCCCATGCGCATCGTCCTCGGAGCAGATCACGGCGGCTTCGCCCTCAAGGAGCACGTCAAGGAGACCCTCAAGGCTGGGGGCCACGACGTGACCGACCTCGGCACGACCTCGGCGGACTCCACGGACTACCCGCAGTACGCCCACGACGCGGCGAGCCTGGTCTCCGGCGGGGACGCCGATATGGCCGTCCTGGCCTGCGGCAGCGGGAACGGCGTCGCGATCGTCGCGAACAAGGTGGCCGGCATCCGCGCGGTCAACGCGCATGACGCCGACGAGGCCGCCATGGCCCGGCGCCACAACCACGCCAACGTCGTCACGCTCTCGGGGAGCCGCCTGAGCACCGGGGAGGCCGACCACATCGTCGCCGCGTTCCTCGCGACGGGCACCGAGGGGGGACGGCACGAGCGCCGGGTCGGCCAGATCGGCGAGTTGGAATCCGAGTGATCCTCTAGCCTCGCTGGCGATGACCGACACCTTCAACGCGCCCCTGTCCGAGGTCGACCCCGAGATCGCGGAGGTCCTCGCGAAGGAGCTCGAGCGGCAGCAGCGCACGCTCGAGATGATCGCGAGCGAGAACTTCGTCCCGCAGGCGGTTCTCGAGGCGCAGGGCTCGGTCCTCACGAACAAGTACGCCGAGGGCTACCCCGGCAAGCGCTACTACGGCGGCTGCGAGCACGTCGACGTCTCCGAGCAGCTCGCGATCGACCGCGCCAAGGAGCTCTTCGGCGCCGAGCACGCCAACGTCCAGCCGCACTCCGGCGCCCAGGCGAACACCGCGGTCTTCCACGCCCTGCTCACCCCGGGCGACACGCTCATGGGCCTGAAGCTCGCCCACGGCGGCCACCTCACGCACGGGATGAAGATCAACGTCTCGGGGCGCCTCTACGACATCGCGCCCTACGAGGTCGAGGAGGACACCTCGCTGCTCGACATGGACAAGGTCGCCGAGGTCGCCCGTGAGCATAAGCCGAAGATGATCATCGCGGGCTGGTCGGCCTACCCCCGGCAGATGGACTTCGCCCGCTTCCGCGAGATCGCCGACGAGGTCGGCGCGCTGCTCATGGTCGACATGGCGCACTTCGCGGGCCTCGTCGCCGCCGGCCTGCACCCGAGCCCGGTCCCGCACGCCGACGTCGTCACCACCACGGTGCACAAGACCTTGGGCGGCCCGCGCTCCGGGATCATCCTCTGCAAGGAGGAGCACGCCAAGAAGATCAACTCGGCTGTCTTCCCCGGCCAGCAGGGTGGTCCGTTGGAGCACGTCATCGCCGCGAAGGCCGTCGCCTTCAAGCTCGCCATGACCCCCGAGTTCAAGGAGCGCCAGGAGCGCACCATCGCGGGCGCCCAAGCCGTAGCCGCCGAGCTCACAGGCGCCAGCGAGGGCGTCACGGTGCTCACCGGGGGCACTGACGTGCACCTCGTGCTCGTCGACCTCCGCGAGTCCGAGCTCGACGGCCAGCAGGCCGAGGACCGGCTCCACGAGATTGGCATCACCGTCAACCGGAACGCGGTCCCGTTCGATCCGCGGCCGCCGATGGTCACGAGCGGGCTGCGCGTCGGCACCCCGGCCCTGGCGACCCGCGGCCTGCAGGTGGAGGACTTCACGGAGATCGGCAAGATCATCCGGACCGCCCTCACCTCCTCCTTCGAGGACGAGAAGAGCGCCCTCGCCGAGCGGGTCACCGCGCTCGCCGACCGCTACCCGCTCTACGAGCACCTGAGCACCAGCGCGGCCGTGTGAGCGCCGGTCGCCGGGCCGCTCCGTAGAGTCGGCGTCCCGGTGAACCGCACCCCCGACACCAGGCGATGACCGAGCGCGACGCCGTCCTCGCGTTCCTCGTCGCGTTCGCGGTCGCGACGCTGCTCACCCCCGTCACGGCCCGGCTCGCTCGCCTGATCGGGGCCGTCGACCAGCCGAAGGACCGCGGCCTCAGCACCCGGGAGACCCCGCTGCTCGGCGGGATCGCGATGCTCGGCGGGGTGCTCTTCGCGAGCGCGCTGCTGCTCGACTTCGGGCCGCTGGTGGACGAGCGCCTCAGGGGGATCCTGCTCGGCGCGACGATCATCGCGCTCATCGGGGCCGTCGACGACCGCTTCGAGCTTCCGCCGGCGGCGAAGCTCGGCGGCCAGATCCTCGCCGCCTACTTCCCCGTGCACGCAGGGGTCGAGGTCTCGAACATCACGCTGCCGCTCGTCGGCGCCCAGGATCTCGGCAGCGCGGGAACGGTGCTCACGATCGCGGGGCTCGTGATCGTCATGAACGTGGTGAACCTCTCGGACGGGATCGACGGCCTCGCCGCCGGGGTCTGTGCGATCAGCGCGATCACCTTCGCGATCATCGCCTTCGACCTCAACCGCGGGCACGCCGCCGTCCTCGCCGCGATCACCGCGGGCGCGGCGCTCGGGTTCCTCATCCACAACTTCCACCCCGCGAGCGTCTTCATGGGCGACTGCGGCTCGAACCTGCTCGGCCTGCTGCTCGGGTGCATCGCGATCGAGGGCGCGGTCAAGACTCAGGCAGTGCTCGCACTCGTCTTCCCGCTCGTGGTCCTCGCGGTGCCGTTCGTGGACACCACGTTCGTCGTGCTGAAGCGCCTCAAGTACAAGCGGAAGCCCTGGGAGGCCGACGCCAACCACTTCCATCACCGCTTCAGCCGGATCGGGTTCTCGCAGCGCCGCACGGTCATCTACCTCTACGCCTGGACGCTGCTGCTCGGCGGGTTCGCGGTCGCCCTCCGCTTCGTCAAGTACTCGGACGACAGCGGCCACCTGCTCCTACCGGGGTCGCTGGTCATGAGCACGCTCGCGCTGATCGTCCTCGCCGCCAGCGCCTACCTCGTCTACGTGCTCGAGATCCTCAAGTTCCGGCGCCTGGATGCGATGCGGCTCCGCCGCGCCCGCCCCGGGGTGACCGCCGCGGAGGTCGACGCAGACGTGAGCGAGCGGCTCAGGACCGGCGAGTTCGAGGCTGTCCAGCTGCAGTCGGAGGACGGCCCGCGGTCCGACTAGCGCCGCCGGGCGACGGTGCTAGCTGCCGTAGACGGAGCGCAGCCAGATGCCGTTGAGCGCGGCCACCAACTCCTCGCGGTCCACCGGGGCGCCCTGCACCATCTGCTGGTAGAAGGTCCGCTCGGTCATCCACACGAGCGAGAACGCGGTCGCCGCCGGCGGCATCGCGGGCGCCCGGCCGGCCTCCTGCTCGGTCTTGATGCGCTCTGTGGTCGCGTCGGCGAAGCGCTGGAGGAGGGCGCGCCAGAAGGTGGCGATCTCCTCGTCGTAGGTCGAGACCTCGACGATGGCGCGAAGCAGCGGCCCGTGCTCGAAGTACAGGGTGGAGATCGTCGCAAGCGCACCGGAGACCTGATCCTCGGGGGCACCCTCGTTGCCGGTGAACCAGTCGTCGGCCTGGCTGTAGAGCTCGCCCGTGATGTCCTCGGCCAGGCGCATCAGGAGCTCGCGCTTGTCCTTGAAGTAGAAGTAGAAAGCCGTCCGCGAGATGCCCGCGGCCGTCGCGATCTTCTCGATCTTGAGGTCCTGGAAGGAGCCACCGGCGCCGAGCAGCTCCTCGGTCGCAGCCAGGACGGCCTCCTGAATCTGAGCGCGTTTTGCGGTGCTGGGCTGGGCCGAGGCCATGTCTCCGAGCCTACTAGAGCTTGACAGCCCGTCAGTCGGCGCCGTTGGGTTCGAGGGGCCGTCGGCGCAACTCCGGGCCGCTCCTCCGGTCCTACCCTCAGATGCCGATGGACGTCACGAACCTCAGCCGCGCCACCCCGTTCACGACGAAGGACGGCTCGCGCATCCGCGAGCTCGTGCATCC
This sequence comes from uncultured Solirubrobacterales bacterium, assembly GCA_963815565.1. Taxonomy (GTDB): domain Bacteria; phylum Actinomycetota; class Thermoleophilia; order Solirubrobacterales; family Solirubrobacteraceae; genus Paraconexibacter. Next base: position 9,725 of record CAWFHB010000003.1, on the reverse strand, counting down.
GTCGAAGTCGCTCGCCCGCAACCAGAGCCTCGCCGAGGCCACGCTGCCCGTCGGCGGCGCGACCACCGCGCACTACCACCCGCTCGCGGAGGAGCTCTACCTCTTCACCGCGGGCACGGGCCGGATGCGGGTGGGGGACGACGAGTGCGACGTGGCCGCCGGGGACTGCGTCATCATCCCGCCCGGGAGCGAGCACAAGCTCGTGAACACGGGGGAGGAGGAGCTGCGCCTGCTCTGCTGCTGCGCCCCCGCCTACGCACACGAGGACACGGTCCTCACCGAGCCCGAAGCCATGAGCACTCCTTGATTCGCGTCCCCCTCCTGTTCCTCGGTCTTCTCCTGGCGGCCATGGCGGCGCCGGCCGGGGCCGCCGCGAAGAGCGCCCCGCGGGCCCCGATCGTCGGGATCGCCGATCAGAAGCCGCAGTTCTTCTCGGACGAGAACTTCAAGGATCTCGCCATCACCCACGCCCGGTACGTCGTCCCCTGGGACACGATGGACGGGGGCTTCCAGGAGGACGAGCTGCGCGCATGGCTCGAACAGGCCAAAGCCGACGGGGTGAAGCCCCTGCTCTCCTTCGGCCACTCCCGCCGCCCGGGACGGCAGAAGCAGCGGCCCTCCCCGAAGGCTCTGCAGCGCCAGTTCCGCCGCATCCGCGTCAACTTCCCGTGGGTGACCGAGTTCGCGACCTGGAACGAACCGAACCACTGCTCGCAGCCGCTCTGCAACCGGCCAGAGCTGGCCGCGCGCTACCACGACGCGCTCGTACGGGCCTGCTCGACGTGCACGATCCTCGGCGGGGAGCTGCTCGACTCGCCGAACATGACCTCGTGGGTGAAGCGCTTCCGGCGCAAGGTCAAGAACGAACCGAAGGTGTGGGGGCTCCACAACTACATCGACGTGAACCGCTTCCGGACCTCCGGCACGCGGGAGTTCCTGCGGGCGACGCGGGGCCAGATCTGGCTCACCGAGACCGGCGGCATCGTCAACCGAACCGCGAAGGTGAAGATCCCCTTCGAGGAGTCCGAACGGCACGCCGGCCAGTCGACCCGCTGGCTCTTCGATCGCATCGCGCCGATCTCCTCGCGCATCCGCCGGGTGTACCTCTACCACTGGAACCCGGCGACGCTGCGCGACACCTGGGACTCGGCACTCGTCGATCTGAAGGGCGAGCCGCGCACCGCCTACCGCGTGGTGCAGAACCGGATCCGGAAGGCCGAGCGGGCCGCGAAGGCCCGGTCGCTCGCGCGCAAGAAGGCGCGGGAGCTGGAGGCGCGCGAGAGCGCGCGCTGACCCGGGCCCGCCCGTCGCTTCAGGGCAGGCGGAGGGTCCCTGTCGCGATCACGACCACGTCCCCGGAGACCCGGACGCACCCGTCCTCGAGCACGCACTGCAAGCGGCTCGGACGGCCCATCTCGACGCCCTGGCGGACCGTGAGGACGTCGCGCCCCTCCTGCTCGTGCAGGTGGGCGAGGAGCGGCCCTGCTGCCGAGCCCGTCGCCGGGTCCTCTCCCTCCGGGCCGACGGTCACGAACATCCGGGCGCGCACGTCCTCGCCGTCCGGGGCGAACAGGTAGACGTTCGCCCCGCCCGGGACGACCGCGGCCAGTGCGGGGTGGTCGTATCGGGCCCGGCCCAGCGCGTCGAGGTCGGCGAGCGGCACCATCAGCGCCGGCAGCCCGGTGGAGACGACCCGGCAGCGCGCGCCCGGCGCACCGTCACGGTCGATGAGGCCGAGCGCACGCAAGACGTCGGGGAGCGGCAGCTCGGCGCCGAACTCGGCGGGCGGCTGAAGCATCGAGGCGTGGGCGCGGTCGCCGTCGCGCTCGACGCGCACCGGCTGGACGCCGACCTGGGTCCGCTGGTCGTAGGTGACCGAGGTCTCGCCGCGCTCCAGCGCGACGGCGACCGCGGTGCCGAGCGACGGATGGCCCGCGAACGGGACCTCCTCGGTGACGGTCCAGATGCGGTTGCGGTAGTCGGCGTCGTCGGCGTGCTGGACGAAGGTCGTCTCGGCGAGGCGCGTCTCCTGGGCGAAGGCGAACATGGTCGCGTCGCTCACGCCGTCCGCGTCGTGGACCACGGCGAGGGCGTTCCCCGCGAGCGGCGTGTCGGTGAAGACGTCGAGCAGGGTGTACGGGTGCCGGGTCATGACGCGAGTATCGACGCCGCCACGACTACGGTGCCCGGGTGGCCTCGATCACGATCGCGATCGTCTCCGACACGCACCTCCCGCGCGGCGCGCGCCGCGTTCCGGAGGCTTGCCTCGTGCAGCTTCGTGTCGCGGACCTCATCCTCCACGCCGGTGACATCGCCACGGCCGCGGTCCTCGACGAGCTCGAGCGCCTCGGACCCCCGGTGCACGCCGTGCGCGGCAACGTCGACGAGCCCGCCCTCGCCGATCGGCTCCCCGAGCGGCGCGTGGTCGAGGTGGGGGAGGTGCGCATCGGGATGGTGCACGACGCGGGACCCGCCGCCGGCCGGCTCCTGCGCCAGCGGCGGGCGTTCCCGGACTGCGACGCCGTCGTCTTCGGCCACTCCCATATCCCCCTGCACGAGAGCACTATCGAGGCGGGCTTCGCGTTCCAGCTCTTCAACCCCGGGAGCCCGACGGATCGCCGTCGGCAACCGCATCACTCGATGGGGATCGCCCGGGTTCACAGGGGGGACATCGGCTTCACGCACCTGCGCGTCTGACCCTTCCGGAGGCAACTTGGTGGCGACTGTCACGCAGTGTCACAAAGTCCGCACAAACTCCCGTACGAGTCGCTATGGTGGGCTTTACCGAGGGATCAGGACGACGTCCGAGCCCCGGTGCATCATCCAGACCCCGCGCGCCCCGGCCGACACGCTCGTGTGTAGGCTGACCGTCGCTCGTCACCATGCTCGCGCCCTCCGCTCACCTCCACCCACGTCACGGCTCGAGCGTCCCCACGCCCGCGGCCTCCGCGCGGACGGCAGGCTGACGGTGCTCAAGCACCTCGATCTCGCGATTCTCGCGCTCGCCCTCCCCGTCTTCGTCCTCGCCGGGTTCCCGCTGCTCGGCTACGCGGTCGGCGGCGTCGCCTACCTCGTGCAACGGCTGATCAAGCAGAAGGCCGAGGGGCGTGCCCTCGAGATCGCCGCGCAGTCCATCGGCGTCGAGGGCCGCGACCAGAAGGCCGCCATCGCCGACATGCGGAAGGTCGCAGGCCTCACTGCCGGCTCGATGATCGGCCGCGGCTGGTTCACCGCCCTGGCCATCTTCGGCGGCTACTTCGCTGCGGGCCAGGACGACGCGGTGGGCCTCGCCGCCGCGGTCCTCGTCATCGTCTGCTTCAGCGCATACTTCTCCACGGCCCTCGCCCTGCGGCCGTTCGCCACCACCCCGACCGAGCTTCCCTCATGACCCGTCGCCTCGCCGCCCTGGCCACCCCGCTGCTCCTGACGCTGATGGCCCCGGCCGCCGCCCTCGCCGAAGGGGGATCAGGCGACGCGTTCAAGCCGCAGAACGAGTTCAAGCTCGATCCGTGGATCAACCTCCCGGGTCCGTTCGACATCAACAAGGCCGTCTTCTACCTCTTCGTCGCGACCGCGCTCACGATCGGCACGTTCATCTACGTCGCCAGGCGGATGCAGGCGCGCCCGAACCGCGTGCAGACGCTGGTCGAGCTCGCCTACTCGTTCATGCGCGACAACATCGCCGGCGGCAACATGGACCGCAAGATGGCCGCGAAGTGGTTCCCGTTCATCGCGGCGATCTTCCTCTTCATCTGGTTCTCGAACATGATCGGCTACCTCCCGCTGCCGACCAACACCGAGCACAAGGTCGACATCGCCGGGCTCGAGATCCCGAGCCTCGCGATCTACGCCGCGACGGCGAACCTCTCCGTGCCGCTCGTGCTCACGCTGATGGTCTGGATCGCCTACCACATCGAGGGTTTCCGGGCCAAGGGCGTCGTCGGCTTCTACAAGGGCCTCATCCCCGCCGGCGTCGAGGGTCCCGCCGCGGGCCCGATCTTCGTCATCGAGGTCATCTCGGACTTCGTCCGCCTCGTCTCGCTCTCCGTGCGTCTGTTCGCCAACATCCTGGCCGGACACCTGCTGATCCTGTTCATGGGCGGCGGTCTCGTCGTCCTCCTGAACCTGGGGCTCGGCGGGTCGCTCGTCCTCGGCCTGGTCACCGCACCGATCGCCGTCGCCTTCTTCCTGTTCGAGATCGGCCTCGTGGCGACGCTGCAGGCCTTCATCTTCGCGACCCTCACCGCGATCTACCTCGGCGGCGCCGTCGCCGAGGATCACTAGAACTTCTCCGTCCAACCGAACCAGAGCGCTCAAGGAGCAACCGTGGATCTCTCCCTCATCACCACCCTCGCCCAGGCGGCCGATCCGGCCGCCTACGGCACCGACGCAGGCAAGGCGATCGCCCTCGGCGTCGGCGCCGGCCTCGGCACCATCGGCCCCGGCATCGGCGTCGGCTACATCTTCGGCAAGGTCATCGAGTCGGTGACCCGCCAGCCGGAGATGCGCGACGAGATCACCTCGATCCAGTGGCTGGGCTTCGCCCTCACCGAGGCGATCGTGTTCTACGCGTTCATCTTCGGTCTCATCGCCTTCTTCCTCTAGGAGTCCCGCGTGTTCTCAACCATCACGGGGCTGGTCCTCGCCGCCGCCGAAGGCGCCGGCGAAGGGGGTGGCGCCGACACCGAGAGCTCCACGTTCCTCGTCACGCCCGACATCGGGCTGATGATCTGGACGATCCTCGCGTTCCTCGGCGCGCTCTACGTCCTGCGGAAGTACGCGTTCCCGCCGATCGTCGAGGCACTCGACAAGCGACAGAGCGCGATCGAGGAGTCGATCGATCACGCCGCGCGCACCAAGACCGAGGCCGACGAGCTGCTCGAGGAGTACCGCGAGCGGCTCAAGGAAGCTCGTGTGCAGGCGGAGGAGATCGTCTCCCGCGCCCGCGCCACCGGCCAGGCCACCGAGAAGGAAGCGGCCGCCGCCGGACAGGCCAAGCGCGAGGAGCTCCTCGAGCAGGCCAAGAAGGACATCCAGGCTGAGACCGCGCGCGCGCTCGGCGAGATCCGCTCGGAGGTGGCCAACCTCACGGTGGCCGCGACCGAGAAGGTCACCCGCAAGACCCTCACCGAGGAGGACCAGAAGCGCCTCGTCGAGGAGGCGCTCGGCGAGCTCGACTTCACCGCCTTGAGCGGGGGGAGCCGCAACTAGATGGAAGCCATCGCCCGCGTCTACGCCCGTTCGCTGTTCGAGGTCGCCCAAGAGGCGGGCAAGCTCGACGTCGTCCGCGAGCAGCTCGGCGAGTTCGCCGATGCCCTCGACGGCAACCACGAGCTGTCGGTCTTCTTCTTCTCGCCGTACTTCTCGACGGAGGAGAAGAAGACGTCGCTGGGCGGTGCGCTCGAGGACGCAGAACCCATCACCGAGAACTTCCTCGAGCTCCTGATCGAGAAGCACCGCATGCCGGCCGTGTTCCGGGTGCGGCGTGAGCTCGACGCCCTCTGGGAGGAGGAGAACAAGCTCCTCCCGGTTCAGATCACCTCGGCTACCCCGCTCGAGTCGTCCACGGTCGAGCGCATCGGTCGCGAGATCGGCGAGCAGACCGGCCGGAAGGTCAACCTCACCGCCTCCGTCGATCCCGACGTGCTCGGCGGCATCGTCCTGCGCGTCGGCAACCAGATCCTCGACGCCTCCATCCGCACCCGCCTGGAGGGCCTGCGCAAGCAGGTCGCCGGCGCGTAATCCCTCACCGGAGTCACCTTCACCATGCAGATCAAGCCTGACGAGATCACCTCCATCCTCAAGAGCCGCATCGAGGGCCTCGACGCCGGCCAGGCCGAGCTGACCGAGGTCGGCACGATCCTGTCGGTCGCCGACGGCATCGCGCGCATCCACGGCCTCGAGAACGCGATGAGCTTCGAGATGCTCGACCTCCCGCACGGGGTCACCGGCCTCGCGCTCAACCTCGAGTCCGACAACGTCGGCGCCGTGCTCTTCGGCGACTGGGAGAAGGTCGTGGAGGGCGACACGGTCAAGCGGACCGGCCGTCTCCTCGAGATCCCGGTCGGCGAGAAGCTCCTCGGCCGCATCGTCTCCCCGCTCGGCAAGCCGCTCGACGGCAAGGGCGAGATCGAGCACGAGGAGATGCGCCCCGCCGAGTTCAAGGCGCCGGGCGTCGTCGCCCGCCAGTCGGTCCACGAGCCGATGCAGACGGGCCTCAAGGCCGTCGACTCGATGATCCCGATCGGCCGCGGACAGCGCGAGCTCATCATCGGCGACCGTCAGACCGGCAAGACGACGATCGCGATCGACACGATCATCAACAACAAGGACTCGGGTGTCGTCTCGGTCTACGTCGCCATCGGTCAGCGCATGGCCACGGTCGTCAACATCGCCCAGCAGCTCGACGACGCGGGCGCCCTCGACAACACGATCATCGTGGTCGCCTCGGCCGACGAGGCCGCCCCGATCAAGTTCATGGCCCCCTACGCGGGTGCCGCCATGGCGGAGTTCTTCCTCTACAAGGGCGGGCACTCGCTGGTGGTCTACGACGACCTCACCAAGCACGCCTACGCCTACCGCCAGATGTCGCTGCTGCTGCGCCGCCCGCCGGGTCGCGAGGCCTACCCGGGTGACGTCTTCTACCTGCACAGCCGCCTGCTCGAGCGTGCGGTCAAGCTCAACGACGAGCTCGGCTCCGGCTCCATGACCGCGCTGCCGATCATCGAGACGCAGGCCGGCGACGTCGCCGCCTACATCCCGACGAACGTCATCTCGATCACCGACGGGCAGATCTTCCTCGAGCCGAAGCTCTTCTTCTCCGGCGTGCGCCCGGCCATCAACGTGGGGATCTCGGTCTCCCGCGTCGGCGGCTCGGCCCAGATCAAGCCGATGAAGAAGGTCGCCGGCCGGCTGAAGGGCGAGCTCTCCCAGTACCGCGAGCTCGAGGCCTTCGCGCAGTTCGGCTCCGACCTCGATGCGGACACCCAGCGCACGCTGGCCCGCGGTGAGCGCCTCGTGAAGACGCTCAACCAGAACGAGCGCTCGCCGCTCGCCGTCGAGCTCCAGGTCGCCCAGGTCTACGCGGCCACCAACGGCTACCTCGACCGCATCAACGTCGACCGGGTCGAGGAGTTCCTCGCCGACATGTCCTCGCGCCTGAAGGCCGAGAACGGCGAGCTGCTCGAGAAGATCGCGGGCGGCGACTGGTCCGACGACACCGAGAAGGCGCTCGACAAGGAGATCAAGACCTTCGCCGACGACTTCGGGTACGACCTCGACGAGGACGGCCAGCCGAGCGACGACGGCGGCTCCGACCGCGTCTCCGACCGCGCGAAGAAGGGCTCGGACGCCGACGAGTCCTCCTCCGAGGAGAAGGAAGAGGCCGTCTCCGCATGAGCCAGAAGGACGTTCAGACCCGCATCGCGTCGGTCAAGAACATCCAGAAGATCACCCGTGCCATGGAGATGGTGGCCGCGGCGCGCCTGCGCCGGGCCGAGCAGCGCATCTCGAGCCTGCGTCCCTACGCCGGAGCGATCCGCCGGATGACCCGTCAGGCCGCCGCGGCGGCCGGTGGCGAGGTCGGCAACCAGCCGATCCTGGCCGAGCGCACCGACGTGAAGACCGTCGGGATCATGCTCGTCACGGGCGATCGCGGCCTCGCCGGAGCGTTCAACTCGCAGATCCTGCGGGCGGGCCTCCGCGCGGCGGCGACGCACGAGAAGGAGGGGCGCAAGGTCGTCTTCTTCGCCTCGGGCCGGCGTGGCGTCTCGTCGCTGACCTTCCGCGGGAAGACCGCGCAGGGCCAGTACATGGGGTTCACCGACCGACCGGCCTACGCGAATGCGCGGGAGATCGCCGGTGACCTGATGACCGCCTACATCGACGAGGACGTCGACAAGGTGGAGATCTTCTACAACGGCTACGAGTCGGCGCTCTCGCAGGTCGTCCGTCACGAGACCCTGCTGCCGCTGCAGCAGGCCTCGGTGATGGAGGGCAACGAGCGTGACGACGACGGCGCCGAGGACGACAACGGACATCACGCGCTCGTCGAGTACGAGCCGGACCCCGAGGACATCCTGAAGCGCCTCGTGCCCGACTACGTGGAGATCTCGATCTACCGCGCGCTGCTCGAGTCCACCGCCTCCGAGCACGGCGCCCGCATGACCGCCATGCGGAACGCCTCGGAGAACGCCGGTGAGGTGATCGACGACCTGACCCTGGAGATGAACCGGGCCCGTCAGGCGGAGATCACGCAGGAGATCATGGAAGTCGTTGCGGGCGCCGAGTCGCTCAGCTAGCTCAACCCTTTTACGCACCACCACTCCAAGAGGAATCCACATGGAAGCCGCCACCGCAGCCCCCGATACGCAGGAAGCCAAGACCGACAACGTCGGCCGGATCGAGGAGATCCAGGGCGTCGTCATCGAGGCCGTGTTCCCCGACTCGCTGCCCGAGATCAACTGGGCGATCTCCATCGCCCGCGGCGAGGACGAGGCGCCGCTGATCGTCGAGGTCCAGCAGCACCTCGGTGACAACCGCGTCCGTGGCGTCGCCATGGACTCCACCGACGGCCTGGCCCGCGGCATGGAGTGCGTCGACCTCGGCGGCCCGATCACCGTGCCCGTCGGCGAGATGACCCTCGGCCGGATCTTCAACGTGCTCGGCGAGGTCATCGACGAGGGCGAGCCGATCGAGGTCAAGGAGCGGTGGGGCATCCACCGTCCCGCCCCGGACGTCGAGGACCTCACTCCGACCACGGAGATGTTCGAGACCGGCATCAAGGTCGTCGACCTCCTCGCGCCCTACGCCAAGGGCGGCAAGGTCGGCCTGTTCGGCGGCGCCGGCGTCGGCAAGACCGTCCTCATCCAGGAGCTCATCCACAACCTGGCCAAGGAGCACGGCGGCCTGTCCGCGTTCTGCGGCGTCGGTGAGCGCTCCCGTGAGGGCAACGACCTCTGGGTCGAGATGAAGGAGTCGGGCGTCCTCCCGAAGACGATGATGATCTTCGGCCAGATGAACGAGCCGCCCGGAGCCCGCATGCGCGTGGCGCTCTCCGGCCTGACCATGGCGGAGTACTTCCGTGACCAGGGCCAGGACGTGCTCCTGTTCGTCGACAACATCTTCCGCTTCGTGCAGGCGGGCTCCGAGGTCTCGGCGCTCCTCGGCCGCATGCCCTCGCAGGTCGGCTACCAGCCGACGCTGGAGACCGAGATGGGCCAGCTCCAGGAGCGCATCACCTCGACGCGGACCGGCTCGGTCACCTCGGTGCAGGCCATCTACGTCCCGGCCGACGACCTCACCGACCCGGCGCCGGCCTCGGTGTTCGCCCACCTGAACGCCACCACCTCGCTGTCGCGGGCGATCTCCGAGAAGGGGATCTACCCGGCGGTCGATCCGCTCGACTCGAGCTCGACGATCCTGAAGCCCGACATCGTCGGCCAGGAGCACTTCGACGTCGCGAACCGGGTCAAGGAGATCATGCAGCGCTACAAGGAGCTGCAGGACATCATCGCCATCCTCGGCATCGACGAGCTCTCCGACGAGGACAAGGTCACCGTGCAGCGCGCCCGCAAGGTGGAGCGCTTCCTCTCGCAGCCGTTCCACGTCGCCGAGCAGTTCACCGGCACCGACGGTCAGTACGTGCCGATCGACGAGACGGTGCGGTCGTTCAAGGAGGTCATCGAGGGCGAGCACGACGATCTCCCCGAGTCGGCCTTCCTGCT
>CAWFHB010000002.1:0-157073 GCA_963815565.1 uncultured Solirubrobacterales bacterium | reverse complement strand
CAGGGCGACGGCGACCGGGCCGCGGACGGTCGGCCGCGGCCGCTCGCGGACCTCGGCGACGAACAGCCCGACCACGCGCGGTCGAACTGCGAGCCCGCGCAGCGCTCGAGCTCGGCGCACGCGGCCTCGACCGGCATGCGTCGCGGTAGGGGCGCTGCTCGGTCATCGCGCTGAACGCGTCGGCCACGCAGACGATCCGCGCGCCGAGCGGGATCTGCTCGCCGCCCAGCCGGAAGGGATAGCCCTCGCCGTCCCAGCGCTCGTGGTGGTGGAGGACGACCGGGGCGATCGCCTACATCCCCGGCACCTGTTCCACGAGGCGGTACCCGATGCGCGGGTGCAGCTCGACCGACGGGGCGCTCCTCCGGCGTGAGCCCCCCGGGCTTGAGCAGGATGCGCTCGGAGATCCCGAGCTTGCCGACGTCGTGCAGCAGCGAGCCGAAGGCGAGCTCCTCGCGCTCCCCGGGGGGCTCGAGCCCGCTTGGCGACCGGCCGACGTAGTCGGCGACGTCCTCGGAGTGCCCGCGCAGGAACGGGTCCTTGGCCTGGATCGCCTCGGTGAGCACGCGACCGTCGCCAGGTAGGCGTTACGCAGGCGCCGTGGAGCTGCGTTCTGCAGGACGGAGCCCGCGTGTCGCCCAGCGCGAGCAGCACCTCGTCCTCGCACTCGTCGAAGCCGCCCTCGCGCCTGGCGCACACCACCACCCCCGAGAACTCCTCGCCGATGTACATCGGGATCGCGACGAGGTGATCTCGCCGTCGCGCTCCGTCCGACGAGGCGCGGCGCGGCCTCGCGGATGACCTCGTCACGTTCGATCACGCGCTCGGCGAAGTGCTGGGCCAGCTCGCTCTTGCGTGCATCCCCGTCGAATCCCTGGGCGGCCACGACGTCGAGGCGACCGTCGCCGTCGGCATCGGTGCGCGCGAGCAGCAGGCCCTTCGGCGCGTCGGTGAGGTCGAGGGCGACGCGCAGCACGAGCGTGCGCACGTCGTCCCCCGGCGCGAACGCGCTGCGCGCTCGGTGCAGCTCGAGCACCTGACGTGCGGAGTTCGCGCCCCCAGTGGCGCTCCCGTTCGAGCGCGGCGACGGCGCGCACGGTGCTTGTGGCGCTGGTCGAGGCCTCGCGTTCGCGCCGGTCGGCCTCCCGGCGCGCGTGGTCTGCGCGCTGGCGCTCCTCCCTGGCCTGCGCGTCGGCCTGCGCGGCCCGGGCCTCGGCGGCAGCCACCGCCGCCCGGCTCGCCGCGCTGCGCCGCAGGACCCGCACGAGCGCGAGCGCGGTGAGGAGCAGGGTCAGGACGAGCGCCGCGACGAGCGCGACGCGCGGCCCCTCGTTGTCGAAGGGCTCGGTCCCGATCACGGTCAGGGCCGCCCAGGCGAGCAGGGCGACGGCGAGGGGGACGGCGAGGGCGAAGGCGATGCGGGGTCGGGGCATTGGCTTCGCCCTACCCGTGCCCCGCATCCTGGCACCGGCCCATTCGTCCGCGAGCCCTCCTCTACCCTGTCCGGCTCCATGGACGAGTGCGCCCTCGCCGAGCGGCTGATGAGCTACGACACCTCGCGCCCGGAGCAGATCCGCTCGGCGTCGAGCTTCGTCGGGGGCTGGCTCGAGTCCCGCGACATCGACGTCGGCGACCGCTCGAGCACAACGGACTCCCGGTCCTGATGGCCGAGGTCGGCGCCGACCCAGGCGCCGTGCGTCGTCTTCCACGGCCACATCGACGTCGTCCCCGCCTTCGAGACGCAGTTCGCCCCGCGCCTCGAGGGCGACCGGCTCATCGGCCGCGGCGCCTACGACATGAAGGGCGCGCTGGCCTGCATGCTCTGCGCGGTCAAGGACGTCGCCGGCCAGGAGCGCGTCCGCGTGAAGCTCGTCGTCGTCCCCGACGAGGAGAGCGAGGACATCGAGGACCGCTCGACGGACCGCCTCATCGCCGAGGGGCTCCGCGGCGGACTTCGCGATCACCGGCGAGCCGACCGACCTCCACATCGGGGTCCAGGCGAAAGGGGTCCTGGCCCTGCGCGTCGAAGTCGAGCGGCACCGCGGCCCACGGCTCCACGCCGTGGCTGGGGGACAACGCGATCCTCAAGGCTCACGACATCTTCCGCCGCATCGAGACGCTGCCGTTCTGCGGATGAGCTCCGACCTCTTCGACCGGCCGTCGATCAACCTCGCCCGGATCCAGGGCGGCGACGCCTTCAACAAGGTCCCCGACCGCTGCTGGATCGACGTCGACATCCGCTACCTGCCCGGACAGGACCCGGGGGAGATCCTCGCGCAGATCCGCGCGCTCGCCGACGTCGAGGTGCTCAAGGTGCTTCACCCGCGCGCCCGCGATCGTCTCGCGGCAGAACCCGTTCGTGCTGGCGCTGCGCGACGGCGTGTCGCCGCTCGGTCGAGGGCGAGGCGCTGTCCGTCGGCCGCGACGGGGCCTCCGACGCGATCTCGTTCCTCGAGGCCGGCATCCCCGCCGTCGAGTTCGGGCCCGACGGCGGCGGGCACCACGGGCCGGAGGAGTGGGTCTCGATCAGCTCGCTCGCCGCCTACCGCCAGGCGCTCGGCGACTTCGTGCGCGCGCTGCCCGCCTGGCTCGAGCGCCGCGAGGACGGCCCGGTCGCGCACCGTGGAGGCCGGGCTCGCTGAGCCGGAGCTGCCGCCCCCGCGGCTCGCGGGCGAGCTCGTCCTAAAGGCGCTGCTCGGCGGGTTCCTGATCCTCTGCCTGACGAGCGGCCGCGGTGGCCACCGCGGTGCTGCTCAAGGTCGACGCCGTCATCAGGACACGATCGACCTCACCGCCGGTCGCGACGTTCGAGGCGAAGGTGATCACGCCGCCGAAGCCGGGCGAGCCGCAGACGCTGCTGCTCGTCGGCACGGACCGCCGCTACGGCGCCGAGAAGGGCGACGCGCGCTCGGACACGATGATGCTCATGCGGCTGGACCCCGAAGCAGCAGGCCACCGCGGTGCTGAACATCCCGCGCGACCTCATCGTCGAGATCCCCGGCCGCGGCCCGCGCGAAGATCAACGAGGCCTACTCGCTCGGCGGCCTGAGCCTCACGACCGAGACCGTCAAGGCGCGCTCGGGCTCGAAGGCGATCAACCACGCCATGGCGGTCGACTTCAAGGGCTTCCGGCGCGTCGTCAACGCGCTGGCTGCGTCTACACCGACGTCGACCGCCGCTACTTCAACGACAACACCGGGCCCGGCGCCAGACTACGCGGACATCGACATCCAGCCCGGCTACCAGCGGCTCTGCGGGCAGCGCGCGCTCGACTACGTCCGCTACCGCCACGGCGATTCCGACTTCGTCCGCGCGGCGCGCCAGCAGTCCTTCCTGCGCGACGCGAAGGACCAGGTCGGCACCGAGCGCCCTGGTCGACAAGTACGAGCAGCTGCTCGAGATCTTCGGAAGCTCGACGCAGACCGACCCGGGCCTGCACGAGAGCAAGGGCGTGCTGCGCCTGGCCAAGCAGGCGATCCTCTCCGCCGGGAAGCCCGTTCGCCAGATCAAGTTCCCGGCTCGCTCGGGCTCGACGAGAACGAGGGCGGGCTCGGCTCCTACGTGACGGCCACGCCGTACGACCTCGAGGCCACGCGGCTCGCGTTCCTCGCCGCCACGAAGGAGAAGGACCGGGTCGTGCGCCCGCAGGTCGTCAAGAACGGCGCGAAGCGCGCGGCGAAGGGGAGGAAGACGACCCTCGCTGACTTCGGCCTCGTCGACGCCAAGAAGCAGGGCGGAGGACGTGGTCACCCCGGTCGAGGCACGGGCGAACCTGTCGTTCCCGATGTACTACCCGCAGGGGCTCACCACGCGCGGGCGCTGGACCGGTCCCCGCCCGAGCCGCGCGTCTACACGATCCGCGACCGGGCCGACAAGCCGCACGAGGCCTACCGCCTGGTCTTCACCCAGGACGAGCATCAACGGCGATTACTACGGCGTCCAGGGCACCTCGTGGATGACACCCGCCGTTCCTCGGCCGGCGGCGGCGAGGGGCTGCGCATGCGCGGTCGCGACTACCGAGTTGTTCTACGATGGCAGAACTGCGCGTCGTCGCGTGGCAGACGACGTCGGCCACCTACTGGGTCTCGAACTCGCTGGGGCTGGCGCTGACGAACACCGAGATGCTCGGGCATCGCGCGCTCCCTCACCCGGGTCGGCGCCTGCCCGGCTCCCCGCCTGCATGGCCGACACCCCGCCAGACCAACGCCCACCGCGCCTGGCCTTCGGGCTCTACAAGCGGTTCTTCCTCGCCGCCCTGGTGATCGTCTTCGCGACGAGCGCCGCGGTCGCGACGGGTGCGCTGCTCCAGGTGAAGGAAGCTCGAGGACGTCTTCGACGACAACACGACGCGGATCGCCGCCGATCGAGGGGAAGAACGTCCTCGACGACGTCGACGCGGGGGGGCCGCAGACGATCCCGATCCTCGGCTCCGACCGGCGCTTCGTCGACATCAAGGCGAAGACGCCCACGCGCTCGGACACCGATCATCCTGCTCCGGCTGGACCCCGTCCGCGGAGCGACCGCGGTCATGTCGCTCCCACGCGACCTGCGCGTGAAGATCCCGGGCTACGGCACCGCGAAGATCAACGAGGCCTACGCGACCGGCGGCCCGAACCTCACCGTCGAGACCGTCAAGCAGCTGCTCGGCCCGGCTTCCCGATCCAGCACGTCGTCAACATCAACTTCGGCGGCTTCCGCGGGGCCGTCAACCGCCTGGGCTGCGTCTACGCCGACGTCGACCGCCGGTACTTCAACGACAAACGGGGCCCGAGCCCGACTACGCGGTCATCGACGTCCACCGCGGGCTACCAGCGGCTCTGCGGCAAGGACGCGCTCGAGTACGTCCGCTACCGCCACGGGGACAACGACATCGTCCGCGGCGCCCGGCAGCAGGACTTCCTGCGCCAGGCCAAGGCGCAGATCGGCGTCTCGCAGATCTTCTCCGACCGCAAGAAGCTCATCGCAGATCTTCGGCAGGTACACCCAGACCGACATCAAGGGCACCGGAGCGATCCTGCGGCTGCTGAAGCTCACGGTCGAGTCCGCCAAGAACCCGATCCAGGAGGTGCAGATCAAGGACCTCGAGGAGAGCGGAGCGGACCTGGTCGCGAGCCCGGAGGCGCTGCGGCAGGCGGCGAGCGACTTCCTCTCGGCCACCGCTGAAGGGCACCGCGCACCAACCCCTCCGACGACGGCGCCGACGAAGCGCAAGAAGTCAAGCGCTCGGCGAGGAAGAGGCAGCGGCGCGCTCCCGGCGGGGCTCTTCGAGGCGCGGCAGCGCAGCCGAGGACCAGGCCGTCCCGCTCGACGCGAAGATCGACTTCCCCGTCTACTTCCCGAAGCTCGCGGTCGTCGGCATCGCGCTACGCGAGCGGCGACCACCGCGCCTACGACCTCTACGACCGCGGCCGCCGCAAGTACCGCGCCTACCGGATGGTCGTCAACGTCCCCGGGACCGGCCAGAACTACGGCGTCCAGGGCACGAACTGGAAGGCGCCGCCGATCCTCGACAGCCCGTCGGAGACGCGCAAGATCGACGGGCGCACGTTCCAGCTCTACTACGACGGCGACCGGCTGCGCCTCGTGGCCTGGCGCACCGACCAAGGCGGTCTACTGGGTCTCGAACACGCTGCTGCAGACGCTCACCGACAAGCAGATGCTCGGCCTCGCGCGGCGGCCTCACGCGCGTCGGCGCCAAGTAGCGCGCCGCAGACGACCGCTAGCCTCACGCGCCTTCATGAGCACTCCCAGAGAGCCCATCGGCGTCGTCGGCACCGGCTACGTCGGCCTCGTCAGCGCCGCCGGCTTCGCCGAGCTCGGCAACGACGTCCACTGCATCGACATCGACGCCGAGAAGATCGAGCGCCTGAAGGCAGGGGAGATCCCGATCTACGAGCCCGGCCTCGCCGAGATGGTCGAGCGCAACCGTGACCGCCTGCACTTCTCCACCGACATCGCGGACGCGCTCGAGCACGCGCGGCTGCTGTTCGTCGCCGTCGGCACCCCGCCGACCTACTCCGGCGACGCGGACCTCTCCGCGGTCAACGCCGTCGTCGGCGTCGATGCCCGCCTCCGACCAGCACGCGCTCGTGATGAAGTCGACCGTCCCCGTCGGGACCGGCCGCAACATCAAGCGGCTCTTCGCGGAGCAGGGCAAGTCGGGCTTCCGCTACGTGTCGCTGCCCCGAGTTCCTCAAGGAGGGCTCGGCGATCGACGACTTCCTCGCGCCCCGACCGCGTCGTCGTCGGCGACGACGGCGACTGGGCCGGCGACGCGGTCGTCGACCTCTACCGCCCGCTGCTCACCGCCGAGCACGGCGGCGAGGGCCCGGGCGAGCTCGTGCGCACCGACATCGCCGTCGGCCGAGATGGTCAAGCTCGCGGCCAACGCGTTCCTCGCGACGAAGATCTCGTTCATCAACGAGATCGCGAACGTCTGCGAGGAGACCGGCGCAGACGTCGTCGAGGTCGCGCTCGGGCATGGGCCTGGACGACCGCATCGGGCCGAAGTTCCTGCAGGCCGGGCGTCGGCTTCGGCGGCTCCTGCTTCCCGAAGGACGTCACCGGCGCTCAAGCAGCTCGCCGGCAACTCGGGCTACCACTTCCAGCTGCTGAACGCGGTGCTCGAGGTCAACGAGCTGCAGAAGCGCCGCGTGATCGGCAAGCTGCACAAGCACCTCGGCGGTCGCTCGTCGGCAAGAAGATCGCGCTGCTCGGCCTCGCGTTCAAGCCGAACACGGACGACATGCGCGAGGCCACCTCGCTCGTGCTCAGCCGCCCGCATGCAGGCCGCGGGCGCCGCCGTCACGCGTCTACGACCCCGTCGCCGAGGAGGAGGCGCGCAAGCTCATCCGCAACGTGCGCTTCGCCGAGGACGCGCTCGACGCGGTCACGGGCGCCGACGCCGTCGTGCTCGTCACCGAGTGGGGCGAGTTCAAGGAGCTCGACTGGAGCGCGGTCGCCGGCGCGATGGCGGGCACGTCGGTCATCGACGGCCGCAACGCGCTCGACCCGGCCGCGCGTCCGCGCCGCCGGCCTCACCTACGAGGGCATCGGGCGCGGCCTAGGCGTGCAGGCGGTCATCCTCGTCGGGGGCGAGGGCACGCGGCTGCGTCCGCTCACCAGCGGCACCCCGAAGCCGATCGTCACGTTCGTCGACCGGCCGTTCATGGGCTTCATGCTCGAGTGGCTCGCCGGCCACGGCGTCGACGACGTGATCATGTCCTGCGGCTTCCTGGCCACGAAGGTCAAGGCCGTGCTCGGCGACGGCTCGGACTTCGGGGTGCGCCTGCGCTTCGTCGAGGAGCCCGAGCCGCGCGGCACCGCCGGCGCGCTGAAGTACGCCGAGGAGCTCCTCGAGGAGCGCTTCCTCATGCTCAACGGCGACATGCTGACCGACGTCGACGTCACCGCCCAGATCGCCCAGCACGAGGCGACGGGCGCGACCGGCACGCTCGGCCTGGTCCCCGTCGCCGACCCGAGCGCCTACGGCCTCGTGCTCACGCAAGGAGGACGGCGAGGTCACGGGCTTCCTCGAGAAGCCCGGCCCGGACCAGCTCGAGGGCATCGACGAGTACCTCGATCTCCGCCGGCATCTACGTGCTCGAGCGCTCGATCCTCGACCGCATCGAGCCGGACGTGAACGTCTCGATCGAGACGCAGGTCTGGCCGCAGCTCGTCGGCGAGGGGCTCTACGGCTACGCCTCGCGCGGCACCTACTGGATGGACATCGGGACCCCGGACCGCTACCTGCAGGGCACCGGGGACATCCTGCTCGGCAACGTGAAGACCGCCGTCGGCGAGCGCCTCGACGGCGAGCACCAGTTCCTGCGCCGGGCGCCGTCGCCGACGGGCGCGAGCGTCACGCGGCGCCGTCATCGCCGAGGAGGGCGCGCGCGGTCGCCGCGGCGCCCGCGTCGTCGGGCCGACGGTGCTGGGCCGGGCGTCACGATCGGCCGACGCGCGGTCGTCGAGCGCTCCGTCGTGCTCGACGGCTCCGTCGATCGGCGCGGGCGCGCACGTCGCGGACGCGATCCTCTCGCCGAACGTGACCGTCGGCGCGCGGACGATCGTGCAGGGCCAGGCGGTGCTCGGCGAGGGCGTCGGCGTGGGCGCCGACTGCAAGCTCGACCGCGGGATCAAGGTCTTCCCCGGCACCCAGCTCGCGGACGGCGCCGTCCGGTTCTGGGCGCGTGGCGGCGGCCCGCGGCGCCTCGCCGTGGCAGACTCCGCGGCCATGAGCACCAGCGAGGGGCTGTCCCAGGGCGCCTCGACCGCGAGGCGATCGCGGCCGTCCGACCCGACCGACCAGCTCACCGACGTCCTGGCGCTGCCCGGAGCACCTGCGCGACGCGCTCTGGAAGGCCGACTCGGCCGACGCTCGGCACGTGGGACTCGCCCGGGCGGCCTCGTCGTCGCCGGGATGGGCGGCGAGCGCGCATCGGCGGCGGCTCGCCGCGGCGGCGCTCGGCGACCACGCCTCCCGCCCGATCCTGCCGGCGCGCGCCTACGGCCTGCCGCCCTGGACGACGCCGGACACGACCGTGCTCTGCGCCTCCTACTCCGGCGACACCGAGGAGACGCTCGCCTGCTTCGAGGCCGCCGGCGCGCTCGGCGCACGCCGCGTCGTCGTGACCACCGGCGGCGGCTCGCCGAGCAGGCCCGCGCCGAGGGCGTGCCCGGTCATCCCCGATCGCCGGCGGCCTGCGCCCCGCGACCGCCGTCGGCTACATGATCGTCGCCGCGCTCGAGACCGCCGCGGCCTGCGGCGCCGGACCGCGGCTGACCTCCGAGCTCGACGTCGCCGCCGAGCACCTCGAGGAGCTCGTCATCGAGTGGGGCCCCGAGGGCGCCGGAGGACGGCGCGCTCAAGACGCTCGCCCGCGCGCTCGACGGCACCGTCCCGGTGATCGTCGGCGCCGGCCTGACCGACGGCGCTCGCCGAGCGCTGGAAGGCGCAGCTCAACCGCCAGGCGCGCACGCTCGCCTGGGCGGCCGAGCTGCCGGACGCCGACCACCACGAGATCGCCGGCTGGGAGGCCGCCGAGCGACTCGGGCGCTTCTCCGCCGTCTTCCTCGACGACGCCGACACCCACCCGCGCGTCCAGGAGCGGATCGCGCTCACCCGTCGAGCGATCGCGGCGCGGGCGGCGGGCACCCACGTGGTCACCTCCCGCGGCACCACGGCGGTCGAGCGGGCGCTCTCGCTCGTGCTCGCCGGGCGACCTCGTCTCGCTCTACCTCGCCGCCCTCAGGGCGTCGACCCGGCGCAGCGACGGCGCATCGACCGGCTGCAAGGCCGAGCTGGGCTGACGCGCCGGCGCCGGGCTCAGCGGCGCGAGCCCGCCGATCCGTCGGGGTAGCCGGCGGCGTTCCCCCGGCCGTGCGCCGCCGCCCTGCGCCGCCTCCTCTGCTCGCCCTGCTGCTCGGTCTCTGGCCTGCCTGCCGGCCGCGGGCCGCCGTCGACGTGGCGCGCGACGGGCGGCGTCTCGCGGTCATCGGCCGCGCCCGGGGAGGCGAACACCGTCACGCTGACGGCGGCCGGCGCGTCGGTCGTCCGTCCTCGACGCGGGGGCGAGCCCGTTGCGGCCGGCGTCGGCTGCGCGCCGGGCAGCGCGCCGCGACGTCTTCTGCGACCGGGTCCCGCGCGCGCTCGGCGCGCTCGGGGACGGGAACGACCGGCTTGACGCGAGCCGGCTCGCCGCCTGACGCTGGCGCTCGCGAGGTCTCCGCGACGGCGCGGGCACGACGTCGTCAAGGGCTCCGCGGGGCCGGACGTGTTCAGCGACGACGACGGCGGCGACGACTCGACGGGGGCGCCGGGGACGACCGTTCTGTCGCCGGGCCCGGGCGCGGACGTCTACCGCGGCGGGGCGGGGGTCGACACGATGAGCTACGCGGCGCGCAGCGCGCCCCTCTCTCGTGTCGGACACAGGCGCGGCTGAGCGGCGAGGCGATCGAGGGACCTCTTCAACGACCGCATCGAGACGCTGGTCGCGACGGCCGGGCCGACGCGCTCGACCACCAGCGGCACGGTTCCGGCGGATCGAGAGCGGCCCGGGGGACGACGTCATCGAGAGCTGCGGGGTCGTCCTCGGCGGAGACGGGGCCGACCAGCATCTCGGCCGGCGACGCCCTCTGCCGCCTCGAGGCCGACGGCGGCCCGGGAACGACACCGTCGCTGCCGGCACGGACGGCGCGACGCTTCGGCGGGCCGGGGACGACTCGATCGCACGGCTCCGGCAACGACGACGGCTCGGGCGGGGACGGTGCGACGACATGCTCGACGGCGGGCCGGCGACGACACGCTGGCCGGCGGCCCGGGCGACGACGTGCAGGCCGGCGGTGGGCGCGACACGCCTCGACGGCGGAAGCGGGCGACTTCCTCGTCGGCGGCGGCTTCGACGACACCCTCCGGGGCGGGGCGGGCGACGACCGGATGGCGGCGGCGACGGTCTCGACCGTCTGTACGGTGGCCCCGGGGCCGACCGCTCGACGGCGGCGGCTTCGACGACGTCCTCGACGGTGGACCGGGGCCCGACGTCATCGCAGGCGGCGAGGGCGAGGATCGGTGCTCTACGACGACCCGCACCGCGGCGCTCGCCCTGAGCCCCGACGGCGTCGCCGACGACGGTGAGGCCGGCGAGGGCGACGACATCCGCTCCGACGTCGAGATCCTGGTCGGCGGCCAGGGGGACGACCGGCTGACGGGAGGCCCCGGCGTCCACGACCTCCGCGGCCTCGGGGGGCGCGACACCGTCGACCTGTCCAACGTCACCCCGCGGCGTCCGCGCTGCTCCCTTCGGCTACATCCCCACCGGCGCCGGCCGGTTCGTGCGGTACGGGCTCGACATCGAGCGTGTCGTCGGCACCCCGTTCGACGACGAGATCACCGGCGGACCGGGCGACGACGAGCTCGTGGGGGGCGCGGGTGACGACACGCTGGACGGCGGGGACGGCGCCGACGTCCTGCTCGGCGGGGACGGCGACGACCGTGCGAGCTACGCGACCCGCCGTGTGCCGCTCGCGCTCAGCCTGAACGGGCTGGCCGACGACGGCGCCGCGGGGGAGCAGGACCTGATCGGCGCGGACGTCGAGCAGGTGCTCGGAGGGGCGGGCCCGGACCTCGTCGTGGGCGGCCCGGCGGCCGGACGTGCTGCTCGGCGGAGGTGGGGACGATGCCCTGGCCGGCGAGGGCGGAGACGACGTGCTCGCCGGGGGCGGCGGCTCCGACCGGGTCAGCGGCGGCCCGGGGGCCGACGCGATCAACGTCTATGACCGCGAGCGTGACCGTGTCGAGTGCGACCGGGCCGACACGGTCAGCGCCGACGTCCGCGACTCCCTCAGCGGCTGCCTCACCTACCTGCGCGACGCCTCCGCGGGCCGCGCGGCCACGGGGGCGCCGGCCCCGCGGGTGCGGCTGCGGACCGGCGACCCGGCCGCGCGCCGGGTCACGCCGGGCCGCACCCGGGGGACGCCGGCGCCCGACCGGCTCAGGGGAGGCTCCGGACGGGACACGCTCCGCGGCTTCGGTGGCGACGACGTGCTCTCGGGCGGGCGCGGGATCGATCGGCTGTTCGGCGGCCCCGGCGACGACACGCTCATAGGCGGGACCGGCGCGGACCGTCTCGACGGCGGCCCCGGCAAGGACGCGCTCCAGGGCGGTGAGGCTCCCGACCGGCTCGACGGTGGCAGCGGCGACGACGTCCTCGCGGGGGAGACGGGCAGCGACCTGCTCCGCGGCGGGCCAGGGAACGACGCCCTCGATGGCGCCTCCGGCGACGACGTCCTCCAGGGGGACGCGGGCGACGACCGGCTCACCGGCGGCTTCGGGCACGACGCGATCGCCGGCGGGCCCGGCGACGACGCGCTCTTCGGCGGACCTGCTCCGGACGGCCTGGACGGGGGACCCGGCGACGACGTGCTCGAAGGCGGTTCGAGCTCGGACGTCCTCGTCGGCGGGGACGGCGACGACGTCATCACCCCCGGCAGCGGCAGCGACACCGTGCTCGCCGGGGACGGCGACGACATCGTCCTGGCCAACGACGGTGGGAGGGACGAACGGATCGACTGCGGGCCGGGCGACGACCTGCTCGTGCTCGCGACGAGCCAGCGGCTCGACACCGGACGCATCACGAACTGCGAGCGGCTCGAGATCCGGCCGGCCGAGAAGGACCCGAGCGCCGGGGCGGTCGCGCTCACGCCGGACGAGGGCGACGTGCGTCGCGGCGGCCCGCGCAACGACAAGCTGCTGGGTGGGGCGGGTCCCGACATCCTCATCGGCGACGCCGGTGCCGACCTGCTGTGGGGCGACTACCAGCCCGGGACCGCCGCGCCCGACCAGCTCTTCGCCGGGGACGGGGACGACACGATGTACGGCGGCGGCGGGCCGGACCTGCTTGAGGGCGGCGAAGGCAATGACTACGTCCAGGGCGACGCCGGTGACGACATCCTCCGGGGCGGTCCCGGAAACGACCGCATCCGCGGCGGTGCCGGCCGCGACCTCATCGACGGCGGCCCCGGCGACGACGTGATCTACGCGGCCGTGGACGGGGACGACATCATCACCTGCGGACCGGGCCGCGACACGGTGTTCGCCGACCCCGGCGACCGGGTCGGGACGGACTGCGAGAAGGTCCGCCGCCGCTAAGCAGGGATCGCGGAACCTTGACACGACCGTGGTAAGGTTGAGGGCGAATGGACGCGCTGACCATCCACGAGGCGGCGAGCACGACCGGTTGGTCGGCCCGCATGCTCCGCTACGTCGAACACGCTGGGCTCATCGAGCCCCGCCGCTCGGCCGCGGGCTACCGCCTCTACGGCGCCGCGGAGCTCCAGCAGCTCCGCACGCTCCGTGAACTGCTCGACGAGCAGGACATGAGCATCACCGAGGTGGCCTTCGCGCTGCGGCTCCGCCGTGACGAGGAGCTCAGCGCCGCCCTGGGCGACTGGTTCGAGTACGAGCCCGCCCGCCCCGCCGACGTCCCGGCCGCCGACTGGCTGCTCTGGGAGCAGGACAAGCACCAGAAATTGCTGGCCGCGGCCTCGCGGCACGCCAACGAACTGATGGAGACCACCACATGAGCACCACCGCACCCGTCCAGGACTTCAAGGTCGCCGACCTCTCGCTCGCCGCCTTCGGCCGCAAGGAGATCGAGATCGCCGAGATCGAGATGCCCGGCCTCATGGCCCTCCGCGAGGAGTTCGGCGCCTCCCAGCCCCTCAAGGGCGCCCGCATCATGGGCTCGCTGCACATGACGATCCAGACCGCCGTGCTGATCGAGACGCTCACCGCGCTCGGCGCCGAGGTCCGCTGGGTCTCCTGCAACATCTTCTCGACCCAGGATCACGCCGCGGCCGCGGTCGCGGTCGGCATCGACGGCACCCCCGAGGAGCCGAAGGGCATCCCGGTCTTCGCCTGGAAGGGCGAGACGCTCGAGGAGTACTGGTGGTGCACGAAGCAGGCGCTGATGTGGCCCGGTTCGCCGACCGGCGGCCCGAACATGATCCTCGACGACGGTGGCGACTCCACCATGCTCGTCCACAAGGGCAAGGAGTTCGAGGCGGCCGGCGCCGTGCCGGACCCCTCCACCGGTGGTTCGGAGGAGTTCGAGATCTTCCTCCAGCTCCTCACCGAGTCCCTCCAGGAGGACGGCAACCGCTGGACGCAGATCGCCGACGGCATCAAGGGCGTCACCGAGGAGACGACCACGGGCGTCATGCGCCTCTACGAGATGGCCCGCGACAACAAGCTGCTGTTCCCGGCCATCAACGTCAACGACTCGGTCACGAAGTCGAAGTTCGACAACCTCTACGGCTGCCGTCACTCGCTCGTCGACGGGCTCAACCGTGCGGTCGACGTCATGATCGCCGGCAAGGTCGCCGTCGTCTTCGGCTACGGCGACGTCGGCAAGGGCTGCGCCGCTTCGCTGAAGGGCCAGGGCGCTCGCGTGATCATCACCGAGATCGATCCCATCTGCGCGCTGCAGGCCGCGATGGAGGGCTACCAGGTCACGACGCTTGACGAGGTCATCGAGACCGCCGACATCTTCATCACCGCGACCGGCAACAAGGACATCCTGTCCGCCGAGCAGATGAGCAAGATGAAGCACAACGCCGTCGTGGCGAACATCGGCCACTTCGACAACGAGATCGACGTCGCCGGCCTGCAGAAGACCGAGGGCATCCAGCGGATCAACATCAAGCCGCAGGTCGACGAGTGGAAGTTCCCGACCGGCCGCTCGATCCTGCTGCTCTCCGAGGGCCGCCTGATGAACCTCGGCAACGCGACCGGCCACCCGTCGTTCGTCATGTCCTCGTCCTTCACGAACCAGACGATCGCCCAGATCGAGCTGTTCGGGAAGACCAAGGACTACGAGAAGCAGGTCTACGTGCTCCCCAAGCACCTCGACGAGAAGGTCGCCCGTCTGCACCTCGACGCGCTCGGCGTGAAGCTGACCGAGCTCTCCAAGGAGCAGGCCGACTACATCGGGATCCCGGTCGACGGCCCGTACAAGAGCGACCACTACCGCTACTAAGGCGGCCGCAGCACACCACTCCGCGCGCGCATGCACCCCGGGACGGCTCACCGATCCAACCAGGATCGGTCACGCCATCCCGCGGCGCCTGACGCGGGCGGTGCGGCACGCTGCGACCACCTTCAGGGGGCGACGTGAAGACGGCGGCCCTCGCCGCTGAGGGCGCGGACCGGATCGCCTGGGCGGAGTCCCAGATGCCGGTCCTGCGCTCGCTGCGGCAGCGCCTCGGAAGCGAGCGGCCGCTGGAAGGCATCAGCGTCGCCGCCTGCCTGCACGTCACCGCGGAGACCGCCTGCCTGGTCCGGACCCTCGTGGCCGGCGGAGCGAGCGTCGGCGTCTGCGCCGCCAACCCGTTCTCCACGCAGGACGACGTCGTCGCCGCCCTCGCGCTGGACGACGGCGTCACGGTGCTCGCCGCCCGCGGGGAGAGCGAGCAGGCCTACACCGAACACGTCGGCACGCTCGTCGCGGGGCGCCCGCAGATCACCCTCGACGACGGCGCCGACCTGCTCGGCGTCGCCCACGCGATCGGCGGACCCGTCCTCGACGGGCTCCTCGGCGGGACGGAGGAGACCACCCCCGGCCTGCTCCGGCTGCGCGCGCTCGAGGCCGACGGCCGCCTCGGCTGCCCGGTCATCGCGGTGAACGAGGCGCGAACCGAACGGCTCTTCAACGACCACTACGGCACCGGCCAGTCGACGTGGGACGGCATCCTCCGGGCCACGAACCTGCTGCTCGCCGGCCGCACGGTCGTCGTGCTCGGGTACGGCTGGACCGGCAAGGGCGTCGCGGTCCGCGCCCGTGGCGCGGGCGCTCAGGTGATCATCTGCGAGATCGACCCGATGCGCGCCCTCGAGGCCCGGATGGAGGGCTTCGAGGTCATGACCGCGCTGGAGGCAGCCGCCCGTGGCCAGATCTTCGTGACCGTCACGGGCTCCCGCGGCGTGCTCGGTGCTACCCACTTCGCCCGCATGCCCGACGGCGCGGTCCTCGCCAACGCCGGTCACTTCGACGTGGAGATCGACCTCGACGCGCTGCGTGCCGCCTCGACCGGGGGCGTGCGCGCCGTGCTTCCACTCGTCGACGAGCACCGCCTCGCGGACGGGCGTCGCCTGAACCTCCTGGCCTCCGGGCGCGTGGTCAACCTCGCCGCCGGGCAGGGCCATCCGGCCGCGGTCATGGACATGAGCTTCGCGAACCAGGCCCTCGCCACCGAGCACCTCGTCCGCTCCGCCGGCCGTGGAGCGCCGCTCGGACCCGGCGTCCACCCGGTCCCCGAGTCGATCGACCGAGAGGTCGCGCGGCTGAAGCTCACCTCGCTCGGGGTCCAGATCGACGTCGCCAGCGCGGAGCAGCTCGCCTACGGTCGCTCGTGGTCGAGCGGACCCACCCACGGGTAGGGTTTTTCGCCGTGGCCTCCGTCGAACATCCCGCCGTGACCAAGCACCGTGCCGACGGTGCCGGGGAACCCGCGGTCCGGGCGTTCGCGCGTGCCGTCGACCGTGTCGGCGCGGGGGAGACCGGGCTCATCACCGAACGTGAGCTCGAGCCCGTCACGGAGCTGCCCGACGCGGAGCAGCTCGCCCCCGCGGACCCCGAGGCCGTCGCTGCGGCGCTCGACCGGGCCGTCGTCATCAAGCTGAACGGCGGGCTCGGGACGAGCATGGGCCTCACCGGCCCGAAGGCGCTCCTCGAGGTGAAGGAGGGGCGCACGTTCCTCGACCTCATCGCCGAGCAGGTCCTCCACCTGCGGGCGAGCACAGGGGCGCGGCTTCCGCTCGTGCTCATGCACTCGTTCGCCACCCAGGCGCCGTCGCTCGAGGCGCTCGCCGCCCATCCCGGCATCGCCGAGCAGGACGTGCCCCAGGACTTCCTTCAAGGGCGGGTCCCGAAGCTCCGGGCCGAGGACCTCGCGCCCGCGGAGCACCCGGCCGACCCGACCCTCGAGTGGGCTCCCCCCGGCCACGGGGACATCTACGCCGCGCTCGTCAGCTCGGGAATGCTCGCGGCGCTGCTCGCGGCGGGCTACCGGCACGCGTTCGTCTCCAACGCCGACAACCTCGGCGCGGTGCTCGACCCCGAGCTGCTCGCCTGGTTCGTGGCCGAGGGGACCCCGTTTCTCATGGAGGTCGCCGACCGTGCGCAGGCCGACCGCAAGGGTGGCCATCTCGCCCGCCGCCGGGACGGGGGAGGCCTCGTGCTGCGCGAGCTCGCCCAGGCGCCCGACGCGGACCTCTCGAGCTTCCAGGACACCGAGCGGCACCGCTTCTTCAACACGAACAGCCTGTGGATCGATCTACCCGCGCTCGATCAGGCGCTCAGCGCCTCGGGCGGCGCGCTCGACCTCCCGCTGATCGTGAACCGCAAGACCGTCGATCCGAAGGATCCGAACTCGACGCCCGTCCTGCAGCTCGAGACCGCGATGGGGGCGGCCATCGACGTGTGGCCGGGGGCCGAAGCCATCCGCGTGCCCCGGACGCGGTACGCGCCGGTGAAGACGACGAACGACCTGCTCGCCGTCCGCTCGGACGCCTTCGAGGTCACCGAGGACAGCCGCATCACGCTCGTTCCGGAGCGGGCCGGCACCCCGCCGCTCATCGATCTCGACACGGGCCACTTCAAGCTGCTCGGGGACTTCGAGCAGCGGTTCGCCGGCGGCGCACCCTCGCTCCGCGGGTGCGACCGGCTCGAGGTCGTCGGCGACGTTGCCTTCGGCGCCGACGTGTCGGTCGAGGGCGCGGTGCGCGTGGCCCAGGACGGCGAGGGTCAGCTCGAGGTCCCGGCCGGCACGCGGTTGCGCGGTTAGTCAGAGCGCGCCGAAGCGCTCCTCGCGCTCGCTCTCCTTCTCGCTCTCGGCGAGCGCCTTCGTGAACAGGTAGGCCAGGGCGATCCCCATGACCACGGACTGCTCGACGGCCATGATCGCGCCGGCGACGGCCTGGTCGTCCCCGGCCGCGAGCCCCCAGACCCGCGGAGCGCGGGCGTAGAAGTCGTAGAGGGTCGACGGGGCGAAGGTGATCGCGATCCCGATGAACGAGACGAAGAGCTTCGTGACGAGCATGTAGACCACGGGGCCGAACGGGCCGAAGGAGATCCGGCTGCGGATCGGCGAGAGCAGGTGCCACCAGTAGAGAAGCCCCGCGTTCAGGAACGTGATGTGCTCGATCACGTGCACGTTCCGGTTCTCGAGGGCGAGGTCGTACAGCGCCGGGATGTGCCAGAAGGCCATCGTCGCGCAGTAGAGGAGGACGGCGAAGGCGGGATGGGCGAGCAGTCCCAGGCGACGCTCGAGCACCTGGACCTTGCGGGTGATCGGCCGCATCAGGCTCTTCGTGAGCGCGAGCATCACGAGGATCGGCACGAGGTCGAGGACGAGCAGGTGCTGGACCATGTGCATGGCGAAGACCTGCTCGCCGAGACGGTCCAGCGGCGAGATGAGCGCGGCGCCGAGCACGAGCATCGCGGCCAGGAACGCGACGAGGCGGCCGAGGCCGGCGTTCCGCGCGCCGGGCTGGGCGTTCAGCGCGCGCCAGCGGCGGACATAGAGGAACGACAGCAGCGCGATGAGCGCGATCGGCCCGGGGGCGAACGTCCACGAGGTGTCGGCGGCGGCGGCGAGGACCACGCGTCGACTATGGCAGCGCCCGCGCGTAGGCGAGCGCGGTCACCCGGCGTGCCCCCGCTCTCAGCAGAGCGCTGGCGGCGGCGTCGAAGGTGGCGCCGGTGGTGTGCACGTCGTCGATGAGGATGCAGTGCTCGGGGACCGGGACCCCCGGCCGGACGCGGAGCTCGATCCGGCCCGCCGTCAGGCGCTCCGCGCGGCTGCTGCCCCGCTGCCTGGATCCGGCGCCGACCCGCTCCAGGATCGGTGTGAGCGGGCCCAGGCCGCGCGTCGCGAGCCCTGCGGCCAGCAGCGCGGCCTGGTCGAAGCCGCGGGCCCGGGCGCGTGCGGCCGCGGTGGGGACGGGGACGAGGGAGACCTCCTTCCGCCCGTCCGCCAGGAGCCACGCCGGGGCCCGGGCCATCGCGGCGACCATCGGCTCGGCGGCGGCCCGCGTCCGGCGCTGCTTCAGGCCGCGGACCAGCGCGGGCACCGGGCCCGCGTAGGCCACCGGCGCCCAGGCGCGCGCGAACGCCTGCCGGGCGGCCGGACAACGGCGGCCGTCGCACCCCGGCAGTCCGCACCGCCGACAGCCCGGCTCCTCGAGCCAGGGGATCGAGCGTCGACAGGCGGGGCAGAGGTCGAAGCCCGGCGCGCGGCAGGCGAGGCAGACGGGTGGGGCGAGGAGATCACGCACGCGGAGCACCCGACGAGCCTCCACGCCGGGCCTGCCCCCGAACAAGACGCGGATGTTGCGTCCCTGCACCGGAAGGGTGAAGAACCAGCCTCCATCGACTCTGGACCGACGGTCGATTGACACCATGTCCAAAATCGACCTCGCGCAAGTTGACATCTCGTCAGGAACCGGGCAAAGTCGAGCGCAGCACCGCCATATCAACGAAGCACTTCTGGAGGCATTCGATGCAGATCGAGCTCAAGGGTCGCAACGTTCCGGTCACCGACGAACTGCGGGAGCACGTCCGCAAGCGGTTCGCGAAGATCGAGAGGCAGGTGAACGACTCCGCCCAGCTCGAAATCGAGCTCTTCCGAGAGCGCAATCCGTCCGTCCCCGACAAGGAGCGTGTCGACGTCACGCTCTACATGAAGGGCATCACGCTCCGCGCGAGCGACAATTCGCGCGACATGCGGCACGCCATCCACCTGGTCGAGCAGGAGCTCAGCCGCCAGGTGAAGCGCCACTGCGACAAGCGGCGCAAGCGGCGTGAGTTCCGCCATCACGAGAGCTTCGGTGCAGAGGGCGCGTCAGCCACGATCTGACGTCCTCACGCAGGGTCGCGGGGCGGCCTGAACACCCGTCCCCGACCCCGCGCCGAGCCCCGATCCGGGCGCGGCCCCGCTGCTAGCCTCGACAGCATGGGGATCCTCGATCGCGCCCTGAACATGGGCGAGGCAAAGCAGTTCAAGTCCTACGAGAAACGCGTCTCGTTGATCGACGCCTTCGAGCCGGAACTCGAGCTCGAGGAGGATGGCGAGCTGCAGGAGCGGTTCGTCGAGCTCATGCGCCGGGTCCGGGAGGACGGCCTCTCGCTCGACGACGCCCTCCCCGAGTCCTTCGCGATCACCCGCGAGGCCTCCAAGCGCGTCATGGGGATGCGGCACTTCAAGGTCCAGCTGATCGGCGGCATGGTCCTTCACGGCGGCAACATCGCCGAGATGAAGACGGGCGAGGGCAAGACCCTCACCGGCACGCTCGCGATCATCCTGAACGCGCTGGCCGGCCGTGGCGTCCACGTCGTCACCGTGAATGACTATCTCGCGCGCCGCGACGCCGAGTGGATGATGCCGCTCTACGAGTTCCTCGGCCTCTCCGTGGGGATCCTGCAGAACATGCAGGAGGGCGAGGCCAAGGCCGCCGCCTACGTCGCCGACATCACCTACGGGACGAACTCGGAGTTCGGGTTCGACTACCTGCGCGACAACATGGCCACCGACCTGGCCGACAAGGTCCAGCACGGCGGCCGCGTGCAGGAGATCCAGAACGACGACGGGTCGGTGACGCGCAAGGCGCTCGCGACCCACAACTACGCGGTCGTCGACGAGGTCGACAACATCCTCATCGACGAGGCCCGCACCCCGCTCATCATCTCCGGCGCGCCCGAGGCCGCCGGCGACCTGTACGAGAAGTTCGCGAAGCTCGCGCCGCGGATGCAATCCGGCAAGCGGCCGGAGAGCATGGACCCGAAGATGAAGAAGGACTACGTCGCCGACTTCGACTTCGAGTTCGACGAGAAGCACAAGACGGTCGCGGTCACCGAGCAGGGCGTCGAGAAGGCCGAGCGCTTCCTCGGCATCGACCACCTGTACCGCGCCGAGAACGGCCCGCTGGTCAACCACCTTCACCAGGCCCTCAAGGCCGAGGCGCTCTACAAGCGCGACGTCGACTACGCGGTCGTCGACGGCGAGGTCATGATCATCGACGAGTTCACCGGCCGCATCATGGAGGGCCGCCGCTGGTCCGAGGGGCTGCACCAGGCGATCGAGGCCAAGGAGGGGGTGCACGTCCAGGAGGAGAACCAGACGATGGCCACCGTCACCCTCCAGAACTACTTCCGCCTGTACGAGAAGCTCAGCGGCATGACCGGCACCGCCCTCACCGAGGCGACCGAGTTCATGAAGATCTACAAGCTCGGCGTCGTCCAGATCCCGACGAACATGCCGATGGTCCGCAAGGACCGAAACGATCAGGTCTACAAGACCCGCGACGGCAAGTGGGGCGCGGTCGCGCGCGAGATCGCCGTTCGCCACGAGGCCGGCCAGCCGGTCCTCGTCGGCACGATCTCCGTCGAGACCTCCGAGCTCCTCGGCCGCCAGCTCGCCGAGATGGGCATCAAGCACACGGTGCTGAACGCCAAGCCCGAGTTCGCCGAGCGCGAGGGTGAGATCGTCGCCGAGGCCGGCCAGCCCGGCGCGGTCACCATCGCCACGAACATGGCCGGTCGCGGGGTCGACATCAAGCTCGGCGGGAACGCGCAGCACCTCACCGAGATGGAGCTCGCCAAGCTCGGCTACACGCCCGAGGATCCTGAGTACCAGGCGCAGTACGAGGCGATCCTGCCCAAGCTGGACGCCCGCGTGAAGGACGACCACGACAAGGTGGTCGAGGCCGGGGGCCTCTTCATCGTCGGCACCGAGCGGCACGAGTCGCGCCGCATCGACAACCAGCTGCGTGGCCGCGCCGGGCGCCAGGGCGACCCGGGCGAGTCGCGCTTCTTCCTCTCCGCCGAGGACGACCTCGTGCGGCTCTTCGCGGGGGACCGCATCTACAAGATCCTCGACCGCCTCGGCGAGTACGACGAGGACGGCAACGAGATGCCGATCGAGGCCGGGATCCTCTCGAAGCAGATCGAGAAGGCGCAGAAGAAGGTGGAGGAACAGAACTTCCTTCAGCGCAAGCGCGTCCTCGAATACGACGACGTCATGAACGAGCAGCGCCGGATCATCTACGAGTACCGGGACGGCGTCCTCGAGGGCAAGGACATGGGCGAGTCCGCCCGCGTGCAGATCAGCGACGTCGTCGGCCGCATGGTCGACGAGTTCACCCCGGGCGACTACGTCGAGGAATGGGACCTCGAGGGACTCTTCACCTCGCTGAAGGCGATCTGGCCGGTCAACGCGACCGCGGAGCAGGTCACCGCCGAGTCGTGGTCCGGCGAGGAGCTGCGCGAGAAGCTCGGCCAGGACGCGATCGGCCTCTACGACGAGCGCGAGAAGGAGCTCGGGACGGAGCTCATGCGCGCGCTGGAGCGCTACCTGCTGCTCCAGATCATCGACGAGAAGTGGCGCGAGCACCTCTACGACATGGACTACCTGCGTGAGGGGATCCACCTCCGCGGCTTCGCCCAGATCGAGCCGATCGTCGCGTACAAGAACGAGGCGTTCGACCTCTTCACCGACCTCATGAACACGATCTGGGCCGACTTCGCCCGGATGATCTACAACGTTGAGGTCAACGTCGAGGCGGATCCCGAAGAGGTCCTCCCCGAGCAGCGCGGCCAGGCGACGAACGTCTCCTACTCGAGTGGCGCCGACGTCGCCGACGGGGGCTACGGGGCGGCCGCAGAGCAGGGCGAGGAGCTCGAGCCGGTTCCGGCGGTGCAGCAGCGCAAGCTCGACGAGCACGACACGATCGGCCGCAACGAGGCGTGCTGGTGCGGATCCGGAAAGAAGTTCAAGAAGTGCCACGGCGCCGCCTGAGGCCCGCAATTCCGGCCGAGGTGACGGGCCGCCGACGGCTGAGGGTGTAGCGTCGCCGGACCTTGGTCCCCTACGGCTCCACCCAGTCAGAGCGGGCCGTCATGGCGCGGGCCCTCGCCGTGTTCTTCGGAACCGGCGGCGCGCTCGTGCTCATCACGCTGCTGCTGCCTCACGCGCGTGACGCGGAGGAGTGGGGGGTCGCGCTCCCGGCGCTCGTCGCGTTCGTCGTGGCGGGTGTGCTCGTGTGGCTCGGCGAACGCTCCAGCGTCCTGGCGTTGCAGCTCTGCCTCGTCGGCGGGAGCCTGCTCATCACCGGCGTGATCTGGAACGGTGGCACCGGGTCGGGGCTGTACCCGCCGCTCTACGTCCTGGTCTCGAGCTACGCGTTCTTCTTCTTCCGGCTGCAGTTCGCCCTCGGACAGATCCTCGTCGCGGCCCTTCTCTACGGGGTCGTGCTGCTGTCCTCCGACTCGACCCCGTTCGACGCCGGGCGGTGGGTGATGCTCGTGGGGACGCTCACCGTCGGCGGCCTGCTCGTGGGTCGGATGGTCGCCGCGGTACGCGCGCAGGCGGCCGACGTGGCCGCGGTCTCGCAGATGGCCGGCGGGGCCGACGTCACGAAGGCACTCCGCGCGACCTGCGAGGGCGTGCTGGGCTCGCTCGGGGCGGACGTCGCGATCATGCTGCGCCCGGCCGCGGGTGAGGCGGGCCTGACGGTGGAGGCCATGACGGGCTCCGCGGAATCCGGGCAGGTGTTCGGCGGGGAGCGGGCCCGGCTCGCGCTCGAGCGGGCGTACAAGCGGGGCGAGGTCGTCGAGCTCGAGGCCGATGTGCCGCCCCAGGGGCTACGCCGGTTCGACGGGCGCGCCCTCGGGCTCGTGCAGCCGGTGTTCCGTGACGGCGAGGTCGTCGCGGTGCTGGCGGTCGCGTGGACGAGCCCGCGGAGGAGCCTGCCGAAGCGGGTGCGGCCGGTCTCGCTGCTGTACGCGGCGGAGGCGAGCATGGCGCTCGCGCGGGCGGCCGAGATCGCGCTCGACCGCGAGCGGCAGGCGCTCGAGATCAACGACAACATCGTGCAGGGGCTGGTCGTCGCCAAGTACTCCGCGCAGCGTGGGAACGTGGACGGGGCGATCGAGGCCATCGAGGACACGCTGGTCAAGGCCCGCGAGCTCATCAGCGCGCAGCTCTCCGACGTGCACGAGGGCCGCGGTCTGCAGCCGGGCGACCTCGCGCGGCGCGAGGCCGCAGGGGTGTCGCAGTCCGGTGTCTACGACCCGTCGTGAGGCCAGCGCCCCGGACGGGGCTCACCCCTCGACGCGGGCCGCGGCCTCCGCGAGCGTTCCCGCGTTGATCTCGACGCCGTCCGCGAGGTCGGGCGGGTAGCCGCCGGCCAGGGTGACCGTCACGGGGATGTCCTGGCCGCGCGCGTGGTCGAGCACGAGCCGGTCGCGCGCGCGGAGCCCCGCCTTGGTCAGCGCGAGGCGCCCGAGGCCATCCCCTTCCCAGGGGTCGGCGCCCGCGAGGTAGAGCACGAGATCGGGCGTGCCGAAACGCTCGGCCGCGACCCGGAGCGCGTCGTCGAGGGCGCTGAGGTAGCCGTCGTCGGTCGTGCCCTGCGGGCAGCTCGACGTCGAGGTCGGAGGGGATCCGGGTGAACGGGTAGTTCCGCTCGCACTGCAGGCTCAGGGTGAACGCCTCGGGGTCGGGCGTGAGGAGCTCGGCGGTGCCGTCACCCTGGTGGACGTCGCAGTCGACGACGAGCACGCGGCGCGCCGTGCCCTCTCGCCGGAGCTCCGTCGTGACCACCGCGAGGTCGTTGAACAGGCAGTAGCCGCGGGCGTTCGCGCGGCCCGCGTGGTGGGTTCCGCCGCCGAGCATCATCCCGACGCCGCGCCCGCCGAGCGCGTCGCGCGCCGCGTGCAGGGTGCCGAGCGTGCCGCGCCGGGCCCGTTCGACGAGCTTCGGCGACCAGGGCAGGCCGAGGACGCGCTCGGTGCGGCGGTCGAGCTCCCCGGCCCGCATCGCCTGCACGAACCGAGGCTCGTGGACTCGCTCGAGCGCCTCCCAGCTGATCGGGCCAGGGGTGTCGACGTCGTGGCCCGCGGCCAGCGCGTGATCGCGGAGCAGGCGGTACTTGCCGAGCGGGTACTTGTGTCCCACGGGCAGCGGGAAGTCGAAGTCGGCGTGGGACCAGACGCGCATGTGCCAGGGGTACGGGTCAGGGCCGCGGAGCGCGCGACGCCCGGACCCCGCCCGGCAACCGGTCCACGAGGCGACCCAGGCGCTCCACGGTGCTCTCGAGCGGCTCCGCGATCTCGAGCGCACGCTGCAGCAGCGGAAGCGCCTCGGCGACCTGGCCGCCGCGCAGCGCCACCTCGGCCGCCGTGAGCTGGATCGTCCGGGCCTCGGCCATGATCTCGGAGGCGCGCTCGTCGACCCGATCGGCCAGGTCGAGCACCGCCTGCGCGCGCGTGTCGATGCGCCCGGCCATCTCGATCGCCTCGCGGCCGCGCTCCTCGATCTGCCGGGCGATGTCGATCGCCTCGCCGAGCTGCTCCTCGATGGAGTCCGCGCGGTCCTGCAGGGTGGCGAGCCGTGGGCCGATGTCCCGCGCCGCCAGGGCGATCTGATGCAGATCCTCGAGCGCACGGAAGAGCAGGCGGGGCGGAAGCAGAAGGGGGTTCGCGATGGTCCGAGGGTACTCTCGCAAGGAGCATGAGTTCCGCCCCCGACGACCGTTCTATCTCCGACCGGATCCCCGCGATCCGCGAGTCCTGGCGGGTCAACCGCCAGGGGGTCGACGTCGAGGCGCTGGCCGCCCGTGTGGCCGACCTCGAGGCGATGATGGGCGCCCCCGATTTCTGGGACGACCCGGGCGAGGCGCGCAAGCTCTCCGAGGAGCAGGCCCGCGCTGCCCGGCGCCTCGAGCGCTTCCGCTCGCTCGAGACCGACGTCGCCGATCTCGACGGCCTGGCCGAGCTCGCCTCCGAGGAGCCCGACCTGGAGGGCGAGCTGCTCGAAGCGCTCACCTCGATCGAGCAGCGGCTCGTCGTCCTCGAGGAGGAGCGGCTGTTCTCCGGCACCTACGACGCGGGCGACGCGCTGGTCACCGTGAACGCGGGCGCCGGCGGGACCGACGCGCAGGACTGGGCCGAGATGGTGCTGCGCATGGAGATGCTCTGGGCCGAGAAGCGCGGCTTCAAGGTCGAGCTGCTCGAGGCCTCCGACGGGGACGAGGCGGGCGTGAAGTCCGCGACCTTCCGGGCCAGCGGGGAGAACGCGTACGGGCTCTTCGGCGCCGAGAAGGGCGTGCACCGGCTCGTGCGGCTCTCGCCGTTCGATTCGGCCAACCGCCGCCAGACCTCGTTCGCAGGGCTCGAGGTCGCGCCCGTCATCGAGGACGAGGGCGCGATCGAGGTCAACGACGACGACCTGCGCGTCGACACCTACCGCTCGTCCGGCGCGGGCGGCCAGCACGTCAACAAGACGGACTCCGCCGTCCGCATCACGCACCTGCCGACGAACACGGTCGTCCAGTGCCAGAACGAGCGTTCGCAGCAGGCGAACCGCCTCACCGCGATGAAGATGCTCGTCTCCAAGCTGGTCGCCCTGCGCGAGCGCGAGCGCGAGGAGCTCATCGCCAAGGAGAAGGGCGGGGTCCAGGCGGTCGATTTCGGCTCCCAGATCCGCTCCTACGTGCTCCACCCGTACACGATGGTCAAGGACCACCGCACGAACCACGAGGTGGGTGACGCCTCCCGCGTCCTCGACGGGGAGCTCGACGGCTTCGTCCGGGCCGAGCTGCTGCGCGAGGCCGCCGAGCGCGCCGAGACGGCGGGCTAGCGGATGCCCTTCGGTGGCGACCAGCCCACGGCGCCCTACCTCGACGCGCTCGTCGCCTACGGCTTCCGCGGCTCCGGCCGCTTCCACGTGCCCGGCCACAAGGGCGGACCGGGCGCTGATCCCGGGCTCCGGAACGCCCTCGGGGACCGGGCGCTCGCGCTCGACATCCCGCAGGACATCCACGGCGTCGATCTCGGGCCCGCCCCGACCGCCTACCAGCGCGCGGAGCTTCTCGCGGCCGAGGCCTACGGCGCAGCCCGGACCTGGTTCCTCACGAACGGCGCCTCCCAGGGCAACCACGCGCTCTGCCTCGCGCTCGCGCCGCTCGGCACGAAGGTGGTCGCGCAGCGCAACTCGCACGCCTCGCTCGTGGACGGGCTCGTGCTCAGCGGTGGGCAGCCCGTCTTCGTTGCCCCCGCCTACGACGGCACGCTCGGCATGGCGCACGGGATCACGCCGGAGGACCTGCGGGCGACGCTCGAGGCGAACCCCGACGCCCAGGCCGTCTTCATGGTCTCCCCGACGTACTACGGGATGGTCGCCGACGTCGAAGGCTGCGCGGAGGTGGCCCACGCGTTCGGCGCCGCGCTCGTGGTCGACCAATCGTGGGGGCCGCACTTCGGCTTCCATCCCGACCTGCCGCAGGGGGCGCTCCAGCTCGGGGCCGACGCGGTGCTGACGAGCGTGCACAAGATGGCGGGATCGCTCACGCAGAGCGCGATGCTGCACGTGGGGGAGAGCGGACGGGTGAGCCCCGAGACGGTGGACCGGATGCTGCGGCTGCTGCGGACGACCTCGCCGAGCTCCCTGCTCATGGCTTCCCTCGACGCGACCCGCCGCCAGCTCGCGGTCCACGGGGAGGCGCTGATCCACGAGACGCTCGCGGCGATCCACCGAACGCGGGAGAAGCTCGCGGGCGTGGAGGGGCTGCGGCTCGTCGGGCCCGAGCAGGTCGGCCGGCCGGGCGTGGCCGACTGGGACCCGCTGCGGATCGTGCTGGACGTCACCGGCCTGGGGCGGACCGGGTACGAGGTCTCCGAGGCGCTCCGCAACGCCTACGACGTCCAGCCGGAGCTCGCCACGCAGGCGACGCTCGTGCTCATCTGCGGGATCGCCGAGGACCCCCGTGCGCTCGAGCGTGTCGCGGGGGACATCGACGAGACGGCGAAGCGCATCATGCAGCCGGGGACCACGCGTCCGGTGATCGCCCCGCCGACCTCCCGGACGCAGCAGACCGTGATCTCCCCGCGGGAGGCGTTCCTCGGCACGGCCGAAGTGGTGGATGCGGCGGCGGCGGTCGGGCGGATCTCGTGCGAGTCGATCGCGGGGTACCCGCCGGGGATCCCGGCGCTGCTGCCGGGTGAGGAGATCACCGCGGAGATCGTCGAGTACCTGCACGAGCTCGTGGAGACGGGGGCGCGGCTGCACGGCGCGAGCGACCCGGCGTTCGCCACGGTGAACGTGCTCGTGCGGTAGTCACCCTGCGAGCAGGCGGCGGTCGAGGAGACCGCGCAGTGCCGCGGACGACTCGACCAGCATCCGCCAGGTGACCCGCTTGACGTCGATTCCGACGGCATCCGCTGCCAGGACACGCCGGCGGTCGCGTTCGAAGGACGCTCGGTCGCCGTGGTGGGTCCAGGAGTCGAGCTCGAGGCCGAAGCCGTGGTCCGGCCAGTAGGCGTCCAACCGAAGCGCGCCGAACGGGGTCGTAAGCAGAGCGTTGGGGAGGTACTCGGGCCACGGCCCGCGCCGCACAAAACGGTGGAAGCGCCGCTCGAACTCCTCCCGCACGTCCGGCCCGGTTGGCTCGATGAGCTCACGCAGATGCGGGACGCCCTTCGCCCGGCGGGCGAGCTGCGCGGCCAGGCGACCCTGGTCGAGGAGTCCGCGGACCTGCGCGCGGTGCACGAGGGTGGAGAGCTCGCTGGGAGCCGCGACGGCGGCCATGTCCACGAGCAGCCGCTCGGTGGTGGTGCACGGTACGTCCCGGACGACGGTCACCTCCCCGCGGGTGATCAGCTGCGGCTGGTGGAGGCGGATGCCGGGCCGCCCCGCGGCGGAGCGGCCGGCGACGGTGACGTCGACACGTTGGGGCCCGTCGCCACCGAAGAGGTCGAGGTGGTGGCAGAGCGAGCGGTGGGAGAGCACGGCCCGGGGCCCGCAGGAGAGGACGGCGGACATGCGTCGGGCGTCCGGAGGGCAGCCGGCGTGGCCGACCGCGTAGACGCCGTGGTGCTCCCGGTGGAGGGCCCCGGAGGCCGTGCGGCGACGGAGCTCGTCGTCGGAGATGACCCCGCGGAGCTGCCACACCGCGACCCGACCGTGCTGGGCGGCGGCCAGCTCGGCGAGGGTGAGATCTGCCGGTCCATATTTCCCGTCACCCTGGCCGGAAATATGGACCGGGAGCCGTGACGGAGCCATGCGCTGAGCCTGGCCCGCGGCGCCGTCACGAAACAACGCTCAGATGTGACGATCCTGCGGAGGATCAGCGCACGAGCAGCACCGGCTTACCCACCGCACGGCGTTCGGCGAGCGCCTCCAGGGCCTGGGCGCCGTCGGCCAAGGGGAGCGGAGGTGCCAGCGGCGGGTCGAGGGTGCCGTCGGCGATCCAGGCCAGCAGGCGCTTCGCCCCCTCGGCCGCGGCGGCCTGGTCGAAGGTCAGCGAGCCGCCGTAGTTGACGCCCACCACGTCGTGGTGGCGCAGCAGCAGCTTGTTGACCGGCACCTTCGGGATGGTCCCGCTCGCGAAGCCAATCACGAGGATCCGCGCGTAGGGCGCCATGCACTTCAGGCTGAGATCGAACGCCTCGCCGCCGACCGGGTCGACCACGACGTCTGCGCCCGCCCCGCCGGTGAGCTCCTTCACGGCGGCAACCCATTCCCCGCCGCTGCCGTCCAAGACGTGATCGGCGCCTGCGGCCAGCGCGGCGGCGCGCTTCTCCTCGGTCGAGGCGACCGCGATGACGCTCCCGGCGCCGAGCGCCTTGGCGACCTGGATGGCCGCGGTGCCGACCCCGCCCGCCGCGCCGTGGACGAGGACACTCTCGCCGGGGGCCAGTCGGCCGCGCCGCGCGAGGCCGAGGTAGGCGGTCTGGAAGTTGATGAGCATCCCGGCGGCCACTGGGAAGGAGACGGCGTCCGGCAGCTTCACCGTGAGCGCGGCGGGGGCGACGGCGAGCTCCGCCCAGCCCCCGAAGGGGGTCGTGGCGCAGACCCGGTCGCCCGCGACGAGGCCCGAGCCGTCGGGCGCGCTGCACACCACCCCGGCGACCTCGAGGCCCGGGACGAAGGGCAGCGGCGGCTTGATCTGGTACTCGCCCTTGGAGATGAGCATGTCGACGAACCCGACCCCGGCGGCGTGGACCTCGATGAGGACCATGTCCTCCCCGGCCTGCGGGTCGTCGGTCTCGACGAGGGCGAGGCCAGACGGCCCGCTCGCCTCCTGCAGCATGAGTGCGCGCACCCCTCGACCGTATCCTTCCCGCGGTGATCGACGCCGAGCTCCGCGCCCTCGTCCTGCACGCCCTCGAAGAGGACCTGGGCGAGGCCGGCGACGTCACGGTGAAGGCGACCGTGCCGCCCGGGACGCGGGCCCGCGCGCGCATCACGCAGAAGGCGCCGGGGGTCATCAGCGGCCTGCCTGCGGCGGAGCTCGCGTTTAGGCTGCTCGACGCCGATACCAGGCTGACCCGGCAGGTGGAGGAGGGCATCTGGCGCGAAGGCGGCGGCCCGGTGCTCGAGATCGAGGGCGACGCGGCGGCGATCCTCTCCGCCGAGCGGACCGCGCTGAACTTCCTCGGCCGCCTGAGCGGGATCGCGACGCTCACCGCCCGCTACGTGCAGGCCGTCGAGGGAACCGGGGCGAAGATCCTCGACACGCGCAAGACGACGCCGGGGCTGCGGGCGCTCGAGAAGCGCGCTGTCGCCGACGGTGGGGGCGAGAACCACCGCTTCGGGCTCTTCGACATGGTGCTCATCAAGGAGAACCACAGCGCGATGGCCGGCGGGGTGGGCGCGGCGGTCCGGGCGGCGATGGCCTCCTCGCCGGGGCTTCCGCTCGTGGTCGAGTGCTCGGATCTCGACGAGGTGGGGGAGGCCCTGGAGGCCGGCGCGCCGCGGCTGCTCCTCGACAACATGAACCCGGCGCAGCTGCGTGAGGCCGTCGCCCTCGTCGCGGGCCGTGCGCTCACCGAAGGCAGCGGCGGGGTGACGCTCGAGAGCGTCCGGGAACGTGCGGAGACGGGCCTAGACTTGATCTCGGTCGGCGCGCTCACCCACAGCGCCCCGAACCTGGACCTGTCCCTCATCCTGGAGCCCGTGACATGAGCCTTCTCAGCCTCGAGTCGATCCCCCAGCTGCAGGCGGAGGTGCGCGCGCTCGCCGAGCAGCAGGGCGCGATCATCCTCGCGCACAACTACCAGCTGCCCGAGGTGCAGGACGTGGCCGACTACGTCGGCGACTCGCTCGGGCTCTCGCGGCAGGGCGCCGCCACCGACAAGCAGGTCATCGCGTTCTGCGGCGTCCACTTCATGGCTGAGACCGCCTCGATCCTCTCCCCGGAGAAGCGCGTGCTGATCCCGGACCTCGACGCGGGCTGCTCGCTGGCCGACTCGATCACCGCGCCCGACCTGAAGGCCTGGCAGGAGAAGCACCCCGGCGCCGTCACCGTGATGTACGTGAACACGACCGCCGAGGTCAAGGCGCTCACCGACTACTGCGTGACCTCCTCGAACGCGGCCGCCGTGGTGGAGCACATCTACGCCGAGCACGGCCAGGACACGGAGATCCTCTTCGGCCCCGACATGTTCCTCGGCGCGTACGTCGAGAAGGTGACGGGCCGGAAGATGCACGTCTGGGACGGCGAGTGCCACGTGCACGCCGGGATCCGTCCGAGCGACATCGAGCGCACCCGCGCCGAGCACCCGGGTGCGGACTTCC
Source organism: uncultured Solirubrobacterales bacterium (assembly GCA_963815565.1). Classification (GTDB taxonomy): domain Bacteria; phylum Actinomycetota; class Thermoleophilia; order Solirubrobacterales; family Solirubrobacteraceae; genus Paraconexibacter. Next base: position 125,939 of record CAWFHB010000002.1, on the reverse strand, counting down.
TCATCCACCCCGAGTGCGGCTGCTCGACCGCCGTCATGGAGTACGTCGCGGCGGGCGACGTCGACGCGGACGGCGTGCACATGCTCTCCACCGGTGGCATGCTCGACTACGCCGCGGAGAAGAAGGGCACCGGCGCGACCGCGATCATGGCCACCGAGACCGGGATGCTTCATCCGCTGCGTATGGCCGCACCCGACGTGGACTTCATCGCCGCCAACGAGGCCGCGAGCTGTAAGTACATGAAGATGATCACGCTGCCGAAGCTGCGTGACTGCCTGCGAGACCTGACCGGCGAGGTGAAGGTCGCTCAGGAGATCGCCGAACGGGCGCGGATCCCGATCGAGCGCATGGTCGCGATCGGGTAGGCACCGCCGGGTGAGCATGGATGCAGCCCCGTGGCGCGGGGTCGGATCCATGGTCAGCGTCGGACGGACGGTGAGTATGGATCGAACCCCATGGGCCGGGGTCAGATTCATTCTCAGCGGGTGGGGACGGGTAGGGTCCGGCGATGCCCGCCGTGAAGCTGACCCCCCGCGAGCGCATCGAGTACCGCGCCGCGCGCGCCCTCTCCTACCTGCCCGCGAAGGCGATGCTGAAGGTCTCCGGGCAGCCCGCCGTGCAGCTCGACGGGCAGACGCTCGACCCCGAGATCCAGATGACGCTGGCGCTGCTCGAGAAGCGCGGCGATCCCGACCTCGAGACCCTTCCGCCCGTGCAGGGGCGCGCGCAGACCCGGCGCCAGGCCCAGGTCTTCGCCGGGCGTGAAGTCCGGGTCGGGAACGTCCGGGATCTCACGCTCCCTGGCCCCGCCGGCCCGCTGCCCGCGCGGCTCTACTCCCCGGCGGAGACCCGGACCGGGACCCCGGCCCCGCTGCTCGTCTTCTTCCACGGCGGCGGCTTCGTCATCGGCGATCTCGAGACCCACGACGTCACCTGCCGGATCTTCTGCCGCCACTCGGGCGTCCACGTGCTCGCCGTCGACTACCGGCTCGCGCCGGAGGACCCCTGGCCCGCGCCCGTGGAGGACGCGGTGGCGGCCACGCGGTGGGCGCTCGAGCACGCCGCGGAGCTGGGCGCGGACCCAGACCGCGTCGCGGTCGGCGGGGACTCCGCGGGCGGCAACCTCGCGGCGATCGCCTGCCAGGTCCTCGCCGGGGAGGGCGGCCTCACGCCGGCGGCGCAGCTCCTGCTCTATCCGACCACCGACGCCCGCCACACCGGCGGCTCCGCCGATCTGTTCGCCGAGGGCTTCTTCCTCACCAAGCCGCAGATGGACTGGTTCGCTGAGCAGTACCTCGGCACCGACTTCGACGCGGACGACCCGCGTATCTCCCCGATGCTCGGGAAGCTCGAGGGGCTGCCCCCGGCGGTCATCATCACCGCCGGCTTCGATCCGCTGCGCGACGAGGGCGAGGCCTACGTCGACGCGCTCCGCGGCGCGGGCGTGCCTGTCGTCCACCGGCGCTTCGAGGGCATGATCCACGGCTTCGTGAACATGACCGCCGCCGCTCACTCCGCCCGGGACGCGACCGTCGAGATCGCGGGAACGCTCCGTGGCGTGCTCGCGACCGTCGACGCGCTGCGTCGTGACCCGCAGGATGCGAGCGCGGTCACCGGCTGAGGCTCATGCCACGAGCAGGATGAGCGTCGAGGCGACGGCGGCGGCCATCGTCGCGAGCACGAGCCGCTCGTATCCGGCCGGGCTCAGCTGGGCGAAGACCCGACGGCCCGCGACCTGCCCCGCGGCCATCGCGAGCGCAAGCCAGAGGAGGTCACCCGGGAGGCTCAAGACCCCCACGACGGCGAGCGTCCCGAGGGCGATCACGGCCGTGGCCAGGAAGCACCCGGCGAGCGTGTCGCGCATGCGCGCGGGGCCGAGGCCGGCGCCGAGGAGATGGACGATGAACGGCGGCCCACTCACCCCGGTCGAGGTGCCGAACGCGCCGCCGAGAAGGCCGGCGGGCGCGGCGGCCAGGTGCAGGTCGGCGACCCGTGGCGACATGCGCGTGAAGATCGCGGCGCTGATGCCCCCGGCGATCACGATCTTGAGCACGGCGGGGGAAGCCACCTGGAGCAGCAGCGCACCGAGGAACGATCCCGGGACGTACCACGCGATCAGCCGCGCCCCCCGCGCCCAGTCGCCGTCCGGGCGCCGACGCTCGGTCGCGAGCGTCATGAGGTTCAGCAGGATCGAGAGGACGGTGAGCGTCGAGATCCCCTGCTCGCCCCCGTAGGCGCCGACGAGCACCGGGGAGGCGATGAGCGCGAAGCCGAAGCCCGTGGCCGACTGGAGCGCGCCCCCAGCCGCGAGGCCGAGGGCGACGAGCAGGAGCGCTATGGCCTCACGCGAACTCGGCCGCGGTGTGCGGGCCGACCACCGCGATCGAGAGGCGCTCGGGGTCGATCTGCTTCGCGACCGCGGCGACCTCGTCGAGCGTCACGGCGTCGAGCCGCGCGATCGACAGGTCGGGGTCGATCGGGGCACCGTGCACGACCGCCTGGTTGGCGGCGTACCGCGCGACCACGTTCGTGTTCTCGAAGGCGATGACCCGACGGCCGGCCGCGTAGGCGCGGGCCCGCTGGACCTCCTCCTCCGTCGGGCCGTCGGCGTGCAGCTCTCCGACGATCTCCTTCATGCGCGTGAACGCCTCCACGCACTTCGTGCTGTCGAGGCCCGAGCTCAGCTGCAGGATCGGGGTGTCCGCGTAAGCGTGATCGACGGCCGAGACCGAGTAGCAGAGGCCGCGCTGCTCGCGGATCTCGTCGAAGAGTCGGGAGCCCATCGAGCCGCCGAGGAGCGTCGAGTAGATCGAGAGCGCCGCGCGCTGCTTCGCGTCGTCGACGTCGATCTCCGGCCGGTAGCTCATGCGCAGATGGGACTGGTTCGCGTCGCGCTCCTCGACCAGCGTGGTGGGGGCGAACACCGGGGCGGCCTCGTAGGGGCCCGGCGCGTCGAGCGTCGGGAAGCGGCCGAAGAGCTCCCCGAGCTCCCCGTTGTCGGAGACCGGCGGCAGGTGCTCGACGTTGCCGACGATGAACGCACCGCCACGGGAGCCGGCCCACCGGCGCTCGCGGAAGGCGACGATGGCCTCCCGGGTGAAGGTCTCGAGGTGCTCCTTGGGGCCGAGCACGGGGCGGCCGAGCGGGTGCTCGCCAAAGGCCGCGCGGTCGATCAGGTTCTCGGCCACCGCGCTCGGCTGGTCGGCGTAGCGGGCGATCTCCTGGATGACGACGCCGCGCTCCCGGTCGAGCTCCTCCGCGTCGAGCTTCGGCCGACCGACGAAGTCGGTGAGCAGGTCGAGCGCCTCCATCGTCGCCTCGGCGCGCACGGTGATGTGGAAGGCGACCATGTCGTGCGAGGTGAACGCGTTCAGCGCCCCGCCCATCCGCTCGGCGGTCTCGTTGACCTTCTTGTAGTCGTCGAACTTCTCGCCGCCCTTGAACACCAGGTGCTCGAGGAAGTGCGCCATCCCGTTCTCCTCCGGACGCTCGGTGCGCGCACCGGCCTCGAAGGCCACGAGGATCGTCGTGGCCCGGGTCCCCGGCAGGGAGATCCGGTGGAGCGGAAGGCCGGTCGGGAGGCCTTGGGAGGTGATCTGCGGCATCGCCTCAGAGTACGCGGCGCTCAGGCGGGGACGGGCTCCCCGGCGCGGCGCAGCTCCCAGTCGGCGGGGTCGAGCTCCGTCAGCATCTCGCGGTGGCGGCTCGGGACCCACGGCCAGGCCTGGGGGAGCCCGTCCTTGCCGAGGTACCAGGAGTCGCAGCCCGTGGCCCAGACCGTGTTCGGGACGGCCGCGCGGACCTCGTCGTTGAAGCGCTGGGTCGCCTCCCGGGTCGGCCAGAGCGCGTCGACCTCTCCGCGCCGCCACCGCTCGATCACCCCGAGGGCGAAGTCCTGCTGGGTCTCTGAGATCGAGAAGAGCGACTGGTTGCCGAACGGCGAGTGGGGCCCGATCAGCATGAGCACGTTCGGGAACTCCGGCAGGCCCACGGTGCGGTAGCCGAAGGGCTCCTCGGCCCAGGCCTCCGAGAGCTTCACGCCGTCGTGCCCGGTCAGCTCCATCGGCCGGACGAACGCGTGGGCGTCGAAGCCCGTGGCCAAGACGATGACGTCGAGCTCGTGGAGCTTCCCGTCAGCCGTGCGGATCCCCTCGGCCTCGATCCGCTCGATGCCGGTGTCGACGAGCTCGACGTCCGGCCGCTCGAAGAGCTTGTAGAAGCCCGTCCCCATGACCATGCGCTTGCACATGGGCTCGTCGTCCGGGGTGAAGCGGGCGCGCTGCTCCGCGTCGCGGACGGCCAGGCGCAGGTGGGAGCGGCAGCCGGCCTGGATGAGCTTGCGCCAGAAGCCCGGCTCCACGGTCCCGCGGCCGAAGGTGCCCTCGAAGAACGCCGCCCAGGTGTCGTAGGCGCGCTGCTGCAGGTGGGGGAAGCGGCGGTAGAACGCCCGGGTCCACGGGCCGTAGCGGAAGTTCGGGAGCGGGAAGATCCACTGGGGCGTGCGCTGGTAGAGCTCGTAGTGACCCGCCCGCGGGGCGAGCGCGCGGGTGATCTGCATGCCGGTCGAGCCCGTCCCGATCACGCCGATGCGGCGACCGTCGAGCGGCACGGAGTGGTCCCACTCGGCGGAGTGGAAGCAGGCTCCCGCGAAGCTGTCGAGCCCCTCGATCGCCGGGGTGCGGGTGCGGACGAGCCCGCCGGCGGCGGTGATGACGAAGTCGTACCGGCCCTCGCGTCCGGTCTTCGTCCGGAGCACCCATTCGCTCCCGGTCCACGTGGCCTCCTCCACCGGCGTCCGGAACGAGGTCTTCTCCCGCAGCCCGAAGTCGTCCGCCACCCGGTGCAGGTAGGCGTTGATCTCCTTCCCGGAGGAGTAGACATGGCTCCAGTCCGGGTTGGGCGCGAATGTGTACTGGTAGTAGCGGGAGGCGACGTCGCAGCTGAGGCCCGGATAGGTGTTCGCGTGCCAGGTGCCGCCGAAGTCGTCCCACTGCTCGAAGAGCTCGAAGTCCTCCATGCCCGCGAGCTTCAGCTTGCACGCCATTCCGATGCCGGACATGCCGGCTCCGACGATCGCGACACGGGGGGAGCGGAGCGCGGCTGACATGTGCGAAACGCTACCGGGGAGCGTGACTTTCGCGGGCGGCCTGCGTTGGAAGTTCATGCGCCTGAACCGAGGATTGGTCCCGATGCTCCTGCTCGCGGCGTGCGCCCCCGCGTCGGCGTCCGCGGACACCAGGCTTGCGACCGTTTCCCGGCCGACCGAGCTCGCGGCCGGCTTCGGGGTCCTGCTCTACAGCGCCTACGACGCGCAGGCCGGGAACTTTCGGCTCATGGCCCTGAAGGACGGGAGGACGACGGCGCTCCCGGTGGCCCCCTCCGCCCGATCGTTCCAGGCCGACGTCGGGCCCACCGCCTCCGGCCACGCGTTCTACGTCTACTCCCGCTGCGGCGCCGAGCCGGGGAGCTGTGACCTCTACGCGTTCAACCCGGCGACGGGTGCCGAGCAGCGCTCGAAGGCCTCCGATCCGAAGCACGATGATCTCCACCCGACCTACTGGAAGGGCACGCTCGCCTTCGTGCGTGAGTACGGCAGCGCGAAGGAGCCGCACCAGGTCGTCTACCAGCGGCCGACCGCCGACACGGCCCGCTCGGAGCGGCTGCCGGGCATCCCACGCCAGCGCTGCGCCCAGGGCAGCTGCATCGATCCCGCCGGACGGTTCGACGGCCTCGAGCTCTACGGCCGGCGCTTGGCCCAGACCACCGTTTCGCTCGCCCCGGTCGTCCTGCGCTCCCCGGGGCGCCCGGACGAGGTCTCCGCCTCTGCGCAGGTCGCGCTGCGCCTCGTGGATGTGGAGACGCGCCGGTCGCTGCAGCTCGCGCGCTCCGGGCGCGGCGAGGGAGGCCAGACGTTCACGGGGGTCGCCTTCGCCGCCGGCCGCCTCTACACGAGCTACACCTGCCTCGGCGATCCCGGCGGCTGCACGAACCTCCGGGCGGGCCTCTACCGCTACGCATACGGTGCGAAGCGCTGGGCCTTCAGCCCGGAGGAGCCCGCGACGTACGCCCTCGCCGTCGATGGCACGTCGTTGGCCGTGCTGCGCGACGGCGGAGGGCTCGAGTGCGACCAGGAGGGCTTCGGCCCATCGGACGCGCCCCGCTGCGCGCTCGTCCGCCGCGACCCGGCCCCGACCTTCGCGGCGATCCCGGCACCGTGAAGTGGGGCCGGCGCGCCAGCTCCGGACTATGTCCCCCGGTCCACGCAAGGCCGGTTGCAGGCGGCGGGAACAGGGGCGTGCACCCCTAACCTCGCCTGTCGATGGCCATCACCGAACGTCACGTCCGCGCCCGCAACCGGGCCGCCGCACCGAAGGACCGCGCCCCTGCGGTCATCGAGTTCCGCGGCGTCTCCAAGACCTACCCCTCGGGCGATCGCGGCCTCGAGGAGGCGACCTTCTCCGTCGAGCGCGGCGAGTTCGTCTTCCTCGTCGGCCAGACCGGCTCGGGCAAGTCGACGATCATGCGCCTGCTCATCAAGGAGCACGAGGTGAGCGCCGGCACGATCAACGTCGCAGGCAAGGACCTCACGGCCATCACCCGCAAGGAGGTGCCCTACTACCGGCGCAACCTCGGCGTGGTCTTCCAGGACTTCAAGCTGCTGCCGAACCGGACCGTGTACGACAACGTCGCCTACGCGCTCCAGGTCACCGGCCACAAGCGCAAGGAGATCCGGGCGAAGGTGCCGGACATCCTGCGCCTCACCGGGCTCTCGCTGAAGCTGCACTCCTACCCCGACCAGCTCTCGGGCGGTGAGCAGCAGCGTGTCGCGGTCGCCCGTGCGTTCGTGAACCACCCGCCGCTGCTGCTGGCCGACGAGCCGACCGGCAACCTCGACCCCGAGACGTCCATCGGGATCATGCAGCTGCTCTACCGCATCAACCGGACCGGGACGACGGTGATCGTCGCCACGCACGACAACGCGATGGTCGACCGCATGCGCCGCCGCGTCATCGAGGTCTCCCAGGGCCGCATCATCCGCGACGAGCACGGCGGCGGCTACTCGACCGCCGAGGAGAACACCGCGGAGTTCGGGCTCCTCATGCGGGGCGAGCCGGCGCCCGCCCCCCGGCGGCTCACCTCGCCCGGCGACTTCTTCGACGACGCGTTCAGGAGCTAGACCATGGGCTTCTTCCTGAAGGAGGCGCTGCGCTCGGTGCAGCGCAACCCGATCCCGAGCTTCGCGGCCATGGCCTCGATCCTCGTCACCGTCCTCGTGCTCGGCATCTTCATCCCGATCACGCAGGCGACGACCGGCGCGGCCAACGAGGTCCGCGACAAGGTGCTCGTGAACGTCTACATGAAGGCGAACTCGACCCAGGCCGACCGCACGCGCGTCGCGGCAAAGCTCCGCGAGGACACCCAGTACGTCGGCAAGGTCGCCTTCGTCTCCAAGGAGGCCGCGTTCCGCGAGCAGAAGGCCGACTACCCGGAGTACTACTCCGAGCTGCTCGGCTCGAACCCGCTGCCCGACACCTTCCGCGTGACGCCGGACAACCCGGACAACGCGCTGAAGCTCCGTGACGCCATCGCGCCCGCGACGGCGACCGGCGCGCGCGCCGCCATCGATCCCGCGATCGACACGGTGAAGAACCGCAAGGACGACACGCAGAACATCCTCTTCATCACCCGCGTCGTGAAGTGGGCCATGGCCCTGCTCGCCGCGCTGCTGATCGTCGCCTCGGTCCTGCTCATCTCGAACACGATCCGGCTCTCGCTCTTCGCGCGGCGTCGCGAGGTCGAGGTCATGAAGCTCGTCGGCGCAACCGACTGGTTCATCCGCTGGCCGTTCGTCATCGAGGGCGTCATGCTCGGCGCGCTCGGCGGGGTGCTCGCCGTGCTCTCGCTCACCGTCGGCAAGGTCGCCTTCATCGATCCGCTGCTCTCCGACTTCGCGCTCCTGCGCGCGCCGGAGACGATGCAGTTCGGGTTCCTGGCGGTCGTGCTGCTCGGGGCGAGCGTCGCGGTGTCGGCCATGGGCTCGGGCTTGTCACTCCGCCGCTTCCTGAAGGTCTGAGCCAAGCTCCCCTTGAGGGAGCGGGGCTAGCCTGAGCGCGTGCGTCTGCGTCTGCTCGCCGTCCCGCTGGTCCGTCCTGACCCTGGTCGGCGGGATCTTCCTCGGCGGCCACCCCGACGCGCTCCCGGGGTTCGTGCGCGGGGCGCTCGTCGCCGAGGACGACAGCCAGGTGGTCCGCGACGCGATCGCCGAGGTGGGGGAGACCTACTACCGGAAGATCCCGGTCGGGGAGCTCAACGACGCCGCGCTCAAGGGCGTCGTGAAGAGCCTCGACGACCGGTTCTCGAACTACTTCACGCCGAAGGAGTACTCGGCCTTCCAGATGTCGCAGGACTCCGAGTTCTCCGGCATCGGCACGACCGTCGCCCCGGATCCCCTGGGGCTTCGGATCGTCACGGTCTACGACGAGTCCCCGGCCCAGCGCGCGGGGGTGAAGGCCGACGACCTCATCGTCTCGGCCGACGGCACGCCGCTCAAGGGGCTGCCGCAGGAGGCCGCCATCGCGCGGGTGAAGGGGCCGAAGGGGACCGACGTGAAGCTCGGTATCAAGCGCGGGGAACGCTCGCTCACCGAGACGGTCACGCGGGCGACGGTCTCCGTCCCGCAGGTCGCCTCGCGGACCGAGAAGTACGACGGGAAGACCTACGGCTACGTCACGCTCGGCCAGTTCGGCGGCGGTGCGCACGCAGAGGTCTACGACGCGATCCGGAAGGTCCGCAAGGCCGGCGCCAAGGGCCTCGTGTTCGACCTGCGCGGCAACCCCGGCGGCCTCGTCAGCGAGGCGCAGCTCGTCGCGAGCGCGTTCCTCAAGGACGGGAAGATCGTCACCACCCGGGGCCGCACGACGCCGGAGCGCACGCTCAAGGCCACCGGGGACCCGGTCGCCGCCGACATCCCGCTCGTCGTCCTGGTCGACAAGAACTCGGCGTCCGCGTCGGAGATCGTCACCGGGGCGCTGCAGGACCGGAACCGCGCCACCATCGTCGGCACCAAGACGTTCGGCAAGGGCGTCTTCCAGGAGGTCATCGGGCTCGACAACGGCGGCGCGCTCGACATCACCGCCGGCCAGTACTTCACCCCGTCGGGCCGGAACCTCGGCGGCAAGGGCGTCAAGCAGGGCGCGGGCATCAAGCCCGACGTGGAGGCCGAGGACGATCCGAAGACCCGCAAGGTCGACGAGGGGCTGCAGGGTGCGCTCAAGGCCCTGAGCACCGAACGCGCGCCCACGTGAGCCGCGGCGGCGGGGGCGGCGGGAAGGGCAAGAAGCCCAAGCGCGCGAGGGGGAAGGGGCCGAAGCACCCGCAGACCCGGCCGGAGCAGAGGCCGCCGAGGCGTCCGCGCGCGGCCGGGAGCGCTCGCGAGGAACCTGCGGAGGACAAGGGTCCGCGCGGTGAGGGCCGGGCCGACCCGCGGGGAGGCGGAAAGGACACGCGCAAGGGCGGGGACGGCCGGAAGGGCGGGCGCGACGGCGGCCGCTCTTCACCCCGGGCGGAGCGCCAGGCCCGGGACGCCCGGGAGGCCCCGGTGCGCGAGGCGGTCGTCTGCGTGCTTTCCGGACGCGGACGCACCCCGTCGGCCGAGCCGTTCTTCGAGCGCGGCCGGCCGATCGTGCTCGAGAGCGCCGGGGACGCGCGGCCCGGCGACCTCGTGCTCGTCCGGCTGCCTCGGAAGGGGCGCCGCGAGGGGCCGCGGATCATGCGGGTCATCGGGCGACCCGACGTCGCGGCCGACGTCCTCGAGGGTCACATGCTCGACCGAGGCCTCAAGCGCCGCTTCCCGCCTGGGGTCGAGCGCGCGGCCGCGGAGGCGCGGGACCGCCTGGCCGGGGAGGACGCAAGCGACCCGGCGGGCGACGCGCGCCGCGACCTGCGCGAGCTCACCACCTTCACGATCGACCCCGTCACCGCGAAGGACTTCGACGACGCGATCTCCGCGGAAGACCTCGGGGGCAAGCGGTACCGGATCTGGGTGCACATCGCGGACGTCTCCGCCTACGTCACGCCCGGCTCGGCCCTCGATCGCGAGGCCTACCTGCGCGGGACGAGCGTCTACGTCCCGGGCCGGGTGGAGCCGATGCTCCCCGAGGCGCTCTCGAACGAGGCGTGCTCGCTCAAGCCCGGGGTGGAGCGCCTCGCGGTCACCGTCGAACTCGACTTCGACGGCGCGGACGTCACCAAGGCGACCTTCTACCGCTCCCGCATCCGCTCGGACGAGCGCCTCGACTACGACCAGGTCGACCGCATCCTCGCGGGGGACGAGCCGTTCGCGGAGCCCTGGGGCGAGCCGCTGCGCGCCGCCCGGGCGGTCGCCGCCGCGCTGCAGGCCCGCCGAGACGCCCAGGGGGCACTGGCGATCGAGTCGGGCGAGCCCTCGTTCGCCTTCGACGCCGAGGGCCACCTCACCGGCCTCGAGACCGAGTGTGCAGACGGAGAGCCACCGGCTCATCGAGCACCTGATGATCGCCGCCAACGAGCAGGTGGCCACGCTGCTCTCGAAGGCGAACGTGGGCACGCTCTACCGCGTCCACGAGCGGCCGGACGCCGCGCGGGTGGAACGCCTCGTGGAGCAGCTCGCCTCCCTGGAGGTCCCCACGCCGCCGCTCCCGGAGCGGATGAGCCCGCAGCAGGCCAGCGACCTCGTGGGGGAGATCTCGCAGACGGTCGCCGAGTACGCGAAGACCACGGGCCACGGCGGCCGAGCACTCGGGTTCCTCGTGCTCCGCGCGCTGAAGCAGGCGCACTACACGCCGGAGGATCTCGGCCACGCGGGCCTGCGCTCCGAGCGGTACTGCCACTTCACCTCGCCGATCCGCCGCTATCCCGACCTCGTCTGCCACCGGGCGCTGCTCTCGGCGGTCGGGGGTGGGGAGGAGGCCCCGCGCCCGGGCACGCTGGCCGAGGCGGGGACCGCGCTCTCCGCGCGGGAGCGCGACGCGATGCGGATCGAGCGCGACGCCGACGACATCGCCCGCGCCTTCCTGCTCGAGCGCCGCCTCTTCGAGGACAAGACGCTCGGCGAATTCGACGGCGAGGTCATCGGCCTCATCGGCGCCGGCGCGTTCGTGCTCTTCGGCGACGGGTTCCAGGGGATGCTGCCGGTCCGGCGCATGGGCGAGGACTGGTGGGAGCTCAACGAGGAGGGCACGATGCTCCTCGGCGAGCGCTCGGGGGAGACGCTCCGGCTCGGCGATCCCGTGCGCGTCCGCGTGCGGGGCATCGAGGTCGAGCGGGGCCGCGTCGACCTCGACCTGGTCGCCGAGCCCGCCTGACCGCTTCCCGCCCGCCCGCTGCTCCGAACCGCCCATCATGTTCCGGTCCCCGACCGGAAGATGATGGGCGGTTCGCCAGAGACCGGGCGCTCAGGCGGGGCGGCGGCCCGCGAGGACTGCGAAGCGGCCGTCGGTGAAGTGGGCGCTCGCGTCGGTGAAGCCCGCGGCGGAGAGCATCGCGAGGTTGGCCTCGAGCGTCGCGCAGCGGTCGTGGGTCATGCGCTCGACCGCGGCGGACCACTCCGCATCGCTCGCCCCGAGCGCCCGCGCCTCCCGCTCGTGCCAACGCCAGAGGAGGGCGTCGAGCGCGGGCGTGGCGCCGAGGATCTGCTCGGCGTTCACGAACACGCCGCCCGGTCGCAGCACTCCGAGCGCGCGCTCGTACAGCGAGGCCTTCCTGGCGTCGTCGAGATGGTGGATGGCCAGGGCGGAGACGACGGCATCGAACGGACCGACGGGGAGCGGCGCCGCGAAGTCCTGCACGACGCTCGCCGCCGCGCGCGCACCGAGGGCGGCGGTCGCGGCCTCGACCATTGCGGGGGCGCCGTCGAGGAGCGTGAGCTGCGCGTCGGGGTACGCCTCGGCGACCATCGCGGCGAGCACCCCCGTCCCGCAGCCGAGGTCGAGGACGTCACGCAGCGGCTCCGGCCCGAGCTCGAGGGCCCGGACGGCGCTTCCGTAGAACCCGTCGAAGCACGGGACCAGTCGCCGACGTGAATAGCCGGCGGCCTCAGCGTTGAACATGGCGGTCGTGCTGTTCGTCATAGCGTACAAATGTACGGCATAGCCGTGCGGTACACAAGATCTAGAATGGGCCCATGGCCAAAGGCGGCAAGAAGAAGGCAGCACCCGGCGATGTCGCCACGAACCGCCAGGCCGCCTACCGGTACGAGTTCCTCGACCGCATGGAGGCCGGGATGGTCCTCACCGGCACGGAGGTGAAGTCCCTGCGCACCACCGGCGCCACGATCAAGGACGGCTTCGCCACGATCAAGGACGGGGAGATCTGGCTGCACAACGTCCATATCCCGCCGTACGTCAACGCCTCCCACGACAACCACGAGCCCGAGCGCACCCGCAAGCTCCTGTTGCACCGCAAGGAGCTCGACAAGCTGCTCGGCGTCACCCGCGAGCGAGGCCTCACCCTGGTCCCGCTGCGGATCTACTTCGCCTCCAACCGGGCGAAGGTCGAGATCGCCGTCGCGAAGGGCAAGGACATGTTCGACAAGCGCGAGGCGATCAAGAAGCGCGAGAACCAGCGCGATCTCCAGCGGGCGCTCCGCGAAGCCAACCGCTGAGCTCCTAGAACAGGAGCCGCAGCCCGGCGGTCAGCACGAGCGCGACCACGACGCCCTGCAGCAGGACCCCGGTCCGCCAGACGACCGCGCAGGCCGTGAGCACACCGATCGTGTCCGCCCCGGCACGGAGTGAGCCGTCGCTGTCGGTGAGCGTCCCCGTAACCACGAGCGCAGCCAGCAGGGCCGCCGGCATGGCGGCGATCACCACCGCGAGGCGAGGTGGCAGTGTGCGGCCCCCCGTGACGACGGGCCCGGTCCCCTTCAGGAGGATCGTGGCGAGGGCGAGCACCACGACGAGCGTCCAGGCGGTCGTATCGCTCACGGGACCTCCGGCTCCAGACCGAGCTCCGGGACGTGGTCGCGCAGCCCGAGCAGCGCCACGACGGAGGCCGCGAGCACGGGGATGCCCGCAGGGGTGAACGGGCTCAGGCCGAGCGCCACGGCACCGCCGAGCAAGGCGACGAGCCGGCCGCGCCCCTGGCGCAGCTCGAGGACGAGGAGGCAGCCGAAGAACGCGGGATAGACGGCATCGATGCCGAACCGGTCGAGATCGCCGAGCGCGCCCTGCGAGAGCGCGCCGATCGCGGTGCCGCCGGTCCAGCCGCACCACTGCGGCAGGGTCGCCCCCCAGAGCTTGTGCCGGTCAAAGCGACCCTCGCCCTCGTTCGAGATGACCCAGGAGGCGTCGACCACGGCCTGCCCGCCGATCGCCCGGCGCAGGGGGCCTCCGGGAAGCGATGGGCCGATCGCGAGCCCCATCGGCACGAAGCGGCCGTTCATCAGGGTGCCGGCGACGACCGCGGTGGGGATGCTCCCGCCGCCGGTCACCACGGCGAGCGCCGCGAACTGCGCGGAGCCGGCGTGGACGACCCCGGACATGACGATCGCGGCGACCGGCGGGAAGCCGGAGGCCACAGCGAGCACACCGAAGGAGAGCCCGAGGAGCAGCCCGGCGGTGCCGAAGGGCACCCCGGCGATCAGCCCGGAGCGGAAGGAGGCTCGGTGATCGGCGGACACGCGAGCTAAGTCAAGCGGGTCCCGGCGGCGGCGGCCCTTCGCGTTCCTAGGGGGGCCGATAAGCGTGGCTGTCAGACGTCGCCGAAGTCGCGCTCGAGGAACGTGGCGCCCATCCCGATCACGAGCACGGCGATGAGGCCGAGGTAGACCGCGAGCACGAGGATCCGGGTCCGCGGGCTGATCGTGTAGTAGCGCTGGGACTCCTCGCCACCGGCTCGGTAGGCCTTGAAGCGGCGGAACGTGTCGAAGCCGCCCAGCAGCAGGATCAGGACGATGATCGGGTTCGGCACCGTGATCGCCAGCACGGCGAAGGCGGCCAGGCCGACGAACCACATCCAGGGGGAGAGCGCGGCCATCGCCCGACCGCCGTCGAGCGGCGTGACCGGCACCAGGTTGAAGAGGTTCAGGAAGAAGCCGGTGAACGCGAGCGCCTGGAAGAGCTCGTTGCCGGTCATCACGTACAGCGGGATGCAGGCCGCGGCCCCGAGCGTCCCGAGGATCGGGCCCGCGAGGCCGACCCGGGCCTCGGCGGCCACGTCGTCGCCCATCGATCGCGCGGCGATGACCGCCCCCAGGAAGGGCACGAAGAGCGGCGCGCTGGCCTCGACCCCCTCCCGGCGCAGCTGCATGACGTGGCCCATCTCATGGATCAGCAGCAGCACGACGAAGCCGACGGCGAACCAGAACCCGAAGATGAAGGTGTAGGCGCCGATCGAGACGAGCATCGACAGCGACGTCGTCAGGACCTTCGCCTTGCCGACGAAGAGCAGCGCGACCTTGCCGAACTTCAGAAGCGCGAACCCGATCGCGGCCAACGGCGCGAACAGGCGACGCAGCCCGCTCTGCTCGGGCGGCTCGGGAGCCGGCAGCGGCGCGCCCTCGGCCGGCGGGTCGGTGAGGGCCGCGCCCGGGGGTAGCCAGCCGCCCGGCAGCGGGGCGCGCGATTCGGACTCCATACCCGTCAGTCTGGCAACGCCCGGACGGAGCCGGGTCGGCTGCGTTCCATGAGGGCGCCCCCGCGCTCGAGGAACCGCGGCCGCGCGAGCTGACCTTCGACCCAGACCCCCGCCAGGGCGGTCCGCGGGAAGTTCCGGTACCCGTCGAAGAGCACGTACCTGGGCTGCCAACGGGGCGAGAACTTCGCGTTGAAGCGGTAGAGGCTGTCGGTCTGGAAGAACCGGTCGAGCCAGCGGCCGACGTGGCCGAGCGCCCGCTCGAATCGCGTCTGCGGCGCCCGCATGTACTTGCCTCCGACCGCGAAGTTCAGCGAGAGCTCCTGCACGCCGAGCGTGCGGGCGTGCTCGATCGCGCGCACCACGAGCAGCTCGCTCAGGCCGTTCGGCGTGTCGCGGTCGCGGCGCATGAGGCTCAGGGAGAGCACCCTGCCGTCGGCGGCGGGAACGAAGTGGACGAAGCCCCGGGCCACGCCTGCAGCATCCCGGGCGAGCACCACCAGGGTGTCGGCGAGCGCCGGGTTGGCGAGGCTGTCCATCCCCATCGAGAACCCGATCTCCGGCCCGCCCCGACGCCAGGCGCCGGAGACCGTCTCGAGCTCGGCGAGTCCCGAAGCATCGAGCTCCCCCACCCGGTGGGCGCGCACCGTGTATCCGGCCTTGCCGAGCCGGGTCACGGATTGGCGGACCTTCCGGATCGCGCGCCCTTCGAGCGTGAAGCGCGCGGTGTCGACGAGCGCCTCGTCGCCGAGGTAGATCCTCCGCAGCCCGACCGTGGCCCCCAGGTTCGCGAACGCCTCGCTCACCCCGATGCCGGCGGGTCGCAGGCCGTGGTCGTCCGCGTATGCGCAGACGTCGCGGAGGAGCTCGGCGACCGCGTCCGGCGGGCCGACGGGGTCCCCGGAGAGGAGCAGCACGCCGCTCTCGATCCGGTAGGCGACGAAGGCGCGACCGTCGGCCGAGAAGCGACGCGGGAGATCCTCGCGCAGCTTGAAGAAGCTCAGGGTGTCCGCCCCGTGGGCCCGGACGAGGGCGCCTGCGGCCTCGCGCCGCAGGCCGGGGACGACGGCGGCGTGCAGCGGCCGCAGCAGCAGCCACGCGCAGGTGCTCGCCACGCCGACGCCGAGCCCCCCGAGGAGCGACGGGAGCAGCCGGGCGGGGCCACCCAGCGTGAGCGGCCCGTCGACGAGCACGAGCAGCCCCACGGCCTCCCGCAGCGTGGTCCCCGGCGTCGGACCGGGGCTCGCCCAGTGTCCGAGCGCGGCGACCGCGGCGACCGCGATGACGAGGGAGCCCCCGATGAGCCCGACGGTCACGCGGAGCACGTGCGGGAGGTCGTCGTCGTGGCGGACGCGGAAGGCGCCACGGCCCCAGATCAGCACGGCCGCAAGGCCCCAGCTGAGCGATGCCTCCTCGACGTCCAGCCCTTTGAGCAGGTTCAGCAGGCCGAGCGCGACGAGCAGGCCGACCGCGAGCTGCAGCGCGCGCTGACGACGCGCGAAGAGGAACCCGGCGGCGGCCAGGAGGGCGAGCCCGGCGGGCAGCGCCAGGGCGTGCGCGCCGAGGACCAGCTCCCGGGGGGCCGCGGTCGAGAGCGCGTCGACCCGGCCGGGCAACTCCGGGGTGAGCGCGGAGATGACGTTCACTGCGCCCGCTGCGGCCGTCAGGGCGGCGGCCAGCAGCGGCACGCGATCGCCGCGCGCGACCCGGCGCAGGTCCCGATCGAGCGGGAGCAGCCGGGAGAGGGCGGCGGACTGATCGACGACGGCCACCCCGCCAGCCTCCTCAGCGGACATGACGCCCTCCTGACCGGGGCATCAGCGGCGCGTGGCCATGACCTCCTCGGCCACCGTCTCCGCCGCCTCGAGCTGCCCGCGGACGAGCTCGATGCCGGACTGCCAGAAGCCCGGGTCGGCGAGGTCGAGCCCGGCGATCGCGGCGAGCTCCTCCGGCGACTTCGAGCCGCCCGCGGAGAGCAGCTCGATGTAGGCCGGCACGAACTCCTCGCCGCGCTCCAAGTACTGGCCGTACACGCTCAGCGCGAGCAGCTGCCCGTAGGCGTACGCGTAGACGTAGCCGGGGGTTCCGATGAAGTGGGGGACGTAGCTCCACCAGCTGCGGTAGTTGTCGGTCACCTCGACGGCGTCGCCGAGCAGCTCGGTCTGCGTCTGCGCCCAGATGTCGCCGATGCGCTCCACCGAGAGCTCGCCCTCGTCCCGCCGGGCGGTGTGGGTGCGCTCCTCGAACTGGTTCATGGCCGTCTGGCGGAACACGGTGGCGATCGAGCCCTCGATGTTCTCGGCCAGCAGCGAGAGCCGGCTCGCCGGGTCGGTGGCGGCGTCGAGGAGCTGCTTGAAGACGAGGGTCTCGCCGAACACGCTGGCCGTCTCGGCGAGCGTCAGCGGCGTGTGCTGCTCGAACGGGCCGCGCCCCTGCGCGAGGGCGGCGTGGAGGCCGTGGCCGAGCTCGTGGGCGAGCGTCAGCACGTCACGACGCTTGCTCGTGTAGTTCAGCAGCACGTAGGGATGGACGCTCGGGACGGTGTAGGCGCAGAACGCGCCGCCGCGCTTGCTCGGCCGCACGGGCGCGTCGATCCACTGCTCGTCGAAGAAGCGGCGGGCCGTGTTGCCGAGCACGGGGCTGAACGCGTCGAAGGAGGAGAGGACGATGTCGCGGGCCTCGTCCCAGCCGATCTCGACGTCCACCTCGGCCACGCTCGCGGCGCGGTCGTAGTCGGCGAGCTTCTCGATGCCGAAGAGCTTCGCCTTCAGCTTGTACCAGCGCTGCGGCAGCTCGTAGGAGCCCTTGACGGCCTCGACGAGCGCCTGGACGGACTCGTCGGTCGCCTCGTTGGAGAGGTTGCGGCTCGAGAGCCAGCTGGGGTAGCCGCGCAGCCGGTCGTCCACGGACTTGTCGAGCAGCAGCGTGTTGAAGATGTAGCCGCGGGTGCGCAGCCCGGGCTCGAGGGCCTCGGTGACGAGCTGCTGCGTGGTGCGGCGGACCTCGCGGTCGGGGTCCGAGAGCTTCGAGAGCGCCACGTCGAGCGCGACCGTCCCCTCGGGCAGCTCGACCTCGATCGCGCTCGTCAGCTCCGAGAAGAGGCGGCTCCAGGCGCTGTCGCCGGACTGGCTCTTCTCGGCGAGGATCTTCTCCTCCTTCTCGGAGAGCAGGTGCGGGCGATAGCGGCGGATCGCGCGCAGGTGATGGCGCGCCTGCTCGAGGCCCTCGGCCGTCAGCAGCTCGTCGGCGCGGTCGTCCTCGACCTCCGCCCACTCGAGGTCGAAGAAGAGCAGCTGGGTCTCGATGGCGGTGCCGCGCTCCTGGACCTTGGCCATGAGGGCGCCGATGGCCGGGTCCGCGGTGTCGGTGGAGAAGCGGAGCGAGGCGTAGTTTGCGGCACGGCCGATCGCGTCGCTGATCGCGGCGATCTCCGCGATGGCGGCGGCCAGGCCGGGTCCGTCGAGCCCGGCGACGTTCCCGGCGTAGGAGGCGTTGAAGGCGGCGGCGAGCCCGGCGGCCTCGTCGAGCAGGCGGTCGACCCCGGCCGGGCCGTCGGTGCCGACCAGGTCATCGAGATTCCAGGCGACGTCGACGAGTTCCGTGGGGGTCATGCGCGACAGGGTACGTCGGGGTGCGGCCGTGCGTCGGCGCCCCAGGGCTGCGCTCGCGCCAGGTCCTCGGGCCGGTCAGCCGGCCGGGAACTTGTCCGGCATCTGCCGGGCGATGCGTGTCGCGAGCGCCTGCCCGATCTCACGCCCCCGCTCGGCGGCCTCGAGGAGCCGTTCCGCGAAGCGCGGGGACATGGTCGCCTGGGCGCGGATGGCCGCGGTGGTCGCCTCCGTGTAGGCGTTGAGCGCGCGACGGAGCTCGTCGGACGAACCGTCCGGGTCGGCCTCGTCGAAGAGCACCGCGATGTCCCGGCGGACCCGCTCGAGGGCGCTCAGGGTCTGCTGGGT
The DNA here is from genome assembly GCA_963815565.1 of uncultured Solirubrobacterales bacterium. GTDB lineage: Bacteria > Actinomycetota > Thermoleophilia > Solirubrobacterales > Solirubrobacteraceae > Paraconexibacter. The sequence continues at coordinate 107,373 of CAWFHB010000002.1, read as the reverse complement.
GAGCAAGGTGTCCGCCTCGGTCTTGGCACGCGCGTACTCGAGGAACGTCGCGGCCTGCTGATCCCAGGCCTTGCCGAAGCGCCCGCCGAGGTCGTCCCCGTAGACGGAGGTGACGAGCCGCTCGAGTGCGTCGGTCGCGGAGCGCGCCGCTCCCGTGGCGGCGCCCAGACGGGGGCCCGGCTGAGCGCCCGCGGTGACGAGCGCGTCAGCGGTGGCCTGGGCGTAGGCGCTGTCGGTGAAGCCCACCGAGGCGAGGCTCGCGAGCTCCGCGGCCGGGGAGGAGGGGCCTCCGCTGAGCGCCGGGCGCCGTCGCTTGGCCGCCGCCGCCAGGGTCCGGGCGGGGACCGCGGCGCGGGCCGCGGCGGTGGCGGTGAGCCGCGGGGCGCTGGGGCCGCCCCGGGCGACCTCGTCGACCGCCAGGGCCAGCGAGCGGTAGGCGGGCTCGAGGTCCCGTTGCAGGTCCTCCTCCTGCAGCTCTCGGTCGGCGAGCAGCCGGGCGATCCCGGTGCGGTTCTCGACGAGCTGAAGGCGGATGGACTCACGTGCGTCGTCGTCCCCGTCGGCGGTCGCGCGGGCGCGCTCGGCCCACAGGCCGTCCTGGCGCTGCAGGAGCGTGAGCAGCGCGGCCGGCTGCCGGGTGAGAAGGTCGGCGAGGGCGACGGCCCGATCGTCGAGCGTCGCGCGGGCGGCCGCCGCGGTCGCGGAATCCTCGCCGCCGAGCAGCGCGGTCCGCGCGGTGATCGCCGTGAGCCAGGCGCGTTCGTCGAGCAAGGCGGCGAGGTCGGCACGCAGAGCGGGAACCGCAGCGGTGACGGCCTTCGCCCCGCGCCGGCTCTCGCCGCTCTCCTCCCCGCACCCGGTCGCCAGCAGAGCGAGCACGAGCGCGATGATGACTCCCCGTCGCACGCGCCTACTCCCAGCAGCTTTGCCCGCGAGCTACACTCGAGGGCGTAGTCGAACAACGGGGACGACAGGCTTCGACGTGGTCGAAACCTGTTCCTTCAGTAGCGAGCGGAGGTCCCGGAGGCCTCCTAAAACACCGGGAACAACACACATGCGGACTCTCACGAGTACGCCCTCGCTGCTTAGTCTCTGACTAAGTGAGTGAGGACCCGACCACGGCCTGCCGACCGTCGCGGACCCGGGTTCAATATGTCGGATCACCCGCGGAGGAACGCCTTCGCCGATGCGGGGACATCTTCAGACGGGCTGGCCCCGCGCAACCCCGTCCGCAAGGCGAGCGCAGGGCGAGACCAGAGTGCGGACTACGCTCGTAGAAGCTGCTGGGACACGATCGCGGACGCGGGTTCAATTCCCGCCGTCTCCACTAAGACGCGAGAGCCCCCCGTGCGGGGGCTCGAGACGCCAGGCCGAGCCTGCGTCAAGCGCCCTCTCCCTCCAGGAGGGCCAGCAGCTCCGCCTCGTCGATCACGCGCACCCCGAGCCGCTGTGCCTTCTCGAGTTTGGCGGCGCCCGCGCCTTCGCCCGCGACGAGGTAGTCCGTCTTTCCCGACACCGACGAGGTGACGCGGCCGCCCGCGGCAAGCACGTGCTCGGTGGCCTCCTCGCGCGTGAGGTCCGGCAGCGTGCCCGTGAGCACGAGGGTCCGCCCGGCGAGCGTGCCCTCCCCGGGCGCCGGACCGGCGGCCTCGAGCTGCAGGCCCGCGGCACGCAGGGCCGCGAAGAGCTCACGGGTCTGCGGGTCGGCGAGCTGCTCGGCGATGCGGACGGCCATCTTGGGCCCGACGCCGGGCGTGGCGGCGATCGCCTCGGCGTCGGCCGCGAGCAGCGCGTCGATCGAGCGGAAGTGCTGCGCGAGGCTGCGGCCCGTGACCTCGCCCACCTCCTCCAAGCCGGCTGCGAAGAGGACGCGCGCGAACGGCTGCCGGCGTGAGGCGTCGATCCGGGCCACGAGCTTCTCCGCGCTTGCCCGGCCGACCCGATCGAGCTGACGAGCCGGTCGACGTCGAGGGCGTAGAAGTCCGCCGCCGAGCGCAGGAGCCCCGCCGCCTGCAGCGCGGCGACCTGCTTCTCCCCGATCCCGTCGATGTCCATCGCCCCGCGCGAGACGAAGTGCGTGAGCAGCTGCCACTGCCGTGCGGAGCAGGCGCGGTTCGGGCAGCGGGTGAAGACGGCGCCCTCGGCCTTCAGCGTCGGCGTGTCGCAGGCCGGGCAGCGCGCGGGCGGTCGCGGCGGCTCGGCCCGGTCGGTGCGCCCGGCGGCGTGCGGCGCCGGGGAGAGCACCTGCGGGATGACGTCGCCCGCGCGCAGGACGATCACCTCGTCGCCCGGGCGAACGTCCTTGCGGGCGAGATCCTCCTCGTTGTGCAGCGTGGCGAGCTTCACGGTGACGCCGCCGACCCCCACGGGCTCGAGGATCGCGAACGGGTGCAGGTCGCCGAACTTCCCGACGTTCCAGGTGATCTCGTGCAGCCGGGTGACCTTCGTCGTCGGCGGGAACTTCCACGCGATCGCCCAGCGCGGGTCGCGCCCGACGACGCCGAGGCGCCGCTGCAGCTCCAGCGCATCCTCCTTCACGACGACGCCGTCGATCTCGAAGTCGAGGCCCCCGCGCCGCTCCTGCCAGGCCAGGCAGCGGGCGATGACCGCGTCCTCGTCCTCGAGGACGACGATGTCGTCGTTGACGGGGAACCCGTGCTCCCGCAGCCACCGGAGGCCGGCATGGTGAGAGCTCAGCGTGAGCCCGTCGACGCTGCCGATCGCGTAGGCGAAGAACGACAGCGGGCGCTCGGCCGCGGCGTTCGGGTCGAGCTGGCGGATCGTCCCCGCGGCGGCGTTGCGCGGGTTCATGAACGTCGAACGCCCGGCCGCGGCGCGCCGCTCGTTGAGCGCGGCGAAGTCGCCGAGGGACATGTACGCCTCCCCGCGCACCTCGAGCAGCGCGGGGGCGCCGTCGATTCGTTCCGGGATCGACGCGATGGTCCGGACGTTCTGCGTGACGTCCTCGCCCGTGACCCCGTTGCCGCGCGTGGCGGCGCGCTCGAGGACTCCGTCCCGGTAGAGCAGCGAGAGTGCGAGCCCGTCGATCTTCGGCTCGCAGACGAAGGAGAACGTCGGCTCTGCGATCCCCTCGCGCGCGAGGTGGTTGCGCATCCGCCCGACCCAGGCGCGCAGCTCGTCAGCGGATCGAGCGTTGGCCAGGGACAGCATCGGCCGCAGGTGCTCGACCTTCGCGAGGCCGGAGGCCGGCTGGCCCCCGACGGCCCGGGTCGGCGACGCGGGATCGCGCAACTTCGGGTGGGTGGTTTCGAGGGCGCGTAGCTCGTCGAGCAGCGCGTCGTACTCCTCGTCGCCGATCTCTGGATCGTCCTGGTCGTAGTAGCGGCGCGCGTGGTGGGCGAGCTCGTCGCGCAGCTGCGCGACGCGGGCGGCGGAATCAGGGGCGACGCTCACCCTCCTGAGCTTGCCCGGGACGCTCGGCCCTCGAGCGGAGAGCGACTGCAGCTCTCGGCCTCGGGCCGAGGCGTAGGCTGCGGCCATGACCGTGCGCCGCATGGACAACGTGGGCATCGTGGTCGATGACCTCCCGGCGGCGATCGCGTACTTCGAGACGATCGGCCTCGAGCTCGAGGGGCGGGCCACGATCGAAGGCGAGTGGGCGGGGCGCGTCACCGGGCTCGGGGACCAGCACGTCGAGATCGCGATGATGCGCACGCCCGACGGCCACAGCCGGCTCGAGCTCTCGCGGTTCGTCCGGCCGGCGGTGGTCGCCGACCATCGAGATGCCCCGGTGAACGCTCTGGGCTACCTCCGCGTGATGTTCACCGTCGAGGACATCGATGCGACACTCGCGAGGCTCCTCGAGCACGGTGCGACGCTCGTCGGCCCCGAGGTGGTCAAGTACCAGGACGCCTACCGCCTCTGTTACGTCCGCGGACCGGGCGGACTTCTCGTCGGGTTGGCCCAGGAGCTTGGCTGAACCCCACCCGCCGGGAACCGGAGCGTCAGATGAACGCCCGCGGGTAGCCTGCGCGAATGCGGCTCCCCGTCCTGCTCGGAACCCTGCTCGTCAGCCTGGCCGCGACGGCCGAGCCGGCCGCGGCACTGAATGCCGGGGTGGGGCGCTCGGACATCACCCCGCCGACCGGGTTCCCGACGATGGGCTACGTCCGGTCGGACGCCGTGGCCCGCGGGCAGCACACCCGGCTCTACGCGCGGGCGATCGTGCTCGAGCAGGCCGGGCGCAAGTTCGCGCTCGTCACGACCGACCTCGGCTCGACCCCGGGCGGGTTCGCCGTCGACGTGGCCCGCAAGCTCGCCGGGCGCGGCTTCGACGAGAAGAGCATCCTGATCTCGGCCTCCCACACGCATTCGGGGCCGGCCGGCTACTCGAGCTTCACCTCCGACAACTTCGTGCCCCCGACGACCGGGACGCCGACCGAGTTCAACCTCGAGACCGACCGACGGCTGCTCGGCTTCCTCGTCGATCGGGTCGTCGCCGCCGTCGAGCGGGCCGACAGCGACCTCGGCCCGGCCCGGGCCGGCTGGGGCAGCAGCACGCTCCTCGGGGTGACCCAGAACCGGAGCCTCGAGGCGCTGCTCGCGAACTTCGGGAAGGACCTCGCCTACGGGGAGGGGCGGATCGACATGGTCCCGGGCGGCTACCCGCGGACGATCGACCCGAGCGTGGACGTCCTGCGGGTCGACCGGGTCCGGGGCCGGCGCACCATCCCGATGGGCGGCTTCCTCTCCTTCGCCAACCACGGGACCGTCGATCCGTACACCTTCGGCGTCTACAGCGGCGATCACCACGGGGTCGCCCAGCGGGTCTTCGAGCAGCGGGTGCGACGCGAGGGCAGGGTGCCGGCGCGGGACGAGGTCGTCGGCGCCTACGGCAACTCCGACGCCGGGGACATGACCGCCGGGCTCGTGCGTCGCGGCCCGGCCGTCGCCGACGAGGTCGGGCGCGCCGAGGCGAAGGCCATGCTCCTGGCCTGGCGGCGCGCCGCCAAGGGGATGTCGGGCAACCCGGCGTTCGACTGGCGCTGGACGCGGCTCTGCTTCTGCGGCCAGGCGGCGGGCGGCGGGCCGGTTGCGAGCGAGCCCTCGGTCGGACTGCCGTTCCTCACCGGCTCGGAGGAGAACCGGGGCCCGCTCTACGACGAGGTCCCGATCAACTACGAGGGGCGGCGGCAGGACGCGGGCTCCGGGCCCCAGGGACGGAAGATCCAGGCGCTCGGCCCGCCGGTCGCACGGTTCCCCACCGCGGTGCCGATCGTCGCGCTGCGGATCGGGGACCGGATGCTCGCCTCCGTTCCGGGTGAGATGACCGTCGAGATGGGGCGCCGGACGCGCGCGGCCCTGCTCGCTGCCGCCGGGTCCTCAGGGATCAAGGGCACGGTGATCGCCGGCTACGCGAACGAGTACCTGCACTACTTCACCACGCCGGAGGAGTACGAGAAGCAGCACTACGAGGGCGGCTCGACCCTCTACGGCACGCACAGCTCCGAGCTCCTGCGCGACGCGCTCGTCACGCTGACCGAGCGGCTGACCCGCGGCGAGCCCGCGCCCGAGCCGCACCCGTTCGACGCGACCGACGGGGTCGAGCCGGACGAGCGCCCGTACGACCGCGGCGCGGAGCAGGCGAGCGTCATCACCCAGCCGGCCGAGACCCGACGGCTTTCGCGGGCGACGTTCTCCTGGCAGGGCGGCCCGAACGGCACCGACCGTCCCCTCGACCGGCCGTTCGTGAGCATCGAGCGCCAGGTCCGCGGCCGGTGGGTGGGGGTCACCGACGACCTCGGGCTCGAGCTCCTCTGGCGGGTGGACGACAAGGCCCGCTACACCGCCGAGTGGCAGGTGCGGACGAGCGTGCCGACCGGCCGCTACCGCTTCAGCGTCACGGCCAACCGGTACGGGCTGCGCTCGGCGCCCTTCCGCGTCTCGACGCTCCGCACGCTCGGCCTGCGGGTCGTGGGGAGCTCCCGCGGCCGGGCTGTCATCGCCCTCGACTACCCGCCGCTCGAGGACGCGACCGATCTTCTCAGCCACGCCGCCGTCGCCTCCGGCGGGCTCCTGCGCGCACGCGTCGGCGGACGGGTGGTGCGCGTGAAGGCGAAGCGGGGCCTTCTGCGGCTGCCGCTGCACGGACGCCGAAGCTTCCGGATCCTCGAAGCGCGCGACCGGTATGTGAACCGCGCGAAGGTGTCGGCGGAGGTCTTCAGGGTTCCGTAGCCCGAGCGGCCGCTCAGCGGGTGGAGCGGCGCAGCGTGCGGGTGGCCTTCAGCGTCGCGCCGTTCGTCGTCGTGGCCGTGGCCCGGATCGAGAGGCTCCGCGCCTTGCGCAGCCGGACCAGACGGGTGCTCGTCCGCGAGGAGAACGTGACGCGCTTGACGAGGGCGAGCTTCTTGCCCTTCCGCACGTACAGCCGCACGACACAGGCCCGCTTGCTCGCGCCGGTCACCTGACAGCCGAGGCGCAGGCGACGTCCGGGGAACACGCGACGGGTGAGCCGCAGGCGGGCCTTGGCCTTCGCCTTCCCAGCGGCGGCTGCGGCTGCGGCGGGGGTCGCGGCCGCGGAAGGGGTCGCGGCGGCGCCGGCCGCCGGGCTCGCCGCGGCCGGGGTCCCCGGAGCGCTCGCCGCCGGGGTCGTCGTGGGCGTCGGCTGAGCGGCCGCCGCCTTCGTGTTCCGCTGCTCGCTCAGCACGAACAAGCCCTGCTCGATCCCGCTCACGATGACCGTCCCCGACTTGAAGAACGGGTACACGCTCCAGGAGCCGTTGAACTCGCCGTCGTCGTCGGCCGGGTAGACGTCGAAGAACGCCTCGGTGCTGAGGTCGCCGGTGGCGACCTTCGAGATGTCGAGGATCCGCAGCCCGGCGCGGTAGTTGGCCTGGTAGGCCCGGTCGCCCTTGACGTAGTTGTTGTGGTCGATCGCCTTGGTCGGGTGGACGTACCCGTCGCCGACGAAGCTCGGGTTCCTGAGCTTGTCGATGTTCAGGATGCGCGTGGTCGTGTTCGTCCCGTTGCCCTGCTCGTCGAGCTCGTCGTTGAAGAGCAGGTGGCGCTTGTCCTCGGTCAGCCAGCCCTGATGGGTGTACTGCGCCGGGCCGTAGCCGATGCGCGCGAGCATCTCCGGCGCGGACTTGTCGGTGACGTCCTGGATGGTCACCGTGTCCTCGTTGTAGTCGAAGCAGATCTCGTGGCCGGTGAACTCCTTGTCCGGCCCGTCGTAGATCACGCACTGGTTGTCGTGCGTGTAGCCGTCCCCGGAGACGCAGACCGGGGGACCGACCGGCACGGCCAGGTTGTTCAGGTCGAGGATCGTGGAGCCGCCGTCGCAGGTGGTCGCCCCGATGACGTAGGCGAAGCCCGTGGCCTCGTTGATCGAGATGTTGTGGGCGCTGCCGAAGCCCGCGTAGTGGAAGTCCTCGGTGAAGGTCCGCGGCGTCGTGACCCCGCGCAGCCGGGTCAGGTCGAAGACCTGCATGCCGTGGGTCGGCTCCTCGGAGACGATGTAGGCCTTGTTCTTGTAGGTCTTGATGTCGCGCCAGATGTTGAAGACCGGGTCCTCGACGCCGAACGTCGGCAGCTCGCCGAGGAACTTCGGGGCCTTCGGATCCGAGACGTCGACGAACGCGGTGCCGTTGAACTTGCCGACGAGCGCGTACTCCTTGCCGGTCTCCGGATCGGTCCAGCCCCAGATGTCGTTGAGCTCGTTGGTCAGGCCGGAGGCGCCGAGCGACGAGATCGGGAGGAAGCCGTCGAGGTCGACGCCCTTGCACGGGAAGACGCCCGCGGCCATGCCGTCGACGCACTTGGCGCCGGAGACCGGCGCGGTCGGGATCGGCGCGCTCGAGCCGACGGCACCGCTCGACGGGGCAGCCGCGCGAGCTTCGATGCGGGCGCCGCCGTTGTAGGTGCCACCGTCAGCTCCTGCGACGCCCGTGTGGTACACGACGATGCGGTAGGGGCTCCCGGCGCGGCTTGCCTTCGGCACGGAGACCTTCTCCTGCTGGCCGGCGTCCGAGGCGTTTGCCGAGCTGACGAGCTCCCCGTCGTTGTCGTAGACGAGGATGTTCAGGTTGTCGTTGGGGTCGTCGTTGCCCGCGCCGACCTCCAGGCCTCCGTCGAAGCTGCCCCAGAAGATCGGGTCGATGTCGACCGTCAGCATGAACTCGTCGCAGTTCGGCAGGGAGCCGGAGCCGGCGGCGCCGCAGATGTTCGTCGTGGCTCCGCCGACTAGTTCCTTGCCCTGCCACTGCAGGGGTGTCGTCCGGTCCTGGTCGATCGTTCCGCTCGACGGGGTCGCGCTGATCGCCATGGTGGCGGCGAAGGCGGTCGCGACGAGGGCGACGAGCGCGAGCAGCACAGTGCGGGGGAGGGCTGAACGGGAGCGGGAACGTGCGCGTGGGGCCATGGTGCTGACAACGCGATCGGGGGCGGAAACTTGCGGGAAGTAGGCTCCCGGCCATGCCGAATCCCCTGGGTCTGGCCTTCGCCGCGGTGACCTTCGTGCCGCGCACGCTGCTGGGTGTGCCGCGCGTGATCGCTTCCCCGTTCGTCGCACTTTCCTCGATCAGCGTGTCGGTCTCGCGGCTCGACGAGGTCGCCGACGAGCTCAAGGCCGTCAACGCGCGGCTGGCCTCGGTCGACGCGGAGGTGACCGCGATGCGGAGTGGGGTCGACGCGCTTGGCGTCGAGGTCACCGCGCTCTACGGGACCACGCAGCCGCTCAGTAACGGGCTGGGGGAGATCAGCGCGGAGGTCGGCGGCATGGCCTCCGACGTCGCGGGCCTGCGCAGTGAGCTCGAGGGCGTCCGCCTCCCGCTCGAGGCCATCCACGAGACGGTGGACCACCTCCGGCCGGCCGCGCAGCGCCTCGGTGGGATCGGGGCCCGTTTCGGCGGTCGCAGCGCGGGCCGCCTGCCCGCCGGGGAGTAGTCAGCTCCGCGCGGCTATCCAGTCGACGAGGTCGGCCAGCGCCTGCTCGCGCACGGGCTCGGCTTCGTTGAAGAGCTCGTGGAAGGCGCCGGGGTAGCGCTTCAGCGTCTTGTCGGACGAACCGGCGAGCGCGTACGCGGTCTCGGCGGCCTCGCACGGCGTGATCGGGTCGTCCATCCCGTGCATCGCGAGCAGCGGCAGGTGGAGCTCGCCCGTGCGCGAGCGGAACTGGCCGAGGATGAACTCGGCGATCTCGACGGTGGTGCGGGCGGGGAGCGCGCCGTGGAAGACGAGGGGGTCGCTCTCGTACTCCGCCACCGCGTGGGGATCGGTGGAGATGCCCGCGGCGTCGAGCTGGAGCATGCCGAGCTCGGGGCGCAGCGCGGAGAGCAGGAGCGGGACCACGCGCGTGCGGGCGAGGAGGCGCAGATGCAGCGGCCCCGAGCCGAGCGTGAGGGCGGGCGCGGAGAGGATCAGCCCGGCGAGGGGTGCCGGACGATCGAGCGCAAGTCGGAGGGCGATGGCGCCGCCCATGCTGTGGCCGAGCAGGAAGACCGGAAGGCCGGGATGCGCGGTCACGGCCTGGTCGATCACGAGCGCCACGTCGTCGGCGGCGTAGGCCAGACGGTCGACAACGCCCCGGGGGCCGCCCGAGACGCCGTGGCCGCGGTGGTCGAGGGCGTGAAGCGCGATGCCGGCACCGTCCAGGGCGCGGATCAGGTGCCCGTAGCGCCCCATGTGCTCCCCGGCTCCGTGGGCGAGCACGACGACCGCGGTCGGCTCCTCGGGGACCCAGCTGCGCCAGACGATCGACGGGCCGTGGCCGGCCCCGGTGAAGGTCCCCTCGCTCGTGCGCATCCGGCTCAATGTAGGCCGCGGCGGAGGCCGGCACCACCGCCCCGACCGCGTCGAGATGTCGCATATCCCCCGTGGAGGGGGAGAAGAGACATCTCGACGCGGCTGCGGCCTGGCTCAGGCCGTCGCGAGCGCGCGGCGGGCGCGCAGGCCCTCCGCGATGCGGGCGCGGTGGGTGGAGGCGCCGCCCAGGAGCGCGGCGTCCATCTGCGCGCGCTTGTAGAGCCAGTGAACGTCGGCCTCCCAGGTGAAGCCGATCCCGCCGTGGAGCTGGATCGCCGCCGCGGTGACCGACCGGCCGGCGTCGCTCGCCGCCGCCTTGGCCATCGCCGCGGCCATCGAGAGGTCCTCCGGCTGCGCGTCGGCGGCCCAGGCCGCGTAGAACAGAGCAGCACGGGCGGCCTCGGTATCGCGCAGCATGAGCGCGGCCACGTGCTGGACCGCCTGGTAGGAGCCGACGGGCACGCCGAACTGCTTGCGCTCCTTCACGTAGGCGATCGTCATGTCGAGCGCGCGCTGGCAGACGCCGACGAGCTCCGCGGCGACGACGATCGCGGCACGATCGAGCGCGATCGCGACGTCGCCCTCGAGCGGCTCGCCGCCCTCCGCGGGACGCACCCGCCCGTAGGCGCGTGTGGGATCGATCGCGTCGGCCGGGCTCACGACCGCACCGGGCGCGTGCAGGACGGCGCCTCCGTCGTCGGCGACGATCACGACCGCCTCGGCCGTGGCGCCCGGGACGACCGCCTCGCGCGAACCGGAGGCCACCGCGCCGACCTGCCGACCGGTCGCAAGGCCCTCGAGCCACTGCTCCTGCTGCGCGGCGGAACCGGCGGCTTCGAGCACCGTCGCGGCCAGGGCGGTGCCCAGGAAGGGGACGGGCGCGCAGGCGAAGCCGAGCTCTTCGGCGATCACCGCGAGCTCCACCATCCCGAGGCCGGAGCCGCCGTGCTCCTCGCTGACCGCGATGCCCGGCCAGCCGAGCTCGCAGAGCTCACCCCACAGGGCGCTGTCCTCGCCGCCGCCCTCGGCCGCCGCGCGCACGCGGTCGAAGCCGGAGCGGGCGGTGAGCAGATCGCGCGCGGTGCGCTTGATGTCGTGCTGGTCCTCGGAGAGGTCGAAGTTCATGTCGGTCTCCTACTTCGCTCGGGGAAGGGCGAGCACGCGCTCGGCCACGATGTTCTTGAGGATCTCGGTGGTGCCGCCCTCGATCGAGTTGCCGCGCGCACGCAGCAGCTCGTAGGCCCAGGGGGTGCCGGTGATGAGTGCGTCAGCGCCGACGATGTCCGCACCGAGCTGGGCAAGCTGCTGGTTGCTCTCGCTCCACAGCCACTTGGCGAGCGACCCCTCGGGACCGGGCTGGCCGTACTTCTCGATCGTCGAGAGCCCCTTGAAGGCCATGAGCCGGAGCGTCTCGCAGCGGACGTGCAGGTCGGCGAGCTTGTCCGCGATGCGCGGGTCGTCGAGCGCGCCGTTCGCGGCGGCGGCGTCGATCAGCTTGTCGAGCTGCTGGCGCATCCTGACCTGGAGGAAGAACGCGAGGCCCGCGCGCTCGTTCATGAGCGTCGTCAGCGCGACCTTCCAGCCGTTGCCCACGCCGCCGACGACGTTCTCGTCGGGGATGCGGGCACCGTCGATGAAGAGCTCGTTGAACTCGGCCTCGCCGGTGATCTGCACGAGCGGACGCACCTCGACGCCGGGCTGTTCCATGTCCATCAGGAAGTACGTGAGCCCCTTGTGCTTCGGGACGTCCTGATCGGTTCGGGCCACGAGCATGCACCACTTCGAGTACTGCGCACCGGAGGTCCAGACCTTCTGGCCGTGGATGACCCACTCGTCCCCGTCCTTGACGGCGGTGGTCTTCACCGCGGCGAGGTCGGAGCCGGCCTCGGGCTCGGAGAAGCCCTGGCACCAGATCTCCTCGGCGCTGAGGATGGGGGTGAGGTACCGCTCCTTCTGCTCCTCGGTGCCCCAGAACATCACGGTCGGGCCGCCGAGCAGGAGGCCGAGGACGTTCGCGGGCAGCGGCGCGTTCGCGCGGCCGAGCTCCTCGAAGAAGATCGCGGTCTCGAAGAGGGAGGCGCCGCGACCGCCGTACTCGGTCGGCCAGTGGACGCCGGCCCATCCGCCGTCGTGCAGGCGGCGTTGCCAGTCGCGGGCCCAGGCGTAGCGGGCGTCGTCGCCCTCCGGCTCCTCGCCGGGGGGATTCTCGGCGAACCACGTGCGCAGCTCGTCGCGGAAGGCCAGCTCACTCTCGGTGAACGTCAGGTCCATGTCACTTCCTCTTCCTCGGGGTGGGGGCGGGGCCGTGGAGCAGCGACTGCGCGCAATCGCAGAAGACATCTTCGAGCCCCTCGAAGTTCGGCAGATCGCGTTCGCGTAGGCGCTCGGCGAGGAGCTGCTCCGTGCCCGCGCACAAGACGAGCAGCGCCTCCTTCGGCGGCTTCCGCCGGCCCGGGTGCTCGCGCCGGGCGGCGGCGAAGGTCTGCTCGTAGCGGTCGGCGAACCGGGAGAGCGCCTCGGCGCGGGCGTCGAGGGCAGCGCGGCCGGCGGCGTGCACCTCGAGGAGGTAAGCCCGGGCGAAGAGCGGCTCGGCTTCCAGGGTCGCGAGGTAGGCACGCACCCCGGCGCGGAGCTGCGACCGCCAGTCCGGCGCCTCGGCGACGGCGTCGGCGACGCGCGCGACGAGCACGTCGATCCCGCGCCGGTAGCTCTCGAGGAAGAGCGCCTCCTTGGAGGTGAACTCCTCGTAGAAGGTGGAGCGCGAGACGCCGGCGGCGCGCACCACGTCGGCGACCGTGGCGGCGTGATAGCCCTGCTCGGCGCTTACGCGGGCGACGGCATCCAAGAGCCGCGCGCGGGCCGGGGTGACGGCGTCGTCCCGCGTGGCGACGAGGCTCGGAGGCTCGTCGACGGGCGGGCGGAACGACACGCTTCCGTACCTTAGAGGTACCCAGGCGTACCCGCAAGGTACATCAGCGCGTAGGGATGGGAGCCCGCATATCGAGACGTGCAGCACGCACCCCCGACGGCCGCGGTCCGGTCGGCGGCGCCGGCGTGCCGAGGCGGGATCGGCTTTACTTGGGCTTGTCCCCGCCCTTCCCGGCGTCGCACCGCGATGCCCCGCTCAGTCTGCTGCCATGACCTCCACGCCCGATTCGCCCGAGCCCACCCCGCCCGCCGAGGCCGAGGCCCCGGCCCCACAGGCGGCCGACGCCGCTGACTCGTCGCTCCCCGAGCCCGCGCAGTCGGCGCCGGCTGAGTCCGACCCCGCGGCGGAGGAGTCCACGCCCGCGGCGGCCGAGCCCGCGCCGGTGGCCGAGGACGCTGCGCCCGCAGAGTCCGCGCCCGCGCCTGCCGCGGAGGAGTCCACGCCCGCGGAGTCTGCACCGGCGGAGCCCGCAGCCGACGCACCCGTGGCGGCACCCGACGAGGCGGTGACCGAGCCCGCGCCCGCAGCGGAGGAGCCGGCACCGGCCACCGAGCCGACGCCGGACGCCGCTCCCGCCCCTGAGGCAGCTCCGGCCGCGGAAGGCGACGCGCCCGCCGCGGAAGGTGCCACTCCCGCCGCCGCTGAGGCAGCTCCGGCCGCGAGCACGCGCGCCGCGGAAGGTGCCACTCCCGCCGCCGCTGACGCAGCCCCGCCGCGAGCGACGCGCCCGCAACCGACTCCAGCACCGACGCGCCCGCGCCAGCCGCGAGCACCGACGCGCCCGCAACCGGCGGTCAGCAGAAGCCCGCACGCAGCGGCGCAGGCCGCCCCGACGGGAAGCCGAAGCGGCCCCGTCGACGCCGCCCGAACGCCGCGCAGAAGCACCGCACCGCGTTCTTCAACAAGCTCTCCGAGCTGCGCCGTTCCGAGCAGGAGGGCGGCCCGGGCTCCGACAGCGCGCCCGCCGCGGGTGAGCAGGCGGAGTCGGAGGCGACCCCGACCGCGGAGGTCTCCGCTGCCGTGGAGGCCGAGGTCCCGGACGCCGCGATCGGCGGAACCCCGACGACGGAGTCCACGCCCGAGACCTCGACGCCCGCCGAGCCCGCGGCAGCGGCGTCGACGCCCGACGAGGCGGCCCCCGCCGAGGCCCAGGTGACCGAGGCCGCGATCGGCGGCACCCCGACGACCGAGGCGGCCCCCGACACCGCCCGCCCGGAAGGCGACCCGACCCCGACGGCGACCGCGGACGCGAGCGAGGCCGCCCCTGGCGGAGACGCTCCCGCCGGCGAGGACGGCGCGACGAAGGTCCCGCCCCCGCGCGTGCCCCGCCTGGTGATCGCGATCGAGCGCGTCGGCGGCCCCGAAGGGGTCCGTGCCGCGCTGGCGCCGAAGACCGACGAGAAGGGCGAGCCGATGAAGTGGGCGGCCGTCTGTGCCGAGCAGGCCACCGGCCTCTCCCAGGGTGATCCCGTGTTCCTCGCCTGGATCCGGTTGGCTGCCACGCCGGTCCGCCTGATCAAGGCCGAAGTCTCCGAGAAGCCCGAACGCGGCGGCGCCGGTGGCCGTGGCGGCGGCCAGGGTGGCGGCGGCGGCCGTGACGGCGGCGGAGGCGGCGGTGGTCGCCCCGGCGGCTTCGGCGGCGGCGGCGGTCGTGGTGGCCGCGGCGACCGCGAGGACCGTGGCCCCAAGGTGACCGCGAAGGACCTCGCGAGCGCCCAGGACGGCAAGATCGGGACGAGCGTCCGCTTCGTGACCGACGACTCGGCGGAGCGCAAGGAACGCGAGCGCAAGAAGAAGGCGGACCGCGAGGCCAAGCGCGAGGCCGAGCGCGCGCGCCTCGAGCGGCTCGGGTACTGACCCGGCCGTCGTAGGGGACCGGCGACGCCGGCCGGTCTCCGACCCCAGAGGGTGAAGTCCCGGCGCCCGCACGCCGATGCAAGACGTGGTGCTCCCCCGAATCTTTCTCGTCCTGGGCACGGCCGGGCTCCTGCTCGTGCTCGCCGTCCTCCTCTTGTCCTCCTCGGGGCCCCGAGGGCGGGGAGCGACCCCGCCGCCACCCGAAGCGGCCGGGATCGTCACCCTTCCGGACGTCGCGGCCGACCCGCCCCTGGCCGTCCGGCCCACGCGTTCGAACGCGTGGCGCAAAGCGGAGCTCCGGCGGCTCAGGCGCTCACGCACGGTCCCTGCCGCGCTGCGCCGCGCCTGGCTCGGCCGCCACATCGACGAGGCGACGTACGAGGGGTACCGCGGCACCTGGGCCCGTACCGTGGCCGCCGCGGGCCGGCTCCGTGGCTCCCCGGGAGCCGAGCAGCGCAGCGTGCTCGCCCTCGTGCGCGGCCTGGCGCGGGACCGCAAGCTCGACGCCTCGCGGCTCGGGGCCGCCTTCCTGACGCTGCGGCGCAACACGAACTTCTGGACCACGCGGTCCATTCCGCAGCCCAAACGGCGCTTCGCGTTCGGCCGCGACCCCGTCGTCTTCCGGTACGAGCCGGGGCAGGGTCTCCAGATCCACTGGCTCGGGACGTGGGGGAGGGTGAACGGGCGCGCGCGCTTCTGCCTGGAGACGCCGGACCGGTGCCCGAAGCAGACGACCCGGCGGGAGTTCGACCGGCTCGTGCGCCTCGCAGCCCGGCGCCGCGGCTACGACGCCTACGAGAGCCTCTACCGCTTCGGCGGGGGCGCCCCGGGCTGGGTCTCAGGGATGACCCAGGGGACCGCGGTCCAGGCGCTGGCCCGGGCCCGCCGCGCGATCGACGCACCGCGCTTCGGCTCCTCCGCCCGGCGTGCCCTCGGGGCGTTCGAGCACGCACCCCCGGACGGCATCCGGGTCCGGGACGGCTCCGGCAGCCACTACCTCATGTACTCGTTCGCCCCCGGGCTGCGGATCCTCAACGGCCACCTCCAGGCGGTCACCGGGCTCTACGACGCGGCGGAGCTGACCGGGAGCCGGCGTGCCCGTCGCCTGTTCCGACGCGGTGACCGGGCCGCGCGGCCCGCGATCGCCCGCTACGACACCGGAGCCTGGTCGCGGTACGCGGCCGGGGGGAGGGAGGCGACGCTGAGCTACCACCGCTTGGTCAACGGGTTCCTGGGGAACCTCTGCCGGAGGACGGGAGGCGGCGCCTACTGCACGGCCGCCCGGCGCTTCGCCCGGTACGTGCGCGAACCGACCCGGGTGCAGCTCGAGCTCGCCGCGAAGCCTCGCCCGCGTCGGGTGACCGGTATCGCCGTCTGGGTGTCGAAGCGCTCGCGCATCACGATCACGGTGACCCGCACCGGCGTCCCGCCCTTCCTGCGGGTGCTCGAGGTCGGCCGCGGGCGCCACACCGTGACCTGGGTCCCGCCCCGGGCCGGGACCTACCGGGTGGACGTGCTCGCGCAGGGGCCGAGCGGACCGCGTGGCGCGGCGGGGGAAACCGTCAGCGTCGTTCCCCGGAAGAAGCCGCACGCCCGCAAGAAGCCGAAGGCCGCGTCTGGACGGAACACCGCGGTGGCCTCGAAGCCGGAGGATTCGCGGTGATCGTGCCGGGGCACTCTCCGAGAACGCTCCTCGTGCGACTCGCCCCTCACCCCACCCCCGACCGTCACCAGGACCCCACTCCGGTAAGCCTCACCCTTCCCGCCCGCGCCGCATCGGTCGGGCGCATCCGTGGCTGGGTCACGGCCCTGGCGGAGACCGCCGGGCTCGACGAGGAACGTCGCGCGGACGTCGGGCTCGCGGTGACCGAGGCGTGCACGAACGTGACCGTCCACGCCTACCGCGACACGGAACCCGGGACGATCCGGGTGAGCGGCGCGATCACCGAACGCGGCCTCGAAGTCAGCGTCCTCGACGCCGGCCACGGCATGCACGCTCGCCCGGACTCGCCCGGAATGGGCCTCGGCCTGCCGCTCATGGTCTCGCTGACCTCGGACCTGGAGTTCCGGCCGGGCGACGACGGCGGAACCGAGATCTGGATGCTCTTCGCCACCGCGACGGCACCCGCGCGAAGCTTCGAGGCCCGGACCGGCTGATCAACCGCGACGTGCGGCGAAGGTCATGCGGACCTCCATGCCGCCGCCCGTCGCACCGCGCAGCTCCAGCCCTTCGGTAAGGGCCGCGAGCAGGGCCAGCGGAGGTCCCGTGCCCGGCCCGGGTGGGGGCGAGGCCGGATCGAGGACCGACACCTCGAGCCGTCCGTCGCGCAGCGCGGCCGTGATCTTCAGCCCGACCGCGGGTCCGCCCTCCGGCCGCGCGGCGATGAACGAGGAGCACACCTCGGTGACGGCCAGCCGAAGGTCGGCCACGTCCCCCTCGTCGAGCCCGAGGGCGAGCGCGAGCGACCCGGTCAAACGGCGGACGACCAAGAGCGCGGCGGGGTCGGCCGCGACGGCCAGCTCCAGCCGGGTCGCGTCGAGCGGGCCGCTCACGCGGTGATCCCGGAATCGGAGAGCTCGCCGACGAGCCGCTCCCGGAGAAGCGCGAACGCGATCGTCGCCGAGATGGCCCGCAGGAGGCGGCGCTGCCCGTCGCTCAGGTCCGCGCGCTCGTCGACGAGCACCAGCAGGGCGCCAAGGCTCTCCCCGGCCGCCATCATCGGCACGGTCAGCAGCTCGAGCCCCTGCGGAGCGCCGAAGGCCTGGGCGGTCGGGGCGCCGACCCAGGCGATCTCCCCGTCGCGTAGCGCGTCGGCCAGGTCGTCGAAGCGGGTGACGGTGACCATCTCCGGGCCGAGCAGTCCGCGGGCCGAACGACCGAGGACGAGCGACCCGGCCATCGACGGGGCGAGCGCGACGTCGACGGCGCTCAGCCGGCGCACGAGCAGGGTCGTGGCCTCCGCGATCCGGTCCATCCCGGAACCGCGCCGGAACAGGTCGGTGACCGCCTCGAGCGCCTCGAAGAACCGCGTGTCGCGCTCGGCCTGCTCGCGCAGCCGCTCGGCCTCCTGCTCGGCGGCGGCGAGCTCCCGCGCGGTGCGGCGCTCCCGCGCGGTGTCGATCCCGATGAGCGCGACGAGGGGCCGCTCGCCGGGCTCGTGCGGGAGCCGGTAGGCGATCGACTGGGCGCCCGTGCGCAGCCCAGCGGTCCAGTCGGGGTGCTCGCAGCCGGCGGCGACGAGATCATCGGTGAAGAGGCGGCGGAGCGTCGCGCAGCCCGGCTCGCCGGCGAACCAGGGAGCGAGGTCGAGGAGGTCGTCGCCGGGGGCGGGTGCACCCGGCCGGAGGCGGACGGCGGCGTTGACGAACTCGATGCGCAGCGGCTCGGGGCCGGAGAGTGCCACCACCGCGACGGGGGCGTGCTCGGCGAGCGCCAGATGCGCGTCGGTCGAGATGCCGGCCTCCGTCCGGAGCATGGTCGCCTCGACCGCGGCCGGTAGCGGAACCCCGCTCTCGACGGCCCGGCGGACGGAGACCACCCTGGGGACATCGTCGATGGCGTAGCGGCGGGCGCCGCCGCCGGCACGGACAGGCTCGGGAAACGCGTGGCGGCGCTCCCACGTCCGCAGACGCTCGCGGGAGACCCCCGTCAACGACGCGAAGTCGGTCGCACTCACCGTCTGTCCACCCTTGACCACGAAACCAGTGTGCCGCATCCGGGTGCGGCGGTGCACGCGATGGGTAGTAGCGGTGCATGACCGTCCTCGAGATCCCCCAGTACCCGAACGATCCCAGCGGCCCCGCGCCCGGCCCCGAGCTGCCGTCGGATCCCGTCACCGAGCCGTCCTCGCCCGAGCCGGTCGGCCCCATCATCGATGACCCGGCTCCGGCGGACGTCCCCGCGCCGGCGGAGACCCCGGAGCCCGAGCCCGCCTGAGCGTCGGCGGTTCAGGAGGCCAGAGCGCTGGCGTTGCGCCCGGAGCGCTTCGCCCGGAACAGCGCGGCGTCGGCGCGGCCGAGGAGCTCGCTGTGTGTCTCGTCGTCCCGCAGGGCGGCGAGACCGGCAGAACAGGTCACCCCTCCGCCGAGCATCCGTCGCAGGCGCTCCACGACGTCGAAGGCCGAGTCGAGCGGGGTGTCCGGCATGAGGATGGCGAACTCCTCGCCGCCAAGCCGGATCAGCACGTCGACGTCGCGCAGCGAGCCGAGCCAGCTCTCCGCCGTGGCCTGCAGCAGCTCGTCGCCGGCCACGTTCCCGTGCTTGTCGTTGAAGCGCTTGAAGCGGTCGAGGTCGACCAGTGCGAGGACGAGCGGGGTCTGCTGCCGGCGGGCGCGGCTGACTTCGCGGGGCGCCTGCTCATCCCAGGACCGGCGATTCCCGAGGCCGGTCAGCTGATCGGTCCGGATGTCAGCGCCAAGCCGTCGGGTCGCCTCGCGCAGCTCGATCTCGGTCATGACCGTGGCGGCGAGGTCCTGAAGGACCGCGACGTCCGACTCGCTCCACGCGCGAGGCTCGCCGTCGATCGCGCACAGTGCGCCGAGGACGGAGCCGTCGGGGGCGACGAGCGGAACCCCGGCGTAGGCGATGGCCGCCGAGTCGGTGATGGCCGGGCTGTCGGCGAGCAGCTCGTTGAGGCGCGCGTCTTCGACGATGAGGGGCTTCGCCCGGCCGACAACGTGCTTGCAGTAGGAGTGGGAGAGCGGCATCTGCCGCTCCCCTGTCCAGGTGCCCTCGCTGACCGCGGCGCTCAGCACGACCTGGCGATCGGTGTCGATCAGGGTCACGTAGGCGGTGGTGGCGCCGAGGGTGCGGACGGCCAGGCGGGTCAGGCGGTCGAAGGATTCACCGGGAAGCGTGTCGAGGAGCTCGGTGGCCCGGAGGGCACGGAGGCGGCGCGGGTCGTCGAGGGGCGCGGCGAGCGGCGGCGCGAGGGCGACCACGGGACGCGGCTCGGGAGTCGGCTGGTCGCGGCGCCCTCTCCATCTCCGTCGCTCGTTTTGGGTCACGGCGGAACCCTACATGAGCCCTGGTGGCGCGAACGTCAGCCTCCAGCGGCCGCCAGACGGCGCCGGAGGGTCACCGATCCCCCCATCGGCCCACCGAAGTCGAAGCGTGCGTCGTCGCACAGCGCGCGCATCAGCTCGAAGCCCCGACCCCGGTCCGGGTCGGGCGTGAGCGTCCCGTCGTGGCCGAGGTCCTGCACGACGATCACGACCTCGGCGCCGGCTCGGAGCTCGAGCGACACCGTGATCGGCGCCACCGCGTACGCGTTGCCGTGCTCGATCGCGTTCTGCATCGCCTCGTTCGCCGCCATCGTGATCTCCGCGGCCTCCCCGGGGTGGGCGCCGGCCTCCTCGAGCCAGCGACGCAGGTGGCGGCGCATGGCGCCGAGCGGTTCGGGCACGGCGGTGATCGTGAACCGCGCCGTGTCACCGAGCCGTGCGTCGGCCCGAACCACGACGAGCGTCACGTCGTCGGCGGCCACCGCTCCCTCGAGGCAGGCTTCGATGGCGTGCGCGCGGAGCTGCTCAAGCTCGGCGCCTTCGTGCTCCTTCAGCGCGGTCCGCAGCCGTTCCAGGCCCACGTCGAGGACCTCGCCGCGCCGTTCGACCAGTCCGTCGGTGTACAGCGCGAGGAGCGCGCCGGCCGGGAACGCGATCTCGCGCTCCTCGTAGACGCCGACCTCGAGGACACCGAGCGGGGGGCCGCGGCTCGTGAGGAGCTCCACCGGTGCGTCCGGCGTGGGCGGGACGAGCATCGGCGGCATGTGGCCCGCGGCGGCGAACCGCGCTCGATCGCGATCCGGCTCGACGATCGCGCAGACGATCGTGACCATCGAATCCGACCCCATCGAGAGGTGGTACGCGTTCATCTGCCGGAGCACCTCGGCGGGCGCGTGCCCTTCGAGCATGTAGGCACGCGCGACCGCCCGCAGCTCGGCCATGCGCGCCGCGGCTTCGACCCCGTGTCCGGCCACGTCGCCCACGACGAGCCCGAGCCGGCCACCCGGGAGCGCGAGGGCGTCGTACCAGTCGCCGCCGACCCGCACGCCGTCCCCGCCGGAGGTGAAGGAGGCGCTTGCGCTGACCCCCGGGACGTCCGGGAGGGTCTCCGGCAGCAGATCGCGCTGGAGGGTCGCGGCGATGCGCCGTTCGCGTTCGAAGAGGCGCGCGCGCTCGAGCATGAGGGCGGCCCGGTCGCAGGCGCTTCGCAGCAGCGCCTCGCTCCCGACCCGCTGCGGGCGCTCGGCGTGCAGCCCGGTGACGGCGACCACCCCGAGCAGCCGGCCGTCGACCCGCATCGGGAGCACGGTGGCTCCGGCGTGCTCCGACGGGCCGGCGGGCTCGGCGAGGAGCGCCGTCGGGTCGACCGGCGCGCCGACGGCCGCCTCCGCCACGACACGCTGCTCGTCGCCGAGCACGCGGACGGCGACCCCCGAGAGCCCGAGGACGCGTCGCAGCCGGCAGCAGAGCTCCTCGACGAGCTCGGCGGTCGGCCAGTCCCTCGAGCCCCTCGGTGATGGCGGCGATCGCGGCCAGGCGCACGGCGATGGCCTCGGCCTCGTCCCGTGCGGCCTGCTCGTGGGTGAGCGCCAGCTCGGAGGCGCGGGCGCGGGCCTGCTCGCGCAGGTCGGTGACCTGCAGGAGCACGGTGCGCGGTCCCGGGGTGGGGGAGGCGACCGCCGAGGCCAGGACGCTCACGGGCAGCTCCTCCCCGTCGAGGCTGCGGAGGCGCAGCTCGATGCGGCCCGTGTCCGCCCGGCCGCGCATCACCCGCTGGTGCAGCTCGCTGAGCGCCTCGCGGTCCTCCGGCCTCGACGAGCACGTCGAGGCTCGGCGGGACGTCCCCGGCCAGGCGCCCGGTCAGCTCGAGCAGTGAGGGGTTGATGTCCCCGACGCTCCCGTCCGGCGCGATGATCGCGATCCCGTTCGGGGCGCCGTCCCAGGCCGCACGCAGCAGCGCGTCGGCGTGCTCGCGCTCGGAGCGCAGGCGGGCCAGGTCGCAGAAGACGCCGACCTTGGAGCGCAGCATGGTCGGAGTCGAACGGCTTGAGCACGTAGTCGACGGCCCCCGCCTCGTACCCGCGGCTCACGTTCTCGACGTCGGTCGAGAGGGCGGTGAGGAAGATGATCGGCGTGCGCGCCGAGCGCTCCCGGCCGCGGATCAGGGTCGCGGTCTCGAACCCGTCCATGCCCGGCATCTGGACGTCGAGGAGGATCGCCGCGAACTGCTCGCCGAGCACTGCCCGCAGCGCCTCCTCCCCCGAGTCGGCTCGGACGAGCCGTGCCTCGAGCGGGGCGAGGACGGCCTCCAGGGCGAGGAGGTTCTCCGACGTGATCGTCGACGAGCAGGACAGCGGGTGCGCTCATCGGTGCAGCCAGACCCGCATCAGCGTGAGCAGCTCGCTCAGGTCGACGGGCTTCGTGATGTAGTCCGAGGCGCCGGCGGCCAGGGACTTGGCCCGGTCGCCCGGGAGCGCCTTGGCGGTGAGCGAGATGATCGGCAGGCCGTCCGAGCCGCGGAGCTCGCGGATCGCGCGGGCGGCCTCGTAGCCATCCATCTCGGGCATCATCACGTCGAGCAGCACGAGGTCGACGTCCGGGTGCTGGCGCAGGCGGGCGATGCCCTCACGTCCGTTCTCCGCGTAGACCACGCGGAGCCCGCGCTGCTCCAACGCGGAGGTCAGGGCGAAGACGTTGCGGATGTCGTCGTCGACGATCAGGACGAGCCGGCCCGCGAGGCTGCGGTCCTCGACGCGGTACTCGCGGAGCCTGTGCCGCAGCTCGGGCTCGAGCGTGGACTCGGACCGGTGAAGGACGCGGAGCGCCTGCTCGAGGAGGGGCTCCGGTCCGTCTGCGCGCAGCAGCACCAGGCGCTCGGCGAGCTGCGCGAGCCCACCGGGGTCCGTGCCGTCCGGGACGGAGACGATCACGGGCCGATCACGGAGCTCGGCGTCCTGGGCCCACCGCTCCAGCAGGGTGAGGCCCGCGCCGTCGAGCAGCACGACCGCGCGGGCGCCGGGCTCCGCCTTCAGGAGCGCCTCGGCGGTGTCGGGCTCGCTCACGCGCTCGACGCCGGCTCCGGCACGAAGCAGCTCAGGCAGCTCGCCCGGGCCGACGACGACGAGCTGCCCGGAACCTCTGACGCCCACGAGCTCCATCACCCGACGGGCGGACGCGGCTCCGCTCAAGGGCCCGAGGTGGGCAGCTGCTCCGGCCCGGAGCGCGGAGCGCCGGCCGGTCGCCGGCCCGGCCACGTAGACCGGATGGTGCGCCGTGGCGGGGTGGCGCCCCAGCTGGCCGAGCAGGCCGTCCGAGCGCGGTTCGAGCATGATCACCGCCGCGAGAGGGAGCTCACGGGCGAGCGCGAGCGCGGTCGGGGCCCGTCGCGCGACGAGGCCGCGCGCCCCTGCCGCCCGGACGGCCTCGAGCGCGTCGCGACAGCGATCCGGGTCGTGCCCGACGATGAGCAGCGGGCGATCACCCTCCTGCAGGCTCCCGCGGTCGTCGGGAACCCCGTCGTCGAGCAGCATCAGCTCGCCCGTCGCCACCTCCGGTGCAGCGGCCGGCCGGGGACCGGCGCCGGGCGCAGCGGGGCGCCGGGCCGGCCCGACGCGGAGCGGCAGCCGCAGGGTGAAGACGGATCCACGCTCCCCCGCGGGCGAGCGCGCGTGCAGCTCGCCGCCGAGCAGTGCGGCGATCTCGCGCGAGATGGAGAGCCCGAGGCCCGTCCCGCCGTACTTCCGTGACGTGGTCCCGTCGGCCTGCTGAAACGCCTCGAAGATCAGCTCGAGCTTCTCCTCGGCGATCCCGACTCCGGAGTCGCGAACCTCGAAGGCGATCGCTCGATCATCGTCGTCGGCCGCCCGCACCGAGAGCGTGACCTCGCCGTCGGCGGTGAACTTGAAGGCGTTCGAGAGCAGGTTGCGGAGCACCTGCGTGAGCCGCTGCTCGTCGCTGACGATGGTGTCCGGGAGCGCGGGATCGAGCGTGATGGCGAAGCTCAGCCCCTGCTCCTCGGCGACCGGGCGGAACGCGCGCTCGAGGTCGGCCCGCAGCCGGTCCAGGGAAACCGGTGCGAGGACGACGTCCATCTTCCCCGCCTCGACCTTCGACAGGTCGAGGATGTCGGTGATGAGCCGCAGCAGGTCGTTGCCCGACGCGTGGATGGTCTCGGCGAACTCGACCTGGGCGGGCAGCAGCGTCTGCTCCTGGTTCTCGGCCAGCAGCCGGGAGAGGATCAGCAGCGAGTTCAGCGGGGTGCGCAGCTCGTGGCTCATGTTGGCCAGGAACTCGGACTTGTACCGGGAGGAGAGCGCGAGCTGGGAGGCCTTCTCCTCGAGGCCCACCCGGGCGAGCTCGATCTCCGCGTTCTTCAGCTCGATGTCGCGGTTCTGCGCGGAGAGCAGGACGGCCTTGTCCTGCAGCTCGTCGTTGGTCTGTCGCAGCTCCTCGGACTGCTTCTGCAGCTCGCTCGTGAGCGCCTGCGACTGGGTCAGGAGCTCCTCGGTGCGCATGTTCGCGCGGATCGTGTTGATGACGACCGCGAGCGTCTCGGTGAGTTCGTCGAGGAAGGCGTGGTGAACATCGGTGAAGGCGCTGAAGGCGGCGAGCTCGAGCACACCGAGGACCTCGCCCTCGAAGACGATCGGGGTCACGAGCAGCGTCGCCGGCGTCGCCTCTCCGAGCCCCGAGCCGACGCTGACGTAGCTCGCGGGGACGTCGTCGAGCAGGATCGTGGTGGCGTCGAGCGCCGCCTGGCCGACGAGCCCCTCGCCGAGCCGGAGCGTCCCCTGTCCGGGCCGGGCCCGGAACCCGTAGCCGGCGTACGGGCGCAGCTCGATCTCGTCCTCGCCCGGCTCGGCGAGGAACAGGGCACCGTACTGCGCGGAGACCACCGGGGTGACCTCGTTCATGATCAGCTGCGTGACCTGGGCGAGGTCGCGCTGGCCCTGCAGGAGGGCCGAGATCCGGGCGAGGTTCGTCTTCAGCCAGTCCTGCTCACCGCTCCGGCGCGTGGTCTCGCGCAGGTTCTCGATCATCTGGTTGATGTTGTCCGAGAGCTCGGCGACCTCCCCCCGGGCGTCGACGGTGATCGTTCGCGTGAGATCGCCCTGGGTGACCGCGGTGGAGACCTGGGCGATCGCGCGCACCTGGGTCGTCAGGTTCGCCGCGAGCTGGTTGACGTTCTCGGTGAGCTGCTTCCAGGTGCCGCTCACGCCCTCGACCCGGGCCTGTCCGCCGAGGATCCCCTCGGTGCCGACCTCGCGGGCGACGCGGGTGACCTCGTCGGCGAACGAGCGAAGCTGCTGGACCATGGTGTTGATCGTCGAGGTGAGCTCGAGGATCTCGCCCTTGGCGTCGACGGTGATCGACTGCGAGAGGTCGCCGCCCGCGACCGCGGTGGTCACGAGCGCGATCCCGCGGACCTGGCCCGTGAGGTTCGCGGCCATCGAGTTGACGTTCTCGGTCAGGTCCTTCCAGGTGCCGGCCACGCCGGGGACCTGGGCCTGACCGCCGAGCTGGCCCTCGGTGCCGACCTCGCGGGCGACGCGTGTGACCTCGTCGGCGAAGGAGCGCAGCTGGTCGACCATCGTGTTGATGGTGTCCTTGAGCTCGCGGACCTCGCCGCGCACGTCCACGGTGATCTTCTGCGAGAGGTCGCCCAGGGCGACCGCGGTCGTGACGTCAGCGATGTTCCGGACCTGGCCCGTGAGGTTCGCGGCCATCGAGTTGACGTTCTCGGTCAGGTCCTTCCACGTGCCCGCGACCCCGGGGACCTCGGCCTGGCCGCCGAGCTGGCCCTCGGTGCCGACCTCGCGGGCGACGCGGGTGACCTCGTCCGCAAAGGCGGAGAGCTGGGTGACCATCGTGTTGATCGTGTCCGCGAGGGCGGCGACCTCTCCCTTGGCCTCGACGGTGATCTTCTGCGACAGGTCGCCCTGGGCGACGGCCGTGGTCACGTGCGCGATGCCGCGGACCTGATCGGTCAGGTTCGAGGCCATGACGTTCACGTTCTCGGTGAGGTCCTTCCAGGTGCCGGCCACGCCGGGGACCTGGGCCTGGCCGCCGAGCTGGCCCTCGGTGCCGACCTCGCGGGCGACGCGGGTGACCTCGTCCGCGAAGGCGGAGAGCTGGGTGACCATCGTGTTGATCGTGTCCGCGAGGGCGGCGACCTCTCCCTTGGCCTCGACGGCAATCGTCTCGGAGAGGTCGCCCTGGGCGACGGCCGTCGTGACCAGCGCGATGCCGCGGACCTGGTCGGTCAGGTTGCGCGCCATGATGTTGACGTTGTCGGTGAGGTCCTTCCAGATGCCCGCGACGCCGGGGACCTGGGCCTGACCTCCGAGCTGGCCCTCGGTGCCGACCTCGCGGGCGACGCGGGTCACCTCGGAGGTGAAGGCGGAGAGCTGGTCGACCATCGCGTTGACGGTGGTGCCGATGCGCGCGAATTCGCCCTTGAGCGGCTGCCCCTCGATGGTGAGCGCCATCTGCTGCGTGAGGTCGCCCTCGGCGACCGCGGAGATGACGCGGGCGACCTCGGTGGTCGGCCGGACGAGGTCGTCGACCAGGCCATTGACCGCCTCGATGGTCTCGGCCCATTGGCCCCGGTTCTCGCCGAGCGCCGCCCGCTCGGTCATCCGCCCGTCCCGCCCGATGACCCGCGCGAGCCGGTCGAGCTCGGCCGTGAGCTGGGCGTTGCGGCCCACCAAGGCGTTGTACGCGCGCTCGGCCTCCCCGGCGGGTCCCTTGCGGCGGCCCGGCAGGCGGACGGAGAAATCGCCGTCGGCGGCGGCCGTGAGCGCGGCGCGCAGCCGCTCGAGCGAGCGGTCGTCGAGCTCGTCGGCGCCGGGCGCGGACGGTGGGGTCACGGGGTCGGCTTCGCCCACCCCGGGGAGGCTACCGACGGGGCTCAGGCCGGCGCGAGCAACTCCGGCCGGTCGCGGAGCACGCTGATGGCAAGCGTCTTGTAGCCGAGCTCCTCGAAGGCGACGGTCACCTTCTCCTCGTCGGCGTGCTGGAGGACGCCGAGGCCCCACTCCGGGTGCCGGACCCGGGCACCGAGGGACACCTCGAGCCCGTCGAGGGCGTCGTCGGAGGGCAAATCCGCCTCGGGGGCCGCGTCGCAGACGTCACAGCGGCCGCACCGCGGGGGCGGCTCCTCTCCGAAGTACGAGCGCAGGAACGCCCGCCGGCAGGTGGTGAGCTCCGCGTAGGTGCGCATCATCTCGACGCGGGAGCGCTCGAGCTCGCGGCGACGCTCCTCGGCCTCGACGGCCTTGGCGAGGATGCCGTCGAGCTCGCCGGTGGGCGGCCAGGATCCGATCCCGCTGAGGCGCCGGACGGCTGCGAGGGTGCGCGCGGGGGAGAGCCCGCAGGCGCGGGCGAGCGCCTTCTGGTCGCTGACCCGCGTGCCCCCGCGGAGCGCCTCGATGACCTGCGCGAGCTCTTCGAAGGCCACACCGCCGCCGGAGAAGAATCGCTTCAGGCCGACGTCCTCGGTGCGGTAGAGGAGCTTCGCGGCCGCGGGCCGGCCGTCGCGGCCCGCCCGGCCTACCTCCTGCCAGTAGGCGTCGACCGAACCCGGGATGTCCGCGTGGACGACGAAGCGCACGTCCGGCTTGTCGATCCCCATGCCGAACGCCGAGGTCGCCACGATGACGTCGAGCTTCCCGTCGAGGAACGCCCGCTCGGTGGCGCGACGCTCGCCGGCCTTCATCCCCGCGTGGTAGGCGCCCGCGTCCACGCCGGCGGCGCGGAGCCGTTCCGCGTGATCCTCGGTGGCCCGACGGGTGCCAGCGTAGACGATCCCCGGGGTGTCGAGCTCGCCCACGATCTCGGCCAGACGGGCGAGCTTGCGCGCCTCATCGTGGCAGCGCTCGACCTCCAGGTGCAGCTCGGGTCGGTCGAGGTCGCCGAGGACGATCTGAGGGCTGGCGAGCCCGAGGGTCTCCGCCACCTCCTCGCGCACGAGCGGTGAGGCGGTCGCGGTGAGCGCGAGCGTCGGGGGGTGCCCGAGCGCGTCGATGACGGCCCCGAGCGCCAGGTAGTCGGGCCGGAAGTCGTGGCCCCAGGTCGAGACGCAGTGCGCCTCGTCGATCACGAAGAGGCCCGGCCGCGCGGCGGCGATCTCCCCGAGCAGCTCTGGGGAGGTGAGCTGTTCCGGGGCGAGCAGGAGCACCTGCAGCTCGCCGTCGGCCAGCGCGCCCAGCGCTGCGTCGCGTTCGGCGACGCTCAACGTCGAGTTGAGCGCGGCGGCGGCGAGGCCGTGATCGTGCAGATGCGACAACTGGTCGCGCTGGAGGGCGATGAGCGGGGTGACGACGACGGTCGGGCCGCTGTCCCGCAGCAGGGTGGCGAGCTCGTAGATCGCGGACTTCCCGGCCCCGGTCGGGAGCACCGCGAAGCAGTCGTGCCCGTCGAGCAGCGCCTCGACCGCCTCGCGCTGGCCCGGGCGAAGCCCGTCGAAGCCGAGGACCTCCTGAGCCGCCCGGTCGATCGCGTCGGGGGTCGGAGGGGTCGCGTGGTCGAGCACGGATGGCCTTCTACCCGGGGAGCTGAGCCGGTGTGTGCGCGATTACCGATATGGCGCCGATTACGGCACCCGCGGCGCGGAGAAAACAGAAGCATGACTACAGCCGCCGACAAGGTCCTCCAGTACCTGGAGGAGATCCACGCGCTCGAGACGAGCCTCGTCTCGACCCTCACCGCCCACATCGCGCTCACCCCGCGCTCGGAGTACCGAGACCTTCTGGAACGTCACCGCTACGAGACCCGCACGCAGGTCCAGCGGATCGAGCAGCGCCTCGGGGAGCTCGGCCAGACGAGCTCGTTCCTGCACTCCGTCTACGACACCGCTCAGGTCGTCGTCGGCCAGGGCGTGGCGCTCGCGATGGCGCCGCTGAGCCTCGTGCGGGGCACCGGGGGCGAGGAGAAGCTGCTCAAGAACGCGAAGGACGAGGCCGCATCCGAGGCGCTCGAGATCGCCTCCTACGACGCGCTGGAGGCCGTCGCCACCGCGGTCGGTGACGAGAAGACCGCCGTTTTGGCGCGCGAGCACCGCACGCAGGAGGAGCTCTTCCTCAAGGATCTGCGCGAGCACATCCCGGCGCTGGCGCTCGCCGTCGTCGACGCCGAGGTCGAGGGGCACCCGCACTACGACCCGACCACGACTGGTGCGGCCGACGGCGCGCGCGCCGTCGCCGGGAAGGCGAAGGGGACGGCGAAGGCAGCGCGCAGCAAGGCCGAGGCGGCCGCGGAGAAGGCCTCCGAGAAGGCCGAGGCGGCCGTCGGGAAGGCCTCTGCGAAGGCCGAGGCCGCGGCGGACGAGGTCACCGAGGCCGTCGGCGAGGCAGCCGAGCAGGCCGGGAACGCTGCCGGCACGGTCGCCGAGGACGTCAAGGGCACCGCGGCGTCCGTCCGCGACGAGGTCAAGGACGCGACCGACTCCGACGCGACCGAGGCCGGCGCCGGTTCGGAGCTCGACGACGAGATCGCGATCGACGGCTACGACGAGCTGACCGTCGAGCAGATCCTGCCCAAGCTCAAGACCCTCTCGGCCGAGGAGCTCGCGGCCATCGACGGCTACGAGCGGGGCGGCAAAGCGCGCAAGCGCGTCCTCGACCGGACCGCGGCCCTGCGGACCAAGATGGTGGACCAGGAGCTCGCGAAGCTCTAGCGCTCAGCCCGCGAACCGCAGCGCGACGATCGCCACGTCGTCGCGCAGCGGTCCGCCCGCCCGGGCCTGCGCGAGCGCCCGGAGTGCGCCGGCCAGCACCTGAGCCGAGTCCGGCGCGGCGCCTCCGAGCCTGGCGGAGAGCTCCGTGGCGAGCTCGTGAGAGGACAACGGGGCCCGTCGGTCCGCCTCGGTGACGCCATCGGTGTAGAGCAGGATCCCGTCTCCGGGCGCGAGCTCGATGGTCGTCTCCGCCCAGCTGAGCTCTCGGGCGATCCCGAGCAGTCCCCCGCTGATCTGCACGGCGGCGATCTCGCCGTCGGCGCGGACCACGATGGGGCAGGGGTGCCCCGCGCAGACCATGCGGAGCCGCGCCCGGTCCTCGGTGACCTCGATCTCGCCCATCACCGCGGTCAAGAAGCGCTCCCCGACCCGCTCGACCGCCATGGCCTCGTTCAGCAGCCCGAAGGCCTCCGACGGACCCGCGGCGCCGGCCACCGAGGCGGCCCTCAGGGTGTACCGGGCCATCGCGGTCACGGCCGCGGCCTCCGCGCCCTTGCCGCAGACGTCGCCGACGACGAGCGCCCATCGATCCGGGCCGACGGCGAACAGGTCGTAGAAGTCCCCGCCAACCTCGGCGGCCGCCCCCGCGGGCAGGTAGTGCGCGGCGGTCTCCAGCCGAGGGATGCTCGGAAGGGCCGGGGGCAGCAGCCCGGCCTGCAGCGTCGAGGCGATGTGCGCGCGCTCCGCGTAGAGCTGGGCGTTGTCGACGCCCATCGCCAGCCGCCGGGCGAGCTCCGTCAGATGGCTGCGCCGCCCGTGGTCCGGGATCTGTTCCACGTCGTTCCAGCCGAGCACGACGATCCCGACGGACCGCCCGCGCGAGACGAGTGGGAGCAGTGCGAGGCGGGCGGGAGCCAGCCCGTCGAGCAGGGCGAGATGCTCGGGGGAGCTCGCCATCGTCCGGCGGTAGTCGGCGTCCGGGACGACCGACCAGAGTGCCTCCCCGGTCCGCAGGACCCGGGTCCGGGGATGATCGGCCTCGATCGAGTGCTCGTGCCCCACCAGCTCCTGGACGTGCGCCGCGAGTGCCGGGTCAACGTGCCCGGCCGCCTCGCAGCGCAGCAGGACGCCGCCCCGCTCGACCAGGTCGATCCTCACCGTGTCAGCCCCCTCCTGGAGCAGCAGCCGGCAGGCCTCGGGCATCGTCTGCGAGAGCTCCATCGACCGGTCGAGGATCTCGCTCAGCCGGGCGAGCGTCCGTGCGTCGCGGTGCGCCAGCTCGGTCTCCCGACGCGCCTGCTGCTCGGCCCGCAGGAGCCGCTCGCGCTCGAGCTCCTCCTCCCGGCGCGCCGTGACGTCCCGCGCGACGATGACGAGGCGCTCGACCCCGGCCGCCTCCAGCGGCTGGATCGAGATCTCGACGATGCGTCGCTCGCCGGAGGGCCGAATCAGCTCTTTCTCGAAGCCGGCGACGCCTTCCTGACGCTCGCTCACCCGGCTGATGCGCCGTCGCAGCGCGGCCACCGCGTCCGGCGGGAAGAGCATCGCGAGCGACGGCAGGTCGTACAGCTCGCGGGCGCTGCGTCCGGTGATGCGCTCGGTCGCCTCGTTCACGTAGATCGCCCGGCCGTCCTCGAGCAGGACGAACGCCTCACCCATCTGGGACTGGGCGCGCAGCAGCGTCTCGTACAGGTCCCGCTGCGCGGTGAGCTCCCGTTCGATCTCGAAGTGATCGGTGGTCTCGACCACGGTCGCGCCGATCCCGAGCGCGTCCCCGCCGGGGAGCTCGACGCGGTAAAGGCTCAGAAGCCACTGCCGCTGCGACCCGGGCGCCGCGGGGAGGCTCCCGGCCAGCTCGAGATCGAGCCTCGGTTCCCCGGTGTCGCGGACGTGGGCGAGCTCCCTCTCAATCTCCCCGCCGACCTCGCCGAGCAGGACGCCGGGCGTCTTGCCCAGGTGCTGCTCCGCGGAATGGCCGGTCATCGTGGCGAGCGCGGCGTTGGCACGGACGAAGCACAGCCCGTCGTCGAACAGGGCGAAGCCGACGGGCGCGCGGTCGAGGTAGCTCTCGAGCGTCGCGAGCGCCTCCTCGGTGCGGCGCTGCTCGCGGAGGCTGCTCCGGAAGAGCTGGGCGTTGTCGACGGCCACGCCCGCCCGGCGGCCGAGCTCGACGGCCAGCGCGTGATCGTCCTCGTCGAAGGCGCCGGGCGCGTCCCGGACGAGGGTCAGGGCCCCGAGGGGGCGCCCGCGTGCGGTGAGCGCGACACTGATGAGGCCGGGACCGAGGCGACCGGCGCCGCCCTCGGCCGCTACGCGCCGGACAAGCTCCTCCTCGCCCGGCTCGCGCTGCCGCCCGCGGCGCACGTCGGCGGGGTCGCGGTGGTGCGCGACGGCGCGCCGCAGCGTGTCCTCCTCCACGAGGTCGATCAGGCACCAGTCCGCGAGGTGCTCGACCACGACGCGCGCGAGCCGCTCGAGGGTGCGGTACGAGTCGAGCCCGGTCTCGAGCAGCTGGCCCACGGCGGCCAGCGTGGTCGCCCGCTGGGCGGTTCGGGCCCGAACGCGGTCGGTCTCGACCTCGGCCGTGATGTCCCGGGCGATCATCCCGACCCCCACGCGGGAGCCGTCACCACCGAGCGCGGGGAAGAAGTCGGCGCTCCAGTGCCCGTGCGCGAAGCGCTCGCCGTCGCTCACGAGCGTGACGTCCTCCACCGGCTCCCCGGTGGCGAGCGCGCGCAGGGCGGCCTCTTCGATGACCCCGGCGGCGCGTGGGCCCCACAGCTCCGACGGGTGGCGGCCGACGAACTCGCCGGGGGGGAGTCCGGCGGCGGCGGCGACCGTGTCGTTGACCTGGACGTACCGCACGTTCCTGTCGAGCACCGCGATGCCGATGGGGGCCGCGCGGAAGAACGCATCGAGCCGCGCCTGGGCGTCGGCGGCGTGGCGGGCCGAGAGATCGGACGCCGCGGACGGGTCGGTGTGGTCGAGCGAGGTCATCCCGGGGTCCCCAGTCTGCCCGACGCCGACCCTGAGGTGCACCGAGGGTTGCTTTTCATCCTTGGACGCGGTAACCCGCCTCCGTCGGCTGGGGGTCAGCCGGAGGGAGCTGCGGCCGCGGCGATCGCGGCGGCGAGCGTGTCGTGCACCGGGAGGATCGGCCCCAGCCCGGTGACCTCGATGATGCGCTTGACCGCGAGCTCACCCTCGGCTCCGAGCAGCACCGCGTAGCCGCGCCCGTGCTCTCGGGCCTGCTCCCGCGCCCCGAGGAGCACCCCGAGAATCGTCGAGTCGATGAAGCTCGCCGGGGTGAGGTCGGCGACGACGCCCGGGTGCTCGCCCAAGGCGGACTCGAACGCGCTGCGCAGCTCCGGCGCGCTCGCGATGTCGTGCTCGCCGTTGATCTCGAGGACGAGCAGGTCACCTTCGGCGCGCTGCGTGATGTGAGGTCCGACGTGCATCGCTCAGGCTTCCTTGGAGAAGGCGTCGAGCGCCTCGGCGCGGGTGGCGAAGATCGTGAAGATCTGATCGAGGCCGGTGATCTCGAACGTCTTGGCGGTACTCGCCTCGACGTTCACGATGACCATTCTTCCGTCGAGCGGCCGCAGCCGCTTGACGGCCCCGATCAGCACCCCGAGGGCGGTGGAGTCGAGGAAGCGCGTCTCGGTGAGATCGATCACGAGCTCGCGGGCGCCCGAGTCGATGACGTTCGTGATCGCGCGCTTGAGCTCGGGGGCCGTGAAGATGTCGACCTCGCCCGCGACGGCGACGACGTGGGCTCCGGAGGCCGGCCGATCCTCGGTGAGCGAGAAGTCGAACGTCATGCGGGCGGCTGGGGGCGGAGGCGACGGCTGATCCGTGCATCTTGACGGATGAGGGCGGCGAGCGCAGTCATTGTGCCCCGACCCTCAGAACCAGGTACTCGTCGCCGCCGGCGGCCCGCATCACCTTGACGGCGTCGGTGAGCCGCTCGATCACGGATCCGACCTCGGGAAGGGCCGCCCCCTCGAGGATCCGCTCGGCGCCCCCGGACCGGAGCGGACCGACGCGCAGCTCGAGCCGGCCGGGATCCGAACGCACGCTGACCGGCAGGCGGTCCTGCACGGCGAAGGCCTGCGCGCGGGCGGCGATCGCGTCGGCCACGAGCACGGCGTCGTTCAGCCGGTCCAGCGGGAGCTCGGCGCGAGCTGCGTGCATGCCGACCACGCGCGCGAGGACAGGACCGACGAGCGGTCCTACGGCGACCGTGAGCCGCGTGCGGTCGGCCCATGTCGTGCTTCCGCCGCCCTCTTCGACCGCGCGGATCACAGGCTGAAGCTCATGCGGACCTCGGTCCCGCCGCCGTCTCTGTTCGCCAGCTCGAGGCCGTCCGCCACGCTCGCGATGAGCGGGAGCCCGACCCCGAAGCCCGGGGAATCGGTGCGCGGCATCATGCCGCTGCCGTGGTCCCGGACCACGATCTCCAGCGTCTCTGCTCGGGCGGAGAGCTCGAAGTCGAGCAGGCCGGGGGAGCCCTCCGGGTACGCGTGGATCACTGCGTTGGCGCAGGCCTCGCTGACCGCGAGTCGGACGTCGGCGAGCCGGTCGGGCGAGAGCGCAAGCGCATCTGCGATGCCGCCGAGCACGTGACGGACGACAGCGACGTTCTCGGGTGAAGCGGACAGCGAGAGCTCGAGATCGGGCAGGTCGGAAGGCGCCACGGCATCCGGTCAGTGCCCAAGTGCGGGAGAAGCCAAACGGTTTCGGGTCCGCTCGGCGCGCTTGTGTTCCGCCCACCTTTGTCCACCTGCTCATCTGCGGGTTGGGCGCGAATTGCCCACGCTGTCCACCTCTGTCCGCCTTGTCGGGGCGTTGCGGCCCGTCAGATTGGCGTCCATGAGCGCAACCGAAGTCCGCACCCCGATCGGTCACGACGAAGTCACCCTCCTCGAGGCTTACCACCGCGACGGCGACCTACGGGCCCGCGCCATCCTGATCGAGAACATGATGCCCCTCGTGCGGCACATCGCCCGGCGCTACGCAAACCGCGGCGAGCCGACCGACGACCTGGTCCAGGTCGGCTCCGTCGGCCTCATCAAGGCCGTCGACCGCTTCGACCTCGAGCGCGGCGTCAAGCTCTCGACCTTCGCCGCGCCGAACATCGCCGGCGAGATCAAGCGCCACTTCCGCGACCGGGGCTGGAGCATCCGTGTCCCGCGCGATATCCAGGAGCTCAACGCGAAGCTCACGCAGGCGACGGACCGGCTCACCACCAAGCTCTCCCGCTCGCCCACGATCGCCGAGCTGGCGGTCGCCACGAAGTCCACCGAGGAGCAGGTCCTCGACGCGCTCCAGGGCGCCCAGTCCTACTCGACGGTCTCCTTCGAGGAGCCGATCGGCGAGAACCGGACCGCGCTCGAGCTGCTGGGCGAGGAGGACCCCGAGTTCATGACGGCCGAGCGGCGCGTCCTGCTCGAGGACGGCATGCACGTCCTGGCCGATCGTGAGCAGGAGATCGTGCGGCTGCGCTTCTTCGAAGGGCTGACCCAGCGTGAGATCGCTGAGCAGGTCGGGATCTCCCAGATGCACGTCTCCCGCCTGATCCGCCGCTCGCTCGAGGAGATGCGCGACCGCATGGACGAGCGCGAGCCCGTCGCGGCGCCCACGCGACACCTCCGCGCCGCGTAGTTGCCCCGGCTCCGCCGCTCCGACCCTGGCGCCCCGGGATTCTCCCGGCGGCGCAGCGGGAAGGGCTTCACCCTCCTCGACGCGAGCGGGGAGCGAGTCGACGATGAGGAGGTACGGGAGCGGGTGGCCGGCCTGGTCATCCCCCCGGCCTGGCAAGACGTCTGGATCTGCCCGGATGCCCGCGGGCACGTCCAGGCGACCGGCACCGACGCGAGGGGCCGACGTCAGTACGTCTACCACCCGGACTGGCACCTCCAGCGGGCGCGTCGCAAGTTCGACGACATGCTTGCGTTCGCGAAGATCCTCCCGGTGCTGCGGGAGCGGGTCGCGGAGGACATGGACCGCCCCTCGCTCTCGTCTCAGCAGGTGCTCGCCGTCACCGTCCGGCTGCTTGACCGCGGCTTCTTCCGGATCGGATCGGAGGGCTACGCGGCCGAGAACGGCACCTACGGGCTCGCGACGCTGCACAAGAAACACGTGTCCGTGAACGGGGCCGCGATCGTCTTCGACTTCCCGGCCAAGCACGGGCTCCGGCGTGAGCAGCGGGTGATCGACCCCATCTCGGCCGACGTCGTGAAGACGATGCGGCGGCGCCGCGGCGGGGGCGAGGAGCTCCTGGCCTTCAAGGAGAAGGGCGCGTGGCAGGACGTCCGCTCCGAGCACATCAACGCCTACCTCAAGGACCGTACCGGCCTCGACGTCTCCGCCAAGGACTTCCGGACCTGGAACGCGACGGTGCTCGCGGCCGTCTCCCTGTCGGTCACCGGGGCGGCGCGGGAGTCGAAGACCGCGCGCAAACGCGTGGAGGCGCGGGCGGCGAAGGAGGTCGCGCAGTACCTCGGCAACACGCCGGCGGTCGCGCGCTCCTCCTACATCGACCCGCGGGTCTTCGATCGGTTCCGCTCCGGGCTGACGGTCGCCGAGGCGCTCGAGCAGGGCATCGAGGAGGTCGCGGGCGGGCCGGACCCGCTCGCCGGTCCGCACCCCCCGGGCGTCGAGGCCGCCGTCGTCGACCTCATCGACGACCGCACGGGGGCGCCGCCGCTGGGGGCCGACCTCGCGGCCGACAGCTAGGCGCGGAGGAGCAGCGCGCGCAGGGCGCCCATGATCCGCTCGGTGCCGATCCCGTCGCCGTCGAGCAGCAGCCGGCCGAAGTGCTCGGCTAGCGCCAGGCAGGCGTGCGCGAGCACCTCCGCGTCGAGCTCCGCGGCGAGGCCGAGCTCGTCCCGTGACCGCTCCACGAGCAGAGCGACCTGCCCCCGCAGGCGCGCCTTGTCGGCCTCGATCCGCGCGTGCACGACGGCGGGCATGCCCGTCCCGACGTCGGTCAGGATCGGGCGCCAGGTGTCGGGGTCGCTCACCACGCGGCGGCCGAGCCGTTCGACGACGTCGAGCACCGCGGCGGTG
This sequence comes from uncultured Solirubrobacterales bacterium, assembly GCA_963815565.1. Lineage (GTDB taxonomy): Bacteria > Actinomycetota > Thermoleophilia > Solirubrobacterales > Solirubrobacteraceae > Paraconexibacter. The sequence continues at coordinate 71,074 of CAWFHB010000002.1, read as the reverse complement.
TCGCGGAGCCGGAGGTCCTTCGGGAGCACCGCGAAGAGCTGGGCGAGCGCGCGGGCCTGCTGGCGATCCAGGAGGTCTGACAGCAGCGGGCCGAGCCCGGCGTAGACGCCGTAGACGACGGGTCGCGTGACACCGGCCTCGGAGGCGATCGCCTCCACGTTCACGCCGGCGTAGCCGTCGCGCAGGATCACCGCCAGCGCGGCGTCGAGCAGCTGCGTCCGACGCTCCTCCGGAGGGAGGCGGGCTGCGTAGGGGCGACGGGGGGGACGCTGAGATGTGATGCGGCAGATGCTACGGCTCTGTAGCTCTGCTATTACTACAGCCCTGTAGAAAACTCGATTCGGAGGAATCGCCATGGCACCGTTCACCCGCAAGCACGACGTCCAGCCCGCCGAGGACCAGGGATTCTTCGGCCCGGGATCGGTTACCTGGAAGGTGTGGTCCTACCCGACCTCGCTGACGGTCGGCTTTCAGCGGGCGGTCGTCGTCGAGGAGCTCGACCCCGAGCTGATCGCCGCCGTCGACGCGACCGGCGACATCTTCTCCCGGCCGCGGAGCCGCTACGACCGGACCGTCCGGTACTTCGCGACCCTTGCCTTCGGTGACACCCGCTCGGCCTGCGCGGCGGCCGACGTGCTCGTCAAGGTCCACACGCGCGGCGTCGGTGTCGACCCGGTCACCCGGCGCACCTACGACGCCAACGATCCCGAGTCGCAGCTGTGGATCCACGTGACCGCGTGGCACTCCATCCTGAAGAGCTACGAGCGGTTCGGCCCCGGGCGGCTCCCCGCCGAGGAGGAGCAGCAGTACTGGAGCGAATGCGCCGTCGCCGCGCAGTGCCAGACCATCGATCCCGACACCGTCCCCCGGAGCCGGGAGGAAGTCCGCGCCTACTTCGAGGCGTGGCGGCCGAAGCTCGTCGGCTCCGAAGCCGCGCAGGAGGCGATGGCGCACCTGCTGCGGGCCGACGTCATGCTCCCCGCACATCCGCGGGTCCTGCGACCGTTGGTGAAGCTCTCGACGGCGGTGCTCCGGGCGGGCACGATCTCGACCCTCCCGCACTGGATGCGCCGCATGGGCGGAACGCCGCAGTCCCGGGTGGTCGACGCGCTCGTCCGGCCCGTACTGCGGACCACCATGTGGGCCGGGCAGCTCCATCCGCGGCTCGAGCTCCTGTTGCTCCGGCAGCTCTCGCCGGCGACCGTCGATGTCGTGGCCCCGGTTCTGCTCGGAATCCCCGCCCGGGAGGCGGTCACGATGACGCCGTACGAGGCGCAGGAGCGGTACGGCTTCGCGCGGCCTGCGCAGGCGCACCTCGAGCTCCGCGCGCGCCAGCGGCAGCGAGCCGTCGAGCAGGGCCTGCTCCCGACGGACGAGGGGCTCGTCGCCTCCGAGGCGGCACTCGGCCCGATCAGGCGGCCGACCTCGCCCCTGGCATAGCGTCCCGGCCGAGCGGCCGCGTAGAACCGGGCCGGCGCGGGTACCGACCGCTCCATGAGCGACGGACCCGACAGCCCGCAGACCCCCGCCCGTGACACCCCGGACAACGAGGACATGGGGACGACCGAGGAGATGGGGGAGGGCTACCCCGAGGAGGGCCAGGCCGGGACCGACGCCGGTGGCCAGCCGGATGAGGGTCGGCCGGAGCAGCCGCAGCGCGAGAAGGGCTGACCCCCGTCCGGGGGGATCGCGGCCCCGTAGGCTCCGCGACATGCCGCAGAGCTTCGCCCGCCGGGACGCCGACGCCCGCGAGTCCGCCTCCGCGCTCGAGCTCTTCTACGACCTGGTGTTCGTCTTCGCGATCACCCGGATCACCCACCACCTGCTCGAGCATCTGACCTGGACGGGGGCGGGACAAGCAGCGCTCATGCTCGCCGTGGTGTGGTGGTCCTGGAACTTCACGACCTGGCTGACGAACGAGCTCGACCCGGAGGACACCGTCGTCCGCCTCGTCCTGCTGGCGGTCATGCTCGCCAGCCTGATGATGGCCATCGCCATCCCGGACGTGTTCGGGGGCGACGGGGCGCCGCTGTTCGTGGGCTCCTACCTGTTCATCCAGCTCGGCCGTCACGGCTTTCTGACGTTCGCCGCCGCGGGCCGGGGGAGCCCCGAGCGTCGGCGCGCGAGCCGCATCCTGATCTGGTTCTGCGTCGCCGGCGTCTTCTGGGCGGCCGGCGCCTTCGTCGACGGGCAGACGCGGACGGTGCTCTGGCTGGTCGCAGTCGCGATCGACTACTCCGGGCCGCTCTTCGCCTTCCGGGTCCCGGGGCTTCCGCGGGTCGACATCTCGGCCTGGAACGTGCAGAGCTCGCACTTCGCGGAGCGCTACGGGCTCTTCGTGATCATCGCGCTCGGCGAGTCGATCGTCATCACCGGTGACACGGTCGGCCGGGCCGAGCTCACGCGGGAGACCTCGGTCGCCTTCGCCGGGGCCTTCCTGGCCACGGCGGCGCTCTGGTGGATGTACTTCGCGGCCGCCTCGCGGATGGCCGAGCGCCATCTGGAGAGCGCCCCCAACCGGACGACCGCAGCGCGAGACGCCTACACGTACCTCCACGTGCTGCTGATCGCGGGGATCATGGTCGCGGCCGTCGGTGACGAGCTCATCATCGCCCACCCCACCGAGCCGCTCGAGACCGCGCAGCTCGTGGCGGTCGTCTCCGGGCCCGCGCTCTACCTGCTCGCCCACACGGCGATCCGCCTGCGGCTGGCCGGGACGGTCTCCTGGCACCGGCTCGGTGGCGCCGTGGCGTGCCTTCTCGTGGGGGTCGTCCTGCAGGATGCAGACGGGCTCGTCGTCGGGCTGCTGCTGCTCGTGGTGCTCGTCGCGACGATCCTGGGCGATCGGGTCATGGGGCCGCCCTCGCCCGCGCAGGCCGGGCAACTCGCCACCGCGTGAGCCGGCCACCCGTGACGCCGTCGGGCGCGTTCAGCGTGCGGTGACACGCAACCGGGCGATCCCGGCGCGGCTCCCGCGGCGGGTGACCCGGAGCGTCCTGACGCCGGGCCGGCCGGTGAGCCGGATTCGGAGGCGGGCGCGCCCGTCGGCCCCGCTGCGGACCGTCCGGCCCCCGATCCGCACACGGGCGCCCCGGATCCGGGTGTCCCCCGCGCGCACGAGCAGGCTGAGCGTGGTCGTGCGTCCTCGGCGCACCCTGGTCGGCCGGACCTTCAGGCGGAGGGTCGGGCGCGCGACCGGAGCGGGAGCCGGGGCCGCCTGCGCCGGCGCGCCGTAGCGCTCGATCGCCGAGCGCAGCGCCGTGTAGGCGCGCTTCGGTCGGTAGTCGTCGAACAGGACGCCGACCGCGTCGAAGAGGTCGGTCCCGGTGGAGCGGTTGTCGCGCAGGTTGAAGTAGCGGTAGTCGCTCACCCCGAGCGTCCCGCTGACCTCCGAGAGGGCGGCGAGCGTGCCGGTGAGGTCGGCCTCCTGCTGAGGCTCGCCCACGCCACCACGGGTCGGGTAGCCGTTCTCGCTCACCCAGATGCCGACCTCCGGGCCGATGCCCGCCTGGGGCAGCCAGCAGGTGCGTAGGAGGTTGATCGCGTCGACCACGTCGCCGGGCGCGTCGGTCGTCACGGGCGGCCAGAAGAGCCCGGGGTAGACCTGAAGGCCGACGTGGTCGAGCCCGCGCCGGAAGCCCGGCGTCGCGGCCGCCCCGATCGCGCGGAAGAACGCGGAGTCCGCGTCCGGGCTGTACCGGGCCGCGTAGGTGAAGCCGAGCCGGACGTCGGGGCGCCCGCGGGCGTCGAGCTCCTCACGGGCCACGGAGATCCCTTGGACGAGGGCGTCGATGGCGCCGCGGTAGACGCCGTCGCTCGTGTTCGGCGACAGCGGCAGGTTCGCCTCGTTCGTGATCGAGAGCTCGACGACGCTCGGCTTCGCGGCGAACGTCGCGACCGCTTCACGCACGTAGGCCCTCCAGGCGGCGATGTCGCCCTCCTGCTCCGGCTTGGGGTGGTAGCGGACCTGCAGCTCGGTCTTCAGGCCGAGCGCGGCGTAGCGGTCCACGAGGGCGGCGTAGCGCGCGATCCCGGCGGCGCCGTCGGCGGAGAACATGCGGTTGAGCCGCACGACGAGGTCTCGGTCCGGGACCTGCAGCCCCTGCAGCGCGGCGAGCGAGCGGGCGTCGTCCTCGGGGGCGGACGGGAGTTGGGCGGCGCCGGCGCTCCCCGCGAGCTGCGGTGTGATCCCGAAGCGGAGCGGGATCGCAGGCCGCGCGGCCGGCAGCGCGCCGGGGCTCAGGCAGCGGTCCCCGCCCGTCGCCTGGGCCCGGGCGCCGGCGGACGCGGCGAGCCACGCGGTGAGAACCGTCGCCGCGAGGGCCGAGAACCGGTGCAACGTGGACACCGCGTGAGCCTATGGCGTCCGTGAGAGCAGCGGCCGGAGGTCCTCGAGCCGGTCGTAGGCCCACCAGAGGTAGTTGCGGGTGCCGTTCTCGCGCAGCGGGTGCAGGTCGGCGAGCCCGGGGTCGGCCACGAAGGCGTCGAAGGCCGCCTGGCTCTCCCACTCGACCAACACCATCGCCTCGCGGGGCTCGGCGCCGTCGCTCACCGGAGCACTGCTGAGCTTCCCGAGGGCGACCACCCGTCCGCCGTGGCGTTCGACGGCGGCGCGCGAGCGCTTGGAGTAGGCGCGGTAGTCGTCGTTCTCCGCGAGGTCGAACAGGTTCAGGGCGTAGACGGGAGCCATGCGCGGAGTCTGCCCGGTACCGTCGCGGCATGAAGATTCGCGCCGCCGTGCTGGAGCAGTTCGGAGCCCCGTTGGTCGTCCGTGAGGTGGATCTCGCCGGGCCGCAGCGGGGGGAGGTGCTCGTCCGTCTGCACGCATGCGGCGTGTGCCACACGGACATGTACACCGCCTCGGGGGTCGACCCCTCGGGCTACGCGCCGACCGTGCTCGGCCACGAGGGCGCGGGCGTCGTCGAGGCCATCGGCGAGGACGTGAGCTCGCTGAAGGTCGGCGACCACGTCGTCACGCTCTTCTCCCCGCAGTGCCGCGAGTGCGTCCACTGCAAGTCGGACAAGACGAACATCTGCCTGAGCATCCGCGAGCAGCAGGGCCAGGGGTATCTGCCCGACGGCACCACCCGGCTCTCGCTCGACGGCGAGCCGCTGCGCCACTTCATGGGGACGAGCACGTTCGCGGAGGCGACGGTCATGCCCGAGATCGCGCTCGCGAAGATCAACCCGGAGGCGCCGCTCGACCGGGCCTGCCTGTTCGCCTGCGGCCTCTCCACCGGGCTCGGCGCGGCGATGAACACCGCGAAGGTCGAGGAGGGCTCCACCTGCGTCGTCTTCGGTGCCGGCATGGTCGGGCTCGGCGCGGTCGCCGGCGCGCGGCTCATGGGCGCCGAGCGGATCGTCTGCGTGGACCTGAGCGCCGACCGCCTCGAGCTCGCCAAGGGGCAGGGCGCGACCGACACGATGATCGGCGGGCCCGACGCCGTCGCGCAGATCCTCGAGATGACAGACGGCTTCGGCGCCGACTACACGTTCGAGGCGACCGGCAACGTGAAGGTCATGGCTCAGGCGGTCGAGGCCGCGCGCATGGGCTGGGGCCTCTGCACGGTCACGGGCGTCGCCGGCAAGGGGGAGACGCTCGACGTGATCCCGCGCTGGCTCATCACCGGTCGCCGGATCGCCGGCTCGAGCTTCGGCGGCGTGAAGGGCCGCGACCAGGTCCCGGAGCTCATCGAGCGGTACATGGCCGGGGACATCGACGTGGACGCGTTCCTGTCGCACTCGATCACGCTGGACGAGGTCAACAAGGGCTTCGACCTGATGCACGCGCAGGATGGCATCCGCTCGGTCATCGACCTCACGTAGGGTGCGCGGCATGAACCTCGACAAGCTCGCCTCGGCCTTCTGCAAGTACATGATCCCCGCCGGGATCAACCACTTCGTCACCCCGAAGACCTACGAGAAGATCATGCCGGACTACCTGCCGGCCCACCGCGAGCTGGTCTACGCCTCCGGGGTCACCGAGATCGTCGGCGGCGCGCTCACCCTGCACCCGAAGACCCGGCGGGCGGGCGGCTGGCTGCTGATCCTGACCCTCCTCGGGGTCACCCCCGCGCACATCCACATGCTCCAGCACCAGGATCGCTACCCGAAGATCCCGGCGGCCGGGCTGTGGGCGCGGCTGCCGCTGCAGGTCGGGATGCTCTACCTCGTGTACCGCGCGACCCTCCGCGGGGAGTAGCCCCTCAGGCGGCGATCGGCTCCCGCGCCTCGTGGACCGAAGCAGCGGGAACGGGGGTGGCCGGAGCCGAGCGCCGGCCACCGGGCAGCGAAAGCCTGAGGATCTTCCGGGCGACCGAGCGGTACTGCCGACCCAGACGGCCGGAGTGGTACGGGAGCCCGTAGCGCTCGCAGATCTCCCGCACCCTCGGGGCGAGCTCCACGTAGCGGCTCGAGGGCAGGTCCGGGAAGAGGTGGTGCTCGATCTGGAACGAGAGGTTCCCGGTCATCAGGTGGAAGAGCGGCGTGCCCTCCAGGTTGCAGGAGCCCGCGAGCTGCCGGACGTACCAGTCGCCGCGGCTCTCGCGCTCGTACTCCTCGAGGGTGAACGTCTCGGCCGGCTCCGGGATGTGGCCCATGAAGACGACGGTGTGCACCCACACGTTCCGCGCGACGTTCGCGGTGAGCGAGGCGGCCGCCGCCCGTCCGAAGCCCTTGCGCCCCGCCAGCAGCGGAAAGAGCACGAAGTCCTTGGCGACCTGTGCGAGCGCCTTCTCGGCGAACGCGCGCAGCTCCTCACGCGCGGCCTCGCGGGTCTTCTCGCCCCGCCGCACGGCGTCGAGCTCCATGTCGTAGAGCGCGATGCCCCACTCGAAGGTGAGCGCCATGAGGACGCCGTACACCGGCTGGAGGAGGTAGACCGGATGCCAGGGCTGGTCGGCGTCGACCCGCATCGCGGAGTAGCCGAGGTCACGGTCGAGGCCGACGACGTTCGTGAACGTGTGATGCTGGAAGTTGTGGGAGTGCTTCCAGGAGCGAGCCGTGGACGCGGCGTCCCATTCCCACGTGGTCGAGTGGATGTCCGGGTCGCGCATCCAGTCCCACTGCCCGTGCATGATGTTGTGCCCGAGCTCCATGTTCTCGATGACCTTCGCGAGCGTGAGCGCGACGGTCCCCGCCACGAGGCTCGGCCGGTACCGCGCCCCGAGCAGCAGGGCGCGGCCGGCGAGCTCCAGCGTGCGCTGCGCCTTGATGACGCGGCGCACGTAGGCCGCGTCGCGCGTCCCCAGATCCGCGCGGACCTCGGCGTGCAGTGCGTCGAGCTCGGCTGCGAGCGCCTCCCTCGCGTCCTGGTCGAGATGGGCCGTGGACACGGGTGTCGCCATTGGCCTACCACGCTAGAGCGCCGGGGCCTCGGATGCGCCGCGCCCGCCGCCCGTGCGTGGCGGCGGGCCTGCGCGGTGCGATCAGGTGCGCGTGTCGACCGGCCAGCCGGGCTCGGTCTCGAACTCCGCCTCGCCGAGCGTGACGAGCAGGGCGTCGTCCGAGGCGCGGGCCGTGATCGTCAGCGGCACGTCGCCGTCCGTGGTCTCCCAGGTGACGAGCGCGACGTTGTCGGCGCCGAGGACGCCCGCGAGGTCCCGTACCGCGATCGCGTAATGCTCGAGGCCGCCGAGGGGGCTGCTCACCTCACCGGTCGCAGGGTCGACCTCGAAGGCCGGCAGCTGCTTGACCTCGGGGACGACGAGCGCCGCGGCGTCGAGCTTCAGGGCGTGCGGCAGCTGGACCGTGCGCTCGCCGATCGTCACCTCCACGGGCTGCAGGCGGGCGACGTCGACGACGGCCGTGTCGTCCTCGAGCTCGACGACCGCGACCGTGCGCAGGGCGCCGGAGCGGTGCAGGAACTCACGCAGCAGGAGGACGGTGGGGTCCAGGGCTCCGACCGACCCGACCACGTCGACGGACTCGGTGGGGGCGTTCTCGTCGGCCATGTTCCGAAGCTAGCAACGGGGGGCTCATGCTTCCGCGCCGACCTGCCGAAGAACGGCTGATGCCCGAACGCGACGGCACCCAGGCCCCGGAAGGGGAGTCCGTGGAGTTTCTGCGGGCACGGGTGGCTGCTCTGGAGGCCGACCTCCAAGAGCTCGTCTACGTCGCCTCGCACGATCTGACCGAGCCGCTGCGCATGGTCACGAGCTACCTCGGGCTGCTCCAGCGCCGCTACGCCGCCCAGTTGGACGACACGGCCGGGGAGTTCATCCACTACGCGGTCGACGGTGCCGAGCGCATGCGCGCGTTGCTGGACGACCTGCTGCGCTACTCACGGGTCGGCGGCGAGGAGCCGGTACGGCGGGAGGTTGAGGCCGAGGCGGTGCTCGGTGCGGTGCTCCGCTCGCTGGAGCCCGCGCTGGCCGACACCGGCGCCACCGTCGAGGTCGTCGGGGAGCTCCCACGGCTCTACGCCGACGAGGTGCAGCTCGGTCAGCTGCTGCAGAACCTGATCGCGAACGCGGCGAAGTTCCGGCCGACGGATCGCCCCAACCGCATCCGGGTCGGATTCTTCCGTGACGAGGAGGCGCAAGCCTGGCGCCTGAGCGTGGCCGACGACGGGATCGGCATGGACCCGAGGCACCTCGACCGCATCTTCCAGGTCTTTCAGCGGCTGCACGCCCGCGAGGAGTTCGCGGGAACCGGGATCGGCCTCGCCGTCTGCCGCCGCATCGCCGAGCGCCTCGGCGGCACGATCACCGCCGAGTCCGAGCCCGGCGCCGGCAGCACGTTCCACGTCGTCATCCCGGACCTGGAGGATCCGGGCGCGTGAACGCCCCGTCCCGGAGCGTCGCTGCCGACCGGAGAACGCAACGGCTTCTCCTGGTCGAGGACAGCCCGGGGGACGCCGCGCTCGTGGAGGCGATGCTCGAGGAGGCGGCGCCCGGGGCGTACGCCTGCTTCCGGGTCGGGTGTGCGGCGGACGCGGTCGACGCCCTGCTCTCCTCCGTCTACGACTGCGTGCTCCTCGACCTGTCGCTTCCCGACGCCTACGGGCTCGACGCCCTCGACCAGCTGCGGACCGCGGCGCTCGACGTGCCGATCGTGGTGCTCTCGGGCCGTCGCGACGAGCAGCTCGCCGTCGGCGCCGTCCAGGAGGGGGCGCAGGACTACCTCATCAAGGGCGAGGTCGAGTCCCGCCTGCTCGCCCGCTCGATCGCCTACGCCGTGGAGCGCAAGCGGGCCGAGGTCGAGCTCGCCCACCAGGCGCTCCACGACGGTCTCACCGGGCTGCCGAACCGGGCGCTGCTGCTCGACCGCCTGGGGCAGGCGATCGCCCGGGTCGGGCGGACCGGCACCTCGGTCGGTGTCCTCTTCTGCGATCTGGACCGCTTCAAGGTGGTCAACGACTCGCTCGGGCACGAGGCCGGGGACCGGCTCCTCGTCAGCGTGGCCGAGCGGCTGACCGAGGTCCTACGGACCGGCGACACCGCGGCCCGCTTCGGCGGGGACGAGTTCGTCGTGCTCTGCGAGGACATCGAGGGGGAGCGCCACGCGGTGCTCGTCGCCGAGCGGATCGCGCGGCGCCTCGCGGAGCCGTTCCAGCTCGGGAAGGACCAGGTGCACGTCAAGGTCTCCGTCGGGATCGCGGTCACGGACCGTGCGAGCGCCCGGCCCGATTCCCTCGTCCGGGACGCCGACGCCGCCATGTACCGGGCGAAGGAGCGAGGCGGCTCGCTCTACGAGGTCTTCGACACCGGGATGCGTCGCCGGGCCGTGCGGCGCCTCGCGACCGAGACCGCGCTGCACCGCGCGCTCGACCACGACGAGCTGCTCCTCTTCTACCAGCCGCAGCACGACATGCGCAGCGGCGCCGTGACCGGGGTCGAGGCGCTCGTCCGGTGGCAGCACCCCGAGCGGGGGCTCGTCGCCCCGGCCGAGTTCATCCCCGCCGCGGAGGAGACCGGGCTCATCCATCGCCTCGGCGCCTGGGTGATCCGTGAGGCCTGCCGCCAGTCGGTGGCCTGGGACGGGCGCCTCACGATGTCGATCAATCTGAGCCCCCGCCAGGTGCTCCACCCGGACCTCGTGCGGAGCGTGGCCCGGCTCGTCCACGACTCGGGGGCCGACCCGACCCGGCTCTGCTTCGAGATCACCGAGACCGCGGTGCTGGACGACGTCGACGCGGCCACGGCGGTCCTCGAGGAGCTGAAGGGGCTCGGCGCGACGCTCGCGATCGACGACTTCGGCACGGGCTACTCGTCGCTGAAGGCGCTCCAGCAGTTCCCCTTCGACGTCGTCAAGATCGACCGTTCGTTCGTGGCCGGGATGGCCACGTCCACGCAGGAGGCGGCGATCGTCGCGGCGATCATCTCGCTCGCGCAGGCCCTCGGTCTGAAGACGGTTGCGGAGGGGATCGAGACGATCGGCCACCTCGAGGGGTTGCGCCGACTCGGCTGCGATCTCGGCCAGGGGTACTACTTCGCCCGGCCCACGCGCGGCGCGCGAATCGTCCTGTAGCTAGTCGACCCGGCCGACGACGGGCTCGCCGTGCTCGTCCCACAGGTTGAGCCGGCCGGCCCCGTCCGGGTATTCGCCCATGGCGATCTTGAAGTCCCCCGCGGCGCCGTAGAGCTCGAGCGTCGCCGGCCCCTCCGCGCGCTGGCCGACCCGGCCGCGGAGGGTCCCCGCGTCGTCGAGCAGCATGCTGCCGGTCGCGCCGTCGGGCCAGGTGCCGAAGCCCGCCCGGTAGCTTCCGTCGCGGTCCCAGAACTCGACGGAGCTCTCGCGGTCGGTCTCTGGACCCTGGGCGAAGAGCGCACGGAGGTGGCCGGCGTGGTCCCACACGGTGACGCCGGCGGGGCGCCCGTCGGCCTCGGCGAGGCTCACGCGGTGGTTCCGCTGTGCGTCGTAGAGGTCGATCGAGGTGCTGCCATCGAGCCACGAGCCCGCGGCCAGGCGGAAGGTTCCCTCCGCGTCGGCGAGCTTGAGCGCGGCCGAGCCCGACGGCTCGACGCTCAGCGTGGCCCGGATCATCCCGGCGGCGTCGGCGAGGTCGAGCGCGAGCGCGCCGTCGGGGGCGAGGCCGAGGCGAGCGCGGACGTTCCCGTCCGCGTCGATGACTTCGAAGGCGTCTGATCGCATGCCCAGGGTACGGGCGAGCGGCGCTACAGGCCTGAGCGCACCGGGATCTCGTCGCCGAGCGAGAACGGCGGGACCATCGGGATGCGGTCGCCGCTCCAGAAGCGGCCCGGGTCGTACCAGCTGGCCGGGCGGGTCTCGGGAAGGATGCCCATCGCCTGGAAGGTCGTGGCCACGAGCTCTGCGCAGTAGATGGTCTCGAGCGAGGACCCCTGCCGGCGGTAGCGACCCCGCGCCCACTGCCGGATGAGGCCGGGGGTAGTGGGAAAGGCGCGGCCGTCGAAGCGTTCGATCGTCTGCATCAGTGCGTCCTCGTGGCGCCGCTCGATCGTCCCCTGAAGCGGCCGGGTCCACGCCCGCTGGCCGTAGCGCCGCTCCCAGGTCGTCACCGCGTCGGCGAGCCGGTGCAGCTGGACGCCGCGCTGGCGCTCGCCGGTCCAGACGTCGGGCAGGGAACGCCCCAGCTCGGCGTGCCAGAGGAGGGGCGGCAGGTCGTCGAGCGCGACCACCATGCCGACGTGGTTGACCGGCGAGTTCGTGAGCGTCCGGATCGCGTAGTCGGCGAAGGAGTGGCCGCGGAAGAGCCAGACGTCGCCGGTCGAGGCGGTGGCGAGGGCGTCGTCGAGGGAGAGCGAGGCGTGGTCCATCTCCGGCGTACGGTACGGGGATGCGCGTGCCGTGGAAGCTCGTCGGGTTGGCTGGCCTCGCCGGGGTCGCGGCCTCGGGCGCGGTCGTGGTGCGGCGGCGCCGGGGCCAGCAGGAGTACGCGCCGGACGTCCTGCGCGACAAGCTCCACGAGCGGCTGGCGCAGACCCGCGGTGCCGAGGCGACGGCCGCGGCACCGGCGCGGCCCGCTCGCGGGGACGAGCGGGCGTGATGCTCCTGCAGGGGCCGATGCTCGCACTGCGGCCGCCCGTCGCCGACGACGCGGAGGCGCTCTTCGCGCTCGGCCGCGACCCGGAGGTCACGCAGTGGTTCTCCTGGGGGCCGTACACCTCCATCGAGGAGCCCCGGGCGTGGATCGCCGAGCAGGACGCCCGCCGAGGCTTCGGCAGCGCGTTGGCCCTGGCGATGGTCCACCCGGAGGACGGCGTCGTGGGCATCACCGAGCTCGCCGACTGGGGCCTGCGGGACCGGCGCGCGGTCGTCGGGACCTGGTTCGGACGCCACTGGTGGGGGAGCGGCCTGAACGCGGAGTCCAAGCGCCTGGTCGCCTGCCTCGCCTTCGCCCACCTCGGGCTCGAACGGCTCGGCGCCTACGCCGACGTCGGCAACGCCCGCTCGCAGGCGGCGCTCATCAAGGCGGGCTTCTCGCTGGAGGGCGTGCTCCGCGGCTTCCACCGCCACGGGACGACGCAGAAGGACGTCGCGAGCTTCGGGCTGCTGCGGGCCGATTGGCTCGCGCGTGACCCGATCGAAGCGACCCTGACCGGCGAGCTCCCGCCGGCGTTCCTGCCCTCCTGAGCTCAGGCGCTTCGCGACTCCCAGGAGAAGCCGCGCACGGCGAGCACCGCGCCGCCGAGGCCCCAGAGGGCGATGACGCCGAGCGAGCCCGCGTTGTCGGCGAGCGAGGCGCCGGTGACCATCGCGCCGCTCAGCCCGTCGATGACGTGGGTGAGCGGCAGCGCGCGGCCGATGTCCCGGAGGAACGCGGGCGCGTTCTCGGCGTCGAAGAAGACCCCGGAGATGAAGATCACCGGGAGGAAGACCACGTTCACGAAGGCCGGCGCGGAGTCGAAGTTCGGGATCAGGTGCGAGTAGGCGACACCCAGCGCGGCCAGGCACCCGACACCCGCCACGACGAAGACGAGGAGCTCGGCGTAGTCCACGGGCCAGCCGATCCCGAAGAAGAGCCGCCCCGCGAGCACGACGATGCCGACCTGGACGGCCGCGTTCGTGACCGCGTTGGCCGCCAGCGCGCTCAGGTAGGCCCCGCTCGGCAGCGGGGTGCCGCGCATCCGCTTGAGCACCCCCTGCTCCCGGAGGAACGTCAGGTTCATGGCCAGCGCGCTGAAGGTGGTGGAGAGCACGCTCATCCCCGCGATGCCGGGGACGATCACGTTCAGGTTCTCCTGGTCCCCGCTGAAGACGGCACCGAAGAGGAACAGGAAGATGAGCGGCAGCGCGAAGTTGAAGAACGCGGCCGACGGGTTGCGCCAGAACATGCGGCGCTCCAGCCGGTACTGCGCCCAGGTGAGGCTCACGGCGTCACGCACCGGCGGCCACCTCCTCGGCGCTCGACTGCTCCGCGGTGAGCTCGAGGTAGACGTCCTCCAGCGAAGGCCGGCTCACGATGAGCTCGTCGACGGTGCCGCCCCGGGCGAGCGCGGCGCCGGTCAGCTCGTGCACGAGCCGGGTCGGATCCTCGGGGGACTCCTCGCGCATGGTCCCGTCCTCGTCGCGCCAGCTGACGCGGACCCGGCCGGCGGCGCCCACGCCGAGCTCGGCGGGGCGGCCGATCGCGAGGATCCGCCCGTCCTTTATGATCGCGACGCGATCGGCGAGCTCCTGGGCCTCGTCGAGGTAGTGGGTGGTGAGCAGCACGGTCTTCCCGAGGTCCCGCAGCGAGCGGATCGCCGCCCAGGCCGCACGGCGCGCCGCCGGGTCGAAGCCCGTCGTCGGCTCGTCGAGGAAGATCAGCTCCGGGTCGCCGATGAGGGCGAGGGCGAGATCGAGACGTCGGGCCTGGCCGCCGGAGAGGGTCCGGACCCGGGCGTCGGCCTTCTCCTCGAGGCCGGCGACGGCGATGACCTCCTCCACCTCGCGCGGAGCGGGGTAGAGCTTGGCCCAGTGCGCGATCGCCTCGCGCACGGAAAGGAACCGGTACATGCCGCCGGACTGCAGGACGATGCCGACCCGCGCCCGGAGCTCGCGCTGCCGCAGGCCGGGATCGAAGCCGAGCACGGAGACCTCACCGCTGCTGCGATCCCGGTACCCCTCGAGGATCTCGACGGTGGTCGTCTTCCCGGCGCCGTTCGGTCCGAGCAGGCCGAAGACCTCGCCGCGAGCGACGGAGAAGTCGACGCCGCGGACGGCGTCGTGCGTCCCGTAGGACTTCCTGAGGTCACGGACCTCGATCGCTGCCTCGCTCACGACGTCCCATCATGGCAAGATCGCCGATGTGCGATGCGCCTGCATCGACGTGGGATCCAATACGACGCGCCTGCTCGTCGCCGAGCCGGGCACCGACGGAACGGTCCTCGCCGACATCACCGCCGACCGGGTCTTCACCCGCCTTGGGGAGGGCCGCGCGCCGGACGGGAGCATCTCTGACGAGCGGATCGCACTGGTCGCGGAGGTCGTGGCCGCGCAGGCGGAGCTGGCGCGCGAGGCCGGGGCCAGGAGGCTCCGAGCGGTGGCCACCGCGGCGATCCGGGGCGCGCCGAACCGCAGCGAGCTCTGCCGGACGGTCGAGGAGCGCAGCGGCGTCCGCATCGAGGTGGTGCCCGTGGAGGAGGAGGCGCGCCTGGCCTTCACGGGCGCGATCGGCACGCTGCCGACCCACCGCGCCCCCGGCGCCGAGGATCCGGTCGCGGTGGTCGACGTGGGCGGCGGCTCCACCGAGCTCGTCTGCGGGACCCGGGCCGCGGGGGTGGCGTGGGTGCGGTCGTTCGCGATCGGCTCCGGGGTGCTCACCGAACGCCACGTCCGGGGCGCTTGCCCCTCCGCGGAGGAGCTCGCTGGGCTCCGGGCCGACGTGGCGGCGACCTTCGCGGGGGTCGAGGCGCCCTCGCCGGGGCTGGCCTTCGCCGTCGGGGGGAGCGCCACGTCGCTGCACCGCCTGACCGCCGGGCGGCTCGCGCCGGAGTCCCTCGAGGCCGCGCTCCGGGCGCTCTGCTCCGGGCCGGTCGAAGAGGTCGCCGTCTCCCTCGGCCTCCACCCGGACCGCGTGCGGATGCTCCCTGCCGGGATCGTCGTGCTGGGCGAGGCGGCGCGGGCGCTCGGGGTGCCGCTCCAGGTGGCCTCGGGTGGACTGCGCGAAGGCGTGATCCTCGGGCTCTGGGCGGCGGCGGCACCCCGCTGACCCCGTTCGGTCGGATCGTGGGTCCGCCCGAGGTCCCGGGTACGCTCGGGAGATGGCCAAAGCGCGAGCGGTTCCCGGGCTGCACGCGCGGCTGCCCTTTCGTGACGCGGCCGAGGCGACGATGCGCACGCGGGTCGAGGAGCTCTTCGCGGCCCGGGAGGACGTCCTCGACACCGAGGACATCGAGCGCGTCCATCGGATGCGGGTCGCGACGCGACGGCTGCGCGCGGTCCTCGAGCTCTACGCGCCCTGCTTCGAGAAGGCCGCCTACGCCCCGGCGCTCCGGGACGTGAAGGCGCTGGCCGACGCGCTGGGGGCCCGCCGGGACCCCGACGTGCAGCTCGACGCGCTCGCGCGGCTGGCGGCGGAGCTCCCGGCGGCGGACCGGGCCGGGGTCGGCCTGTTCGCGGACGAGGTCCGCGCCGCGCAGCACGGGGGCAACGAGCGGCTCGCCGCCGCCCTCGCTGAGACTGAGCGCTCGGGTCTCCACGGACGCCTGCTCGCACTCGTGGAGCCGCAGCCCGAGGCGGGCAACGCGTGAAGGCGCGCGCGGTCAAGGGCCTCGACCCGGACGGCGAGCTGGGGGATCAGCTCGAGCGGATCGTGCGCACGCGCATCGGAGAACTCCACGCGTTCATGCCGAAGGCGGCCGATCCCGCCCGGGTCACCCACCTGCACGACATGCGGATCGCGGCCAAGCGGCTGCGCTACTGCCTCGAGATTGCGACCGAGAGCTTCGGGCCGTACGCGGGTACGGCGGTCAAGCGGATCAAGGAGCTCCAAGACCTCCTCGGGGAGATCCACGACTGCGACGTCACCCTGCCGCGCGTCCTCGCCCTCGCCGAGCGCGCCCGTGCGGAGGACGTCGCCGAGGCACGGCGGCGGGCGGCTGGCGCCGAGGACCTCTCCCCGAGCCTGGCCGGCGACGGTCCGAACGCGCAGGCCCACCGGGGGCTCGCCACGCTCGCGACCTACTACGAGGCTCGCCGGGGCCTGCTCTTCGACAAGTTCCTGGCCACCTGGACCGCGCTCGAGCGAGAGGGCTTCCGGGCCCGGCTCGAGGAGGCGGCCGGGAAGCGTCCCGCGGAGCCGACGCGTTCACGGGACGAACACGCTCGTCCGGCCGCCCGCGCCCTAGCGTCTGTGCCACCCCTCTCGTGACCGAACCCTCAGCCCAGGACCCCATCTCGCTCGTCGGCCCCGGTCCGGCGCCTGTCGACGTGCCGACCGACCTCCGGGACTCGGCGCTGTACGCCAACCGGGAGCTGAGCTGGCTCGCCTTCAACGAGCGGGTGCTCGAGCTCGCGGAGGACCCGGAGCAGCCGCTCCTGGAGCGGGCGAAGTTCGCGGCGATCTTCACGTCGAACCTCGACGAGTTCTTCATGATCCGCGTCGCGGGCCTGCACGATCAGGTCGACGCCGGGGTCGAGAAGCGCGGTGCCGACGGACGCTCCCCCGCGGAGGTCCTGCACGAGATCCAGACCGTGGTCGACGGCCTGCTCGCACGCCAGTCCCGCGTCGTCGAGTCGCAGCTGCGCCCCGCGCTGGCCGAGCACGGCGTGCGGGTCATCTCGTGGTCCCAGGCCACGAAGAAGCAGCGGGCCGAGCTCGTCGAGCGCTACCGGCGCCAGATCTTCCCGGTGCTCACCCCGCTGGCGGTCGGGCTCGGGCGCCCCTTCCCCTACATCTCGAACCTCTCGCTCTCCCTGGCGCTCCTCGTCCGCGACCCCGTCGGCGGGGCCACGACGTTCGCGCGGGTGAAGGTCCCGAAGGAGATGCTGCCGCGCTTCCTCGAGGTGGCCGGGGCGCCGGACACGACGACCCTCATCCCGCTCGAGGAGGTGATCGCCGCGAACCTGGAGGCGCTGTTCCCGGGGATGGAGGTCCTCGACACCGGCTTCTTCCGGGTGACCCGGGACGCGGACTTCGAGGTCTCCGACGAGGCTGACGATCTCCTCCAGGCTGTGGAGGCCGAGCTGCGCCGCCGCCGCTTCGGCGAGGTCGTGCGCGTGGAGGTCGACGCCCGGATGCCGCTCGCGCTGCGCGACGCGCTCACCCAGGCCCTCGAGCTCGAGCCGCGGCAGCTCTACGCGGTGGAGGGGCTGCTCGACCTGGAGGACCTCTGGCAGCTCGTGAAGCTGCCGGACATGGCCGAGCTGCGCGACAAGCCGTGGGCGCCCGTGACCCAGCCGCGACTTCAGGGGGAGGACGGGAAGGCCGACGTGCTCGGCCAGATGCGCCGCGGCGATCTGCTCGTCCACCACCCCTACGACTCGTTCGCGAGCTCGGTGGAGCGCTTCGTCGAGCAGGCCGTCGCCGATCCGGACGTGCTCGCGATCAAGATGACGATGTACCGCACGGGCGACGACTCACCGCTCGTGCCCGCGCTCATCCGTGCCTCGGAGCGGGGCAAGCAGGCGGTGTGCCTCGTGGAGCTGAAGGCGCGCTTCGACGAGCGCGCGAACATCGGCTGGGCCCGGGTGCTCGAGGAGTCGGGCGTCCACGTCGTCTACGGCCATCCGGCGCTCAAGACCCACACGAAGTGCATCCTCGTCGTGCGCCGGGAGGGGGACGGCGTGCGCCACTACGTGCACGTCGGCACCGGCAACTACCACGCGAAGACGGCGCGCCTCTACACGGACTTCGGCCTCTTCACCTGCGACGAGGAGCTCGGCGCGGACGTGGCGGACATGTTCAACTTCCTCACGGGCTTCGCGCGCCCCGCCGGGTATCGCAAGGTCCTCATCGCCCCCGCCTACCTGCGGGAGGGAATCCTCGAGGAGATCAAGGCGACGGTGGCCGCGAAGGAGCGTGGGGAGGAGGTGCGCATCCGGATGAAGATGAACTCGCTGGTCGACCAGCGCTCGATCCGCGCGCTCTACCGCGCCTCCCAGGCCGGTGTCCCGATCGACCTGAACATACGCGGGATCTGCTGCCTCGTCCCCGGGGTGCCCGGCGTGAGCGAGAACATCCGGGTGGTCTCCGTGGTCGGTCGGCTCCTCGAGCACTCGCGGGTGTTCGCCTTCGACCGCGGCGACGAACAGCGGGTCCTGATCGGCTCGGCCGACCTGATGCCGCGGAACCTCGACAACCGCGTGGAGCTCGTCGCGCCGGTGGAGGATCCGGCGCTGCGGGACGATCTGCTCGACGCGCTCGATCGCTGTTTGGCCGACGACACCACCGCCTGGGAGCTCGACCGCGAATGCGACTGGAGGCGGCGGAAGCGGTCGGCGACCCATCCGCGGTCTGCCCAGGCCGAGCTGATGGAGCGGCACGCGACGCGCGCCGAGGTGCCGATCGAGGAGTAGCGCGGCCGCTCAGGCGGCGAGGGAGAGGCGGGCGCCGACCGGCTCGACCCGGTCGCCGGTGCGCTCGAAGCGGCGGGCGCCGAGGTTCGGCAGGGGAGCCGGGTCGCCGTCGAGCGCGCGGATGACGCCCTCGTGGGTGACG
This sequence comes from uncultured Solirubrobacterales bacterium, assembly GCA_963815565.1. Classification (GTDB taxonomy): domain Bacteria; phylum Actinomycetota; class Thermoleophilia; order Solirubrobacterales; family Solirubrobacteraceae; genus Paraconexibacter. The sequence continues at coordinate 52,509 of CAWFHB010000002.1, read as the reverse complement.
ACGAGAAGGTTGCCGGTCGGAAGGTCGAGGAGCGCTGCGTGCACCCGGCTCCTCAGGCCGTCCTCGGTCTCGTAGTCCCGCGGGCGCCAGGTCCCGACCCGTGCGCCCGGCCAGCGCCGGTCGATCTCGGCGTGGGTGAGCCCGGTCCAGGCACCGGCGGCGCGTTCCATCAGCCCGGGGAGGGGGAGCGGCTCCGGGACGACCGGGCAGAGCAGCTCTGCCGTGCGCCGGGCCCGGCGGAGGGGGCTGGCGGCGACGAGCGTGAACGGTCCGAGGTCGGCGACTGTGGCCGCGGCGCGGCGGGCCTGCTCCTCGCCTCGCGAGCTGAGCGGCGGATCGGCCTGGCCCTGCCACCGGTGCTCGGCGTTCCAGATCGACTCGCCGTGGCGGACGAGCAGGATCACGCGGTCACCGCCGTGCGTGCGGAGACGGGGGCGGCGAGGGCGGGAACCGCTCGAGACGGGCGCGCCGGGTCCCCGTCGGGTCGGCGAACGCACTCGAGCGGGCGGGTGGCTCCGGGAAGCGGTCGGCGAACACGCAGAGCAGCTCGTAGGCGGCGAGCGGCGGGTCCTCCGCCGTCGTCGCCGTCCGCAGGTCGGGGAGGGGGTGCTCAACGATGGCCTCGAGGCCGTGCTCGGCCCAGGCGTCGAGAAGGACCGTGAGGTCGACGGCGTCGCCCGCGGGGAGCTCGAGGCTCCGCAGGAACGCTCCGCGCGCGGCCCAGGTGCGGCCGAGTGGGGAGCTCAGCTGCGCGAGCTCGGGGGCGTGCAGGTTGAGCGCGGGACGGGCGACGAGCTCACCGAGCGGGTCCGGGAGCGGCTCCGCGGCGCGGGCGAGGACGCAGGCGGGATCCGCCCGGAGCGTCTCGAGCAGCGGCGCCGCCGCATCGGGATCCGCGTGCTCGCCGTCGAGCACGAGGACGAGGTCCGCCGTGTCCGACTTGAGCGCCGCATGGAGGTCGCTCCCGCGGGAGCCCGGCCGCGGGCGGACGACCAGGACGTCCTCGAAGCGGGCCGGCTCCCCGGGCGGGCGCACGGCCGGCTCCTGCGCCTCGTCGGTGCGCGCCCGCCAGCGTGCGGCGCGCAGCACCTGGGCGAGCCCGCGGGGGACACGGCTCTCGGTACGGGCCGAGGTGGTGACGCGGACGGACGCGGCGTAGGCGACCGGGAGCCCGGCGGCGAAGAGCTCACGCTCGAGCGCCTCGTCCTCGAGGGCGCTGACCGCGGGCAGCCCGCCGACCCGGTCGTAGGCGGCGAGGCTCAGCGCGAGGCTCGCCCCGGAGAACTGGTGATGCTCGGCCGCCGGGGTGTGGTGGCGGACGGCGGCCAGGCGGCGGCCGGCCTCGGCGGCGCGCGCGCTCAGCGCCGCGTGTGGGAGCCGCTGCGCCTCGTCCAGGTCGAGCTCGATCCGACCCCCGACCGCCGCAGCGCCCTGCGCCAGCGCCGTTGCCGTCGCCGCCAGCCAGTCCGGGGCGACCACGCTGTCGGCGTCGGTCGAGGCGAGCCACACGGCCGGTGCCTCGGGTGCACGACCGGAACCGTCGTCGGCACCCGTCAGGCTGCGCAGCCGCATGGCGGCGACCTCGAAGCCCGCACGCCGCGCGAAGCCGACGCCGCGTCCGGGCCCCACCACGCAGCGCAGGACGAGGCCCCCCGCGGCGGCCGCGCGGCGGGCCACGGCCTCGGTCTCGTCGACGCAGGCGTCGAGCACGAGGACCACCTCGAACGGCGGGGCCCCTTCCTGGGCGGCCAGCGCGGTGATGCACGCGCCCACGCGGGCCTCCTCGTCCCGGGCGGGGATGACGACCATCGCTTGAGGCCTGGAGCTCATCGCGCCTGCAGGAGGTCGAGGCGGTACCCGGCGTGGCGTTCGCTCACGACGCTTTCGAGCGCCGGCTCGGCGAGCAGCCGCTCGTGGACGGCGTCCGCCGAGAGCGGATGCGAGCGGGCCTCCCCGGTCCAGTGCACCGCGAGCAGCACGCCGCCCGGGCGCAGGTCGCCGACGAGCCCGGCGAGCGTACGTTCCAGCAGCTCCTCGCCGAGGTAGTACAGGATCTCCGAGGCCACGACGAGCTCCCAGTCGCCACGTGGGAGCCCCTCGGGCAGCGTCGCCACCCGCACCTCGACACCGGGGAGGTTCCGGTCCCGGGCCCGCGCGACGGCGCTCGGGGCCGCGTCGACCGCGAGCAGCCGCGTGCACCGCGCGGCGAGCAGCGCGGTGAGCTCGCCGTTTGCGCAGCCGAGCTCGAGCGCATCCGAGAACCGCCGCTCGCCGAGGGCCTCGAGCGTCCGCGCGTACTTCGCCCGCTCGTACGGGTCGGTCGCGAAGCCCCACGGATCGGGCTCGGACCGGTAGCGCTCCTCGAACCAGGAGGGCGGGGTCCGGGTCGGGGTCACGGCTCGAGCGCGGTCCGCCCGGCGCGGGCGACGATCGGGTCCAGCCGATGCTGCAGCACGTAGGTCTCGAGGTCACGGCGGACGCGCTCGAGCGGGCTGCCGGTCGCGAAGGGCCGGGAGCCGCAGGCGCGGGACGCCTCGTCGAGGATCGTCCGCAGCTGGGCGGTGACCGCCTCCCGCAGCTCGGCCGCGAAGACCCGGTCCGCGCCACCGGCGTCGAGGCGGCGGCCCGCCTCCTCCAGCCAGAGGTGGATCGTGGTGCGTGCGGCTCCCATCCGACCGGCGGCGAGCGCCTCGAGGTCCCCGGTGGCGCCCTTCTCGCGCAGGATCGTGAGCGCGGACTCCACCGCAGCGTCGGCTCCGCCGGCCCAGCTGGCCGCCGTCCGGATCGCGTCCCCGGAGAACCACGGCTCGGCCAGCAGCGCCCCCGGCTCGGGGGCGAGCCAGAGCACGGGTGCCCGGTCGAAGACGACGCGGTGGGAAGCGCTTCCGCGCATGCCTGCGCCGGCGAACCACGAGCGGTCGACCTGGGTCCCGGGGCCGGTCAAGTCCACGTAGGCCATCCGTGACGGCCCCGGGGCGCCCGGGTCCCGGACGAGCACGATGGCCCGCTGGAGCCCGCCCGCACCGGAGCAGAAGACTTTCACGCCGCTGAGCGTCGAGCCCGGGCCGAGCTCGGCTGGGGGACCCTCGCCGGGCGCCGGGTCCGCGCCCCACACCCCGAGCCGCAGCCGTCCGGTCCGGACCCCGGCGAGCTCCGCCTCCGCGAGCGCCGGGTCGACCTGCACGCGGAGCCGTTCGACCGCGTTGAAGTGGCCGTCGAGCAGCCGCCCGAGCGACACGTCGATCGCAGCGACCCGCCGGACGAGGCGCAGCTCCTCGACGGCGCCCGGCGGCTCGACCGTGGCGTCCGGGACGCCGGCGCCCACGAGCGCGGCCCAAGCTGCCTCGGGGAAGGCGCCGTCGGCCCGGCGATCGTGCTCGGTGGCGAGGCGACCGGCCTCGGAGAGGGCGGCCTCGAACGTCGCGCTCAGCACGGTGACTCCTGGGGCGGGGCGCCGAGCGGTAGCCCGTCCTCCGCGCCCGTCGGGTGCGGGACCGGCCCCGGTTCGAGCCCGGCCTCGCGGATGGCGGCCACGAGCGGCCGGATGAGCGCGACCGTCTCCGCGCAGCCCTCACGCGTGGCGCCCGGGCCGAGCCCGTCGTGCGCGAGGACGACCGCACCGCGGCGCAGTCCGCCGGCGACCCGCCCGAGGAGCGCCGGCCACGGTTCACCCGTCCAGTCCTCGGTGTCGGCGGTCCAGCCCGTGAGCGCGAGGTCGCGCTCGGCAGCCAGGGTCGCGGAGTCCGGCCCGAGGACGCCCCAGGGTGTACGCCAGCGTGTGGGGGAGACGCCGAGCCGGTCCAGCTCGGCGAGTGCGCGATCGGTGTCGGTCGCGAGCTCGGAGCCGGAGAGCGTGGTGTGGCGGCGGTGTTCGTGGCAGTGCAGCTGCACATCGTGCCCGGCGTCGAGGGTGGCCCGGGTCGCCTCCGGCCACCGCGCCACGGCCGCACCCATCACGAAGAACGTCGCGCGGACGTCCGCCTCCGCGAGCGCGGCGAGGACCCGGGGGGTCCACACCGGGTCGGGCCCGTCGTCGAAGCTGAGCGCTACGCCGGGTGTCATGCCGCCTCCAGGGCGAGTGAGGTGAGCGGCGGTCGCACGACCGTCGCGCCCGGGTCCGTCCGCAGGCGGCCGTCGTCCGCGAGCCGGGCGCAGACCGCGGCGAGCACCTCGTCGGCCATCGGACCGAGCTCGGTGAGGGGGCGGTGACGGTTCTGTCGCGTCCCGAGGTCGACCTCGACGAGGGCCCCGACGCCCGCGAGGCGCGCCGCGTCGATGAGCAGTCCGACGTCGACGCCGTAGCCGCAGGTGAAGGGCAGCTGCTCGAGCAGGTCCCGGCGCGCGGCGATCTCGCCCGCGAGCGGCTGCCGCAGCCAGGCCAGCTCAGGGTGGAAGCGGCGCAGGAGCGGGAGCGCCATGAGCTCGGTCACCCGGCCACCGCCCTCGGCCCGCACGTGCCCGAGGCCCGTGTCGAACGGGCGGCGGAAGGCGCCCTTGACGAAGGCGACCTCCGGCAGGCAGACGAGCGGCCCGAGCAGGCCGCAGGCGAAGTGGGCGCCGAAGTCTCGGGTGTCGGCGTCGAGGAAGCACACGAGCTCGCCCCGTGCCGCCGCCAGGCCGCGCCACATCGCGTCGCCCTTGCCCCGGACGCCCCCGTGCTCGGCGAGCACGCTGGCCTGGGGGACGACCTCCGCCCCGGCCGCGCGGGCCCGCTCGGCGGTGCGATCGCTCGAGGCATCGGCGACGAGCACCTGATCAATCGCCCCGGCCGCGACGAGCTCCGTCAGTGGCCTGACGACCCCGGCGATCGTCGCCTCCTCGTCCCGGGCCGGGATCACGACGCTGATCGAGCATTCACGCTCGGCCGCCAGGCGATCGGCCGGGAACTCCCGGTGGTGGAGACGTCGGTGCACCCTCCGGTTGTCTCCGGGGCGCTCGGACGCTACTCCTGCACGCGCTCGGCGCAGGAGCGCAACTGAAGCGCTCGCGCCCGGGCGAGGGTCGCCTCCGCCCGCCGGTCGGCCTGGCCGGTGAGCTGCGCGATCCGCGCGTCGTCCTGCCCCTCATACGCATCGGCCAGCTTCACGGTCAGCGTGGCGCCACGCCGCGCCGCAGCCAGCCAGCTCTGGATCTCTCCCTCGGAGAGCGCGTCGGGGCGGGCGAGCGCCTCGACGCCGTCGAGCGTGGCCTGCGTGCGGGCCGCTCGCTCCCGCAGCACCGCGGCCGAGCGCTCGAAGACGGCCTCCGGCGTCCCGGCGGCACTTGCCGCCTGCAGGCGCTCCCCGAGCCGGCGCTGCTCCACGAGCGCGGGCGCGCAGATCGCGTCAGCCGCCTCCGCCCACTCGGCGACGGTCACCTCCTTGCTGATCGACAGCCAGACGGCGAGCACCGAGGCGACCGCCACCGCGACGACGATCGCGGCGGCGGTCCTCAGGCGGATGGGCTTCGTGCCCTGGCGTCCTACCAGTGCACGCCCTTCATCAGGTTCGCCATCGCGAGCTGCTCCATCGACGCCTTCTCGTTGGGGTCCTTCTCGCCCTTGGCCGCGGCCGAGTCCGGGAAGACCTTGTAGGCCAGGTGCAGGATCTGGTCGACCGCCTTCGGCATGAGCGCGTGGCCGATCTGCCCGAAGGTGCCGAGCTTCGTGTTGATCTCCTTCGGCTTGGCGCGCAGCGCCTCGCAGACCATGTCGCCCGCCTCGTCCGGGGTGAGCGTCGGGAACGCGTCGTACATCTTGGTCGGGGCGATCATCGGCGTCTTGACGAGCGGCATGTGGATCGTCGTGAAGCTGACGCCCTTGCCGATGACCTCGGAGGAGACGCAGCGCGTCCAGGCGTCGAGCGCTGCCTTCGAGCCCACGTAGGCGCTGAAGCGCGGCGGCGAGGTCTGCACGCCGATCGAGGAGATGTTCACGATGTGGCCCGAGCCGCGCTCCTTCATGTGCTCGATCAGGCCCATGATGAGCTTGATCGTGCCGAAGTAGTTCAGCTGCATGGTCCGCTCGAAGTCGTGGAAGCGGTCGTGCGAAAGGGTCATCGAGCGGCGGATCGAGCGGCCCGCGTTGTTCACGAGGAAGTCGATCGCCGCGTGCTCCTGCAGCAGCGTCTCGCAGAGCTCGCCGATCGCCTCGAGGCTCGACAGGTCGCAGGAGTAGACGTACGCGGTCCCACCGGCGGCCTCGATCTCCGTCTTGACCGCCTCGAGCTTCTCCATGCCGCGGGCGACGAGGATCGGGATCCCGCCCGCCGCGGCGATCTTCATCGCGGCCGCCTGGCCGATGCCGGAGGAGGCGCCCGTGATCACGACGGTCTTGCCGTTGATCGCGTGCTCGAACGAGCGGTCCTTGAAGAGCGCGGGATCGAGGTTCCGCTCCCAATAGTCCCAGAGGCACTCGGCGTACTCCTCGAGCTCGGGCACCGCGATGTCGGTGCCGCGCAAGGCCCGCTCGGTATCGCGGGTATCGAACTTCGTCGGGAAGCCGACGTGCTCCATGACCTCCCCGGGGATCCCGAACTCGGCAAGGACCGAGTTGCGGACGCCCTTCAGCTGCGGGAGCTTCAGGATCATCGAGATCGCGCCCTTGGGCAGCGCGTCGGTGAGCTTCTTGTCGATCCGGAGCGCCATCTGCGGCGCGTGGGCGGCACGGGCGAAGGCGTTCAGGACCTCGCCGGAGCGGATGCCCTTCGGGTGGGTGAGGTGGAACGCCTCGCCGTCGAGGTCGGGCTGGTGGGCGATGTGGGCCATCGCGGCGGCCACGTAGTCGACGGGCACGATGTTCGTCCAGCCGAGCTCCGGGCCGATGAGCGGCACCCACTGGGGGAGCGTGTCGCGGAGCTTCTGGATCGCCTGGAAGAAGTAGTACGGGCCGTCGATCTTGTCCATCTCGCCGGTCTCGGAGTGGCCGACGACCACGGCGGGGCGGTAGACGCGCCACGGCACCTTCGCGTCCTTCCGGACGAGCGCCTCGGACTCGTACTTCGTGCGATGGTAGGCGGAGGGGAGCTTCTGACCCTCGGCGAACATGTCCTCGCGGAAGAGGCCCTTGTAGAGGCCGGCGACGGCGATCGAGGAGGTGTGGTGGAGGTGACCGACCTCGAGCGCGTTGGCCAGGGCGACCGCGTTGCGCGTCCCCGTGACGTTCATCTTCTCGTTGATCTCGTCCGCCGCGGTCATGTCGTAGATCGCGGCGAGATGGAAGAAGTGCTCGATCTTCCCCTGGTTGGCGTCCAGCCACCCGGCGTCGACCCCGAGCCGCTCCAGGCCGAGGTCGCCGATGACCTTCTTGACCCGGCCCTCGGCCCCGGGATGGGTCATCTCCCAGCCGAGCACGAGCTCGTCCAGGCGGTCCTGCGAGCCCTCGCGGCAGAGGACGTGGATGTCCCCGTCGCGCTCCAGAAGCTCCTCGACGAGGTGGCGGCCGATGAAGCCGGTCGCGCCGGTCACGAAGTACGTCATGCGGTGGTGTTCTCTCTCCTCGGGGGCTCTCTCCAAGCTGCCGGGCGAACACTACCGGCGGCTCTCGGCGGCGGGGGCGCTCAGACCCCCGCGCCCGCGCCGCCCCGCCCGCTGCCGCTCGCGAAGCGTCCCGCGCCCTCGACCGCGGTGGCGAAGACGGCGGGGCCCGCCTCGGCCTCCATCGCGAGCCCCTCCGCCAGCGGGAGCCCGAGCCCGTCGATGGCGGCCCGCCGGTCCGCGAGCATCGTGTCCTGGGGGAAAGCCGCGAGCGCCTCGGCGAACTCCAGCGAGCGGGTGAGCGCGCTCCCCGGGGTGACCACCTCGGTCAGCAGGCCCATGGCGCTCGCCTCGGCGTCGTCGATGATGCGTCCGGTGAGGATCAGGTCGAGCGCGCGGCCCTGGCCGACGATCCGGGGGAGGCGCTGCGTGCCGCCGTCGACGAGGGGAACACCCCAGCGTCGCTCGGGGAAGCCCAGCTTCGAGCCCGCCGCGGCGATGCGCAGGTCGCACCACAGCGCGAGCTCGAGGCCGCCGGCCAGGCACCAGCCCTCGATGGCGGCGATCGTCGGCTTCGGCGGGGTGGAGCGCGTGAAGCCCAGCGGTCCGCCCGGATCCTCCTGGCGGGTCGCGAACGTCTCGATCGCCTTGAGGTCGGCTCCGGCGCAGAACGCGATGCCGCCGGCGCCGGTGAGGATCAGCACGCGCGCCTCGTCGTCGGCCACGAACGCCTCGTAGCCCTCCTTGAGCCGCTCGGCCGTCGGGCCGTCGACCGCGTTGCGGCGGGCCGGGCGGTCGATGGTGAGGACGGCGGCGGCGCCGATCCTCTCGTAGCGGACCTCGTCGGTGTTCATGGCGCGAGCCTACGTGTGATGGGATCTCCGGCGATGACCACCGTCACCGACCTGCTCAAGGCCCGCACCTCGATCCGCGCCTTCACCGACGAGGCCGTCCCCGAGGCCGAGGTCCGCGCGATCCTCGAGGCCGCCCGGTGGGCGCCCTCGGGCGGCAACCTCCAGGGGTGGAAGGTGATCGCGGTGGCCGGCGCGGCGCGGGATGAGGTCAGCGCGCTTGCGCAGCAGACGCTGGCGGCGAACCCGTTCGGCGAGGCCGGCGAGCACCCGATCTACCCGCAGCCGCTCGGCGAGCCGTACCGCTCCCGTCGCTTCCAGGTGGGGGAGGACATGTACGCGCTGCTCGACATCCCGCGCGAGGACAAGATGGCCCGCCTGCAGCACCTGGCCCGCAACTACGCCTTCTTCGACGCGCCCGTCGGCCTCTTCTTCGTCATCGACCGGCAGATGGGCCACGGGCAATGGGCGCACCTCGGGATGTTCATGCAGTCGGTTGCGCTCGTCGCGCAAGAGCACGGCCTCTCCTCGTGCATGCAGGAGGCGTGGGCGATGGTGCGCGACGCACTGCACCGGCACTTCTCACTCGCGGAGGAGGAGCTCATCTACTGCGGCATGGCGCTCGGCCATGCCGATCCGGAGGCGCCGGTGAACGGCCTGCGCTCGGCCCGGGCCGAGGTGGCGGAGTTCGCGGACCTGCGGGGGTTCTAGCGACGAACCCCGGGGGCGGCTACCAGCCGCCCTTCCAGACGTCGCCGTTGGCGCGCACGTTGGCGGCGGCCTTGCGGGCGTACTTGCGCTTGTCGAGCTGCCACTGCAGCAGGCTCATGACGAGGATGAAGAGGGGGAAGAACGCGATGAGGATGAAGCCGGCGTTCGTGACGATCACATCGTTGGCCTCACCGACCCAGCCCTGGGCGCCGTCGTGCGGGTTGGCCAGCGCGAGCGGGGCAATCAGCGCCAGCGAGAGCAGCGCGGTGGGGAGGGCGATCAGGAGTCGGCGCATCCCCCGCATCGTATAGAACGAGAGAGATGGAACCCCTTCAGCGCGAGCGCGTGGACGCCGGGATCGAGGTGCTGCGCCTGAACCGGCCGCAGGTCCGCAACGCAATGGACTCGCACCTGCTGGCCGCGCTCCGGGAGGCGCTGGGGGAGCTCGCCGCCGATCCGACGCTGCACGCGCTCGTGATCTCCACGACCGACGTGAAGGCGCTCTGCGCCGGCGCCGACGTCTCCGAGCCGCTCACCGCCGAGCAGGGCGTGGCGCGGATGGAGGCGTTCGGGCACTTCTACGCGGCTATCGAGGGGTTCCCGCTGCCGACGATCGCCGTCGCCGTCGGCAACTGCGTCGGGGCGGGGGCGGAGCTCGTCGCGGGCGTCGACCTGCGCGTCGGCGGGGACAACCTCAAGCTCGCCTGGGCCGGTGCCCGGCTCGGCGTCCCCGTCGGGCCCGCGCGGCTGGTGCCGCTCGTGGGGGAGAGCCGCGCGAAGAGCCTCATCTTCACGGGGCGCGTGGTCGGCCAGGAGGAGGCCGACCGGCTCGGCCTCCTGCACGCCTCTGCGCCCGCGGGCGAGGCGGAGGCGGTCGCGGTCGAGCTCGCGCGGGAGCTTGCCGCCAAGCCCCGCGACGGGTTGCTGGCGCTGAAGGCGCTCTTCCGGGAGGGCTCGGGCGGCGCGGCCCGGGTCGCCTTCGAGAACGCGGCCCTCGAGGCGTTCCAGCGGGACGGCGGCGGGCTGCCGCAGGGCGCGCGCGGCTGACGCCCTCGGCGAACGGCTCGCCCAGCGAGCAGAACGACGAACGGAGTTCGGGCGCGGCGTCGACAGCGCGATCTATCCTCGTGGTGTCCCCATGTCCGTCGCCCCGCCCGAGACCTTCACCGCCCTACCGCACCTGCTCACGGGTGCGCGGGAGAGCTTCATCGCGGAGGCGCACCGTCGCCTGCACGCGCTCGGGTTCACGGAGATCGGCGGCAACGGGTGCGTCTTCCGCTGGCTCGATCCCGAAGGCTCCCGACTGGCCGAGATGGTCGAGTGCTCCGGCATGACCAAGCAGGCCTTCGGCGAGCACGTCGCCTCGCTGGAGAGCCACGGGTACCTGTCGCGGGTCCCCGATCCGATGGACGGCCGGGCCAAGCTCGTCGTCCCGACCGAGCGGGGCCTCGCGGCCCGGACCGCCGCCCGCCGGATCTTCGGAGAGATCGAGGCCGAGTGGGCAGAGTCCTTCGGCGCCGAGGATCTCGCCGCCCTGCGCCGCGTGCTGCTGCGCGTCGCCGAGCAGAGCTGAAGCGCGCGGCGGGCGCCGCTCTACCCTGCGGAGCCGTGTCCGCCGTCGTCATCGCCTCTGATCTGTCCAAGGACATGGTGGGGGAGCCCCTCTGGACCTCTGTCTCGTTCAAGCTCGAGCGGCGGGACCGGCTGACCGTCGCCGGGCGCAACGGCGCAGGAAAGACGACGCTGCTGCGCATGCTGGCGGGGGAGACCGGCATCGACGGAGGCGAGCTCGTCTTCGCCAAGGGCACCCGCATCGCCCTGCACGACCAGCGCCCACCGCGCGAGCGGGGTCTGAAGCTGCGCGACTACGTCCTCTCCGGGAACCGCGAGCCGATCGAGCTCGAGGAGCAGCTCCGTGAGCTCGAGGGCCAGATGGCCTCCGGGGACGAGAAGGTCTACGACCGCTACGCCCGGGTCATGGCGCAGTACGAGTCGGTCGGCGGGTACACGTGGCGGGAGAGCGCGAACTCGATCATCCACGGGCTCGGCTTCGTGGACGCCGACCTCGACCGCAACCTCGAGACCTTCTCCGGCGGCCAGCTCACGCGCGCCTCGCTCGCCCGCGCCCTGAGCGCGCGCCCGGACCTCCTGCTGCTCGACGAGCCCACCAACCACCTGGACATCGAGTCGCTCGAGTGGCTCGAGAAGACCCTGCAGGAGCTCGACGCCGCGATCGTCCTCATCGCTCACGACCGCTGGTTCCTCGAGGCCGTCGGCACCAGCGTGCTCGAGCTCGAGGCCGGGCGCGGGCGCTTCTTCAAGGGCACCTGGCACCAGTGGCGCCGCGAGCAGGCCGCACGGGAGCTCGCCTTGGGCCGCGCGATCGAGAAGCAGCAGGCCGAGATCGCCCGCATGGAGGCGTTCGTGGAGCGCTTCCGCGCGAAGGCGACCAAGGCCAAGCAGGCCCAGTCCCGCGTGAAGGCGCTCGACAAGGTGAAGGCGAACACGATCACGCGCGATCCGCGGGACACGCGCGAGATGGGCTTCACCTTCAAGAAGCCCGAGCGTTCCGGCCGCGTGATCTTCGAGCTCATCGACGGGCATCTCGAGGTCCCCGGCAAGGTGCTCATCGACAAGGGCGAGCTGTGGATCGAGCGCGAGGAGCACGTCTCGCTCGTCGGCCCGAACGGGGTCGGCAAGACGACGCTGATCGACGCCCTGGCCGGTCGCCGACCGTTCGACGGGGGTCGCCTCCGCCTCGGCCACAACGTCACCGTCGGCTACCTGAGCCAGCACGGGGAGGAGCTCGAGCACGGCAACGCGCGCACGGTCATCGAGGCCTGCGCGAAGCACACGAAGCTCGCGCCCCAAGCCGCGCGGGCGCTGCTTGGCAAGTTCCTCTTCTCCGGCGAGCAGGCCGAGAAGCCCCTCGAGGGCCTCTCGGGTGGCGAGCGCAAGCGGCTCGGCCTTGCGATCCTCGTCTCGAGCGGCGCGAACGTCTTGATCCTCGACGAGCCCACCAACCATCTCGACCTCGAGTCGCGCGAGGCGCTCGAGGACGCGTTGCTCTCCTTCCCAGGCGCGCTCCTGCTCGTCTCCCACGATCGGGCGCTCCTCGAGGCGGTCGGGACGCGGACGGTCGCGGTCGAGGATTACGGGCTGAAGAGCTACGTCGGTGGCTGGCAGGAGTACTGGGAGGCCCGCGAGCTGGCGAAGGCCGCCGGTCACACGCCGCCCCCGCCGCCGGTCCCGACGGGGATGGCCTCGGCGAAGACGTCCGAGCGCGGGCCCGACGGCAGGGCGCTCAAGAGCAGCGCCGACCTCATCGGACAGTCCGAGGCGCCCCCCGGCGGTGCGGCGCGGGCCGCCAAGGCCGCGGCGGCCAAGGCGGCCGCCGACGCCGAGCCGAAGCCGGCCAACGGCACGCCCGCGGCCGAGGGGCAGAAGCCCGGCACCATCTCGAAGAACCGGGCGCGGGAGCTCTCCAAGCGCGAGAAGGCGATCGAGGCCGCGGAGGCCGCGTTCGCCGCGGTCGAGGAGGAGCTCGCCGACCCCGCGGCGTGGGCGAGTACCTACGAGACCGCGAAGTCCACCGCGAAGCACACGAAGGCGAAGCGGGCGGTCGAGGCCGCCTACGCCGAGCTCGAGCGCTTCGAAGCCGCTGCTCCCGCCTAGCGCGTCTCAGCCGGGAGAGCGCAAGGAGGCGTAGCGCTGGGCCTGCGCGTCGTGGTCGGGTGGCTGCCCGAGCACCCGCTGGATGCGGAACAGGCCGATCGCGCCGAGGACGGCGGGCAGGCCGAGCTGAAAGACGCGGTAGGAGAGGACCGCGGCGGTCGCCAGATCGATCGGGGTCCCGTAGGCGACGAACATGCCGATCAGGCCGCCGTCTGTGCCGCCGACCCCGCCGGGCGTCGGAACGAACGCTCCGGCGTGCCCGATCGTGTAGGCGAGCAGGAAGATGCCAATCGGGGGCGCACCGTCGCCGAAGGCCTGGAACGCCGCGCCGAGCGCGGCGACGTCGAACGCGTAGAAGAGCACCGCGCCGCCGACCAGCAGCGGGTCGCGGCGGGCGAGCAGGCGCAGGCTCGTCCGGACGCCGCCCCGCAGGAACCCGCGAACGCGCCAGAGCGCGTGGCCGAAGCGTCGTCCTGCGGGCGGCTCCTCCCCCTGGGGCAGGCGTGCGAGCGCGGCGACCCCGAGGAGCACGAGCGCTCCGGCCGCGGCGGGCACGAGGCCCTGCCACGCGGGGGCGTCGCTCGGCAGAAGGCCGGTCCCGACGAGCAGCCCGAAGAGCGTGAGCGAGGCGAAGCCGACGCTGCTCGTGATGAGGAACAGCGCCACGTGGCGTTCCGCGGCGACCTCAGGCGGGACCCCGGCCCGGCGCATGATGATCGTCCCCATCGCCGGTCCGCCGGTGCCGCCGGCGGGGAGGAGCACGTTGGCCCCTTGCTCGGCGAGCCCGAGGGCCACCCCGCGCTTCCAGGGCACGACCCGGTCGAAGGCTCCGAGGAGCGCAGCTATGTAGGCGACGACCGAACCGATCGAGGCGGCGGCGACGGCGGCGATCCAGCGCAGGTTCGCGTCGCGGAGGCGGCCCCGGACCTCTCCCACCCCCGGCAGGACGGCGAGCAGCCCCGCCGCGACCACGGCGATGAGCACGAACAGGCCGATGCGGCGCAGGACACCGCGGGTGTCGAACAGGGTGCCGTGCTCGGCGTGCGCCGGCGCGGCTTGAAGGGTGGAGGGCTCGGACCCCGGCACCGACCGAGTTTAGGGGCGCGGCGAAACTGCGCAGGCCACGCGGGTCAGGCGCCAGCCGGGGCCGGGCGTTCAGGAGTTCGTCGAGCGGCAGCGGTGGGGTGGCGGAGCCGTGGACCGCTCGGCATGCCCGCGCTGCCAGAGCATGCCGTCAAGGTCTCGTTCGCTGACGGCGAGGCGCCTGCCGGGCCGCGAGCTTGGGTTCGACGACGAGCGCACCGCCGAGCCGGAGCACGGCCGATCTCCGCGTCGAAGCTCGCCCATCTCCGAGCACGGCTCGTCCGGACGTCGCGCGGACCCTCGCGTTCGATCTCGCTCCCTGGGGTCCCGGCGCGTCGCCGATAACCGTTCGGTCACATCACGTTGACGGGCAGGTCACAAAAAGCGTGCGTCTGCAGGCCAGGTTGCGTCGGACACGCAATCGGATTCGAGAACGGGAGCAACGATGACCCCACAGAAGAGCAGCCGCGCCGACCTGCACTGCCACTCCACCGCCTCCACGCTGAGCAAGCTCGGCGTCCAGACCTCGCTGGGCCTGCCGGAGTGCGCCACCCCACCCGGGGACGTGCTCGAGCTCGCCGAGCGACGCGGGATGGACTTCGTCACGATCACCGACCACGACACCATCGCGGGCGCCCTCGAGATCGCCGACGACCCCCGGGTGTTCCTCAGCGAGGAGCTGACCGTCGCGTTCAAGGGCGAGCCGCAGCACGTCCACGTCCTCTGTTGGGACATCACCCCCGACGACCACGACTGGCTGCAGGCACACAACGACGACGTCGAAGCCTGCGCCGGGTACCTGCACGGGCACGAGATCGCCACCGCGCTCGCGCATCCCTTCTACGCGGTCGAGGCGCCGCTCACCCCGCGCCACCGCCGCCGCCTCGCGGAGCTCTTCCCGGTCTGGGAGACCCGCAACGGCTCTCGTGCCCGCGAGCTGAACGCGCCCGCGGCGATCTACATCGAGACGCACGGCGGCATCGGCGTCGGGGGCAGCGACGACCACGCGGGCGTCGACATCGGCCGCACCTTCACGCAGACGCCGTACGCGGCCACGCCGCAGGAGTTCCTCGCCCACATCCGCAGTGGTCGCGCGCTGGCCTGCGGAGAGCAGGGGTCGGCGGCCAAGTGGGCCCATGCTGCGATGGGGCTTGCGACGCGGGCGCTCGGCCAGGGACAGGCCCGGGACGCGAAGCCGAATCCCCAGGCTGTCTTCAAGATGGTCGAGCGGATCATGGGCGAGGGCGGAACGCGCTCCGGCGCGGTCCAGGGCGACCTGGGGCCGGAGGACGCCCGGGCCCTGCTGAACGCCTGGCTGGAGGCGATCGACCTGCGGCTCCCCGAGGCCGAGCTCCTCGCCTACCTGCAGGCCGAGGGCTTTTCCCACCACGACCTCTTCCGCCGCGCCCGCCGCGCGCACGAGCGCAAGCTGACCCGCGCAGTCGAGGTGGTCCTCGCCGAGGCCGCGGCTCCCGCGCCGGACTTCGCGAGGGCTGCCTCCGGACTCTTCGACGCGTTCGTGCCGGCAATCCCCTACGCGCCCGCCGCCGCCTTCCTGGGCCGGGAGAAGCGTCGCCTGGTCCACCGCGAGGGGGAGCGGCTACGGGTCGCCCTCGTGGCCGACGGGGTCGGCGGGACGCACGGGGTGACCCGCACGCTCGAGCAGATCCGTGAGCGCGGGGTGCCCGGCTTCGACGTGGAGATCGTCGGGACCGACCCCAACGTCGACCGCCGCCTTTCCGCGGTCGCCGAGGTCGAGATTCCGTTCTACCCCGGCCTGAAGGTCGGTGTGCCCTCGCTGCCCGCGATCGTCGAGACCCTGGCCGAGGGCCGGTACGACCTCGTCCACGTCTGCGCCCCCGGGCCGTCGGGGATCGCCGCCTTGGCGATCGCGAAGGTCATGGAGCTGCCGGTCCTCGGGAGCTACCACACCGAGCTCGCCGCCTACGCGGGCCTTCGAGGGGGCGATCCGACGCTTGAGCTCTCCGCCCGCATGGCGCTCGGCGCCTTCTACGGCCAATGCGACCGTGTGCTGACGCCGAGCCCGCAGAGCGATGAAGTCGTCCGTGACCTGGGGATCGCCGACGAACGGATCGGTCGCTGGGACCGCGGCGTGGACCTCGCCCGCTTCGACCCGGACAAGCGTCTCGAGGGGCTCTGTGGACCGGAGGGCGCCTTCACCGTGCTCTACGCGGGACGGCTCACGAAGGAGAAGGGCGTCGATCTGCTCGCCGCCACGTTCCTCGAGGCTCGCCGGCGCGATTCGCGGCTGCACCTGGTGCTGGCCGGCGGCGGCCCTGAGGAGGGACAGCTGCGCGCCGCCCTGGGGGAGCACGCGACGTTCCTCGGTTGGCTCGCCGGGGAGGAGCTCGCCGCCGCCTACGCGAGCGCCGACGCGTTCCTCTTCGCCTCGCGGACTGACACCTTCGGTCAGGTCCTCCTGGAGGCGCAGGCCTCCGGGCTGCCGGTGCTCGCGGTGGCCGAGGGCGGCCCGCTCTCGATCGTCGAGGACGGTGTGAGCGGGCTGCTGCGCGAGCCCTCGGCCGGGGCGCTGGCCGAGGCGCTCGTCGAGCTCGCCGCCCAGCCGCTGCTGCGCGAGCGGCTCCGGGCCGCCGGGCTCGCCTCCGTCCGCGGGCGCACCTGGGAGCGCGCCCTGGGCCGCCTGGCCGACGGGTACCGCGCGGCCCTCGGCACCGGCGCGGCCGCCGATGCCCGCCACGTGGCTTGAGCACCTCGCGTCGGCGGCCCCCGGCCCGTCACGAAAGGCGCGCGGGGCACGCTCAGGCCCGCGCACGCGCTCCGATCGTCGCTGGCGCCGTCAGACCGCGACGGCCGCGGCCGGCTGGGCTGCGGGGCGAACCGGCAGGCCGCGGGACAGCGTCGCGGCCACGAGGAGGAACACCGCGCTCAGCGCGAGGCAGGATTCGAGCCCCTGCACTTGGTAGAGCACGCCGGAGAGCACCGTGCCGGCGAGCCGCCCGCCCGCGTTGGCCATGTAGTAGAAGCCGACGTTCATCGCCACCTTGTCGCCGTCCGCGTAGGCCAGGATCAGGTAGCTGTGGACCGCCGAGTTCAGCGCGAAGATGCCGCTGAAGCCGATGAGGCCGACGACGAGGACGACGCCGGGGGAGAGCCCGATCACCAACCCGACGACGATCCCCGCCGGGAGCCCGGCCAGGCCGAGCGCGAGGCGCACCGCGCTGCTGCCGTCGGGCGCATGGACCCAGCGCGGCGCGTTCGCCTGCACGAGCCCGTAGCCGATCACGAAGGCGGCCAGGAAGCTCCCGACCTGCCAGAAGCTCCAGCCGAGCTCCGCCCGCAGGTAGACGGGCAGCCCGACCACGAGCCAGACGTCGCGAGCGGCGAAGAGGAAGATCCGGGCGGCGGCCAGCAGGTTGACCGCGGGGGAGTTCGAGAACATCCCGCGGAAGCGCGCCTTCGCGTCGGGCGCGCCCAGATCACCGCGCATCCCTAGGAGCACCGTGACGAGGGCCGCACCGACCAGGCCCATGAGCACGACCAACGCACTCCGAAATCCGATCGTCGTCAGGAGCAGCCCGCCGAGGAAGAACCCGACCCCCTTCAGTGCGTTCTTCGACCCGGTCAACAAGGAGACCCAGTGGTAGAGCTGCCCGTCCGCGCCGTCCGGCACGATCAGCTTGATCGCACTTTTGGAGCTCATCTTCGTGAGGTCCTTGGCGATTCCCGAGAGCGCCTGCGCGACCATGACGTAGGGGACGACGAGCAGGGAGGAGGGCGCCACCGCAAGCATCCCGAGTGCGGTGAGCTGGAAGCCGAGCCCGCCGAGCAGGGTGAACCGCAGGCCGAGCCGCGCGGCCAGGTAGCCCCCGACGAGGTTCGTGATCACGCCGAAGAGCTCGTAGAACAGGAAGAGCGAGGCGACCTCGATGGGGCTGAAGCCGCGCTCGAAGAAGAAGAACAGCACGAGCAGCCGGATCGCGCCGTCGGCGACCGTGTCCGCCCAGTAGGCACCGGTGACCAGGACGTAGTTGCGCAGGTCGGCCTCGCGGCGCGCCGTGCTCATCGCAGCCGGCCCCCGACCAGCGCGGCGAGCTCGATCATGCGATTCGCGTAGCCCCATTCGTTGTCGTACCAGGCCAGCACCTTCACCTGGGTACCCCCGGTGACCATCGTGGAGAGCGCGTCGAGGACGCCCGAGCGCGGGTCGCCGCGGTAGTCGACGGAGACCAGCGGACGCTCCTCGTACCCGAGGATCCCCGCGAGCGGCCCGGCGGCGGCGGCGGCGAAGAGCGCATTGACCCCTGCGACGCTCGTCTCCCGCTCGACCTCGAAGACCGCGTCGGTCAGCGAGGCGTTCAGCAGCGGCACCCGCACCGCCAGGCCGTCGAGCCGCCCCTCGAGCTCGGGGAAGATGAGGCCGATCGCGGTCGCCGAGCCGGTACTCGTCGGGATCAGCGAAAGCCCGGCGGCACGCGCCCGGCGTAGGTCCTTGTGCGGCGCGTCGACGATCGTCTGGGTGTTCGTGAGGTCGTGCAGCGTGGTGATCGAGCCGTGCCGGATCCCGAGCCCCTCGTGGAGCACCTTCACCACCGGCGCCAGGCAGTTCGTCGTGCAGGAGGCGGCGGTGACCACGTCGTGCACGGAGGGGTCGTACCCGTCCTCGTTGACGCCCATGACCACGTTGAGCGCCCGCGGGTCCTTCACCGGTGCGGCGACGAGGACCTTCGCCACGCCGCCGGCGGCGTAGGGCGCCAGGGCGTCCATCGTCCGGAACCGGCCTGAGCACTCGAGCACGAGTTCGACGCCATGCTCGGCCCAGGGCACCGCGCCCGGCGTGTCAAGCCCGGAGTGGGTCAGGTCCCGGCCGTCGAGCCGGAGCTCGCTGCCGTTGCCGTTTGCCTCCCGCCCCCAGCGCCCGTGCACCGAATCGAACGCGAGCAGGTGAGCGCTGCCGTGTGCGTCGGTGCCCGGCTCGTTGATGTGGACGAACTCCAGCTCCGGCCGGTCCCAGCCGGCCCGCAGCGCGAGCCGCCCGATTCGGCCGAAGCCGTTGATCCCGACACGGATGGGAGAGGGGGGCATCGACCGCACGCTACTCATTGACAGACATCTATGGAAGTGACTAGCTTCGATGTATGGAGACGCTCGAGCTCACCCCGAAGGACAAGCGTCCGGCGGGCGAGCAGTGTTGTGAGCCTCTGGTCTTCCCCGAAGTCGACCGCGCCCAGGCCGAGCGCCTCGCCGCGGTGGCCAAGGCGCTCGGCGACCCGGTCCGGGTCACACTCCTCGACGTGCTCCGCCGCCACGCGGGCAAGGTCTGCGTCTGTGAGCTCGTTCCGCTGTTCACGCTCTCCCAGCCGACGGTCTCCCATCACCTCAAGGTGCTTCGCGACGCCGGCCTGGTCGGCTCTGAGCGCCAAGGGATCTGGGCGTACTACTACGTCAGGCCGGGCGTGCTCGAGGAGCTCGCCGCCTGGGTCACGGCGCCGGCTCCGGGCGGGCCGTCGACCGAGGTCGAGGGCGATCGCACGGACGGGTGACCGGTCCCGTCGCCGGCTCGCGCGGGCCTTCACACCCTCTTCACATCACGAAGACCATTCGGTAACAGGCTGGACGGGCACGAGCGCGACTGTCCGCCGCGACAACGAATCCCTAGGAGATGTACGTGAAGCCCAAGAACTTCTGCGCCGTCCTGACTGTCGGCGCCCTCGCCCTCGGCGCCACCGCCTGCGGCAGCAGCAGCACCGACAGCGGCAACCTCGACCCCAACGCCGCGGCCGACAGCAGCGCGTCCACCGGCGGCGCCCAGAAGGGCGGCACGCTCAACGGCGCCGGCGCGACCTTCCCGCAGCCCGTCTACTCCGAGTGGGGCGCCCGCTTCGCTGACGCGCAGGGCACGCAGGTCAACTACCAGGGCATCGGCTCCGGTGGCGGCATCGCGCAGTTCACCGCGGGCACCGTCGACTTCGGCGCGACCGACGCCGCCATGAAGGACGAGGAGATCGCGGAGGCGAAGAGCAAGGGCGAGCCCGTCCACATCCCCACGGTTCTCGGTGCGGTGACGGCGTCCTACAACGTCAAGGGTGTCGAGAAGGGCCTCAAGCTCGACGGCAAGGTGCTCGCCGACATCTACCTCGGCACGGTCAAGACCTGGAACGACCCGGCCATCGCCGGCCAGAACGACGGGACCGACCTCCCGGACACCAAGATCACCGTCTGCCACCGCTCCGACGAGTCGGGCACGACCAAGAACTTCACGCAGTTCCTCGCCGCCTACTCACCGGAGTGGGAGAAGGGCCCGGGCGTCGACAAGTCGGTCAAGTGGCCGACCGGCACCGGCGCGAAGGGCAATGACGGCGTCGCGGGCTGCGTCAAGCAGACCGACGGGGCCATCGGGTACGTCGAGCAGGCGTTCGCGCTGCAGAACGAGTTCACGTTCGCCTCGGTCAAGAACAAGGACGGGCAGTACGTCGAGCCGACGCTCGCGGCCGCCTCGGCCGCCGGTGAGGGTGCCCAGCCGCCGGCGGACCTCCGCTTCTCCACGATCGACGCCGCGGGGGCGGAGACCTACCCCATCACGGCGGTCACCTTCCTGCTCGCCTACCAGGACGTCTGCAAGGCGGGCCTCGACGCGAAGAGGGCCGGCCTGCTGAAGAACTGGCTCGACTACGCGCTCGGCGACGGGCAGAAGGTCGCCCCGGAGCTCGAGTACGCGCCGCTCCCCGACGCGATCAAGACCAAGGCCCAGGCCAAGGTCGACGGCCTGACCTGCAACGGCTCGCCCATCGAGGGGTAGGAGCAGCCATGTCCGCCGGCGACGAGACCTCGAACTCCTGATGGAGAGCGCCGGCGTCGCGGCCGAGCCGACCGGCCGTCCCCTGCTCACGCAGCAGGGGACGGCCTCCCGGCTGGCCGATCCCGTCCTCAAGAACGTCCTCGCCGGGCTCGCTGTCGGGATCCTCGTCCTTATCGCGTTCTTCTTCGGACGGCTGCTGATCGAGAGCAGGCCGGCCTTCGAGCAGACGAGCCTCCTCGACTTCGTCTTCTCGAACGACTGGGTCCCCTCGCAGGAGGCCTACGGCGCGCTCCCGCTCATCGTCGGCACGCTCATCACGTCCGGCATCGCGCTCATCATCGGCGTTCCCGTGGCCGTTGCCAGCGCCATCTACGTCACCGAGCTGGCCTCGCCCCGCGTCCGCCAGCCGCTCACGATCCTCATCGAGCTGCTGGCCGCCGTGCCGTCCGTGGTCTACGGGCTCTGGGGGATCTTCTTCCTCGCCCCGAAGCTCCAGGGCTTCGAGACGTTCGTGAACGACAAGCTCTCGTTCGTGCCCTTCGTCGGGGGCGGGGACGTCTCGATCCCGAACTACTTCATCGCCGGGCTGATCCTGGCGATCATGATCCTGCCGATCGTCTCCTCGATCTCTCGCGAGGTCATGGCCACGGTCCCCCGAGATCACAAGGAGGCGGCGCTCGCGCTCGGCGCCACGCGCTGGGAGATGATCCGCGTCGCGGTGCTCCCGTACTCGCGCGGCGGCATCACCGGCGCGGCGATGCTCGGCCTCGGTCGCGCGATCGGCGAGACCATCGCGGTCACGATCGTCATCGGGAACGCCGCCGTCATCGGCGACGGGCTCTTCACCCAGGGCTACTCCCTGGCCGCGGTGATCGCCAACGAGTTCGGCGAGGCCGCGTCGGATCCGATCCACCGCGCCTCCCTGATCGCCGCGGGCCTCGTGCTCTTCGTCCTGACGCTCATCGTGAACCTGCTGGCGCGCTACCTCGTCACCCGCTCCGACCGGAAGCTCCGGGGCGAGAGCAACCGCGTGATCGCACCGTCGACCGATGCCGTCGGCATCGCAGGGGGTGCCGCATGAAGGCCCAGATCGAGCGGGTCTCCACGCGCCGCCGGGTCACCGACCAGGCCGCGCGCGGAACCCTGCTGACCCTGACGCTCCTGGCGCTCGTCCCGCTGTTCCTCGTCCTCTACTACCTGCTGCGCGAGGGGCTCGGGGCCTGGAGCGTCGACTTCTTCACGACCGACCCGTCCGGGCGGTTCCTCGGCGATCCGGGCGGCATCCGCTCGGCGATCGTCGGCTCCGTCCTGATCGTCGCCCTCGCCTCGGCGATCGCGATCCCGATCGGCGTCGGCGTCGCGCTCTACCTCGTCGAGTACGGCAAGGGGAGCCGGTTCTCGAACACCGTCCGCTACTTCGTCGACGTCATGACGGGCGTGCCTTCCATCGTCTTCGGGCTCTTCATCTACATCGTGCTCGTCGTCGCGCAGATCGGCGGCACGTTCACCGGCTGGAAGGGCGCGATCGCGCTGGCGCTGCTCATGATCCCCGTGATCATCCGCTCGTCGGAGGTCGTGCTCACGCTCGTGCCGGACTCGCTGCGGGAGGCGGCCCTCGCGCTCGGCTCCCCGCGCTGGCGGGTCATCGCCCGCATCGTGCTGCCGACTGCGCTCCCCGGCCTCATCACCGGCTCCATGCTCGCGATCGCCCGCGCCGCCGGCGAGACCGCGCCGCTGCTGTTCACCGTCGCCTTCGTGAACAACCTGAGCTTCAACCTCGGCGACCGCATGAACTCGCTGCCCCTCCAGATCTTCAACGACGTCGGCCAGGCCCAGGATCGGCTCGTCGCCCGTGCGTGGGGCGCTGCCCTTACGCTGGTCCTGATGATCCTGGCCGTGACCCTCATCGCTCGCCTCGCGCAGCGAAGGAGCAAGCTCGCATGACCAACGATTGCAACCAGGCCACATCGGCTTCCCCCACCCGTTCCGCGGCCGGGTCCGCGGGCGCGAGGACTCCCACCGTGAGCACATCCACATCCGCATCCGAGACCACGAGCGCGGCCGTCGCCCCGCCGGGCGAGGGCCGCACGTTGTCGGTCACCGACCTCGACGCCTACTACGGCGCGAACCACGCGATCAAGGGGGTGTCGATCGAGTTCAAGCCCAATCAGGTGACCGCGATGATCGGGCCCTCCGGCTGTGGCAAGTCGACGCTCCTGCGCTGCCTGAACCGGATGCACGAGGAGATCCCGGGCGCCAGGACCGACGGCTCGGTGCTGCTCGACGACCTGGACATCTACGCGAAGGGCGTCGACGTCGCGAGCGTGCGGCGGGCGGTCGGGATGGTCTTCCAGAAGCCCAACCCGTTCCCCACGATGTCGATCCGCGCGAACGTGGCGGCCGGGCTCAAGCTCACCGGCGTGAAGGGCGTCGACGTCGAGGCCCGCGTCGAGTGGGCGCTGCGCGGCGCCGGCCTGTGGGACGAGGTCAAGGATCGCCTGGACACGCCGGGCATCGGCCTCTCCGGCGGTCAGCAGCAGCGGCTTTGCATCGCGCGGACGATCGCCGTGGAGCCCGAGGTCATCCTCATGGACGAGCCCTGCTCGGCCCTCGATCCGATCGCGACGATCCGGGTGGAGGAGCTGATGGAGGAGCTCAAGGAGCAGTTCACGATCGTGATCGTCACCCACAACATGCAGCAGGCCGCGCGGGTCGCCGACACGACCGCTTTCTTCTACCTCGGTGAGCTCGTCGAGCACGACGTGACCGACCGGATCTTCTCGAACCCGGCCGAGACCCGGACCGAGGAGTACATCACCGGGAAGTTCTCGTGAACCCGGACGGGTCTACCCGGCGTCCGCTCCGGCGTCACTTCCGGGAGGAGCTCCAGGCCGTCGAGGAGCAGGCCCTCGGGGGGCTCGACATGGTCGTCGGCCAGATCGACCGTTGCCTCGAAGCACTCGAGCACCAGGACGTCGAGCTCGCCGAGTTCGTCATCGCGGACGACGACCGGCTCGACGGGCGCTACCTGGAGGTACACCAGGGCGTGCTGTCGCTCATCGCGCTGCAGGCCCCGGTCGCCGGCGATCTGCGGGTCGTGGCCGCGCTGCTGCACACGATCAAGCACGTCGAGCGCATGGGCGATCAGTGCGTGAACATCGCGAAGCTCATCCCGCTGACCGGCCACGAGCCGCCGGTACGGCAGGAGATCCTCGAGCGGCTGCTGCGCATGGGCCGCGCCGCGCGTGACGAGGTCACCCTCAGCCGCCGGGCCTTCGCGGAGCGCGACGTGTCGCTGGCCGAGGCCCTCGTCGTCCAGGACCGGACGGTCAACGCGCTGAACCGTGAGATCTTCGCCCTCGCCGTCTCGATGGGGACCGATCAGGACACGCGCGAGTGGGCAATGACCATGACCATGGCCGCTCGCGCCTTCGAGCGGATCGGCGACAACGCGGTGGACATCGGCGAGCAGACCGCGTTCATCGTGACGGGGCTGTTCCGGGAGTTCTCGGACTCCTCGCACAAGCCGCCGGGCTGACACACCGTCCAGGATCTGCGCTCTTTGCGGGGTGCCGGTGAAGATCTTGTGACCATCGCCCGACGAGCGTGGTGACGACCGCCCGGTCCCCTAGTCTCTCGGGCATGCGTGAACGTCTCCCGACGGGTGCCGGCGCGGATCGTTCGCCCTCGAGCGCCTCTGCTGTACCGCGTATCGCGGTCATCGACACGGACTCAGGCTTCCTGCAGGTCCTGACGAAGCGGCTCGAGCGGCTCGGGTGGGAGCACCGCGTCCTTGCGAGCGCGATCCCGGTCGAGACGATCGTGGCGATGCGCCTGAGCGCCGTCGTCGTGGATCTCGGTTCGCTCGGCCCGCACGGCTGGGAGTACCTCGAGAAGCTCAGCACCGGCCTGCCGGGGCTCGGCATCGTCGTGTGCACCGGCCAGTCGACCGTCGCCCAGCGGGTCCGCGGCCTGCGCATGGGCGCCGACGACTGGCTTACGAAGCCCTGCCACCCGGAGGAGCTCATCGCCCGCGTGGAGGCCGTCGTGCGCCGCCGCCGACGGACCGAGGCGCACGCCTCCGCCGGCCCCGTCGTGGCCGGCGAACTCGCGATCCGCTCGGACCGCTTCCAGGCGTTCGTGGGGGAGGCGTCGGTGGACCTGACACGCCGCGAGTTCGAGCTCATCGATCTGCTCGCCTCCGCGGAGGGCCGCGTCCTCGAGCGCGAGGAGATCTACCAGCGCGTGTGGGGTTACGCGATGGCCCGCGGCGACCGCTCGGTGGACGTGTTCGTCCGCAAGCTCCGGCAGAAGCTCGAGAAGGCCTCGCCGGACTGGCAGTACATCCACACCCACTTCGGGGTGGGCTACCGCTTCGCGCCCGAGTGCGTGAACCCGGAGGCGGTCGCGACGGCCGCCGCCGCGCTGCTGGCCGATCACGCGGTCGCCACTGGCTCGGTGCCTGTCGCCGCCCTCTAGCCTGGAGGGTCCGTGAGCCAGAACGCCCGCAACGTCCTCATCGTCCTCGCGCTGGCCCTTGCGGTCTACGCGATCCCGGGCGGGGGGAACAGCGCCGACTTCATCGGCTCCCTGCTCTCGACGCTGATCGTCGGGTCGTTCGCGTTCATCGCGTACAAGCTCTACCGCGAGAACCGGATCTCGATCTTCTCGCTCGGGGACCGGTACCGCGGCATGCTCTACGGGGCCGTCGCCGGGATCGTGCTCATGATGGCCGTGCGTGAGTCCATGTGGGGCACGCCGGGCGGCTCGCTGCTCTGGGCCGCCGTGGTCGGCGCGTCCGCCTACGCGCTCGTGCTGGTCTTCCGGCACTACCGCGAATACTCGTACTGACCCTCGTGCGTCTTTCGGCGCACTTCTGCAACGTCTCGGTCTAGAGACGCAACAGGCCCCGGCGGGAACCTCCCGTCATGGTCCTCACCGGCGGCGCACAACAGGGGCAGGCGAGCGTCGAGCTCGTGGCGCTGCTCCCGATCCTGGCGGTGCTCTGCGCGATCGGGTGGCAGGTCGTCGTGGCGGGGCAGACCGTCTGGCTGGCCGGCACCGCCGCGCGAGGAGCCGCGCGCGCCCACGCCCTCGGGCGTGATGCCGCCGCCGGTGGCCGGGCTGCGCTCCCGGCGGCGCTGCGTGACGGGCTGCGCGTGCGCACGGGGGACGGCGGGCGCGTCACCGTGCGGCTGCGGATCCCCGCAGTGGTTCCGGGCGGCAGCAGGCTCGGAAGCGTGCGTCGCGAAGCGCAGTTCGCGCCGCAGGACGGCGGCTGATGGTGCGGAGTCGCAGAGGCCTGTCCTTGGGGGGCCGGTGCTACGAGCAGGGCCAGGCGAGCGTCGAACTGATCGCGATGCTGCCGGTCGGCGCCACGGTGATGCTGGCCGCGCTGCAGCTGTTGGCCGCCGGAGCAGCGCACGAGCTCGCGGGGCACGCCGCGGGCGCCGGGGCGGTCGCGCTGCTCGAGTCCCGTGACGCCGAGGCGGCCGCCCGCGATGCCGTGCCGGACTGGTCGCGCGGTGCCATGCAGGTCGACGTCGAGGGTTCGGTCGTGTCCGTCCGACTGCGGCCGCGGGCGCTGGTTCCCGGCTTGGCGAAGCGACTCGAGAGCACGAGCCGGGCCGACGCGGGGACCGGGTCGTGAGTACGGCTAGACGGCTCGCGGCGCTCTTCGTAGAGCCGCGGGCGACGGACCCGCCCGAGGAGACAACAGCATCTTCGGATGCAGCGCGCTCTGAGGTGTGTACGCCCGCCGCTTGCGTGTCGGCCCCCGACGGCGAGGGTCGGGATCGCCCGTCTGGTGTGCTCGTCAATGCGCCGTCCGGGCGGCCTCCCGAGGGCGACCCGTCCGCGCCCGGCGCGTTGGACGGCACCTCGGTCCGACGACTCGCGGTGGCTCCGGAAGTCGAACCGCGGCCGTCCCTGCGACTGCTCCCTCCGCTCGCAGCGGCGCCTCCGGCGGAGATCGCAGACCGTGCGGCGGAGCCGGCGGCGGCGTGTCCCGACGGCGTCACCGGTCACGAGGACGGGGTAGGCGGAACCGGTGGGGTGCGGGTCTGCGTCCTCGGCGACGGCCGGGCCGCCGTGACGTTCGCCCGAGCGCTCGCGGACCGGCTCGCCTGCGAGGCGAGGTCGCGATGTGGGGTGCTTGAACGGCTCGCCGCCGCGCCGGCGACCGGCGTCATCATCGGGGCCCCCGCCCGCCCGGCGGCTCGACGGCTCTCCCGGAGCCTGCAGGAGGCCGGGCTCTCCACCAAAGCTCGGGGGCGGTTGGTCGAGGTGACGCTTGCCCACGGGGACGCCGCGGCCGCGCTCGGACGCGCGGACGCGGTGGCCGTGGCCTCGCCGGTCGTCCTCGTCCTGCCTGCCACGCGGACGTCACAGGTGGACGAGCTTCTCGCCCACCACGATCTGGCGCTGGTCGTGGTGAGCGCCGACGCCCCGCCCGCGCTCACCGCGCTGGCCGTCGGCGATCTGGAGCGAGCCACCTCGGGCGCTGTGGTGCGGGCGATCGCGTTGCCGGCGCGAGGCGGCGGCGCCGCACGACGCGCGGCCCTGGTCGAGACGATGGAGTCGCTGCGATGAGCAGCTCGGCGTCGCCGTCCCCGGCAGTCAGGCGCGCTGAGGACGGGCAGGCGCTGCTCCTGATGCTCGGAGGGCTCTCGGTCCTGCTCATCGGCGCCGTGGCCCTCGCGGCGGTCGCCTTCGGCCTCACGGGACGTGGTGACCAGCAGCGCGCGGCCGACCTCGCGGCGCTCTCCGCCGCGAAGGCGATGGGGGAGGCCTACCCGAAGCTGTTCACGCCCGTCGCGGTCGGCGGGCGCGAGAACACGGACACCATCTCTCCTGACGCCTACCGGGAGGCCGCCCGGCGGGCGGCGGAGCGGACGGCCCAGGAGAACGGGGTCGAGCGGATCCGGGTGAGCTTTCCCGGTCGCGAGCTCACGGCGCCGATGCGTGTCCGCGTGATCGTCGAGGACGATCTGGACGTCGGCGAGGGCGTCAACGCCGGGGTGCGGGCCGAGGCCGAGCTCCTGCTCGGTACGGGCGGTTCGGTCGTGCCCGGCGCGCCGGGACGGGGCGAGTACCCCGGACCGTTCGCGAACCGCCAGGGAAAACCGATGCGTCCGGACACCGCCGCCGCCTTCGACCGCATGGCCGCCGCTGCGCGGGCCGACGGGTACGAGCTGTCCGTGACCAGCGCCTACCGGTCGGACGCCGAGCAGGCGGTGCTCTTCGCGGCGCACCCGGATCCGAAGTGGGTGGCCCGTCCCGGCACCTCGCTGCACCGGCTCGGCACCGAGCTCGACCTCGGTCCCAGCACGGCGTACGCCTGGCTGCTCGCGAACTCCGCTCGCTTCCACTTCACGCGCCGGTACCCCTGGGAGCCCTGGCATTTCGGCTACACGCTGAACGCGGGCACCTCCTCGGTCGGCTACCGGGCCGACGGCCGAACGGCGCTGCCGTCCTTCGTGCCGGAGCAGTTCCAGGCGGCCATCACGCGGGCGGCGCAGCGGTGGAACATCTCCGGGGCGCTGCTCTCGGCACAGATCTACGCGGAGTCCGGCTTCAACCCGTTCGCGCGGTCGGGCGTCGGCGCGCAGGGGATCGCGCAGTTCATGCCGGCCACCGCGCTCAGCTACGGCTTGACGAACCCGTTCGACCCCGCGGCGGCCATCGACGCCCAGGGCCACTTGATGCGTGACCTGCTCCGCCAGTTCGGCCAGGTGCCGCTCGCCCTGGCGGCCTACAACGCCGGGCCGGGCAACGTGACGCCGTGCGGCTGCGTGCCTCCGATCCCGGAGACCCAGGCGTACGTCGCGAAGATCCTGGCGCTGCTCGGGGGCGCCGGGCTCGACGGCGGCGGGACGGTCCCGCTCGTGATTCGGCTCGTGGCCTGAGGACCGCCCGTGCGCCTGATCGCGACGGCCAGTCTTCCGGCCCGTAGGCTGCGCGGCGTGGACGACCTCACGCTCGAGCAGGCGGTGGCCCGGATCAGGGCCACCGACACCATCGGGCTCCCGCTCGGGCCCGGACACCCGCCCGGCCTGCTGCGGACCATGGGGGAGCGCGAGGACTGGGAGGACCTCAAGGTGTACGGCGCGCTCATCAGCGTCGCCACGAACCTCTTCGCCCACCCGAACGTCCACTACCTCTCCGGCTTCTTCGGGCCCCTCGAGCGGTACTTGCGCGACAGCGGGGCGAACATCGGCTTCGCCGCCGCGGACTTCCGCCGCTTCGCGCCGCTGCTCGAGCAGCAGGCGCCACGCGTCATGGCCACTGCCGCCTCGCCGCCCGACGCGGAGGGCTGGTGCAGCCTCTCCCTTCACGCCGGCGGCAGCTACGCGGCGCTCAAGGCCGCGGCCGCCGACCCCGAGCGGCTGCTGGTCGTCGAGGTCTCGCCGCGGTTCCCCCGGACGCACGGCGCCGGGGACTACCGGCACGCCCTGCACATCGACGAGATCGACGTGCTCACGCGCAGCGCGGACGGCCCGACCGCGCTGCCCGACGTCGCGGCCTCCGAGGTCGACGAGGCGATCGCCCGACACGCGGCCGCCTTCATCCCCGACGGCGCCACCCTGCAGACCGGCATCGGCTCGATCCCCTCCGCGATCGCGATGCGGCTGGCCAAGACGCCCGGGGGCGACTACGGCGTTCACAGCGAGATGTTCACCGACGGCCTCATGCACCTGCACGAGGCCGGGAAGGTCACCAACAACGAGAAGGGGCTCTTCCCCGGCGTCTCGGTGGCCACCTTCGCGATGGGCTCCGAGGCGCTCTACCGCTGGCTCGAGGACAACACCGACGTCGCGTTCCTGCCCGTCGAGATCGTGAACGCGCCCGAGATCATCGGCCGGAACAACAAGATGATCACCATCAACGGGGCGATGAGCGTCGACATCCACGGCCAGGTCGTCGCGGACACGCGCGACGGCGACCAGTTCTCCGGCATCGGCGGCGCGGAGGACTTCATCTCGGGCCCGGGCCTCTCGCTCAGCCAGCGCTCGCTCATCTGCCTTCCCGCCACCGTCACGGTCGGCGGCGAGCTCCGTTCCCGCATCGTCCCCTGGTTCGAAGCCGGCGCTGTGATCACCACCCCACGGCATCAGGTCGACGTCATCGTCACCGAGTACGGCGCGGCCGAGCTCGAGGGCAAGACCGTCAACCAGCGGGGGCACGCCCTCGCCGAGATCGCCCACCCGGACTTCCGGGACGGGCTGCGTGAAGCGGCGATCCGGGCCTCCAAGGGCCGGCCGGCGCGGCCCGCCTCCTGACACTTCTTCACATCTCGTCCGGCCATGGTGAGAGGGTCGCTGTCAGACCTCGAGCAACAAGGAGCACACCATGGACCTTTCCAAGCTGGACCGCGGGCTGCAGATCGTCGGGGGCGCGGCGATCGTCCTGGTGGTCTCGCTCTTCCTCCCCTGGTACAGCGTTAGCGCCTCGCTCGGACCAGGGCTCGCGAAGATCAGTGATTCCGGCTCCGCCTGGGAGGTGCTGAGCTACACCGACCTGCTGCTGTTCCTGCTCTCAGCGGCCGCGATCGGGGCCGTCGTCGCGGTGGCGATGGGGAAGCTCCCCGAGTTGCCCCTGCCGCTCCAGCAGCTCCTGCTGGGCATCTCAGCCCTCGCGACCGTCCTCGTGCTGTTCCGCCTGATCTTCACCCCCGGTGACGACGGCGGCGGCGTCGTTGACATCGGCCGCAGCATCGGCGTGTTCATCGCCTTGATCGCGGCCGCCGCCATGGTCTACGGCGCCACCCAGACGAAGACGGAGGCGGCGCCGGCCACCGTGGCGTAGCGCTCACCTCCGGCCCGGTGCGAGCGGCGTTCAACCGTGAACGGCCGCGCGCACGGGCGCGAGCGACACCGGGATGCCGTTCAGCACCGCGGTCCCAGACAGCGGCTCGACGATCTGCTCGTCGCAGAGTACGTTCGAGTTCGCTCCGGCGTGCGCGCCCGCCACGCCCATCTGCACGCCCGGGGCGTCGTGGCCCCAGCCGTGCGGAATCGAGACGACGCCCGGCATGACGTTCTCGGTCACCTCGGCCGGCAC
The DNA here is from genome assembly GCA_963815565.1 of uncultured Solirubrobacterales bacterium. GTDB lineage: Bacteria > Actinomycetota > Thermoleophilia > Solirubrobacterales > Solirubrobacteraceae > Paraconexibacter. The sequence continues at coordinate 21,897 of CAWFHB010000002.1, read as the reverse complement.
CTCGATGGCGCCCGTCCGGGCGGTGACGAGCACCGGGTCCCCGTGGATGAGGCCGAGCCGGTCGGCGTCCCGCGGGTGGACCCACGCCGTGCACCGGGCCGGGCCGCGCACGAGCCCCGGGAGGTTGTGCATCCAAGAGTTGTTCGAGCGCAGGTCTCGCCGGCCGACGAGCACCATCGCCTCCTCGTCGTGCCCGGCTTCGAGCACGTCGTGCAGGCGCGCGACGTCACCGGTGAGCAGCGGCGGTGCGAGCTCCACCTTGCCGCTCGGGGTGCGCAGCACCTCCGGGAGGCGGACCGAGAGCGGGCCGAGGTCGATGCCGTGCGGCGCGGCCAGCAGGGCATCGATCGAGAGCCCGTCGCAGCCCTCCGCGGCGCCGGTCGCCTGCTCCGTGAGCCCCGGCCCCGGGTGTCCGGCCGACGGATAGCCCGCCCCGTAGGGACCGCAGCGCAGGAGGACGTCGAGCATCCGCTCGGGCCCGCGTAGCCCGGCGTCGTCCGCCTCGTAGCCCGCGAGCAGCGCCTCGGCGTCGCCGCCCTCGATGGGCGAGCCGACGGTCGTCGTCTCCCGCCGGATGGTCTCGAGCGCGACGAAGCGGTCGATGGCCGCGACGTCGGCGTTCGGTCCCTGCCCGGTGACCACGCCGGTCAGCCGCAGCAGGGTCTCCCACTCGTCCGGGCCCTCGCAGGGGAAGACGGCGGGTGAGAAGTTCGCCACGTCGCGCACGGCGAAGGTGTAGAGCGCGAGGTCGTAGTGGGAGCGCTCGAGCGCACTGGGGGCCGGGAGGATCACGTCCGCGTGGCGGGAGGTCTCGTTGACGTAGATGTCGATCGAGACCATGAAGTCGAGGCCCTCGAGCGCCGCTGCGAGCCGGTCCGCGTTCGGCGTCGAGACCACGGGATTCCCGGCCAGGGTGATGAGCGCGCGCACCTGCCCGTCCCCGGGCGTCTCGATCTCCTCCGCCAGCACCGCGACGGGCAGCTCACCGAAGAGCTCCCCGAGCCCCCGGACCCGGGAGCCCCAGCGGCCGTGCCGGTAGCCGCGCCCGCGCCCTGGCTCCCCCTTCGTGTTCGCCCCGCCGGCGGCGACCCGCGGGAACATCGCGCCGCCCTCCGAGTCGAGGTTGCCGGTCACCGCGTTGACCACGTCGACGAGCCAGGAGTTCAGCGTGCCGAACGCCTGGGTCGTCGTACCGATCCGTCCGTAGACCGCCGCGCGGTCGGCCCCCGCGAGGTCGTGGGCGAGCGCCACGATGCGGTCCTCCGCGATCCCCGTGAGGTCGCTCACCGCGGCCGGGGTGAAGTCGACGCAGAGCGCTCGGACCTCTTCAAGGCCGTCGTAGAGGGTTGGGTCGAGCGGCGTGTCGAGCCCTTCGGCGAAGATCACCTGGAGGAGCGCCATGAGCAGCAGTCCGTCCGTGCCGGGCCGGATGAACAGGTGCTCGTCGGCCTCCTCGGCCGTCCGGGTGCGCCGCGGGTCGACGACGACGATGCGCCCGCCGCGGGCACGGATGCCGCGCAACCGGCCCCGGGCGTTCGGCGCGGTCATCAGCGAGCCGTTGGACGCGAGCGGGTTCGCGCCCATCACGAGCAGCATGTCCGTCCGGTCGAGGTCCGGGACCGGGACCGTCGTGCCCGTCCCGAACATCAGCGCGCTCGCCATCTGCTTCGGGTACTGGTCGACCGTCGAGGCCGAGAAGATGTTCTTCGTCCCGAGCGCCTTCAGCAGCACCCGGCCGTAGACGATGGCGCCGAGGTTGTGGGCGCCCGGGTTCCCGATGTAGGCGGCGACCGCATCCTTCCCGCCCGCGGCCTGGACGGCCGGCAGCTTCTCGTCGATGAGCGCGAACGCCTCGTCCCACGTCGCCTCGGCGAACGAGCCGTCGGGCTGGCGCAGGAGCGGGGTGCGGATTCGGTCGGGATCCTCGTGGAGCTCCTTGACCGCCACGCCCTTCGGACACAGGAAGCCCTTCGAGAAGACGTCATCCGCGTCGCCGCGGACCTTCCCGACGGTGCGGGTCTCGTCGTCGACCTCGAGCGTGAGGCCACAGGTGGCCTCGCAGAGCGGACAGGTGCGGATCGCGGTGCGCATCCCTCGAGCATCCCACCATCGCGGCCTGTTCGCGACCGGGCACGCGCCTATCCTCGATCAAGCCGTGTCCGACCGCCTCGACCGCCTCGCCGCCCAGCGCAAGACCCTCCCGAACGGTCCCGGCGTCTACCTCTTCCGGGACGACAAGGGCAAGGTCATCTACGTCGGGAAGGCGATCTCGATCCGCAAGCGCGTCGCCTCCCACTTCGCGAACCCGGTGACCCGCGGCTCGGTGGAGATGACGAGCGTCGTCGACCGCATCGACTGCCTGCTGGTCGCCTCCGAGACCGAGGCGCTGCTCACCGAGCAGGGCTTCATCAAGCAGTACAAGCCGCGCTTCAACATCAAGCTGCGGGACGACAAGAGCTACCCGTTCATCGCGATCTCGATGGACGAGGCGTTCCCCCGCGTCTACTTCACCCGGGAGCGCCACCGGAAGGACCGGCTCTACTTCGGCCCCTACTCGAGCGCGAAGCGGACGCGCTCGACGTTGGAGCTGCTCGGCAAGGTCTTCCAGTACCGCTCGTGCACCGGGAAGGAGCCCGGCCGGCGGACCGGCTCACCCTGCCTCGACTACTACATCAAGCGCTGCGGGGCCCCGTGCGTGGACTACGGGGTCGACCGCGCGCAGTACCGGGAGTCCATCGACGGCGTGATCGCGTTCCTCAGCGGCCGCTACAAGGAGATCGAGCGCGACCTCGAGGCTCGGATGAAGGCCGCCGCCGCCGCCCAGGAGTTCGAGGAGGCGGCGCTCCAGCGCAACAAGCTCGCCGCCGTCCAGCAGATCCTCCAGCGCCAGCGCGTCGCGAACGAGTCGGTCGGCACGCTGGACGTGGTCGCGATCGCCGCGGAGGGCGTCGACGCCAACGCCCAGGTCTTCCAGGTCCGTGACGGGGTGCTCTCCGATCGCCAGTCGTTCTACCTCGAGAACCTGCAGGAGGACGGCGTGGGGGAGGTCGCCGCCGAGTTCCTGCTCCAGTTCTACGCCGGCTCCCTGGCGATCCCGGCCCAGGTGATCGTGCAGGGCGAGGTCGAGGGCCTCGACGTCCTCGCGGCCGCCCTCACCGAACGGCGGGGTGCGCGGGTCGAGGTCCGGGCGGCGGAGCGGGGCGACAAGCGCCGGCTGCTCGAGCTCGCCGAGCGGAACGCCGTGCTCGCGCTCGACCAGGAGAAGCTCAAGCACGAGCGCTCCCGCCAGCAGCGGGTCGAGGCGCTCGACGGCCTGCAGAGCGCGCTCGGGCTCGACACGCTCCCGCTCCGGGTCGAGTGCTTCGACATCTCGAACCTGATGGGCACGCACACCACCGCCTCGATGGTCGTCTTCGAGGGCGGGACCCCGAAGAAGAGCGACTACCGCCGCTTCACGATCCGCACCCTGACCGACGGCGTGCCCGACGACTTCGCGGCCATGGAGGAGGTGCTCTCCCGGCGGATGAAGCAGTGGTCCGCCCAGCAGGACCTGAGCCCGCACGACCCGAACCGGAACGAGTCCTTCGCCGCGCTCCCGAACGTCGTGGTCATCGACGGCGGACCCGGGCAGCTCGCCGCGGGCGTCCGCGTGCTCGAGGAGTTCCGCGAGCGGGGCGTCGCCGTGATCTCGCTGGCCAAGCGGATCGAGGAGGTCTTCCTCCCTGAACGCCGCGAGCCGATCCTGCTCGCGCACGACACCCCGGAGCTCCAGCTGCTCCAGCGGGTGCGCGACGAGGCCCACCGCTTCGCGATCACCCACCACCGGGAACGGCGCGACAAGGCGATGACGAGCTCGATCATCGACGGCCTCCCCGGCATCGGGCCCACGCGCAAGCGGGTCCTGCTCAAGCACTTCGGCTCCCCCGAGGCGGTGATGGGCGCCTCGCGGGACCAGCTCGAGGCGGTCCCGGGCCTCCCGGGGAAGACCGCACGCCAGCTCTACGAGTTCATGAACCGGACCGGGACGTAGGTTCGACGACCGGACGGGGACGTAGCATCAGCGGGGATGCCGGACGCAGCCGCATCCCGCCTGGAGGATCTCGTCGTGATCACCGGCTTCTCCGGGGCCGGGAAGTCGACGGCGCTGGCCGTCTTCGAGGACGCCGGCTACTTCTGCGTCGACAACCTGCCGCCCGAGATGATCCGCGGCCTCGTCGAGCTCTTCCTCCACGAGGGCTCGAAGGTCGAGCGGGCCGCCGTCGTCTCCGACGTGCGCACGGGCGAGCTCTTCGAGGCGCTGCACGAGGTCCTCGCCGGCCTGCAGGAGCTCGGGGCCCCGCACCGCATGCTCTTCCTCGACGCCGACGAGCAGACGCTCCTCAACCGCTACAAGGAGACCCGCCGACGCCACCCGCTGGCGCCCCGGGGCTCCGTCGCGACGGGGATCGCCGCGGAGCGCGAGCTCCTCGAGCCGTTCAAGAGCGAGGCGACCGCGGTGCTCGACACCACCGGGCTCGGCGCGACCGGGCTCCGTCGCCGGATCGCCGAGCATTTCCTGCCGCGCGAAACGGACCGCAAGCTCGCGGTGACCTTCCAGTCCTTCGGTCACAAGCACGGGCCGCCGCGGGACGCCGACCTGGCCTTCGACGTCCGCTTCCTGCCGAACCCGCACTACGTCCCCGAGCTGAAGCCGCTGACGGGGAAGGACCCCGAGGTCGTCGAGTACGTCGGCCGCGACGGGCACCTGCAGCAGCTCTACGACCACCTCGAGCCGCTGCTCGACTACCTCCTGCCGCGGTACGTGGCGGAGGGCAAGGCGCACCTGATGGTCGCGATCGGCTGCACCGGCGGCCAGCACCGCTCCGTGGCGATCACCGAGCACCTGGCCGCCCGCTACGCCCACCGGGACGACCTCTTCGTCGAGGCCAGCCACCGCGACATCACGAAGCGCTGATCGTCCTGATGCTCGCCCACGTCTCCCTCGAGGTGAGCGACCTGGCTCGCTCGGCCGCCTTCTACGACGCGCTGATGGCGAGGCTCGGGGGCCGGCGCATGCACGAGTCGGCCGCGGCGATCGCCTACGGAAGGGTGAACACGGACCTCTGGATCGTCGCCCGGGGCCGGACCCCCGGTCCGTCCTTCGGCCACCTGGGCCTGGAGGCGACCGGCCGCGCGGCGGTCGACGCCGCGCACGCGAGCGGGCTGGCGGCGGGCGGCACCGACGCCGGATCACCCGCGGCGCTCCCGCAGTACGGCCGCTCGTACTACGCGGGTTCGCTCCTGGACCCCGACGGCTACCGGGTCGAGCTCGTGAGCGGCGCGCGCTGAGGGACCCTCGGTCTGACGGCGTTCGGGAAGGGTCGTCGGCTAGGGTCAGAGCGGTTCTTTTCCGCCCCTCACAGACCTTCAGGAGCACCGCCATATGCCCGTCCGCGTAGGCATCAACGGCTTCGGCCGCATCGGCCGCAACGTCTTCCGCGCCGCCAAGAAGTCCGGCGCCGACATCGAGTTCGTCGGCTTCAACGACCTGACCGACACGAAGACGCTCGCGCACCTCGTGAAGTACGACTCGATCCTCGGGCCGTACCCGGGCACGGTCGAGGCCTCGGACACGGGCATCGTCGTCGACGGCACCGAGATCCGCGTGTTCGCCGAGAAGGACCCCGCCGCCATCGACTGGAACGCGGTCGGCGCGGACGTCGTCATCGAGTCCACCGGCTTCTTCACGAAGCGCGACGACGCGGCCAAGCACCTCGGCGGCTCGGTCAGCAAGGTCATCATCTCGGCGCCCGCCAAGGACGAGGACATCACGCTCGTGCTCGGCGTCAACGACGACAAGTACGACAAGGAGAAGCACCACATCATCTCCAACGCGTCGTGCACGACGAACTGCCTCGCGCCGTTCGCCAAGGCGATCAACGACGCGGTCGGCATCGAGCACGGCCTGATGACCACCATCCACGCCTACACGGGCGACCAGCGCCTGCTCGACGCGCCGCACTCCGACCTCCGTCGCGCCCGCTCGGCCGCGACGAACCTCATCCCGGCCTCGACCGGCGCCGCGAAGGCCGTCGGCCTCGTGCTCCCCGAGCTGAACGGCAAGCTCTCCGGCTTCGCCGTCCGCGCGCCCGTCCCCACCGGCTCGGTCGTCGACCTGACGATCCGCACCGCGAAGGACACGAGCGTCGAGGAGATCAACGCCGCGGTCAAGGCGGCCGCCGACGGCCCGATGAAGGGCATCCTCGCCTACACCGAGGACCCGATCGTCTCGAGCGACATCGTCACCGACCCGCACAGCTCGATCTTCGACTCCCAGCTCACGCTGGCGATGGACAGCCGCATGGTGAAGGTCGTCTCCTGGTACGACAACGAGTGGGGCTACTCGAACCGCGTGGTCGACCTCGTCCAGCGCGTCCTCTAGGTGAGGACCCTCGACGACCTCGAGGTCGGCGGCAAGGTCGTCGTCGTCCGGGTGGACTTCAACGTTCCGCTGGAAGACGGCCAGATCCGGACGATGCCCGGGTTCGGGCCGCGGTCCCGACGCTCGACGCGCTGCTTGAGCAGGGCGCGGCGAAGCTCGTCCTGCTCGCCCACCTGGGGCGGCCGAAGGGCGCGCCGGATCCGGCGTTCTCGCTGAAGCCCGTGGCCGACCGGCTCGCGGAGCTGATGGAGGACGACGTCCACCTGCTGAAGACCCCCGAGGAGGAGTGGGGGGACGGCGACCGGCTGCTCATGCTCGAGAACGTCCGCTTCTTCCCGGGGGAGACCGACGACGATCCGGCGCTCGCGCAGAAGTTCGCGGCGCTCGGTGACGTGTTCGTCAACGACGCGTTCGGTGCGGCCCACCGCGCCCACGCCTCCACCCACGGCATCGCGAAGCTGCTGCCCAGCGCGGCCGGGCTCCTGCTGCAGAAGGAGGTCGAGACGCTCGGCGCGATCCTGGCCGACCCGGGTCGGCCGATGGTCGCGATCGTCGGCGGCTCGAAGGTCACCGACAAGCTCGGGGTCCTCGAGCGCTTCCTCGAGCTCGCCGACACCGTCGTCATCGGCGGCGCCATGTGCTTCCCGTTCCTCGCCGCGCAGGGCATCGGCGTCGGGGACTCGCTCTGCGAGGAGGAGGGCATCGAGCCCGCCCGCCGGGTGCTCGAGAACGCCAAGGAGGGGCAGCTGCTGCTCCCGACCGACCTCGTCCTCGGCCGCGAGTTCTCGGCCGAGACCGACGTGAAGGAGCTCGACGGCGTCGAGGTCCCCGCGGGCTGGATGGGCCTGGACGTCGGCCCGAAGACGGCCAAGCGCTACGCCCAGGCCGTGCTCGGCGCGGGCTCCGCGTTCTGGAACGGCCCGATGGGCGCCTTCGAGCTCGAGCCGTTCGCGGCCGGGACGAAGACCGTCGCCGAGGCGATGGCCAAGGCCGACGGCACCACCGTGGTCGGCGGTGGCGACAGCGCCGCCGCACTCGCCCTGTTCGGCCTGGAATCCCAGGTCACCCACCTCTCGACGGGCGGCGGCGCCTCCCTCGAGCTGATCGAGGGCAAGTCCCTCCCCGGAGTCGAGGTCCTCTCATGACGCGCACGCCGCTGATCGCAGGCAACTGGAAGATGCACAAGACCGTCGAGGAGGCGGAGGACTTCATCCAGGGGCTGCTGCCGCTGATCTCCTCGGCCGACGGCGTGGACGTCGGCCTCTGCGCCCCGTTCACCGCACTCACCGCGCTCGTCGACTCGACCCGCGGCTCGCGCGTCGAGGTCTACGCGCAGAACATGCATCAGGCCGAGAAGGGGGCGTTCACCGGGGAGATCTCCGCGGGGATGCTCTCCGAGCTCGAGGTGCACGGTGCGGTGCTCGGCCACTCGGAGCGGCGCGAGTACTTCAACGAGACCGACGCGGCACTCGCGGAGAAGGTCGTCGCCGCGCTGGCCGCCGGCCTGCAGCCGATCCTCTGCGTCGGCGAGAGCCAGGCCGAGCGTGAGGGCGGCGAGATGGAGGCGAAGCTCCGCACGCAGCTCACCGAGGGCCTTGCCCAGGTCTCCGACGAGCAGCTGGGCGAGGTCGTGATCGCCTACGAGCCGATCTGGGCCATCGGGACCGGGCTCACCGCGAGCCCCGAGCAGGCGCAGGAGGCGTGCGCGTTCGTCCGCTCGGTCGTGGCCGAGCGCTCCGCCGAGCAGGCCGAGAAGCTCCGGGTGCTCTACGGCGGCTCGATGAAGCCGGAGAACGCCGCGGAGCTGCTGGCGCTCCCGGACTGCGACGGCGGCCTCATCGGCGGCGCCTCGCTGGAGCCGGAGTCCCTGGGCGCGATCGTCGCCGCCGCGGGATGAGCCCGGCCGGCGGGGTCTGCCTGGTCGTCCTCGACGGCTGGGGCCTGGCCGAGGCGGGCCCGGGGAACGCCGTCTCCCAGGCCCGGACGCCCGTCTTCGACGACCTCTGGGAGCGCTACCCGCACACGCAGCTCATCGCCTGCGGCGAGGCGGTCGGGCTGCCCGAGGGGCAGATGGGCAACTCCGAGGTGGGCCACCTCAACCTCGGGGCGGGTTCGGTCGTGCGCCAAGACCTCACCCGCATCGACGCCGCGGTCCGGAGCGACGAGCTCGCGAAGATCGAGGCGCTGCGCGAGGCGTTCCAAGCAGCCCCGAGGGTCCACCTCATCGGGCTCGTCTCCGACGGCGGCGTCCACTCCTCCGAGCGGCACGTCGAGGCGCTCGTCGCCCTCGGGGCGCAGCTCGGCGCCGCCGAGGTGATCGTCCACGCCTTCACCGACGGCCGGGACACGCTCCCCACCGCGGGTGCCGGGTACCTCGAGCAGCTCGCGGGCTGGTGCGAGCACGCCGGCAACGCCCGGATCGGCACCGTGATCGGCCGCTACTACGCGATGGACCGCGACAACCGGGCCGAGCGCACCGCCGCCGCCGTGCAGCTCCTCCGGGAGGGCGTCGCCGAGCACCACGTCGACGCCGCGCCCGAGGCCGCCCGCGCCGCCTACGCACGTGAGGAGACCGACGAGTTCATCGCCGCGACCACGGTCGGTGAGGACTCGCGCATCCGCGACGGGGACTCCGTCATCGCCTTCAACTTCCGGCCCGATCGGATGCGGCAGCTCACCGCCGCGCTCGGCCCGCAGGTCGCCCGCTACACCTGCCTCGCCGAGTACGACGAGACGTGGGAGTACCCGGTCGCCTTCCCGCCGGACCGGCCCGAGATGACCCTCGGCCGGCTCATCGCGGAGACCGGGCGCCCGCAGCTGCACGTCGCGGAGACCGAGAAGTACCCGCACGTCACCTACTTCTTCAACGGCGGCGAGGAGAAGCCCTACACGGGGGAGCGGCGCGAGATGGCCCCGAGCCCGCGCGACGTCCCGACCTACGACCACAAGCCCGAGATGAGCGCCCGGGCGGCCGCCGACAAGTTCATCGCCGCCTGGAACGAGGACGATCCCGCGTTCGGCGTCATCAACTTCGCCAACGCGGACATGGTCGGCCACACGGGCGTCATCCCTGCCGCGGTGACCGCGATCGAGACGGTGGACGCCTGCCTGGCCGACGTCGTGGAAGCAGTGCAGGCGAGCGGGGGCGTGCTGATCGTCACCGCCGACCACGGCAACGCGGACAACATGCTCGAGCCCGACGGCTCGCCGAACACCGCGCACTCGCTCAACCCGGTGCCGCTGATCGTCACCTCCGAGGAGGTCGGGCCGCTCCGGGACGACGGCGTCCTGGCCGACGTGGCGCCGACCGCGCTGGCGCTGCTCGGCCTGGAGCAGCCCGCCGAGATGACGGGCCGCTCCCTCCTGGGTCCCTAGGCCCTGATCGTCACAGGCGTGCCGATGGGGACGATGCGGGCGAGCTCGGAGATGACCTTGTTGTCCACGCGCACGCAGCCGTGCGAGACGTCGGTGCCGAGCACCGAGGCGTCGTTGGTCCCGTGGATGCCAACCTGCCCGTTCCCGCCCTCGAAGGTCGTGTACACGTTCGAGTGGGCCGAGAGCCCGAGGGCGTACGGCCCGTAGAAGCCCTTCGGGTCGGTGGTCTCCACGACGTCGGTGACGAAGTAGCGACCCGACGGCGTCGGGGAGACGGACTTCCCGACCGCGATCTTCCGCTCCATCATGAGCCGCTTGCCGTCGTAGAGGCGGATGCGATGGGCCTTGCGGCGCACGACGATGCGCATCGTCGTAAAGCTCACGGTAACGGCCTTGCGGCGGATCCAGCCGCGGCTCTGGTTCGGACGGGTCGGAAGCTCGACCCGTAGCCAGCCCTTGCGGCGGCTCGTCACGAGGAAGGTGAGGGGAATCTTCTGCTTGTTGAAGATCCGCTGGTGCAGGACAGTCGTGTCGGCTGTCCTCTTGCCCTTCTTCGACGCTGTCCGGCGGCCCGACGCCGCCTGCCGCAACGTCATCGGACGTTTATAGATGCGGATGGCACTTCCGTCTGCCTTCGCGATCAAGGCCGCGCCCTTCGGAACGACGTTGCTGCCGGCCGAGCGCAGGTTGAAGTCCCCGTTGGCACTCACCGGCGGAACGCCCACGGGGAGCACGGAGGCATCGGTCCGGGGCCCGCCGACGGCACCGCGGACGACGAAGGCCACGGCCGCGATCGCGAGGACGGTGGCAACGCCGGAGAGGATGCGGGAGGCGGTGGGGAACACAGCGGTAGACCCGCGGCCGCCCTCGGCCCCGCTTCGCTGAAACGGGGCCAGGCGGCAGCCGAGGGTGGTGCTAGCCGGTCACCGACGGCGTGCCAGAAACCGAGTTGCCCGAGGAGGCGGCGTTGGCGGTCGAGATGAAGTTCGTCCCCTTCACCGCGGCCAGCACCGTCGCCATGTCGGCAGCGGGGTTGAACGCATCGGGCGCCGGCGGCTCGCCGGCGACGCTGCGGATCCACGACGCGTGGCGTGCCTCGACCGGGTGGATCGAGATGGCCGCCCGCAGGATCGCCGGCGTCTTGATGTTCGGCGCGGCGCCTTGGTAGGCGGTCACGCCTGTGTCCTCGAGGATGATCGCCGTCTGCTGGAACGTCCCCTGAGCCTTCGTTGTGCCCTGGAAGTCGAAGCTCGGCTTCTTCACCGCGGCCGAGCCCAGCGCCTTCTTGAGCGCCACGACGTGCGCGGCCTCGTGCTCCTTGGCAGTGTCAGCGAACAGCGCCGTCGCGCCGGACAGCGCGCCGCCGGCGACCGCCTCGTCGTAGAAGGCCGACTCGAGGTATTCGAGCGTGAGCGCGTAGTTCAGGATCGCCACGTCGCCCTTGGGGGTCTGGCCGAACGCGGTCTCGGAGACCGTGCCGAAGAGCACGGCACCGCCGGCGAGCACGCCGGCGCCCCGGAAGAAGCCGCGGCGGCTCAAGTTGTTGACGCGGTCGGCTGCCTCGGCGAGCGCTCCGTCCTTATCGAACGGCGCCAGGTGGTTGACCTCGGCGACCATGCGGATGTCCTTGGACATGAGTTCAGTTCTCCAGTTCTTTCCGGATGGGCTAGGACGTGATGAAGCCGGTGCCGTCGACGGCGTCGAGCACCTGCTTCATCGTGAGCGGGGGGTTGAAGACGTCGGGCGCGGGCTTGGGCGTCTTGCCTGCGCTGATGAGGAAGCGCACCCAGGCGGCATGCCGCGCCTCGACCGCAAGGATCGAGCCCGCAGTTGCGAGGATCGCGCTCGCGTCGATCTTGTCCGCCTGACCCTGGTAGGCGGAGACCCCGGTGTCCTCGAGGGTCTTCGATGTGCTCAGGAACATCTTGGTCGAGCCCGTTGTCCCCTGGAAATCGAACTTCGGCTTCTTCACGGCGGCGGACCCGAGCGCCTTCTCGAGCGCTGCGACGTGGGTGGCCTCGTGATCGGCCACGACCTTGGCGAAGTTCAGGATCGGCCCGGTGAGCTTCCCCTTAGAGAGCGCTTCGGCGTAGAACGCGGACTCGAGGTACTCGAGCGTGAGTGCGTAGTTGAGGATCTTCACGTCGTTCTTGGAAGTCCCCGACTGCGCCCGGGAGAGCGTCATGGGCACCAGGCCCGCGACCAGGCCGCCGCCGGCGACCAGGCCGACACGGCGTAGGAGCCCGGAACGGGTCGTCCCCAATTCGGCGGTGGCCTCGGCCACTGCCCCGTCGCGATCGATGTCCTCGATCGCCAGTTCGTCCGGCATGTGCATCTCCTCGTGTGGGTGTTGACTCATCCGACCACCACCGTGCCGTGCATGTTCGGGTGGTAATCGCAGTGGTACGCGTAGGTCCCTGACTTCGCGAACTCGAACCGGACGGTCTCGCCCTTCGGCTGGTTGCCCAAACGCTCGCTCCCGTCGTCAAAGGTGACGGTGTGGTTCGCGGCGTCGTCGTTGGTCCAGGAGACGGTGGTCCCTACCTCGACGGCGAGCTGCCGCGGGTCGTACTCGAAGTCCCTGATCTCGACCGTCTTCGCCCGCGGCGGTGCGGGGGTGGCGGGTGCCGCGGCGGCTGTGCTCGGCTCCGAGGGAGCCGGATCCTCGGGGCCTTGACCGCTCTGATTCCCGCACCCGACGACCGCGCCCGCGGCCAGTGATGCGGCGACCGCGAGGCCGCTGCGGGAAAGGGTCATGCAAGGGCCTGCTCCGAGGGGCGGTCACTGGATCACTATTCGGTGTGACGAACCGTCAGCTCCTGCCGCCCGATGCGGTGGCGGCAGGGCGCGACGCGGCGCTCAGCCCGCGAGCTTCGCGGCGTATTCGGCGAGGCGCCGACCCTGGAAGCGGGCGCTGTTCAGCGTGCTCTCGGGGATGCCGCCGTCCCCGCCGGAGACGTGGGCGGCGCCGTAGGGGGTGCCGGTCTCGAACTGGATGGCGTCGGCGTAGCCGGGCGGGACGATGAGCGCACCCCAGTGGTAGAAGACGTTGTTGAGGGCCAGCAGCGTCGACTCGAGGCCGCCGTGCGTGGTCTGCGCGGAGGTGAAGGAGGTGGCGAGCTTGCCGTTCAGCTTCCCCTCGCCCCAGAGCGGGCCGGTCTGGTCGATGAACTGCTTGAGCTGCGCGGTGGGGAGGCCGTAGCGCGTCGGCGTGCCGAGCGCGATGCCGTCGGCCCACTCGAGGTCGTCGTTGCTCGCCTCGGCCACGGTGTCCTTCGTCGCCACGTAGTGCTCGTGCCAGGCGTCCTGCGAGCGGATGACCGCTTCGGGCGCGAGTTCGGCGGCGCGACGCAGCCGGACCTCGGCACCGGCATCCTCGGCACCCGCCTGGACGGCCTGCGCGAGCTGGTGCACGTGCCCGGTGGAGCTGTAGTAGACGACGGCGATCTTGGCCATGATGTTCTTTCGTTCGCAGGAGGAAGTGATTGCGTGAGCAACTATACACGCTGGTTGCGTACGCAACCGTTAGGCTGGAACGACGATGTCGACCACCACGGAGACCGTCCGCCTCGATCAGCGCGAGCTTCGCGCCTGGCGAGGCCTGCTCACCACCTACGCCCGCCTGACCAAGGCACTCGACGCCCAGCTGGAGGCCGAGCACGGGCTGCCCCTCACCTCTTACGAGGTGCTCATGCACCTGGCCGACGCCGAGGACGGGCGTATGCGCATGCACGACCTCGCGAGCTCCATCCTGCTCTCCCGCAGCGGGCTGACGCGCCTCGTCGACCGACTGCAACGCGACGGCCTCCTGGAGCGCTGCTCCTGCTCGTCGGACGCGCGCGGCAGCTACGCCTGCCTGACCGCCAAGGGGCGCGAGGTGTTGGACGCCGCCCGGGCCACCCACCTGGCCGGGGTCCGCGCGATGTTCCTGCAGCACTTCTCCGAGGCGGAGCAGGACCTCCTCGGCGACTTTTGGGTGCGGGCCGCCGACGCCGCGCCGGCCGCCTGAGTGCCCGCGCTGGACATCCTGGCCCGGGACCCGGGCTCACGGGCCCGCGCCGGCCTGCTGGCGACCGCGCACGGCACGGTCCGCACACCGGCCTTCGTCCCGCTGGCCACGAAGGCCACGGTGAAGGGGCTGCTTCCGCATGAGGTCGCCGACCTGGGCTACGACATGGTGCTCGGGAACACCTTTCACCTGTTCCTCGACCCGGGGGACGAGCGCATCGCGGGCTTCGGCGGGCTCCACGACTTCATGGGCTGGCAGCAGCCGATCATCACCGATTCCGGCGGATTCCAGGTGTTCTCCATGGGCCACGGGACGGTCGCCTCGGAGATCAAGGGCACGAGCGCCCAGGGCAGCGAGCGGCTCGGGAAGATCTACGCGATCGAGGAGCGCGGGGTCCGCTTCCGCTCGTACCTGAACGGCTCGGAGAAGTTCCTGGGCCCTGAGGAGTCGATGGCGATCCAGGCGAACCTCGGCTCTGACATCGCCCTCGTGTTCGACGAGTGCACGCCGTTCCACGTCGAGCGCGGCTACACCGAGGCCTCCACGGAGCGGACGCACCGCTGGCTCGAGCGCTGCCTGGCCTGGCACGGGGAGCACGGCGACCCCGCGCAGCTCGTGTACGGCATCTCGCAGGGAGGGGTCTACGAGGATCTGCGCAAGCAGTCCACGGAGGTCATCGCCGCCAGCGGCACGCCCGGGATCGCGATCGGTGGCTCCCTCGGAGCGGAGAAGGCCCAGATGTACGAGGTCGTCGACTGGGCGACCTCCGTCCTCGGCGGGGAGCACGAGCACAAGCCGCGCCACCTGCTCGGCATCGGCGAGATCGACGACCTCGTCCGCGGCGTCGAACTCGGCATCGACACCTTCGACTGTGCGATGCCCACGCGGCTCGGCCGTCACGGCGTCGCGCTCGTCTGCGACCCGGAGAAGCGCTGGCGCGTCGACCTGACGGCCGGCCGCTTCAAGGACGACCACGCGCCCATCCTCGAGGGCTGCCCGTGCCCGGCCTGCGCGCTCGGCCTGAGCCGCGGCTACCTCCGCTACCTCGTGCACTCCCGTGAGCTCACCGGGATGCGGCTTCTCACGCTGCACAACCTCGCGTTCGTGCAGCGCGTGATGGCCGACCTCCGCGCGGCGATCATCGCCGGCACGCTCCCGGAGACCGCGCGCCGCCTGCGGGCCGGCGGGATGCCGGGAACCTGCTAGCGGGTGTTGTCTTCGACGAGCGTCTTGAGCTCGTTGACGATGCCGTCGACCTGATCGGCGGTGACCCGACGGAGGTTCACGCCGCGCTCGTCCGAGGTCGTCGCCATATAGGCGGCGATCGCGCCCGCCGCGAGCAGGGCGACGATGACGAGGGCGATGAGGGGCCCGCGCAGCCCACCGGACGAGCGCCGCTCCGCGGGGAGCGCAGCCGGAGGCCGCGAGCTCGTCCCTCGTCCGCCAGCCGGGTGCGCCGGCGCGGGGCGGGGCACACGCTGCTGGACGGCGGCGGGTGACTGCGAGGTCTGGTCCCGCCGCGGCTGCTGGGGGGTCGCGCGGGTCACGCCGGTGGCCGGGCTGACCACGCGGGTCGCGCCGGTCGGCGGCGCCGCACTGATCCCGGCCGCACCCGCCTCGAAGTCCTGACGGAGCGCCTCGGCGTCGGGCTGCCGCTCCCGCGCATCGAGCGAGAGGGCGCGGTCCACCGAGTACGAGAGCGCCTCGGGGATGGCGGGGTCGAGCTCGTGAAGGTAGGCAGGGGCCTCGCGCTGCTGCTTGAGGGCGAGCTCGGTCAGCGAGCCGGACTCGTAGGGCAGGCGGCCCGAGAGCAGCTGATAGGTGACCACGCCGAGGGCGTACAGGTCGGCGGCGGGGCCGGCCTCCTCGCCGCGGGCCTGCTCGGGGGCGAGGTAGGAGGCGGTGCCGAGCACGGAGCCCACCTGGGTGATCGAGCTCTCCTCGCTGGAGGAGACGGCCTTCGCGATCCCGAAGTCGGCGAGCTTGACGACCCCGTCGTCGGAGCGCATGAGGTTGCCGGGCTTCACGTCCCGGTGGACGACGCCGTTGCGGTGCGCGTAGTCGAGGCCACGGCAGGCCTGGGAGACGAGGTCGATCGTCTCGGCGACGCTCAGCCGCCCCTGGTCGCGGAGGATCTCGGCCCCGGACTTCCCGCGGATCACCTCCATCACGATGTAGTGACGTCCGCTGCGGTCGTCGAGGCCGAAGTCGAACACCTGGACGACGTTCGGGTGGACCAGGCGCGCAGCGGCCAGCGCCTCACGGCGGAAGCGCGAGACGAACAGCGGGTCCTCGGCGAGGTGCTCGGCCAGGAGCTTGATCGCGACGTGGCGCTCGAGGCGGCGGTCGAAGGCCTCCACGACGGTGGACATGCCGCCGACGCCCAGGCGGGAGCCGAGCTCGTACCGGTCGGCCATGAGCTGCGTCGACATCAGGGGGTCCCCGCCTCGGGGTCGACGGGGGTGCTCGGGCCGAAGCCGCCGGGGTCGGAGCCGGTGCCGGGATCGGCGGGGCTCGCGCCACCCGGGTCGGTGGCGGGATCGGGCTCGGTCGGCGTCGTCGGGGTCGGGACCTCGCTCGTGGTGGTCGTCGGGGTCGGGGTCGTCTTCGTCTCCGTCGACTGCGTCGGGGGCTCCGGGACCGTCTCGGTCTGCGTCTCGAGCGTCTCGGTCTTCGACTCCTCGCACTCGGTCTTCGCCTGCGGCGTGAGCTTGCTGTCGATCTCCTCGCGCAGCCGTGCGCGGACCTTCGCCCGTGCGTCCGGGAGGTTCGCGACCTTCGACTGCAGCGCCTGCAGGGTCGAGAGGCAGGCGCCGACGTCCCGGGCGTCGACCGCCTCGCGGACGGCGTCGAGCTCGCTCTTCAGGCCGGCGGCCTCGGCGGAGCCGAGCAGCTCCTTCGAGGAGCCGCCGGAGGAGCCGCAGCCCAGCGCGAGCGCGCAGAGCACGCCGAGGACGAGCGCCGTGAGGCCGACGGAGACACGCTTGATCACTGGCCGAACTCCAGCCGGTCGGCGAGCGAGGCGGGCAGGCCCGCGTCACGGATCGCGGCGCCCGCGGCGGCGACGTCGTACGCGCTGCGGCGCCATTCGGCCTGCTGCCGTTCGGTGTCGAGCAGAAGCCAAGCGGCCCGGGGGTCGCCGTCACGCGGCTGGCCGACCGAGCCGGGGTTGAGCAGCCACTCCCCGGCGGAGACGTCCATGACGTCACCGGCCCGGCGCTTTTCCCCGGCGGCGGGCTCACCCGCGGGCCGGGCGAAGCTGAGCGCGACGTGGGAGTGGCCGATGAGGCCGATGCGCTGCTCCTGGGCGTCGAAGCAGAGCTCCGCGAGCAGCGCGGAGATCACGTACTCCCACACGGGGTCACGCGGGCTCGCGTGGAAGAGGCCGATCGCGCCGGCCTGCGCCGTGCGTCGAGAGCCCTTCGAGGAAGGCCTTGCCGTCGGTGCTCAGGTGCTCGACCGTCCAGCGGGCGGCGAGCGCGGCGTTCTTCGAGAAGTCCTCGAGCGAGAGCTCCCCGGTGACGGCGAGGTCGTGGTTCCCGGCCAGGCAGAGTGCGGCGTTCTCGCGCACGAGCGCGACGCACGCCTCGGGCTCGGCGCCGTAGCCGACGACGTCCCCGAGGCACCAGAGGTCCGTGACGTCGGCGGCCGCGACGTCGTCGAGGACCGCCTCGAGGGCGTGGCGGTTGCCGTGGATGTCAGAGAGGACTGCGACGCGCATGAGGGGAGGGGCGGGTGCCTACGACTCGTCGTCGGGGCTGCGGTCCCGGAACTCGGGGAGGCGCTTGATCGAATCGCTGGTCTGCCACTTCGAGTAGTTGTCCTGCAGCGCCTCGATGAGCTCACCCATGAACTTGGCGGAGAGGTTCACACGGGTGACGACCACGCCGGGCACCTCCTCCTCCTCGATCTCGTGGTCGACACGGGCGAAGGTCACGGTGAACTCGTAGTCGGAATGGCTGACATTGGCGAAGTTGGCGTAGTGACCCGCCATCTGAGCGGGATCGAACTGGATGTTGATGTGGCGCTCGGGCCCTGGTTCGTCCTCGTCGGCCATGCGCCCTAGTGTCGCAAGACCATGCGCATCACGGTGCTCGCGGTCGGGCGCTTGCGTCCGCCGTACAAAGACGACATAGAGCACTACGCCAAGCTGCTCGGCCGTTACGCCCGACTGGAGCTGATCGAGGTGCGAGATGACGCACAGATCGCCGGTCGACTGCCGTCCGCGCACCCGCCCCCGTTCGTCTCGCTGCTCGACGACGAGGGGACCCAGATGGACTCCTTCGTGTTCGCCCGCTTTCTGGAAGAGCGTCGTCGTTCAGGGCGTGATCTCTGCTTCGTGGTGGGCGGCGCCTTCGGCCTCGAAGAGCTTCCGGCCGCCGAGCATCGGCTCTCCCTCGGCCCGATGACGCTGCCGCACCAGCTCGCCCGCGTGGTGCTGCTGGAGCAGCTCTACCGCGCCCACAAGATCCTCAAGGGCGAGCCGTACCACCACTGATCAGTCGAAGCTGCTTGCATCGGGGGTATGAGCGACGCCCTCCAGGAGCTGCGGACGGCCGTCGAGCGGGCGGCAGCCGGGCTCGGGGGCGAGACGAAGGCGCCGCCGACCCTCGAACGTCCGAAGCAGGTCGAGCACGGCGACTACGCCACGAACGCGGCGATGCTGCTCACGAAGTCGCTGGGGCGGCCGCCGCGCGAGATCGCGGCCGATCTCTCCGCCGCCCTCGCCGAGGAGCTCGGCACGAGCCTGGACCGCGCCGAGATCGCCGGGCCGGGCTTCCTGAACCTCGTGCTCTCCGACGGCTGGCACGCGGAGGCCCTCGCGAGCGTCGTCGCGGCGGACGCGGCGTGGGGCCACACCGTCGCCTCGCCCGCCCGGCAATGTAAACGTCGAGTTCGTCTCCGCGAACCCGACAGGGCCGGTCCACGTGGGTGGCGCCCGCAACGCGGCCTACGGGGACGCGCTGGCCAACTGCCTCGAGCTGGCCGGGCACGCGGTCCATCGCGAGTTCTACGTGAACGACTACGGCTCCCAGATCGGGAAGCTGGGGGAGTCCGTCCAGGCGCGGGCGCGCGGCGAGGAGCCCGCTGAGGACGGCTACCGGGGCGAGTACATCACGGAGCTCGCGGCACGGATCCCGGACGCCGCTTCCCTCCCGCTGCCGGAGCTCTCGGCTCAGGCGGTCGCGCTCATGGTCGAGAGCGCGCGCGCCTCGCTCGAGCGCTTCCGGGTCGTCTTCGACACCTGGTACTCGGAGAAGCAGCTCCACGACGAGCGGAAGGTCGAGCACGCCTTCGACGTCCTCGCCGAGCAGGGCCGCACCTTCCGCGAAGACGGTGCCCTCTGGCTGAACACCCCCGAGTTCGGGGACGAGAAGCCCCGCGTGATCGAACGGGCGACGGGCGAGCACACGTACTTCGCCTCCGACATCGCCTACCACCAGGACAAGCGGGAGCGCGGGTTCGACCTGCTGCTCGACGTGTGGGGTGCCGACCATCACGGCTACGTGCCGCGAATGCACGCCGCCTTCCAGGCGCTCGGCGGCTCGAGCGATGGGTTCGAGATGCTCATCATGCAGCTCGTCTCGCTCTCCTCCGGCGGTGAGGAGGTCAAGATGTCCAAGCGCGCGGGTGAGTTCGTGACCGTCGACGACCTCATCGACGACATCGGGGTCGACGCCGCCCGCTGGTATCTGCTCCAGCGCTCGCACGACACGACCATCGAGCTCGACCTCGCCCTCGCGAAGTCGCAGTCGAGCGAGAACCCCGTCTACTACGTGCAGTACGCGCACGCCCGGCTCGCGAAGATCCTGCGCGAGGCGAGCGTCCCGGGCGATCCGTCGCTGCCGGATGAGCCGCTCCACCCGAGCGAGCGGGCCATGATCCGCGCGGTGTTGGCCTGGCCGGCCGAGGTCACCGAGGCCGCCGCCCGCCGTGCCCCACATCGCGTCGCCACCTACGCGCTCGAGCTGGCGCAGGCGTCGGCCGCGTTCTACCGGGACTGCAAGGTCCGTGGGGAGCCGAGCGAGGCGTTCCGCGTGGCCGTCTGCGCCGCGACGCGCGTCACGCTGGCGAGCGCCCTGGGTGTGCTCGGCGTGAGTGCGCCCGACGAGATGTAGGCAGGGGGTGAACGCCGGCTCACCCCTCGCCCCGCGAGGGTGATTCAGCGTTCGAAGAAGGAGAAGTCGATGCCGGTCGCGTCGAGCGTCGTGCGTGCCTGTGCGGCCAGGCGGGTCATGTCGTCGTTGAAGACGAGGACGCCGACTGCGATGAGCAGCACGCCTGAGACGACCGTGATGACCGTGTAGTGGTCGCGCATCCAGCGGAAGCCGGTCGCGAAGCGGTCGAAGGCGACGGCCGAGAGCAGGAACGGCACCGCGAGCCCGGCGGAGTAGGAGAGCAGCAGGAACGCGCCGCCGCCGACGCCGTCCTTCTGCGCCGCGGTCGCGAGGATCGCCCCCAGGATCGGTCCGGTGCACGGGGTCCAGGCGATCGCGAAGGCGGCCCCCGCGATGAGCGGCCCGCCGGTGCCGGCACGTTCGATCAGGCCCTCCGGCCGGAAGTCGCGGCTGATGAGGTTCGTGAACCGGCTCAGGATCAGCAGGACGCCGAAGAGCACGAGGAAGCTGCCCGCGATCTTGTTCAGGATGTCGCGGTTCCCGGCCAACGGAGCGCCGATCCCCGTCGCGAACATGCCGAGCGCGACGAAGATGACGGTGAAGGAGAGGCAGAACGTGAGCGCCGGCCAGAGCACCGCGGGCAGGCTCTGTCCCTGCTCCTCGCGGGTGACGCCGGGCTTCAGCCCACTGACCGCGCCGAGGTAGCCCGGCACGAGCGGCAGCACGCAAGGGGAGACGAAGGAGAGCAGACCGGCCGTGAAGGCGGCGAAGACCGTGGGGTTCAGCGAGGCGGCGAGGACGCTCACGCGCCGTACCGGGCGAGCTCGGCGTCGAGCCGCTCGTGCTCGGCGCGGGTGGGGCCGCTGCCGTCATCCGGCTCGTCGGCGTCCGGTCCGAGGGCGTCATCCTCCCGCTGCCGGTTCCGCCGCCAGCGCGGCAGCAGGACCAGCGCCGAGCAGGAGCAGGCCGCCCAGGCCGATGGTGGGCACGGCGAACGCGAGCACGTTGAAGCCCTTCGCCTTCGGGGTGGCGAGAATGTTCGGCCCGTAGTCCTCGACAAGCTGATCGAGCACCTGCTGGTCGTTCAGCCCGCGGTCGAGCAGCAGCCGGATCTGGGCGCGGGTCGCGTCGGCCTGCGCCGCGACGGCGATGTTCAGCGAGACGTTGCACTCGATGCACATCGTCTTCTTCTCGAGCCGGTTGAACGCCTCGCCGCGTTCCGCGGGGGGATAGGCGAGCGCAGGGCCCGCCGCGACCAGACCGACGAGGAGCCCCAGGAGCGCGACCAAGCGCCTCATGCGGCCTCCTTCGCCTTCGCGACGGCGTCGTCGAGGAACGCCTGATCGACCTGGCCCCGGCGCAGCGCGACGATCCGGCCCTTGCCGTCCAGCACGAAGGTCTCGGGGATGCCGCGGTTGCCGTAGCTGTCGAAGAGCGTGTCGCCCGGGTCGCGCACGAGCGGGAAGGCGAGCTTGTTCTCCTTCGCGAAGGCGAGGGCGGCGTCGGGCGCGTCGTGGTAGGTGACGCCCAGCACCGTGCCCGCGTCGCCGGCCTCGAGGTCGGCCTGCGTCCGCTCGAGCACGGGCGCCTCCGTCTTGCACGGTCCGCACCAGGAGGCGAAGAAGTTCACGACGACGACCTTGCCCTCGAGGTCTGCGAGCTTCCGCTCACCGGCCGCGCCGAGCAGCGGCCGGGCGAGGTCACGCTGGGGCGCGGACGGGCGTTCGCCGCTTGCGACCTGCGTGTCGAGCGCGTCGGAGCCGACCCCCGACTGCTGCTGCACGACGCCGTAGACGAGGAGCGCGACGAGCAGTGCGGCGGCGACGAGCACCACGGTCGGGACGGACGATCGCTTCACGCTCCACAGGGTAGGAGGCGGTCGGCTACGATGCGCCTTTCCGCGGGCTTAGTTCATCGGTAGAACGTGAGCTTCCCAAGCTCGAGAGACGGGTTCGATTCCCGTAGCCCGCTTC
>CAWFHB010000001.1:0-54358 GCA_963815565.1 uncultured Solirubrobacterales bacterium | reverse complement strand
ATGCTCGTGGAGCGCCTCAAGTAGGCACCGGAGGCTGCCGGGCGACCTTTCGTGTCACGGTGGCACGAACGGTCGCCCGCGACGGGCTGCGCTCAGGCGCCAGCCTGCGCGAGGAGCCACAGGGCCAGGGCGGTGAACCCGACCATGATCCCGAGCATCCAGTACTGCGAGCGGGCCGCGGCGCGGACCTCGCCGTAGATCACCAGCGCGCGATCGTGCGCGAGCGTCAGCGCGGCGATGTGCCCGGCGACGACGAAGGCGACCTGCAGGTACCAGGCACCGTTCTGGCTCAAGACGCCGAAGTCGATCCCGGCGGCGGCGGTCCCGAAGAGGTCCCAGCCGCGCCCGAGCGGGTCGGAGACCAGGTAACCCATCGCCTGCCCCTCGAAGATGAGGAACGTCAGGTAGTGCGCGGCGACGTAGACCATGGCGATGGGGACCAGGGTGTGCACGAACCGCGCACGCAGCGGCTCGGCTCCGGCTGCTTCCCCGACGGTGCGCACACCCCGGATCCCGAGCGCGTAGAAGCCCACGACGAGTCCGACGCAGAGGAGGATCCCGATCGTGTCACTGGCCCCGGCGGAGCCCGTCACGTCGTCGAGGAGGCCCCCGACCTCACGCCACAGCGCCCCGGAGCTCAAGCCGTCGAAGGTGACGGTGGCGATCATGACCACGACGACGGCGACCGTTCCCGGGATGGCGTCGAGCCGGGGCAGGCCGGCCAGCGGGGGCCGCAGCCCGACCGTCCCCTCACGCGTCTCGAAGACCGACATCCGGGAGAGCAGGTCGAAGTAGACCGCGAACCCCTCGCCGCGCTCCGTCCACGTCTCGGTGCCGAACACGGCCTGGGCGGCGAGCGTGACCGTCGTGTACCCGAGGACGGCGTAGCCGAGCGCGGCGGGGTCTTCGCTCCACCCCGACACCAGTTCGATCCAAGCGAAGAGGAAAAGCCCGAGGGCGGCGGGCCAACGGCCGAGGCGCTCGGGGTAGGGACGCCGGCCCAGGCGCGGGGCGACGCGTTCGAGCAGACGGCCGAGGGCACGCCACGGGCTCAGCACGCGGAACACGCCGCCGATCAGCACGCTGGCGAACGCGAGCCCCACCCAGAAGACGATGAAGACGAACGTCGGGGCGAAGTTCCCCCCCGGGGCGGGGCTCCCGAAGAACGCGGCGACGAGCGTCACGACGAGCAGCGCCACGCCCGTCAGCCCGGCGAGCCACTCGACCGGCCGGGAGGCGAGCACCCGGCCCAGGCCGCCGGGGAGCGGGCGCCACCCGGTGCGCTCGAGCCGGGGTTGCTGCCAGAGCACCTCGAGCGCGACGAAAGAGACGATGAGCACCGCGACGGCCGCGTAGACGAAGAGGTACTCGGGGATCGGCAGGTTCGCGCGCTGCACGAGCCCGTGGGCGTCCGCCCGTGCCGGGAGCAGCAACGAGACGGCGAGCAGGGGAGCGACGACGCGGAGAAGCAGGAAGGACACGAGAACGCCTGGGTCGGGCCGGCGTGGGTGCGACCCTGGCCCGGCTCGCGGCGAGTCTACGGAGCGCGGGCCCGACGGGGCTTCGAGGCGCCGCGCGGGCGCTCACGGCGTTACGCTCACGCCCATGCGTCGCATCATCCTCGGAGCCTTCGTCGCGGTGCTCGTCCTCGTGCCCGCGACCGGCCACGCAGTCGTCCCCCCGAGGGACTGCGGCAAGACCACGGTGCGCGGCAAGGCGTACCAGATCAAGGTGGACCAGATCTCCTGCGCGCAAGGCCGCCGGGACAGCCGCAGGTTCCTGATCTCCAAGCGCAAGCCGAAGGGCTACCGCTGCCGGACCTATGCGTCGAAGCCGGACCGCGTGCGCTTCTACTGCAACCGCGGGGTCAAGGTCTTCTTCGCCATCCGCCGCTAGTGCTGACTCGGCGTCGCATCGTCGCCGTCGGCCTCGCGACGGCGGTCCTCGTGGGCTGCGGCGACGCACCACCTCGCTCCGGAGGCGCGGAGCAGCCGGCCGGACGCTCGCCCGAGCTCGTGGACTTCTCGAAGCGGCCGCCGTACGTCAACGGCCTGGAGATCGACCCCGCGGACGGCGCGTTCCTGCTGACGACCAACCGCGGCTTCTTCCGCGTGAGCCCCGACGGCGGCTCCGTCGTGCGGCAGCGCGCCGAAGTCCTCGATCCGATGGGGAGCTCCCCGGTCGGGACCTTCCTCGAGATCTCCGCGGCCGAGCCGGGCGTCCTGCTCGGCTCCGGCCATCCCGACGACCCGCAGGAGTTGCCGCCGTACCTCGGGCTGATGCGGTCCACCGACGGTGGGAGGCGGTGGTCGGTGGTCTCCCGCCTCGGCGAGGCGGACCTGCATCAGATCCGGCTCGCCCACGGCCGGATGTACGCCTACGACGCGGTCCTCGGAGCGCTGCTGCTGTCCGAGGACGGTGGCCGGGAGTGGGTCGATCGCCCGACGCCGCGCGGCCTCGTGCTCGACTTCGTCGTCGACCCGGACGACGAGGACTACGTGCTCACCACGACCGAGGACCAGCTCTTCCGGACCGAGGATCGCGGGCGGCGCTTTCGCCCCGTGAGCGCGGTCGACGCCGCGCGACTCGACTGGCCCGAAGCGGACGCGCTCATGCGCGCCGACGCCGACGGGACCTTCCGCGTCTCTGCCGATCGCGGGCAGACGTGGGAGACGCGCGGGAACGTCGGCGGCGAGGCCTACCGCGTCAAGGCCGTGGACGGCGAGCGCGCGTTCGTGGCACTGGCCGACGGCACGATCACCGCGACCGAGGACGGCGGCCGCAGCTGGCAGGTGCGGTTCCGGCCCTGAGGCGCCCCGGCGCGCGGCTCAGCGGCGCAGCGTGACCGCGCGCGACGCGCGTCCCGTGCGGCCTACCGGGTCCTCGGCCACCACGCGCACCCGCGCCGGGATCTGCCGCGAGCGCCGGAGCGCCGCTCGCGCGCGCTTCTCCCAGCGGAGGAACACGTAGGTCCTCGCCTTCCCGGAGACCGCCCACGAGCCCCGGGCGAGGGTCGCCGACCGACGGCCGAGCCCGAGCCGCCTCGCCGTCTTCGCGTCCACGGTGAGCGTGACCTTCAGGCCGCAGGCCCGTGAGCAGCCGACGGGCACCACGAAGGGCGCGCGGACCGAGACGCCGGTGTGCCGCCGCGCCACCGTGAGCGTGACCGCGGGGCCGCGGGCCTCCCCGGGCGCGACGCCCTCCTCGTCCGGGTCGCAGGCGGTGCCCTTGCCGTTGCCGTCCGCGTCGCTCTGCCGGAACGGGGGCGCGGTCTCGATCGAGGGGTTGTAGACGTCCGGGCAGTTGTCGGCGGCGTTGTCGACCGCATCCCCGTCGCGGTCGCCGTCGCAGGCGTCGCCCTTGTCGTCCCCGTCTGAGTCCCGCTGGTCGGGGTTGGGGGTCTCGTCGCAGTTGTCGTCGGCGTCGATGATGCTGTCGCGATCGGTGTCGACGGGCGGGCAGGCGGCTCCGTAGGGCGGCGTACCCGGCAGCTGGTCGGTGTTGGGGACAGTGCGGCAGTTGTCCTGTCGGTCCGGGATCAGGTCCCCGTCGTCGTCGTCGTCGCACGCGTCGCCGAGGCCGTCCCTGTCGTTGTCGACCTGGGAGCCGTTCGGCCTGTCGGGGCAGTTGTCGACCTCGTCCTTGACCCCGTCGCCGTCCCGGTCACCGGGCTCGGGATGTGCGGTGGCGGTGCCGGGGGCCAGCGGGCCCGTGCCGGACGGCAGCGCGGCCACGCCGAGCGTCAGCAGGACGAGGAGCAGGGGAAGCAGCCGGGTCATCGGGTCAACCGGATCGAGGGCAGCCGGACGACCCGGGAGTTCCCGGCCGCATCCGTCCCGACGACGCTCAGCGAGACACGCACGGAGCGTCTGGCGCGCAGCGCCCGCAGCGCCTCGCGCCGCTCGAGCGACGAGAGCGTGAAGCGCAGAGCGACCCCGCCCCCGGCGACCCGCACCTTCGCCCGGGCGCCGACGAGCGGCAGCCGCAGGCCACCGGCGTTCAGCACGCCCGAGGTCGCGAGCGAGCCGGCCTCGCTGCTCGCCGCCACGAGGCGGATGGTCCGGCGGGATCCGCCGATGCGCTGCGTGCGGTCGCCACCGGCACGGACCCGTGGGGCGACCTTGTCCCGCCCCAGCTCGGCGGCTCCCGGGGGTGGTTCGGTCGCGACGCGCGTGACCTGCTCGCAGTCCGCGGCCACGCTGTCGACGGTGTCTGCGAGGACGGTGTCGAGACCGTCGCCGCAGCTGACCTCGTCGGCGATGCCGTCGCGCATGCGCAGCGCGTCGTCGCCGGGTCCTCCGGCGGCGCGGTCAGCCCCGAGCCCGCCGTCGAGGATGTCGTCTCCGGCCCCGCCCTGGAGGTTGTCGTCCCCGGTCTCGCCGGCCAGCTCGTCCGCCAGCGGCCCGCCCGAGATCACATCGGCACCGGGCCCCCCGAGGACGACGGCGGCGACGGACGCCACGATCCGCGCGGAGTCCTCGCGCTCCCCGAGCTCGACGCGAACCCGGCGCACGCCGCTCCCAGGACAGAACGCCTCCAGGATGTACCCGGCGCCGGAGCTCACCTCGCCGGGCTCGCAGCCCCCCGGATCCATGCCGCCGTCGGCCGTCCTGTCCCGGAAGGCGATCCGGCTGCCCTCGGTGTCCACGATCAACGTGTTGAGCGAAGTCGCGTCCTGCGAGAGGTAGGAGATGATCCCGCTCGCCGGGCGCACGAGCGAGTGGGCGCCCGCGACCCCGGGCAGCACGAGCGGCGCCATGAGTGCGCAGCCGAGGGTGGCGACGAGCGCCCGCGCGCGCCCGCGGCGGCGGGACGGCGTCGACGCGAGGCGGGGCGGCATCACCTCATCCAACCAAACCGGGCGCGGCGCTGTTCTGCCGGGGCGGTCTCCGCGCTCAGCCCGCCAGCAGCGCGTCGGCTGAGGCGCGGAGCGCGCCCATGACGATCTCGAGCGGCGGCTCGAGGTCGCGGTCGGCGAGCAGCCCGAAGTGAACGCCGCCGTCGTAGGAGAGCACGCCGACGGTCACCCCCTGGGTCGACGGGTTCAGCGGCACCGCCGGGTAGGCGCCGAGCATCCGGGAGCCTGCGATGTAGAACGGCTGCTGCGGACCGGGCACGTTCGAGACGACGACGTTGAAGGCGCGGACGTTGCTCATGGCCCAGGCCAGGGAGGAGGAGATGAGCGGCGGCGCCCACCCGGAGGCGTTGACGAGGAAGGCGCCGGCGCGGACGGTGGCAGAGTCCTTCAGCTTCTGCGTGCTCGCGTGGATCTCGGCGATGCACGCGACCGGATCGGGGCTCCCGATCGGCAGCTCGACGAGAACCGTGGAGATGCGGTTGCCGCCCTCCTGGCCGGGCACGCGTACGGAGACGGGGACCAGGGCGACCGGGCGCGCGTGCGCCGGGAGGTCCGGGAGCGCCCGGCGCAGTGCGCCCGCCACGACGGCGAGGATCGCGTCGTTCACGGTGCCGCCCGCCGCCTTCCCGGCTGCCTTCAGCGCGGCGAGCTCCACCCGGTGGAACGCGTACCGCCGGTTCGGTCCGATCGGGCGGTTCAGCGAGGTCATCGGCGCCGAGGGCTTGGTGCGGGCCAGCTCGGTCAGGAGCTCGGTGGCGCCGAGCAGCTCCTTCGCGGCGCGCCTAGGGTCGGGGGTCAGGGCGCGGCGGCCGGACTCCTGCAGCAACCGCCGGGCGATCACGGCGGGCGTCATCCCGAGCCGCGTGAGGTGGCGGCTGCGGTCGTAGGGCTTCGGCTCCCACTGCTCCTCTGGCGGAGGGAGCTCGAGCGGCTCCGGCCCGGGATCGAGCAGCACCGTCCCGATGTCCACGGCCGCCATGCCGTCGACGAGAGCATGGTGCATCTTCGAGAGGACCGCCACGTGCCCGTCGGCCAGTCCGTCGACCACCGTGAGCTCCCAGAGGGGGCGCGAGCGGTCGAGCCGGCGGCTCATCTCCCGCCCGACGAAGTCGGCGAGCTGCACGTCGCTCGCCTCCGCGCCCAGCGAGGCCCGCCGGACGTGCCAGCCGAGCTCGAAGCCGTCGTCGTCGATCCACACCGGGTTGAGCACGCCCGCCGTGGTCTGCAGCCGCTGGCGGTAGCGCGGGAGCAGGTGCAGGCGGGAGCGCACCCGCTCGAGGAACGCCTCCGGCTCGAGGCCGGGCCCGCCCTCGAGCACCATGAGCCCGCCGACGGCCATCGAGACCGGGCCCTGCTCCGCGCTGAGGGCGGAGCGGTCGGCAGGGGAGAGCGGCTCGGCCATCGGGCCCGACCCTATCCGGCGCCTCGGCTACCGCGGCGCCATCCGGATCGCCCCGTCGAGGCGGACCACCGTGCCGTTCAGCATCTGGTTCTCGATCATCTGCTGGGCGAGCTGGGCGTACTCGGCGGGCGAGCCGAGGCGCGGCGGGAACGGGACGGACTTGCCGAGCGAGACGCGCGCATCCTCGGGGAGCGAGGCGAGCAGCGGGGTGTCGAAGAGGCCGGGCGCGATCGTGTTCACGCGGATGCCGTACTGCGCGAGATCGCGGGCGACGGGCAGGGTCATCCCGACGATCGCGCCCTTCGAGGCCGAGTAGGCGACCTGGCCGATCTGGCCGTCGTAGGCCGCCACCGACGCGGTGCCGAGAAGGACGCCGCGCTCGTCCTGCTCGTCGGGCTCGTTGCCGATCATCGACGCGGCGGCCAGCCGCCAGGCGTTGAAGGTCCCGATGAGGTTGATGTCCATGATGACCTTGAACGGCATCAACGGATGCGGGCCCTTCGCGTTCGCGGTCTTCTGCGCCCAGCCGGTCCCGGCGCAGACCACGCAGATCCGCAGGCCGCCGTCCGCGCCCGCGGCGAGGTCGACCGCCGCCTGCACCTCGTCCTCCTCGCGAACATCCGCCTGGATCCACTGCGCCCCGAGCTCGGCGGCCAGCGCCTCGCCCTTCTCGGCGTTGATGTCGGTGATGGTGAGCGCGGCTCCCTGCTCGGCGAGGCGCCGCGAGGTGGCCTCCCCGAGCCCGGAGGCGCCGCCGACGACGAGAGCTGAACTCGATTCAATCTTCATGGCCGGTGACGATACCGGCGCTCGTATCGTGCGGTGGGCCCCATGCAGCCCGCCACCGTGTCCGAGGACGTCCCGTGCCGCTCCACCGACGTCGTGATCATCGGCGCGGGAGCGGCCGGCCTCATGTGCGCGCTGACCGCCGCCGCCCGCGGCCGCCGCGTGCTGCTCCTCGATCACGCCAACAAGGCGGGCAAGAAGATCCTCATGTCCGGCGGCGGGCGCTGCAATTTCACGAACCTGTACACGGAGCCGGACAACTTCGCCTCGCGCAACCCGCACTTCTGCAAGTCCGCGCTGGCGCGGTACACCCAGTGGGACTTCCTCGCGATGGTCGACCGGCACGGCGTGGCCTACCACGAGAAGAAGCTTGGCCAGCTCTTCTGCGACAACAAGGCCAAGGACATCCTCGGGATGCTCCTCGAGGAGTGCCGCCGGGCCGGCGTCGACCTGCACCTCGACACCGCCGTGCAACGGATCGAGACCGCCGAGGGCGGCTACCGGCTGGACACGGACCTCGGCGAGGTCGCGACGGCGTCGCTCGTGGTCGCCACCGGCGGCCTGTCGATCCCGACCATGGGCGCCACCGGCTTCGGCTACGAGATCGCCCGCCAGTTCGGCCACGACGTGCTGCCCACCCGCGCCGGCCTCGTGCCGTTCATCATCACCGACCAGCTCAAGGAGCTCTGCGTCGAGCTCTCCGGCACCTCCGTGGCCAGCGTCGTGCGCTGCAACGGCGAGAGCTTCCGCGAGAACATCCTGTTCACCCACCGCGGGCTCAGCGGTCCGGCCGTCCTGCAGATCTCCTCCTTCTGGCACCTCGGCGACGCCGTGGAGATCGACCTGCTGCCCGATCGCGACGTGCTCGAGTGGCTGCAGGAGCGACGGCACGCGCGGCCGGACAGCGAGCTCAAGACGCTGCTGGCCGAGGTCTTCACGAAGAAGATGGCCGCCCTGCTGGCCGACCGCTGGTTCGTGTCCAAGCCGATGCGGCAGTACACCCCGGCCGAGCTGCGTGCCGTCGCCGACGGGCTCGGGGCCTGGCAGGTGGTGCCGGCGGGCACCGAGGGCTACCGCACCGCCGAGGTCACCCTGGGCGGTGTCGACACCCGCGAGATCTCCTCGAAGACCATGGAGTCACTGCGGAGCCCGGGCCTGTACTTCATCGGTGAGGTCCTCGACGTCACCGGGCACCTCGGAGGCTTCAACTTCCAGTGGGCGTGGGCGTCCGGCCACGCGGCGGCCCAGGTCGTCTGAGCGCGGCGCTCACCCCACCTGCGGGCGCGCCAGCGTCAGCGAGAACATCCTGTCCGCGTCGGTCAGCAGCTCGGCGAGCTCGAGCCCGGAGGCCTCGAGGTCCTCGGTCAGCCGCTCCGGGGTGAACTTGGTCGAGATCTCGGTGCGCATCTCCTCGCGCGGGGCGAAGTAGATCTCGAGGTTGAGGGCCCGGACGTTCACCGTCATCTGCCGGCTCGCGCGCAGGCGCATCTCGATCCACTCGCGCTCGCGGTCGTAGAACGCGAAGTGCTCGAAGGCCTCCGGCTCGAAGTCGGCGTCGAGCTCCCGGTTGACCACGTGGAGCACGTTGCGGTTGAACGCCGCGCTGATGCCGGCGGCATCGTTGTAGGCGGCCTCGATGATCGCCGGATCCTTCACGAGGTCGGTCCCGAGCAGCAGGTAGTCCTGCGGCCGCAGGAGCTCGGCGAGCTGGCGCAGGAAGCGACGCCGCGAGCCGGGGATGAAGTTCCCGACCGTGCCGCCGAGGAAGGCGACGATCCGCGGGCCGTCGGGTGCGGGGATGTGCTCGAGGTGGCGCTCGAAGTCCCCGACGATGCCGTGGACGGTGAGGGTCGGATGCTCCTCGGTGAGCTCGGCGGCGACGCCCCGGACCATGTTCTCGGTCACGTCGAAGGGCACGTAGCGCTGAAGCGTCCCGGCGTCTTCCATGGCCTGCAGGAGGATGCGGGTCTTCGCCGCCGTGCCGGAGCCGAGCTCCACGAGCTCCGCGGCCCCGGTGAGCGCGACGATCTCCGCCGCCCGCTCGACGAGGATCGCCCGCTCCGTACGGGTCGGGTAGTACTCGGGCTCGTCGCAGACCCGGTCGAAGAGCTCGGCGCCGACGGCGTCGTAGAAGTGCTTCGGCGGCAGCTCCTTGAACGGGCGGGTGAGGCCGTCGAGGACGTCGTCGGCGAGGCTCGAATCGGCCGCCTCCTCGAGGTAGTTGTGCACGACGACGCGAGGCAGCGTTCCGACAGGTTCCATCAGGACTCCTGGGTGGGTGAACGGGCGAGGCGCAGGCCGGAGAAGATCTGTCGGCGCTGCGGCAGGTCCCAGTTGCGGAAGGTGGGGGAGGCGACACGCGGGTGTGAGGCCCAGCAGCCACCGCGCAGGACACGGTAGTCCGGGCCGAAGAAGACCTCGGAGTACTCCGGGTAGGGGTAGGCGACGAAGCCGGGGTAGCCGCCGAAGGTGGAGGCGGTCCACTCCCACACATGGCCGGTGCCGTCCAGCTGGCCCGAGGTCGACGCCCTCTCCCACTCGAACTCGGTGGGCAGGCGAGCCCCGCACGCGCGTGCGAAGGCGTCGGCCTCGAACCAGGAGACGTGGCACACCGGCGCCTGCGCAGGCGCCGCGGCCACCCGCGCGTCGTGGCCGATGTCGTACTCCTCCTTCCAGGCCCAGCCCTCGTCGCTCCACCATTCGCGGCGCACGTAGCCGCCGCCCTCGGCGAAGCGCATCCAGCTCGCGTTGGTCACGGGGCGGTGGGCGATCTCGAAGGCGTCGAGGGTGCGCCGGTGCCGGGGACGCTCGTTGTCGTACGCGAACCCGTCGGGACCCGCGCCGATCACGGCCTCACCGGCCGGGAACGCGACCCAGGCGGCCGAGTCGCTCGAGGTCGCGGTGGCCGGCGGCTCCCCGGGGGGCAGCAGGCCGTCGAGGCTCATCGCCTGGCGCATCGTCTCGGTGTGCTGCAGCTCGTGGCGGAGGACGAGCTCGACCAGATCGAGCTCCTGATCTGACAGCGGCCGCTCGAGCACCTGCTCCGACCGCTCGCGGACCTCCGCCAGGTAGGTGCACGCTCCGTAGAGGTCGAGCAGCGGGATCTCCCCGCGGACGTCCCGGGGGGTTTCAAAGGCGTCGTACATCGCGGCGAGCTCGGGGTGCAGCAGCTCCATACCACCGACGCGATGGCAGATCCACAGGTCCTCGTAGGCGGCGATGTGCGCGAGGTCCCAGACCAGGGGGGACATCAGCGGGTCGAGGACGCGCTCGAGATCGCCGCGGTCCAGGTGCGCGACCAGCGCGTGCGTTCCGGCGCGCGCGGCGGCGAGCTCCCGTGTCTGCAGCCGCGTGGCGGAGTGGGTGCCCGAGGCGGCCACATCGATAAGTATCCCCATCGCCGAACCGTTCAAGCGCCAAGTCCGCGGCGTCAGCTCCGGCCGCGGGGGAGCTGCTTCCGCCACGCGCTGAAGGACCCCATCGCGCCGCCATGGGGCCGGGCGAGCCACGGCCACGGGTGCAGGGCCACGATGTCGAGGTCGGCCGCGCGCTCCCGCCACCCGGGAACCGGCGTGAAGGTGGCGGCGAGCGGGCGGCCGGCGAGGACCTGCGTCGGTGAGCCGCGCAGCACCTCGACCTCCCGTCGGGTCGCGAGGTCCGCGAGCGTCTCGGCGAGGAAGACGAGGCGCTTGCCCGAGAGGCGCCAGCGCGCGAGAAGCGGTGCGTCGAAGACGAAGACGGCCGGGAGCTCCGGGTGGGCGAGGAGGGCGGGGTCGGCGTCGCCGAGTGACTCCGCGGTGAGCCACACGGCCTCCGGGGTCCCGCTCAGCTCGGGCTCGGCCGGGCCCGCCGTCCTCGACGGCTCGAGATCGGCCTTGATCCGCGGGTCCGGCTCCACCCGGGCACCCGCGGGGGCATCCGGCCAGGCCTGGATCGGGCAGGCCGAACGCAGCTCGCAGGCCGCGCACAGCTCCGGCGCGCGCTTCTCGACCTGGCGGCGGGAGAAGCCGTAGGGCCGGCCGGTGCCCGTCCCGACCGTCCACTGCCAACCGAGCCGATTGGCGGCGCGGGACCCGTCGAGCAGGTGGGTGAAGAACCGCCGCTCGCCCTCCGGCCAGTCGGCCCCGCCCCGGACCGTCCACTGCGAGGAGAGCCACATGCGGGCCTGGTTGACCACCCAGCCGTCACGGACGAGCTCCTCGACGTTGCTCGCCACGCAGCGCATCGCCTCCGGCCACGGCTCCTCCCAGCCCTCGCCCGGCGGGGCCTGGTAGCGCAGGTCACGCCCGTTCGCGTGGCCCACGCGGGCAAAGAGGTGCCGTGCGTACTCCTGCCAGAGCAGCTCGTCGCGGTACTTGGCCCGGTCGCGGGCAGGAGCATCGGCGACGTGCTCGTGGAGGCGGGGGAGCGGGAGCAGCCCGTAGCGCACGTAGGGGGAGAGGGCGCTGGCGCCACGCCGGTCGGCGGGCTGCACCTCGTTGCGCCGGGCAGCGTACCCGGACGGGTCCCAGGCCGCGAGCGCCGCGTCGGCCGCGGCCTGCCCGCCCCGGAAGCGGGGGGAGGCCGCCACGCCGCCTGGTCCCTCCGCGGTCAGCTCGCCCAGGTGCTCGGCCACCCAGGCGACGACACCTTCAGGGGTCGCGGGCGGAGGGGGAAGGCGGTCGCTCACCCCCGGATTACGGGCGAAGGAGCCCCGCAGACGAATCGGGTTACTCGAGGGTGAGTCGGAGCTTCGGCGCGTCGGGCTGCGTGAGCCGGCGGTGCACCCGCCCGTCCGTCACGACGCACACGAGCATCGGGCGCTCGCGTCCAAGCTCGGCGTGCCGGACGCCGAGCCAGGCGACGGTGTCCTCGTGGAGGTTCGTGACCCCGGTGAGGTCGACGATGACCGGTGCGCTGCGCACGCGCATCGTGAGCAGCCGAGCGTCGAGTGCGGTGGTCTCGCGCGGCCCCACCTCGCCCCAGAGCGCGATCCGAACGGCGTCGAGGTCCTCGGTGAAGGCCCAGCGGCGGGCAGAGGACGGACCGGTGAGGGGGACGCCGTTCTCGTCGCGTCGCTCGTCGGGTCGTCCGACTCTGAAGTCCAATGCCATCCACCCAGACTCTAAAAGTTAAGCCGGTGTGTAGTCCATCGTCCAAACGGACAGTTTTCTGCTCCCCCGCTGGGGGCGCCTATCAGGCGAGCGGAGCCTGTTCCTCGTCCCGGATGACGTGCATGACCGCGTTGATGAGCGCGAGATGCGTGAAGGCCTGCGGGAAGTTCCCGAGGTGCCGACCGGTCGCCGCCTCGAGCTCCTCCGCGTAGAGGTCGAGCGGGCTCGCCAGCGAGAGCAGGCGCTCGCAGAGCTGGCGGCCGCGCTTGCGCTCCCCGATCTCCAGGAGGGCGTTCACGAGCCAGAAGGAGCAGATGAGGAACGTGCCCTCCTCGCCGGAGAGCCCGTCGTCGGTCTCGTCCGTGCGGTACCGCAGAACGAGGCCGTTCTCGGTGAGCTCGTCGGCGATCGCGAGGACCGTGTTGACCACCCGCGGATCGTCATGGGGCAGGAACCGCACGAGCGGCACGAGGAGGTTCGAGGCGTCGAGCGCGTCGGTGTCGTAGTGCTGGGTGAAGACCCCGCGCTCGTCGACGCCCTTCTCGCAGATCTCCGCGTGGATCTCGTTGGCGATCGCCCGCCATTCGTCGGCGAGACCCTCGCGGCCGCGGCGGGCCGCCAGGCGGGCGCCGCGGTCGAGCGCCACCCAGCACATGAGCTTCGAGCTCGTGTAGTGCCGGGCCTCGCCGCGCGCCTCCCAGATGCCCTGGTCGGGCAGCTTCCAGGTGGCGATCGCGCGCTTGACCTGGTCTTCGATGACCGGCCACAGGCGCTGCGAGTTGTGGCCGTACTCCTTGGTGTGGAGGTAGAGCGAGTCGAGCACGGCGCCGTAGACGTCGTTCTGCCGCTGATCGTGCGCGCCGTTGCCGACGCGCACCGGGTAGGCGCCCTCGTAGCCTGTGAGGTGCTCGAGCACCCGTTCCTTCAGGTCCCGCTCCCCGCCGATCCCGTACATGATCTGAAGCGAGCCGTCCTCGTTGCGGTCGGCGTCGGCGACGAACTGGATGAAGTCGTCGGCCTCCCACTCGAGCCCCAGTGCGTTCAGGGCGGAGAGGGTGAAGGTCGCGTCGCGCATCCACGTGTAGCGGTAATCCCAGTTCCGCTCCCCACCCGGCGTCTCCGGAAGCGAGGTCGTCGGCGCGGCGACCATGGCGCCGGTCGGTGCGTAGGTGAGCCCCTTGAGGACGAGCGCGGAGCGCTGGAGGTGGCCGCGCCAGCGGTGATCGGGGAACTTGCCGTCGGCCAGCCAGCCCCGCCAGTACTCCGAGGTGGTCTGCATCGCGTCCTCGGCCTCCTGCACCGAGCGCGGGCCGTCGAGCAGGCGGCTCCAGGAGAGCGCGCAGTACCGGGTCTCGCCGGTCTCGAGGCGGTGGCGGGCGCGGGCGACCGAGCCCTCGATCCCGAGGCGCAGGTCGCTGATGAGCCGCACCCGGGACCGGCCGGCGGCGTCGTGCGCGTCGGCGGCCATCGGGTCGCCCTCGACCCGTGACCACTCGGCCGGGTAGAGCCCGTAGTCGAACATGGGCTCGCAGAGCAGCTCGATCTGGGCCTGCCCGTGGATGCAGGTGATCGTCCGCACGAGGCAGTGGTGGCTCTCGTAGTCCGCCGGGGGCCGGGTGTGGGCGGTGGCGGCCCCGGCGGTGCGCTCGCGCCAGCGGCCGATGATGAGCGCGTCGCGGACGACGAGCCAGCCCGTCGGGGTCATCCACGTGGTCTCGAGGATGTTCGTCCCGGGCTCGTAGCGGCGGCCGGCCGGGACCCCCATGCTGGACGGCCCGAGCCGGAAGCCGCCGGCGGAGCGGTCGAGGATCGCGGCGAAGACCGACGGGGAGTCGAAGCGTGGGGGGCAGAGCCACTCGATCGTCCCGTCCGGCGCAACCAGCGCGGCGGTGTGGCAGTCGCTCAGGAAGGCGTAGTCGGCGATCGGCGGGAACGCGCTCGTCTCGGGCAGCCGTTCGACGAACGGCGTCGGGGTCGCGACGAACCGTTCGTCCATGTACGGGTCCATCGCGCCACGGCGGGGCGGATGGATGTCGCTCGACCCCTGCTCGTATGTCGGGGTGGGCTCGTCGGTGTCGGAGGGCGTGCTCATGCGAGAGGGGGATGCTCGCAGGGTCGTCGCGGTTGGCACGGCGCGCGCCCGGTGACGGGGGTCGCGAGAAGGCGGATCCGGGGGCCTGGCACCCGCTTTCGCCTTCTCGCGCGCTGCGCCTGGCTGCGCCGAGGCGGGCCGGCTGAGGGCCGTGCGCAACCCGGCCTACGGGGCCACGACGCCGAGGGCGCGGCGGAGGTCGGCGATGACCTCATCGCGGTGGCGGCTGAGGTCGTCACCGGTCAGGCGGATGACGGTCCACCCGGCCGCCGCGAGCCGCCGATCGCGGCGTCGATCCCGGTAGGGGACGTAGCCGGTCTCGTGGATCGGCAGGAAGTCGAGCTCGACCATGACCCGCTGCTCCCGCCACAGCGCATCACACTCGCGCAGGTCGCCGTCCCCGATGTCGACGAGTTCGCCCCTCGCGTACGCGGGGAGGAGGGCTTCCAGCACGAGCGCGGCGAACGCCTGCTCGAGGGTGCTCCGCGTCCATCCCCTCGACCGGTCGCGGACCTCGAGCACGCGTCGGAGCATCCGGGCGCCGCGACGACCGCGGATGAGGGCGACCAGCCGCGTCACGTTGCGCGCGTGGAGCCATCCTTTGATGGCCGCCTCGTTGAGCAGGCGGGCGAACGCGGCGTCGTCCATGACACTCGCGCAATCGACGATCGTTCGCAGAAGCGAGGTCACCGGGAGTCCGCGCCGGTGGGTGACGTCCCGGCGTGGGTCGAGGGCCGCCTGGTGGATCGACACGTCGCGGCGCGAACGCCGGTGTCGCGTGGCGGTGACCTCGACGCGTCCGCTCCAGGTCGAAAGGCCCCAGAGCGCAGCCGCGGAACGGTGGGAGAGAACGGCGCCCGGCCCCGCCACCAGGAGGGCCGCGGCCTCATCCGAGCCCGGTGCGAGCCGCTCGTGACCCACGAGGAAGAGCTCACCCCGCCGGGGGAAGAGGCGCCCGGTCCCTACCGCGTGCCGCACACCGTCACGATCGAGGCCGGCGGCACGGAGCTGGCGACGATGGATCCAACCGCCCTGGCGCGTCGCCAGCCGGCCGACCTCGTGCCAGGGCCCGGGCGCGCTCTCGCGAGAAGGCGGATCCGGGGTTCTGGCCCCCGGTTCCGCCTTCTCGAGGGCATGACGTGACATGGCGAGAAGTCTCGGGGAGCGTCCCGTCACCGAACAAGACGGAGGTGTGCTGAAACTGCGACCACTTCGTGGAGGGACCGGCACGAACGTGGCGGTAGGCCACGCCGGGGACACCTCAGTCGCGGACGTCGTTCCAGCGCCACAACACCGGAATCTCGCGCTCGTACCCGAGGACGCAGATCGCGCCGGTGGAGAGCGCGAGGCGCCCGGCGAATGCGGCCGGCTGGCCCAGCCAGCGGGCGGCCAACACCCGGAGGACGTGGCCGTGCGCAAAGCAGACGACGTCCCCGTCGGCGCCCCGCACCTCATCGAGGACGGTGTCGACCCGGGCGCCGACCTCGTCCGGCGTCTCGCCGTCCGGAACCGCGTCGTCCCACAGGTACCAGCCGGGGCGCTCCTTCCGGATCTCCTCGGTGGAGATGCCCTCGTAGGCGCCGTAGTCGTACTCCATGAGGCCGTCCCGGAACGCGAC
Source organism: uncultured Solirubrobacterales bacterium (assembly GCA_963815565.1). GTDB lineage: Bacteria > Actinomycetota > Thermoleophilia > Solirubrobacterales > Solirubrobacteraceae > Paraconexibacter. Next base: position 38,509 of record CAWFHB010000001.1, on the reverse strand, counting down.
CCGCTCCCCGAAGCCCGCGAGCTCCGCGGTCTCCCGGGCGCGGACGAGGGGGGAGCTCAACGCCAGCGTGAAGTGGTGCTCCGCGAGCACCGGGGCAAGCGTCTCGGCGTGCGCACGCCCCTCCTCGGTCAGCGGGATGTCGGTGCGGCCCGTGTGCCGGTGGTCGCGGGACCACTCGGTCTGCGCGTGCCGGACCAACCAGAGCTCCATCCGTCACTCCCCGAGCGCGGCCGCGTCGGCGACGATGGTCAGCCGTGAGCGGTCGAGCAGCGAGGAGGGAACGTCCGGATCGGGCCCGGCCAGCACCTTCGCGAGCGCCTTCGCCTTCCCCTCACCCGCGACGAGCAGGACGATCCGCTTCGAGGCGTTCAGGAAGTCGAGGGTGAGCGAGACCCGGTCGGGCGGCGGCTTCGGGGAGTTGCGCACGCCGACCGCGACGCCGTCCACGTCGAGCGCCGGGTTGCCCGGGAAGAGCGACGCGGTGTGCCCGTCCTCGCCCATGCCGAGCAGCGTCAGGTCGGGCGTGACTGCCCCGATCTCCTTCGCGTAGGCCGCGGCCGCCTCGTCCGGTCCGAGCTCGCCGGGCATCCGGTGCCAGGTGGCGCCCGGCGCGTCGAGCGCGCGGGAGGCCATGCGGTGGTTCGAGTCCTCGTCGTCCGGCGGTACGCAGCGCTCGTCCCCGTACCAGAGGTGCACGGTGCTCCAGTCGGAGCGGAGGCCGCCGAGCAGCTCGTAGGCGGCCTCCGGCGTGGACCCGCCGGCCAGGACGAGGTTGACGATCTCCGGATCGGCCATCAGAGCGGCGGCGCGGCGCGCGGCCCCCTCGGCGTCCGAGTGGCGCAGGATCTCCATCAGCGTGGCCTTCCCGGAACCCCGTCGCTCATGCGACGAGCTCCGCGGCCCGGACGAGCGCCGGGCGATAGGTGTCGTCTCGCAGCAGCGCCTGGCGGATGCCTTCGCCGAGGATGCCGCTCTCGCCTCGGGACGCCCCGAGGATCGTCCACTCACGGTCCTTCTGACGCCGGCCGCGGGCCTGGGCGCGCAGGCCGCCGGCGCCGCGGTCCAGCCGCAGCCATCGGCCGCTCGCGGACTCGAGCTCGATGCCGGCCAGGCCGCGGACGGACATCGTGCGGTCGGCCTGCAAGCGGATCCGGACGTCCTGGCGCCGCGTGTGGGCGACCCCCGTCCGGGTCCCGGCGCCGTCGATAGACAGCGTCGCGAGTCGCCAGTCGAGCCGCGAGGCCAGCCAGCCTACGAAGAGCGCGCCACAGATCGCCGACTCCGGGTGATGGCGGACCACGAGGTTCGAGATGAGCCGCAGGTCGCCGCGGAGCGGGGCGGGGTCGAAGGTCGCCGCGACGCGCTCACGCCACGGCGTGGTGCGCAGCCAGGCCAGATCGACTATGTAGGAACGCTCCATCAGGGAACGAACCCGAGCGATCGAGTCGGCGAGATCGGGCTCGTCGACCGAGTCCACGAGCACGACCTGAGAGAGCCCGAGCAGCGCGTCGAGCGCGTCCGGGTGGTCGTGCGGGGACCAGATGACGGTCGGCACGTCGGTGACGACGAGCGGATCGATGATCGTCTCGAGGTGGCGCAGGTGCTTCGGCCCGAGCTCGAGCACGACGGTCTCGCGCATCGGCGCGTGGGTCGTGGAGTCGGTCTCGCTCGGGACCGCGATCGTCGCGACCGCGTCGAGCTCCTCCTGCTTCGGCGAGACCGAGCAGACGATGGTGCGCGAGGCGGTGAAGCGACCGATTCCCCGCAGGCGGTTGGCGACCTCCCCGGAGAACTCCTTGTTCACGATGCAGACGAGGTTCAGCGAGCGGGCGGGGACGTACTGCACGGAGAGTCCGCGGGCCTCGGTGATGAGGCCTCGGATCGCCTTCTCGACGGCGGCGGGCGTGGTGTCGCGCTCGCGCCAGACCGCGTCGGTCTTCCCACCCAGCGTCGCCGGGCTCATCTCAGATCGCCCGCCACTTGTCGCCGTCGACGAGGATCGAGTCGATCTCGTCGGGACCCGTCGAGCCGGCCTGGTACTGCGGGAGCGGACCGGGCTCCCCGGTCCAGCGGCTGACCACCGGATCCATGATCCGCCACTGCGCCTCGACCTCGTCGTTGCGCGTGAAGAGCGTGGCGTCCCCGCGCATCGCGTCCATGATGAGCTTCTCGTAGGCCTCGGGTGACTGCGAGAGGAACGTCGTCCCGTACAGGAACTCCATGTTCACGTTCTGGACGCGCATCCGGGTGCCCGGGATCTTCGCGCCGAGCTTCATCGTCACGCCCTCGTTCGGCTGCACGGTGAAGATCAGCTGGTTCGGCTGCACGCCGACCGAGCCGCCCTGGTTGAACGACTGGTGCGGGACCGGCTTGAGCGTCACGGCGATCTCCGTGACCTTCCGGGCCAGCCGCTTGCCCGTCCGCAGGTAGAAGGGCACGCCCGCCCAGCGCCAGTTCTCGATGTTGAGGCGCATGGCGGCGAACGTCTCGGTGTTCGAGTCGTCCGGCACCCCCTCCTCCTCCATGTAGCCGAGCGCCTCCTCGCCGGTGACGATGCCGGAGGCGTACTGCGCCCGGACCGTCGCCTCGGGCGCCGGCGGCGAGATCGCGTGCAGCACCTTCACCTTCTCGGAGCGGACCTCGTCGGCGGAGAAGTCCACCGGCGGCTCCATGGCGAGCAGGCAGAGCAGCTGCATCATGTGGTTCTGCATGAGGTCACGCAGCGCACCCGCGTTGTCGTAGTAGCCCGCGCGGGAGCCGATGCCGATGTCCTCGGCGGAGGTGATCTGCACGTTGTCGATGAAGTTGCGGTTCCACAGCGGCTCGAACATCCCGTTGGCGAAGCGGAACGCGAGCATGTTCTGCACCGTCTCCTTGCCGAGGTAGTGGTCGATGCGGAAGACCTGGGACTCGTCGAGCACCGACAGCACGGTCTTGTTGAGCTCGCGCGCCTCCTCGAGGCTCGTGCCGAAGGGCTTTTCGATGATGACCCGGACCTCGGCGCCCTCCCGCTCCGTGAGCCCGTGCTCGCCCAGGGCCTTCACGATCACGGGGAAGTACTCGGGCGCAGTGGAGAGGTAGAACGCGCGGTTGAGCGGCTGCCCGGCGCCCTCGTCGTAGTCCTCGAGCGCCGCCTTGAGCCGCGGGTACATCGTCTCGTCGTCGAAGGAGCCGGAGATGTAGCGGGCCTCGGCCAGCAGCGCCTCGAGCACCGTCTCATCCGGCTCACGCCGGGAGAACTCCTTGACCGCCGCCGCCGCCTGCTCGCGGAAGTCCGCGTCGGGGAGCTCCCGGCGCGAGACGCCGACGAGCTGGAAGCGCTCGGGCAGTGCCCCGTCCGCGGCGAGGTTGTAGAGCGCGGGGACGAGCTTGCGCCGGGCCAGATCGCCGACGCCGCCGAAGATGACGAGCACCGTCGGATGGACCGGCATGCGCTCGAGCCCCTCGGCGAGCGGGTTTTCGACGTCCTCAGCCATCAGCGTGCTTCTGGGTCGCGTGGCCACCGAACTGGTTGCGCAGGGCGGAGAGCACCCGGCCGGTGAAGTTGCCGTTCCCGCGGGTGTAGAAGCGGGCGTTCAGCGCGCTGGTGAGCACCGGGGTCGGGACGTCGGTGTCCATCGCGGCCTCGATCGTCCAGCGGCCCTCGCCGGAGTCCGCGGTGTACTCCGAGAGCTCAGCGAGCTCGTTCCCCTCCTCCTCGAAGGCCTTCGCCGCGAGTTCGCAGAGCCAGGAGCGGATGACCGAGCCCTGCATCCAGAGGTGCGCGATCTTCGCGTTGTCGAGCTCGAACTCGGCCTTGTCGAAGATGTCGAAGCCCTCGGCGTAGGCCTGCATCATCCCGTACTCGATGCCGTTGTGGACCATCTTCACGAAGTGGCCGGCGCCCGAGGGGCCCATGTGGCCCCAGCCCGGGCCGTGCTGCTCGGTCTCGGCCGGAGCGAGGACGTCGAGGAACGGGGCGAGCCGTTCGACCGCGTCGTCGGGGCCGCCGACCATCATGCAGTAGCCGATCTCGAGCCCCCAGACGCCGCCGCTGGTGCCGACGTCCACGTAGCCGATGTCCTTCTCGGCCAGGGTGGCGGCGCGGGCCTTGTCGTCGGTCCACTTCGAGTTGCCGCCGTCGACGATGGCGTCGCCCTTCTCGAGCAGCCCGGCGAGCTCCTCGACCGTCTTCTGCGTCGGGTCGCCGGCGGGGACCATGATCCAGACGGTCCTGGGCGCCTCGAGCTTCGCGACGAGGTCCTCGAGGGAGTCCGCGCCGACGGCGCCCTTCTCGACCGCCGTGCTCACGGCCTTCTCGTCGAAGTCGAAAGCCACCACCTCGTGGTCGGAGTCCCGCTTGATGCGGGCGACCATGTTGCCGCCCATCTTGCCGAGCCCGACGAAGCCGATCTGCGCCATCTAGGAACCTGCCTTGATCTTGGAGGTGAGGGCCCGGACGGCCTCGACGGGATCGCCGTCGAGGGTCACCCGTTCCGCCGGGAGGTCGTGCGCACGGAGCGTCCGCAGGTCGCCTGTCGCCTGCGCCGCCTTGAGGGTCTCGAAGCCGTAGGTGCTGCCGGGGATCTCGACATCCTCCCCCACCGGGTGGACGAGTTGGAGGAACCTTCCGGTCGCCGGGCCGCCCTTGTGCAGCTGGCCGGTCGAGTGCAGGAAGCGGGGGCCGTACCCGAAGGTGGTGGCGCACCGCGTCTTCTCGCGGATGGCGGTGCGCAGCTCGGCGATCGCCGCGTCGAAGGCCGCAGCAGGCTGGACGTAGCCCATGATCGCCACGTAGTCCGGGGGAGCGGCGCCGTCGAGCACGGTGGCGACGTCGCCGTCGTCCTCGCTCGCGAGCTCGCCGCTCTTCTGGAGCTCCTCGAGCACCTCGTTCGTCGCGGCCTTCGCCTCGGCGACGTTCGGCTGATCGAACGGGTTGATGCCGAGCGCCCAGCCCGCGACGGCGACCGCGTACTCGCTGAGGAAGAACAGCCGGCCGAGGTCGGCCGCGGTCCCGTCGGAGCCGATCTTGAGGACGGGGTGGCCGGCGGCGGCGAGCTGCGCGAGCTTCGCGGCGTGCTCGTCGTGGCCCGAAGCCGCGTTCTCCACGTGGACGAAGACGCGATCGCCGCCGTACTGGTCGGGCGCGCCGAGCGGCTCGTCAGCGATCGGCAGGATGCCCTTGCCCTCCTTGCCGGTCGACTCGGCCACGAGCTGCTCGAGCCAGAGCCCGAGCTGCGGGAAGGGCTCGTCGACGATGAACGTGAGCTTGTCCCGGCCGGCCTCGGCGAGCGCGCCGAGCGCGCAGCCGAGCCACAGCCCCTCGTTCTCCTCGGCGTCGTCGCCGGCGCAGCGCTCGGCCTCACGGATCGCGCTCGAGAGAAGGTCGCTCACGTCGAGGCCCACGAGGGCGGCGGGGACGAGGCCGAAGTAGGAAAGCGCCGAGTAGCGGCCGCCGATGTTCTCGTCGTTCAGGAACGTGCGGCGGAAGCCGTGCTCCTCGGCGATCGCGACCAGGGCGGAGCCGGGGTCGGTGATGGCGACGAAGTGCTCGCCCTGCGGGTGCGCCTCCCAGAACGTCTTGAACGCGGAGAGCGTCTCGATCGTCCCGCCCGACTTGGTCGACACGAGGACGAGGGTGGTGGCCGGGTCGACCGCATCCCGGGTGGCGGCCACGGCGCCCGCGTCGGTGGAGTCGAGCACGTGAAGCGTGAGGAACCCCGCGACCGGCGGGGTGCTCGTCCGCAGGACCTCGGGCGCGAGCGAGGAGCCGCCCATGCCGAGGAGCACGACGTCGGTCATGCCGTCCTGGGCCGCCTGCCGGGCGAACTCGGTCAGGTCGTCGGCCTCCGGGAAGAGGCGGTTGGCGATGTCGAGCCAGCCGAGGCGGTTCGAGACCTCGTCCTGCCCGGCCGGTCCCCAGACGGTGTCCTCGTGCTTCCAGATCCGGCTGCCGACCTGCTGCTCGGCCGCCTCGGCGGCCTTCGCCTCGACCGTGTCGGTCTGCTCGTCTGAGAGCTCGCGGGCGATCATCCGACCTCCCCGCGCTTCTCCTCGATGCCCGCGAGCAGCTTCTCCATCGGCTCGACGAACTTCTCGATCCCCTCCTCGAGCAGCTTCTTCGTGACGTCCTCGAGGTCGATGCCCGCGTCGGCGAGCTTCTTGAGGTCGTCGCTCGGATCCTGATCGGCGGTGGCGCCCTCGATCTTCGCGTGATCCTTGGCGGCCTCGAGCGTGTCCATCGGCATGGTGTTGACCGTGTCGGGGGCGATGAGCCCGTCCACGTACATGGTGTCCGCGTAGCGGTCGTCCTTCACGCCGGTCGAGGCCCAGAGCGGCCGCTGCAGCGGCGCGCCGGCCGCCTTCAGCTCGGCGAAGCGGTCGCCGAGGAAGATCTCCTTGTAGCGCTGGTAGGCGGCCCGGGCGTTCGCGAGGCCTGCGAGGCCCAACAGCGACTCGTCGGCGCCCTTCTCCTTGAGCTGCTTGTCGACCATCGAATCGACGCGGGAGACGAAGAAGCTCGCGACGGAGTGGATGTCGAGCGAGAGACCCTGCTCGTGCCGTCGCTCGAGCCCCTTGATGTAGGCCTCGGCGATGTTGGAGTAGCTCTCGACCGAGAAGAGCAGCGTGACGTTCACGTTGATGCCGACCGCGATCACCTCGGTGATGGCCGGGACGCCCTCGTCCGTGCCCGGGATCTTGATCATGAGGTTCGGCCGGTCGACCATCTCGGAGTAGAGCTTGGCCTGCTCGATGGTGCGGTCCGTGTCGTTCGCGAGGTCGGGGTCGACCTCGAAGGAGACGAAGCCGTCGGCGCCGCCGGACTCCTCCCAGACGGGCCGCAGCGTGTCGCAGGCCTCCTGCACGTCGCGCACGGCGATCGCCCGGTAGATGTCGCGGGCATCCGCGTCGAGCTTCACCTGCTCGGCGATGATGTCGTCGTAGAGGTCGGCGCCGAGGATGGCCTTCTCGAAGATCGCCGGGTTCGAGGTGACGCCGCGCAGCGAGTCCTCCTCGACCATCTTCTGCAGCGTGCCGTCGGTGAGCAGGTCGCGGCGGATCTGATCGAGCCACGGCGCGGTGCCGGCGGCGAGCATGGCGGCGAGCTTCTCGTTGACCTGGGGGCTGGTGCTCATGGGGAACTCCTCTGGGCGGTGGGGGGAGCGAGGTTGAAGCCTCGCTGCTCGAGCTGAGTGATCTTGTGAAGACGTCGTACGTGGCGCTCCTCGCCGCTGAACTCCGCGCGGCAGAAGGCGTCGATGCAGGCGGCGGCGTAGACGGGGCCGATGACGCGGGAGCCGACGCAGAGCACGTTGCAGTCGTCGTGCGTGACGCACTGGGCGGCCGTGTACGTGTCGTGGCCGAGCGCCGCGCGGATGCCGTCGAGCTTGCTGGCGGCGACCGCGACGCCGGCGCCGGAGCCGCAGACGAGGATCGCGCGTTCGGCGTCCCCGTCGTGGATCGCCCGGGCGGCGAGGTAGGCGGCGTCCGGGTAGTCGTCGCAGGTGCCGAGGTCGACGAGCTCGTGTCCGGCGGCGCGCACGGTCTCCCCGACCATGTCGGTGAACGGGACGCCCGCGTGGTCGAAGGCGGCGGCGATCCTCATGCCGCCGCTCCCTCGGGCGCGCGCTCGACGAGCTCCTGGCGGGCGAGCAGCGCGGCCCCGCGGACCCCTGCCTGGGGGCCCCAGCGGGCGATGCGGATCTCGGTGCGCTCGCCGACCCCGGGCAGGGTCCAGGCCTTCGCGACCCGGCGGGCGGGCTCGAGCAGCAGCTCGCCCGCGGCGCTGGCGCCGCCGCCGACGCAGACGAGCGGGGGTTCGAAGAGGTGGAGCACGGTCGCGATGCCGATGCCCAGCCGCTCGCCGAGGATGCGCAGGGCGTCGATCGCCTGCTCGTCGCCCGCCTCGGCGGCCTTCACCGTCGCGGGTCCGTCGGCGAAGCCGCGCTCTTGGGCGAGGGCGTCGAGGGAGCGGCCGGCGGCCAGGCGCTCGAGGCTGCCGGCCTGCGGGAAGCGCGCGGCCGGGGCCGGGGCGCCGTGGGTCAGGTCGAGCCCGATGAGGATGTGGCCGAGCTCGGGGGCCGCGCCGGTCGCGCCGCGGAAGATCCGCCCGCCGATGACGACGCCGCCGCCAACACCGGTCCCGACGGTGAGCATCACGAGGTCGGGGTTCACGAGCGTGGAGTCCTCGTCGTAGGCCTCGGCCAGGGCGGCGACGGTCGCGTCGTTGTCGAGGACGACGGGGAACCCGGTGCGCTCGCTCAGCAGATCGCGGAGCGGGACGTCCTGCAACGGGACGTTCGGAGCGCTCCGGGCCCGGCCGGCGGCGAAGTCGATCACCGCGGGCACGCCGAGTCCGACAGCGCAGTCCTTCTCGCCGGCGGCCGCCTCGGTGATCACGCGGGCGAGCTGATCGATCAGCGCGTCCTGGCTGCTCGTGTCGGTCGGGGTGAGCGTGGGCTCGGAGAGCCCGCCCGCGCCGAGGACGGCGGAGGAGATCTTCGTCCCGCCGACGTCCACCCCGATGAGTCGCGTTGCCATCACTCCAACGCCTTCCCCGATCGCGGCCGGCCTACGCGCGACGGAGCGTGCATGCTCACGGCGCGAGCGCGTCGATGAGCTCCGGAAGCGTCTCCGGCGGGGCGATCGGCGTGAGGACCAGCGTCGTGATCCCGGCTTCGACGAAGGCGCCCGCGCGCTCGCGCATCTCCTCCGGGGTCCCGAAGAAGAAGATCTCCCGGATGAGCTCCTCGGGAACCAGCTCGAGCGCCTCGGCGCGGTTCCCGGCCTGCCAGGCCTCCACCATCGGGTCGATCCGCTCGCCCCACCCGAGCCAGCGGAAGAACTCGGCGTAGACCCCGACCGTCCCGTAGGCCGCGAACATCCACTTGGCAAGGCCCATCGCCTCCTCCGCCGGCTGGGGGATGCAGAAGAAGCGGCAGACGAGCTCCTTCTCGGGCGCGGCGAACGCCTCCCGGATCTGCTTGACCCCGGAGAGCGGAAGCCAGTTCGAGAACGCGCCGTCCCCCTCCTCCGCCGCGAGCGCGAGCATCTTTCCGCGGAGCGCGGCGATGATGATCGGGATCCGGGTCGCGGGCGCGGCCTCGAGCTTGAAGCCGCCCTGCCCACGCTCACCGGCAAGCACGGGCTTCAGCTGCTGCACGGCCTCGCGGACCTTCGTGAGCGGCTTCTCGAACGGGACGTCGTTCCAGCGCTCGACGATGACGTTCGAGCTCGAGCCGATCCCGAGGACGAAGCGGCCGCCGCTCGCGTCCTGCAGCGCGGCGGCGTGCTGGGCGAGGATGCTCGGCCCACGCGTGTAGGGATTGACGACGCCGGTGCCCAGGCGCACCCGTTCGGTGACGGCGGCGGCGACCGCCAGCGGGGTGAAGCCGTCGGCGCCGTTCGTCTCCCCGGTCCAGAGGTCGTCGTAGCCCGCGGCCTCCGCCCGGCGGAAGAGATCCGGATGCTCGGCGAGCGGAACCCCGGTGAGCGGGACGGTGAGGCCGAAACGGGTGGCGGGAGGCACGTTTTCGAGCCTACCGGGGCTCTCTCACGACGGAGACGTCTTGTTTCGTGACAGGCCCGGCCCAGAGAGTCCTTGCATGGACCCCGTTGCGCGGATCGACCCCGCCTGGCGCAGCCAATCCGCGCAACGTGCGCACCCGGAGGCGCTCCTCGCCGAGCTCGCCACGCGCCAGGGCGGCGTCGTGAGCCGGGGGCAACTGCGTGCCTGCGGGTTCGGGACGGCGGCGATCGATCATCGCGTCGCACGCGGCGCGTTGCACGTGGTGCACCACGGGGTGTACGCGGTTGGTCACGCCCGGGTCCTCGGCCTGGGGTGGGACCACGCGGCGCTGCTCGCCACCGGTCCGGGCTCGGTCCGCGCCGTCCGCAGCGCCGGAGCGGCGCATGACCTACGGAGTTGGTCGAGGAGCTCCATCGACGTCATCGCCCCCCGTAGCCGACGCAGCCGGCCTGGAATCCACGTCTTCAACCTGCGCCTGGGCCCGACGGAGGTGGGCATCCTCGACGGCATTCCGACCACCACGATCGCGCGCACGCTCTTCGACCTCGCCGAGGTGCTCCCCGCCGAGCCGTTCAAGCGCACGTGGGAAGAGGCCGTCCGACAGGACGTCATCGATCTTCGAGCTCTTCGAGCGGTGGCGGACGCGGAACCCGGGACGCCGGGCTCTCAAGGTGATCCGGCCTCTGCTCGCGACGCCCGTCCTGCCGGGGATCGTGGACACGCGCTCCGCCCTCGAAGTCGACTTCGTCGAGTTCGCCGCGCGGCACCTCAGCCGGTTCGGCCCGCCGAGTATCAACCACCCGTTCGAGGACTTCGTGCTCGACGCGTTCTACGAACAGGCCGGCCTGGCCGTCGAGCTCGACTCGCGGGAGTTCCACCTCAACCCGATCTCCTTCGAGACCGACAGGGCGAAGCAGGCTGCCTGCATGGCGGCGGGCGTCGTGATCCTCCCGCTCACCGCGCGCAGGCTGCGTCGCGAGCCGTTGGTTGTCGCCGATCAGCTCACCCGGATCCTGACCGCGCGGTGGAGCGGCCCGGCCGACGCACGTTGTGCGGATTGACCCCGCCTGACGCAGTCGATCCGCACAACCCCCTCCCCGCAAGCCGGAATACTGCGGCCATGGACGCAGACGTCATCGTCGTGGGTGCCGGGCTCGCGGGGCTCACCGCCGCGCGGGAGCTTGAGCGCGCCGGCGCGCAGGTCATCGTGCTCGAGGGGCGGGACCGCGTCGGCGGACGCATGCAGAACAAGCATCTGGCCGACGGCACGCCTGTGGAGGTCGGCGGGCAGTGGGCCGGTCCCACGCAGACCCGCATCGTCGCCCTCGCGAAGGAGCTCGGCGTCGAGAGCTACCCCACGCACGTCACGGGCGACAAGCTCATCGAGTACCGCGGGAAGCTCGTGCGCTACCGGGGCACGATCCCGCGCCTGAACCCCGCCGCGCTCGCCGACATGGGGCAGGCGCAGCTGCGGCTCGACCGCCTCGCAAAGACCGTGCCCACGGACGCGCCCTGGACCGCGAAGAACGCCCAGCGCCTCGACGGCCAGAGCTTCGCGACGTGGGCGGCGAGGAACACCGCCACCCGGGGCGCCCGGCAGCTGCTCGCCCTCTCGATCGCCGCCGTCTGGGCCTGCGAGCCCGAGGACGTCTCGCTGCTCCACGTCCTCTTCTACATCCACGCCGCCGGGGGCTTCGAGGCGCTCGTGGAGAGCGAGGGCCACGCGCAGGACCGCCGCTTCGTCGGCGGCTCGGTCCGCATCGCCGAACGGCTGGCCGAGCAGGTGAAGGACCTTCGGCTCGGGCACCGGGTGGAGCGGATCGAGCAGGACGGCGAGGGCGTCCGGGTCGATGGCCTCCGCGCGCAACGGGTCGTCGTCGCGCTCAGCCCCGCGCTGGCCGGCCGCCTCCGTTACGACCCGCCGCTGCCCGCCGACCGCGACCAGCTCACCCAGCGCACCCCGAACGGCTCGGTCATCAAGTGCATGTGCGTCTACCCCGAGCCCTTCTGGCGCGCGGACGGGCTGAGCGGGGAGGCCGCCGCGACCGACGGCCCGGTCCGGGTCGTCTTCGACAACTCGCCGCACGGCAGCGGCAAGGGGGTGCTGCTCGGCTTCTTCGAGGGGCGCCAGGCGCGCGAGTGGAGCCCGCGGACCCCGGAGGAGCGCCGGGCGATGCTGGCGGCCACCTTCGTCCGTCTCTTCGGCGCGCGGGCGGCCGAGCCGGAGGAGTACCTCGAGTGCGACTGGTCGGCCGAGGAGCTCACCCGTGGCTGTTACGGGGCCCATCTTCCGCCCGGCGTGTGGACCGCCTTCGGCCCGGCGCTCACCCGTCCGGTCGACCGGATCCACTGGGCCGGCACGGAGACGGCCACCCGTTGGAGCGGCTACATGGACGGCGCGATCGAGTCCGGGGAGCGCGTCGCCGCGGAGGTCGCGCCGCGGTTGCGACAACACCCGCGCACGGTCGGTTAGGGTCCCGGACCATGCACCCCGCCAAGCTGAAGACCGGCGAGTTCGTCGCCATCGCAGGGGGCGTGCTCCTCACCATCGCCCTGTTCCTGAACTGGTACGCGTCGAAGGGCCAGGGGGAGATCATCAAGGGCGACGAGATGCTTCGCGGCTCGATCAGCGGGTGGGACGTCCACACGATCATCCGCTACCCGATCCTCATCGCCGCGCTCGCGCCGATCGTCCTCACGTACATCATCCTGCGGAACCACGCCCTGAGCTGGCCGCGCGGCGAGCTGACCGCCGTCCTCGGCATCTTCGCCTTCGGCCTCATCGCCTACAACGGCCTCGCGGACCGGCCCGCGACCTCCAACTCGCTCTCCTCGCTGGAGTACGGCTGGTACCTCGCGGTCCTGGGTTCGATGCTCATCATCGGCGGCTCGGCGAGCCGTGCCTCGAGCGTGGAGCGCAAGCGCAAGCCGCCGGGCACCCTGTAGTTCGTAGGGTTCCGGGCATGTCCACCGATCTTGGTCAGCCCGACCGGAACCTCGCCCTAGAACTCGTCCGCGTCACCGAGGCGGCCGCCCTCGCCGCCGCCACCATGATCGGTCGCGGCGACAAGATCGCCGCCGACCAGGCGGCCGTCGACGCCATGCACATCGTCCTGAAGACGGTGCGCATGTCGGGTGTCGTCGTCATCGGGGAGGGCGAGAAGGACGAGGCCCCGATGCTCCACAACGGCGAGCACATCGGTGACGGCTCCGACCCGGAGGTCGACATCGCGGTCGACCCGCTGGAGGGCACCACGCTCACGGCGAAGGGCATGCCGAGCGCGCTGAGCGTCATCGCGATGTCGCCGCGCGGCACGATGTTCGACCCCGGTCCGTGCGTCTACATGGAGAAGATGGCGGGCGGCCCGGAGCTCGTCGGGGTCCTCGATCTCGAGAAGTCGCTCACCGACAACGTCCACGCGGTGGCCGAGGCGAAGGGCAAGCGCCCCGAGGAGGTCATCGCGATCGTGCTGGATCGTCCGCGCCACCAGGACGGGATCGACGAGATCCGTGCGGCCGGCGGCAAGGTCCGCCTGATCACCGACGGCGACGTCAGCGCTGCGATCCTCGCCGCGAGCGAGAACGCTCCCGTCGACATGCTCTGGGGCATCGGCGGCACGCCCGAGGGCGTCATCGCCGCGGCTGCGCTCAAGTGCCTCGGCGGAGGGATGATCTCGCGCCTGTACCCGCGGAACGAGGAGGAGCGCAAGGCCGCCCTCGACGGCGGCTACGACCTGACCGCGCAGCTCACCCAGGACGACCTGGTCAAGGGCGACGACTGCTTCTTCTCCGCCACCGGCGTCACCGACGGCGACGTCCTGCAGGGTGTCCGCTACCGCGGTCGCGGTGCGTCCACCGAGTCCCTCGTCACCCGCTCACGGACCGGCACCATCCGCCGCATCCACGCCCGCCACAACCGCGACAAGCTTCAGCACTACACCGGCTCGCGCTTCGGCTGAGCGGGTCACCCCGTCTCGGGGCGGGCGCCGACCGCCGCCGGATCCTTCTCGCGGGCGGGGACGGGGTCCGGGGTCTCCTCGGCGGTCGCCGGTCCCGCGAAGGCGTGGATCTTCGAGACGTCGAGGTCCCGCGCGGCGAGCTGGCGCAGGAAGAAGTGGCAGGCGATCACGTGGATGCGCGACTGCGTGTGCGTGTAGAGCCAGCGTCCGAACTTCGAGGCGATCTGCGGATAGAAGTTCGCGACCTCGATCTCCACGTGGATCCGCGCCTTGTTCCAGTCCGGGTAGTCGAACCGGCAGACGTCGATCTCCAGATAGCCGTCTCCACCGCGCCCGTTCGCCGCCACGAGCAGCCCCTTCTCGATGCGCCAACGCACGATGCCGCGGTTCTCGCTCATCTCGTACTCGGGCCGCTGCATCGTGAGCAGGCGGACCTTCGGGTGCAGCAGATAGACCCAGCGCTCGTCCTCGGAGTAGCCGACCCGGCAGAGGCCGACCGTGAAGACGGTCAGGGACTTCCAGTAGGTGCGGGCGAGGCGCTCGAGGTGCTCCGGATTCCAAAGCCCTTGCAGCGCCTCCTCGTCCATGATGATGTCCGCGCCCTGCAGCGACCGGACTGCGCCGGTCTTCTGGTCGATGGCGGTGTCGTCGGTCGGTGTGTGGATAACCGCTCCTCGGACCGTGCGGGAGCCGGCGAGCAGGCGGCGGATGCCCAGGTAGACGCCGGCGAGGACCGCGAGCAGGGCGGCGGCCACGCCCGCGGGACGGAGCCAGATGAGCCGACGGCCGCGGAGCACGCGGACGAGGCGACCGATCACGAACGCTCCGCCAGTGCCTCGCGGACCGCATCGTCGAACCCGAGCGGATCCGGGTTGATCTGCGGCGGCGGGGGATGGCGGACGATGGTCTCCGCGCTCATCCCGTCGACGAGCGGGCGGACGAGGCCGCTCTCGACGGGCGTGAAGAGGCTGACCCAGTAGGAGGAGAGGCGCGGCGAGAGCACGGGCACACGGATGATCGTAGGAGCCCGCTTCCCTGCCACGTGCGCGAAGTGCTCCATCATCTCGCGGTACGTGAGCACGTCGGCCCCGCCGAGCTCCACCTCCTCGGGGACCTCATCGAGGTCGGCAAGCGTGTGCAGCGTGGAGACCACGTCGCGGATCGCCACGGGCTGCGACTTCGTGTCGACCCACTTCGGGGTGAGCATCGCCGGAAGGCGCCGCACGAGGTGCGAGAGCATCTCGAAGGAGGCTGAGCCCTGGCCCAGGATCATCGCCGCGCGCACGTAGACGAGCTCGTCGACGTACTCGCGCAGGACCTCGGCGGTCTCGTGGCGGGAGCGGAGGTGCTCGGAGACGTCGTCGTCCGCCGCGTCGAGTCCTCCGAGATAGATGACCCGGCGTACGCCCGCGGCCTTTGCGGCCCGTCCGAAGTTCGCTGCGCCGCGCTTGTCCTTCTCGGCGAACTCCCGGGTGCTTCCCGAGCCGCGCCCCATGGAATGCACGAAGTAGTAGGCCACGTCGACGCCCTCCAGCGCGGCGTCGAGCCCCTCGCCCTTGATGACGTCCCCGCGGACGACCTCGACCTCGGGCGGCAGGTCGGCGCGCTCGGGCTTCCGTGCGAGCGCTCGGACACGGTGCCCGTGCTCGAGCAGCACGGGCAGCAGGCGGCCGCCCACGTAGCCGGTCGCGCCGGTGAGCAGGATGGTGTTCGACTGGGTGTTCACGCGACAGATACGTCCATGGTCGGGGGCAGGGATGAGCCCTAGAAGTGGGAAGGTCGTATCCCCAGCTGAGCCGGAACTTCGAATGCGACGTCGTCGCAAGCGTGCCCGGAGCGGGGGAGAGACCAACATCGTGACTGGATTGAGCATCAAGGAGGTGGCGGAGCAGACCGGCCTGGCGGCCGGGACGATCCGCATGTGGGAGCAGCGCTACGGCTTCCCCGAGCCCGCGCGCACCGAGGCGGGCTACCGCGTCTACTCCGACGAGGACGTCGAGCGTCTGCGTCGCGCCGTCGCCTACCGGCACCGCGGGCTCTCGGTGCCCGCGTCGATCGAGCGTGCTCAGGAGACGGGCGGACCGAGCGACCACCCGTCGATCTACGCCGCGGTCGCCTCGACCGACCACGGCGGCCGGCCCCAGGTGCTCAAGAAGTCGACGCTCGTCGCCCTCTCGCGCGCGATCGAGCACGAGACGCTCGCCCAGGCCGCCTCGCCGGTGCTCTTCGGTGCCTTCCAGCACGAGGAGTTCTACCGGGAGGTCGAGTCGCGGTACCGGCGCATCTCGCAGTTCTCGGACGCCGCGGTGGCCTTCGCGGATTTCGCTGAGGTCCGGCGGCCCGAGGGCGGCCCGATCGAGGTGCCGATCGCGAGCGCCGACAAGCTCGGGAACGAGTGGGCCGTCATCGTCGACGCGCCCGGCTACGCGGCCTGCCTGCTGGCCTGGGAGATGCCGGGCACCCCGCCGGGCGATCCGAACGACATGAATCGGCGTTTCGAGGCGATCTGGACGCTCGACCCGCGAGCCACGCGAAAGGCGGCGCTCGTCGCGGCGCGCCTGGCCGGCCGCGCCGATCCGGCGCTCGGCGAGACGCTCGACGAGCTGCTCAGGGACCGACCGCTGGCCCGCGACGAGCCCTCCACGACGGTGACGGCGCTGACCAACCGGATGGTCGCCTACCTGGAGGCCGCCGCAGCCTGAGGGAGCGGTAGCGTCGCGGCCGTGGTCACGCGGCTTGAGATCGAGTACGACGGGACCGACTTCGTCGGCTGGGCGCGGCAGCCTGCGCTGCGCAGCGTGCAGGAGGAGCTCGAGCGTGTGCTCGCGCGGCTGGGCGCGCCGCTGCCGCTCACCGTCGCGGGCCGGACCGACAAGGGCGTTCACGCCTGGGGGCAGGTCGCCGCCTACCCGGGCCCCCCGGTGCGGCTCGCCTCGCTGAACGCGCTGCTGCCCCGGGACATCGCGGTCCTCTCGTGCGAGGAGGCCGCCGCCGGCTTCGACCCCCGCTCAGATGCGGAGGCGCGCACCTACTGCTACCGGGTCCTCGCCCGGCCGGAACCGAGCGCCTTCCTGCGCCGGACGGCGCTGCACTGGAACCACACCTGCGATCGGGAGCTGCTCCACGCCTGCGCTGCGGCGCTCGTGGGCCGACACGACTTCACCGCCTTCACGCTGGCCGACAGCGGACACCGCTGGTTCAACCGTGAGATCGAGGCGGCCGCCTGGCGCGAGGACGGCGACGTGCTCGAGTTCTGGATCACCGCCGACGCGTTCCTGCGGCACATGAACCGGACGCTCGTCGGCACGATGCTCGAGGTCGCCCAGGGCCGCCGCGAGCTCTCGCAGTTCGTCGGCCTCCTGGAGGGCGCCCACCGCCGGGAGGCGGGGCACACCGCGAAGCCTCACGGCCTGGCGCTGGCCTCCGTGCGCTTCCCCGCCGCGTGAGCGAGGACGGGCGGGCCCGTCACTACGATCAGCGCCATGCGCGTGCTCCTCACGAACGACGACGGCATCCAGGCGAAGGGGCTCCAGGCGTTCCGCCGGGCGCTCCTGCAGGTGCCCGACATCGACCTCGTGACGATCGCTCCCGACGGCAACCGCTCGGCGATCGGCCGCGGCATCACCACCCGGGCGCCCCTCTCGGTCGAGCGCGTCGACTTCGAGGACGGCACCTACGGCTTCCAGACCGACGGCACCCCCGTCGACTGCGTCCGCCTGGCCGGTCATGGGCTGCTCGACGGGTGGGAGCCCGAGCTCGTCGTGGCGGGCATCAACCACGGGGCGAACCTCGGAGACGACGTCACGTACTCCGGGACCGTCGCCGCCGCGATGGAAGGCCTCGTCCTCGGCCTCTCGGCGGTCGCCGTCTCGCAGCAGTACCAGCGGGGCGACACCACGTGGGCGACGGGTGAGGAGGACTTCGACTTCACCCACTCGGCCGCCTTCGCCGCCGAGCTCGTGCACCGCATCGACGAGATGCCGCTGCCGCCCGGCGTCCTCATCAACGTGAACGTCCCCGGGGGCGGGAAGCCGGAGGGCGTGGAGGTCTGCCGCCTCGGCCGCCGCATCTACCGGGACGAGCTGAAGCTCGAGTCCGATCAGGAGGGCGTCCGGCGCTTCTGGATCTACGGGGCCGAGCCGGGCTTCGAGGAGGAGGAGGGCACCGACCTGACCGTGGTCCACCAGGGTCGGATCGCCGTGACCCCGATCCACATGGACCTCACGCACCACGACGGCATCGGGCCCCTCAGCGAGGCGGCCTTCCACGAGCTGCTCGACCCGGTCGCCCGGGAGTTCGGCGGCTGAAGGAGGCTCAGGGCGCGTAGGTCGCGACGGCCGCGACCATGCGGTCCTCGATCGACTTCGCGCCGCTGCCCACGCCGTTCTCGATGAACGAGAAGGCCACGAGCCGGTCGCCCGTCGTGGTGCAGTAGCCGGACAGGGCGGAGACGCCGCGGAGCGTGCCCGTCTTCCCGCGGCAGCGATCCTGCGCGGCGCTCCCGCGCATCCGGCGGCTCAGCGTCCCGTTCCGGCCGGCGATGGTCATGGAGGAGTACCAGGCCGTCGCCTCCTCGCCGGCCTGCATCGCCGTGAGCAGCGTGACGACTTGGCGGGCCGTGGTCGCGTTGCGCCGGGAGAGCCCCGACCCGTCGGCGATGGTGGGTCGTAGGCCGAGCGAGACCATCAGGCGGCGGACCGCGGTCGCCCCGCCTGTGGTCGTCGCCGGGCCGCCCGCGCCCTCGCTCCCCACGAGCTTCATGAGCATCTCCGCGTAGAAGTTGTCCGACGGCTGATTCGTGGCGCGGATCAGGGAGCTGATCAGCGGCGAGCGGTCCGTGGCGAGGACCTCACGCGCGGCCGCCGGCGTACGCCCGGTCCGGGCCGAGCGGCCGAAGCGCACGCCGCGCCGCGCGAGGATCGTCTGGAGGCGGGCCGCGGCGAGATGCCCGGGGCCACCGCCGTCGGTCGCTCCGTGGGAGACGACGAGGCTGCCGAGCTGTCCGGCCAGGTTGAAGTCGGGCCGGTAGCCCGAATCGACCGATCCGCGGCGGCCGTCGAAGAGCGACTCGTCGCCGGTCACGCTGCCGCGGACGCGCTTGATCCCGGCCTTGCGCAGCTGGTTCGCGAGCCGGCTCAGATCCCGGGTGCCGAAGCTCGGATCACCGTCACCGACGAGATAGAGCTCGTCCACCGTGGTGACCTCGTCCGGATCCGTGAGCTCGGCGAGCACCTGGGTCTCGCGGCGCGCGGCCCCACCGAACGTGAGCAGGGTGGCCGCCGTCGTGAAGAGCTTCTCGTTGGAGGCGGGCACGAGCCGCTTGTCCGGGTTGCGGGAGTAGAGCGTGCGCCCGGTGCCGAGGTCCACGACGTAGGCCCCGGCGTTCGCCCCGAGCCGGCTGCTCTCCCGCGAGAGCCTCGTGCCCAGGCCTCGCGCGTCGAGCGCCCAGGCCGGTGCCGCGAGGAGCAGTGCGGCGCAGGCGACGAGCAGCCCGAGCAGCGTTCTTCGGAAGGCCATCGAGGGCAAGATACCCTCGGCTCCGGCAGGGTTGCGGTCGCTCGACTACCCTCCGGCGATGGGCAAGGTCGTCGATCTCGACGCACCCCGCGACCCGCAGGCTCGCCGGACTCCCCGCGTCCGTCGGCCGCCGCGGTCGCGCACGGCGCTCGTCCTCGGCGGCGGCGGCTTCAGCGGCGGCGTCTACGAGATCGGCGCGCTGCGGGCGCTCGATCTGCTCGCGGTGAACAAGACGGTCAACGAGTTCGACGTCTACGTGGGCACGAGCGCCGGGGCCTTCGTGGCCGCGCTCGCCGCCAACGGCGTGACGCCGGAGGAGATGATGCGGGTCGTCAACCAGCAGGTGCCGACCCCGTTCCGGGACATCGGCCTCGGCCAGCTGCTGCGGCCGAACCTGCTCGAGGTCGCCACGAAGGGCGCATTGCTCCCGTTCCGTGCGGCCGGCCTGATGCGCGAGGTCGCGGGGCGCGTCGGCCAGGTCTCGCTGATGGATCTCGTCACGGGACTCGCCCAGGCGCTCCCGAGCGGCATGTACTCCCCGGTGGGCATCGAGCGCTACCTGCGGCGCACGCTCTCCGACCCCGACCGCTCCGACGACTTCCGCGAGCTCTCCCGCGAGCTGTACCTGACCGCGACCGATCTCGACAGCTGCGAGCGCATCGTCTTCGGCGGCCCCGGCTGGGATGACGTGCCGATCTCGACCGCGGTGGCGGCCTCCTCGGCGCTGCCGATGGTCTACGCGCCGCTCAAGGTGCGTGAGCGCCACCTGGTCGACGGGAGCCTCGTCTCCACGACCAACCTCGACATCGCGGTGCAGGCCGGGGCCAAGCTCGTGGTGGTCGTCAACCCGCTCGTGCCCTACGTGAACCCGTTCACCGAACAGCGGGCCACGCTGTTCGGCCCGAGGACCCGGCACGTCAGCGATCTCGGCTTCCCGCAGATCGGGTTCCAGGCGTACAAGCTGCTCGCGCACCAGCGGCTCCACGAGCTCTCCGAGCAGTGGGGAGAGCGCTATCCCGGCGTCGACATCGTGCTGATCGAGCCCGAGCCGGACGACGAGCGCATGTTCCGCACCTCGATGATGAACTTCGCCTCCCGGACCGAGATCGCCCGACACGGCTTCGAGTCGGTCGCGCTCAAGCTCGTCGACGAGTACGACGACCTGGAGGCGGTCTGCGCCCGGCACGGCCTCGAGATCTCGCCGACCCGCGTGCGCAAGGTCGTGCGTCACTTCGACAGCGAGCCCGAGGCGACGAGCGCCTGGCGGAAGATCCTCGAGCAGACCACCGGTTCGCTGCTGCGCCAGTCCGGCGACTGAGGGCGTCCTCGTAGGCTCCGGCGCATGAGCGCGCCCGAGCAGACCCTCACGCTGGCCGATCCCGTCACGCTGCGCAGCGGGGTGGTGCTGCGCAACCGCCTCGTGAAGGCGGCGATGAGCGAGCAGCTCGGCGGGCTCGACGGGGGGCCGACGACGGAGCTCGAACGGCTTTACGGGCGCTGGGCCCGCGGGGGCCTCGGGCTCAGCATCACGGGCAACGTGATGATCGACCGCCGGTCGATCGGCGAGCCGCGCAACGTCGTCGTCGAGGACGACCGTGATCGCGCGGGGCTCGAGCGGTGGGCGGCGGCGGCGAGCGCCGAGGGCACGACCGCGATCGTGCAGGTCAACCACCCGGGCCGCCAGACCCCCGCGGGCCTCTCCTCCCGCGTGGTCGCGCCGAGCGCCATCGGGCTGGCCTACAAGGGCGCCTTCCCGAAGCCGCGGGCGCTCGAAGGGGACGAGGTCCACGAGCTCGTCGCGCGATACGCCGAGACGGCGCGGCTCGTGGTCGAGGCGGGCTTCGCCGGGGTGCAGCTTCACGGCGCGCACGGCTACCTGATCTCCCAGTTCCTCTCCCCGCGGGCCAACGTACGGACCGACGCGTGGGGCGGGGACGCCGAGGGACGCCGCCGGTTCCTGCTCGAGGTCGTGAAGGCCACGCGCGCGGCGATCGGGTCCGACAAAGTGCTCGGCGTGAAGCTCAACTCCGCCGACTTCCAGAAGGGCGGCTTCACCGAGGAGGAGTCGCTCGAGGTCATCCGCCTGCTCGACGAACTCGGGGTCGATCTGCTCGAGGTCAGCGGCGGGACCTACGAGGCGCCCGCCATGACCGGCACGACCAAGCAGACGGAGAGCACCGTGGCCCGCGAGGCGTACTTCCTCGAGTTCGCCGAACGCGCCCGCCAAGTCGCGCCCGGGCTGCCGCTCATGGTCACGGGCGGCTTCCGCACCGGGCGCGCCATGGAGGCCGCGGTCGCAGAGGGCGCCACCGACCTCATCGGCCTGGCCCGGCCGCTGGCCCTCGAGCCCGACCTGCCGACCGCGCTGCTGCGCGACCCGGCCGGGACACGGGCGGCCTTCGAGCTGCACCGCATCGGGATCAAGAAGCTCGACGGCGCTGCGGACCTGTGGTGGACGCAACACCAGATCGGCCTGCTCGGGGCCGGGCGTGAGCCCGACCCCAAGTACGGCGCGCGGCGGGCCGTCTTCGACGCGCTGCTCCGCGACGGACGCAACTCGCTGAAACGCCGCCGCGGCTGAGCGGCTACGCGATCCGGAGCGCGATCTTCCGGGTCGCGCCCTTCCGCGTGATCCGGAGCGTGTAGCCACCGGCCTTCACCTTTCGCAGCACCCGGAGACGCTGCCCGGTCCCGCGGGCGTAGAGACGGCCGCGGGCGGTCAGCCGGACCTGCGAGCCGCTGCGAATGGTGACCCCGCGACAGATGACGCGGCCGGTGCCGGATCGCACGCAGCGGATCCGGGACCGGGATGCCGGCGTCACCACGGTCGGGGTCGTACCCGTGGAGGCCGGGTTCACCGGGGCCGGCAGCACGGCTGCGTTCTCGCCCGTCGGGGTGGACCCGCCGGCGGTCGCGGCGGTCGAGCTGCCGGTGCCACTCCCCGGGGTCTCGCCGGTGCCGGCACCGGTCCCCGTGCCCGTCCCGGTGCCCGTGCCCGTGCCCGTTCCGGTTCCGGTTCCGCCGTCGGTCGGGAGCGCGCCCGCGCGGCGCAGCGTGACGGCCGAACCCCACGGCACCCGCTGCTCCATGGCCACGGTCTCGGTCCCTCCGTCCAGGGAGATCCGCCAGTCACCGCTCACGCCGTTGACCGACGTGAGCCGACCCGCGGTCGAGCCTGACGCGGTCAAGCAGGTGCTGGGCACGGCAGAGGCCGCGCCGGCCTCCAGCGCCGCCGGGAGCGTCGCCCCCGCCGGAGCGCTGATGCGGCAGAAGCTCAGCCCGCCCGTGCCGTCCTCGATCGAGAGCGAGAGCGGCACGACCGTCCCGTCCGCCGGCGCGATGAGCGGCCGCACGCGCGGGCCCGTGGCCCGGGCGGGAGGATCGGGCGCGAAGCCCGCGCCGGCCAACGCCCGCAGTGCGTCCTGGTGGGCGTAGGAGTTGGCGGCGGCGCTGTCCGCCTCGGTCGGCTCGTACTTGTAGGAGCCGGCATCGGGACCGGAGGTGCGCTGCAGCGAGATCAGGAAGTCGACCGGGGTCCGTCCGTCGACCGAGGTCCAATCGGCACCCTGCGCGTTGATCCCGCAGGCGTTCAGGCCGGAGACCGCCCAGCCGTTCGTGTCCGCGTTCTGGAGCGCGTACGTCGGCCCGACGATCGCTCCGTTCGGGAGCATCCGGCCACGCAGGTAGGCGGCGCCAGCCTGGATCGCCGGGTCGCTTGCCTTGGCGCCCGTGTCGCAGAGCGCCGCCAGCACCTCGCCGGTCGTGTCCGCATCGCTCGGACGTGCCTTCTGATCAGCTGTCGTGGCGGTGCCGAAGTTCCAGCCGCCGTCGTCGTGCTGCGACCCGCGGAGGAACGCGTGGGTCCGGGCGATGATCGCGGGGGACACCGGGGTGCGCGCCAGGCCCAAAAGGGCGAAGGCCGAGATGTTCACGGCCGGTGTCGCTCCGAACGACCCGTCGGGCTTCGCTGTCGCGGCGAGTTGGGCGACGAGGTTCCCCTTCGCCGAGATGCGCGCCGGGTCGAGCCCCGCCGCGTGCGCGAAGCGGATCGTGTTGGCGTAGCCGCCGGCGGCGCCATTCGTGCTCGTCGACGTGCTCGGGTCGGTGTAGCGGGCGGTGTCGTAGAACCCCGCGTAGTAGTCCTGGGCACTCGGGCCGTCGGCGACGCGCATGTCGGCCGCGTGGACGCCACCGGCCGCCAGGGAGGTGAGGCCCCAATCGACGCTGAAGTTGCCCGTGAGTGCCCCGGTCGTGGGGTTCTGCTGGGCGCGCAGCCAGGCGGTGCCGGCGACGACCGAGCTCTGCACCTGCGCGGGCGTGGCCGCCTGGGCGGCGCCGGGGGTGAGGGCCACCGCGGCGAGGGACGCCGCGGCGAGGAGCCGTCGGGAGGACGGCACGAGGGTCTGCATGGGTGATGCTCCTTGTCCAAATAAGCGGACGGCAGCACCCGGGCGACCCCCGCGGACGGGGAGTCGAGGAGCGCGGCCGTCCAGATCGCGAGACGGTCACTGCGGTCCTCGGCTTGGTGTTCGGACTCGGGGTCTGCCTCCCGGATCTCCTTCCCGGCTCCCTTCGAGCCAGTGGACCTGCGATCCGTTCGTCACCCTCACCGCTGCGCGTCAGTCCCGGAGTCTCACCGGGTTCCCGTCGCCAAGGACGGGCGGAAACCTAGCCGACCGCCCCACCGGGTGCGTCGTGGCGTGTTCACCTCAGGCTTGAGTGAGCGCGAGCTCGAGTGCGCGCACCAGGCGCTGCGCGTCCTCGGGCCGATGCGACACGGTGATCCGCACGCGCTCCGGGTCGCCGAGCGAGCCGCCGCCCGCGACGATCACGCCGAGCCGCTCGAGCCGGGCCGAGAGCTCGGCCCCCGGAAGCCCGTCCGCCCGGACCCAGAGCACGTTTGCCTGCGACGGCGCGACGCTGAGCATGGATCTGCCCCCGCCCTGCGGGGTCGGATCCATGCTCAGCGTGCGGAGGGCGGCGACGAGCTCGACGCGGGCCGCAGCGACCTTCGCGCCGCGGGCGGCCGCGAGCCCGCTGACCGCCTTGAGCGCCTCGAGTGCGCCGGCCTGCGCGAGCTCGTCGAGCCCGAGCTCCGGCTCGAGCCGCTCGAGCAGCGAGGCGGAGCCCGCGCCGCCGATCGCGTAGCCCACGCGCAGGCCGGCGAGCCCCCACGCCTTGGAGAACGTGCGGAAGACGACGAGCCGCGGGAACGCGTCGACGAGGCGGAGGGCGGCGTCGGGCGGCTCGGCGTCCACGAAGTCGCGGAGCGCCTCATCCAGCAGGACGACCACACGCTCCGGAAGCGCCTCCAGGAGGCGACGGAGCTCGCTCGCCGGGAGCAGCTCGCCGGTCGGGTCGTTCGGGTTCGCGAGGGCGATGATGCGCGTCCGCGGGTTGACCGCGGCGAGGAGCGCATCGACGTCGAAGCCCGGCACCGGCACGGCGTTCCCCCGCGCGCGACGGGCCATCAGCGGGTAGAGCGCGTACGACGGCCACGGCGTGACGAGCTCGTCCCCCGGCTCGAGCAGCGTCTGCGCGGCAGCGCTCAGCAGCTGCGCCGCACCGTGGCCGAGCACGAGCTGCTCAACCGGGACGGCGTGACGGTGCGCGAGCTCCGCCCGCAGCGCGGGCGCGTGTCGGTCGACGTAGCGGTGCAGGCCGCGCCGGGCGGCGAACGTGATCGCGCTCACCACGGCGGGCGGCGGGAAGTCCGGCCAGGTCGTGCGCGAGAGGTCGAGCGGCTCGACCCGGGCCAGCGCGGCGGCCTTCCGCTGCTCGGCGACGGCACGCTTCTCGACGTTCACCTCCTCCTCGGTGAGCGCCTCGAACTGCTTGTAGTACTTGAAGAGCGGCACTCAGCTCGAGGGGGCGAGCATCGGGCCGAGGCCCGCGAAGCCGAGCAGCCACACCGTGAACGCCACGGCCGCGATCACGGTCGCGGTCGAGAAGACGGGCGTGAGGATGCCGGTGCGCTGATCGTGCCCGGCGGCGCGGCGGATGAGGATCCAGACCTGGTCGATCCGCTTGAGGACGATGAGCCCGCCGAAGAGCATCACCATGATCGACGCGAACGAGACCACGAGGCCGACGCCCAGGTTCCCCGTCACGTACTGGGTGCGCCCGCCGAGCCACAGGCCGGCGGCGGGGATCGGGCCGAAGAACAGCAGGTTCAACAGCACCATGCAGAGGCCGACGAAGGTCGCGACCACGCCGTCGATCCGGCGGCGGAGCGCACTCCCCGGGGCGATCAGCGCCCGGTAGCGGACCGGGGCGGTGCCGGGCCGTCGTCCGATGAACAGCCCGCCGTTGTCGGTCGGATCGGTCCTCACGCCGACGGAGGGTAGCTCCGCCAGCGTGGCACCGCGCCACTCAGCCGTACAGCGCGTCGAACTGCGCAGCGTACTTCTCGTTGACGATGTTCCGCTTGACCTTCAGGGTCGGGGTCAGCTCGCCGGTCTCCTGCGAGAGGTCGTGATCGAGGACGAAGAATTTCTTCACCTGCTCGACCTGCGCGTACTTCGCGTTGGCCGCGTCGAGCGTCTCCTGGACGAGCGCGAGGACCTTCGGGTGCTTCGACAGCGCGGCCAGCGAGCGGTCCTCGATGCCCTCCGCCTCCGCCCACGGCCCGATCTCCTCCTCGTCGAGCGTGATCAGCATCGACGGGAAGGCGCGACGGTCCCCGTGCATCATCGCCTGGGAGACCCACCGCGACTGCTTCATGTCGTTCTCGAGGTTTGCGGGCGTGAGGTTCTTGCCGCCCGCGGTGATGATGATGTCCTTCTTGCGGCCCACGATCGAGAGGTAGCCGTCCTCGTCGATCGAGCCGAGGTCGCCCGTGTGGAGGAAGCCGTCGACGACCGCGCCGAAGGAGGCGTCCGCGTTCTTGTAGTAGCCGCCGAAGATGTTCGCGCCCTTCACGAGCACCTCGCCGTCCTCGGCGATCTTCAGCTCGACGCCCGGGAGGGCCCGGCCGACGGTGCCGAAGCGCTGCGAGCCCGGAATCTGCGAGGTCGCCACCGTGGCGGTCTCGGTCATCCCGTAGCCCTCCATGACCGGCACGCCGCAGGCCCAGAAGAACTCGAGGATCTCGTGCGCGATCGGGGCCGCCCCGGTGCTCGCCTGCTTGAGCCGTCCGCCGAAGGCGCTGCGGACGTTGACGAAGAGCTTCTCGTCGAACTGGTCATAGGCGGCCTGCAGCTCGGCCGGGACCTCTTGCTCGGCGTACCGCAGGTCGTTGACCTGCTTGCCGACCGCCGTGGCCTTCGCGATGGTCTCGGCGTCCACGTTGCCGCTGACCAAGGTGTAGATCTTCTCGAAGATCCGGGGGACCGAGGGCAGGTAGGTCGGCTTCACCTGGGTGAGCTCGACGACGATCTGCTTCGTGTCCCCGCCGAAGTAGGCGATGGTGCCGCCGATGTCGAAGGTCAAGAGCTGGACGAGCAGCGCGTAGGAGTGCGCGAGCGGCAGATACAGGTAGGTGACCTCGGTGTCCTCGCCGCCGCCCAGGACGCCCAGCTCGAGGCACTGGTCGAGGACCGAGCGGTAGTTGCCGTGGCTGAGGACGCAGCCCTTCGGCGGACCGGTCGTCCCCGAGGTGTAGACGAAGGTGAACGGGTCCTCGGGCGTCACCGCGGCCGCCCGCGCCTCCAGCGCCGCGGGCTCCTGGGTGCGGCCGCGCTCGCGGAGCGTGTCGAGGCTCATGACCTCACCGCTCGCGTCGGCTGCGTCCATGACGTAGACGGTGCGCAGCGCGGGGAGATGCTCACGGACCGCGTCGATCTTCGCGAGCTGCTCCGCGTCCTCGCAGACGACGGCGACCGCGTCCGAGTTCTCGACGACGTACCGGCACTCCTCGGCCGAGTTCGTCTGGTAGATCGGGACGACGACGGCGCCCGCCGCGGTGAGCGCGAAGTCCACGTAGGTCCACTCCGGTCGCGTGCCAGCGAGGATGCAGACACGCTCGCCCGCCTCGATGCCCGTGGCGAGGAAGCCGCGACCGAGCTCGGAGACCGTCTCGCCGACCTCGGAGTAGCTCGTCTCCTCCCATGCCTCACCGACCTTCCGCAGGACGGCGGTGCGCTCGCCGAAGCGCTCCACCGCGTGGGCGAGGAGCCCGGCGATCGTCGTCGACTTGGGGCGGGATCCAGCTTCCATCTGTACTCCTCCTGGTGGTGGACCTCTCTCGGGTCCGACACTACCCCGGGTGCCCCTCAGATGGGGTTGTAGACCTCGACGTACTCGTGGTCCAGGCCGAACTCGGCGGCGAGCAGATCGCCCAAGCGTTGTACGCCGAGCCGCTCGGTCGCGTGGTGACCGGCGGCGATGAACGTGATCGCGTACTCGCGGGCGATGGCCGCGCACCGCTCGGCCGGCTCCCCGGTGAGAAACGCGTCGCAGCCGAGTGTCACCGCCACCGGGAGATCGTCGGCGGCCGCACCGCAGCAGATCCCGAGGCGCGTGACCCGGTCAGGACCGTGCTCGAGGGCGAGGATGTCGTCGCGCAGCGTCGTGGCGCGCACCCGGCGCAGCAGCTCGTCGGTCGCGATCCCTTCGGAGGCGAACTCGGCCACGACACCGATCGCGGCGCCGCCGTGGGGGAACGCCGGCGTCCAGCGGTCGGCCCCGAGCTCAGCGGCGAGCCGGGCGTTGTTGCCGTGCTCGGGGTGGCCGTCGAGCGGCAGGTGGTAGGCGGCCAGCGCGATGCCATGGTCGAAGAGCAGCCGCAGACGTCGGTAGGCGACGGCGTCGATCCCGAGCGGCTGTCCGCTCCAGAAGAGCCCGTGGTGCACGAGCACGAGATCGGCCTCACGTTCGACGGCGAGTTCGAAGAGCTCCGCGTGCGCCGAGACGCCGGTGACGACGCGCTGCACCTCCGTGGGACCGGGAACCTGCAGCCCGTTCGGTCCGTAGTCAGACCACGCCGTAGGGTCGAGGATCTCGTCGAGACGGTCGATGACACTGCGGAGGGCGACCACGGGACCAAGGGTAGGGAGCAGCTTGTTAGAACGGCGTTCCACCGATAGAGTTTCATTTCACCCGCGACCGGTCACGTGCGACCGATCCTCCGCGGCCTAGCTCATGGCGATCTCCGCGCCCCCAGCGCCTTCCGCTCCGCCCGCCACGCGCAGCGCCGAGGCCGTCACCGATTCAGAGCTCGTGGCCGCGGTGCGCCGCGGCTGCGACCGCGCGTTCGAGCAGCTCTACGAGCGGTACCACCGCCGGATCGCCGCCTACATCTACGGGATGGTCAACGACTACGGTCGCGCCGAGGACATCTCGCAGGACGTGTTCATGTCGGCGCTGCGGCGGATGCGCGGGACCGACCGCCCGATCGCGTTCAAGCCGTGGGTCTATGAGATCGCGAAGAACGCGTGCATCGACCAGTTTCGCCGTGCCCGTCGCGGGGAGGAGGTCTCCTACGACGCCGAGGACGGGCTCGCAGCGACCGAGCGCAGCCGGCTCGTCACCACGGCGCCCTCACCGGCCGCCCAGGTCGACCAGAAGGCGGACATCGACAACCTGCGCGGTGCTTTCGGCGGCCTCAGCCAGACCCACCACGAGATCCTCGTCCTGCGCGAGTTCGAAGGGCTGAGCTACCGGGAGATCGGCGAGCGCCTCGGCATGAGCCGCGCGTCCGTCGAATCGACGCTCTTCCGCGCGCGCCGCCGCCTCACCGAGGAGTACGAGGAGCTCGTCTCCGGGGAACGCTGCCGTCGGGTCCAGGGGCTCATCGTCGCCGCCGACGGGGCCGTACCGGGGGCGCGGAACCAGCGCCGGCTCTCCGCGCATCTCTCCCACTGCCAGCCCTGCCGTCGCCACGCGCGCACCGCCGGCCTGGACGAGGCGCTCTTCGCCGTGCCCCGGGGGGTCCGGGCGAAGATCGCGGCGGTCTTCCCGCTGCCCGCCTTCCTGCAGCGTCGCTGGGGCGCCGACCCGGCCGCCACGGTGCCCGCACCGTCCTCGTCGTTCTCGACCCTGACGCAGCTCTCCGCGCAATACGGCATGAGCATCGATCCCGCCGTCGCCTCGTGGGCGAAGGCGGTGGCGGCCGCTGCGACCATCGCCGTGGCCGGAGCGGCCGGCGGTGCCGCGGTGAGCGACGAGTCCCGCGAGCTCTTCGGAGGCTCCACCCCGTCGAAGCGCGACGGTTCGGCCTCGCGGCGGACGGCCGCGCCGGCCGCGGCGCCTCGCGCCGCTCGCGCAGCCTCCACCGCGATCGCACCGTCGGGGGCGGCCGGACTTCTGACGTCCAAGGGCGCCCCGGCGCGGACGACCGCGTCCGGCAGCGCTGCGCCCGCGGCCTCCGGTGCAACCGCCTCGGGTGCGGGGTCCGCTGCGCCCGCGGGCGCGTCGTCGACGCAGGAGCTCGCGCCGGGCGGGATCGTCGGCGCGCTGAGTCCGAAGCCGTCCGAGCCTGCGTCGACCTCCGGGGGCACGCAGGGGAGCGGCACCCCCGCGGTGGCGGTCCAGACCGCGGGCACGAAGGTCGTCACCGACGCGGCTGCCGCGGCCACGGCGGTCACGACCGACAAGGGACAGCTCGAAGGCACGCTCGAGACCGGAGCGGTGGCGGTCGGCGAGACGGTCGGCAAGACGACCACCGTGGTGGGGGGTCGATGAGCGAGGCCTCGCCCGAGGCGTTCCTCGAGAGCCTCACCGACACGAGCCTCTACTCCATCGGCGCCTACTTCTGCGATCAGCACCCCGAGTTGGTGGACGACGTCCTCGAGCAGAGCACGCAGATCGAGGCGGTCGGGTTGGCGCGCTGGGCCCAGCAGGACGGGGCCGAGGTCGAGCAGGCCTTCCAGACGCTGATGACCGGCCTGGCCATCCGCTACTTCTCCGCGGTGGCCGGCGGGGGCGCCTGAACGCGTCCTTCGGAGGATCGCTGTCATACTGACGGCACATCGGGGCGTGGCGCAGCCTGGTAGCGCGCGCCGTTCGGGTCGGCGAGGTCGGAGGTTCAAATCCTCTCGCCCCGACTACTGCAGGATCAGACCCGACGTTCGAGGGCCCGCCACGTGCGGGCCCTCGCTCGTTCTGCCGCTACAGGACGAAGCGCCGCAGCCGCTTCACGCGCGCGGGGGCGAGCGTCCGGCGCGCCGCGGGGCCTGAGGTGCTCAACGGCCCGATCGCGCGGACGCTCACCGTGGCGCCGAGCGGCGCCATCGCGTCGCGCAGGGCCAGCGTGCGCGTCCCGGGCCCCACAGTCCTCGTGAGCGAGAGGCCGCGCCTGAACTTGACCTTGACCTCGTAGCGTTGCGCGTTCTTCGCTGCGGCCCAGGAGATCCGGAGGGCGCCCTTGCTCAGCCGGGCCTTCAGCCGCCCGGGGGTGCCCGCCCGCGGAGCCCGCGGGGCCCGGTACTGGCCGAGGACGATCCGGCGGAACGGGACGCCGGCACGCGATACGACGCCGACGACCTGCCGGACGCCGGCCCGGCCGACCGCGGGGCGGACGGCCACGCGACGCACGCGCCGGCCCGAGGCGACCGTGGTGAGCTTGTGGCTGATGCCGCCGCCCTCCTCGCTGACGACCATGCTGGTTCCGGCGGGGAGCGCGGAGCGCAGCGAGAGCATCGCGCCCGTGCGGCTGTTGGAGACCCCGCCGCGGACGACGGGCTCGGGGTAGGCCGTGGTGTGACTGACGCCGGTGATCGCCGAGGAGCCGGGCTTGGCGGTGATCGTGTAGCGACCCTGCTTCGGGGCGCGGACGAACACCATGGTCGTGTGGCGCAGGTCGATCTCGTCGTCCTGGTACGTGCTGATGTCGCTGTGCAGGATCCCCTGGGGAGCGGTGCCCACCGGGGTGTCCTTGCGCAGGCCCTGGACCGGCGCGCCGGTGTCGTCGAGGACCAGCTTGCCGCTCGGGTCCCTGACCTCGACGACCGGTGAGCGGCCTGCCCCGTTGACGACGAGCATCGCGTACGGGGCGCCGTCCGGAAGCTGCGCAGTGGCGCTCTGCGATCCGCCCAAGGCCTGCAACGGGACCCGACCGTCCAGCATGTCCGCGGCGGTGGGCAGGGCACGCGAGGTGAGGCCGAGGTCTGCCCGGAGATCCGCGAGGTCGCAGTCCCCGACGTGCGGGGTCACCGAGGCGTCCCGGAAGTCAATGGTGCCGCCGACCGAGATCGCGTAGATCGTCACGCAGCCGCCGACGCCACGGGAGGAGGCGAGCAGCGCGACACCGGCCCCCGGGCACAGATCGGTGAACGGGACGCAGATGATGTCCTGCCTGAGGCGGGCTTCGCCCCCGAGGGCCCAATCGTCGATGGCGCGGAACTCGCCGGTGATGTCCCCGGTGATCGATATGTGGCCGCCGAGGAACGTTTCCCCGATATGGGCCTTGGCCTCGATCGCGAACGGCGAGTCGCGGTACTCCAGGTAGGAGTTGGCCACCCGGTAGTGCCCGGGTCCGAGCGCAAGGGTCCCGGAGACCCGCACGATCACCCCGCGCAGGGTCCGGCGCCCCGGGCCGGCCGAGGTCGAGTTCTGATCGGTCAGCACGAAGGTCTCGCTGCCGTTCTGGTCGGGACAGAACGGGAGCTTGGTCGCGGCGGGGATCGTCTTGCCAGAGCCCGCGTAGAGAAGCCCGGCGCAGCCGATGACCTGGAAGGAGCTCGCCGATGGGTAATCCTGCAACGTCAGGCAGCCGAAGAGGTCCAGCGGCCGCTCCGCATTGGCCGGCAGGATCTGGAGCCCAGGGTTGGCCAGCGCGGCGAACGGCGGGGACGGAGGGGAAGGGATCGGGATCTGAAGGCCGTCGAGGATCGCACCGGCGCTGTCGAGGCTGCCGTCCTCGTTGAAGCCCAGGCCACCCACGACGGGGCAGCCGACCTTCTTCGCGTCCGGGCTCAGGTCGACCTTCTTGGTGAGGATGCTGAGGCTGCCGGTGGCCTTCCACGGGGGTCGCTGCCCGACGTGGTGGCTCAGCTTGCCGCCGTTGAAGGAGACGATGCCGGGAGCCAGCTCGACCGGCGGGATGTCCACGTCGACGTTGTCGAGCAGCGCGCGCGGCCTCACCGCGCGGCTGCTGCCCCGGACGTCACGGACGAGCGTCTGATCGGAGGAGTTGCCGTTCGGGCCGAGCGGCTCGGGCATGTGGACGTTCAGCTCGAGCAGCCCGCCGTTGTCCTCACGCAGGATGACGTGCGCGGCGTTGACGTGGAACGGCCGGCCCTTGGCAGGGAGCGGCCCGCTCGCGAGCTTCGCCGGCGGGTCGTAGTAGACGCCGAGGTCGTGCTGGTTGCCGTTGGTCGCGGTCGGGATCACGATCCCCGGCGTCCCGCTGAGCTTCAGCGGCATCGGCCCGAGCGCGATCTGCTCGCCGCCGGCCTGCCAGAAGAGCTGCGCGGCGCCGATGATCTCCCCGCGGTCCGGGACGATGCGCAGCGGCCGGTCGTCCGGTCGGATGACGAGCACGCCGTCGGCCCTCGTCACGTCATCTGCGTCGTTGTAGCGGCTTCGCTCCGGGTTCCAGCCGTAGCCGACACGGCGGGTGTTCAAGTAGATCGGACCGGTCGACTGGTAGACGCCGGGAAGGTCGGTCTCGGTGAAGTAGGTGCCGCTCGTCAGCGACAGTCCACGCATCCGGAGCCGGTCGTAGCGCGCGAGGACGCGCAGCTTCAGCGAGGTGCCGCTGGTCTCGAAGCGCTCGTCACCCTCGCGGGTCGCGTTAAGCGGACGCCCTCCGCAGTCCGTGCGCCAGTCGTTCAGCTGGCTCTTCAGCGAGGCAGGGTAGGTCGTGCTCAGTGACACGTTGTACGTGCCGCCCTTGTCGTAGGGGTGGTAGACGCTCGCGGTCGGCAGGTAGGACTGCGGGCCGCTCCGGTCACCGTCGCCGAAGCTCCAGCGGTTCAGTGAGAAGAACGTGTGGCGCGTGGTCCGCAGCTGCTGCGTGACGAGGTCAGGCAGCAGCTTCTGCTCGGTTGAGTACGTCGTGAGCTTCAGGCCCCCGGCGCAGTCCGGGATCGCCGGCCAGGCCGGATCCTTGGCCACCGGCGGGCTGTAGATCGCCGAGGCCGTCTCCAGGGCCGTCTGCAGTTGGCAGGCCTTCGCGCCGTCGGTGGTCACGACCTCCTCGGCTTGACGGAACTTGGTCCGGGGGCGCGCCCTGATCTGCGCCAGGTTGAAGTTGAGGGCGGAGGGCAGCGCGAGGTCGAGGTTTCCGATCGGGCTGCCGGCGATGACGGTCCGCCCGAGGACGAGCTGGTCGGGGGTGACGGCGAGGTTGCGGTAGTTGATGCCACCCCCGAAGGTGATCGGCCCGGGGCGGACGTTGATGATCTGGCCCTTGGGGTTCACGTCGCGGGTCCGGGGGGTGCCGACGTCGTCGAGGCCGAGTTGGTTGCCGGTCGCGTTCGTGAACTGCACGCAGCTGCCCTGCTGCACGGTCGTGCTGGCGGTCGAGATGGCGGGCTGGTAGCCGGTGGCGCTGCCCACCTCGAGCACGGTGTTGACGCCCTGGATGAAACCCTTGCCGTCGTCGACGTTGACCGCGAGCTTGTACGGGCCCTTGCGGTCGAACGTATGCGAGAAGCTGCCGGTGGCGCTCGCCTCGCGACCCTGGACCGTGATACCGCCGACAGTCCCGCTGACGGGCTTGCCGTCCCCGAAGGTCATCGTCGCGAGGCTGCCCGGAGTCAGCGGTCGGGAAGCCGCGGGCCCGAAGCTCCGCGGATCGTCGACGAGCTGGCGGACGGCGAAGCTCACGCGCTGGCCGGCCCGGGGCGCCTTCGGGGAGATCTCGAGCGAGTAGACCGTCGGCGCCACGACGTGGACGACGCGGCGCACCTCGTCGCTGCGGCCCTGGGGGTCGGTGACCCGGAGGCCGACGTCCACGTCGCCGGGCGCGGTGAAGGTGGTCTGCAGGCTGCGGACGGTCTTCAGATCGGTGGCGAAGGCGCCGCTGCCGTCCAGGTCAAGGCGGTAGGTGAGGCCGCCTGCGGGGGTCGACCCCTCCGCGGAGAGCGTGGTCGGCGTTCCCGAGACGATCGTGCTCGGGGCCGAGAGCGAGGCCTGCGGCGGGCCGCTGACGGCGCTGGGCGGCGGCGGGGGTGGCGGCGGACCCGAGCCCGGCGCCGGCGGATCTGCGGTGCGGAACGTGCGGTCCGGTCCGGGAGTGGTTCCCCCGGCGCTACGGCCCACGACGCGGTAGTGGTACGCGGTCGACGGCGTCAGCCCGTCCACGGTGCGGCTCACGGGATGATCGGTGCGGTCGCTGCCCGCGGGCACCTCGCCGCCCGGCGGGACCCGGCTGCCGTAGGCCGTGCTCGTCCCGTACTCGAAGTAGGCGGCCGCGCTGATGCCCTGTGGGTTGACGGTGCCGTTGAGCGTCGCGGTTGTCGGGCCGACGCCGGTCGCGTCCGTCGTGGCCGCCTTCGGGGCCGGGCGGTTCAGGAACACGCTGAGGGTGTTGGGCGAGGTGACGAGGCTCGTCACCGCGACATCGGGGACGTCGTCGCTGCTGTTGAACTGCCCGATCGCGACGCCGTAGGGCGAGCCGCCGGTGGTGACCTTCACGTCCTCGCCGCGGGTGAAGCCGCTGCCGGTGTTCGTCAGCACGGAGAACGTGCCGCCGCCGCCGTTGGCGCTCACCAGGTCGAGCCGCCCGCTCCCGGAGAGGTCGCCCGCCGCCAACCCGACCGGCTGCGAGCCGACGGCGACGGGTGAGCCGGCCGCCGGCGCGAAGGTTCCCGTCGCCGACTGGGTGAGCACGGTGACGTTGCTCGAGGTGTAGTTCGCCGTGGCGAGGTCCGGCCGGGCGTCGGCGTCGAGTCGCCCGATCACGACGAACTGGGGGAGGGTCCCGACCGCGTAGGGGGAGCCCGGGGAAGCGGCGAGCGTCGCCCCGGGCTTCACCAGGATCGCCCCGACGGTGTTCGAGCCCGAGTTGGTGACCGCCAGGTCCGGCGCGCCGGTGCCGTCCAGGTCACCGACCGCGAGATACCGCGGGTTCGTACCGCCGGTGGAGATGCTCGAACCCGCCACGAACCCCGTGTTGTCGCCTTTGCGCAGGTACAGCACGACGGTGCCGTGGTCGTAGTCGGCGACCGCGAGATCGGCCTTGCCGTCCCCGTTGAAGTCCCCGCTGGCGATCGCCCCAGGCTGGCCCGTCACCGCGAACGCGACACCCTCGGAGGTGAAGGCGCCGCTTCCCTGCTGGAGCTTGACGCTCACCGTCTGGGAGAGGAAGTTCGAGACGGCCAGATCGTCCCGCCCGTCACCGTTGTAGTCGGCCACCGCGGCGAAGTTGGGGCCTGAGCCGACCGCGAACGGGGACCCGGCGGCCACCTCGAACCCGGCGTCTCCCGCCTTCTGGTTGAACACCTTCACGGTGCTGCTCGTGCCGTGCACCACGGCGAGGTCCGTCAGGCTGTCGGCGTTGAACCCTCCGGGACTGACGCTGTAGGGCTCGTTGTCGGTCGGGTAGGGCGAACCGGGTGCGGGAAGGAAGTCCGCCGAGACCGTCGCAGCGCCGGACCCGACCACGAAGATCGCGGTTGCGACTGCCCCGAGAAGCCCGTTGCGCGAGCGCATGATCGGCGAGCGTACGCCTGTCTCACCGCCATGGCAAACAAAGTTTCACGCAGGGTGGTACACCGATTTCAGGCCTACCGACGCCGCGGCGCGGCCGCCACGAGCGTGAGCAGAACGCCGGCCAGGAGCACCAGCCCGCCGCCCTGCCGCCAGAGCTCCGCGTCGAGCGCCCGCAGGGCCACGGCGGTGAGGAGCAGCAGCACCACCCCGGCGGGGAGCGTCCAGGTCTCGCCCAGGATGAGTTTGCGCAGCGTCCGAAGGGTGCTCACGCCGGCGCCGTCCGGGCGAGGCCGCGGACCTGGCCCTGGGTCCCCGCCAGCAGCGCGAGGGCGAGCAGCGGGATCGAGAGGTCTCCGCCGGGCCAGTCGACGCGGAGGCCCTCCCCGACGAAGAACACGCCGAAGGTGCTCAGAAGGATGCCGACCCCGTACTTGAGCTCGGTCTCGGGGATGCGGCCGAGCGGTTCGCGGAGCGTGATCCCCGCGGCGAGCACGGCGAGTGACGCGAGGCCGGCGCCCAGGAGCGCCGGGACCGCGCCCGTCGGTCGCGCAGCCAGGGCCGCCACGATGACGACGACCTCGACCCCCTCGAGCAGGACGCCCTTGAAGGCGATCAGCCGCGCGGCCCAGTCCGGCTCGCCCTCCGGGGGGAGCGGGACGTCGTCGAACTCCTCGACGGTCTCCGCGTACTCGGCCGCCGAGGAGGCACGCGCCTTGCGGCCGGCGAGCCGGAGCGTCCCCTTCCGCAGCCACTCCATGCCGTAGAGCAGGAGCAGCGTGCCGATCGTGAGCTCGAGCGCCTCGCGCGGGAGCCCGACGAGCAGCGGACCGAGCCCCGCCGCCAACACGGCGCAGGCCAGGACACCCGCGGCCGCGCCCCACGCCGCGTCGGCCCAGCGCCGGCTCACGCCCACCGCGAGGACGATCGCCATCGCCTCGAGCAATTCGACGGCGACCGCGACGGCGGCGGCGAGAGCGGTGAGCAGGAAGGTCATCGGAGCTGCGGGCGGACCGTGTATCGCCGGTGGAGCCAAGCGGTGCCCGCGGCGAGCGGGGCAGGGCCAGGCCCGCGACCGCGAGGGACGCGGCTCCGGCCGGTCCGAGAGCGTAGGCGAGGCTCCCGACGCTCGTCGCCCAGAGCACCGCACCGGCAGCGTTGGCGAGGGCGAAGCGTCGGTACGGCATCTCCGTCGCGCCGGCCATCACCGCGGCGACCACCCGGGCTCCGGGGACGAAGCGGCTGGAGGAAGACGGTCAGGGTGCCGTTGACGGCGAAGAAGCGGTCGGCGCGCAGGACCCCGTGCCGTCTATGAGCGGCCAGGAAGCCGTCGCGAAGCAGAAATCGGCGGCCACGCCGGCGGCCGATGGAGTAGCCGAGGGTGTCTCCGCCGATCGCGGCGAGGCCCGCGACGAGCACGAGGACCGGGAGCGAGAGATGGCCGGCGGCGGCGAGGCCACCGGCGGTGATCAGAGCCGTCTCGCCCGGCAGCGGCAGGCCCATCGACTCCCCGAGGACGAGGGCGCCGAGCAGCGGGTAGCCGAAGCTTGCGGGGACCGGGACGAGCATCCCATTCAGCATCGCGCCCAGGGCCTGACCCGCGCCTGAACACCCTCAGCGGGCGGGGGTGACGCGCAGCTCGGAGCTCGGCCGCGCGACGGTGCCGATCACCGGCACGGCCGAGAGCGTCAGCCGGGTTCCCGGCCTGAGCTCCCCGCCGCTGAGCGTGACCGGGACGTCGTTGTCGCCGCCCGGGGCGAGCTGGTATCTCGCGGACTCGACCACGCGGCGCCCGACCCGGGCGGTGAGGGTCCCGACGCACCCGCCCGCGGCCCCGACCGAGCAGGTCAGCACCGGATCGACCTTGCCGCTCCCGTCGGCCTCGAGGGTGCCCGTTGGCAGGGACAGCGCCGAGGGCGTCCCCTGCGGTCGGGTGATCGTGTCCGGGGTCGAGGGGTCGAAGCAGGTGTCCCACTCGAAGACGGGGTTGGGGACGTCGTCGCCGTGGACGTCGGTGATGGTGACGAGGCCGGTGACCTTGGACGGGCCGCCCGCCGTGTAGCAGTCGTTGCTGTGCACGTTCAGCTCGAAGCGCCCGGTGCCGTCCGGCAGCGGGGTGTTCGGGTCGTCGAAGGTCAGGTAGCAGTTCCAGTCGGCGCCCGGGCCGTGGTCGGCGACCTTCGGTCCGCCCTTGTCGCAGGTGGCGCGGGTGTGCAGCGAGGCGACCGTGACGCCGCTGTGGCCGAGCAGCTTGGCCTGGGCGACGTAGCGGTTCGCGAAGGACTGCGGGACCGAGTGCTCGAGGCGGCCGCGCGTGATGTCGGTGCTGCCACAGGCGCTCAGCCCGACGGCGGCGCCGGTGAGCAGGAGCGCCATGACGGCGCGCGCGGCAAAGCGCGGGGTGCGGGTGTCCATGGGATTCATCCTCCGGTGATGTCGCGACGACGCAGGATCAAAAAGGCCGCTGCCAGGGCCACCGCCGACCAGACGGCGCTGACGACGAGCCCGCTCATCAGCGGCCCGTAGAAGCGGTCCTGCGCGAACAGGCCGTGCCAGTTCTCGAACGGCGTGGTGAGCAGCAGCGGCCGGATGCTTCCGAGGCCGCCGAGGCTGCCGAAGAGCTGCATCACCATTCCGATGACGACGGGGCGGCGATGCCGACCGCGGGGTTGCGCGAGCGCACCGAAAGGAGGATCGCCAGGCAGGTGAACCCGATGAGCGGTGCCAGCACGAGCAACCAACTGAAGATCACGAGGCGGGCCGCGGTGCCGGAGGGGACGACCTGGCCGGTCAGCCCGGTGAGGTCCTGGTGGCCGACGATCAGGACGCTCGAGAGGATCGTGCTCAGCGCGAGCACGAACAGGACCACGGTCGCGAAGCCGATGGCCGTGATGGTCTTGGCCCAGAACAGCTGGCCCCGGCTCGCCGAGCGGGTGAGCACGGTCTTCCAGGTGCCGTGCTGGTCCTCGCTGGCGAAGATGTCGCCGGC